>NZ_AP043750.1:0-2976565 GCF_055395055.1 Lentibacillus halophilus
AAGGTAAAGCAGTGTAAAACCAATCTGTTCTGGCGACAATATTAAAACCCCTTTATGACAGTCATGGTATAATAAGTGATAGAGTCTCGGCTCACGATTTTATATTATACCATGTTTCTTCCTGTATTGAAATCGTTTAACTTGTTTCACAGACGATATTTAGCTCTGGTGAAACGCTAAACTTGAAAAACAACCAATAAAAAGAGAACGGAAGCTTTTCCCGTTCCCCCTTATCGTCATACTTTATCAAAACTGTTCGGATTGGAACCCACGCGATCGTTTATGTTTAAGTTGCTGATTTGACCCATTTCCTCATCTGTCAAAGAAAAATTAAACACATCCGCATTCTCCCTAATGCGTTGCTCGTGTGTAGATTTTGGAATAGTCACAACATGATTCTGAATATTCCAGCGCAAAATAATTTGGGCGGGGGTTTTGCTATATTTTGTAGCCATGTTGGCAATCACCGGCTCATCAAAAATGCGCCCCCGTTTTAATGGCGACCATGCTTCCAGCTGAATATTCTTATAGTCACAAAATGCTTTTAGCTTTTCCTGGGTCAGATGCGGATGATATTCAACCTGATCAATGACCGGCTTTACATGACTGGCCTGCATCAAATTCTGCAAATGATGGATATGAAAATTACTGACACCAATGGCCCGGACGTTTCCTGTTTCATATAATTTTTCCATTGCCTTCCACGTTTCCTGATACATACCATGCACAGGCCAATGGATTAAGTAAAGATCCAAATAATCAAGACCAAGCTTTTCCAGGCTCGTCTCGAACGCCTTTAATGTTTGGTCATAACCCTGCTCATCGTTCCAAACCTTGGACGTGACAAAAATGTCCTCTCTTGGTACTCCAGATGCTCGGATGCCTTGTCCAACACCACGTTCGTTTTGATAAAAGG
Source organism: Lentibacillus halophilus (assembly GCF_055395055.1). Lineage (NCBI taxonomy): Bacteria > Bacillati > Bacillota > Bacilli > Caryophanales > Bacillaceae > Lentibacillus > Lentibacillus halophilus. The sequence continues at coordinate 917 of NZ_AP043750.1, forward strand.
AAGCTGTATCAATGCTGCGGTAACCATTCTTCAGTGCAGCTTCAACGGAATTCGCAGCTATTTGCCCGTCCTCGACTTTGTAAACACCCAATCCAAATCCGGGCATCTCCACTCCATTATTCAATGTTACCGTATCCTGCAGATGATGAATCATCCGATTATCCTCCTTCATTATATCATCTTATTTTACTATACATGACATTGCCATTGAGACACAAAATAATGAAAATGTTATTTCCACCCTCATACATGCCGGTCTATTTCGTATAACCCAAGACGAAATGTGATTTTGCATATCAAATCATTCATAAAATGGACATTTGAAGCGGCTTGCGAATAATTGGCAACGTTGTTTATGACCTTGTTTGATGGTATACTTTTTTTAAGCAAATAGAAAGAGGCAAAGGAGGGTGGAACGAAATGAGCGAGCAAGTAATTAAACAAATACTCGATGAATTGCAAACCATTAAAACAAACATGGCTACCAAAGACGAGTTACAAACGCTACAAGCGAACATGACCACTAAAGATGAATTACAATCGATACAAGCGAGCATGGCTACCAAAGACGAATTACAATCGGTGCAGATGAATTTAACGAATGATATTAAACGGCTGGAAGAAAAAATCGACAGAAATGAAAAACAGATTGTACAAAATTCCGAACTCATCGTAGAAAACAAGAATCTCATTAATGAAAATAAAAACCAAATTGGCCAAAACATGGAACAATCAACTAAAATCAACAATCAATTACATGTCTTAAAAAATAGCCAACGTCAGCAGCAAGAGGAATTGAAAACGTTGGCTTTACGTTCAATTGACCAAGAGTCCAAGCTCCATGAACTGATATGACGAATGCTTATCAAAACATCCGCATGATGTTATTGTATAGATCCCATTCCATTTACACCATCGCTTAAATGAAAACCTGCTTTTTCATTTAAGAAAAGCAGGTTTTCGGGCGTCACCATCTTTAAATTGTCATTATGAATTCATCATCTAGCAACAAGGGTAATCGTTTGATGACTCACGTACAATCATCCCTTCTTCAAATAAACACGTCCCAAGTCATTTATGTCCGCTTTTTCATTTATAAACGCGATACACACGTTCCATCAGACTCGACAAAACATCGTCCACAATGGTTTGTGCATGTTCCGCTATTTCACGAGCGAAAATCTCATCCGCTCCTTGCTCACCTATTAAGACCACCTCATCGCCTTCACTAACGCCATTAATATGAGTGATGCGAACGATCAATTGATCCAATGAAATCTCTCCGACTATGGCTGCCCGCATGCCACGGATGAGCACCTCCCCGTTATTGGAGAGTGCCCGCTTATAACCGTGCCCGTGACCGACCGGGACAACGGCCAACGTCTCACGCTCAGTGGTGATATAGCTCCCCCCATATCCAACCGGTGTGCCGGGCGGTAAGCTCCGCACCTGCAAAATCCGCGATTTAAGAGACATAACCGGACGTATCGACGTCAACGCCTGATGTTGAATGTCAGGTGTATATCCGAACAAGGCAATACCGGGTCTGATCATATCCAAATGCATATCCGGCCTTCTCAAAGCAATTGTTGACGCTCCCGCATGCCGGATCGGAAAATGGTAACCATAGTCATTTAATCCGGTTATGGTATCCATGAGCAACGTGAATTGTGCCTCTGTTGTTTTCCGGTACTTATTATTCGCAGTGGAAAAGTGTGTATAGATCCCTTCCCAATATAACCCAGAAAGATGATAACACCAACGGCAAAAATCCAGCGCATATTCCGGGGCAATGCCGAATCGGTGCAGTCCGGTATCAACTTTCAGGTGAACCGGTACGATTTTTTGCTGACTAATGGCTGCTGTATGAATCGCCTTGGCCTGTTCGCAGGAGGAAACGGAAGCGGTCAGATCATAGGTGACAGTGTCTTCTGCTTGTTCCGGAATGATCGGGCTCAAAAGATGAATGGGAGCATCGATATCATTTTCACGGAGCAGGACCCCTTCTTCCATTGTTGTTACACCAAGACGGTCAGCGCCGGCTTTAATAGCAGCATGAGCAATTGGAACCAGTCCGTGGCCATAAGCATTTGTTTTAATAACAGCCATAAGGAGCGTACCGGCGTCATCGGCTATACGTCTGAATGTCTTGACATTCTCCCTGAAATTGGCAAGATTCACTTCCGCTTTCGTCGGACCACGGCAGACCCATTGCGGTAGGTGAGCCAAACCATCATCTCCCTGTTTGTCAGTTATGCTTTCTTTTTATCATACAGTGCACGGAAAGATTTCACCAGTTGTCGTGTGACGCTGCCTGGTTTTCCTTTGCCGATTGTCCGGCCATCAACTTCTACAATGGGCGCAATGTCCATTTTGGTGGCAGAAATAAATACTTCATCCGCCTTCAGCAACGTCTCAACAGTAAAAGCTTCTTCATGTACGTTCAATCCAAGTTCGCCACATAGCTGTATTATCGTTTGTCTCGTAATCCCGTTTAAAATATAATTATTAGCCGGATGGGTATAAAGTTCACCGTTCTTGACGATGAACACGTTGGAGGCACTCGCTTCCGTTACCGTATCACCACGGTGCAAGATGGCTTCGACAGCACCGTTTTCCACGGCTTCCTGCTTGGCAAGGACATTCGGAAGCAAATTGAGGGTTTTTATATCACAGCGAAGCCAGCGGATATCTTCGGTCAGCATGGCCGTTCCACCATTGTCTTCCAATTTTGTCTTCCGTTCTTCTTCCAGTGTATAGGCAATGGTGACAGCTTGTGTTTTGCCGCCGGGAAAATCATGCAATCGTGGTGCTACGCCACGCGATACTTGCAAATAAATGACCCCTTCGTTCAGTCCATTTGCTTCAATCAACTTCTGCAAATTCGTTTTCAACGAGTTTACTTCAAACGGTAGCGTCAACCTGATTTCACGGGCACTCCGCTGCAGCCGATGCATATGGTCATCCAACAGAAACGGCTGCCCGTCATAAACACCAATGACTTCGTAAACACCGTCTCCAAATTGATAGCCGCGATCCTCAATGTCAATGATACGATCTCGCTTAACAAGTTGATCATTATATAACATACTATCCATAAGAAAACCCCTCCCTGTTCATTAGTAAAACGTTCGGCTTCTGCTCTCGTTCCAAGAAGCCGAACGCTTAACATTTAGATATTCTATTAATATCTATTGTTGTTCTGTGTTGCGGTTTCCCTTCAGATATTATGAACCGTTCCATCCCAATGATTGATCGTTTTGTGCAACAGCACATATGGTTGATGTATCAACACTGGAGCCACTGATAACAACAACCGTATGAGATCCCGGCTGGATATGCTTATGCAAAATGGCACCGATACCCGCAGCTGCTGCACCTTCGACTGCCATTCGGTGTGTCTCAAGCATAAAGGCCATCCCTTTTGCAATGTCTTTTTCCTCAAGCAGTACCATATCATCAACATACTGCTGCACCATGCTGAAGGTATACTGATTGTTGAGGCCGATTCCGCCCAAGAGACTGTCCGCCAGGGTGTCCCGTTCTTTAACCATAACCGGCTTTCCAGCTTGGATACTTTCATACATTGCCGGGCCTTTCGCCGTTGATACACCGATGAGACGAATACGGGAATCAGCTGGTTTGAGCGCTTTGGCAAGGCCAGAATGCAACCCGCCCCCGGAAAGACCGCCAATCACCGTATCCACTTCCGGCAATTCATCCAATATTTCCAATCCAATAGTGCCTTGCCCGGCAATAATAAACGGATCATCAAATGGATGAACAACGGTAAGACCTTGTTCCCGTTCAAGATGATAGCAGTGTTCTTCTGCGTCATCCTGCGATTCACCGATTACTTCAATATGTGCGCCAGTGCGTTTCAATACATCAACTTTAGCCTTGGGAACCCGTTTAGACAGGCATATAACTGCCTTAATCCCCAATTGATTGGCAACGGTTGCGACACTTACACCGAAATTGCCGGTGGAGAATGTTGTCACACCGCGTTGCTGTTCTTCTTGAGTCAGACATCGTATCTTATTGAATGCTCCCCTGATTTTAAACGAACCACTCTCATTTATATTTTCCAGTTTCAAATATATACGAGACCCAGTCATATCCGACAAAACCGGCGAGTAAATCAACGGCGTCTCGGCCGCACTGGAGCCAATTCGTTTTTTTGCCTCCCAGACGTTGCGCTGCGTGAGGGAGTGTGCAGGCAAGCGACATCCCTCCTTCAAACCATTTTTTTCGGGCTAGCGTGCTTAATGATGCCACGCCCGGTTTGACAGCAACAGCTGCTGGTGCGTTATTCCAATCCAATGGAAACATACTGAGACTCAATAAAGGCATCGATTCCTTCGTGTCCGCCTTCACGCCCGATCCCGCTTTCTTTCATGCCGCCAAACGGAACTTGAGGGGCAGACGGTCCACCATCATTCCAACCGACGATACCGAAATCAAGCTTTTCAATCAACTTCGTGCCTCTGGCAACATTTTCAGTGAAGACATAGGCTGCCAGACCATACGGGGTATCATTGGCCAATCGGGCCGCTTCCTCATCACTGGTAATTTTTTGGACCGGAGCAACAGGGCCGAACGTTTCTTCCTGCATAACGACCATCGATTCGTCAATATCCTTCACAACCGTCGGCTCATAGAAAACACCGCCGCCTTCTGTGTTCGGTTCGCCTCCGGTAACGACTGTGGCTCCTTTGGAAACCGCATCTTGCATGTGGCGCTTCACCTTATCCAGTCCATCCTGGTTAATAAGTGGACCGACATCAACCGATTCATCTTGGCCATCGCCCAGTTTCAGGTTTTCCACAGCCTTGGCGAGTTTGTCGTTAAACGTATCATAAACCTTTTCATGCACATAAATACGGTTGGCACAAATGCACGTCTGTCCGGCATTACGGAATTTGGAAGCCACAGTCCCTTTGACTGCCAGATCAACATCAGCATCGTCAAGAACGACCAACGGCGCATGCCCGCCAAGCTCAAGCGACAAATTTTTCACATGTTCGGCACTTTGTTTAATCAAAATTTTGCCGACGTCGGTTGAACCGGTAAACGTAATTTTACGCACGTTGGAATTGGACATGATCACGTTGGCAAATTTGGACGACGAACCAGTGACAAGGTTAACGACACCTTTTGGAAAGCCGGCTTGTTCGCATAGTTCCATCAATTTGACGGCTGTCAGCGGACTGTCGCTCGACGGTTTCATGACGACGGTGCATCCAGCTGCCAGTGCTGGCCCCATTTTCCGTGTCAGCATAGCGGCCGGAAAGTTCCATGGCGTGATGGCTGCGACAACCCCGACCGGTTTTTTCCAAACTTGAAGACGTTTGCCTTCTTTGTGCGTTGGTACCGTTTCGCCATAAATACGTTTACCTTCTTCTGCAAACCATTCTATAAACGATGCAGCATAATTCACTTCCCCACGAGATTCATTAATCGGCTTACCCATTTCCAACGTCATAGTCTGAGCAAGTTCTTCCTGATTTTCCAGCATGAGCTGATGCAGTTTCTTTAAGTAACCGGCCCGGTCATGCGACGTCCGTTCCGACCATGATGCAAATGCTTCATGAGCAGCTTGCACAGCTTGATCCGCTTCTTTTTCACCGCCGTTCGGGACCGTGCCGATGTTTTTACCGTTCGCCGGATTGGTAACATCCAGTGTGTCGAGTTCATCACCAACCCACTTCCCTGCGATACTCATTGAATAATGCTCTGTTTTTACTGCCATTTTCAGTCACACTCCTTGTAAAAATTAGTTTTTCCATACCATACAGCAACGACTTTGTACTATATGTCTCCCTAGTCTATCATTTGATTAGACGGTCTCTAAGATGACTATGTTTCTATTTGACTTTTTCACCGGCAAGTACCGCTTCAAGCGACTCTTCCAGTATAGTCAGTCCTTCTTCCAGCTGCTCATCAGTGATCACAAGCGGCATGAGAAGACGCACAACATTGTCATGCACACCGGCTTTCAGGGCAATCAAACCTCTTGACCGTGCTTCCTGTAGCACCTGAGCGGTCAATTCTTTGGCCGGTTCTTTGCTGTTGCGGTCTTTCACGAATTCCAATGCACACATAGCACCAAGTCCGCGATAATCACCGACAACGTCAAACCGGTCATACATCTTTTGAAAAGTGTTCATGACCTTATGACCGATGGTGAGGGCACGATCATTCAAATTTTCCTCTTCCATCACTTCAAGAACAGCCAGACCGGCGCTGCAGCCTAATGGACTGCCACAGTATGTGCCACCAAGTTCACCAGGTGCCGCGCTATCCATCACGTCCTGGCGTCCAATAATCCCACTGATCGGCAAACCGGCGGCCATCGATTTGGAGATGGTAACCAAATCAGGTTCCACACCATAATGCTCCATGGCAAAATACTTTCCGGTACGCCCGAAACCAGTCTGAATTTCATCGGCAATGAACAGAATGCCATGCCGCTTACATAGGTCATATACCCCGTTTACGAATGTTTTATTCGGGATAATAAATCCACTTTCCCCTTGTACCGGTTCCATAATAAACGCTGCGACCTGACTCGGATCCACTTCCGTAATGAAAAAATCTTCTATCTGCTGCAGCAAATAGTCAGCATATGCGTCCTCACTCATTGTTTCCGGTCTACGGTAGTTGTACGGAAAAGGGGCGTGGTATATCTCGGGTGCAAACGGGCCGTATTCAAATTTATACGGTTTTACTTTGCCGGTCATTGACATTGTCATAAGCGTGCGCCCATGAAACCCGCCGGTAAAGGAAACGATCGACTGTCTTCCCGTATATTTACGGGCAATTTTAACAGCATTTTCGTTCGCCTCTGCCCCGCTGTTCAGAAACATGACTTTTTTATCAAAACGCCCCGGTGCCAATGCGGCTAGTTTTTCTGCGAATGCTATATACGGGTCATACATCATGACATTAAACCCTGGATGAATGTAATCGGCAACCTGATCCTGCAACGCATCGACAACCTTATCATGACTATGTCCTACGTTGTTGACACCAATAGCACCGGCAAAATCAATAAACTGATTCCCATCAACATCCTTAAGCAAAGCGCCTTTTGCGGATTCCACGAATGTTGGGGCGCCATAGCCGACACCATGCGGTACAATGTCATGCCGACGCTCAAGCAGTTCCTTCGCCTTTGGTCCCGGTAATTCGGTTTTTACTTGAGCAAATGATTTAGTCATTTGTTATACCTCCTCAAATTCTTTGTTTCGTTTGCCGAGCAATTTCGTTTCAACATATTTTATATGATGTCTCACTCCCCTTTTCACTTTATTCACGTCATTGGAAACTAATGCCTGTAACAGCTGTTTATGTTCATCATAGAATGAGTGATAACTGGAATAGTATTGATCAATATGCATGAGGTATGTTCTAATTTGCACTTGGAGCGAATCGTAAATGTTAATCATCCGTGAATTACCGCACATCCGGACAACATAGTTATGAAACTGCATATCAAGATTGAACAACGCATTCCAATTGCTCTCATCCGCCTTCGTTTTCATCTGGTCGACGACAGCTTGCAAATCATTTACATGGTGCTTTTCCAAGAAGTAGTAGGCTTGTGCGAATGCATGCTTTTCCAGCAGGGTGCGCAATTCAATGATTTCATCAATATCCTGCTGCGAGAAGGATGCAACATATGTCCCTTTTCGCGCATGACTGACGGCGATTCCTTCGCTTTCCAAGCTTATCAGTGCTTCTCGAATCGTACTGCGGCTCACATCAAATACATACGCCAGATCAGATTCCAGCAGTCGTTCACCGAGCTGAATCTCCTTATTCCAAATCCTTGACTTCAGCTGATCGGCAATAAATCCACTTAATGATTTCCTTGTCATTCCATTGCTGTCTTGTTGGTGCAAACCAACCGCCCCTTTCCACAGACCGTTAACCGCTTTTATGTCGATTGTCGACAGCACGTTAACGTTAACATAATTCAAATTTTTGTTATTGTCAAATAGTTTTAATATTTTTTCATAAATTGACTTTATTAATCAATGCACCTATTTTAATATTAGATGTACAAGTGAAAAAAATGAGGAGGGAGCGCAATGACAAAAATAATTGCATTTAATCGGGTGATGAAACCCGTTCTCGACGAATTGAAAAAGACATATGATGTTCGGTTTTTCAGGGATATTGACCCGGAAACTGACGACGAATTTCTGAAACAATGGGAACAAGCGGAAGGGATTATCGGCCTTGATATTCCAGCAAATGATGACATGCTGAGCCGTGCTCCCCATTTGAAAATTGTTAGCAATGTGTCCGTCGGGTACAACAATTTCGATCTTCAAGCTTTGAAAAAACGAAACATTATGGCAACGAATACACCGGACGTACTGAATGATACGGTAGCTGATACCATCTTCGGGATTTTAGTTGCAACCGCACGACGCATTCCGGAATTGGACCATTTTGTAAAAAATGGACAATGGGGCACCGAATCATCCGATAATGATCTTTTCGGAAAAGACGTGCATCACAAAACACTGGGAATCATCGGCATGGGACGCATAGGACAAACCATTGCCAAACGGGCTCATTTCGGCTTTGACATGGATATTTTGTATAACAGCCGCAGCAGAAAGCCGGATGTGGAAACAACCTACCAGGCGGGCTACCGGTCACTGGATAATTTACTCATGGAATCGGACTTTGTTCTGTTAATCACACCCCTCACTTCTGAAACGGAAGGACTTATCGGCAAAAGGGAATTCCAGTTGATGAAAAACAATGCCATCTTCATTAACGGATCACGCGGAAATACAATAGTTGAATCGGATTTGGTAGATGCCCTTCAGAGCGGAGAAATCGCTGCTGCCGGGCTTGATGTTTTTGCGAATGAACCTGTCGAACCGGACAATCCACTGTTAGCATTGAAAAACACCGTGACGACGCCGCACATTGGCTCGTCCACATACGAAACGGAACGGAAAATGTCCGAACTCGCAGCCAAAAATCTAAAAGCGGGGTTGAGTGGCAGAAAACCACCGAATCTGGTTGATGAAAGCGTTTGGCCTGAATAGACAAAGAGCATATTAACAGAAGCGCCCCGTATCATTTTTAAGCTAAACGATACGGGGTGCTACCAAGTTGTTGGGGTTCGCAAATACATCGATTGTACATTCATCCTATCTATATCCCCCGGTTTTGATTTCACGCGAGACGGATATTTGGTTTAACCATTAAATCCCGCGGAAAGTCAGCCAATACATCACATCCATTTTCTGTCACAACAAATGATTCACTGATTTCAACGCCCATTTGATTCAACCAGATGCCAGGTATGAAATGGAATGTCATATTCGGTTCCAATACCGTTTTATCTCCTGGTCTAAGGCTCGCTGTATGCTCTCCCCAGTCAGGCGGGTAATTCACCCCCATCGAATACCCCATACGTGATTCTTTTTTGATGCCGCTCTTTTCAATGACACTGCGCCAGATACCTTCCAACTCTTCACATGTCATTCCTGGTTTCACCGTGTCCAGCACTGTGTTGATCCCTTCCAAGACAACATCGGAAACATACTGCATTGACTCATCCGGGCGTCCAATAACGGCCGTCCGTGCCAAGGGAGAATGATACCGTTTATAACAGCCGGCTATTTCAATAATAACTGGATCCCCATCCTGAAAACGTTCATCCGTCCAGGTTAAATGGGATGCTGATGTTTTATCCCCGGTCGGCAGCAATGGTACAATGGACGGATAATCACCGCCAAAGTCTTCTGTTCCGCTGATTTGGGCATGGGATATTTCAGCCACGACATCACATTGCCGAACGCCTTCATTAATGGCGTCAATCGCTGCTTGCATCGCATTTTCGGAAATCTTGGCAGCATTTCGCATATACGAAAGCTCACGCTCAGATTTAATGATCCGCACCCAGTTAACCAGATTGGTGCCATCTTTGAACGTGGCACTGGGCAATCCTTTGATTAATTGCATATAACTTCTTGCTGTAAAATAATAGGCATCAAGCTCCACAGCAATTGCTTTATGCCCATATTTTCGTTCCCTGAGCACATCTGTCACGAAGTCCATAGGATGCCTTACATCAGATTGTACATAATGGTCCCCATAGCTAATAATGTGGTCATCATCAAGCCACGTTGTATATCGTGCTGCGTTAGCATCCTGACCGCGGCCCACCCAAATGGGTTGTTCTTCCTCAAGCATGACAATCAACATCTGTTGAACGTAAAACGACCATGCATCATAGCCTGATAAATAATTCATATTTGCCGGATCCGTTACAAGCAACAAATCAATTCCTTCATTCACCATGCGCTGTTTCGTTTTTTTTAATCGCTCCTGAAACTCCGAAATTGGAAAAGTCAGCATCGGACACCCCTCCCTAAGCATATTTGTAAGCGCTTACTAAAACTCGCTAAAATCAATAAGCCCTAATGGATGCTGCCTTAACGCTTTGTTAAAAGTATATTTGTACCATCCTTACCCGCAAGCGACTCCTCAGTTTTTGGTATATACCTATACGTATGATGATACAATTCTCTTATAATGTATGGTGATTGTTGTAGTTTTGTTACTATATTATAGGAACTATGATTTAAAAATGTCAATTAATATTCAAAATTGTTTAAAAATTGCTTGCACATCCGGCCATATATCTATATAAACCACACAACCATGTGAATGACATTTTTACACTGGTGTCGTTCACTGAACAGAACATCGGATGAACTGTTCGAATCATCGACAAAATATTACCCGGGAAATAAGAACTGGTGTTGCATTATCGTCATATAAACGTATAAAACTGTCCATCTTGCAACCATTTCATGTATGAATGGTATATTCGTTGAATTTTATTCTCTTTTAGTTGTAAACTGTAAATAAGGAATGAACAAAAGGAGTTGAAAATCATGGCAAAAGTCCTCGTACTATATGCTAGCCTGACAGGCAGCACAGAAATCATGGCAGAAACGATAAGTGATTCTATAAAGGCAAATAATCACGATGTTGATTTTAAGTCCTTTGATCTTGATCCCATCGATGCCAAAGAAATGGTCAATTATGACGGCATCCTTTTGGGGTCTTATTCGTGGGACGATGACATTCCGTTTGAGGTGGAAGATTTTTATCAGGACATGGACGATCTGGACCTTACCGGCAAATTAGTCGGGACATTCGGATCCTGTGATTCCTATTACGACATATACGGGCCGGCTCTTGATACCTTGGCATCCAAATCGGAAGAACGAAATGCCACAGTATATAGCGAAAAGCTGAAAATCGAATTGGAACCGGATGATCAGGAAATCGAGCATTGCGAAAAATTTGCAGAAGGCTTTTTGCAACAGCTCACAACGTAAAGGTCCTCTTACACATATACGATTCACACAAAAACGCGAACCTGCCGCCATAGGCCTGATTCGCGTTTTTTCATTCGTATCATGCTAGTGCCGTTTAACCAGCCCGCCGGCGTCTTCGTTCAAACATATTGACGAGAATAACACTGGAAAGCGCTATTAAACCGCCGATGATGGACAATAGGCTCGGCAGCTCCTGCAGCCACACCCATGCAATAAGGATAGCAAACACCGGTTCAATATACATCATGCTAGTAACCGCGCCGGCCTTCCCGGACGAAAGCGCAATCGCCCATGTTACATACCCGATGGCTGCCGGAAAAATACCGACATACAACGCTGCAAAATGTGCCTCCAGGGTTGCGCTCTGAACCGTTTCCAGTAAACCAGGTGAAAAAATCAACAAAGGCAATGTTCCGGCCCATGTAAAATAAGCCGTCAGTTCAACTGGTCGATACTTAGGCAATAATGTTTTTTGAAAAACAAAGAATGCTGACGTCGCTATCGCCGACACAACAATCAGCAGCGCACCACCTGATATCGCAAACGCAGCATCCGCTGAACCGACTGTTATCAAAAAAATCCCGATGAAGCCGATACCTAGACCAATCCAGCTAAATAAACTTGGATACTCCTTTAAGGCAAAAACAGCAATAATGGCTGTGAATATAGGAGCCGATGCAACAATCATCGCGGTCGTTCCAGCTGTCACCGTCTGTTCCCCAAAGGTGATTCCGGTATGATAAATTGTAATGCCGATCCAACCGAGAACCAGAATCTTCAGCACATCTTGCTTCGCTGGCAATCGGAATCTCGTCCTAGGCCAAAGCGCATACAACACAAAGGCGCCTGAAGCAATCAAAAATCGAACAAGGACGAGATGACCGGAACTATAACCGCCATGCAGACTGGCACGGATACCTGCAAATGAGGATCCCCAAATAACAATTGTAATAAATGCCATGACCATCGCTTTTTTATTCATAAACATTCCCCCTTGTCCGCTTTCCTATTATACAGGAAATTCCGGAAAAAGCTAAATTGGAAGAAGGCTTTTTATCGGAATAATAGCAACAGTTCGTTCATCTGGTTAACGATTCAGTTTAAAAAAGCCATCCGTGGAACGATTATTTCTTTGATAGCCGCATATACATCTTTTAAATGGGATGCACCGTCTTTTTTCAATTCTTCATTGACAACGACTCGTATTACCTGTAAATTAAACATTACATTTTAATTGAATACCGCTATTTTCTTATCCAGAGAGGTGGAGGGACTGGCCCTTTGATACCTCGGCAACAGGCTTATCGAGCACTGTGCCAATTCCAGCTAAGCGTTATGCTTAGAAGATAAGAAGAGTTCAATAAAGGTTGTTGACCCTCTTCTTATTTGGAAGAGGGTTTTTTAATTATTTAATGACATTTAAGGAGCGATACCCATGACAGATCATCCGTTACATGATGAAACAGTTCTTCCGCAAATCGGAAATCAGAAAGATGAAACACTCAACGCCATCAGTTCACCTATTTATTTATCCACTGCATACCGTCATGACGATATCGGAAACAGCAATGGATACGATTACACGCGAACAGGTAATCCGACACGAGATGTTCTTGAGACGGCAGTGGCAAAGCTGGAAGGTGGTGACACGGCCTTTGCAACCAGCTCTGGAATGAGCGCCATTCAACTCGTGTTTTCCCTTTTTGAAAAAGACGATCATATTATTACTTGCCGTGATGTATACGGGGGCTCTTACCGCTACTTTGAGATTTTAGAGCAAAAACACGGTTTCCAATTTACATATTGGAACGGAGATGATTGCAGCACATTGAGCGAATGGATTCAGCCAAATACGAAAGCTATATTTATCGAAACACCAACCAATCCATTGATGAAACATATTGATATTACCGCTTGTGCGGAAGTGGCAAACAAACATGATATCTGTCTTATTGTCGATAATACGCTATATACACCACTCATCCAACGTCCACTTGACCAAGGAGCAGACATTGTCATTCATAGTGCTACCAAATACTTGGCTGGGCACAATGATGTACTCGCCGGTATCGTCGTCTCTAAAGGACAAGAAATCAATGAAGAACTTGCCTTCCTTCATAATTCCATCGGAGCGACCCTTTCACCATTTGACTGTTGGCTTGTTATAAGAGGGATGAAGACATTAGCACTGCGCATGCGTCAGCACGAACATAATGCTAAGCACGTTATCCAATTTCTTAAGTTGCATCCACTCGTGGAAAACGTTTTGTATCCAGGCAAAGGGGGCATGCTTAGCTTTTTGCTAAAAGACGAAGAACTCGTTCTCCCCTTTCTAAAATTATTACGGTTATTCACATTTGCGGAAAGTCTTGGTGGTGTGGAAAGTTTTATCACTTACCCAGCAACGCAAACACATGCTGATATTCCAGAAGAGATCCGCAGTTCTTACGGTTTAACCAATCAGCTGGTACGCGTATCGGTCGGAATTGAAGATGCCGATGATTTAATCCAAGACCTTTACCAAGCACTGGAATCCTTGCAAACAACGAACGTATAAGTGACGTAATATAAAGAAAAACATCAATCAGTGAAACCAAGGCAGGCTCCTTGTCCGGCATGGACGGGAGCCTGTCTTGTTATCCAGCGCCACCACTCTATGATTGCATGTCATAGCTACTACACTATCATCCATTTTCGAAAATGAAAAATAATAGGCAATTTTCCTATTGGATTTTTTGTTTTTCCATGCTAAAATACTTAAAACATATATTTCCGATAAAAATAATGAGGATTTCTGGAGAAGGAGGGTTATGATGCATTTAGACATTAATAACGTAAGCAAAAGCTTTTTTCGTCATGGGGAACAGTCGATTCAAGCGTTACAAACTATTAATCTTGCCATTGAAGACGGGGAGTTTGTTTCCTTACTGGGGCCATCCGGCTGTGGCAAGTCCACGTTATTGTCCATGATGGCCGGATTGTCAACACCTTCATTTGGTTCGGTTTATCTGGATGATAAAGAAATAATGGAACCGGGACCTGATAAAAGCATGGTCTTCCAGGAACCAGCGTTATTCCCGTGGATGTCGGTCAAACAAAATGTCACGTTTCCGTTGCGCAAAAGCATGAATAAACAAGAACAGGAACACGCTGCTGCCCAATACTTGAAGATGGTCCACCTCAGCCAATTTACCGGAAATTACCCGCATGAGCTTTCCGGCGGGATGCAACAGCGTGTGGCTATTGCTAGAGCCCTTGCTATGAATTCGAAATTACTATTAATGGATGAACCTTTCGGGGCGTTGGATGAGCAGACACGCCAGGTGCTCCAGGATGAAGTGGAAAACATCTGGCTGGAAGCGAAAAAGACAATCATTTTTGTCACGCATAGCATTCGCGAGGCTATCAAACTATCCGATCGCATCATTATTATGAGCGCCAGACCGGGTACGGTTATATCGGATGTCACGGTGAATTTGGATCGACCACGACAGCAGAAAGATATGGCTGTCTTGGAGGAAGACGTCATGGCCATTTTGAAAACAGAAATTGACAACGTCATGAATGAGGAGTTGCGGTATGCCGGTAATCATTAAACGCATTATATTTTTCATGTCACTTATTTTAATGTGGGAGGTAGCTTTCCTGCTCGATTTTTGGCCTGATTCCATGATACCGAGCCCACTTTCGGTCGCATCAGCTATTTTTCAAGGGTTTGCTGACATGACGCTTGTCTATGATATGTTGGCCAGTTTCCGGCATCTCCTTATCGGTCTGACCGTTTCACTGGTGATCGGTACGCTGCTTGGGGTTCTGCTTGCCAAAGTAAAAACAGCTGATGAAACACTCGGCACGATGATTCTGGCCTTGCAGAGCGTTCCAAGCATTGTCTGGGTTCCATTGTCGATTATTTGGTTTGGTTTTAGCGAAGCGTCCATTATTTTCGTCGTGATTATCGGGGGCACATTTGTTATGACGATGAACATGCGCATTGGCATCAAAAATGTTGCCCCGATTTACCTGAAAGCCGCACGAACGATGGGATCAACAGGCATGGACCTGTTCATGAACGTCATTGTTCCTGCTTCTATTCCGCACGCTGTTACCGGTGTCCGGCTGGCATGGGCGTTCAGCTGGCGGGCATTAATGGCAGGAGAAATGCTGAGCACAGGTCCAGGACTCGGGTACACACTCAGCTATGCATCGGACTTTAATAATATGAGTCTAGTGATCGGCATCATGATCATCATCGGTGTCATTGGTTCTATTGTCGATCAGCTTGTTTTCCAACGCATTGAAAATAAAGTTCTGAAACGCTGGGGTATGGAAGAAGCAGCTTAAGCCAGCAATAAGTAAGTAGAAATGGCTATCCAGCCCATTTTCTTAATTTGCATCATCAAAATATCTGAAAGGGGATTTTTAAGATGAAAAAATTTGCAGGAATTCTTATGGTCGGAATGCTCCTTATTCTGGGAGCTTGTGGAGGCGATGATCAAGCTTCAGGCGCTGGTGAGAAAGAAACGGTTACCATCGGCTACTTTCCAAACTTGAATCACGCACCAGCTATGGTAGCCAAGCAAAAAGAAATGTATAAAGATCACCTTGGGGACAATGTCAACGTTGAGTACAAAACGTTTCCGAATGGCTCTACGTTTATGAAAGCACTGGCTTCGGGTGACATAGAGGGCGGATTAGTCGGACCGGGACCTGCTATGAATAGCTTCATATCCGGCGTAGACGTTCAAATTATTGGCGCTTCATCAACCGGTGGAACCGTTATTGTATCGCGTGACGGGAGCGGCATCAAGTCGTGGAAAGACATTAAAGGAAAAACATTCATCTCACCCCGGGTCGGATGCACCCATGATGTTCAATTTGAGACGTACATGAAGAATAAAGGAATCACCTCAGACCGGATTGGTGGGTCCATGAAGCATGTGACCGGCGAACCTGCACGATACAAGTCCATGTTCGAAAAAGGAGATGTGGACGTTGCGACAGCTCCCGAACCATGGGCATCTGTTATGGAAAAAAAGATTGACGCCAACGTTGTCATCCCAACTAGTGACGTATCCTTTGGTGAAACGTTACCAGCTGCCGTATTCGTCACATCGTCTAAAATGGCCGAAAACAATAGTGAGCGTACCCAAAAACTGATTGACGCCCATAAAGAGGCTGTTAAGTATATCAATCAGAATCCAGATGAAGCCATTGATATCACCATCAACGGCATTGCCGACATTACCGGTCAAACATTAGATAAAAGCGTGATCGAAAACGCCTGGAAACGTACCAACTTCACTTATAAAGTGAATGAAAACGTCATCCAGCAATTTGGCAATTCCTCCCACAACCTGGAATTTCTTAAAGAAAAACCGGATTTCACCGGATTTGTCAATAAAAGCTTTATCCAATAGCAATCAGAGATAAAAATGAGCGGCAGACTTAGCTGTCGCTCATTTTTATCAAGATTCGGTCCTTACCATGATTCCGAGATGGTTTTCGGTGCCAGGAAGTTCAGGAGATAATCCGGTCCACCGGCTTTGGCGTCGGTTCCGGACATTTTGAATCCGCCAAACGGCTGATAACCAACAATGGACCCTGTGCAGCCTCGGTTGAAGTAAAGGTTACCGACCTCAAACTCGTGACGGGCACGGTTCAAATGGGCACGATTATTAGAAATCACCGCACCGGTTAACGCATATTCGGTATTATTAGCGGTGTCCAGCAGTTCATCAAAGTCTTTTGCTTTGGCAAAACCGACAACCGGACCAAAAATCTCTTCCTGCATAACCCGGGATTCCGGATCAAGGTCTTTAATAATGGTCGGATAAATAAAGTACCCTTGGGAATCATCTGTTTCCCCGCCAAAGATAAGGTCGCCCTCTCGCTTGCCTATGTCAATATAATGTTTAATTTTATCAAACTGCTTCTGGTTGACAACCGCACCCATATAGATGTTTTCTTCACCCGGGTTGCCAACTGTGATAAATTTGGCCTTTTCAACAGCCTTATCCAGCACGTTATCATAAACATCCTCGTGGATAATAGCACGGGAACATGCTGAGCATTTCTGTCCCTGAAACCCGAATGCGGAATCGACAATCGACTTAGCGGCGAGATCGAGATCAGCATCATTATCCACAATGATAGTATCTTTGCCGCCCATTTCCGCAACGACACGCTTCAGATGGGTCTGACCTTCCTGTACTACCGATGCACGCTCGTAAATGCGTGTACCAGTGCCACGAGATCCTGTGAAGTTAATGAAATGCGTGTCTTTATGATCGACGAGATAGTCGCCAATGTCTTCCGGATGGCCTGGTAGGAAGTTCAGGACACCTTGTGGCAGGCCGGCCTCTTCCAAAATTTCAACCAGTTTATACGCAATAACGGGTGTGTTTTCCGACGGCTTCATCAGTACCGGGTTTCCGGCAACAATCGGTCCAACCGTTGTTCCGCATACAATCGCAAATGCGAAATTCCACGGTGGAATCACAACCCCCGGGCCAAGCGGCTGATAAAAAAATGTATTGTTTTCACCTGGACGGTCATTGATTTCCCGCCCCTCGCCGAGACGCAGCATTTGACGAGCATAGTATTCCATAAAGTCTATACCTTCTGCTGTATCCGCATCGGCCTGCCCCCACGGCTTATTCGCTTCCACGGACATCCAGGCAGAAATTTCATGCTTCCGGCGGCGGGCAATGGCAGCTGCCTTGAAAAGCACTTCCGCACGTTCTTCGGCCGTCCACGTCTTCCACTCGCCAAATGCGTTTTCCGCGGTATCCATGGCTTTCTCCACGTACGAAGTCGACGCCATGGATGCATTTCCAATAACCTGCTCTTTTTTCGCAGGATTAACGGAGACCAATTTATCGTCTGTATAAATTTTTTTGCCACCGATAACGAGCGGATAATCCTTACCCAGTTCACTCGTCACATATTTGAGAGCATCTTGATAATCAGCCCGATTTTGGTCATCGTTAAAATCTGTAAACGGTTCGTGCTTATATGGCAATACCACACGACTACCCCCTTCTCCATTTTCGAAAAATTCAATCCATAAACACAGTTTACTATACATTGATTTGTAAACACAAACGAAACCATTTCATTCGTTTTTATTTATATAATAACCTGTTTAAATCTATTATATTGCAGAAAAGATATATATAGTTGAATATTAATAGTTTAAATGATAGAATTGTTCGTGTATACAGCGATGTACCATATAATCCCGGTAATAAGGTCCGGGAGTTTCTACTGGATGGCCGGAAACCATCCTTCTATGGACGGTAGCATTCTTATTTTGAAAGAGCCGTTCATCCCGAGCGGCTTTTTTTATTGCCCAGAGGGAGGTATCATTTGAACCAATGGATATTATAAAAGATCTGCTTGCAGCCATCAGCGGCGTTCTGAACGGGCTTCCACAAGGTCTTTTGGCTATGTCGTTCGGGTTTGCGTCCTTGCCCACTGCTATCGCATTTGTCATTGGCGCATTTGGCAATACACTTACAAGCAATGTGGCCGTTATTTCCTTCCAAGCGGAAACGATAACAGTCGCCGGAACGATGGGCAACAACATAAGAGAACGATTATCGATGATCTTTTATGGGGCACTTCTGTTAGCTATCATCGCTATGTTCGGTCTTATGGAACAAATCATTGACTGGATCGGTCCCGTTATTACCAATGGCATGATGGCGGGTGTCGGAGTTATGCTCGCTAAAGTTGCGTGGGATATGATGCGAAACGACAGACTTGCTGGCGGTATATCATTCGGCAGTGCTCTGATCGTTTATGCCGCTACTCAAGACCTTGTCTATACGATCACGATATCCGTCATCGTGGCAAGCATTGGCCATTACATCAGTCAAAAGGGACAAACGGATACCGACAAAACAGCTGCCGATGAAACATTCAGCCTGCATAAGCCACTATTAAATCCATCCGTCATACGCGGGGCGCTTGCCATGGTTTGCTTAAACATTGGGGCGAATATTGCATTCGGCAAAATTAACGCCGGCATTGCGGGGACTGACGTAAATATTGACACCATTACAATCATCAGCAGTCTTGCAGATATGGGGTCGTCTTTATTTGGCGGCGGACCTGTGGAAGTCGTCATTTCCGCAACAGCCAGTGCGCCGCATGCCGTCTTAGCCGGTGTCTTAATGATGGCATTGATGGCCGTCATTCTGTTTTTTAAGTTGTTGCCAAAAATCGGAAAGTACGTTCCCAGTGCGTCCATTGCCGGATTTTTATTTGTGCTCGGCGCCATTGTTACTCTTCCGGATAACGCAGCTGCAGCTTTTACCGCCGATGGAGCCGGAACTGGCATTATCGGTGGGGTTACCCTTGTCGTCACCGCAGTATCTGATCCGTTTCTCGGCATGCTCTCCGGTGTCGTTATGGAGTTACTGTTGGCATTGTTTTGATTAGAAAATAGTATGAAAGAGGTGGTCCGTTTTGGAAACCTATGAACTGCACGTAGCCGGAGTTAAGCGGCAACTTCCCGTTATTCCGGTCAATAACGATACGAAGATCGCCAGTTTTGTTATCCTTGGCGATACGCAACTCGTTGCAGCGGCTGCGGAAAAAATCATTCCTCATTTACCGGAAGTAGATTTGCTTGTAACAGCTGAAGCAAAAGGCATCCCATTTGTTCATGAGCTGTCCAAACAGCTGAACATGGATCGTTACATTGTCGCCCGAAAAAGTGTGAAGCCTTATATGCATAGTCCGCTTGTCCATGAAGTCACATCGATCACGACACAAGAAAAACAAACGCTTTGCCTTAGTGATGAAGACGCTGCTCATATCAACCATAAACGCATTGCTCTGATTGATGACGTTATCAGTTCAGGCGGGTCCATCCAAGCATTGGAAGAAATTGTCTCCAAGGCCGGTGGGACCATTTCCGCTAAGGCGGCTATTTTGGCTGAAGGGGAAGCTGCCGAACGCAAAGACATCACTTACTTGGAAAGACTTCCTGTATTCACCAAAGAAAATAACAGTTGATTCTTCTTCCGGATTCAGCTGTTTTTTCTTGCTCCGAATCTTATTAATGATTTTCTTGTAAAAATATTTCCGTTTGGCGTTTTGTTGGCATGCCATGCTGTGCCCCGGTTTTTGTCACGGATAAAGCAGCTGCCGCATTCGCCATTTGAATCGCCCGATCAATCGATGCATCGACGCCAAGCGCTGAAGCAAGAGCACCATTAAAGGTGTCCCCGGCGCCAGTGGTATCATTGACCTTCATCGTATAGCCATCCACCGGCTTCTCCTGGCCATTTTCCATAAAAGTGGCTCCATGAGCACCGCGGGTAACAATCCACTTTTCCCGAACGGTTTCATCGGGAGCGTCGTTGGCCAGCTCAGTAGCCTCCAATTCATTCGGTGTCAACCAGCGGACGCCTTGAAGAACACTATCAGGCAGTCGCTGGTATGGCGCTGGGTTCAGAATGACCGGGACTCCGCTTTTTGCTGCCTCTTCCACGGAGAACACCACCGTCTCCATTGGCACTTCCAGCTGCAGGAGCACGACATCACTGCCAGCAATTAGACGGCGGTGACGCTCAACAAGTTCCGGTGTCACACCGTTATTGGCACCCGGGGCAACAATGATGCGATTATCCTGATTGGACAGAATGATTGTCGCTGTGCCTGTCGCCGCTTCCGGTATAATTTCCACGCCGCCGGTTTGAATGCCTTCATTAGTCAGATTATCGAGAAGCGTTTGACCAAATGTATCATCACCGACCGCTCCGATAAAATGGACGTTTGCTCCCATTCGTGATGCGGCCACAGCTTGATTGGCACCTTTTCCACCTGGATTCTTGGAAAAGTCTTTGCCCATGACCGTTTCGCCCTGCTGCGGCATTGTTTCCGTTGTTACCACCAAATCCATGTTCATGCTGCCAACAATGCATACATTCGATTCTGCCATCATACCATTGCCCCTTTTTGATCAGTGGATAAATCCGCACAACCTTCCCCAAACAGAAAACAGGCAGTCAGCTAAAGTGCTTTAACCATGCCCCCGTCAACAAGTAACGATTGTCCGGTAATATACGTATTTGCTTCCGAACAAAGAAACACGGCCAACTTGGCAAATTCCTCTGGCTCACCGTATCGTCCCATTGGAATTTGTTTTTCATTTGATGCTTTTAAGTCGTTTATTTCCATGTTCAGTGCATCCGCTTTGATGGCATCAAGTGATTGCACCCGTTCAGTTGAAATTCGCCCCGCACCCATCGTGTTGATTAAAATACGGTCACCAGCCAATTCCTGTGATAGACTTTTCGACAAGCCGGTGATACCTGCCCGGAACGTGTTGGATAGAATCAGATTGTCAATCGGCTGTTTAATTGATGAGGATGCAAAATTGACAATTCGACCGCCTCCGCGCTTGCGCATATACGGCAGCACTTCCCGGATCGTCCGCGTAAAGCTTAATAAATTTAATTCAAACGCCTGCTGCCACGCCTGATCATCCACGTCATCAAACGTTCCCGCTGGTGGCCCGCCTGTATTATTCACAAGCACGTCAATTCCACCGTTTTCTCGGGCAGCATAGTCAACCACCTGTTTGATGGAATCGTAATCGGTCATATCACAAACCGAATAAGCTACATGCGTGTTACCAGTCTCTTTTGTGATGTCATCAGCTGCTTGCTGCAACGCATCCTTGCTTCGGCTCGCTAAATAGACCCGTGCACCCTCTTCAGCAAACTGAGCCGCCGTTGCTTTTCCAAGTCCTTTACTGGAGGCCAGTATTAATACCGATTTATTGCTGAGTCCAAGATCCATGAAATCATCTCCTCTCTATTATGCTTATTTTATCATAGTAAGTGGTTGTTGTTCTGTATCAGAAAATGATTGACCACAAACTAATTCTTTTTCACTAATAGTTGATAGTTATATACAGAATAGATTACGGCGATGAATAAATGCAAATGAATGGTACTCATTAATAATTGGCATTTGGATTTGTATGATTATCATTTGCTTTGACTATCGACATCTTTTAACAACTAT
This sequence comes from Lentibacillus halophilus, assembly GCF_055395055.1. Taxonomy (NCBI): domain Bacteria; kingdom Bacillati; phylum Bacillota; class Bacilli; order Caryophanales; family Bacillaceae; genus Lentibacillus; species Lentibacillus halophilus. The sequence goes on from NZ_AP043750.1 coordinate 23,344, forward strand.
GCCCGAGAGAATATGATATCGTTTCTTTTATAACAGAAAATTAAAACTTTAAATTCTCCTCTTGAAAAACTGCGTGTAAGTGGTTATAATGAATTTTGGAATCAACGGGGCATTAGCTCAGTTGGGAGAGCGCATCGCTGGCAGCGATGAGGTCATCGGTTCGAGCCCGATATGCTCCATCATGAATACGCTAAGGCACTTAAACGCTTATATAAACGTTTTAAGTGCCTTTTTTCGTTAACATATTGACTTTCGCGCTCACACGAACAAATCAGTTGATTTTAAAACTATAAATGATTATAATATTAAATTACTGAATTTTTTAAGAGGAGGATATACGAATGAAGACGACTGATATACAACAATTTCGCCAAGCGGACCACGATATTGACCCAATCTACATAAATCGCTGGTCACCCCGGTCATTTTTAGATAAAGACGTGCCTGAAGATGTGTTATTAAGGGTGTTTGAAGCAGCCCGTTGGGCACCTTCTTCCGGAAATATACAGCCATGGCGGTTCATTTTAGCACGCACGAAAGAAGACAGAGAAACATTTCATTCCTTTGTTATGGATGGAAATAGGAAATGGTGTGAAAGGGCACCTGTTCTCACTCTGATCATCTCAGATAAAGAAACCGCCACACATGCATTTGATGCCGGTACAGCTTGGGGTTACCTGTCCTTGCAAGCAGCAAAGGAAGGCCTCATTACCCATGGAATGGCCGGTTTCTACAAAGACAAAGCACGTGAACTGTTAAATATACCAGATGAATTTGATATTCAAGCGCTTATAGCGATTGGCTACCAAGGGGAAAAAGACATCCTTGATCAGGAACTGCAAGAACGTGAAAAACCTTCCGACCGCCGTCCGGTTCAAGATTCGCTCATGGAAGGTAGCTTTCAATAACAGCTTTTGATGTACAGACAACCCTATCTCCTTCCGTTTTCAAGAACAGCGAACAGGTAGAACTGTTTACTATACCAGTCTGCCTGTTCTTTTTTCATACCACCTTACCACATATTGATCGACTAAAGAACCTGACCTTTTGATTTCTTGTCTATTATTTGGCAAATAAAAAGATTGGCACATAGCGCAATAAAAAAAGAGACAGAATCTGTCCCTTTTTACCATTTATGCTGAATGATGGTGTTTGCTGGCAAGTTGTTGGATCATAGGGAGGGTGCTGATATCCATGTTGCCGCCGCTCATAACCATGCCGCAATGGTCGGATTTAATTTTACTGTTGTGTGCGAATAATGCGGCTAATGGGGTTGCACCGGCTCCTTCGAGCAACGTTTTATTCCGTTCCAGCATATAAACCGTGGCTGCTGCAATTTCTTCGTCGCTGACCGTCATTATATCGTCAACATATCTTCTGATCAGCGGAAGTGTGCGCTCTCCTGGCTTTTTCACAGCAATTCCCTCAGCAATTGTTGATACCTTGTCAAGACGGGCGACCTGCCTGTGACAATAACTTGTATACATGGCTGATGCACCAGCCGCCTGGACGCCAATCACTTTAATATGCGGATTTTTTTGCTTGGCAGCAGTTGCTATCCCACTAATCAAGCCACCGCCGCCGACCGGGACAAGAATCGTATCAATTCGGTCCTCCTGTTGCAACATTTCCGTTGCAATGGTGCCCTGACCTGCCATAACATCATAATCATCAAATGGATGAATATACTCTGCACCTGTCTGCATTTGACGTTTCAGAGAAGCTTCATACGCTTCCTGAAATGATTCCCCGGTGAGAACAACGTCTGCGCCATAGGCTCGAGTGGCATTGATTTTAGCAACAGGTGTTTTCTCCGGCATGAAAATGGTTGCCCGCACATTTAGTTTGGATGCTGCATTTGCTACACCTTGGGCATGATTGCCGGCTGATGCTGCGATAACCCCTTTTTTCAGTTGTTCATTCGACAACTGTGTCAGTTTAAAACTGGCGCCTCTAAATTTGAATGCACCTGTTTTCTGCTGGTTTTCCATCTTAAAATAAACGTGTTTTCCCACTAATTTATTGGTTGTCTCTGATCTCATGATTGGTGTGCGGTGTACAACCGTTGCTAAACGGTCCATTGCCGCATCAGCCACGTCACTTAGCACGTAATTCCCAACTGACTCACGCTCCTTGTTTTTTGTATCGTTATTGTCACATGCGCTTTGTTTCAATTATTGAGCTGCTTGTTCAAACGATGTGATTTTGTCTTCATGCTTCAGTGTGAGTGCAATTTCATCATAACCGTTAAGCAGGTTTTCTCGGTGATACGCCGGAATATCAAAAGGCACTTCCCGTACATCGTCATGGACGATCTGTTTGTCTAAATCAACCTTAAGCTTCAGCCCTGCCTGTTCAGCCTTTTGCATCCACTGTTGAAGTTGTTCTTTGCCCATTTCAATTGGAATAATCCCATTCTTCATGGCATTATTATAAAAAATATCTGCAAAACTGGGGGCAATAATAACACGGAACCCGTAATCCAAAAGGGCCCATGGCGCGTGTTCACGGGATGATCCGCAGCCGAAATTATCCCCGGCCAACAGAATCGAACCGTCTTGATACGCCGGCTTATTCAGTACAAAATCTTCCTCTATGTTGCCATCATCATCAAAACGCCAATTGTTAAACAAAAACTGTCCAAATCCAGTACGTTCAATCCGTTTCAAAAATTGCTTCGGAATGATCTGGTCAGTGTCGACATTCGACAGGTTCAGTGGTACAACAACTCCCTGATGCTCTTGAATGGCTTCCATGATTGCCACCTCCTAACTATATACATTGGCTGTAAATTTCCGCACATCAACAAAGTATCCCTCAATGGCTGCTGCCGCTGCCATTTCTGGGCTGACCAAATGCGTACGTGCTCCATTGCCCTGACGTCCTTCAAAATTCCGGTTTGATGTGGATGCACACCGACCACCCGGTGGAACAATATCATCATTCATGGCAAGGCACATACTGCATCCGGCTTCACGCCATTCAAAACCGGCATCCTTGAAAATAACATCGAGCCCTTCTTTTTCCGCTTGTTCTTTAGTACCAAATGATCCCGGTACTACAATGGCCCGGATACCTTCATTCACTTGTTGGCCGTTAACGATGCCGGCTGCTTTACGCAAATCGGTAATGCGGGAGTTAGTGCATGAACCAATAAATACATGATCGATAGCAATCGATTGCACAGGTTGGTTTTCTTCCAGTCCCATATATTCCAAAGCATGAGCTATTTCATCCGGATTATCTGACTGGCTAACAGTCGGTGTGTTGCCACTTACAGGTACACACATACCGGGATTGGTGCCCCAGGATACTTGTGGCTCAATTTCGTCCGCCTGGATCGTGACTGTCTTGTCGTAGTCAGCTCCTTCATCCGTTGCTAATGCCAGCCATTGCTCAGCCGCTTCATCAAATGCTTCCCCCTGTGGTACATTCGGCCTACCCCGTAAGAATTCGACCGTTGTTTCATCGGGGCTGATCAAACCAGCTCTTGCACCGGCTTCAATCGACATATTGCAGACTGTCATCCGTCCTTCCATGGATAAGTTGCGAATCGCTTCCCCTGTATATTCAATAATATAACCAGTACCGAAACGCACACCAAATTTAGAAATAATTGCCAATATTAAGTCTTTGGCTGTAACCCCTGTGCCAAGGTCACCTTCCACATGGACGTTCAATGTCTGTGGACGTTTCTGCCACAACGTCTGAGTTGCCAGAACATGTTCCACTTCACTTGTTCCGATACCAAAAGCAAGTGCTCCAAATGCACCGTGTGTGGACGTATGGCTGTCACCGCAAACAATCGTTTTGCCCGGTTGGGTCATACCCAACTGTGGTCCAATGACGTGAACAATGCCTTGATCAGGATGCATCATATCCGCCAATGTGATACCAAAATCGCTGCAGTTTTTACGCAATGTGTCCATTTGTTTTTGCGAAATACCATCATTGATAACGTCCCGGTTTTTCGTGGGAACATTATGATCCATCGTGGCATACGTCAAATCAGGACGCCGCACATCGCGGTTGTTCAAACGAAGTCCTTCAAACGCTTGCGGAGACGTCACTTCGTGCACCAAATGCAAATCCACATACATCAAATCCGGCTTGCCTTCTTCTTCATGGACCATGTGCTTATTCCATATTTTTTCAATAATGGTTTTTGGTTTCCCCATGGTTTCACCTCCCAATGCTGACCGTGATTTTTAAATGCCGTCTGTGACACGTTTAACCGTCAAATGATCCAATACAGCTTTCGTCATTTGTCGTGTACCGACTTCCTGACCGCCGTTCATGCCAAGGTCTGCTGTATGATACCCTTGATCGAGACATTCGCGGACAGACCGTTCAATAGAAGAAGCTTCCGATTCCATTCCGAACGAGTGACGAAGCATAAGAGCTGCCGAGAGAATCATTCCAAGCGGATTAGCCGTGTCACAACCTGCAATGTCCGGAGCGGATCCGTGCACAGGTTCATATAGACCGACACCGTCTGTTCGAATGCTCGCTGATGGTAGCATGCCAAGGGAACCGGTTAATACGGAAGCTTCATCGCTTAAAATATCACCAAACATATTCTCTGTTACTAAGACATCAAATTGATTCGGTTGGGTGATAAGTTGCATAGCAGCTGCATCAACCAGCATGTGTTCCACCGTCACATCCGGATAGTCGTTTTTCTTTTCTTCAACGATTTCACGCCAAAGCCGGCTTGATTCCAATACATTCGCTTTATCAACAGACGTCAAATGTCCACGGCGGAGACGGGCACTCTGGAACGCTTTATCAATGATTCGTTCCATCTCTTCCCGTTCATAGACAAGCGTGTCAACAACTTTATTGCCGTTGTCTCTCCGTTCACTTGGCGTTCCGAAATAAATACCGCCTGTCAGTTCCCGCACGATGAGGATATCACTGTCTTCAATAATAGTTTCTTTCAAGGGAGATGCATGCAACAATGATGGGAAACCTTTAATCGGACGCAAGTTGGCAAACAGTTCCAATGCTTTGCGAATACCTAACAGTCCTTTTTCCGGCCGTTTATCAGCAGACATTCCGTCCCATTTCGGGCCGCCTACAGCGCCAAGCAGGATGGCGTCGGCATTCCGGCATGCGTCAATCGTTGCATCCGGAAGCGGTGTCCCCACGTTGTCAATGGCGTCTCCACCAATGGCTTGCTCCTCCATGGTAAACGTATGGCCGAAGTCTCCGGCCACCGCTTGCAGCACTTCTGCAGCTGATTCTGTAATTTCTCTGCCAACACCATCTCCAGGAAGCAGAACAATGTGCTTATTCATGTGCTTCCCCTCCTTTGCGCTTAAATTCCATTCATATAGGCTTCTATTTAACTGATTCTTTTACGTTTGGTGTGGTTTGCTGGATGAAATAGCGATTCACTGCATTTAAAAAGGCATTAACGGAAGCTTCGAGTACATCCTGTGCCGTTCCTCTGCCATTCATCATTTCACCGTCAACAGTCAGCTGAACATGGGATTCAGCAAGAGCATCCTTGCCACGTCCGACAGAATTAAGCTGATAATCCGTGAGTTGCAATTCTTCTTCAATCAACGAATCCAACGTTTGATATAATGCTTCAACACTACCGTGAGCGGTGCAAGCCGTCTGTACAGTATCGCCGTTTGGCGTGGTAAGAGAAATAGTTGCCGTCGGAATATTTGCTGTGCCATACTGTACTTGGAACATTTCTAACTCGTACTTATTGATGGTTGTTGTTTCGGTCTGTATTTCCATCAATATAGTATATAGATCATCATCGGTCACTTCTCGTTTATGATCAGTTAACTCCTTGAACATTTTGAAAGCTTCCGACAATTTTTCTTCAGATAACTCAATACCCAATTCACTGACCCGATCCTTGAACGCGTGCCGTCCGGAATGTTTGCCCAAAAACAGGGCGTTCGCTTTGACACCGACCATTTCCGGCGTAATAATTTCATAGGTTTGTTTGTTCTTCAATACACCATCCTGATGAATGCCTGCCTCGTGTTGGAAGGCGTTCCGGCCGATGACGGCTTTGTTTGCCTGAACATACATACCCGTCAGTTTTGCGATCAAATCACTTGTCTGTTTCGTCTCATCCAGCTTCAAATTGGTGCTGTACGGATAATAATCAGAACGGACACGCAGCGCAACAGCCACCTCTTCCAATGACGCGTTGCCGGCCCGTTCCCCGATGCCGTTGATGGTGCCTTCCACCTGTGTTGCACCATTTTCAACAGCGGAAATAGAATTAGCAACAGCCAAGCCAAGATCGTTATGGCAATGGCATGACAGTTCCACTTGTTCAATGTTCGGGACAGTCTCACGCAAATACCGGAACATTTCGCCATATTCAGCCGGTGTTGTATAGCCGACCGTATCCGGAAGATTGACAACCGTTGCGCCGGCATTAATAACTTGTTCGATGATGTGAGCTAAAAACGGCCAATCAGAACGGGATGCGTCTTCGGCCGAAAACTCCACCTGTGGAAATTTCTCCCGTGCATAACCAACCATTTCAACAGCATTTTCCACAACCTGTTCCGGCGTTTTCTTTAATTTATAGGTCATATGAATCGGCGATGTCGCCAAAAACAGATGCAATCGTGGTTCTTCTGCATATTTCAGCGCTTCCCAGGCTGTATCGATATCTTTTTTGTTCGTACGAGCCAGCCCGGTCACCGACGTTTCCGTGATCGTCTCCGCAATGGCTTTGACCGCTTCAAAGTCACCCTGGGAGGAAGCAGGAAATCCTGCCTCCATTCGGTCAACACCCAGGCGCTCCAGCTGTTTGGCAATTTCCAGCTTCTCCGGCTTATTCAAGTTGACACCGGGGGATTGCTCCCCATCCCGAAGTGTTGTATCAAATATTTTAATTGGTGACATGGGCATCCACATCCTTTTGTTCTTTATTTTGCTCTTCTTGCTGCAGCGGCTTTTTAACAAAAGGCATTAATTCACGTAGCTCCTTTCCAATTTGTTCGACTTGGAGATTCTTCTCCCTAGCATTAATGGCATTGTACTCTGGACGGTTTGCCTGGTTCTCCAGGATCCACCCTTTAGCAAATTCACCGGACTGAATCTCTTCAAGAATTTCCTGCATCCGTTCTTTTGTCTCATCATTAATAACGCGTGATCCGGAAACAAAGTCACCCCATTGTGCCGTGTCGGAGATGGAGTAGCGCACGTTTTCCAATCCGCCTTCATACATCAAGTCAACAATCATTTTCATTTCATGCAAGCACTCGAAATAGGCTACTTCCGGCTGATAACCAGCATTCGTCAATGTTTCAAAGCCGGCTTTAACGAGACTCGTCATCCCGCCGCACAACACGGCCTGCTCACCAAATAGGTCGGTTTCTGTCTCTTCCTGATAGCTCGTCTCTAGAATACCTGCTCGCGCCGATCCAATGCCTTGTGCATAGGCAAGGGCGATCTCCCGGCAATTGCCAGTGACATCCTGATAAACACCATAAAGTGATGGAACGCCGCTGCCATTTTCAAATTCACGACGTACAATATGACCCGGTCCTTTCGGTGCAACGAGAAAAACATCCACATTATCTGGCGGTACGACTTGGGAAAAATGAACATTAAATCCGTGTGCAAACGCCAGTGCATTGCCTTCTTTCAGATTCGCTTTAATGCTTTCTTCATACACTGCCGGTTGAAGCTCATCAGGCAGCAAAACCATAATAACGTCCGCTTTTTTTACTGCGTCGGCAACGGAAAGGACTTCAAATCCATCGGCTTCTGCTTTTTTCTGTGACTTGCCGGGTCTCAGTCCGATAATGACATGATAGCCGCTCTCCCGCATGTTCTGAGCATGCGCATGTCCTTGTGATCCATAACCGACAATCGCAACAGTTCTTTCCTGCAATACCTCTTTTTGAATATCCTTTTCATACAATACTTTTGACATAATGTTCATCCTCCTCTTTGTTTATAGCGATAATTCTTAAAATTTTTGCAACATGTACGATGTCATCCGAGATGGGTGTTCAGATCGGTGACTTCCTGCGGTTGTTGCCCCCGCAGGAATGCTGTCACACCTGTCCGGGTCAATTCCTTAATTCCGTATGGCCGTAACAGAGCAATCAACGCCTCCACTTTATCCGGTTTCCCGGTGACCTGTACGGTAAGGCTATCCCTGGCGACATCGATTAATGACGCCCGGAATGGCGTGATAACACTCTGTATTTCTGCACGTACCTGGGCATTTCCGACCACTTTAATGAGAGCGAGTTCCCGTGCCACCATTGCTTTATCGGTAATGTCTTTCACTTTTAGAACATCGATTTGTTTATTTAGCTGTTTTGTAAGTTGTTCGAGTTTTTGACTGTCGCTGACATGGACCACAAACGTCATCTTGGATATGCCTTCCCGCTCTGATTTACCGACCGAAATGCTTTCAATATTAAATTGACGTTTATGGAGCATGCCGGTAATCCGGTTAAGCACTCCGCTGTGATCCTGTACGTCCGCTGTTATTACGCGTCTCATCTGGTCACCCCTATCATTTCATGAATCCCTTTGCCCGGAGCGATCATTGGATAAACACATTCCATTTCAACAACACGGCAATCCACGACAACCGGTCCATCATGCTGGAAGGCTTTGGTAAGCACGTCGGGCAATTCATCTTCTTTTTCCGCCCGCATGCCGCGAATGCCATAACATTCAGCCATTTTAACGAAATCCGGATTTTCTGAAAAAATGGATTCCGAATATCTTTCTTCATAAAAGCTTTCCTGCCATTGCCGCACCATGCCGAGTGCCTGATTATTAACGATCATAACTTTGACAGGCAGTTGCCGTTCCTTGATGACCGACAGCTCCTGACTGGTCATTTGAAATCCGCCATCTCCAACAACAGCAACAACTAGGTCATCCGGTGCACCGATCTGAGCACCGACCGCAGCAGGGAAACCGAAGCCCATGGTCCCCAGACCGCCTGATGTCACCCAGCGGTTTGGCTTATCAAAGGGATAGTATTGTGCCGCCCACATTTGATGCTGACCAACGTCCGTTGTAACAATCGCTTCTCCGTTTGACTCACGGTATATTTCTTTGATCAGCCATTGCGGTGAAATTCGGTCCTCGGCATGGTCGTACCAGAATGGATATTGTTGCTTATTTTCATCCAATGTCTCCATCCATTCATCGTGATCATGAGCCTGTATGTCTTTTTCAAGCAGTGCTTGTAGCGTTTCATTGGCATCTGCTACTATCGGAATTTCCGTTTCCACATTTTTACCGATTTCCGCCGGGTCGATATCGATGTGAGAAACTTTCGCGTTTGGTGCAAAATGTTTCAAATTACCGGTAAGACGATCATCAAATCGTGCACCTATATTAATGAGCAAGTCACAGTCATATATAGCCATATTCGCTGCATAACTGCCGTGCATACCGGCCATGGCCAGCGACAGTTCGTGAGTTCCTGGAAAGCTTCCCAATCCATGCAAGGTATTGGTTACCGGCAAACGGTGCCTCTCAGCGAATCTTTTCAGCGCATCCGATGCCTCACTGAAAACAACACCTGCTCCCGCAAGAATCAGTGGCTTCTGGGAACGACTCAGCGCATCAGCCAATTTCGTAATCTGCAATGGATTTGGCTTCCAATTCGGCTGATATCCCGGCAAACTGCATGATGCCGATGGATTAACGTCACTGGCTGTGATTGTTTGTGAAATATCTTTTGGAATATCCACCACCACTGGACCCGGACGTCCAGTTGACGCTATGTGGAATGCTTCACTGACAATTTGCGGCAACTCTTCCAAATTCCGGACTTGGTAATTGTATTTTGTGATCGGTGTTGTGATCCCCATCACATCCGACTCCTGAAAGGCATCCGATCCGATGACATTGGTAGCAACCTGACCCGTGAAAACAACCAGTGGCAGTGAGTCCATCATGGCGTCGGTGATGCCTGTGATCACGTTGGTTGCTCCGGGTCCGGATGTCGCCAAAACAACGCCCGGCTTGCCGGTCACTCGCGCATAGCCTTCAGCCATGTGCGCGCCTCCCTGCTCATGTCTAGTCAGCACATGGGTGAACGGCGTCTCGTTCCTGTGCAGGGCATCATAGATTGGGAGAACGGCACCACCCGGATAACCGAATACAGTATCAACGCCATTTGCTGCCAACGCCTGAATCAGCACATCCGAACCGGTTACCTTTTTCTGTTCGTTTTTTATGTCGCGTTTAGCCTCTACACTCACTGTGCTCGCCTCCTTTAAAAAGTTGGAATCGCCGGGCATTGTTCCGCCCTTTATAATCTGCCGGCTCGCCTATGGGCTGACAGATTAAAAAAGACCCTTTTCTTCCCCGGAAACTGCTCCCCTGCAGTCATCATTGGGGAGAAAAGAGTCATCTTTCCTCGGTACCACCCAGATTTATAGCATCCTCACGAATACTATCTTATCAGCTGACCATTCTGCCAGCTGTGTTTTGATAACAGGTGTCACCAAACACCCGGCCCTGCCTAATAAGGCGTCCTGTTCAACAGGGCACTCAAGGAAGATGTCGGAACAACATGCACTTCCGGGCTTCCAGCAACCCCGGATCTCTGGTAGCGCACAAACATGCTCCTTTATTCCCATCGTCGAATTAACATTATTTTAATCAATGACAGTTGCAATTATTCAAACATTATTTCGAATTCATTTGCATGATAAAATTGATATTGTTGATATCATATAACGGTTTTAACAAAGAGTCAACAGCATTTTGGAATTTTTTCGATACTTTCCACACCACCAAAATCATGTATACGTTTACATCAGCCGCACAATAAAGATGGTAAAATTATGTCATTTCTGTTACAAATAAAAATGACCTCAGCGGCGGCGCTGACGTCATTTTTATCTGATGGATAGCTAGTCATCCTCACTGTTTTTATAATCGGTGACAGCTCCCTGGGAAGAGCAAGAAACGTTATGGGCATATTTGCCAAGGACGCCCTTTTTGTACAATGGCGGGGCTGTCCATGCTTTTTTGCGCTCAGCAAATTCGTCATCGGAAACCTCAGCAACTATTTCTTTTTTATCGGAATCGATCGTCACATTGTCTCCTTCATGAAGCAGGGCAATCGGTCCGCCCGTCTGAGCTTCCGGTGCAATGTGGCCGACAACAAGTCCGTGGGTTCCCCCGGAAAAACGGCCATCCGTCAAGAGAGCGACTTTTTCTCCGAGCCCTTTGCCGACAAGAAGACTGGAAACCGACAGCATCTCCGGCATGCCCGGCCCTCCTTTAGGCCCAACATAGCGAATGACGACCACATCGCCTTCTTGCACTTTGTTTTGCCGGATCGCATCTATGGCTTCCTGTTCGGAGTCAAACACGCGGGCAGGCCCTGTATGACGTGCTACTTTCACGCCGGACACTTTAGCGACGGCTCCCCGTGGCGCCAGGTTGCCTTTCAACACAATAAGCGGACCATCTGCCCGTTTCGGATGGTCAAACGGGGCAATAATCTCCTGGTCTTCGGAAAGTGACGGAGCGTCCGCCAAATTTTCGGCAATGGTTTTTCCGGTGACAGTCAAGCAATCACCGTGCAAGTAACCCGCGTCATACAACAGCTTCATGACAGCTTGTACACCGCCGGCATAGTGCAGATCCTGCATGACGTACTGACCGCTCGGTTTAAGATCGGCCAGATGCGGCACTTGTTGCTGCATGCGGTTAAAATCATCGATGGTGACGTCTGCTCCAACCGCATGCGCCATTCCGAGCAAGTGCAGAATGGCATTGGTTGAACCGCCAAGAGCCATCACGACTGTCATTGCATTCTCGAATGCCTCTTTCGTCATAATGTCTTTCGGATAAATGCCTTGTTCCAGAAGGTTGTAAACAGCTTCGCCCGCTGCGGCACAGTCTTCGGCTTTTGCGTCGGACTCAGCCGGATTCGATGAACTTCCGGGCAGACTCATTCCCATAGCTTCAACGGCTGATGCCATCGTGTTCGCCGTGTACATGCCGCCGCATGCACCGGCACCGGGACAAGCATTGCATTCAATGTTTTTTAGTTCTTCATCACTGATATCTCCATTGTTATGTTTGCCGACGCCCTCAAAGACCGACACAATGTCAATATCTTTCCCTTTATAGGAACCTGGCGCAATCGTACCGCCATATACAAATACAGCCGGAACATCCGCATTAGCAATCGCTATCATACAGCCTGGGATATTTTTGTCACAGGCCCCGATAGAAACAAACCCATCCAGATTTTCAGCACCTACGACCGTTTCGATCGAATCAGCTATGAGATCACGGCTCGGCAGCGAATAGCGCATGCCTTGGGTCCCCATGGATATGCCGTCAGAAACGGTGATAGTATTGAAGATAAGCGGGGTACTCCCGGCTTCCTGTGCCCCTTTTTTCGCACTGACTGCCAGATCGTCAATATGAATGTTACATGGTGTCACCTCACTCCATGTGCTGGCGATACCGACCATCGGCTTTTTAAAATCGTCATCCGTGACACCCACCGCTCTTAACATCGCACGGTTAGGGGCACGCATTGTATCATCACTGAACACTTGACTTTTAATGCGTAAATCTTTTCCCATCCTTCAGACCACCTTTCCTTTCGAGCTATTATAGACCCGATATACGAATCGTTCAATATTTTTGTGTTCTAATGAATGAAGCGATACACAAATATTTGAGTATTTTAACATAAATTAAAACATTTGGGAAGTTCTTTACTGCCATGTTAGGATAATAGTAAGGCTAATAAAATTTAGGCTTGCTTTTAAAGCCATCATATTCTAAGATGGATAACAACTTTTTACACAAGGGGATGGGGACATGGAAAAGGAACGTGCCATTCAAATAGATCTCTGTTCTTCACGAAAAGAAAAACCGCGTGATGATGAGCTTGAATTTGGCAAAACATTTGCTGACCATATGTTTGTTATGGACTATTCAGAAGCACAAGGCTGGCATGATGCACGGATTGTACCATATGAACCATTGACAATGGAGCCATCGTCCATGGTTTTTCATTATGGGCAGTCCGTTTTTGAAGGGATGAAAGCTTACCTTACACCGGAAGGCGATGCGCAGCTTTTCCGGCCCGAACGTAACTTTAAGCGTATGAATCATTCCAACGATCGCCTTTGCATACCGCCGATTGACGAAGCTTTTGCACTGAAGGCACTCAAACAGTTGGTATCGTTGGAAAAGGAATGGATCCCCAAAGCAATGGGAACGTCCCTATATATTCGCCCGTTTATTATCTCTACCGAACCTTTTCTCGGTGTGGCACCATCACGCTATTATAAATTTATGATTATTTTATCACCGGTAGGAGCTTATTACGAAGAGGGAATCAACCCAATAAAAATCGCCGTTGAAAACGACTATGTCCGCACAGTGAAAGGTGGAACAGGTGAAGCGAAGACCGGCGGAAATTATGCAGCCAGTCTTAAAGCACAAGAGGCGGCTGAAGAAGGAATCGCTCAGGTTCTCTGGCTTGATGGCATGGAAAAGAAATATATCGAGGAAGTTGGAAGCATGAACGTGTTTTTCAAAATCGACGGCAAAGTCGTTACACCTGCATTAAACGGCAGCATCCTCGAAGGTGTCACAAGGGATTCTGTGATCGAACTTCTCAAGCATTGGGAGATCCCTGTTGACGAACGGAAACTATCCATTGATGAATTGTACCAGGCCCACCAGGAAGGCAAACTGGAAGAAGCATTCGGTGCAGGTACCGCTGCTGTCATCTCCCCGATCGGACAGCTTGTTTGGAGTGGGCATCACCTTGATATTAACCAAGGAGAAACCGGTGCTATTGCCAAACAACTGTATAATACCCTAACTGGCATCCAGTACGGTGAAATCATTGATCCATTTGGTTGGATTGTGCCTATCGAGGAAACAGACAGCTCCAGCCTGAAGGCCACGGTGTAACACGAACCAGCCAATGCTTCGAAGTCAAATCAAACATGATCGCGTCTGACGTCAGTGACCCCCGGCATCATAACGAATCCGGGGGCTATTTTGTGGTCATATTGTTTTTTATAAACCTCTACCTCTTTCTGCGCCAAAATACGACAGCGGCAGTGGCTGCAATCGCTGATCCCGCAATAACAGGCCATGTCTTTAACGTATTGTCCTCCGTGTACAAAGCGTCTTTCAACATCAGATTGATATTCTGCGGTCGCTCAGCGAGACGGCGCATAAAATAACCGAACCAGTCACGGCCAAACGGAATGTATGTGCAGAACGGATACCCTTCCCTGGCAAGTTTCTCCTGCATATCGTTCCGAAAGCCATACAGCATCTGAAACTCAAACCGATCCGTACTGATGCCGTGCTCATCAACAAACGTTTTCAGTTCATTGATAATGCGATGATCATGCGTCGCAATGGACGTGAACGTATCCCCCAACAACCGATGTTTAGCCAAGGTGATGAAATGACGGTCAATGTCCTGATTATCCTGATAAGCAACATCGCTATCTTCCTTGTAGGCCCCTTTTACAATTCTGATTCGAACATTATTTAATCGGGCCAAATCATCTACCGCCCTGTAAAGATAGGACTGAATAACTGTTCCAACATTGTTGTATTGCTCGCGGAGCGCATCCAACACATCAAGTGTCATTTCATAATATGAATAATGTTCCATATCAATATTGACGAAAATATCATACCGCTCTGCTACTTCAAGAATATCTTTCATAGTGTCGATGCAAAATTGCTGATCCAAATTGAGTCCCAGCTGCGTTAACTTCACTGATAAATGACAATCCAGCTGCTCGTTATCAATAGCATTCAGAATTTCAAGAATATGTGCTTTCGCTTCAGTTGCTTCCTGTTTATCGACTGCAAATTCACCCAAATTATCCAGTGTACAGCTAATGCCTTTCGCATTTAATTCTTTGACGGTTTCCACGACACCTGAAATGGTCGTACCTGCGACAAACTTATCAGCACCCAGGAAGAACCCCCATTTTTTGGCCTGGCTATTTAAAAATTTACTGTTGGATAAACCGATGAAAACGTTCCTTATGATCGTTGTCATACCTAAAACTCCTTCAGCCCATTTTTATGTAACCGCATTCAATGTCTGACTGAATATATTATACTACAAATTGTTAGAAAATTTAATACACTCGTTTAAAAAAATTAACCGGTTAGATGGGAAAACGGCTGTTTTTAAACGTATGTGTATAAAAAACAGGCTCATTACCTGTTTGGGTAATGAGCCTGTCCTATCTTTAACGATGCCGTTTGTTCCGCTTATTTTCCAAATTGAGGAATTCTGTATCCTCTGCAAGTTCCATATCCGGATCCGGCTTTTGTCTCGTGAATCGGTTTTTATTATTTTGCTTGCCCTTGTCTTTATTACGATTTTTATTTTCCTCAGACATATACACGACCTCCCTCATTGAGTGTTATCCTTACGTTTTCCACCGTAAATTGACCTTATGACAGACAAACAATGCCATCATATAATCCGAAGACGTTCTATTGTTTATTTACCCTCGATTGCCGATTCTTGCGTTTGACGACTTCAGCATCTGTATCACTGTAGATGTTTGTGCCACGTCCTCCGGTTGTTTTAGCAATATACGCTTTGGCTTCGTTGTACGACAAGCCGGAACGACGACTCTGCTCTTTTATCGTTTCAGCAGACATAGTCGCATATTTATTTTCCATCATTAAGAACCTCCTTTCCCTTTTGACTTAGGATGTCACGATGAACGGTTTTCATGACGTCATCCATGACATTTTCTTATCAACCGGGAAAAGGTTACAATGAGATCGGAAAGGAGTTTGGTTATGACTCAGCTGCCAGAAGAGACGAGACAATTATTAAACGAAAACAGACACGATTCCCCTGCTTTTGCCGATCTTGTTCGCGCCGGCGGGTATAAACCTCCTGAAGATGCTATGCTTATTGATGCTGTTACAGCGCTGAGCATGGGGAAAAATATTTTGTTAAAAGGGCCGACCGGATCGGGGAAAACGCGATTTGCCGAAACACTCTCGCATCTGTTTCACCAGTCCATGTTTCAAATTAACAGCTCCGTTGATCTGGACGCAGAAAGCCTTATGGGGTTTAAGACACTTGATTACGAAGACGGTAAACAAGTGATCCGATTTGTTCCTGGACCGGTTACCAACGCCGTGAAAAACGGAACATTTCTCTATATCGATGAAATTAATATGGCTAAACCGGAAACGTTGCCTTTAATCAATGGGGTGCTCGATTACCGGCGCACCATCACAAATCCATTCACCGAAGAAATCATTACAGCTAAGCAAGGGTTTGGGGTCATTGCGGCTATAAACGAAGGCTATGTGGGCACTGTCCCATTAAATGAAGCATTGAAAAATCGCTTCGTTGTCATTGATATTCCGTATGTGCAGGGAGATCAATTGAAACAACTGCTCCAAAGTGACAGCCAGCTGCAAGACGGCACCATTCTTGATTTGTTTGTCCGGTTGTCCGGTGATTTAATTCAAGCCGTGGACCAAGGCAAACTTTCAGAAGACGCAGCCTCCATACGTGCACTGCTTGATGCGTGCGACTTAAGTGCCATGATTCCGCCAAAACGGGCCATCCGTCGCGCCATCGCAGATAAACTGGAAGAAGACAGAGAAAAAACACTCGTCCTTACGATGGCTGACACATTATTCGGATAGGAGCATATCTATGTATCGTTTTCGCGACACAACCATTGATACTCGCCTTTTCCTGCAGATGCAGGACTTGGCCGCCGTTTTAACAGGCATTCCCGACCTGAGATTTGCCTATGCTTACGGGTCAGCTATCGACAGCCAAAACCGCCGCCTGACAGCAAGTGCCAATTGGGGCATTGGCAACAAAGCAGCCCAGGAAACCGGTTTAAAAACGGATATTCTTTTGCGGACACGCGGTACGCTTTATCATACCACTGTCCCGGCGATGCAAGCATACATGGACCATGCAGCGAAAACCCGTCATCCAAAGTTTGCATCACAACTGTTCACGTTATTTGAAGATATACGATTGGAAGAAATCGTTAAAAGAGAACGTCCGGGCACAGCGGAACTTTTTCGCATTCGACAACAATACCAACGCCGTTATTTCACCCAACAGTTGAGGATGAACGTGACGCGCGGCTATGCAATGGATGAGCTCTACTGCCTCATTTGCCTGCTCATTCAATCCGATCAACCGGATCCTTCCTTTCCGGGAGCGACGAAGCAGCAAATAAACCGGCTGGATAATATAAAATCAGCCATTTTTCGAGCCTATGAAACCAATAATACACGTGAGACCGCTCATGCCGCGGAATCCGTTGTTGCCCGGATCGATGAAACCATGCCGGACATGGTTCATAACTATTTCATTGTTCCAATTGCCAATTATGCTGATTACACCGCAGAAACCGCTTTTGATGAACTGACACGCACCGATCCACTGGCCAATGACAGTCTTGAAGACGATGTAAGCGACGATGACAGCAACACGTTCGATGAGTCCTTTTCCACCTGGCACAGTGAAAATGAAAACGCAGAGCAGAAACAGAATTTCATGCAGTTTGAGCTGGAGCAAGGCACCCGGTCCAGCCTGTTGGGAGAAGGCGCACGTGAAACAGAGGAAGGTGATCAAGCAACCGCCTCAATTCAAGGGGACTCCGGAGAAAGTGAGCAAAATGACTATTCAAATATGGAAGCGATGGAGAAACGCACCAATCAGCAAGGCACATCCGCAACAGGGGAACCATTCGGTCATGAAAACAAACATGCCGTGAACGTCATCAAACATGCAGAACCACCGTCTGACGATCAAGAAAAACAGTACCGGATGTACAAAGAGGAAATTGCTCCTTACCGGCAACGTCTGTCCAAAACGATGGAAAAAGTGCTGGCGCATAAACAAACAGCTGCGCGTCAAAATCTCGTCGCCGGGCGACTGTCAAAACGATTGATATCGACGGCGACAGATGATTTTCCTAGACTTTTTTATAAGAAGGATAATGAATCCAAAGAGATCGATGCGGCGTTCACTTTGCTGATTGATTGTTCGGCGTCGATGATGAACAAGATGGAGGAAACGAAAAAAAGCGTCATTCTGTTCCATGACGTGCTTAAAGAATTAGGTATTCCGCATTCGATTATCGGTTTTTGGGAAGAAGCCACGGAAGTCAAAGACAAATATAAACCAAATTATTCCCATATCGTGCATTCGTTCCATGATTCGCTTTATCAGAAACACGGAGCTAACATTATGCAACTGGAAGCACAAGAAGATAACCGTGACGGATTCAGCATCCGGAAAGCAGCCGCCGAGCTCGAAGCCCGCAATGAAAAAAACCGCTTTCTGCTCGTGTTTTCCGATGGGCAACCGGCAGCCTCGGATTACACAGAAAACGGCATTATCGACACCAATCAAGCGGTTTATGAAACACGCCGCAAAAACATCAACGTTATCGGTATGTTTATTGCTGAGGGGGAAATAAGCGAAGAGGATGACCATCTCATGCGGAGCATTTACGGACATGACCGCATGATGGTCCCAGCAGCCACTGAGCTGACGGAGCACTTCTCCCCTCTTCTGAAAAAATTGCTTTTGCAAACGATGTAAACAGCCGCTCAAAAACACGAGGACAGGTCTCTCATTTGGGGAAAACACCCATCGAGGACCTGTCCAATGTAGGTCTTCAACCGCTTACCTTGGCATCGTCACTATCTTCATTTTTCCCTAAAATCAGATGTTCAAGTTCTTGGTACTCAATCTTATTAAATTCAGGTCCTTTGAAAATGAAGAAAATCGTACCGAGTGCGATCCATATCATTAAGGCAATCAGCGATGGAAGCCCCATGAATGCTGGTGACGCCGGGATAAGCAACAGCACTATAAACATCATCCCGATCAATGCTCCCAACAGACTGAATATTTTTTTGATTGGAGCAGCAAAAGATGGAAGCGATTGGTATTGGTCGCTCAAGGACTTTTCATTCGACCATTTAAACAATTTGTAAGCGACAACACATGTGTAAATATAGGCAATGGTAACACCGACCGATGACATATCAACGATCCATGTCAGAACTTGCCGGCCAAACCAGGGAGATATCAGACATACCGCACAAGTGAATATAATGCCGGCATAAGGCGTCCCAAATTTGGGATGAAGCTTAGAAAAAATACCTGGGATGATTTTTGCACGCCCCATAGCAAATAACAAACGACTGCTTGCTACATAGAAACCATTCAGACCGGTGGCTACCCCCATGGTCAGCGATATTCCGAGAACAAAAACGCCAAAGCTCCCCAAAATGCCACTCATAGCGTCGCCTGTCCCCCACTGCCGGTTTGTTAACTCTTGCCAAGGTGCTGCCAATGATGTTGCGGTAATCATGGCAATGTAAACGAGACCAGCAAATAAGAGCGACAATATAATCAGCATAAACCCTTTTGCAGGTGAGAAATTAAATTCTTCCGCCGCTTGCGGTATATTATCGAAACCAATAAAGGCCCATGGTGCAATCGCTACAATTACGATTACGCTTGACCACATCGATGCACCCGGCTGAAATAATGGCTGCATATTGTCAGCGGATGTGGACGGAAGGAAAAACGCACTGATGGTCAGAATTGCAACTCCTACAAGCATGCATACAACAAATACAAACTGGATTCGACCGGAAATACTGCCGCCACGAACATTCATATAAGCAAACAACACTAATGCAGCACTTGCAATCAGAACTTCGACGAGATAAACATCCCACCCCGCCATGCTGTATAAATAACCCTGCTCAGCAATATTCGGCACAATATATTTAATTAACAGTGAGAACGCCGATGCATTCAACGCAACAATGCAAATATAGCCCAACACCAGAAACCAACCAGCCACATACGCGTGATTGCGGTTGAAACCGAGAAAAGCGTAGGCAAATTCACCGCCTGATACCGGAAAATGCTTAATCAGGAAACCATAACTGACCGCTATTATCATCATTAGGACAGAGCCAATACCAAATCCAATAATGGCACCAAGTGGACCAGACCCTTCCATCCAAATGGAAGGTTGAACAAATGCTCCCCAACCAATGGCTGATCCCAAAGCGATCGCCCATACCCAATGAGGTTTTAACGTTTTAGTAAGTTGTTCCCTTTCCTTCATGCAACTATTCCCTCCAAATGTATTTCCGCTTTTAATCAACTTAAGCTCAACATATTTCCTATGACATACCATTCATGCGTGATCAAATATCTATTGACAACATATTGACGAATCATGGGGTAATGAGCTCTCACTGTTGATACCGCTTACATTGTCATGATGAGGTACTCCGTTTCTTTCTTGTTAAAATCTCTCTGGCAGCACATGCCGCCAGAGAGATTTATCCTTAACGGGTTTAGTTGCCCCATTCGCTGTAATCAAGATGCTTATACTTATCAAGGATACGTGTTGGCATATTCAGAGCATCTTTACGGAAAGGTGGTGCCAGCTGAGTGCCATCAACGTAAATATTCAATACAGCCGGTTTGCGTTGTTTCAATGCTTCTTCAATGGCCGGAACGATGTCTTCCGGCTTCGTAATGGTATGAGCAAGTGCTCCCATAGATTTGGCAACGTCCGCAAAGTCCGGTCCTTGGATATTGGAACCGATATAACGATCGTCAAAGAAATCCACTTGGTTTTTCTTTTCCGCCGCCCATGACTGGTTATTAAACACACAGGCAACGACTGGGATATTCTGCTCGACCGCTGTACTGACCTCGTGCAGACTCATGCCCCAAGCACCATCGCCGACAATGGCAAACACAGGTGCGTCAGGCTCTGCCCTTTGAGCACCCAAAGCCGCAGGATAAGCAAATCCAGTATTGCCATATGTCAATGCAGCAATGTGACGGCGTGGCTGTGTAAATTTCAAATACGCATTTGCTGTTGAAGATACGTTGCCGATATCAGACGATACGATCGCATTTTCAGGCAATGCTTTCGTCATTTCCAACAGCGCACGGCGTGGATTAATGGGATTACCGTCTTCCATTGCAAGATCGACGAGTTCTTGCTCCCAATCCTCTTTACGCTTGGAGACAGCCTTCATCCGATCTTCATCTTTTTTCGGTGACGGAAGTTCGGTTTGCAACTGACGATAGATTTCATCACTGGCAGCCTTCGCATCGCCGATAATACCGACCTCAACCGGATGTGTACGTCCGATTTGACGCGGGTTAATGTCGATTTGAATGATGTCTGCACTCTTCGGGAAGTAATCAATGTCATAGCAAGGCAACGTTCCAAACTGAGATAGTCTTGTACCAATGGCCAGGACGACATCGGCTTCTTCCATCGAATACATAGCTGCTTTAGAACCCATATAGCCGATTGGACCAACCGCCAGCGGGTGATCAGCTGGGAACGCATCATTATGCATGTATGCACATGCTGCCGGAGCAGACAGATATTCAGCCAGTTTTACAACGGTATCAATGCCACCAGCATCAACCGTGCCGCGGCCGGAGACAATGACAGGCTTCTTGGCATTCTTCAGCAAGTCAACCGCGCGTTCAAGATAGGTTGGGTCACCCGTTCCTTTTCTGTCAACACGGTACTGATGCGGTTCAAGGATATAGTCTTCCATTTCACCATAGAACATATCACGCGGAATATCAAACAAGACCGGGCCGCGTTCAGCATAGGCAATACGGAAAGCTGTCCGCAGTCGTTCAGCAACACGGCTGGTGTGTGTAACTTGTACCGTTTCCACTGTAATGTCTTTAAACATCGACACTTGATCTGCTTCCTGGAATCCATCCAGTCCTTTTGCCGGATTACCTGCAGATGGAGAAATGACAACCATCGGACTATGAGCCTGATTGGCCGCTGCAACAGACGTGACCATGTTCGAAATACCCGGGCCGTTCTGACCTACAATAACACCTGCTTTGCCGGAAACACGTTCCTGCGCATCAGCCATATGACCGGCTGTCTGTTCATGGCGCACCGGCACGAAACGAATACCGGCGGTCGGGAACAAATCCAACATATCCATAAACGCTGAGCCGACAATGCCGTAAACTTCTTTCACATCTTCTTTGATAAGTGTTTCAACGATGGCTTCACTCGGTGTCATTTTTTGTTTTTGCTTGGCTGCCTGCTTCATTTCCTCTTTTTGTTTAACCATACTATTAATACCTCCTAAATAAATTCTATGAGTTCAGTGTCCCTATTTTTTCAAGTGGATCGGTCATGTGTCTTTTTTCCAAGTTACCAGCAATGGTCCACAGTGTGTCCAGAAACAATTCCGTTGTCGATTTCATCACATGATGTTCGCGGTGAACGATATAGAAGTTCCGTTTCATTTCCAGGCCATGAACCGAATAGATATCCAAAAGCCCCAATCTCTGTTCTTTTCGGATGGCATGTTTTGATAGAAATGAAACGCCCAAACCCGATTCAACAACAGCTTTTATAGCCTCAGTACTTCCAAGTTCCTGAACAATGTTCAAGTTGTTGTCTGTCAGCCCCGCTTGTTCCATGTAATCATTGACAACTGCACGTGTCCCAGACCCCTCCTCTCTAAAAATCATCGGAGCCTGCTGGATTTGTTGCAAAGACAATGGCTCATTGGTCAAGAAATAACCAGGTGGAGCAATCAAAACCAGTTCATCTTCCAAAAACGGATTTATTTGCAGCTGGTCATCCTGAATTGGCGTTTCAATCAATCCAACATCAATCCATTGATCCTTAATGAGTTTTCCAATGGAATGGGAATTGGCAATACTTACTTGAACCTGTATCAATGGATAAGTCTCTTTAAAACGCTTTAAGAATGACGGCAGAAAATAGTCCCCAATGGTCAGGCTGCAACCCATGCTTAACTCACCGTAAGAATCGCTTTCCATTTGCGTGATTTCTTTATGAGCCGATTCATTCATCTGCACTATTTCCCTGGCATATTTCAAGAGAACCTTCGCTGATGACGTCATCTCCACTTTTTTCGTCGTTCGCTCAAACAGTTTCGTGTTCAACTCTTCTTCGAGCGCTTTCACTTGTGACGTAATCGTTGGTTGTGTTACAAACAATAACTTAGCCGCTTCTGAGAAACTCATTCTTTCCGCAACCGTGATAAAGGTCTTCAATCGTTCATAATTCATATACATGACCCGCCCATCCGGGTGATTTGTTATGCAGTCAAGTATTGTTATTTACAAACCATGAATGACTGACTTGACCGTTTTAGTGATAAAATCCAAATCATCCTCGGTGCTGGAAAATGGTGGTGCAATAATAAGGATGTTATTGCCTCCCGGGACGGTGGCTCCATTTTTACCAATAATCAGTCCTTTTTGTTTACATTGACCGACAACATCACCGACTTTCTTTTCGGATAATGGTGTTTTGGATTCTTTGTCCTCAACCAGTTCAATACCGAGCAAAAAGCCTTTTTGACGAACTTCACCGACATTTTTGTGCTCCGTTAGGTCATGCAACTCTGCCAGTTTGGTTTTACCAAGTTGATCGACGCGATTGACAAGATCCTCCTCTTCAACGATTCTGATGTTCTCCAGAGCCACTGCACAAGCTGCGGGATGACCCCCATACGTAGATACATGGCGGAAGAAATTATCTTTGCCTTCTTGTTTAAAGACTTTGTAAATGTCATTCTTAACCGAGGTTGCCCCCAACGGCAAATAACCACTTGTCAATCCTTTTGCCTGTGTTACAATATCCGGTTCCACGTTTTCCGCATGTTGAAACCCGAACATTTTACCTGTTCGTCCATAACCGGAAACGACTTCATCCATAATGAGCAGAACATTATATTTCTTGCAGATTTCCGAGACACGTTCAATATATTTCACGGAAGGAATAATGACGCCCCCACCTGAAATGAACGGTTCCATGATCACCGCGGATACAGTTTCTTCGCCTTCCCAGTTAATTTTCTCTTCCAACTCATCTGCAGCGGCCAAGTCTTTTTCTTCCGGTGTGCCTGGATACAGTGAGCGATAACTGTATGGCGGTGCCACATGCATAAATCCTGGAGCAGCCGGATCATATTTAACGCGGCGATTAGCTTGAGCCGTTGCACTCATCGCACCAAGGGTTGCCCCATGATAAGCGCGGTATCTGGAAATGACTTTATACTTCATCGGGTTGTCTGTCTGAATGTGATACTGCCGGGCAATTTTGAAAGCTGTTTCATTTGCTTCCGATCCACTGTTGGAGAAGAAGGTCTGGTAATCCGCACCGAGCAATTCACTTATTTTGTTAGCCAACCGAATAGCCGGTTTATGGTTCATGGTGAGCGGAAAGTACGACAACTGTTTGATTTGTTCTCCAGCTGCGTCAGCAACTTCCTGCCGGCCATACCCAATATTCACACACCAAAGACCAGAGACCCCATCAAGGTATTCGTTTCCATCTTCATCTTTAAACCACGACCCTTCCCCCGATTCTGCGACCATGGCTTTAGCGTCAGGGTCGTATTTATGCATGGCATTCCAAAGATGCGAGTCTTTTGCTGCTGACACATTGTTCAGTTCTTCTTCCGTTTTCATTATTCCATCCCCCTTTGTTTAATCTTATTTCAACCGTATGGAAAAGGTTATCTGTCCCCCTAAGAAATGAACAGAACCTGTTTCCCTGCTTATTTCATGAATCGAATGGTAACTGCTTACAGCCGATTGACAAGCAAAACCCCTTTTCCAATGTCTTTCTCCCGGCTCTACCACAGAATCATGAAGCCGATTCATCGAACCAACGATAGGCAAGAGTTGACGTCGTTATGAAAGCGTTTCGAGATCATGACGTCCGTACCAGTGATTCGATTTAATTTAATTGTATATAATAAACCAAATGATTTCAACCATTTTCTTAATTTTTTAATTTGAAAATATAATGAGACTTATTATACTTTTTCATAAATTGTTCGATTCGATTCCACCATGCTTTTCCGCACGGCGTAAAAATCCATACCGAGAAGAACAAGGGTTGGGAGCTGTCACGGGCTGATGCCGTCTATGAAGCGTCGTCAGCCGAATTTTCGTGACAGATTAATTTTGAAATTATACATATCACTACGGTAATAAGCGTTTTCCAGTTCAATAATATGACCTTCCAAATCTTTGATGATGCGTTTGGCGTGCAATACATTGGTGTGTGCGGGCACATTTAAGTAAATAGAATCCGCTTCAGTGATGGCGGCTGTACCAATGATTTGGCTCGCCTCTGCAAACCAAATACCGAGCTCTTGTTCTTCAATTTCGTATAATGTTGTATCATTTAAATCATATTGCACCAGTGCTTCCCCGATCGAAACAGGGTAATAATGGCATTCAACGCCGATCGGAATATCATCTGCATAACGCACGCGTTTAATAAAATACGCTTCCTCGAACCCTGTTTGTTCCTGGATATCAGGGGAAGGTACCATTTTATAATAAGTGATTAATGTAGCCCCCGGTTCCATGCCCATTTGTTTAATCGTCTCGGTTGTACTGCTCAAATTGCCAAGCCACTCATGAATTGGTTTTAAGGATACAAACGTTCCCGTTCCGTGCCGCTTCTCCAAAACCCCTTCCCGGACGAGGGTACTTATCGCCTCTCGAACAGTGCTCCGGCTGACATTATAATCTTCCATAAAACTGCGCTCGCTCGGTATCTGGCCCGTCAACTCTCCGTCTTCCACCTGTCTCTCTATAATATGCTTTAATTGAACATGCAGTGGCAAGGATTCCTCAAAATTCAATTCCACGATTGCAAAACTCCTTCAGACGACGAACGGACAGTGCTTGATCCCATGTCCGTTGTTTACAGATTTTTAAAATTACAACATAATTATCATAGCATACCCCGACAAACAGGGACAGACTGAAGCATACTCTATCGACTATTTGTTGTATCTTCCCACGTTATTCATATCTTTTCATTCCGGAACAAAGACGGTAAGATAAAAGGGAAAGATAGCGAAACATATCCTAAAATACGAATAAGGAAGATGCAGATTGATAGAAGTCTATACAGACGGCGCATCCAAGGGGAATCCAGGATTAAGCGGAGCCGGTATTGTCATCAAAGCACATGGTGAAACGTACGAACATTCTTTTTTATTAGGAAAAATGTCCAACCATGAGGCCGAATTTCATGCTGTCTTACGTGCCATGACGATTTGCAGCAACTATTTTTACGGCGAAATCATTTCACTTCGATCTGATTCCAAGATCGTTGCCGACATTGTGGAAAAGAATTTTACAAAAAACAGGGCTTTCCTTCCTTTTCTCAACCAATTCCGGGAAGCAGCAGATCATTTCCCGCATGTTTTCATGAAATGGATCCCAGAAAAACAGAACACCCATGCCGATTATTTAGCAAGAAAAGCACTTAGGGAATACTGACGCGAGTAGATAAAATCCCGGCCGTGCAAAACAATAGGCATTGACCAGTACAAACGTTATACTTAAGCCAATACCAAATTGAAAAGAGGGATTACTATGAGCAGTGGTATGGATGATGTGGCTCAGGGATGGCTGCAACATCGCATGGTACTTGATGATTTGCTTGCACAGACAACAGATGATGATGTGGATTACAGACCATGGGACGGGGCTATGTCACTCGGAGAACTCGCGATTCACATTGTCACGTCAACCGATATGTTTATTCAAGGCATTAAGCAAGGAGAATTTAGTGAACCGGCCACGGAAAATCATTATAAAACGATGACCGATGTCCGCACAATTGTTGAACGGTATACTGAACATACAAAAGAAGAAATTAAATCAATTTTTGACTTTCAACTTAAGGGTTATATTTTGTTCCAAAGTGTTCGGGCACCGGGTACATACTGGCTATCCAACGCCATCGATCATGAAATTCACCATAAGGGGCAGCTTTTTACCTACGTCCGCATGATCGGCGCACAAAATGTCCCTCCTTTTATGCGACAACCGAATGAGGTATAGCGGCGTATTGTATATCGGATGCAGGAGCCAAACAATTGATCCTGCATCTGAAATATCCTAAGCGAGCTTTCCTATAAAAGACACTATTTTATTTTAGTATCCGGAGAATTCTTCCATACGAATATTATCCTCATTAGCGCCAGCATCTTCAAGCAACTCATACATATCCTGCACCATATCGGATGGTCCGGACAAATAATAAATGGGGTTAGCCACATCCGTTACATGCCTTTTCAGCATGGCTTCATCGATGTGTCCCGTTTCGCCACTCCATTCACCAATATCATCCCCTGTCATGACAGGGATTAATGTAAAGTGATCGTGTTTTTGTGCCATCTCTTCCAATTCAGATAGAAACGGGGCATTATCCGGTGTTTTATTCGAATAAAAAAGCGTGATAGGATGATCGGTTTGCTTATGAAGCGCTTCAGCAATCATGCTCCGCACCGGCGTTATCCCAATACCGCCAATGACAAATACCGCCGGCGTTGATTCGGTTTTATGCAATGTGAAATTACCATGCGGTGCATCCAATTTCACTTCATTTCCGGGTTCCAGGTTCCCAAGCACACGTTTGTATGCCGAATCACGCATGCGGGTCGCCGTCACCAACTCATTTTCGGACGGCCCTTTCACAAACGAAAAAGCTCTCGTATTTCCTTCCTCGTCTGTTTCGGAAGGTTCAATTAATGTAAAATCACCGAATTGACCGGCCTTAAATGAAAAATCGTCCGGCATCTCCCAGTGAAACGCCATCGTTTCGTCAGCAATCTCTTCCTTCTTCAGCAATTTTATCGTATAGTCCGCCATGTGGACACAACTCCCTTCTGCGGCATATTGTGTTCTTTGTGATTGTACCCTGTTTAACGGATCATTAAACAAAGACAAGATAGGCACTCATTGGACGAAAGCGTCACTTTTCAGGGACGGAAAACGAGATCAGGAATCCCGTTCCTAAATTATTTGCGTAAGACCGAATGAAACGGTAAACTCTATATCACATGTTATAAGCCATCATTCATAAACGGCAAATAAACCGTTTAAATAATGGAAATACTAAGGAAAAAGGAGGGGGAATCATGGCGCATCTCCTCAGGGACCTCATTTTTATTATTGTTGGCACGCTTATGTATGCCTTGGCACTCACGATTCTTGCTATTCCAAACAATTTGGCTGATGGCGGCCTTACCGGAATATCCGTGATCGCCCACTATGCATTCGGCTTTTCACCCGGTATCGTGAACTTCATACTGGCATCCATTATCATTCTCATCGGGTATCGTGTCCTTCCGAAACGATCTGTTATGCTAACGATTGTCACGTCACCGCTCATCTCCTTCTTCATCTATATAACAGAAGGGATTGGTGAGTCCCTGGGAGATCCGCTGGTGTCGGCCATATTTGCCGGATTTTTTATTGGCATTGGAACAGGACTGATCTTCCGCACCGGCAGTTCCATGGGAGGAACAAGCGTTATTGCCCGAATGCTTCATTACAACCTGGACTGGGATTTAACGCGAACAAATTTTGTGCTCGACACCATCATTGTCGGGTCAGGCCTGTTTATTATAGGGCCGCTCAATACCATGTATACGATTATATCGCTATTCGTCGGAAAAAAAGCGACAGATCTCATTATAGAAGGGTTGGATACACGTAAAGCTGTCAGCATCATATCCGCTTATGCTCCGGAAATTACTGATGAAGTGGTTCAACATATGAGAACAAGTGCAACTGTTTTCGAGGGATACGGCGGCTATATGAAAGAAAATGCTGACATGGCGTACATCATTATTAGCAAATACCAGCTGTTGAAACTGAAACGCATCATTAATTCAGTGGATGAGCGAGCCTTCGTCGTTGTTCATGACGTCCGGGATGTATTCGGCGGCAGCTTTTCATGGGCACAAAAATCCTGATAAAAACACAGGACGAAAGGGATTCATTTATTCCATATATCGTAGTCCCTGTAAACGAAAACAGGGCTGATTCAACAGCCCTGTTTTCAGTCATCGATTATTCGGTTGGAATACCGTCTAGCCATTTGTCCACTTTATCCTGGTTGTTGTCAAGGTAGTTTTTAACAACATCTTCAACAGGTTTGTCCTCTTGATGGACTTTAGGCATCAGTTTGTTAATCATATCGTAGCTTTCATCATATTGTTCCATAACTTTGTAAGCCCGTGGCGCATCTTCTTTCAACCCTTTGCGGGCGACCGTGTAAATCTGGTCACCTTTCCCGCCATAGACTTTCTTGGAATCATCAAGCATCTTCAAGTCCATGACACCGAACGCCCAATGTGGCTTCCAAAGTGGAACGATAATTGGCTCTTTATTTTCGATGGCAGACTTCAATTCAGTAATCATAGCCGCTTCTGAACTCTCCAGCAATTCCCAATTTTCCAGTCCATATTCTTTGAAAGCATCCTGGGTATTTTGCATAATGCCAGCGCCCGGATCAATGCCTGTAATTTCCCATCCAACAGATTCGCCAAGTTCTTCGTTTCCTTTCAAGTCTTTCATGGAATTCACATCGTCCATGTAGCTTGGAACAGTCAATGCCAATGGAGCTTCGTCCAGCACTTGATTCACCTTAACGAGTTTATCACCATATTTATCCCAGTATGGTTTGTGCGTCGCAGGCAACCATGTGGATGTCTGGAAATCAGCAGACCCATCAGCCATACTCGAGAACATGGCACCGGCCTCAACCTGTTTCTTTTCAACCGTATAGCCGGCTTTCTCAAGCAATTGTTTTAACATCTCAGTACTGACAGTTTCTCTGGCCCAAGCAACATACGGTTCGGTGAGCTCTTTCTGACCTAACTCAGGCCCCTCAGTCTCAGGCTCCTCAGTTGATTCTTCGCCATTATCGGAGCCGTCACCTGACGAATCCGATTCGCCGTTCGCTTCACCATCATCGCCGCATGCAGCTAAAAGCATCGACAACGTAAGCATTAAAACAAATGCTATCAATCCTAACTTAAATTTACTATTTGTAAAAATAGTGAAACCCCCCAAATTCTTTGTATTTTTATCGCCATGCCCTTTATGATCCTAATAGCACAAGACATGGGACAATTATGGCGCAATTACCAGTAAACCATCCATCATCCACAGACGAGGATTAACGTCGGAATAACCAGTAATTTGCAATAACTAGATTTAATAATAACAAAAGGGCTGGTACAACCCAAATCAGTATCCCACAGGAATAAAGAGCATATAGCACTATTCTTGCATTAATTATCGCTCAATTTAATTATTGGATAATTTCCAATGTTAATAAACATATATGCCTATTTATCAAGTTTTACCCACGAATTAAAAGATTACGTCGTCGTTTCCATTACAAAAATGGAGAGACACGACAATGAGTCGCATCTCTCCATTGCTCTCATTAAGTATGTGGCATTAGAAATGTTATCAAGAAATCCCCAATTAAATAGCCATAGTCGTTTCAGACGGTTGAGTTGTGACGATAATGTCACCATTCCGGATGGAATACAACACCGGTGCCTGTGTACGGATCGCTTCATATTCGGATTCCGTATCCAGGACGATTAGATTGGCGCGGTTGCCTTTTTCCACACCATACCCATCCTCAATGCCAAGTGTTTTCGCACCATTGATGGTGATTAAGTCAAGAGCCGTTACGATATGCTCATAATCGGTCATATGACACGCGTGCAACCCCATCTCGACGACACGCATCAAATTGCCGTCACCGAGCGGATACCAGGGGTCCTGAATGGAATCGAGACCGAAACAGACGTTAATGTTCGCTTCACGCATATCTTTCACGCGTGTCACGCCACGTTGAACGGGGAAGCTATCAAAACGTCCCTGCAAATGCAGGTTTGCTTTCGGCAGGGCGATAAAATGCATGCCGGTTTTTTTCAGCGTCTGGAAAAGTTTATAGGTGTAAGCATTGCTGTAGGTGGCCATGGCTGCTGTATGGCTGGCTGTTACACGAGACCCCATCTTTCGTTTCCATGCTTCACCGGCCAACACTTCCAAATACCGGGACTGGTCATCATCAATTTCATCGCAATGAATGTCGACACGTTTTTCGTATGCTTGCGCGAGATCGAGGATTTTATGAACGGAACGAACGCCATCGTCGCGTGTCAGTTCATAATGCGGGATGCCGCCGACAACGTCCGCTCCCATTTCCAGCGCTTGAATGAGCAATGACTCGCCTTCCGGTTTCGTATAAAGTCCCTCTTGAGGAAGGGCAACAATCTGAATGTCCATATAATCTTTAACCTCTTCCTTCACATCAAGCAGAGCCTTTAAACCTGTCAAAGACGGATCGCTGACATCGGCGTGTGTTCGAACGTGCTGGACACCATGTTTAAGCTGCATGCGGATGGCCTGTTTCGCACGTTTTTTAATATCTTCTTTTGTTTCTTGTATTAATTGTTTTCGTTCGGCCCAAATTTCTATGCCCTCAAATACCGAACCTGATGTGTTCCATCTCGGCGTACCGGCAGTAAGCACATAGTCGAGGTGGATATGTGGCTCCACGTATGGCGGCAAGACCATTTTTCCTTGCAAATCCAGAGTTTCATCCTCTATTGTTGCCGTTTGATCCGCGGAAGTAATCGATTGTATAATGCCTTGATTGATCGCAATATCCCATCTGCCTTCATGCCCATACAGCTTTGCATTTTTTAAAAGCATGTTGTCTCTCTCCTTTTCTATGTTACGTTTTATAGTTTATCACATTTGTTTATAGACAAGAAACACAGATGAATGGTTTAAACTTCCATACTTGACACTTATCGGTCACATTATGACTATCATCATAAACATTTTTTCAGTTAGCAAACAGTGCGACATTGTTCGTTATTTTACAATGTGCCGACCGTCCTCTCTTCAGTTTCATCAGAACATCGTTCACCAAATGCCATCCTCCAGCATTAACTAACCATTAGAAATTTGAAAAATGTGTTTACTTCCACTTAAAAATGTACTATACTAACTAAAAGTTGCACATAGGAAACTTTATATCAGTCGTAAAATGATGTTTGTATTACACACTATTTTTAGGAGGGGAAAATAATGATGCAGCAGGCAATTAACGTAAATGGGTTACACGTTTCCTATTACGGCAAGGAAGTTCTCAAGAATGTCAGTTTTTCGTTTAAAACCGGCAATCTGATTGGCATCCTTGGACCAAATGGGGCGGGCAAATCAACATTGATGAAAGCTGTGCTCGGATTGATTCCATACGACGGTGGTCAAATCACTATTGGAGACTGCTCGCTGAATAAGGTGCGCAAACAAATAGCGTATGTTCCACAGCGATCC
Source organism: Lentibacillus halophilus (assembly GCF_055395055.1). Classification (NCBI taxonomy): domain Bacteria; kingdom Bacillati; phylum Bacillota; class Bacilli; order Caryophanales; family Bacillaceae; genus Lentibacillus; species Lentibacillus halophilus. The sequence goes on from NZ_AP043750.1 coordinate 55,604, forward strand.
AATATCGATTGGGACTTCCCTATTATCGTCAAAGACACCGTGTTACTGGGAACTTACCCGAAGCTTGGCCTGTTTCATCGGCCGAAAAAAGCCGATAAAGAATGGGCTATGGAGTGTCTGGAACAGGTTGGCATGGCGGAATTTGCTCAATCACAAATCGGTGAGTTATCCGGCGGCCAGCAACAGCGGGTATTTTTAGCACGGGCATTAGCACAAAATGCTGACTATTTCTTTCTTGATGAACCGTTTGTAGGGATTGATGTAGGAAGTGAAGAAATCATTATCAATAAACTTCGGGAGTTACAAGACCGTAAAAAAACCATTTTTGTCGTTCACCACGATTTATCAAAGGTCGAAAATTACTTCGATGAACTCATTCTCATCAACAAAGAACTGTACGGTGCCGGACCAGTACAACAGGTGTTTCAAATGGAGAATATGGAAAAAGCCTACGGGATGCCACTGGCAATAGCTGGAGGTGGCATGTGATGGAATTTGTCCAGGATCTATTTAACTATGAATTTTTGCGCCGGGCATTCATCACATCCGTTATTGTCGGTATCATATGCGGCATCATCGGTAGTTTTATCGTGCTGCGCGGCATGGCTTTGATGGGAGATGCGATCTCTCATGCGGTCCTTCCCGGTGTCGCCATTTCCTACATGATTGGCATCAACTACTTTTACGGAGCTGTTGTCACTGGCGTGTTAACAGCACTGGGCATCGGTATTATCAATCAAAATAGCCGGGTTAAGAGTGATGCATCCATAGGTTTAGTATTTTCAGCGGCGTTTGCACTTGGTATCGTTCTGATCACCATAGCCAAAAGCGCCACCGACTTAACCCAAATCCTGTTCGGTAACGTATTGGCAGTTCGCCCGTCAGATATGTGGCTGACGATCATTGTTGGCATCATCGTGCTGGCAGCCGTGTTCGTATTTTACAAAGAACTTCTTGTATCCAGTTTTGATGAAACGATGGCCGCAGCCTATGGATTGAAAACACGAATGATTCATTACGGCATCATGATTTTGCTGACGCTGGTAACAGTAGCATCATTGCAGACAGTCGGCGTTATTCTAGTTGTGTCGATGCTTATTACACCTGCATCAACCGCTTATCTGCTGACTAACAGACTATCAACCATGATCGGTCTGGCGGCATTTTTCGGTGCCCTATCGTCGGTACTCGGACTCTACATCAGCAATATGACCGACTTACCCTCAGGACCAATTATTGCCATGGCCACAACCGGCATTTTTATCATTGTGTTTTTATTCGCCCCCAAACAGGGAGTCGTTTGGCGCAAGTTGCAAATCAATAAACAACGAGCACGTCTCGGTAATTAAACTATATGATTAAGGAGTGACCAGGAAATGAGGAAACTATTAATGGCAGTCGTTATGGGCACTTTGCTCATTCTAGCTGCGTGTGGCGGAGAAAAAAGTGCATCAGGGGATGATGGAAACAATGGCGATGACAAACTACAAATCGTGACATCATTTACGATTATCAAGGATTTAGCAGAAGAAATTGGCGGCGATCTCGTGGAGGTCCACAACCTCGTGCCAACCGGAACCGATCCGCACAATTATGAACCATTGCCTGAGGATATTAAACACGCAACCGATGCCGACGTTCTCTTTTACAACGGCATGAATCTGGAAGGTGGAAAAGAAGGATGGTTTTTCAAAATGATCAATTCTGTCGGTCAGGATAAGGACAATGTCTTTAGCGTAACAGATGGAATTGACCCGATGTATATCGGTGGCGGTGATAAGAAAAAGGAAGTTAACCCGCATGCCTTTATTGATCCGAGCGCCGGTGTTCAAATGGCCGAAAACATACGTGATGCGATTATTGAAGTGGATCCGGACCGGGAAGAACAATATAAAGAAGAAGCTGCCGCATATATTGATAAACTGAAAACGATTGAAAAAGATTATGAGAAAAAATTGAGCGAAATACCAGAAGACGACCGTATTATCGTAACAAGTGAGCGGGCTTTCCAATACCTCGCGGACTCCTATGACTTGAAAGAAGGCTTTGTTTTTGAAATTGATACAGAGGAGAACGGAACACCCGAGCAAATTAAAAATCTCGTATCCTTTGTTGAAGACAATGATGCACCGGCGTTATTTGTCGAATCGAACGTTGACCCAAGACCGATGGAAACCGTGTCCCAGGAATCAGGCATCCCGATTTACGACAAACCCATCTATTCCGATGAGATTGAGGAAGAAGGCGGAGAAGTGGACACGTACGTTAAATATTTGAACTATAATCTCGACATTCTCTATGATGGCTTGACCCGGTAAGACATCGACGCCTCTTTGCTGTTGGTATGCAGAGAGGCGTTTTTTAGTTGTTGGATGCGATCATTCTATGCACCAACTGAAACCATTTCTTTGACATTGTTCGGTGTGTTCTCTTTAATAGAACGTATCCTTATTTACATCCATTCCCAAGGAGGCCATCTTATGCGTGGACATACAAACGAGAATGGTTTAAAACTGTCCGTTCTCGACTTGGCAACGATTTACAACGCCGAATCGGTAACGCAAACATTAAATAACTCGGCAGAACTTGTTCAATTGGCAGACAAGCTTGGATACACGCGTTACTGGTTCGCGGAACATCATAATACAAAACACCAGATAAGTACATCACCGGACTTGCTGGCAGCGCACACAGCGGCATTGACCGAACATATCCGTATCGGTTCCGGCGGTGTTATGCTACCGAATCACAGCCCGCTTAAAGTCGTCGAAAACTTCTCTTTATTGGAGGGGTTGCACCCGGGACGAATTGATCTCGGAATGGGGCGTGCGCCGGGGACCGACGGAATGACCGCTCTAGCATTGCGTCGCTCCCGTGAGGCCGTCAACAGCGATCAATCCGGCGAACTTTTAAACGAGTTGCTCGCCTATTTTACAGGAGATTTTCGGGATGATCACCCATTTGCCAACATTACACCAACGCCTGATCGTTCACTGCAACCGGAGCTATTTATGCTTGGCTCGAGTGACGGTGGAAGGCAAATCGCTTCTCAGTTCGGACTTGGCTATGCGTTTGCCGGCCAGATCAATCCGGATTGGGCCGTTCCGGTTCTGCAAAACTATCGGAAACAGTTTCAACCGTCCAAATTCATGAGTGAGCCGTACAGCATCTTGTCCATTATCGTCGTATGCGCTGAAACGGATGAAGAAGCGGCTTACTATGCAGCACCGGCTGAGCTGCAATGGGTGCGTTGGGGAACCGGCCAATTTCAATATGCCCCACCAACGCTGGAAGAAGCTGCAGCTCATACGTACACGCAGGAAGAAGAGATGGTGCGCCAGCAAAATAAAGGACGGTTTATCATTGGTAGCGTGGATACAGTGAAAGAACAAATTATGCAGTTGCAAGAAGACGCACAAATCGACGAACTAATGGTTTTGAATATGATTACCGATAAAGAAGCGCGGCACCAATCGTTCTCCCTGCTTGCCGACGCTTTTCAATTGAGCAGCAACACATCCAACTGAAGGAGGCATACAACTATGCAAACGATGCAAGCATTCGTACGAACCAATGCCAGCAGCAATGACGTAGAAATCGCTGACGTTCCGATACCATCCGTTAACGATGATGAGGTCCTTATAAAAGTGGAAGCATTCGGTGTCGGTATTCACGATCGATATTTTATTCCGAGAGATATAGACTTTCCTTATCCAATCGGCACAGAGGGATCAGGCACCATTGTGCAAACAGGTCATTGTGTGAACGATTTTACCGTCGGGGACCGGGTCATTTTTACAACAACCCTGCAACCAAAAGGCGGTGCGTGGGCTGAGTATGCTGTTGCCCGTCCGGCGGCACTCATTCCCATGCCCGACCATCTCACCTTCCAGCAAGGGGCAGCGGTTCCTGTTGCCGGAAAAACAGCACTGGAAAGTATGCGCGCACTGGACCTTAACAAAGGCGATCACCTTTTTATCGCTGGTGCGTCCGGAGCGATTGGTACCTTTGTCATCCAGCTGGCAGCAGCCAAAGGCATTCATGTGGCCGGTTCCGCTTCCGCAAGAAATCATGATTATATGACATCGCTCGGCGCGGAAAAAACGGTCGATTACCATGATCCGGACTGGCAAAAGCAAGTCAATGAATGGGGAGATGGCGGTGTCACAGCAGCCTTAGCCATTCAACCAGGGACAGGAAAAGACAGTATGCCCGTTGTGAAAGACCGTGGGAAAATCATTACCGTATCAGGTGATCAACTCGACGGCGAACGAGGTATTACGGTTCAGCAAATGGGCCACCATGCCGATACCCAAAACGATGTCGTCAAGCTTGCACACGACATTGCAAATGAAAAAATCACGCTTGTTATTGAAAAGGAATACCCATTTGAACAAGGGTTGGAGGCACTTCAAAAAACCGAAACAAGGCATGCAAGAGGGAAATTAGTGGTAACAACGCCTTAAATTCAGACCAGGCGCCTTTTCCCCACCTTCCAACAAAAATGGGAACGGCAGCCGCTTAATTAGCTCCGTTCCCATCTCACATGATTTATGAAACCATGACTTTACATATATCGTTGGTAAAGGTGACCGGATCGTTTACCGGCAATCCTTCAATCAGGAGGGCCTGGTTGTACAATAAATTTGTGTACAATTTGAACGTCTCCTCATCCTGATTATATACCTGCTTTAATGAGTCGAATATATCGTGGTTGACGTTTATTTCCAACACTTTTTCCGCGTTTATTTGCTGGTTGTTCGGCATCATGTTCAACGTTTTTTCCATGTCCAACGAGATGTCGCCATCCGCTGTCAGACAGACGGGATGAGATTTCAATCGCTTGGAAACACGGACTTCTTTTACTTTGTCAGAAAGAATCGTTTTCATTTCGTCAAACAGCGCTTTATTCGCATCGGCTTCTTCGGTAGCTTGCTGATCGTCTTCGTCCAAATCAATGCCCAAATCACCACTGGACACCGAGCGGAATTCGATATCGTTATAGTTTGCCATCATGGTAATGGCAAATTCATCCACTTCATCCGTGAAATATAAAATTTCATACCCTTTATCTGCCACCAGTTCGGTTTGCGGCAGCTTTTCAATTCGATCGCGAGACTCCCCTGCAGCATAATAGATATACGGCTGATCCTCTTTCATTCGTGAAACATAGTCATCCAGTGTGACCAATTTCTTTTCCGTGGATGAATAGAACATTAACAGATCCTGCAACGTCTCTTTGTTGGCACCAAAATCACTGTATACGCCAATCTTTAACTGACGGCCAAAGGAGTCATAAAATCGTTCGTATGCCTCACGGTCATTCTGCTGCAGCTGCAGAAGCTGTTGTTTAACTTTTTTATTGATGTTTTTCTCAATCAGTTTAAGCTGTCTGTCATGCTGAAGCATCTCGCGTGAAATATTTAACGATAAATCCTCAGAGTCCACCATACCTTTTACAAAACTGAAGTGATCCGGCAGCAAGTCCGCGCATTTTTCCATAATCAGTACGCCATTTGAGTACAGCTGCAACCCTTTTTCATACTCTTGTGTGTAAAAGTCAAATGGTGCGGTTTCCGGAATGAACAAAATAGCGTTATAACGAACGTTGCCGTCCACTTGAAGATGCACATGCTTCAGTGGTTTATCATGGCCAAAACATTGTTCCTGATAAAATTGTTCATAATCCTCATCGGTCAATTCGTTTTTATTTTTTCGCCAAATCGGCACCATGCTGTTGACCGTTTCTTCCTCGGTATATTCAACGTATTCATCGCTTTCCTCGTCTTTCGGCTCGCTTTTTGTCACGTTCATCTTAATCGGATAACGGATGAAATCGGAATATTTCTTAATGATGGTTTGCAGCGTCTGCTCGTCCAGGTACTGGTCATAATCTTCATCATCCGTGCTTTCCTTCATTTTAATATAAATTTCCGTACCTGCTTCAGCTTTTTCGTACGGCTCAATCGTATAACCGTCCGTGCCTTGTGACTCCCATTTATAGGCATCATCACTGCCGTACGCCTTGGTGATGACGGTGACAGCATCGGCAACCATAAACGCAGCGTAAAACCCGACACCAAATTGCCCGATAATGTCGTGGCCATCCTTCATTTCATTTTCATTCTTAAATGACAATGATCCGCTTTGGGCAATAACGCCAAGATTGGATTCCAGTTCGTCTTGAGTCATACCAATTCCGGTATCGATGACTTTTAAGATCCGATTATCTTTATCAGCCTCAATCTTAATATAGTAATCGGCCGGGTCAAATTGGATAGAGTCATCGGTCAGCGCCTTATAATAAACTTTGTCGATGGCATCACTCGCATTGGAAATCAACTCCCGCAGGAACACTTCCCGTTGTGAATAAATAGAGTTAATCATCAGTTCCAATAACCGTTTCGATTCCGCTTTAAATTGTTTCTCAGCCATCCGTGATCACTCCTTTTGAAAATTATGTAATAAAAATGATTGCTTATATTGTACGCTCGTTTTCTGTTTCTGCTATTTAGCACTCTCCTTTTCCGAGTGATAATTCCCAATCTATTAAATACCATGTGAACTCTTCTATGTCAAATGACAGATCAAAACGGATAGTGAATGGTAATTATTGTCACGTCATAAACGTTGAGCCCAGAAAATTTCTCTTCCCCCCTACTTGCCCGCCCTCCGCCTTTTCTATACAATAAACTCAGAAATACCGGAAAGGATGTTTCTCATGCCGACTTACAATAAACTCGTACGCGACCGCATCCCGGAGATTATCAAAAGGGACGGAAAACAAGCTACAACTGACATTTTGGATAGCAATCATTACATAGCCGAATTGAAATCAAAATTACACGAGGAAGTGGCTGAATATCAGGATGCTTCAACCGATGCGGACTCCTTGGAGGAACTGGCGGATATTCTGGAGATTATGCATGCTCTTTCAAAAACGCATGGCGCTTCGATAGAAAACGTAGAAGCTATTCGTCAAGAAAAGGCTCGCAAACGAGGAGGCTTTGACGATAAAATTTATTTAATTGAGGTTGACGATACATGAGCGATATTTCCCTGCATACCAAACAGCTCCACCAACAGTTAAAACAAGATATTCAGAACTCATCCACCATTTATATTATCAGTTCCTTTATAATGAAAACCGGTGTCGATGTTTTATATGAAGCCCTTCAGGATGCGCTTGCTAACGGAGCTGATATCAAATTATTAACCGGAGATTATTTGTATGTCACACAGCCTGAAGCACTCAGCAAATTGCTGGAATTAGAAGGCGATACCATTGAAATCAGACTATGGCGCAGCAACGGCATCGCTTTTCATCCAAAAACATACATATTCAAGCATCGGGAAGAAGGCGCACTTATCGTTGGTTCATCCAATATGTCCCGTTCAGCTTTCACAAATGGTATGGAATGGAATTTGCGTATGCAGCGCAATGCATCTTTTGAGACATTTGAAACTGCGATGAATACATTTATCGAATCATTTTACGCCAGCCAAACCACTCGTGTTAATGCAGAGTCATTTAAAATATATAAACAGGAATATGATCAATTCCACGCCAATCATGCGAATCTTATCTCTAACTGGACCAGACAGGAAGAAATTGAACTTACTCTTCCTGATATGGATACAAGCGAGCAGCCGGATTACATACAGGAAACGTCCCCAGCTTACGAAACAAGGGTTGTTCCGCGGCAGGCACAAAAAGAAGCATTGGAAGCACTCCAGAATACAATCGAGGAAGAATACAATAAAGCCATGGTTGTCATGGCAACAGGACTCGGCAAAACATACATGGCAGCATTTTTAGCTAAGCAATTTAACAAAGTATTGTTTGTAGCTCATCGAGAGGAAATTTTATTGCAGGCAAAAAAGAGCTTTGAACGTATCCTCGGAAAATCCGGCGGCCTGTTTTACGGAGCAGAAAAAGAACTAAACCACGATATGCTGTTTGCATCTATTTTCACCTTGAGTATGCAAGAACAGCTACACCGGTTTGACTCAGATGAATTCGACTTAATAATCGTGGATGAATTTCATCATGCCGCAGCTAAAAGCTATCAGAACATCATAAACTATTTCGAACCCGCATTTTTACTTGGATTGACAGCGACACCTGAGCGGACAGACGGTCAGGATGTGTTTGCTCTTTGTAATGGGAATGTTGCCTATGAGATGTCATTTATCGAAGCCATACAACGTGGTTGGCTTTCCCCTTTTACCTATTACGGTGTAAAAGACACGGTTGACTATTCCGACATACGCTGGCTTGGCAACCATTATGATCAGCATGAACTAATGATGAGTCAATTAAAGACAGAACAGGCTAGCTACATTTATCATCAATGGATACAGTACAAACAATCACGCACACTGGTATTTTGCTCGTCCATCCAGCAGGCGGTTTTTTTAGCCAACTATTTTGAGGGTCAAGGAACACGGTCAATCGCACTAACGTCGGAAACGAAAACTATATCACGCAACCAAGCGATAAACATGCTGGAATCAAGAGCGATTGATATCATCTTTACAGTTGACCTTTTTAATGAAGGTGTGGATATTCCATCCGTGGATACCTTATTATTTGTCCGACCAACCGAATCCCTTGTTGTCTTCACCCAGCAAATTGGGCGCGGGTTGCGACACTTTCCCGGTAAAGACTCCTGCGTGATCATTGATCTTATCGGAAATTACCGGCACGCGGATACCAAACTTCAAGTCCTGGACCAAAACCAAACATCAAAAACGTCATCAGCCCGGAAAAATGTTGTACCGATTGTACCAGAGACATGCGGCATTCATTTAGAAACGGATGTTATTCACCTGCTGGAAGAGCTACGAAAAAAACGCAGTCCCCGGAAAGAAAGGGTCTTCAACGATTATATCGACGTCAAGGAACAACTGGGAAGACGTCCGACATACACAGAAGCCCACCTGAATGGCACCGTGAATGCTAAGGAGTATAATCAGGCTTTCGGCGGTTTTTTTGCATTTTTAAAGCAATATGGCGAACTGACAGAACACGAAACTAATGTGTACCAAAAACATTATGCTTGGCTAAAAAAAGTGGAAAAAGAACCCATGACCAAATCCTATAAAATGGTCATCCTGATGTATTTACTAGAAAAGGGCTCGGCTGAGTGGCTAAAACCCATTACACCAGTGGAAGTGGCGCCTTACTTTCACCGCTTTTTCATGACAAAAGAATACCGCAAGCATATAGACTTTTCCAGCAACAATACAAAAAAACTGTGGAATTATGATGAGAAAGGTGTTGCTCGCTTAATTGCTACCATGCCCATGGAAAAATGGGTAGGAAACGATGGGCTTTTATTCTTTGACGGCGAACAATTTGGTATTAATTTCAGCGTTAACGAAGCTGATCAGGAAATACTTCATGAAATGACAGAACAAATATGTACCTATAAGTTGCATGTCTATTTTGAACGGAAGAAGCGATAAGAAAGATAGTTCAATAGGAAACGTCTTAAATTAGGGAGAGGAGTTCTTCACCCCTCCCCTCCTTCGTTCTGATCATTATTTTTTAGTTGCAATGAGTGATTTCACTTCTTGACGACGACGGTGCAGGATTGGCTCTGTGTAACCATTCGGTTGCTCGGCCCCTTTGAAAACCAGGTCGCGAGCAGCCTGGAAAGCGACCGACTGATCGTAGTTATCAGACATAGCCCTGTAATTAGGGTCGCCTTCGTTTTGTTTATCGACCACTTTGGCCATACGTTTCAACGTCTCTTCCACTTGATCTTTGGAACAAATGCCGTGATGGAGCCAGTTTGCCATATGCTGACTGGAAATACGCAATGTCGCACGGTCTTCCATAAGCGCAACGTCATTGATATCCGGCACTTTTGAGGAACCGACGCCTTGTTCCACCCAGCGTACAACGTACCCCAGTATGCCTTGCGCATTGTTATCGAGCTCCTGCTGGATGTCTTCATTGCTCCATGCTGGATTTTCAACAATTGGAATCTGAAGCATCTTGTCTACGTAATGATCGGTTTCTCCTTTTAACTGTTCCTGGACCCCTCCTATATCAACTTGATGATAATGGAGGGCGTGCAACGTGGCTGCAGTAGGCGACGGGACCCATGCCGTGTTGGCGCCAGCTTTTAGATGGCCAATCTTCTGCTCCATCATTTCCTTCATAAGATCAGGCATTGCCCACATACCTTTTCCGATCTGGGCACGATTTTGAAAGCCACTGTCCAAGCCAGCCTTGACGTTTGATTTTTCATAGCTATCCAGCCATTGCGATGATTTCATATCTTTTTTCCGGATCATCGGACCGGCTTCCATAGAGGTATGGATTTCGTCACCGGTTCTATCCAGAAATCCAGTGTTTATAAATACAACACGATCTTTGACTTCCCGGATACAATTTTCTAAGTTTAATGACGTACGGCGCTCCTCATCCATCACACCGACCTTCAATGTATGTCTGTCCAGATCCAGCATATCTTCTACTTTCGAAAAGAATTCATTCGTAAAAGCCACTTCTTTTGACCCGTGCATTTTTGGCTTTACTATATAGATCGATCCTTCTGATGAGTTTTGATACGTCCCATTTTGAAGAAGGTCGTGTTTAGCAATTAAGCTTGTCATAATACCATCAAGGAGGCCTTCAGGTATTTCCTTGCCGTTTTCATCGATGACGGCGTCTGTCGTCATTAAATGCCCCACGTTACGGATAAGCATTAATGAACGGCCGGATAACGAGAAATGACTACCATGGGGGTCTTGATATGTGCGGTCCGGGTTAAGTGTTCGTGTTACCGTTTTACCGTCTTTCGTAAAGGTTTCACTTAAATCTCCTTTCATTAAGCCCAACCAGTTCCGGTAGACCTGCACTTTATCTTCGGCATCAACAGCGGTTACGGAATCTTCACAGTCTATTATGGTCGTTATAGCGGATTCGACGAGAATGTCTTTTACACCAGCTTTATCGGTTTTGCCGATGGGATCATCATAGTCAATTTGAATCTCCAGATGCAGATGATTATTTTTTAGCAAAAATGCGGTTGCATTGTCCGCATCACCTTGAAACCCGATAAATTGGGACGGATCGTTAAGACCAGTCGTTTCACCGTTACTCAATGCGGCCGACAATTGACCATTAACAATCGTGTATGCGTCAACGTCCTTGTGAGAAGCATCCTTCAAAGGAACGGCACGATCAAGGTAGTCTTTCGCCGTTGCGATAACCTTGTCACCACGTACCGGGTTGTATTGATTTTGAATGTCGGCCCCATCTTCTTCGCTAATGATATTGGTTCCATAAAGGGCATCATATAAACTGCCCCAACGCGCATTCGCTGCGTTCAGTGCATAGCGTGCATTCGTAAGTGGAACGACCAATTGCGGGCCAGCCTGTAATGCCATTTCTTCATCAATATTTTTGGTATTGATGGTGAAATCCTCTGTTTGCGATTCAATATAACCAATGTCTTCCAAAAAGGTCTTATACTGATTAATATTAAAGCTTCCCTTACTCGCTTTATGCCACGTGTCAATTTGCTCCTGTAATTTCTTTCGTTGTGTTAATAATTGCTCATTTTCCGGGACGAACGAACGAATGGTATATTCAAAGTCCTTCCAGAATTGGTCACTTTTTAAGCCGGTTCCGGGGAGGACGTCTTGATTAACAAACTCATACAATTCTTGAGACACCTGATAGTTATTCAATGTTACGAATTTTTCCATTGCGATGAACCTCCTATCAAATTGAAATGATGATAAGAATACAAAGACGAATGACCACGAAATAAGAACCATTATTCGATCGAGATATCTGAAATATGCCCCTCTTCTCGTGCCACCTTTCAAAATACATTTAAAAGTCTTCATATTCTGTTATTATTAGTGTACAATACATCCATGGCATAAATGAAATACATATATTGAATGTTTGTTATGCATTCAAGTTATAATAAACGGTTATTGGTTAAGGAGAGGGGAATCAGAATGGATATTCGTCATTTGGAATATTTTTTTGAAGTGGCCAAACATTTAAACTTTACGAAGGCCGCACAATCTTTACACGTGTCACAGCCATCGCTGAGTAAAACAATAAAGAATCTTGAAAATGAACTTGACGTTTCCTTAATCTATCGTTCAGCCAAACAAATTAAATTAACGGACGCCGGGGAAGCCTTTTTCATTAACACGAAACATGTGCTGGGCGCATTCAATAACCTGACGTCGGAAATAAATGAATTGATGCAGTTAAAAAAGGGAGAAATTAAAATTGGTATCCCCCCGATCATTGGGGCATCGTTCTTTTCAAAATTGATCAGTCACTTTAAAGACGCGTATCCATTAGTTGATATAAAATTGAGAGAAGTGGGTACAAAAACGATTAAACAAGAAGTTAAGAACGAATCGTTAGACATTGGTTTAATTTGTAATTTGCCTGCTGATACGGATGAATTCGGTCTTATAGAAATGGACAGGGATCCATTAATGGTTATTATTAATTGTGACAATCCTTTAGCTTCCAATAAAACAATGAAACTGTCGTATCTGAAAAACGAATCATTTATTTTGTATCGAAATGACTTTTCTTTATATGATCGGATTATAAGCGAGTGTTTGCAAAACCAATTCACCCCTGACATTGTCTGTGAAAGTTCACAAAAAGAATTTATGGTAGAAATGACCGGTGCCAAACTAGGAATAGCCTTATTACCGAGCAGAATATGTCAAGATATTACTCACCCTAACATCGTTTCCCTTCCTTTGGAAAATTCCGATCTTCACTTGGATCTCGGGATGATATGGAAAAAAGATAGATATTTGTCTTTCGCTGTACGTGAATTTATTTCCAAGTCAAAAGAAATCGTATAGATTGGATTTAAAGACCCATAAGAAAATAAAAACTGGATGAATCGGTATCAAATATGTAAAAATGACTATTAATGATTCATATCTTGGAGGAAAAATAATGGAAGAAACGGTTTCGTTACATGCCTTAAAGGCTTTAGTGGAAAAGAAAACAAAGAAGAAGATTCTCATTAAAGTGATCTGGAATGATCAGGAAAAAATGACGCTGTTCATTACACCTAATATGAACATCCATTCGTTTATTTTCGACAAAAACGATGGTTACATTTTTTACGATCAGGAAGGCAATCCTTTGACACGCGATATTCCCCTTGTCATTCCGGAGAAAAATTTAGAGGACGGGAAAGTGCTGTTGAGCGAGTCTTTATTACTAAACCATCAGCCCTTGTCCCATGAAGATCGATTATTTCTAAAAAACGATGCGTTATAGTAACATGAACAGAGATCAGTCATTTAAGGGGGGGCTTATGTTGCGTTTTCGATCTTTAGCTATAATGGTATATTTATCAGTATTTATGTTAGCCGCATGCACGGACACGGGTGAAAAGAAAGGCGATGCGGCGATTGCCCAAGCTGATTTAACGGATTTTGAAGAACAATTAATGGATCTGTCCAACGAGACATCATTTGCCTATGACATTAATCTCCATAACGAAAAAGCGAGACAGCTTGAAGTGATGGTGGAACACTATGAAGACGGCGAAAAAGTCAATGAGGTGGTCCATTTTGCATCCGACTTAAAAGGAACAAAACCATCCGATGACCTGAGAGTCGTATTCTTGCGGCAAATGATCGGTCAAGGAAAAGAAAAATGGGTGGCCTCGATTATGACGGAGAATGGACGAGCGAGTACTGAAAACATCGTGAAAACGCCGTCCGATGATTATACGAGCGTCTCATCAGGCGGTGTCGGTTCCAAAATACCCTTTAACATAGGGGAACAAAAGTATGCAGCAACCATTAAACATACGAATAAAACGAGTGTCACGCAGCGGACCAACATGGAAACAGAAGAAGCCATCAAAAAAGCAACGGATTATGAACACGTTTATCTGATGTCGGTGCAATTGAATGAACAGTTCGAGAAGCTGGAGGAAAAGAACGATAAATAAATGCGAGGGGGGTCACAGATGCAGCTCACATACAAATTGATTGTTGTTGTGCTGTGCAGTCTATTTCTTGCTGCGTGCGGCGGGCAGCCTCAGGGGACGTCCAACGATTCGAACAATAACCATCCCGATCCATCATCCGCTGCAAAAGAAGACGGATATATGCTGAAGTCAGACGTCGACAATATTAATGATCATCTTGATTACAGCGATCGCAAGCTGGACAAAATTTATTTCGCAGGCGGCTGTTTCTGGGGAGTAGAAGCGTATATGAGCCGCATTTACGGCGTGGCCGACGTTGTCTCTGGTTATGCCAACGGTGAAGGCAAAAATCCAAGTTACGCCGATGTGATCAAGGGAGACAAGCACTTTGCCGAAACGGTCGAAGTAACCTATGATCCCGAACGTGTATCACTCGATACACTCATCGACCGACTGTTTCAGGTCATCGATCCGACATCTGAAAACAAGCAAGGCAATGATGTTGGCGTACAATACCGAACAGGCATTTATTACACGAATAAAGCAGACAAAAAAACAGTGACATCAGCCGTGAAGAACGAGCAAACGTATTATGATGAGGAAATAGCTACCGAGGCCAAGCCGCTGAAAAACTTCTACACAGCTGAAGAGGAACATCAGGATTATTTGGAGAAAAATCCGAATGGTTACTGTCATATCAATTTAAATACCGCTAATACGTTTGCCATTGATCCGATTGAGATGGATGAGGAAATCGTGAAGAAGCTGAGTAAATGATCTGGTACCGTATTGAAGCGTTAGGTCCATTCGACGGTCCCAACGCTTCTTTTTCGTTGTCTGGGCTGTTTGAAAAGTTTGGACGACCATTCAGCTAAAATGTCGCGCTCATACATAAAAACGTGCGCCATCCATGATGGTTACTTCTGGATATTCTTGCAAATCCTTCATTAAGGTAAATAACGCATCATCCTTTTGCTTTGCTTCGATCATGCAGTCTATTTGGGCCACACTCCCTTTTACCGACCTTAAAAAATCCATCAGCATGCTGCTATCCACATAATCGGCATGCGCGCGAAATTTCTCTTCTGACCGCGGGCTTGAGATATGTACTTTCACAGGTAGTGTTGATTGTTTCCACGTATTAACCATTCGCGTCCATTCATCTTTCCAATTTTCATTGTCATCATGGTTTGCCAAATAATGATGGTAATCAAACACCATTGGTATAGCCAGTTTTTCACATAGATATAACGTATCTGCCGGTGTAAATATTTTGTCATCATTTTCAAGCATAATCATCTGTTGCAAATCGGTTGGCACATAAGCCCAATTATGAATGAAACTCTCAAGCGCCTTTTCTTTATCGCCATATCCTCCGCCAACATGCAGGACACATCGGTGTTTCGGATCTATTCCCATTCCTTTCAACAGTCTATAATGCATGCGCAGTGTATGAATCGCTTGCTGCAAGACTTCTTTTTTTGGTGAATTTAGCAACACAAAATGATCCGGATGAAAATCAATACGTTGTTCCGGATGATGCATTAGAAAATCTCCAATCTCCTCTAGCGGTTCTTGGATTGAACTCATATAATTCCATTCGTGAAGATCCGGATGTGTGGCAAGTGGAACAAGTTTGGACGAGAACCGGAAAAAGGAAATATCGTGCGCAACATTATGTTTTAGCAACCTAAGACAATTATGTAGGTTTGTTTGAGCGATTCGTTCCAGTTTATGAATGGCGGCTTCTTGATCCTCCATTTTAGAAAACGTCGCATAGGTCATCGTTTTAGACGGTGATGCATTCTGTAAGTGCACACTCATCGCAACATAACCAAGACGCACCAATGTCATGGACTGACCCTCCCTTTTTTTGCTTGTTTTAGGTTGCACATAATCATGATCGTTACTCTCAGACATCCAAAACCCTCACTGAGATAAAATCCGCCGATATTCCTTAAGGCATTAGCCGATCAGTCCGATAATTTCACCAATTGCTTGCCAAAGCTTTTACTTTTAAAAAGATCCATAAATGCTTGTGGAGCATTTTCCAATCCCTCAACAATATGCTCTTCATACGTTAATTCACCTTCATTCATTAAACGTGCCAAATATGACACAGCCTCGTCATTTCTATCGGCATAATCGTATACAACAAACCCTTTCATAAGTGCGCTCTTCTTGATAAGAAAATCAAAGTTACCCGGTATCATTGGGGGATGCTCCAAGTTGTACTGAGATGTCTGCCCACAAATGATAATCCGTGCATGATAATTTATTAGTGTTAGTGCAGCGTGAGTGATTTCACCGCCAACATTATCAAAATAAATATCAATGCCTTCGGGACAGGCTTCCTGCAGTGCCATTCCCATGTCCGTTGTTGTTTTATAATTAATGGTCGCATCAAAACCCAGTTCTTCTTTGAGGTAATGATTTTTTTCATTTGATCCGGCAATACCTATTACACGGCAGCCTTGATGTTTAGCTAGTTGCCCCGCTGCCATGCCCACAGCTCCAGACGCACCCGAGACGACAACCGTTTCCCCTTTTTTTGGCTGTCCTATTTCGAACAAGCCGAAATACGCACATAAACCAGGAACCCCCAGAACGCCAAGATAGCTCGAGATGGGCGTCAGATTCTGATCAACTTTTTGTGCGTTCTCTCCATCAGAAATCGAATAATCCTGCCAACCAAGCCGCTCATATACCATATCACCTATCGCAAAATTTTCATTTTTAGAATCGATGACACGGCCAATGGAACGGCCAGTTAACACATCATTCAATGAAAAAGGAGGGGTATACGATTCTTTATCTTCCATCATTCCCCGCATGCCGGGGTCAACGGATAAATATAAAGTTTGGATTAACATTTGGCCATTATTTAATGGTGGTACCGATGTTTCAGCCATCTTGAAATCATCTGGACTTGGTTCGCCTTTAGGTCTTTTATTCAAACGAATTTGTCGGTTTATTAATTCACTCATCAAAATCCATCCTTTTTTATCTAGTGTTACTTATGTTCCCCCTACATAAAGAGAATAAAACACAAACATGACATAAAAGCGCTTCTTTGATCTTCGCTACATGGCTTTAATGACACTTTCCAATTCTGTTATACAAACCAACCGGCAAGTGATACAATATAAATTAAATCTTAAATCACATCTGTCTTGGAGGTCTCATGCTTACATTTGAAGAAAAACTAGCTATTATTGAATCGTTTCCTGAATTGAAACGTAACGACATCTCGCTTGGTCGTGTCAACTTCCATTTTGAAGAAAGCGTCAAAGACAAAAAAATTGTCGTATATCGTCTTCATCCAAACGGCAATGGGTTTGTCTACGCTGAACAAATAGAAAATCGCAATTATGCAACGGATTCAAAAGGAATGGTCAACATACGTCATTTTACCGAAGATGAGCTCCGTGATGTCATACAACAATCCATAGCATCCTTATCCGAGTCCGAGCCTATTGCTGAAACATGGACGAATCGTGAAGGAGAGAAGCTTCACTTGGTGGAGGAATCGGGTGTTTGGAATATTTATACAGGCAACGTCTTGGAAGCAACACATGCTACGTATCACGCGGCCGCGGATTATCTGTATCAAGAAGGATTTCGGCTTTAATAAAAATGACCCTTACCTTTAAGGGACGTTGGCTTTAGCAAACAAAAACGCTCAGACATTAAAGACACCTGAGCGTTTTTTTAATTATACAACATAATTAAACTTCATTGGTCATGATCTCAAAAAGACAACCATCCACGTTAGTCCAGAACAACCCACGAGGCACAAAGTCATGGTCCGTGCGTTGATTATTTGTTTCATAAGGGCTACTCCCGAAAGCCATTTTCTTTTTTTTGAGACGTTTGAGAATATGGTCAAAAGAAGACCCGTCAACGTTGAAGGCGACATGTTGCTCTAAATTATTTTCATCCCTATCCATAAAATATATGGAGAGTTCAACATTAATACGAACCACTGTAAATTCATAGCCTACTCCTGCCACTCTTCCAAGTGGCAGATCCATCACATCGGCAAATTCGTGTGCAGCTTTATTATGATCTTTAGCATATACCACTAGATGATCAAGCTTAATCGTCATTTTAAATCTCCTTTCGTTTCTGTATAAGTAGTGGGCCGTTTCACATCTACGTCGATACAAGTATCTAATCGGTCATTGTATTGGCGGGTTCCGATAACTGTCATATGTATGTCGTCTGTTTAATCTTCTGGATTGATAGATTTAACGTGTAGTTGCCATGTTCAAGAAGTTGATTAAGAAAACGATTTAATTCATTTTGCGAGGAAATGGTTATTTTTAAATGATAACAGCCTTCCCCAGATACCCGATGAGCTTCGACGACCGCTTGATGATCGTTAATAAAACGAATAAACGCATCGTGATTGGCTGTTTTCATATGAACCATGACAAATGCAGTATACGAAAGCCCCAGTTTTGTTTCGTCGATAATGATGGAATAGGCTTGAATAACACCATTGTCCTCAAGTTTTTTAATACGATTTCCGACTGCTTGCCCCGTCATATGAATATGTCTACCCAAATCCCTCCATTGAATTCGTGAATTTTCAGTTAGTAACCGAAGAATCTGAAAATCAATGTGATCCATTTCCATAATAACCCCCCTTTCGCCGTGAAAATAATCGATATAAAAATGTTTCACCAAAGCATCGATAAAAATCAAATAATTATTTATCATTTATAATAATCCATTTTTTATGAGGTGATAAATATGAGTACAGCTTTAATCATGATCGACATTCAAAATGACTATTTTCCGAATGGAAGGATGGAATTAAGTAACCCAGGACAGGCAGCTGATAATGCAGCTAACGTTCTTGACTGGTTCAGACAAAATAACAAAGAGAATATTTTTCATGTCCACCATATCGCGAATGATTCGAGTTTAGGCTTCTTTCTCCCAAATACGGAAGGTGTTAACGTCCATGAAACGGTTTTACCATCAGAAGACGAACAGACGATCACAAAACGGGCTCCCAACAGTTTTTTCAATACCGAATTAGAAAGCAAATTAAAAGAAAAGGGAATAACCAAATTGGTCGTTGTAGGTATGATGACACATATGTGCATTGATGCCACAGTCCGCAATGCTGTGGAGCTGGGCTTTGACACAACTCTTATTGAAGATGCATGTGCGACAAGAAGCTTATCTTACAGGGATAAGGTCGTGCCGGCAGACGAGGTTCACTATGCGTTTGTCAGTGCACTTAATGATATGTATGCCAACGCCATTACCACCGAGGATTTCCTGCAACAAGAAGCTGACACCATCTTGAATAACTAATTATGCACTATTAATTATAAGGAAACGCCTGAGCTAACCAGACGTTATCGTTGTGCTCCGACACCATATGTCACACACTTTAAGGTGGATGGTGAGTCTCCTTGTGATCGTCACGTTGAAGGCTTTCCGGTAAAGCCTATCCCCTTCCACCCCGCAATCGTGGCTTATCGAAACGTTTTACGTTGTTACGGGCACACTGTGGAGCCTCACCTAGCCTTAAGTAAATCGGAGTTTCGATCTCGTTGTAAAATAAATAGACGGACGTTTCTTTCACCATGCATTGGCTGGCTACATGCGGCCGGAGCGGATAATGGTGATCACCATGAGAATGAACATGAGTGTTGCAACCACGGCGCCAATTTCAATGATCGGAAGTTTCCATATCACCGTGCTCTGGTCGGTTATGGCTGAGCCGATGATCAAACCGGCCATCAAAATGCTGAAAGCGAGCATAATGATACTGAAGGAAAGCCGGTTGCTGATTTTATCGAAACGATTTAAAAACCGCTCCGCCTGCTTTACATTAATGTCAAGACCGACTCTTCCCCGCTGCAGCGTCGACATCACTTCCTTCACATCCCGCGGCAGGTCCGATATAATCTCCAAATTTTCGGCTATGTCATTCATGGACCGTCGCAAAATCCGGCGCGGGCTATACCGCCGTTTCATCACCTTACGAGCATATGGCTCCGCCGCACGCATAATGCTGAATTCCGGATCAAGCCGGCTGATCACACCTTCCAGAGTCAAAATTGTTTTACTGAGCATCGCCATTTCAGACGGTATATCGATATAATGGTGGTACGCAACCTGAAAAATCTCGATAATAATTTTCCCGAGGCTCATATCTTTCATCATGACATTGGAATAACTTTCGTGCAGGGCTTCCAGGTCACGACGAAACGCATCCATATTGGTTTTTTCCCCAATCAGATCCATTTTCGAAAACGTCTTAATGAGCGCCTCGGCATTGCCGTTATGTAGATTGACAACAATAGATGCGAAATGATGCGTCATATCATCGCTGATCCGTCCGACCTCCCCAAAGTCAAGAAACGTTATCGTTGTTTTGGGCAAAATATACACGTTGCCTGAATGCGGATCAGCATGAAAAAATCCTTTATCCAAAATTTGGGTGAACATCGCATCCGCCAATCGTTTGGCAATAACGTTCCGATCGTACCCAGCCTGATCGAGCTTATTGACGTGAGATATTTTAATGCCATCGACTTTTTCCATAGTCAATACTTTTTTTGCTGTATATTCCCAATAAATAGCTGGGACATGGACAAATGCTTGTTGCTCAAATTGTTTGGCGATCCGTTCACCACTGCGTCCTTCGATCAGATAATCCAATTCACTTCGTAACGAAAGCGATAATTCATGAATAATATCCAGCACGCGGTACCGTTTTGCCCAATCCGTACGTTCTTCAAGTATTTGTCCAATCCTTTCAAGTATTTCCATATCTGTTTCCATAACAGGCTTCAGACCGGGACGCTGAATTTTCACTACAACCTCTTCTCCAGTAAAAAGCCTAGCGATGTGCACTTGCCCGATGGAGGCTGTTGCCATCGGTTCCGGATCCACATCGTCGAAAATATTTTCAAGTTCATCATCCAATTCCGTCTCAATCGTCTGTCGTACGTGGTCAAACGACAGAACTGTCACATGATCTTGCAACTTTTCCAATTCTGAAATAATCTCGCGTGGAAGAATGTCGTGCCTCGTGCTGGCAATCTGTCCAAGTTTGATAAACGTCGGGCCAAGTTCCTGCAACGTATAACGCAATCGGCGCCCGATACTCTGCATATTGATATTCGTATCGGACTGCTCATCTTTTTTGGATAAATCCCGGTCCGTCAGCCCGACCCGAAAAAGAACATACCCGAATCCATATCTGATAAACGTATTGACAATTTCACGGTATCGTTTTGTATGTCGAAATCGCCGTTCAAACACCCAATCAGCTCCTCCAAACTACAAGGGACTGGTTTATTGTCCAGTCACTCTTTCGTTTCAGCATAGTAAATGTGTCTCTTCCATTTAAGGATGACGATATGATTCTATTCGCCTGACAATGCCACTATTATCACACCTATAACCATAGTGCCAGCTGCCGCCATTCTTCGTAAACCAAATCCTTCTGAAAGCATCCGGCTACCAATAAACGCTCCGATGACTATGCTCATTTCCCGAACCGGAGCCACGTGACTGACTTGAGTAAATGTCATAGCGGTCAGTACCAGTATGTAGGCAAGTTGATTCAAAACACCGACACCGATGGCTTCGTTTCGATGCTGCCGCCATTCCCGACGTACATCCCGCCAGTTCCGTATTGCCAGTGGTGTCAACAACAGCACCTGGCCAATCATACTGCCGTATGTCAGTACTATCGGCGGTATCAGCACGACACTGACAGCGCCTTTATCAAGCAATGTATACGATGCAATCATGACGCCAATCAGCAAACCATACAAAAGCGGAACAAACGTGTCTGCATGTCTTATCGCCTGCAACCCGCCAGTAATGACGAAAATACTGATAGTGATCAAGCCTATTCCGACCACGCTGAGCCCTGTCAAACGTTCATCATAGATAAATATAGCCGCCACTGCCACAATTAAAGGACCTGTCCCGCGGCATACTGGGTATACAAGCGAGAGATCACCAACCGTGTATCCTTTCTGCAGTAACAACGAATAAGTCAGGTGTATCAGTGCGCTTCCACCCATAAACCCCAATTCCACCCATCCCAGCGATATGGGATTAATGAGCAGAACGCCAACAACAACCGGTGCATAAACAGCAATGCTGACCACCATATAAAGCCACACAAACGCAAAACCGCCTTCCGACCGCTTGGCTAAGTAATTCCACGTTGCATGCATAAACGCTGAAACGATAATGAGGATAAGTGCCACGATTGACATAAAAAGTCTCCTTCAGCAACGTTCCATAGGCTCTTGCTTATATAAGTTAACGTTATAGAATCTCGGAACAGCTTTCAACCGATAAACCACTGACATACGAACGGGCATATTACCAAGCAAAAAAGGAGCCCTTGTCAGTCAAAAGCTCCTTTTCGGGTCGGAATGATTATTTTTTGCATCAATCAGGAGGCCCTGTTTTTATCACCGATTGAATTGGAGTCATGCACATATTTAAATACGTTGACGATGAATATGATGACAGCAATCGTTACCATCGTTCCGCCGCCAAATATGAGCGTCTTTGTAAGGGCGCCCCATCCCGGAAATGGACCCGGGCGAACTTGAATCATAAACATGCTCAAAAGCAAAATCGGCAGTCCGATGTTATACAGCCAAAAATGCCATATGCCAAGTGTACTGTTGGCTGCTTTCGGATAAAGTGTATAAACGACTCCAATAATTCCGATGGATGCCCATCCGGCCAGGTTAACGTGTGCGTGTGCCGCAGCCCACTGAAGTTGAAGCGTTGATGACATGAACATGCCGACAACAATACCTAAAATAAAATAAATAACTGCAATTTTAATCCATTTAGCTCCCATTGCTCACACCCCCTGCATAATAATTATTCAAAATTTCAATGTTTATGACTTATATGAAAATTACCATGTTTTGGAGTGTCCGTCAATTTAACGACTTGACGTGTGGAACAATGATAAGCTAATCGTCAAAAGGCGATATAGGTGTTATTTTAACAGCCCGACCATGCGCAGTCCGTGCCAGAGACCATCATCATTGACATGCCTTGTTACTGCGCCGGCTGCTTTTTTTACCGTATCCGGTGCATTACCCATAGCGACGCTGTTTTTCACCGATTGCAACATGGCCATGTCATTCAGGCCGTCTCCAAAGGCGTAGATATGGTCGCTGGGCAGTTGCAAATGTTGAACCAATTGATCAATCCCCGTCGCCTTGGACGCGCTGGCAGGAATCACGTCCACAGAGTAGTCATGCCAGCGGATAAACTCCAAGTGATCAAAGGCACGCTTGTAATCCGCTTCGCCGCCATGCGGACAAAACAGCAGCGCCTGATAAACATCACCTACACGATAAAAGGCAGGGTCATACATCATTTCCCGCTTTATCTTGAGCGAATCAATCGCTTTTTGAATATATGGATGGTGTGTCGTATTGGAAAACCAATTATCGTGCCCAAGATAGATGAGCGGATGATCCCCGGCATCGGCATGGCGTTCCAGTTCATCCAACACATCCATATGCAGCGGACGTTGGTATACCACATCGTCACGGTAGACCACATATTGACCGTTGAGGCTGACATACGTGTTCATATCCAGTTCTTGCTGCAATTTCTTAAATGTGAATGGGGCTCGCCCAGTTGCAAAGGCCACGATATGTCCCGCCTGCTGTAATTCTGCCACCGCTTGCCTCGCCGACTCCGGCACGTGCTTTTCGTCATTAAAAAGTGTCCCGTCAATATCAAGTAAAATTAATTTTTGTTCCAATAACCATCCTCCCTATGAAGAGATGTCTTGAATACTATTATAGCACATATATCGGATTGAAAGGTGGGTTTTATCCGGCTTGTAATGGGGTCGTTATACTATAATGGACGAACGAACAAAGTGTTGCGGTATTTCCTCCGCTATGGAAACGTGCTACACTAAGCCTGTATAAAATTACTTATTGGACGGTGCATCATGAAAAAACGTTTGGTTGCTGTTATGACATTTATTGTAGGGTTGATAGCGGTTTTCACGAATATTTATCGTGATACATATGTATTTAAATGTAAAAAAAATACATTTCAAAGTCCGAAACTGCCAACAAACATGTCGCTGACCATTTTACAAATCAGCGACCTGCACAATCATGTGTTTGGAGCGAACAATGAGCGCCTACTCAGCGCTGTCACAGCTGCACAAGCGGATATTCTGGTGCTGACCGGTGACCTCATCGACCGGAAAACACAATCGTTTAACCAAGTCTTTTATTTGATTGAGAGGCTGACGGCGAGTCATTCCCATGTTTATTTTATAACCGGCAATCATGAAATAGGCAACAGTCAGACGAGTGCATTTCTACACGGATTGCACAGGCGGCATGTCACCATTCTGAACAATCGCAACGCAACAATCACGATTAATGGGCTGACGATAAACCTTGCGGGAGTGGCCGATGCCTCCTCGGGTTACGATCATCCTGAGGCGGCATTCCGAGCGTTAGACACCGATGATTTCACGATTCTTCTGTCACACACACCTGAAATTGTTGAATTGTACGCGCCTGAATCCATACCTGCCGATCTCATTTTGAGCGGACATACCCATGGCGGTCAGGTGCGTCTACCACTGATCGGTGCTATCCTGTCAGCCGACCACACGCTTTTTCCAAAATTGGTGAAAGGAACCTATTTGCTCGGACCGGATCGGTATCTTTACATCGACAGCGGCCTCGGAACGACCCGATTGCCTATTCGCTTTCTAAACCAAAGCCAGTTCAGCCTGTTGACGATAACCGGGAAATAGGTGTTGACATTAGGCGGAGTTGCGCGCGTTTCGGGGTGGGCTGCGCAAGTTTTGCTTTACGCTGCGCGGGTTTCGATCGCATCGCGCGAGTTTCACTATTATTGCGCGACTCTCGCTCTGAGTTACGCGACCTTACCCCATGACTGCGCGAGTTCCGGGCGGAGTTGCGCGAGTTGTATGGTTATTACGCGAGTTTCTACATGAACTGCGCGACCCATCTGAATTATCGCGCGAGTGGAGTGTGCAGTCGTTTTTATGGAATCGTTTACGACACAACAAACCGCATCACTGTAACTATTTCGACGTTATTTCCCGGGAAATACAATTTTTCTTGTCTTCTCCCCTTTTTTCATACTATGGCTATGGAACTTGCCAGTCCCCGACTACGCCTAGCGAAAAAATGGTACAAGCAACATGGCCAATAACTATAAATTCATCTCAAATCATGTGCAAGGCTATAGCCTTTTTTCCATTCATGCTACAATATAGCTAAGATAGGTCTTTTTGACTTTTGTAATGTACATTCCTTCCCCAACTTATGGGGGAACCTAATATTATGACGAAAAGGAGTGGAACTGTTGAATCAACATCAATTGGACAGAATGAAAAACGGCAAAGGATTTATCGCGGCATTGGATCAAAGTGGCGGAAGCACGCCAAAAGCACTGGCTGATTACGGTATAACAGAAGATGCTTATAACAATAAGGATGAAATGTTTGATTTGGTCCATCAGATGCGGACACGAATTATTACATCACCTGCTTTCGATGCCAATCATATCTTGGGCGCTATTCTATTTGAACAAACGATGGATCGCAGCATAGAAGGTATGTACACTGGGGATTACTTGGCCGAGCAGAAAGATGTGGTGCCTTTTCTAAAAGTGGACAAAGGCTTGGCCGAACAAACTGATGGCGTGCAACTTATGAAGCCGATTCCGGATTTGAACGATTTGTTGACACGTGCGAACGAACGAAACATTTTCGGCACCAAAATGCGTTCGGTTATTAAAGAAGCTAACTCGGAAGGCGTCAAGGCCATCGTCAACCAACAGTTTGAAATGGCCAAACAGATTATCCATGCTGACTTGGTGCCGATCATCGAACCGGAAGTGGACATTAACAGTCCGGAAAAAACCAAATGCGAAGAGCTGTTAAAAGCGGAAATCCGCAAGCATTTGGACAGCCTGAAAGACGATGAACTCGTCATGTTGAAGCTGTCTATCCCGACGGTTACCAACATGTATAAAGAATTGATTGATCATCCGAATGTCGTTCGTGTCGTTGCGTTGTCCGGCGGTTATGCACGCGATGAAGCCAATGAATTGCTGAAGCTAAACGACGAACTGATTGCCAGCTTTTCCCGAGCGCTGTTACAGGATCTTTACGCCAGCCAGAGCGACGAAGAATTTAATGCCGCTCTTCAACAAACCGTCGAATCCGTATATAACGCGTCCGTTTAATATCCGATCGGCGTGAGGACGAGTTTCTCCAACGCTGATGCACGACCGGTATGGTATATCAAACACCCGCGGGAACCATCCAGGCTTCCGCGGGTGTTTTAATCATCATTTGATTGCATTCGTTTCCAGAGCGCTTTACACACACAGTCATGAATCAGCTGTCCGAGATCTATTGTCATCCCTGCACCGGGCAGATTCGGCCCGTATTGCAACGCCGCGACGACGATACGGTCTTCAGGATACGGGCCAATGCTCGGGGTCCTGGTTACTCCAAGCTCCCGTAACGTTTGGGTTTTGGCTTCGGCGGCTGTCATCATGGCCTGCATAAACGCCTCGTCCGTCATTATGCCATTGATGAACAGCCACACTGAGATGGTTCCCTCCTGTCCGACAGTCACCACCGTCAAAAGCGACGCTGCTTCGTTTTCCCCAAAATAATAAACGGTATTGTCGATCGATCCGGCCGTCACCATGCCGATAGTTTGCGCAGGATCAAACCCGTCCCGGGCCAGATAATCACCCATAGTCTCTATATCAGCGGAACACGTCGCGTCAAACCATTGGACAACATAACGATTCCAGCCAATACCGGATCCCCAACCATGCGATGCAAACGTCCGGAGCGGCGCTGGGGAAATAAAAGTCACCCGCTCCGGCTGCACATCCAACATAGACGCATCCAACCGGAAGCCTTTCGTCACAGACGGATAGTCGCTCGGAATTAAATGCATTTGCGGCTTGGCCATAGACGGGTGCGGGTTCTTTTTCACTCCGGTCTGATATACATCGTTCACCACCGATTCTGTCAAAACACCATCCGGACGACCAAGTGCCTTCACTTGGCCGCCATGCATCAGTAACAGCCTATCCCCATACAAACTTGCCAGATTAACATCATGAAAAATAGCCACGACGGTAAGATGTTGTTCCCGTACCATGCGCTTCAACAAATCAAGCAAATCTTTTTGATATGCCAAATCGAGATGATTGGTCGGCTCATCCAACAGCAACACAGCCGGTTCCTGAGCCAACGCCTGTGCGAGAAACACTCGCTGCTGTTCCCCGCCGGAAAGTTCTTGAAGCAAATGATGCTGAAAGCCGGTAATATGTGTCTGCTCCATCACTGTCTCAACGACGCGCTCATCCTCGGCTGTCCACGTTTGAAACACCCCTTGCAAATGCGCATACCTGCCCAGTGCCACGGTATCTCTGACGGTATAAGGAAACGCATGCGACGTCAGCTGCGGCAAGACGGCCATTTTTCGCGCGAGCGCTTTTGTGGAAAATTGCTGGAGATCTTGATTATCCAGCTGAATCGATCCGTCCGAACACGGCAACAATCCGCTGATCAGTTTCAGAAGCGTTGTTTTCCCGCTCCCATTCGGCCCCAGAATACCAAAAAACTCCCCCGGGAAAACGGAAAAATTCATATCCTGAATGACTTGCTTATCGTCATATCCGCCTGCCACGCTTTTCAGTGTCAACATTACAAACCGCCTCGCATTCCTTTACGCTGTTTCATTAAAATTAAAGCAAACACGGGGGCACCAATTAACGCCGTGATCACGCCAATAGGCAGAACGGACGGCGAAATAATTGTTCGCGATACCAAATCCGTCAACATTAAAAAGCCGGCCCCCGTTATGATCGAAAGCGGCAACAAATGTCGATGGTCCGGACCCCATAGCCGCCTCATCATATGCGGAATCACCAGGCCGACAAATCCAATCGCTCCGGATACGGCCACCGCAGCACCTGTCAAGATCGATCCGGCAACAAGAATGATGATTTTTCGTTTTTGCACATCAACACCCAAATGCTTCGCCCGTGCTTCGCCAAACACGAGCGCATTTAATTCTTTGCTGTTCATAAGCAGAATCAGTGTGCCTATGATAAAAAATGGAAGAATAATACCGATATAATCCCATCCTCGCATCGACACACTCCCGAGCAGCCAACCCATAATTTGCTGCAACCGGTCGTCGGTAAGCGCAATAATCAGCGAAATAAACGATCCTAAAAACGAACTGAAAATAACGCCGGTTAAAATAATCGTCTCGACCCGCATGGCCCGGTCTGCCTGCCGCGCAAAAAACAGCACCACAAACATCGTCAGTAACGCAGTGACAATGCTAAGAACCGGCAAGGTATAAAGACCGAGGAGTGGGATGGATATATTAAAAAACAACGTGGCCACAGCCCCGACCGATGCACCGGAAGAAACACCCAAAATGTATGGATCCGCGAGCGGGTTTTGCAGCAATCCTTGAAAGACCGCTCCGGAAATAGCCAGCGAGCCACCGACAAGACCAGCCAACAGCACGCGGGGCAATCGGATATCAACGATAATATTGGTATGCATCGCTCCGATGTGGTCATCGATCGATAAATGAAACAACTGGCCACCGATAATATTCACGGTTTCAACCAGAGGAATGGATACAGTGCCGATGGAGACGGCCGTCAGCATCGAAAGGAAGAAAAACGCCACTGTCACCCCATAAGCGAGCACATATTTATTCGTCAAAGACGTCTGGGTAGACAACGTTTGCAAGCTCCTTTGCACCCTGTGTCAACCGTGGTCCCGGGCGGCTGACCAGATCGGAATCCACATTGTACACATTCTCGTTGGCTACCGCATTGATATCACCCCAGCCATCTCGATTTAAAACGTTGTCGACGGGATTGTCTTCCGCTGTTCCATACGTTGTAACAATCACATCCGGATTCATGTCGAGCACGGCTTCCGGGTCAATCGGGGTCCAACCATCCATGTCGGCAGCGGCATTATCGGCATGAATGACCTGCAACAAAGCATCGAAGAAAGTGTTCGTTCCCGCTGTCGACAGCTTAGGAGCCGGTGACACTTCAAAAAAGACCGATTTTCGCTCATCGTTATCAACTTCGTCCAATTGATCACGGATTGAAGCGAAGTCGTCTTTCATATCACTGATTACGTCGTCTGCCTTATCACTGGTACCTGTCACGTTACCAATCTGTTTGATCGTTTGATACGTCCCCTCGATATCCTTCGCTTCCGAGACAACAAACACCGGAACACCCGCATCGCGAATCTGCTGCAGACCTTCACCGGAACTTTCCGCACTGGAGGCATGAGCCAACACGAGGTCCGGTTTCAAATCGATGATCGCTTCTATATTCAATTCCAAACCACCGACCCGTTTTTTGTCCTCTACCTCTTTTGGATAATTATCATGGTCAGAAACACCAACTAATTTTTCACCCAATCCAAGTTTGAAAGCAATTTCCGTATTGCTCGGAATAACTGACACAATGCGTTCCGGCTTTTTCTCCAACGTCATTTCATTATCAAGCGCATCCGTTACCGTCACCGGAAATGACGACGCTTCTGATTCGCCATTATCCTCTGTCTTTTCCGTCTGATCATCGGTGCCATCATTTGCTCCGCCGGAATCCGATCCGCCTGCACCGCATCCGATTAACAGCCCTGCAGACAGCATAACCGCCAGTAACAGCAAAATGAGTCGTTTCATGTTTATCATTAACCTCCTATTTTCGATCGTTTTGAAACATAAAAAAACATCTCCACGACCAATGAAGATGTGTATGTAAAACAGCACTGCTCATCTGGATTGTATTTGGCATCAATCCGGAACAGACCCGTCCAATAAGTCGACTCTGTTCAATGGCATAGCCTTTTACACCATCCTATTTCCCGTAGGTTTGGTGCATCGATGGTATCAGGCAGGTCTCCTGGCTTATGGTCGACACGTCCTGCCCCTTCCCATACGAAACACGTACAGTGGCCTCGGCAGACCGCTCGCACATACAGTGACGGGATCGCGCTGGACTTGCACCAGCTTCCCTATTATGATTTCTCATTTGAAATCACCTGAACCATAGACACTATAAACTTATCACGACAATGAAAGTATACAAAATTCCGCATACATTGTCACCCATTATATAAAAAAGCAGACGCCGTATCTTATCAATACGATTGGCGTCTGTCTGAATCCCGGTATATGTTGTCTCACATACCAATAACCTCTTTGGCATGATATTCCTCGGTTTTTGAAGCACTCATGAACCATGTACCGATAACAGCCCAGGAGACATCATGATTCATTGTCCCTGGACCCAAATTCGGTTATCATGTCATGGGCTTTGGTTACTTCGTCATCGGACATGATCTGATAATACGTACCATCAATCATGGTGCCTCGGCCGGCCATTTGATACGTGCTGATATCGTTGCGGGCACTGCGGTAGTTGGATGCCAAATCACGCATATCGGCAAATGTCATATTAGTAGCCATATTATTGCCGAGAACGTCCATAATGCCCCCGATCTTATTCACCACATTCAAGCTGGCACCTTCTCTGATAATGCCTTCAATTACTTGGCGCTGCCGTTCGTTGCGGCCCAGATCACCTTGTGGATCCTCCTTGCGCATCCGGGCATAAGCGAGCGCTTCATCGCCGTTCAGCTGCAGCTCACCGGTTGGAAAGGTATGCCCGCCCTGGTCGAATGCCTGGTCGTTGTTCGTAACAGTAATACCACCGACAGCGCCAACTAACTGCTGCAGGCCTTGCATATTCATGCGCACATAATAATCCATATCAATATCCAAAAAGCTCTCCACTGTCGCAACCGCCATCTCACTATCTCCAAAAGCGTAGGAATGATTGATTTTATCCACGGTTCCATGGCCGATAATGTCTGTACGGGTGTCACGCGGAATACTTAACAGCTGCATTTGATTATGAGCTGGGTCAAGCGTCATAACGATCATAGTGTCGGAGCGCCCTTTGTCATACGCGCGTTCATCGACCCCGAGCAGAAGAATGTTAATGGGTTCTTCCTTTTCCACCTTTTTCTTGGTGAATTCGGGATCAATGCCTTCGATGGGCTTATGCAGTTCGTTGTCCACCGTGTTTTGAACGTTATGGAGGACGGAATAGGCATAAGGACTCCCGCCGCCAATGACAAGCAGGATCATCGCCATCGTTATCCATAGCCACTTTTTCTTCTTTTTCTTATGGACATCTCGCCTTTTCGCCACGACCTTCACTCCCACTATGGCTGCATCAGGGTACTACGGTTAAGCACTCCGACAAACCGTCCACGTTTCGTCTTCACAAACGATATTATAACATGTATTGTCCATTATTCTCTATGGACGTTTATGAGTCAAGCAACTTGTGAATAGGATTGTAAGTGAACAGATACGTCTTTCTATAACGTACAAGGGGGTTTGCCATGTCGCTGCTTGCAAGAGTAAAAGGGGAAGTTCCGCTGATTTCAATGGTGGGTTTGCTGGCGATGTCCATTGTATTCGGCTGGGTCCGATACGGCTATGGTCTGCTGCTTCCCGACTTTCAAGCGGACTTCCATTTATCAAAAACAACGCTCGGTATGATTTCTAGTCTTTCCTTTTTATCATTTCTCGTCGGTGCATTATTGGTCACCTTTTTTATTGCAAAATGGGGTCCGAAAATGTTTATCGTGAGCGGCCTTGCAGCGGCGTCGGTTGGTTTGTTGACGGCCGCTTTCGCACAAAGCGGGCTGTTGTTTTCGATTGGCTGTGTGATTGCCGGGCTATGTCCAGGGCTATGCTGGGCACCGTTTTCCGAGAGTGTCAGCAATTATGTCAGAGAGAGATTGCAAAAACGATCGTTAGCCGTTATTAGTACGGGGTCATCCATTGGTCTGGTGGTTATTTGCGCGCTGTATTTGGTTTTTCCCGAAGGAAGCTGGCGCTTGTTATGGATCATTGGTGGGATTATCGGTCTGGTTTTGCTGCTCGTCGTTCTCAAAACCGTTCCGTCTGGTGCTGAGTCGCCGTCGCCACACGACATTAAGCGCCCGAGGCTTCCATCTTTCCATAAACATTCGGTGCATTTGTTTACCGCGGCGATTATTTTTGGCGTCACGGAGGCTACGTATTGGACGTATGCTGCTGATTTTGCGGAGCAGTCATTTCATATGGATGCCTCGAATGCCCTATTTTTCCTGATTACAGGCGTTGGAGGCATTGCGGGATTATGGGCCGGCGAACTCATTAACTACTTGGGATTTCGCAAAAGCTTTTTTCTCACAGTACTGGTATATGCGTTAAGCATGTTCATCCTGTTTGTATCGCAGTCATGGGCGGCGATCGGTCTGTCCGGTTTTTTGTTTGGTCTCACGTTTATGATGTACGCAGCCTTTCTGCCGATTTGGAGCGCGGAAGTATTTCCGAATGCACCCGCTCAAGGATTCAGCATCAGCGTCGTCATTTTAAACATGGGGACGATTATCGGACCGGCATTCTTTGGCGGGATGCTTACAGTCACCGGATATAAATGGATATTTCTGCTCGCGGCTATGGTGGCCTGCAGCAAACTCTTTCTGGCCCCTACGGAGGAACGCTGACACGGCGTTTGCGGGACGCGTTCATCGAAACTAGTTGCACGTCAGTCAGGCAGATGGACGTGAGTTTGAATGTATGCTTGATAAGCAGCTACGTCTTCCGGGTGTTTATCAGACGGCCGCTTGGGCAGAATCAACCCCTGCAAGTCCGATTCATATAAAAAATAATGGTTACTGTCCTCGCCGCGTTTCATAAACTGTTCCCAAGTAAAATACGTGATCGTACCGTTGATATCGCGTTTTATCCCGTCCTCTGAGAACGTCATCTCAGTTGGACCGAGTATATGCGAATAATCTTGCTTTTGCATCCGGCTGTTGGCACGTGACAAGGCTACTTTCGCATATAAAGCCGGAAAAGTAAAAAAGTAGATAACCGTTATGACGGCACTCACCGCCGCAGAAAGCCAGGACAGCTGAAACAAATACAAGATGGCCAAAAAAAGGAGAATGGCCGTTATCCATTTCGTATACATTCGTTTAATATGATGTGTATTTGAGTGTTGGATAACATCTCTTTGCAGTGCGAGCACATCGTCATAGACAAGTTGGTAATGAATCGTCATAGATGTACCTCCCTTTCATCCTATGTTTCTGTATTATAGCACGTCTATCATAGCGATTGCTTTTCATCACTTTAAAAAAGCAAATCGTTTTTGATAAAAAATTGTTATTATACACAGTTCGAGCGATCATGTATACTGAATGCAAAAACTATCAATTTTCAAAAAAGGATGATTGTATGGATGATATGTTGCAGGCGTTTCAAAACATACCGACAACAAGCGCCTCGGATGCTTCGAATGGGTTGAATAATCTCGATCCGTCTATCAAGCCATTAAAGGAAACCTACCAAATGGCAGGACGGGCCTTCACCGTTAAACTGCCAGCCGGCGATAACCTGGCTGTGTTAAAGGCCATCAAAGAAGCGCAACCCGGGGATATATTGGTCGTCGATGCACAAGGCGAACAATACCGCGCCATTGCCGGGGATTTTGTAGCCGGCATGATGCAGACGATGGGACTGGGTGGTTTGGTCGTTGATGGGGTTATTCGCGATATTTCCGATATAAAAGCACTGGATTTTCCGGTGTTTTGTAAAGGTACGACGGTAGCCTCCAGCGGAAAAACCGGCGTGGGCGACGTTAATGAGACGATTGCCTGTGGCGGGGTATCCGTTCAGCCCGGTGATCTGATCATCGGGGATGCCGATGGTGTCGTCGTTGTGCCGCAATCGACGGAACAAGACGTGCTCGATAAGGCGACGGAGAAAATAGCTAAAGACAATGATCGTGATGAAAAGGTGTCCGGAAAGCCAGAGGAAATCCACGCTTATATCGACCGCATGCTTAAATGATAGAAAGGCGGACACATTGGGGTGTCCGCCTTTTATAGGGCGGATTTTCGGCGGCTGGCCGAAAATCGTCTTTTTGATATAGACAAACAGTGCGAGTTGACCATACTATTGCGCGAGTTTTGACCCGGATTGCGCAACATTACCCCATTATCGCGCGCGTTGGGTTTTGAGCTACGCGAGTTGACAGATGAGCTGCGCAACTTCCCGTTCGAACTGCGCGACTTGACACTCGAACCGCGCGCGTTGGACGACGTGCTCCTCGTCGTTCAATGAGCTGTTTAATGAACAGCTTCAGCTTCCATTAATTGACCGTCTTTCATCTCCAAAACCCGGTCACATAAGTCCAATACGCGTTCGTCGTGGGTTACCATCACCCCCGCTTTTCCGCGGTCATGAATTTCATTTGCAAGCAGTTCGACAACGTCCCTGCCTCGTGCGGAATCAAGACTCGCGGTCGGCTCATCAGCCAAAATAAGCTCAGGATCATGGACTAAAGCACGCGCAATAGCCACCCGCTGGCGTTCCCCGCCGGAAAGCTCACTCGGAAAATTTTTCATACGGTGTCCCAGTCCAAAGTGCTTTAGCAATTCTGCCTCATTGCCCGTGTGTTGATCATTTTTCGCTGCGACATAAATCATACGCAGCTGATCGGTTACGTTCAAATAAGGAATGAGATTGGCCGTCTGGAACACAAACCCTATCTTGTCTAAACGCAATGTCGTTTTTTCTTTGTTGGACAAATCCCCTACATTTTTTCCGTCCATTTCAATCGTTCCGGTGGTTGGTGACAATAGCGCACCAGCTGTTGATAAAAAGGTGCTCTTGCCAGATCCCGAAGGACCAATGACAGCAACAAATTCGCCGCTTTTCACGTCCATGGACACATCGTCGAGCGCTTTGAATTCATGGGGACCGTCTTTAAAAACTTTGGATACATGCGTCATCGTCAATGGCATGATTATTCGCCTCCTTCAATGGCTTGGATCGGATCAACTTTGACAACCTGGAACAGCGATATGAGCGAGCCGAGCACCGATACAACCAGCAATAAAGATGATACCTTAAGCATGTTGAGTGTGTTCATGATAAATGGCATGTCATCCGGAAGTATGAGTTTTACACCATACGTAATGCCTATGGCAACACCGATACAAACAATGGAAATAGCGACCATCTGGAACATGAGATTGCGAATGATATACGACGTCTGTATACCCAATGCTTTCAAAATACCGAACTGGGATTTTTTTTGCATGGTAATGACATAGAAGAACACTGCAAGAACGAATGCTGCAATCACAAACAGGAAGACAATCATCATGTTGAGTGATGCCTGCTCCTGGGAATAACTCGGTATCCCTTGCAGTACTTCACCCTTTGACAACACATCATACGATGCATTCAGGCCTTCTCCTGTATCGCCGTCTGTCCGAATGGCCACGGCTGTTATCTTGTCACGATTAATGGTCCGGTAAATCACCGGTGCATGGCTGAATCGCTGGTTTTGCGCAAAGCCTGCAATCGTATAGGCCGTATCATTCCCATTGAAAACGATGCGATCGCCCACATCGAAACCTTTCTGCTGCAATGATTCATCTGCCAGGACGTCATCCGGATCAGTCGGCTTGGTCCCTTGAATCACTTCGGGGATAAGCATCCCCTGTAAATCCGTGCCGAAAACCGCCACATCCGTTTGCTGATCCGTTCCTTGCTGAGACACGCCCGACATCCGGACAGTCAGTGGAGCGGCTTCGATAACACCGTCCGCCTGCTTCACGTCATCAGTGGCTGACTCCGGCAAAAATGATTTGGTCAATTGTTGCTCCACATCTTTTTCAATGACTAGTCGATCAGTGTGCATCGTTTGAATGGATCCTGCATTATCGGCCGACAATCCGTTCGCAAGTCCTGAGATGATGAAAATGAGCATGGCTATTAGAACCATGATTAAACCAATTAACATATACCGCAACTTCGTATGAAGCAATTCTCTTATCGCCAGAAACATAATAATCGTTCACTCCCTTTCCTTATCCAACGTCCAGTTTAACGATGGTATATGAACAGAGAATGAACGATTCGTTACATTTTCGGCAGCATCACGTGAAATTTAGACCCTTCGCCAATGGTGCTTTCTACCGTAATGGTACCGTCGTGCAATTCGATAATTTTTTTAACAATGGATAGGCCGAGTCCTGAGCTTTTTTCCGTTCTGGTTCGTGCTTTATCCGATTTATAAAACCGTTCGAACAAATGCGGAATATCGGTTTCCCGGATGCCGGCGCCGGTATCTTCCACAGTGACGACGACCGCGTTTTTATCCGTTTTTCCATGAATTTGAATCGTGCCTCCGGATTCGGTATAACGAATGGCATTCGTCAGCAAGTTGGTCCAGACTTGATGCAGCAGTTTAGGATAGCCATAAATACGTCCCGGCACGTGCTCAAGTTCCACAGCAACACCCTTCTCCCGCCAAAGCCATTCAGAGGCGGCAACAACATCCTTCAGTTGTTCGTTCAACGGAATGGATGTTTTCTCCGACGCTTTTGCATCGTCATCGAGAGAAGAAAGCGTCAGAAGCTGCCGACTTAGTTGTGACAGACGTCGGCTTTCGTTTTCAATGATGGATAAATACCGCTTACGTTCCTCTTCGGTCATCTCTTCTTCACGCAAAAGTTGGGAAAACCCTTGTATGGACGACAATGGCGACTGAATCTCGTGGGATACATTGGAGACAAATTCCTGCCGTTTCTCTTCCGTTTGTTCGAGATTATCACTCATTTGTTGAAAATCACGAGCAAGACGGCCAATTTCATCACGGCGACTCACATTCAACTTAATATGGTAATTACCACCTGAAATCTTTCGGGTTGCCTTGGTCAGCTTATCAATCGGCTTAACGAGAAAACGTGTACTGACGAGAACCATCAAAAAGCTTAATACAATCATCAAGACCAGCATAACCGATAAGAATAGACGCATCTCGCCAAACTGCTGTTGTGTGTTCTGTCGGAGAAATAACGCATAGGACGTGTCATTATTCGCCTGAATCGGAACACCGATTGTATTTGTCAATTTGTTATCAAAAAAACCGGTAATAAACGGTCTCCATGGAAACGTTTTAATGCCGTGATACGTGTTGCCGTTTAAAACATGATCAACGGTGTCCGGCGGTATATCCGTTGAATCAAACGGTTTACCGAATAACTGGGTGTTCCCCGAGCCATCCGCTAAATAAAACTGGTAACCCAGTTCGGTCATGTCATTTAAAAAACTCCCAATCGACTGCGACGCATTTTTTTCATAAATGGTCACAATATCATTGGCAATCCCCGTCACTTTTTCATCGTTCACCGGTTTTAAATAAAATTGATAATACCCATTCGTCACCAAAAATGCTGCCATACCGCTTAAAATCATGATCAACATGGTCACGACGATAATCCGCATATAAAGAGTCCGCATCAGTCACTGCCTCCAGATTATTGATCAGCGACGGTCAATTTATATCCTTTACCCCGCATCGTTTGTATACTGAAATCTTCCCCATTGCCGGCAAAACGTTCGCGCAACCGTTTAATGTGGACATCAACGGTTCGGTCGTAGCCGGCAAAATCGTAGCCCCAAACCAGTTCAATTAGTTCCTCGCGTGTGAAAATCCGGTCAGGGAAACTTGCCAATTGGGCCAGCAACTCAAACTCTTTTAACGGAAGAATGACCGTTTTGCCATGGGTACTGACTTCGTAATTTCGACGGTTGATCACCGTATGGCCCAGCTGAATCATGTCCTCGCTCGCAATATGAAACCGTCGCAATAAGGCCTTGATCCGGTAGAGAATTTCTTTCGGTTCAAAGGGTTTAACAATATAATCATCTGTACCGGCGTTAAACGCTTTTTCTTTATCGGTAATATGACCCTTGGCCGTCACCATCATGACGGGAATATCGTAATCGGTCCGGACGTCGTTGCAAAGCTCATACCCATCGACATGCGGCATCATAATGTCAACGATCGCCAACTGTACATGATCGGTTTCCAGTATCGTGGAAGCCTCTTCGCCATCAGCAGCTTCCAGCGTACGATACCCCTCTTTCTGCAAATAGAACCGTAACAGCTCACGAATATGTGGATCATCATCAACAACCAAAATCGTAACCAATCGTATGACACCTCTTCCTTGCGGGGAGAGATTTGAAACTTAATGAAACAGGCCGGTTTCTCTGGATTTTTTCATCATTTTTTCCGTTTGTTTATTAACGATATTTTTAAACAGCAGTCCGAACAGTAAACATCCAACCCCGATACATGTCAGTACCATGATATCATATATGGTTGATTCCCAAATAATGCCACCTACTGCTTCACGCATTAAATCAATCGCATAGGTGAACGGAAGGAATGGGTTGATGACTTGGAAAAACTCAGGAAGCAACGCCACTGGATAAGTACCACCTGATCCGGCAATCTGCAGAACAAGCAAAACAATCACTCCAGCCTTGCCGACATCACCAAAAAGAGAAACGAGCGTATAGATAATCAGCATGAACACGATACTGATCAATAACCCAAATATAACCAACCATACAGGATGCGCTGCGTAAACATCAACGAGAAATAGGTTTCCAAATGTTACAATGAATGTCTGCAGCAGGCCAAACGTCACAAATGTGAATAGCTTACCGGTGTATCGCTCCCTGCCTGTCAACCCTTCCCCTTGATGAACATCTGAGGCCAGCAACGAAATGAGGAGCAATCCACCAACCCATATGGCAAGAACCGTATAGAATGGTGTCATACCGGAACCATAATTCGGAATGGGAAAAACATCATTCTTATTGAGTTGAACAGGCTCGGAGAAAAAACCGCGCTCAGCTTCAGGATTATTTTTCAGCAGTTCAATCATCTCGTTGATGTCCGTTTCACCCTGAATATCACGTATCCTATCAGCAAGTTGATTGACTTTGTCATGGACATATGGATATTCTCCCAAGACTTTATTCAGCATTTCCTGTCCCTGGCCAATATGATCGTCTGTAGTGGCCAACACCCGTTTTACCTCGGGGATGGTTGATTGAATGCCGTTTAATATGTCCTTAGCATTGGCTAATGTTCCCTGTGCCTGATTAATATGTTGTTTCACTTCAGGGGCTATCGTTTCCTTATAGTCTTTCAGAAAATCCCCGATTCGGTTTGCCGTATCGCCGGACAGTTCCTTCATATCTGCAATGATAGAATCGACTTTCTGTTGCTTATTCGCAATGAAGAACGTTATCGTATTGCCGTTTTCCTTCGTTTCTTCCAGTGCCCCCCGCAGCGTTTCCAGTCGTTGGATCGCCGCATGAATCACTTGATCTTTTACGCTGTTACTTGGATCGGACGAGTTGTTACTTCCGTCTTGTTCCGTTTCGTTTGCGGCATCGCCATGATCATCCGATTCATTTCCGGTGCTGTCATCCCCATTTTCATTTTCGGATGGCACTCCAGGCTGTTGTTGCTGACTCATCTTTTGAAGCTTTTTCAATTTTTCTTCTATACCATTAATCCGACTGATGGCATCATTCAATGAAGCATTGATCGCCTCTTGAAGTTGCTTGCCTTTGCTGAAATCGATGTCCTGATTCTGCGCATCTTCCATCAGCTGATGAATATCCTTGGCCGTGCCCTGCGCTTTCTTCAAATCGTCTTTTACCTTTGGTGCCAGCTCATTCAGGCGATTTTGCGCTTTTGATAATAATTCAGCGGTATCGTTCACAGTGGAAAGCCCGTTCGCTGTTGTGCGCTCGGCCTTCGGAAGTTTCTTTTGTGCTTTATTGATAATGGACTGGGCATCGTTCGCATCCTGCATGCCATTTTTCAGTAAGTCATGAATTTCCGGCAGTTTGTCCTCCATAGTAAAGACGTATTCCTCAAACGTCTTAATGTCAGGCAAGTGTTTGTTCAGTTCCACACCGATGTCATTGAACATATCAAAAATAACGCCATTCACAGTGGAGGTGAACTCACTGCTGACCTGCTCCACTATCCTGCTTGCACCTTTATCGGTAATTTTCGGTGATATAGCGTTTATTTTTTCGTTGACGTAATAGTCGATCTTGCTTTTTTCAGGACTGCCGGATACAACGGTCGCCAATTTTGCCGAAAAATCTTCCGGAATGACAATAACAGCAAAATAATCACCATGTTTCAGTTTATTCATGGCGTCGTCACGGTTGGTAAAATGCCAGTCCATGGCATCACTTTGCTTGAGAGTATCCACCAAGTCACTGCCGACATCTATGTCATCTCCTCTGACTTGGGAGCCGGAGTCTTCATTCACGACTCCAATAGGCATTTGATCCGTCTGACCATACGGATTCCATGAAGCTTCAATATTGAACCAAGCGTATAATGATGGCAGAAGAATCAGACCACCGATTAATAGGATGGTTACCCAATTGCGTGTGATATTTTTCATGTCCTGAGAATAAATGTACCAACTGTTTTTCATGGCTGTGCTCCTTGTGATGCTACATGATATGTATAACAAACGCCTCTTTATTGACGTATGATATCATACCGTTACTGAAAAAGAAAAAACAACATATTGCACCATCAAACAGGAATAACTATACAAGTTGAAAAAATGAGGCTATCGCATGGCAGATAATGCTGATCAAAAATAGAGATCGAGAAGAACGGAGGAGGGATGCTGGTGTATGGAAAGTAAGAAACCAAATATCGGGTCGCGCGAATTTGGTGTAGCGTTGCGCGCGTTTGGCCCTAAGCTGCGCGACTCTGGCCTGGATCGCGCGAGTTGGGCCTTGGATCGCGCGACATCCCCCCTGAGTTGCGCGAGTTTTTACCCAAGTTGCGCGATATTTGCCCTGAGCTGCGCGCGTTTCTGCTCAAACTGAGCGATCTCCTCGTCTCGTTTTTTAATGGGGGTTGATTTTCGGCGGCTGCCGAAAATTGGCATTTTGATATGGGTGGGCTACTCGAGTTGAGGCGGTTCTTGCTCGGGTCGGGTATGCCGTCGCTCAAGTTCACCCCTCCTTTTTCACCCGCTATAAAACGTCGATAACGCAAGTGAGAGGTCTGCTGAGCCGTCCTGCTCAATCGAAATAGAGTCAATTCTCATGAAACGATCGCCCTTTTGAACGGCGTCGAGAAACGCATTGACGTCTTGAATGTTGGCGCCGGTCACGTCGAGGTTGTATCCGGCACTGTTCAGGTCACTATCATTATCACCACCGGCACCTGAGGAGGAGATCGAATCAATGTCGACATTCGTCTTGTCAGCCATTTGGCGAAGCTCGTTCAACACTGCGTCAGGCTTTTTGTCAGCCGGCACCTGTTCGGTGATTTGCTGCAACGATTCGTCCAAGCGCCCGTCCTGATTTTTGAGCTGTTTTACTTGTTGTTCGTATAAATCAACTTGTTCTTCGGTGGAGGCGAGATCACTCTGCATCGGCTGAATCATTGTCCGATAACCGGCCAAATAGATTAAAGCAGCAAGAGCAACGAATACAATAAGGATTAACGTATGGCTTCGGTTCCAGTTAGTCGGCATCGGTACTCATCTCCTCCCGCAACACATCCGCGTCAATAGTCACCGCGAACGACGCGTCATACCCATCGCCAGCCTTTGAAACATCCGCAAGTTTCACATTGAGCAAATAGGGTTGCTGCAGCATTTTATCCGTATAATCCGATACAGACGATAGCGAATCAAACGCCACCTCCAGCTGAAATAACTCGCCGCTCTCATATGTAAACGACTCCAGCTGCCCCGAGTCACCCAGCATGCCAAGCATCTGCTTATACAAGGCAACACGCGGAACCGTCCGGGTCTCGATCGATGCCAACGCTTCCTTCGTCTGTTTCAGCTGTTGCATATGACCGGTGTCCTCTTCCAGCTTTGCCATTTGATCTTCAAGCGCCGTCATCGTCGCTTTTTCCTGATCGATCGCACTCGCCAGCCCACCCCGCTGTATCAGCAGAACAGCAGCTACAGCGATAAGCAGCAGCAGGAACACCAACAAGAGAAAGAGCGGTATGCTCATACGCTTCGTTTCTTTTTCCAAAAAATTGATTTCCGTATTCATTGCACACCCACCTTCATCCGCCATTCTTTAAGCCCAGTCCCATCAAATCAACATACGTGGGGGACATATTTTCGTCGGGAAATTCATAAATCGGCAGCTCCAAACGGTCAGCGAGATGACGTTTAGCCGTGGACAAATAGGGAAAATCCCCGGATACAATCAGCTGCTCGATGCGCGATTCCCCCTTGGTGATCGAATACTGGTAAAAGTCGACCATCCGATTGATCTCTGTCATATAATGATCGATCATGCCCTCAGCCGTCTCCTGCGCCGGTTCGTCATCCATGGCGATTTTTATATGTCTATTGAACACGGCTTTATGGTGTTGAAAGGCGGTCAAAAACAGCGCGTCATGATTCCAATGAATGAGCAGTGTATGGTCGGATGCTGTTTCGGCTGTTTGAACATAATAACGGTACACCGACAAGGCCGTCAAATCGGCGATGATCGGATGAAGCCCCGCCGCTGAAAAAACGTGCTTAAACTGATCGATTTTTTCTTTCGGATACGCATACAACCGGACATCGGTCGTTTCCTCATCGTTTCTCAGCACATCAATAGCGAGCGCTGGATTGTCGAACGGCAAATAAAACGAATGGCCGATCTGCGTGCGGATGTAACCAATTGCCTCATCCTTCGATAGTGTTCCCGGAATGGACAAATCCCGGATAACGACCGTATCGTCCACCAAGCAGAAAGCGATTTTTTTCCGTCGCCAGCGGTTTTCCTGCACCAATTGCCGAATGACACGTTGAAACGCCTGTGCATCCGCTATGGTGCCGTTCTGCATCGTACCCACCGGCAGTTCGACGTCGCCATAAGTGACAATGCTATTAGGGGATGTATTTTTGTGAAAGGCATAGCGGATCACCCGGTTCGTGATCACCATATTGACCCTGCCGTTGTTGAGAATGTTCACACGACCACCTGCTTAGGTAAAAAGTTATGAATCTGATTGAATTTCAAAATTAGATATCTGCCTTTAAAATACGAACGATAGGTTATTGCTTTTGATTTCCACTTCAGGCGGACGCTTTCCGCGGGCGGCTGATGAGCCTCCTCAGGCTGACGCCTTGTGGGGTCTCATCTAGGCCTCTTATCCCGCAGGAGTCGTCCGCCTTCCGTTCCAATCTTCTAAGTTGAAGTATATATTCAACGAATGATTAAGTGTATTACAAGTTACATGTTCATATTAAACAGAAAAGCATTTAGCATTTATGAAATTCATTCGTAAAAACGCCCTGCAGCAAAAACGTGCAAGGCGTTTAGTTAGTGATTATGTTTAGCTCGGTTAGTTATTTTTATTATTAGTCCTTATTACCAGAGCCACCGGTTCCGTCATCGCCGCCTCCAGATTCACCACCGTCACTGGTGTCATCACTAATTTCTTCTTCCCCGTCACCAGGTACGTATTTAAACGTATAATCATCTACTTTAGAATCATCATCAGCCGCATTTGTCACTTTAACAGTACCATTGTAATCATTATCTGTATTAGGATTAGTAGGTTTTTCTTCAAGAAAACCCTCACTAACTAGATTGTCTAACGAATAAGTATCACCATTCTCACCTTTTGGATCAATGTCACTTGCATTCGCCAACCTGGCCGCATTCTCCATCAATTCTCTATTCGACTCATCAGCGTCGTCTTCCGAGCTACTTATAACACCCGAAACACTGGGAACGGCAATCGCCAACACTATCCCCAGAATGGCCAAGACAGCCAGCAACTCAACCAGTGTGAACCCTTCCTGTTGTTT
This sequence comes from Lentibacillus halophilus, assembly GCF_055395055.1. Lineage (NCBI taxonomy): Bacteria > Bacillati > Bacillota > Bacilli > Caryophanales > Bacillaceae > Lentibacillus > Lentibacillus halophilus. Next base: position 99,434 of record NZ_AP043750.1, read on the forward strand.
AAACTTCCTTTTCATACGTTCCAACATAAGACCCTCTCCTTTTTAGTTAAATAAGGTAATAGAGCGTCGGTTGCACTAATTGCTCCTGACTGTCCAAGTGCCCATATACAGACAGACGTTCATCACACCACTGCTTTTCTTCTGGTACTAGTATACTAGATAATAGGTACCAATACCACATGTTACCAAAATGGTCACTGAATGTTTTCAAATAATGAGAACATCGGCAAAACCACAGATACAATAACACTTCCAACAATTACCGTCAATAGAATAATCATGATTGGTTCAATTAATGTTTGAATCCGATTTGCCATCTGATCAAGGTCTTCTTCGTAAAATTTGGCCGCTTTTTGCAGCATATGGTCGAGTGTCCCGGTTTTTTCGCCGATCTGTACCATCTGTACTACCAGCGGCGGGAAAGCCCAGTGATCCTCCATCGCCCGGGTCATCGATTCCCCGGATTCGAGCGACTCACGGGCGTCTGCTAAAACGTGTTGCATCACTTTATTGCCGACAACCCTCTCAGTGATTTCCAACGCCTGAAGAATCGGAACGGAGCTGTTGACGAGTGTAGAGAGCGTCTGTGTCATGCGAACGAGTACAGCTTTGTGTGCCAGCCTGCCGAGAAACGGACATTTCATTTTAAAATAATCCATCCGGTAGACGACAGCCGGAAACTGCACGGCATATTTGTACACGAGCACGCCTACAACCACGAGAACGAGCAACATCCACCAATAGGCACTCACCCAATCACTCAAGGACAGGACCAATTGCGTATAAGCCGGGATATCTTCCCCGAACGATTCAAACATACTGACAAATTGCGGCACGACGAACATGAGCAAAAACATTGTTAACAACAAAGTAATGATCCCGACAATGCTGGGATACATTAAGGCGGAGACGAGCTTGCGCCGGTTTGAGTGTTCTTTTTCATAGTAGTCGGCCATTTCGTTCAAAATCTCATCCAACTTACCGCTCGCTTCCCCGGCATGAATCATGTTGACAAGCAGCTCCGGAAAAACATCCGGATGACGATCGGCTGCCACAGACAGACCTTCCCCCCGTTCTAACTGCTTATCAATGTCTTCCAGCGCGGATTGGAGCGTCGCATTTCCCGTTTGCCGCCCCATCGTTTTCGTCGCTTCTGAAATAGAAATGCCGGCGTGAATCAGCGTCGCATATTGCCGGAGAAATACAACGAAGTCTTTGTTTTTCAACCGTCGATTCCATGAAATATCTTTGTTCCACGGTTTCGTCTCGGTAATGGAAACAACGATGATGCCGCCTTGTTCCAACTCATTCAGTGCTTCGTTTTTCGTTTCCGCCTCCATTTGCCCCTTCACCCGTTCACCGGAAAACCGTTTACCGCTATAGTCAAAATTCACAGGATGCCTCCTTTCATGCCGGTCCACAGCGGATCAAAAAGCGCCATGATGCGTGCGGCTTAGACGTTAGATTTCTCTCATTTCCAAAAATGGTGCAACGGTCTCATACGCTACAACATCCTCTCGAAGCAGCTTTTTTAAATCCATATCCATCGTGTGCATGCCTTGTGCTTTGGACGTCTGCAACACGTTCTGAATCTGGTGCAGTTTTTCATTGGTGATGAGATTTTTAACAGCCGGTGTGTTAATCAGCACTTCTGTGGCCGCACGCCGGCTCGTCCCGTCTTTCGTTGGAAGCAGCTGCTGGGCAATGACCGCCTTTAACATCGACGACAATTGAATACGGATTTGTGTCTGCTGCTGGGGTGGGAACACGTCGATTATACGCTCAATCGTAGAAACCGCGCTGCTCGTGTGCAGTGTGCCAAGGACGAGATGCCCGGTTTCTGCCGCTGTTATCGCCGTGGATATCGTTTCGAGATCACGCAGTTCCCCAACCAAAATGACATCCGGATCCTGGCGAAGACTTGCCCGCAGTCCGGTAAGAAAACTGGTCGTATCGAGGCCAACCTCACGTTGATCAATGATCGAATGATGGTGCGTATGTACATACTCAATCGGGTCTTCCAGCGTGATCATATGTCGGCGCATCGTTTGGTTCATAAAATCAAGCATTGCCGCCAAGATCGTGCTTTTCCCGCTCCCGGTCGGTCCGGTAACAAGCATCAGCCCCTGCCGTTCAGTCGTCAACTCGTGGGTAATGGGCGGCAAATGAAGCTCCTCAATCGATGGAATATGCCTCGGTACAATCCGAAAGGCAAGCGACAACGCCCCACGTTGGTAAAACAGATTGACACGAAATCGGGATACGCCGCTGATACCACAGGAAAGATCCATTTCCCGCTTATCATTCAACACGTGCCAATCGTGATCATTTAACAACGAACGGCTCATCCGCTCGGTATCAGACGGCTGCAAGACCGGCCAATCCTGTTCGAGAAGCAACCCATTAATACGACATACGGGAGGTTTGCCGACGGTTAAATGCACATCGGACGCTTGTTGATGAACCGCTTCTGTCAGCCATTGCTGCAATGTATCATCCAATATCTGTTTCCTCCTTTACAACGCAATTGACAGCTGCATCACTTCTTGAAGCGTTGTTTCGCCATTTTTCACTTTTTCCAACCCGTCATGAATGAGAAACGACGTCCCCTTATCGGCAGCATGTGTGTGTAAATCGGCCATCGACCCTTGGTTCAACAACAAGTGTTTCATCCCTTCATCCATCGTGACCACTTCATGCACAGCCAGTCGACCGCGGTAACCCAAGTAATGACAGCTGTCACATCCGTTTCCTTCATAGATATGATCGACGCTTACGTCATGGTTATGGAAAATATCCCGTTCCATCGGTGTCGGTTCGCGGCCTACCTTGCAATCCGGGCAAATTTTCCGGACGAGGCGTTGGGCTACCACACCTTTCAGGGAGGAGACGACGAGATACGGCTCAATGCCCATATCGATCAGGCGCGGGATGGCATCGACCGCACTGTTCGTATGCAACGTACTGAACACCAAATGCCCGGTGAGCGAGGCTCGGATAGCAATTTCCGCCGTTTCCTGATCACGGACTTCCCCGACCATGATGGTATTCGGATCCTGTCGCAAAATCGAGCGCAGTCCGGTTGCAAAGGTGAGGCCAACATTCGCATTCACTTGCACTTGGTTGACCCCTTCCATTTGAAACTCAACCGGATCCTCAATGGTCACCATATTAATATGGTCCTGGTTCAGATGATGGATCGACCCGTATAGGGTGGACGTTTTTCCCGACCCAGTCGGACCCGTAAGCAACACCAAACCAGACGGCCGATTCAGCAAATCCACGTATTTTTGCCTATTCTCCTCGGAAAATCCGAGATCATTTATTTTACGAAGCGCATTGGCCAAATTTAACACCCGGATGACGATTTTTTCGCCATTTACTGTGGGCAAACAGGAGATACGCAAGTCCACCGGTGTCACACCGATCGTCGTTTTAATCCGCCCGTCCTGGGGCAGGCGCGTCTGCGTGATATCCAAATCGGCAAGAATTTTGATACGGGCTACCAGCGGGTTCTGCAACTCTTTCGCGAGCGTTTTATCTTTGCGGAGCTGTCCGTCAATCCGGTAGCGCACATCGACATGTGTTTCCTGGGGATCCAGATGAACGTCACTTGCTTTCAATTGAATCCCGGTTGTCAAAAGTTGATCAAGCAGACTGACGACTGACGCTCCTGTTCCCTCCTCCGTTGTCGCCGCGTATTCATCTCCCTGTTTAAAATAATGTTTATTGATCGCATATAAAATATCATCTCTTGTAGCAATCACCGGATAAATGGTGAAGCCTGTCGACAGCTCCAAATCATCAATAACATAATAATCCATCGGGTCCTGCATTGCGACGACCAGTTCATGATCCTTGATTTGCAGCGGCATAACGTATTTATTCTGAGCAAATGCATGCGACACATAACCAAGCACCCGCTCCTCAATCGGATACTGATACAGTGACACATGTGCAATGCCGAGCTGATATTCCAGTACGTCGATCAGCTGTTTTTCCGTAATAAATCCGTGATCGAGCAGTGCGTCTCCTAATTTTTGATCCGGTTTTTTATGAGCAAGTACGTCTTCCACTTGCGCTTCTGTTATGATTCCTGCATCCTTCAGTAAATCACCCAGCCGTTTGCGTGGTGCCATAATATCCCCCTCCGCCTTTCGCTTAATAAGCTTCCATTCAGGAAATCTATATAACTATTCCAGCGTTATCGTTATGCTTTGTTCTATCGTCTCTGTGCGGCCGTGCGCCTTTCCTTCGCTGGTAAATTCAATCTCCGTTTTTTCCTTATTAGTATTATCCCGTTGGTCAATTTTAATTGAGAAAGTTCGATTGTCATCAATTGGGTAGTTCGTCGGTGTCTCCGGCCAGTCAATGTCCTGCACCTTTTCGACAGCCTGACCTTTGACGCGTTCATGCACGAGCGTCTGGTAGTAATCAACGCCCATCTCTGCCACCAAATGCGCGTCTATATTTTCATCCATTGTCGTTATTTGCCTGGTCGTATTGGTCACTTGATAAAGCAGAGTCAGCACGAATAAGAGAATGAGCGTAATCATCATCAGGGTCAGAACAAGTGCTGCGCCGCGTTCATTCCTCAGACGGTTCATCCGGACCCACCTGCCTCAATATAGGTGTAGGATTCAGCCAATTGGTCGTTGTCAGAAAGAATCTGAATGTTCGTTCGATATAAATCAACGGTCTCTTCTTTGCACACATTCAGTTTTACGCTATATGTATAGGATGGAAGGGCATTTAAATTTTTCGCCGGAAGTATTTTTTTACCGTCGGAACAAACGGGAACGTCGTCGAGCGGCAATCTTCCGGCATTTTCTTGCGCATCACTGGCTACGCGGCCTAATAGATTACTTGCGGTCAAATTCTCCTCCGACTGGGACGACCAGTTTAAAATCTGCGGAAAAATGGGTAACATCACAGCAATAATCATGGTCAAAAGCGCAATGGATGTTATAATTTCAATAAGCGTGAAACCATTTTTTTCATTAGATGACATTTGTTCAGGCATCGATCTCACTCCTGGCAAAAGAACGTTAGTAAAGAACGTCGGCGGGACTTTTTTCCATACTGGCTTTAAACTTATTATACCATGATAACGGACGTGATGATATGTTTCCATACCGATTCAACCATGAACAAGGCGTAACACTCGTTGAACTCCTCGCGACACTCGCCCTGCTTTCACTTATGATCGCACTGTCGACCGGTCTGATCGTTTCCATGGGACAGAACCAACAAGCCGCCAGCAATGACATCTCTCTCCAGCAAAACACGAACGTCCTGATCAGCGAGATGCGGCAGGCGTATTACGAACGATCGGGAGAGGGGGATCTGCCTTTTCAGGTGGACACGGATAAACTAAACATTGAAAAAATGACGGTGACGAATGATGGGGACAAGAACGATAGTGATGTTTCCCCTATCAGGGACGTTAATTTCGATAAACCCCTGACTATCCAGATGACCACCGAGTCCGATGACGGTCAGACTGTGAGCCTGGAAACAACGTGGCGGCCTACGGAGGGGGAGGAGATTGTGTTGGAGAAATGGGAAGAAGATGATGACGACGAGGAAGACGACGAGGAAGACGACGAGGAAGACGGCGAGGATGATGAAGAAGATTATGAATGGCCGGTAGAAGTTGACGTACTTCCTTGTTACAGTGATGGAAATGTTAAGTGGACTGGGGAAAAATACGAAAAAAAATGTGATGAAGATAACTATGACATTCAAGGCGCGCTGTGGATTACAGGGGAGATGGATCAGAAGGGTAAACAGAACGATTATTCCGTGCAAGTCGAACAGGATTTATTTGCTGACGAAAACGTTGCACTTGCAAATGGTGCTTCGATAGACATTGAAGAAACCGGAATTTTTAAAGGCAGCGTTGGTTTTAAGAATAGTGCTTCTATAACTATAGAAGGGAATGGAATGTTTGAAGGTGAAGTTGATGAATTAAAGAATTCAGCTTTTATATCGATAGAAGGGGATGGCACATTTGAGCGTAACGTTGTTTTGAAAAATAAATCATACATAAACATAGTGGGCGATGGCACTTTTAAAAGCACAGTTAAAAATAAGGGAACCATAAGCATTGAGGGAGATGAATCTTTTGAGAACTAGGTTACTTCGTGATTGTTAGACACGTTATTGATTATTCCTTGCTAATTGCTTCCGTTATTGTTTTTTAGCCGATTTAGTGTAAGACAGTCAAAAGTATACATTAACTAGGATGATTTTCGGCGGCTGCCGAAAATCGTCTTTTAGGTATGGGGGTGCTGCTTCTCGAGTTGAGGGTTGTCGCTCGAGTTCCCACCACCCCTCCCACAAATCGAAAACTGACAGACAACACAAAATATATGCTACAATCGAATGGATGATTTTAAACGGAGAAACTATTTCACATAAGTAGAAGGAGGCCATTTGGATTGGGTTGGCTTTACGTACTGTTTGCAGCGATTGTGGAAGTGTTTTGGGTCGTTGGCTTGAAATATTCCAATACTGTGTTGGAATGGAGCGGCACAACTATTGCCATCGTGTTCAGTTTCATTTTAGTCGTCAAGGCGTGTGAGATGATCCCATCCGGCACCGTGTATGCTGTCTTCACCGGGTCAGGTGCTGCCGCCATTGTATTGATTGATTTTCTCATATTCGGGGCTGGATTTTCAGTGATGAAAGCATTGTTTATCGCATTAATAATTGCCGGTGTGATCGGAATCAAAATGACGGATGACACAGAGGAAGCGGCTGAAGAAGGAGGGAAATGAGCATGGCGTGGGTATTTTTAGTCATTGCCAGTTTTGGGGAGATATTCGGCATGATGAGCATCAACCTGTTTCTCCGCCAAAAACATATCATCCGGGTCATCCCGATTGTACTCTCATTTGCAGGCGGATTTATATTTTTATCACTCGCCATGCGCGACATTCCGCTCGGGACCGCTTATGCCATTTGGACTGGTCTGGGAGCAGCCGGTGCCGTTCTCATCGGCATCCTATTTTTCAACGAATCGGCCGGTTGGAAACGAATCGCCTTTTTGCTGTGCATTATTGCCGGGGCGGTGGGCTTGAAGGCAATTGAATAAAATCGCTCTTGCCTATCAATGGGCGCGTCCTGTACTCTAATTTTCAATCAGACGACGAAACCCCTATATATTTTTCTTGAAAAAATCAAACCCGAGTGCGGTTGTCACGCCAAAAATAACGATCCATAAAGCAATGCTGATTCCAATCCAAACACTCATGGCCCGTTTCGATGCACCGAGTGCCATACCGATAAAAACGGCGATATGGGTACCGATTAGAACCGGACCCAAAAATGCCAGACCTATCAGCCCGTATTTGTGGAAAAACGTAACCGCTCGCCGGCTGCCTTTGGAAGGCTGTTTTCCTTTCGCTTCTCGCCGCCTGATATACCAACGCTTCAACTTATCGAACCCAACAATCACAACAAGTACGGACAGCATATTGCCCACAAACGCCACAACCATGACCCAGAACGGCGCCAGTCCCCAAACAATGCCTACGGGGACAACCGCCATCACTTCCAGCCACGGAATAGCTGCCCCCAAAAATACAAGCATATACTTATAAATCATCCAGCATCCCTCCTATTACAGCCATACGATGAGGATATTCCCTTTTGAGAATACACGATGTAAGAATGGTAAGGGAAGCCGACAAAACCTGAAATGGCAAACACACTTGATACAGATACGTGTGAAAATCATACGTCTGCGTCAAAATATCATATGTGCTATCAGCGCGATAATCGGCAGTGTAATCAACGTGCGCAATAGGAAAATAATAATTAAATCCTTCATATTTAATGGCAATTTGGAGCCTATTAATAAAGCCCCTACTTCCGACATATAAATTAATTGTGTAACAGATAAACACGCAATAATAAACCGGGTCATTTCACTTTCAATTCCACTTCCCAAAATAGCCGGCAGGAACATATCTGCAAAACCAACAACAACGGTTTGCGCAGCCTCGGTTGCTTCCGGAACTTGCAACACATTTAATAATGGAATAAATGGCGCTCCAAGCCAAGCAAAAATAGGCGTGTATTCGGCAATAATGGTCGCAATGGTACCAATGGCCATAACAACCGGTACAACTTCCAGCCACATTGTCAGCACATTTTGCGTTCCACCTCTTATGACCGGAACCACACTCGTCATACGTTTGGCACGATCAGCCGCTTGGTGCATCCCCCATTTAACCAACGACATATTCTCCGGATACGTCTCCTGTTCACGCGCTTCTGCTTCTTCATAAAAGGCATCCACTTTCCTGGATAATGGCGGAATACGAGGCATAATCAGGGCTGCAACGAGTCCTGCAATAATAATGGTCCCATAATATGGTAAAAACAAATGGCCTAAATCAAGTTCCAGTAAAACAACAATCGTAAAGTCGATCGATACGAGCGAAAATGTTGTCCCAATCACAGCCGCTTCCCGTTTTGTATAATAGCCTTCCTCATATTGATTGTTCGTCAACATAACGCCAATCGTCCCATCGCCCAACCAGGAAACGAGACTGTCCACCGTCGAACGACCCGGTAGCGTAAAAATAGGACGCATAATTTTTTTCATAATCGTCCCTATCAATTCCAATAATCCAAAGTCCAGCAATAACGGCAAAATATAACCAGCGAAAAAGAAGATGGCAACCAGGGTCGTCAGTAATCCAAATAAAATATTCCCGCCCGTAGCATCGGACCAAATCCATTCAGGTCCAATTTGAAAAAGAGTCAGTAACCCGAAAAACGTCGCTAGCCCTTTCGTCAAAAGGGCAATCGGACCAACGTAAAACAGCTTTCTTAGAAAATGATTCTGCAAAATAAATTGAGGACGTGTTGTAACAGTTATTAAAGCCATAACAAAAGACAGACTGATTAACGCTACTGCAATGGCGGGCATAGCAGTACCCAAATACGTTTGAATAAAATTATCCCAGACGGCAACAATTAACGTAACTTCCCCATTGACAGGTATTGGAACCATTAACAAAAAGGCACCCAACAACGATGGTATAATAAATTTTAAATAATTGCCGATGGTATATGAATGGTCATCGCTCATGGTTTCATCTCATCTCCTTCATAGTACAACGTCTTTCGTTGGTGAATTGATTGTTTAAAAGCATCTAAAAGTCTACCATTGTGACTGATTGATTGTAATTGATTACACTATCAAAACTATCCCCATTCCACGTTATCATACCAGATTCGGGCACATTTTTACATAGTCAAAATTGGTTTATAGCAGGCATAGGGGTTGTGTGGAATTGATATACATTTTTTCATCTTAACACAAAAAAATAACGGTTTAATGCATTAATCATTTCCAGCAATTAAACCGTTTTTACCATTTTACATTTCCTATTCAGAAACTATTAATCTATTGAACTTACTTACGCATTTCCAAGGTGCCAGTACGCTGATTGAACAGTGATGGCTTGATGAACAGCTTCCTTCTGATGCGGATAAATCGGTCCCTCGTGAAACCCTAAGTCGAACGGATCCTCGATTCGGCTTCTTTCTCCGCGCAGTGCTTCTATGATCCGCAATGTGCAAAACGGAACATAGGCTGTGCTGTATCCGCCTTCATGACAGGCAACTAGACGGCCATGACAATGCTTATCGGCTAACGATTTTATCTTGGTTGTCATGGTGTAGTAGCCTTCAGCAGTCACCAGCATCCGGCCCAACGGATCAAAGCGGCTAGCATCCTGACCCGCTGATATCAGAATCAACTCAGGCTGAAATTGGTCAATAATCGGCTCGATCACATGATCAAACGTGTAGAGGTAACCATCATCCCCGGTACCGGCGGGAAGCTCCACATTGACATTGTTTCCCTTGGCATCGCCTTCTCCAACATCTGTTATCACTCCGCGGCCTTTCGGAAAGATATTTTCTTGATGAATGGAAAGGAACAAAACGTCCGGATCATCATAAAAAGCGGTTTCGGTTCCATTGCCATGGTGTACGTCCCAATCTAAAATGGCGATGCGTTTCAAGCCAAATTGTTTACGGGCATAGTTAGCTGCAATCGCAACATTGTTGAACAGGCAAAAGCCAGACCCCTCATTCGGTTCAGCATGATGGCCCGGCGGACGAACCAATGCATAAGCGGTTTGCACCGTATCGTTCATTACCGCATCAACAGCGGTTATGGCCCCTCCTGCTGACTTCATGGCAATTTCATAGGAGTCCGGTCCGACAATAGCATGGACACCAGCATCACCACCGCCAGAATCACTCAATTGTTTCACATGGTCAATGTATTCTGTTTGGTGATTCATTTCGATTTCTGACCGGGTTGCCGATCGTGGCGCTATTTGCTCCAATGTATCCATCTCATCGGTCCGTTCCAGCAAATTTTTCACTCGTCGCTTCGTCTCTGGATTCTCAGCATGAGTGTCAGCCTGAATCGAACCCCCGGACCGCAAATTCAAAGCGCCACTTCCAGTTTGGTGCCAAAAATAACTTTCATGATTTATAAAACCTGTTTTTTCAGACATCGGTATCCCTCCCCTGATTAGATCGGAAATTTGGAACTATCATTTGACTACAACTATCCAGAACTGTTGGAATTCCTTTTTTGAAGCAATTTTCAATGTAAAGTAAAAATACACTCTCGTTCAAAAGAGGTTAAAAAATCATTATTTATAACGGTGAAACAGAAATTAACTTTTTGGACTTAGAAGTGGCTTATTACTGCGTCTGCTCACAAATTACAAACAGCTCATTCACGGTGCTGAGAGTCAGTCAATATTGAATACAAATCTTCCTTTCGACGGAACACATAGTCCATTTTAGAATCCATTACAGACGATAGTGGCAGCTTAGCCGTCTCAATCCCTTCTGAATCTTTCATTGATAATAATTCATTACCCCATGAATCAAGCACTAAACTATCACCACAAAAATTAAGATCATCTTCTTGGCCTAATCGATTACATATAACGACAGGGATTTCATTTTCCATTGCTCGGGATTTAGCATAAATGTAATGATGCTCCTTATAAGGATCCATATTAGCATTAACTATAACGAGAATATCAGCGCCCATAAGTTTTAGTGATCTTGCCACTTCAGGGAATTCTAAATCAAAACAAATCATTAAACCGATGTTCCCCATTGGTGTAGGAATAACTTCAAAATTAGAACCGGATTCAAAAAACTTCTGTTCCTGATCAAAAAGATGCGTTTTTCTATATAGCCCTAACAACTCTCCTTGATTATCTATTAAGGCTGATGAGATAAAATTGGTTTCGCCATCTCCTGACTCAGGAAACCCGAACACTGTATATAACGATAATGATTTACATAATTTCTTTATTTCGTTAATGCTGGGTCCATCAACTTTTTCCGCCTGCTCATTTAATTTATCCCCCACAGAATATCCTGTTAAAAATAGTTCTGGAAAGACGATTAGATCGGATTGATTCTTATTGGCTTCTTCCATAGCATTTTTTATTTGGGATAAATTATAGCTCTTATCCTTCAGTTTTGGAGTCATTTGAGCTAATGTGACATTAATCTTGTCCAAAGTAGTCATCCCTTTCAAAAGTTATCATGGTTTGTAAATATTATCCCATATCTAAGTCTGGTGGTCTCTGTTTAAAGAATTTTGTTAAGTACAGCAGATAAACAAAACCAATTACCACCCAAATGGATCCTAAAATCAAGGCATTGCTGCTTAGGTTTACAAACAAACCAATATCAAACCCAACACCAATTAAAGGTAAAATTAAATAAAGGATAATATTTTTTCCTGATCGTTTTTGTCCTTTAACAAAATAATAAGCAATCACTGAAACGTTAACCATAGTGAATGTTATGAAGGCCCCGAAATTTATAAAAGATGTTGACGTCGCTACGTCCATGGTTAAGGCCACTAAACCAATAATACCCACCATTATTAAATTAAACGCTGGAGTTTTTGTAGTCGAACTAACAAAGCCAAAGATTTTTTTGGGCAAAACGCCATCTCTTCCCATAGCATATAATAAACGTGCGGCACTGGTTTGTGCTGAAAGTCCCGAAGCAAATTGCGCAATTATTAAACCTGCCAAGAAAATAGCACCAAGGATATTACCTCCAATTTCAAGAGCAATTTCATAGGCAGCTGTGTCTGTATTCGGAAATTCACTGAAATTCGGATAAACTAAATCCAAAAAGTAAGAAGTGATTACAAAGATTAAACCACCGATAGCAGTGATTAAAAATATTGCTTTTGGTAAAGTTTTCTTAGGATTAATGGTTTCTTCAGATAATGTTGTTATAGCATCAAAACCCAGAAACGAGTAGGCAGCCACAGAAGCACCTGCAACTACTGATAATATATTTAAATCACTGCTTAAAAGTGGATCGATAGAAAAAATAGTTCCTGTTCCCATTCCTTGTAACAAACTAACAATGCTCATTATAATAAAAATGGCAAGAACAAGCAGCTGAAAAACCATCATTACTAAATTCACGTTTGTAGTAACATTAATACCAATTAAATTGATTACAGTTGTCACTAATATAAATGATACTATCCATACCCATGAAGGTACAACAGGGAATGCTGCATTCAAATATGCCCCCCCTATTAACCATATGACCATAGGTAAAAAGAAATAGTCCAATAAAACGGCCCATCCAACCATAAAGCCTAATTCAGGTCCGATGGATTTTCTTGTATAAGTGTAAGCAGAACCTGATACTGGAAATGCCTTAACCATTCTTCCATAACTGTAGGCGGTGAAAAGCATTGCAATAAGAGCTACTGCATAAGCTGTTGGAACAAACCCATTCGTTGTTTCAGCCAAAACTCCGTAAGTTCCAAAAACAATCATAGGAGTCATGTATGCAAGACCAAATAGCACAACTTGATATAACGTTAATGTTCGTTTTAATTTAGCTTCCTCAGCCATTATTTCAATGTCCTTTCAATATACTTAAAATTCCAACTTGGTATTTTGAGAATTATTGAATCATTCAATATTGCTTTACTTAATCTCCTTCTCCACTTCCAAAACGGCTTCCTGTACGTTTTCGATAATTGTATCAATTTGGTCTTCGTTGATAATCAATGGTGGTGAAAAACAAATGATGTCGGTATCATCGAATGCAACAGAGCGACAAATAATGCCTCGATTGTGTAACGCTTTAATCGCCTTGGACACAACCTTCCAATCGGCCGGGAAGTGTTCATTGGTTGCAGGGTCTTTAACGAGTTCCACGGCTCCCAGCAATCCAATGGCGCGAACATCGCCGACAATATTCGTGTTTTCTTTAACTTGTTGGAACCCTTTCAATAAACGCTCGCCCATTTTTCGTGAGTTTTCCGCGAGGTTTTCCTCTTCCAGAATTTCAATGTTTTTCAAAGCTACCGCACTGCTGGTCGGATGCCCGCTGTAAGTGAATCCGTGGAAAAGGGTGCCGCTTGACTGTTTCAGCATCTCATGAATAGCGTCAGAGATAATAACACCACCGAATGGTATATAACCGCTTGTCACGCCTTTGGCAAACGTCATCAAGTCAGGTGTAACGCCCCAGTTTTCCATGCCGAACATTGTTCCGGTTCTGGCAAAACCGGTAATGATTTCGTCAGCGATGAACAAAATCCCGTATTCATCACAAAGCTTACGAACTTCCTTAAAATAATCATCAGGCGGAATAATAACCCCACCAGCCCCTTGTACAGGCTCGGCTATAAACGCAGCAATCGTTTCCGGTCCTTCATCTTCAATCACTTGACGCATCGAATCAATGGCTTCCTTCGTGCTTTTTTCATATGGCGTTTCCGCGTGGATAAAATCAGGCATAAACGTGCCCGCCATGTCCCAAAATTCCGGAATGCCTGTTGCACTTGTTGAAGCAGCAGCCACGCCATGATACGCCTTTTTACGAGAAAGAATTTTGCGGCGTTCAGGCTCACCTTTTAGCCGCCAATAATGACGCGCCAGTTTGAAAGCGGAATCATTTGCTTCAGAACCACCTGATGTAAAAAACACCGCGCTCAAACTCTCGGGAGCTATTGACGCAATTTTTTCAGCAAGACGTATAGCCGGCTCATGACTGAATGTCGAGAACGCTGAACTAAAGGCCAGCTTTTCCATTTGGGCTTTGGACGCTTCAGCTAACTCGCTGCGTCCGTGGCCGATATTGACATTCCATAACGAAGACATGGCATCTATATATGTTTCTCCTTTGGTATCGGTTAAATAAATACCCTCGCCTTTTTCAAAAATGAAGGCCGGACCTTCCTGTTGTTGCTGTTGAACGGACGACGTTGGATGGATGAAATGCTTCTGATCCAAGTCAACTAATTTATCAGACATACAGTGATCTCCCTTCTTATTTGAACATCCTTTAAGTAATCGTTTTCTTTTCACAAAACAGTCACAAACACGTTGTTTAACTGTTATTATGATCGTTGATTGGTATGATGGAAAGAACCAGAAATAATATAATCATGGGACCAGATATATAATTTCATTTTCCGTTAATAAAAGACCACATGCATAATAGATAGATTGTTTCCTCATTGTTTGTCTACGCGTAGATCACCCGATATAGTCGGTCCACTGCTTCGGGGATCTCTTCTTCTTGAATGGTTGCAAACCCCAACGTTAAAATGACGATATTATCCATCTCCAGGGTGCGTTCCAGCGTAAACCGCCTAATAGTGTAGATTTCCAACTTCTCTTCTTTTGCCTTCTTCTCCACCATATCGTACGTTTTTGACGTTTGAAACCGCGCCAAAAAGTGCAATCCAGCCGGGATATCATCGATTGTTACATTACTCTCGAACCGTTGTTTCAGTTCCTGAATTAAACATTTGCGTTTTTTCTCGTAGTAATGATTCATCCGTTTCAGATGTTTGGTATATTCCCCTGATTCGATAAAATAATGCAATGTATACAGTTCTAATATGTTGCTGCTTTGCATGGCATCAATATGATAGTTTTGATAGGCGCGCAGGATTTCCGGCGGGAGAACCATATAACTGATCCGCATACCCGGTAGGATCGTTTTTGAAAACGTCCCAATATATATAACCCGTTGATGTTTATCAAGACTTTGCAACGATGGAATATGGTCTGTCTCATACTTAAATTCACTATCGTAGTCATCTTCCACAATGTAGCGATGGGGATGACGGGCTGACCAATTAAGCCATTCAATACGCCGGGATATCGGCATGATGTTCCCGGTTGGAAATTGATGGGACGGTGTTATGAACAAAAAGCGAATATCTTTTTCTTCCAGTCCGTTAACGTCGGCACCGTTATTGTCGATAGGAACCGTGTTGACATTGATGCCCATTCGCCTCAGTAACGTATAAAACCGTGAATAACCCGGGTCTTCCACAGCAGCTGTCGTTTGCTGCGACTGCATTTCCATTAACTGTCGTACCAGTAATTGACTTCCTGCTCCAACGACAATCTGTTCCGGCTCACAAATCACACCACGTGACAGCGCAATCATCCGGGCAATGCTTTCTCTGACCTGATATGGTCCTTGTGGGTGCGGTATCTCAGACAGCTCTTGCTTGTGATTCGCGATTGCTTTTTGACCGCATTTCATCCACGCCGAGAATGGAAAAGCCGACACATCTGCTGTCATGTGCGAAAAAGATAACCAATTGCCGTTAGCGAGCGGCGCTTCCTTTAAATCCTCAGGAAACGCATATTCCTCCATACCACTTCCTGCAAACTGAGTAATGGCTTCCACAAAATAACCTTTGCGTTCCTGTGTATAAATATACCCTTCCGCCAACAGTTGCTCATACGAATTGGTGATGGTATTAATACCTACATCGAGTTGCTCAGCCAGCTTTCGTTTAGATGGCAACTTCTCGTCAGCTTTAAACCGTCCATCTAAAATCATCCGTTTAAATTCATTGTAAATGTTCTGATAGATATACTGTTGTCCTTTATATTTATCAATTGCCATGAACATATACACACCTCTATCTGGTCCCTAAAAAAGTTTTATCTGGTCCTTTTCATTATACCAGATCATTGTGATACTGTTTACTATGATTTGAAACATGGGAGGTCTATTGTCTGATGGCCAGTTTAAAGGTCTGAGCATATTGGAAAAGGCTTTCATTAAATCGTTTATCAAAAAGGAGTTGAGCAGATGAGCAACCAATTTTCGAAGTCCATGTCAATTATGGACGTGCTCTTTCTTGCCATGGGTGCTATGCTCGGGTGGGGATGGGTCGTCCTCTCTGGTGAATGGATTATAAAAGCTGGATTTATTGGTAGTACGATCGCATTTGTCATTGGCGGTTTATTAGTTATCTTTATTGGCTTAACCTATGCGGAACTGGCTGCGGCCATCCCAGAAACCGGTGGCGGCCTCATTTTCGTATTGAGAGCTTTTGGAAAAAGAAGCGGTTTCATAGCAGCATGGGCTGTTCTATTTGGTTATGTTTCCGTTATAACATTCGAAGCAGTCGCATTGCCCACTGTCATTGACTACATTTTACCCATGGACCATCAAGGGTATTTATGGACATTGGGGGGCTGGGACGTATACCTGACATGGGCTTTAATCGGTTCGATCGGTGCCCTATTAATGGCAGGATTAAACTACTTTGGTATTAAACCGGCAACCATTCTGCAGACCATTTTTACCATTGTTATTGTAGCAGTTGGCCTGTTGCTCGTTTTCGGAGCTTTTACAAGCGGGGATTTTGCAAATGTCAAACCTTTATTTAATAATGGAATGGGTGGCACCATGTCCGTACTGATTATGATCCCCTTTCTATTTGTCGGCTTTGACGTCATTCCTCAAGTGGCTGCCGAAATTAAGTCGTCACAGAAGATTATTGGAACGATCCTTGTTGTATCCATTATTACCTCTGTTATCTTTTATTTGCTGATTGTATTTGGTGTAACGACTGGTCTAACACAGGAAGAGCTCGGGATCACCCAATTAGCTACGGCAGATGCAATGGTTAATTTGTTTAACAGTCAGTTATTCGGTACCATTCTTGTTCTTGGAGGAGTAGCAGGCATCATCACGAGCTGGAATGCTTTTATCATTGGTGCGAGCCGAATCTTGTATGCGATGGCTACGCGTGACATGATACCGAAGTGGTTTGCCTATGTTCATCCAAAATACAAAACACCAACCCACGCCATTATGTTTCTTGGCATTCTCGCCTTTTTAGCACCATTACTTGGGCGTCCAGCTTTACAATGGATTGTAAATGCCGGTGGTGTCGGTATAGTTGTTGGTTATCTGATTGTCTCATTATCATTTTTACAGCTCCGGAAAACGGAGCCGGCATTACCACGTCCGTACAAAATTAAATACGGTAGAACCGTTGGGGGATTAGCAATCATTCTAAGTATAGCGTTTATATCCCTTTATCTTCCTGGCATGCCTTCATCGTTGGCTTGGCCTATGGAATGGTTTATTCTTGGAGGATGGTGCCTCATCGGATTAGCACTTTATGTGACACAGGTTAAACACTACAATAAAGGAGCGAATACACATGTCCAATCAATTTACGGTAACGAATCCCGCAACCGGGGAAGCTATTCAGGAAGTCAGCAATAACTCGGAGGCAGAAATCAAACAAGCTTTGGAAAATGGACACGAGGCTTTTAAAGAATGGTCCAGCATCAATGCGCACGAGCGGGCGAGACGCATTCGCCAATGGTCCGACTTGGTAAAAGAAAACAAAGAAGAAATTGCTCACCTTATGACATTGGAAAATGGCAAACCTATGAAAGAGTCCCGGGGCGAAGTTATTTATTCGACGGACTACTTGGATTGGTACGCTGAAGAAGCTAAACGGGTCTACGGCAAAACCATTCCAGCCAACAAAGAATCCAAGCGTATCATTGTCAGTCATCAGCCAATCGGTCTGGTTGCAGCTATCACACCATGGAATTTCCCAACAGCCATGATGGCACGAAAAGCTGCACCGGCTCTGGCAGCAGGTTGTACCTTTATCGTTAAACTGGCTTCAGAAACGCCGCTATCAGGTATGAAATTCATCGACCTTGCTCATGAGGCTGGTATACCAAAAGACGCCATTCAATATGTCCATGGTGGTGGACGAGTTGTCGGCAATCTATTTACTGGCAGTGATTACGTTCGAAAGATTACGTTTACCGGGTCAACGCCTGTCGGTAAAACATTGATTAAAGACAGCGCCGACACCATCAAACATGTCACGATGGAACTGGGTGGTCATGCGCCACTTATCGTTGCAAACGATGCCGATATCGATTATGCGGTTGCCCAGACGGTTGGTGCGAAATTCCGCAACGCTGGACAAACCTGCGTGTGTGCCAACCGCATTCTTGTTCACGACAGTATCGTGGACGAATTTGCCGAAAAATTGACGAAAGCAACGAAAGAGCTGACGGTCGGCAACGGTATGGAAGACGATACGGATGTCGGTCCGATTATTAACAAACAAGGGTATGATAAAATAACGGCACAGATTGAAAATGCTGTTAATGAGGGTGCTGAAGTTCTAACAGGCAACGAAACCGATGCCGACGAGAAAAAAGGTTACTACTTTATCAAACCAACGGTGTTGAAAAATATCAACATGGACATGACCATCATGCATGAAGAGACATTTGGTCCGGTTGCTCCCATTATGAGTTTCTCCACATTGGATGAAGCGATAGACATTGCCAATGGCACGCCATATGGACTGGCAGCCTATTTCTTTACGAACGACTACCGCAACGGCACGTACTTGCATGACCATCTGAACTTCGGCATTGTTGGATGGAATGACGGCGGACCATCTGCGGCACACGCTCCATTCGGCGGCATGAAAGAAAGCGGCCTTGGGCGTGAAGGCGGGCAGGAAGGTATCGAACCTTACCTGGAAACGAAATACCTGTCGATCGGGAATTTGTAGTTACGAGAAAAGATATAAACAGGGGCTGGGACATAACTAAACAAATTACTTCTAAACACGAACAATATAGTTAAGACGTAGTCACCGCTCCGGAAAAACACTACGCTTTCACCTTGCCAGGCACAAGCGCGACATCTGTTCAAGCTTCCTTTGGTCGCTTTCACAGTGTCTTCTTTGCCGCGGGCGCTGATAAGCCTCCTCGTGCTTATCGCACTGCGGGGTCTTATCTAGGCTTTTCATCCCGCAGGAGTCTCCGTGTTTTTCCTACGCTAAATGAAAAATCCGAACTGATTCAGATCTTTTGCGAATCATAGTTCGGATTTTCATTTGGCTAAACGTCTTTTATCCCAGCCTTTTTTGTGATGCAAATAAATTTGGAATGAAAAGAAGCACTGGCTTATTTTTTCATGCCACGTTCGATATCTGTAATGGTATCCCAGCTCAAACCTGTGGAATCTGCAATGAACGTTAAGTCCATTCCTTGTTCAAGCAGGTTACGGGCGATGCCTTCTTTTGTGCTTTGTTCTGCCGTTCGGTCGTGTTGTTCTATTGGCCCTGCTTTCTGTTTCCTTTGCAGC
Organism: Lentibacillus halophilus; assembly: GCF_055395055.1. Classification (NCBI taxonomy): domain Bacteria; kingdom Bacillati; phylum Bacillota; class Bacilli; order Caryophanales; family Bacillaceae; genus Lentibacillus; species Lentibacillus halophilus. Next base: position 118,940 of record NZ_AP043750.1, read on the forward strand.
TCTTGTTGCTTTTCTCTCAGTGTTTGTTCCTTTTCCTCCAGCTCTTGTTTCCTTTGTTCTGCTTCTTGTTTACCCCGTTCGAACTCTTGTTTTCTTTGTTCTGCTTCTTGCTTACTTTGTTCTGCCTCTTGTTTTCTTCGTTCTGCCTCTTGCTTGCTTTGCTCTGCCTCTTGCTTGCTTTGCTTTGCCTCTTGCTTGCTTTGCTCTGCCTCTTGCATCCTTCGTTCTGCCTCTTGTTTCTCTTGCTCTGCCTGTTGCATTCGCAATTCGTGTTCACGCTTTGCTGCTTCTTCATCCATAATCTGTTTTAACCGCGAATCGTACTTTAGGCGCTGTTCCTGTGTCGAACTCAGCTCTTCCCAATTATGGAACGTTTCCCGCAATGATTCATCCGTCAACGCGATCTCCTCCAATTCATGGTAAATATCATCATAGATTTTCCCGTTTCGGTGATCAACCATACCAAGCAAAAGCAGCCATCTTGCCAGTACACTGTTCCATGGATCCAATTCATCCCGTTTCCAATCGTTTATTAATTTACTCATTTCTATAAAATGAAACTCCATCACATTAGTCAATTTGACTTGATGCTCATCGTCGTACAAATGATACGAGGTATGGAAGCGCTCCGTCTCACGAAACAGATTAAAGTTTAAAATATTGATGGCAATGACAGGACGTAACTCCGAATAAGCCATGCCTTTTTCCAAGGGATGAACGTACGCTTTGGACCAATAATACAGCGATCGTTTCACCATATCATACTGATTGGTGAATTGAATCTCTACGTTTATCCACTCGTCTGCTTCGGTCACAACCAACAGGTCCAATCGTGATTGCTTATCATCCATGTATTCCCCGGCGATTTCCGTATTTTCAAAGGATATGTCCTTAATTCGATTCCGCCCCGTTTTCTGCAAAATCGCGTTCAGGAAAATAACGGTCAAGTCTTTATTTTTTTCATTCCCGAAAAGTTGCTTAAAAGCGTAATCCACCTTTAAATCCATGAGTCGTTCCAGCGGGATGCGTTTAAGCACCTTTGACTGTTTCCTACCGTCATTCTCCTTCCTTTCCTTAGCGTAGTGGTTTTGGTCCTCTTTTACGTGGCTTGCGCTTCCAGGATTGTACAGGGCAACTCGTGTCACTCGATCACGTCCTTATATATGATAGGAGCAATACAAGGATGTATGTCTAACTTGATTGTAACATGAAACAATTTGGCAAACAAATGTTCCTGTTTAATTTTTAATAACGGAAAACATATTCAAACGACGCAGCTGCTATGTTGGAGAGCAACTACGCCGTTTAAAAATTACTTATGTTCATCATCCAGAACGGTTCGGGCAATCGTGTCATCAAGGGCTTCAAATTCGGCCAATGAATTGATCTCGTACAATTCCTCACGCGTCTGCATGTCGGAAAGCCCGTTTTTCTGAGTGCCTTCGTCCATGATGAGCTGGAATATGCGCTCGTACGCTTTGGCCGCCACACGTAACGAGGTGACTGGATAAATGACCATGCTGAAGCCCATATCCTCAAATTGTTGTGCCGTGAAATACGGTGTCTTGCCAAATTCGGTCATATTGGCAAGCAGCGGAATATCCAGCTTCTCGGCAAATATACGAAACTCGTCTTCTGTCTTCAGGGCTTCCGGGAAAATGGCATCAGCGCCGGATTCCGCGTAAAATGCCGCCCGTTCAGCGGCCGCGTCAATTCCTTCGATCGCCTTCGCATCGGTGCGGGCAACGACCACCAACGACGGTGCCGCTTTTTTGATCGCCTTGATTTTTTGCGCCATTTCTTCTTTCGTTACCAGTTGTTTGCCGTTGAGATGACCGCATTTTTTCGGGAGCTGTTGATCTTCAATCTGTACGGCTGCGACTTTGGCCTCCACCATTTCCACTGCCGTGCGGGCGACGTTCAGGACTTCCCCGAATCCGGTATCAATATCAACGAGAACCGGCAAATTGGCAGCCCGGACCAATTCCTTGGCACGTTCGGCCATTTCAGTAGAAGTAACGATGCCCAAATCAGGCAGTCCCTGGCTAGCTGTGTAGGCACCACCGGATAGGTACAGCGATGAAAATCCGGTCTTTTTGGCGACGAGCGCGGCCATCGCATCATGGGCGCCGGGGATTTGTAAAATCGATTCCTGTTTGATTAATGTTTTGAATTGATTGGCCAGTTCTTCCTGTGACGATGACTGATCGACAATCCATACCATATTGCAGCCTCCTTGTTAATGGACGAACAAATCCATAAAATTATGAACATGCATTGCTGTCAGTTTTTCGTAGTCAACGCTTGTTTCCTGGATATCATCCAATTGCTTTTGCGCATATATTGTGGACAAATTGTATGCAAATTTTTCCCGTATTTTCGGTAAGGCTTCTTCCCGGCGAAAACGATGCCCCAATGGATACTCAATGGCAATATTTTCGGTAGCCGTCCCATCGTTAAAATGAACCTGAACCGCATTGGCGATGGAACGTTTATCCGGATTCAAATAATCGTTCGTATAGGCCTCATCTTCCTGCAAAACCATTTTCTCCCGTAATGCATCGATTGCCGGGTCAGCGGCTGCTTCAGCTTCATAATCATCCGCTGTTAAATCGCCCTTTAACAAACCGATGGCTGTAATATACTGGATGCAGTGATCACGGTCCGCCGGGTTATGGAGGGGGCCTTGTTTATCGATGATCCTTATGGCCGATTCATGCGTGGTAATGGTGATCCGCTCAATATCATTCAAGCGATCTTTCACGTGCGGATGCAACTGTATAGCGGCTTCAGCAGCTGTCTGCGCATGGAATTCCGCTGGGTAAGATACTTTGAATAGAACATTTTCCATCACATAGCTATCAAGCGGCTGACTGAGTGTGAGGTCCTGCTTGTTAAAGAGGACATCCTGAAAGCCCCAGTCCGGTGCTGTTAAAGCTGTTGCATAGCCCATTTCCCCATTAACCGCCATCATAGCGAGACGGACACCTCTGCTGGTGGCATCTCCGGCAGCCCATGATTTGCGGGAACCGGCATTCGGTGCATGACGATACGTACGCAGGCTGGCATTATCAATCCAAGCGTTGGATATCGCATTAATAATTTCCTGATACCCGCCACCGAGCATCTTCGTGACCATGGCCGTTGTCGCCACCTTAACAAATAATACGTGATCCAGTCCGACGCGGTTCAGACTGTTTTCCAAAGCGAGAATGCCCTGGATTTCATGCGTTTTGATCATCATCTCCAGCACATCTCTCACCTTGATCGGCACCTGACCTCTAGCAGCACGTTCCCGGCTCACATAATCCGCAACGGCCAGAATACCACCGAGATTATCAGATGGGTGCCCCCATTCTGCGGCCAGCCACGTATCATTATAATCAAGCCAGCGAATCATGGTGCCAATATTGAATGCCCCCTGTACCGGATCAAGGACGTGCGGTGTCCCAGGCACACGTGTCCCTTTAGGCACTACTGTCCCCGGTACAATCGGCCCCAGCAGTTTTGTACATTCCGGATAATTCAGCGACAGAATACCACATCCCAATGTGTCCATCAGTACATAATGAGCTGTTGAAAACGCCTCGTCGCTCGTAATATTTTTGTTTAACACATAGTCAGCAATCTCTTCCAATAGAGCATCTGTTGTCTGTTTTTCTTTTATTTCTGCCATCGTCAGCTTCCTTTCTCCAGGTGAGTTGATCCCTAATTCAGTGCACCTCACTGGTCTTCTCATTGTTTGTAAATGGGAATCTATGTCTCTATCAATTCCGTTCGCCAGTGTATTTCACCCTTGGCCGGAACAGCCGATTGTTTTCATGTTGTTCCAAAATGTGCGCACACAGCCCGGCCGTTCTCGAACTGAAAAAGATGGGTGTGTACAACGGAATCGGAACACCAAGCATCCAATAGACCGGCGCAGCGTAGTAATCCAAATTCGGATACAGCCCCTTTTCCTGGGCCATGAGCTCTTCGCCGGCTTCACACATATCCAAGAGCAGCGAGTCGCCTTGTTGATCGCACAGCTGCTTCAGCGATTCTTTCATTTTCAGCGCACGCGGGTCCATTTTTTTCATATACACACGATGCCCAAAGCCCATAATCTTTTCCTTGCGCTTCAGTTTTTCCTGAAGACGATGGACAAAACCATCCACCGATTCAGCGTCACGAAGCATCGTCATCACTGCCTCATTGGCGCCGCCGTGCAAATCGCCTTTTAATGACGCGACCGCTCCCGTCAGCGCCCCATACATATCGGAATGCGTCGATGCAATGACCCGGGATGTAAATGTGGAATTAGGCATCTCGTGCTCACTATATAATAGAAGCGATCGGTCAAATATAGACGCTTCCAAAGCTGTCGGTTGTTTACCTGTGATCATGTATAGAAAATTGGCGCTGTATGGAAGGGTCGGATCCGGATCGATTGGTTCCATTTGATTAAGAATCCGGTAGCTGTTCACGGTTATCGCCGGCAGCTGACCCAAAATATCGTAGGCCCGTTTCTTATTCGCCTCGAGCGAGCGGTCATCAAGTGTCGTGTCATATCCGGCCGAGACCGATATAGCGGTACGTTGCCCGTCCATCGGGTGGGTTCCTTTCGGTAGCAATTGCAGAATGTCCGTAACCGTGTCAGGCACCTTATAATTGGCTTTCAACGTTTCTTCCACCGCCTGACGCTCAGCATCCGACGGCAAGGTTCCCTCGAGCAGCAAATACACCAGATCTGCATATGTCTTTTGTGCAGACAAATCAATCAAGTCATGACCCCTGATAATAATTTGCTCCTGTTCCGTATCCAAAAGCGAAATAGCTGTTTCCGACGCAATAACGCCTTCCAATCCTGGTACAAAAGCATCATCTTTTTGCATGATGAACCTCCTCTATTTATTGTTGCACCCCTTTTCACGTCACAAAAAGAAACCCCAACTGTTACGGCAAATAATTGTTGAATCTATTATACAATTGAAATAGCAATCAGAAAAATATATAATTTTAATTATTAGCCATTATGTTTTTCTATACCTGTGAAGCCAAGGGGGATTAACATGAAACGTCAAGATTGGGAAATGCTCGATGCGCTATATACGACAGAAAATATCACACAGGCCGCCAGACATCTGTTTTTATCCCAACCTACATTAACGTCACGAATTCGAAACCTTGAGGAATACTACGGGGTTAAACTCGTCCTCCGGAAACAAAAAGGCATTGCCTTTACCCCCGAGGGAGAAGTGCTTGCCCGTCACGGGAGACATATGCTTCAGGAACAAATGAAAATCGAGGAAAAACTGAACAACATGAAATCGCATGTCGCCGGTACGTTAAGGGTAGGGGTTTCCAATTTTTTTGCACGAAATAAAATGCCCAAGTTGCTGCGTCTGTTCAAACAAACGTATCCCAATGTCGAGTTCGAAGTCGTCACCGGCTGGAGCAGCGACATGTACCGGCTCATTCTGAATCATGACGTCCATATAAGCTTCATCAAAGGGGATTACAGCTGGAAAAGCCATAAAGATTTGTTGTACGAAGAAGATATATGCATCGCATCGCCGTGGGAATTTACATGGGAGGATCTGCCCCATTTGCCGCGCATCGACTATGACACCGACGACAAAATGCGGCATATCATCGACAGCTGGTGGTACAACACCTATAAGCAGCATCCCAATATCAACATACAGGTCAACCAGGTGGAAACGTGCAAAGAAATGGTTATCAACGGGCTTGGCTATGCGGTATTGGCCAACCTTGTTGTGCGGCCCTATCCGGAATTGGTCGTAAAACCGCTGCATCATCCGTCCGGCAACCCAATCACACGCAAAACGTGGATGTATTATCATGAAGATTCGCTGCAAATGAATATCATTAACGCTTTTGTCACCTTTATCCGCACGTTGGATGTGAAGGTGCTGTAACAAGGGAAACAAACGGATGGCGAGGTCTTAATCAACCGCGTGCCGGGCCCTTATCCGACGACATCCTGCGATAGGTTCGCTCACCCCTGTTTCATCAGCTGTCCCAATTGGTAGATGCCTTCCTCCAATTCCTCGAGCCCGGCGTTTGCGTAAGACATTCGTATGTACTGCCCGTTTGGGGCGGCATAGATGCTTCCGGGATTAAGAATGATCCCCCTGGCATAGGCCTTTTGGAATAAGCGGCCGGTGTGATGGGCTGCGTTGAGTCGTACCCAAATGAAAAAGCCGCCTCGGGGAATCTCCCATTCGGCATCATCCCCCAAATAGGTTTCCAGCGCTTCCAAAACAGCGCGACGGCGAATGGTCAGGTCGTTTCGTACATGACCGAGGTGATCATCGTAAGCACCACTGGCCAGCCATTCCGCTGCAACGAGCTGCGATAAGGTGCTTGACCCATAATCCGATTGCATTTTCAAATCCGCCAACCGGGAAATGACAGATTCCGGGCCGACCACCCAGCCGATGCGCAAACCGGGACTCAACGTTTTCGACAGACTGCCAAGATGCAGCACATTGCCATAGTTATCGTTGGATTTTAATGATGGCGGTGGTGGCGCATCGATCCATAAATCACGGTAAACGTCGTCCTCGATAATGGGCAGCTGTTGTTTTTCACAAACGGCCATAAGTTCCCGCCGCCTTTGTTCAGGCATTAGGGTACCGGTCGGGTTATGGAAAGTCGGATTCGTGTACAAAACGTGTTTGCCTTTTTGCTTGACCGGTGAAGTCATGTCCAGACGCAACCCTTCCGCATCCATTGGTATCGGCTTCAAGGTCATTCCCGCCGATTGGAAAACAGACAGAGATTGCACGTACGACGGTTTCTCCAAAAACACCGTTGAGCCTTGCTGCAGCAGACCAATCGAAATGAGATGCAGTGCTTGCAGCGCCCCTGATACGACTAGAACGGACGACGGGGATACATCCACCCCTCTCTCGCTCAAGTAATCGGCAATCGACTCCCGCAGAAATCGATTTCCTTGTGGTTCCTCATAGCCAAACGGGATGAGCTTCTCTGAAACGTTCCGAACAATCGATTTCATTGTTTGCAATGGAAACATGTCCGGGGACAGCTCGCCTTTGCTTAACTGGATAAAATGTGGATCCGATTCCGCCTCATTGATTTCCTGTACCATGTTCATGCTGGCTTGATGAATCCCTAAGGCAACATTGTCATTCCAGTTAACAGCAGCGTGGCGCCCCATCAGCGTCCACGTATTATTGGTAATAATAGTTCCTTTACCGGCCACTCCTTCAATCAGCCCGTCAGCCATCAATTCGTCCAGGGCCGTAATGACCGTGCTCCGGTTGACTTGAAATTGGCTGGCAAGTTCCCGCTGACTCGGGATTTGACTGCCAATCGCCCATTCCGCTTTCGCAATTTTATCCTTAATATACTCGACAATGACGGCGTATTTCGGCTTGCTCATATGTGAACTCCCTTTGGTAACTGGTTGGGTTTTTACGTATTAACTGGTTGCAGACATTTTACCAAACCCGCCCTAAAATGAGAAATATCTGAATAAAGTGGTTGCTAAAAGAGGGAGGTCAATCCGATGCAGACGACATTTCGATTCAATATTATCATCGCCCATTTGCTCATTATTATCCTGTGGGCTTCGGCATTTCCCGGTATCCGAATGGCGCTCACAGCTTATACACCAACCCACGTTTCTCTGCTGCGCTTACTGGTTGCGTCGCTTGCTTTACTGGTGGTTGCTTGGTTTATAAAAATTCCTCTACCGAAAATAAAAGACGTTCCTATCATTCTATTGCTCGGCTTTTTAGCATTTGCCGTTTATCATGTCGCGCTAAATTATGGCGAACGAACCGTCAGCGCCGGGCCAGCGAGTCTGCTCGTTTCCACAACACCGATTTTTACGGCGATTATGGCGGTTATCTTTTTTCGGGAACGGTTTAAAATGCACGGATGGATTGGCGCCTGTATTGCCATCATCGGCGTCGCGTTTATTTCTTTGGGCGGTTCTTTGGGTGACTTGTCGTTTAATACAGGCGTCATTCTCATCTTGATAGCTGCTCTGTCCGAAAGCATCTATTTCGTTTTCCAAAATGCGTATTTAACAAAATATGGCTTCTTCCCGTTCACCATGTATACCATTTGGGGCGGCACGATTTGTATGCTAATCTTTTCCCCTGGGCTTGGCTCGGAAATCATCCAGGCTCCCTTGGACGTTACGATGGTCGTTGTTTATTTGGGCCTCTTTCCGACGGTGATACCGTACTTTGCCATCGCGTATGTGACATCCAAAACAGGGGCCGCCGAAGCCACAAGCTCCCTGTACCTAACGCCAGTGTTTGCCTTTCTCATCGCTTGGTTTTGGTTAGGGGAAACACCTGCTGTATCGGCTATCGTAGGCGGCATTATTACATTGCTGGGCGTATTTGTATCCAACATGCCTAGTGAGCAACAGATGGAAAATGAGGAGCGGGAAGCGGTTTCTGATTGATAAAGATAACCTTCTTGCCGCCTGATTACAGGATATTTGGTTCGAGCCTCTTATCGAAAGGGGAGAAGCTATTCCATTAAAAGGAAATCTGTTGAAGGAATGGATACTCACTTATATCATCGTCTATTGAATTAAAAAAGTGCCATACATCATCCGGTTCGACACATGGCACTTTTTACAAATAGCAATGAAATAATCTTTTCTAGCCAAATGCGCTTGTCACGTCATAATCGTCTAAATCCAAATCGGTCGGCTGGCCGAGTGCTAACTTAGCTAACTCCAGTCCCAAATAAGGGCCGCTTGTTAAACCGGAAGCACCAAGGCCATTGGCGATCAGTAAACCTTCCGTATGGGGAACCGGACCAATAATCGGCAAATGTCCCGGCGTGAATGGTCTGAATCCCACTCTTGTTTCCACATACGTACTTGACGATAAACCGGGCGCTACCTTTAACGCTTTATCAAACATTTCGTGCACCGCCCCCATGGTCACCCGTTCATCAAATCCTGCATTATCTTCCTGGGTAGCACCGACAACGACTTTTCCGCCTCCAAATGTGAGCATGTATTGGTTATAAGGAGGCATCAAAACGGACCAAGATGCGGTATCGGTATGCGGTATATTCAAATGGACGATCTGCGCTTTTTGCGGGGTTACTAACACGTTTTTACCAAGAGGGGTCAGTAAATCTTTGGCCCACGCTCCACCGGTTACGATCACCTGATCAGCATAATAGTTTTCGCCGTTTACTGTTGCCCCCGTTATTGTCGACCCCTGAGACATGAGCGAAGCATTGCCACGAATAACAGAAGCTCCGTTTTTCTCAGCACCGCGGATCAGGGCATCACACAGAGCACTTCCATTGACCCGGGCGGCACCACTTATGTGCACGGCCCGATAGCCGTCGGACACTGGTGGAAATAATGCCTTGGTTTCAGCGGGGGATAATGCCGTGACATCGCCCATTTCCGGTGTGTTCGCTTGGCGCTGACGGGCTAGATCCATTTTATTATTTAACTTTTCTTTCGTGTCGAAAATATTGATCGCTCCAACCCTGGCATACCCCGTTTCCATTTCCCCATCGTTCTCTAATTTTTGTATTAGCGCGGGGTAATACTTGGCGCCTTCTGTTACCAAGCGATACCAAGGTTTGTTGCGGCGATTGGTCAGCCACGGGCATACAATCCCGGCCGCAGCAGCTGTTGCCTGAGACGGATCATTCCGGTCGATTAATGTCACGTCTGCTCCTTGTTTTGCTAAGTGATAGGCCGTAGAAGCACCGAGAATCCCCGCTCCAATGATAATAAATGTTGGCATAAAATAGCACCTTTTCCGTTCATGATTTTTTGTTTGGTCACTCTACTATCGAAAAAAAGGAGGGAATTGGGGCTACTATACCCTCATATCGAAACATGGGGTGACAAGGAAGGAAAATACGTTCACGATTCGTCCGGTGCCTCCTGATACAAGGTTGTTATAGCCGAGTACAATTTCTCATAGCGTTGAAAGATTGACTGGTACTGGTATGCGATCAAATCCCAAGTGCTTCTCTGGCTAACCGATCAGCGAGTTCATTGCCTTCCACACCGGTATGTCCGGCAACCTTGTTAAAGGATACAATATCACGGTAGTTGGTCATAAACGATTGATACGCTTGTGTCATATCATTTTTTGCCCGCCACGATCCGTCCACCCAGCTGGAAATTCCTTGATAATCGTGATGAATCACAATGGATTTATCGTTGGATCTGGCCCATTTGGCTGCACGCATGGCTGCCGCTAGTTCCCCTGCGACATTATTCATTGATCCGGCTTTCGCGTCGGTCCCTATACCGGCATCACTATGAATCAGCCCGTCCTTGTCATAGACAGCTAACGCCCAGCTGTAGCGTCCTTTTGCATAACTGCCATCGACATAAACATCGATTTGATCTTTAGGTGCGGACGATGGTTGCGCTTCAGACTTCCCAGAGCCACCACGCAAATAATCCTCGGCCGCTTCTTGGGTAGGAAAACGCTTGTACTCGGCCCCCTTATACCCTTTCACCTGGGCTTCGCATTCCGCCCACGTCGTAAACACGCCCGTTTGTCTGCCGGCACGAACGGCGTAAAACTTTGCCATTTAATAACCTCCAAATTAGATTTATATGGCTCATACTGGTTGCTTTAGCAGTCGTTGTCTTTACAAATTGATATAGAGTGAGTGGTTTGCCTATTGTTATTACAGGTGAAATTCCAGTAAACTCCGTATTAAGTCGGGAAAAGTATACCACGCATAATTATCGTGGGCAATTAGACAAATTCTCTTACCATCCCGTCAAAATGCCTTTTTAAGCAATTATTGATCATCTAAAATCACCCGTTTGCGTGCGTCTATTTAAAATCCATCCATATGTATCCGGCCAACATTTAAATGTTTATCTGATGCTAGGCACATACACGTGTACCTAGCACCGATCCATTAGCTGAATAAACGATCAATTGTGTTTATCGTTTCCGGTGTGAGCTGAATCTCTCCGGCACGTTTATTATCGATCACCTGGCTTGTCCGTTTCGCACCAGGAATCACGACATCCAGCGACGGGCGGGAGAAGTACCAGGCGAGCACGATATGAGCCACCTCTTCGCCATAGTCGTTCGCAATCTCACGCAGTTTATCCACTTTTTTCAAGTTTTCCTTGAACACCTTTCCCTGAAAACTCGGCTTGTTCGCCCGAATGTCAGTGAAGGTGGACGAAGTGTCATATTTCCCCGCTAACAACCCGGATTCCAATGGGAAATACGGGATGAATGTGATACCTTTTTCAGCGGTATAAGGTATCATCGCATCCTCGGCTTCCCGGTTCAGCAGATTATACTCCGCCTGCACCACATCGACGTAACCATCCTGATTGGCTTCTTTCAGTTCATCCAGAGAAAAGTTGGACACACCAATTGAGCGGATCTTACCTTCATCACGTAATTCTTTTAACACCCCAACCGCTTCGTATTTCGGTGTATCGTTATCCGGATAATGAATATAAAACAAATCAATATAATCGGTCTGCAAGCGGCGCAAACTCTTCTCCACCTGCTGTTTTAAAAACGTTGGACGGTTATTCATAATGACGTCTCCACCGACGAATTCATGTGCGGCTTTCGTGGCCAAAACAGCATCTTCCCGTTTATATTCCGTCATAACATCACCGATAAGCTCCTCGGAACGTCCAAACCCATACATATAAGCCGTATCAAGCATATTCATCCCCTCATCAAGAGATGCCCGGACCATATGTTTCCCTTGTTCTTCATCCAGCATGTCGGGATATATGTTATGACCTCCAACAGCATTCGTACCGAGACCTACCGGAAACACACGGATGTCTGATTGACCCAGTTTAACCTGTTCACGCATGTCAACGTCTCCTTTCTCTTTCTATCTCCTATATCAATTTCCCACTTTTTCTTGTTTATCAAACGTATGGTGTGAGGCTAATCCTTCCATATAAAAGACACCTATGAATAATGCAAAACAATTTCCTTCTATATGACCGCCCAATCATGTATAATATAGAATGAGGGTAAGTTCGAATCATGCTTTTAAAACATAGACCGGATAATCCATTCGGCTAAAACGTTTCTTTATATCTTGCCTAAACAATAAACAACGAGGAGGAAACCAATGGCTAAACGAATTCTTTTATTTCTACTAACCAACATTCTCGTTTTAACCACCATTGTCATCGTGTGGTCGATTATTACATCGGTCACAGGAATCAGTGGTTCCTTTGAAAACGGCGCTGGCGGCCTGGAGGGCATTAATTACGGCACGCTGCTTTTATTCAGTCTGCTCGTCGGTTTTATTGGATCCTTTTTCTCACTGGCGATCTCACGCTGGATTGCCAAAAAAATGATGAACGTCAAAGTACTCGATCCAAATGCATCCCTTTCGCAACAGGAACGTGCTGTTGTCGACAAAGTGCATCGCTTATCCCGTGCTGCGGGACTTATGCATATGCCGGAAGTCGGGATTTACAAGTCAGGAGAGGTTAATGCGTTTGCGACCGGCCCGACGAAAAAACGGTCGCTTGTCGCCGTATCCAGTGGGTTATTGCAGCAATTGGATGATAACGCGACCGAAGGGGTTATCGCTCATGAGATCACCCACGTGGCCAACGGAGACATGGTGACGATGACGCTTCTGCAAGGCATTGTGAACACATTCGTCGTCTTTTTATCACGTGTGGCCGCCATTCTCGTGTCACGTCTGGTGCGCTCCGAGCTGGAGTTTGTTGTGCGTTTCGCTGCGGTCATTGTTTTCCAAATTCTCTTTTCCATACTGGGAAGCATCGTTGTCAGCGCATTTTCCCGATACCGGGAATACCGTGCCGACCATGGCGGTGCCGACTTGGCCGGCCGCGATAAAATGATTCACGCGCTTGAGTCGTTAAAATCCCGCACTGGGGTGGCTCAACTTAACAACCAGAACGATGATGCGGCTGTCCAGACTATGAAAATCAATGGAAAAAGCGCGCTTATCACGCTCTTTTCCTCGCATCCGGACATTGATGACCGCATTAAGCGTTTGGAACAAAAATAATTCTCGTGCCAGGCACCTGCCAAAAATAGGGTGCTTGTGCCTGGCATTTAACCTACAACAACACCGATACATTTAAGGAGGGGATATAATGGCCATTTCGCAGCGCAACACGCCAACTATGCATAAGCAGCTGCAAATAAGAAAACGATTAAAACGAACATTTAATCACCGGTCCCACACATTGGATAAACCGTTTGTCCAATTGAATCCATATCAGGTTGCGCCATTAACGGCACTCATTCAATTCACCACACCAAAGCCTGCGTCCATTACGCTAACCATTCATGGCGATACACCGATTGAAAAAACGTTCCCAGGCTATCATACCATTCACCGGATTCCAGTTATCGGGTTATACGCGAACAAGAAAAATCGGATTACCATTACATCCACCACCCATTCTGGGAAAACGAAAACGAACACCATTCGGTTAAAAACGCAATCATTGCCAAAAGACTTTTTGCGTGTCAATGTTAACAAAGCAGATACCGAAAGAATGGAAAACGGGCTCACGTTTATCGTGCCGAGCGCCCATTATCCGTTTGCTATTGATCACGAAGGAAACGTCCGCTGGTACAGCACGATCAATGTGCGACAACTTTTCAAGCCACTTGCGGGTGGAAATGTATTGATCTATGCCAAAACGAATAAAGAGACGAAACATAACCGTATCATGGAGATAGATTTCCTCGGTCAGATTTACAATACGCACACCATCTATTCCAAACCGAACATTCCAAAAACGGCAATTAATACGGATGCGGTGGAACTTTCCAACAACAACCTGCTTGTTACCACCCATGAAGAAACGGCCGATTCCGTGGCGGACAAACTGACCGAAGTCGACCGGGAAACAGGTCAACACGTACGCAGCCTTCATTATCAATCGCTCTTTCCGGGTACGTTGTCGCAAAACGGAGGTGACTGGCTGCATAACAATTCCATATGGATGGATGTGAATGACCATACCATTATCATGACAGCAAGACAGCAAGATATGGTCATGAAACACCGTTTTCCGGAAGGCGACATAAATTGGATTCTTGCCTCGCCTGAAAACTGGCCAGCGTCATGGGAAAACCATTTGTTGACACCGATAAGCGATTCTTTTAAATACCCGGGTGGACCTCATGCGGTTATGACACTTCCTGATCAGGACGGCAATCCGGAAACCATTGATATTTTGCTGTTTGACAACAATAAAGTCCTCATGCGGGGAGATCAGCACGTCAGTGAGACATTCAGCCGTGCCGTGCAATACCGCATCCATGAAACAAACAAAACGGTTGAAGAAGTGTGGACGTATGGAAACGAGCGGGGCGGAGCATTCTTTTCACCCATTGTGGGGGATGCGGATTGGCTGCCGGAAACAAACAACCGCCTGATTACGTCCGGCTATATCAAAACAGGCAACGGGCGATCGTCGAAAGTGGTCGAAGTAACCAATAACCAGCCGGGAGAAGAGGTGTTTGAAGCCACCATCTCCGGTTTTGCACCGGAAAGCAAACAACACGTATTCCGGGCGGCAAGACTGACCATTTAATCAGAAGAACGGACATGTGCACCAGGGGCACGTCGCATGAGTTGGACGAAAAAGCTGATGAGCCAACAGGACAGAGTTGGTCATTTTACTGACAACCCTATGTACCGTAAAAAAGCTGCCGGAATAATGAAACCAGCAGCTTTTTTAGTGGATTCGGCCTGAAAGACCATCTATCGGACGTGCCTGTTAATTCTAAGCAGGCTTTTGGACTTGAAAAGTACGTTGTCAGACTCAAATATCGCTCCTACCCTCGGGCTAGCTTCGATCGTTGACATCTCGTCCTGCCTGAGTCATCCTCATTCGATCACGCATCTGACACCACTATACCAGCGCGTTGGTTATCGCGGTCGTCGCATGAAGCAATGTCGGAATATGCTTTTCAACCATTTCATCGTTAAAGCGGAATGTCGGCCCCGAAACGGAAACAGCACCAACCACTTGCTGCTGCCGATCAAACACAGGTGCCGATAGCGCAGACACATTCGCATTGATTTCTTCGACGCTAATGGCATAACCGTGATCCCTTGTCGCCTGCAATTTTTGCGCCAATGCATCCCGTTCTTCCAGCGATACCCGTTCCAGCATACGTTGTTGCATGTCTTCCGATTGAAAAGCAAGAATCGCCCGACCTGTCGCACCAGCGTGGATCAGGTGCTGATTGCCTACCCCAACAGAGCGCCGTATCTCCTGCTGACTTTCGTATTCCATGACACATACACGTGTATTGCCGCTCGGTATATAAAACCCTGCTGTTTCTCCGGTCCTATTGCGTAAATGACTAAGCCACGGCTCAACAAGAGGAGCAAATGGCAAATCCGTTAACAATTTATTCGCATATTCCAAAAAAACAGCACCGAGAGAATACTGTTTGGATTGGGCATCCTGAAAAACAAACCCTTCCGTTTTCAAGGTTGTCAATAAGCGATGAACAATGGTAGGAGACAGGTCTAATGCATTGCTGATATAACTGACACTTTGCGGCCCGGGGGTATCCTTTAAATAATTTAATATACGAATCGCTCGCAATACTGTTGCAGAAACATCTGTTTTGGCTGTCATAGCATCCCCCCGTTTATTTTTTACAATTGTAACATAATAACATGACGCGTCTTCCCTATTAGAACGAATCTGGATTGGTAGCGTGTAGCGGCTCGTTTTATGCATGATAAAAGTAAGCAGCGCACAAGACTCCGATACAACCTTATGCACTGCTTATGCAAGAAATTTATTTACGTTTGATATACAGGACCGAATGCTTCCTGCTGAGCAATCATCATAAATGATTTAACACTACTATCGATCAGGCAGTGTTATGCCGCATAGTCCTCATCTTTTTTTGATTTGTCAATGCCTTGTTCCTTAGCCAGTATTTTGCACACATGTGGCGCCGTCCAAAACGTGGTCAACAGCAATAATGAAACCGGTACAGCTGTTACCACAATAAAGGATTGCAACGCACTGATACTGCTTTCGCCAATCGCTAATAAAACAGTCGCAACCATACCCATTAAAATCGCCCAGAAGACACGCAGATATCTTGACGGATGACCATGCCCGGAGATAGCCATGGAAATGGTCAGCGACATCGAGTCCGTTGTCGTAAGCACAAATACAATGGTTGCGATAAGGAACAGAATTCCTAGTATCGTACCAAATGGCAATTGCTGTGTAATAGCTACCATAGCTGCCGGTGCACCGTTACTGGATAACGCGTCCGAAACCGATCCCGGATTTGCCATTTCCTGAAAAATCCCAGTTCCGCCAACAACCGTAAACCAAATGGTTGTAACCACCGGTGCTATGACGGCAACCGCTGTTACGATTTCCCGTATAGTACGGCCTCGGGAAATGCGACCGACAAAGATGGCCATCATCGGTCCATAACCTAAAAACCATGCAAAGAAAAAGACCGTCCAACCACTCAGCCATGCTCCGTCACCGCGAAAAGTACTCATGGTAATGAAATTTTGCACATACATACCAAATGACTCCAGGTACGAATTAAATAGAAACAACCCAGGTCCCACGACCAATACAGTACCTACCAAAAATAAGGCTAAAATAACATTATAACGGCTCAGAAATTGAATACCTTTATGAATACCGGTTACGGCGGAAATAGCAGCAATAGCCACTAGAACAATAATGATCAATGATTGAACAAAGAATGTATTTGGAATATTAAACAGAGCATTAACACCGTAACCTGCCTGCAACCCTAAAAATCCAATCGGGCCAATCGTGCCTGCTGCAACCGATATAATCGAAAACGCATCGACAAATGTCCCAAGCGCACTATTCTTCATGATTTTATTCCCGAAAAACGGATATAACA
This sequence comes from Lentibacillus halophilus, assembly GCF_055395055.1. Classification (NCBI taxonomy): domain Bacteria; kingdom Bacillati; phylum Bacillota; class Bacilli; order Caryophanales; family Bacillaceae; genus Lentibacillus; species Lentibacillus halophilus. Next base: position 135,847 of record NZ_AP043750.1, read on the forward strand.
AGGCTCTCGGTTTAAGAGGAGCCCCTTTGTGATAATGTGCATACATAAATACGAATGTTCCAAGTGTGCCGAGAATCGCCCATGCCAGAAATCCCCAATCAACAAAACTTGTTGCCAAAGCCGGTGTCACAGCTTTTTCAGATCCGGCAGAGATATCGCCAAAATGGGGTGGTACCGTCAGAAAATGATTAAGCGGTTCCGCGGCCGCCCAAAACACGCCTCCGCCGGCAAGCAATGTACACATGATGATAGACACCCATTTAAATGTACTCATTTCCGGTTTATCCAAATTCCCAAGCTTGATGCGCCCATATTTGGAAAAACCAAGATATAAAGCGATGAAAAACGTGCCAATCATAACCAACTGATAAACCGGTCCAAAATATTTTACCGAAAAGCTAAATGAGCTATTGACGACGTCGGTAATGAATTGTTGATTAATCAGGGCTGCCACAACAAAGATCAGCAACAACCCTCCACTAATCACTAGAACCGGCAAATCTACCGACTGTTTTTTATGTTGCTTTTCATTCTCCAATAACCTTCCTCCTCACTTAATTTTTAAGGCTGTATGAATCGTTAAATAAACGTTCACACAAATAACGATAGTCAGATAGATAACGTATAAATCCTAATTAAAGCGGTATGCCGTTTATCGGAATCATATACCGTTATTCTATGCAGAATAACTTAAATAAAAACCATTGTCAATATTTAATGTATAGCCACTTTTCTGACCATTTGGGATCCATACGACATTAGAGGGATCATTCATTTCGAAGAATGTCGTTGCTCGTTGATCGCTCCGACAACCTCTGTTTGGTAAAAAGCAGCGCACAAGACTCCGATACAGCCTTATGCACTGCTTATGCTAAAGAATCATTTACTTACTTTTGATATAGTGGGTTTTGTACTGGCAGTAAAAGTCCAGTGCTTCGCTGCCAAGTTCTTTAAAGGTTCCTGTACTTGATTGCTTATAACCGCCGAATGGGGCTTGGAAAAACGTACCCGTTGTTGTTAAGTTCACTTTGATAACGCCTGCTTCAATTTCGTCAAGCGCTTGGTTCATATATTCCAGATTTTTGGTGCATATAGCCGATGACAATCCATAATCCACGTTATTGGCAACCGCAATCGCTTCGTCTATATCGTTCACTTCAATGATATTGTTGACCGGACCGAATACTTCCTGCTGAGCAATCGTCATGGATGGCTTCACACCACTGATGACCGTTGGCTCGACGAAGTAACCGTGTTCTGTTTCTGGTGTGTCCGGCGCTTTTCCACCGGTTAAAATGGTGGCACCCTCGTCTCTTGCACTCTGAATTAAATCCAGGGTGGATTGTAGCTCGGACTGGTTAACTTGTGGTCCAATGTCGATGCCTTCTTCCAATCCATTTCCTATCTTCAATTCTTGGGTTCGCTTAACAAGCTTATCGGTGAATTCTTTCGCTATCTTTTCGTGAACGATGACCCGACCTGTTGCGGTACAAGCCTGTCCTGTCTGGCCATAAGCACCCGCTACGGCCAGCTGCACAGCTTGATCGACATCCGCATCATCCATCACAATCAGCGGATTTTTTCCACCCATTTCCAACAAGCAACGTTTCATGCCTTTCGCTGCTTCTTCGTAAATCGTTTTTCCAACAGAATTTGATCCTGTAAAGGTGACAGCTTTTACGGCCGGATGATGAACCATTTCCGGGACAAGCTTGCCTGGCGCCGTTACTTGGTTGACAACGCCTGCTGGTACACCGGCCCGTTGAACAATATCCATAAATTTCATCACGGTTAACGGTGTCTCAGATGAAGGCTTCAAGACCACTGTGTTCCCACTGGCGATGGCCGGTGCTGTTTTCCAGGCCGGAATCGACATTGGGAAGTTCCAAGGTGTGACAACGAGTACGACACCAAGTGGGTCGGGTTTTGTCTCGATTTGGACGTTCGGCATATCCGCTTCCTGCAATGTCCCTTTCAGGCGGCGGCATTCCCCGGCATAATACTTGACGATTCCCGCTGCATAGCCGACTTCTTTGGCTGCGTCATTGTAGGTTTTCCCTTCTTCCTGCACGATGGTTTTCGCAAGATCGTCTTTTTCTTCTTCCATTAATGCGGCGATTTTAAATAAATAGTCGCCACGTTGTGGAGCGGGCGTGTTCCTCCATGATTGAAATGTTTCTGAAGCTGTATCGATCGCCTGTTTGACGTCTTCGGAAGTAGACTGGCGAAACGATGAAACAACTTCCCTTGTATTGGCTGGATTTACCCCTTCTTTCAGTTCACCGGATGGTGTTACCCATTCCCCATTCACAAAATTTTTCAATGTTGTCGCTGTTTTTGTTGCCATGATACATCCTCCTTCAATTATGTTTATCTATATTATTTACTGAGCCATTTCGCCTGCACCGCGTTGTCTGGATGCCTCAGTTGCTTCAACAAGTGTTTGATCGCCGATGTCACCCAGTTCTTTCCACGCCTGATCATCCACTTCCAGACCGTTGTTATAATTTTTGTCAAAGGTTGCTTTTAATTTGGCGGATTCAGTTAAATGAATGGCCCCTTTTTTAGCTTCGTGTCTAAGATTTCGTATGCATGACGTAATTAAGTTCGTTTCGGTCGTGCATACAAGCCAGAAATCATCAGACTTCAAGTTGGTTGTTTCATACTGCCCAAGTTCCGCTGTCAGGCTATGCTGTACCATTTCCTCGGCGCTATTTCCTTCTGCAAAAACCGGATACGCAATCTCCGGGGTGGATAAAATCCACATCGGCTCGCCATTCTTTGTTTTGTAATTAATGAGACACCCCCTGTTTCGTGATGCAATGTAATGGGCGGGCTGTGCCAACAGATGCGACCTGGTCGTGTTTGTCATGTGCACACGGACTGTCTCCCTTGTTTCCGCCAGCGCGAGAGCATAGTCAGCCATTAATTTCCCGAGAATAATGGCGCTTTGTTTGTTGCCATCAAAACGAAACAGCCCATTATCATCTTCCAGAAGCAAATCCACACTTCTCATGCCCGGTGGGTACATATTTGGAATTTCCTGCTGCAATACGTGCATGCCTTTAAGACCAATAAATTCACTCCATGTGACTACTTCCGCTCCATCATCAGCACAGCCATAGGGAATGCCGCATGCACGGAACACCTTTTTACAATGGATAAATAATTCTACAAAGGATACACGCATTGTTCCGCCTCCTTTTCGGCTTTGAAACCATCCGTGAAGAAGCGCAACCAGTTTCCTCCCATCACTTTGTCTACCTCGTCGCTCGTCAGTCCTTTTTGCGACAACCCCTTCGCAATATTCGGGAAATCCGCCGGTGTCTTGAACCAGGACGGCCATTCCGGCCAAGACGGATTATCTTTGGATCCGGCGCCATAATCAATTTCATGTGTCCAACGGCCCATTCGCATCCAGTGCAGGAAGTCGATCGACATGTTCAACGTCAAATCAGTTCCCAAGCCGACCTGATCAATGCCCATAAAGTCAATGGTACGTACAATCATGTCGGAGAACTCATCAAGTGTTGTCTGCTGACCGTTGACCAAGTGCGGGTAGGCACACAAACCGAGAACACCACCATTATCCCGCAATGCCGCGAGCACCTCGGGGGATTTATTGCGTTTCGTCGGATAAATCCAATCCGGGTTCGCATGGGTAATAGCAACCGGTCTGGTTGAGGTATGGATAGCATCGAGCGACGTCTGCTCACCAACGTGGGAAAGATCAACGACCATGCCCACCCGATTCATCTCCTCAACGACGAGCTTACCGTAACGCGAAAGACCAACATCGCGTGCTTCATAGCAACTGCTCCCGACAAGGTTTTGATTGTTATAGGTTAGTTGCATCACTTTAATGCCAAGCTGATTAAACACCGAAACGAGAGACAGTTCATCTTCCAGAGCTGACGTGTTTTGCGTACCGAGAACGACACCAATTTTCCCTTCTTTTTTTGCTTGCAAAATGTCATCACCATGATGAACCTGCATCACCAAATCGTCGTTTTCTTTGAAAAATTTATGCCACGCTCCTACTTTACTAAGCGTTTCCCGGGCATTTTCCCATAAACCGCAACACGCATGAACACAGGTGACACCACCTTGTTGCAGTAAATGCAGGAAGTCGCGGTCCCAGTTGCTTAACTCCAATGCATCGATAACGATTTGTTCGTGTTGATAACTCATGATTTATCTCCCTCCATCGTAGGTAAGTGTGGGAAAACCCAGTTATCCGGGAATGTCTCCCCGATTTCTTCGACAAGTGGTGCTCCTTGAAACAAGGTAATGCGCACCCAGCGGTTGGATTTCGGATTAAACCGCTCAGCTCCGAAAAACGATAGCTTGCATCGTAATAGGTGAAGCGGCATGAAATCTTTGCTCAATAGGTTTGCCTGGATTTCCCCGTACTCATATCCGTCAAGTGATTGAATGCGCTGGATAATTCCTTTATAGCGCGGATGTCTTAAAATGAACGTGGCAACCATCTCGGTCGGCGGTGCATGTTGTATCATTTTATAGAGCCCCTGCACTTGTTCGGCAATATTCATAGGCATTTCCAGATCTTCGCCCGGTTCTTCGCCGCGTACGCCTAAACGTGGTTCCTCTTTTTCCTCCGAACGATACCAGAAGTAATATTTTTCATCTGGATCGGTGAAATTGTACTGGAACGCCCATTGGTACTGCCGGTTAATCAGGTCTGTCAATTCCTGAATGGTCATGCGGGGTACGATTTGATACGTCTCCTCCACGTTCATGCATTCCTCAAGGTCAATGACATGATCGGCGTATATTTCAAGCAGGACAGTATGCAATAATTCCTGCATCTCAATCGAAACCGTTTCAACGGCTGTTTCGGATAATCCTTCCCATACATCGGTCACTGGAAGGCCGGCAAACGTGCCAATCTCCAAATATTCCAACACACGCTGTTTAAGAAAGCGGCTTTGCTCAGCTAATTTTTCCGGTTTGACATATATTTGTCTGTCGATTAACCGGGACTCATCGAAATAGTTGGCAACACGGTCCAGCCAATGAATCAGCAGCATCAAATCATCCTGCGACGGTTTGATATCCTTCACTCTGGCAATCGCCTTCTCTCGCACATAGATCCACTGATGGATCAACCGGGGGTGAGATATGAGAAACGGTGCCATCCCAAGACCTGTCGCATTGCCGGTTCCGATAAAACGTTTCACTTCCGGATCAAGTGAAACAGCTTCCGGTTGTTGCCGCTTGGCAATATGCTCAACCAAATCAAAGCTGAAATGACGTAGCATATACACGGCAAACATTTGCGCCTGAAACGGACCATTGAATGGGTGTTTTTCCTTCAATTTTTCATACGGGGCGATCCCGAATTTTCCGTTGCCATAAACCGCTGTCGTCCGCAGCAAATACCCAACCTCATTCAGGACTTTCGGATCCGGTTGTTCTCCAGCTGTTAAACAATCGATCACATAATCAAAGATACGATTGCTCTTGTTCGCCCGTGACCAGACGAGGTCAGAGGCTTCTCCGCGTCCGGCTTCTTGTTTTGGCAAATTGGTTTTCATTCGGTTCAATTTCTCTTCTGATATGGTGCCTTCACTTAGAGCAAACGTCACATCCCATTGTTTCGAAATGACGCGGTCGCTTCGTTCCTCATCACTGATATTGGATGAAATGGTCAGAAATGAAAACTCGTGTGTCGGTGTTTGAATACGGTAAATCGCGTGACCGTGCCCGTCATCATCCAATTCAAACGCGGTGCACTGAATGGTCCAATTTTCCCGCATCATATGCCGCATCAGAATGCGCAAAAAACTTAAGCTGGTTAGTCGGAATGCCCCAATGCGTTCCAGTTTCATCACTTCTGAAGCCGGGCGTAATGGATGCTCAATATTCTCTACCGCCATCATGCTGTTCACCTCCCAGAAATCCCCTTAAGACTGGCAATCTATTATCGAATCACTGTTAATCAGGCCATGTCATGCCGAAAAAGTCTTCATCTTATTTCCACTTTTCAATTCCCATTCGTTTGATTTGTAATAAATCGTTAAGTAAACGTTTACACAAATAACGATAATAAAACGGAAAACAAATGAACCTAGGAAATAAACATGTTATACCGTTTATCGGAATCCTATACCGTTATTTGTCTTTATCATAAATTAAATAAGGACCATTGTCAATATTTTATTTACCATTAATTTTCTGATTTTTTAAATTCCATGTTACATAACAAAAGCCGCCAGTTTGGTGAAACCGGCAGCTTTTCAGAAGGATCATTCATTTTGGAGAATCGGCATCGAGCGTTATACCGAATGCAGCGCTCTGCTTCCGCCGGACAGGAGTTCACAGCCATCGTCGGTTATAGCTAAATCCTCCTCCAGTGTGAACACACCTAATTCGTTAATCACCCCAGGTTCCAAATTAATAACTCAACTTTCGCACCGCAGAATGAGCCTGTAACCCTTGATATGCCTTGATCTAAACCAAACTGACTATGCTGCTTGTGCGTTAAATTCCTCATTGCCAAGAAATGTTTTCTTTAAAAATTGCGGGAGGTTATCAAATAGCTCATCGATGATGGATTTGACTTTTTCTTCTGAAAGCACTGGTTCATTTGAAAGTGTTGACTTTAACGCATCTATGATCATCATGAACGCTTGGGCAAACCGAATGTCTTCCATTTCATCGCAGCACAAATAGAAGAGCTGTCCAATCGTTTTTGGATCTTTCTCTTCACGGGAGCTTATCGCAAGCATGATATAGCGTGTGAAGACGATTGTCGTATGGGCTACGAGCGCATCATAATGACGTGACTGGCATTCTTTCGCTAAACGTAGATGGGATTTGGCGACCTTGAAAAAGCACTCGATATCCCAACGCTTCCCATAAAGGCGAACAACTTCTTCTTCCGGCAAATCCAGATTTGTAGAAAGAAGCGCCAACCATTGTTTAGAGCGGTTTCGATCCCGTACAAAAACAATACGGGCTTGTATATCCTTACCATTGTCATCTAATCCCAGGCTGACAACAACAGAAGCAAGAATCTTAGCACGTCCCCGTTTTTTTCGCACTTTTTTATAGAGTTGGTTCAAGGTATATTTCTCGCCTTCGTAGGTGTAGTAAACCCGATGCATGCTTTTGAGCATACAGATGACATGAAGAGGATAGTCAGAAACAACGCGCTTAATCACTTTAGGAAAGGCAAACCAACTGTCAAACAACAAGGTTCTGGCACAAAGCTGTAACGGATTAACGTCATCCAAGAGATCAAACATCGCTTCAGTTGATTTTTGCAGGGCTTCCTGACGTCGCTTGTAGCCAACCGTGCGCTTGTCAATTTTGGAGTTTATCTCCTGAAACCGGTTCTTGCGCTGTTTGGAGCTTAATAACGAGAAAGCCAATGGAATGAACGTATTCCCATCTGACCAGCCAAGTGTAAGCATTCGAAACCCTTTGACAAACTGCCCTGTGGTATGGTCATGCACACGAGCAAGCAGTTCGACGGTCTTACTGCGAGCACGGCTGTATAAAGAATCATCGAAAATAAGGACGCGTTCACGGTCACTTGAGACCAGAGACAACAGGCTGGTTACAATCACATTCCTGCTCAACAACACAAGAAACTTTCGCCAGTTGTATCTGGGATTGTTGAGAAAACGGTGGACTGCATCTTTTCTTGGAGCATCTGAAACACGGTCCGAATCAAGAATTCGAAAAAGGTTCTTGCCGTGCAGGACAAGCGAAAAAATAAACTGGAGAAGGAACACGGGAGAAAATCCATCTTCTTTTCGAATGTTCGCCTGATTAAGCAGTGACCCCAGTTTATTTTCCTTGAAAAAGCGTGAAATATAAGAATTAGCCTCGTTTTTTGGTTCAGAATTTGGTAAAATAGTAGCCATAAATACATCCCTTTCTGGTTTTAGTTGTGGTGACTATATTTTACCAAATTGGGATGTATTTTTGTGTGATTTTTTAATATTGTTTTCCGGATTAGCTCAGTCATATCAAGGAATTATTAGCGTTTTTTAGATGCGAAAGTTGAGTTAATAATCATACCAGATTCCAAAATCGTATCATCATCGAGTGTAATCGACGGCGGCTCCGTGCTCATGAGGCCCATCCCATGCCCTAGCCGGCCGCATTCAAAATTAGCACGAAAGCCGGCCCGCTCCATTTCTTTGTTACACGCGTTCGCCACTTCCGCTGCCGGAATACCCGGACGCATGATCTCCGCTGTGCGCATCGTAACGTCGTGGATTTTTTGCTGATATTCTTGACGCTTTCCGCTTACCGCTCCTACAACCCCTGTACGGCAAAAATCGGACCAGTACCGATGATATCGTGCCCCGGCATCCACAAAGACAAAATCACCATCTCTGAGAACGCGATCGGTGGCTGTTTTACTTATGCGGTCGTAGTTGCCTTCGCCTGAGGTTATAATGACAAACCCGGGGTAATCCGCTCCCCCTTCAAGCATAAAGGTTTGCATCATCCGGGACACATCCCATTCGGTCATCCCTTCTTCCATCGCGGCAAAGGTTTTATCCAGTGCGTAACTGGTGGCCTCGCAAGCTTTTCGTATACACGCGACTTCTTTCGATGATTTAATCATACGCTGGCTCCAAATTAATGACGAAGCATCGGCAAAGGTGACGTTAGAGACATGAGCTTGCAATGCTTCATAACGACTCACTTCAAATCCAATCCGTTGTTCGTAGCCTTTTTCCAAGCCTATGGTTCCGGTAGTCATTCCGAGTTGGTGCATCACGTCTTCTATTTGCGCTGCGGTTGGTCCGTACAGGCTATCAAAACGACGCACGTCGCAGCCTTTCGCAATCACGTCAGCATCCGGGGCGTGAAAGACATGCACATACAAGACCGGTTTGCCTTGACGCGGAATGAAGAGAAAGGCAGGCCGGCTAAAGGTGCTCCACGGTGCATGGGTGAAAAAATGACTGTAATAATTCAGATTGCTTTCAGATGAAAGAATGAGACCCTGAAACCCGTGGTCATCTATCTTTTGCTGACATATGGCTACTCTTCCCCGGATATCTTCCTCAGTAAATATATAATGCGTCATGCCATCATCCCTTTCGCTTCATTGGTTGGCCACTGGATACATCCCTTTCCATACAATGTCGCGATAATGGTGCTGATCCGTATCGCCTTCTGTATTAATAACGAGCACGCGGGCCTGTTCATCAAGACCGATGGCTGCACACGCTTCTGTTTCAGGAAACGAACGAAGGTAATGCACGAGTCCCAACGGCGCCGCTCCCGATTCACCGGCCACAATGCGTGGATCGTCGCCGAGTGGATTACCGAGCACACGCATACCCAGCGCTGCAATGCTGTCGGAACAGGAAAAGGACGCTGATGCATACTGACGGAGGATTGGAAAAGCCCGGTTGTTCGGTTCGCCGCAAGCCAACCCCGCCATGATCGTATCCATATCGCCAGTTACCGCCGTCATCTCCCCCGAAACGAAGGACCGGTAATAACAATCCGCCTGGTCCGGTTCCACCACAATGATTTGCGGTGCACGCGCCCCGTAATGCGCTTGCAAATACGCAGCGATCGCCCCGGCAAACGACCCGACACCAGCCTGCAGAAACACATGCGTCGGTGCTTGGTCCTGCTCCTTGTTCAGTTCGTCGATGATTTCCTGTGCGATCGCCGCATAGCCTTGCATAATCCAGAGCGGAATATCCTCATAGCCTTCCCATGCCGTATCCTGTACCATCACCCAATCATTTTCCTCGGCCATCGCCGCAGACATCCGGACAGTGTCATCATAATTTTTATCAGTTATTTCCGCGAACGCACCTTCGTTCCGGATAGCATGAAGCCTTTCAGGAAGCGAGCCCTTCGGCATGTAAACAACCGCTCGCTGCCCCAATTCCCGAGCAGCCCAAGCGACGCCCCGACCATGATTGCCATCGGTTGCGGTAATAAACGTGAGGTTGCCCATTTGCTCCCGAACCTCAGCAGACTGCCATTCAGCAAATGACAAATCGTTGACGTTTCGATTCAGCCTTTCAGCTAAGATTTTAGCAATCGCATAAATGCCCCCCATCACTTTAAAGGCATTTAATCCGAAGCGATAAGACTCATCTTTGACTCTTATGTCGCTGATCTGTAAGTGCTGTGCTAAGTTGGGCAGACGTTGTAATGGTGTGTTCGTATAGGATGGATGCGTCCGTTGAAATCGCAGCACATCCTGTATATCCGTTTCGGTAAAATAAGCTAATTCGTTGTCATTGAATTCAGCATTATAATGATCGTTTCTCACCCATTGAATATTGGATCGCTCCATTCCATTCCCTCCCGTTACAGTATAGTGGTCATATCTGTTATATGTAATGTACCACGTTGCGCATGCTTGTCAATAAGTATTTTGAATATTTTTAAATTTTTAATTCAGTCAGTTCACGGGATATTTCAATCGTATGAGGTATTAATTCGGTCAGTTTTGAACTCGGATCCGGTCACTTTCCACCCAAATTCGGTCACTTGGGATGATTATTCAGTTATCGTCGATGACGACGCTATCGTTCGAGTCACGACTTGAACGATAGCGTCAAATCATCCACGGTTATCCGCTAACCAGTTATGCGCCTTTTTCCCTGATCCTCTGTTTTTCCTCCACTGGACGGATAAATCGAATAACGGTGATAAAGAAACAAAGAATCGCTGCAAATAGAAATAGACCGAACAGACCGTTTTGATAAAGCGGAGAGAAATATATACCATTAATGACCGCACACACGATTCCTCCCGTTAAACCAATGTACGCCAGACGGTCTTTTTTACGCATAAACCAGTTTGCTTGCCGGTCCAACAAGGTAACCACGGTAATGCTGACGACATTCACGGAGCTTCCAATCCAAACGGGGTGGATATGCAAGAAGAACGCATTCGGATCCCAGTCACCCAGATAGTACCATAGCAACCCACTGCTAAATCCTGTGACTAATGCCACCGCGACGGCGCGTTTGGTAACGACAGGCCAGAACAAGGCTGCGATAACCGGCGCAAACGTGGCACTGTTGCGGATTGTCCAGGCGAGTACGTTCCACCACGCTGATTGTTCCGTGCGCATTAAGCCAAATGCAATCATCAGGACCGTTAAAAGCAGCAATGAGATTTTCGTATAGGTGATCAGCTGATTCTCTGTTGCCGCTGGTTTGATCGAACGGCTCACATCACGACCGAGGCTGGTCGCCCCGGAAAACTGACATGGTCCGCCCCATCCCAGGGCACATGCCCATACACCGAGGAAAAACAAGCCAACTAACGGCGCTGGTAGCACGTCCATTAAATACCGGGGAATGGCAATCAAACCTGTTTGGGCCTGAGGAATGGTGACGCTGGCTGATACACCAAATAACACACCACCGATGATGAATGGGATAGCCATGAACCCGGCCATAATCAATCCCTTTTGCCCCTCTTCCGGTGTCCGGGACGACAACGCCATCTGAAAAGCAGCCTGGGCAAGAATAACGTTGACAAGAAAGGTTCCGAACCAGGCAACAATCACCTGCAACCCCACGTTATCAAATGTGAACATAGCCGGTTGTTCGTCAGCAAACGCAACCAAACCGTCGATCCCTGGATGAATGAAAAAGGCAATCACCCCAATGACGACCATCACTGCAAATAAAATCATGTTCATCGACTGTGTAAAAGCCAGCGACCACATCCCGCCTGCCTGCAAATAAACGAACAGCAATATCGCCGTAAACGCAACCGAAAGAGCAAGCGAGATTCCCGTGAACACGTGCAGAGCTGAGGCAAATGCAATGGCCGTAGCAACCGACCACATCGGAAAAGCAAACGCCGTAATCGCCCCTGCGGCTCCTTTAGCCAAACGCCCATAAGTATCACCAATCAGGCCGGACACGGTAACCAGCATCTTTTTCCGGAATGGGCGAATGATCAAAAACGCAATAATAAAAATTTGCATCATTTCGGCAACCCCATACCATACAGCCGATAGGCCGCTTAAATACGACAACTCCAAAATAGAAATATAGGTGGACCCGGAAAACAATCCCGTTATGCAAAAAGCCACAATCCATTTATTAAATGTGCGATTGCCGACAAAATAGCTATCTTGATTGGACAGGCGTCGCTTCGCTATTTGCCCGGCGATAATCAAAGCAATCGTATACCCAACGGCCAGAATAATCATCCATACACCATACGCTGTCATTTTACTCAACTCCTTCTAAACAGATTTGTTTACTTATGATTGATTAAAAAAAGTTCATATTAAAATTGAAAATAAAAAAGCCCCCTTCCGACTATAAGAAGAGGACTGATACAGCTATGGTTCCTCTTCTCATCTGTCAGACATACGTCTGTTGGAGTTGGCACAGTACTCAAACGAGCCCGCTGCCGAGGTTTCACAGGGCCAATCCCTCCACCTCTCTGGATAAGAAGTTCGTTTATTCAAATGTTATACGGTATAATTTACAATGTTTTGACGATGGAGTCAATAGTAACATCACGTTTTTCTTTTATAACGACCCGAGCGGATACCTCGTCTCATTACTTACTTGACCGCAGCCTATTCCGCGCTGGCAGTTTTATCGCCAATAAAACAATCACCAAACAAAAAACAAAACAAATCAATGCTACCAAATGAAGATGAGCTGTATCCATATACGCGTTAAATGCAAGACCCAACAGACTGGATGACAAAATGGCCCCCATATACCGGCTTGTCTGATACAGACCGGATGCTGAACCGGTCTCTTCCGGATCCACATTGTCGTAAAGGGTTGTTTGCGTTGAAATATTATTAAACCCTTGACTCATGCCCAAAACTGACATAATAACCATCAACCATGCTAAAGGGGATGCTTCATGGTATGTTAATAGCAAACCGGTGCCGGTCAGTAACAGGGATGCACCGATCACAAGCGGCAGTTTGGAGCCAAATTGATCAATAAGCCGTCCAGCAATCGGCGCCGTCACGACCCCAAACCCTGCAAGCGTCAGCATAATCAAGCCTGTGTGCTGCTCGCTGTAACCACGCACCTGCTGCAAATACGTCGGAAACCCGAAAAAATAACAATAATATACGACATTGATACTCATAAACTGAATATAAACGAACAAGGCATTGCGGTTTTTCACCAATCCTTGCAAATCAATAAAAGGCTCATCCTGCTTGCGTTCATAACCAATAAAGGCGGCTGCTCCCAACAAAAATAGTGCAAAGGCCCACCAGCGAACACTGGTTTCCAGCGATAAAATAAACAAAATCAAACCGACCATGGCACTCATGAACAGGACAATACCGAGAAAATCTATCCGACTTAATTCGAATGTTCCCTGGCTGGCATTCGGCAGTATAAACTGGGCCAACGTAAACGATAGAATAATAAAAGGAAAATTAATCAAAAAAATGGATGGCCAATCCCATGCCGCAATCAGAAAACCGCCAATGGACGGGCCAAATGCAGCTGATGTCGTTGAGAACACCGACAATGTGGCCAACGCTCGTCCTTGTTTTTGGGTAATATAGGAGCGGACGATGCTCATACCGCTTGGAAATAGCGTCGAACTGCCAACGGCCTGCAACGCCCGGCACCCCAAAAGAAAAGGGAAATTGGGTGAAAATGGGGCCAGAACAGACGCTCCTGCCACTAATAGAAGACCGGCCATGAATAGGCGCTTTGCCCCGAACATGTCACTAAGTTTTCCCATGACAGGCTGACCGGCGGCACTTGCTAAATAAAATATGGAAATAAGCCATGACGCGTCCGCAAACGTTAAGGAAAACGTCTCCTGCAACCTCGTCAATGCAACGGATATCATGGATGAATTCAATGGATTAAGCAACGTGCCCAGACCAATGGTTAAAACGAGCAACCAGGGGTTACGTATGTGTATTGTCATCTTTATCCCTCAATATATGTCATACAATCTATTTAAATTCTTGCTACGTTATTATCATCGGTTACTATCTATTCTCTCAAATATATTCAACAGCGTCACTAATAGTGAATGATGACTATTTTTAGGTGACCGTTAATTTTCGGTAGTTGCCGAAAATCGTTTATTGGATATGGGAAAAGCTGTCGCTCGAGTAGGGAGCCGCCCTGAGCTGAGCGAGTTTTACCGCGGATTGCGCGACTTCGGGCCATTACTGTGCGAGTTGCATCCTGAGCTGCGCGAGTTTTGCCGCGGATTGCGCGACATCGGGGCTGGACTGCGCAAGTTGCGCTTCGGACTGCGCGACATTTCTAATTATTGCGCGACTTCAGCGCTAAGTTGCGCGGCCTCTGTCCTGAGTTGCGGTGAGTTGATTGAAGGCCGTTGATTTTCGGCTACGTCCGACAATCGTCTATTCGGTATGCTCGAGTGGCAGCGTTTGTCGTTCTTATAATCTATCTGCCTCCCACGCACACCAAAAAACCGGACACTACTTATTTAGTGCCCGGTCGACAAACGCACCCACGCGTTTCTTAAATAGTTTTGTTTTCATGTCAAATGCTTCCTTATGTTCGGCGTCAGGGATGATCCATAGAGATTTGTCCCCGCTGGCGGCATCATATATTTCCTTCGCCATATCGGTCGGGACCAGCTCATCGCTGCCACCGTGAATAATCATTAATGGACGGGTGTTCTGCTTCACCTGTTCCACAGCAGAGCCTTCACCCAGCATATAACCGGCTCGCACGTTGGTAATGAGGCTCGTGACATCCAATAATGGAAACGACGGCAAGCTATACAAGTGATTTAACTGGTGGGCCAGTTCAGCCTTAACAGTCGTGTAGCCACTATCGGCAACGATGCCTTTCACCTCGTCGGGAAGCTCTTCCCCACTTGCCATCAATACCGTCGCCGCTCCCATTGAGTTGCCGTGCAATATAATGTCGTCAGTGTTGTATTCAGTAATCATCCGATCGATCCAATCGATATAATCCAGCCGATCATGCCAGCCATACCCAATATAGTCGCCGTCACTGTCACCGTGCCCCCGTGCATCGGGCAGTAAAATGGAGAATCCCTTGTCATAGTAAAATTTCGCAAGGTCCCCCATCGCATCGCCCGTTTTCCGGAAGCCATGTGCGAGAATAGCAGTCTTGTCGCTCGCTTTTTCGTTCTTTATGTATTTGGCTTGTAGTGTTAGATCGTCAAACGACGTTAAGGTCAACGTTTGCTTGTCTTGATTTTCATACCAATTCTTAGCCTTGTTCAAAGGCTGTTTATTTCCTGAAACCGGGGACGTGTTGACTTCCTCAGTCGATCCCCGGTGAAGCTCGACATCCGTGCCGCGCTTAATTCCTTTTCCGTAAAAATAATTACCCGCAAACAACAAGCCGACCAGCAATACAACAATGACACTTGATGCCGTAATTAGTAACGTTTTCTTCATGAACGAATCCTCCGCTGGAATGGCTTCTGAGTTTATCGACCGGGTCGAGACAAATATCAACCAGATTTCGAGTTTATCAACCAGATCGTGGCAGATATCAACCAGATTTCGAATTTATCAACCGGGTCGAGACGGATATCAACCAGTTTTCGAGTTTATCAACCGGATCGTGGCGGGTATCAACCAGATTTCGAATTTATCAACCGGATCGTGGCAGATATCAACCAGATTTCGAGTTTATCAACCGGATCAGTATAGTCGTGACAGACGTCCCCTGTTTGTCACACGACGGCGCAAATTGATCTTCCACCATGAAGCACTCGATCAACTTCCTGGGCAACCAGCATGGCTGTACGGGACTGTGCTTCATCGGTCAAACCGGCGATATGCGGGGACAACCGGATCGATTCAACTTGTGCCAACGGTGAATCGGCCTCAACAGGTTCTTTTTCAAGCACATCAAGATAGGCGCCGGCAATGTCCCCTGATTCCACAGCGTCAACCAAATCCCGCTCGTGAACGATACCGCCTCTGGCTGAATTAATCACGTAAGCATGCGGCTTCATCAGTGAAAACTTATCTTTATTCATCATATGTTTGGTATCGTTGGTGAGCGGGACATGAATAGAGATAAAATCCGACTCACCAAGCAATTCATCAAGCGTGTTCGCAGCCCTCACCCCGGTCTCGGCCAGTATATGATCAAACGGCGCAACAAACGGGTCATAGCCAATGACATCCATACCAAATGCTTTGGCTCTTCTCGCTGTACGATTGGAAATTTCACCCATACCGACAAGCCCGAGTGTCCGTTGATTCAATTCATAGCCCGTAAAAAATTTGCGGTCCCAACTACCACGGCGCACGTCCGCATCAGCATCTGAGAGTGGACGGGACGCATCCAGCATGGCCGCCATCACATATTCCGCAACAGACGTGGCATTCGCATTTTTAGCAGAAATGACCGGAATATGCCGTTCCTTTGCCGCTTTCAAGTCAATGTTATCCAGCCCGACCCCGAGCCGTCCAATGACTCTCGCGTTTGTCGCGGCATCCAGCAATTCGGAATCGACCCGCGTTTCATTTCGGACGATCAAGGCATCATAATTCGGCACGAGCTCCAACAGTTCTTCCCGTTTCCGACTAAGCTCCATATCATAATCGACGGCGTATCCAAGTCGTCTAAGCTCGGCCAAACCGTCTTCCCACATCAGCTCGGTTACAAGAATTTTCATAAGCTTTCACTCCCCCGTCATAGTGATCATCCGGTCTTTTTAATCGATTCTTTATTAAACGTATGCAATGGGCGTATAAGGAATGCTTACCGTGAATGATTGGTTATCAATCGAACGTATTTTTTAGCAATTCCCATCTTTTACCTTCCTTCGTGATCATTCGCTATTACCAGTATATATCCGTTTTGTTAATATACAAAACATTATGACTTTAACCTTCATGTTTATAATGACATGGTACGAGTTCTCTTTAATCCACCCATGCCGGTGTCGAAGCGCTGTACGAAGGGAGACTCTGTTTGCTAAACGTTACAGAAATAAAACGGTTAACTAATGGTCAAATTCCGGGAGCGCTATTTGATCATCCTCCCATAGGCATATTTCTTCCGGCAAAGGCATATAATTCATCGTCTTATATGCTCGACTTTTCCCGGAAATTCAGAATGCGGATAGTTTAATAGACAAGCTAACAGGGTAAAACGTTCTAGGCCTTTTACCAAAAAAATAGGTCTTAACAAAATGACAAAACAGTTATATAATAGAATGTGTTTGAAATCAGAGCATTCTCCAAAAAAGATGATAATGGTGTAATGATAAGGTGAATGGGATGACGTTAAGCAAGTAAAAAAATTGAGGTGACGTTAATGGAAAAGCTTCAAAAGTTAGGAAACGTTAAAAATTTGAAATCGACCAAAATGGGGTTCTTTTTGCTTGCTCTACTTCTATTTTGGTTTAAAACATATATTATTTATATCACAGAATTCAATTTAGGCATTAATAATGTGCTGCAACACTTTTTGCTATTCATTAATCCGTTGAGTTCGGGATTGGTGTTGCTCGGTTTTGCGTTATTTTTTAAAGGGAAACGGTTTGGTATTTCCCTGCTGATTATCGATGCGCTGCTAACGTTGTTTATGTATTCAAATATCATATTCTATCGTGACTATGACACATTTATTACCATTCAGACACTCATGCAGACGGAGAACGCCGGCAGTATCAGCAAAAGTATTATCGGTTTGTTTGAATGGCATGATCTCCTCTATACGCTGGATCTGATTGGTCTGACCGCGTTGTTTGTCAAGTGGA
Organism: Lentibacillus halophilus; assembly: GCF_055395055.1. Taxonomy (NCBI): domain Bacteria; kingdom Bacillati; phylum Bacillota; class Bacilli; order Caryophanales; family Bacillaceae; genus Lentibacillus; species Lentibacillus halophilus. Next base: position 153,562 of record NZ_AP043750.1, read on the forward strand.
AGGCGGGTTGGACTGTCACACGCCTGAGCTGGAAAAGGCCTTTTGCTGTATTGGCGTCAGGCGTCATCGTGTTCACAGTTAATTTAGGGTTGGCCGAAATTGATCGTCCGCAGCTGTTGGAGCGGGTGTTTGACAATAATTATATTGTTAAGTATCTCGGCGCTCCCAACTTTGCCGTGTTCAATACGATGCAAACAGTGAAAGCCAACGCAAAACGGTCGATGGCTTCTAGTGACGATATCAATAAAGTCGAAAACTACACGAATAAAAAATACGCCGAACCGAACGCGGAATACTTCGGAAAAGCAGAAGGCAAAAACATTATCAAAATTCATTTGGAGTCGTTTCAGTCATTCTTGATTGATTATAAACTGCACGGGGAAGAAGTAACGCCGTTTCTAAATTCCCTCGTTCATGATGAGAGCAAGAATTTTACGTACTTTGACAACTTCTTCCACCAGACCGGACAAGGGAAGACAGCGGACGCGGAATTTTTGATGGATAACTCTTTGTACGGATTGCCGCAAGGGGCTGCATTTGTCACGAAAGGCACGAATACGTATCAGTCCATGCCGGCCATTCTCGATCAAAAGCAGAACTATACCAGTGCTATATTTCACGGGGATGACAAGTCATTCTGGAATCGAAACCAAGTATACAAGTATATGGGCGTGGATAAGTTTTATGATTCCAGTTACTATGACATGAGTGAGGATAAAGTGATCAATTACGGGTTGAAGGATAAACCGTTCTTCAAGCAATCGATGCCAATGCTCAAAGATCTCGATAAACAAAATGGGCCGTTTTACGCGCATATGCTGACGTTAACGCACCATTACAATTTCAAATTGGATAAAGGGGATGCGTCCATAGCGCCTGCGAATACTGACGATGGCACCGTTAATCGTTACTTCCAGACAGCCCGTTATCTGGATGAGTCACTTAAGCAGTTTTTCCATGATTTAAAAGAAAAAGGCCTGTATAAAGACTCGGTTATCATGATTTACGGTGACCATCAAGGCATTTCACAAAATCATAATCAAGCCATGAGCAAGATTACCGGTGAAGAAATAACACCACTGAAAAACGCTAACTTGCAACGCGTTCCGTATATGATTCGCATACCCGGCGTTGACAGCCAGGGCATCAATCATGAATATACCGGTCAAGTGGATGTTATGCCGACGATGCTGCATCTATTGGGAATCAATGCCAATGATTATATCCAATTTGGCACAGACATGTTTTCCGAAGAGCATAGAGAATTCGTCCCATTCCGAAATGGAGATTTCATGACTGATGATTACAGCTATGTGCAAAACACCTTTTTTGATAATGTGACTGGCGAACCCATTGAAGAACCGACAGAAGACATGAAAGAAATGCGCAATCAGGTTCATTTCGAACTCAGCTTGAATGATGAAGTGCTGAACGGTGACTTGTTGCGATTCTATGAACCTACTGAAGACTGGAAACCGATTAATCCCAATCAATATCAGTATGGAAAGCCTGATGATGAGAAGGAATCTGGTGACGAAGATAAACCTGATAACGATAAGACATCAGCTGAAGACAACACGGATGCGAACATGAACAAAACGAAAAATAACAAATAGCAAAAAAGAAGCTGGGACAAAACGAAACAGATCAATTCTAAATACGAACACTATATTTAAGACGTCGTTTCCACTCTGAAATAATACTGTGCTTGTCCTACGCTAATGTCATCAAAAAATCCGAACCGATTCAGATTATGTATGAATCAGTTCGGATTTTTCTTTAACTCAATCTAAGTTGGACAAAGCCCTTTATATAGCGCTATTAGTCACCTGAAAACGATCGTTTTATTATCCTCCACAATGACTCTGTCCTCCAGATGCCATTTCACCGCTCGGGCAAGGACGCGTCTTTCCACTTTCCGGCCAATCTTTTTCAAATCGGCAACATGATCGCGGTGGTCGACTCGCTCGATATCCTGCTCAATGATCGGACCTTCATCCAATTCATTTGTGACGTAATGCGAGGTGGCACCGATCAATTTCACACCGCGCTCATAGGCTCGTTCGTAGGGCTTGGCACCGACAAATGCCGGCAAAAACGAATGGTGGATATTAATAATCCGATCTTGAAAACGCGCGACAAAATCCGGTGTCAAAATTTGCATGTAACGTGCTAAAACAAGCACATCGACATCGTATTCCTCCATCAGCCGGATTTGCTCTGCTTCCGCTTGTTGCCGGATATCCTTGTTTGCCGGAATATGGTGAAATGGAATGCCCATTGATTCGACTAGCTCGCGGGCATCGTCATGATTACTGATAACACAAGTGATATCCGTTTCCAAATCCCCGCTCTGCCATTCCCAAAGCAGCTCAAGCAAACAATGCGAATCTTTGGAAACGAAAATGGCTGTTCGTTTCGTTTCCCAGTGATAAGCGAAACGGTATTCCATGGAAAATCGCTCGGCTAATTGGATGAAGTCAGATTCTAGGGCCGATCGTTTGTCATCAAGATCCGCGCAATAAAATTCAATCCGCATAAAAAATGTTCCATGTTCAGGATCGCTCGAGTATTGATTGGATTCGATGATATTCGCACCGTGCTCCAGCAAAAATGTTGAAATAGCTGATACAATACCCGGACCGTCCGGGCATTGAACGAGAAGTCGGCAACGGTTGTCTTTAGAATATGTTGTCATGTCGATGTCTCCCTTATCTTTCTTTCATTTCGAATTGATGCCTACTATTTTACCAATTTCCGTCTAAAAAGTTAATAACGAATGACGTATAATAAAACATATCACTCATTTAAAATACCGTGACATATGGACGCATGGATTGTTTAGGTCAATCTCCTTCCGCTTTGACCCCGAGCGAAGTGGCCTTCTAAAAGCACACAACAGGCGCTTTTGTACGCTAACAGCTGTTTTTTGGATTTTTTAAATTGTTTTTGTTATTTTGAAATAGATTAGCATGTTCATAAACGGTACCAACGACGAAAGGAAGCCAGCAACATGTCGGAACTATTCACTATTTTATTGGATATTCTTATCCCCATTTTTATCGTCATGGGCATTGGGTATTTCATGCAGAAAAAATTTCGTTTGGACCTGCAAACCCTTGCCAAATTGAACATTTATTTTCTGGTTCCGGGATTCATATTTGTCAAACTGTACAACACTGAATTCTCGCCAACGATTTTTTTGCTAGTTGTTCTATTTTTCTTATTATATATCACCACATTATTCATTATATCCAAAGTAGCGATTAAAATGCAGCGATTGAATCGTGGAAAAGGGATAACGTTTTCCAATAGCATTATCTTTTTTAATTCCGGAAATTATGGCGTCCCTGTCAATGATCTCGTGTTTAGAGGCGATCCATTTGCCATGTCCATTCAAGTTATCATTCTGACTATGCAAAACATTCTGACGTTTACATACGGCATTTTTATATTGCAATCGGTTAACGTCGGCAAACTGCGCGCATTGCTCGGTTATTTCAGAATGCCGGTTTTATACGCAATGGCCGCCGGTATTTTTATGAACATCACCAACCTGTCCGTCCCCGATGTTATTTGGGAGCCGGCCACCTATATTTCCGATGCTATGATTGCCATGGCGCTTATTATGTTGGGGGCTCAAGTCGCCCAAATCGAATGGACATCGATATTATCGCCCGTTTATGTCAGTTTGCTGATCCGGCTTCTGATCGGTCCCGCCATCGCTCTTTTGATCATTTATATATTGGGGATCGATGGCACAGCAGCACAGGCCCTTTTCATTGCCTCGGCCATGCCGACATCGGTAAACAGTTCGGTTATTGCGCAAGAATATCAAAATCACCCTTATATGGCAGCACAAATGGTGTTGTTTTCAACCCTGTCCAGCGCTGTAACCGTTACAGGGGTCATTTACCTGTCCAGGCTCCTATTTGCCTAATCCGTTTCAGGTCATGTGAGAAGCCATGCGTGTTACCATGGGACCATCGCATGAAAACGCGTCACAATGAAAGCAATTCTCTACCATTACGAAAAGGAGCAAATTTCATGGATCATCAATCCCAAGCTTATATGAAAGCGAAAGAAAAGGTTGAGCGTTTAAAAGACTTTTACAGTCACCTTATTGTGTATGGGCTCGTTAATACTCTGCTTTTCGTTATTAACATGGTCACCAACCCGGATTATTGGTGGTTTCTTTATGCGCTCGGTGGCTGGGGAATCGGTATCATCATACACGGATTATCCATAAAGGACAATCATTTTTTGGGAGCCAAGTGGGAGGAAAAGAAAATCAAAGAATACATGGAAAAGGATCGAGATAATGATTCCCAATAACAGATGGATCTGTTTATGTACCGGAAAGAACAACCGCAGCGCTTATCAGACCTGGCATCCGTTTCGTGGTCGGTTGATCAGCGCCTCTGCCCCTTTATTCCTCGCAAAGATCAGACATGTGTCCCAACGTAATGTTGCCCCCTAAAAGCACACGACAGATGTGTTTTCCGTGAAATCCCAGTTCATGCGTCGTGGCAGCAGCGACGGTAACAGCAGCGGAGGGTTCGATCCGCTGTTCCAACCGTTCCGTGACAAACAACAAGGCGCGTTTAATAGAAGCAGCACAATCTCATCCACATACGTTTGCATGACCGGAAATGTCTGATCGCCCGGCTGTGATGCCCGAAGCCCATCCGCGATCGTATCGACGCAGTCAATCCGTAACAGTACCTTTTCAACAATTATCGCTATGCTAAACAACGATCAAATTCTGAATGAAATCTTCTAGAAATATCCCCGGCACACGTTATGCGCCGGGGATATTGACGTTCATTCTACTTTTTTGAGCCCATGTTACAAGCATATATACAACAGGGGTGTCCAACAATGCAATCAGCAGTTTGACCACATATTGCGAGACGAGCATGCCCATCAGCACACTGAATGGAACCGTCCCCCAGAACGCGACTGTAATAAAAATGGCGGTGTCAGCAAGTTGACTCGTCATCGTGGACACGTTGTTACGGATCCATAATTTGGAATCGCCGTGCCGGGCTTTCAAATAATGAAAAATACTAACATCAAGATTTTGACTAACCGCATAAGACATCAGACTGGCGACCATCACCCGGAAACTGCCGCCCAGAACCGCTGCAAATTCCGTCTGAAGACCAAAATCCGGAGCTGCCGGCAATTGAATGACAATAAAAATGAAAACCAGTGCAACCACCTGTGTTAAAAAGCCTGCCAGCACTGTCTTCCGCGCAGCATCCTTTCCGTATACCTCACTGATGACATCTGTAATAATATACGTGACAACATAGACGACCAGCGTACCGGGCAACACGACACTACCGATGCTGAACAATTTGACGCCCAACACATTCGACAACAAAAACAAGCCAATAAATAATGCATTTAAGTAAACAAACATGGTCTATCCTCTCCCTATGATTGGAAAAACGGCCCAATAACCGTTTTGAAATAGTCGACGGATTAACATGGAAGGAGAGGATCTCGCTCATCCCTCTTTCAGCGATTATCAACCTTTTCCGGATACAGATCATGATTCATCAAACGGTGTTCTGCCATTTGCTCAAACCGGGTATCCGGCTTGCCATAATTGCAATATGGATCAATGGAGATGCCCCCGCGCGGTGTAAATTTTCCCCACACCTCGATGTAGCGTGGATCAAGCAGATCAATCAAATCGTTCATGATAATATTAATACAATCCTCATGAAAGTCTCCATGATTCCGGAAACTGAACAAATACAACTTCAATGATTTGCTTTCAACAATTTTCTTATCTGCTATATAGCTGATATACACCGTCGCAAAATCCGGTTGCCCGGTTTGCGGACAAAGTGTTGTAAATTCAGGACAATTGAATTTGATGAAATAATCCCTGTCAGGATGCTCGTTGTCTATTGCTTCAAGCACATCCGGTGTGTAATCAAATGCATAAGTTGTTCCTTGATTTCCCAATTGCGACAAGCCCTGTAAACGATCATTGTGTTCAGTCATATCAAAACCTCCTCTCATTAAAAAAACCACGGCCCTAAGGCACATGGTTTTAAACGTCTCATCATCTGTCCTTAGTTTTTTATAGAGGGTTGAAGCTAAGAACCTCTCCCGTTATCGGAACGGACTATCCATTTATCCATCTATTATTAGTTAGTATATGCCAAAGATGCGGTTATGTCAAAGCTTGTGAGTGAGTCACTTTTTGGCAAGAGACACCAGTGGAAGGGTTGTAAGCATTCCGTCAATCCATTTTTTGTTCGATAGGTGTTTTTGGATACTTCTATTTGTTTAATTAGGGGCTGCTGAATAAATAAAAATGACTGATTGGACAGGAACTTTGCGTCTTTTTGTCGAAATAAGTTGCAAGGGATAGAGACAAATTCAACGAAAAAACCTTGCACCTGGAGGCCTGACAATGTACGAACATAATGAACGTCAAATGATCATGCCGGATGAATTTTTCCTCCCTTTTGGGGGTCGTTTGAACCCTAATAACCGCTGGGCTGTTATGGCCAATCTGATTCCATGGTCAAAACTTGAAGATGAGTACGTTCAACTCCTGAATGATTCAACAAGAGGAAACAAAGCCTATTCGGTCCGGACGGCGCTTGGCGCATTAATCATAAAAGAGCGTCTTGGACTGAGTGACCGGGAAACTGTGGAACAGATTACGGAGAATCCGTATCTTCAGTATTTTATCGGGCTTTCATCTTTTCAGGAAGAAGCGCCTTTTCATGCCTCGACCATGACGTATTTCCGTAAACGCCTGGATGCTTCCATCGTCAACCAAGTCAATGAATGGATAGTGGAAGAACAAACAAAGCGTGACCAGGACGATGATGATGATTCAGATAATGACCATAAAGGAACCGGCGGTTCACATGGTGACAAGTCCAATCAGGGAACGGCTGATAGCTTACCTAATCAGGGAAAGCTGATGATGGATGCCACTTGTGCCCCAGCCGATATCGCCTATCCAACGGATTTGAATTTGTTAAATCAGGCACGGGAAAAGCTTGAAGCCATGATCGATACGCTGCATGAACCTTTGAAAGGTGAGCGACGGAAACCACGTACCTATCGAAAGAAAGCCCGCAAGGCTTATCTGGCAATTTCCAAGCAAAAGCAACCGGGACGCAAAAACGTTCGACAAGCCGTTGGCAAGCAGCTAAACTACGTTCAGAGAAACTTAAAACACATCTCGTTCCTCGTGCAACAGGTAGGACTGTCACCTTTGGACAAGCGTCAGTATGGGGAATTATTGGTCATACAGGAACTAACCCGTCAACAGCAGCACATGTATGACCATAAAAAGCATCAAATCGACCATCGCATCGTCAGTATCCACCAGCCTCATGTACGTCCGATTGTACGTGGTAAAACAGATGCCAATGTTGAGTTCGGGGCCAAAATCTCCGTAAGCATGATCAATGGTTATACCACGCTGGATAAACTGTCATGGGACGCCTATCATGAAGGAGTCTATCTTCAGGACTCCATTGAGGCCTATTGTAGGCGCCATGGTACTTATCCGGAGGCGGTCCTGGCTGACCAGATTTACCGGACAAGGGGAAACCGACGCTACTGCAAGGAGCGCGGCATCCGGCTGAGCGGACCAAAACTCGGCCGCCCTTCCAAAAATGCTCAGGAGAACCGGCTTCAAAAACAAATTGAATATCAGGATGCCGCAGAACGAAATGCGATAGAAGGCAAGTTTGGCGAGGGCAAGCGTTCGTATGGACTTGGCCTTATTTCAGCATGTCTTCGGGTGACCAGTGAAACGGTCATTTCCATCCAGTTCCTGGTTATGAATCTTGAAAAGATCCTCCGGGATACTTTTTTATACGTTTTATATTTAATGGTCGAGAACCTTTTTTCGGTCCGAGATCGAAAGCCCCTATTATTCTTAGGTAAGATATAAATCATTCAGCAACCCCTAATTATTCATCTTCCTTTGTTTGTTATCCATTGGTGTCCATTTATTTCTATTATTCATCCATATAGCTACTATAACGGCTGCGTAAATAGCTATAACGACAAACGTTCCGATATTTAACCCAATTCCCATTAAGATAACAAAACCAATAGCACCTGTCAGAAGAATATAATAAAAACCAGGCAAAATAACTTTCCTGATAATCTCTCCTTCTCGTCCAACCAGACCGACGGCGGCTGCCGCTGTAATCACGTTATGAACACTGAACATGTTTCCAGCACCGGCACCAATCGCTTGAAGGGCTAACACCCATGACGGCTGTAACTGTGAACTGACAGCCATGTTTAATTGGAAATGACTAAACATAAGGTTACTGAACACATTACTTCCGGCAAGAAAGGCCCCTAATGCACCAACAACTGGAGCTATAAATGCCCACATATTACCTGATAGTATCGTTAATCCACTCGCCAACGTTTCAGGCATACTTTCAAATCCTGCAGCACCGCCGTCACTGTGAAGAAAGACCTGAACCATTGGAACGGCAAATATCAATGCTGCACCTGCTGACCCAATGGTTTTCACGGATTCTTTCAATGCGCTTTTAAATGACGTCCATTCCATATCATGCATCCAATAAGTCAAAATTGAGACGATTAAAAAGATGAATCCGGGAGACGTCAGTAATCCAAAATCAGTACCGAGTTCGCTCCCGAAAATGTGGTTAACGGCAATATCCGTTTTTCCCAACCAAGAAGAAATGGGCAAAAAGGGAGCATTGACAATAAAAAGCAAAGCAGCTGTGATAATATAAGGAAGCCATGATCGGAATGCTGAAAAAGAGGCTATCTTTTCACTCTCGATTTCAAGAATGCCACTCCATTCTTCTTTCCATTCAGACTTATCTTTAAATCGCCATACCGTATCTTTAGGCATAAACCAACCTTTTTTCGCGGCTATGACTGCAATGACAATTCCTATGAGCCCACCGAGCAAGGAAGGAAATTCAGGGCCTAAAAATACGCCTGATAAGACATATGGTACTGTTAAACTAAGTCCTCCAAAAAGAGCAAATTTCCACGCTTTAAAACCTTCTCTAACGGATTGGCCAAAGAATCCAGTAAGAAGGACGACCATAAACAGAGGTATAAGGGTGCCCACAATACCGTGAACCAACGCAATCTTTCCGGTCATTTCCAAAAGAAATGGACCCCACGTATCTACTTGAAGCGCAGAATTGACATCGGCGAGTTTGCCGTCTCCAAGACCCGAACTGAGACCTATGGAAATGGGCGCACCAGCTGCACCGAAAGTCACAGATGTACTTTGAAAAATCATAACCATAAGAGCTGAAGCCATGGCCGGAAAACCAAGCCCGACCAACATTGAACCAATCACAGCTCCTGTCGACCCGTAACCGGCAGCGCCTTCCAAAAACGCTCCGAAAATCCATAGAATAAGTATGACTTGTATACGCCGATCGTCTGTCACACCGGAAATACTATTTCGAATGACACCCAATCCACCGCTCTCTTTTAGCATGTTCAACAGAAGCAAGGCACCAAACACAATATACAAAATACTGAATGCGGTTTCAAAACCAATGAAACTGGCACCAGCGATTTTGTTTGCAGGTACTTCCCATACAGTTGTTGCCAAAACTAAGACGGATGCAAATGCCAAGATCATCGATGTTCTTGCTGTCCACCGTAATATGATGAGGAAGAAAAAGAGAATCAATAATGGGACGATTCCTAGAAAAACAAGCAACCCCAAACTCATTGCTTTCACCCTCCTTAAACGCCTGCGTCACTATTTCTATAATTTGCAAGTTGTGTCTAGATTTGTTACTATTATTATAGACGAATATACTTCATTATTTGTCTTACACTTACAACACAAGGTGGACACGACACCCTTCAGCCCAAGGAGGCACCCTTGGACTCAGGTTTAATGGTGATCGTGTCCGCATAAGCCCATGTTAAACCACCACAGTTGTTTCCACTTATTGAGTTGATATCCAGTTGTTTTTAACACGCGACATACCAATGGTTGTTATTTATCAGGAATGATATCGCTTTTATCGGTTCCTGATACGACGTGTTTTGCACCTGATCCAACGGGTTCTTCCAAAAACCATGCTCCCATACCGGAGACAGAAGGCACATCCTGGATGGTATAAAGAATGGCATCTTCATTATCAGACGTGTTGCAATGTTCGTGTGCCAGCCATGCAGGAGCAAAAAACACATCTCCCTTTTCCCACTCATACTTTTCGCCTTCAACGATGCTGTATCCTTCTCCCTGGAAAACAATGAAGATGGCCATGTTGCTGTGTCGATGCGGCTCATTATGTTCTCCCGGCTTTAGTACTTGCACCAATGCGTTTACATTGGGAGACACACCCTGGGCATCCCCTGTGTCTTCATTGATCAGTGATACAGCGCTTCTGCCTTCACTTAAACTTGACCCTGTTCCATATAAAAATTCATTGATATCCTTCCCTTTCCAAAGGCAAGGACGAATATTTGGCTTCGTACTTTTTTGAAGAAAATCACTGTAACTAATCATATTTGCTGCTGACTGACTCATAATTATCCTCCTTAGCTATTTTTTAGTACACGTTATTTTAGCTCACATTTACACGACTCTGAACAAATCACCCCCCTTTATTATTTATAAGTAAGCTGATCGGAAATTTCTTTGGTAATCTCTATCAATCTCTGAACATCATAGGATTGGGCATCCGTATTTAAATCGTTTGCAAAACCAATCATACAAATAGCAGCAATCATTTCGCCGGAGTGGTCAAAAATCGGGCTTGAAACAGCATGTCCTCCGGGCAAATCACCGAATTCTTGATCTCTTGACGCAAAACCAGCTTCCCTCACACGATTTAAATCGTCCTCAACTGCTTTTCTGTCCAAATGATAGTCCTCAATGTCTCTATTCATTATGTCCTGTATAGATTGATTCGGCAGAAATGCAGCGAAACACCTTCCGACCGAACTCATAAGAAGCGGAGGGTAATAACCTATTTCTATCCCAACATTAATCGATCGACCACTGCTTTGATACTTGGAAATCATCGGGCCATTATCCGTCCAGACGGCAAGGGCTGATGAATGTTTGATTTCCTTTTTAATCTTTTGCATAAACGGATCAATGATTGAAGAGATGCTGAATTTGTTTAACGTATATAAGCCCAGTTCGATCAGTTTAGATCCCATGTCATACGTTTTTTTGTCATCATCAAACGTTAAAACATCAGATTTAACAAAGCTGACAAGATACTTTTTTAAATTATTTTTAGACATACCTACTTTGTGCGACAGCGCCGTTAATGTTATCGGACCGTCATTGTTTTTTATTTCATCCAAAATCAGTACTGCGCGTTCAAGCGCCTGTATGCCTTGACTGTTCGAAAATTCCTGATTCACAACCTCACCACCAATTTGCGAACTATTAGTGTACCTAGTGAACTATTGGTTGATTACTTGTATAGTAACACTGGATACTCTAAAGTGTCAATGTTTTTTCACAATTCATAAGAATAATCACTCAATCTTGTATCATCCCAAACAGATCCTTCGCCGTAAATGCTACCATTAATTAAAGCAACCATAAGTCATACATCAATCTATTGAAAGCCTATTCACCTTTGCAAAACGGATCATCAGTCATCGCTTAATACCGGATGCTGCCACCATCTATCCGCTTGTTGCTTTAGATGGTCCATGTCGATGTCAGAACAGTGATCGGCCAACTTATTGATGGTTGCTTCACTAAATTCGGATTTGATGGCGAATTGGTCCTGTTTTTGCTCATTCGAATCGCCCGATGGGTACATCACATTGATTCGGACAGTCGCGAAATCATAATCGGAATCGCTCACAACGCAAACGGTTTGTAAAATCGCTGTTTTCATATTGGTCACTGTCGCGTGTTTGGTTGACCCTGCGACACCGCGGAATATGACTTCCATGGTATAAGGTTCATGATCAAACCTGCCTTGCACACGCACAGAGGTCGAATCAGGCAAGGTTTCCAAATCGTTTTGCAATTGTTTTTTTATAGCCCCTCTTGCTTTGTCATCTGTATCATGTTTGTTCTGATCTTGATGTTTCTGTTTGTCTTCTTCTTCTTTTAATTCCTGCTCTGTTTCTTGCTGTTCTTTTTCTGTCTGCTCGGTGTCTTGCTGGTCCTGTTTTGCCTGTTCGTCCACGTGCTCAATCCGTAGTACCAGCAACCCTATAACAATAATCACAACCGTCACTATAATGACCCATTTTTTTTGATAAAATTGTTTCTCAGCCATCTGCAACTCCCCTGCTTGCATCCTGAAAATAATTATTCCCTTGGAACCGCGAATACCGCCTCATCCATCCTTTTTGCCAAACCGTTATACGAAAAAAATCAGGAACCCGAAAACCGTTATTCGGATTCCTGATTCATTTGTTGGTTTGGACATGGGCTGGTCTTCGCATTGTCTTCAATAGTGATTTACCCGCCTTGCAAATAAGTTAAACATCGATATTGGGTTTAACTTAAAAAATAGGAATATGGTTGCCAAGTCGATTAAATGGGAGGGGGTAAGCTGCGCGAGATTCGATATGAATTGCGCGAGTTTCACTCCAAACCGCGTGTGTTTCCCCTTGAGTCGCGCGAATTTTCCTTCAAGCTGAGCGATCTCAGCCTTGAATTGCGCGAGTCCCCCTCGAACTGCGTGAGTTTCTCCTGGAGTTGCGCGACCTCGGGCTTGAGTCGCGCGAGTTTTTCCCCGATCCGCGCGATTAGTCGTCCTTACCTATCGCTCGAGTTAAACGGCACCTCATTTGACCGCCGCAATGGGAAGCGGCAAACTCCTATTTATGCTTTCTGCTTAGGCTGGACCAGCTGCCCGCCTTCTTTTAGATATTTTTCAATGCCTTCTGCTGCACGGTAGCCCAATGATCCGATGGTTAACGTCGGATGATGCCCCGGGAAATGCGGAAATGCGGATCCGCCCACAACAAAGAGGTTGTCCACATCCCACATTTGCAAGTAATTATTAACAGCAGATGTCTCTGGATCGTCGCCCATAATGACACCGCCGGCATAATGGCCGCCTTGATAAATATGGTCAAATTCGTCCGGCACTTCATCGACGTCAACCGTATCCGCACCCATGTTTTCCATAATTTCCTTACATTTTTCTATACCGAATTTGGCGATGTTCCGATCCTGGTCGGTATACTTATTGGTAATACGGAGCAACGGATCACCGAAGTCATCCTTATAGGTGGGATCCAAATCCATGTAATTGTGATACCATGACATGATGGCGGACGTATACCAGATGGTCAGGTTCCGGTTCGCATAAAAGTTGGCGTTTTTCTTAAACTCCGATCCCCAATTTGGCGTGCCTTTTGGAACTCTGTTGCTTTCTATAGCACCGCTGCCATACTGTCTGATTTCGATAGCACCGCCATTAAGGAAATCGACATCCGAGTGGTCAAAATTATCAGCCGCAAAATCATTCATGGTACCGCCCAGTGCGCCGGCACCCATGTAAAGGTTGAATTTGCGTTCGTCGAAAAAGCCTGTGGCACCAAGAAATGTAATATTCATCTGACCATTGAAATTTCGTCCGATAACGCCTTTTCTCGTTTCCGGATTATATTGTTCACCTATGTCCGACAACATGAGCAACCGGTTATTCGTGAACGTGAATGCTGCTAACACAACGACATCGGCTGGCTGTTCGAATTCCTGGCCAGTTTCGGTATCGGTATACATAACCCCGTTTGCTTTATTGCCGTCATAAAGCACGCGGCGTACGTAGGATTGCGTCCGCAATTCAAAGTTGTCGTGTTTTTGAGCGGTCGGAATAACAGTCATCAAAGGATCTGATTTTGCACCGAAATCACACCCATAATAGTGACAAAACGCGCAGTACTGACAAGCGTTCAGCGTTTCGCCATCCGGGTTTTCATACTGCTGTGAGACGTTGGCCGATGTCACTTGATATGGATGATACCCCATGTCCTTCGTCGTATTTTTGAACAACCGGATAGGTTCGGTTTCTTTCAGCGGCGGATTGGGGTAATCATCCGAGCGTTCCGGACCAAGGGGATCTTCTTCGCCCGAAATACCGGCCGTTTTTTCAAAGCGATCATAATATTTCTCCATTTCATCGTATGTGATGCCCCAATCCTGAATGGTCATGCCGTCCGGTATTTTGTCTTTTCCATAACGCTCGACCGTCTTACTGTATATTTCAAAATCATACGGCGGATACCGATAGACGGCACCTGCCCAATGGACACTGCCACCACCGGTATCGGTTCCGGCATTCATCTCATCCTGTGTTCGGACCGGCAACGCCCGTTCCCCGATGTTGTTCCGGGACGTAATGGTTTCATTCGACAAATCCTGCATCATTTGAAAACGTTCGATGTAACGCAGCTCATCTTTTTCACCTGTATAGTCTTGTAAATTTTTCTTGTCCCCTCGTTCCAGGGCTACCACTTTCTTGCCGGCCTTAGCCATTTCAGCTGAAATGACCCCGCCGGCCCAGCCGGTTCCAACAACAACGACGTCTACTTTATCCAATTTTTTAGCCATGATTGATACCCCCGATCATGATTGATAATCCCGTAAGCTTTTCGGTTCTTTTTTGATAAACTCTTCACTTTCAATTTCCTGCGTATAACCCAATCGCGGACCAGGGAATTCCTTCATTTTCCACCCCGCCATGTTTTTATTGCCGCCATAGACCGGATCGGAAAACGCACCCTCCAGCGTCATTTGCCGCAGAAGATTAAAAAATGTGACACCTGCAGCACCTCTCATCATAATTTCACCATTATCAAACGCCTTAAGTACCTCATCCTTCTGGTCTGTTTCAAGGTCAAAAAACTTTTTATCGAATTTATTCTGACTCACTTCATTCATCCGTCGTAATCCCCGAATATAAATCTCGCCCCGGTTCATCCGTGTTTGATATCTTGGAACACTTGATGGCGCCTGCGAGCTTGTATTCGGTCCTGATTTATGCTGCTTGGTATCCTTATGTTGATACTCATAAGTTTGGTTGTCCTGAAAAAAAGGATCCTTCATGTATGCCTTATCGTTCGTTCCCCATGACCCGCTCAATTGCTTATCAATGAAAAAGGGAACACCCAATTCAATCGCGCCCGGACCATCATCGTCTTCCGGCAAAATACGCTCAGTTGCTGCACTCAATGTTTCAAAGTCTTCTTTACGACTGAAAAACGTTCGTGCTTCCTGCAACGTTTGGGTTGTTTCTTTTTCTTTGGTTTGAGTATCCGGTTCATCCTGTAGTTGGCTCGTTAACAGACCGCCAAACAGCGACCCGCCAACAACACCGCCGGCAACCCATCCGGTATTCTTAATAAACCGGCGCCGGCTTTCATCAGTCTTTTCGTTATTATCGTCAGCCATGAGATTCGCCTCCTAACTATTTTAGTGACTTTTCCTTTTATCTATATCCTTTCCAAGTTTTCCAAAAGAATGCAAAAAAAGACGAGTGGCTTCGGTATGCGAAGCACTCGCCTTCTCTATTTATACTAATCGCACATTTTATCACTAACATGTAGGGTCGCAGTTCATTTTCGATGGATACTGTTCTAAGGATTTATCCTGCTTGTTTAAGCACGCCACATAATCACAATACTTTACTTAAAAATTCCTGTGTACGTTTTGCCTTGGGTGCATTGATTATCTCATCAGGTGGTCCTTGTTCAACAATACACCCATCGTGCAAATAAAAAAGCCAGTTTCCTACCTCACGAGCAAAACCCATTTCATGGGTGACGACTATCATGGTTTTCCCTTCATCAGCAAGTGTCTTCATAGTCGTTAGTACCTCCCCTACCAATTCTGGGTCGAGAGCAGATGTTGGTTCATCAAATAACATTATATCCGGTTTCATGGCCAATGCTCGAGCAATTGCTACACGCTGTTTCTCACCACCTGAGAGCCTTGAAGGGTAAACATCATATTTATCACTGAGCCCAACTTTATCAAGTAATTCTTTCCCTTCTTTAACAGCTGTTTGTTTGTCCATAGATTTTACCTGTATAGGTGCTTCAACGACATTTCCGAGAGCTGTTTTATGAGGAAATAAATTAAAATGTTGAAAAACCATCCCGACACGTTCGCGAATTTTGTTCAAGTTATGTGTATCCGACTCTATCGGATCTCCTTCAATTAAAATCTCCCCACTATTTTTTTTCTCTAAAAAATTCATACAGCGTAATACTGTGCTTTTACCTGAACCACTTGCGCCTACTAGCACTACAACATCACTTTCATATATTTTCATATTAATATCCTTAAGAACACTCAAATCTCCAAAAGATTTATTTAAATTTTTAATTTGAATCATTTCCTGTTTTTCATCCATACAATCCCTCCCTCAATAAATTAATGTTTTCTTGGAATTCCTTCGTTTTTCTCCCGATTTCTTTTGATTTATTGAAGCTCACAATGGTCGTGTATCCTTTATATTACAATTAAGGATATATATGGAATCAGTAAGTTATGCCGAGTACGCTCTAACAGGGTAATTTCCATTAAATGGATAACTAATCTTATGATCGCACCTTGGATCTCCACGTTTTCATGGCGGTGGACCCTCCCATGTCTCTCGGCGTCTATGCGCGCAAATTCCTTCGTTCAACCTGACCATGGTGGATGCCGGAAATGCTCCTAAGGTGGGTCTATGCCCTAACGGATGGAATATCGACCGGCTAATCCGTGCTTCAATTGTTAAAAGATGGTTCAGAACGATAGCTGTGTGCCTTCTTAAGCAACGTCCTGTAACGTCGACATCATGGGGATGTCACGAATCATGCGTTCTTCTTGGAACGTACACTTTCGTGTCCCTAATACATAAAAGATTTTGATGAGTTTTCGGCTTAACGCGATAAATGATTGTTTTCCTGTTAACGGATTATCGGATCGATAACGATAATAACGGTATAGTTGCTTGAATCCTTCATTGTGCAGGGATAATGGGCGTGCCACTAGATAGAGTAAGCTTCGCAATCGTTTGCGTCCTCGTTTAGTTATGGTTGTTTGGCCTTTGAACATCCCTGATTGATTCATCTTTAGATTGAGTCCCGCTAATTTAATGATTTGGCGTGGATCCCGATAATTCGATAAATCACCAACTTCGGCGAAGAAACCGGCGACTGTTATGGCACTGACACCTTTAATGGCTATCATCTGATCAGCTCCAGGGATGTGACGAACAAGGTCTTCCAGTTGTGCTTCAAGAGCTATAAGACGTGCTTCAAGAGCTTTATACTGATCAATCAAATAACGCATTTCCTGACGTGCCATTTGTAATCCCACTGTGAGGCCAATGCTGCCTTCAGCCGCCTGTTTCAAATCCTGAATGCGTTTGATGCCCACACCGCGTTTGGCGGCCTTCTTGACTTCAAGAAGCAAATCTTCTTCCGAAGCTTTACGGATATCTTCCGGTAAATAGCCTCGTTCCAATAGATGGAGGGCAGCCTTTCCAGTCCAGTCTTTAAAGACATCGAGAAACTCTGGAAAGTATCGGTCTAACGCATTATGCATTTGGGCTTTGACCGAGGACATATCCTCTTGGATCATGTCATAGAGTTTCATGCCTTCACGCAATTCAGCGTACACATCCTCCGGTAAGGTCGGTTCATGATAACGGCCATCACGTATGATCTGAGCAATAACTTTGGCATCTTTGGTGTCATTTTTCGTTGGTGAATCGTCATCCATTTCCTTGGACCGTTTAACCTTCATCGGATTGACGACAACCACTTGAATACCCCGGTCTTTCAAGTAATAGGCTAGATTCAGCCAGTAGTGACCGGTTGGTTCCATTCCAATGATAATGTTGGGGCGCTTGTGGTCACTGGACAAGTTATCAGCCCATTCAATAAGGTTTGAAAAACCCTGCTGCGAATTGGTAAATACCAACCGTTTAACGAGGTCTCGGCCCCGATCATCTATCGCTCGAGCCACATGTTTGCGTTTGGCTATATCAATCCCGATAATTAATGTTTGGTCATTGATTTGCGCTAAGCGATGATTTTGTGTAGAATCCATGGTAGAAGTCCTCCTTCGGTACTAAATTCGAGGTCATTGCAATGACACTCTCCATCGTACCAAGGGGGACTTTTTTATGCATTTGGCGTTTTCGTCGATTTCACATCAAATTTTTTCATTACAGGAATGCTCCTATATCCAATTAATCACCTGTAGACATTTTTTTCTCAATTCTATTAACAATAAGAGTTAGTATTAACACAACAAACAGATAATAAATGGCTACCACAACGTAAAAAGTTAAAAAGTCAAAATTATTAGACCCTTGAGTGTTAGCCACACCGAAAAGCTCCTGCATTCCTATGAAGGAAATAAGTGAAGAATCTTTCAAAGCTATAATAAATTGATTTCCAAGTGGAGGTACCGCACGACGAAATGCCTGTGGCAAAATAATTCGACGCATGGTAAGCATTCTGCTCATACCCAATGAATTTCCGGCTTCAGATTGCCCATTGTCGATTGACTGAATAGAACCGCGGAATATCTCAGCAATGTAAGCTCCGTTATGAAAAGCTAAGGCTGCAGTTCCTGCAGTAAATGCAGATAGCTCAACAAAAGCTGTCAGACCATAATATAGAATGAAGATTTGTACAATGAGTGGGGTTCCACGTACTGCCCATATATATATATCTGCTATCCACTCCAGAATTTTCGAGTTTGAAATTTTCAGTAAAGAGAAAAAAAGCCCAATGACAAGAGCAACAACGAGCGAAACGAATGTGAGTTCAACTGTTAATAATAATCCATTTAAAAATAAATCAAAGCTTCCAGTGAGGACATCGAAAAAATGAAATATAGATTGCAAAATGTTCAACCCCTTATATTCAGATGTGCACATTTAAATGTGCACATCTGAATCTGTATAACTTAATTATTTAATTCCTCAGGTGGTTCTGTAACATCTTCACCTATCCATTTCTCGCTGATTTCCTTTAATTTCCCTTTCTCTCTCAATTCATCTAAAGCTTGATTGATCTTTTTTAATAAATTGTCATGTTCTTTGGCAACTGGAATTCCTAATTTTGAGATTTTCAATTGCTTCTTAGCTTCTATATCCAGACCTTCTTTAATAGCCGTTTGTCCTGTGGTAGCATCTGTAACAACAGCATCATGATGCCCTTTTGCTAGAGACTGAAGCGCAACGACATCACTGTCAACCTGTGGAATATTATCCGTGTACTCTTTAACCATGTTTACATACGTTGTGCCTCTTGCGACTGAAACCTCCTTACCATCTAAATCTTCAGCCTTCTTTATATTGCTATCGGGTCTAGTAAAAATAACTGGTCCATTATAGTAGTAAGGGTCAGTAAAATTAACTTGTTTTTTACGTTTTTCTGTAATGGTATGATTAGCCACAGCAGCATCATAACGATTTTGTTTTACACCAGTTATGATGCCGGAGAACTTTGCTTTTTGTGGATTTGGTTCTAATCCAAGTTCTTTTGCAATAGCTTTACCGACATCTATATCAAATCCAACCATTTTCCCATCTTTCATAAAGCTAAATGGCTCAAGTTCTCCGGAAGCGGCAAATGTAAATTCACCGGAATTAACGAGATCCAACTCGTCTTTATCATTATTTTTCGTTCCACTCGATTTTTCAGATCCATCATCGGAACCACAGGCAACCAAAAAAACCATTAAAATCATCGTTATAAGCAAAGCGACAAATTTAGTTCCGCTCATTTTTTACGTTCCCCTTTCATTTAAATAGAATTGTGATGGGTTGAATCAATTGGGACTGACATCGTTAGAGCATAACCATGAAAATTAATCCAATAGACTTCGGTTAGTTTACAGCCACCTCCTGTGTCCTTCGACGTTTCATGCATACAAAAACCCTTTGATCAGCTTAACCATATTAACCTTCAAGAATATTACTAAACCCTTTTAACGATAGATTGCTATATTGCTTCATCTTAATGTATTCCTTCACTCTTCTCTAATAAATATTTCAATTTAAAGCGCTTACAAATTGCTCCATTCGATTCATGCCTTCCTCAAGAACATCCATTGAACTTGTAAATGATATACGAATATAATTTTCTCCGATTGATGAAAAAGAGGAACCCGGTACAACTGCGACATGTTTTTCTCTCAAAAGCTTATTTGCAAATTCTAACGATGTCATTCTAAATTTTTGAATAGAGGGAAAAATATAAAACGCCGCCTGAGGTTTTATGGCCTCAATCCCCATCGAGGTTAATCGTTCATAAACATAATTCATTCTTCTTTCATATTCTTTCCTCATAGCAATAGGATCATCTAAACCATTCGTTAAAGCTTCTATTGCAGCCTCTTGACTGATCGAGCAAGCACACGTTGTATTAAACAAATGGACTTTTAACAATTCATCTATTAGAAATGATGGTGCGAATAACAACCCAATTCTCCAGCCTGTCATTGAATGAGACTTTGATAATCCATTAATTACTACTGTTTGGTTTCTCACTTCTGGGAAAGATCCGATAGAGGAATGGTCCCCGTCAAAAATTAATTCACTGTAAATCTCATCTGAAACGATAAATATATCTTTTTGTTTTAAAAGTGTTGCTATGCTTGCTAGTTCTTCTTTTGTAAGAAGCGTACCAACTGGATTTGATGGATAAGAAAGAAGGACACATCGTGTTCTTTCAGTTATATGCTGCTTAATTAAATCGGCGGTCATTTTAAAATTATTTTTTGTCGTGTCAACAAATACAGCCTTAGCTCCGCACATCTCAATCAATGGATAATAACCCGGAAAAGCCGGACCTGCAAGAATAACTTCACTCCCTTCTTCCAATATCGTCCGGAAAACGGTATCCAAAGCTTGTGTAGCTCCGTTCATTACCATCGTTTCAGTTTCCCACGAGTACGTTAATCCATGCTTCTTTTGTACAAATTGACATGCCACTTGACGAAGTTCAGGTGTACCAGCTTTATTGGTATAGCCTGTTTGATTTGCATCAATCGCAGCTTTTCCGGCATGTTTAACGTGTTCAGGTGTGGCAAAATCAGGTTGGCCAAGCGTCAAATTGATACCATCATCTAATTGTTGTGCAGCCTCAGCAAAGTCTCGTATGCCTGAATTTTTTAAATGTTGTACACTGTTATTTATTAAATCTTTCAACATAACCAAACATCCCTCCTTTACAATAATATTTAATTAACACAATTTTAAGACTTATCTTGTTATAAATACCGGACGAATGAAATCTTCATTTTGTTTATCAGAGTGATTTTATACCTCAATAATTTCCTGATTAATACAGTTGCTGGGACCATTGCCTTCCAAAACATGTTTAATTTCTTCAGCAGCACCAGTAGCCATGAAGAATAATGCCTCTTCCGTAGTTGCTCCTATATGTGGTGTCAGGATCACATTTTCTAAATGCAATAGGTCGCTGTGACTTGAAGGCGGCTCTACCTCATATACATCAATACCCGCTCCAGCAATATCCCCATATTTAACAGCTTCAGCTAATGCTTCTTCATCAACCAACCCCCCTCTCGCACAATTAATTAAGCATGCTGTCGTTTTCATTTTTTCTAAAGAAGACTTATCAATTAAATGGTGTAACTTTTGGTTATAGGGCAAATGAAGGGTAACAAAATCAGAATGTATTAAAATATCGTCCATCGTTTGTACCATCGTAAGATCTTCAGTCAGACTTGAATCGACATACGGGTCAAAAACAAGAGCTTCCATATCAAACCCATAAATACACTTTTTTGCTACCAACTGACCAATTCGACCGTAACCTATAATGCCAATCGTTTTCCCTCTCAACTCTCTACCAATCGATGTATTTCTAATATTAAAATTTCCTGTTCGAACACCCCGATCCATTGTCAAGAACCTGCGAGATAAATTCATTATTAAACCTGTGACATGCTCTGAGACTGATACAAAGTTTGCATCCGGAACATTACAAACATATACATCGTTATCTGAAGCAGCTTGAATGTCAATATTATCAACGCCTACACCACACCTCGCAATAATTTTAAGATATGGCAATGAATCAATAATTTTTTTATTAATTGTGGCCCCTCTTACCATAATTGCGTTACATTCTTGTAAACGGGAATTTTCTAATATATCATTAGGATTACTCACTTTGAGTAAATCATAATTTGAACTTTCCAACAATTTTATTCCTTCTTTTGGAATATGCTCATGCCCTTCATAAATAATTGCAACTTTCAAACTTTTTATCCCTCCTTGACTCCTATAACAAGGATTGTAATTCCTTTCATTGCCTGACACGTCAACTATTTAACTTGACATGGTCAGACAATGAGATAGATAAAAATCTTAAACTAAATGGTACCGTAACATGCTATTGTTTGATTTGCGTTGAAAATAACTTTTCAACAACATATTCATCAATCCCCTGGTGTCCGCCTTCCTTTCCAAACCCGCTTTCTTTAATTCCTCCAAATGGAACGGAAGCTGTGATGGGAAGAGAATCGTTTAATCCTACAATGCCGAAATCCAACTGCTGTGCCACTCTATGGCCTCTGGATAAATCATTTGTATAGAAATAGGATGCCAAGCCAAAAGGCGTGCTATTGGCTTTCGATATCACTTCTTCTTCTGTTTTAAATGAAAAAATCGGAGCTACCGGTCCAAACGTTTCCTCGTAAGATATGAGCATGGTTTCATCAACCTCTGTTAAAACAGTAGGTTCATAGAAACTCCCTTTTTGAAAGGTCTCACTTTGCGGCCGTTGTCCACCAACAACAACTTTTGCTCCTTTTTGAACCGCATCAGTGACTTGCTCTTCAACTTTTTTGACACCACTCTCATTGACTAAAGGACCAACAAAGGTTTCGGGATCCAGTCCATCCCCCATTTTTACATCCTTCACTTTTTCTTCAAGTTTTTGAACAAATTCATCTTTAACAGATTCCTGAACATAAACACGGTTCATACTCACACACGTTTGTCCTGCGCAGCGAAACTTACCTGCCACCAATTGATCAACAGCCAAGTCAAGGTCCGCGTCTTCAAATACAATATACGGGGCATGACCTCCTAATTCCAGCGATAATTTTTTCACTGTTTTGGCTGACTCTGCCATTAATTCTTTGCCTACTTCAGTAGAACCGGTAAAACTTATTTTTTTAACTTTTGAGCTGTTTAACAACGTATCAGAAATTTCCCCAGCACTTCCCGAAACCAAATTAACGACACCCGATGGCATTCCTGCTTCTTCAAACATTTCAAAAATGAGTTTGGCTGACAACGGTGAATTGGATGACGGTTTTAAAACAACAGTACACCCGACAGCAATGGCCGGTGCGATTTTTCGAGCAATCATAGCAACAGGAAAATTCCAGGGCGTTATTGCTCCAACCACACCAACTGGCTGTTTGATAACATTTACGACTTTATTCGCTTTCGATGGGACCGTTTCCCCATAAACGCGTTGTGCTTCCTCTGCAAACCATTGAATATAATCGATTGCCATTTGGACTTCACCATTCATATCCTTCAATGATTTACCCATTTCCAACGTCGCCGTACGCGCAAGTTCTTCTTTTCTGCCTCTCATTAATTCTGCTACTTTGTACATATAGGAAGCTCGCTCTTTACTGGATAGTCCAGACCATGTATTAAAAGCTTCGTGTGCCGAGTCAATTGCTTCATTAACGTCTTCTTTTTCAACACGGGGAACTGTCCCTACAATGTCCCCATTGGCTGGATTTTTTACTTCCATCTCTTTTTTCCCGCTAAGCCACTTCCCATTAATAAACACCAAAACATCTCCTTTATAAAAATTGTCCTAAACACTTTTTACCAATCGCAACTGCCTTTTTTAAAACTATGGTTCATAAAAAAATAAAAAGGCGTGGAAAAAGTTTTTGTGTCTCTGGGGAAAGTTATTTTCCTCTCCACTCACCATGCTGCTTTTGTTTACTGTATCAATCATATGTCTGCTTCCCCCTTGACATTGTCTTAAAGTGAAACTCTATATAAAAACCTAATGTTATAATTGTTCAACCGGTATCACCAGCTAATGTATAGTTTACTACTAATTGATTAAATTTTCAATATATTTTTAAATTATTTAACCCTTTTATATTGTTCTTTATCTACATTCGAAAAAGCATCCATGATACTCGTCCCCCCTTCATCATGGAAGGGGGAGTTGGTTTATATATTCTTTTCTCTTCGTACTTCGAGTATAGAATCATAAAGAATTTCAATCATGTTATCAATTTGTTCTTTATTAATAATTAACGGTGGAGCAAACGTAATGATATCTGTACTATCATAAGTGACCGAACGACAAATCATTCCTCGTTCAGCCAATATTTCAACGACTCTGGGTGCTACTTTTAATGAAGGTGAAAATCGTTTATTAGTAGATGGATCTTCGACTAATTCAACAGCACCTAACAACCCTAATGAGCGGACATTTCCAATAATATCGATCTTATCTTTTATTGAACGGAATCCATTTAACATTTCATCCCCCATCTCTTTTGAATTTTCCACGAGATTTTCATTTTCAATGATTTCAATATTCTTCAATGCTACTGCACAGGCTGTCGGATGTCCGCTGTACGTAAAACCATGAAACAACGTTCCTTCTGACTTTTCCTTTAAAGTTTCATGAATCTCATCGGAAACCATGACACCACCCTGTGGGATGTAACCACTTGTGATACCTTTAGCCAACGTCATCATATCAGGCACAACACCCCAGTGCTCCAAGCCAAACATGGTTCCTGTTCGACCGAATCCCGTAATAACTTCATCTGCAATAAATAAAATACCGTATTCATCACAAAGTTTACGAATCTCCTGGAAATAATCATCAGGTGGAATAATAATACCGCCTGCTCCTTGTACCGGTTCTGCCACAAAAGCAGCAATCGTTTCGGGACCTTCATTTTCAATGAGGTTACGAATCGAAGCAATTGCCTGCGCAGTTCCTAATTCATAAGGCGTATCCGCATGTATGAAGTCCGTTGACAATAAACCAGCCATTTCCCAAAACTGCGGAATTCCAGTAGCACTGGTAGAACCAGAAGAAACGCCATGGTAGGCTCTTTGCCGTGAAATGATTTTCTTACGTTCAGGCTGATCTCTCAATTTCCAATAGTGACGTGCCAATTTAAAGGCGGAATCATTAGATTCTGATCCACCGGATGTTAAAAAGACTGCGTTTAGTCCATCCGGAGCCAATTCTGCCAGCTTTTCTGATAGGCGAATGGCTGGTTCATGACTAAAAGTGGAAAACGCTGAACTGAATGCCAATGTATCCATTTGCTGTTGTGCCGCTTTCCCCAATTCTTTTCTTCCATAACCAATATTGACATTCCATAGTGAGGACATCGCATCAATTAATTCCCTGCCATTGTTGTCTTTGAGGTATATACCATCACCTTCCGTAAAAATAAACGCCGGGCCGTGTTCTTGTTGTTGCTTAATAGAAGATGTTGGATGAATAAAATGTCTTTGGTCCAATTCAGTTAAACTCTTTTTCACGTTGTTTCTCATTAAAATCCCTCTCCTTTTCATAGATAATCTCACCGCCAATAATGGTCATATCTATTTCAGTATTTTTTATCTGTTGCGGTGAAAAATTAAGAAAGCCCTTCGGCAGAATAGTTAAGTCTCCCAATTTTCCCACCTCGAGTGTCCCTTTTTCGGTCTCTTCAAATGATGCATAAGCTGCATGTTTGGTGTACATTTTTAATGCTTCATATAAACTCACCCTTTCTTCCGGAATAAAACATTTTCCATTTTTGGTTTCGCGACTTACAGCCGTATATATGCCAAGCATTGGTGAACACGGAGTTGCAGGAGAGTCCGAGCTTCCCGCAGGTGTCAATCCATACTTACAAAAGCTATTAATAGCAAAAACGTGATTAATGACATCATCTTGCAGGTTCTCCATGTATACGTCGCCGGCTAAATGAATAAGCGACGGTTGTGGAACAGAAATGATTCCTAGTCTGCTCATTCTCTGAAGAAGGTTTTTATTTGCAATACTGGCATGTTCTATTCTGTGACGACAATCAGAACGTGGGAATTTTTCCAAGGCATTTTCATAAGCATCCAACACTTGTTTCACAGCATGATCCCCTATGGCATGAATAGCTATTTGCCAACCTGCTTTATGCACCTCAAGAACACTTCGGGCAAGGTCTTCGTACGAATGCACCAGTTGACCATAACCGTTGTTATCCCGGTATGCCTTTGTCACCGATGCTGTCATCCCACTAATTGTTCCATCAGCAAACATTTTTATCGGACCTATTTTTAGACGATGACTTCCTGAACCGGGTTTTAAATTCATGTCACGTGCATTTTTATAAAACCGATTTAAAATCATTCCGTTCATACGCACATTTAACGATTGGTTTTCAACCATATCATTAAACACTGTATATTCTTTAAATGAACCTGTTATGAAACCAAACCCAGCTTCATGAACCGCTGTAATACCGTGTTGAACATAGTATTTATCAGCGAGACGAAGTGCCTGTTTCATTTGTTCTGTTGAATACGGTGGCATTTTAGCTGTTACCAAATCCATTGCTTCTTCTTTTAAAACACCCGTCAATTCTCCATTGTTATCTTTTTTCAATTCCCCCGTGTCCACTGTTGACTCTTTTGTTACACCTGCTGTTTTTAATGCAGTATCATTCACCACAGCTGCATGTAAACAGTAACGGGAAATAAAAATCGGGTTGTTAATGTCAACAAAATCATCTTTAGTTGGGAGACGTTTTTCTGTAAGACTAGATTCATCAAATCCCCAACCTATAATCCATTCTTCCGGATCACAAAATTGGGCACGTTCTTTTACTCTTTCAACCATCTCTTTAATAGATG
Source organism: Lentibacillus halophilus (assembly GCF_055395055.1). NCBI lineage: Bacteria > Bacillati > Bacillota > Bacilli > Caryophanales > Bacillaceae > Lentibacillus > Lentibacillus halophilus. The sequence continues at coordinate 180,459 of NZ_AP043750.1, forward strand.
TCACCCGGCAGTCAACGTTTTGTAAATTAAATCCAGTTGAAAACATGTGTTGATGAGCATCAATTAAACCGGGGACAACCGTCTTTCCTTCAAGATCAATAACTTTCGTGTCCTTTCCAGTATACTGTTGGACATCAGAATTATCTCCAAGAGCAATGATTCTCCCATTTTTAATGGCTATCGCTTTGAAATAATGATGATCATCATCCATTGAAACGATGACACCGTTTTGCAAAATCGTTTCCGCTTCCATCAATATTCCTCCCTCGTAAATTAATTCATAAGATTAGGTAGAAACATCGTTAGTGGTGAAACGTAACTAACGATCAACAAAGATAAAAGCATTGCTAAGAATAAAGGAATAGCTGCTTTCGCAATTGACTCGATAGGCCTCTTGCTAATTGCAGAGGCAACAAACAAGTTGACACCGAGCGGCGGAGTAATGTAACCGATTGCTAAATTCAATATCATGACAACTCCAAACTGCACCGGCTCCATTCCAATTTGTGTTGCAATCGGCAACAATATCGGAGTTAAAATTACCAATGCAGCAATCGTATCCACAAATGCTCCAACAATGATTAAAAAAAGATTAATGAGCAATAGAACAACAATATCACTGCCGGAAAAACCGATAATAAAGTTAGCGATTGTTTGTGGGATCTGTTCCAAATTCAATATATAAGCAAAAGCTATGGATAACCCAATCATATATAAGGTCGATCCCATAATAGAAGACGTTTCCATGATGCAACTATATATATCTTTCCATTTCAGCTCTTTGTGGATAAATGCACCGACAATGTATGCATAAATGATTGCGACAGCCGCAGCTTCCGTCGGGGTAAAGATACTGCCATAAATTCCACCAAGAATAATCACGGGGGCCAATAGTGCCCATTTGGCATCATAAAATGTTTTCAGCACATGTTTAATATCAATTTTCTGTGTGGTCGGATCTACTTCTATACCTTTTTTCCTCAGAAGAAGATAAGATGTAATCATTAAAATGATACCGATGAGAATGCCGGGTAAAATTCCAGCCATAAATAAACTTCCTATTGATACACTTCCCACAACACCAAATAATACTAATGGTATACTTGGGGGGATAATGACTCCGATAGAGCCAGCAGTCGCTGTAATCGCTGAAGAAAAACCTTCCCCATAATTTTTCTTCTCCATAGCAGGAATCATAAAAGACCCAATTGCGGCCACAGTAGCGGGACCGGACCCTGAGATTGCTGCAAAAAACATACACGTAAGTACTGTGACCATTGCCAAACCACCGACTAGAAAGCCGACAAGAGCTCCAGCAAATTCTAATAGTCTTTTGGAAACCCCACCCTTTCCCATTAACAATCCTGCAAACATAAAAAACGGAATAGCCATTAAGGGAAAGGAGTCTAAAGATGTAAAAGCTTTTTGAGCCACTGTGAGGAGTGGTATATTATCACTTACAAAAATAATAGTTATTAAAGTGGACAAACCAATTGAGATACCAATTGGAACACTAATAAAAATAAGTATAAACAGGCTTCCGAAAAGAACTGCTGATGCCAATTTATCCCCCCTTTTGCTCACTCGGATCTGTTTTAAATACAAAATAGAACTGTTGAATTAGACGCATGATCATTAATGCTCCACTTATTGGAACGACCAAATAAACAATCCACATAGGAATACCAATCGAGGGACTTGTTTGTCCGGTCAGTTGAACTTGCTTAACAAACTGAAATCCTAAATAGGCCAAAAATACAGAAAAAGTGACCCATAGCACCAGAACGATAAATTCAATTATTAATTTAAATCTATCTGAAAAAAGCTTTTTTACAACTTCAACCCGAATATGTGCATTTTTCCGAATGGCTAGACTAACACTTATCCAAGCCAACCAGATTAATACATATCGGGAAAGCTCAGCACTCCAGCCAAGGGATGAATTAAATACATATCTGAATACAACTTGGGCGAAAACTAAAAGGACAATGAAAATAAAGCCCGAAGCTATAACCCACTCTTCCAGTTTTTCATCTATTATCTTCTTGAAATTCATTTGGAACCCCCAGCTTCACGAAAGATCCAGATAGTTCTCAGCTCCCTGCTTCATTCGTACAATGATTTCGAGAAAAGCTGAGAACATCCGATTTATTAGCCGTATCATTTCAAATCATTCGGGTTTTGCAAGTTTAATGAGATCTTCACCTATAACATCTTTATACTTGTCATATACTGGCTGTACCTTTTCTCTTAGTTTTTCCTTTTGTTCAGCAGTCAGTTCATTGATTTCCATCCCTTTTTCCTTTAGAAGTTCTATATTTTCAGTATCCTGTTTCTTCGCCAGTTCTCTTTGTCTTTTTGACATTTCCTTACCCGTTTCTTTTAAAAGTGTTTGTAGGTCATCAGGCATACTTTGAAATTTTTCTTTGTTAATGAGCGTTATAACAGGAGCGTAAAATTGATCCGTCATTGTAAGATAATCCTGGACTTCATAGAATTTATTGGAGGTAATTATGGAAATGGGCATATCTCCCCCATCAAACGTTCCTTGTTGCAATGCGGAATACAGTTCCCCAAAAGCATGTGGCGAAGGATTGGCCCCTAATTCATCAAATGTATCTTGATACAATTCATTTTCAACAACCCGCGTTTTCAAACCTTTGAAATCTTCAATTGACTCAATAGGATGTTCACTGTTCATGAACTGGCGAAATCCATTTTCGCCGTACCCGAGTCCAACCATGTCCATATCAGGTAATTCCTTCAATAGTGTTTCCCCAAGCTTTCCATCCATGGCCTTATGTGCTGTTTCCCTAGACTTAAATAAAAATGGCAAATCAAAAACCATAAATTTTTCATTAAAACTAGCTAACGTAAATGTGCCAATCATCGTCATTTCTATATTTCCCAACTGCACAGCTTCTGTAGCCTCTGCATCCGAACCATACAGTTGACCATTCGGATAAATTTGTAAGTCAATTCGGCCATTCGACTCTTCTGCTAATGTTTCTTTCCATTCTTCTAAAGCAATATTAGAAGCATGATCTTCGGGTAAAACGTGTGTTATTCGTAACTCGTATGTTTTACCATCGCCATCTCCGCCATCGGATCCATTTTCGTCATTGGTTGCACTCGTGTTTTCATTTGACGAGCATGCTGACAATATCACAATAAATCCAGCACAAAAGATTAAAAGTAACATAGATTTCGTATGCGCTTTCATTTTTCTGCCTCCCTCATAGATTAATAGCCTTTATCCAGATCCACCTTATCAATCATTGTTTCTCCCTTTTGATAGCGACTAAAATTCATTTTGAACTTTTCAATGCAACGATCATAAAAATGGATAGTCTTTGCAGAAAGATGTGGTGTGATAAATACATTATTCATATCCCATAATGGGTGATCTTTCGGTAACGGATCCTCTTCAAATACATCAAGTGCAGCACCTTGAATTGTTTTTTGATTAAGTTCGTTAACAAGAGCGTTCGTATCAACAAGTCCACCGCGGCCAATATTAATCAGATAAGCACTCTCTTTCATTAACCGAAGCTCATTTCGACCGATACAGTGAAACGTTTTTTTCGTTTCAGGCAACAGTAATACAATGAAATCTCCCTCCTTTAAAGCTTTTTCTTTATTATCTAATGTAACCATTTCATCAAAATGAGGTCGTAACTGCCCGCTTGTATTCACACCTAAAACGTGCATACCGAACATTCTTGCTTTTTCAGCAATTGCCGTCCCAATCGTACCAGCACCAAAAATAGCTATTGTCTTTCCACCAGCCTCATCAACCAACTCCTCTCGATTCCATATATGCTGTTGTTGCTCTTGAATAAACCTTCTTAATTGCCTTGTATAATACAAAATCATACTCATGACATATTCTGACATTGGAGTGCTATAGATCCCCTTCACATTTGTTAATAAAATCCCCCTTTCTTCCAATTCTTCAATCGGAATATGTTCTACCCCTGTTTGAAAGACTTGAACCCATTTCAAAGAAGGCATCTGCTCCAACGTTTCTTTTGTCAGATCAAACCCAAATGTGATTAAAACTTCAACATGATTAAGCAATGTTGAATTATTTTTTATATCAGGTTCAAGATGGACCGGCATCGGTGAGCAAATATCCTGTAAATATTGAATTTGGTCCTTTGAAAATTCATCAATAGTCATTACGAGCATATATATCCCCCTATTTTAATAAATCATCTTTTTACAAAAACGTTTGATAAACAAAGGTAACGTGTTAAAGGTGTAGGGTTTATAGACACGCTCAGTCATTTTATGTGCGTCCTTTCCCCAAGTACCAATGTTAATCGCCGGTATGTTCAATGTACGAATTTTGTCGATAGGCACAGGATACAATTTATCCATTTCAGGGAAGTTTTTCTCCAAACCTATGATCTCTTCGTCCGAATCATCCAGTGCGAGATAGCTGCTGTCCGTCAATGACGGGAAAAAGTATTTAATGGGGAAATCATCGTCAAATCCATTGGTTATTTCCTGCAAATTGTCAATGATTTTTTTTTCATTGTTTGTTTCGCCTTTTACATAATTATGTGGAACGAAAGGAGGAGCAAAAAATATAACAACAACAGGCTCTATTCCCCCTTGCATATAAAGCAACTCCTCAACAATACGGGCACCGATTTCCCTCAGATCTGATTCTTCATTCTTTTTAACCACCTGATTCAGATGTTCATTCACCTTTTCTCCATATAAATCGTAGACTGATTGGTAAAGCTGTTCATATGTCAGAACTTTCGACTCCCACGGCAATGGCTGAAAATTGAAATCGGTTCGATCACAAAACAAACGATATTGGTGATTCAGATCGTTGATCACTTGTTGAAAAGCTTCTTCGGTAATCCCCTTTAGTTGTTCCATTACCCGATCCGGTGACATACCGTGAACGAAATAATTAAAATACACGAAGGACGCTAGAGGTGTTTGGACATTATAGCTAGGCTTTAAGTCTTTTGCCTTTAAAACAGAGGGCGGTTGCGGTATTTCACCATGTTCTTCATCTGCCAGTATGGTCTGATGATCAATACGACGGACGAGTTCAGACGTTATTAAATTCGGATTCAACCCTTCAAACATTTGACCAACATGAGTTTCACTGCCTTTTATATAAAAACTTGGAAGCAACTTACCAACTGATCCCAAGTAAATGTAACGACTATGGTCACCAGAAAATAATGGACCGACAAAGTCGCTGTTAATGGCCGTCACGAAATCAAGATGCTCTTCTGTTTGTAAACGTTCTAATTCTGTTAAAGCATCAATAATACCGCCATGTGTTGTCTCTTCAATCGGATTAGTCATGAATAAAAGATTTCCATCAAGTTCATGAGGGTGTTCGCAAAAGTATTGTATGGTCCATAATTGTGCTGCCAATCCGCTTTTCATATCGACTGATCCTCTGCCGAACAACCAGTCGCCCGAATGAAGATCATCTTCAACTCCCGAGGGCAATTCAACTTCTTTTAACTTCTCCATTAATTCATAAGGTTGGACAGCATACGCCTCAAGTTGACCATAATCATCTGTGGGTACGGTATCCGTATGACTATGAAGAATTATCGTTTTGTTTGAATGACCACCCTTTCCTCTTAAAAGTGCAAACACACTTTTTCTGCCTAAATGATCATTTTCAACTTGTTTTGACCAGATGAGTTCAGGGTGATGTTGAAAGTATGAAAAAGAACGAAGCTTGCTTTCCACAGCTTCAGCCATCCGTACCTCACCTTCTGTCCCATTAACACTTGCAATATTAACAAGCTCTACTGTTAACGCTTCCATTTCCTTTTCAATGTTCATGTTATCCCTCCCTTCCAACAATTTATTGGTAATAGAATATGAATATAAGGTCACGAATTTATTTTTGTATACAAATTATTAATATAATCGTTATTGTATTCATTTACCATTAAAGACAATTATAACTTTCTTTCACCGGTCATATTCTAAGTCATTACAATATGTTCAACCGGTAGGACCTGTTACAATTAATTTACTACAAAGTAATGTAATTTTCAATATAATGTGTTAATTTTTTAAATAAAAAATTTTAAATAAATTAATTAATGGTATTCACCGGCCAAGAGGGAGTATATCCTTTCAAAACTTGATCGATCTGTTTCGCAGCATGCAAAGACATTTTTCTAGCCCCTTCTTTGGATAAAGCAGCACTATGAGGAGTAACAATAATATTCTCCAAAGAAAATAGCTCATTGTTTGTATTTGGTGGCTCTTGTTCAAAGACATCAATACCTGCACCTGCAATGGTTTTGTTTTTCAATGCAGACAATAGAGCTGACTCATCTACCGTCCCACCACGAGAAGCATTAATGAAAAATGCATTTTTTTTCATAATATTAAATTGTTCAGAGCTGATAATATGTTTGGTAGACGTCAGTTTAGGCAAATGTAAACTAATAAAGTCTGATTCTTGTAATATATCTTCTAACTCATTCTTATGTGCAACAAACTCTGGTACCTGTGTAACATATGGATCGTACCCCAGCACATTCATATTAAAGCCATAATGCGCTTTTTCAGCAACGAGCTTCCCAATTCTCCCCAAACCAATCACGCCAACATTTTTTCCTTCCAGATCATCACTATACACCTTTTGACGAATGTCGAAATTCCCGGCCTTCAATGCTTCATCCATAATTGTAATCCTCTTTGAAAGCGCTAGCATAAATGCTAATACATGTTCTGCAACGACATTTGCATTGGCTTCCGGTGTGCTGGTAACATATATACCTTGGTCTGTCGCGATATCGACATTGATGTTATTAATCCCAACACCGTATTTCGAAATAATTTTTAAATTTTTCCCGGCCTTAATTACATCTTCATCGATTATGGCATTAGACCTTGTCAAAATAGCATCACAGTTTTCCACATCTTTTATTAATGTGCTTTTATGAACATCTTCAGCAAACTTTAAACGGTATCCATTTTTTTCTAAATAGTCTTTCCCTTCCTTTTCAATATCCAACGGAATGTAAATGGTTGAATTCATAGCATGCTCCTTTACCTATACATACATTTAAAGCAGATTTTGTTTTTTCAGCAAAGTAACTTCATTTCTGAGTAAATCCATATGATTTTTGATTACACTTACACCAAGACGCTCATCCATCGTCTCTATTGCTTGGATTAAATCGCTATGATGGTTTTGAGCATCATCAACACTATACGGTAACAACCGTGTCAACGTAAAAATGGAACCTTCAGTAATATCAAACAACGATTGTATTAATAACGGATAAATATTATTTTGTGTTGCCTTTGCCAATGTAATATGAAAATAAGAATCGTCTTTGATAAACTGGTTAACAAATGATCTATTTTTTTCCATTTTGTTATAGATGTTTTTCAATGCTTGAATATCCTGGACTTCTCTTTTTTGTACAGCTTTGCGGATAATCGCTATTTCAAGGTCTTCCCGAACTTCCAAAATTTCCTCGCCGGTCGGATCATCGGATTGAAGCATCCGTTTTAAAGTTTCTGTCACAACAATATTATTCAATTTGGTTATATATGCACCTTTACCAGGTTTGACAATCGCATAACCATGTTCACGTAAAGTACCAATAACTTCACGAATGACATTTCGACTGACACCATATTCCTCAGCCAACTCTCTTTCTGAAGGGAGTTTATCTCCCTCTTTATATACGCTTTGATGAATTTGATCTTCAATTTTTTGTGCAATATCTTCATAAAGCAATTGATACACTTGTTTTTCACCTCATTTCATAATGAATTTATTCCGAGGCAACTGGTAGGACCGGATAGTAATTAACAGTATAATATCTTTAATATGAAAATTCAATACAATTGACAAAAAATTATTAAAAGTGACCATAAAAACCAGGGTGAAAAGTCTCTGTTGGTCACCCTATCCTTTAAAAGAATGCCAAAAAGGCGAGTGGCTTCGGTATGAGAAGCTCTCGCCTTCCGTTCAGGACGACTTCAGGGAAAATACTATTCAAATCGATTGTTAAGCCATCTAATACATGGACAGGTACAACGTCTTCCTTGTCATATACATTAGATAGTTTCAGCGAATGGTTATTTAACAGATAAACTTCGACAATTTGATTGGCTGGATCCATGATCAAATATGATTTATATTAATTTGAGCATTCGATATCTATGCGGACCTTCTCATCTAAACTATATCCCTATTGAACCTTCAGCACAATCTTTCCACGAGCGTGGCCGGTGGCGCTGATGCGATGACCCTCTTTCACGTCTGACAGGTTCATCACGTGTTCGACGACTGGCTTAATTTTTTCGGCTTCGATCAGTTCAGCCATTTTTTGCAGGGTCTCGCCGTCCCGTCCCATGGATACTTGATAGGCGTTCACACCATAGTCTTTCGCCAATTGTTCATCCGGTGCCGTTGTTGTGGATGTGAGGCGCCCGCCCTTTTTCATTACCTTGAAACTACGGTTTTGAACGTCACCTCCTATGGTTTCCAGAACGACATCCACGGGGGAAAGAACATCCTCAAAATTCTCCTCTTCATAATTAATGACTTGATCAGCGCCAAGCTGCTTTAAGAAATCAGTGTTTTTGCTGCTGCCCGTTGTTGCGACCCAGCAACCGTAAGCTTTGGCCAATTGAATGGCGAAACTGCCGACACCGCCAGCACCTCCTTGAATCAAGACACGCTCACCTTCTGTTATTTTCGCAACATCCACAAGACATGTCCACGCCGTCAGACCGGCGAGCGGAATGGAAGCGGCTTCTTCGTAGGTCAGGTTGTGCGGCTTTTTCGCTACCATATCTTCATTCACCGCTACATATTCCGCGTAGGTGCCATTGCGCATCATATCCGGACTTGAATACACGTCATCGCCAACTGAGAATTTGCTGACATTCGATCCAATCTTTTTCACGACACCTGCTGCATCCCAGCCGATAATCAATGGAAATTCATAAGGAATCATTTGCTGCAGATAGCCTTCTCGTATTTGCCAGTCGACCGGGTTGACCGACGTCGCCTTGATTTCAATCAATATATCGTTTGGCTTCAGCTCTGGCTCGTCAATCTCAGTATAATTCAATACATCTGCATGCCCGTATTGCTGCATCACAATCGCTTTCATGTCATTTCCATCCTTTCTTCTTTCAAGAGATTTGATGAACAATTCAAAAAAATCATCAAGTTCTAGTGTAATGATTTCTCATGAGACTTTCAAATGTTGGAACTCGAGAAAAAAAGTGTCGTTCGAATGGGACCGGGGTAGGCCGCGCGACTGCACGAACGGCGCGACCTCATGCGATTATTGCGTGAGGTCGTCGAAGGCAGTTGATTTTCGGCTACCACCGAAAATCGTCTATTGGTATGGTCGTCAGCTGTCATGCGAGTTCTCAGGATGGCCCATGCTCACCACAATATTACGATTTTCGTTTGGAAAGGCGGAACGATTGCAGTGTCATCACATGGCGCATAATTTTGAACACGTAAAGGATTTTTCCAGTAAATAAGATAATCGGAGTTGATTTATAGATCGCGATCGTTTTGCAAACCGCTTTTCCCCCAACGGTAGCCGCTGCAATCAAGCTCGTTAACACAACGGAAACGGCAATAAACACTAGTGATCCTTCTGACGTATTGATCATCCGACCTAATTGAAAAACGACCGATGTCGACGCTGCCCCGCTGACAATGCCTGCAATATCACCGACGACATCGTTAAAAAAACTGGAGAACAATGGGGCGTTTTTTGTAATATACGTTGCCTCTTTGGCGCCTTTGATTTTTTTGGATGCCATCGCATGGAAATGCGCTTCTTTAGCAGTGGCTGATGCCAGGCCGATGGTGTCGCCAATAATTCCAATCAAAATAAAAACCAATACAATAGCAAGACTGAGAACAAGTCCGGCTCCTCCCCGAAACCATGAGGACATAAATGAAAAAAACAGTGCCATGATAAATGTGGTCAACACGATTTTGCTGCTCCACGGAATCGATGAACGAATCAACTTCATCATTCCTTTACCTCCTCATAATCAATCATTATATCAAGCGAAACTTGAATCTGTGGACGTTCATGAGTTTAAAAATCACTCCCGAGCAAGCACCCGGGAGCATGGCAACCCATTTGAAAAGAACTACCATTAGTGTAAGCGAATTGTTTCATACAACAGAAACAATTCACTTACACTAATATTTTTGCATAAGGTAAATATATATCACTTAAGGCAAAATGTCAACGGATTTAGATATGCGTTCTATCAAAAAACGTAGACACACAGGGATTATGAGTTTAAGAAAAATGTCTGCTGGTCGATTGATTGATACGGTTGGATTTCGTTTATTGGTTTATCAAAGAGGGCACTGAGTCAGCGGAATGTTTACGCGGTTTACCAATTTGTTTGGTACAAGGGGGAAAGTGGAATTTGGCCACCGCTGAAAATCACCGATTGGATATGGTCACCGGCTGTCGGATTTACGGAGGTCTTTACTGGTGCACGTCGTCTATGGCAGATACATATAAAAAAACTTGAACCCCGTTGCGGATTCAAGCTTTTTTATATTTCCTATATCGGGATGACAGGATTTGAACCTACGACCCCTAGCACCCCATGCTAGTGCTCTACCAAACTGAGCTACATCCCGTTAAAATGTCCACTCTATATTATAGGAAAAAATCCATATGAAATCAATACATTTTTCCACACTTCAACAAAAAATCACTGTCTTCGTTTTGCAGGCTGTCCCCGTCGTTCCAAAAAAAGAGCAAGAAACAAACCGGTCACCGCAAATAAAAACGCAACGAAAAAGCTTGTTTTCACGCCGTTCAAATACGTATCGGGATCCATAGTTGCTGAGCCGGCTTGAACGCTACTAATAAACGAAATAATAAACGTTAAGCCGAGTGATCCCCCGAATTGGCGGGCTGTGTTAATAACAGCTGTCCCATGTGGAATCAAATGGTCCGGCAACGCATTGATGCCCGCTGTCATAATCGGCATATTAATCAACCCGACACCAGCCATGGCTACAATGAATAAAGCCATGGTTATGACAAATGGCGTATTGAGATCAAGGATGACATAAAAACCGATGGTGCTGACACTGAGCAAAACAAAACCGATAATCGCAATGACTTTGCCCCCGTATTTATCGAACAATCGGCCTGCATACAGGGACATGAAGGCAAGCGTTAAAGCGCCGGGCATCACGATTATGCCACCAAAAAAAGCCGAATACCGTTGTGCGTTCTGGACATACAACGGCAAAATCGTCTCCGTTGATATAAGTAAACTGAACGATAAAATCGAAATAATGGCTACAAGAGCAAAAACGGGTACTTTAAGCACACGGAGCTCCAAAATAGGCGTGGAAAGCCGCAATTGTCGACTGATAAATAAAACCAATGCCACCCCGCCTGCTATCAGACCGATAAGTGTTGCTGGTTCCGTCAGCCCACCATCTTCCAATTGATTGAAGGCAAACAGCATACCACCAAACCCAACCGTTGACCATAGTATGGATAACGTGTCAATGACCGTTTCGCGCTGCTCGGTCACATTGCGCATGTACAGAAAAACCAAAAGCAAAATACATGCTGCAATGGGAATAATCAGCAGAAACAACGCACGCCATCCGAAATACTGGGTGAGCGCCCCGGATATTGGCGGGCCAATCGCAGGCGCCACATTAATCACCAGCCCGGCCAATCCTAGCGCAAATCCTCGTTTTTCTTTGGGATACATCAGAAATAATATCGTTTGCATCAATGGGATCATAATGCCGGAGCCCATCCCCTGAAAAACGCGGCCCACCAGCAAAATGGGAAAAGAAGGCGCAACCAAACCGATGAACGTCCCTGCCAAAAATAACACCATCGCGGTCATCATTAATTTCCTTGTTGGAAAGGCATCAATGAAATAAGCTGTTATGGGAATAAGAACGGCCATCGTTAGCATATAGGTTGTTGTCAGCCATTGCACATCCGTCGAGTTAATCGCAAACTCCTGCATGATTTTTGGAAAGGCTGTAATGAGCAGAAATTGTGTCAGAACGGACAAAAATGCTGCCGACAATGTAATGCCCACAATGAGATATCTATGAAAACGGGTAAGATTCGTTGGCATTATTCCGCTCACCTCCTACAAACCCTTCACCAGCCATCTAAAACAGCAAACGACACGCCGTATGTCGCTCCATTCAGCATGAACCGATCTTCTTCAAAACGTTACTAAAAGGCCGGTCTTATCATCGCTTGGCTTTAGTCGCGGATAGATTCGGCACTGCTCATCGGCCATTTCCCGCTCTTCTACGGCATGCAATAACCCGTCGATTCCGTAATCAAATGCGATGCTGGCCGATTGCAACCATGCATTATCGTCATTCAGCTCGGTCGGCAAAAGCAACCCGTCACTCAATAGAAGCATGTGTGTAACCCGTTTAAGCGACAGCCTCCCATATTCCAGATGATCCATCGCCTCATCACTGCCATCAATCACGCCATACCCGTTCATCGTGTTCAATTGATTTCGATTGTGCAGTAATATAGGATTAATTTCGTTTCTCAGTTCCGTGATGTCAAGGTTATGATCGTTGTTCTTTTGCCTCTGCTTAACCAGCTCAGTAATGGCCTGTTGATCGAGGTATTGGATCAAATCGTATGTAACGGGGCGTATGTCCCCATTTTCATATTTTAAAAACAACATGCAATCGCCTGCGTGAATATAATGAAAATGATGATGATCCGGGTGCAATTGAATGGCTGCCAACCCAGTGGAACTTCTTTGGTTTTTGGGGATGTCATCCAAACGTGCAATCGATTCACGAATATGGGTCTGATAATAGCCTATCGTTTCACCGTTGACAGCTTTATTGGCATCTGCAATGCTCTCCCATAATCCATGTGATGGCGTCATCGCTTGTAAATGCGTTTGCACTGTATGCGAAGCCAAGTGACCGGGGATCCCATCCAATCCGGTCGCGCCATCAATGGCAGCAAGCACACCAGCCTGTTCATTGATGACATAGGCATCGTCATTACTACCTGTACCGCCTTGTTTATACACTGTATTTATGCGCAAGATTCCACCCCTCTAAAGCCAACCTTGTTGATATGTGATTAACGAACACACAATCAGCCCTATTCCGAGGCTGATAACAATCATAGTTTTGCCGGAATGTCCCGCTTTATCATTGGTAAACATTAAAAAACTGAAACCTGCATAGGCGACGAGCAGAATACCACCCAATACCAGCAATAACAGAACAGCTGCTGTAAACGATTGCCCCTTGATGATCTGGATGGAGCCCACCGTAAAGGAAATAATAGCTGTAAAAAACCCAAGCATTTGCAAATTTTGCTGTCGCATGCCATCGATCATTTCCTGAATCCGCTCATGGCTTTTTTGGTTGGCCGCTTCCTGTTCCGCCAACTTGTGATCAATCGTTTCATTGGCGGCATTCAGCTTTGCTTCAACCTTGGCAATATAATCATGCTGTTCCGTTTTTTGATCAGCTAACTCCTCTTGCACCTGGACGTTGCTCAGCAGCTGATAATATCTGGCGATGCGTAACTGATAGTCATTCCCTTTCTTTTCCAAGTCGATGGCCGTCCGAAGTGCATGCTTCGCGTCTTTAAACTGCTGTCGGTGGGCAAAGAACCGTGCTTTGGTCGCGTAAAATTTAGCGTAATGCTGATTTTCTTCAATAGCCCTTTCCAAATCACGGAATGCCCGCTCTTCCAATTGATTCATATCATCGAACGACACCTGTTCATTGTTTTCGATCAACGTAATCACACATTCCGCATAGCTATGTAAAATGCCGCTATGGTCCGCCAATTCCGGATTTCTGAGGGCTTTGAGCGAATCAGCGATACTTCTGGCCAGATTTCCATTCGACGTATGTTTTAACGCACGATAATGCAAAAACAGCGGTTCGTCTTTAAACGCCTCTTGATAATCATCAAACAGGATATTTAAGTAGGAGACCTCTTCCAGGCGTCGATACAAGGTCGCCAACGAAATAAACGCAATGTATCTATGAAAATAGTATGAACCGGATTGAACCATATTGTGCAAAAACTGCTTTAATTCAACGATGTTCTCATCTTTTTGGTCAATGATGTAATCGGTTATCGTTAATTCAAATGTCCGGTTCTGTTTATCGGGCAGGCGTTGGATTAATTGCTCGAACGTATCCTTAACGTCTGACATAATGCACCCCCATTGATGACGACCGTTTCCGTTCATGAAAGCTCTATTATACCAGATGGGGACCGCCGAGACAATTTCCAGTCCACCATTCAAATGAGGCTAACAACCAAACGGGCGGTGGTTTCCCGTAACCGACCAGCCTTGTCTATTTAAACAAAAACGTCAGCCTGCGAAAGAGCCATGATTTCGGTACCAGCGGAAAAACAGTATTCCGGAATCCGATCAATAACGGATGCTGCCATTGAGCGGCCCGCCCTATTTGTCTGGAGAGTGTGATAACTTTTTTGGTTTTCGTCACACGTCGTCTGTCATAACGCGACAAAGCAGCTTCCATGGATGGTTCCTCGTCGATGGCGCGCATGAGTTCATAAGCATCTTCAATCGCCTGGCCGGCACCCTGGCCCATGTTCGGGGTTGCCGCATGAGCCGCATCGCCTAGTAAACCAATGCGCTCATCGACAAAGGAATGCATTGGCTTAATATCATATATATCACGATGCAAAAAGTACGCATCATCGGTTTCACGGATCAATCGTTCCACCACCGGCGAAAAATGTGCAAACAACCGAGCAACCTCATGTTTATCCAAACGCGCATAAGTCGGATCGCCCTCATGCGCGTTAATGCAAGCAAACCAGTACACACGCCCGTCCTGAAGCGGTGCCCAGCCAAATCGCCCGTGTTTTGACCACGCTTCGGATGATATATGAGGCCTGACATCCCCCTTGTTGAACGTAATCCCGCGCCAACATGTATACCCGGCATAACGCGGCTCGCTGTCAGGCTTAAGCGTCTGGCGAAAAATCGACTGCATCCCATCTGCTGCGACGACGTAATCAACATGCTGTGTGTCGCCATCCCGGAATGTCAGATTCACGTGATCGTTGTGCTGTACAAAATCAACCACTTCTTTGTCAAAATGAAAATGAGCCGGATCGACCGCACGATGCAACGCTTCGTGCAAATGGGCCCGGTGGATCGTCACCGTCTCTTCCCCGAATCGTTTCTTTAATAAGGAAAAGTCAATGCGATTCATGACGTTGAACGCGCCATTTAAAAACCGCTGTTCCCGAAGCGGCATACCGGCTTGGACCACATCATGTGCTACCCCGATTCGATGCAGGGCAAGCATCGCATTGCTTCCGATTCCAAGACCGGCCCCGATCGGTTTGAACGAACGGGCCCTCTCAAATACGTGCGCGTCGATCCCCTTTTTATGCAACCCAGCCGCTAACGCAAGCCCGCCAATACCGCCGCCGATAATCGCCATCCTCATCGAACCCACCTCCAATGCGTTTCTCGGTTATAAAATGAAATGTCTCAATAGGGCTTCTTTCGCTACTGATGCGGGACAAACGGGTTACATGATGCGGACCCTCCTGCATTCATTATATCAAACACCCCGGGGAACGAAAGAATGACAAGCTCCAAAAGCAATGGCCATCTCACATGTATAAATAAACGGTGAAAGGAAATAAATAACGTTTAATACATATGGTCGTTGGTTATATGTCAAACTAGCGGGCGTTACAAATAGGTCGTTGAACTCCCCGCAGGCAAAATGCGATGAAAGCAATCGTTTGAATCAGGAGGGTAATTGAGTGACATGGTTGGAAGTCGTTTCATGGATCGCGATTGGCATTGGGTTTTTACAGGCCATCATCATTGCTATTGATGTGATCAGACATCCGCAAAGAATGATGCCGGTCATGACCGTCGTTTGGCCATTGACCGGCCTGTATTTCCCTATCGCCGGAATATGGGCCTACTATGGCCTGGGGAGAGCCAAGGCTGTGAGCACGGACGAAAAAAAAGGTGATAAAAAGAACGGGGATCACCACGATCATAAGGAAAAGCCGTTTTGGCAAAGTGTGTTTGTGTCGACCACGCACTGCAGCAGCGGCTGCTCACTCGGTGATATGATCGGCGCTCCCCTTGTATACGTCACAGGCTTTACCATAGCAGGCATCACGTTGTTTGCGGATTATGCTGTCGAATTTGTCCTGGCTTATCTGTTTGGCATTGCTTTTCAATATTACGGAATGGGATTCAAAAAACATGAAAATCCGGGAAAAGCGTTGAAAAATGCCATCAAGGCAGACACGTGGTCGCTTATTGCGTTTGAAGTTGGCATGTTTGGTTGGATGGCTCTTGTCCATTATGTGTTCTTCGTCACCAATGTGCCAGATCCGGACACAGCACTGTTTTGGTTTATGATGCAACTCGCGATGATGGTAGGCTTCTGCACCAGTTACCCCGTCAATTGGTGGCTCGTCAAAACAGGCATAAAACATGCTATGTGAACCGAGTTGTTATGGAACAACAGGTCGCATACCGTTGATTTTCGGCCGCCGCCGAAAATCGTCTATTGGATATGGAGATCAGCTGTGGCTCGAGTCGAGAGGCACGTTGCTCAAGTGCGGATCCGGAACGGTTTCGATTGGATTGTGCCCTTTTTCGGTCGGTTTGTGTCGATATTCGGTTGGATTGGGTTGCATTTCGGTTGGATTCGATCTTTTTTCGGTCAGATTGCTTCTTTTATCGGTCAAACAGGTTGCGAGCAGACGTTCACTCAAGTTGCTCCGCCCTGCTGCAACCTTATGCGCCACCCCCTCTAACGTTGATACATACGCCCCCTTCTCATCTAGTACCATAATTTTTATAATTCTGTACTTTTCATTATACGAATCATCTCTTATACTAGTTTAAAAGATATTCCTAAATAAGCAGTGGTATTACAATGATTTGAAAGCGATTACTTGAGAAAGGAGAGAGTACCATGTCATAGCATTTAGCATGAAACGAAATACAGACGGACCAACCATGAGGAGGAATAAAATTGAATGACCAAAAATTGTTGAAAGTTTTAGGGAATAAAGAAGTTATCGCTCTCGCTTTTGGTGCCATGATTGGTTGGGGATGGGTTGTCACAGCTGGATTATGGGTGACAGAAGCAGGATCCCTCGGTGCTATACTGGCATTTTTGCTCGGGGGCTTGCTCGTCGTCCTGATCGGTCTGACATATGCAGAATTGTCGGCCGCATTGCCTCTCGCCGGTGGTGAACTCGTTTATTCATTTAAAGCAATGGGACGAACCGCTTCATTCATTGCGACTTGGGCGGTCGTCCTCGGTTATGTATCCGTTATAGCATTTGAAGCTGTTGCACTACCGACCGTGTTTGAATACCTGATCCCTAATTACAGTCAAGGACATTTGTACACGCTGGCCGGATGGGATGTGACGGTGACATGGGCCGGGATTGGCATCATCGGCTCCATTATAGTGGCATGGGTCAATTACCGAGGAATTAAGTTGACATCATCGATAACAGCTATTTTGACCGGGTTGATTCTTATGGCGGGGGTTTTGCTTATCACCGGCGGCACGGCAAGCGGCAGCGTTGACACGATGCAACCATTTTTTGCTGCGGGCTCTGCCGGTATTATGACCGTCGTTATTATGACGCCATTTATGTTTGTCGGGTTTGACGTCATTCCGCAGGCAGCCGAAGAAATTAATATACCTCAAAAACGGATTGGGCAACTGCTGGTTTTCTCCGTGCTGCTTGCTGTCGTGTGGTATGTGGCTGTTATATTTGGTGTCTCCCGGATGCTCAGCCCAGCCGAACTGAACGAATCCAATCTGGTAACGGCTGATGCCATGGCAAAAGCCTTCAGCGACAGTCGACTAATGGGGAACTTTCTCGTTCTGGGCGGCATTGGTGGTATTCTGACGAGCTGGCTCGGCTTTTATGTTGGCGGCAGCAGGGCGATTTATGCACTTGCGCGAGCCGGTATGCTTCCCAAATCATTGGGCGAATTACATCCAACGTATAAGACACCTCACAAAGCGATTTTATCGATTGCTATTTTATCAACGGCAGCGCCACTATTGGGACGCCCGGCTCTTGAGTGGTTCGTTAATGCGGGTGGACTTGGTTTGGTTGTGGCATGGATGATGGTTGCGATCTCATTTATTATTCTTCGTAAAAAAGACCCCGGGATGAAACGTCCATTCCGACTTTCCGGCGGCACTTCCATTGGCTGGATCGCCGTTATTATGTCCATCGGGGTGGGTGTTCTTTATATGCCGGGCATGCCATCAGCACTTGTCTGGCCATACGAATGGGCCATCATTGGACTATGGACCATACTCGGCATCGTACTGTACAAAGTTTCCATGGCCAAATACGGCACGGACCATGCGAATAAACGAATGAAAGAAGAAATTGACCGGATCGCATAAGCAGATAATATCATATATAAAACGACCTGAAACAGCATTTCCTCATATGGAACTGCTGTTTTTTATGGTTTGATAACGTTGATTTTCGGCCGCCGCCGAAAATCGTCGTTTGGATATAGAGATCAGCTGTCACTCGGGTCGAGGTGCACGTCGTTCGAGTGCGGACGGGGAGCGGGGAGCGGATTCAGTTGGATGGCGCCCTTTTTCGGTCGGATTGGGTCGTTATTCGGTCGGATTGGGCTGCATTTCGGTTGGATTCGTTCGTTTTTCGGTCGGATTGCTCTTTTTTTCGGTCAAACAGGCCGCGAGCAGACACGTTCCCAAATGGCGACCGTGTCGATCGAGTCAAAGAGCACATTGGTCGAGTGCGGGTTCGCCCCGCTTTGTCGCCCGGGTTCAACCGCCGCTCACTCAAGTTACCCCGTCCTCCCCCATTTTTTTAAATAATAGTTTGACAAATTTTTGTTCGTTTTATATAATAATAACTAAATTGTTCAATATATTTAATACACATTGAACATCATCAGTCTTAAAAAGGGGGCATGATGAATGGACAAAAACTGTGATGATTTTGAGCGTATTGAATCATCGCGGGACATTTTAGGCAGTGCTATCGCCCAAACCATGGTCATATATGGGGTTACCCCATCCGTGGGACGTATTTACGGGACGCTCTATTTCACGGATAAACCACTTAACCTCGATGAAATCAAGGATGAAGTAGCGATGAGCAAAGGAAGCGTCAGTACAGGGTTGCGTGAGTTGCTTGATACGGAAATGGTCATCAAAGTTTGGAAAAAAGGCGATCGTAAGGATTATTTTATTGCGGAAAAAGATTTTTTCAGGAATTTTTTCGCCTTTTTTGTGAAAATGTTAAGGCAAGAGAGACATATTATTTCACGAGCCAATGAACAAGTGGTCGGCACGTTGCAGGACATAATAAACAATTCCGAATCGGATGAAGCAAGGAAGATGGCTCAAAAAGATTTGGCTGACATTGAGCAGACCAACATTTATTTTGATTGGACGCTGAGGTTGGCTAATACGATGGAATCCGGCGATATATTTAATTATATTCCAAAACACAATCAAGAAGGTGATGGCACTGGACTTAACAAAAACAGCTCTCATTATAATTGACATGCAGAAAGAAAGCCAATTTGGCATTCAAGGCGTTGATACCATCGTCGACGCCACCAGTAACGTAATTGCTGAATGCCGCAAACACGATATTCCTGTTATTTACACGCGGCAAATTAACCGCCATGATAACGTTGGATTATCGAAAGAAGAACCGTTGAATCACAATGGTGAACCGGTATTTTATCATAGTAACACAGACGCGATCGACATCATCGACGCTATTCAGCCTGAAAGCCAGGATATCGTGATTGACAAATATCGCTGGAGCGGTTTTTATCAGACAGATCTGGATTTAATGCTACGGAGCATGGGCATCGAACACATTATTCTGGGCGGCGTCGTTACCGATGGCTGTGTGATGACATCCGTTTTTGATGCCTATTTTCGGGATTATCAAGTCAACCTTGTTAAAGACATTTGCGGCGCATCGAATGAGGGCGCGCACATGAGCTCCATTTTAACCATGGCCAATTGGATTTATAACCTTGCCATTTTTGATGCATCCGAAATGATTAAATACCTTTCCGGACAAGCCTATACATCGTGGCAAGCGTCGTATCCGGATCAGTTGCCATTTACACCGGAAACAATGCGGGACGTTTTTGCCCGTCTCAACCAGCACACACAACCGCTTTATTAAATGAACAATCTAAAGGAGGATAACCATAATGATGAAGAACACTAAATATCTGGTATTATCAATTTTATTCATGCTTACTATGGTATTGTCAGCATGTGGTGGCAGCGATGAGTCAGCAGGAAATGGATCAGGCGATAAGGAGAATAATAACAGTGGCGACAACGGTGATAAACTCAAGCTCGGTCAGGAAACCATCACGATTCCCTACGTCTCCTGGCCATCTGCTATTGCGAGTTCGAATGTGATTAAAGTGGCGCTTGAGGAGAAAGGCTATGATGTCAATTTAAAACAAGTCAACTCCGGCGCTATGTATACAGGCATTGCTGATAAATCCGCTGATTCCTCCGTCTGCATATGGCTGCCAAATACAGACAAGGAATATTGGAAGAAATATAAAGAAGACATTGAAATGCTTGGTCCCAATGTGGAAGGAACCCCGCTCGGACTGGTCGTTCCAAAGTATATGGAAGACGTGAACTCCATCAAGGATCTGGCTAAAAACACCAATTCGGTGGGCGATGAAACAGAATTCACCATTACTGGTATTGAGCCAGGCTCCGGCCAAATGGAAGTGACTAAGCAGCAGGTTATGAAAGATTACGGCTTAGACAAGTGGACGTTACAGCCCAGTTCCTCAGCAGCCATGGCCACATCACTCGGTGAAGCCGTCGAGAATGAAGAACCAATCGTTGTAACGCTCTGGTCCCCTCATTGGTCCTTTTCAAAATGGGACTTGAAGTACCTGGATGATCCGCAAAATTCATACGGCGATTCGGATGATATTAATACAATCGCACGTCAAGGATTGGAAGAAGATGCACCAAGAGCGTACGAAATTCTCGATCAATTCTCTATGACCAAGGACCAGCTCGCAAGTGTCATGGTTAAGATTAATGAAGGCATGGATCCAGCAAAAGCTGCTCAGGAATGGACAGACAAAAATAAAGACGTGGTCAACAAATGGTTTAAAAATCTCAAATAAGTTTTAAACAACAGAATCAACCCCCTCTAAAAAACATTCGCCATGGAAGGCTTTAAAGATCTTCCATGGCGAATGTCGTTTGGGAATGCATTTGTCGATCGGATGTGTGAGCTCGATCGGGGCGCGATCTGTTTCGACCGGCGCTACGTTATTCAGTCGAATGGGACGCTTATTCGGTCAAAAGGCGCCGTGTTTCGGTCAAATCGTACCTTTTTTCGGCGATCACCTCCCGTTTCTCGACCGAGCCCAACAGCTTATCCGCTTACGTAGGATTCAAATCCTTTCTCTACGTCATCCAACTCTTCATTGGACAAGGGTTGGACACTGTTTAGTACGTAACTACCAAACGAAAGATGAGCGACTTCCTCAATCGTTTCCGCACGTCGATAAGCATCCTTTAGCGATGACCCGACAGAAACGACGCCATGATTGGCGAGCAGCACCCCGTTATTGTCGCCGAGGGTGTTGACGGCATTTTCAGCAAGCTTTTCCGAACCGAATAAGGCGTAGGGGGCAACCGGGACCTCTCTGCCTATATCCGCTATCGTGTAGTGCACAGGAGGAATAGGGATCTGGGCGCACGCAAAAACCGTTGCGTACGTGGAGTGGGTATGAACAATTGCCTTTATATCGGTGTCTTTCATATAAATATAACGGTGCATCGACGTTTCCGAAGACGCTTTACGTTCCCCTTCCAATACGTCGCCTGTTTCGATATCCACTTTTAATATGTCGCTTTCGATCATCTCATTATAAGGAAGAGCGGACGGTGTAATATACATAACGTGACCGTCCTTCAGGCTGACGTTTCCTGAAGTACCAATCGTCAGACCATTGTCGTAACACTTTTTCGCATGGTCCAGTACGTCTTTTTTTATATCCATGATGGGTTCAACTCCTTGTGCTTGTTTAAAAACCAATCGCCTTTAAACCTAAAATAATCAGAAACAGCATCGCGATGATAAGAAAAGGCAGTGAAAGATCTCTATATCGCCCCATGGCTGCTTTTCCAATGGCATATGCTATAAATCCAAACGCCATCCCATCCGCTATACTATAGGTGAACGGAATCATGACGATAATGAAAACAGCCGGTAATGCTTCCGACATATCATCAAGAGGGATCTCTTTTATAGTTTGCGCCATGATCACCCCGACAATGATCAATATAGCACTTATTGCTGTATTCGGGATCATGGATATCCATGGAAGTAAGACCATGGTGGCCAAAAACAACGCACTTGCTGTGAAGGCCGCTATTTTCGTTTTTCCTTTTGACGCAATGACGGCCGCATTTTCCGCTGCGGATACGGTTGGTGACGTGCCCAGAAAGGCACACATGAGCGAGGATAACGCCGTCACCTGATACGCTTTATGGAAGCTTTCCTCTCGTTCCAGCATGTACAACTGTCCATGCAGCAAGCCCATATTTTCAAAAACAAGGATCATCGTCAGTGGAAAAATCGCCATCCAGAACGACACATCATTCATGGCCGAAAACGATGGAATAAATAGAAAATGATCAACCTGGGCGGATGGTTGGCTCGACCCTGTATCCAACACACCGGCCATATAAGCAAGAATCGTCCCGGCCACCATCGTGATCAAAAAATGCCCCGGTACATTTTTAATAAATAAATATATCGCAACGAATAACGTGATGACGCTGACGATCACCCGCGGCGACGTAAAATCACCGAGGGCAATCAGCGTATTTTCCCCGTTGATTACGAGACCACTTTTTTCTAGCCCGATTAATATAAGAAAGCATCCAAGGCCTGCTGTAATGGCGTGTTTTAACGAGTCCGAAATGGCGTCTTTTAACACATGACCGAGCGGGGAAAAAGCGATCACAAGGAACAGCAAGGCGGCGATGAACACAACCGCAAGCCCTTCGCGAAAATCAAGACCCGTTTGGCTGATTATTGAGTAGGCGAATAACGCATTAATCCCCATTCCGGGAATGAGAATCAAGGGAAGATTGGCATAGCCCCCCATGATCAATGTAGCCGCAAAGCAAGCCATGATCGTTACCATCATGCCTTCTCCGAGTGTGATACCGGCTTCGCTCAAAATGGATCCATTGACGACAACAATATAGACGGTCGTCAAATACCCAATGATTCCGGCGGTCACATCTGTCTTCCAATTGTTGGTTGTCACCTTGCGTGTGTCTGTTTGAAAAGGCATGCCTTCCCCACCGTTCTCTCTCCTGGTTCTATAAAGTTATAATAATTTATCTTTTATAGCCGCAATATGCCAAAATACCTCGTCCTCATCAATCGTTGTCAGCTCCCGGTTCGCCATTAATAGGCGACCGTCCACAATGGTGTAAGCGACGTCTTCCGCTTTAGCGGAATAAATTAAATGGGATATCACATCATTGACTGGCAACACATGAGCCTGTGTAAAGTCAACAAGCGTTATATCGGCTTTTTTTCCGGGTTCAATGGTACCGGCCTGATCGTCAATCCCTAATGCTCGGGCACCACCGGCCGTTCCCATAGCCAATGTGTCATAGGCTGATAACGCTGTGGGATTCTCGAGATTCCCTTTTTGAAGCAAATTGGCAAAGCGCATTTCCTCAAACATATCAAGGCTATTGTTGCTTGCAGCACCGTCTGTTCCCAACCCAACCGTTATACCGTCGTTTAGCATGGTGGCAACGGGAGCAATACCGCTGGCAAGCTTCATATTGCTTTTTGGATTATGGATCACTCCAACGTTCCGGCTGCTTAAAATATGACGGTCCTCATCCGTCAGATAAACACCGTGGGCTGCGATAACATGCCGTGTGAACAGTCCGATGTTTTCCATTAAGGCAATCGGGGTTGTCCCATGCGAGTCGCGGACCATGCGTATTTCATCCCGTGTTTCCGCTAAATGCGTATGAATGGAACAGTCCAATTCGTGTGCACGATCAACTATTTTTTCAATCAGTGCGGGCGAGCACGTGTATGGCGCATGCGGCGATAATAATGCGTGGATACGACGGTTGGCCGCTTGATCCCAATTCTTCACAAAAGAAACGGACGCATCCAACTGCTCGTCACCACCGTCATTGCCTTCGATAATGCCTTGTGTGAGCAATGCGCGCAGACCAACCTGTTCAACACCGGCTGCTATCCGGTTCATCCCATAATACATATCCGAAAAGGTTGTTGTTCCCGACTTAATCATTTCGATCATGCTCAGCATGGAGGCCCAATACATGTCTTCTTCCGACAGTTGGCCTTCAACCGCCCACATCTGTTCCAACCATTCCATCAGTGGAAGATCATCAGCATATCCGCGCAACAGGCTCATGGGTGTATGGGTGTGCCCATTTATCAGCCCGGGAATCGCGACCATTCCGTCCCCATCAATCACCGTATCGGCGGAATAACGGGAATCGGGGGGCGAGCCACGGCCCACATCCTTGATCCGATCCGATTCGACATAAATATACCCATTGGTGAACCATGTTTCCACACCTGTCATCGGTACAATTGTGACATTTTTTATTAACAACGTTTCCATGTTGCCCAAGCACCCTTCTTATCGTCGTCGTATCAAATGGAAATTCAATACATCATTACGGATATAACTTTTCCCATAATAGACCGGCTTGTTCCCTTTCGTGTAATAGACTTGCTCCAACACCTGCAATGCTTTCCCCGTTTCGATATTTAATGTGTCCGCGAGCATTGGGGTTGCATTTTCAGCCCAAATATTGCAATAGGAATGCGTCAAATCCATATGTCTATCGTTTTCCAAGTGGTTAAATATCGATTCTCCTTGATCGTCTTTAGTGAAGTTTTTACCGATCATCGCCGGCGAGCCAATGGCAATGTCAAACGCAAATGGCTGTTGGTCAGCCGTTCGAACCCGCTCGAAATGGATAACGTCGTCGCCTTCATTCAGACCCAGGGAATCCGCAATTTGTTTCGTCGCCTGACCTTCTTTAATGGTTATTTTAATGGTGCCGGGTTCCAACTCGTTCATTCGAATAAAATCTGTAATACTTTCGAGTTTTTCCAGGCCGGCTGTCATTTGGGGCATAGCGGAAATGACGAATGTTCCAACACCATGCCGGCGATCAACACAGCCGTCCATTTCCAATTGTTGCAACGCTTCCCGTAATGCCGTCCGGCTGACATTCAGCATTTTCGCCAATTCCTTTTCGCCTGCCAGTTTTTCGCCGATCTCGAAATCACCACGTTTAATCATATCAAGTATTTTTTTATAAATGACGTCTGGCAAGGAAGGGTTTTTTTCAATATGCATATAACGACCTCCCCCTAAAGCTGTGCATAATGCCTTCATCGTTGCCATCTCATCCGTTTCCACTTGGAAAACTAGGTCAAGTGGGCACGGATATTTCTGGCTGCAAATATATCTTTGTTGGTGACGATGGCATCGACAAAGTTGGGAGTGACAATGTCAAACGATGGGTACAACCCTTCAATGCCTTCCACAGCTGTCCGGACTCCTCTGGCGAAAAATACTTCATCCGGATTCCGGTATTCAATTTCAATCTGACTCGTATCCGGAGAATTCTCATCCGGTCCTTCATAGCCCAATACAAAGAACGGGATATTATGATGCTGGGCCACCACCGCATATTGGTAGGTCCCGATTTTATTGCATACGTGACCATCCAACGTGATCTTGTCAGCGGCGGTTACCATTTTCGTAACCATACCTTGTTCCATCAGAAACCCTGGCATATTATCTGTCACCAATGTTACCTTCGTCCCCGTCTCCTGAATGGAATGGGCGGTCAACCGTGCGCCTTGTAAATACGGGCGGGTTTCGGTGCAATACATTTCGATGTGCTTATTTTGACGTTTCGCTTCCATTAGCATATGAATCAAAGCGGAATCAGCAAAACAATGCGTCAATACTTTATCGCCATCCTCCAGCATGTGGGCTGTATTCCTGCCACATTCAGCGGCAACGTTATCGGCGTGTGCCACCTCCTGATCCATGAACGTGATCACCTCATTGGCCAGTTCGTCGCCCGTCTTACCGTTGTCAATTCCTGCTTCGACTTCGTTCATACATTGATCCAAAATAACCTTCAATCGCTGGCCGGTCGGACGTGTGCTCAACAATCGGTTATAGACGGTTTTCGCATACGTTTTCAGATCGTCTCCCTTAGCATCGGGTTTTTGTTCAAAAGCCAGCCCGAATCCATAGCCTGCCGCATACGCAATGACAATCGCTCCCTGTATCGTCATATCTTCTATGGCAACGGCCACATCCTCATACGTGTGACACGATACGTATGTTGTTTCATCCGGGTAAAGACGGCGGTTTAATAGAATAACCTGGTGATCGTCGTATCTCACCGTGTTATTAATGTAAGCCAGTAACGGCGTATTGGTTTCATAGTCTGTATTCATAGGTGATGTCTCCTTTCATCGGCTGATTCATTAAGACATGAAGAACATTCCGGCTATCGTTGCACTGAGCATGGACGCCAATGCCCCGGCAAATAAACTTTTTAAGGATAATTTCATAAATAAGCCCTGTCGTTTCGGATTGATGGTGCTCAACGTGTTGGCCATCGTTGCCATGGAAGAAAAGTTGGCAAAACCACATAGCGCAAATGTAATGATCATGGCCGACTTGTCACTGAATTGCTTAGCGCTATCCATGAAATTGGTGAACGCGATAAATTCCGTCAGCACCAGTTTTTCACCGATTAACGATGCGGCCGCAACAGCCTGATCCCACGGAATTCCGATCGCAAAAGCCAATGGCGAAATGATATAGCCCAATATCTCCTGGATGGTTGTATCAACACCAACCAACCCACCGAGATAACCGATGAATCCATTCACCATATAAATCAGCGCAACAAATGCAACCAGCGTCGCACCAACGATCAAAGCAATCTGCAATCCGTTTCCGGCCCCTTTGGAGGCAGCATCAATAATGTTGGAGGCGTCATCATCATTGGTGATTTCAATTTCCTTGTTTTCATGAACCTCCTCCACTTCCGGATGAAATAATTTCGCTATGATCAATCCGGACGGAGCCGCCATAAAGGTCGCCGGTAATAAATATTGCAATTCCACACCCAACAGGGCGTAGGATGCGAGCATCGTTCCGGCAACTGACGCCAGGCCGCACGTCATGACTGAAAATACTTCCGAAACGGTCATCTTATGGAGGTGCGGTTTTACAACAAGCGGGGATTCCGTCTGCCCAAGAAAAATATTAGCGGATGCTACAACAGATTCCCGTTTGCTTGATCGAAACAACTTGGAAAACAAGCCACCGACATATTTGAAAATGAGCGGCATAATCTTCAAGTAATACGCAATCGCCACGAGTGATGCAAAGAAGATAATCATTGGCAACACATTAAATGCTACAACGAACGAAATGCCGGACTCTTCGGTGTACAACCCGCCGAAAACAAAGTCAATGCCCTCTTCGCCATAATTGATAATAGCATTGACAACATCCGTTATTTGTTGCAGGATGGTCTGCCCAATTCCGGTCGACAGCACGAACCAGGCAAAAACAATTTCAAAAGCGAGCGCACTCAGGATTAATCGGAAATGCACTTTTTTTCGGTTATTGGAGAACAAATATGCAATGCCGCATATAACCAAAACACCAAACAGTCCCCAAATAATATTCGTAAAACTCATATCGGGCTCCTCCCCGTTAAATATTGACAGATATTATTCCGCTATCGACACAAGAGCTTCAAGGGCAATATGAATTTCGTCGTCAATCGCTTTTGAAACAAAATCTTTATGAGGGTTATAATGCGTCATATCGTCATAAGCAAATCCGTCCAATGCCACTATTCCGCCGGCCTGGACACCCCGTAACCGGGCAATCGTATACAATGCTGATATTTCCATTTCCGCTCCGAGGGCCCCTGAATCCTTATACAATTTATGAGGAAATTCAACCGGCCCCGCATAAAACGCATCAAGGGTGACCACCATGCCGGTGCCAAATGTGACGCCCTTATCGTCAGCAGCTTTATTTAAAGCTTGGACAACCTGGAAATCGCCTACTGCAGGGACGCCGTCAGGAACCATTTGCTTGGTCAGCCCATCCGTGCGGACAGCTGAGTCAGCAACAATGATGCTTCCCGGCTGCAAATCCTCTGTATAGGATCCGGCCGTCCCAACGCGGATAATCACATTCGCGCCGGCCCTGATCAATTCTTCAAAACTGACAGCAGCCCCCGGCGTACCAATACCGTGACTCGATACAGTAACCTTTGTCCCTTTATACGTTCCATTAAATGTGCGATACTCCCTGGAGTAAGCAATTTCTTCCGCATCATCCAATTTACCGGCAATCGCTTCCGCACGAAATGGATTGCCGCAAACAATCACCAACGGCGAAATGCCATTAACCGGAACTCGGGTGGTCGGCATTCGCTCAACATGATCGCTCACATTCATCACCCCTTCTCTCATTTCAATGGTGTGGTTCCTAGAGGTATGACCTCTCTACAACTTTGATTCTATATTGGGCAGAAAATGCTGTCAATTACTTTTACGCATTTTTTGAAAAAATATACTGAAATGAGTCGACGAAGGGTCGATTTTCGGCAGCCGCCGAAAATCATCGGATGAGTGAAGAGGGCGTGCCAGCGGTTTTGAGAGCAGGGAGCGGCGTGTTTTGGGGTTGCGTTGGTTTAGCTTTTGGGGGGGCGATTTCTGCGCAAGGAGTGGTTTCACGAGGGAGGATTCGGTCGGTTTGTGCGCTTTTTCAGTTGGATTCGGTCAGAATTCGGTCGAGTTGGGCACGTTTTCGGTCAGATTTGGGCAATTTTCGGTCGGATTGGGTACTTTTTCGGCTAATTGAGGCGCGGACAGTTGCTCGCCGGAGTGCAGGTGCCCGAATGAATGATGGATTTTCGGCGGCGGCCGAAAATCCTCTTTTGCGAGTTGGGCCCGCGCCGCACGAGTTTCATCCTGAACTGCGCAAGTTCCGTCTCGAGTTGCTCAGGTCACGTCAGCAAAAATCCGGCAAAGGCCAGGACGATACCCTTTTCATACCGCCTGTTTTTCCGAACCATCCAGAGGTCCCTTGTCAAATGAAAGTTCTCAACCGGAATTTCAAGCAGTGTGTTGTACGTTAATTCATTCTGAACGGTGAGTTTCGGTAGAATGCTTGTGCCAAGCCCCTCTTCTACGGCACTTTTGATCGCTTGCATACTGCCAAGTTCCATAGCATTTTCCATTTTATCCAAAATGTGGTGATCACTCATTGCATTTTCCACAATTTCCCTTGTTCCTGATTCTTTTTCGCGCCAAATCATCTTTTCATTCGGGATGTCGTTTATTTGAATCGTCTCCCGATCGCCCCATCGATGGTCGGACGCTGTCACAAGAATCAATTCATCATCATCAAACTTTTGTGTTTTGTAGACATTCTCCGGAACAACGCCTTCCACTAACGCCATGTCAATATCGTTTTTATCCAATTTTTCAAGCATCAGCGGTGTATTGCCAATGGATAGATGAAATTGAACGTCGGGGTGCAGCTTTTTAAACCGGCGAATGAGCGCAGGCAACAAATACTCCCCAATCGTTAAACTGGCGCCGATATGCAATGCTGTTTCCTGTTCGCCGAGATGTTGTTGAATGCGTTCGTGCGCCTCACGGTAAATGGCGGAAAATTCTTTAGCATATGGGTAAAGCAGTCGTCCGGCTTCTGTTAATTTTAATGTCCCTTCCTCCCTGTCAAACAGGGCGGTGCCGTAGCTGTCCTCAAGTTGGCGGATTTGTCTCGTTACAGCAGGCTGGGTGACATAACCAAGCTCGGCGGCCCGGGTAATACTGCCCTCCTCCACCACGCGGCAAAACATCAAATAATGATCGATATTCAACGGTCCCACCTCTTTCATAAAACGCACGTTGTTTTTGCCTCTGCCTGTTATTCTATCACATGTCCGACGTTCATTCTTATTTGTTATAGGGGATAACAGATACTGATTTTATTTTTTGAATCTACCGTGGGAGAATGGAGCAGGAACGAACACGACAGGGAGGCGATCGAAATGGATATATGGACTGGAATACTGCTGCTGGCCATTGGCATCGTTGCAGGAGGATACGGAACGATTGTCGGAGCGGGCGGCGGTTTCATTTTTGTTCCGGCACTTCTTATTTTATTACAAATGGACCCGATCATTGCCGCGGGATCTGGGTTGGTTATCGTACTCATTAATTCCTTTACCGGCGTGATCGGATACGCCAAACAGAAAAAAATCGACTATAAAATAGCCCTGACCATTGGAATCAGTGCCTTTCCGGGTGCGTTACTGGGCGTTTGGCTGTTACGTGTCTACTCGTCGCAATACTTTTACGTTGTTTTCGCAACTATCCTGGTCGGACTGGGGTTATTTCTGCTCAGCAAAAATGGATCGACTAAAAGAAAGGACGCATCTACTGACACATCTACCCACAAACAGCCAGCCATTTATGATAAATGGTTCGTTCCGCTCGGCCTTCTCATGGGAGTATTGTCCAGCTATTTGGGCATCGGTGGCGGATGGCTGTTGGTACCGATCCTTGTGTACGTATTTAAAGTGCCCACACATCAGGCAACTGCGACATCGCTTTTGTCCCTGTGTCTCTATTCAACCGTGGGGGTCATTTCACAAATCTATTATGGCAATATCGATTGGATGGCTGTTGTTTTCGGAGGTACCGGTATCATTGTTGGCGCCAACATCGGCGTTATCGTATCAAAACGGCTCTCCAGCAAAATGGTTATGCAAATGCTCTCCGTCCTGCTCATTATTATCGGATTTAGGATGTATTTTCAATAGGATGCGTTTGTCCTTTTCTCAGCAAGTTGCGTACCCTGTTCACCGCGCTCGGCTTGGGGCAGAAATCGGTGTCAATTACTTTTATGCATTTTTTGAAAAAATATACGGAAATGGGTCGGTTGGGTCGATTTTCGCCCGCTGCCGACAATCATCGGATGGGGCTGTTATTCGGTCAAATGGTGTCGTTATTCGGTCGGATCACTTCTTTTTTCGGTCAACCGAGGCGCGGGTGGGTGTTCGTTCGCGTGGCGCGGTCTGTCATTCGAGTTAGGCGGTTTTTGGTGTTTCCAAATAAAAAAAGCCCCAATCGAGTGGGCTTTTTTGTTATTCAGCAGCGTCTGCTTTCGTTTTTGGTTGGTTGACGGCAATGACAAAACAGTACCGGGTAGAATCACACCAGCTGCACGGTGTTTAAACGGGGCATGTGCGCCGCTCGAGTTCTTAATAAAGTCGAAAGGACCACAAGCGCCCTTAACCAATTTTTCCGTAATACGGGCCAATGCCTTGTTCATCCCACAATTGAATGAGCTGGGATATGGTTACCATTTGATAGCCTTTCTTTTCCAACGAGGTTAATACTTTTGGTAATGCATCGGCGGTCGACGGATGAATGTCGTGCATGAGTACAATAGACTCTGATGCTGCGTTGTTCATTACTTTCTTGTAGACCGTATCAGCATTGCGGCTTTTCCAGTCGCGCGAATCAACAGACCACATGCCGATTGGTGTACCCATCTTTTCGGCAACCGTCTCCACCGTTTTATCTGATGCTCCGTATGGCGGACGGAATAAGGATGGTGCTTGTCCGGTAGATTGTTGAATTATGTCGCTTGACTGTTGGACTTCCTGTTTGATGGCAGATTTTTGAACGGTCGTCAAATCTTGATGGTGCATCGTATGGTTGCCGATTTCGTGTCCTGCCTCTTCGACTTTATTGGCAAGTTCCGGATAGTATTCGACTTGACTCCCCAGCATAAAAAAGGTTGCCTTGGCATCATGCTTGTTCAACGTTTTTAGTATTCGTGGTGTTACGTTGGGGTCCGGGCCATCATCAAATGTTAAGGCAATATACTTTCCATCCGGATCAAGGGCTGACTCGTGATGGTCTGTTTCCTCTTTATCCTGCGTATGATCTTTTTCCGGGACCGTGACATCAAGTTTTTCCGCAAATGTTTTGTTTAAATAGGGTTTTATGTCTTCCATTGGAATGTCTACCCTGATGGCGCCCGCTGCCCCAGCAGCAATGTCATATTGATCGAAAAAAAGGGTCATGTTTTTATGGTTGATGGACCACTCCCAGTCTTTCGGATCTTGCAGCGCTTCTTCGAGCAAATCATCCATGATATATGGCTTGACATCTTTATCACGATATAACATTTCTTTCGCCAATGTTTGGATGTGTTCGATGGTTTTCTTGTCCATATTCAGGACGTCTTCGAGCTTTAACATTTTGTTCGCGGTCAAATCAATTGTGAACGCCTTTTTTGTATTTGTTCCGTTGGCCCCACCAGCTATTTGATAGGCTGAGAACTCCAATGTGTATAATTTTTCGGCAACGTTATGTGTGTCAACTTGAATATTTAAATGCGCCTGGAAATCGTTTTTTTTAAGTGTTTGCTTATTCTGCTTTACATTTTTTGTGAACATTTCCTTTTGATTATTGATCCATTGATTAATAGGTTTATTAATAGATGAGACTTTTGTATATGGTTGACTGATGGATGTTGTATAAAGATCTGTTTTATTTGTTTTGGTTTGGATATTCAAACCGGGATAAACACTGGAATCTGTTATTTTTTCTTTCGGTTCGTTGGTTTCAGCAGAGGAATACTGAGCCAGAACCTGGTTAATGCCGAGAATAGCGCCAGCAATGACCAATAGCACTATAACCCATCCGGGCCATTTAATCCGTCTAATCATGGTGAATGCATCCTTTTCTATATGATTGGTTCATAGTCTATCATAGCACATTTTTGATAGCGGGCGAAACCGTGAGGATAATGCTTATTCCGTATAGTAGATCTTCAACGGCCGTCGATAGTCGTCTTTTGAGTGGAGGCGGGCAGGGATTGCGCGACTTTTGGCTTGAGTTGCGCGCGTTGGATCCGAGCTGCGCGACTTTCACCGGAATAGGTTACCGTTTACGTCCTATCAAAAAGGGTTGGCCATTCCAAACGAGAATAGCCAACCCAAAAAAATGGTTATTTGTTTTTATACCTTCGCGCGCTGTACTTTTTTCAGTGCGATGCTTTCGTCTGCCAAAGCTTCCGGATCAACGGATGATTGCTGTTGAATCATCCGCCTCACCGGCAAGGCGTTTTTCGCTTGATTGGAAAGAAACGCCGCTTTGACGATATTTTGATCATCCAGATAAAAATACGTGAACGCATTCGATTCGAACGATCCGCGTAAAACCGTCCGGGACCACTCTTTCGCATGACCGAAGTATTGGAAACGGCTGTCGTACTGTTCCGACCAAAAGTACGGTGTATAGGCATAAGGGACCGATTGCGGATTTATGACGTTTTGGGCGACCGTCTTGCCATGGTTGACGGCATGATCCCAATGTTCAACATGAATGGGCGTCCCGTTGTATGGCCATGACGTACAGTCCCCTGCCGCATAAATGTCAGGGAGCGATGTCTCACCGTATTCATTAACGACATAACCGTTTTCTGTCTGTAATTGCGGATGTGATACCGCTGTATTCGCCGTCACACCTACACCGATTATGGCCGCTTGGCATGGGATGCGGCGTCCCTCGGCTGTCACCGCTTCTTCCAACATCGTATCTCCGTTAAATTGAGCAACCGAATCACCTGTAATCACGTCGATACCGTTACTGCGATGCAAGTCCAGGAAATGTTCTGAAACATCCCGGCCAACAATCGGCTCCATTGGGTACGAAGAGCGTTCCACAATCGTCACGTTGATTCCCAGCTGTTTCAATGACGACGCCAGTTCAGCTCCGATAAAACCAGCTCCGATAATAACGGCATCTTTTACGTCTTGCATATGTTGTTTCATGGCTAAAGCATCGGTCATTCGTCGTAAGTAAAAAATGCCTTGGAGGTCATCCCCCTCGATGGACAAGGTCCGTAATTTGGACCCCGTCGCGAGTATCAGTTTATCCCATTCGTAGGAGGAACCATCTTTCGTATTGATTGTCTTACGCTCGGGATCGATGTCCGTTACTTCAACACCGAGTTTCAAATCGATGTCCAATTCGTCATAAACGGAAGGGTCCCGTAATAGAATACTAGTGTCATCAGTCTCGCCGGTCATTAATTTTTTTGACAGAGGCGGACGATCATAAGGCATCTGCTGATCGCTATCCATAAGTATAATTCGACCTTGATCCCCTTCTTTTCTCAGGTTCTCAGCAGCATGAACGCCCGCAATCCCGGCTCCAACAATCACTGTTGTCTTCATATCAACATCTGACATCTTAATCTCCCCCTTCATAGCTAACCCATACAGAGCCGTCAGCTTCAATAGCTTCATAGGATTTCAATGGTTTCTCAGCCGGCCCTTCCAGCACAGAGCCGTCACGAATATCGAAACAGGCAAAATGCAGTGGACATATTAAGCAATTTCCATCCAATGCGCCTTCTACTAACTCGAAATGCTCATGCGTGCATATTGCCTCAACGGCATAAACGTTGTCTTCTCCTCGGCCGACAACGATTCTATCCGAGCCAGCTTCACATTCAATGAGGTCACCTTCCTCAAGTTCAGAACTGGCGCACGCATAGATATAAGTATTGTCTGAAGTCGGATTCGTGTCTTCGGTATGTTGCATCGTTATCACCCTTTCATTTAATGATTGATTACTTGTTCATCCCTAAAACCAATGCGTTGGCTCAGGTTTGAGGTTTTGAAAAATATGCTTTGTTTCCTGATATTCCTCCAGCCCCGTTTTGCCAAGTTCACGGCCAATCCCGGACTGTTTATAGCCACCCCATGGCGCTTGCGGGAAATATAGGTTCACGTCGTTGATCCAAACAGTACCCATTCGCATTTTTGCGACACAGCGTTCAGCTTTGGCTATATCATTGGTGAAAACACCACCAGCCAGACCGTAAA
The DNA here is from genome assembly GCF_055395055.1 of Lentibacillus halophilus. Taxonomy (NCBI): domain Bacteria; kingdom Bacillati; phylum Bacillota; class Bacilli; order Caryophanales; family Bacillaceae; genus Lentibacillus; species Lentibacillus halophilus. Next base: position 215,584 of record NZ_AP043750.1, read on the forward strand.
TGGAATCATTCGCAAGGCGGACGGCTTCCTCTTCGGTCGAGAACGTTTCCACCGTAATAACAGGACCGAAGCCTTCATCCTGAACGACGCTCATATCCGTCGTGCAATTCGTCAATACAGTCGGCAAATAGAAAAAGCCATTTTGCAGTTCCGGATCGTCAGGTTTTTCTCCACCGACAGCAACCGTCGCACCTTCTTTTTTGCCGTTTTCAACATAATTGACGACTTTCGTTAAATGTTCTTTGGAAATGAGTGGTCCCATTTGGGTTGATTCATTAAACCCACTGCCAAGCGTAATGTCTTTCACACGATCAACCAGAGCACTGACAAAGGGATCATGAAGACGTTCCTCTACAATCAGGCGGGTACCTGCTGAACAGATTTGTCCGGCATGGAAAAATACCGCATTCATCGCTTGGTCAACAGCTGTGTCAAAATCAGCATCGGCAAAAACAATCGTCGGATTTTTGCCTCCCAATTCCAATGCCAGATTTTTTACATTGGAGCTCGCCGCTTGCATAATCCGTTTGCCCGTTTCAATGCCTCCCGTGAACGAAATGAGATCGACATCATCATTAGCGGAGAGCTCGGCACCAACAGAACCGCCGGATCCGAGCACTAGATTGACAACACCTGCCGGAATGCCGGCTTCCTCCATTAACTCGAACACTTTGACCGATGTTAACGGTGTAATCTCACTTGGCTTCATAACGAGTGTGTTACCTGCCGCCAGTGCCGGAGCCAATTTCCAGGAAGCCTGCAGCAATGGATAGTTCCACGGTGTTATTTGGCCGCAAACGCCAACAGGTTCATGAACGACTCGGCTTGTCGAATTTGAAATTGGCGAATCGATTATCTCGCCGCCGTCCTTGTCCGCCATTTCAGCAAAGTAACGGAAAACACCGGCAATATCATCCATATCAACGCGGCTTTCTTCAACGGTTTTACCGGTATCAAGTGATTCGAGCTCGGCCAATTCTTCGCGATCACGTTCGATTAACGCCGCAACACTATGAATCTTTTTGCCGCGTTCGCGAGCTGGCCAATGAGCCCATTGACCGTGGTCAAAAGCCTCGCGGGCGGCTGCGATTGCGAATTGAGCTTCCTTTTCGTTACCCTCCGCCACCGTTGCAATGACATCTTGATTGTAAGGATTGATAATATCCCGTGTATCTCCAGAACTGGCTTTAACCCATTCGCCATTAATAAACATCGCTTTCATACGTTCACCTCATACATCAACGGGTTGTGTTGTAAAACGAATATGATCCAGCATGATGCGACTCGGCATCCGTTATACCCAAAGAATGTCATGACGACGTTTCTTATCCTGCTGATCTATTCTTTCATCAAATGCTGGGGAATGCGTAAAACCATCTATAATCATAACACAAGTCAGAGAACTTATCACAAAAATAGGGTGAAAATTTGGATTTTCCCACGATCTTGTGTCAAATTAAAAGCAGCTATTCCAGGATACATTCCGACCCGTTCAATCGCACGAACACGCCTGTTGTGGATCCTGCAATGCCATATGTACGGAACCATATAGACGGTCGTCTTTTTCCAGCAATTGTTAACAGACTGATTGTTAACATAACGGTTGTTAAAAAAAAAACGATTGTTCATTTTCATGAATTATCGAAATGAGGAATGAACGCAGCATAAGTCACTCTTTCATGGATATCTGTGTTGAAAATGTGACGTTGTTCCTTTCCATGTTCACTCGATTTTTGCGATATTAAGCATTGATCATTTTTTTGTTAAGTTTTAAATAGACATGGACAGAACTGAGTCCAGTATACAAGAACGACTGAATCCTGACAAATCTGATTTTGGGCATTCAGTAGCGTCAGTGACGTTCAGTGACGTTCAGTGACGCTCAGTGACGCTCAGTGACGCTCAGTGCGCAAAATACTTTAAATTTGATTCTTATAAAAAATGTGCTGAAAATAATCGTTGGTTGTTGTTCAAGTGGACCATTCTCGCTCCAGTAGCTGTTTCTTGAATGGGATATCTTGAGATGATGGATTTTCGGCGGAGGCCGAAAATCACCTTTGGATGATTAAGTGCTGCGCGAGTTGGGGCTGAGTTGCTTGAGTTTCACCTTGAGCTGCGCGAGTCTCGCACTGAGTTGCGCAAGTTTCGCGTTGAGTTGCGCGGGTCGGGGCTGCTGTCACGCGAGTTCAAATGAGCATGTCCCATTAAACCGCCCGACTTCCTCTTTACTTAACGAGGTGTCGGGCTGTTTTTTTACTAATATCGGCGTTCTGATTCGGATATAGGATAGTCATTGGCACTCATGTCGCGGCGCTTCATCAAACCATCTTCTGCAAATTCCCAATGTTCATTTCCGTGTGTACGCATTCGCTGATTGGTGTCCGCATCCCGCCATTCGTATTCGAAACGAACGGATATACAGTTATCCGTGTAAGCCCAAAGTTCCTTCATTAAACGATAATCCAGTTCTTTCGACCATTTGCGTCTGAGAAAATCTTTGATGGCTTCTCTGCCCGTGAAAAATTCAGTTCGATTTCGCCATTCTGAATCCGGTGTATACGCTGGTGCAACGGTTTCAGGATCTCGCGTATTCCATGCATCCTGTGCTGCTTTCACCTTTTGACGAGCGGTTTCCTGTGTAAAAGGGGGTTTAATGGATGAAGCCATTGCGATCTGCTCCTTTCATTAACTATTTAATGTAATATTTAATGGTTAGTATAGTTCCTTTTCACTAACCTGTCAATGCGTTATAATAAGGTTAATTACTATCTGAGGAGTCAAAAACTAGGCAACCCACACCCACCAGGAGGAACGAACCATGGCAGAACGTAACATATTCCCGCTCCTGTCCAATCATTTATCATTGAATTTGGTCAATACAGAAGTCGTAAAAAACAAAACCCGTCACGACTTGCTCCACGGACATTTCGCCCATTGGATCGAAACAATGCATCAATCACAGATTCTGATGGAAGAGCAATACGACAAGGAACAGGTGATCACGGACGGACTGGATACGCTTCTCGATCTGCGTGCATTTTTACGGGACGGCTTTGAATCAATAGCGGACGGCCATCCGCCCGGTGAGCAATGGCTATCACAACTGGAATCGATCATCGAAAAAACGCCTCTAACCTTTAAACGGATAACGGATAAACTGGTACCCATCCCTGTCACGACGTCGGTGGATGCCATTGTTTCCTTGGCCGCATTGGATGCGTTGCAATTATATACCACTGGTGATTTACAGACGCTTCATCGTTGTGTTAATCCCGACTGTGTTTTACTATTTATGGATAAAAGCGGACGGCGTAAATGGTGTTCCATGAAAATATGCGGCAATCGCTCAAAAGTCTCACGCCACCAACACCGACATAGTCATCAATAGCCCATATCCCTGTTGACGCGCGAATCAAAACAGCAATAGTCGGATGGGATCCGGTAAAATGGCGCTAACAACAGGATCCCACCGGGTATTCTTGCTGCATCCGGCGGGGTTACGGCTCGTTGCGTGTAGAGGTATGGCGGTTTTTGAACAAGACGTATTTACGAAAAAAAGAGCGTGTCAGCTGGGCTAACTCGTTTAAATGTACGGTGTTTTGAAGAATGGCATAACAAGGGAATCGTCATTCTACGATAAACAATGATCGGCAGTCATCGACAATCAATCGGTCGTTGATGACTACCGAATAAAGGACTATTTTGTTGATATCATTGAGTTGCGTAAGCAGGATGAGGGAGTGACACCTATGCCGAACGAACCCACCAGCTTATTTGGTTCACAAACATAACACCACTATTTGATAAGGCACCGTCTGGGCTGGAATGCTTTTGGTTGAAGGGCCATAGACAACAACCAAATGATGGTCACCGGGACGAGCCATAAACGCTTGCCCATTGGTTGTCACTATCCGGGTATAGGCATCCGGATGTAATACTAATCGATTGTCCTCGCTTACAAGGTCTTTATTAAAATAACTCACTTTCACGTGTCGGCCGGCGGTCTCTTTTACCATCACAAGGGCCGGATATTGGGGTGGATAAATCAATATCATCGGCGCGCCGGCATCGTAATAGCCAGTGACGATATCACCGGCCGACATCATCTCCTGCCCCAGAACATACGTATCCGGACTTACGATAAAGTGAGCCAAATCACCTTCATCATTTTGGAGTTCAACCATTTGCACACAGCCTTCCCGAACATTCCCGCTGGCAACATTTCGGATTCCCATAACTCTCCCCGTAAACGATCCAAACGATATCATGCTCCTCGCCCCTTTTCTTTAAAATGGTTCAGAAGCATGATATGCGTCTATTTCTGGAATGTTATATTGTTTTAGCTATGATAGGCGTTTGAAAGATAGCTCCACACAGCAAAAAGACTGAATTCCGTCTATTAAAAAGGGAGTCTATCATTCTTACTTTTCAAAACGACGATCCGATCTGTCGGAAAAGCTGGTTATCGGTTGAGTAGGAGTGCGCGTCGCTCGAGTGCGAGTGGTTGTCACGCGAGTTGGCGGGCCAAGCTGCGCGAGTTTTGCTTCATGTCGCGCGAGTTATCGCTCGAACTGCGCGAGTTTCATCCCGAATCGCGCGACCTTACCCGATTACTGCGCGACCTCACTCGATTTCTGCGCGACTTTTCTCATTATTGCGCGAGTTAGGCTCTGAGTTGCGCGAGTTGAGCGCTGAACCGCGCGAGTTCGTTAAAGGCAGTTGATTTTCAGCGGCGGCCGAAAATCGTCTATCAGCTTTTAGGCGCACGCCCTTGCAATGCGGGTCGTGTGGCTGAAAAGGGCGATATGTCATGCTCAGTCGCGCCTGATACCGTCAGCTGACTCAGAATCTCACCCACCACACTCGAAAATTTAAATCCGTGGCCGGAAAAGCCGGCAGCAATGGCGACATGAGAATGTTCGGGATGCCGATCAATGATAAAATTCTCATCTGGGGTGTTCGTAAACATACACGTACCACCAACATTTAATTGTCCGGCCGCCTGGGGCATAAATGCGTCCAAAAATTGGCGGAGATCGCCTTCATCGTCCGGAAAAACGCCAAATTCGCGGTCCATATAGGTTGGATTCACATCCTGGCCCGCATCAAAACGTCCGATTTTTAGTCCGTTGCCACTCATACTCGGAAAGCCGTAATAAACACCGGATGGGCATTCCACGAAAAAACCCGGGAACGCGTCGGATGAATAGAGCTCTTCATCTGCATCAAACCAGCCAAATGGTCTGCGGCTGGGCTGAAGCGGCAGATCAAGGTTTAGTGATGATAACAGCGTCTTATTCCAAGCGCCTGCACTGACGATGAGTTTATCCGCGCTGTATGTGGCTGTCCCGGTTCTCACGCTTACAGCATCATCGGAAATATCAATGTCTGCCACTGGTGTGTGGGGCATGAGCTCAGCACCGCTTTGCAAAGCCAGTTTCCGGTAGGTGCGAATGCAATTATCGGCAAACAGAACGCCTCCATTCGGTTCGTAACAGCCGTAATAGTCGTCCGGCACCGTATTTCCCGGCCAGCGCTCTTGAATGTCGTTGCCGCTAAGTTCTTCGACATGCAGCCCGTATTGGTTACCTCCCGTGATGACTTGATTGATAAACGCCGAGCCCTTTGGCGCGTAATTCACAACACCCGTCTTCCGAAAGATAGGATCACTCGTTTTGTCCTGCAGCTCATCCCACAGTTCCTGAGCCTTTATAGCGAGTGGGACATACGCGATACCCTCGCCACATGCATGGCGGATCAGCCGTGTGTTCCCGCTGTGGCTGCCATTTTCATGCGGCGGATCGAATGCATCCACAAGCAATGGATGGACTCCCTGCCGTGCCAGGTAATATCCCGCTGCCATTCCCATTGAGCCCGCGCCAACGATAATAACATCATAATCGGTTTTCATGACCCGCTCCCCCTCATTATTTGAAAATTGGATGACCGTTTGTTTAGCCTCCTGCTCAAACCGGACAACTTTTAAGCAGATATATCCGTCCAGATTCGCTGTGAGCTGCAAAATGGGTCCATTTTTTCATCGTATGACACGATAAATGAATGCGATTTCATAGAATAATAACATCTAACATATGACTATCATAACCGGTGTATCTTACTGGGTCAATTGACAAAAATAGCTTGGTAAGACAGCCGTTTCGCAACATATGCTCATATGGGACGAATAGACACCATTCGCTCTGTATGAGATCGTGCTTAAATGACCGATCCTCAACCATCAATCCTATCTTGACATCCATAAAGGTTTATAATACGCTTTCATTACATAAAATGCTAATTTTTAAAACATTATGATAAATGGCAGCATAACATGTAACACCAATTCCGTTTCAAAGAGTATGTCATCGCTTACCGTTTCGTCAATGTATCAGGTCCGTATTTGGCCGGAACCAACTTTTCAAGGGAGGTAAAATCGATGGCTACGGATCACTCAGCAAACGTAGGAAGGGATTTTAAAACGTTGTTCAGCCCCTTCCGGATTGGTCGCCGCGACGTGAAAAACCGGATCGTCTCAACGGCTCATGCGTCGGGATTTGATTCGGGTTTGTTAAACGAACGCCATGTTAACTACCTTGTACGCAAGGCAGCTGGCGGCGCTGGTTTAATCATGACCTTTGGCTCCGCAAGTGTGTACAAATATTCCTCAGCCTCATATGGATCCATCAGTTTGTGGAATTCTGATAATGAACCCTTATTAACGGATCTCGCGGATAGAGTGCATGCCCACGGTGGGTTGATCATGTCGCAAGCCACCCACATGGGCCGGCGTGGAGATTCAGCCATCAGCGGTCGTCCCCTGCAGGCTCCATCCGCTATTTCAGAAGGGATCCACCGTGAAACACCACATGTGTTGCGCATTGAGGACATATCGCCGATCATCGATGCCTTTGCTGATGCGGCGGCACGGCTGGAACGATGCGGCTGGGATGGGATTGAGATCACCTCATTTTCAGGACATTTGATTGAACAGTTCTGGAGCCCTACCATCAACAAGCGCACCGACCGCTATGGTGGCGATTTTGACGGACGCATGCGTTTTTCTGAAGAGGTGATTGAAGCTGTCGCTGAAGCCGTATCCGATGATTTTATTATTGGGTTTCGCATGACAGGCGATCCTGTGACGGATGACTTGGGGCTTGATCAGGACGATATGCTCGATATAGCCGAGAGACTTGATTCGCTGGGCCACATTGACCTATTTCATATCTCCGGTGGAAACGCTGCAACCTATGCGGCCCAATCAGCGGTTGTGCCAGGTGATACGTTTGCGCGTGGGACGTATAACCACGCGTCGCATCGAATGAAAAAACATCTCTCCGCTCCGGTATTGGTTGCCGGACGAATCCTTGACCCCCAACAAGCAGAAGATGCCCTAGTCAATGATGATTGTGATCTGGTAGGTATGACCCGGGCCATTATCGCCGACCCGGATTTGCCTCAAAAAACGATAGACGGAGACCTGTCTCACATCCGCCCGTGCAATGCGTGTACGGAAGGATGCATTGGCCGATTGTATAGTGGCATGCCGATCATTTGCACCGTGAACCCTGCCGTTGGTGACGATTCTTTAGACCATATCAAGCCGGCCGATCATAGTCGGCGCATCCTCATCGTTGGCGGTGGACCTGCAGGGATGGAAGCTGCACGTGTGGCTGCTGAACGCGGGCATGACGTCACGCTTTTGGAGCGTGGCGATCAGCTCGGGGGACAAATGACAGCCGCTGTATCTGCTCCCGAACGACCGCACTATGGCAGACATATCGAATGGCTTAAACGCGAACTCGAGCGATTAGATGTTGATGTACGGCTCAAAACGGAAGCGACGTCTGAGGCCCTCATCAACCCGGATCCCGATACGGTTGTGCTCGCAACAGGATCCTACCCGGACATTCACGCTGAAACCGGCGACGTCACAACGCGTTGTGTGACAGATATTGCCATTCTTGAAAACGACGTATCCATTAAACAAGGCGAGCGGGTTATTGTCTATGATCGTGAAGGAAAGTTCCGCGGAGCCAGTATAGCCAATGTCGCCGCAAATGCCGGTGCTTCTCAGGTTGAGCTGGTCACACCGTTGTGGTCTGTCTGTGAAGATCTCGACGCCATGCAAAAGCCTGAGCTGTATCGACTGCTTGGGGAAAATCAGGTCATTCTCTCACCAAACCAACAGCTTGCAGGACAAAGAGATGGTTATCTCCTGTTAAAAGACGTGTGGTCCGGAAACGAACGCCGTGTCGATGAGGCTGATCTGGCGATATTCGTTGGTTATCAAACGGCAGAAGATGCGCTTTACGAGCAATTGAAACAAGCAGATCCGCACCTTGACGTTCAAATGATCGGAGACACGATTGCACCCAGACGTCTAAGCGATGCCATTGCCGAGGGCGTCCGGATTGGCAGCAACCTCTAGTGATACCTGTGTGATGCATAACTATCTCCCGTTATCAAGACGATGACGCTGGCAAAAGCCTTTGTCCAACGTTCCATAACTGAAATTTTTTAGAAAAAACTAAAAACAACCTTTTACAACGCAACCATTATTACGATAAAATGAAAGTAGAACAAAAACAATACGGAACTACTTTGAAGCAGCTTCGCACCGATGCCTCCATTTTAATAATGACTAGCTCTTCCGACGAGCCTTGCAGACGATGCAGCACCATATAAACATGAGCAAACGTTTATATGGTGCGATCCAGCCTTGGAACACACCCTATAAGCATTCAAAATCCTTAGTCGATATACTCACAACGAGTATTGATTTTCATACGATATAATGTAAGCGCTTTATTAAACCGTTGATTGGTCCGTCAAAAATAAATGAGCCAATAAAGGGGGTATGATACGTGAAGTCATTGATAATAAGGGGTTAAATCATTAAACGGCCCACCACTTAGCTGACGTAACGCTTAAGTGGCGGATTCCGGTGAACACCAGCGTAACCGCCAAGCGATCTACCCCCCCACTTATGTTTAGACATTGCCCTTCACACATTGAAGCGGACGTCTTCTCATCAACATTGATAACGTTTTACACGAGGCGATTGCGGGTGGTCCGGGTTGTTACGAACGCTCTGATAGATCGAACGTTTGGGCTTCCGGCAGCAAGGGCTGGATTCAAATGCCGATCATCAACAGTCAAGTGCCTTTAACGACAATGGGAATCATATCCCTTTATAACATTAAGGAGGCAATCGGTATGACTATGGAAGGAAAACCTCTATCAGAGTTTAAAACGTCTAACGATCTCGAGGCAATGAACGTGCAACGACACGTTCCGGTCAATCTGCGTCAAAGCGGGGATAATGGCTCACGCATGCTGATATCGCAACGCGTACGCAAGTCCCCATACTGGCACCTTTCTGAAGAATCCGGGGCATGGTGCTATTCGGTTTATAACAATATGTACCACCCGCGCGCTTATGTCCCGATGGAGGAAGGCGGTCTCCTCAAAGAATACGAATATCTCACCGAACACGTCACGCTTTGGAATGTCGCGGTAGAAAGGCAGATCCAGGTGAAAGGCCCCGACGCTCCAAAGCTAGTGGACTTGGTGATCACACGCTCCGTCGAAAAAGTCAAGACCGGAAAAGGCCGCTACGTTATTTTATGCAATGAGGAAGGCGGTATCATCAATGATCCGGTTCTCCTTCGTCCGCATGAGGATGAATTTTGGTTCTCGTTATCCGACAGTGACACATCGCTGTGGCTTCAGGCGCTTAAAATGATGAAAAACTTTGATTGCACAGTAAGCGAAATCGATGTGGCGCCCGTGCAAATTCAAGGGCCAAAATCCAAAAAATTCATGATCCATTTATTCGGCGAACGCATTAATGACGTTCCTTACTACGGGCTGATGGAGGGAGACGTGAACGGTTGTCCCGTCATCGTGTCCCGCACAGGTTTCTCAGGCGAAGATGGCTTTGAAATCTATCTATACAATGCCAGCGCCAATGCCGAAAAGCTCTGGTATTATCTCCTCGATGAAGGGGAACCATACAATCTAAAAGTAATCGCACCGGGCCATATTCGGCGGCTCGAAGCAGGAATCCTTTCCTACGGGCAGGATATGGACCAGGAAACCAACCCATACCAAGTCGGCTTAGGCTGGCAAGTGGACTTGAGTAAATCCGAATTTATCGGCAAAGAAGCCCTGACCCGCATCAAGAACGACGGCGTCTCTGAAAAGCTTGTCGGGATGAAATTTGGCGGCAAGATGATTGACTGGTACCCGGCCGATTTCTACATGGCCTACGCGGAAAACGGTACGAAACCAGTGGGCTATGTCACCTCAGCCTTCTACTCGCCAAATCAGGGTTGCAACATTGGGTACGCCATGTTGCCCAACGCGTTCACGACAGTTGGAACCGAGCTCGAAATATACCTGCCCGAACCATATGCCGGCGGGCTTGTTCCGGCGGAGGTTGCGCAGACGCCATTCAAGGCTTCCGAAAACCCTGGGACGGGATATAGCCGGACCGGCCGAAAGCTTGAGACGTAATCATACGCGAGGCAGCGGGTCTGTTGGCAGACAGGCTCGCTGCACGGTTATATCGCTGTCTGATAATAGAATCATGTTTTAGACGTTTTGGCCATTGATTGTCAGAAGCATTGACACAATCATGACACCTATGACAGATGTCAGTGCCATAATCATATTTATAAGAAAGAAGGGATGACTATGATGGATCAGTCATCGTCAGCGACTCTGTTCAACCAAACCGGTGGCCCCCGCTTTGAAATCATACCCGCTGACAACATCGTTGAACGGGCCACGGCGGCGCTTCCTTCTCATGCCACGTTGACCATCACCTGCTCACCGACAAATGGGATTGACGCTACGATCGACAAGGCAATCGCATTAGCGCCTCATTTCGATCATGTTATTCCTCATTTGGCAGCGCGGATGATCCGGAGTGACGACCACCTTAACACAGTACTTGATCGCCTTGCTGAGCATGATATCAACGACGTATTTATCATTGGTGGCGATCAGGAAAAACCGCTGGGGCCATATCACCATGGCTCAGAATTAGTGCAGTCGTTGGCTGCAAGCGACAACAGGCCGCAGCGCATCGGTATCCCTGCGTATCCCGAAGGCCACCCGCATATCGATACCGACACACTTAATCAGGATTTGGCAACAAAAGCCTCGCTTGCCGATTATGCCGTGACGCAAATGTGCTTTGATCCCGATCAGGTTCTCGCCTGGCTGCAACAGCAGCGCGCATCCGGTCTGAAACTTCCGTGCTATCTGGGCATTCCCGGTCCCGTGAAATTGGACAAATTGCTTTGGATCGCACCCCGTATTGGTGTCACGGATTCACTCCGCTTCCTCAGAAAAAACCTGAAATTGTCGAGGAAACTGTTGCGCGGCTATGATCCCAGCGATTTGGTGAACGCCTACACCCCGTACTTAAACGAATCAGATTATGGTATCGCGGGCTTTCACACGTACACGTTTAACGAACTGGACACCCTTAAAAACGTGGGAGGTGACTAACCATACCACCTATGACGTACAAGCCGGGCCGCTTTTAAAACGCTGCGGTTATCCAACTCATTTCCAGCGCTCAAACGTTATGTGGGTTATTCCTTTTATGTCTCTGACCACACTAATCATCTCATACCATAAAATTTTGGTACGAGATGATTAATTTTATACGATTCAAACGAACACATGAATGCCTTCCATTGACTAACCATTAAAACAACCCGGTAACGTTTCCTTCCTCCGTTATATCCATTTTTAAAGCGGCCGGTTCTTTTGGCAAACCGGGCATTGTCAGCATATCACCGGTCAACACAACAATGAAACCAGCACCAATAGACGGGCGCAACTCACGGATGGTGATGGTAAATCCCTCAGGTCTGCCCAAGAGCGATGGATCATCCGATAACGAGTATTGTGTTTTTGCTATACATACCGGCAAATGCCCCCATCCCTGTTTCTCATAAAAGTGTAATTGTTTTTGTGCTTTAGCCGATAACGCAATATCGTCAGCACCGTATACGTTCTGGGCGACTTTACGGACTTTATTTTCAATCGAATCATTTGTGTCATAAACATATTGAACGTTTTCAGGCGTTTCTTCGGCTTTTTGGACAACCTTTTCAGCCAATTCCGTTCCTCCTGCACCGCCACTGGCAAACACATCGGTCAATGCGACATCAACGCCCCGTGCTTGACACCATGTTGTAATAAATTCCGTTTCCGCATCGGTATCTGTCGGGAATTTATTAATGGCGACAACATATGATAGACCAAACTGTTCGATCGTTTCGATATGTTTTTGCAAATTGGCCATGCCGCCATTTAAAGCATCGACATTTTCCTGCTTTAAATCGTCCTGAGACACGCCGCCATGCATTTTTAATGCACGGACAGTCGCTACAATGACGACGGTCGAGGTATCAAACCCACCAACACGGGACTTAATATCCAAAAACTTTTCCGCCCCAAGATCGGCGCCAAATCCCGCTTCTGTTACAACATAATCAGCCAGTTTAGCAGCTGTTTTTGTCGCCATCATACTATTACAACCATGAGCAATATTAGCAAAAGGCCCGCCATGAATAATGGCCGGCGTATTTTCAGTGGTTTGTACCAAATTAGGCTTCAAGGCATCTTTCAGTAATAGCGTTAAAGCCCCTTCCATGTTTAAATCGTTTACCGTTACCGGCTCCTCCTCACGTGTATAGCCGATAACAATACGAGCAAGCCGTTGTTTTAAATCGTCCAGGCTTGTTGCCAAACAAAGGATAGCCATGACCTCTGAAGCAACGGTAATGTTAAATCCATCTTCCCTTGGCACACCGCGTGTCGGGCCGCCAAGTCCCACAACCATTTGACGCAACGCCCGATCATTCATATCCATGACACGTTTCCACTCGACCCTTCTTGGATCGATATTCAATGAATTACCGCGGTGTATATGGTTGTCGATCATGGCCGATAATGCATTATTTGCCGTCGTAATCGCATGCAAATCACCAGTAAAGTGCAAGTTGATATCTTCCATTGGCAGCAACTGCGAGTAACCCCCACCTGCTGCGCCACCTTTCAAGCCCATAACCGGCCCCATCGAAGGCTCCCGTAATGCGATAGCGGCGTTTTTTCCAATTTTATCAAAGGCTTGCCCCAGTCCTACTGCTACCGTTGATTTTCCTTCCCCAGCAGGCGTTGGATTAATCGAGGTTACTAAGATAATTTTTCCATCTGACGTGTCATCCAAATCCTTCAAAAGGGAATCGGATAATTTCGCTTTCGTGTGGCCGTATGGTTCCCATTGATCCGTGGTCAAATCCAGCTGTTGCGCAATGGCCTCAATCGGCTTTAACGTCGCCTGCTGAGCGATTTCAATATCAGTCTTCATACAAATTACCCCTTTTTTAAAATCAACGATATAACGCTAAAATGAACACGCTAACATGTGCTACTAAAGGTATATAATGAAAGCGTTAAAAATATGACATTTTTATCTATCTTTACCGGTTTTCATGCATGGCGATTTTTGGTTTCACATTTTCTCTACCGCCCCTGTAACGAGATTCTTTTCTATGTCTATTGTATTATAATTTTCAAACAATTTCAATTAACAAGGTGCCTGGCACATAAACTATTCAGAATTGTTTGAGTGCCAGGCACTGGTACGATTACGCGTCTAACACGATAATATGAACAGCTTTAACTGGTCCATGCACACCAACAACCATGTTCATTTCGATGTCGGCGCTATTGCTTGGCCCGGTGATAAAGTTAATGTATGGGGAAATGTCCTGTCCATCCTCAACGTGTTTATGAACCTCGGCAGTCGCTTGAGTCATCCGGGGCACAATGGTTGACTTGGGTACGATAGCTGCATATGTTGTTGGAAGCAGGCTGACGGACCGGGCTTTATTCCGGTCGTTAAATTGGGTGATCGTTCCTGACTCGGCAAGGCTTGCGTCACTGAACAGAAAGCCAATAGTCGACTGCTTCGCTTTTTCGATGCTCATTGAATCAGATCCACCGTCCCATATATGCACGTCTCTCTTGATCATGACATCTCTTAGACCAAATGCATCAAAACGCTCATCATCCGTTGCAACCATTGGTGCGCCACCATAGGCTTCCATGACATACGCAATGGTTTGTTCAAGCTGATCCATCGTCGTCTCCAGGACATGTGTGCCTTTCTCTTCGCTATTCTCATGAAAAAGTGTACACAATTCATCAGATGAGTGGTCCTGATAAACCGCCCACTGCGGCTGATGCTCCCAATCAGGACGCGGTACATTCGTTTTTCGTTCCCGTCCAAGCTTATCAGCAATATGTCCCAAAAAGTTGTCCCGATTTTGAATGGTGCCTTTATTCATGACGGCTGCCTCCTTTTGTATGTTCCTTGAACCATTTCCTGAAATTGTCATGACCCGGCGCTGGAAATTCCCGTATTTTGGTCCAGAGCTTCATCGGGCCGAGTCCGTTTGATATGGAACCGTCCTGAACGAGCGGCTTGGCAAACGTCGGTACACCTTTTGTAGCTATTTTGAACAATGATGGTGTGCTCGCACCAATGCCAAAGGCTGTCATCGCTGCCTGTTCGCTTTTATCAGCATAACCTTCCTCAACATAAATTTCGCGATGTCGAATGAGCTGCTCATGCAATGGGATTTTGACCGGACAAGCTTCGGTACACGCAGCACAAAGACTTGATGCGTAAGGCAGTTCACCGTATTCTTCGTAACCGCCCAATATCGGTGAAAGCACAGCGCCAATCGGTCCCTGATAAATGGACCCGTAAGCATGGCCTCCAACGTGCCGGTACACCGGACAAACGTTCACACAGGCAGCACAGCGAATGCAGTGGAGTGCCGACTGAAATTCCGTTCCAAGCGCCTTGGACCGGCCGCCGTCCACAATGACAAGATGAAAGTCTTTTGGACCGTCAACACTGGCAGACCCAACTTCTGGCGTCACATTCGTGACATAGGTGGTGATTTTTTGACCGACGGCACTTCTGCTCAGCAGGTTCACCATCACATCCAGTTCTTCCCACGTCGGCACGAGGCGTTCCATACCCATGACACTGATTTGCGTTTCCGGATAACTGGTTACCATGTTAGCATTGCCTTCATTCGTTACCAGGGAAACCGATCCCGACTCGGCCACGCCGAAATTGCAGCCGGTAATGCCAATATCAGCATTCATAAATACATCCCGCAGCTGACTGCGCGCAAATGCTGTTAATTCCTCCGGCTGATCCGTTCCGGTATAGCCGGCCTTTTCCGTCAATGTATCCCGGATTTGTGATTTGTTCTTATGAAGTGATGGCACCACGATATGGGACGGACGATCGTCTTCCTCGGCCTGCAAAATGTATTCCGCCAGATCGGTCTCATGAACCTGACAGCCAACATCTGACAAAGCTTCATTCAGACCAATTTCTTCCGTCACCATTGACTTTGCCTTCGTAGCATTTTTGGCATTTTTCTCCTGGGCTACCTGCTGAATATAGGCATTCGCCTCTTCAGCCGTTTCCGCAAAAAACACATGCCCGCCGCGTTTGGCAACATTATCACTCAATTGTTCCAAATAATAATCAAGGTTTTCCAATGTATGCCGGCGTATTTCCTCGCCGGCATTGCGCCATTCCTCCCAATCACCAATCGCCTCATCGCCCTCTGTTGCAGCAATCTTCTTGCCTCTTAAGCCGTCCTGAGCATCGGCCATCGATTGACGCATAAATGTATCATCCAATGCATCATCCACTCGGTCAAAAAACGGCTTTTCACCAATTTTCATAGCCATAGCCATCGCCTCCTTTAAGAGCGTGAATTTAAAATTTGTGCAATATGTTTAACAGCAATCGGTTTTCCTTCGCGATCAATCCGTCCTTTTATGTTCATCAAACATCCGCCATCAGCCGTAATCAAAACATCTGCACCTGTTTCTTCGACGTGCCGGACTTTTTCGTCAACCATTTGCTCAGAAATCGGCACCATCTTCACCGCAAATGTCCCACCAAAACCGCAACAGTCATAACTATTTTCCAATGGAAGCAGCTCCAGACCTTCCACATTATTGAGCAATTTGAACGGCGATCCCGTTTCTTTAAGCAACCGCATCATATGACATGACGTGTGATAGGTCGCTTTCGCATGATACACGGCCCCAAGCTCTTCAACGCCGAGTACATTGACAATGAACTGGGTGAATTCATACGTTTTATCAGCTACGTTCTGCGCCCTCTCCTGCCAGATGGCATCATCCCGGAAAAGCCTGGGATATTCCTTAAACATACCGGCACATGATCCGGAAGGCGTGACAATATAGTCCGATGATTCGAACGTGGCAATCATTTGTTTCGCTGCTTTTTGCGCATCTTTTCGGTACCCACTGTTATAAGCCGGCTGCCCGCAGCAGATCTGCCCCCGCGGAAAATCTATTTCACAGCCAAGACGCTCCAGCACCTCCACCATATCTTTTGCCGCCTCCTGATAGAACAACTCACCGAGGCATGTAGCGAATAATGATACTTTCATAGTTATCCTCCCTATTAAACGTTCCCAAAAATTACTCCAATGTTTTGTCGATATACTCGAACAATTCCTTATTCACCTCATCTAAGTGCGTGTACATTTGTTCATGCGCTTCTTCCGGTTTCCTGTTCTTAATCGCGTCAAAAATCCGTTCATGTTCCATATATAATTTCTCAGAACGATTTTCGGAATACAGCAGCACTTTTCTTGTTTCACGTATTGTTTCTGAAATAAGTCCTGACACACTGGATATGAGATTTAAGAGCAGCTGATTATGGGCTGCATGTGCGATCGCCATATGAAAATCGGTATCGGCACTTGCAGCCAGTTCTTCATTCCCCATCGCGTTTTTCATGACAACAAGGGCTTTCTCAACTGATACCAAATCTTCTTCTGTATGAACTTTAGCAGCAAGGCTGGCCGTGCCGACTTCTAAAATCTTTCGAAGTTCGTATAATTCCTTGACATCATTTTTTTTCATCAAAAAGGCGATCGTTACTGGCAACGAGAATATGGAAGGATCGAAGGCCTTTACATAGGTCCCTTCTCCTTGTTTCATTTCGAGAAGACCCATGGAACGTAAACCACTTAACGCTTCTCTAATGGCAGAGTTACCAACGTCAAAGTTTATAGACAATTGATCTACGGATGGCAACTTTTCACCCGGCTTTAATTGTTTATTTCTTATTTTATCTATAATGGACGCGGCTACTTCTTCATAGATTTTTTTGGTTTGTATCTTTTCATATTCCATACCTGACTCACTCCTCATCATTTGACTCCATTTTACTGGAAGCAAATGAATTTAGAAAATAGCGCCCGCTGCAAGGATATGGATCTAACCCAGTTGCATGATGATAAATCCTGACAATCCGACCAGCAAACCATACAAAACAGCTGGAATCAGCGTTTTTCGAATAATGTCTCCTTCTTTGCCGGATATCCCCACGGCACCACTTGCTGCGACGACGTTATGAACACAAATCATATTACCAGCACCTGAGCCGATTAACTGTGCCGCTAAAACCGTGTTAACATCAAATCCTGTCTGCATGGCAACATTGTACTGTATTGGACTGAACGTTAAGGTTGAAACGGTGGCACTCCCTGTAATAAAAGCGCCTAGTTCACCCAAAAAAGGTGCAACAAAAAGCCAAACAGGCCCTAAAGATGTCGCTAATGATTCAGCGATATGCTGTGGCATGCTTGCAAAATCCTTCACGTTCATTCCTGAGTTCACAAATACCTGAACCATAATCAATGTTGCCCCCAAGGAGATCGCTGTCATCTTCATGGACGATAATGATTCCCGCGATGCGCTTGTAAATGGTTTAATTGACTTGCACTGAATGGCAATCGCACTTATCGCAGCAAGAACCAGGACGGTACCAGGTGAATACAAAAACTCCCAGTCAGACGTAATACCTTCCACCCCTAAAATATTGGACCACGAAAAGTCAATCGCTGAAGTGGTGAACGTTTGAAGCCAAGGGACAATCCGTGTAAGCAGAAGCAAGACAACAACAATTATGTAAGGTGACCAAGCCGTTATAAGACCTAAATTGGATGTTTCATCAGCCACTTGAAAATCATCCCTTAACGCTGCCTTCCATTCTGTCTTTGGCAATAACAAGCCTTTGTTAGCGGTATATGCAGCAACAATCAGACCGGTCAGTGAAGCCAAAATCGATACAAATTCATGGCCAAATAATGACGCATACAATAAAGCTGATCCTGTGTATACAATCCCAATCAATAAGGTCCAGGGCAACAGAGCAAATGAATCCCTTATTCCCTTACCAAAGAAACTGGTCAATATAACGATCAAAATAAATGGAATAAATGTTCCTGCTAGCAAATCCATCGTTGTAACTGAAACGGCAATGTCCTGAAAAAACCCTTCTCCCGCTATCGGGTTATTACTCAAACCAATGGCAATCGGAGTGCCAACAGCCCCAAACGCAACCGCTGTACTATCGGCAATTAGAGCAATCGTTACGGCGGCCAAAGGACTGAACCCTAATGCAAATAATAATGGCCCCGTTACCATAGCAGGAGCACCAAAACCTGCCGCCCCCTCAATCAGGGATCCAAACAAAAATGCCACGATAATAACTTGTACTCGCATATCACCGGAAATACTTTGGAAACCTTGATTAATTCGATCGACTGCCCCAGTGTTATTGAGCGTTTTTAATAAAACCAACGCACCAAACAATATCCATAGTATGGTTAATGCTTTATGGACGCCTTGTAATGTTGAGGCAGCAATAACATTGGCTTCCATTCCCCAAACGGTGAATCCTAATATGATAAGAATCACAGCACTGATACTCATTCCTTTAGCTGCAGGCATTCGTAAAATGACCAAAAAAAGAAATGGAAAGATGATGGCACTTAAAGCAATAAGTAAATACATCTTATGAACCCCTCTCGTTTTCTAAATTCTTAGCTACGGATATAAATCGCTTACAAAGTTATATAGTAATAAGGTCATCAGATGACCTGATTATAAAATACTACACGTTTTAACATTCTTCAATACATTCATAGAATTCAAACGATGACAATGTCACATTCACTTATCATTGATCAAAAAAATACTAAAGCAGGAGGCCCGAGCTGCCTTCCTGATTTAGTATTCAAACTTCTTAATTGGGTCAAGTAGGAGTGAACCTCTCAGCCTAACGGCTGATTGTGTATCACTCCCCTCTCAGAACCATGCGAGCGGTTTTCCCGCACACGGCTCCACCTATCATCTTCACAGAATGTAACTAATATGATCTCTAAGTTGGTATATATTCACTTTCACAGTTGGTCTTGGAAGTGGAAATTTCTTTAGAAATAAAACGAATTTCTCCCATGTAAAAGACTTCTTCTGGCTTCTTCGATTGAGCCATTTAAAGAGTAACGTTCTTATATTGTCACGAAACAAATCAACCGTTGGCGAATTGTCTGTAATACAATAATAATTATAGTATCCTATAAGTGACTTTCGAATTCTATCCATGATAAATTCGGCACCTTCGGTTCTGTTTTCTTTTAGCCATTTCTTAGTTTGACGCAACTTCGCTCTCATCTTCTTGTTGTCAGTTTTCCGTTTAACTCTGAACGTGCCTTTCTGACTTTGGCTGCAGTAATGCGTGAAACCCAGAAAATTAAACGTCGGGGGTTTCCTATTTCCATTCCGCCTACTGTTCTTTTCCGCAAATCTGCCAAAGGGAATAATGTTCGTCTTGTCCTCTGCAACTTCAAGGTTAAATTTCGCCAATCTCTGTTTGAGGCCTTCAAAGAACTTATACGCGTCCTGCTGATATTGAAAACAGCACACAAAATCGTCCGCATAGCGGACGAGGTACGCTTGTCCTTTACATTCTTTACGTACTTTACGCTCAAACCATAAGTCCAGGACATAATGGAGATAAACATTTGCCAGAATAGGCGAGACAACACCACCCTGTGGTGTGCCAAACTCCTCCTTATATCGCTTGGTTTCCTCCATGTATCCGGCCTTTAAGAATCTGGCTACGAGCCTCAGTATACTGGGATCTTTAATTCGATGTTCCAGAAATGCCAGCATCCAATCATGATCCACATTGTCAAAGAATCCTTTAATATCTACATCTACAATGTAGTTCGTGTACCTCTGTTCAATGTAGACATTAAGAATCTTCAAGGCATCATGACAATTTCTTTTGGGTCTAAAGCCAAAGGAGCAGTCGAGGAAATCATTTTCATAGATTGTGTTAAGAATTTTAGCCAACCCCCGCTGCACGATTTTATCCTCGTGCTCCGGTATCCCCAATGGGCGTTTCTTCCTTGAACCAGCTTTATCAATATAGGTTCGTCTGACCGGTTGGGGGCGATAGCTTTTCTTCTTCATTCTATGAACGAGGTTCTCGACATTATCATTCAATTCTTCACCGTAGTCTTCCTTTGTAACCCCCATAATACCTGCAGCTTTATTGCCGGGTAATTCATAGTGGCATTGCTTTAAAGACTCCTCATCCAACAAATGCGCCAGTGATGTGAATTGCATCCTGGGGTGAGATCTAGCTAATTCCGCTATTCTCGATAGTTTTGTTTCCATTATAATTCCACCTCTGTGTGTAGATAATGTGTCCCTAATAAGAAATGATAGGGGGCTTACCTTTCCTCCACCGGAATTACCCGGCTTCAACGGTACTATGTAGCCCTCCGACTTCCTATCAGACATTTGGTTTCCTCACTTTGTATCGCTTGTACGCCATACTCCCTGCTTCCGCAGGAAGACCCGATAGGACCTCCCGGGTTGCCGTAACATATCCATGTCTAGCGTGCCGTGGTCACCGACCCCGGAAAGGTCTTAATAAGCTCGCCTATTTCACTTATCAAGATGTTGCATTCTGGACTGGCAAAACCATCTGCCCTTTCATTGAGTATTTCGGGGCTCAATCCCTTCAACCGTCGTTTACGGCCCACTAGCTAACAGTTTACGCTTAATGATGGAAGTTACCTTCCATCATCCAAAACTTGCTACGAGCGAGTGGCTAACTCTTACTCGGCGGGCATCCCACCCACTATATGTTACGACCTAAGCCCGGTCGCTCTGCCAGGCACATACACATGAATGGTTTGTGTGCCTGGCAATGGCATTTCATTGGTTTTTTCCATCAATATTCCATAGATTTTTGTGTTCATCCAGCGAATATCCTTGAACGGACACCTCGTGGACGTCATTTACTGCTATAAATGCACTTGGGTCGATATGATTAACCGTATTTTTCAGTCGAAATATTTCATTGCGGTTCACTACACAGTACAAGATCTCTTTATGATCTCCTGTGTAACCTCCTATGCCTTTCCACAGTGTTACACCCCGGTTCATGTCATAGGCGAGATTACTTGCGATAACATCGTTTTTCTCAGAGATAATCGTTGCACCTTTTGCAGTATAGGCGCCTTGCTGGATAATATCTATGACACGGGAAGCAATAAATACGCTGACAATTGTGTACATCGCTTCACGGTAATTGAGATAAACGAGCGATGACGAGATAACCATAAAATCAATAACGAACAAAGTTTTCCCCATACTCCAACCAAAAAACTTATTCCCAATTCTCGCTGCGATGTCCGTGCCTCCCGTGGTTCCACCATACCGAAAAATAACTCCTACACCAACCCCTTTAAACACTGCCGCAAACAGGGCGGCAAGGATCATATCATCTTTCAGCATAATATCAAACATAAAATAGTGCCGGAAAAACGAAAGAAAAAAGGAAAAGGAAGCTGTTCCAATAATTGTATAGATAAGCATATGATGTCCCAAGAGTCGCCATCCAATTAAAAACAGGGGAACGTTAATCAAAATATTGCTCAGGCCCGGATCTATGTTAAACAGGGCAAATAAAATCAGAGTTAGGCCTGTTAGACCCCCTTCGGAAAGATCATTTTGAATATTCAAATTGACAACGCCAAAAGCATAAATAGCGGAACCTGCCAAAATGAAAAAGATATTTTTAAATTTGATGGAAGATAAAATGGTTTTAACCAGGTTACAATTACGATTCATAATATTGTTTGTACCCTCGCCTTAGTTGTTTTTTATATTTGCCTTTACTTTTTACATTACAACTTTTCGGCTCCTTTCAGACGTCATCGTTACAAATGGTACTGATATGTCTTATTTTATCAGATGATGCACCAATTTTGTTGTGCGATTTTATTGAATAGGGACAGATGTCACAATAAGAATCAAATACAAGTATTAATAAAACGGCGAATTTAGGTCATGCTAAGGGACAATGAGCGTGATGGAGGAATATAACATGTCCGAAAGTCATCGGAACTTGGGACGTTATGGCTTACTTACCCCACATGTTCTCAAGGAGGTTGCATAATGAATAAGGTGAATGAAAGGAATATCCCCCTAACATCCGCAGAAATTGGTTCTCTTTGGAATGGGTATATGAATGACAGCATGTCAAAGTGTATTTTGGGTTTTATGTTGATGCACATTCAAGATGAAGATATAAAATCCGTTGTACAATATGCTTATGATATATCATCGAACCATATGGACACATTAACAGCGATTTTTGAAAGTGAACAATTCGCCATTCCAAATGGGTTTAGCGAAGAACAAGATGTGAATATGAATGCACCATGGCTTTTTTCAGACACATTTTGTTTGATGTATGTAAATCATATGGCAAAGACAGGAATGTTAATATACAGCGGTTTGGTTTCAATGAGTTACCGGGATGATGTATGTAACTACTTTGTACAGGCGTTAAATGAAACCAGTAACCTTTATAAACAATCACTCGAAACGGGTCTTTCCAAGGGAGTCATTGCCAAACACCCGTATACTAACATTCCCAAAGAAACGGACTATGTTGACAGTAAAAATTATTTAAGCGGCTTAAACCCTTTCAGTAATAAACGACCATTAAATGTTGTTGAAATTTCCCATTTGTATCAGAACATCTTAACGAATTCAATAGGCATGCACTTATGCATTGCATTTGCTCAAACGTCCCCATCTGAGGATGTACAGAACTACATGCTGCGTGGAAAAAATATCTCAAAGAAACATATGAAAATTTTCACGGATACACTTTTGAAAGATGATATTGAATCTGGACAGACAAATGTAGGTACAAGTAACTCCACAACTCAAACCTTTTCAGATAAATTAGTGATGTATCACATGGATTTGCTCATATCCGCGGGAATGGGGAATTATTCTACGTCAGCATCGACAAGCCAACGAAGTGACTTAATGATTAATTATGAGCGATTGGCATTTGAAGTAGCTCGGCTTGCCAAAAGTGGAGCAGATATCATGATTAAACACAATTGGCTGGAACAACCACCTGGAACAAAGGATCCTAAACGATTAGCAAAGAACAAACCAAAAGGATAGCCGTGGATCAGTTGCTACAGAAATTTTCCCGTCATACAACGAGACAGCCCTCGTAAGAGCTGTCTTGTTTTTTTCTTAAACAGGTTTAGCGTTCCATTAAGGTTGTATATACTGAACTGTTCTTATTCCTCCGCAAAAACATCAGTTAAGATTTGGCTCGGGTTTTGATCCAACAAATTTCGCGGAATCATTTTATTGATTTCCCAATCAAAGTAATCTTTTAGTCGCTCAATCTCCTCTTTTTCACCAACCAGTTGAAGCTGTTCCCATCCTTGTTGTTTACCTTTTTTCTGTATCGTCTCAGCCAGGCTCTTGAACCAGCGCTGCTGATGGGCTTCAACACGCTCCTGATATTCATCCTTTTTGGCACCGCCCTGGGTCCAGTCACTTCCTTGTGGGCCCTGATGCTGCCGCCATTCGTCCGTATTCATATCCAGTTTATAATAGGTGGTGTCTAGCACCATATCGATTTCTGTTTCAATCAGCTGTGCCCGGTCCTGTTGAATAACGAGGACCCCTGAATGCGGATAATCGGAAACAAGATTTTGTAATTGTTCCGTGTGAGGCTGGTTGTCCCAATGATATTCGGTTGTAACAGGAACATCAAGCGCCTCGGAAAACCACAAGTCTTCATCCGACGTTGCAAATAAAATAAGACTGCGTTTTAGTTCATTTTCTTTGCCATATACGTCATTTTCGACTTTTTCGCGTATTGATTTAGCTTGGTTTTTTTCTTCATGCGAATCACTGTCTTTTGTCCGGTCAGCTAAGTCATTCAAAGCTTTTTTCAATTGTATTTTCCATTTATCTCCCTGTTGGTCAGGATCTCGAGGGTCAGTGTTCAGATATAAGGTGAACACTTTTTTCGGTTCGTCATACGTCGTGTTTTTCAATTGTTTCAAATAATCTTTTATCAGCATGCTATCTTCCTTTCTATCTGTTAATTGTCTCTAATGTGTAACACGTTCTTTATAAAATGTGGTTCAAGCCGCCACCAATTTGGAAAGAAGTACCGAGCAACCACAGGATAAATAAACCAACTAATTTTAGCCAAAGCATCTTCACATCACACCTTAATTGTTGTTATGATGCACAGTTCCTCCATTCCCTTGCATGTTTTAATTAAAACACAAGCGTTCATTCCATATAATTGGCCTGATTATGACGACCAAATGGTAATTTTACTTTATGACGATAGAAGTCTTTGAATATGTGCATGTTTTCAACTGCTTTCCGTTTCATTGCGTGATTAATAACTAACGCCGGTTATTTTCCACTGATTATCATAGGTGAATTCAATCTTTATGGTGTAAGTTCCATATAAATCGGTTTGATTCGTCTGGCTGATTTCCACTTTTTCAGTATTCTTCCGTATCATTTCATAGTCCTCTTGTTCATGAAACCATGGTGGTGTTTCCGTCGGTTTCACGTAAAGTCCGTCCGTTTGTTCATAGAAATAATAATCCACATATTTTGAGGCTACTTTCCTAGTCGATACTGTTTCAAAAGCCTTTTTAAATTCGTCCAACGTATCATACTTTACAACTTTATTGGTCTCATCAATCTTCGGTACGAGCAAATCCCGGAATCGCCCAGTCAATGCAACGATGCGTTCATGTGTCAAAGACTTGTCCACATTAGCATTGGTGGTGCGATTTTCCTTTTCAGCTGACGTTGGATGATGGACAGCTCCCTGCATCAGCATTAATGTAAGTATAATAGCTAGTCCGGTACTGATTCGTATAAATTGAAAGTAATTACGATTTCGCATCATAATCCTCCTGTCTATGTGATTTTTAAGAGTCATGAACTTACATGGTGTATAGCCTGTAAGTAATCCTTATAAAATCTTTTTATACTAAATTCTGACCACCCTTCTCGCTCAAGTTGTTCTTTAAAGTAACTCCTATCAATCTGAATAAAATCCATCTGAAAAATGTAATCTGGAACAGAATATGTTTCTCCTGACTGCCATTCACATAATAAAAACATAACGTCCTGAGTATTATCCCAACGGGCCCCATATCCTAAAAGCTTATAGAGCAATTGACTTTTATAGTTGTAAAAGATTTTAGTTTTGATATTCAACTAACCTCCCCTTGGTTTGCATTACCGCCATTCAACAAAATAAAGGATAAGAAAAAACTTAGATAAGCCCTGTTATTTTGAAAAGCATGATATGATTAAATATATGTTTTTTAATACTATAATAAGTATAATTATATTAAAATTCCTTTAGCAAGTAGGCACTTTAAAGTATTATAGTTACTAAAAAGATACTATTGGGAGGCAAAATAAATGGAAATTAGAATTAAATACAATCATCCCATTGAGGTAACTTTAGATGTTGTATGTGGAAAATGGAAAGGGGTGATTTTGTGTCTACTAATGGATCAGACGCTACGTTTCGGGGAATTGAAGAAGGAAATTCCTGCAATCACACAAAAAATGCTTACCCAACAACTTCGAGAACTGGAAGAAGATCAATTGGTAAACCGTGTAGCTTACAATGAAATTCCACCGAGAGTTGAATATTCGTTGACAGCCTATGGCGAAGATCTTAAACCAGCATTAGAAATGCTTAAAGAATGGGGAAACAACCACATTAATGTGGTCGCTGAATCAAAATTAGAGCAAAAACTAGGAGACCTACAAGAAGCGGATGATTAAAAACGCTCTTTCTAATAAACTATTAATCTGTTCAGATAGTCATTGGACTGCCTGACCTATTTTCATTGATTTTATGCTTGAGGAGCCGGGAGAGGATGGTAGCGCCCATGGGAATCGAGCCCGTTCGCAATACTCTCTCCCTTCCTTATAGATACATGTTCGAAGCCGGAACAGTATACATTAACATTCTAAAAACTGGAACCAGCCTGGTCAAACCCAACCGTTTGAGCAACGACATTGAGGATTTCTCCCCACAGAGCAAGATAGGCTTTTTGAGCTTCAAGCGGAAAAGACGTAACCGGTTCTCCTGTATGCTGAATTAAGGACTCAAACGTTTCACCGTCCGCTTCCCTAACGTTTATATGAAATTGTACGCTATCTTCAACCCAGTCTGTGTGATTCCGGTATATATCCAAAAGCATATCCTCATTTGCGAAATCCTGAGGCAACTGTCCTTCATCTTGCCATTTATCCATCCAGCGGGCCAATTCATGACGAGGCCGTCTTTGTTCTTCTTTTACAATAGTCGATATCATCAATTCCTGGAATCAATCTTCCAATTCAAGCTCATCGGCCGTCTCCTTCATTTTTTCTTTATAAATCTCCCATCTTTTCTCTTTCCTTTTACGAAACATAGATTCATCCCCTTCAGTTATATTTCCTTATATGGCTCTTTTGTCTTCTTCTCTGGAATATAAGATCCATTCCACATTTTAGCTGCTTGCCTTTTTCCTTCGTATTTCCAATAATAAAGTTCATTGATTTATTGCTTAGTACCAATTATTCCAAAATAAGTCATTCCATTCAATGATGTCACAAAATTAAGGCACCCAACTAATTCAAGACAGGAGCCCTTTCCTTGTGATTATTCCTCTTCATTCTCACCTTTTCATTTCTTTATTTTTTTCTGCCTCAAACTCTCTATTCCTTTTATTAATCTCTTTCTTTTGTTTTTGCCACCATTTAGTACCCGGAATGATAAGAATTATACCTATTACCCCTAACACAATGGCTATGACTATCGGGATAATACCCATTTCTCTCAGGGCAGTTCCAAAAACTCCGTATCTTCCATCCCAACCTTGGCCGTCAGTACCTACTAACGTTTGAGAATAAACGGATGCAGCTATTAAAGCCGCACCATAAATAATGGCACCCGATAAAAACAAAATCAGTCCTATGTTTGTATTTTTCATTCTCATCGCCTCCCCAACTTTTATGCGACAATATGGTTCTTCGATACTGACGCAATCAGGTAATCAGGTCCGTGAAGTTAAGATTTTTTGTTGTCTATCAATGTCCCCACTATTAACCCTAATAAAATATTGGTTATTATGATAGGATTTATAGGATGAAGTGCATTCATCAGAATAAAGGTTAAAACACCTGCGATAATAGCGAATAAAAAAGCATTATAAGACATAATCTTCCTCCTGCATAAACCTGCTTAGCCATTCCTGTTAATTTTCAACCATATCCATCAAATTCAATACGTGTTCTTTCACTTTTTCTTTCTCTTCCTTAGTCATATCATCTAATTTGAAATGTTCTATATTTTTATCTGGAATCAGGATTGTTGACGGTTTATGTATTACCTTCTTAAGATCGTCACCATCTTCTGCTTTGGTATTGTAAGATTTATTATAATTTGAGTGAATTATTTCCGTCCTTATGTAATTTCTTTCGGTATCATAATAATCTTCAACCGCTTTAATATCGGTTTTTATATCATTTGTACTTTCTTCAATATTGGTTATTGAATTCACCTTCTTGTAACCAGTTGTTTCAGAAAAACCCTCAGCATTCTGTTCTGATGTCTCTGTAACAAAGACCTCTATGTGTTGAGTTTTTTCAGCATGACTGCATGAACTCAAAACACAAACAGTTAATATAAATAAATGTAAGGTCAAAATTTTTTTCAAATCGAACTCCCCTAAATACCCAGTGCTGCAACGAAGTTTATTCTGAAATGCGCCCGTTTAATGAATGAACCAGTTATGTATAGTCATGATGTCTAAACAAGCGATTCAGGTACAGTGTTTATTCAACAACTGCCCCGTTTGATGAAGAAATATCGTATAAACGTTCATTTTATAGGTTTAGCTTTAAACAAATAAACAACATCATATTTTTTCATTTCACTAGAGTCTTTGTAAAAGTTTGATTGAAAGGACATTGACGTATTTTCGCTTTTGGACATAACAATCCCTGCCAATACTGCTTCTTCGTCTTCTATAGGTATATCATTTTCTTGAAAGCTTGCCACAGTCCCCTTTTTATTATTTACGTCATTATCCGAGACAATCGTCGACCCTGTATTACCGCCACTGCTGATGCCAATATTAAAAGTAGGGTGATTTACCTCATCACTATCTTTCTGAGACGCAATAATAATCGTCCCCTTACCATCACTAACCTCTAATGATAACTGGTTTAATGTATCATCGACCAGTTCTCCTTTTTTGTATTTCTCTATCTTCACTGACATTTCATTGTATTTGTTGTCTATATTGAAAT
The DNA here is from genome assembly GCF_055395055.1 of Lentibacillus halophilus. Lineage (NCBI taxonomy): Bacteria > Bacillati > Bacillota > Bacilli > Caryophanales > Bacillaceae > Lentibacillus > Lentibacillus halophilus. The sequence goes on from NZ_AP043750.1 coordinate 244,222, forward strand.
TAAAGACAAATGAATCATCTGAAGTTGTATGAAGAATCGCGTTTTCCATTTTTGATAAATCGGTACTTGAAATAGTATTCGTATCGCTGTTGCTATCACAAGCACTTAATACAAAAGCAAATAAAGTGATTAATATTAAAGTGCTGAACCTTCTTTTCAATTCATTTTCCTCCTTTTTATAGCTATTTTGGATTTTCCTGTCATAGTCTCCCTTCTCGATCATTGCTTTATGATTCTCTAACTATATAGAACAAAATGGACTCATGGTGCCTGGCAGTGGCATTCCCAATGGAAAATGGGTGTTAAAGACTGAATTATTAATTAAAGTGACCGAATCATTAATTAAAGCGACCGAATTATGGTTTAAAGTGACCGGAATAATTCCAAAACCGACTGAATAAATTACTGAATCCGCTGAATGATTCAGCGATGGGGACTATCTCCAGGGCCTCGATTGCCCATAAGTCAGAAAATACTTAGTCGTTGTTTGGTGATTTAATTTTCTTTAATAGTGACCGCCGTTCCATAAGCCAAAAGCTCTGCTGCCCCGCTCGAAATTTGAGACGTTTCAAAGCGAACATTAACTACGGCATCGGCTTCTTGACTTTCGGCATCTTCAACCATTCGTTGCATTGCTCTTTGGCGGGAATCCGTCATTAATTCCGTATATTCTGTCATTTCGCCCCCTACGACATTTCTAAAGCTGGAAACAAGGTCCTTCCCAACATTCTTGGCACGTACGACATTTCCTTTGGCGATACCCTTAACTTCCGTGATTTCACAACCCGGTATGGACTCAGTATTTACTAAGATCATCTTGATTTTCTCTCCTTTTTTCCTGAATTCGATCTCGCAAAACACCAATAAAAATTAACAGAAAACCTATAACGCCAATCACAATCGAGCTTATAAAAAGAATAAGACTAACCCTTATATTGATTATAAAAAAAGATATTGCGTTTGATAAAACAAACAATAAGATCGCTGTTGGTAATAAAAGAACGCCAAACCGTATCATAATTTCTCCTTAATTTGATTAAACTTTTTCTAAAATTCCCAACCAAAAAAGGCCCATCCAATAAACCCAATAACAGCAGCAACAGCTATAATTGTCTTGAGTATTGGACCTCCTCCGAAACGCATCATTAAACCCTCCAATCCATAATGTCCAACCCTACTTAACTGCCACTGGCTCCAAATCCTTTGATTTTCGCACAAGTGCTATAATGCCACCGATCAATAAAAAGATGGCGCCAAAAAATGTAGCTTGCGAAACAACAAAACTCAAAACGGCTGCGATAATCAACAACCAGCCTCCCAGTTTCGGCTTTTTGTTCCCCTTTAGGAATACGATTGAAATAATAGCAAGAATAATACCAATCACGGAGGCTATAAGCAACATCATACCCGCATGGCCTAATGTATCCAAAGATTCATTGATTTGAGCCGAACTTAATGATGTACCTGCTTGCATAGCGTCAGCCATTCGTTGACGAATTTGATGATTGCTTTCAGGGTAAATCAACAAAAAGCCAAAAATCCCAGTGATAACATCAATGATCAGACCGATAACACTTAATACGATTTCCGCTGTACGCTTGATGTTAACCATCTTTCCTGTGTATTCAGGTTTTAGTGATTGCGCTACCATTTTGGGATCTCCCAGTTCTTTAGTAACTTGATGGTCACTTTTTCCTTCACTATAAGCCATGTGAAAGTGTTCTTCAAAATCTCTTACAATATCTTGGTATTCTGTGTATGGAATATCATCTAAGTACCTTTCTAACTCTTGAAAAAATTCATTTTTAGTCATTTTGTCTTTCCTCACCTTTGCCGACGATCTTTTCAACACTTTGAACAAGTAGCTCCCATTCATTTTTTAAATCGCGGGCGTATTGATCCCCTTTTTTTGTCAGCTTATAATACTTTCTTGACGGCCCCTGTTCTGACTCCACTAAATAGGTTGTCAAGTAACCATCCTTTTTCAACCTACGAAGAATAGGATACAGAGTCCCTTCAGATATGGGAAGGTTGGATCCAATTTGTTTAATCAGATCGTAGCCATACTGGTCTACAGTTTGAAGCAAATTTAAAACACAAAGTGTCAATACACCTTTTTTAAACTGTGGGTTCATCGTGTTATCAACTCATTTAGTATTTAATATTTAGTACTGTACATTGTATAATAGCTATTGATACTTTTCAAGAGCCATATTTTATTCAACAATGTGGCCCAAGAAACCATATCGACAGTCATTGGTTTTTAAAGGTCTTTATTTCTTTTTCAAAACTGTCGATTTGTTGTCTCTCTGTTCCGTTGTCACGGACGTTTGATGTTTGTGATGATGAGAGATGGCTTTTAATCAATTCGATCCGCTGTATTAAATGCTCAATGCTTCTTATTTCATATAATCTTCAACTAATTCAAAACATCTGTCTTTTGTGATATTGGCTTGCACGGTTACATATTCCAATTGTTCCTGTGTACCGCCTTCGTATTTTAACGACGCTTCTTTAGCCTGCTCATTTCTATTGGAAATCCATTCGCGCTGTTCTTGTCTTAATTGGTCCATCTGTTCGGTGGACAGTTGTTTTTCTAACGTGTCGTAAATGTCATTCAGATGGTCGTCCCAGGCGTCAGATCTGTTTCCTGCGACTGCTTTCAGGGCGTATGTCGAATTGTCTTCCAAATTGTTTTGCTGTTTTTTCATTTCGTTTTCTGTTTCATTTAATTGCTTAAGGTATGCTTGTTTCTTTCCTTTTGTGTTATTGGCGGATGTGCCTTTTTCCTCATCTGGTTTATTGTTTGACTCGTTGCTGTTGGTATCATTGGTATTCGTATCGGTGTCATTATCGTTTACGGCATTTTTAACGGCATTTGTCTTGGATTGGTCGTCGCTGGCCTTTTGAGTTGAATGCTGGTTTTCTGACTGAGCGTCTTCCGCGTCATTTGATGCGTCAGATGAGTTGCCACAAGCGGTGGATAAAACCAATACGGCTGCTAAAATCATGAATACAAGTAGATGATTGTTTTTCATTTGTTTAAAACTCCTTTGTACTTATTTAAATTGAACTGCAATGGTTAAGGATGTGTCTGGATCATTCGTTTGATCGATGGTATACACTGTTTTCCCTTTTTGCCATTTAATTCGGGTGCTGTTATTTTCGGGGTCAAGATGGGCAAAGCCATGCGGTTTCGGGATGGGCAGTGCTTTTTCATTAAGATATTGAACGGTTTTTCTTGCATATGCCAGACCAGTTTCCGAGTTATTCGTGCTGGTTTTGACTGACAGTGCCCAACGTCCTACATTCCAGCTGGTAAACAAACTGCCGGCTGCCCCGTCCTGATAACCGGTTGTTCCAGGGCCAAGATCCACCTCTTTGCCACCGGATTCGCTAAAAATTTCATGACCGATGGCTTCATCGGCTTTTGCCTGATTGTCGTATTGCTGAACCCTTAAGCGGGCAATGACATGAGCCGGATTCTTGTCACTGAAGAGAAGCTTGTTATTGATTGGAATCGGCTCGGTATGCTCGTAAAAGGTCACGTTATAGCTTGTTGCATCAGAGCTGGTAGTTGCTGTTAAATGGTTCCCGTCATTAAGCGGCAATGTTGAGGGCAGTGAAATATTTAGATCTGTATCCATTTGTCGCTTCACAACAGCCAGAATGTCATCTTGTGTCAATGTCTGTTTCTGGGATTCGGTATCATCTGATTGTGCGGAATCGGTTTTATTTGATTCGTTTGTCGCCGGCTTTTCCCCACCATTGTTATTGTGACGATGCTGGGTGGAATGGTCCGGTTTTGAATGATTCTGATCGTTGTTGTCATTTTCATCAGACGCGTTCTCTTGATCATCCCCCGATACGATATGGGTGGAATGTTGCCCATTTTGCCCAGAGTCATCAGCTATTTTCTGATCGGTCACTTCACTGAGTACAAGGGTTGTGATGATGGCGGCAAACAACAAAATTGAAAACGTCGGAATGAGCCATTTTTTAAAAAGCGAACGGAGTGGGTGTGTGGTCTGATTCATGTTATGGATAACTCTGCGCCGTACACGCTGCTGTCCTCGGGGGCTCCATTGAATGTCTTTATCCAGATTGCGCAGTTGCTCATCCATTTTGTTATGATTGTCCATCACCGACATCCCCTTTCTGGAGTTTTTCTTCAAGCTTCTGCAAGCCACGGAACAGGGTTGACTTGACTTTGCTTTCGGTCCAGCCAAGAATCTCGGCTGTGTCCTTGACAGAGAATTCTTCCACGCGCCGCAGAATGATCACTTGGCGGTAGTTGGCCTTCAGTGAGTATAAGGCATCAAACAGCTCTTGAGATGATTCCTGAATTTCGATCACGTCTTCAACAGATGGACCGGGGTCTTCCCTGTTATTAAAAAAATCTTTGATCATACGAATGGGTTTATGCTTGCGGATGTGGTCAATGGTTAAATTATGGGCGGTGCGATATAAAAACGTTTTGGGATAATCCACGTCTTTCCCTCTCATGAGATATGTATACGCTTTAATGAATGTATCCTGCAGCAGATCCTCAGCCTGCTGGGCATCATGGATCATTTTCAAAATATATTTGAATAGCGACAGGCTGTACATGTCATACCATTCGATAATTTGTTCCTGGTCTCCGGCATCCTTCTCCAATGATGTGCGCCCCCTGTAAAAATGACTCATGCTTTCCTCTTTCTATTGTAACGCTAGTGTTGAGACGATCAAGGTGTTGTTTGGTTGCAGTATTTTTTAATCAAAATAAAATGGTTGAGGAAGTTATACGTGAAATTCATTTGTTGCGTTTAGCTGTTATTGATGCAACAGAACAGTCATAATGGATGCAGACTGAACGGGAAGGGAGTTATCGCATCATGAAACTGAGTGTACTGGATCAGTCACCGATTTCGCGCGGAGATGATGCCGAAACAGCGTTGAATCATACAGTGAAGCTGGCACAAATAACAGAAGACCTCGGCTATACCCGCTATTGGGTGGCTGAGCATCATAATACCAACGGCCTTGCCAGTGTATCGCCGGAAATACTGATTACCCGGATTGCTTCTTGTACCACAACAATACGCGTTGGTTCCGGAGGTGTTTTGCTGCCGCAGTACAGTCCATATAAAGTAGCGGAAAATTTCAAAATGCTGGAGGCAATGTTCCCGGGCCGAATCGATCTTGGAATCGGACGATCACCAGGAGGATCGCATGATACACGAATGGCAATTATGGATGGCTTTAACAGAAGCATGACAGAATTCCCCCGCCAATTACGGGAATTACAGGGATTTTTACATAATTCACTTCCTAAGGACCATCCTTACCGTCTGGTTAAAGCCGCACCAAGAACGGCTACAGTTCCGCCGATGTGGGTGCTCGGGCTGTCGGAACGAGGGGCTGCCAATGCAGGGGAGCTGGGAGCAGGTTTTATGTTCGGCCATTTTATCAATCCCGACAAGGGGGAGACTGCCATGGATGCCTATCAAGACCAATTTCAGCCGTCACCCGATTTTGATAAGCCTGCCCGGGCAGTCTGTATTTTCGTCGTTTGCGCCGATACGGAAGAAGATGCAAAAGAACTGGCCATTAGTCAGGATAAGTGGCTGATCAACGTTGGCAAAGGGTCCGATTTAAAGGTCCCATCGATAGAAGAAGTCAACAAGCGCACTTACCGGGACGAAGAGCTTGATATCATTAGACAAAATCGCCGGAGAGCTGTCATTGGCACGCCTGAACAGGTGAAAGCGGAATTGGAGCGGCTGAGTGACGTTTATCAGACGGACGAGTTTATGATTATCACCAACATCTATGATTTTGATGCCAAAGTGCGCTCCTATGAGTTGTTGGCAGACGCTTTTGACCTGTGATGGGCCGTTGGGGGCTGTCAACCACGATGGGAGGTCTGCCCCCAGTGCATGTCCGTTTTAGTGTCTAAAATCCGATCGGGACAGATTTCAACCAGATTTCGAATTTATCAACCGGATCGCGGGCGATTTCAACCGGATTCTGAATTTATCGACCGGAGTGCGCGTAATATCAACCAGATTCTAAGTTTATCGACCGGAACGCGCGGGATTTCAACCGGATTCTAAGTTTATCAACCGGAACGCGCGGGATTTCAACCGGATTCTGAGTTTATCAACCGGAGCGCGCGGGATTTCAACCGGATTCTAAATTTATCAACCGGAACGCGCGTAATATCAACCGGTTTCTGAGTTTATCGACCGGAACGGGGCAGGCTTTGCCCGTTAGCGGTATAAAGAGCACTACCTATAATGGATTTGCTGGTACCGTCGGTTTTGCCTGTACCCATAGGTGGTACTGAGAACGAGCTCTTCATTTTCCAGGCCAGCTCCAATGGCACCGGCGACTGTTGAGATGGACGAGGCAAACCAGGCAATCCTCAAGTATTCGGTAACGCCTGCCGTCGTCTCGAACGATAATGTTTCCGTCAAAAAACCCGGTGGGATAAACACAAGCGACGTGCCAAAAAATAGCAGAAATATGACGGCATAATAGACGGTAATGGCAATCAGCAACGTCGTGACCGTTGTAAAATTGTACAGTCGCCGAACGCGTCTATGGTTGAACGTTGAAGGGGGTTCCCAGAGACCATGAGCAATAATCACCCATAGCATCATGCCGATAATCGCCACTAAAGTTATCTCGGTCAGACGTAACGTTGAGAACAAATGACTCAACTGCCACATCGTTGTAAAAATCATACCAAATGTTCCGGTTGTGAACGCAATGGCAATCACACTGGTCAGACTGGACATCATTTTGAATGGTTTGTTGGCAAACGTCATCCCCGACAATAAGCGGAGGCTTCCATTCATACGTGGTGTGACGATATAGCGGGTGTGCTTATTCCCTGTCTCCCTCATCCATGTCCGAACCTTTTGGACGGGGGATATCGGAAACTGTCCCCACAATCGTTCAGAGGAAACGATATCATCCTGTTTCTCACCATTACTTGTCGAATCTGCTCCTTGCGATTCTGTTGTATGCAGCATTTGATCAACGGTTTGTATAACGGCTGTTTGGATTCGTTTCAAAACAGGCATCCAGCCAAACGCAGGAATGGAAATAAGGCCGACACTTTTGTCTTCATTGATGTCTACCGCAACGACGTTCTTTTCATGAAAAACCGGTAAATCCGTCAGACTGATAATATAGTCCCACGGCTTTGTTTCCCGATAGGCCGCTGCTTCAGAAAATATGTCAACGACTGATTCAGCCGCTCCGGTCAACGAATCCACACGTGCCTCCACGTCCCACTCTGTGTCATTGGAAATACACGTCTTCAAAGTTTCCGGCAGTGTTTTCACCAGGTCTTGAGCCAGTTCGTCGGCAAGCTCGGGCGCTGCAATTAAACCGATGTTAACGTGCTGTCTCATTGCGCACCTTCCTCTCTGTGGCTTTGCTGGGTGCCTTCATATGATTTCTGCTGACTGTCTTCCCTGCCACTGCTTTCTGACTCTGGGTTGTCTTGTTCGATCTCGTAGTAACGTGTCAACTGCCGATAGGAATAGGTAATATGGCGGATATTCTCCTCCTTTTCAGCCGTTGCCCCGACTGCTCCTGCCAGCATCCCAAGGGACGTTGTCAGCCAGGCAAGACGCATAAAATATTGAATCGAGTCGTCAGCATTTACCTTTGTCCATGCCTCAAACAAATTTTGTGGCACGAACAGCGAAATACTCAGCATAAACGCAGCATACAGCACGACATAATGAATGACGGCAATGCTCGTCAGTGTCAGAACTGTCGTGATATTATACAGTATCCGATACTGGTTTTGTCCTTTTGACGAGGATTTTTCCCACAAATTATGGGCAAAAATGATCCATGTAACCATCCCCACCATGGACAGAAGCATCAGGACGATAAATCGCAGCGGAGAATAAGCGACACTTAACTGCCACGGGGTGGAAAAAATGGATATATACGTCCCAGTTGCAAACGCCAAAGTCAGCACTTTTTTAAATGAGGCAAGTGCCAGCCATGGCCGGTTGGCAAACGTCATGCCGGATAACACCCGCATCCAGCCAAACAGTCGTGATTGCAAAATGAAGCGCGTATCTGTGCTGGCGCCTTCTTGGGGAATCACCCGTCTTATTTTGGATAATAAAAAACGCCGTTTAAGCCGTTTGATCGATGATGCCGTTTTTTTTGATTGATCTCCTTGTCCATTGTGATATAGAAACTCAATAATGAACGTCAGCGCCTTTCGGATTCTTTTTTTGAGCGGAAAAGCGCCAAACGATGGCAAGGACATAAGTGCTGTCCCGCGCTGGATGCTCACATCAGTCGTTACCACTTTACGGCCCGAAAAGCTTGGCAAGTCGGTCAGGCAAATCGCATAGTCCCAATCGTGCTGCTTTTTGATACGGACAGCCTTTTCAAGAACATCATTTATATATTCAGCGGCACCCGCCAGCGGATCCACCGTTGTTTCAATCTGCCAGTCTATATCCTGACTAACCTGGTTCTGCAAATCGTTCACCAGCTGACCGGTCAATTTTTCAACAATGTTTGCGGGCACGTCTGGAGAAGGAATCAGTCCTATCGTCAATGAGGTCATTTCCCGTCCTCCTCTGATTCATGGTCCTTCCTTATTCCATTATACCCTCCAACAATATGTTGAAACGTGTTGAATAGATAAAGATCTGTCCATCTGTTGCTATGTTTCAGATAACCATTAACGTGAAATGATCACACTAGAACGTTGTATTAAAGGAGATTTGTTAATAATGAATATGTATAGTGTTGCACCAAGCAATGAAGTCATGACGTGGTTTGTTAAATTGGAAGACGTTGCCCCTGAAGAAGAATATGAATTAAAAGATGATGCCATCGCAGCAGCTGAACAAATGGCACAAGACAACCGTCCAAGCATGGTCAAAATTTTGGACAAAAATCATAATGTGCTGGAAAAAAGAAAGTTTTAAACATCGATAACCGGGACATTGTGGACATGGCAGTGTTCGAATTCTGCGACTACTAAGGTGGCACCAACCGCATCACGACATAAAGGTCACTGGCAGGGGGCTGTCGTCATTATTTGAACGATAGGGGGGCGGTCCCCAGTGCCTGAGCGCGCGATTTCGACCAGATTTTGATTTTATCAACCGGACCGCGCGCGGTTTCAACCGGATTTTGAATTTATCGACCGGATCGTGCACGATTTCAACCAGATTTTGATTTTATCGACCGGATCGTGCACGATTTCAACCAGATTTTGATTTTATCGACCGGATTGCGAGTAATATCAACCAGATCTCGAGTTTATCGACCAGAGCCCGCGCGATTTCAACAGATTCTGTACGCCCAAATAGGCACATTCGAAATGAAAGGGACATTGAAATATGTAACCAGTTCAAGAAGAGCGTATGCAAGACCACTGCCACCCAATATCAGCGCCATATGAAACGCCAGGACATCAATGGAGGACCCTAACGTCGTTTCTTTTCCAAAACTATTTTGCTTATTGGGATCCGTTTGAACGCCAACACGCTCTTCTTTCGGAAATCCACCAGTCCTGATAAAAATTTTGTATACCCTTTGCTGGCTGCATAATTAACCATGACAATCATTAGCACTGTTATTTATATGCTATTTTATTTGTTGTCTCTAGTGCTATTGATTTGAAGCGACAGGTATCTGTGACGTAATACGACATGCTACACATATTCCCGCAATAATTCCCTTCCTTCCCGAAGCTTGCGATAAGGCATAATCATGTTATATTCCAAAATGAACCGGCACTTGTCCGGCACATGTTGAAGGGCTTGAAAAACAGGTTTCCAGTCAATAGTACCGTCGCCAATAGCTAAATGGTTATCTGTCACGGCGTCGTTATCGTTCAAGTGGATCGCGAGCAGATGATCTTTTGCGTTATGGATCACTTCAGGGATATTCCAGTGATTCAAATGGGCATGCCCTGTATCCAAAACGAGTCCAAGCATGTCGTTGTCAGGGAAATGGTCCAACAGATTGCAAAACGCCTCCTGGTCAAAAAGCTCTGTGCCATTATGCCCGGTATTTTCAATGGCAATCGGCTGCCCATATTTTTTGGCATGCTGCTGCAATTCCATAATGGCTTCGATGGCCCGCATTTGTGCTTTGTGTTTATCAAAAATACGATAGAGGCAAACACCCGGATCAATAATCACATGATGCGCTTGTATGTCTGCTGCGATTTCAATCGCTTGCTTTAGTTCATTTAATGAGGTTTGTCTGACAGCTGCATTCTCACTGGCAAGGTTCAAATCGAACATCGGACCGTGCACACTGTATGTAAAAGGATACTGATTCAAGTGTTCCTTCACAGAAGAAAAGCCTGCTTGTTTATTATTCCATTGCGGTCCATCCAAAAACAATTCAACGCCATCCGCGTCATAATCAGCAAATGCTTGTAAATTTGTTGGAACCGATTTTTCCAATTGAACTAACCCAGAATAAAAAATTTTTCGCGACATTCGAATGCTCCTTTATGATCATAAACTCATTTTGTCACATCGATCTTGTCAGGCTAACATCATCCGTTACAAAACATCTGCTTTAAGCCATTTTGCTGTTATGGTTTCGGCTTTCAACATTTCTTGGGGCGTTCCTTCAAATAGGACATGCCCGCCATTTTTTCCGCCTCCTGGTCCCAATTCGATCACCCAGTCGCTCGCTGCTATAAAATCCAGGTTATGTTCAACGATCACAACGGAATTGCCTTTGTCGACAAGGGTTTGAAACACATCCAGAAGGGTTGCGTTATCTTTCGCGTGCAGCCCCAGGGATGGCTCGTCCAACAAATAGATTTGTCCTTCTTTTTTTAAGTGGCTGGCGAGTTTGAGACGCTGAACTTCTCCACCACTGAGCGAGCTTGTCGTCTGTCCCAATGTTAAATACCCCAACCCGACGTCTTTTAGTGTATCCGCTTGGTTTATAATCTTTGGCATCTCAAAATAGTTCAACGTTTCATCGATCGTTAATTCCAAAATCTCCACTATATTTTTACCCTTATAGCGATAAGACAGCGCCTCATCTGAATAGCGCGTACCGCCACATGCCTCACACCGAATGCTTACCGGATCTGCAAAGGCTACATCCGGTGTAGTGACACCTTTTCCGTTGCAGACGGGACATGCTCCCAAAGAGTTAAAGCTGAACAGACCAGCCGGCTGTCCTGTCTTTTTCGCAAATATAGATCGAATGTTGTCCATGATTCCCATATATGTCGCCAGTGTCGAACGGCTTGAAATGCCTATGGGGGCTTGGCTCACCATTATGGTTTCCGGATAATTTTCAGGAAAAGCTTCCAGTATCAACGAACTCTTGCCTGATCCGGAAACTCCACAAACAGTGACAAGGCCATGTTCAGGGATGCTGACGCTGACATTTTTTAAATTGTTGTGATTGGCTTGCTCTATGGTAAACCAACTGTGGATATCTCTCGGATGGTCATTTATGTTTCCATGGTGGTCCAAGGTTGTGGCAGCGGGAGAATCGTTGAGGGCTGTTGATGGTCCTTGAAAAACAACGTCTCCTCCGTCAGCGCCTGGTCCCGGCCCCATTTCTATGATCTCATCTGCTGCTTTAATGACGGATAAGTCGTGTTCGATGACGACGACAGTATTATGGTCATGTTTGATGCCTTTTAGCATTTGGATTAACATATCCACTTCTTCTGGGTGAAGGCCTGCGGTGGGTTCATCGAAAATGTACGTCATATTGTTCAGACTGCTCCCTAAATGGCGGGCAATTTTGACCCTTTGAGCTTCTCCGCCGGACAATGTCCCCATTTTTCTTGATAAACTCAGATACCCCAGTCCCATGTTAAGAAGTTGTTTAATATGTGGTATGATCTGCCGTGCGATAGACGCACCCAGTGTATCCGGTATCTTTTCCAGCTCATTCAATGTTTCTGTCATTTCTAACTGGCCATATTCCAAGATATTTAATCCATTTATTTTGCATTCCAGCACGTCTGGATGGAGCCCTGAGCCGTCGCACGTTGGACACAGAAAATGTGTGGATACCGCCAAAACATCATCCTGGGACACTTGTTTTAGCTTTGTGACATCACGATTGATATACAAACGCTTGAATCTTGGCAATAGCCCGTCCCACTCATGATCCTGGGGGCCCTTTTTCGTGTGAAACGGGGCAAAAACACGTTCACCTTCCGGGGGACCATACACGAATAAGCGGTAGTCATCCTCGGAATAGTCCTTTATCGGTTTATCCGGATCAAATAATCCGCCGGTCACCATCCACCATCCTTGCCATCCTGCGGGCGATAAGGGTTTAAATTGCACAGCATAGTCCCGGAGTGATTTATTATGATCGAGCAATTTATCAGGATCCGGTGCAATCACGCGTCCAAAGCCACTACACTCCGGACAGCTGCCAAAAGAACTCTCACTCGAAAAGTCCGTCGCCTTTCCGATCGGGGGATCGCCTATTCGTGAAAACAATAGCCTGATTAATGGATCGATATCCATATAGGTACCGACGGTTGAACGGGAATGACCGCCTGCAGGCCGTTGTTCTACGACGACAACCGGACTTAAGTTCTGCATCAGATCGGCATGGGGCCTTTCGTATCGCGGCATTTGATACCTGACATAGTGTGGATAGTTCAGAGTCATTTGCCGTCTGCTTTCTGTTGCCAACGTGTCGAAAGCGACCGAACTCTTTCCCGATCCTGAAACACCCGTTAATACATTAATCGTTCCTTTTGATATATTTAAATCTATATTTTTGAGATTATTGTCTTTAAGGCCTCTTAAAATAATGTCGTCTTTCATCCCCGGCATGCTGTCACCCTTTCTGTTCCAGATTGCCTGACATTGACGTTATTTATACGTGCGACAATAGGTTACTAGTTTGGCAAGCTTAGTGGCGAATGCTGTTTGAAGACGGAGGAGAACCGGAACACAATCAGAAATAGTTGCAGAAATGCATTAAAAACCTTGACGAAAAAGGGAATCACCCTGTAATGCCCTGGATAACTTGGCATTCGCTTTCCTTTAAGCGAATGCCTTGCTCCACTTATGCCGATGAAACCATGGGTCATTTCAAAATATCGTATCATAAAAGCTCCACGGTTCCTGTTAAAGTTCCAATACTTTTGGTTCAGCACCTGTTTTGTTCATGATTCTTATGCTGATCGGTGATATTTCCAGTACGATGTAATTCGGATCATCCGGCCCATTAAACCAATTTTCCATATAAGAATTCCACAATTCATTTTTCAAATCAGACGAGTTGTTTATATCAGCTTTTCCTTCATATTCCACATATTCATCGCCAAATCCTTCGCCTTCATAGCCCAACAAGATGTGGGTGTATGGGTTTTCTTTTATTTCCTCAGCTTTATGCGTTTCCGAGCTGGTTGCGGTATACAGTTTTAAATCCTTTCGAACAAAGGTCATATATCTTGAATGCGGCTTGTTCTGTTTAACTGTCGCCATCGTGCCAACAGCATTGTCATCTATAATGTTCTCCACAGTCTCTTTCATCTCCTGCTGACTCAATCGAGGCACTCCTTTCATTACGTAACATGTGTTTGTCCGTATTATTGACTTATAAAAGGAAATAATACGAAAAAAACTAAGGTCAAAGTAATAGCGGGCACAGTTATGACAGAACAGCATTCTTCCCTGAAATACCAACCCTTTCCTCCCAGCTTTAGAATGAAACGTTTTTTCGGTAAAACATGGTGAACGAAATCTACGACAATTTACTTCAATCGATTCTTCCTCTTTGCCATTTCTTTTTTGATGATCGGTACACCTTTTTCTTTAACCGCTTTTTTCACTTTAGGATGGTTCAGCAGTTTTGCAGCCTTCATCAATTTTGACATGGTTTTTACCTCCATAGTTATCATCACACGACAAAAACAAATCTGTTTGAATTTATTATAACCGATTAGATATCCGATATATATTGTGTTACTATCCGATCCTTTTTTATTCTACATAAGTGCTGTAACGCTTATTCACCATAGAAATAATAGGAGTGCCAATAATCGTAGGGATAAACCATAACAAGAGGGAAGGAATATGATTGATCAATGGAATATCCGCACCATTAACGACCAAAACCGCCGTAACAATCCCAATATAGGATCCCGCCATTCCCCCTATATGCATCGGCAACCAACCTCTCCAACGCATCTTTCTTGCCAGATATCCAAAAAGAGCTAAACCATAAGAAAAAATGGCAATGTAGAATAGATAGGCGCTTTCTGACCAATTAATGATCGCCATTCCAACAGAGGTTATGAAAACGACAAAGTAGCCGCTATGATACCATTCTCCAATCCTCGTATGATAACCTTTTTCTTTCTTGACCGAAAAATTGACGGCTCCTGTCAATAAGCAAAAACTACCCGCAATGATATGTATAATAAGCAGGATAGTATGGAAGTCCATTCAATCACCTTTTCACAAATTATTCCATTAACTGGTCCTGTTCTTCACGATTGGGTGTTAATTCTATTAGAGAAAACTTATGTTACCAGACAATCCAAATGGTGCTTGGTACTGCTATAAAAATGATTGGAGTTAGACACCCAAATAATAAGCAACCATCGGTAATATAATTAAAAAATGAAACAATAGGATTTTCTGACCTTTTCTTTTTGGAATCTTTGCTACTCAATTAAATTCCTCCTAGTTACCTCCACTTCCCTGTACGTTAATTCAATAAACGTTACAGCAATTTTACCCTATTCAGAAGGACGCACTTATTCGAATAGCGCGCTCGTTTGTTACACACGCCTTTAATATCAATGCCCTTTAAAAAATAAACGGATTAACGGAAAAACTGAGTGGGAATGATCTCGAAATTCAAAAATGAACTTCCACTTCGTATAATAGTATTAGCTTGTAGTAACTCTTCCCGAATCGATTGAATTCTTGGAAAGCGTCCATTTTTCTAGAAAGGGGGGACTGTCCCCAGTGCCTTCTCTCCCTTTAATTCCTAAGTGTTATTCAATTAACTGGCCCGTTAATGGCATAGTATCTAACACTTATTTTAACATAAAAGGTTTGGCACTTTAGAATAAATGGAAAATATTAAATTTATTATAAACATTTTTAAAGGGTGGGGACTGTCCCCAGAACCTCAACGCGCCCATTTCCGGAAGCATTATTCTTCCACACATAAACTTTTCTGAGAGGGACATCCTAAATTTAAAACATGTGAAAGGAACGAACGACGAAATGAAAAAAACCATTATTGCCATTTGTTTAACACTTGGAATTTCAATGACATTACAACCTTTTAGTTCTTTGGCAGAAGACATAAATACTGATGAACCGTCACAGGCGCTACTGTACCACGACATCGTTATTTCAATGCTTCTTCCCCGTGTTCAAAAACGGATAAATAAAACGTATACATCCATACTTACTGAAAGTCCAGATGTTTATCCCTACATGGTTTATGTTAAGAATACGGAAAGAAATCATTTCCGAGGTTTTAGGTTCACAATAACACTTAAGGTTATTCCTGTAGTCGGTCCACATATTTCAGTTGGAGCGGACAAAATGACTTTTAAAATTAACAGTTCAAAAGTGGAACTCACAAAATTTGACCACTTAAAAACCGAAGAACTCCCATCACATTGGCAACACATTGTTAAATAAAGTCATTCTTCAACAAAAGCGCCTGATTATTTTAGAGTACGGGTATAGAGCCTTCTATTGATGTATAATGATTTATTAGACGGGAAAGCCCGTTAACCGCCAATGTTCCAAAGGGCAGACTGAAAGGTAGTAAAGCCCCTTTTTATTTGTCATTACTACCCTCCCCCATTAAAACTCTTAAAGGTTTATAATAACCCAATTCCTGCATGCATTTATTGGACAAATGTCAGCAATAGGTAAGCGTTTGAAATTATCTCCGTGTAGGAACGGATAGGTTCGTTTGTCGCAAATAGGGGTAGGATCCTTATGATTCCTAGCCATCCGCTGCTTTGGTTTGAAGCGTCATTTTTACCGGACTTTTTGAGCCAGCTCTATAACTTCACATATTTCCCTCTTTGTTCTTTCCATATTCGGTTTCCACAGCTTCATATGCTTCATCACTAGGTGGATAGGTTCGTTTAACAAAAATAGATAAGATAATCCCAATAATCGATAAAACAGCAATCACTAGAAAAGCAACGTTTACGCCATAAATGTCAGGATTTGAGATCGACGGGGTTTGCTGGGCGTTTTGTGCCGTCATTGTCATAATCGTTACGAGGATCGCGGTCCCAACAGATGCTGCGATTTGCCGCATCGTATTATTCATAGCCGTACCATGTGGAATCAATTTTTGTGGCAATTGATTCAAACTGGCTGTCGTCACCGGCATCATTACCATCGAAAACCCGAACATGCGAACAGCATAAGCGATAATCAGGAACGATAACGTCGTTGTTGTGCCCAGGAAGCCAAAGACCAAGGTTGCGCCAGTCATAATAAGCAAACCAACAAGTGCCAACAAGCGAGCTCCAATTCGGTCAAAAATCCGCCCTGTAATCGGAGACATTAATCCAGAAATAATAGCGCCGGGAAGAAGAACGAGCCCGGATTCCATCGCTGTGAAATCTCTCATGTTCTGCATATAAAGCGGGATTAAGGTTTCCGATCCAATCAAACCAAGGAATGTAATCATGCCAATTACTGTTCCAATAGTAAATATTTTGTATTTAAACACCCTGAATTCCAACATCGGATGCCGCATGCGCAATTGCCGCAATATAAAGACGGCCAAACTTAGCGCTCCAACTGCGAGAATAGCAATAGTCCTTCCGCTATCCCATCCATAGTTGCCGGCACTTGAGAAGCCAAACAAAAGTCCGCCAAAGCCGACAGAAGATAAGATAATCGATGGAATATCAAGTTTTGGATACGTAAGTTCTGTGACATTCCTTAATATGAAATAAGCAATAAAGATAAGTAAAATAGCTAAAGGTAAAATAAGTAAAAATAAAAATCTCCACGAATAATGAGACGTCACCCAGCCGGATAAAGTCGGGCCAATAGCTGGCGCAAAAGAGATAACGAGCCCGATGTAGCCCATCGCTGCTCCTCGTTTATTGAAAGGGAAAATTAACAGGAAAACCGTCTGCATGAGTGGCAGCATAATCCCTGCTCCAGCTGATTGAATAATTCTTCCTACTAACAATAAGCCGAAATTTGGGGCAGTCCCTCCTGCAACTGTTCCGACAGCGAATACACTCATTGCCGTCATAAACAGCTGACGTGTTGTAAACCGTTCAATCAAAAATGCAGTGATGGGAATCATGACCCCGTTGACAAGCATAAAGACAGTAGTTAGCCATTGAGCTGTATTCGCTGAAATATTCATTTCATCCATAATTGGAGGAATAGCTGTTATCATAAGCGTCTGATTTAAAATCGCAATAAATGCACCCGCGAGCAGCAGAGCAGCCATTAATGTTTTATTATAAGGTTGCACCGTCATTTATATTCCCCTATTCTTTCAATAATCATGTAACTGTGAAATTATACTTGATATAAGGGCAGCTTACAATCATTCCACTTTTTCATCAATCTAACAGCCACCTACCTTCCTTTCCTCCCTTGTTTTCCTGTAAAATATTACCCAGAAAGAAGGGGGAGGGGATCCTTTGAAAAACAATCGCATTCTGTTAAGTATCACCGGCATTGTTGCTTTCCTTTTCATTGCTTCTGTCGTATACAGCATTATGAATGAAAACGATCCATATGAGTACTACACTGGATTAGGCGATTCTATTTCTATCTCACCGGACGATACAACCCTAGCTTTTTCATACTATATGAACGGAAATGAAGCCATTTACAAAGGGGATATAGAAAGTAAGAATGTAGAGAGAATAACAGATCCAGAAGAAGAAGATCATCGCAAGCCACTGTTCTCACCAGACGGCGAAGGTTTGTTATATGTAGCTTCCAATAGTGACGGGGTTCAAACAATGTATTACAGACCTGACCTAGATAAGGATAAAACCATACAGCTTACAAAAGCGGCTACCCATGTGTTCAGTGCCGCCATTTCTCCTGATGGCAGTAAGGTGTATTACGTCGCCATGCCCTCTGACGATTTTCTAAAACCTGAGGGAGAACAGGAGAATGGAGCAGATTTATATTCGGTAAATATAAATGGCAGTCAACCTCAAAAACTGACAGATAAAGATGCTTTTGCTATGACCGAACTTTCCATTTCTGATGATGGAACGACCCTTTATTATACCGCCTTTCACGATGGGAAACAGCAGCTATTCTCTTATAACATAGATAATGGAACAGAAAGCCTATTTTTGCAAGAACACACGTCAGACGGTATCTATCATCCTGTTCTTTCACCTGACGAGAATCGATTAGCTTATACGGCTGTAGCAGATAAATCAGAGAACGGTACCTTTCAGTATGAGCTCTTTTTAATGGATATTTCTAACGGGGATTCAAAAAGACTGACAGACTACAACGCATCTGTTACATCCCCATCCTTTTTTCATGATAATGATAAAACCCGAATTGCTTTTCTCGCGGAAACCAACTGGCCTAGTGAACCGTCAGCCTACCAGATCATGACTATCTCTTATGATGGCGAGGATGCAACCCCCGTAGAACTGGATCTACCTGAATCCAGCAACGACATTCAGCCAGGAGCTATTGCTGATAAATTAGTAAACGCGATAACAATGTCAGGTCTCTATGTACTATTGTTCAGCTTGTTAACCGTATATTACCATTCTGCATCCAATAAAACATACTTTCCAGCCATACTAAGTGCGATACTGACCGGAATCGTATTCTTAAGTTCCTTTGCTACAGCAGCTTTTTATAATGCCTGGGCAGGTATCGGATTATTTATGTTAGTAGTCATGTTAGTTGGCTGCACGACCGTGATCTTTATGTTTGCGCTTATTTACAGCAAGTTTGTTAAACGTTAACCCAATGTTGCAGCTATACTCTAATCGCGATGCTGTCATTAATTGTAGCCATTGTCGTTTACTGAATTAAAAGAAGTAACCGCTCCGTAACCGTAAAAGGGTGATTCACTTTTATCCTAGAAAAGTCGACAAAAAGGGGGCCGGGACAAGACTAAACAAATCACTTCTAAATACGAACGAACTGTCTGGTGCGGTCACACCAAACGGTTTAGTGCAATAGCCTTTAAGGGAAGGCAGCTTGCATAGATGCAGAAAAAATAACCACACCCTAATGCTTGCTAGGCTATGGGTGGGTTATTTGTTTTTTTATGTTTCTACAAATGCTTCTTTTCGTTTAAGCATGTAAAAAATCCAATGAATCAGTTTATTCATGCAAGCTCCCATCACGACTTTATGTGGTTTCCCTTCTTCTCGCTTGCTTTGATAATAAGCGATAAGTTTGGTATTACGTGATTTGCGCAATCCACATAGTACAGCGGTATATAAAGCTTGACGAAGCTTGCTTGAGCCGCGTTTAGTCATACGATTTTGCGTTGCTTTAAATTTCCCTGACTCATGGACTCTGGGATCAACCCCAGAAAATGCAGCTAATTTCTTCGGATGACAAAATCGTTCAATCTCACCGATCTCAGACAATATTGTGGCGGCAATTTTGTCTCCAACACCCGGAATGGATTGAATTAAATGATAGTCGTCCAATTTTTTTGCCTGATCATCTATCTCGTGTTTCAAGACGGAAAGGTGCTCTTGATATTCAAATAACAGTTTGATGTACATTTTCAGGCTAATAATCGGACTATGATAAAGCGCTTCTTGGAAAGGATCCATTAAAGCTGCTTCATGTAATCGTGTTGCCTTGTTTAATGCCCATGAATAGGATCTCGTATGGCAGTAAGATTTAATGGATTCCGCCAATTTTTCAATGCCTACACTTAATACGGATCCCGGTGTTGGGAAATCCAGAAGCATATGCAATGAAACATTGGAATAAATCGATCCAAATACTTTTTTATATTCGGGAAAGATAATGTCCTGTTGACTCCAGGATGATTGTCGGATAGGTTCCACTTGCTTGCTCAACCTCCCGATAAAAAGCAGATAGCCTTTCTAATCCTTGGGTATTATGCTTAAACTTGAAGCTCTTTTTGTAGGGCTTCTTTTTCCGTAAATAAGCTTGGACCTGGCTTTCTTCTTTCGCTACATCCAGCCCAATGACAGGATTCATCTATTAATCACTTCCCCTATCATATATTTACCGGCAGCCTCTAACTCCCCTACAGTGTCATATCTTCGCTTGTTATACGAGATCATCTGAAGATGTCCCAACCAGCCTCACCCATGTTTCTGTAAGTAGAGGGCGAACATTTTTGCGGACGGGATCAATTCAAGTCCCACGCGCCCGTGCGTTCTCCTCCGGCTACCTCTATTAAACCATTAAAATGATCAACCGGAAAATAAATTCCGATTGACCTCATAATACGAAGCGCCCGTTTCTGGAACGAGTACCAAAATTGTTTTCTGATAATCTTACTTAACGTACAAATATCAATTCAAATTGTCCTTAGTCATCTCTATGTTCCAGAATATCACCAGGTTGACATTCCAATGCTGTACATATTGCATCTAAGGTTGATAATCTAATGGCTTTAGCCTTGCTGTTTTTCAGAATCGAAAGATTAGCCATTGTGATTCCCACTCTCTCCGAAAGTTCGGTTACACTCATTTTTCTTTTGGCTAACATCACATCAATATTGATTATAATTGCCATCTCCTCACCTCAGACCGTCAGATCATTTTCTTCTTTTATTGCCAATGCACTTCTTATTAGTTCCTGTAGAATAGCAGCAAAAACTGAAATCACAATAGATCCAAAAATAATCGCAAAACCTAAAAGAAAAACTCCTGGTTGTACAGCGTCCTGTGAGAAAAGGAACAACAACCCCGATACATCACAAACCATAATTACAATTCCATAATACTTGATATGCCTTAAAGCGGCTACAGTACTTTTCGTGAAGGGAATTTTCTTCTCAATATAGCTCAACAATTTGACGGACTGATACAGTGCCAGAAAAAAGGGGATCATTGTCAGATATACACCCAAAAGAACTGGCAATTTTAAATAAGCATACTTAGGGTAGTCTTTTGCCATTTCCTCTGCCATCCAAGGCACTAAAAATATACACAAAACCAGAACAATGATGCCAATGAAAAAGACCGCCGCCTTTAAAAATGTTGTTTTCCACTTCATAATACAACCCACCTTTTCCGATTATCTAAATTTTATCAGTATTTTTATTGTAAATCAATAAATAAATATTGTTTTAAACTATACTTCTTAACCTTTCTTTCAAAAACATCAAAAAAATCCTTCCCGTTTTGTGTATATGACAAAGCAGGAAGGCATTTCTATTTATAAAACAGTTAACTTGTTTTTCAATTATCTGGCCCTTGTATGTAATATGGCACGGTTTTTATTAGATTACCGCGCCCTTTTGTAGTATAGTTAGTGTTTATAAAAAGCTAAATATAACTGGTAATATTAAAGCTATCCCTAAACAAATAATAGCAGCTGTTTTTGATTGCTTAGTAATTCTCTCATCATTTTTATGTAGACTCTCAATAAAGGATAGAGCAAAATAAAAACTAGAAATAGTTAATAATACCGAAATAATTGCTATCCAACCCATCACAGACATAATATCCCCCCTCTAATAGTTATGAAACTTCACCAATCTGGTCCGTTAATGGCATAGTATTTAACACTGCTAATGAAATAATTATTGCGATCCAAAATGACCAATCCATTTCATCGCCTCGTCTAAAATAACCTTAAGGATAAGCCCCCGTTAAGATAAAATTAATTGGTAATAAGTGAAATAAGATAGGCTCCTGCCGCAAATATGGCAGAAAGAAAAACAAGTATTGAGAAGTTATGTTTATACTGTTCATCAATAATAGCACGAATGGCATAAATGGCTGATAATACTGATAAGAAAGCACATATAACTCCGACAATTAAGACTAGCACTACATAACCTCCTACTCCAACGACCTTCAATAATATGGCCTTTAATGCAGCATTGGCGCGAATCTTTATTCCTGATTAGCGCCCGATTGCGTATAGTTAGATAACGGCTCGTAAGCCAAACGTATCCATTTATTGAACAATGATTTTATATTCCTTGTCAATAAATTAATAGAGAACCAAAAAGTTCTTCATTCATTACAGTATAAATGATAGCAATATGTTATATTAAAATATAATAGACTGGCTTCGCATGAGGGGTTTGGTGGCACTGTCGACCTGCCGTTAGTCTTCGTTGGGAGACTTCCCAGGGAGGGAGGTGCTTACCAATGGACATTGTTAGTGCACTGACGCTGATGATATCCTTCGGGATGTTGGTGGCGTTTATTATGTCTGACAAAAACCATAAAAAATAACCCCTCACATGCGTTCGCTGCGCGCCGAGGGATTATTTTTCCTTGTGCTGCCTAGCCCCTCTTGTTGGGGTTCGGTCTATTGGCCGCTCCATGTAACAGCATGGGCGGTCTTTATTAGTGTATGCACTTATAATTTTTCTATGTTCATTATACCACGAAATCAATATTTGTGCACGTTAATTTATTTTCACTTCTTTAGTCCTTCAACATCTTTTGAAGGGTGGGGACTGTCCCTAGTACCTGAAAAAGCTAACAAAAACAATCATATTTTTTGTTTGCAAACCGTTTTTTCGTGTTATAATAAACATAGAGACAAGAAAAAAGCATAAACTAATAAAGACTGAAGATACGATAATATCTTCGGTCAGCAATGAATCGCTACCCTTCAAGAGGGGTCAGCGCGAACAAGGAATAGACCTCACCCGGCTGCTAAACTCAGGGAGGTCTATTTTTTCTGGTCTGTAACCGTTAAAACGAGTGTTGCGAAAGCGATCATTAGAACCAGTGTCTCAAAAACAGACATGGGCAACACCCCCTTCCGTTATAGCGTATCGTAAAGCACTACAACCGACAGGAATGCGCCGACCTCCCTTGAGGAAAACGCGATTATTGCATGTTTCCATTATATCACTTGCCCGAGAAGTTAAAAGAAGTTTTTTACAAAGGGTGGGGACAGTCCCCAGTGCCCGATGATTTTTTCACTTTTCCCGAATTGGCATTTCTTTAATCTGGATTGTTTTTTCAAACGATTCCTCTGAATAACGATAATCTATCATTACCTTATGGATGGGTTTGTCATGCACGACGCTTAATCCATAAGAAACAATGTTTTCATTGGAATGATCTTTGTTAGATCGTTCCAATTGCTTTTGTGGCGACGTATGTGGTTGAAGTGTAACTTCTTTTACATTTTTAACGCCATATTTTGATTTAATTTTTTTGTCAAATGTATCTGTTATAATAAATCCTTTCCTCGGATCACTGACTTGCATTTTAACTGTCTTTGGCTGTTTATCATTATTAACGGATACATCATCTATTTTTATTTTTTCGGAACCTTTCGTACCAATAGCAATCACTACCCCTTTTTCACTATCAAGACTTCCAATAGTACCATACTGCAATGGTGAGTGAGGGTCTTGACCCGGGTCTGAATGAGTATCATCATTGGTACAAGCTCCTAGTAAGACACCGACGGTCAAAATTATTAAGAAAAAAATCTTTTTCATTGATTAACTCTCCAATGTTGTAACTTTTATTTAAATGTCAATATGATTTTATTTCGCAACCTGCCCTAGAAAGCATATAGATGATTGAATACCAACAATGTTACCTTACCCTTTATTAAGGAAATTCCACAGATCAGATGTGATTCTGTAGTATTCAGGTGGTCCTTCTCTCCCTGATACTTTAAATACTTTTTGTGTATAAACAAAAAATACACCTAAATTTTTTTGGTTACTTCTAATTTTTATCTTTGCAATCGGTGTGAAATTTTTACCTTCCTCTCCAATTGGAGCGATATAATTGTCATCCACATTGGCTTTAGGAGAATTTTTTAATTTCTTAAATATAAATGTAACGTCTTCTTGGTCAGTAAACTTATGCTTTTCATTTGTTTGTTGATTGTTAAATTCAATTGTTATAGGTTTTTTATAATGCCACCAAGACCGATTAGTTATTGCATCATTTTCAAAGGTTATTGGATTGAAAAAATAATTTGTTGTTATAAATATCGGGACAATTAAAATAGCTAATGTGATAATCGACAGTATTATATATCTCTTTTTCATTACAGGAATGCTCCTAATTCTTACGGTTAAAGGGTGGGGACTGTCCCCAGTGCCTCATAAAAAAATCAATTGTTTTTATTTATCTTCCCATATGTATCTATAAATATCATCCGGATGGTATAGTTTGGTTATCCATTTAATACCAGATAATTCTGGGAGGAGATTCTTGTACTGTCCCAGATTTAGAATATGTACATGTTCTAGTTTTGAATAATTAATAGTGTTAGTATTCATGGTATTATATGCTGGAGTATGAACATTGATTAATAAACTTTCCGCCAAATTAATTTCATCATCAGCCCAAATATCATCTGTTGAAGTATGTGAACCACTCAATCTCCCAACATAGATGGAAAAGTCATCTTCAAACCAGTATGAGTGTTGCTTGATTCTAGTTCCAAATGTTTGTTGATTAGACTGCCCTATATATAATAAGGCATTTTCACCATAGACAATGTGTTTACCATAAATCTGATAAATTCCATAATCTGTTTCTTCGTTCTGTAAAGAAGAAAGATCTTCAAAAGTATAAGGTCCATTCCATTGAATTTGAATCAAATATTCCTTTACTATTTCCATACACTATCTCCTTGAAGGGCGGGGACTAGTATGGAAAATAAACGATGCACGTTATTAAAAAAGACCACCATTTTCTAGTAAAATAGAAGAACCTAGCACAGAACTTCCAATTACTATTCCACAAAGGAGACGAAAATGATGGTATATTCATTATTTAATCATATCAAAGGTAAAAATGGAAGTAGATGGGCAGGTTTTATTAAGGAAACAGGTATAGATCATATGTTGATTGTTGCAATTGATGCAGCTAAATATACGCATAAAGCGATGATATGTAATTTTTATGGAGATGTGCTGGTTAAGCCTTTTGAATTTGATGCATCGGAAACGGGCTTTGAGTCGCTAAAATCATTTATTCAACAGGAGAAGCATGAGGATATTAAAGAAATTGTGGTCGGCATTGAGACAACGGGGCATTATTATGAAGATGTAGTCAGGCGTTGCCATCAGGAAGGTTATCAGGTACGCATTCTTAATGCAGCCACAACGGCACAAGAAAGACAAGGACTTTTGAATTGGTCCAAGACAGATAACCTGGATTTAATGGTGATAGTCCAAACCATTATAAATGGCAAAGGAACATTTGGAGAATGGCCTTCGGGAAATGGTCAACAGCTACAAAAGCTTACTCGTGCACGGCGCTCTTTGGTAAAAGAACGAACAGCTCTGCAAAATCTTATTCGTTCTCATATGGATCAAATATTTCGTGAGATGCAAGGGAAGAACATTTGGGTTGAAGGCAAGCGAACATACATGAAACCATTCTCTCAATTCTTTGGGAAAGCATCCCGTTATATCATGCGTTATTACCCTCATCCGTCTGATATTCTTACGTTAGGTGCCGAGGGGTTGCGCGACATTTCCATAAGGGAAAATTTAAAAATACGGGAAAATTCTATTGATATTCTATTAAAACTGGCGGAAAATTCTATCTCACAGCCCAAACAGGCAGTTGAAACAGAGATATTTCTGCTCAGCCAGAACTTGGATCAACTAGATTTATTAGACCAGCAGATCAGCAACCTGGAAGGTAAAATAGAAGATTCATTTATACAAACTGAAAGTGCCGTACTTCTTAGTATCACTGGCATTGGGCTTGTCACTGGAGCAGAACTAGCTGCGGAAATGGGGGATCTATCAGATTATGAACATGCGGGGCAATTAATTAAAATGGCCGGCACAAATCCCATTGTAAAACAATCAGGATGGCACAAAGCCTCCTATCACGGTGTTTCGAAACAAGGAAGAAAAACGTTTAGAGATGTTACGTACCAAGTTGGAAAATCTGTTGCCCATAATAACCCTGCCATGAATAACCATTATCAAAAGCTTAAAGAACGCGGTAAACACGTCAATCAAGCTTACATTGCATTAGGAAATCGAACCATACGACTGGCGTTTGCGATGATTCGTAAGCAGACCCTGTATCAAGCACAGCATAATAATTATGTATTATATCATGAACTTAAAAAGAAGCTGCGTATAGCTAATGTCAAAGAATTCTATGATCGATTTGTTTTAGCCGAGCAACCATCTGCCTAAAAATCAAGCGTACACAAGGTGCTTAGGATGAGCAAAAGACGATTCAAGAGTACCCATGAATGACATTATAAGTTAGACAACCGGTAAAAAAGTAGGGCTCCTCTAGGACGTTAGATCACATTGTACAAGGGGACTGAGGCTTATGACCTCGCGGGACAGCACTATGGATCTTGTCCTTCAAGTACGAATAATACGTAAAACATTAATTTGAATTTACTAGTCGGTATCCTCTGTTGGATGAAAAAGCAAGATCCACCTTTTCACGTCCTAGAGGGGCTCTAACATAAGGTTCTGTGTTAGTTGAACTTGTCAAAAAATGGTTTTGAGAGTTTTAGTTCAGTTTGTTCTTTTTTAAGTAAATTGGCGCCTTGACTTATTTGCCATTATACGCTGTCCCCAGTGCCCCAAACCTGTTATTCCACATAATGGCCCTTTAACGGCATAATCCTTATTAAAGAATCGCGCCCGATAAAGGAATAGAGCAGAGGAATACTACATTGCTAAAATAAATTCCTGCACATATGAAGTACACGTTCAAGATCATGCTTATGTAATGCACCTATCTGGCGTTTTAATTCAGATCCATGCACAGAAATAATTTTTGAAGTTCGTGCCACAGATGGCTTTAACAATCCGGCTTCATTCCAAATACTCCAAAACAGGAGTAGACATATCATGCACCTCCATTAATCTATACTCTTATTATAACCTATACCCGCGCCGACATAAATGTTCTGGCAAGATATGTTTTAATTTTCTTTAAAACAAATTCGAATTAATAATAAAAATACCTGCTATATAAATCATGTCTCACTGAGATGGGCATAAATCCTTGTTGTTTCACTCTTTTCATGACCGAGAAGGCTTTGTATTACTTCAAGAGGCGCGCCATTGTCTAATTACTGTGTATTCAAAGAATGCCCCAGCCAAGAATCGCAGTATACCAATAGCAACTATGTCAATTATCATAATCCATTTATAAAACTTGTAACTAATAATAATCCCTCTATCTTCCGTTCTTCATTCATTACAGTATAATTAATAGCAATATGTTATATTAAAATATAATAGACTGGCTTCGCATGAGGGGTTTGGTGGCACTGTCGACCTGCCGTGAGTCTTCGTTGGGAGACTTCCCAGGGAGGGAGGTGCTTGCCAATGGACATTGTTAGTGCACTGACGCTGATGATATCCTTTGGGATGTTGGTGGCGTTTATTATGTCTGACAAAAACCATAAAAAATAACCCCTCATGCGCCTTGGACAGTACGTGAGGGATTATTTTCCTAAGCTGCCAACCCCTCTTGTTGGGGTTCAGTCTATTATGACCGTTCCATGTATTTCATGGGCGGTCTTTATTAGTGTATGCACTTATATCTTTTCTATGTTTATTATACCACGAAATCAATATTTGTACACATTTCATTTATTTTAAGGGCGGGGACTGTCCCCATAGCCTAAAAGATCCTACCCTATCTTCTAGTCAACTTCCATACTATCTATTATTTTAATCAATTCATCTGCACCCTCATTATCGAGTGGTCTTTCAATACGCCTACCAGTAAATTTAATATGCACATCATTTTCTTCTAAATAGATGCTATTTTCTCTATCTTCTTCCACAATCTTTTTCGCTTTTCGACCACTTGGTAATTCAATGTCTTCGCTAATATCTTCATCATGAAAATTTTCAAAAGCAGGATCCGATTCATTTGATGTGAAATAAATAAGTTGGGAGTCTACTTCTTCATCATTATCCGTAATAAAATCCTCCTCATATCTGAAACTTATTGCTTCATCAGCCATGTTCATACTCTCTAAATTTAAATTATTCGCAAAATAGTTAGGCATAATAAAGTATTCGTTCACTGTATTTTCTAGTTCAGTATGCATCTTCTCATATAGATCATTTTTCTTTTCCATTTCCTCCATAATGCCTATTAGATATTCCTTAACAGCTTCTCTATCTTCTGATACAACTTCAAAACGATAATAAATACCATCTTCTTCAAACAAGGTTGTAATAAATTCTGTATCATACTTTCCTATTGTTACTTCTGTTCCGCTTGACAGTGTCTCAGTCTCTTTGTCATAAACGTCACCATAATCTATCCTCTTTGTGTTATTAGATATATATAGGTGTGTTTCTGCCAAAAGGTCATTGGAAGCTCCGTCATTATAAGTTAAATGAAGAAGATACATTGGTTCATCTTTCGTCGAAATAAATGATTTACTAAACAGGTAGTTAAAATCCTCTTCACTATCTAGTGTCATATTCGGTAGTTTTAATTGATCTAAAAAGGCGAAAATACTATCTACATTTTCTTTTTCACCTAAATCCTTCTTTTCTCCAAAAGAAATATCTTCTGCTTTTTCCTCCGTAACTTCACTACCTTGATTGTCTGTTTTCTCTGTTTGATTCTCAGCACTGCTACCCGTTTCTTTTTCATTACTGCATGATACAAAAATAAAACTACAAACAAGAAGAATAATCATGCCGCGCATATGTTGCTTCATCTAATATCACTCCGATTTATTCATTTTATTTTTGAAGTTTTGAAGATAAAGTAAAACTGCAATCAGGTGTTATATTAAGAATCATTTACCTTGTGCCATTTTAGATCGTCGTCTATAAATGCTGATGTATTTTTAGGATAGCCATAATAATAAATCTTTTTTCCTTTGTCACTAAATGCCCTGGCATTAAGCTTATCTATTTGTTTGCTGAAAGGGAACAGGAAAAAAATACGCTCTCCCTTTTTAATTTCTTTCCTCACGCGATTGGTTCCTGATCCTGCTATTATATAGTCGATATGGGCATCATTTGATTTTACGCTTAAAAACGTAAATGGATCTTGATCATCATCGGATACACTCATACCCCCAACGGTTACAAGAGACTCGTTTCTGTAAGGAATGTATGTGGAAGAATTACTTCGATGTAACAACCCTGATGTGTCAGACAAAACCGTTCGATACATTTCATCACTGTCACTTTTAAATAAAAAAACAGCCGATGAATCCATTTTATATTGATCGACTAATTGGTAGTCCTTCGTCACTTCACTATTAGCTTTTGCAGCATTCAATGCTGTAAATCTATATCCAGAGATAAAGAAAAAGAATACTAACGCTGCGATAATGAAAATTGAAACCGGAACCATCTTATTCCATTTCGCCAAACTTACACCTCCCTATCGTCTTATTCCTGCAAAAACTTAATTATCTTTTTATCATTATTCGTTTTTATTGCCACAACCTTAGTGTCAAAAGCAATAAAGACTGGTAATTCTTCTATTTTTATGAACGTATACTGTTTGTTAAACATCCTAGTGATTACTTTTTCACTAAATCTATAAGGTAATGAACTTGTGCAATTAAATAAGATAGAAAACATATATTTACTGCACCGATAGATAAAATGGTTGTCTCTAAAAGGTTGCTGCTGTTAAAGAATCCATTACCTATAAAAAAGATAACAAAACCGATAACTAATGTCCCGAAAAAAATTTTAATATACTTACTCATTTGATTACCTCCCCCCTTCAATAAATTGAGGTTTTATAATGTCTTCATTCTTCCAGTTTTAACCCCTTTTAAAATTAGCCAAATAACATACCTAATAGGTCCCCAGGCAGTAGCAGATAGAAATTGTGTGGGGGGGCTGTCCCCGTTGCCCCGCTGGTACTGCTCCCGTAAGAAAATCCGGCAGTAATACACGGGTATATACCCGCATATGTCTGCCGGTTTCTCAAATGATAATATCATTATAGTAAATTCATATGGCGTTTATTTCTTAAATACACCGTGCGGATCAATGACAAACTTCTTGGCAACGCCACTGTCAAAATCGGCATAACCCTGAGGCGCTTCGTCCAAGGAAATAACCTGGGCGTTGACCACATTCGCAATATCAGCTTTCTCATGCAAAATCGCGTTCATTAACTGCCGCTGATACCGCATCGCGGGCGTTTGTCCGGTATGAATGGAATGCGCTTTGGACCAGCCTAGTCCAAAATTGACTTTAAGGGAACCATACTGGGCATCCTTATCTTTTGCGCCAGGGTCTTCTGTAACATAAATACCAGGAACACTGAAAGAACCGCCAGCTTCCACAACGTCCATTGCTGTGTTTAATACTGTTGCGGGTGCGGCACCATAATCTGTACCAGGCCCGTAGGCTTCAAAACCAACTGCATCAATAGCACTATCGACTTCCGGCGAGCCAAGGATCTGGTCGATCTGTTCACCAACATCGGCATGCTCTTTCAGATTGATGGTTTCACAGCCAAAGCTTCTGGCCTGTTTCAGCCGCTCTTCGTTAAGATCCCCGACAATAACAACCGCTGCCCCCAGTAATTGAGCTGAATGAGCTGCAGCAAGACCAACCGGACCAGCTCCGGCTACATAAACACTCGATCCAACTGTTACACCGGCATTAATCGCACCGTGAAAACCTGTTGGAAATATGTCTGATAACATGGTCAAATCCAGCAGTTTATCCATGGCCTGATCTTTATCCGGAAATTTCAGCAGCTGAAAGTCCGCATAAGGAACCATCACGTATTCGGACTGGCCGCCAACCCAGCCGCCCATATCGACGTAGCCATAAGCACCGCCTGGTTTTTCCGGATTAACGTTGAGACAGATGTGCGTTTCGCCTTTCCGGCAATTTTTACACCTACCACACGCTACGTTAAAGGGGACGGATACAATATCGCCTACTTTCATATTTTCGACGTCACGTCCAACTTCCACAATTTCACCTGTAATTTCATGCCCCAGTACCATGCCTTCATCAACCGTTGTACGGCCTCGGACCATGTGTTGATCACTGCCACAAATGTTGGTCAGAATGTTTTTGATAATCACGCCGTGTTCACATTTACGGCCAACGTTCGCTTTTGGGACACCAGGACCATCATGTAATGTCAGATCCGGATATCCAATACTTTCCACTTCAACTTGACCGTTGCCTTTATAAACAACGCCACGATTTCCTGCCAAGCTAAGACCTCCCTCTTAAGTAAAGATAGCAGTGTATACTGCAATTACAGATTGACATTTCAATAGTAACTATTGAACTCTGTAGTATGTCGTTTTCCCGTAATTATCTAAATTAAACCTAACTTTATAATTTTAATAATATTTTTTAATATTAACGGAGGTCTGTCTCCTATAGTTCCGGCACTGTTTGTAGCGTTGGGGACAGTCCCCAGCACCCAGCCACCTACATTGGTGGAATTTGTCCGAAACCTCGGTATTTATTCTGGTCCTGCCTCAGCTCTTCATTAGACTTAGGGCGTTCTCCTTCCCACTGCTTTTTCGGGTTTTTATGCTTTATATATTTTCTCCAGCTAACAAACATGAAAAATACTACGACAAACATAGCAGACACGATGTTGCTAACCATTACAATCACCTCGTTTTCATTTTAACACAATATTATGTTTATTGACTTAATAATCAGAAAATGGATCCCTATATATTCCAAATTTATGACCCGTTATGTGACTTATCATCGTCGCCGGCGTCCTCGTCATTCAATTCATTTTTCTATTTATCTATCGCCGTCAATACTGACAGTGCACCATTCACATGAAGAATAAACAATAACACGTATTTTCGTGCTATGCAGCAGGACACAACCCGGCATGTACCGTTTTAAAGCAAACGAATCCAAACGGAAATCAACGACGGCGGCAGAAGATCACTTGGCGGCTTTTCAACGGTTGGATCAGTCTGATTTGACAGGGGCGATTGAGTGCCTTGCACCCACACAATTCTGAATTGTTTTTGTGCCTGGCACCCTCTATTCTTTGTTAATTATACAAAACCCCCATTACAAAGGGAGAGACAATCAGTAGTACGGAAACAGAAATAAGTGTGACGGAAACCGTTTTTGGTAATTTTTTCTTACCGCCGCCTTTATACCAGCCGAAAAATTGAAATTTGTTTCTATACAAAACAAAAAGCAAAACCAATATAGCTAATGCCCCAAGCCACGAATAAGATTCTGTTGTCTCATTGACTGTATAAATATTACCGATTACAGCCCAACCTAAAGCACCAAGTAATCCAAATATAAGAATAATACGAAATAGCTCTAACACAACTCTCACTTCTTACACTCCCTTCTAATTTTATTCCGTTATATGACCGATTCCGCAATACAGGAAGCATATCAAAGTCCTAATGTGATGTTATTTTATCATCAAATCAAAAGTACCCATTGGGTTCACGATAAACTATATACCCAACTTTTATTTGATTAAAGCGTCCCATTGTCTTAAAGCGACCCAACCAACTTAGTGAGATATAAATAACATAAAATAAGCTATTGCAGCGAAAATAGCTGAAATAAATATAAGTATTGAGTAGTTTTGTTTGTCCTGTTTATTTATAATGGCACGAATGGCATAAATTGCAGATAAGACTGACGCGAACGTACAAATTGCTCCTATTAGCATAACTGGCAACATCTTTTTACACCCCTCGACTCAGTAATAGCGTCCTTTGTTGAATTATTGTATGTTAGGTGGACCCCAGTGTCAAGACACATATTTTATGAAAATAAGGTGAAAGTTGGTTCATGCTTGTCGTCCTTTTCCATCTTAGAAAACGGGGTCTTTCCTATGTCAGGTTCTGTCAAGGGGCGCTTTTACCCTTGACGGGTTCTGACATGGGAAAGATAATAGCCTAAAGATGGAAAGGATCAACTCTTAGTGACAATAGACGGATTCAGGCGTTTTATAGTTTAATGACTGATGAGGGCGCTCATGGTTATAGGTTTTCATATACTCTCGTATATTGTTTCTTGCATCCCTCGGTGTGGCATAGTCTTTCAGATAGACCTCTTCATATTTGAGGTTGCGCCAAAATCGTTCGATACGGATATTGTCCAGGGCACGTCCCTTAGAATCCATACTGATTTGTATAGATGGGTGCTCCTTCAGTAGATTGATATAGCTGGAGCTGGTGAAATGACTGCCCTGATCGCTATTAAATATATCTGGTGTTCCGATTGCGAATGCACGCTGAACAGCTTCCAGGACAAAGTCCATTTCCAGTGTCTGATCCAACTCCCAGCTGATAATACACCGGGAGAACCAGTCGATGATGGCCGTTAAGTACATCCAGCTGCTCTGCAGGCGGATATAAGTAATGTCAATGCTCCAAACCTGATTGGGGTAGGTAATTGAACGACCTCTCAACAAGTAGGGATAAATCCGGTGCTGCAGATTGCGCTTGCTCAGGTTGGGGCCCGGATGGACTGCCTGAATGCCCATTTCGTGCATGTGGCGCTGAACCCTTTTGCGGTTAATATTTGTCCCTTCGCTCTTCAGCATTTGCGTGATCTTGCGTGAGCCAAAATAGGGATATTTCGTGTAGATCTTATCAATCCGGTTTTTTAAGTTCACCTCCTCCTGTGATGGCTGAACGGGCTTGTAGTAAAGACTGGAGCGATTGATGCCCAGCAACTTGGCCTGATCGGAAATTGAGAGTTCTGAATCAGCCCAATCGACCATTTCCATACGTTCCTGCCTAGTCGTCGTAGATGCCAGATTTTTTTTTGAGCCACGACAGCTGCGTGGTTAATTTCCCGACTTCGGAATACAGATTGTCTAATTGTTTTTCATAATCGGCTTTCATCTTTTCCTTGTCCTTATTTTGTTTCTCAAAAACCTGTGGCATCTCCTGCAGAAAATGTGTTTTCCATTTATGCAGCTGATTCACGTGAACCTCGTTCTCTGATGCGATCTGGCTCATGGATTTTTCTTCCTTCAAGATTTCCAACACGATTTGTGATTTAAATTCAGGTGTATAGCTTTTACGTTTCATAAAAGTACCTTAACATCTCCCTTTTTCGTGTCTAAAATCTTGGGTCCATTATATTTCCATTAGTTGTGGTTTTCTTTGGTGTTGCTGTGGTCTTCTTATTTATCGGATTGCAAATCTATCCGGCATAAAACTTTGTTCCTAGGCTAATTGAATGGTCTTTCTGCATTCGTCAGCCGTCGACAATCAATCTTTCTTTTAAAACCACAAAATAATAGATAATTTTGTTACAATAGCGTTGGGTTGCATAAGCAGGATGGGGCGGTGGATCCTTTGCTGCTCGTTGGTTGACATGGTCATGTCACAATGAGGTGGGAGGTGATGCCGCACATGATTACGGTATATCAAACGCTAATGCTCATGATCAGCTTTGGGTCTCTGCTCATGGCTGTCGTGACATTCATTGTTTTGATCATAAAAAAGTAATCCCCACCCTGTGAAAATGGACTGGTTGGGGATTACTCCTGCCGCTCCACCGCAACATCACGCGGCGCAACTCACCAGAACTCCGACATGCCACTGTCGGGGTTCTTTTTAGTATTATGTCTTCTAGTTTTATTATATGCCAAGAATCACTGTTTTGCAAGGCTGTTTTTACATAATATCCCACAAATATCGAGCGTTTAAACGTAGATGACATCCAACGCGCGAACACCAACTCATTCCCATTGTGATCAACTACCAAAAGTGATCAGTTCATCTCCCCCGTTCACTGACATAAAAGAAAAATTGGGTAAGGTAACGAAAATAAAAAGCCCCGCCATTCCGCGAGACTTTTTAAATTGAAAGATGAACACTGAGATAGCTCTCTCGTCAACGCATCAAAGTCCTTCTTTCACTTTAGAAGCTACGTCTTCGGGTACCCATTCCGTCCAAAGCGATTCTTTTTCATTTAGAAATTTGATGGCTGCTTCATGAGCTGATGCATCTTTATTTTGCATATAGTTGAGTGCTTCATTCGCTACTTTACTGGACGTTTGATAGTTTTTGAGAAATTCAGTGACCTTAGGTGCTCGTTCGGGCAGGCTTTTGTGCGAAACAATCTCGACATCCTGTTCTGCAACACCCGATAATGGCGTGTCTTTCTTTTCACGTAATGGCGTCATTTCGTATTCACCCATAACCCAGTTTGGTTCATAGTTATAGCCGACCCACGGTTCACCATTTTTATACGCATCGGCCAGCGACGCATTAATTGCTGCTTCGGAACCTGGACGGAAATAATTATACTGTTCGTCCAGCCCATATTCTTTCAATGTTTGGAATGTCAACTCACTGACTTCCCATCCTGGAATAGCTCCGATAATGCGGCCTTTGTCTTTATTTTCCGGGTCTTGAAATAAATCTTTATAGTCAGCTAAATCCGTAATATACTCTAAATCCGGTGCCATCGGTTCGATTCCTCTTTCCGGATCCCCCTCAATGACATATGTAGGCACATACAAGCCCTGAAAGTTATCATCAAAGTTGACCGACAGTTTAACATAATCGCCGCTTTCAATTCCCTCATTATATGCTTCTTGATTATTTTTCTTCCATAGTTCCATATGGACATCAATATCGCCTTCACGGAGCGCGGTTAATATGGCAGCCGCGGAGCCTTTCCGATGCTCAGTCTCATAACCATACCCTTTTTCAATGATGGTCCCGGCAATTTCATTATGGAAACGAAGGCTAGCCCAACTCTCATCCGCAAAAATAATCGGTTCTTTTTTGTCACCACCGGATGACTCACCGCTACATCCGCCAAGAATCGTCATGGCGGTTAGTAATAAAACTCCGATAAATAATAACGATTTTTGTTTCAACAAAAACGCCTCCTCTTGTTTTTGGTTCTTTTTTTAGTGGAGCTGCTATTACGCTAGTGTTCACACAGACACCCCACTTCAAGTGTTAACGAAATGAGAGGTTATTCGAATGGTTTATCCGTCATATTCTTCGGTTTCATCAACGTCATTCGATGCCAACCCTGACAGAACATGGACACGCAAAATAAAGCCAACCAATTTTTCTTCTTCATTCACGACGGCCAGCGGAAAACGTGACTCGAGTGATTTCGTAATCAGATCATTCACATATTCGTCGTTGCGCACAATCGTAATAGCCGTACGCATCACATCCGGCAG
Source organism: Lentibacillus halophilus (assembly GCF_055395055.1). Lineage (NCBI taxonomy): Bacteria > Bacillati > Bacillota > Bacilli > Caryophanales > Bacillaceae > Lentibacillus > Lentibacillus halophilus. The sequence goes on from NZ_AP043750.1 coordinate 280,508, forward strand.
TGTTTCCTTTTCTTTAATCCCTTTGATCGCATCATCAATGGTGACAATGCCTTTCACATGGCGGCTGCGATCAATGACAAAAACACTGGAAATTCCATTTTCCTCCATTTCCTTACGAGCAACCTGCAATCCATCTTTCATGGAAACGAGCGCATTTGGTTTGATCATGATGTTCTCCGCTTGAAACACTTTTGATCGATCGATATCCCGAATGAAGTCGGATATATAATCATTTGCAGGATGTTCGATAATTTCCTCCGGCGTCCCGATCTGATTGACTTTTCCATCTTTCATGACAGCCACCCGGTCGCCGAGTTTAAATGCTTCGTTGACATCATGTGTGATAAAGATAATCGTCTTCTGCAATCGTTCCTGAATATCCAGGAGTTCCAGCTGCATTTCGCGTCGGATTAGCGGATCCAGTGCACTGAAAGGTTCGTCCATTAACAGGATGTCCGGATCATTGGCAAGTGCGCGTGCCAGACCAACACGTTGTTGCATACCACCGGATAATTCATCTGGAAATTTATTTTCATAACCTTTCAGACCAACGTTTTCAATATTCTTTTGGGCAATGTCACGCCGTTCTTCTTTTGAAATTTGACGTACTTCCAGGCCATACTCAACGTTCGCCATAATGGTCCGATGATTGAAAAGGCCAAAATGTTGAAATACCATGGCCATTTTTTTCTGTCGAACATCTTTCAATTGTCCACGGCTGGATTTAACAATATCTTGTCCATCAATGAAAATGGACCCGTCCGTCGGCTTGTTCAGTAAGTTGAAGCACCGGATAAGCGTTGATTTACCGCTTCCGGAAAGTCCCATAATGACAAAGATTTCACCTTCCGCAATCGCCATTGACGCATCATAAACACCAACAGTATGACCTGTCTCAGCCAGTATGTCTTCTTTCGACATGCCATTTTTTACTTGGGGGATTACCGACTTCGGCTTGTGTCCAAAAATCTTGGAGACATGTTCGAGTTTTATTTTTTCAGCCATTAACTTACCCTCCTATGCTTTTGAAATTTATTTGCCAAGCCACCGAAGACACGGTCAATAATAATGGCAAGAAACACAATACTGATACCAGCTTCAGCACCAAGCGCTATATCAATCTGATTAATCGAAACTAAGACTTGTTCTCCCAGTCCCTGTGCGCCAACCATCGATGCAATAACGACCATAGCCAGGGCCATCATCGTTGTCTGGTTCACACCTGCCATAATCGTGGGAAGCGCCTGTGGGAGCTGAATTTTAAATAGCATTTGCCACCTGGATGAACCGAATGATTCAGCTGATTCGATGACTTCCTTGTCAACACCCCTGATGGCTAATTCCGTAAGCCTAATAACGGGAGGAATGGCATAAATTAATGTTGCAAAAATAGCGGAAACGTTACCTAAACCGAAGAAAAAGATAGCAGGAATCAGATAAACGAACGTCGGCATGGTCTGCATCGCATCGAGAACCGGCCGCATAACAAATGAAAAAAGTTTGCTGAAAGACATCCATACTCCAAACGGAATACCGAGTGCCAATGAAATAATAACTGCCGTCATAACAACCGCAATGGTCGTCATCATATCTTCCCATAATTCGAACGTACCGACCAAAAACATAAATAGACCGTAAAGAATACCTGCTGACAGTGATTTGAAATACCAGCCCAGTAGTACAATAAACACAATGATGAGCCACCATGGCATGCTAATCAAAAAACTTTCAATACCGTTAATAAAATTAGATGAAACCATAAAGATAAAATCAAAAAGCGCACTCAACGTCGTGTTTAAATAATTTACAAATGATTCAATATAATCCCCAAAATTAAATGTTATATCAGGAAAACCATTCATATAATCCAACCTTTCTATTAAATTGGGAAAGCACCTATCCTGCAGACCAGTTGCTTCTTATCTATTAATCCATAGTGTCCTTGACGTTTTAGCTACATCTCTAGAATTCAACTCGTCCACACGTCTTCATCGTTGTTGATATCGTTGAATTAATATTGTCGTCTTGCTAAAAATACTCATGAATATTCAAAAGGTGACACAATTAAATGACAAGCAGTCGTACGAACCTGTTTTGTCAACAATGCAACAATATAAATTTTAATAGACCTAGTAGTTTACTTCAAATGGCAAATTTACCAATTTATAGCAATAAACATAGATATAACGTTATAAAACCAAAAGAAAACATTATTACTTGCATATATTCCAAAATAATATTCATATCTCTGAATATTCCGTTTAGCGGTGATAAGTGCCTGGCACTCGCACAATTCAGAATTGTTTGGGTGCCTGGCACTTTGTTGTGGTTTTCAATCGTTCTTGACGTTCTGATAATCGCCTGTTATTTTAACTATAAAGGTCGTTCTATCTACCTTAAAAGGAGAATAAACTCATGAGCCGATCTGTCAAAAAAGAAACTTTGCTTGAAGTGGCTGAACACCTATTTTATGAACATGGATTCCGGGGGGTCGGTTTAAAACAAATTATCAGTGAAGCCAATGTCGCGACGATGACGTTGTATAATCATTTTTCGTCGAAGGATAATTTAGTGGAAGAAGTGCTCAAACAACGGGAAGAACGCTATTGGTCGTATTTGGATGCGCATGTGGAAATGGATTCGGATTCGCCGTTCATACTTGCTGTGGAAGCACATGGACGCTGGTTGAACGAGTTGTCCTATAAAGGTGATATGTTTTTGCGGGCGATTGAAGATTACGCGGGAATGGATAACGAGATTGAAACGATTGCCCGAGGGCATAAATCAAAACTTCGCCGATACTTTCAACAGTTGGCGCAGAAGAAAGGCAAAACCAACGTCAAAGATTTAGCCGACCAATTCACGCTTCTTCTCGAAGGCACGACATCCATGACGACACTGATCGGTGCCGAGAAAGCGACAGACCATTCCATTGCGATGGCGCGGATACTTGTCCGACAGACATCGTAATTTTTTTGGTTTTAAAATAGAAAGGACGTTCTATCTAATATTGGATGTCAGGAGGGATATTATGCGATTTTCAAAACTGGTGATGCCGGGTGTCACTATGATTGCTGTGACGTATGGTTTGGCGAGGTTCAGTTTTGGCTTGCTTTTGCCTGATATGTCCACATCTCTTAATATGTCGGAGTCAATCTCAGGTATGGTCTCATCATTATTTTATGTTGCCTATTGTTTTACCATTGTTGTCTCCACCGTTTTAACAGCGCGAAAAGGGCCAAGAGGCATGATTTTGCTGGCCGGTCTATCAGCGTTTGTCGGCATGATGTTAATCAGCGTCACACCCCACGTATGGGGGCTTGTCCTGGGTGTGCTGTTGGCCGGGGGCAGTACCGGATTTGCTTCCCCGCCTTATGGTGCAGCTATTTCGCTTTGGATTAAGGAAGATAGTCAAGGAAAAGCCAATACATGGATCAACTCCGGAACAAGCTTCGGGATTGTTCTTTCAGGAGTAGGTGCCATACTGTTGACACCGCATTGGCGTCTGACGTATTTCATCTATGCTATTCTGACGCTGGCCATCTTGATATGGAATTTCCGGTCTATTCCAAAGCTGGAAAAGAGTTGGTTAACGTTTCAAAAAGGGAATCTCTCCTTGCGGGGAATGCAGGGATCTGTTGCGTTAATTGCGGCATCGCTCTTTTTTGGTATGACCACAGCTGCTTTTTAAAAATTATAAGTGCCAGGCACCCACACAATTCAGAATTGTTTTGGTGCCTGGCACTTTTTATGACGTTTTAGGTTCTGCCAATTGACCGCCGTCATTCATATACTTTTCAATGCCTTCTGCGGCACGATAGGCTAAGGCGCCGATGGTCGGTGTCGGATGGTGGCCGCCAAATTGTGGAAATGCTGATCCGCCTACAACGAACAGATTGTCCACGTCCCACATTTGCAAGTAGTTATTGACAGCCGATGTATTTGGATCGTCGCCCATCACGACGCCCCCGGTGTAATGGCCGCCGGTAAAGCTATGGTTGAATTCTTCCGGTACTTCATCATCTTCAATAATATCAGCGCCCATTTCCTCCATGATTTCATGGCATTTTTCCACGCCGAATTTAGCTATATTTCTTTCCTGATCGCCAAACTTGTACGTCGCACGCAGCAGTGGATCACCGTATTCATCTTTATAGGTTGGATCGAGGTCCAAATAATTATGCCAATAAGACATCGTTATTGCAGTATACCAAATTTGCAAGGTTCTGTACGCGTAGTGCAACGAATCGTTTTTAAATTTCTTGCCCCAGCGCGGCGTATCCTTGGGAACGTTCTCGCTGCTTGCGATCGCACCAAAGCCATATTGTCTGAGTTCGATTGCACCTCCACCGATAAAGTCCAGATCAGAATGGTCGAAATTATCAGCAGCATAATCATTGACCGCTGCGCCGAGTGCGCCGGCACCCATATACAGGTTGAATTTTTTATTCTCGAAAAACCCTTTTGCCCCATTGAATGCTGAATTATACTGGCCATTAAAGTTACGGCCAATGACGCCCTCTCTCGTTTTCGGGTCATACTGTTTGCCTATATTCGATAACATTAACAGACGATTATTTGTAAACGCAAAACCAGACAGAACGACAACATCGGCTGGTTGTTCGAATTCTTCGCCGGTTTTTTCGTCCACATACATGACACCTTTGGCCTTGCCGCTGTTGTCATCATATAGAACGCGTCGAACGTATGCATGTGTTCTGAGCTCATAGTTATCATGTTTTAAAGCTGTGGGAATAACGGTCGCAAGCGGATCCGATTTGGCACCGAAGTCACAGCCGTTTCGTGTACAGAATGAGCAGTACATACAGGCATTAAGTGTCTCCCCGTCCGGATTTTCATATTGTTGGCTCATATTACCCGCAGCAATTTGAAAAGGATGCAGACCCAAATTTTTCGCTGAATCCTTAAACAGCTTTAAAGAAGGGGTTTCCTTGAGCGGTGGATTGGGCCATTCGTTCTTCCGTTCAGGGGCCAATGGATCCTGTTCGCCGGAGATACCGGCTGTTTTTTCCCATTTGTCATAATACGTTTCCATTTCCTCATATGTAATGCCCCAATCCTGCAAATTCATGTCTTCGGGGATTTTATCTTTTCCGTAACGCTCTATTGTTTTACTGCGGATTTCAAATTCATAAGGCCAATAGCGATACGTAGCCCCGGCCCAATGGACACTGCCGCCGCCCAAATCCGTTCCAACCTGCATATTCGTTCTTGTTCGCACCGGCAATGCTGTTTCATCGAGATTATTTCGTGACGTAATGGTTTCGCCTGATAGATTTTGCATAATCTGATAGCGATTATCAAAACGAAGCTCGTCTTTTACACCAATGTAGTCACTTCTTTCCTTATGGTCACCACGCTCCAGTGCAACCACCTTTTTTCCGGCTTTGGCCATTTCGGCGCTTATAATACCTCCTGACCAGCCGACACCCACGATAACAACATCCACTTTATCCAGTTTCTTAGCCATTTATAGACCGCCCCCTTGATACGCTCGCAAGCTTTTCGGTTGTTTTGATAAAAATTTCTCTGATTCGATGTCGTTTCCCCAACCCATGCGAGGACCTGGGTACTCGATCATTTTCCAGCCTTGCATATCTTTATTGCCACCATATGCCGGGTCTGAATAAACGCCTTCTAATGTGGTTTGTCTGAGGAGTTCAAAGAAAGTATCGGCTTTCATTCCTTTGACATTAACATCGTCTGATTCAAACGTTTCGAGAATCGCATCCTGTGTCTCCCCATCAAGGTCAAAAAACGATTTATTATGTTTTTCCTGACTGACCTCCTGCATCCGCCTCAGCCCGAATAAAAACATTTCTCCGCGGTTGAGTTTTGTTTGCAATCCGTGCGTATCCGATGCCTGTGGTTTAAAAGGAGGGTGCATGTAATCTTTGCTGTTGGACCCCCAGAATCCAGCCAGTTGTTTGTCAATAAAGTAGGGCACGCCTAGTTCAATAGCGCCCGGCCCATTATCATCCTGAGGGTATATGCGTTCAGTTGCAGCTGCTAGTGTTTTAAAATCATCACTGCGGCTGAAAAATGTACGCGCTTGTTGCAAATGTTTTTGAGATGTGTCATCACCTGTGCTGGTTGCTTGTTGTGTTTCAAAAGGATTGCCGATCAATCCGCCTAAGAGCGTGCCTCCGACGACACCTCCTGCCGCGTAACCGGAGTTTTTAAGAAATTTCCGTCTTGAAACATCGGTATGACTACCATCTTGATCATGTTGATTCTGGTTGTCATTATTATTATCAGAACCATTGTTAGTCACTGGTTTTTCCTCCCTTACTAAAACGATTTTTTACCATTTATCGACAAAACTCGCAAACTATCGATAATAGTATAGTAACACTGTGAAATATTGTCAATTGAAAGTGTTGGAGTGCCAGGCACCCGCACAATTCAGAATTATTTTGGTGCCTGGCACTAGATCTATTCTGAATTGTTTCGGTGCCTGGCACTTTGTCGGTATGATAGAATGGATTATAAAACCGGGTCAGGAACCATAAGGGGGAACGTCTTTTGTATTCCATTCAATCGTTATTGAAAGGGTATGAGAAAAAGCAATTCTCTCCGGTCGAGATAACACAACACTATATTGAAAAGGCCAAACAAACGAGTGATCTAAACGCGTTTATTTCGATAACCGAGGATGTCGCACTGCAACAGGCAGCTATTTCTGAGAAAAAGTGGCAATTAGGCGATGCTGGGCGCTTGGAAGGAGTGCCGCTTTCCTACAAGGACAATATCCACACGAAAGGCGTTCCTTCGACAAGTGGGTCAAAAATTGATCACGATGTTATTCCGGAACAACATGCAGACATTGTCGAAGCGATGAACCAATCCGGCGGCGTTATGATCGGAAAAACCAACATGCACGAGTTTGCGTTTGGCATTACAAGCAACAACCCATTTTACGGTCCGGTCAAAAATCCGTGGAACAAAGCATTGACTGCTGGCGGTTCCAGCGGTGGATCAGCCGCTGCCGTTCTGGCGGGGGCAAGCGTTGCGTCTTTAGGGTCCGATACGGGCGGCTCGGTGCGGATTCCTGCTGCCAGTTGCGGTCTGATCGGGTTGAAACCGACACAGGGCCTGCTCCCACAGCAAGGCATAACCTTAATATCGCCATCCCTGGACCACCCCGGCCCTATCACGCGAACGATGTCGGATTTAATGGTCATGATGGAAGCGTTGACAGGAAACAATTATTCTGTCATCGATTCAAAAGCTGAAGATTTACGTGGCGTTAAAATCGGTGTCCCCATCAACGTCTTTAATGAAAAAATTGAAGCAGATGTACTGGATGGCTACCAATCGACATTAAAAACATTGGAACAGCTCGGTGCGCACCTCGTTGACGTTGAAATCCCGTTTGCCAATGAAGCCGCTCTCCGAAGTTTTACATTGGCAGCTTCAGAGGGCGGCTATGAACACCGTAATCGTATGCAACAAATGGATGATTACGGTGACGATGTCCGTCATGTGATGAAAGCCAGCACAACCATTTCTGCGTCAGAGTACTTGCACGCACTGAAGCGAAAACACGACATGACGGCGGCCTGTGATGCATTGCTGGAACACGTGGATGCGATAATAACACCGACCATGCCAGCGCAACCGAAACCAATAGGTCAAGAAATAGTCCATTTTAACGACGGGAAAGAACCGATTTTTGATTGCATGACCCGCTACGTGTCCTATTTTAATATAACAGGCCACCCCGCCATATCCTTACCGGTCGGTTTCGCCAATGACATCCCTGTCAGCGTTCAACTTATCAGCGGGAAATGGAAAGAACGACACCTCATCCGCTGGGCCAAAGTTTTAGAAAATGACTGTCACCCGGAAACCCTGTAAGTGCCTGGCACCGGTACAATTCTGAATTGTTTGGGTGCCTGGCGCTATGTTTGATGTCTTAGACACTGAGGAATAGTATTTATGGATCAATACACAGAAAGGGTGTGGTAAGGATGATCAACGTAACCAGTCAAAAAGGCAGCCCGATTATCGAAATGGTCATGAAGGACAAAATAAGCAAAACCGATATTGAAACATTCGAGGAAACACTCAAACAAAAAATCACTGAACAAGAACCGGTTCATTTGCTGATTACGTTTGAAAACTTGGAAGGTGTTACACTGAAAGGACTTGTGGAAGATCTGAAAATGATCAAGTATTTAAGAAGCATTAAAAATGTTGCAGTGATTACAGACCAAACCTGGATCAAGGCGGACGCTAAGCTGGAAAATCTCATCCCAGGCATTAAAGTAGACTTTTTCACCCCAGACAACACCGAAGCAGCCCGCGAATGGCTGATTGAATAAGTGCCGGGCACCTATACAATTCTGAATTGTGTGGGTGCCTGGCACTTTGTTTTTTCTGAATTTTGTGGGTGCCTGGCACTTTGTTGAGTTGTTGACAATATTTGATTCAATGTTATGATAACGATGATATGAGTTGAAAGTTTAATAGAGTTATATTATCGGCGTCACCGACTCATATCACCGCATGGTCGTCAACATGTGCCCCAAGCCACGTTCAGTATCTCGTTTAAACGAGCCGGCGAACACCTGAAAAGAGAATTTTACGGTCAGCATCTATGAACAACCTACTTGTTAGATTAAAACATTCGCTATAAGGAGTTGAGAAACAATGTATCGAAAAAGAAACATGTCTATCGTATCCTTGGCATTTGTTATATTGTTCAGCCTCGTATTATCTGCCTGTGGTACAAATAGCAACGATAGCAATGCCGAGAACGGTGATGCCGATAGCGGTGAAAACAGTGGAAGCAGTGCAAATCTCGGTGACAAAGACATTACTATCCCTTATGTTGCCTGGGCTGGTTGTGTGGCCGGTACGAATGTGATGAAAGCAACTTTAGAAGATGTAGGCTATAACGTTACGATTAAACAAGTCGGTAAAGGCGCGATGTTTTCGTCAATTGCTGAAAAAGACGCCGATGCGATGATGTGTACATGGCTTCCGAACAACGCTGTCCATCTTTGGGATGAACACAAAGACGATCTGGTAAAACTGAATAAAAACATTGACACAGCCCCAATTGGTCTATATGTTCCTACATATATGGACATAGATTCCATTGGCGATCTCAAAGGCAACGAAGAAGTCGGTAAAGGGACGGATTGGACAATCACAGGTAATGACCCCGGCTCCGGCAATGTTGAACTCACCAAACGAGCGGTGAAAAAATACGGCTTAGACAAATGGGAAGTACAGACAAGTTCGGATTCAGCTATGGTCGCCACTCTGGGCAATAAGGTAGACCAAAAGAAACCCGTGATCACGACCTTATGGAAACCGCATTACGCTTTTGGCAAGTATGATTTGAAAATGTTAAAAGATCCAAAGAATATATACGGGGATCCAGACAGCATCTGGACAACATCACGAAAAGGCTTAAAAGAGGACTCACCGGCGGCCTACAAAATTTTAAAGCAATTTGACTGGACATATGACGAGATGAACGAAGTCATGGTCAATATTAGAAAGGGCACCGACCCGGAAAAAGCAGGAAAAGAATTTGTGAAAGAACATCAGGACCTTGTGAATGAATGGAAAAAAGGCATAAAGTAAACAAAGGTCAAGTAGGAGTGAACCTCTCAGCCTAACGGCTGATTGTGTATCACTCCCCTCTCAGAACCATGCGAGCGGTTTTCCCGCACACGGCTCCACCTATCATCTTCACAGAATGTAACTAATATGATCTCTAAGTTGGTATATATTCACTTTCACAGTTGGTCTTGGAAGTGGAAATTTCTTTAGAAATAAAACGAATTTCTCCCATGTAAAAGACTTCTTCTGGCTTCTTCGATTGAGCCATTTAAAGAGTAACGTTCTTATATTGTCACGAAACAAATCAACCGTTGGCGAATTGTCTGTAATACAATAATAATTATAGTATCCTATAAGTGACTTTCGAATTCTATCCATGATAAATTCGGCACCTTCGGTTCTGTTTTCTTTTAGCCATTTCTTAGTTTGACGCAACTTCGCTCTCATCTTCTTGTTGTCAGTTTTCCGTTTAACTCTGAACTTGCCTTTCTGACTTTGGCTGCAGTAATGCGTGAAACCCAGAAAATTAAACGTCGGGGGTTTCCTATTTCCATTCCGCCTACTGTTCTTTTCCGCAAATCTGCCAAAGGGAATAATGTTCGTCTTGTCCTCTGCAACTTCAAGGTTAAATTTCGCCAATCTCTGTTTGAGGCCTTCAAAGAACTTATACGCGTCCTGCTGATATTGAAAACAGCACACAAAATCGTCCGCATAGCGGACGAGGTACGCTTGTCCTTTACATTCTTTACGTACTTTACGCTCAAACCATAAGTCCAGGACATAATGGAGATAAACATTTGCCAGAATAGGCGAGACAACACCACCCTGTGGTGTGCCAAACTCCTCCTTATATCGCTTGGTTTCCTCCATGTATCCGGCCTTTAAGAATCTGGCTACGAGCCTCAGTATACTGGGATCTTTAATTCGATGTTCCAGAAATGCCAGCATCCAATCATGATCCACATTGTCAAAGAATCCTTTAATATCTACATCTACAATGTAGTTCGTGTACCTCTGTTCAATGTAGACATTAAGAATCTTCAAGGCATCATGACAATTTCTTTTGGGTCTAAAGCCAAAGGAGCAGTCGAGGAAATCATTTTCATAGATTGTGTTAAGAATTTTAGCCAACCCCCGCTGCACGATTTTATCCTCGTGCTCCGGTATCCCCAATGGGCGTTTCTTCCTTGAACCAGCTTTATCAATATAGGTTCGTCTGACCGGTTGGGGGCGATAGCTTTTCTTCTTCATTCTATGAACGAGGTTCTCGACATTATCATTCAATTCTTCACCGTAGTCTTCCTTTGTAACCCCCATAATACCTGCAGCTTTATTGCCGGGTAATTCATAGTGGCATTGCTTTAAAGACTCCTCATCCAACAAATGCGCCAGTGATGTGAATTGCATCCTGGGGTGAGATCTAGCTAATTCCGCTATTCTCGATAGTTTTGTTTCCATTATAATTCCACCTCTGTGTGTAGATAATGTGTCCCTAATAAGAAATGATAGGGGGCTTACCTTTCCTCCACCGGAATTACCCGGCTTCAACGGTACTATGTAGCCCTCCGACTTCCTATCAGACATTTGGTTTCCTCACTTTGTATCGCTTGTACGCCATACTCCCTGCTTCCGCAGGAAGACCCGATAGGACCTCCCGGGTTGCCGTAACATATCCATGTCTAGCGTGCCGTGGTCACCGACCCCGGAAAGGTCTTAATAAGCTCGCCTATTTCACTTATCAAGATGTTGCATTCTGGACTGGCAAAACCATCTGCCCTTTCATTGAGTATTTCGGGGCTCAATCCCTTCAACCGTCGTTTACGGCCCACTAGCTAACAGTTTACGCTTAATGATGGAAGTTACCTTCCATCATCCAAAACTTGCTACGAGCGAGTGGCTAACTCTTACTCGGCGGGCATCCCACCCACTATATGTTACGACCTAAGCCCGGTCGCTCTGCCAGGCACGCACACAATTCTGAATTGTGCATGTGCCTGGCACTTTAATGGATATCTCGTCAATCCAGCCGTTCAAATCATCATTCGTTTAACAATTAGTTTTAAACGGTTCCGGCATCTGTTGGATGAACGCCATGACGGTAATAGTCTTTATACAAAGGCTTCATCGGTCTTTGGCCACGGATAATGTCGGCTGCTTTTTCAGCAAGCATCAATACCGGAGCATGAATGTTTCCATTGGTTGTATAAGGCATTGCCGAAGCATCAACCACACGCACATTTCTAAGCCCATGAACTTTCATCGTTTTCGGGTCAACGACGGCCATCGGATCAGAGGCATCCCCCATTTTAGCTGTGCAGGATGGATGAAGGGCTGTTTCAGCGTCGTTGGCTACCCATTCTAAAATGTCTTCATCGGTTTGAACAGATGGTCCAGGTGATATTTCGCCTGAACTATAGGCTTGTAATGATGGCTGATTCAGAATCTCTCTTGAGACACGTACAGCCTCAACCCATTCACGTCGATCCTTTTCAGTAGATAGATAGTTACAGATAATGCTTGGATGCTCGAAAGGGTTGGTTGAACGGATCTTAACACTTCCCCGTGAATTCGAGTACATCGGGCCGACATGGACTTGAAAGCCATGGTCGGTTTCGGCTTTTTGCCCGTCATACCGAACCGCAAGCGGTAGAAAGTGGAACATGAGATTCGGATAATCCACCTCATCGTTTGAGCGGACAAATCCACCGCCTTCAAAATGATTGGATGACGCAGGACCCGTTCTTCCCAACAGCCATTGCAGACCGATCCAAGGCATCTTGGCTTTATTAAGACTGGGCTGCTCAGAAACAGGCTCCGGGGTCGCATGCTGAATATAGACTTCAAGATGATCCTCAAGATTCTCACCAACCCCCGGCAAATCCACAATCGGATCAATGCCAAGAGACCGTAAATGATCGGCTTCCCCGACGCCCGACAATTGCAGTAATTGTGGCGTGTTAAACGCACCGCCGGCAAGAATCACTTCTCCAGCCTGTACGTTATACGTTTTATTATTTTTTTGATAGGTCACACCTTCTGCCTGTGTTCCGTTAAAATCAATACCGGTTACAAATGCACGTGTTTCAATCTTTAAATTTCTACGATGCTTGATCGGATGCAAATAGGCACGTGACGCGGACATCCGCCGGCCATTATGGACATGACTGTCAAAAGGGCCAAAACCTTCCTGACGAAATCCGTTGACATCAGGTGTTCTCGAATAGCCGGCCTCAACAGCTGCATCAAAAAAGGCTTGAAATAACGGATTCGTCGCCGGACCCCGTTTTAATTTCATTGGGCCATGATGACCACGATATTCATCAGAAGAATCGGCTCCAGTTGTTGTTTCCAGTCGTTTGAAATACGGCAGGCAATGGGCATAATCCCAATCTTCCATCCCTTTATCAGAAGCCCATCGTTCAAAATCCAGAGGGTTGCCACGCTGATAAATCATACCATTAATCGAGCTGGATCCCCCAAGTACTTTTCCGCGGGCATGGTCGACGTGACGTCCATTCATGTACGGCTCGGGATCTGTCTTATATATCCAGTCATAAAACGGATTGCCTGACGGAAACATTAACGCTGCTGGCATTTGAATAAGTAAATCCCACGCATAGTCACTGCGGCCCGCTTCAAGAACAAGCACACGTTTATCTTTATCCATCGTAAGACGGTTAGCAAGGACAGAGCCAGCACTGCCACCGCCAACAATGACATAGTCGTATGTTTCATGATTCATGTAAAAAACCTCCCCCGAAAATGCTTATGGCATTAAAAAACATATCCGATCGTTTTAATAACTTAGTTTAAATTATTAAATATATATTTAATAAGTGAAACAATTTTAATATAACATGGTTCTATTATCCTTGTAAACCGTCAAAAACATTATCTGAAATAGCAACAGTCCGATTTATTTAAGCTTTCACGAGATTGACATTTAAAAGAATCACGCCTGCAATAATGCACACGATACCTAAGATATTGGCTACCGACATCGTTTCATGCCAAACAATTACGCCAATGATCACTGTAAATGCCGTTCCTACCCCGGACCACACGGCATACCCAATACCTAATGGAATGGTTTTTAAAGACAAGCCTAAAAAATAAAACGAAAGGCCATAGCCCAGAACGACCATGAGCGATGGCCACAATTGGCTGAATCCATGGCTTGCTTTCAGGGCAGCTGTCCCTACCACTTCTGTCACAATTCCTAACATAAGATACACAAAACCACCCATTGATTATCACCTCTTTGTAAGCTGCATTAACCGTCCGGACAGCCTTTTATATAAAAATGTAACCGGCGATCGTTTCGTTTACATCACCGGCTTTTTTACAACGTTATTTAAACCAATAAAATGGTTCAGGCTTTTTATTACGGTAAATATGCTTCACTTCCGTATATTCTTCCATACCTTCTCGGCCTAACTCGCGGCCAATCCCGGATTGCTTATAACCGCCCCACGGAGCTTGGGCAAAATACGGATGAAAGTCATTGATCCAAACGGTGCCCAGACGCAGACGTTCGGCGACAAATTCAGCTTTTGCCACATCCTGGGTCCAAACAGCACCGGCTAAGCCATAAATCGTATCATTCGCTAATTTAATAGCGTCTTCTTGTGATTGAAACGTTTCAACCGTTAATACCGGACCAAATACTTCTTCTTGGACAATGCGCATATCGCTTGTACAGTTGGTGAAAATGGTAGGCAGATAGAAAAAGCCATCTTGTAATTCAGGGTCATCCGGACGCTTGCCGCCAGTAACGAGTGTCGCCCCTTCTTGTTTCCCGATGTCAACATATTTTTCCACCTTATCACGGTGTTCGCTTGAAATCAGTGGACCGCTTTGTGTATCGTCATCAAATCCATTGCCTAGTTTGATCCGCTTCGTCCGTTCGGTGAGTGCATTAACGAATTCATCATGAATCGACTCCTCGACTAATAATCGAGCACCCGCTGAACAAACTTGGCCGGCGTGGAAAAACACCGCATTCAATGCCTGATCGACCGCGGTTGTAAAATCCGCATCCGCAAATACGATATTCGGATTCTTCCCACCGAGCTCGAGAGCAATTTTTTTCACATTATGACTCGCTGCTTGCATAATGGTTTTCCCGGTCTCGATGCCTCCGGTGAAAGAAATTAAATCAATATCACGATTCTCAGATAGTTCGGCACCCGCTGTCGCTCCGGCTCCCAGCACCAAATTAGCCACGCCTTCAGGAATACCGGCCTCTTCGATGAGTTCAAACACTTTTACTGTTGTTAATGGGGTGATCTCACTAGGTTTCATAATGATGGTATTGCCCGCAGCTAATGCCGGTGCAATTTTCCAGGACGCTTGTAATAATGGATAATTCCATGGTGTGATTTGTCCACACACACCGACAGGCTCTCGTACCACTTTACTTTCTGAATCAGGCATCGGTGATGGAATCTTATCACCGCCATCTTTATCCGCTAAGCCACCAAAATAGAGAAAAACATTAGCGATATCGTCCATATCTTCCTTGCTTTCCTGAAGTGTTTTGCCAGTGTCCCACGTTTCTAATTCAGCCAATTCTTGTAAATCGCGGCGGATCAATAAACCAATTTGATACACATATTCCCCTCGTTCATTGGCAGGCAATGCAGACCAGATACCGTCGTCAAACGCCTCTCGTGCTGCTTGAATAGCGGCACGCGTATCCTGTTCATTCCCTTCAACCGCCGTTGCAATAACCTCTTGATTATAAGGATTAATAATATCTCGTGTCTCTTCAGATTGAGCATGGACCCACTCGCCATTAATTAGCATCTTTTGTAAATTCAAGCCACCACTCCCTTTAGGCAGATCGTTTTATTTAATTTATTAAATAATTATTTAACTGTATTAATAACTTTACTTTAGCAGCAAAACACAATGAATGTCAAAATTGGTGTCCGAGATAAAAAATTAAGGTTCAAAATTTAGATTTGACAAAAAATATAGTTTATTATTATATTAAGTACAATATCTATTTAAAAAAAATTAAATACATTAATCGTATTTAATAAAATAAAAGGGAGGGATCCATATATGCAAATGAATGATAATACATTATGAAAAGGTCTTGATCGTCTTCAATACAACGTTTATTAAATCTTATAAAGAAAGGTGACGATACACTCATGAGTTTTTTAAAACGAAGTCTATTGATCATAACTACAATGGTACTCCTAGTCCTCGCAGCTTGTAGTGAAAGTGATTCAAGTGGTGAAACGAATGGTTCCAATGAAGCGTCTGCTGAAGATAAAGACACCATTGTTATTGGACAAATTAATTGGCCGGAAAATATTGCAGTTACCAACATGTGGAAAGCCATTTTGGAAGATAAAGGCTATGACGTTAATTTAAAACTGATGGAAATGGGACCGCAAATGGCTTCCATATCGGATGGCGATTTGGATATAGCCCCTGAAGTATGGCTGCCCGTCCAGGATAAGAGTTACTATGAGGAGTATAAAGACGAGGCCAATTTTGAGGATGAACCGTGGTATCGCAAAGGCATCGTAGGATTAGCTGTTCCTGAATATATGGAAGATATTAATAGCATTGAAGATTTAAATGCCAACAAAGGTAAGTTTGATAGTGAAATAACAGGATTTGAGCCTGGAGCAGGCACAATGAAGAAAACGAAAGATGTCATTAACGACTACGATCTTGATTATAATTTAATCGAAAGCAGCGAGGCCGCTATGATTGCCACCATTCAAGAAAAGGTCGAAAATGAAGAGCCTGTCGTGGCGCCATTATGGAAACCTCATGACATTTTTTCCAAAGTTGATTTGAAGTTTCTGGATGATCCTCAAAAAACATACGGCGAAACGGAAAAAATTTATATGGCCAGCCGTGACGGTTTTCAATCCGACTATGAAGACGTCTATCAATGGATGAGCAATTGGGAATTAACCGATGATGAACTTGGCGATTTAATGGTATCCGTCCAAGAACACGAAGATAACCCTGTTAAAGGGGCGAAAAAATGGATCGACAACAACCAGGATGTCGTTGACGAATGGATGGAATAAAAAACAAACATAGTAATGGCCGTCATATGTTTTCATAGACTTATCGCTAGCTGTTTACCCTTGGGTTTGTATCGCTTTTACGACTCAGGGATCCAGCTAGCTTTTTTATGAGAATGTAAAGACCGTCCCACTCTCATCGTTTTTAAGATGGAGGCCTCCATTGACATGTCTGTTACATTTATTATAATGTAAAAGGACATGTTAAACTCATTATAAACGAATTTAATAAATGATATGCCTTTATTTTCCTCGAAAAGAGGTGCCGTGATGGACAGCAATCAAGATCAGTTTAATAATACAGATGGTTTGGAAAAAGTCGACCAGGTTGAAAACATGATGATCAATACCATATCCGAAACCATGGATCTTTATGGCGTCACCCCATCGGTTGGCCGTTTATATGGCATCCTTTATTTTAAACAACGACCAATGACGCTGGATGAAATGAAAGATGAACTGGGGATGAGTAAACCCAGCATGAGTACATCCATTCGAAAACTTCAGGATATCAATATCGTTAAAAAAGTCTGGCAAAAGGGCACAAAAAAAGATTTATTTGTCGCTGAGAAAAATTTCTTTAATTACTTCTCTCGCTTCTTTGGTATGAAATGGGAGCGGGAATCAATTATGTATTTGGAAAGCATCCAAATCGCTCAAAAACAACTGAATGAGGTTATCGACAATAATGACGACGACGAAGCATTGCAAGCAAGAGCCAGACAGGACTACGAACAGCTTGAAAATGCCAAACGCTACTACAAATGGATGGATAAACTCACACGACTGACGAAATCCGGCGAGATATTTAACTATATCCCTATCGATGACATTGACGAAGACGACTCTTAACAGCCCTTCAAGCGGGCGGCTCACATTTTCAGGTTCAAAATAATCACCCTAAATGCCCGCTAGGCTCACAGGGTGGTTATTTTTTTGTGTTTGACCGTATCGACACGACTAATGACGCAAATGTGATCATCAGTAAACGTATTTGAAATACTGTCATAAGGCAACACTCCTTGAAAAGGGAGTGAGCCACCACCCATGAAAGCCTTATGACAACTTCTCTTTCTAGGTGTTTTATTTTTATACGTTGGGGTTTACTCCGGTTGGTTATTTCCCTGTTCTTTTATAGCGTCCACCAGAAATTTCTCTGCTTCTTGAGAACGTCCTGTTTGAAAAGCAATACTGTTCGTATCAAAAAATACAAAATAAGGTTCTGAGTGGATATCCAATTCTTCTCGATTTTCTTCGATTTCATTCAATCCTCTGTAATAACTATGATTTATGACCTGTCCCATATCTTGGTTGTGTTCTTGCAAGAACTCTGGATTCTCGAAACCGCCGCTTGTATTTAATACGATTAAAAGATTATATTTTCCTTCTTCATTAGAAACCAAATCAGCATATCCATTCGGAGTATTTGGGGTATCTTGCCCATTAGAACATGCAACAAGTGCCGAAACCATCAAAATCAATGAACCAATCCTCAATAAATATGTCATGGAACCCCCTCACAAACAATGTTCTCGCTTATTCTATTACCTGACCTCTTATTCGACTATCGGAACGTTTCGAATGGTATAAAAAATAAACGCTGCCGCAAGTGACATTATATAGTGTAATACCCTTAAATTTAAATCCTTCTTGGCTTCAGTGACTGGCACGAACACAATCCTGAATTATTATAAACAAGACTAATCACCAACGGTAAATGTGTCCCCGATCGTAATATCATCGTCCCCGAGCGGAGCAGAAGATAGTTGTTTAATCACTCGATAATGGCCATCAGGCATTGTTAATTCCACCTTTTGGGTATACTTTTTTCCAGATTTTAATGTAATGTCTATATCATTAAAACCTTTTTCGTATGTGAATTCAGTCTGGTACCACTTATCGTTTTTTTGCTTTTCCACATAATAAGGTGTGCCAAAATGCAATGATTGTGAACCGTTATTGTCTAATACGATTGTCATTTTGTCATCATTATAAAGTGCTTTCATTGTCACATTCACACCATTATCCTTTTCCACAACATGATGGTCGATTTGGTTGTTCTGGCTCAATTTATCTGTTCTCTTTATATCATCGCAACTTGTCAGCAACAGCACCATTCCCATCGAGAAAATGACTATCAAAATGAATAACAAATTTTTCATCATTCTCACCCGCCTTTTCCACTTTGAAATGAACCGGAACCACACCCCATTAATTAACAGGACCATCCTTTTCATTGATCGTACCTCCTACACGATCGTAGCCTCTTACAAGGTTAGACGAATTGAAATGACGACAGGTTACGAATACCCCTTGCGATAACGTCTACCTGTATAATTTAAGAGATGCACCAGGCACACGCGTATGTGCTGGGAACTCACTCAATTCGGCTGGTTTACGGAATATTTCAGTCGCACGACGCATGGATTCAGTCGGATTTCGCCCGTATTCGGTCAAACGGCATGGGAATTCAGTTATTCCACAAAAAAACCCCTGCAGAAGTTTCCTCTCCACAAGACCATCTTCGCATCATGAACAATGGTTATTTTTGATTATATGCATCATAATCATTATAATGGATATCATCAAACCCAAGTGCCTGGCACCTGATAGGGCACCACCTTCAAAAGAATGGAGATTCACTATGGATGCTAATACAGCAAGCAATGATACAACCAAACGGTTATATCGTTTTCTACTATATGCAGCTATTATTATTACAGCGTTTAATTTACGTCCAGCCATTACATCGGTCGGTCCGGTCATTGGCCTTATACGTGATGATTTGGACCTTTCCAATAGCGGTGCTGGCATTATTACAAGTTTGCCCCTTCTCGCATTCGCGGCACTTTCGCCTATGGCACCAAAGATCGGAAGTCGTTATTCGAATGAACGGGCTTTGTTAATTGGATTGATCTTATTAGCTTTTGGTATCGGTATGCGCTCCATTTCCTCTATTCCATTATTATATATAGGAACATTTCTTGTCGGCATCGGGATCGCGTTTGGTAATGTCCTTCTTCCTGCTACGATTAAAGACTATTTCCCGGAAAAGTCGGGGTTGATGACCGGTTTCTATTCAATGGCAATGAACGCAATGGCTGCCATTGCTTCCGGTTTAAGCATACCTATAGCTGAAGGAATCGGATTGGGATGGGAAGTGGCATTATTGGTTTGGACCGTACCAGCGTTCATCGGGATTTTTATGTGGATTTATCTCAGCAGTAAAAGCCAACAAACGGACCAACACCATTCAAGCGGGAAAACATCGCCCAATAATCAAATTTGGAAATCGCCCTTAGCCTGGCAGCTATCATTATTTATGGGCTTTCAATCGTTTTTATTTTATATAACCATTTCCTGGCTGCCGGAAATACTGCATGATTATGGCGTCTCAATGGCAACAGGCGGATGGATGCTGTCGTTTATGCAGGTCATCGGCTTACCGTTCAGTTTTCTCATGCCCGTGCTTGCGGGAAAATTTCGATCACAATGGGGATTGGTCTGGGTACTGGTCTTCTGCGATGTCATCGGATACAGTGGGTTGTTATTCGGTCATTCATACGTTGTTATGGTTGCCAGTGTTGTATTGATTGGCGCAGGTCTGGGTGGTATGTTCCCGTTAGCCTTAACATTCTTAGGGATACGCGCACGTAATGGAAAAGACGCTTCTGTGTTATCTGGAATGGCCCAATCGTTCGGGTATTTATTGGCCGCAATCGGACCGGTGTTCATTGGTTATTTATATGATGTTTCAGGCTCCTGGACCATCCCACTTACGACAGTGATTACAGCGGCGATATTAGTCATTATCTTCGGCTCACTCGCCGGACGCGATCGCTATGTTTTTGACTAGAAGGTGCCTGGCACGCACACAATTCTGAATTGTGTATGGTCAAGTAGGAGTGAACCTCTCAGCCTAACGGCTGATTGTGTATCACTCCCCTCTCAGAACCATGCGAGCGGTTTTCCCGCACACGGCTCCACCTATCATCTTCACAGAATGTAACTAATATGATCTCTAAGTTGGTATATATTCACTTTCACAGTTGGTCTTGGAAGTGGAAATTTCTTTAGAAATAAAACGAATTTCTCCCATGTAAAAGACTTCTTCTGGCTTCTTCGATTGAGCCATTTAAAGAGTAACGTTCTTATATTGTCACGAAACAAATCAACCGTTGGCGAATTGTCTGTAATACAATAATAATTATAGTATCCTATAAGTGACTTTCGAATTCTATCCATGATAAATTCGGCACCTTCGGTTCTGTTTTCTTTTAGCCATTTCTTAGTTTGACGCAACTTCGCTCTCATCTTCTTGTTGTCAGTTTTCCGTTTAACTCTGAACTTGCCTTTCTGACTTTGGCTGCAGTAATGCGTGAAACCCAGAAAATTAAACGTCGGGGGTTTCCTATTTCCATTCCGCCTACTGTTCTTTTCCGCAAATCTGCCAAAGGGAATAATGTTCGTCTTGTCCTCTGCAACTTCAAGGTTAAATTTCGCCAATCTCTGTTTGAGGCCTTCAAAGAACTTATACGCGTCCTGCTGATATTGAAAACAGCACACAAAATCGTCCGCATAGCGGACGAGGTACGCTTGTCCTTTACATTCTTTACGTACTTTACGCTCAAACCATAAGTCCAGGACATAATGGAGATAAACATTTGCCAGAATAGGCGAGACAACACCACCCTGTGGTGTGCCAAACTCCTCCTTATATCGCTTGGTTTCCTCCATGTATCCGGCCTTTAAGAATCTGGCTACGAGCCTCAGTATACTGGGATCTTTAATTCGATGTTCCAGAAATGCCAGCATCCAATCATGATCCACATTGTCAAAGAATCCTTTAATATCTACATCTACAATGTAGTTCGTGTACCTCTGTTCAATGTAGACATTAAGAATCTTCAAGGCATCATGACAATTTCTTTTGGGTCTAAAGCCAAAGGAGCAGTCGAGGAAATCATTTTCATAGATTGTGTTAAGAATTTTAGCCAACCCCCGCTGCACGATTTTATCCTCGTGCTCCGGTATCCCCAATGGGCGTTTCTTCCTTGAACCAGCTTTATCAATATAGGTTCGTCTGACCGGTTGGGGGCGATAGCTTTTCTTCTTCATTCTATGAACGAGGTTCTCGACATTATCATTCAATTCTTCACCGTAGTCTTCCTTTGTAACCCCCATAATACCTGCAGCTTTATTGCCGGGTAATTCATAGTGGCATTGCTTTAAAGACTCCTCATCCAACAAATGCGCCAGTGATGTGAATTGCATCCTGGGGTGAGATCTAGCTAATTCCGCTATTCTCGATAGTTTTGTTTCCATTATAATTCCACCTCTGTGTGTAGATAATGTGTCCCTAATAAGAAATGATAGGGGGCTTACCTTTCCTCCACCGGAATTACCCGGCTTCAACGGTACTATGTAGCCCTCCGACTTCCTATCAGACATTTGGTTTCCTCACTTTGTATCGCTTGTACAACCATACTCCCTGCTTCCGCAGGAAGACCCGATAGGACCTCCCGGGTTGCCGTAGCATATCCATGTCTAGCGTGCCGTGGTCACCGACCCCGGAAAGGTCTTAATAAGCTCGCCTATACCGCTTATCAAGATGTTGCATTCTGGACTGACAAAACCATCTGCCCTTTCATTGGGTATTTCGGGGCTCAATCCCTTCAACTGTCGTTTACGGCCCACTAGCTAACTGTTTACGCTTAATGATGAAAGTTGCCTTTCACCACCCAAAACTTGCTACGAGCGAGTGGCTAACTCTTACTCGGCGGGCATCCCACCCGCTATATGCTACGACCTAAGCCCGGTCGCTCTGCCAGGCACCTGATAAATTCTGAATTGTTCAGGTGCCTGGCACTTATCCGCGCGCTACACATATCGCCCTCTTATGCTGGGTGGGTATACATAGGTCGTTTGGGGCGAGGCAACATGAGCCAGCGGGTCGCTTATTTCGGGCGTAACCTCGAGCACGTTGTTCTGTTTGATGTTATACCGGGCTTCAGAAAGACGCCACGGCATGTGGGAAATCGTTGCTTTGACAATATACGTTCCTTTGACCATGTAGACATGGTAGCGTTCCGTAAGCCAGTTCTCCAATGAGTGATTCTCTGGAGAAAACCAGCCGGATAACGGATAAACATCGGCTGAAAATCGTCGGGATGGCTCGCCAACAGTTGATTCCATTCTGAATGATGTCCGTCTCCCGCTCGTGGAAGTATCAAAAGAGGCTTGCTGATAAGGCAAAGACAGCAAACATCGGGCACCCAACACCGACAGCCTGCTGTTTGTGTACACATTAAGAAAATAAACAGCCGGTTCCTCATAAAAACGGATATACGTCCGCACATTCACCTGCCAGAACGGACCAAGAGAGAACAAGCTTGACCCCCATCGCAAACGACTTCGGGGCGAACGAAAGAGTACCACGCTTATCCATGCCTGGCCATGAAACGTATCCAGCTGAAAAGGACCCGGCACGAGCGGTCGTAGCCCATCATACGGTACCGGCCAATGAATGAATATAGGATGTTCCCAATATTGAACCCCCACCCATGGCCTGTTCATAGCGCAGCCCCTCCTTTCTGGTGCCTGGCACGCACACAATTCTGAATATTTCCGGAATTGATCCTAGTTCCTATAATATACCCGATTTTTTAATTGAAAAGAACTGTTCGTGCACTAGAGCGATCTTCCGTTACATTTCTTTGAGCCAATTCTTAGTTTTCCCCATGTCGCCGTTGTAATGAATTTATCTATAACCACCACTCACATGTTTCATTTCATGTATAGAGTGGAATGCTGTATATAAAGATGACCCTTGAACATGAAAGGATGATTGGACAAATGATAGAGATCAAAGGTGAGGAAAAGGGGCAGATTTTGGAAGTGACGACTGAGGGCACAGCAACACAGGATGACTTGGAAACATTTGAAGAAGCGTTAAAGGCTAAGAAACTTCAAGAGGAACCTCTCAACATTTTGTTCATTTTCAAAAACATTGAGGGCAACACTACAAAAGCACTGCCGAAAGCTTGGAAAATCCTTACCCAACTAAGAAGCATCAAAAAAAGCGCCATTGTAGCAGATGAAACATTTAGCCTTAACGAAAAAGTTGAAAAGCTCATACCAGGTGTGGAAGTCACCCAGTACCCACTGCAAGAACTGGATGCAGCACGAGAATGGCTTCGCGGATAGGATGGTGCCTGTCACTTCCCGATTTTTGTCGAAATCATTGGGTGAGGACCCCCCCCTCCCTCCTTCCAAATGCATTCTATTATTTCAGCTTTATTTTATAATCGAACCCGAAATGGAAAAAGTGTCATGCAAAACACTGCACATGACACTTTTTCTTGTAGGGATACGATTATAGACGTGACGTACTTCCTGTTAACCGGACACTGTAATACTTGGTAATGTTAGAATAGCTTTCCATTTGTGTCGGTGCTTGGCGCAAGTTCTCATTTTCATAAAAACTTTAAATAATTTAAATAAAATCATATCTTTTTTATTTAAACTGAATTATAATGATGTCATATTAAAAATAATAGGGGGATGGATATGAGGCAATATGAATTTAACACGAATGAAAGTGAGATTATCGTAAACGCTATCGTTGAAGGTTACCGGGATTATATCGAGCATCGTAAAGACCGCCGTCAGAAAAT
Organism: Lentibacillus halophilus; assembly: GCF_055395055.1. Lineage (NCBI taxonomy): Bacteria > Bacillati > Bacillota > Bacilli > Caryophanales > Bacillaceae > Lentibacillus > Lentibacillus halophilus. The sequence goes on from NZ_AP043750.1 coordinate 304,842, forward strand.
GAAAATCAGTTCTGCCTTTGCGTGGACAAAAGGAAACTTTATAGAAAATAAAATAGCTGAAATCAGCAGTAACATTAATTTATCGTATAAAATGTCAAAAGCTGGTTTAACCTGGGATTATCTACAATTTATTCACAATGACACAAAAAAGCTTTTCCTTATAAAAAATGCTGCCTATTTTAACCAAAATAATTTCTCACACGCTGTACTGCCTAATAAAAATAAAGGGCAACGCCGCACTTATCTCCATGAACTCTCAAAAATTAATAAGTCACTTAACTTTCCGAACACAACTTCATGGTATGAAAATCCTTTTGAAAGAAATGAACAATTATCCTTATTTATACCTAAAAACCAAATAGAGGATGAACTTGACCAGATTAAATCATCTTATAATGAATTTCACATTCTTACATACAAAATTGATGACGCTTATCAAATATCTGAGATTATGCATTACTTACCCAATCCTGAGGACAATACAGCTTATCCCATAGAAAATCTTTCAAAACACATTACTGGTTCAGAGTTAACAGATGAAGAACGATATATCGTTGCTCCTGAACAGGATAGTGATATAATAGATCCCGCAGCATTTGATATAGGTATCTTTGACGACGAAGAAAGTAATTAAGTATTAATCATTTAGGGGGAGCATAATGTTTATTGGAGAAAACTTGACTAATCTTCGTATCATGCATGGATATTCCCGAAAACAGCTCTCTGAAATGTTAAATGTAACAGAACAAGCCGTTTGGCAATACGAAAATTATTACACATCACCTAAAATACAGAATGTAAATGATTTAAAGTCCATTTTTTATGTGAAAAGTAAATATTTTTATAAAAAGGATATTCTAAGCCGGTACTTTGAACCAGAAAATATACCAGTCATGAATATTGCCTATCGTTCTAACGTGATGAACGTTATTTCCAAAACACAATCCGAGGCAAAGCACGTTGAATTTTTGGATAGCTTTGTTAACTATTTAACAACTTATATTAAATTGCCTACACAGAAAATCATTCAATTAAGGGACGACGTAATCAGCTATTTAAATACAACGAATGATGACAGACATACACAAATAAACAAAGTCGCCAAGACCGCACGTCAAAGATTAGGCTTCCGCAATGACTCAAATGACAATTTATTGTTTCTGATTGAAAAAAGTGGCGTATTTGTTTTTGAAAAAGCTATTGGGGAAGAAATTGATGCTTACAGTTTATGGACAAATCGGGAGCGTCCTTTCATTATATTGGGCAATTTAAAACGTTCAGCTGTACGCAGAAATTTTGACATCGCTCATGAACTTGGCCATTTGCTGCTTCACTATAAACTGGAATTCACCCATTTAGATCGCAAAGGCCATAAAGCTATTGAAAAAGAAGCTAATCAGTTTGCCGGTGCATTTCTTTTGCCTGAGGAGGCATTTTTAGAGGATATGCAGACAGTTGCACGTACAACAAACCCCGATGCATATACCGATTTAAAAACAAAATACAAAACGTCCATGCAAGTTCTGGGATACCGTGCAGCCAGTTTAGACATTCTAGATGCCAAAACACATCGAAATTTTTATGCAGCACTTCATCGAAAAGGTTATTTAAAAAGAGAGCCAATTGATGAGGCACTTCAAATACAGAAACCGCAAAAAGTTAAATCGATCATTGATTTCGTTGCTAAAAATGGGTTGATTGATATACGCAAAATGATTGAAAACGACTGGATGGTGGAAACTCCTTTTTTCCATCATATAACAGGGATCGATTCAAAGTTTTTTAATCACTATATGGTGGATGATAGTCAATTTGACTTAGGATATGTTACTAATATTTCAGAAAGTTAATGTGAGCACTCCCCAGGTCAAGCATCATATAAAAAAGAGCCTAGGGTGGAATAAGTGCCAGGCACGTACACAATTCAGAATTGTTTATGTACTTGGCACTCGGATATTAAAATTGCTTATGTTCCTACTACTCGAATGTTATATACTGGAAAAACAACTGAAGTAGACCGAGGATGGACAGGGCGGTTCGGGAGTGGCAAAATGCCTTCCATTTCCATCCACTTTCCCAGGGAATAGTAGGCGCTCTCGTTCAATACCTACGCTCCACAGCATTTCTTATATTTTTCCCGCTGCTTGGAATAGTGGTCTTGATGGTGGTGCCTGTCACTTCCCAATTATTCTACCCGTTCCCTCCCCACAAACTCTTGATATTTCCGGCGCTTCTCCCAGGCATCCCCTGAAAAGTAATCCAAAATAATAGCCATGGTCAAAAGATGATGTCTGGACGTATGCATGTAATATCGGTAACTGCTCCATGGATAGCTTTGTGGATGCATCACCATGTTGGCGTCTACCGGATTCAAATGGATATAACGGCTCACTTCCAGCATCCCTTGTTTCGATGCAATCAGCTTATCATAATACCGTTTTTCAAAGACATGGCCGGTGATTCGGTTCTTTGTATTGTAATAGTCAGCATACCGCTTGTTGATGAATGACATAACTTTGGAGACAGGCTGATCTTTGGACCGTATTTGCAGGTGAAAATGGTTGGTCATCAAACAGTAGGAAGCGAGTTCAAACGGGGCCTTCTTATTGGTCTGTTGGAGTATACGAAGGAAAATTTTGAAATTACTATCATCCTTAAAAAGCGCATCCCTGCGATTGCCGCGACAGACGACGTGATAGAATGAATCGGGATCCCACATCCGCTTTTTCCGACCCATCGTTAGTGTATCATTCCTTTCTGCACTTTGTTCGCACGGATCACCGTATTGTCACGGCTTCCAAAAACTTTCATTGCTTATACCTTTATCGCCAGTTAAGTTATTGATTACATATAAGATATCCTATAATCTATGAAAAGTCAAGAACATTTGTTCGAAAATATAATCATTAAATCTGTTTTATTGAGACCTTAAAACGCTAAAAATCCAATTTCACCCAAATACTGCTGAAATAAAATACAAAAACAACAAAAAGCAACCTTAGAAAATTCTCTTTATAATGGACCCAAGATTTTAGACACGAAAAAGGGAGATGTTAAGGTACTTTTATGAAACGTAAAAGCTATACACCTGAATTTAAATCACAAATCGTGTTGGAAATCTTGAAGGAAGAAAAATCCATGAGCCAGATCGCATCAGAGAACGAGGTTCACGTGAATCAGCTGCATAAATGGAAAACACATTTTCTGCAGGAGATGCCACAGGTTTTTGAGAAACAAAATAAGGACAAGGAAAAGATGAAAGCCGATTATGAAAAACAATTGGACAATCTGTATTCCGAAGTCGGGAAATTAACCACGCAGCTGTCGTGGCTCAAAAAAAAATCTGGCATCTACGACGACTAGGCAAGAACGTATGGAAATGGTCGATTGGGCTGATTCAGAACTCTCAATTTCCGATCAGGCCAAGTTGCTGGGCATCAATCGCTCCAGTCTTTACTACAAGCCCGTTCAGCCATCACAGGAGGAGGTGAACTTAAAAAACCGGATTGATAAAATCTACACGAAATATCCCTATTTTGGCTCACGCAAGATCACGCAAATGCTGAAGAGCGAAGGGACAAATATTAACCGCAAAAGGGTTCAGCGCCACATGCACGAAATGGGCATTCAGGCAGTCCATCCGGGCCCCAACCTGAGCAAGCGCAATCTGCAGCACCGGATTTATCCCTACTTGTTGAGAGGTCGTTCAATTACCTACCACAATCAGGTTTGGAGCATTGACATTACTTATATCCGCCTGCAGAGCAGCTGGATGTACTTAACGGCCATCATCGACTGGTTCTCCCGGTGTATTATCAGCTGGGAGTTGGATCAGACACTGGAAATGGACTTTGTCCTGGAAGCTGTTCAGCGTGCATTCGCAATCGGAACACCAGATATATTTAATAGCGATCAGGGCAGTCATTTCACCAGTTCCAGCTATATCAATCTACTAAAGGAGCACCCATCTATACAAATCAGTATGGATTCTAAGGGGCGTGCCCTGGACAATATCCGTATCGAACGATTTTGGCGCAACCTCAAATATGAAGAGGTCTATCTGAAAGACTATGCCACACCGAGGGATGCAAGAAACAATATACGAGAGTATATGAAAACCTATAACCATGAGCGCCCTCATCAGTCATTAAACTATAAAACGCCTGAATCCGTCTATTGTCACTAAGAGTTGATCCTTTCCATCTTTGGGCCATTATCTTTCCTATGTCAGGTTCCGTCAAGGGTAAAAGCGCCCCTTGACGGAACCTGACATAGGAAAGACCCCGTTTTCTAAGATGGAAAAGGACGACAAGCATGAACCAACTTTCACCTTATTTTTATAAAATATGTGTCTTGACACTGGGGTCCACCTAACTTTTGGCTTAACGATGAATATTTCTCATCCACAAAAAACCACATCGCACATTAAAAAAGCTACTGGTCTTGCCTAACCAGCAGCTATTTTCGACAAAATTCGGGAAGTGACAGGCACCTTACGAAACTCAAAGTAGAGCAGAGTTTCTGAAAAAATTACTCTTCTAAAACACCTTGTTCTTTATAATACTTTTTTGCACCAGGGTGTAAAGGAATATCTGCTACTCCAGAGGTAGCACCTTCTATTTTCATATTTTTCGCTGCATCAATAGTATCACGCAATACTTTCAGATTTTCCCACATTGTCTTAGTTAATTCATATATTAAATCTTCTGACATATCCTTTGACACAAATAGGACACTTGGTTGAGCTACCGTACTAATATCTCTATCCAGTTGATCATATGTGTCCGATGGAATTGTCTGTTCAATTAACCATGAATTTTCTTCAGTTGCTTTATTAATAGCCTCATCGCTAAGACTAAGAATTTTACTATCAGTTGAAGATAATATTTCAATAGTTGCAGATGTCGGAAGAGCAGACATCACATGTGCGCCATCAATTTTCCCATTTCTTAATAAGTCAGATGCTTGTGAAAAGCCTACAAACTCGGCTTTCATGTCTTCAAATGTCATATCATACGAATTAAAGATTATCTCTGCAAGATCTTTTGTTCCACTTTGGGGTGCACCAGGAACAAAAGATTTACCATCTATCTCTTCCACCGAATCTATACCACTATCTTTTGTCACAATTACTTGTGCGGCATCTGTGAACAGAGTGGACACAGCTCTTATATCTTCAGATTTTCTCCCATCGAATTGTCCCTTTCCATGGTAGGCATTGTATAAAACGCCAAGAGTAGATAACCCCATATTAATATTTCCTTTTTTCATCAGGTTAATATTTTGTACACTTCCATCTGATGATTGAGAAGCAACCCTAACCCCAGAGACATTGTCATTCCATACGTTAGCTAATGCAGATCCAAAAGGATAAAAATTTCCAGTAGTTGTAGCAGTGCTTAATTCAATATCTTGTGTAGATGATGATGAACTTTCCTCATTACAACCAAATAAAAACACTGACATTACAATTAAAATTAACGCTAAAAGTGACATTTTTTTATTCATTTTCACCATCTCCTTGAACTTAGTTTTTAAACAGAAATAGAGGTTTCCTTTTCGTTATTCATTTGACTTCTTTTATTTTTTATTTGCCAAAATATAATAAAAAGCATAACTGCTAAAGACATGAAACTCATTATATAACTTGGTAAAATTAAACCAATGCCAGAAACAGCTAATAGTAATTGCTGAATTAAATTTGGTTTAGTTAAAAACCAATTTGACATGGCACCAGCCAAGGCAATTACACCAATTATTCCAGTAATCATGGCTATAATACTCTTCGAAAAACTTCCTTCTATAAAGAGTAACTCTGGATTGTATAAAAAGAAGAAAGGAATAACAAATCCTATAATCCCAAGGCGTACAGCCGTTAAGCTAACTTTGGCAAATTTAGCTCCCGCAATGCCCGACGTAACTAATGCGGCTAAGGCAACTGGAGGTGTGATTTCAGAAAGAGCAGCAAAGAAAAAGACAAACATATGACTAACTAATAATGGAACCCCCATCTCAGCCAATATTGGAGCCGAAATTGTAGTGGCAATAATATATGAAGCTGTCACGGGGACCCCTGTTCCTAATAAAATTGTTAGTAGCATAGTTAATATTGCCGCTATAAAAACAGAACCTCCAGCCAAACTAAGAATATTGTTACCTACGACAAGTCCTACACTCGTTAATGATATGGTGCCCACTACTACTCCAACAACCATACAAGCAGCACTAACTACTAAAACATTTTTAGCTCCTTCCTCTAATGCATTTAAAATATCTTTTAAGTGCATTCGGGTCTCTTTACGTAGCCAACTTGCAATAACGGTTGTAACTATGGCCCATAATGCTGCAAATATAGGTGTAACACCTGTTACAAGCATATATACAAGAATAGCAACCGGAAGAAGTAAGTGGCTATTTTTGATTACATCCTTAAATTTAGGAATATCTTCCTTAGACAAACCTTCCAAACCTTGTTTTTTGGCTTCAAAATGGACTGACATAAAGCACATTGTAAAATAAAGAACAGCAGGAATTACAGCAGCTAATATTATCAATCTGTAATCCATACCTAGAAAAGTCGCCATTATAAAGCTAGCAGCACCCATAACTGGAGGTGCTAACACACCTCCTGTACCTGATACAGCTTCAACAGCGCCTGCAAAATAGGGCTTATATCCTGTTCTTATCATCATCGGAATGGTGAAAGTACCTACCGTAGAAGCATTAGCAATACCACTACCATTAATTGTACCCATCATACCACTGCCAATTACAGCAACTTTCGCAGGTCCTCCTGCTGATCTTCCGGAAATTGCGAGCGCAAAATCATTAACAAACTTAATAAAACCACTTCTTTTTAGAAATGACCCAAATAAAATAAACATAAAGATATAAGTGGCAGCTACACCGGCAACAACACCAAAAATTCCTTCTGTGCCCCACCACATTACATCAATAATACGTGTATAATCGAACCCTACATGGCCTAAAGTCCCCGGAATATACTGTCCAAAAAAATTATAAAGCAAAAAGATGACAGCTAATAAAGTCATTGGAAGTCCAGCAGCTCTTCTTGAAGCTTCAAAAACCATTAGAATTCCAACGGCTCCAAACCAATAGTCAGCTGAAATATGCAAGCCGCCACGATCCATTACGTAAGCATCATACATCATTAAAAAATATCCAACAGAAGAAATCACAGCAATAATGCAAATAATATCCCATAGAGTGGGCAGTCTTCTTTGTTTTTTATCTTTTTTCTTTGCTGGAAATAGGAGAAAAACCAGTATAGACATGAACCCAAAATACCATGCACGTAGTTTAATAGCTTCAACAACACCAAATCCAGTTATAAAAAGTTGAAACAATGACCAAAAAATAGCAATAACAGTAACTATTTTGGCCATAGGACCTAGATATTGACGAAATTTTTCTATACCGGAATCGTTGTCATCTGTTTTTTCGTTATTTTCCTTATTATTATTTTTCACCCTTTACCCCCCTATTAGAATTATATTAGTGTTGTTTCTACGTTTTTATAATAGAGCGCAGGCGGAAATCGCTTACAAATTAATTAGGTTTAACCTGATTTTTTATAGGTAAGCATTTACTACTTATTGATGTCTTCTAAATTTATAGTAAACGCTTACCTTCACACTAAATATACCAATAAAATATATTCTACTTGTTAACTATCCTTTTCTTCGCGTTCAGCAACTATATGGGATTTACCTGGTGCTTCAGGAGATTCACGGAACCATGTTCCCATTTTAGAGACAACTGGAACATCTTGAATTGTGAAAAAAAGAGCCTGTTCAGTCTCTGATGTATTACAATGCTCATGCTCAGTCCAAGGCGGTGCGATAAAAGCATCTCCAGCTTCCCATTCTATTTTTTCTCCATCAATAATGGAATAACCCTCTCCTTTTACAATAATAGACAAGGCTGTATTGGTATGCCGATGTGGCTTATTGTGTTCACCCGGTTCAAATACCTGAGCAACCATGTTCATAGTGGGTGATACTCCATAAGAATCTCCTGTATCTTGATTCACTAAAGCAATGGTTCCACGACCACCACCTCCACCGCCACTTAAAAAGTTTTCAGACAACGCTTCCTGTAACTCTGACTCAACGTCTCTCCATTTCCAAATCTGAGGACGTACAAAAGGTTGTTTTACTTTTTCCAAAAATTCCTTATAGCTCATCATGTCGCTTCTACTACTCATTATTATTTCCTCCTTTGTTTAATCATCATTAACCGTTAAGTACACTATTATTATACCTAAGTATAATTAAAGTGTATTAATTAGATTATAACTACGCTGATTTTATTTTTCAAGTGTCTATTTAAATTTTCTTAATGCTTTTTATTGTATGGAAAAAGCTATTTACAAAGTTCAATACAAAAATAAGCTAATCAATGTATTTTATTTTAAACACGTTGTTTTTAACAGGATAAATGTAAGCGTAAAAAATCCCCATCTATAAACAAGATGGGGATTCAATGTATGCAGCCAGGCTTTGCTTCCAATCGCATAAGATTTGTGATTGTTCAGCACGGTTATTATTAACCTCCAAACGTAAGCGTCAAAATAAACATCAAAGTAAGCATCAAATAAATTCCATATGCTAATGCAGGTGTAACTTATTTGATACTTACTTTATTTCTATATCTTAACTATATTGTAAATCTTGTGATAGCCCTGATGTAAGTTCCTTTAATTTTTGAACATCTTTTGAATGTGCCTCAGTATTTATACTTTCTGAAAAACCTATAATAGATATTGCGGCTATAATATGCTCTGAATTATCAAAAACAGGACATGTAATAGCTGCACCGCCAGGTATTCCTTCATGAATCGTATCTCTAAAAGAGTAACCATTTTCCCTTATGTCTTCAAGTTCTTTTTTTATCTCTTTCCTATCTAGGTCATAATGTTGTGCTTCACTATCTATTAAATCCTCCACCTCTGAGGAGTCAAGAAAAGCTGCGAAACATTTGCCTGTGGAGCTTTTATATAAAGGAGGTCGATATCCAACCTGAATACCAACGCTTATTGGTCTATCGCTTGGTTCAGATTTAACAACTACTGGACCTGTCTGTGTCCATACATTTAAAGCTGAGGATTGATTTAATTCTCTTTTTATTTCTTTTAAATATGGTTCTGACAGTTCTATTATATCGTATCTTTGTAACGAATGTAATCCGAATTCTATTAGTTTAGGACCAAAACTATATGTATGATCTTTTTCATTTTGAACTAATGCGCCCAATCTTAAAAAACTAATGACATATTTTTGCACTCTGCTTTTAGACATATTTGTCGCATGTGAAATTTCGGACAGCGTTAAAGGTTGAGAGCTCTCTTTAATTGTATCAAGGATAAAAAAAGCATGCTCCACAGACTGAATACCTTGTATGGTACTCTTCGATTCGTCATTTAAGTTCATTTTTTCACTCCTTTGGTGATTTTCGATAATATTTGTTTCGTTTTTTTAAACAATAATTAAAAATCTCAAATGTTTTATTTCTGATGAAAGGTCGCAATTTTCCAATTGATGATAATGTCTAAAAGAATGATGAAATGTTTAAAAGGCGTTTTTGGGTAATGTTTAAATTTGATTGACTACTTGTCGCTTATCATTATTAAGTGATAAAGATTTGTTCCGCGCTCTTTTTATACTCAGAATTCGTACGGATTACTAGATCAATCTTATCAGATTATGCCTAGTTCTGTTGACTGATTTATTTAAATGACAACCTCTAAAAGTCCGGTGAAAAAGTCAAATTGTACTAGGAATTTCATTGCTTTATGTCGAATATAGTCTATAGAACACTTATAAAAGGGTGATTCATTTATGCATTCGCCAAAGCAAAATCACATTCAACCTAACATGTTTCAATATATTGATATGGAGGATCTCGTTCCCGGACACCATATCCTGAGAAGGGTGAAAGATGCTATTGACTTTTCAGCTGTCCACGATCGGGTGAAACCTCTCTACTCCGAAAAGACAGGCCGGCCATCTACGAATGCTGAATTGGTCGTGCGGCTGGTTGTACTTGAGTATCTATTTAATCATTCGGAACGGGAACTGTTTGAAACGCTCCCCATGCATGCAGGCTACCTGTGGTTTTGCGGCCTTGATTTTGAGTCTTCACTTCCTGATCGAACAACACTTGTTAAAACAAGAGCACTTTGGCGTCGCCACGGTATTTTTGATGATATCATGATGCATGTCGTTAATCAGTGCATTGCTTCCGGCCTTGTTCGTCCTAACGTTCATGCCGGTGTGGATGGCACACAAGTGCGTGCAAACGCGTCCATTCATAGTCTGGAAGACATAGAGCTGGCCCCGGTTCAAACCATTGAAGATTATCTGGAAGATAAAAAGCAACGTGATGAAGCATCTTTGAGCCAACCAGGCAATCCGGACAGCAATGATGATCAAACGCCTCAGTCGCCGAAACCAAAGAAACATCACCAATCGGATCACCTTCAGGAAAGTGCCAGCCATGAGGACTTTCATGGTAAAACATTTTCCAATCAAACCCACCGTAGTACAACAGACCCTGATGCCCGTCTGTACAAAAAGAGCAAAGGACAGGAGGCCTGTCCGCGTTACCTTGTGCACAACCTGGCAGATGTTGAGTCAGGCGTTATTTTAAAGACCAATGCAAGCATTGCTTCCGGTAAAGCGGAAAGAGAAATAAGCCAACAACAGCTGGCAGCTGTTCGTTTTCAGCACCCGCAGATCCATATTCGGACGTTATCGGGTGACAAGGCCTATGGCACACCAGCATATTTGGCCTATCTATTTTCTCAAGGCATCATTCCTTTGATTTCTTTGCGAGACCATGAATTGGAAGAGACCCCGACTTGGCAGAGGAAAACCCATAACCCTGAGCACCAAAGAAAACGGCAGGAAAAGGTCAATAACGTCAAGGCCAAAAATCAAGCAAAGCAAATCCAGATTGACGGCAAATACCAGAACATCCAAAACAAGCGTGTCCAGTGTGAACATGGCTTCGCTGAAGCCAAGACAGTGCATGGGCTGGATCGTGCCAGAAGCAGAGAACTCGACTGCATGCAGGAGCAGGCACTCTGTACCGCCATCGTTCAGAATCTAAAGAAGTTAAGCCGGTTCAAAGGAAAAAGACCCGGGACCGGTGTTTCAGCATGCGCTGAAACGAAAAAACGGAATGAAAAAAACCACAACAATCACTTTATTTCCCTTATATTTAAGGGAATCCGAGAAAAATTCGTGTCTTTGATTACATCTTCGATGGATAGAAAATATAGTTTTTCACCGGTCTTCTAAGTCCTGTCAGAACACCCGTTTTCCCTTCAACCATTCATCTTTTTTATGTTTATCATAAAAAAACTGATAAATAGTTATTCGGTTTTATGATAATTTTTGCTGTCAATAAGATGAACCATTTCAAAATCATGAAGCATAAGTGTACTAAAGTCATTGCTCATACGCTGCTCCGAATCTTTAGTCTGCTCTATATTAAGGAATCTGCTGGATTCACGTACAAAATATGCATACCCTCCATTTAGCACTCTCTTGAATCAGTACATCATTGGTCGTGTCGATAGTGTCAAACACAAAAAAATAACCACCCTGTAAGCCTGGTAAGCAACTAGGTGGTTATTCTCCTTGTTGTGAGCCGCCCCCTTGAAGGGCTATTACGCTCGACCGTTTGGAGTTGACGCACCAATCGGTCCTTTTAGTATATGATTTTCCACTGATATTATAACCTATTTTAGGATTATTTTAAACACACATGATGATAAACCAAATCGGCTTTATTCGACAAATTTCGGGAAGTGACAGGCACCCCAAAAAGAATAAAATAAGCAGATGGACGCAAAATATACATAGTCTTCGTTTTGAAGTAACCTTAAAAACTAAAATCAGGAGCATGCAGAAAAAATATTTAGTAACATTACTATTGACGCTTCTTTTCGTTATGGCCGTTCCCCCCAAGGTCATGGCGGCACAACCAGCGGAAGGGTTTCATCCCGCTGACAAAATGTACATAAAAGCGGATACTGAGCACTACTGGAAAGGCCGTTATTCCAACGGGCGGATCTTCTCTGAGTACATTGCGAATAAATTAGCTGGTGATTATGATAATTTGACCAATTATGCTGTTGGCGGAGCCTTTACTGGTGTTATGACAGGCACTAAGGGTGAAGCGGATGAACGTTCCAACTGGTCGTCTTGGTTGAAAGGCTGGGGTGGCGTACAACAAACCAAAAGATTTCTTGAGGATGTGGATGGGCAAGCAGATCCCGAAGCTCTCTATATTATCAGCGTCGGTGGAAATGATACTTATGCCGTCGAGGAACTAGGAGCTGAACGTGCGGCAAAGCTTTCTAGCGACTATGCTCGTGATATGGTTCAGAACCTTGTAGAAGGTGGCGCCAAATATATCTTGCTGCCGAACCGTTTTATGGACGAGCGTACTAATTTGACAAGTTTTGAGGACATGAGAAACAAACAGGTCGTTCAAAAGATTGAAGACTATCTCGCTTCAGAAACCATTCCTGACGATGTAGAGGTTATCTACGGGCATAATCAGCGACTGCGTGCCAATATTGAGAAACAGGGTCATGAAAAATTCGGGTATAAAAGCATGGGCTTCTATATGGTTTCTGACTGGGTTCCAGCCTATGGATACGGCTTAGCCTCTGAAGATAACAGCGACATCTTCCCTACCAACGATGCGGAAGACATCTATGGCGGTTATGACAATTACTCAACCGACAGCAAATATTATAAGCCTGAAACATCTGGTTGGGAACCGAATGATTTCTACACTTATGACGAATACCATCTATCCGGCAGAAGCCAAAAACACATGGCGACGTACCTCTTAAATTCCGACATTGACACAGATGATGGGGTATTCAAAAAGGTCTATAACGGTAAAGTTAGCAATTTTGCTCAAGCGATTGATGATAACACCATTCCGTCTGAATATACCACGGTCTACACTTTCGGCGAGAGTAGTATAGACTCCGGCCGAGCTTTAAAAGTGACTACTGAGCTTGTGGAAAACCGGGGTGAACCAAAACAATCGTCATACAACGTGAAACCAGGTGACAACCTCTGGACCATCGTAAAAAATAATTACGACGGCAACCTAACCAATGCACGGATTATGCAGGGAGTTCAGGCTATTTACCAATCTAACCGAGATAAAATTCAGAACCCAGACCTCATATATCCAAAACAAACATTTACACTGCCAACGATGAGCGATCCTACGAACAAATGAATGAGACGGTGCCTAGTAACTGGTGCCTGGCACGAACACAATTCTGAATTGTTAGTAACTGGTGCCTGGCACGCACACAATTCAGAATTGTTTATGTGCCTGGCACAAAGCTATGGGGACAATCCCCGATATTCCTAAAATTTCGGTTTCACGGACAAATATGTTTTCGGGGAACTGGTTTAGATACTTTAAAGTACGGATAAATTTATGTACAAGAAGAGCGGCTGACCAACAAGTTAAGTAATACTTTAGAAAAAAAGTAACCTATCCTAACCTTTGGTCGAGGTAGAGGACGGTTACTTTTTTCTGTTCATGACAAATATTAAGACTCCTATCAAAACCAAATTTGATGTGAGTGCAATCTAAAAGAAACGGTCATTTGACAAAATTCGGAAAGTTACAGTAGTCCGTACCTCTTATACTAGGACATAGAAAAAAGCAGAAAAAATCGCAAAAGCATCCGGCAAACCAACACTATTTTATGTCATCAATTTTAATAGCCATTATCTGGAATTCATTGTTCCTCTTTACTTTCCTGAAATTGTATTTTTGAAAGAAGCCAATGGAATCTTCAAATGCTTCTAAAACGACAAAACTGGCTCCTATATAATTTGATATGTATACACATGTATCTAAAGCAAGCATTAGCAAAAGTTCACCCAGTCTCTGACTTCTATATTTCTCATCTATACCAAAATAATGCAGTCTAATAGCCGGGAAAGCTTGACTATCCATGGCGGTAGCAACGTCCTTCCAACCTTCTTTATCTCGCTTAGAACTGACAAGGTTAACGTAATCTGTGAATAAACTATAGAATCCAATTAAATCATTATCATAAAAATATAAATGTGTTCTACATGCATTAGATTCTTCTAACCGCAGAGCATCTTCTCTTAAGAACGTTTCCACATTAGGTTGATCAGAACAATAAAAAAGGTCAACATTCTCTATAAATTGATTAGAGAGGCTTGCTGACCTAATCTTATCAGTATTAATATTTAACGTGTTTCCGGCCAATGTTTGTTCATCCTACTTTTAATTTCTCTTGCTTCTTTTATTTTTTTTCTCATTTCAACCATGCTAGGCTGATCAACTGTACTTTTATCATGTGCCCAGTTAATAAATTGCTCTCGCTCTTTTTCATCATCAAATTTAATATCCATGGGAGTAACTTCTGCTACTTTTGGCATTTTTATTCGTCCCCCTTCGCAACATAAACTCACCTCCATTAGAGTCTATGCCGGATTCTAATTTCATTATACCTTTATTCACTCTTTTTTTCAATCATTCATGTTGCATAATCACGGGTCGGTGCCTGACTTTGATATTACTTAGCACCCGGGGCATAGAGCCGTGATATTCCTACTTATTTAACACCTCTTTTAGAGTCTCACCATTAGTAAGCTTCCAAGCAATTAAACCATTTGAACTTCTTTCTATTAATAATGAAGAAGCGGTTGATGGACTTGAAAATGTGATGTTTTCTTGTGAGATATAGTAATTTCCTTGCATTTTTAATATCTCTTTATCAATGGGACATTTGGTGCCTGGCACGCACACAATTCAGAATTGTTTATGTGCCAGGCACCAAGCTAATTCAGGAACGAACTTCCCATCTTAATTCGACAAAATTCGGGAAGTGACAGGCACTAGAAGTATGGACAAGAGTCGTAAACATCTGTTATAACTAGATTTATTGACTATACGATGAGTGAAAGAAGGATGGAAATGAAGGGAGATTTAGGTTTTCGGTGGCTTTTCTTTTTTACAGGTCTCTTGGTCATGGGACTTGGCGTTGCGCTGACTATCAAAGGAAAGTGGTTCGGTGTCGGATCCTGGGACGTGCTGCACGTAGGCTTGTTTAAACAGCTTGGGTTATCGATTGGGCTCTGGTCCATTATTATGGGCATCCTTATTGTTACGAGTGCCTCTATTGGTTTGCGTAAGTGGCCTCAAATCGGCACCTTTGCCAATTTAGCTTTTGTCGGTTTATTTATCGATTTGTTTAATTGGATCATACCAGATCCTCATATGTTGTTACTGAAATTTATCGCCTTTATTCTTGGCGTTATACTTTTGGCAATCGGCTGTGGTATCTATATTTCGGCGGATTTAGGGGCAGGCCCGCGCGATACGTTAATGCTTCTGTTATCGGAAAAGCTGAATTGGAGCATCACATTCTCGCGAACCTTTATGGAGGTTGTTGTGGCTATCATAGGTGTCTTATTAGGCGGGCCAATTGGCATCGGAACCGTAATCATTGCCTTTGCACTTGGGCCAATCATCCAAATTTCTCTCCGATACAGCCAAAAAATCCTTCATAACATAATCAGTAAAAAAGAACCCGCCAAGTACTATGCACACGAACAATTCTGAATTGTTTATGTGCCTGGCACGCACACAATTCAGAATTGTCTAGGTGCCTGGCACTCGCACAATTCTGAATTTTGACACTTGATATCCCTCTCTCCTCAACTGAGCTCTGAGATTGTGAGATGGATTAAATGAATGCTAGAATACTACCGTAATGTATTTTCCATGATAATAGATTGATATGGAACGGCATGTTACCGGAAAGGGGATCCTATTTATGCGAGATAATTTGAAGCAATATATTAATGGTGAATGGATTGAATCGACTGACTCTCAAACGATGGAGGTCATTAACCCTGCGACAGAGGAAGTTATGGGCCATATCAGCGCTGGTACAAAAGAAGACTTGGATAAGGCCGTTAAAGCAGCGCGGAAGGCTTTCCCTTCATTTGCCCAGACATCCCGTCAGTATCGAATTGATTTATTAGAGACGATTGCTGATGAGTATGCCAAACGCAAAGATGAGTTGATCGAAGTCATGACCGAAGAGCTCGGTGCGCCGCTTAAAGTCTCGGAAAATGTCCACTATATGATGGGCTATTCCCATTTTAAACAGGCAGCCGAGGAACTGCGGAATTTCTCCTTCAGTGAAAAACGCGAGAAATCAACCATCATGAAAGAGCCTATTGGCGTCAGCGGACTTATTACACCATGGAATTTCCCAACGAACCAGACGTCAACTAAAATCGCAAGTGCATTTGCAGCTGGCAGCACCGTTGTCTTAAAACCGGCGGAAGTCACGCCTTATGCCGCGATGATTCTTGCTGAGATCTTTGAAGCAGCCGGCCTGCCAAAAGGCGTCTTCAATCTGGTTAATGGCACAGGTGAAGACGTTGGCAATGCCATCAGTTCACATCCGGATATCGATTTTGTCTCGTATACAGGCTCAGGCATCGCCGGTAGCAAAGTGATGGAAAATGCCGCGAAAGATATCAAGAAAGTCGCGCTCGAATTAGGCGGCAAATCACCGCTGATTGTGCTGGATGACGCTGATGTTAAACAAGCAGCCGAGATCGCGGTATCCAATATCACGTTGAATACCGGGCAAGTCTGCACAGCCGCCACCCGCGTGTTTGTTCCGAAAAACATGAAAGCATCATTCGAAGCGGAAATGAAAGAACAGGTTGCCCAATTGGCCGTTGGTGATCCGCAACAGGACAATCAAATGGGTCCGCTTGTCGCGAAAAAACAACAGGATCGCGTCCAAAGCTATATCCAGAAAGGCATCGATGAAGACGCAACGCTTCTAATAGGCGGCGTCGGCAAACCTGAAGGCGTGAACAAGGGCTACTTCGCCAAACCTACCGTCTTCACAGATGTGCGCAATGACATGGCCATTGCTCAGGATGAAATCTTTGGCCCGGTTACAACCATCATCACCTATGATTCGCTTGATGAAGCCATCGAAATGGCAAACGACACCGTTTATGGCCTAGCTGGTTATGTTGTCGGCAAAGATCCGGACGCTTTGAGAAAAGCAGCCACCAGCATCCGCGCCGGACTCATCAAAGTCAATGCCGCACCATCTGACTACTCGGCACCATTCGGCGGCTTCAAGCAATCCGGCATCGGCCGCGAATGGGGCGACTTTGGCATCGAAGAATACCTGGAACCTAAAGCGATCATGGGCATGCCGGATTA
Source organism: Lentibacillus halophilus (assembly GCF_055395055.1). Taxonomy (NCBI): domain Bacteria; kingdom Bacillati; phylum Bacillota; class Bacilli; order Caryophanales; family Bacillaceae; genus Lentibacillus; species Lentibacillus halophilus. The sequence goes on from NZ_AP043750.1 coordinate 322,149, forward strand.
AAGAACGTAGAAACCGCAGATGCGGCCGCATCTGCGGTTTTTTAGGTGCCTGGCACGCACACAATTCTGAATTGTTTATGTGCCAGGCACCTAATACAAGAGGGGGGAATAAATCATGGGGACATCGATTCAAGACAATTATGTTTACTGCGTATGGCCAGATTTTGTGCTTCCACTCGGTAAAAGCGGGAAGGACCTGGTCAATTATTTTAAAGGAAACTATGATATAAATATTAACTATCTTGAAGCCGCCAAAACATTGCCTGGAACAGCCTCGAAAAAGGGAAGGATCGATCAGATTTTCAGTGTGCAAAAAGACAGCATCGATACATTCGATCAAATTAAATCCGGGATAGGAGCGCTGTATGCAAAAGAGATCGTACGTAACAAAGCGCACTATATCTATAACGAGCGCGTATTTTTAAGTTACTTTAAACGATTAGAGGATGAGTTGATTAAAGCGGGAGAACTATCGAAAGACGATGCCTATCAAACACTTTTCTAACCCAATTCTGGAAGTGCCTCGGCGGTGTAGGGTGTAAGGTCAAGTAGGAGTGAACCTCTCTGCCTAACGGCTGATTGTGTATCACTCCCCTCTCAGAACCATGCGAGCGGTTTTCCCGCACACGGCTCCACCTATCATTCTTCACAGAATGTAACTAATATGATCTCGAAGTTGGTATATATTAACTTTCACTGTTGGTCTTGGAAGTGGAAATTTCTTTAGAAATAAAACGAATTTCTCCCATGTAAAAGACTTCTTCTGGCTTCTTCGATTGAGCCATTTAAAGAGTAACGTTCTTATATTGTCACGAAACAAATCAACTGTTGGTGAATTGTCTGTAATACAATAATAATTATAGTATCCTATAAGTGACTTTCGAATTCTATCCATGATAAATTCGGCACCTTCGGTTCTGTTTTCTTTTAGCCATTTCTTAGTTTGACGCAACTTCGCTCTCATCTTCTTGTTGTCAGTTTTCCGTTTAACTCTGAACTTGCCTTTCTGACTTTGGCTGCAGTAATGCGTAAAGCCCAGAAAATTAAATGTCGGGGGTTTCCTATTTCCATTCCGCCTACTGTTCTTTTCCGCAAATCTGCCAAAGGGAATAATGTTCGTCTTGTCCTCTGCAACTTCAAGGTTAAACGTCGCCAATCTCTGTTTGAGGCCTTCATAGAACTTATACGCGTCCTGCTGATATTGAAAACAGCACACAAAATCGTCCGCATAGCGGACGAGGTACGCTTGTCCTTTACATTCTTTACGTACTTTACGCTCAAACCATAAGTCCAGGACATAATGGAGATAAACATTTGCCAGAATAGGCGAGACAACACCACCCTGTGGTGTGCCAAACTCCTCCTTATATCGCTTGGTTTCCTCCATGTATCCGGCTTTTAAGAATCTGGCTACGAGCCTCAGTATACTGGGATCTTTAATTCGATGTTCCAGAAATGCCAGCATCCAATCATGATCCACATTGTCAAAGAATCCTTTAATATCTACATCTACAATGTAGTTCGTGTACCTCTGTTCAATGTAGACATTAAGAATCTTCAAGGCATCATGACAATTTCTTTTGGGTCTAAAGCCAAAGGAGCAGTCGAGGAAATCATTTTCATAGATTGTGTTAAGAATTTTAGCCAACCCCCGCTGCACGATTTTATCCTCGTGCTCCGGTATTCCCAATGGGCGTTTCTTCCTTGAACCAGCTTTATCAATATAGGTTCGTCTGACCGGTTGGGGACGATAGCTTTTCTTCTTCATTCTACGAACGAGGTTCTCGACATTGTGATTTAATTCTTCACCGTAGCCTTCCTTTGTAACCCCCATAATACCTGAAGCTTTATTGCCGGGTAATTCATGGTGGCATTGCTTTAAAGACTCATCATCCAACAGATGCGCCAGTGATGTGAATTGCATCCTGGGATGAGATCTAGCTAATTCCGCTATTCTCGATAGTTTTGTTTCCATTATAATTCCCTACCTCCGCGTGTAGATAATGTTTCCCTAGCAAGAAAATGATAGGGGGCTTACCTTTCCTCCACCGGAATTACCCGGCTTCAACGGTACTATGCAGCCCTCCGACTTCCTATCAGGCATTTGGTTTCCTCACTTTGTATCGCTTGTACACCATACTCCCTGCTTCCGCAGGAAGACCCAATAGGACCTCCCGGGTTGCCGTAGCATATCCATGTCTAGCGTGCCGTGGTCACCGACCCCGGAAAGGTCTTAATAAGCTCGCCTATACCGCTTATCAAGATGTTGCATTCTGGACAGGCAAGACCATCTGCCCTTTCATTGGGTATTTCGGGGCTCAATCCCTTCAACTGTCGTTTACGGCCCACCAGCTAACTGTTTACGCTTAATGATGAAAGTTACCTTTCACCATCCAAAACTTGTTACGAGCGAGTGGCTAACTCTTACTCGGCGGGCATCCCACCCGCTATATGCTACGACCTAAGCCCGGTCGCTCTGCCTGGCACCAACACAATTCTGAATTGTTTATGTGCCAGGCACCTAACACAGGACTTTAAAGTGACAACTGAGCTTGTAGAAAACCGGGGTTAAACCGAAACAATCGTCATACAACGTGAAGCCAGGTGACAACCTCTGGACCATCGTAAAAAATAATTACAATGGGGCCTAACCAATGCAAGGAAAATGAAAGTAGTAATTTTCGATACATTGCATACATATGTATTAAGTGATTTGACATACTATTAAAAGTCACGATTGGAGAGATATCAATTGAGTCAATTAAAAACGAAGGAAGCTCTGATTCGACACTACCACGAGCTTAAAAATGCTGAATTACCAAAAATAACGCCCCCTTATATACGCTCGCCTAAAAGGTCGATAAAGAGGAGAAATAAAATACAGATTTTAATCTTTCGAGGATAACTTGAGATTGGATTGTCACGCCAAAAACTAAATTTTTGTCTTACGAGAGCGATACAAACGTGTTCTTCGCGACATCTTAGGAGCCTTAACATGAATCTTTTGTTTACCCTTCTGTTTATAATGATTTCTTAAACGCTGCTGAATATCTGTTGTTGTTTGCTTTGAATTTCTAGTTTCTTGCCTAGCCAGTTCAGACATAGTAAACCCCTCCTTGCCCGCTATTATAGCATGGAATCATTTCCACTCAAAATGGAGCAGCCATCCTCTCTATTTATTCCCTTATAAAATATAAATGCTGTACTATTATATCGCCATATTTCATTAACATTTTAATAGCCTCAGCATCATACTCATCAAATTCATAATCCTTGTCCGACCTAAATATTAGAACTAATTCTTTATCGTTAGTCACCATCTTCTTCGTTATACCAATTAAAAGCGTTCTGTCTCCAACTAAGCGGTTTTGAAAACTAACATCTTGATCATGCCGATTCATATACTTTAAAAGCTGTCGTTCTGAATGGGAGAAACGAATCTCTTTCAGTGAAAATATCTTATATGACAAGTCTCGGTTAAAGCTTTCAGTAAAATATTCCCGATAATGATCACAAAGAACTTCCAATACTTCCATATAGGAGATATTAACTTGCTCAATAAATTGTCCGATAAGTATATCATGACTTCCCAGAATTTCGGATAAGTAGTGAACTTGTCCAACCTTTATTTCTTTATGTTCACGCGCTTCAAACTCGACCTCAAGATTAAATGCCTTCATTCTCCGTGTATGTGTTAATGAAATAGTTGTCACGATTAATAATCCTAAAAAGAATACCAATAAAAAATGGACAATCCCCAAGAAAAAAGGACTAATAACAACATCCATAATCCCATATATATTGTTATCGTGCTGCGATTCATACATTCTATATGACCAAACACCTACCACACCGGCAAAGAAAAGTGTCAATAGCATTCCTGAAAAATAAATCGATTCTTTGTAATGTTCAATCCAATTCATCAGCCGCTGTATCCAAATTAACCTTTCCATCGATTATCACCTCCAATCTCATTTGCACATACGTACTCCAGTTATGTTTACTGGCCCATTGCTGAATCATTTTCTGCTGTTCTTCCATCAATTGACGCTGCTCGGATACGGTTGCTTCCGCTTTTATATGTTCCTCACCATGAGCGAAACAACCGATGCGGAATAGCGCGGATCACGAAATTGCTGAATTTAATAATTTTCATTCATCAGTTATTAATTAATATAATCTACATTTCATTAAAAGTCAAGAACATTTGTTCGTAATTGAAATTACTAACACTGCCTTTTAAGAGCCTAAAACAGTAAAAATTCTATTTTGCCGAAATGCGACTAAGATAAATACAAAAATAACAAATAGGAACTGGGAAAATGTCAATTTGACTAAACGTAACGTTACATTTTTCTTATCCTCAAAAAAAGCCGTACATCATAAAATACCGCCAGTAAAAAAAGTGTCATGCTGAACTTCTACATGACACTTTTTCTTTTCCCTATTCGATTGTTGTCGTGAAGGAACACTTAGATATTGGCGGTGCTTTATTTAAAGCGGATAAACTTCGACAAAACCCGCTCAGGGACAGTGGAGTAACTAGTGCCAGTAACTAGTGCCTGGCAGAGCGACCGGGCTTAGGTCGTAACATATAGTGGGTGGGATGCCCGCCGAGTAAGAGTTAGCCACTCGCTCGTAGCAAGTTTTGGATGATGGAAGGTAACTTCCATCATTAAGCGTAAACTGTTAGCTAGTGGGCCGTAAACGACGGTTGAAGGGATTGAGCCCCGAAATACTCAATGAAAGGGCAGATGGTTTTGCCAGTCCAGAATGCAACATCTTGATAAGTGAAATAGGCGAGCTTATTAAGACCTTTCCGGGGTCGGTGACCACGGCACGCTAGACATGGATATGTTACGGCAACCCGGGAGGTCCTATCGGGTCTTCCTGCGGAAGCAGGGAGTATGGCGTACAAGCGATACAAAGTGAGGAAACCAAATGTCTGATAGGAAGTCGGAGGGCTACATAGTACCGTTGAAGCCGGGTAATTCCGGTGGAGGAAAGGTAAGCCCCCTATCATTTCTTATTAGGGACACATTATCTACACACAGAGGTGGAATTATAATGGAAACAAAACTATCGAGAATAGCGGAATTAGCTAGATCTCACCCCAGGATGCAATTCACATCACTGGCGCATTTGTTGGATGAGGAGTCTTTAAAGCAATGCCACTATGAATTACCCGGCAATAAAGCTGCAGGTATTATGGGGGTTACAAAGGAAGACTACGGTGAAGAATTGAATGATAATGTCGAGAACCTCGTTCATAGAATGAAGAAGAAAAGCTATCGCCCCCAACCGGTCAGACGAACCTATATTGATAAAGCTGGTTCAAGGAAGAAACGCCCATTGGGGATACCGGAGCACGAGGATAAAATCGTGCAGCGGGGGTTGGCTAAAATTCTTAACACAATCTATGAAAATGATTTCCTCGACTGCTCCTTTGGCTTTAGACCCAAAAGAAATTGTCATGATGCCTTGAAGATTCTTAATGTCTACATTGAACAGAGGTACACGAACTACATTGTAGATGTAGATATTAAAGGATTCTTTGACAATGTGGATCATGATTGGATGCTGGCATTTCTGGAACATCGAATTAAAGATCCCAGTATACTGAGGCTCGTAGCCAGATTCTTAAAGGCCGGATACATGGAGGAAACCAAGCGATATAAGGAGGAGTTTGGCACACCACAGGGTGGTGTTGTCTCGCCTATTCTGGCAAATGTTTATCTCCATTATGTCCTGGACTTATGGTTTGAGCGTAAAGTACGTAAAGAATGTAAAGGACAAGCGTACCTCGTCCGCTATGCGGACGATTTTGTGTGCTGTTTTCAATATCAGCAGGACGCGTATAAGTTCTTTGAAGGCCTCAAACAGAGATTGGCGAAATTTAACCTTGAAGTTGCAGAGGACAAGACGAACATTATTCCCTTTGGCAGATTTGCGGAAAAGAACAGTAGGCGGAATGGAAATAGGAAACCCCCGACGTTTAATTTTCTGGGTTTCACGCATTACTGCAGCCAAAGTCAGAAAGGCAAGTTCAGAGTTAAACGGAAAACTGACAACAAGAAGATGAGAGCGAAGTTGCGTCAAACTAAGAAATGGCTAAAAGAAAACAGAACCGAAGGTGCCGAATTTATCATGGATAGAATTCGAAAGTCACTTATAGGATACTATAATTATTATTGTATTACAGACAATTCGCCAACGGTTGATTTGTTTCGTGACAATATAAGAACGTTACTCTTTAAATGGCTCAATCGAAGAAGCCAGAAGAAGTCTTTTACATGGGAGAAATTCGTTTTATTTCTAAAGAAATTTCCACTTCCAAGACCAACTGTGAAAGTGAATATATACCAACTTAGAGATCATATTAGTTACATTCTGTGAAGATGATAGGTGGAGCCGTGTGCGGGAAAACCGCTCGCATGGTTCTGAGAGGGGAGTGATACACAATCAGCCGTTAGGCTGAGAGGTTCACTCCTACTTGACCCAACACAATTCTGAATTGTTTATGTGCCTGGCACCCGATATTCCCGATATCCCCGCACCCTACTAAAGACCCGCTGGCTGATTGGCATCTAAAATGGTAATTGCAAAAACAAGGATTATGGCGAGCAATATAGCTAAAGATAGGTATAGAAAGAGGGATTTAACTTTTGTCCCTACCGACGTTTGGTAGTATGTTTTCATTCGTTCAATCTCTTCCCTGATCTCCAAACGTCTGTTTTCATTTTTGTGGTAAATGGTTTCTGCTACTGACGCAAAATGACCATCAGAATCTGTTTCCAGTGTATCCTCTCTCATGTTCATTTCATTTAAAATACCTCGCAAAATGTCTTTCTCCGCCTTGTTCTTTTCAATTTCTGTACGCTTCTTTTCCTGTATAATCGGAAAAGTGAAACCTGTATTGTTTTGAAGATAACGATTAATTTGGTCTTTTCGCTCTTTTATTTTGACAAATAAGGACGTGAACTGGTTTGCAATGATCGTTTGTTCGGAATGATCTATATCGTTTGATTTGTCCGTATTGTTTTCCATAAAGAATTGAAAGTCTTCATTTATTTGCGTTATAACATTTTCTTCATGCTTCATGACTTCCATGTCTCTACGCTTTTTGAATTGTTTCCACCAGGTGACCGTACCAAAAATAACGATTAAAATGAGTATCGGGTCTGGTGAGATAAATAGAATGGGAAGCAGAACTAGCAGCCCAACTAACCAAATGTTCGGTGATAAAACACTAACAATCCGTCCACCATCGAGCGGGGATACGGGAAATAGGTTAAATAAATTAATAAGAGCACCGAGCTGAATCACAAGAGCCCAATAAGGATTACCTGTTGTCATATAAAGGGCGACTGCTGGAAGTATGGATAGTAATCCAGCTAAAGGACCACCATAAGCCACAAAAAATTCTGTTTTGGCACTCTCGATTTTTTTCGGGTCTATCCCAATGGCAGCTCCAAGAAATGGGATGAAAACCGCGGGACTTGTTGGAATATTTTTCATTTTGGCCGCTACAAGGTGTCCCATCTCGTGAATAAATATTAAGTAAACAAGTGCGGCTGCAAATTTCCATCCATAAAACATAGCATATGCCCAAAGTGATACAAACATCGAAGCTAGCGTAGCAAATTTCCCTACTTTCAATAAGGCTAGTAGCCATTTAGCTTTGGTTAACAAAAAAGCTCCAATGACGCCCAGCCATCCCCAATAACTTTTACTTGTATCTTGTTTAGCAGTTGCCATTATAATCCCCCACTCATTGTTGCTTTCATCTATATTAACCAGTTTAACATATAGCATCGGTATTGGTGCCTGGCACGCGCACAATTCTGAATTGTTTTGGTGCCAAGCACTTGATCTTCTTGATATTGGCACTTGATATTCTACCGGCGTCCATCTTTTAATAAATCCTCATTCGACATAATTTGGCAAAATTCGGGAAGTGACAGGCACGTGAACTACTAGAAGATTTTGAAAAGACTTCAATCGGTTTTGGTTTACAATTGTCAAGAGTATGGTATTATAAAATTAAAGTATGCATAAGATAAGCATAACGGATCGCACCCCATCAAGAGGGTGGCTCCATTAGAAGTGACAGACCTCCCGGGGAGCTGCTAACTCAGGGGAGGTCTATTTATTGTTACGACTGGACAACAGGTAAACAAGTACCCGAAAGAAATCATCAGGGATAACACTTGGTAAACGTCACCACAGGCATCACCCCCTTTCACAGGGGATAGCCACCCTCCCTTGAGTAGTCGATCCGCTATGCTCGTTTATATATAACACAAATAAATGATGCGAACTATTGTTCTTCAAACATTCCTTGCTCAAAAATCACCGGAAGCATAATTCCTGATTTTTTAATTCGAGGTTATCCTTTACTTCTGCCAAATATTTTGCGGTTTGCTGATAAGTGTCAAAAGATCCCTATATGTAACCAGATGAGGTTTTTGACGTTATATTCGCAAGTGCTTGTCAGTTCATTTTTTTGAACGTGATCAGTCTCTCTGGGCTATTTTTGCCGATGCATAATCACTATATCATTCCGACAATGCAATTTTTATATGAGCCAGGTGGTGCTCTTCATGCCAGGCCAGTTTTGCCACTTTTTTTGCCACTGTTATCTCGGTGTTATTCTCCAGGGTAAACCCGATCTACAGGAATTTAGGACACTTTTATTAAAATAACGTTTAACTCGCTATATGTATATCATAAATTTTCTGTTGTTCAAATGTAGTAAGCGTTAAATAATTCTCCCCGCAATTGTCAAAGCTCCAACATGCATAAGACGGCAGGCTCCAGAACTGATATATTATTCATATTTTATGGAAAAATAAAAAACTACCCAGATCATCCAACCCGGGTAGTTTTCATGATAACTTATTTGATTGGTAATTCTTCTATGCTATCAATATCCATGTATTCCGGAACAACAAATCCTTGCTTTGCTCCCTCTAAGTTAGGACCTAAATCTACAATTTCATCTTTATATTCCTCGAAATACTCAGCTGAACCTGAAGGGAGCCAGGCCATTAACATGCCATCAATTTCACCGTCAGCAAGCGACTGCCATGCAACACCCATGTCTACCACCTTTAACTCAACATCATAACCTAATTCTTCCATAGCTATCCTGACTACATTTATTGAAGCGGCTGCGGACGACCAATTAACATAGGCAAGCTCCACACTCTCATCTTCTACTGGTTCGATATCCTCTTTCCAACCGTCTACTTTACCCCGATTATTTTCAACCCACTCCTTAGCCACATCTTTCGCTTCAACGTCATCATTTTTCGTTTCTGATAAAATTTCATTCATATCTTCTGGATTCCATTTAAAGTTGTCCAGGAATTCATAAGCAGAAGCCTTTTCGTCCTCAAGACCCTCTCTCACCAATGTATGGATTTTTTCGGCTTCACCTAAATGGCCTTCAGGGTCATCTAAAAACTTCAAATCATATTCTTCAAATGCCCAGTGTGGCTGCCAGAGTGTTACAACAATCGGTTCTTCATTTTCAATAGCTTCATCTAAAGTCGCCAACATGGGGCCTTCAGAACTGGGTGTTAAATCAAGGTCTAAGTCATAACCTTCAACAGCATTTTCAGCTATATCCATGGTTCCCGAACCTGGATCAATTCCTACAATTTCCTCAAGGTTAGCTGCATCATTTTTTGCATCGTTTGTATCATTACTTTCTGCTTCACCAGACTCCTCTTGACAACCAGCCAGTATAACGATAGCACTGATACTGATAAGAACAAACCATTTTTTTGAAAGTAATTTCATTTTCTTTATTACCATCCTTTCTATAAATTGTATTGTGGTCTATTTACCATTGATTTTTCACACAAGGTTCCGCTTTAATATTCTAAAAATTTGAAGTCTGGCATATACTGATCTAACTAGTGTGTGTTTTCAGGCTAAGGAACGCTGAATTTTTTTCAAAGATAGATTGTCATCTGCTAAATTGTTTGGGTCTACGAGGGTTTGGTTTTTAATCATTCTTCTAACAGGCAAAGCATTTTTGGCCTGATTAGAAATGAAAACTGCCTGAATCATATTTTGATCATCTAAATAAAAATAAGTGAACGTGTTTGATTCCATCGATCCGCGCTGAACAATCTTAGACCATGTCTTGGCATGTCCAAAGTATTGAAAATGACTTCCATATTGATCTGACCAAAAGTATGGTGTATACGTATAAGGCGACGACTGCGAATAAATGATGTTCTTTGTCACTGTCTTAGCATGATTGACGGCATCATCCTAATGTTCGGCATGGATTGGCCCTGAATGGTATCAATCCCCCGCCGAATAAATGTCAGCGATCGATGTTTCACCATATTCGTTAACAGTATAACCATCTTCCATTTCTAATTGCGGGTGAGTCAGCTCCAATAAAACCCGCTCCTATAGTAATGGCTTCTTTCACATGTTGCATATGTCGCTTAATGGCTATGGCATCTGCCATCCTGCATAAATAAAAAATGCCTTTAAGGTGATCACCTTCTATGGATAATGTCCTTAACTTTAATCCTGTCGCGATCATAAGCTTATCCCACTCATAATAAGAGTCATCTTTTTTCGTGATGGTTTTGAACCGGATTTATGTCTGTTACCTCTTCACCGAGCTTTAAGTCTATGTTCATATCTTCATAGAACTCGTGATTGCGTAATAAAACATCCGAATCATCCGTCTCCCCAGTCATTCATTGCTTTGACAAAGGAGGGACGATCATAAGGCAGCTGATTGTCGCGGTCCATCAAGACAATCCGGCCTTCATGGTTTCATTTTATTTGTTACTTATCCTTATCTGCCAAAGACCGATAGTCTATGTTTTTAAAAAATTAAAACCAATCGATAGGAGCAGGACGCAAGTTACGATAAACATGCTTGGTTTCCTGGTATTCCTCAAGTCCTTTTTTGCCAAGCTCACGGCCAATTCCTGACTGTTTATAACCACCCCATGGCGCTTGCGGGAAGTAAAGGTTCACATCATTTATCCAAACAGTCCCCATTCGCATCTTGGCAGCACAGCGTTCAGCTTTGGCAATATCGTTCGTGAAAACACCACCGGCAAGACCGTAAATTGAATCGTTAGCAAGGCGGACCGATTCTTCCTCAGTTGAGAATTTCTCCACCGTAATAACTGGGCCAAATCCTTCGTCCTGCACAACGCTCATATCCGTCGTGCAATCAGTCAGTACTGTCGGTAAATAGAAGAATCCATCTTGCAGCTGCGAGTCATCAGGTTTTTGTCCGCCGACTGCAACCGTGGCGCCTTCCTTCTTGCCGTTTTCGACATAATTGGCTACTTTAGCTAAATGTTCCTTAGAAATAAGCGGACCCATTTGGGTTGATTCCTCAAAACCGCTGCCAAGCTTAATATCCTTAACCCGGTCAATGAGCGCATTAACAAAATCATCATGAATGCTCTCTTCTACGATTAGACGGGTTCCTGCTGAACAGATTTGTCCAGCATGGAAGAATACCGCATTCATCGCTTGATCAACCGCCGTGTCAAAATCAGCATCTGCAAAAATAATATTTGGGTTTTTACCCCCCAGTTCCAATGCCACATTTTTCACATTGGAACTCGCGGCCTGCATAATCCGTTTACCTGTTTCAATACCGCCCGTGAACGAAATAAGATCCACTTTATCATTAACGGAAAGCTCATCACCTACAGAGTCTCCAGGGCCAAGAACCAGATTGACAACGCCCATTGGGATACCGGATTCTTCCATAAGTTCAAATACTTTAATAGAAGTCAGTGGTGTCATTTCGCTTGGCTTCATGACAAGTGTGTTGCCAGCTGCCAGTGCTGGCGCCAATTTCCATGAAGCCTGAAGCAATGGGTAGTTCCATGGCGTTATTTGTCCGCAAACACCAACAGGTTCGTGAACCGCCCTGCTTGTTGAGTCAGGAATAGGTGAATCGATAATGTCGCCGCCATCCTTGTCGGCTATATCAGCAAAGTAACGGAAAACACCAGCGATATCATCCATATCCTCGCGGCTTTCTATTATTGTTTTACCCGTGTCTAATGATTCAAGTTCTGCTAGTTCTTCATGATCACGTTCAATCAATTCCGCAATTTCATGGACTTTCTTGCCACGGTCATGAGCCGGCCAATGGGGCCATTCACCATGGTCAAAGGCCCCTCGAGCAGCATCAATTGCGAATTTTGCCTCTTCCCTGCTGCCTTCCGCTGCTGTTGCAATGGATTCTTGATTGTAAGGATTAATAATGTCCCGCGTCTCACCAGAGTTCGCCTCAATCCACTTACCATTAATGAATATCTTTTTCATATGTCACCTCATAAATCATCAAAAGCTTTATTTATAGACAACGACATTGTCTTCTTCAATTGTTACTTCAAAGCTGCGTAATTTTTGTTCAGGATCAGCAAGCATGCATCCATCATTTTTGACATCATATTCAAGCCCATGCCACGGGCAGCGAAGAACTTCACCATCTTTGATATATTCATATTTACCATGGACACTGGTGCGCTTATTATCACCGGATAAAGCACCCTCCGATAGCGGAGCGCCTTGGTGCAGACAACGATTGGCGAATGCATAAAATTCATCGTCTTTTGTGCGACACACAACGATCGGAATGATACCTAATGAATCACTTTTCATCTCGCCGGGGTGAATAGCTTCTTTTTCACAAACAACTTTCCTCATGTCGTAACACTCCCTTGCATTTGCGGCAATTTAGGGTAAGAGGCTCTCGCATTTTCAGAGAAAATCTTCTCTTCCAATGTCTTATCCAGCTTCGGAAGTGCCTGAAGTGGTGAATCATAATCCCAATGTGGATAATCCGTTGAAAAACAGATCATATTTTCAGACCCCATTTGATCCACATACTGCATAAATTCTTTTTCGCTCATCTCTTCAACAGGTTGTGTTGTAAAACGGATGTGATCCCGCACGATATCACTTGGCATCCGGTTCACCCAAGGCACCTCATGACGAAGTTCCTTGTACTGCTGGTCCATCTTTTTCATCAGATGCGGAACATGCGTGAATCCACCCTCAATCATGATGAGATGTAAATTAGGGAACTTTTCGAATACACCGTTGAACACCATGTTTGAAACCTCAATCATATGCGACGTTGGCACCATCGTATGCCACTCGATAAAGTAACGCGGCCAATCTCCGAAATGCGTTGGCGGTTCATTATGATGCATCCCAATTGATAGATTATGGCGCTCGGCGGCTTCATAAATCGGATGATAGTACGGGTTTCCCCATGATGTTTTATCGATTGGCAGCAATATCTGAACCATTTTTGGATGTGAACCGACTCGTTCAATTTCACGAACGGCTTGTTGTGGGTCTTGAGCCGCTATATGTACAGAGCCATATAGACGATCATCCTTTTCGAGCCAGTTTTCAATTTGCCAATCATTATAAGCACTTGCTAAAGCTGTCGCCATTTCATACCAACCATGCATTGACGATGGCGATGGATCTAAAGCTCCGGTTAAAATACCATATTCGTGCCCATTTTCATCGAGCAGTTGCTGCTGCATAAAACCCAAATCACTTCCCGCAGCCCCTCCATCAGGCGTTACAGCATCTGCACGATCAACGCCGGCCACAGTTGGCTGCGTGTAAGGCATATGTTTTTCCTGCATCCAATGATTATCCTCTATATAGCGCCTCCACGGATTATCCAAATAAGGCAGTAGTTCCGAATAGGTAGCTCGTTCATGGATATCTGTGTCAATAAGACGACGCTGTTTAGATTTTTGCGACATACAAACAACTCCTTTAACTAGTAATTTTCATGTGTATGAACAGTTCATACTTTTTTAACTGTTTGTAGTTTATAATAGAGTATAAACTTCTGGCAACCCCGAAATTATGAATTGAGTGAATTCAGTGCGCTTCAGTGAAGTTCAGTGCGCTTCAGTGAGCTGTTTTCTCCAAAAATCTTAAAATAATAAGAAAAAATATTATGATTATTCAGATTAAAGGACAGAGGTATTGGTGCCTGGCACGCGCACAATTCTGAATTGTTTTGGGTCAAGTAGGAGTGAACCTCTCAGCCTAACGGCTGATTGTGTATCACTCCCCTCTCAGAACCATGCGAGCGGTTTTCCCGCACACGGCTCCACCTATCATCTTCACAGAATGTAATTAATATGATCTCGAAGTTGGTATATATTCACTTTCACAGTTGGTCTTGGAAGTGGAAATTTCTTTAGAAATAAAACAAATTTCTCCCATGTAAAAGACTTCTTCTGGCTTCTTCGATTGAGCCATAAAGAGTAGCGTTCTTATATTGTCACGAAACAAATCAACTGTTGGTGAATTGTCTGTGATACAATAATAATTATAGTATCCTATAAGCGACCTTCGTATTCTATCCATGATAAATTCGGCACTTTCGGTTCTGTTTTCTTTTAGCCATTTCTTAGTTTGACGCAACTTCGCTCTCATCTTCTTGTTGTCAGTTTTCCGTTTAACTCTGAACTTGCCTTTCTGACTTTGGCTGCAGTAATGCGTGAAACCCAGAAAATTAAACGTCAGGGGTTTCCTATTTCCATTCCGCCTACTGTTCTTTTCCGCAAATCTGCCAAAGGGAATAATGTTCGTCTTGTCCTCTGCAACTTCAAGGTTAAATTTCGGCAAACTCTGTTTGAGGCCTTCAAAGAACTTATACGCGTCCTGCTGATATTGAAAACGGCACACAAAATCGTCCGCATAGCGGACGAGGTACGCTTGTCCTTTATATTCTTTACGTACTTTACGCTCAAACCATAAGTCCAGGACATAATGGAGATAAACATTTGCCAGAATAGGCGAGACAAGGAAGCGCGGGGACGGTTCCCGCGCTTCCAAGAGGGCTTTGCAAAGTCAGCTGAGAAATTTGAGCTCAGCCCCCAAGTTCACATAAACAGGCAAATTGTGTTTTGGTAAAAGGGAAGCATGAGAACCGTCCCCATGCTTCACAGAAGTGACAGACCTCCCGGGGAGCTGCTAACTCAGGGGAGATCTATTCATCGTTACGACTGGACAACAGGTAAACAAGTACCCCCTGATCTTTGATAAATTGATAATAAGCAATTCGCTAAATATTATAATATTCAAATATTTACGTTCATAAATATCTCCTAACACATCCGGCATATGCTATGTAAGAAGGCGTGCTCTGGGCGGACAAAAAGGAATCGTCCCTGTCGATTGCCGAATCAAATTAAGACCGGACCTTCCACTTATCAAGCCGGAAACCTATACAAAATACGGGCTATACATATACCCCATGAAAACACGCTGCAGACGTTCGTTAATCTGCTCCATGCTCAGATCTCTTTCTTTTTGTGAATCGGACCACGTCGTCATATGTGTGTGATCTGGGTCGTTTTCATCTGCCATAATTCGAAGGTATGCTTCAAAACCACCTTCTCCGCCGACATCTTCCGGAGGTCTGAAGCCGGCACCTTCCAGATAATAGGGCCGCAATGCCTGTGATGTCACCGTTTTTTCCAATGTAATCACATGTCCCCAACTGTCACCAAGATCATATTCATAATGGATTTGCCCCGTCATCGGAAAAACATCTTCCAATAACGTAAACCGGTCCCGCCCCATTTCATAGCTTTCAAAATCAAATAAATCCAGCGTATCCGCTACGTCCTCCATCACAATTTGCAGAGGTTTGCCGTCGGGACGATCCACAGTGAATACATGCAGATGAGAATTATGCCAATCAAAAACGGCTTGGATCACATTATGAAGCTGCCGGGACGTTTAAAAAGAAGACAGGATTTGATACGATGACATCAAGCACATCAAAAAGAATCAATGAGCGCGTACCGGCACTGACTATACATTTTTTACAATGAAGGAGGATGTTTTTTATGGAACTGCTATCGAATGAAGCCATTCAGGATGCATTAAACCGTTTTCCGGAATGGGAATTAGTGGATGAAAAATGGCTGCAGCGGAAATACAGTTTCCGAAAATATCTACACGGCGTTGCCTTTGTCCACCAGATGGCTGTACATGCACAGGAAAGAAAGCATCACCCGCACATTGTCATCGATCACACAGCTATTACTGTGAGTATTTCAACACTGGATATGGGCGGACTGACAAACGTGGATGTAGAAATGGTGGAACATTTCGATAATCTATTTGAACAAGCAGAAAAATAATCGGATGAAAAGATGGACGATTTACAGGGTCGTCCATCTTTTTTATGCGACAAATGTACTTATTTGACAACGATAAATCATCTTAATCAAACGCGTCCTTTACAAACGCAGAACTGCACAAGCTAAACTCGTTCTTTCAACTTTGATATTTCTCTGTCGTGTTCACCAATCTTTTTGTCAAAATAAGTCAGATCATCTTTGGTCGCAACACGTTCTAAAGCTGCCATTGTCTGTTCGTGATATTCGGTTAATTTCCCAGTTTGTTCATAAACAATCTGAAGTTTGGATTCAATATTACTGAAACGTTCATTAGCAGACTGTTCAAATTCCGTCATTCGGTTCTCTGATGCGGTGAAACGTTCATTTGTATTTTGTTCAAATTCTGTCAGGCGATTATCAAGTGAGGTGAAACGTTCATTTGTGTTTTGTTCGAATGCCGTCAGTCGATCATTTGTGTTTTCTTGTGTTTGTTTGATCTCTTTTAGTTCAGAGAAAATCTGCTCCATTAACTGCTGATCCAACTGCTATCCCTCCCCCTCTTGGCATGACATTTGTTACCAGCGAATTAACCTCCAAGTGTCTAAAACTTCCTGTATGACTTGTGCCTTGATTGTCTATAATATACGTATTTCCCACAAGAATGTCAAGAACGATTGCCATCGGAGACTGAGACCAAAATTGATATCTAACGGCGAGAAAAATAAATGCTATTGTAAAGCGCGGGGACGGTTCCCATGCTTCCAAGAGGGCTTTGCAAAGTCAGCTGAGAAATTTGAGCTCAACCCCCAAGTTCACATAAACAGGCAAATTGTGTTTTGGTAAAAGGGAAACATGAGAACCGTCCCCATACTTTTCTCATCACAGGTAATAAAACCGGAAGACATGACCACTGCCCATGCGTAAGCTGGAAAAATATAAGACGTGTTGTATGGAGAAAGTGCAGGAATTTTGGTTAGCGATCAGAGCAATCGGTTCAGGCCGGAACATATAACAACAGGTGGGGAGCCCGCCGATTAATATTGAGATGGGCGGAATAGAACGGATGCCTCATATATTTTTATAAAGTTTGTACGTTGGGGGGATACGTAAAAGATTGCTGTATTCTTATAAATTAATCAGCGCTTAGGAATTGGTAGGTCTCAGTGGCACCTTAAACGAATGCCATATTCTTATTTCTGCTTGTTGAGGGCATTTAACCTTCAAGCTACTATTGTGCGTTTTTCAGTACTTTTACTTCCGCTTGTGTCTTCAATAAGCTATCAGATAGGACGGAAAGCTTGGAATCCACCATATCAACTTTTTCGGTTAATCGTTGATCCGCATCGGTTACTTTCTCTCCCATTTGAGTGATCTGGTCAGATAACTTCTTATCGGTTTGGTTGATTTGGTCGGTTAGTTTCTTATCGGTTTGATCGATTTGGTCAGATAATCTTTTATCCACTTCATTGATTTGCTCAGTTAACTTCTGATTAGTTTGGTTGATTTGATCGGTTAGTTTCTTATCGGTTTGATCGATTTGGTCAGATAATCTTTTATCCACTTCATTGATTTGCTCAGTTAGTTTCTGATTAGTTTGGTTGATTTGATCGGTTAGTTTCTGATCAACTTGATTGATATGTTCCGATAATTCCTTAACTGCTTGTAAAATTTCGTTATTAGTAATGTCTTTACTCATTTTCATCATCCTTTTTGAGTTTTAGTGATTTTTCGTCCATTCTTTCTGAACAGCAACCAAAACAGTCGGCTTAAACGTTTTAGATCTTACCATTTTCGAATATACGTTTATTCTATCGTCTATTAGTTTATCATAAGTTGCCGTTCTATTATAGTTTTTAGGGCAGTGTATAAGAGTCTGGCTATGGGGACAGTCCCCCGATATTGAGGGGGTACCCCAAATCTCCCATCAATCCCGACTAAACAAATCCCGTGTATACACCTTATCCTCAACGTCCCGCAAATCTTCCGTCATCCGGTTCGCCACAACAACATCCGATATCGCCTTGAACTCGTCAAAGTCATTCACGACGCGGGAGTTGTAGAATCTCTCGTCCGTCAGTGCCGGCTCGTACACAATAACCTCAATGCCCTTAGCTTTAATGCGCTTCATCACGCCCTGAATGGCGGATTGCCTAAAGTTATCGGAGTCTGTCTTCATGGTCAGGCGGTAAATGCCGACAACATCCGGGTTGCGCTCAATGATCATATTCGCAATGTGATCCTTCCTTGTCCGGTTGGCATCCACAATGGCCTGCATAATGTTATTCGGTACATCCTCGTAGTTGGCGAGGAGCTGCTTGGTGTCTTTCGGCAGGCAGTAGCCGCCATAACCAAAGGATGGGTTATTATAATGGCTGCCGATACGCGGATCCAGGGCGACACCGTCGATAATCTGCTTCGTGTTGAGGGCGCGCACTTCTGCGTAGGAATCAAGCTCATTGAAGAACGAGACACGCATGGCTAGATAGGTATTTGCAAATAGCTTAATCGCCTCGGCTTCGGTTGAATTGGTGAACAGGACGTCAATGTCTTCCTTCACCGCTCCCTGCACGAGCATATCAGCAAATGTCTGCGCCCGTTCGGACTGCTCGCCGACGATTACGCGCGACGGATACAGGTTATCGTATAATGCCTGCCCTTCCCTTAAAAACTCGGGGGAAAAGATAACGTTGTCGGTAGCGAATGTGACACTGGTCTCCTTCGTATAGCCAACGGGGACGGTGGATTTAATCACCATGACGGCTTCCGGGTTGATGTCCAGGACATTGCCGATAACCGTCTCCACGGTCGATGTATCAAAATAGTTCTGATCCGGGTCATAATTCGTCGGTGTGGAAATGACGACATAATCAGCGTCCGCAAACGCTTCCTCGCTGTCTGTTGTGGCGGTTAGATTCAAATCCTTATTAGCAAGGAAGTCTTCTATTTCGTTATCTGCAATCGGTGACTGCTTCTGATTGATCATGTCCACTTTTCCTTGAATGATGTCAAGTGCAACGACATGATGGTACTGGGCAAGCAGGACGGCATTGGATAAGCCGACATAGCCTGTCCCTGCAACTGCGATTTTCATACGATTCTCCTCCTGTGTATCCTGGGTGGGGCGGCTGCAGCCGATTCTGACGCGTTTGAACAAAGCGCGGGGACGGTTCCCGTGCTTCCAAGAGGGCTTTGCAAAGTCAGCTGAGAAATTTGAGTTCAACCCCCAAGTTCACATGAACAGGCAAATTGTGTTTTGGTAAAAGGGAAACATGAGAACCGTCCCCATGCTTTATTCAATATTCGACAAAGTTCAGGAAGTGACTGGCACGTAATTCACGCAATTGTTTCCAGTTGAAACAATTCATCTTTACCAATCAATAAAAACTCGGTTGAATCCTCGCCACTGAATAATCCTAACCTATTAAGACGATGCCATATTAAACCTTTGTCATTAAGTGTTATCAGAAATACGCAGTAGCATATATTACTATCATCAAGTTTTTTTGCCAATAATCTTAGGTATCTGATATCTTTAGTATGAAATGCATTTGGTTGTAATTTCACCTCGGCAAACTCCCCTTCCTGCCCATCCCAAGAACCAGCGTCAACAGTTTGACGCCGCTGGTCACTATCCTCTTTTGTTTCGAAGGGGGTTGAAGGCTTGTATATGACAGTTTTATTATTAACCAAGACTTTAGCACCATAGCCGATATTACAATCTTTACCTTCATTCCTCTTTTCAAAAATGATTTCAAACAACTTTTCAGGTACAAGTCCACGCATTTTCCTTATTTCATCATCAGTACTACATATATCAAAAAAATAATAGCATAATTCTTTCAACCGCTTTATGTCAGGTGGTGCCTTTTTTCCGCCTTTTATCAATGGGGCAAACCACTTCTGTATAAAACCTTTATAATTATCAAAGGTTATACCGGAACTAGTTCGCATGAAATCAACAAACCTATCCAATATGTACGGTGAGGCATGATATAAAAAGGATGCAATTTCATTGGCAAGCGACTCTAATTGTGGACTTTCATAATCTGATTTTTCAAAAGTTACTTTATCCAAACTCATCTATACATCCCCGTTATCTACGTGTTGATTATTATAAAGCGATTGGATAACATCCATCGTTGGTAACTGTATCGGTGGTATAGACATAAGCGAGGTTAAATGTGTAATGATACTTCTGGCGTAAGATAAAAGCTGTGGTACTATTTGAGCTTCTACATATTCTTCCATCTCGGCTTGTCCCAATCCCGTTGACTCAAAAACGCCACTATAAACAACTTCAATCTTCATAACAACTTCATTGGTATTATTGTCACGGCATAGAATCGTAGTTTTCAAAAACCCCTTATATTGGTCATCTATTTTATCGTATCTTTTTCCAAAACTAACTTCATTAACACCGCCACCAACTGGTATATCCTGATATTTTTCAACAGTCACATCTTCAAGAAAAGCGTTGGTCATCTTAAAATTCTTTTTCGCCATTTTATAATATTCGAATATTTTTTCTTGATCCATATCTGTTCCTCCTTCTATTACTATACTACAATAAAAGTCCTACTGTTTCCAGCAGGACTTTCGCTTTTATTTACGACCCATTGTTGTTCATTTTGGTGAATATCTACTGGTATAGGATACTGTATCGGTTCCTCATTAAATGGAGATCTGTATCTTTGTTCTTCTATAGTAGCAGTTTCTTCTGATATTGTTTCAATCAATCCATGAATTTCAGTAACGGTATCAGCAATAGAGGTGAACAAGCTATCTGGAATCTGACTTTCTGCATCCAATTTCAAAATCATATCCCGATAATCCAAGAAACCATGCAGCTCTTCAGAATCAGCTAAGTTGTACTGTAATATTTGTTTTATTTTAAACAAGCCATCTTCATTCAGCCAATCCCAAAAGTAAGCTGTCTCGTTATCCTGTCTTCTTTTTTCCTCTATAAGCTGATGAATATCGCGGTAATTCTCCAGCTTAATTACTAATAATAAGTCTAGTGATTTGAATATTTCATTCATTATTAAATCAACTTTTTTATCAGCATCCGTCCTAGTTTTTCGTTGAACTCCTATGAAATGCCATAAGTTATTGTTCATAGAAAGCCCCCTTAGAAAATTAAATCCCTTCATTATGTATACCTGAAATCTAATAATACCAAACATGTCACTAATTCACAATTATTTATTTCAATTTAATTTCAATAGAGATAATCACCCGTCTATACAATTATTAAGTATGCCTCTAAAAATAATTTATCTCAACTTTCGCATCTAAAAAACGCTAATAATTCCTTGATATGACTGAGCTAATCCGGAAAACAATATTAAAAAATCACACAAAAATACATCCCAATTTGGTAAAATATAGTCACCACAACTAAAACCAGAAAGGGATGTATTTATGGCTACTATTTTACCAAATTCTGAACCAAAAAACGAGGCTAATTCTTATATTTCACGCTTTTTCAAGGAAAATAAACTGGGGTCACTGCTTAATCAGGCGAACATTCGAAAAGAAGATGGATTTTCTCCCGTGTTCCTTCTCCAGTTTATTTTTTCGCTTGTCCTGCACGGCAAGAACCTTTTTCGAATTCTTGATTCGGACCGTGTTTCAGATGCTCCAAGAAAAGATGCAGTCCACCGTTTTCTCAACAATCCCAGATACAACTGGCGAAAGTTTCTTGTGTTGTTGAGCAGGAATGTGATTGTAACCAGCCTGTTGTCTCTGGTCTCAAGTGACCGTGAACGCGTCCTTATTTTCGATGATTCTTTATACAGCCGTGCTCGCAGTAAGACCGTCGAACTGCTTGCTCGTGTGCATGACCATACCACAGGGCAGTTTGTCAAAGGGTTTCGAATGCTTACACTTGGCTGGTCAGATGGGAATACGTTCATTCCATTGGCTTTCTCGTTATTAAGCTCCAAACAGCGCAAGAACCGGTTTCAGGAGATAAACTCCAAAATTGACAAGCGCACGGTTGGCTACAAGCGACGTCAGGAAGCCCTGCAAAAATCAACTGAAGCGATGTTTGATCTCTTGGATGACGTTAATCCGTTACAGCTTTGTGCCAGAACCTTGTTGTTTGACAGTTGGTTTGCCTTTCCTAAAGTGATTAAGCGCGTTGTTTCTGACTATCCTCTTCATGTCATCTGTATGCTCAAAAGCATGCATCGGGTTTACTACACCTACGAAGGCGAGAAATATACCTTGAACCAACTCTATAAAAAAGTGCGAAAAAAACGGGGACGTGCTAAGATTCTTGCTTCTGTTGTTGTCAGCCTGGGATTAGATGACAATGGTAAGGATATACAAGCCCGTATTGTTTTTGTACGGGATCGAAACCGCTCTAAACAATGGTTGGCGCTTCTTTCTACAAATCTGGATTTGCCGGAAGAAGAAGTTGTTCGCCTTTATGGGAAGCGTTGGGATATCGAGTGCTTTTTCAAGGTCGCCAAATCCCATCTACGTTTAGCGAAAGAATGCCAGTCACGTCATTATGATGCGCTCGTAGCCCATACGACAATCGTCTTCACACGCTATATCATGCTTGCGATAAGCTCCCGTGAAGAGAAAGATCCAAAAACGATTGGACAGCTCTTCTATTTGTGCTGCGATGAAATGGAAGACATTCGGTTTGCCCAAGCGTTCATGATGATCATAGATGCGTTAAAGTCAACACTTTCAAATGAACCAGTGCTTTCAGAAGAAAAAGTCAAATCCATCATCGATGAGCTATTTGATAACCTCCCGCAATTTTTAAAGAAAACATTTCTTGGCAATGAGGAATTTAACGCACAAGCAGCATAGTCAGTTTGGTTTAGATCAAGGCATATCAAGGGTTACAGGCTCATTCTGCGGTGCGAAAGTTGAGTAATTTATTCATTATTATAACACTTCGTGAACCTGTGCAGCTATGGGAACAGTCCCCGATTTTGATTAAGCTATGAGGACAACCCCCGATTTTCAACATGTTAAGAAAAGCAATTCAATGCGGAATGTATGCTGCTAATCCGTTGGACTTATTTCTAAGAGCGTACAGGGTTCCACAGATATTCGCTAAATACATCTCTTAAAACGAAACCTTTGTATTGCTGTATTGGAAGTCAAAAAATGTTTTCATGCTTTTTAAAGGTTATAATCAATTTCTAATAATTCGTATTCAATTTGTTCTTCATCGTTGAAATCACTTATTTTTGTCGTTACCCGTAATTTCACTTTTGCCCTTTTTGGGAGAAGAAATTCTTCTATATTTACAGCTTTGTCTATTTCTCCGCTAATAGTATCATCATCGTCCGTAATAAATTTAAAATTGTTTCTGGTGATGTCAATTGCAACGATTTTTCCGTAAAACGAGTATTCCTTTGAAGTCTCATTTATTTCTGACTCCAAAACTTTAATACTTTGTGCTATATCCTCAGACGTTAATTTAACGTTATTTAACTTATTACTTGGAAATGCCAAATTTGTATTAATTGCTACATCTTCTTTTTGAAATAAATTCAAAAAGTTTTTATAGTGACTAAGTACTTTTGGGTTCAACTCCTTTGTAATCTCCGAGATTTCTTCTGCATTTGATTTAGCTTTTAAGAGGCTCATAAGAACTGAAAGGTTTCTCTGCAGTTCTGACTCATTAAAAATATCTGCAAGTTTATTCGATTTCAATCTTATACCAAAAGATGCAGCATAATTCCCAGTATAAATTAATTTATTATCATCTTTTATTTTTTTAGGAATGCTGGCATTCATTCCTTGGCGATGAGAGATTACATTAACTATATCTTGTGTTCCTTTCAATACGTTCCCTAAAAAGGCTGCTCCAATCTCGTGTGTATGAGATTGTTCTAATTCAAGTGATATATCTATAATCTCTCTACGTTCTTTAATTGATTGTTCTAAAATTTTCTCCTGCTTGCTACGTTTGATTGAAAAAGTGTCTTCACCATAAACATCAAATAAAATATCTTTATCAGGAAGGTCCACATCTGCTAACTTATCAAAAGATATTTTTTCAGCTTTTCCCTCTTTATTATAATTAGCATGTATTGTTATTTTCCATATAAATCCCATCTCAGACTGTTCGAAAGCCTTGTAAGCTGTTATAGAACCTCTAAGAATTTGGATTAGACGCGCTTCACTAACAGGCAAAAACAACCACTGCTCCATATCATCCAATTCAATACAGATGGCTAAAAATAAGTTTCCTATATCATTTTTACAAGAGAAAGATAGCAATTTATCATAATAAATTATTTCATCAATAACGTAAATGTTACCGATTAAATCAATCGTCATATGACTATTAGGACCTTCCATTGGATCTCACCTCACAATATAAAAAAATCACTTTCTGGCTCTGCATCTTTGCATAACCACCACGTATAGTGATTTTCCTGTTTTGCTGATGGAGTTGATTTCACAACACCTTTGTCTTTATATGTAATTCCATAAGCGATATTTTTAAATTTTTTCCTTAACGCAGGAACGGCACGCCGATAGTTTCTTAATTCCTCATGCTTCAAATTTACCGATAAGCCGTACTCTGTAAAAGAAAATTTAGGATTGCTTCCGTTACGACCTTCTTCAATGAATGACTTGAAATCTTCTTTAGTAATAGTATTGCCTTGCACTAATCTGTATACTCGTATTTCCATTGGTTTTGCGTCACTGGGCGGACATCCAACCGGGAAAAAATCTGGATACTGTCTTTCACACAACTATATTCCCCTCCAAGAAGTTAAATGTAAATAATAATTCATCTATTTTAATACATTCCACGGAGACACAAAGGACGGTTACTGGTATATTGTAAAAGCAACTGTAGATGTGCACCCTTAAAATGCAAGAAGTATAAAACTAGTCTCTATATATACTAGATACTCAAATCAGTTATTAGCTTTCCCAATCAACTTGATTTAGTTCTTTGATAAAGGTTTCACCAACCGATTTTTCGACCATTTTTATAAAGTAGGCGATGCCGTAAAGATATTCACTATAATTTGTCTTTTCTAGTTCCTGTTTACGTAAGCTATTACTAACACCAAACTTTTTTGCAAAATAAATTTGTTGTCTCAAATATTTTTTAGTTTCTCTTGGTACACTTAAAATTTCATTTACGATAAGACCTGTTACCATTTGTCGATGATATTCATGCTGAACACGAATCTTTTTCTTATTTATTTCAAATCCCTCATCTTGAATAATGTTTTTAATTAGCTTTATATATTTGGCAACACTCTTATGTCCGGAAAAAGTAATATCATCTGCATACCTAGTATAGTCAGCGTTAATGTGTAAAGCCAAGTTAGCAAGTCTTTCATCCAATCTATTACACACTATATTCGATAAAATCGGGCTAGTGGGGCCACCTTGCGGTAATACACCACGATAAGTTAAAAAGCCACTAAAAAACATTGAAACGTATTTACTATACCCCATGTTTTGAAATACAGAATATACTTGGCGAAATGTTATGCTAGGAAAAAAATCTTTAATATCAAGATTAACAACACATTCTTTCCCAACGTGTCTCACTGCGTTAGTGACAATTGATCGGGAAGAAACAAAACCCGTAGCATGAGGGTTAATATCTACTTTATGAAGAATATTATTCAAAATCCATCTTTGGATATATTTGAGATTTTCACTTGGTGCAATTATTTTTCTGTACCCACCAGACCGTTTTGGGATTTTAAATTCCTTATAAAGATTTTCTTTCATTGAATAAAAAGCATATAACTCTTTAATACTAATACCCGTTAAAAGTGACAAGTGTTTAATATCAAAAATCACATTGTACCCATTACTTTGAATTGCTTTAGCATATGTGATGACCTCGGCTATATAATCATTATTATATTGTTTTTCTATCATTTCGTTCTCTAATTTAAGTAAATCCACTTAAAATAACCTCACATTAACTACCAGATTATTGAACTTAACTTCACGTTCACACATGGTACCCCTACATCTTTGCTAGTGAACGTGCCAACCAAAGAGCGGTTTTCTCTTTGGTTGAGCAACATGATTTTGCATTTCAAATCATGTTGCTTAGCCATAAAGTAACTTTGTTTCACGAATAACGACTCGTTATTCAATTCTAGAAAAATGCAGATTATTTTTTGAAATTTTGTGGTATATATATATCTTCAAATCCAATTGTATTATTACTAATATTTAAAGTTACCGTACTTTCATACAAATCATCTATAGATATTTCATTCAAATTGTTTTCTTGTAAATATTCCCTACCTTTATCTAATATCTTAAGTGAGAATTTATTATTTTCATATTGGATAAAACCTTTTTCTTCAATACTTTGTAATGCTTCAAACATTTGACTTGTTGTATAATTACATAACTTTTTAATCTCATGTAATTCATACTGGTCCTCATAGTCATTTAAATAAATTAGTATTAATTTAAGGTGAATTTCTTTCATTTTTAGTTTGTTTCCTTCTTACTTAAATTATAAGCAGCAGAGCTGCTCTTATCAGTTCTTTTCTTCATAAAATCTGGACGTCTATTATTACGTGGAAACAATCCTTTCCAATTATCAGAAAGCCACCAAAATGCAGAAAGAGTATTGTTAGGGGTGTTTCGGTAAAAAGCAACAAGAGCTTGAGAGTTTTCATATCCTAAAATGTTATGCATTTTCTTAAATCTTTTATAATCTTTAAATCGTTGTTGCTTAGTATTTGCCTCTCCACCGAATATATAATTTTCTTTAAAAGCTTTAGGCTGAATTGTGTAATACTTAATTTCCGCGTTAATATTTTCCCTTTCAAGAAAACAATTAACCTGTTCTAAAGCACTTTCTAATATCACAAGACAAAACACATATATTTTCACTCCTGTTGTTACTATCTTTTCAGCATGTGAAGTTAAAAATTTTATTAGTGTATTCCCGCTTCCGATAATGTCATCAAAGATAACAATATTATCTATTCGATTTAATGCAGATTTAGTTAATGCAGAAAGACTATGAGTAAAATCGCCTGAAATTTCATTACATATTTTAAACTCTTCTAACATAGTATTTGAACTATCCATTTTAGATTTAGAAGCACCTACACCTTCTATTTTCGAAAAAACTGTCTTATCTACCTTCAACTGAAGTTCGTTATTTATTTGATCGTTAAAATGAATAAGTAACTCATTTACATTTGCTTTTGAAAAATAGCTAAATTCCTCAGTAAGTGTTAATAAAATTTCTCTTATATCATTATCTGCATCATCAATTTGTAATATGAAACTCTTTAATCGATTATGCAAATTTTCCGTTTTATTATCACTACCCCATTTATCACTCATCATATCTGATAATTCTAATATCCTTGTCTCCATCGATTTCTCTGTCTGAGTACTAATTACTCTCCCCCCCTTTGCTACATGATTATCTGTTGCAAACTAGATCATTCGATCACTAATTTATAGAGTGACTTGTGTATATTACTTCGGCAAGCATCATCAAAATCCTGCAAAAGCTGCAATAATTTTATACTAGCGTCCCTATGGGACGCACATACAGTTATTAATCCTGCATCATTACTCCACCCCATAATACTTCACATACCACTCCGCAAACTTCTGCAGCCCGGAAAGCGCGGGGACGGTTCCCGTGCTTCCAAGAGGGTTTGCAAAATCAGCTGAGAAATTTGAGCTCAACCCCCAAGTTCACATAAACAGGCAAATTGTGTTTTGGTAAAAGGAAAACATGAGAACCGTCCCCATACTTCTCTTCCCCGATATTATTTTATGATGGATTATCGGTATGTTTCAGCAAATGCTTATTTCAGCTTGTCAAAAATCGAATTATTCAACGGTTCAAATGCTGAGAAATGCATAGTTACAAAGGAAAGACGGTTTTATGTTGAAACGTATAATGGGGAATTGTCGTCTAATTAAATGAGGAGGTGTTGGTTTTGAAAAAAAGCGTTCTATTTATCCTTTCTTCTTTTCTCTTATTAGGGTTATTCGCTTGCTCTAATCAAAACGGACAAGCAAATAATAATAATAATAATGACCAAAACACGGTTAATACCCAAGAACAAAGCAGTAATCAAAAGGATGTAAGAGAAGTTGTTTGGAGTCAATTATCTGAACAACAAAAGGAAAGCATCAACGGTACTTGGAAAGATGGCAAGGTATCAAAAGTAACTTTAGAAGAGAATATGATGAGTGAAGTTAAGGACAAATCATACGAAGGAAAAGAAGTTTATAGGATTATGTTTCCGAAAGATGGAAAATCCGAACCGAACTTTGTAGTTGTTTTTGCCGACATGAATACTTTTAACTATATTGGTTATCCGCTTGTACTCTGAACGAGTTGGTAAAAAAAGGATTTTAAAAAAATCCTTTTTTTATATATAAAAGCAACAAAGTTTACGAAAACAGCCTTCAACAACAAATGGACATGATTATTCATCAAACACCATGCGTAGACTTTTATGGCCGTTCGGGCTTTATATTTTTTGATGATTTCAAGATATTTCTCACAGTCCTCATCGTCATGGAAGATTTCCTGTCTGTTCACGCCACGAAGCATAACATGGTAGATGCCACTCTTACTTTTCACCCGGGCTTTGCGGGCCATTTTTTCTGCCTCCCTCGAGCTTGATCATGGTTTTTCATGTTTCATCCTAGTGATCTGCTGTCGCTCTTTTCTGCCCTAAGCTCGAGTTGGGGCGGCGCATTGTAACGGCTTCCCAAATCGCTTCATTGGAAATGTCCTCATGACCGCTTAAGTCAGATATTGTTCTCGCTAAGCGGAGGATTTTCATTTGTACCCGCGTACTCCAATTGTATTGACTCGCCCATTGCTGCAGCATTTTCTGCTGATCATCATTCAACCCGCAACAATGAGATAACTGCTCATTGGAAACAACCGCATTCGTAATGTCACTGTCAAAACGTGCAAATTGTATGTCTCGTGCTGCTTGAACACGGGGTCGTATATCTGATGATGACTCATTACTATGTATGGACTCACTCTCCAATGCCACTGTGTTAAGCGTTAACAAAATATCCATCCGATCCTCTATTGGGCCGGAGACTCGATTGGTGTAGGCAAGAATTTTTTTGGGGGAACAGGTACAGTACCGGTGTCGTGACCCTAAATAGCCGCATGGACAAGGGTTCATGGCCCCTATTAATATAAATTGAGCCGGATATGTCACGGTCGATGTTGCCCGGCTAATCGTTACCTCCCCCGTTTCCAGAGGTTGTCTGAGCATATCCAACGTTCGCTTGGGGAATTCCGCCATTTCATCAAGGAAAAGCACACCATTGTGCGCGAGGGTCACTTCACCAGGCTTCGGGTTTGCGCCGCCGCCTATCAGTGAAACAGCTGATGCGGAATGATGTGGGGCTCTATAAGGCGGCAGTTGATACCCTTCGTTGATCATCCCTGCCAATTGATAAATGCTCATGACGTCAAAGCTGCCCTCTTGTTTTAGCGGTGGTAAAATGGATTAAATGTCTCCGCAAGCAAGCTTTTGCCACACCCCGGTGGTCCAACCATCAAAACATTATGTCCGCCTGCCGCAGCAATTCCAGCGTCCTTTTGGGCTGTTTATGTCCAAGAACATGTTTGAAGTCTTTCTCATAGGCGGGGGTATTGCTTTCTGAGAGGTCTGTCATGTGTGAAGTCTTGCCTCGCGCGGAAACGTTCAATTGCAATTGACCAGAAAAAGATTCGACAACATCCTGAAGTGTTTCAGCAAATCGAAGTTCAAGCCCATCAATATGAGATAATGGAAACTCATGCATCGGCGGTATATACAAAACCTTATAACCTGATTTTTTAGCTGCTATAATAGCCGGCAGCATCCCTTCAACCGGTTTAATGGATCCATCCAATGATACAACGCCCAGAAAAGCTGCTGCGTCAGGAATGGGATCTTTTATCTCACCCGTTTCCTTCATAATTCCAATCGCCATCGCCAAATCAAAAATCGGACTGTTTTTCTTTTGTTCAGCAGGGGATAAATTAATAATGATACGTTTATCAGCTATCTCGCAGTCATACGCATACAGAGCCGCCAACACCCTATCCTTTGACTCCTTCACCGAAGCATCCGGTAGACCCACAATACAAATCCCTTCAATTTCCGTCAGCAGCTGCACCTCCACCTGAACACGGTAACCTTCCATGCCTTTGAGACCAATGCTCGAAACAACAGTCGCCATCTCATCACACCTTTCCTGTTGGTTATCAATATCATAAAGTATTCTAATAGGAAATTCAAGAACATTTGTTCTCATTCAAAAAGTGGGAAATCGTATTTTAAGGTAGGGTAAGCGGGAAATTTGAGAGTCTGACGAGGTGTGATAGATAAAAAGTGGATTTCTTGTGTGTGAAATATAGCAAAGGGTGAAATTAATAAAAACGTTCGCTTTTACACTTAACGAAATAAAAGAAAGCATGAGAACCGTCCCCATGCTTTTGCGAACCATACCTACTATAATATCGTTACAATGATTAAGACTCCTTTTGATAATTACGCCGGGTCATGTTCGTATTTCGTTTTGTTTTCTTTTCTTCTTTTATTTAAACGACGTCCCATTGCGCGATAAGAATCAGGATAGTATTCATCTTCTTTAAAACTGGAAATCCACCCCTTAAATCTCAGGATTTTAAGTAGTTGCTCATTATGGTTCGTCTTAACAATCTTTGGATTCTTACCTTCAAATACCAAGGAGAACTCAGACATATCTAAAATGGTAAAAATCTCTTTTGCTTGATCTTTATAAAGATCAGGAAGCTGTAAAATCAACAATTGCCTCTTAGTGTCATCATCGATCTTCTCTGATTTAAAGAGTTTAACTAAAAGTTCATACGAGATGTCATACTCTTTATCTATAATCTCATTTATATTCTTTATACATAAATTATAGATCGATTCTTTTACTCTGGAACTTTTTTGCTCGTATTCATTTATTAAGAAAAGAATATCTTCAGTGTCAAAATTACGTTCGAGAATATGACATATAATATCTTCGGAATACGACTTATCTTCCACAGATATAGATCTTGATGTATTTTCTAATAGTTTAAGTTTAAATGAATCCCCGATATCGCTGTCCAGCAAATTATCAAATTCATTGAATGAAAAGTTTTCGCTATCGATAACCTCAAAAGCATATTGAGAAGCGTTAGCATATATAAAAGACATTAAATGATCAGAGTAAGTCTCTCTCATGATTTGTAGATTATACTCATTCATACAAATGACATTAAGCGTGATTAATATTTGAATTTTATCATCAGGGATGTTTTCAAAAGAGAATTCCCCAATACAGTTATTGTAGCCTTCCATGATCATACTATACTTCGTGTCAAATAATTCATGGCATGAAATGATATCAGAATAGAAGTTTACAGTAGCATTGTCTCCGAAACATTCTTTCACTTCAACAGAATCAAAATCCAAAGACATGTCATTATTATTAATGAAGTCTACAAGCAAAGAATCCAATCCATTTAACAAATAATACTCTAGGATATTGAAAACTGAGTACTCAACAAGGTTATGCTGCAAAAATAACGACCAAAAATCATTATTATCTATATCATTTAGACTCGTTATTTTGGTCTGAAGATAACTTATATAAATCGACTTATGTTCAGAACTAATATCGGTATCATTGACAATATGGAGCGCTTGATTTACATCGTCTGTAATCCATGAATCGCAGTTTTCAAGAACAATGTCAATGTAGTGATCCATGTTCTCTTCAATATAATAAGCCAATTGTTCTTCAGGTTGAGAAACAATTAAAGTATAGTTTCTATGCTTGAACTCCTCATTACGTGATAAATCATAAACTTTTTCCAACATAAGTGAAATGTTTGTCATACTTATTTGATATAAATTGGATTCATAGACCGACATAAAAAGTTCATGATCTGAACGTTCATAATTGATCTGTTTAAATTCCACCTCTAATAAATTAAGTTTGCTAATAATTTTTTCTGAATCTGGGTCACTAATATTTAAAAATTCATCATCATTGGAAATGAATTCAGTTAGACAATTATCCACATTTAGATTCAATATATCCTCGTCTGTAGAGTAGTAAAACGAATCAACAATATACATTCGTTTTTGGATATTGGAAAAATGATTATCAACTAGCATGTCTTTGAAAATATCAGTCCAATAATGATTTATGATTTTAATAAACCTTTCTTTTTCTCTTTCTATACTCCAGAACTGTAAAATGAAATCAAACCTTTTATCATTTTTTATTTGGTTAATGAACAAAGGCAATTTTTCACCATTCGATTTTAATAAATATTCCAAGAGATCGAAATTAAGGATTTCTTCCTGATTAAAATTACCATCCTGTAATTGGGAAATAACGTCCTCGGGTTTCTTCAATTCATAAGAAAATGCTTTAGCAACTTCATCAGTTACGCTACGCAAAAAGATTTTATCTATTCTACTAAGACTATTCTCATAAAAATAAGTCATATAATCTGGATAGGTCTTCTCATCAATATAACCATTTCTTATTAAATATTTAATTAAAGAAAAGTACGAGCTTAGTTTAACACTTTTGAAAGGAATTTCTTTTTCAGTTTCATTTTCAAAGTCTACACCAAAAATCCTTTCAATGTTATCTCTTGTAATAATCTTATTAAATTTCCGTGTTTCAATATGTGTCTTTTTTTGTTGCATTTCATCTATCTGCTTATCTATTTGTTCAATGCTCTTGTTAGACTTATCCTCAATTGCTTGTTTTCGAGCCTGGTAATCATCATCTTCGGTCATTTCTCTGTTCTTATCTTCAAAATCAAAAGAAATATTTGAACGATCATAACGAATCTTGTCTATTTTGTCTGGATTATCCTTCATAGCCTTGATCAAATCTACTATAGAAGAGAATTTATTCTCATGATCCCCATCCACTTTTAATGGATGTTCCCAAGGAAAATAAAGGGCATCTAACTCATCTATACTATTGCATAATTCATTTTTGGCAGCAGAAATTTGATCCTGTTTCTTCTTAATTTCAATGTCTAACTTCGCTTTTTCCTCTTCAATAAATTTATCTTTATTAGAAAAAACCGTATACACAAATCCTCTACCTAGCTGTAACTCACTAAAATCTCTTGGAAAGATATTTTTATACGAAATAATAGCTAATAATTTATTGCAGTCTAATTCAGTGGTCTGGATTTGATCATTATAGATTACGTATTCGTTATAAATGTTCTTAAGTATACGCATATCATCTATATACAGCGATAGACCTCGCAAAAAACCTTTATCAAAATGCTCTGAAATATCCCCCTCTTCAAAAAATCTAATAAACATATCATAAGAATTAGAACCGTCTACAATAGGAACAATTGGAATCATATAATCAAAGAATTTTGTCCTATCTTTAGAAACAAATATGTCGTCTCGAAGAAGGTAGAAGAAGCGAATAGTCCTGGAAGATTTTTTATTAATAAGAGAGTTTATTTCCCTTAACTTTTCAAATATCTTTATATTATTAAACCGGTCCATGTCTTCAAAAACTATCACATCTGTTTTAGCATTTTCAAATAGATATAAGACTTCATTCAAGTATTTATCGAAATAGGATTCCTTGTCATCTGATAAAACTTCTATTTCACTGCCCTTTAATTTGAACTTGCTAAGTATTATTTTATTATACCTGAACATCTTCATTAACCCATAAAGGGCATAAGCTAATAAGGCAACAGATATTAAACCTGCTATTACAACAGAAATATCCTTAGTCGAAAAATCAAAAATCCATGCTAGCCATGAATCAGAACTTTGGACGAATTTACTCCAAGCATTGAAACCAAATATGTAAAATACTAGAATAATGAACAAGGATATTAAGGTAGCGTCTAACCAAATTGATCGTGCTCGCACATTCCTTTTAAGCTTAAAATGTGTTTGTGGGATATTTTTACTGTCAATTTGATGAATCAGCTGATTAAGAATTTTACCTTCTAGAGTTGTATCACTATACTCTTTATTACTGGATTTATCTTCAAGATCTGATCCAAAATGAGCAAGTGAGATATTCAGAAAGCTTGTTTGAGGTCGCTTATCTTTGTATGTTTTTAAGACACTACTCTTCCCTGCACCATATGATCCTGTTATTGCAACGTTTTTTAGATCTTTTTCCTGAAATACAAAATCCAAAGAAGACTCATAAATATTTAAATCTTCATATTCAGTGGGAGTAAGCTTTTGAAAATTATATTTATTAGTCACCATAAACACCAATCCTCATTCTAATGAATAAAACTTTGTTGCGATTAATTCTAAATATAGCCCACCCTCTATCTAAGCCTCTGGCTTAAATCCGATCTCCTGATAAAATCTGTCTATCACGATATAGGTAGCGAACATATCACCTACTAGGCTCATAACCTTTATGAAATTCAGCCTCACATCAAACCATCCAAACGCTTAGTCACTCAAGTTTACAATCCCTGTTTAGTCATTTAGTATTACAGCATCCAAATCTACCCCAAAGCCGATCTAACCTAGCATTTCCATTGATGCGATACGATCTTCGATCTCCACATCTATCATATCATAAATAAAAACGACCATACGGACGTTTTCTCACTCCTTCCCATAATATTGATAGTTTTTCTATCATAGATAAGGCAATGATAGGACTTGTGTTTGTAATGATCGTACTCATTTATTCTGTCCATCCTTATATTTTTGGATAGCTGTTTCGTCATCTTTAATATGTTCTGGGGTATATTCCATCCATGGAATATTTTTATTACGAAGGATATCTATAAAATTTGCCAAAGGCATTCCTTAAAGTTCAGCTGCACGTTCCAGAGTAACCGTTCCATCAACAAACATTCCAATAGCTAGTGATAATCGTACTTTTTCATCAATGTTTTTTCCGTTGACACTCTTTTCAAGTATTCCAATGATTTCATTAGGCAACTGAACATTTGTATCATTCTTATCTAACATATTGCTTCTCCTTTCCTTATTTCTATTTGTTCTTATTATTTTACCATAATTAAAAGCATTACCTGTCATTCTTCTTAGTTGATAATTCAACTTCCACATAGAGCAGTACACGGAAGATGACAAGCACTACCCACCAACTACAAACCTGTTGGCTGACTGGCGTCTAAAATATTAATGGCAAAAACAAGGATTATAGCAAGCAGTATAGAAAAAGAGATTTAACTTTTGTCCCTACTGACGCAAACTGACCATCAGACTCTGTTTCCAGTGTATCCTCTCTCATGTTCATTTCATTTAAAATACCTCGCAAAATGTCTTTCTCTACCTTGGTCTTTTCAATTTCTGTACGCTTCTTTTCCTGTGAAATCGGAAAAGTAAAACCTGTATTGCTTTGAAGATAACGATTAACCTGGTCTTTTCGTTCTTTTGACAAATAAGGACGTGAACTGGTTTGCCATGATCGTTTGTTCGGAAATAAGGATTACCTGTTGTCATATAAAGGGCGACTGCTGGAAGTATGGATAGTAATCCAGCTAAAGGACCACCGTAAGCCACAAAAAATTCTGTTTTAGCACTCTCGATTTTTTTCGGGTCTATCCCAATGGCAGCTCCAAGAAATGGGATGGTAAGGCGTGAAAGGCAGAACTTGTCGAGCGGCGCCCGTTTGTTGAACGAATTATATTTATCTATCTTCACCGCTTTTTAATTGCTTAAATTCAGGAGTTTGTATTATCTTGCTAAAGAAATCATTTTTCGCTTCCCTATAAACATCCATATCTAGGATTTTTTATACCCTGAAACTTACATTTTGATAATTGGGAATATTATTGATTTTTCCTTATTATTTATGCAATGCCAGTGACAGAAATTCTTAGATAATTTATCAACCCTTGAACATCAAGGGTTCCAGCTATACTAATGATGCATCAAATAAATGAAAAAATCTGTTTCTGTTAAGTTTTTTCCGTTTTTTTACACATCCGCACGCGAAATAAATTTGGGCGTTAACAATTCTTGAACTTCTGGCGCAGAACCATGAAACGGTTCGATTTCGACCAAGCAACTATGGGCGGTTGGCCCTTGCGCTAGTAAAGAAGTACCTTTATCCGCTGTCAGGACATTCGGGTTGCCGTGGTACTCCAGGCTATTAGGTCCCTCGGTATCGTCTGGACAATACCATGCGCCTGTAGGCAAACTAACGACACCTTGCATAATGTCGTCTGAAAGTCGCGCTCCTGCCAAGCAAGCACCTCGATCATTAAAAATCCGTACAAGCATTCCGTCCGCTATCCCACGCTTACATGCATCAGCAGGATTTATAGTAACCGTCTCCCTCCCCGCTGTCTTATCCTTATGGCTGAAAGCTCCGAAATCGAATTGACTATGAAGTTTATTACGTGGTTGATGGGAGATCATGTGTAATGGAAAACTACTTGCCCGAGGCGCTCCTAACCATTCATTCTTATCGAACCATTTCGGATGCCCGGTACAGTCAGCATATTTAAAGGATGCGATTCTACTCGAGAAGATCTCGATCTTCCCGGAAGGTGTCGACAGCGGCTGGGCCTTAGGATCGTTGAGAAAGCGTGACATAAAGTTATTTCGTCTCGGCTTCATCTTAGGCTCTGCATATAAAGGCTCGCCCGTCTCCCAAAACTCATCAAAGGGAATCAATTCGGCACCTGCCTGTTTGGCGTTATTCCTACTAACTTTATAAATGTTTTTCAGCCACGCCGTCTCATCGCGACCTTCTGAAAAAGCTTCAAGCACACCCAGTCTTTCAGCCAACCCGCAGAAAATTTCATAATCAGTTCGAGATTGCCCGTAATTCTCCAGCACCTTTTTCGACGGAGTAATATGATAATCATCTTTGCTGCAAATAACATCATTACGCTCAAGAAAGGTGTTTGCTGGGAATACGATATCCGCGTGACGTGCCGTAGCTGTCCAAGTCGAATCATGAACAATCACGGTTTTCGGCTTCCTCCAAGCACGACGGAGTTTGTTCAAATCTTGGTGATGATGAAATGGATTACCGCCAGCCCAATAGATTAGTTGGATATCAGGATAGGTTCTTATTTCTCCATTGTATGAGTAAGGGCTACTTGGATTTAGTAGCATATCAGCAATTCGGGCAACAGGGATCGTCTGCTTGATTGGGTTCCGGCCTTGTGGAAGTCTACCCCATGAAAAAGGGGGTTTATGATAGTAACCTGAACCATTACTACTCCCCCATCTAAGTCCAAAACCGCCACCTTTCTTTCCTATCGATCCCAGCATAGCGGCAAGCACGATGGCGAGCCAGAAGGGTTGTTCGCCATGTTCTGATCTTTGCAGTGACAGGCTAACCGTTATTAACGGACAACGTGCATTGGCAAGTTTATCTGCGAGACGTATAATATCTTGTGAAGGAATATTAGCGATGGAGGATGCCCATTCTGGATCCTTCATAACACCGTCAGACTGCCCCAGCAGATATGCCTTGAACTTGTCATATCCGACTGTGTAACGATCAATGAACGTAACGTCGACCTTGCTGTTCACTTCAAGGTAATGGGCAATTCCAAGCATAATAGCAACGTCTGAGCAAGGTCTTGCAGCAATCCACTCACTCGCAACATCCCTTGGTATATCGGATTGAATGGGGCTGATCGAGATAACTTCGGTGCCCGATGCTGCAAGCTCTTCGATCACATTTCTTTCGTTGTGGTCAGTGACCCCACCAGGTATTACTTGGTTATTATACTGATTCAAACCTCCGAAGGCAATGAGCAAGTCGCAAGCCTCGATGATCTCACCATATTCTACTACATCGTCTGCAGTTCCATAATCCACACCAATTACATGGGGAACAATAACTTGGCACGCGCCCGCAGAGTAATTGTTCACCGATGCGACGTACCCCCCGATAGTGTTCAAAAATCGGTGGATCTGACTTTGGGCATGATGGAATCTCCCGGCACTGCCCCATCCATACGATCCACCATAGATTCCGGCATTTCCTACCTTTTCCTTTATGTCCTTTAATGCAGATGCTGCCAGTTCAAGTGCTTCGTCCCAACTTACCGGTACAAAAGGTTCTTTTCCACGAGATTGACGATGATTTTGATCACCTCGTAAATATCCAGCTCTAACCATAGGTTGAGAAATACGGAAACGGTTATCCATCGCATCATACAATAGTTCTCCAATGGGAGATGGATTAGAGTCCGTCCCCGCAGGCTGTACATCAACAACAGCATCGTCACTAGTCTCAACTTGATAGATTCCCCAATGAGTACCAACCATCGCCTTTTTGTTCTTTTGCATTTAAAGTATCATTCCTTTCGCTGTGCTTAAGGCACAAAAATGTAATGAAAGAAACTCTCCCTCCACGGTAAAAGTTGCTATAATGTAAATGGAAATCAGATACACTATAGAGCACGGGGAGGTGAGTGAAGCAGTTCTATGCTTCCCGCCTTTAAAGATGTGCCGTTTGAAATAAGTGTTCCACCCGAGCACGTAAACTCCATGTATAATTAAAGGTTATTATGTGGCCTATCCACTATAAACTTAGGTGGGGATGTTATGTTACCAGATACCGATAAACGTCTGAACGCTTAGCACCTCCTGGAGGATGGCATAATACTTCTACTTTATGTTATGTTGAACCACTCATGAAACTATAGCGCCTCTACGTACTTCTTTAACCCTAACGCCGCATTAGGCAATCTAATACCATTCGATTAACATGTGGTTTAAACCTCCCTTATTAGAACTTACAACTTATTATATTTGCATGAAAATTAAGCATTGTTTGAAATGATAATAGAAGCCTATCAAAATACAGCTATTGCTATCAAAAAAATATGTTTCAGAATCTAGAAGACTAGTGGAAAACTACTGTTATTCCAACTACGCGCACTGGATGTATGTGACCAGGTTGTTGAAGTTCATGATGGGTGGCTGGAAATATGATGCCTTTGTGGTGACTCAAACAGTACCGAATTTAAATCAGGGAGAAGGCTTATTTTAAGTACTATCGCTCGATATCATAATGCGGAACCATTCCACAATACCCTGTCAAACCAACTCCTGCTAAACAAAATAAATCGACCAGAATACACCGGTAACAACAAATAAATGTACAATAGTGAGACCCCGGTAATCGGCTGCAGACAACTGAAGACTGCGATAGCTGGTACGGTTTTTCCCTTTTCCATATACACGCGAGTCAATCGCTTCCGCAAGTGTTTCCGCTCGTTGAATTAAAGAAAAAAGCAGCGGAATCAGCATGGGTATATACAAGAACATCCTTTGAATCAAGGAGCGCTCTTTGACATCGATCCCTCTTGCTTTTTGCGCAAGTACAATACGATCAAATTCGCTCACAATCGTCGGGATGAAACGAATTGCAATTGTAACCATCAGGGAAAACTGTTCAATAGGAATACCAAAACGGGATAATGGCTTGAGCAGTCGCTCTAAACCGGCAGTTAACGACAGTGGCTTTGTGGTGAATGTAAGTATAGATGCCATTAAAATAAGCAGTACAATTCTCCATGCAAACCGGATTCCCTGATGTATTCCTTCCTGTGTTAAATGGAAGACGGACCATTCCCACAGGACAACTTCTCCTTTAGTAAGAAACGCATTGTACATAGCTGTAAACAAAATAATAAACAGAATTGGACGCAAACTTTTCCAATAGTATCGTATCGAAACATTTGAGATGAACAGAAGGAAAAAAGTAAAGACCGTGGCCAGCACATACTCCATCACTGACTGAATCACGACAAACCATACCATGATACTGATCATCGAAACTAGCTTTGTACGCGGATCAAGCCGATGAAGTATTGATTCCTTTTCAATATACTGCCCCAGAATAATTGCCTCAGACAAATTGTTCACCTCGCTTGGCCACTGCTTTGCGAACCGCTGCTAAAATATCCGCTTCCCTGCAGCTGGTGATATCAACATATTCTTTCGCCAGTTTTTCTACACTATTTTTCAGCTGAACAGATGGCGGAAGAATCATTCCGCTTTCTTCCATAAGATTTCCATAATGCAAAAACAAAGCTGTCGCATCCATATGTGTGACAATTCTGCCACGTTGCATAACGAGGACATTATCTGAATACTCGGCAACATCCTCCATCTGATGGGAGACAAAGATAACAGTATTGCCTTCTTCTTGCCAGTGTTTGATTCCTGCTACTATTTTCTTTC
Organism: Lentibacillus halophilus; assembly: GCF_055395055.1. Lineage (NCBI taxonomy): Bacteria > Bacillati > Bacillota > Bacilli > Caryophanales > Bacillaceae > Lentibacillus > Lentibacillus halophilus. Next base: position 362,533 of record NZ_AP043750.1, read on the forward strand.
GACTTATGGGATCAAGCGCTGCTGTTGGTTCGTCTAACAGCATAATCTTCGGCTTAGTTGTCATGACGGATGCAATCGCAAGTTTTCTGCGCTGTCCGCCACTTAGTTGAAATGGGGATTTAGCAAGAATTTCCTCGGGCAGATCAAAAAGCTGCAGTATTTCTGAGATGGTATCATTTATCTTTTTTTTCGAGTACTTTTTTTGTTCTAAACCTAGCGCAAGTTCTTTATATACTGTTGTCTGGAAAAATTGATGTTCAGGATATTGAAAAACATATCCCACTTCGGAAATAGCTGTTGTATCAATACTTTTTTTTCGTACAATCTGTCTATCGTCGAAAAAATATTCTCCACTGTCGATAGTAACTAATCCTTTAAGCGTTTTAAGCAATGTTGATTTTCCTGAACCGGATGTTCCAATAACGGAAATCCATCTCCCTCTAGGGATAGAACAGGTTATATTATGTAAAATTTTTTCTTTACCGATACAAACATTTATATCTTTTAATGTGAAAACCATAAAGATTCAGCCAACTTTCTCCAATCCAGAGAGGAATCGACAGGTATATTTAGTGTCTCGGATGCACGGAAGACAAAAGGTTTATCCAGTCCGTAGTCAGTTACGGGAATGGTTGTAAAAAATTGGAATGGAGAACCATCAAATCGCAGTTCACCCTTGTTAACAAAAAGAATACGTTTGGCTTCTAATGCCTCTTCCATATGATGGGTAATATGAATAATCGTTATCCCAAGTTGATTCAACTGGCGCATTATGGCGAGTATATCTTGCCTCCCCTTTGGGTCAAGCATAGATGTCGCCTCATCAAAAAGAATATAGCTCGGTTCCATAGCCAAAATAGCTGCAATGGCAATCTTTTGTTTTTGCCCGCCGGATAAATATTGGGGCATCGCATACTTGTATGACGACATTCCAACCATTGCTAGGGTCTTGTTAATGCGCTCATCCATTTCCTCTTTAGGAACCTGAATATTTTCCAGACCAAACACGATTTCATCTAAAACCGATGTCGTAATAAACTGATTTTCCGGATTTTGAAAAATATATCCAACATGCTTTCGAATGGATTGAATATATGAATTATTAGCTGTTTTCATTCCAAAAACTTCAACAGACCCTTTTTTGGGAGTAAGAAGACCATTCATTAATTTTGCAATGGTTGACTTCCCACAGCCATTTTGACCGACAAGGGCGACATATTCCCGTTCTTTTATGGAAAGATTGAGATTGGAAACAATCGGATTGTTATTTTGATAATAAAAGCTAACCTGATCAAACATAATCACAAAATATCACCTTTCTGCTGGTCGCAAATTCATAACCATGCAACATCTAAAACACCTTTTGCCAATAGTTCGGAATCCTCGCCTGTCACAAAAATCTCAATGCAGTCCTTCTTCTCCACAAAATCAAACCATACATTAGAATCAACATATACCGGGTTATGAAATGTCATAGTGCAAGATTTTGCCCACTGCCCCGCGTGCTTCATGCTGTACAATGACTGTGCGAGTCCCATGATATACGCTCCATGGGCAATAGCTTTTTTAGCGGTGCTTTTATTGTCTTCGATTTCTTGTATATGAATAGAGGCCTTATCTTTTGAAACATTTGCATAATGCTGAACTGCTTCTCTCGTAATCTTTCTTTTTTCCATATTACTCACCTTGTATCATTAATGTTGTCTTAGCGGTCGCTATAACTTCATTTTGATAGAAACACGTTAAAAGATAAACTTTATATTCATCCGAACCAACTTTTCTTTGTTTTTGTAAGGTAAGCGTACAATCCAGTGTCATATCGGTTGTAATTGGACAAACGTAATCATATGTCTGTTTCACATGCAAAAGGACTCTACCTTCCTGCTTCCATGAATCAAACAATTGCCAGAACAGCATAATCATCGTTGGCGGCGCAATATAATTACCATTTACTTGTGTTAATGGTGCATCAATAGATTGTGCATATTGCCTAACCCATTCCGCTGTCATAACAACTTCACGAGATTCATTCACTTATATCGCCTCTACTAGTACTGCCAGCCCCATTCCCCCGCCTATTCCAAGGGTTGCAAGACCTCTTTTATAGTTTCCGTACTTCATCTCTGTCATTAATCGTGTCATCAAAATAGCTCCGGATGCACCATATGGATGTCCTAATGCTATAGCCCCGCCATTCACATTTACTTTTTCTTCAGGTATTTTGAGTGCTTTGAGTGATGCAAGCACTTGTGAAGAAAATGCTTCGTTAAATTCGACGACATCAATATCTTCTACCGTTAATTGTTGGCGTTCTAATAGTTTTTCCACTGCTGGAACAGGACCAATGCCAAGTAAGGCTGGATCTACCCCTGCCACCACAGCATCCACAAAACGCACAGCCGGCACCAGCCCAAGTTCTTTGCATTTTTGGCTCGACATTGCCAGCACTAATGCCGCACCATCATTAACCGAACATGCATTTCCAGCAGTCACACTTCCGTCTTTGTGAAATAATGGAGGCATTCGTCTCAGAATATTCTCCAATTTTGAGTGATCACGTGGACATTCATCTGCACTCACCAGTTGCCCTGTAACTTCCAACGGAACAATTTCATCCGAAAAACGCTTCCTCTTCATAGCACTATTTGCTTTTCTATGACTTTTTCCTGCATATTCATCTTGTGCTTCTCTTGTTATCTGATATTTTTTCGCAACATTCTCCGCCGCAATCCCCATATCAGGATCACCATAAGAAGGTGGTGTGAAAGGGGCACGCTCATATAATGTGGGTGTGCCTGACATATGCTTTGGTCTTGCCAGTTTCCACGGTGCCCGACTCGTGCTTTCTGTACCGCCCGCCAGATAAATTTCACCCGCACCGCTTTGAATATGACGTGCTGCAAGTTGAATTGCCTCAAGTCCGGACCCGCATTGCCTATCAATTGTTACACCCGGTACAGTAACAGGCAGCCCAGCATTAAGTAATGAAACGCGGGAAATGTTTCCCCCTGGACCTACCACATTCCCAGCAATGACATCAGCTACTGATTCAGCAGCTAGTCCACTTTCAGTCATGATTCTCTCAATGAGTGGCGATAGAAGGTTTTCCGGGTCAAGTGACTTCAGTACTCCTCCTTTTTTGCCGATCGGGGTTCGTTTAGCTGTAACAAAAACACATTCTGTCATGTCAGCACATCCTTTATTCGGTCTTCCATCACCTTACGCGCTACCTTCCCACCGCCTGTATAGACAAATGAATCAACCGTCACTACTTTTTTCGGAATTTTATACGTTGCCAAAAACTCAGAACAATATTTTCTCAAACTAACGGATGAAAGTTTCCTTTCACCTTTCCAGGAAACAACAGCAACAACTCTCTCACCCCAGTGCATATCGGCAATGCCAAACACCATAGATTCCTTAATTTCCGAGAGTTGCTTAAGAACAGTTTCCACTTCTTCAGGGAAAACATTTAACCCGCCCGTAATAATCATGTTCTTCTTTCGTCCGCTTAAATATAATTGATTATTCTCATCCAGATAGCCATAATCTTCTAATAAAAGCCAGTCATCATGAAAAGCTGCTTTTGTCTCTTTTGGCATATGATCATAGCCAGTGAAAACCATCTCACTTTTTATCTTTAGTTGTCCGACTTCCCCTCTGTCGCGTTCCCATCCATTTTCATCACATACAGAGATTTCAACACCAGGAAAAGGTTTCCCTGCAGAATGTAAGTCGGTTTTTTCTGAGACAGTAAGATAGCTAATATAACTTGCCTCCGAAGTACCATAGAACTCAAATATCTTTGTTCTGCCAAATCGTTTAATAGCCTGTTTCTTCATAGCTGCAGTCCACGTCGAACCCGAACTGATCAATCCCTTAATGTCCGATTCATTTATTGTACTCGCGATCAATGATTGAATCATCGTAGGCACAACAAACAAAATAATATCTTTGTACTGACTGCATATAGCAGCCACTTTTTCCGCATTGAATTTTGAAACCACATGAAACGTGCCACCTAGATATAAACTCTGTATGAGCACAAACAATGACAAGGAATGAGCAAAGGAACCCGGCGCAATAAAGTGGTCGGTTTCTTTCAACCCGAATACGTGGATACCTGATTCAAAACTCTTGATCCACGATACGTGACTGCGCATAAACCCTTTTGGTTTCCCGGTTGTTCCAGATGTATATCCTATAAATAACACTTCATTCGCTTCCATGGTGGTATCTTCTTCTTGTGAAGCTAACCATGTACTATAGGAAGTGATTTCCTCGTCCTCTTGAAAGGATACCTTTGTTTGCATGGTACTATCCGGGATTTTCATGAGCTTGAATTTATCTCCAAAAATAAGTGATGGATTGTTATTCTCTAATACTTGAATCATTTCTTTTTGACTCCATTTAGGATCAAGCACCACCGGGATGCAGCCCGCATAGATTGCACCGAGAAATACTTCAGCATACTCCATGCAATTATTGGAGATAATGACAACCCTTGCATTCGCTGTTCTATTTTTCTTTAAACCGCAGGAAACTTTTCTCACTTGATGAAGAAGATCGGCATATGTACAATTCTTCTCACTATCACAAATCGCAATTTTGTCAGGTGTTTTTTTTGCGTGTTGGATAACAACATCCATTACATTCCATGGTTTTATTTGCATACTTATGCACCCTTGGTTTTCTCTTCAATTGGACTGACCGGATTTAATTGTACTGCAATGACTGCAGCAATAACTGCTTTCAAGCAATCCCCTGGCAGAAATACCGTTGACCCAACAAGCCCTGCCCATACAGAGGTATTTGTAATAATTGCCATAACAGGCGCACCAATTAAACTAACAAATATAACGCCAAACAAAATGTTAATAGCAATTACCTTCCACAAAGCTAATTTGCTCCAGATCTTTTCAACAAAGTAACCAATTAAATAGGCTGCAATTGGCCAACTGAGAATATACCCAGCAGAAGGACCAACAAGTACAGAAAATCCTCCGCGTCCACCTGTTAACAGCGGTAAGCCAATCGCAATTAAAACAATAAATAACACTAAACTTAGCGCTCCCATTTTCCTTCCTAAAAAGCAGCCTGCCAGCATGACACCCAAAGTTTGTGCAGTAATTGGCACAGGAATAAATCCGAGCGGAATCGGTGGAATTATACCCAGCACACCAATCAACGCGGCAAATAACGCTATGTAAACCATTTCTTTTGTAGTCATATCTTCTCCCCCCCATTTAGAATATAAAAAGATACTATCTATTGTATTTAGTAATCACTCATTTGTAAACCCATTATATAATATGGTTTACAAATGTAGATATATGTTCACATATTAAACAGGAAATGCATTTATGAAATTGATTCATTTATGTAAAAGAATACGTAAAAAGAAACTGGGTATAAATAAGAAAGGAAATAAAAATTTACTTAACGAGGTGATTACGATGAATTTTTAAAAAATAACATTAGCTACAATTACAGCAATTTTCTCTGCTGGATTATTAGTCGGGTGTGGTACACCTAATGATGAACAGGAGCCAGATCCAACTGAAGAGCCTTCTGAACAACATGATCAAGGAGAAAATGAATTAGAAGAAGAGCAAAATCAATAATAATTTTTTGAAGCGCGAGTGAAGCGCGGGGACGGTTCCCCTGCTTCCAAGAGGGCTTTCACAATGAAGCGCGGGGACGGTTCCCCTGCTTCCAAGAGGGCTTTCAAAGTCAGCTGAGAAATTTGCGCTCAACCCCCAAGTTCACATAAACAGGCAAATTGTGTTTTGGTAAAAGGGAAACATGAGAACCGTCCCCATGCTTGTTCCTTTGGCGGTATTTTTGCCACCTCCAAATTGACCGATCATCCTTGATTCCTTTTTGAGAAATACGTTCAGACGCTCTTTCCATTGATCCATTAAATGCTTCCGATGAACGATCACCAACGTATTAACTTTTCGTTGTGCAATCATGGATGCCGCAATAACGGTCTTTCCAAATCCAGTAGTGGCTGACAAAACACCCGTACGATGTCTTAATAACTTTTGCAGTGCTTCATCCTGCTGAATGGATAATGTCCCGTGAAACTCAACATCTAATGGTGTACCTAAATTCCTTTTATCTCTTACGTTCATTCCAAGTGACTTTTGTTCCAGGAATTGGTTTAAATATTCCATACATCCTCTCGGCAAAATCAGGTTGGCTTCGGTTTCTTCTGAACAATTGATTATTCGTGGAATTTCTTTCGTGGATAACCTCTTTTTCTCCGCTTTGTAAAATGCAGGATTACTGAATGTTGCAAGCTGTGCCAGTTCTTGTACAAAATGTTGAGGTAGCCCCGGCTTTGATATATAGTATATTATTTAAACCAATACTGCCAATTTCATTTAAGGCAAGGTGCTTCCGTTCCACTTGGTAACGAGTGCCTGGCACCAACGCAATTCTGAATTGTTTACGTGCCTGGCACTGGGTAGCAGTAAAGTATCCCACAATGTCCCCAGTTTCATCATCAAATATAATAGTTGTTCTAGCATTATCCTCTTTTTCTTGATTTATTGCATTGTTATGTAAAAAAATTTTGAATACTCTCATTAACTACACAAGAAAAAGAGCGGAGAATCTCATTCAGTTCATCTCCGCCTTGTTCGATTAAATCCATTAATGAGACTGCAGTTAATGACGTTTCCATTTATTTAAAATACCTTCCGCTTTCTTTTGACGTTCTTCAGGGGACAAGTGAAAACTACCTTCATAAGAGGGTTTTTCTACATTCACTTTTGACGCGTTAGCAATTATCTTTGCTTGGTTTCTGTCAAGCGTATAAGTCTTTTTCGCGCTAGTTGCAGCCATTTTGTTCCCCTCCTCACTTTTTTTATCTTTATCGCACATACATATCACATCCTATATACATAGTATATGTGCTTGAGCTTTGGGGACTGACCCCCGATACATTCGACAAAATTCGGGAAGTGCACTAAAAACAATTAATTAGCTGATGTCTAACTCGGTGATTCTGTTTCTGAACTCCTTCAAAATGTCATACTCAGTATATCCCTCGGAAATAATGTCTTTCAGGATTCCTTCAGCAGTTAAAAAGGATTTATTTGAGTTCGTTTTTCGTTGTCGCTTGGAGCGATTGACATGCAACCTTCGAATAATTGCCGCGTTTTCCTTTTGTAGCTTTTGTTGATTGTTCGATGGCCCGACGTTTGCCAGGGGCAAATTAAGACGCCTTCGTTTCGGTTCATTCACCTTTTAACCACCACCTAATTTTTATGCTTATATTAGGTTTATGTGACAGTTGTAATTCTATGCGACAAAGGGAACTTTAGTAAAAAAAGCGCCCATTAATGGACACTTTCTTCTTCACGCCATCCGTAAGTTCTTCTTCTTTTACCCAGGATTCGTCTATTTTCTTCCCGCAGTCTTCTTTGGCTATGGTTCTCTCCTACATAAGCAATTGGGATATTCAAACTTCTTCTTGGTGGTTCACCTTTTGTAATAACAGACTGTTTATTATTCTTCTTCATATTCAGCACCCACCTTTGTCAGAATAAGACTCCTCAACAGCTAAAACATGAGTCATCAGAAGCATATTAATAATATTTCCATCAATATCTTGAATTTCCACATCTTCTATTGTGGTTGTTACTTTCGCTATATAGTTTTGACCCAATACAAATAAGGGGAGCAACATCAGTTTGTCTTTTGTCGAAAAATAGGTTTGACCTATGTCAAGCACTCTTGCAACTTTTGACTTGGGTCGTTGGATGCTATCCAGCAATTCATCTTTATGCTCTTCCGTGTAATATGGTAAAACATCTACTGACAACCATTCTTTTTTTCCATAGTTATTGAGGAAGTTATCTAATTCACTAATATACTCTTCCTCATTTCTAGTATACCTCAGATATTCATACGAATTCAATACATGCTCCATGTTTTCGACTTTTCGGCTTGCTGAGATCCAATAATTCTCTGTTCTTTCGATTTGCTCCTCTGGCACTTGTAATTCATTTCCGCCTAGTTTTGAAACGTAAAGACTCAAAAAAATCAGTGAATCAACAACAATAAAGCCAATTAAAACCACTAAATAATTTTGCCAGCTCGCAAAAAGACTGCTTGGATGTGCAGTTAAGTATACCAGTACTCCAAAAAAATACAGCAAATACCATGTCTTGCGGATTGTATCTTTATCTTTTACCGCTTCCCTATTTATCCAATAAATGAAAATATAACACGTTAAAAGAAAAAAGATAATCCACATCCCCACAATAAAGAAATTCTCCACATATCCCTCCTCCCTCTAGTAATTTAAGTCGATAAACGTCCGCCTACCTTAATTTGATCGTATTTTGCCATTGATCCTCACACCTTTTTATCAATAGTTGGTTAGTATAGGATAAGCTATATTCTATCAAAAGTCAAGAACATTTGTTCGGTACCAGGATCATTAAAACTGCCTTATAAGGACCTAAAACGATGTAAAAACTCTATTTTGCCGAAATGCCACTAAGATAAGATACAAAACTACAAAAAAGAACTGGAGAAAATACCATTTTGACTAAACATTAATTTTTTCCAAATTTCCAGCTCTGCCAGTAATATGCATTGAAACTCCAAGAAGTAGATTCCTTATTCTAAGTAAAAATACCTCGAAAAACGATCGTACTCAAGGTCAAGTAGGAGTGAACCTCTCAGCCTAACGGCTGATTGTGTATCACTCCCCTCTCAGAACCATGCGAGCGGTTTTCCCGCACACGGCTCCACCTATCATCTTCACAGAATGTAACTAATATGATCTCTAAGTTGGTATATATTCACTTTCACAGTTGGTCTTGGAAGTGGAAATTTCTTTAGAAATAAAACGAATTTCTCCCATGTAAAAGACTTCTTCTGGCTTCTTCGATTGAGCCATTTAAAGAGTAACGTTCTTATATTGTCACGAAACAAATCAACCGTTGGCGAATTGTCTGTAATACAATAATAATTATAGTATCCTATAAGTGACTTTCGAATTCTATCCATGATAAATTCGGCACCTTCGGTTCTGTTTTCTTTTAGCCATTTCTTAGTTTGACGCAACTTCGCTCTCATCTTCTTGTTGTCAGTTTTCCGTTTAACTCTGAACTTGCCTTTCTGACTTTGGCTGCAGTAATGCGTGAAACCCAGAAAATTAAACGTCGGGGGTTTCCTATTTCCATTCCGCCTACTGTTCTTTTCCGCAAATCTGCCAAAGGGAATAATGTTCGTCTTGTCCTCTGCAACTTCAAGGTTAAATTTCGCCAATCTCTGTTTGAGGCCTTCAAAGAACTTATACGCGTCCTGCTGATATTGAAAACAGCACACAAAATCGTCCGCATAGCGGACGAGGTACGCTTGTCCTTTACATTCTTTACGTACTTTACGCTCAAACCATAAGTCCAGGACATAATGGAGATAAACATTTGCCAGAATAGGCGAGACAACACCACCCTGTGGTGTGCCAAACTCCTCCTTATATCGCTTGGTTTCCTCCATGTATCCGGCCTTTAAGAATCTGGCTACGAGCCTCAGTATACTGGGATCTTTAATTCGATGTTCCAGAAATGCCAGCATCCAATCATGATCCACATTGTCAAAGAATCCTTTAATATCTACATCTACAATGTAGTTCGTGTACCTCTGTTCAATGTAGACATTAAGAATCTTCAAGGCATCATGACAATTTCTTTTGGGTCTAAAGCCAAAGGAGCAGTCGAGGAAATCATTTTCATAGATTGTGTTAAGAATTTTAGCCAACCCCCGCTGCACGATTTTATCCTCGTGCTCCGGTATCCCCAATGGGCGTTTCTTCCTTGAACCAGCTTTATCAATATAGGTTCGTCTGACCGGTTGGGGGCGATAGCTTTTCTTCTTCATTCTATGAACGAGGTTCTCGACATTATCATTCAATTCTTCACCGTAGTCTTCCTTTGTAACCCCCATAATACCTGCAGCTTTATTGCCGGGTAATTCATAGTGGCATTGCTTTAAAGACTCCTCATCCAACAAATGCGCCAGTGATGTGAATTGCATCCTGGGGTGAGATCTAGCTAATTCCGCTATTCTCGATAGTTTTGTTTCCATTATAATTCCACCTCTGTGTGTAGATAATGTGTCCCTAATAAGAAATGATAGGGGGCTTACCTTTCCTCCACCGGAATTACCCGGCTTCAACGGTACTATGTAGCCCTCCGACTTCCTATCAGACATTTGGTTTCCTCACTTTGTATCGCTTGTACGCCATACTCCCTGCTTCCGCAGGAAGACCCGATAGGACCTCCCGGGTTGCCGTAACATATCCATGTCTAGCGTGCCGTGGTCACCGACCCCGGAAAGGTCTTAATAAGCTCGCCTATTTCACTTATCAAGATGTTGCATTCTGGACTGGCAAAACCATCTGCCCTTTCATTGAGTATTTCGGGGCTCAATCCCTTCAACCGTCGTTTACGGCCCACTAGCTAACAGTTTACGCTTAATGATGGAAGTTACCTTCCATCATCCAAAACTTGCTACGAGCGAGTGGCTAACTCTTACTCGGCGGGCATCCCACCCACTATATGTTACGACCTAAGCCCGGTCGCTCTGACAGGCACTAAAGACCGAAAACCCGTCCCATGTGTTGTCCTGATTGAACCATTTGACGAACGGTATCCAGACGCTTCGATTCATATTCATTTAGCGCATCGATGGCGGCTCGTCCCTGTATGCCCTTTGCGGCACATTTGCCCAATTCCACTGCATCTTGCAGTGACGCATTAAATCCGCTGGCGGTAATCGGCGCTGGTGCATGCGCTGCATCTCCAACCAGTGCCATGCGGCCGCTCACAAGATTATCAGGCACATATTCTTTGATCGGTACGCCGACTATGGTACGTGTGTTGATTCCGTGAAGGGCCGCAGTCAGCCATGGATCGGACCATCGTTCTGACGCTTCTTTCGACAGATCATGAAGCAGCTCTTCCGGAAGTTCAGACCCTTTTAGCGAATGATGGACGACAGAGCCTTCTACAGCCCCAAGGCGTCGGAGCCAATCATTACGCACGTGGTCATACCAAGCTATTCCAATCTGCCGGTTCCCGGAATCCGAGGAATCATCTTCAATCTCAGTGATGGAACCAAATACAAACCCACTAAAGCTGTTTAACATTGTATACCCGTTGGATTTGCGGGGCCGTTTTGCTTTAGGCAAGTCCGTTTCCTTGATGGATGCCTGCCACACGGTGTATCCGGCAAACGACGCATGAGGCTTATGCGGATTTACGTAGCCTCGCACCATACTGCGGTGGCCATCAGCGCCAATTAAAATATCCCCATAAATGGTCTCACCGTCACCGGTTATCACCCACGCAGATGCATCATCCTGATCAGCCGACTGGACACGCGTATTATAGCGTATGTCCATTCCGGCATACGATTCAGCTTCTGTGCGCAAACGGTACTCAATGGATGACCAGAGCTGCAAGGAACGTTTACTGCCACCTGAAGCCAGTTTCTTCAGCAGCCGCTCTGTTTTATTAAAATCGAACAAACTCCCGTCAACCTGCAGACCACCCCCGCTCGGCCGATCCTTGCCTGCCTTTTCCAGAATGATGGTCTCCAAACCTTCCCGGGCAAGGGCAATACCGGTCATAAGCCCGGCAAGCGAGCCACCGACCACAATAGCCGTTTGTCCTGTTTGATGATTTATCGTTGAATGGTCCATAATGTCATCCCCCATTATTGAAATGTTTGCCCTTTCATTCGCTGCTTGAGCTTATCGTTCACCACTCAATGTGTGTAAATTCCATTTTAATGCATTCGAGTAACTCTAAGTCAAACGAGTTGTGTCCTTTTTGAATGTGGTCGCGTTAGGATGATCTTTTTTGTCGGGTCCATTATACTCAAGGTGAAAATCAATGCATGGCGCATGTGCCATATTTTAAGGAGATGTCTGCTTCTGGTTAGACTGGGTGTTCTTCTTGGAAAATGAGGTTGCTTGTGACTATAACAACAGGTGGGGAGTCGCTGATTAATATTGATATGGACAGATTGAAACGGATGCCCCATATATCTTTATAACGTTTGTACTTTGGGGGTACGTAAAAGATGGCTGTATTCTTATAAATTAATCAGCGTTTAGGAATTGGTAGGTCTTCGTGGCACCCTTAAAAGAATGCCATATTTTTTTCTGCTTATTGATGGCATTTAACCTTCAAGCTACTATTCTGCGTTTTTCAGTACTTTTACTTCTGCTTGTGTCTTCAATAAGCTATCAGATAGGACGGAAAGCTTGGAATCCACCATATCAACTTTTTCGGTTAATCGTTGATCCGCATCGGTTAATTTCTCTCCCATTTTAGTGATCTGGTCAGATAATCGTTTATCCACTTCATTGATTTGGTCCGTTAATTTCTGTTCGGTTTGGTCGATACGCTCAGTTAGTTTCTGATCAGTCTGGTTGATTTGATCGGTTAGGTTCTGATCAACTTGATTAATATGTTCCGATAATTCCTTAATGGCTTGTAAAATGTCGTTGTTAGTAATATCTTTACTCATTTTCATCATCCTCTTTGGATTTTAGTGATTTTCGTCCATTCTTTCTGAACAGCAACCAAAACAGTCGGCGTAAATGTTTAAGATCTTACCATTTTCGAATACACGTTTATTCTATCTTCTATTAGTTTATCATACGTTGCCGTTCTATTATAGTTTTTAGGGCATTGTATGAGAATCAGTTAATCACATTCGACAAAAATCGGGAAGTGACAGGCACTAAAGGCCATGATTTTCACCGAACCAATGATTTTGATATATATGCTTCTGAGAATAAGCAAGCTTTCTATGTAGATTTAGTAAAACAATGGCTTGTTTTTATGGAAGATAAAATGATATTTTACGGTGATCCTATTCAACTCGAGGTTATGGGTATCGGCATTGAGCAAGCAAAGGATAATTTAATTAAGGTAAATGGTGATAGTGAAGTCATTGATTCAGATAATTTTTTTAGAGCGATTGCAAATAACAACGCTGATAAAGTTAATAGATTGATAGAAAAAGGTGCCGATCCCAATATGGTGACTGATCAAGGAACATCAGCATTGATAACAGCTTTACAACATGAGAATCCAACAATAGTAAAGAAACTGCTGGATGCAGGTGCTGACCCGAATCTGCAAGGTTATCACATGGATTATCCTGATACAAACCCGTTGGATATTGCAATAGAGAAAAATAATGTAAGCTTAATAAAAATGTTATTAGAAAATGGAGCTAATCCAAATCAAACACATGTGCAAAATTTGGGAAACAAAGATATGGAAACCAATTCTTTAATAAACGCGATTGAACTTGAGAATGTTAAAGCTGTAGAAATGTTACTAAAACATGGCGCAAACGCTCAAGAGAATTTGAAAGACGGTGGTGAAGGCATCACTCCAATTGATTATGCTGAGGAGAAAGCACAGTGGGGTGTATCATCCGAATTAGAAAAAATAATTAACTTGTTAACGGGGAAACATACTCGGAAGGATACTTCGGAAAACTCGCAAAAGCAGGATGGCCCAGGAGATGGTTCAAGTAACATAGGGAATAATAAAAAAGAAACAGCTGAACAAGATCAATCTAAATCTTTTTCCTATGAAAGCTATACAAATTCCAGGTTTGGTTTTTCTGTAGACTATCCTACAACTTTTTCTAAAGAAGATGCTCCTACTAACAATGATGGAAGGGAGTTTACCAATAATGAAGCTTCTATTTTAGCATATGGTAGCCACATCAATGTGCTTGAAGGAAATGAAACAATTGAAACTTACTATAACAGGGCGATTGAATCTAATCCTGGTTCTATCGCTTATCAGCAAGTGGGAAGTGATTGGTATGTCATTTCGTTTAAAGAAGGAAATGATACTATCTATGAGAAAGCTATTATAGAAAAGGATATTATATCTACCTTGAAAATTACGTACCCTACTAGTCGACAAAGTTATTATAAGCCTATGGTGACACATATTTCTGAAGGCTTTGAAGGCGCTGAGTAGTACGAGGCCTGGCACCAACACAATATCTTAACGGGGTGCTGGTGCCTGACCCATGACTTCGACACTGTTCGACAAAACCCGGGAAGTGACAGGCACCCGAGCCATTCTGAGCCATTCTGCTTTTTCATTGCTTCCAATACAGGCTTTGAAGTGAAGAACATTCCCTTCAAGTTGATGTTTTGAATTTTATCCCAGTCGCTCTCCTCCATTTCCGCAATAGATTGATCAGGATAAATGCCTGCATTGGCTGCCAAAATATCAATTCTTTTATGTTTCTTTAGAATATCCTGAACCACTTGCCCCGCATTGTCTTTATTTGTAACATCCAGGTGATAAAACTCACCATTTATCTCTTCAGCTGCTTTTTGACCTGCTTCTTCATTTATATCTCCAATCATCACTGTCGCGCCTGCTTGGGCTAATGTTTCAGCAATACCCTTTCCAATTCCATTAGCTCCCCCGGTTACCATTGCAATTCTGCTCGTTAAATCAAACATAATATCCCCTTTCTGACACGATAGGTCTCAAAAATTTTTAAATACTCCTACAATATTTATTCCCTATGGAATCAAAGAGAAAACATTTGAATATTACGTGTGAACTTGAACGAGTCTTCCACATAAACGATTTTCGGCAACTGCCGAAAATCAACCTTTGGAATCTTGTCCCTATATTTTAAAACGAGGTGCTGGTGCCTGACACCATGACTTCGACACCATTCGACAAAACCTGGGAAGTGACAGGCACTATCCAAAGTTCACAGGAACAACCAAGTCGTGTTTTGTAAAAAAGGAAGCATCAGAACCGTCCCCATGCTTTCTTTCTAATCATAAATTATTGACATAAAAGAACTTAATAGTGTAATCTAATTTATATGTAAACCTAAAATTTAATGGGTTAACATGAATTTTAAATAGAGGAGGTGGACTATGTGAGAGAACAAAGTAAAATATTCAAATTATGCTTTGGTGCAATGTTTGTCGCACTTACTGCCATCGGTGCAAACATAACTTCAATTTTTCCTTTTCTTGTAATCGGTGGTGTACCAATTACATTGCAGGGTTTTTTTGCTGTAATGTCCGGATTGGTTTTGGGAAGTAGAGTTGGCCCTTTTTCCATGTTTGTCTATATGATGTTAGGTCTTGTAGGAGCACCGGTTTTTGCTCAATTCAAAGGTGGTGTGGGGATGATTCTTTCCCCAACATTTGGTTTCATATTAGGGTTTATCCTGATTGCTTATGTAACTGGTAAAATACGAGAAGCGAATTCCAGTTTACCTTCTTATATTATAGCCGCACTAACTGCAATGACCATTAACTATGTGTTTGGAACGAATTGGATGTACGCAGCGTATCAATTATGGTTCGAGGCTCCGGCTGAATTCTCTTATAAACTTGTATGGCTATGGATGATGGTTCCTTTACCGAAAGATATATTATTAGATACTGCAGCAGGAATATTAGCATATCGTCTGAGTAAACAAGGAATTACTATTCGTCATAGAATTGATGAAGAGAGCGCATAATATAGGATGTTTTAAATCTATCGATGTACATATTTAAATAAGAAGGAGGAATTTTGTGTATAAATGGAAAGAATTAGCCGGCAAAGTCATTTATGGGTATGAAATCAACAAGGAAGAAGCAATCGCTATACTACAATCTCCCAATGATGAGGTTTTAAGTTTAATGGATGGTGCGTTTCAAATCAGAAAACATTATTACGGTAAAAAGGTGAAATTAAATATGATGATCAGTACGAAGACTGGTTTGTGTTCTGAAAACTGTGGCTACTGTGCCCAGTCGATTGATTCAACGGCTCCAATTAATAAGCATAAGATGATTACAAACTCAACTTTCGCACCGCAGAATGAGCCTGTAACCCTTGATATGCCTTGATCTAAACCAAACTGACTATGCTGCTTGTGCGTTAAATTCCTCATTGCCAAGAAATGTTTTCTTTAAAAATTGCGGGAGGTTATCAAATAGCTCATCGATGATGGATTTGACTTTTTCTTCTGAAAGCACTGGTTCATTTGAAAGTGTTGACTTTAACGCATCTATGATCATCATGAACGCTTGGGCAAACCGAATGTCTTCCATTTCATCGCAGCACAAATAGAAGAGCTGTCCAATCGTTTTTGGATCTTTCTCTTCACGGGAGCTTATCGCAAGCATGATATAGCGTGTGAAGACGATTGTCGTATGGGCTACGAGCGCATCATAATGACGTGACTGGCATTCTTTCGCTAAACGTAGATGGGATTTGGCGACCTTGAAAAAGCACTCGATATCCCAACGCTTCCCATAAAGGCGAACAACTTCTTCTTCCGGCAAATCCAGATTTGTAGAAAGAAGCGCCAACCATTGTTTAGAGCGGTTTCGATCCCGTACAAAAACAATACGGGCTTGTATATCCTTACCATTGTCATCTAATCCCAGGCTGACAACAACAGAAGCAAGAATCTTAGCACGTCCCCGTTTTTTTCGCACTTTTTTATAGAGTTGGTTCAAGGTATATTTCTCGCCTTCGTAGGTGTAGTAAACCCGATGCATGCTTTTGAGCATACAGATGACATGAAGAGGATAGTCAGAAACAACGCGCTTAATCACTTTAGGAAAGGCAAACCAACTGTCAAACAACAAGGTTCTGGCACAAAGCTGTAACGGATTAACGTCATCCAAGAGATCAAACATCGCTTCAGTTGATTTTTGCAGGGCTTCCTGACGTCGCTTGTAGCCAACCGTGCGCTTGTCAATTTTGGAGTTTATCTCCTGAAACCGGTTCTTGCGCTGTTTGGAGCTTAATAACGAGAAAGCCAATGGAATGAACGTATTCCCATCTGACCAGCCAAGTGTAAGCATTCGAAACCCTTTGACAAACTGCCCTGTGGTATGGTCATGCACACGAGCAAGCAGTTCGACGGTCTTACTGCGAGCACGGCTGTATAAAGAATCATCGAAAATAAGGACGCGTTCACGGTCACTTGAGACCAGAGACAACAGGCTGGTTACAATCACATTCCTGCTCAACAACACAAGAAACTTTCGCCAGTTGTATCTGGGATTGTTGAGAAAACGGTGGACTGCATCTTTTCTTGGAGCATCTGAAACACGGTCCGAATCAAGAATTCGAAAAAGGTTCTTGCCGTGCAGGACAAGCGAAAAAATAAACTGGAGAAGGAACACGGGAGAAAATCCATCTTCTTTTCGAATGTTCGCCTGATTAAGCAGTGACCCCAGTTTATTTTCCTTGAAAAAGCGTGAAATATAAGAATTAGCCTCGTTTTTTGGTTCAGAATTTGGTAAAATAGTAGCCATAAATACATCCCTTTCTGGTTTTAGTTGTGGTGACTATATTTTACCAAATTGGGATGTATTTTTGTGTGATTTTTTAATATTGTTTTCCGGATTAGCTCAGTCATATCAAGGAATTATTAGCGTTTTTTAGATGCGAAAGTTGAGTTACAAAAGAACAAATCGTTGCTGGGGCAAAACGAGCATACGATTTAAAATCAAGGACATATTGTATTGCTGCCAGTGGAAGGGGCCCTACGAATCGTGTAATTGATGCGGTTGCAGAGGCTACTAAAGCGATTAAAGAAACGTATCCAGATATGCGTATTTGCGCTTGTTTAGGTATTTTGAGGGATGGGCAAGCAGAAAAATTACAGGATGCAGGGGTTGATCGTTATAATCATAACATCAACACCTCAAAAGAACATCATCCAAATATTACGACCAGTCATACTTATGATGACAGAATAAATACAGTTGGCAAAGTAAAAGATGCAGGTATTTCACCGTGTTCTGGGGTTATTGTTGGCATGAAAGAATCTTTGGAAGATGTGTTTGAGATGGGAAGGGCGTTAAAAGAACTAGATGCGGATTCAATTCCTGTCAATTTTCTAAATGCCATGGATGGAACAGCACTTGAAGGGACAGATGAATTAAATCCATTATATTGTTTAAAAGTGCTCGCATTTTTCCGGTATATGAATCCAACGAAAGAAGTTCGTATTTCTGCGGGAAGGGAAGAAAATTTGAGAAGCTTACAACCACTAGGTCTTTATGCAGCAAACTCTATTTTTGTTGGCGACTATTTAACGGCGAAAGGTCAGGAAGAAGCGCGTGATCATAAAATGTTAAGTGACTTTGGTTTTGAAATTGATTATGTCAACGAAGATGTTTTTGTATAGGGATAGTTTTTATCGGTATTTGAATGGTCGCCTATAACACTTTACTTATCATTAATTTGAATATACGAGTATTTGATCACGGCCAACAAAATGTACCACTAGTGACATGTTATTTACCACCGAATGACAAGAAATCGAAAAGCGCAGGGACGGTTCCCGTGCTTCCAAAAGGGCTTTGCAAAGTCAGCTGAGAAGTTTGAGCTCAATCCCCAAGTTCACATAAACAGGCAAATTGTGTTTTGGTAAAAGAGAAACATGAGAACCGTCCCCATGCTTTTCCCCATGCTTTTCAGCATTGCTTTCCTGCTAATCGACCTGAACAAGTTAAGCTGCTACACTTATGCTCTCTCAAGCCAATCCCCATGTTCATCGGAATTAATTATATTGGCCAAGCGTTGTATTTCCCCAGATTGAATGCCACGATTGTATAGCGTATCCGGGTCAATATGGATATCATCTGGCCAAGCCACCGTACCTGCATCATCATCTACATAAACCTGTCTAAATAGTTGTGGGTCTTTTAATTTATTAAGTGTCCCGATCATGGAGGGTCTAATATCAATAAAACGCTTCTCACCATTCTCAAATTCACATAACAGCCAACCATGCAAATTGGGAATAGGTTTGGCCTTGATTATCTCACGCATAAGATTTTCCTCCTTATAGTGGCGGAATCTTTTGTGGCATGTTATCGTCCTTACAATCATTCCATGCCTTCATAATAGCACGTTTATTTCTATTAAGCCATACGATGACATCCCGCTGCTTTTTGATTGGTAAACTTCCATTTTTATACCGACCACTTCCAATATATATTTCTGCTTTATTCTGCCCCCTGACATGAAAATGAGGGGGATCATGATCATCAAAATACATATATATATCTTCATACCAGAGAATTCACTTATTTTAGGCATAGTCACCTCTTATTATATGCATTCACAACACTAACTGATTCATGGATGTGACAGGATTTGGAATCAACAAGCAGCGTAAATACAGATCCAGTCATTCTGCCCTTTCCCATCCCACAAACTCCCGATATTTCCGGCGCTTCTCCCATTCATCCCCCGAAAAGTAATCCAAAATAATAGCCATGTTCAAGAGGGGGTGACGAGATGTATGCATATAATACCGGTAACTGCTCCATGGATAGCTTTGTGGCTGTCGTACCATGTTGGCGTCGACCGGATTCAAATGGATATACCGGCTCACTTCCAGCATTCCTTGTTTCGATGCAATCACTTTATCATAATACCGTTTTTCAAACACATGGCCGGTGATTCTGTTCTTCGTGTTGTAATAGTCAGCATACCGCTTGTTGATGAGGGACATCACTTTGGAAATAGGCTGTTCTTTGGAACGTATTTGCAAGTGAAAATGGTTGGTCATCAGACAGTAGGAAGCGAGTTCAAAGGGGACTTTTTTATTAATCTGGAGAAGCATATGGAGAAAGATTTTAAAGTCATCGTCATCCTTAAAAAGGGCATCACGACGATTGCCGCGACAGACAACGTGATAGAATGAATTGGGTACCCATACCCGTTTTTTACGGCCCATGGTTACTGGATCATCCCTTTCTGCACGTTATTCCCACGAGATCGCCGCATTGTCACAGCTTCCCAGATACTTTCGTTGGTTATGGTTTCATCACCGCTCAAATCCGAAATCGTCCGTGCCAAGCGCAGAATCTTCATTTGCACACGTGTGCTCCAATGATGTTTACTGGACCATTGCTGCATCATTTTCTGCTGATCTTCCGTTAATTGACGCTGTTCAGGCAACGTTTCATTCGGTGCGTCCGCATTGAGAATCCCTTCACCATAACGCTCATATTGCCTCCCGCGGGCAGCGTCAACACGAGCACGAATGGCTTCTGAGGTTTCGTTATGATCGGTGGTCTCCCTGTCCAACGCCACGGTATCAAGCTTAAGTAAAATATCCATACGATCTTGAATGGGTCCGGATACGCGATTATTATAAGCGGTTATCTGTTTGGGTGTACACGTACAGTAATAGTGTCTCGAACCTAAAAAACCACACGGGCACGGATTCATGGCTCCCAATAACAGAAATTTCGCCGGGTAAGTAACCGTTGAGGCTGCCCGGCTAATGGTCACTTTCCCTGTTTCAACCGGTTGCCGAAGCATGTCCAGTGTACGCTTGGGAAACTCGGCCATTTCATCAAGAAACAACACCCCACAATGTGCCAAAGATACTTCCCCAGGCTTTGGGTTTGCTCCTCCGCCAATAAGCGAAACAGCTGACGCAGAATGGTGCGGGTCACGAAATGGCGGGAGTTGATAATTGTCATGCGTCATACCCGCCAGCTGATAAATGCTTAAGACATCAAATTGTTGATTGTCACTCAAGAGGGGTAGAATGGATGGAAACGTTTCCGCCAGGAGGCTCTTCCCACATCCGGGAGGACCTGTCATTAATACATTGTGATCCCCCGCAGCAGCAATCTCCAGCGCTCGTTTCGCTTGATTGTGACCAAGTATATGCTGAAAGTCTTTATCATACGTTACCGGCTCAGGATTCTTTGTTTCAGAGGAAGGCATCGAGGTTATCGCATATGATGAAAGCTGTCCGGAAAAAGAGGCAACGACGTCATGTAGTGTTTCAACAAAACAACATTCCATCCCGTCTATTTGAGGGAATGGCATATCCTTCATGGGTGGCAAATACAGTTGCTTAAAACCTTCCTTCTTGGCAGCAACAATCGCAGGAAGCATCCCATCAACCGGCTTAATCGTGCCATCCAGCGATAAGACACCCAGAAAAGCAGCAGCATCAGGAATGGCATCCTTAATCTCCCCCGCTTCCTTCATAATTCCAATCGCCATCGCCAAATCAAAAATAGGACTATTTTTCTTCTGTTCCGCAGGGGATAAATTGATGACGATTTTCTTATCAGGAACATCACAATCATTCGCATACAAGGCCGCCATCACCCGATCTTTTGACTCCTTCACCGAAGCATCCGGCAACCCAACAATATGAACCCCTTCTATCCCCGGCAAAAGCTGTACCTCCACATCAACCCGATACCCTTCCATTCCTTTCAAACCAATACTTGACACAGTTGTAGCCATCATCTCACACCTTTTCGGCATTTATTAATTAGATATAAGATAAGCTATATTCTGAAAAAAGTCAAGAACATTTGTTCGGAATTCATTAGGTTGAAATGGAATTATGAAACCCAAAAAACAATCAAAGTTCCTTTTTAGCCTAAAATGACGAGGTGAAAAAGCAAAAATGACGGAAAATATAAAAGAAAAATACCAATTTAACTAACCTGAAAATTTTTCAAATCAACAAAACTAACCCTCGACACTATTTGACAAAATTCGGGTGGGTCAAGTAGGAGTGAACCTCTCTGCCTGACGGCAAATTGTGTATCACTCCCCTCTCAGAACCATGCGAGCGGTTTTCCCGCACACGGCTCCACCTATCATTCTTCACAGAATGTAACTAATATGATCTCTAAGTTGGTATATATTCACTTTCACGGTTGGCCTTGGAAGTGGAAATTTCTTCAGAAATAAAACGAATTTCTCCCATGTGAAGGACTTCTTCTGGCTTCTTCGATTCAGCCATTTAAAGAGTAACGCTCTTATATTGTCACGAAACAAATCAACCGTTGGCGAATTGTCTGTAATACAATAATAATTATAGTATCCTATAAGCGACCTTCGAATTCTATCCATGATAAATTCAGCACCTTCGGTTCTGTTTTCTTTTAGCCATTTCTTGGTTTGACGCAACTTCGCTCTCATCTTCTTGTTGTCAGTTTTCCGTTTAACTCTGAACTTGCCTTTCTGACTTTGGCTGCAGTAATGCGTAAAGCCCAGAAAATTAAATGTCGGAGGTTTACCATTCCCGTTCCGCCTACTGTTCTTTTCCGCAAACCTGCCAAAGGGAATAATGTTCGTTTTGTCCTCCGCAACTTCAAGGTTAAACGTCGCCAATCTCTGCTTGAGGCCTTCAAAGAACTTGTATGCGTCCTGCTGATACTGAAAACAGCACACAAAATCGTCCGCATAGCGAACAAGGTACGCTTGTCCTTTACATTCTTTACGTACTTTACGCTCAAACCATAAGTCCAGTACATAATGGAGATAAACATTTGCCAGAATAGGCGATATAACACCACCCTGTGGTGTGCCAAACTCTTCCTTGTATCGTTCGGTTTCCTCCATGTAACCGGCCTTTAAGAACCTGGCTATGAGCCTCAGTATACTGGGATCTTTAATTCGATGTTCAAGAAATGCCATCATCCATTCATGATCCACATTGTCAAAGAATCCCTTAATATCTACATCTACGATGTAGTTCGTGTATCTCTGTTCAATGTAGACATTAAGAATCTTCAAGGCATCATGACAGTTTCTTTTGGGTCTAAAGCCAAAGGAGCAGCCGAGGAAATCATTTTCATAGATTGTCGTAAGAATTTTAGCTAATCCCCGCTGCACGATTTTATCCTCGTGCTCCGGTATCCCCAATGGTCGTTTCTTCCTTGAACCAGCTTTATCAATATAGGTTCGTCTGACCGGTTGGGGGCGATAGCTTTTCTTCTTCATTCTATGAACGAGGTTCTCGACATTATCATTTAATTCTTCACCGTAGTCTTCCTTTGTAACCCCCATAATACCTGAAGCCTTACTGCCGGGTAATTCATGATGGCATTGCTTTAAAGACTCCTCATCCAACAAATGCGCCAGCGATGTGAATTGCATCCTGGGGTGAGATCTAGCTAATTCCGCTATTCTCGATAGTTTTGTTTCCATTATAATTCCCTACCTCTGTGTGTAGATAATGTGTCCCTAACAAGAAAATGATAGGGGGCTTACCTTTCCTCCACCGGAATTACCCGGCTTCACCGGTACTATGCAGCCCTCCGACTTCCTATCAGGCATTTGGTTTCCTCACTTTGTATCGCTTGTACGCCATACTCCCTGCTTCCGCAGGAAGACCCGATAGGACCTCCCGAGTTGCCATAACATATCCATGTCTAGCGTGCCGAGGTCACCGACCCCGGAAAGGTCTTAATAAGCTCGCCCTTTTCGCTTATTAAGATGTTGCATTCTGGACTGTCAAATCCATCTGCCCTTTCATTTGGGTATTTCGGGGCTCAATCCCTTCAACCGTAGTTTACGGCCCACTAGCTAACTGTTTACGCTTAATGATGGAAGTTGCCTTCCATCATCCAAAACTAGCTACGAGCGAGTGGCTAACTCTTACTCGGCGGGCATCCCACCCGCTATATGTTACGACCTACGCTCGGTCGCTCTGACAGGCACCCAAACTTAAGTTCAGTGTTGCAATTTTAGACAGAAATATTATATCGTGTTTTGAATTTGATAAAATGGGAATAACAGGTTAATAATTCTGGATATAAATATTGAAACAAACAATGGTCAAGTCGTCCGTTCTCATTTTAAAGTATAGGAAAGTCACCCTAAAGAAGAATGACTTTTCCATAAAATTACACCTTTTTAAATTCAGTTGCGTCACAATTAGGGCAAGGTGGAAGAGTATCTGTCTTATCATCCAGCACTACAGTTTCTCCACAACGTTTACATTTGTAAGTACCTTTTCCCGGCTTTTCACCTGTACTCGGCATATGAACACCTCCACTTTGAATTATACTAACATTAATTTGATGCGAGAATAAGTGCCAGCCACGCAGACAATTCTGAATTGTTTATGTGCCTGGCACTTGATGATCCTTGAAAGAATGAAATACTTTACTGTTAACATAGAATCATATGATAATAATCGGGAAGGCCTTTAATTCCTACTACAACCATTTCTTTGACAGGTAACAGTACTATTAGAGCTGACCCTTTCCCAATGGTCGGGATGGTCCGTAGTATCAAAACCACAAGAAGTGTACCTATCATCAGGCTTAAGAAAATGAACTTCATTCTTATCGGTTCCATTCGTATCCTTAATATGCTTAATTTTACTCAAAATTCTCACCTCCTTACTTTTGGTAACCTATATTTTATCAAATTATCTAAATAGGGGTTGCTGAATGATTTATATCTTACCTAAGAATAATAGGGGCTTTCGATCTCGGACCGAAAAAAGGTTCTCGACCATTAAATATAAAACGTATAAAAAAGTATCCCGGAGGATCTTTTCAAGATTCATAACCAGGAACTGGATGGAAATGACCGTTTCACTGGTCACCCGAAGACATGCTGAAATAAGGCCAAGTCCATACGAACGCTTGCCCTCGCCAAACTTGCCTTCTATCGCATTTCGTTCTGCGGCATCCTGATATTCAATTTGTTTTTGAAGCCGGTTCTCCTGAGCATTTTTGGAAGGGCGGCCGAGTTTTGGTCCGCTCAGCCGGATGCCGCGCTCCTTGCAGTAGCGTCGGTTTCCCCTTGTCCGGTAAATCTGGTCAGCCAGGACCGCCTCCGGATAAGTACCATGGCGCCTACAATAGGCCTCAATGGAGTCCTGAAGATAGACTCCTTCATGATAGGCGTCCCATGACAGTTTATCCAGCGTGGTATAACCATTGATCATGCTTACGGAGATTTTGGCCCCGAACTCAACATTGGCATCTGTTTTACCACGTACAATCGGACGTACATGAGGCTGGTGGATACTGACGATGCGATGGTCGATTTGATGCTTTTTATGGTCATACATGTGCTGCTGTTGACGGGTTAGTTCCTGTATGACCAATAATTCCCCATACTGACGCTTGTCCAAAGGTGACAGTCCTACCTGTTGCACGAGGAACGAGATGTGTTTTAAGTTTCTCTGAACGTAGTTTAGCTGCTTGCCAACGGCTTGTCGAACGTTTTTGCGTCCCGGTTGCTTTTGCTTGGAAATTGCCAGATAAGCCTTGCGGGCTTTCTTTCGATAGGTACGTGGTTTCCGTCGCTCACCTTTCAAAGGTTCATGCAGCGTATCGATCATGGCTTCAAGCTTTTCCCGTGCCTGATTTAACAAATTCAAATCCGTTGGATAGGCGATATCGGCTGGGGCACAAGTGGCATCCATCATCAGCTTTCCCTGATTAGGTAAGCTATCAGCCGTTCCCTGATTGGACTTGTCACCATGTGAACCGCCGGTTCCTTTATGGTCATTATCTGAATCATCATCATCGTCCTGGTCACGCTTTGTTTGTTCTTCCACTATCCATTCATTGACTTGGTTGACGATGGAAGCATCCAGGCGTTTACGGAAATACGTCATGGTCGAGGCATGAAAAGGCGCTTCTTCCTGAAAAGATGAAAGCCCGATAAAATACTGAAGATACGGATTCTCCGTAATCTGTTCCACAGTTTCCCGGTCACTCAGTCCAAGACGCTCTTTTATGATTAATGCGCCAAGCGCCGTCCGGACCGAATAGGCTTTGTTTCCTCTTGTTGAATCATTCAGGAGTTGAACGTACTCATCTTCAAGTTTTGACCATGGAATCAGATTGGCCATAACAGCCCAGCGGTTATTAGGGTTCAAACGACCCCCAAAAGGGAGGAAAAATTCATCCGGCATGATCATTTGACGTTCATTATGTTCGTACATTGTCAGGCCTCCAGGTGCAAGGTTTTTTCGTTGAATTTGTCTCTATCCCTTGCAACTTATTTCGACAAAAAGACGCAAAGTTCCTGTCCAATCAGTCATTTTTATTTATTCAGCAGCCCCTAAATATATTCCAATTTCCGATATTTCTACTCAGAAGAAACAATGAAATTATGTCGACCTATTTGGACATTTAAAAATCCAATGTCGAATAATGGAGGACGTATGTCCAAAATAAGGATGATTTTCGGCAGCTGCCGAAAATCATCCTTTGGAAACGAGGTGAAGGAATTGTGGTGATAAGTGCCTGACACTTGATGATTTCCTACTCCGCTAAACTTCGCCAACAGCCGTTCGGTTTCTTCCCATTCGGCGGTCTTATCACGGGATTCGTCTGCTGTCTGCTCCCGCTCTTGCTTTAGCTTCTCCCGACGCTTTTGCTCCCGGAACCAATCCGGAATAACTTCCTCGATTCGGGCGGCATTCGTACGCTGCCCATGCTGCCTGCTCCGACGAAAGGCCGCTTCTTCGGCTTTGTCATCTTCAACTGTCGCGATGCCCTTTTTCGCCAGGCTTGCAAAATAGCCTTGACATAGCTCCAGTTGCTCTTTCCGCATTCCACCGCCCGTTTCATCGGTTCCATGACGAGCCCTTCCCTAACATCATCCATCCAATTCATCAGGGAATCAGACACAAATGGGCTAATGGGCTCGAAGTTATTCTGGTAAAACACGAACGTGTAACAGTGAGAACTGTCCTTAATATACCAACATAACTTGACAAAATCCTATAAGTGCCAGGCACTCGAGTACGAGTGCCTGGCACCAACACAATTACTGTATCTTTATTTTCATTAATCTAATAAAGGATAAGTACCGTCTTTATCATGTGTCTCATTCCCAGTTAGTGCAGGATTGAAAACGCATATAAGACGCATATCTTCAGACGTAGCTCGTAAATAATGTTTTTCATTCCCATTTAGTGCGTACATTGTTTCCGGTCTAATTTTATAAATTTCACCTGTTTTCTTTCCATTCTCATCTGCCAATTCAAGTTCTCCTTCCCCTTCAATACAATAACAGGTTTCGTAATGATTTTTATACCAAATAAAAGTTTCAGTACCTTTCTTAACAACAGTATCCGCCATCGAATATCCCATTCCATCTTTTTTCAGTAGTATCCTTCTACTATTCCAATTATATCCATATATATCATTTTTTGTATCTAATATGTCTTTCAACTTTTTTACAATCATGGTATTTCCCCCTTCTATTTATAATACACGTGTAAATTTTTAAATTTATCCTTTCTCACTTTCATCTCATCAATTTTGTAAGGCTTGCTCAAAAGCATAACCAAATCGATATAAATTGGCTTCGTCATATTTTTTTCCAATCAATTGCATTCCAATAGGTAATCCGGAAGCAGAGAAACCACAGGGTAAAGACAGACTAGGAAAACCGAGTAAATTTGTTGGAGATGTAAAGCGTTGAAGCGACTCTCTTACGTCTTCACGTTTGTTTTCCACTAATGACTCTTTTTCCCCTAAGTTCGGTGGTAACATAGGTAGTGTTGGCGTAATCATAACATCAACATCCTTGAAATGATTATTATAATCCAATATGTTTTCAAATTTTATTTGTTGGGCTTCAAGATAGTCACTCGCTTTATAATTAGCACCTTGTAAAATTCTCTGCCTTGTTTCATCTCCTAATAAATTGTTAAATGACGAAACTAAATTTTTATTAACGAGATATGCCTCGCTTTCTGAAATAATCTTGCATGCATATAAAACATCATTTGTATTAGATACATGAATTGGTTTAACTTGTGCCCCTAAATTTTCAAATACTTTTATTGCATTTTGTATAGCATGTTTTATTTCATTTTGTATATTTTCAAAACAGAGATATAAAGGTATACCTATAACACTTCCTTTTAATCCTTCTCCAACTTTTGAATAACAGTTTTCCCATTCCTTTTCGAGCGATAAAGGATCTTTATCGTCTTTCCCGGATAAATAAGAAAGCAAGACGGCATTATCTGCAACTTTTTTTGTTATTGGCCCTACATGGTCCATGGTCCAAGTCAAGGGGTGAACTCCGTATTTACTAATTCGTCCAAATGTTGGTTTCATCCCAACAACTCCAGAACAAGATGAAGGTATTCGAACGGAACCACCAGAATCAGTTCCTAAAGTACCGTAACAAAGGGAAGTTGCAACAGCTGCGGCCGAACCGCCACTGGAACCGCCAGCAATCTTAGAAGAATCATATGGATTTTTTACTGAACCAAAATAAGAATTATCAGCAGTAGGTCCATAAGCCAATTCATGAGTATTTGTCTTACCTATTATAATAGCTCCTGCCCCTTTTAACTTTTCCACAACAGTTGCATCATAATCAGGAATAAAATCTTTAAAAACACCCGATCCCATAGTTGTTTTAACATCTTTTGTATAAATTAAATCTTTAATAGAAATCGGAACTCCATGAAGAGCACCTTTAACACCTTCTAATAACATTTCCTTTTCCGCTTTTTTAGCTTCCTTTAAAGAACTCTCAACACAGACATCAATATATGCATTAGTTTTATCGTTTTTAATATCTATTTGATTTAATAGTAAATCAACAACCTCAACTGGTGATATTTCTTTTTTCTTATATAAACTTGATAGCTCCAGCAATCCAATATTTAAAATATGTGAGGATATTTCGGACAACATATACCCCCTCTCTCTATATAAAATGTTTAGGATTACTTTCTTTCATTTATAAGCTTTTCATCTTGCTTTTCAGGAAATATTAAACTGAAAACGATTCCAAAAAACAGTGCTATAAAAAACGTTACAAACCGAGCACTTAGTAATTCATCAAGGGGTGAATTTATCCAGATCAATGTCCCTATTAAACCTGAAGATATTGTAGCAATGACACCGATACCAGAATAGCGTTTCCAAAAGAAAGTGAGTAAAACGGCTACTGATAGTGTAGATCCTACTCCAGCCCATGCCCAACCAACAATTGTAAGGACAAGAGATTTGGAGATAAGTGCCATCAATAATGCTATCAATGCTGTTATTGCTATAACCAGACGAGAAACGAAAACCCAATTCTTTTCGCTTAATTCTATTTTAAAGTTTTTGTGCACAAGATCTTCACTTATAGAACTTGTCACAACCATAATTTGTGAAGTAGCAGTTGAAATCATTGCAGCGAGAATTCCTGACAATAAGATACCTGAAATCCATGACGGCGTTAAATCCAAAATCATTGTGGGTAATATCGTTTCTTCATCTGGGAAATTACCTATATTGTATAGAGCAATAGCTGTTATACCTATAAAAAAGGCACCTGCAAAAGCCATAACCGTCCATATGATTCCTGTAATACCTGCTATCTTCGCATCTTTTGCATTCTTTAAAGCCATAAAACGGGCACTAAGTTGAGGTTGACCACCTAGATAACCAAAGAAATATGAAAAGTTATTGAAAAACAATGCACCAAAAGCAAAACCCGTAACTCCTCCATTCCAAGAACTGACATTATTACCCGCTGCATTCAGTTCATTCATTATGGATATGTCATTATTACCTATCTGAATAAATGCCAATATCGGAATGACTATTAAGACCAGAAGCATCATAGCACCCTGTATCATATCAGTCCATACGACAGACACAAATCCACCTGCAAGGGCAATAATTGCTACCCCTAACGCACTTAAAAGAATACCTACTATTGGATTTATATTAAGCGTTGTTAACAATGTCTTTCCTACTCCAGATAACTGGGCACCGACATAGAAAATAAAGAAAACGAGAATTAGTACTGTTGCAAGAAGGCGAATGTATTTGCCATGTGCCGGAAAACGTACAGCTAGATAATCAGATAGTGTAAGAACTTCATATTTGTTCCTTTCATTCATAAATCTTTTTGCTAAAAATAACCATGAAAAACTTATACCAAGTACCATACCCACTATCGTCCAAATAGCTGATAATCCTGTTAAAAACGTAAAACCAGTAAAACCAAGCAACAACCAAGAAGATTCTCCAGTTGCACGTTCAGAAAAAGCGAGTACCCATCCCGGTAACTTTTTTCCGCCTAATAAAAAATCCGAACGATCCATATCCTTACGACTAAAATAAGCACCTATCCCAATTAATAAACAGAAGTAAAGAATTAACTCAACGACAAGAACGATATTCATTTAATCCCTCCTTTTGGTCTTGTAACTTTAATTATATTCAGCATATTACAAGCCTTATGATAAAATTATTGATTATTCATTCACACAGCTTAAGTTGCTCTTAATGTTCTAGCTACCGTTTCATCGCGTCCAAAACGAGGTCTTCCCCGGCGTCATACACCCAATTCATCAGGAAATCAGACACAAACGGGCTAATGGGTCCGAAATTATTCTAGCAAAACACGAACACGTCAGCTGCAGCAGCAGTATTATTTTGTTTTGTCTGGTTTGGTTTCGTTTTGTATTGTTTAATTAATGGGGCCGTACGGTGGTCCGTAGGGTGGTTCGTTTCGTGGGCCGGCTGGTGGTTCATCAGGTAGGTCACGTTCCGGTTCATGGTAAGGCTCTCCTTTGCCAGTCCACTAGGTGATCTGTTTCCTGGTTTGTATCGTGTGAACTTGAACGAGCCTCCCCCGGTAGACGATTTTCGGCAGCTGCCGAAAATCAACCTTTGGTTCGGGTGCCTGGCACAGACACAATTCTGAATTGTTTATGTGCCAGGCACCATCCAGAAACTGGTACTATCCGAACTTTGCCAATAGCCGTTCGGTTTCTTCCCATTCGGCGGTTTTGTCACGGGATTCGTCTGCTGCCTGCTCCTGCTTTAGCTTCTCCTGGCGCTTTTGTTCCCGGAACCAATCTGGTATAACTTCTTCCGTCCGGGCGGCATACGACGGCCCGCCTCGCCCCTGCTGCCGACTCCGACGAAAGGCCGCTTCTTCGGCTTTGGCATCTTCAACCGTCGTGATGCCCTTTTTCGCCCAGGCTTGCAGGATCGCCTTGACATAACTCCAGTTGCTCTTGCCGCGTTCCACCGCGCGTTGCATGGCGTCCATGACGAGCGCTTCCCCAACGTATCCACCCAATTCATCAGGGAATCAGACACAAATGGGCTAATGGGCCCGAAGTTGTTCTGGTAAAATACGAACGTATCTGCGTCAGCTGCAGTTGTATGGTTTTGTTTGGTCTGGCTTTGTTTCGTTTCGTATTGTTTAACTAATGGGGCCGTGTGGTAGTCCGTAGGGTGGTTCGTTTCGTGGTCCGGCTGGTGGTTCATCAGGTGGGTCACATTCCGGTTCACGTCGTGGTTCACTTGCTCGTTCGCCAGGTGATCTGCCTCCTGGTTTGGTTCATGTCGTGTGGCAAAGCCATCGTTCGCTTGGAGCGTGTTGTCTATTATGTATGAATCATCGTCGGTCGAGTGCATCGCCGCGTCGCCTGAGTACACGGCGCTCTCGCTCGACCCGACTGCCCTGTCGTTCGAGTTGACTGCCCTCTCGCTCGACCCAACCGCTCCCTCGCTCGAGCACAACCCCGCGTCGCTCGAGCCACACCCATCCCCCGACCAACTCAACCCAATCATCCGATACTCAGGCGCCTGATTCCGGCCGCGCGATTCATACACCACATACCCCTTCTCGTGCAACTCAGCGCGCGCCCGTTTGAATGAGCTGTCCGTCAACTCTGCTTTCAGCCGCAAGACCGGCGCGGCGACCGTAAACGTTTTCCGCCACATGGCTTTGTTATTAATGTGCATGAGCGCGTGCCACAGCGTCACGGCCGATCCTGATAAAGGAAATCTAGAAGGAAATGTAAAAAAAGAGCACCAGCCACCGCCAGGCCAGGACACTCTTCTATGTCGAAAAAATTACCATTCCTTTTCCATTTAATACCAAATTAGAGCGTTTATGTTGTGTCGTTTCCTCCAAGCTAATAGATAATAGTTCGAAAAAGGGAGTTTCACCGTGGAAAAAAAGACACTTATACAAAACTACTGGGAAAGCATTTACGAATCATTCGGTTAAGACACGACTTCTCGTTGTTGTTTAGAGCAAAGTGTGGTACGAGTGCTTGGCACCAACACAATTCTGAATTGTTTATGGTCAAGTAGGAGTGAACCTCTCAGCCTAACGGCTGATTGTGTATCACTCCCCTCTCAGAACCATGCGAGCGGTTTTCCCGCACACGGCTCCACCTATCATCTTCACAGAATGTAACTAATATGATCTCTAAGTTGGTATATATTCACTTTCACAGTTGGTCTTGGAAGTGGAAATTTCTTTAGAAATAAAACGAATTTCTCCCATGTAAAAGACTTCTTCTGGCTTCTTCGATTGAGCCATTTAAAGAGTAACGTTCTTATATTGTCACGAAACAAATCAACCGTTGGCGAATTGTCTGTAATACAATAATAATTATAGTATCCTATAAGTGACTTTCGAATTCTATCCATGATAAATTCGGCACCTTCGGTTCTGTTTTCTTTTAGCCATTTCTTAGTTTGACGCAACTTCGCTCTCATCTTCTTGTTGTCAGTTTTCCGTTTAACTCTGAACTTGCCTTTCTGACTTTGGCTGCAGTAATGCGTGAAACCCAGAAAATTAAACGTCGGGGGTTTCCTATTTCCATTCCGCCTACTGTTCTTTTCCGCAAATCTGCCAAAGGGAATAATGTTCGTCTTGTCCTCTGCAACTTCAAGGTTAAATTTCGCCAATCTCTGTTTGAGGCCTTCAAAGAACTTATACGCGTCCTGCTGATATTGAAAACAGCACACAAAATCGTCCGCATAGCGGACGAGGTACGCTTGTCCTTTACATTCTTTACGTACTTTACGCTCAAACCATAAGTCCAGGACATAATGGAGATAAACATTTGCCAGAATAGGCGAGACAACACCACCCTGTGGTGTGCCAAACTCCTCCTTATATCGCTTGGTTTCCTCCATGTATCCGGCCTTTAAGAATCTGGCTACGAGCCTCAGTATACTGGGATCTTTAATTCGATGTTCCAGAAATGCCAGCATCCAATCATGATCCACATTGTCAAAGAATCCTTTAATATCTACATCTACAATGTAGTTCGTGTACCTCTGTTCAATGTAGACATTAAGAATCTTCAAGGCATCATGACAATTTCTTTTGGGTCTAAAGCCAAAGGAGCAGTCGAGGAAATCATTTTCATAGATTGTGTTAAGAATTTTAGCCAACCCCCGCTGCACGATTTTATCCTCGTGCTCCGGTATCCCCAATGGGCGTTTCTTCCTTGAACCAGCTTTATCAATATAGGTTCGTCTGACCGGTTGGGGGCGATAGCTTTTCTTCTTCATTCTATGAACGAGGTTCTCGACATTATCATTCAATTCTTCACCGTAGTCTTCCTTTGTAACCCCCATAATACCTGCAGCTTTATTGCCGGGTAATTCATAGTGGCATTGCTTTAAAGACTCCTCATCCAACAAATGCGCCAGTGATGTGAATTGCATCCTGGGGTGAGATCTAGCTAATTCCGCTATTCTCGATAGTTTTGTTTCCATTATAATTCCACCTCTGTGTGTAGATAATGTGTCCCTAATAAGAAATGATAGGGGGCTTACCTTTCCTCCACCGGAATTACCCGGCTTCAACGGTACTATGTAGCCCTCCGACTTCCTATCAGACATTTGGTTTCCTCACTTTGTATCGCTTGTACGCCATACTCCCTGCTTCCGCAGGAAGACCCGATAGGACCTCCCGGGTTGCCGTAACATATCCATGTCTAGCGTGCCGTGGTCACCGACCCCGGAAAGGTCTTAATAAGCTCGCCTATTTCACTTATCAAGATGTTGCATTCTGGACTGGCAAAACCATCTGCCCTTTCATTGAGTATTTCGGGGCTCAATCCCTTCAACCGTCGTTTACGGCCCACTAGCTAACAGTTTACGCTTAATGATGGAAGTTACCTTCCATCATCCAAAACTTGCTACGAGCGAGTGGCTAACTCTTACTCGGCGGGCATCCCACCCACTATATGTTACGACCTAAGCCCGGTCGCTCGTCAAGTAGGAGTGAACCTCTCAGCCTAACGGCTGATTGTGTATCACTCCCCTCTCAGAACCATGCGAGCGGTTTTCCCGCACACGGCTCCACCTATCATCTTCACAGAATGTAACTAATATGATCTCTAAGTTGGTATATATTCACTTTCACAGTTGGTCTTGGAAGTGGAAATTTCTTTAGAAATAAAACGAATTTCTCCCATGTAAAAGACTTCTTCTGGCTTCTTCGATTGAGCCATTTAAAGAGTAACGTTCTTATATTGTCACGAAACAAATCAACCGTTGGCGAATTGTCTGTAATACAATAATAATTATAGTATCCTATAAGTGACTTTCGAATTCTATCCATGATAAATTCGGCACCTTCGGTTCTGTTTTCTTTTAGCCATTTCTTAGTTTGACGCAACTTCGCTCTCATCTTCTTGTTGTCAGTTTTCCGTTTAACTCTGAACTTGCCTTTCTGACTTTGGCTGCAGTAATGCGTGAAACCCAGAAAATTAAACGTCGGGGGTTTCCTATTTCCATTCCGCCTACTGTTCTTTTCCGCAAATCTGTCAAAGGGAATAATGTTCGTCTTGTCCTCTGCAACTTCAAGGTTAAATTTCGCCAATCTCTGTTTGAGGCCTTCAAAGAACTTATACGCGTCCTGCTGATATTGAAAACAGCACACAAAATCGTCCGCATAGCGGACGAGGTACGCTTGTCCTTTACATTCTTTACGTACTTTACGCTCAAACCATAAGTCCAGGACATAATGGAGATAAACATTTGCCAGAATAGGCGAGACAACACCACCCTGTGGTGTGCCAAACTCCTCCTTATATCGCTTGGTTTCCTCCATGTATCCGGCCTTTAAGAATCTGGCTACGAGCCTCAGTATACTGGGATCTTTAATTCGATGTTCCAGAAATGCCAGCATCCAATCATGATCCACATTGTCAAAGAATCCTTTAATATCTACATCTACAATGTAGTTCGTGTACCTCTGTTCAATGTAGACATTAAGAATCTTCAAGGCATCATGACAATTTCTTTTGGGTCTAAAGCCAAAGGAGCAGTCGAGGAAATCATTTTCATAGATTGTGTTAAGAATTTTAGCCAACCCCCGCTGCACGATTTTATCCTCGTGCTCCGGTATCCCCAATGGGCGTTTCTTCCTTGAACCAGCTTTATCAATATAGGTTCGTCTGACCGGTTGGGGGCGATAGCTTTTCTTCTTCATTCTATGAACGAGGTTCTCGACATTATCATTCAATTCTTCACCGTAGTCTTCCTTTGTAACCCCCATAATACCTGCAGCTTTATTGCCGGGTAATTCATAGTGGCATTGCTTTAAAGACTCCTCATCCAACAAATGCGCCAGTGATGTGAATTGCATCCTGGGGTGAGATCTAGCTAATTCCGCTATTCTCGATAGTTTTGTTTCCATTATAATTCCACCTCTGTGTGTAGATAATGTGTCCCTAATAAGAAATGATAGGGGGCTTACCTTTCCTCCACCGGAATTACCCGGCTTCAACGGTACTATGTAGCCCTCCGACTTCCTATCAGACATTTGGTTTCCTCACTTTGTATCGCTTGTACGCCATACTCCCTGCTTCCGCAGGAAGACCCGATAGGACCTCCCGGGTTGCCGTAACATATCCATGTCTAGCGTGCCGTGGTCACCGACCCCGGAAAGGTCTTAATAAGCTCGCCTATTTCACTTATCAAGATGTTGCATTCTGGACTGGCAAAACCATCTGCCCTTTCATTGAGTATTTCGGGGCTCAATCCCTTCAACCGTCGTTTACGGCCCACTAGCTAACAGTTTACGCTTAATGATGGAAGTTACCTTCCATCATCCAAAACTTGCTACGAGCGAGTGGCTAACTCTTACTCGGCGGGCATCCCACCCACTATATGTTACGACCTAAGCCCGGTCGCTCTGCCAGGCACTTCTTCACGAATCCATCAAAAAAAGCCGGCAGAACAAGCAGCATGACATGACATACAGGTTCAGGCAGCTATATAAATTGCTTTATCCATTCATCGAGTACTTGTTCTTCTAACTTCACTTCTGGATTTTCTTTTAAATATGATATATCTAACTCTTGATAATTCCTAGAAAAATTATTAAATACCCACAGTAAGTCATCCTCCGACTTCCAGTGTATGCCTGCTCGCAGTCGATCTAAAATAATATCCTCAACTGAAATAAGGTAGATATAAGAATCATCATTAAACATACCGTACCAGCCTATCCATGCTGCCAGCTAAATAATTATCAGGAATTTCTACGGCTATCTCTATAGCATCATGATAAAAAATTCGCCCTTTTTTACTAAAGCCCAGTTCTTGTATAATATCGTAGCCATCCGATACAAAATCTATATCCCTAGTTGCATATTCTTGTTGAGTGTATATTTCAACAGATAATCCTCCAACTACAATTGGTCTAATATTTTCCTTTTCCAAAAGCTTCGTAATAATAGCAGCTGCCCCAAGCATTTTCTCATGTTTTGGCTCGTTGTTTAGAGAATATAGTTTAGATTTTGCTTCTTCAATATTCATAATTGCTCTTTCGTTCAAAGCGGGACAATACTTCTGCTTCATCAGGGTCTCTTGGACGCATACGACCACGATTTAGATTTTTGCTCCGTATATTTGACCGAACGCGCCTAATGCTTTCATTATATTGGGCAGTATTTTTGAAAATCCTCTTATTCAAATCATTCTTTATGAGCGTTGGCATTTTTTTATTCCCCTCACTCCGTTTAATCATAGCATATACCTCTTTTTCAAAAGTATATGCATATCTAACTTTCATTATACCATAAAAAAATGCGATTAGTGCCGGATATCCAGTGAAAAAAGCTACTTAGCCACTTCTTTACTCAACCCCATAATATCTCACATACCACTCCGTTGAAGCGCGGGGACGGTTCCCATGCTTCCAAGAGAGCTTTGCAAAGTCAGCTGAGAAATTTAAGCTCAACCCCAAGCTCACATAAACAGGCAAATTGTGTTTTGGTAAAAGAGAAACATGAGAACCGTCCCCATGCTTTCACTTTCCACCCCATGCTTTCCCTTTTCTGCTTCACGCTTTAAAAATCAAATTAGCTGATACCCCTGAAATTCTTGCAGCCTGCCGTTGGGATAAGCCTTTGATATGCTTTACTCTTCTTAAGATCGCGTTTCTTTGAGATCTAGGTAAACTCTTCACATGAGCAATTTCAAGTTCTCCCAAGAGCTGCTTAATTTCCACCCTGGCTTCGTCATCCGCCTTTCTAATTGTGTAAAAACGGTCTTCCAAACATTGCTCATGATTGAGCTCTTCATTAAATGCTTTAAATCGTCCTTGTGCCGTTGCCTCATCGACAGAAAACATGCCTAACACCAGATCCCTGTCCAGCAGGCCCCTGGAAAACAGGGCTGACCATAATAGCCGAGGCAACTGCTCCACTTCCATTTATCAACCTTGGTTCTGATCGCTGCTTTAACCGGGTTCTGATGGATGTACCGAGTCACCGTCAATAAATACGTGCTCGTTTCTACATTTTCACTTCTAAATCGACCTTGAAACAGGTGACCGGTTGTTCTGTACGTCCAATTATAATACCGGACATAGCTGACCCCTATCCGTTTCATGGTCGTTGCAAGCGGTTCGTTCCCTTCTTTCAACAACAAATGGACATGATTATTCATCAAACACCATGCGTAGACTTTTATGGCCGTTCGGGCTTTATATTTTTTGATGATTTCAAGATATTTCTCACAGTCCTCATCCTCATGGAAGATTTCCTGTCTGTTCACGCCACGAAGCATAACATGGTAGATGCCACTCTTGCTTTTCACGCGGGCTTTGCGGGCCATTTTTTCTACCTCCCTCGAGCTTGATCATGGTTCTTCATGTTTCATCCTAGTGATCTGCTGTCGCTCTTTTCTGCCCTAAGCTCGAGTTGGAGCGGCGCATTGTAACGACTTCCCAAATCGCTTTATTGAAAATGTCCTCATGACCGCTTAAGTCAGATATTGTTCTCGCTAAGCGGATCGTGAAGAAACGTTCAATTGCAATTGACCAGAAAAAGATTCGACAACATCCAACCGTAAATTTTTCTCATCCATGAAAAAAGCTACTGGTCTCACCATACCAGCAGCCACTTTTACAAAAGTTATGTTCGACATATTTTTACAAAATTCGGGCGGCGACAAGCATCCAAATTAAGAGGCACCAAAACCCAGTCACGCATAAAGAAAAAGTCCCGCAGAGATTTTCTTTCCACAGGACTTCCTTCTTGTCAAAAACAGTCGTTCTACAAATTACAGGATTTGACAGGCATTGAATCCAAATAACTAGATTTTTAAAAATCTAATATTTAATCCATTTTCATTTCGTTGTAACTGTTTAAAACCATTTTTTTTATAAAATTCTTCTAACTTAGGTTCATCTTTGTACTCTACACACACCAATTTAATAGCCGTCATATCTTTTATTAAAGAGCATTTATAAATTGCTGCCTTTAAAATTTCCGATCCTTCTACCTTATATTTATACTTGTCACTTCTACCAATTTTTGCAATCAGAATACAATTAAAGTCCGTGGCAACTTTACTTCCTGCTAGTTCTTTTCTATTGTTATTACTAGCATCTGTAAACGAAAAATTTTCTATTAATAAAGTAAAATACCCTACAATATCTCCTGTATGATCATCAATAATAAGAGTTGTTCTAGCATTATCCTCGTTCTCCTGTTTAATTGCTTTACAATGCAAAAAACTTTCTATGCTTTTATTCATTTCACATGAAAAAGAATGAAGCATTGTATTCAACTCTTCTCCATCGCTCTCTATTAAATCAATTAATGGAACAGGATTTAAAGATATTTCCATTTATTTAATACTTCTGAAGCCCTTTTTTCTCGTTCTCTCGAGGATAGCTGGAATTTTTTTGCGTAAGATGGTATTTTAACTTTTGTTTTTGGTGCGTTTGCAATACATTTTGCTTCACGTTCATTAATTGTGTATTTTTCTTCTAATGATACCGTAGCCATATCTTCATCCTCCTTATTATTGTTTTTAATGCATTTTTCTTTTTTGTAATTCTCATTTTTGTTGTTATTTTCGCCACACACTGCATATCACTTCCCTTTAAAGGATATGTATGCAGTTTTTCCTTTATCTAAAACAATCATAACATAAAAGTACACTTTTGGGTCATCAAATGTACATATTTCAAGAAGTGACGGGCACTTTCAAAGCGGGGGACGGGTGCCTGGCACCGACACAATTCTGAATTGTTTATGTGCCAGGCACCTAAGCTAGGTGCCTGGCTCCGAATATACGAATAATTCGAAATTTTCTCGGTGCCTGGCACTTGTGTTTGTGTAAAAATAATCCCCACCTATAAAAGGATGGGGATTATTTTACACTTACAAAGAAGGCACGCTATCAGAAGAGACCTTCTTTTTTGATACCTGATACCGATATTAATTGATAAAATCGATGAATTTCAAGTAGTTATTTAAGACCACTGCTGTTTGAGCACGTGTTGTTGTGCCGTTTGGGTCAAAGATAGTTCCATTATCTCTACCATTGAAAATACCGGCTTCAATCATTAATTCAACGTCATTTTTACTCCAGTCGCCAATTTTTTCACGGTCAGAAAATTTATCAATCGTTTTGGATTTATCTAGTTTTTCTTCATCGAACCCAGTAAATTCAATTGCTCGTGCAAGCATTACGGAAGCTTGAGATCGTGTTACTTTCGCGTATGGATCAAATGTCCCATCTTCTTTTCCACTAACAATACCAGCCTCAAGTGCCGCTTCTAATGATTCGATGTACCATGCGTCATCTTCAACATCCGAAAATCTACCATCGTACTTACCACTAGCCGTTAATCCCAGACTCTTCACAAGCAGAAGTGTCATTTGGATACGATTTGTTGCTTCATCCGGTGCGTATGATCCATCTTCTTTTCCATGAATAATTAATTTATTTCCTAATTTGTTAATAGAGTCAGCTGCCCAATAGTCAGCACTAACATCACTGAATGATACATTGTTTTTTACAACAGTGTACTTACTATTTGTTTTACTCAGGAACGTCGCTGTTCCGTCTTCGAATACTGTTGGTACAGGTGTTAGCGAACCATCTGCATTAATACGAACGGCTGTTAATTTATTGGTGTCTGTTGACTCAGTTGCAGACATTTGAGCAAGTGGAATCGAACGTGAAACATAGCCAGAGAAGTTGTTCACTTCTGCTTGCTTGTCCCCTGCTACTGCTACAACTTTAAAATCCACCACTTGTGCAGCAGATTCCAATCCATTTTCTACAACAGCATTGTCAGTATCCTCAGATTGCGTAATCTCAATGTTAATGTTTACATTATCAGAATTGCTTGATCCTAATGATGCGGCAATTTCATCCATGTTTACCTCATTTACACCTAAACGATAAGTGCCTATTTTAGTACTAACGTTTACTGTAGCATTCGGATTCTTACTTTCCAATTCCATAAATGCTTGTGCTGGAAGACTAACCATTGTTGACTCACTGTCGATATCATCAGGCACAGTAACAGTAATCTCCTTCACTTCTTCTTGGCTGTTTACAATGTCTGTTATTTGATCAACATCGATGTTAACCTTCGTTTGCTTACTACCATCTGGAGTTGTTTCTGTAACAACATCATCGGCATCTACAATGATATTTGTAGCGTCTTCAGGGGTCGTTGGTGTGTCAGATTCATCTTTGTCAGTTGGCGTGCTACTACCACCACCATTTGAGTGATCACCGGAAGAATCATTAGAATCATCGCTATCATCTAATTTTGCATCAATAGCACCATTAAGTAAAGCATCCCTTGCCTGTGTAGCTACATTACCTAGTTTATCCTCAAATTGTTCCTTAACAGTAAATATGCCACTAATTCCAATTCCTAAATTTTGATATAGTACTCCATTTAATTCCTCAAACTCGGCATCTTCTTCAGTAAGTTCATTGATTGTTTCTTTAATCTTCTCTTCAAAACTGGTGCTTCCAAGAAATATTTTCATGATATCTTTGTTAACCTTAGATTCTAGTTTTTCTTCAAATGCTGAGAAAAATGCTAGCATCTCATCTACTGTTAGGTCACCCTGAAAGATATCGTAAAATGTTTCACCATGCTCGGTACGAACACGATCGATTTCATCCTCTAATTCATTACCAGGTGTGTATACTAGTTCTGCGGAGTCTCTAATAAGATCGATAAAATCATCATTATCTAGAACATCCTCGTTGATTCCAACTCCACTTAGAATATTTTTCACGTCTTTATCTGACAGCTTTCCTGTGGCCTCTCTAGCTGCTTCTACATCGTCCTTTTCCGTTTCGGTCATGTGATTGTATATGTCCTTGACGCGTTTAACCAGTGTATCTGTTGTTTCGTCTGCTTTTACTGTTAAAGGATTCACTGGTAGGATGGTAGACATAAGTATCAATAATACCGACATAAAGCTAACCATTATTTTTTTATTAACATTCTTTTTCATTAAATCGATCTCCTCCCCATAAGTTAATTTTACTGAAATATATTATTAATTATATTAAACCGTTTGTCTTATGGCAACCTAATTGGAAAAATTATGATAAAATTACTCTAACACTTTTTACTGGAGGACTTAGATGAAAAGGGCAATAAAATATGGGTTGTTAGGTGTTTTACTAGTTTTGATACTTGTTAGCGGATGGGTATATTATTTGTTTAACATTAAAACATATGACACGCAAGATGACAGGGTTAGTGAGATTACAGATTCAACCTATGCACTTGACATTCCTACGTTTACAAAGCAACAACCGGATACAACAAAGAGCCAAGATGCCACTGCCAATAATAATGAGGTCTCTTCACAGGTTAATAATGATAAAAATAATGAAGATCCTGAAATAAACGCTTCTAATGACCAAGAGAAAGCAAATGATCAAACTAATACGCCATCTACACCACAATCGAGTAAGGAGGATTCAGCCAATACGTCCGATTCAAACACAACGAAATCAACTTCAAATCATGGATCAGACAAACCTACACAAAAAGAAATAAAGCAGGGTTATCGTCCCGCCTTTAAAGGCCTTCAGGACCAGGCAACGGAGAAGCTGAATCGTTTATTATCGTTAGCATATAACGAGTATAAAGATAAGAAAAGTAATAATAGTGACATATCCTATTCCTATTTTTATCAAAAATACAAAACGGCCGGAGAAAAGTTAGAAGCTAATACAACGGAGGCTTTCCAACAATTGTACAGCGCGCTACAAGCAGATCTTAAGGCCCATGGTTATAGTGCAAGTGCCGCTTCTGAATTCAAAGAAGATTACGAGGAAGCAAAGGAAGCCCGCAAGAATGCAATTATTCAGAAAGCCAAAAGTATATTAAAATAGATATGAGCGACTACTG
The DNA here is from genome assembly GCF_055395055.1 of Lentibacillus halophilus. NCBI lineage: Bacteria > Bacillati > Bacillota > Bacilli > Caryophanales > Bacillaceae > Lentibacillus > Lentibacillus halophilus. The sequence continues at coordinate 404,820 of NZ_AP043750.1, forward strand.
GCGAAATCCTCGAAATTCATTAACAAAGGGTCAAGTAGGAGTGAACCTCTCAGCCTAACGGCTGATTGTGTATCACTCCCCTCTCAGAACCATGCGAGCGGTTTTCCCGCACACGGCTCCACCTATCATCTTCACAGAATGTAACTAATATGATCTCTAAGTTGGTATATATTCACTTTCACAGTTGGTCTTGGAAGTGGAAATTTCTTTAGAAATAAAACGAATTTCTCCCATGTAAAAGACTTCTTCTGGCTTCTTCGATTGAGCCATTTAAAGAGTAACGTTCTTATATTGTCACGAAACAAATCAACCGTTGGCGAATTGTCTGTAATACAATAATAATTATAGTATCCTATAAGTGACTTTCGAATTCTATCCATGATAAATTCGGCACCTTCGGTTCTGTTTTCTTTTAGCCATTTCTTAGTTTGACGCAACTTCGCTCTCATCTTCTTGTTGTCAGTTTTCCGTTTAACTCTGAACTTGCCTTTCTGACTTTGGCTGCAGTAATGCGTGAAACCCAGAAAATTAAACGTCGGGGGTTTCCTATTTCCATTCCGCCTACTGTTCTTTTCCGCAAATCTGCCAAAGGGAATAATGTTCGTCTTGTCCTCTGCAACTTCAAGGTTAAATTTCGCCAATCTCTGTTTGAGGCCTTCAAAGAACTTATACGCGTCCTGCTGATATTGAAAACAGCACACAAAATCGTCCGCATAGCGGACGAGGTACGCTTGTCCTTTACATTCTTTACGTACTTTACGCTCAAACCATAAGTCCAGGACATAATGGAGATAAACATTTGCCAGAATAGGCGAGACAACACCACCCTGTGGTGTGCCAAACTCCTCCTTATATCGCTTGGTTTCCTCCATGTATCCGGCCTTTAAGAATCTGGCTACGAGCCTCAGTATACTGGGATCTTTAATTCGATGTTCCAGAAATGCCAGCATCCAATCATGATCCACATTGTCAAAGAATCCTTTAATATCTACATCTACAATGTAGTTCGTGTACCTCTGTTCAATGTAGACATTAAGAATCTTCAAGGCATCATGACAATTTCTTTTGGGTCTAAAGCCAAAGGAGCAGTCGAGGAAATCATTTTCATAGATTGTGTTAAGAATTTTAGCCAACCCCCGCTGCACGATTTTATCCTCGTGCTCCGGTATCCCCAATGGGCGTTTCTTCCTTGAACCAGCTTTATCAATATAGGTTCGTCTGACCGGTTGGGGGCGATAGCTTTTCTTCTTCATTCTATGAACGAGGTTCTCGACATTATCATTCAATTCTTCACCGTAGTCTTCCTTTGTAACCCCCATAATACCTGCAGCTTTATTGCCGGGTAATTCATAGTGGCATTGCTTTAAAGACTCCTCATCCAACAAATGCGCCAGTGATGTGAATTGCATCCTGGGGTGAGATCTAGCTAATTCCGCTATTCTCGATAGTTTTGTTTCCATTATAATTCCACCTCTGTGTGTAGATAATGTGTCCCTAATAAGAAATGATAGGGGGCTTACCTTTCCTCCACCGGAATTACCCGGCTTCAACGGTACTATGTAGCCCTCCGACTTCCTATCAGACATTTGGTTTCCTCACTTTGTATCGCTTGTACGCCATACTCCCTGCTTCCGCAGGAAGACCCGATAGGACCTCCCGGGTTGCCGTAACATATCCATGTCTAGCGTGCCGTGGTCACCGACCCCGGAAAGGTCTTAATAAGCTCGCCTATTTCACTTATCAAGATGTTGCATTCTGGACTGGCAAAACCATCTGCCCTTTCATTGAGTATTTCGGGGCTCAATCCCTTCAACCGTCGTTTACGGCCCACTAGCTAACAGTTTACGCTTAATGATGGAAGTTACCTTCCATCATCCAAAACTTGCTACGAGCGAGTGGCTAACTCTTACTCGGCGGGCATCCCACCCACTATATGTTACGACCTAAGCCCGGTCGCTCTGCCAGGCACTTTAACAATTCGCAATTTTCTCGGTGCCTGGCACTTGTGTTTACTCAAATCAAGTCACTCCAAAGCCATACTGGAGCTCCTCGCTTCTGAAAATCACTCAACTAACGACAACAGTTAGTTGAGTATAAATGATATAAGCAATTTGATTAGAAATACTAGCACCCAACGACACATTGAAGAACAGCTGCTTTCATATTTTTCAACATTACTCCCAGTTAGTTGAGTACATCATTACTGTCACATGGGACTAACAGATGAACACCAACGAGTTGTAAATTTGGCAGGATTTTGCCATGTCATGTCGAAATCGTTAAGTGGTAAGCAGTTCTTGCAATTCTTGAAGATAATCAAAGGAATAAGACAGAAATATCTATCATGATAAGCTGAGGGGGGATCTATAATAAAACAAATGGAAAACTTAGAGCAGCAGGTGGAAGACATAGAGCCTGCACTGCCAGAAATGACCTTCTTAAGCAGTCTGGGGCAAACCTATAATGAAAATCTAATCAGTGACTATCTAGCGTGTCTGCTGGATCCTTATCGGAATGGAAACGGCTGGGAGCCTTTGGAAAGGGTATTTCGAGCTGTCACTTGTGCTGAGATGCCGGACACCCAACATGTGACGATCACGCGGGAATATGGATTACAGGAAGACCGGCGACTGGATATTCTCTTAAGGATGGATGATTGTATCCTGGCGATTGAAAATAAAGTCCAGAGTCATGAATCGTTTAAACAAACTGAGCTCTACTGTCAGGATTTACACCAGCTATTTCGTTACGCGCAGGTTTCGTATTATTTTGCGTTTCTGACTCCTTCTGGTGACAAGGCCGGATGCTCTGCGTTTCAGCCATTGAGCTACCAAAAGCTGATAGATAAGTTGAAACAGGTGGACGTCACGCAAGCGGATATGCGGTCACGGATGCTGTATTTTGATTTTATTGACCATGTGGAGGGCTATATTGTGTCGGAAAAGAAAAAGCAGCAGGAAATGAGTGACATCTACCTGCAGCATTTTGAAACCATTGATGAACTTGAGGCTAAATATACGAAACACTTGGGAAATATTCTGAACCGGCTGGAAGCAAGTCTGCAGACATACTGGCCTAATGATAAGTGGCGTTATAACTTCTCCAGCGGCCGCCATTATCAGCAAATCAGATATAACAAATGGCCAGGCAATCCAGACATTCATATTGAATTCCATTTGCATAGGGAATGGTTAAAAGAGAACAAGATTCCAGTATTCATCGATATTGAAGGCCAAGGTGCACCTGCCATGCGTGAGCGTTGCCGGAGTATGCTTGAGAAACGTGAAGACAAACTGCTAACAGATTGCATGAAATGGCGGGACTTGGACCGCAATCTTGCTTTGCTTAAAAAAGAGTATCGACTGGAGAAAAATATTATGATTAAAGAACAAGAGGTAGCTGAAGAATTTGCAGGAATAGTATGGTCAGATTTTAAAGATGTTGTTTCAGCGGTTTTCGAGACAGCGATGAAGGAAGCACCTGCAGAATCCAGCCCTCTGCGAAATAATTAGTTGTAATATTGGGATTAGTCCCCCGCCTGTTTTGAATTTCCGTCCTAATGGGGACAGTCCCCGAATTTCACAGGATTCACGAAGCACGGGACCGTCGTGAAGTCTTCCTGATTCGGACGGCTAGCAGGTATATTACCAACCCAACACTTGCCCCAGCAGTATCAATCAGTACATCACTAACTTGAGGCCCTCTGCCAGCAACAAATAGCTGATGGATTTCATCGGATGTGGCATATAACACACAAATCGCAAGTGCCAAGGTGATGCTTGACCGTCCGTTTCGCCTCAAGGCATTAAATACAAGCACGGCAAGGATGAAATAAATAAAAAAATGCGCATTCTTTCTAACAATATGATTGAAGCTTGCCAAGTCAATATTTACATTGGAAGTGGTACCTTCCACTGTTTCAGCAATATGCGCCGCTACGCCTGTACTTATTTCGTCTGATACAACTTCTGGCTGATTTGATAAATAAAATATTAATGCCATCCAGAGAATCACAAGTGTCCACGAAATATTTTTATACATAAACAAATTTCCTTTTATTTAACGTTATAACACCCTACATATCAGTCCGCGAACTTCTGCAGACCCTCTTCAATCGGTGTCTCCGGCTTAAATCCGACAGCTTCCCGCAGTAAATCGGAGCTATGGGGACAGTCCCCGAATTTTTGCAGCTGCTTTTTGACCTGCTTCTTCATTTATATCTCCAATCATCACTGTCGCGCCTGCTTGGGCTAATGTTTCAGCAATACCCTTTCCAATTCCATTAGCTCCCCCGGTTACCATTGCAATTCTGGCTCGTTAAATCAAACATAATATCCCCTTTCTGACACGATAGGTCTCAAAAATTTTTAAATACTCCTACAATATTTATTCCCTATGGAATCAAAGAGAAAACATTTGAATATTACGTGTGAACTTGAACGAGTCTTCCACATAGACGATTTTCGGCAACTGCCGAAAATCAACCTTTGGAATCTTGTCCCTATATTTTAAAACGAGGTGCTGGTGCCTGACACCATGACTTCGACACCATTCGACAAAACCCGGGAAGTGACAGTAGTCCGTACCCCTTATACTGGACACAGAAATAATTCGACATTTACGCTGCAAGTATGAGGGGGAGATTTTAGCATGTCTGAATCACAAAAGAAACATCGCTACAGTAAGGAAACAAAATTAGAAGCGATTCGACGTGTCCTGGAAAACAACGAAGCTGTCCAGTCTGTCGTGGATGACCTTGGTATTCGTCATCGGGATAATATCTATGAATGGATCAAGAAATATCAAAAAAATGGTGAAGCTGCCTTTGACCGGTCTTTAGGACGTCCGAAGAAGGGTGAGACTTCTTCCACCACAGAGGAAAAGGTCGATCGCCTCCAAATAGAAGTTGATGCGTTAAAAAAGTATTTAGAAATATCACGCCAAAAGGAGGCGAAACAAAATTTCAAGTGATCGATCAGCTTCGAAGTGAAGCCTATCCTATCAATGCTTTATGCGAGGCATTGGGCGTTTCCCGAAGTGGTTATTATGCTTATCTCAAACGCTCCAACAAGGATGCCAATGCAGAAGAGCTTATTTCTTATATTTATCACCAATATAAAGGTGTTCTGGGCGTACGGGGGATCGAATCAAGGCTTCGCCAGGATTATTGCTGGGATATAAATCATAAAAAGGTACACCGGATCATGAAAAAGCTTGGCTTAACGGCGGTTATTCGCAGGAAAAACCACAAGAAGAAATATCATCAATCACCTACAGGAAGGGTTTACCATAATCTGCTGAACCGGGATTTTGAAGCCCGTAAACCCTTTGAGAAACTGGTGACAGATATCACGGAGTTTAAGGCAGGCAATCAAACGATTTATCTATCGGTCATCATGGACCTGTTTAATAACGAGATTATCGCCCATCAAGCAAGTCAGGAACACGATATTAAACTGGTCGAAAATACGATGAAGAAGGCATTTAAAAAGAAAGGAACGCATACTGATACCATCTTACACAGCGATCAAGGTATGCAGTATCGTTCCAACAGATACCATCAACTAACTAAAACATATAACCTAACACCAAGCATGTCAAGAAAAGGCACATGCCTGGATAACGCATGTGCAGAGGGTTTCTTTTCACATTTTAAATCCGAAGCCTTTATTCTATTTCCGTTCCAGTCCGTTCAGAGCGCTTATAGATCCATTTCCAAGTACATTGCTTATTATAATAAGCAACGCTATCAAAAAAGACTGCACAGGCTGTCTCCCAGTCAATATCTTCAATGGATGGCAGCCTAAAAGCACAAAGCAGATTATCGCATGAAGATTGCCGTTTAAGGTCAATCTGTCGAACACTTTCTTGTCCGAAAAATTGGGTATTGACCACAGGCACTATCCAAAAAAGCGCGGGGACGGTTCCCCTGCTTCCAAGAGGGCTTTGTTGGTAAAAGGGAAGCATGAGAACCGTCCCCATGCTTTCCGCCCATGCTTTGAGTTTCACATAGCTAGGAAGCCATGTTCATTTCATTAACCAAATAGTCTCTCACTTGTTCTATATCCTTGGATGAGAAAATCCTTTTCTTTCGAGGATTCCACGCTTGAACAGACTCAACAACAAAGTCACTGTCTTTTACTTTATCTGGATTCTCTTTAAGAATCCAATCAACCGTCGACAATAGCTCTAAATCGTAAGGTGTTTCAAAACCAAACATTAAATCAGACACTTGATGCAAATAGTCCTTTGCTTCGGCATGCTCATCAAGAAATTGTTTGGCTTCTTCTACCGCTTCATCAAACAGGTATATTTCCGCACCGCTCGTACGATCGCCATAGCCTCGAATAAAGTGACTTTCCATCCTTTGAAGAACATGGTTAAGTCCTTCCGAATATGGGCCATACAAATGTTTTTCGAACGTCATTTTAGGCAGAGCTCCTACTTCATGTAAGAGGTAAGCAATCTTTTGCACCTCCAGAAGAGACATGCGATATCCCAGACCAGCATACTGCTCCATCGCACCAAGCAGCAAAGCCCTTCCCATCGTCATCTCAGGACGACGCGTTCGTACAATCATTTGATCTAACGGTGGTGCTCCTGCGGGTTCGTATAAATGAACATCAATCGAAAACGGTTCAAATGCTTCAATAATAAGGGGACGGACAACTGACCAATCCAGTCCTCCATTCCCGCATCCAAGCGGCGGCATGGCAATCGAATTGACATTTAATCGTTGAATAACTTGAACCAGATCTTTGAGCCCTGTTTTAATATCTGAAAGCTTTGATGGGCTGCTCCAATGTTTTTTAGTAGGGAAATGAATAATATATTTAGGATTGATTAGCCCTTCAACGGGGACAACATGCATTTTTCCTATTTGTACTTGGCCAGCTTTACAATCCTTTGCATACTGCTTAAAAACATCTGGGAAAGCTTGCTTAAACTGCAAGGCAATACCTTTACCCATGACGCCGACTGTATTGACAGTATTCACAAAAACGTCTGCAGTATCTTCTAATAAATTCCCCTTCATGGCATAAATCATGAAAATCACCTCCTGACTAAAAATAAAATCCAGGGCGAACGCCAACTGGTAAGTCTACATCCACATCTGTTAGCATTTGTTCAACTTTTTCTTTCGTTTCTTTATCATATACAGCAAAACCCAGACAAGCTGATAGTGGAACATGACAATACACAAGAAATTCTGCTTGCCTTCTAGCTTTTCGACTCATATCCTCATTGGTATCGTTCCAGTAAGCCGACTTCATGACATCCCAGTCTATCTTATCTAAATTAGATAAATCTGTATAAACATTAGATAACCGCCTAATCGCATGAGCATCTGTAAAGACAAAAGGCAACTCATTATCAACGATGGTTTGAATATTAGTCATGAAGTAAATCATATCGTTTTGATTTACATTTGGTTTATACAACAAGGAATACAGCATCGGTGATCGTGATTCAAAATAAAATGGGATATAGTCATGCAGGCTACCACCCATACCACCTGAAATTTTTGTTTTTTTCCGACGGGATTGAACATCCAGATTCGCAACATCCTCATAGGGTAATTCATGCTGCTGAATGATTAAATGCGACTGTAATCTCCCTTGTTCTAGGATAGAGGGTAAGTTAGCAACATGTGTTATATGATATAGTAAGGGATTATTCTCCATGGTTGCACCCCCATCTTGAACCTACCTATATTAATTTTACCATAATGTTTCATAAACATGCACCGGAATGACTTACCTTGCATTTAAACTCTCAAAACAATGGCAGTCATGGGCATCATCATCTTATATAAAATAAAAGCGCGGGGACGGTTCCCGCGCTTCCGAGAGGGCTTTGCAAAGTCAACTGATAAATTTGAGCTCAAACCCCAAGCTCACATAAACGGGCGAATTGTATCTTGGTAAAAGGGAAACATGAGAACCGTCCCCTTGCTTTCCTGAATCTCGGGTACAAGTGCCTGGCACCGACACAATTCTGAATTGTTTATGGTCAAGTAGGAGTGAACCTCTCAGCCTAACGGCTGATTGTGTATCACTCCCCTCTCAGAACCATGCGAGCGGTTTTCCCGCACACGGCTCCACCTATCATCTTCACAGAATGTAACTAATATGATCTCTAAGTTGGTATATATTCACTTTCACAGTTGGTCTTGGAAGTGGAAATTTCTTTAGAAATAAAACGAATTTCTCCCATGTAAAAGACTTCTTCTGGCTTCTTCGATTGAGCCATTTAAAGAGTAACGTTCTTATATTGTCACGAAACAAATCAACCGTTGGCGAATTGTCTGTAATACAATAATAATTATAGTATCCTATAAGTGACTTTCGAATTCTATCCATGATAAATTCGGCACCTTCGGTTCTGTTTTCTTTTAGCCATTTCTTAGTTTGACGCAACTTCGCTCTCATCTTCTTGTTGTCAGTTTTCCGTTTAACTCTGAACTTGCCTTTCTGACTTTGGCTGCAGTAATGCGTGAAACCCAGAAAATTAAACGTCGGGGGTTTCCTATTTCCATTCCGCCTACTGTTCTTTTCCGCAAATCTGCCAAAGGGAATAATGTTCGTCTTGTCCTCTGCAACTTCAAGGTTAAATTTCGCCAATCTCTGTTTGAGGCCTTCAAAGAACTTATACGCGTCCTGCTGATATTGAAAACAGCACACAAAATCGTCCGCATAGCGGACGAGGTACGCTTGTCCTTTACATTCTTTACGTACTTTACGCTCAAACCATAAGTCCAGGACATAATGGAGATAAACATTTGCCAGAATAGGCGAGACAACACCACCCTGTGGTGTGCCAAACTCCTCCTTATATCGCTTGGTTTCCTCCATGTATCCGGCCTTTAAGAATCTGGCTACGAGCCTCAGTATACTGGGATCTTTAATTCGATGTTCCAGAAATGCCAGCATCCAATCATGATCCACATTGTCAAAGAATCCTTTAATATCTACATCTACAATGTAGTTCGTGTACCTCTGTTCAATGTAGACATTAAGAATCTTCAAGGCATCATGACAATTTCTTTTGGGTCTAAAGCCAAAGGAGCAGTCGAGGAAATCATTTTCATAGATTGTGTTAAGAATTTTAGCCAACCCCCGCTGCACGATTTTATCCTCGTGCTCCGGTATCCCCAATGGGCGTTTCTTCCTTGAACCAGCTTTATCAATATAGGTTCGTCTGACCGGTTGGGGGCGATAGCTTTTCTTCTTCATTCTATGAACGAGGTTCTCGACATTATCATTCAATTCTTCACCGTAGTCTTCCTTTGTAACCCCCATAATACCTGCAGCTTTATTGCCGGGTAATTCATAGTGGCATTGCTTTAAAGACTCCTCATCCAACAAATGCGCCAGTGATGTGAATTGCATCCTGGGGTGAGATCTAGCTAATTCCGCTATTCTCGATAGTTTTGTTTCCATTATAATTCCACCTCTGTGTGTAGATAATGTGTCCCTAATAAGAAATGATAGGGGGCTTACCTTTCCTCCACCGGAATTACCCGGCTTCAACGGTACTATGTAGCCCTCCGACTTCCTATCAGACATTTGGTTTCCTCACTTTGTATCGCTTGTACGCCATACTCCCTGCTTCCGCAGGAAGACCCGATAGGACCTCCCGGGTTGCCGTAACATATCCATGTCTAGCGTGCCGTGGTCACCGACCCCGGAAAGGTCTTAATAAGCTCGCCTATTTCACTTATCAAGATGTTGCATTCTGGACTGGCAAAACCATCTGCCCTTTCATTGAGTATTTCGGGGCTCAATCCCTTCAACCGTCGTTTACGGCCCACTAGCTAACAGTTTACGCTTAATGATGGAAGTTACCTTCCATCATCCAAAACTTGCTACGAGCGAGTGGCTAACTCTTACTCGGCGGGCATCCCACCCACTATATGTTACGACCTAAGCCCGGTCGCTCTGCCAGGCACCATCCAGAAACTGGTGCTATCCGAACTTTGCCAACAGCCGTTCGGTTTCTTCCCATTCGGCGGTTTTATCACGGGATTCGTCTTCTGCCTGGTCCCGCTCTTGATTTCGCTTCTCCTGGCGCTTTTGTTCCCGGAACCAATCCGGTATGACTTCTTCCGTCCGGGCGGCATACGACGGCCCGCCTCGCCCCTGCTGCCTGCGCCGATGAAAGGCCGCTTCTTCCGCCTTGGCGTCTTCAACCGTGGTGATGCCATTCTTCGCCCAGGCTTGCAAAATGGCCTTCACATAGCTCCAGTTGCTCTTGCCGCGTTCCACCGCTCGTTTCATCGCGTCCACGACGAGCGCTTCCCCGACGTCATCTACCCAATTCATCAGGGAATCAGACATAAATGGGCTAATGGGTCCGAAGTTGTTCTGGTAAAATACGAACGCGTCTGCGTCAGCTGCAGTTGTATTAGTTTGTTTGGTCTGGTTTGCTTTCGTTTCATATTGTTTAACTAATGGGGCCGTGTGGTGGTCCGTAGGGTGGTTCATTTCGTGGTCCGGCTGGTGGGTCATCAGGTGGGTCACATTGCGGTTCACGTTGTGGTTCACTTGCTCGTTCGCCAGGTGATCTACTTCCTGGTTTGATTCATGTCGTGTGGCAAAACTCTCCTTCGCTTGGAGCGTGTTGTCTGTTATGTATGAAAAATCGTCGCCCGAGTACACGGCGTTCTCGCTCGATCCGACTGCCCTGTCGCTCGAGTGCAAACCGTCCTCGCTCGAGTTAGCCGCTCTCTCGCTCGAGTGAACCCCACGCTCACTCGCTCCGACCGCCACATCACTCGACGCCACTCCGCTCTCGTTCGAGTTGACTGCCGCGCGACTGCAATCCCGGGACGTATGCGCCTCACCCGAATCAACCACTCCGTTCCCGCCCGAGCCGAGCGCCACGCCTCCCTCACTCAAGCACGCACCTCTCCCATAATCCACATCCCCCGACCAACTCAACCCAATCATCCGATACTCAGCCGCCTGATTCCGCCCGCGCGATTCATACGCCACATACCCCTTCTCGTGCAGCTCAGCGCGCGCCCGTTTGAAGGAACTCTCCTTCAATCCTGACTTCAGCCGCAAGACCGGCGCGGCGACCGTAAACGTCTTCCGCCACATGGCTTTATTATTAATATGCATGAGCGCGTGCCACAACGCCACAGCGGATCCAGATAAAGGATCGCGTTCGATGCAGTCGTAAAAGGCGTTAATCTCTTTTATGTAATTCATCTCAAATCTCCCTCTCAAATTGGCGCGCCTGCTGAAACCCACGCGGCAGGCGCCAGTCATTAGTGGTAAAACGTTTTCAAAACCTCGCCGTTGTCCCGCAGTTTCTGCCTCGCTGCTCGTCCCCAGCCTTTCACGGCATCAAGAGACACCCCTTCCTGCCGGGCTATTTCCGCAAGCGGCAAGCCATCCAAAATGTGAAACTACACCCATTTCCATTGGTTGAAAGTCAGTATGGAACGGACCCGCTCCCAGAATGCGTCATCCGCAGCGTCCTCTTTCAACCACATCACCGGCTGCGTGCGGCCCACGTCAACACTAAGCTGGCGGTTCTGTTTGCGGAGCTTATCCATAAGGCGGTGGCGGATAACATAGTTGAAATACGTGGCGAGCGCACCCTTATTCGGATCATATCGCCTATACGCCATCCACATGGCATAAATCCCTTCCACATAAAATTCCCCCTGCCTGTCGTGAATGCCGAGCTTGTGCATGTGGTAATGGATGCGTCGTTCATTTTGCCGGAAAATCTCCTCAAATGTTGGCTTGTCCGTCTCCTGCATAAAACCCTCCTCATCTATTTTCCTTAGCATAGGGGAAAAGCAGCCAACCGTCACATGCTGTAATTTCGTTTTTTCATCGCAAAATCCCATTTTCCACGACAAAAACCACCCGAAAAATGGCACACCTCCTCGAAAACCCCCTTTTCACCACCCCATTCAAAAATTAGCGGCAAAATCGATAAGGTGCCTGGCACTTTAACTATTCAGAATTGTCTCGGTGCCTGGCACTGAAACGATTCGCAATTGTTTTGGTGCCTGGCACTTGAGCGTGCAAATCCAGTATCAAAACATTTTAAAATTTTTCTCTCAATCTGCCCTTTAGGGCGTGTCCGGATTCGATTGCAAACAGGATAATAGACGTTGAGGGGAGATAGCGTTGGAGGAAATAGATCAATTTAAACAATTACTAGGAAAACAACTAAGGGAAAAAAGAAAACAAAAGGGCTTATCGATACAGAGAGTGGCAGAACATGCTCATACTGGAACCGATCACCTAGGACGAATTGAGCGTGGGGAAAAACAGCCAACCGCATACACGCTATCCAAATTGATCGATTACCTGAACATGGACCCCGGTGTAACCCTGGAAATTATGAACGAGTTGAAAAAACACCGACCTGACTAACAAAGGCTTGCTGACCTCTATCTTCCCATATCAACGACCTGCGACCCAAGATATCCTCCCCACATTACATTCTCACCCAAAAGGAGCTGCATTCATGACAACGATCCGGAACCATTATGTCATTAATGAAAACACCATGGCACTGCTGCCGGCAGCGCACATGGACTATGACACCATTGCCATCGAAAGAGATCAGGAACGATTCGTCCGGGAAACGCCACAACAAATCATCAGCCGTTCCTGCCTGCAGAATGGCTCAACCTACGAAGGACGACGAGCAGCCATCATGCATCATTTCGGGTTCAAGCGAAAAATCCCGATTCCGATCAATCCGAGAAACCGCCTCTTCACCTTCCCAACGAACGCACCAACCGATTTTGCCTGCAACTGGATCTTCTACCGCCATGTTCAGGCCATCCTGCCACCATCCGCATCATCCAATGGAAAAACAAGCCTTCTCTTCCACAATGGCCAACAGCTGCCAGTGGATGTGTCACGCTATGTTCTCGAAAAACAATTGGAAAGGGCCGGAATGTGCGCGGGGATGTTTGGTGGAGAGCGAGCCTAAGGCGCCAGGCACTTCATCAATAAAAAAAGACCCTTAATGAAATTTCTTTCATGCAGAGCCTTTCATTTTCATTACTGGAATTGGCTAAGTGTTTGACTTCAAGTGTACACTTAACACCAAGTATCACTTCATAGTCTTGAATGCGGATCGTTCTGTATGCATTGTTCCACAGCTGAGGCAGACATAATCTGAATGTGCACCATACATGTATTCTTTGCCTATACAAGAATGATTACATTTAGGTCTCCCTTGTTCAATCCACTTTTGGCGGATAGCATTCGTTTGCTCAGGTGTGAGATGTAATCCCATATTTCACCCCCTCATATAGTATATTTAGGCCAACCTTGCAAGGTCGATTTTCTCCTTTGTCAACCGCACAACCGAATCGATTATCAGAGTAGTAATGCAAGCATCAGATACACATTCACCCATTTCAATGTTTCCAATCATTTGTAATATAACATAAAATATTTTTTCATGTTTCTGGATAAAATCGGTGCCTGCTCTCATGTTCTTTAGAAAGGCCACAAGGTAATATCCTCATCATAAAAACAACTACCCCGCATGTCATATTATTGGGAAAGCATCAAAACGTCAGGGCTTCAATAAAGAATACTAAAATAAATTTATTCAAAAACTTTGTTTACTATGCAGGTAAATTATCCCTTTTTGTTGAATTAATACTTAGAACTTTAGAATTTTAAAAAATACAGAAAAGAGGTTTAAAATGAATACTATTTCAGAGATAATTTTTATACAGGATTTAATGAGCTTACCAAAGTCTGATCTTAAAGATATTTGCACAGATCTTAATCTCGAAGATTCTGGTTATAAGGGTGACTTAGCTGGACGGATTTATAGCAGTTTGAATCATAGTAAAAAAACAAAGAATGATGTCTTGGAAAATTATAAAAACAAAATTTTCGCAGGTAAGACTTCGCTCACGTGGTTTAAATTAAATAATATGCTTAGTAAAGAAGAATTTAAAAATTTGATTAGAGAAAATCATTCCTTTGATCCATTTGAAACAACCAGTATACCTCCACTACATGAAATAAGTACTGAACCTTTTCTAATTGGAGGATCTGATGGAAACAATAATAATGACGTTTTTCTAAGATTTATACATAAAAGCGGTGTTAATGAAGAACCTCACGTTACAGAAATTACCACAACTCCAAAAACATCGTTGTCAACAGTATATTACCATTCAGATTCAGGAATTTTAGAATTAAGAGGTGATTCTCGAAAGGGTGAGACCATTGCTAAAATAATTGCTCGTTTATTGAAACAGCAAGTTAGTTTGGAACGTATAGAAACACCTTTTTATCATAAAATAGATGATATAGCCAATAATCTAGGGGGAGCATTAATAGATGCAAAGTCAAAACCGGAAATGTTATTGGAAGATCTAGATGAAGATAAAATAAAAGCTGTTGCTAATGTATTAACGGCTTTGGATAATTACTTTAATACTGAGAATGCCGAGGAATTAGAAACTCAGCTTCAACAAGCCAATAATGCATTTGACGACTATAAATTTACTGTTCCTTTTTCCGCTTTAATTCTTTCAGGAATGGAGGAAGTTGGTTTAAGTGGTGAAAAAGAGATCAGAGGTTTACCACTATTCGATTATCTAAACCCTAACCTACAACATCAAAATGGTTACATTCGTTTTAATTTTGTTGAAGATGGATTCGAAAAGCCGTTTACTATACGGGTAGGTATGAAATCTCAAAGCATTTATTTTAGCACCCGAGCAAGTGAGCAGGTTATTGCATATGTTAGAGAACAAGTTATAATATAAGTACGGAGGAGGTGTTATGTATGGTTGCACAGTTTGAAATACGGGATAAAGTATTGGAATTTGTACAAATGGCGACTTTATCGCCTGTGAAGGGGTTTTATCCAACATCTGCAGCTAAATACGTGAACACTTCCGTACAAACCGTATTCCCTTATTTGATTGATTTGGTAAAAACAGAGGAATTGATTTTGGTTTGGGAACTAAGATGTCCTAATTTTGATTGTAATAAAACCATAAACGATAGTAAATTTGAATCAATTTCAATTGATGATGAAATGGAATGTCCTAAGTGCGGTTATGAATTTGAAGTGAGCAATAAGGACTTTTTTCCAAGATTTGATATAAGTTCTTCATATAAGGAATATTTAAATAAAAAGGACGACAATAGTGGTAAAAAAAAACGAGTTTTTTCACTTCAAACATGACAGGTGGCGATGGAGAAAAATTCAACAAAGATTGGTTTAAGAATTTAGATGAGGAACAAATAGCAGTTTTAACTAAAAATACACCATGCATTATTATAGGACAAATAATTAATCAAGGAGATACTATAATGGCTGATAATGTAAAGAAAACAGGCGATATAAGTGATAATCAATTTGGTTCAAATGTTAATATCCAAGGAGATAATGTGAGCCAAATTAATATAGAAAATGAGCCTGAAATTATGGAAGCTTTAGAAAAGATTAAAAATGAAATCGTACAAATAACTAATGAACATTCCAGAAATGACGCTGACATTTATTATGGATATTTAGAAAAAAGTATTAAAGAAAGAAACACTTCAAAAATTGAAACTTGTATTTCAAAGTTGAGAACATATATAGGTGACATTTCTAGTTTAATGACTATTGCTGAATTTTTTAGTTTAAGTATACCAGGACTTGGTTAATAGTTTTGTATACATAAAAATAGTATACAACCTCCATTTTAATTCCGGATTGGCGCAATAATTTTTTATTTTGGTGTCTATGAAAAAAACTCATTGAAGTATATTATTTGGTTTGGAATTATTAGTTCAAGAAGTTTTACAGTAAATAAGATTCATCCACACGGGTTTTATTTTTATACTGTAAGTGTTAAATAACCCCAAAAGGGCTGGCACCCCTACCGGGGTGCCGCAAAATCCTCCCATCAATCCCGACTAAACAAATCCCGTGTATACACTTTCTCCTCAACATCCTGCAAATCTTCCGTCATTCGGTTCGCCACAACGACATCCGATATCGTCTTGAATTCCTCAAAGTCATTCACGACGCGAGAGTTATAGAATTTCTCTTCCGTCAACGCCGGCTCATACACGATAACCTCAATACCTTTCGCCTTAATGCGCTTCATCACGCCCTGGATGGCCGATTGTCTAAAGTTATCGGAGTCGGTCTTCATCGTCAGGCGATAAATGCCGACGACATCCGGGTTGCGCTCAATGATCATATTCGCGACATGGTCCTTCCTTGTCCGATTCGCATCCACAATTGCCTGCATAATGTTATTCGGTACATCCTCGTAGTTGGCGAGGAGCTGCTTGGTGTCTTTCGGCAGGCAGTAGCCGCCATAGCCAAAGGACGGATTATTGTAATGGCTGCCGATACGGGGATCCAGGGCGACACCGTCGATAATCTGCTTCGTGTTGAGGCCGCGTACTTCTGCATAGGAATCTAGTTCATTGAAGAACGATACACGCATGGCCAGATAGGTATTCGCAAATAATTTAATAGCCTCGGCTTCGGTTGAATTGGTGAACAATACGTCGATATCTTCCTTCACAGCTCCCTGCACGAGCATATCGGCAAATGTTTGCGCGCGTTCGGATTGCTCGCCGACGATGACGCGCGACGGATACAGGTTGTCGTATAATGCCTGTCCTTCCCGTAGAAATTCGGGGGAAAAGATAATGTTGTCGGTGGCGAATGTGACACTGGTCTCTTTCGTATAGCCAACGGGGACGGTCGATTTAATCACCATGATGGCTTCCGGATTGACGTCCAGGACATTGCCGATAACCGTCTCCACGGTTGATGTATCAAAAAAGTTCTGATCCGGGTCATAGTTCGTCGGTGTGGAAATGACGACATAATCGGCGTCCGCAAATGCTTCCTCGCTGTCTGTGGTGGCGGTTAGATTTAAATCCTTATTAGCAAGGAAGTCCTCTATTTCATTATCTGCAATCGGTGACTGCTTCTGATTGATCATGTCCACTTTCTTTTGAACGATGTCGAGTGCAACGACATGATGGTACTGGGCAAGCAAGACGGCATTGGATAAGCCGACATAGCCTGTCCCTGCAACTGCGATTTTCATATGATTCTCCCCCTGTGTTTCCCGGATGACGAGTACATCAAACTCACGATGATAAAGGTGGCATCGATACCCGATGCGGCGGTTAATCTATGTGGTCGTGTTTTCTCAATACTCGACTGAATGATACGTAATTGAAATGATTCACCGGGTGATTGGCACACTTCTGAACTTATATCATTTGTCAACATCTGAAAAAATATCATCTTTCATGTTATGCTCTATCTCGTCATAGACTTCATTAGCATTACTTATATAATTGTCAGAAACTGAATGATCTTCCTTAATGTCCTCTAATTCATTTTCAGCCGTCTCAACTAATATCCGAAAATCATCTGCAATGCTTTCATAACTTGTATCTTCTATTACATCCACTAAATAATTTGCAGTAAAAAACCAGTTTTCAAAATCCTCTTCTACTTCCTCGGGTTTTAATTCATTATCAAGGTTACTTTTTATATGATCAAACTCTTCATAAAAGTAATCGGTTCCTTTAGAAATTAATACATCTATTATCTCATTTTTAGTTTCCTCATCAATTAAACTCATGATAAATTTATTCTTCATAAAGCTAAGATCACGATCAAGAACGGCAATATCTTGAATATCAATCTTTAATGACTTGATCCAGTTATCTTTTAACAGTCCTAATTCTTGCAAACGAAAAGCAAATTCATATGTATAGATAACACTGAATTGATGATATGATGGCTCAGAAACTAGCGCCTCTAATATTGTATGTTCAGACTCCCATAGCCACCTCAAATAATCATCGGTAGCTTCTCGAAGTAAATATCTAGTTATGTTGTTATGGTTATTTAACTTTTTATTTGCCGATAATATTCGTTTTGTAACTTCATGCCACAAATTATATGGGATGAAAATTTTGTCTGATTCTTCTTTAAAAGTCGTATCCCTGACTAAAGTATCAATGTCTACTGTCATTACATATAACTCTAACATTTCTTCTTTTTTTGATAATATAATGTGTAATGAGTCAAGCATACTCGGGTGATATAATGACCAATATTTATGTTTGGATACAACATTTAATTTCACTAGACTATTTTTTAACGTATCCAATGCTTCCTTTATCGATGACAATGAAATATTAAATGCATCAACAAAAACATTGTCTAAATGATCTTCTCGAACCGGGCTGGTTAACTGATTATTATGTATCAATATTAAAATCATAGCAGCTTGTTTATCATTATCCAGGTTGTTTATAACTTCTTCAAAAAAACCAGAGGGGTTCGAAAAGAATTGACTAAGTTCTTTTTTATCTATCATTAATTTCTTATGGAAAAGCCTATTTCCTAATCTTCTCGACAATTCAGGAGAGAAATCACTTCTTTTGGATAAATCATTTAAATAAGGTTTTAATGAGCCTTTTGTCTTCTTTGCCAGATCCCCGCTTTTAACGTGATTATATAAAATTTGCTGCTTTTCATTTAAACTAAGTTCCTCGACATTAATAACTACTTGTGAATTAAATAAAAGAGGGAATGAATTTTCTTTGAATATATTTCTTGCCTCGTTAAATATATAATCTCTGCTTGTAAAAATTACCTTAGCCCCTTTATTAATTGCAGCTCTTAATTTGGGAAAAGTCCTTTGCCATTCACTTACCAAAGAATGATCGAGATTTGTAGCTCCGAATACATCATCAAACCAAAACAACCTATTAGGATTGTGCGGATTCCAATGTTGTTTAAATTGAGTTGGGTTTTCCAGTATGAACGTATCAGTTAACTGGTCTTCAATTATAGAGGTCATCGCAATATTAGTTGCAATTGCTGTTTTTCCGGAAGCTGGTTGTCCCAGCAGCATAACAAATCGACTGTGGTTCACCGCTTCTATGGCCTCTCTATACGATTTCGTTATTACAAATGTGGATACATTTTCTTTTAACTCTTCCACGACACCCAAGGATTGTTGGTATACCCGTTCATCCAGAATTTCTGATAAATCACCTATACCGTATAATCGCGGAACAAGTTTTCTTAAATTTTTGTTTCCATCCAAAGTCATTTCGATCCAGTCATTACCTAGAACCAAACAACTTTGTAGTCCTTCTATATCCATAAATGAATTTTCTATTTTCAAGTGATTTCCTGCTGTTAATTTATAATTGGTAAATATAATATAATGATCTATTTCGTTGTATTCTACTAATCGTTTAACCTTTGGGATTTCCTGCTTCAGGTCGTTTTGAGTTATCAAATGATCCGTTTTCGACGTAAATTTGCATTGAAAAACAAACTTCCCAGAAAGTGATAAATTTTCATCATCCAGGTTACCGCTTCCTTCAAAAAATCCATCTCTTCCGCCATCTTTACCTTCAGAAAAAGGAGTATATGTCGAACCCAATACATTTTGCATTATATGACCGCAAAGGTTTTCGAAATTTTTCCAACCGAGACGATGTAAATTATATTTACTCATAACTATATACCCCACCTGTTACAAACAATCAATTACGTTATGTCCCTTAAATAAAAACCAAAAAATGGGAGGATGCTATTTTGCTAAGTTTATATGTAAGTCTTACACAGAACTTGCGAGAATGCCTAACCCTAATAACCAATTCCAGTCTGACAGAGCCAAAATCCTTAAATCTAGATAGTCAAAAGATTTTTCACTCATAACTTAACATGTTTAGATTTTTCTTGCGAGTACTATATGGTATTGTCAAAGGATAGGCCTAGGCCCTGGGTTAATTCTGTAACAATAACCCAACCGTATCATATGCGAACAATATCTATTATTCTACGGTTGCTTCTATAGTCATCTTGCAAAAACTACAACCAAGCGCCCCTTCGGGCGCTTCTGTATAGAAGAATAGGATATTACTCGACCTCGTAATAATCCACATACCAATCCGCAAACGTCTGCAGCCCTTCTTCAATGGATGTCTCCGGTTTAAACCCTATTTCATTATAAAGCAAATCGGTCGATGCATATGTAGCCGGGACATCCCCAGGCTTAATCGGTTCATAGACTTTATTAAATTCACATTACGGCCCAATGCATTGCTCAACGCTTTTTCCAGCGCATAGATGAACGTCATCAGTGTGCATTCCTAGCGATTTCTTTAGTTCGTAGAGCATCTACTTTATAAACCCGTCCTTATGTTCCTTATGCCAATTCCAAGCGTGCTGCACCATTGTTTCCAACTCCGAATATTGCGGATCCCAACCTAATTCCTGTTTCGCCTTTTCGGAAGAAGCTATCAACACAGCAGGATCACCGGGCCGTCTAGGGGCTTCCCTTGCTGGTATTAACCGGCCAGTCACGTTCCGGCAAGCTTCTAATACCTCGTTAACAGAAAAGCCTTGTCCGTTCCCCAAATTATACACACCACTCTGTTTTGTATCTCTCAGCTTCCGTACAGCCAGATAATGTGCTTGAGCCAAATCCATAACATGAATATAATCCCGAACACAGGTGCCGTCTTCGGTTGCATAATCATGTCCAAATATCTTCATAAACTCACGCTGTCCATTCGCAACTTCTAGTACAATTGGAATCAGATGGGTTTCCGGGTTATGGTCCTCACCTATTCTACTCTCTGGATCCGCACCTGCCGCATTAAAATAGCGTAGTGACACTGACTTTAATCCATATGCATCCTCACACCATTTCAGCATTCGCTCAATCGCCAGTTTTGTTTCACCATACGGGTTGGTTGGGATTGTCGAATCGTCTTCCTTTATCGGTATAGAATCCGGTTCGCCGTAAGTCGCAGCAGTTGATGAAAAGACGATTCTTTTCACACCATGCTCCACTATTTTATTGACTAGATGATGGGTACCCAGAACATTATTTTTATAATAACTCAATGGGTCAGCTACACTTTCTCCAACTAGCGAACTTGCTGCAAAATGAATAACCGAATCAATGGAATGGTTAGTAAAAACCTTATCCAATAGCTCATCGTCATGCAAATTTCCTTCGTAGTAAGTTGTGTTCAATAAAGCATCATAGTGCCCTTTGGTGAAATTATCAAGCACGATGACCTCTTCACCTTTTTCCTGCAAATACAGTACAGTGTGGCTTCCGATATAGCCAGCACCGCCTGTTACAAGTATTGTCATGTATAGCTTCCCCCCTATGATGTATTACATTTTGCAACTTCTCCATAATTGCCTTTTAAAAGCTCGTTATTTGGACTGGTAATCTATCGTTTATGTCACCTGATAATAATCCACGTACCACTCCGCAAATTTCTGCAATCCATCTTCAATGGATGTCTCTGGTTTAAATCCTATTTCATTATAAAGCAAATCGGTCGATGCATATGTAGCCGGCACATCCCCAGGCTTAATCGGTTCATAGACTTTATTAAATGCCACATCACGACCCAATGCATTGCTCAACGCTTTCTCGAGGGCACCAATGAACGTCATCAGCTTCTCCGGACTGTTGTTGCCGATGTTAAACACGCGATGCGGATCACCCTCTTCCTTCGCAGGGGGATGCTCCATCAGCCGTTCCATGCCCATGACGATATCGTCAATGTAGGTGAAATCACGATACAGATCATTGTCAAAATCGCCATTGTTGAAGATCTTAATCGGGTCGCCGGCAAAATACTTATCCGTGAAACCGAAGTAAGCCATATCCGGACGCCCCATTGGCCCGTACACCGTAAAGAAGCGAAGACCGGTGGCCGGGATGTTATACAGATGGCTGTACGTGTGCGCCATTAATTCATTGGACTTCTTCGTTGACGCATACAGCGATACCGGATGGTCGACAAAGTCCGATTCTTCAAACGGCACTTTCTTATTCGCGCCATACACCGAACTGGACGACGCATAGACCAGATGATCAACCGGATAGTATCTGCAGACTTCCAGGATATTGTAGAACCCAAGGAGATTACTCTGAATATAAACATCCGGGTTCTCTATCGAATAACGGACACCAGCCTGTGCAGCCATATTCACAACTATATCAGGCTTATGTACTTCAAACGTCTCCATAATCCTGGATTTGTTTCCTTTGATAAAGGTAAATGACGCATAAGGCTTTAGCTGATCCAGGCGGGCCTGCTTTAAATTAACGTCATAGTAATCATTGAGATTATCTATCCCGACTACCGTTCAGCCTCGGTCCAACAGTTTCTTGGAAAAATAGAATCCGATGAAACCGGCGGCACCGGTGACTAGGAAGGTTTTGTTAACACAGAGAGATCTATGTCCCATTTTCTTTGACTCCTTCCTTTCACCTAAATCTTTAACCTTTAAATCTTACTCGCAAAAGAATTGACTGAACTATAAATTCTACTAGCTCTGGAAATTAACAAATATCTAACTAGTTCTGCCATAATTGTCGAAACTATTGCACCATAAACACCTATATAAGGAATCACAACGAAATTAATTATTATATTCACTACTGCTGCAATAGTACTACTTCTAGCAATAGCGCCTGTCTTTTTGGCATAAACTAATTTAGCCACAGGCATGTAATAAAAGCCCTTAATCATATGACCGATTAATAACGCCGGCAACAAGATTATTGCTCCATAATATTCTTCGGAAGTAATCACTCGTACTGCAAACATAGAAATTGGAATCGACACCAATCCAAATATTAAAATAACCATCAAAAATACCTTTAGCAGTTTATTTCCATCCGTTTCCTGACCTTCCTTTCTCAACCGAGTATATCTTGGGACGAAAGCATTGTTAACACTGGTATAAAATATAGCTAACACCATCGATACTTGTGCAGCTAATGAATAAACACCTAAATTATCTAAACTAATAAATTTTTCTAAAATAACTCTATCTGAGGAACTTATAATCCATCCACTTGCCACATGTGGTATCATTGGCAAACTAAATAAAAGGCTTTCTTTTATGAATGTTTTATTCCAATTTAATTTTATATTTTTTAGTTGGAATATATATACTATAGCCGTTACTATAAAAGAAATTGTTATTTGTGATAATAATGCACTTTCTGCCCCCATCCCTTCTCCTACGATTAAATATCCCGTCAGGAGCATAGTAAAAAAAGCCTTTATAACATTAGCTGAAACAAATGTTCCAGCTTTTTCTTGAGCTCTATATAATGCCATTGGTAATGAAAATAACCCTGAAATCCATGCTAGGATGATTAAATAAAAGTAATATGGTTTTATGGGTATGCTATTGAAAAGTAAACTACCTATAGGTTTATATAAGAATAGTGAAATAAGAGATAGAACGGTAGAAAATAAAAACACAAACATAAAAATTGAACCTAGATACTCTTTTTGCTTTTTCAAGTCTTCTAGGAAATCATAATAAAAACGAGTTAGCGCACTTTTTAAGGATAAGATTATGAATACTTCTAACATTCCTACAAGTGTTTGAACTGTAGTCATTATGGCGTACTCGTCAGGGCTTAAATATTGAGTGTAAATAGGGAGCATAATAAATCCAATAAGCGGAGTCATTAATCCCCCAATAACATATAATATTGAATTTGTTAAAAAAGTATTTCTATTTCTTTTTCTGTTTAAGTTGACCTTCATTTACAAAACGTCTTTCTAAAAATTATTATTTTACTTTAAGGCAATTGCTCTATAAATGGTTTCATCTTGCTTTTCCATAATTCATCTATTTTAGCAAGTGAACTTTTTGTAGTTGGATATCCTTCTTCAACTTCTTTACTAAATATTTTTACAGCTTTATAACTTGGTTCATTCAACCTCCTCATAATGTTAACAAATCTATTAATGTTCTTAGAATCCTTAGAAGACTGGTGAAAAACTACAGTTTTGATCCATCAAAGATGCGAACAAGAACCTGAATTGTTCTTTAATTCTCTTAAAAACAAAAGAAATGAAGATATTACGGTGGTGTCTTTCATCCCATTTGGTTGTTTCAGCGCATGCTGAAACGCCGGTCCTGGGCCTTTTACCTTTGAACCGGCTTAACTTCTTAAGATTTTGAACGATGGCGGTACAGAGTGCTTGTTCCTGCATGCAGTCCAGCCCTCTGCTTTTGGCACGATCCAGCCCGTGCACTGTCTTGGCTTCGGCGAATCCATGTTCACACTGGACACGCTGGTTCTGAATAGCCTGGTATTTGCCGTCAATCTGAATGTGTTTTGCTTGATTTTTGGTCTCAACTTTGTCGACTTTTTCCTGACGCTTTCTTTGCTGCTCAGGCTTGTGGGTTTTCCTTTGCCAAGTCGGGATCTCTTCCAACTCGTGGTCCTGCAAAGAAACCAAAGGGATGATGCCCAGCGAAATGAGATAGGCCAAATACGCCGGTGTCCCATAAGCCTTGTCACCCGACAAGGTCTGAATATGGATTTGTGGATGCTGAAAACGAACAGCTGCCAGCTGTTGTTGGCTTATTTCTCTTTCTGCTGTACCGGAAGCAATGCTTGCATTGGTCTTTAAAATAACGCCTGACTCAACGTCTGCCAGGTTGTGCACAAGGTAACGCGGATAGGCCTCCTGTCCTTTGCTCTTTTTGTACAGACGGGCATCCGGGTCTGTCGTACTCCGGTGGGTTTGATTGGAAAACGTTTTGCCGTGAAAGTCTTCATGGCTGGCATTTTCCTGAAGCTGATCCGATTTATTATTTTCCTTTGATTTCGGAGGCCGAGGGTTTTGGTCATCATCGTCGCTGTTCGGATTACCTGATGGTCTTAAAGACGCTTCATCACGTTGCTTTTTAACTTCCAGGTAAGCTTCAATGGTTTGAACCGGGGCCAGCTCTATTTCTTCCAGACTATGAATGGACGCGTTTGCATGCACTTGTGTGCCATCCACACCGGCATGAACGTCTGGGCGAACGAGGCCGGAAGCAATGCACTGATTAACGACATGCATCATGATATCATCAAAAATACCATGGCGACGCCAAAGCGCTCTTGTTTTAACAAGTGTTGTTCGATCAGGAAGTGACGACTCAAAATCCAGGCCGCAAAACCACAGGTAGCCTGCATGCATGGGGAGCGTTTCAAACAGTTCCCGTTCCGAGTGATTAAATAGATACTCAAGTACAACCAGCCGCACGACCAATTCAGCATTCGTGGATGGTCGGCCTGTCTTTTCGGAATAGAGAGGTTTCACCTGATCGTGGACAGCTGAAAAGTCAATAACATCTTTCACCCTTCTCAGGATATGATGCCTGGGAACGAGATCCTCCATATCAATATATTGAAACATGTTGGGTTGAATGTGATTTTGCTTTGGCGAATGCATAAATGGATCATCCTTCTAGAGTGTTCTGTATGACTATATTCGACATAAAGCTAGGAAATTCCTAGAACAGGTTGACTTTTTCACCGGACTTTTAGGGTATAGATTCTTAAACTTTAGAGATAAATTAGGTGCTGCTGAATAACCCAAACCATTCAAAGTATATAAGTGACCCATACCTCTTCCATCTTCACCAATTAGTAAACTTGGCTTCCTCGTTCTTAAAAACCATATGTGAGCATGTAACCTAAAACCTATGTGTGCATCGATGTCATCGTAAAATGACAAGTTTTCTGCATCCCCTGAAAGGTCTACAAAATTAATTTGTCTTTTGTCCCAATTTGAATTGATTTGCTCTTCAAATATGCCATTATATCCATGATACGTAATATAAACATCACATGAAAATTCATTTTTTAATTTCAGTGCCAACTTGTATGCCATCTCTTGGTGATGTTTAACATGAGGCATAGATACACTTATTTTATTTATTTTTTCGGGCAATAGTGCAGAAGTGTTTAATAAGTTTGTATCAAATAAACCGCAGTCACCAGTTGTCCCGTAACACTTAACACCATTATTGACCAATATATTTTCTGTTGTAATATCTCGACATGAAATTGCTCCAATAGCAGAACTATCTTGTCCCACTTTACCAAAATGTTGAGATAATATCTCTTTCTCAGTTGATGCAAGGTTAAGTTTTTTTGACTGTTTAATAGTACCAGGATACACTCCCCAACCAGCTCCAACACCATATACTGGAACTGACGATTTATATGCTTTATTAAAAAATTTACTTCTGTTTTTTGGAGCCTCATTATACCCTTTGATTGTTGGCCTCATGCCTGGTGCTAAAATAGCTTTGTATTCACTCAAGTCATCCAAATCCTCCGGTTCTTGATCTACAACACTCACAAAATCAAAATTGACATCCTTACCTTTTACACCTTTTACGATATCCAAAAGACTTTTGCCAAGTAAATCATCCCCGGAGTTTCTAGAGCCTTTTTCAGGGTATGTTGATAAAATTAAATATGACATTTCGTTAGTCCCCTTTATTATTCCACAATGTCCCAAGTTAAAGGTTTCCCTCTTGATATATCATCTTTAGCTTTCTTTCCAATTACTGAATCAATATATTTGGGCTTCATACCATGACCCGGTCGTATTGATCTAACATTAGATTCGGTCAAAGTTTCTCCTTTTTCAACATCCTCTACTACAAATAATGATCGAGACAGCTCACGGCTTTTCATCTTTTTTTCATCCAACTCATAATCAACATTACCTAATGCTTTTTCCGCATCTCTCACAGAATCCACTAGCACTTTAAATTCGTCTTTATCCAATGAAAAACTAGAGTCCGGGCCACCTATACTTTTATCTAATATGAAATGTTTTTCAATTATTTTTGCTCCAAGGGAAACAGATATTATTGGTACCGTTGCTCCAAATGTATGATCAGACAAACCAATTTCCACATTAAAGGTCTCTTTTAAATTTTGCATTGTTAACAAATTAGCATCCTCAATTTTGGCTGGATAAGCAGAAGTGCATTTCAACAAGATAATTTGTTCATTGTTCATTCTCCTACAAGCCTGTACAGCATCATCAATTTCTCCAAGAGTTGCAATACCAGTGGATATAATGACAGGTTTGCCTTGTGAAGCAATATATTCAATTAAAGGAATATCCGTTATTTCAAATGACGCTACTTTGTAGGCTGGCACATTTAAGTCTTCTAAAAAGTCTACAGCAGACTTATCAAAAGGGCTCGAAAAACAAATTAAACCAAGTTCTTTGGCATAGTTCATTAATTCTTCATGCCACTCCCATGGCATGTATGCTTCTTTATAAAGGTCATATAAATAATTGTCATCCCATATTGTTTCGCTTTGGATTTTAAAATAGTCATTTTTGCAATCGATCGTTATTGTATCAGGAGTATATGTTTGGAGTTTAATAGCATTAGCCCCAGACTCCTTGGCAGCTTTAATGGTCTCTTTGGCGACGTTTATATCGTTTCCGTGATTAGCTGAAAGTTCCGCAATAATTAGTGCTTGTTTTGAAATATTAAAATCGCTTATATACATTATGATCCCCTTCTTAACGGAAGAATATATTCAAGCATCTTATCATTTTGCTTTTGCAATGAGAAATTTGCGTTCTCAAATAACTTTTTAGAAGCAGTATTTATGTCAGAGACAACTGCTAAAATATATTGGACTTCTTTTCTTTCGCCTTTTAGTCGTTTTATACTTTCTTCCAAAAATTCAATACTCAAACCTCGACCTTTAAGGTCTTTAGATAAACTTATACTTACTATTGCTGTATCATTATCAAGTTTATACCTTATTTGCCCTAGAAAATTATTATTATCATCTGATATAACATAGATAATATGGTTACTTGATTTTATAACTTTTTCGAACCATCTTACATGCTCTTCCCAATCAATCTTTTGTGGATTAATGGAATGCTTTCTAACATAGTCCGCGTTTGATAGTTGGTAGATGTCATAAATATCATCTTCTTGGATGGAGCGTAAATAATAAGTATTATTCATAACTCTTCCCCCCTACCAAATTATCAACGATTCGTTTGGCTCCCATTCCATCGACTACCCCAGCATATTGCTGCACTAGTGAACATCTTAACGAAAAGGAGTTCAGTTTATGAAATTCATCTCTTAACTTTTCAGTCGTTATCAAATCCTGATAATCCAGAACAGCTTCAACAAGATTAAACCTTTTAAGACTCTCTATATTGTTCTTCTGATTTTCGGCGACTTTCACAGGGATAAATGGAGTTTTTGTAGATAATAACTCGTAAACCGTTTGCCCAGCTGCAGTTATTGCCAAATCTGAATCTAACATGATTTTTTTCATTTTATAAGCAGTTATATTTTGGTGCATCTCTATTTTTGTACCAATTTCATTGATGATTTTCTCTCTGCTCCCAGAATCCTTACCAACTATAACGTGAAAAGTAAGGTACGGATTTCTGCTGCTAATTTGGTTTAATACAGATAGTGTTAGATTGTTTAAGCCCGATCCGCCCATAGTAATCAGAACAGTGTTCACATGTTTATTTATCTTTTGTCGATCCTGATTTATAAACGGTCTTCGCAAAATAATGTATTTATGACCCAACAGAAACCCATTGTTTCTATCGTCACTATAAACAAGTCCGTCAGTACTGAGAGATGGGTTAACAATCACGCCAGGGGGATAATTAATCCGTGCATTATCATCTATATATAAGCACTTTTTCGCTCTATCCGAGATTAATTGATAAATATTCTCATCCGCCAAGTAAGAATCTATTATACAATAAACGTCTTTGTTAACGTACTTCTTAAGAAAGTCTTTTGACAGCCAATTAACTATTTTGTAGTTCTTACCTTGAAGCATATCCAAATCTTTATTGTTCCCGTTTATAATCATTTCAACCGCAATACCACGAGACTCTATTTCGTCATATAATGAGCTACACCTTGAAATATGTCCTAAGCCAGTCTGACTTCCACCTTCAGTAAAAATCAATACTTTCACTTTTGTCATCCTCTTAATTATTTAACTTTCTTTTGTTCAATATGTGCATTTATATCATAAAGTTTTGGTTCCTTTTTTAATAAGTTGACAATGTCATTTAGATAAAAATCATGATTCCCAGTATACAGTTTGTTATATATTTCAGTTATTAGTTGGAAATCTTCCTCCGTGTCCAATGTCAAACGATAGTCCGAAAAATCTCTATCATTTTTAAAGTAGTGGATACTGTTGCCTTCCTGCTCATATATATAAGGTGTAACATGTTCGCGCTGATATTCTTTTTCACCATTTACATAAGCATCTTCAAGAACTTCGAAGGAAAACACTTCTGTATCCATCCCTCTTGGGAATGTTCTCTGTTGATATTCAGCTCCAGCATTTGTCACAAGACTATAATCATTCTCTAAATAAAATTTAATCATCTCGTCAACAATAAAAGGGTCAATTAATGGACAGTCAGAAGTGATTCTAACGATAACGTCAGTATTATTCCCCTTTGCTGCATTATAATAACGTTCAAGAACATCTTGCTCACTTCCTCTAGTTACCCGGACACCATTTTGTTCAGCTTCTCTCTCGATAACGTTGTCGCTAGAGTGTTCTGTTGTTGCTATAATTATATCATCTATTAGTTTAGCCTGTTTTAACCTTTGTATAACATGGGAAAGTATAGTATTCCCCTTTAATTCTTTCATAACTTTGCCTGAAAGCCTGGTAGACCCCATTCTAGCTTGAACAATGGCTGTTATTTTCATAAATATACCTACTTCCGATAATGTTGAATCACCTTTTTAACGGCTTTTATGACATCATTTACATCCTTCTCCGTCATAGCCGGAAAAAGCGGCAAAGTGATAATTTCTTCATATAAAAGCTCTGCTATTGGACACAATCCTCGTTTATAACCGAGTTGCTGATAATATGGCTGTAGGTGAACGGGGATGTAGTGTACGTTAACGCCAATATTTTCTTTGAGTAAAGCTTCAAATATTTGCTTTCTATCAACTGTTAGTTCTTCTAAATTTAAACGAATCACATATAAATGCCAACTCGATGATCCCTTTGAATCCTGATATGGAGTTTCAATTTCTCCTATATCATTAAATGCCTTATTATACATAGAAACATATTCTTTTCGCTTCTCGACAAAACTATCAATTTTATTAAGTTGACTGGCTCCGAGTGCAGCTTGTATATCTGTCATTCTATAATTGTAGCCCAATGATTGCATTTCATAGTACCAAGGACCGTCTTGTTTATTTAAATCTTTCGGATCCTTTGTAATCCCATGTGTTCTAAATTCAAGTAATTTATGGTAGTATTCTTCATTATTTGTCGTGATAATACCACCTTCACCTGAGGTAATATGTTTAACAGGGTGTAAGCTGAACATCGTCATATCACTGATAGAACCTATTTTATTTCCATTATAAGTTGCACCTAAAGCGTGAGCTGCGTCCTCTATTACAATAAGGTTGTATTTCTGGGCAATTCGCTTTATCTCGTCCAGTGGCGCCGGTTGTCCAGTATAGTCGACAGGAATAATAGCTTTGGTATTATCAGTAATTAATTCCTCTATTTTTTTGGGGTCGATATTATACGTTTCAGAATCAATATCAGCAAAAACTGGAGTTCCACCTTGATAAAGCACGCAATTAGCACTCGCAACAAATGTCATTGGAGTTGTGATTACTTCGTCCCCTTGACCTATACCTGCTGCATAACTAGAAGCATGCAGAGCAGCTGTCCCGTTCGAAAAAGATACAGCATACTTGGATTCGACATATGATGAAACAGCATTTTCAAATTCACTAACCGCTGGTCCCGTGGTTAAATAATTACTGTTCAACACGTCAACGACAGCGTGGATATCGTCTTCATCAAGCGATTGTCGTCCATATGGTAAAAACTCATCCCTGATTGGTTGATTATCCAAACAAAAACCTCCTGTAGTAAGTGAATTTAACGTTATTCCTTTACCAAGTTTTTTAAGTCTTCAACAGTTAGCCATTCATCGTTTACATTGCTCACATAACTAAATCCATCAGACAATGGTTTACCACCATTACTAAATTCATCCCTCCACCAAGGAAATTCAGGCTGGATAACGTAATAAGAATCATACTCCAAAGTTCGCCGGGCATCGTCTTCCGTGATCATGACTTCATGCAACTTTTCACCGGGACGGATTCCGACGATGTTGATATCACATTCCGGCGCAATAGCCTTTGCTAAATCAGTCACCATCATACTTGGTATTTTAGGAACAAATATCTCTCCACCATGTATTCTTTCTAAACTATCAATTACGAATTGCACACCTTGGTCAAGCGTAATCCAAAAACGTGTCATACGTTCGTCCGTGATTGGTATTTCTGTGGCACCTTGATCCCTCAATTTCTTGAAGAATGGTACAACACTTCCTCGACTTCCAACAACATTACCATACCGTACCACTGCAAACCTTGTATCCTTATCACCAACATACGAGTTAGCAGCTACAAACAACTTGTCAGAGGCCAACTTAGTAGCCCCATATAAATTAATTGGACTTGCCGCTTTATCCGTACTTAAAGCTATCACTTTTTGAACACCACGATCGATTGCAGCTTCAACAATATTCTGTGCACTGTGTATATTAGTCTTAACAGCTTCAAATGGATTATATTCACAAGCACCGACATGTTTTAAAGCGGCTGCATGAATTACAATATCAACCCCATCGAATGCCCTATATAGACGGTCCCTATCCCGTACATCTCCTATAAAAAATCGAATTCTTGGATCTGTGAATTCCTGTGCCATTTCATGTTGCTTTAATTCGTCTCTGCTAAACACTATGACCTTTTTAACATCCTGTTCCAATACCTTTGTGATAAATTTCTTCCCGAAAGATCCAGTTCCACCTGTAACTAAAATCGTTTTGTTATTTAAATTCATTGTTTCATATCCTTTCTGCTTTTGAAAAAGTACTCTTTATCAAATTCCTCTACTTTAAAATCTTTTATCGCTTTGATACAACTTGATGAATTATCAGCTAACATTACAATATTTTCATTAATAAGATCATCCATATATTCAATACCCTGTAAATTAACTAAAATTGTTTTACAACCTAAAGTCATGCCCTCAAAAATGGCTGTGGAATTTACACCTATTTGAAACTCCGATTCCGCAAAGTAGCTATAAAGACTTTTTTCATTGTGATCAATAACCTCAAGGTTTTCAAACGTACTAGCTTCAACCAAATCGGGATACTCGCTCTTCCATCGGTCGTACTCTCCTGGATGCAGTTTATAGATGAAATAGTAATCAGGCATCTCTTGAGCAATTTCTTTAGCTTTCACTGACAATTTTTTGCCAATCGTTCCCTGGGATAAGATTAATACTTGATTGTTTCTCTTTGGTGTACCCTTATACATCTCCAGTTGTTGTTCTAAATATGGAAAACCATATACCTCAATTTTTGTTTGTTCTGGAAAGCCTTTTGTGTGTCCCCAATAGTCGCCAAAAGTCAAAATCTTATCAGGAAAATATTCGATAAACTGTGTTGGATCCCCAAAATTGTAACCAAAGTGATAATCCGTGATTACACCGTGTTGAAATTCAATCACTTCGATTCCTAAGTCTTTAGCAGCGGATATTAGAGAAACACTACCATAAGAAACAAGAATATATATTTTAGACGGTCTTCTTTTCTTGAGTAAATTAAAATAATAATGATATTGATGCTTGAAAAAGAAGGCATTACTTTTGATAAAATTAACTAAATAAAGATTAGTATTAAATGTTTTATTGATAATAGTTTCCAAATGTTTAATTCTATTTTCTTCTCTAGTTGAAATTTTAAGTGATGAAATATGCTTACTAAGGAATACTTTAAGCTTTATAGCATCTGAGTAACGTCTGTTTTTGCTAGAAAAGTTCTTAAGATGTTTGTATAAGTAGGGTGCTTCAACAACGTCATATTGTTCATCCTCTAATGTCT
This sequence comes from Lentibacillus halophilus, assembly GCF_055395055.1. NCBI lineage: Bacteria > Bacillati > Bacillota > Bacilli > Caryophanales > Bacillaceae > Lentibacillus > Lentibacillus halophilus. The sequence continues at coordinate 437,654 of NZ_AP043750.1, forward strand.
TAATAAAATAATGTGTATAAATATCAAAAGAATAATTATTCAATTTCATTTTTCGAGGATGATCAAAAATTATATAATCCCTAGTATATCGCCCTTGCATAGGATTTTTAAAAATTGAATTGAAGATCATCCTTGGAAAATACTTTAATTTATCGACAAAATTATTCTTTTGTGTATGTGCTTGCCCGTAAATTTGAAGTTCTTCAGTTATTTTGGTAAATAATTGGAATCGAATTAATTGCCAAATTTTTATACCGCAAATATCTAAATTTATTAGATCGTTATCCCTTTCAAGTTGCCACAGATGTTGACAAACTTTCCTTATTGTAAATTCACTTTTTGGCATTTAACCACCCTATTCCATTATTACTGTTCTTCACCCATTTTCCCTTATAGTATTCAAACTTCTCTACAGGCATAATTCTGTGGTTTTTTTTCATCAAATCTTCAACACAAACCAATATTAAAAAAAGTAATATATAATCATAATCACCTACCAGCATAACTGTATCAGTAGCACCCCTGAGCAGCAAACAGGTCAACAAGATGAAGTACAAAAACTGCTTAGTTAGCAAGAAAAAGATTAAAATGATAAAAACTATTCCTATTACTAACATCCCACCTAACCCGAATTTTGAATGGAAATCCAAAAAACTATTATGTAAATTATTAAAACCTGCAAAGTAAAATTCATAATAGTCCAAGCCAAATAATACTTTTCGGGTATTCAATTCACTAAAATAAGCCTTAATAATTTCACTTCTAGGACTTTCCTCTATAAAGCTTGACCTTTCACCAAATTTGTAGATAATGCTCTGACTTAACTTCAACATAAACTTATAAACACTATAGCCAAAAAAAGATGTGGCGAGTAACATTAAACTAAAAGTAAATTTATTTAAATTACGCATATACTTAATAATTAAAACACCTAGTATTAATATAATTGACACAATTATTCCGGATCTACCTAAAGTCCAAAATGAGATTAACAAAGAAAATATAGCAGGAAAAACTATTACTTTATTATAGTTTCTGTAATAAAGGCCAATAATCAAAATACTAAAGGATAAAACAATGTAGTTGACTATATTACCACTTGATTTTTCTGCAATATCATGTGGGCTAGTGCCGACTAAACTAAAGTAGGCTAGATAAAAAACTATTATTGTATATATATATTTAGATATTATATATCCATTTTTCTTTTCTATTAGATAAATACCAAACCCAACATGAGATATAATTAGCATAAATAAACTTAAATCACCAGTGCTTTGATAGTATAAATATTTGACCGAAAGTATCAGCGTAAACAAAAATAAAAAAAGCCATACATAACTATACCTTTTTAAGTTTGTAACAAAAAAATAAACTGTTAATACCAAACCACATATAATCAATATATAAAGTAACAAATTTTCCCTGTACACAAAGTGTATTAACGATATTAAAATACCAATCAAAAAGAAAAAGTCTAATACTCTTGTTATAGTGATCACCACCCTATACGTCAAAGTCTTTGAAACGTACATCATTTTGTTTATACATTGAATTTTATGTTATTTAGACAGGTTTCTAGCATATTACTTTTATTTCAATAATTTCTTTTCAAGAATACTTCCTATAAAACCACTCAAAGATTTGTTTTATATTCTAATTCAATTTAAAATAATAATGTTTAATAATTATTCTCAAAAGTTCTTTTATATTGATGAACTTAGTTCTATTCAAGAGAGCAAAATATATAAATATCTTTTGCATTAAAGGAATGTTTAAATTACCAATCTTAATTGAAAAACTGTAAAATAGAACACGTTTAAATTTATCTTTCGCAAAAACATTGTTATTTTCATTTATACGAATCATTTTACTTGCTAATTCAGATATATCAATTTTATAGTTATTTATATTGTTATTATCATCAAAAAAGAAAAGAAATTCTCTATAGGCTTTTTCATCTAGTTTGAAACCATAATAATTTAACTTTTTAGTATGAATTTCTTGTATTACTTTCCTTCGAGCTAAGGCTTTATTTTTTCTAGTCTGATTTGAAATATTGTTATGGTCAACTCTATACTTCATTAAAAATTTAGGTACAATCGCAAAATTCCCAACCTTAGAAATCTTAAACCAAAAGTCATAATCCTGGGCCACGAAATAATTTTCATCATATTTAATATTATTATATTTAATTGTGGACATTCTTATCATAGAACTAGGATTAGCAATGGGGCTTGCAAATAACAGCCTAATCTTTAATTCTTCGGGATCATAAAATTTACTTTTCTTTTTATAAAAAAGTTTCTTTCCTAATTCTATAAAATTGCAACCTACTACATCTATATTTTTATATATTTCCATAAATGAAACTTGTTCTTTTATTCTATCAGTGAACGCTATGTCATCTGCATCCATAACAGCTAGGTATTCACCCTTGGCATTATTTAATCCACGATTACGTGTATAAGGTATGCCTTTATTATTTTCATTTTCTAGGATTCTAATTCTGTTGTCTTGAGAGCGAAATGCTTTTAATATCTCTAATGTATTATCACTAGAACCATCATCTATGACTAAAATATCCAGTTTTTTATATGATTGATTAATAATACTATTCAAAGATGATTCAATATAATTCTGTGCATTGTAAACGGGTATAAAGACAGTCACTAATGGTGTAGACAAAACCTCATCTCCAATTCCCAATAGATTAATTAGGGGCTACTGAATAATTCATAAACCCTGTCCACAAAGTGTTTGTGGGTCTTACTCCCGAAATAACGTGCAATCTCATTTAAAATGGAACGTAACTTACTTTTGTACGGAGGTCATCCCATGTACGAACATAATGCCAAACAAATGATCCTGCCTGATGAGTTTTTTCTACCCTTTGGAGGCCGTCTGAATCCCGACAACCGTTGGGTTGTGATGGCCTCGCTCATACCGTGGGCTGATATTGAGGACGAATATGTTAAACGCCTGGGAGATACCAGTCAGGGAAGCAGAGCCTACCCGGTCCGCCTTGCACTTGGGTCGCTGATTATCAAGGAAAAACTGGGCTTGAGCGATGAAGAAACCGTTCAGGCTATTACGGAAAATCCCTATCTGCAGTATTTTCTTGGATTGCACGAATTTCAGGAAGAAGCGCCCTTCGATGCGTCGTCCATGACCTATTTTCGCAAACGCTTTGACGCTGATTTGATCAACGATCTCAATGAGCGCATTGTCCAGGGTCAACAGACAAAATCAACGCAAAAGCCATCAAAACAGGATTCGTCAGATGATGACCACGATGACAACCCGCCTTCTGCTCCTGGCAGTGGAACAGAGAAACCGAAAAACAGACGGGAAAAACCGTCATCCAATCAGGGCAAGCTCCTGCTGGATGCCACGTGCGCTCCTTCCGACATTGCCTATCCAACGGATATCAATCTATTGAATGAAGCCCGTGAAAAGCTGGAAGGGATTATTGATACCCTCCATGCCCCCTTGGCGGGGCAACAACGCAAGCCCCGCACGTATCGAATGAAGGCCCGCAAGCAGTATCTGTCTCTGTCGAAGCAGCGCAAACCGAGCAAGGGAAAACGCGATCAGGCCATTCATCAGCAATTAGGGTATGTCCACCGTAACCTGAAGCATGTCACAACTTTGGCGACAACCGCCGGGCTTTCATTATTAAGCAGAAAGCAATACCGCGACCTTCTGGTCATTCAGGAACTCTATCGCCAGCAGGCCACTATGTTCAGAGACCAACGGTCTCACATCGATGATCGGATTGTCAGTATCAGTCAGCCACATGTACGTCCGATTGTACGCGGCAAGACAAACGCACGAGTGGAATTTGGCGCCAAGCTGTCGGTTAGCGTCGTCGGCGGTTATACCTTTTTGGATTTCCTGTCATGGGATGCCTATCACGAAGGAAAGCGGCTGAAAGAATCAATCGAGCAGTATAAAGCCCGTTATGGCTACTATCCGGAGCTGTTTTAGCTGACACCATTTATCGGACACGGGAAAATCGTAGTTACTGTCAGGAACGCGGCATCCGCCTGAGTGGCCCCAAACTGGGACGACCATCCAAAGACGAACAACTTAACGCGATGCATAAGCAGGTAGAGCGACAAGATGCTTCCGAGCGAAATACGATCGAAGGCAAATTCTGAGAAGGCAAGCGCCGGTATGGGCTGGGCCTTATTTCAGCATGTCTTCAGAAAACCAGTGAGACCGCCATTTCGCTCAGTCTGCTTCTAATGAATATCGGAAAGATCCTCCGGGGTTCTTTTTTGACTTTTTTATTGCTTATACTGCCAGGTTTTTCGAAAGAAAATCTTCAAGCACTCCGTATATAAGTGATTTAAACTTGCTTATATTGCATGTTCAGTAGACCCTAATTAGGTGTGACAATAAAGTAATATCGCTTCATGGTTATAATCATCCACTAACTAAAGGTAATCACAATTTGATATTTAATTTATTTTACTTTCATCCATATGAATATTACGTAGCTTTGCCTTTCTTTATAAAATCTTTACGCCCCTTAATCATCTCCTTGAATACTTCTTTAGTTCTCAGTTCATTCACATATAATTTTCTTTTACGTAGTAAAAACTGAGTTATTAAAAAAAGTGAGAAAGCATTTCCACCTATTGCTTGAAATAAAGCCCCACGATCAAAGAAATAATTTTCATTGTAGCCTTCAAACCAAGTTGAACCATTTTCCTCAATTTCAGCAATTACATCTTTACAAGAGTAGATCTTCAAACCTTTTTTAATAGATTCTACAATAAAGATACTATCCTCACCGGATCCGTAACATGCGCCACCTCCGAATAATAGGCTAAAAAAAAGATTATTTTTAGTAACACTTTCTCTTCTGAACGCAATATTAACTGTTCCATACTTCAATACATTGTAGAACCTAACACGACCATCTTTTTCTACTTTTTCAATAGTATGACCATCTTTTTTGTGAATTGGAACATTAAACATAATTATATCTGCTTTAGGATTTCTTTTAAAAGCATTAATTACTTTCTCTTTATAATTATCGACATAAATCATATCCTCATCAGCCATTAAACATATATCTCCAGTTGATCTCATCAAAGCATTATTACGGCTAAGGCCTACGCCTCGTTCAGCAAAAGATAGGAATTTTATTGGATTGCCATTATAATAAAACTCCTCATGCTTATTTTCGTCACACTGATTAATTATTATTGCTTTAGATTGTATATTCATTTTTTCAAGTATACTATAGTCATTCAGATGCATAGTAGATATTAATAATTCCAAGTCCATATTAAGCCACCGCAATTCGTTAAGTTTATCTTTTATTTGTTCCAATTTATTTAAATAGGCTTAAAATTAACATTAATTCTATTTATTTTTCTCTACAGAGGGGTGAAAGGTAATTCTTAATATTATCTTGTACTTTCCGCCTTCTCCCAGACAGACTTTGCCTTTCCAGTAATAATGTTATAAACACCAACCCATTGTGCAGCTATCGTGACACAATAATAGTATACCAAAGATAAATATTTATTATCTGATTTGGTAATTAATTTAACCAATCCCAAAATATAAAACAATATTTGTCCCATAAATACCACTGTAAACAGCCATGATTCTGGTATTAATAAAGCATTAGAAATAAATAGAAAAAAATGAGATATCCATAATAAATATCTACATGTCCTATGTCCAAAATAAAAATATGAGAACCACCTATATTTAAATACGTTCAGTATCCTTAAATCCGGTAGGATATGTTTGAGAATAAGTCTATTCATCCTTACCTTACGGCTAAATTCATCTCCGATGCTTTCCCCAGCTTTCTCATAAGCTATTGCATCGTGGTTGGCAATTGCTCTTTTCCCTTGCAATGCATAAAATTGTGGCATTGCAGTATCGTGACTTTGAATTGGATCAAATGCATAGTAATCTTTAGTCCTGCAGGCATATAATGCACCGTTACCTGCCGTAATAGTTTGTATTCTTCCTTCTATTTCTCTAATAGACATATCATTATCCCAATAGCTCGCTTCTGCACCACTAATATCACTTGATTCCTGATTTATTATTGATAGTCTTCCTGAAACATATGAAATATCTTCTGATGTGAAAGCAGCCATGAGTTCTCTAACGGAATCTTTCTCCATTATAGAATTAGCATCGGTCATTACCAAATACTCAGTTGTAACATTTTTTTTTGCTTCATTTTGAGCATTTGTTTTTCCTTTACGATCCTTCGTTTCAAAAAGTCGAATATTTTTACACTGATGCTTTTTTATAAATTGCCTAACTATATTATTGGTTTTATCGGTACTATTATCAGAAGCAATTAAGTATTCAATTTTTTCTTGAGGATAATTTAACTTTAAAATATTTTGAAGTTTATCCAATATCACTTTTTCTTCATTATGTGCAACTACCATTACTGTTACTTCAGGGTAATGGGAATAGTCCTTTTTTAAAGTTCTACTTTTGTATAAAACCCCAATTAACTTCAAAGATATTGGATACCCTATCATTGCCCAAAATATAATAAATCCACTTAAATAAAATAACACTTTATAGAATAACTCCATATACTTTCCTCCATAGTGCTTCAATCTATGAGTAACTTTGTAAAATTCCATTATTCTGTATTAGTTCAAGTAGGTTTTAGAAGCTAGATAACTATTCATTATAAATTTTAATTACTTTCTCTGTCATTTTTTCAGACGTCAAATTTTCTTTATAAAAACAATAGGCTTCATTCACCATTTCCGCAACCTTGCTTTCATTAGTCAGGATATCATAAATCGATTCACTAAGTGCTTTAGAGTCACCATAATCTATACCAATACAATAATCTTTCATATCAGAATACCCACCAGTTTTTGATCGAATCACGGGTACTTTCATAGCAAAAGCTTCTACACAGACAATAGGAAAGCCTTCATTTTGACTTGGCAAAACCATTAAATCAGAAATGTTTAAAATATCCACAGGGTTCACATAACCGGTAAAAACTATATTTTCTATTAACCCCAGTGATTTAGCTTTTTGAATAATTTCATTTTTATATTCACCTGGACCATCACCAGTAAATAATACTTTGAACTGTGATATATCGATATCTGAATTTTTAATCATATTTCCTAAAGATTCTAATAGATATAAATGGCCTTTCACCCTTGATAGTCGGCCAAGTAGACAAATGACTTTATGATCTTTAATCTTATATAGTTCTTTTATTTCATACTTTCTTTCAACTGAATACTGAATATACTGCTCCGAATTAACACCATTAAAAACTACATGTGAATTGCTCCTTGGAATTTTTAATCTTTCATGTAGCATAGGTAACATGTCACTTGAAACCGTTAATGCGCCTTTTCCGCTAAATGTAAAAATTCTATATAACCAGCTAGATGGAATTTGATTTAAGTGATTAGACCATACAAAGTCAATACCTGTAAGAATCGATGATAATTTAATGTAAAGACCTGTTGAACGCCAATGAGTATGTGCTATATCTATGCCTTCTCTACGTATTATCCTAATAAGGTTAAATAAATTTTTTAGTGCAATAATAGGGTTCTTTGTTATAAAAGGTATATGAATATGCCTGATTCCGTTACTTTCCAACTCTTTTACATGTGGGCCTCCCGACGATACAACTATCACATTATGTTCTTTCAAGGTCAGTATGCGCGATAATTGAATAATATGCGAATTAACACCTGAATCTTTCATATGCTTCGATAATTGTAAAATATTCACTATTTTTCTCCTATCAAATGGGTGTTCAAATCGGATAAGGAATTAATTTTAAATGATGCTTGTACGGCTTTATAATATGATGCATTTTTATAAACAGAATCATTTCTAATAATCCTAACAGCCTTAATAGGATATATATTGCTTATATAAAAATCTTTTTCCGGATTATCACCAATATATACCATCTCATCAAATGATACATTTAGTTTTTCCTTCATTATCTCAAACGGCATAGGATGTGGTTTCCAATAGTTCTTTCCTAAGTCATCAGTTACAATTATTTCATCAAAATGATTATTGGCCTGTACAGCTTTTAATTTTTGGTGTTGAGCATTTGCGTAGCCATCAGTGATAATACCGGTTTTAATATATCTTTTTTTTAACAAATTAATGAATGGTAATACATCACTATAAAAGCTTATTCTTGGAGAATGATTCCGATATTCATTCACCATCTCCAGTATATCACTTTTGGTATATGCAATTCCCAATTTGTCAAATAGTCTATTAAAAATATAACGGGGATTATCATTAAAAAGTTCACTTAATAGATTATATAGTTTTTCTTCATCTTCGTTATATCTATTACTTAATAGTCTAGCTATGTGGTAATACCCACTTTTTATATATCCTCGTTCGGAAATCAGAGTATCGTCCAAATCAAATATGATTGCTTTAACCATTAGACTAATTCCATATCATCGTTTAAACAAATACTACTATCATATCTTAAAAACGTTAAATCGTCCTTGAAATTTTCGTTATACCCTAGTTTTTCACCCATTAGCAACCTAAAAAGATTTTCACAAGAGTCTGCACCGCTCTTAATGCTCATTGGTGCCCCGCCACCAAATCTAGGGTTAATTTCAATATATTCTATTCCTTTTTTTGTCTTCATTAATTGAACAGTTATATGTCCTATAGGCTTTAACACTCCCATTAATTTAATAACATCATCGATAATCTCCCTATCCTTGACAATCTTGCCTTTAGAAATCTCACCACTACGAGTGGCTATCCTCAACCTGGGAACAATCGTAATAATATTACTATCAAAGTCTAAAAACGCATCAATTGTATATTCTTTGCCTTCCATAAAATCCTGAACTACAGGCTCTTCTATAACATCCTTATAAATATTTAAGTCTTCATTATTATTCACTTTAAATGTGTTAATACTGGAACTTCCGGACTTGGGTTTAATAAAAAGCGGGAACTGGAGATCACCGTTTTTAACTTCTTCATCTGTATACATTTTTGGAATCCCAAAGTTATTTTCCTCCAAAAACTTCTGCGTGTTGATTTTATTTCTGCATATCTCAACAGTTTTATAATCAGATATCATTACTTTTGCTTTTATTTTCTCTTCTATATAATTTTTATTCTTCGCTAGTAATAATAATTCCGTATCTATGGTAGGAACAATTAAAGAAATGTTTTCTTGATTACATGCATCTATAATTGAACTAATATAATTATCCTCATTAATACGAGGCAACTTATACGTTCTGTCGGCAAAGTATAATGCTGGGGCAGTATCAGAGCAATCGCCAGCCACTATATTACTTTTAACATCAAGTTTTCTTGTAGCATGTTGAAAACATTGCACCAGTTCTACACGTCTTCCGGCACTTAAGATAAATACATTTATTTCACTCATCATTGTCCCCTACCTTATTACCTTTAAAATACTCCATGGTTGCTGCTGTTTCCGAATTAATTCCTTCTTTAACAAAAACCTTTTTTAGAGTAGAAAAGATGATTTTCCAATCATCAAGAAAACTTACATTTTCCACGTACTGCACGTCTAGATCGAACTTATCTTCCCAATGGATTGCATTTCTACCACTAACCTGCGCCAACCCCGATAAACCCGGTCTTACTTCATGACGCCGTTTTTGATATTGGTTGTAAAGCGGTAAATACTGTACCAGTAAGGGTCTTGGGCCAACAATAGACATATCCCCTTTAAGAATGTTAAAGAGTTCCGGGAGTTCATCAAGAGATGTAGAACGCAACGTTTTACCGAATCTCGTCAGTCTAACATCATCGGGAAGCAAGTTGCCATCCTTATCTTTTTCATCTGTCATTGTTTTAAATTTATACATGGTGAAAAGTCCCTCATTCAGCCCTGGGCGGTCTTGTTTAAATAAAATTGGACTTCCAAGTTTAACTCTAACTAACAATGCAACAATGAAAAAAAACGGGCTAAGGATTATAATTGCAATTAATGATAATATGAAATCCATTGACCTCTTTATAAACTTTCTGTAGAAACCAGCCTTTGAATTGCTCATTATGACCACAATCCTTTTATGGTTTTGATCACCTTACCCAAATCCTCTTCGGTCATTTTCGTATCTGAAGGAAGACATAACCCATTTTCAAAGAGTCTTTCAGCCACGCCGTCACCGATGAAATCATAATCATTAAAGAATGGCTGCAAGTGCATTGGCTTCCAAATCGGTCTGGAGTCGATATTTTCTTTTTCCAGTGCTTCGATCACATCGAGTGGCCTTATCTGACCATGTAATGTGAGGGCACTCAGCCAGCGATTGGGTTCATCCCATTTATTGGCTGGCATAAATTGGACACCATCCAAGCTTCCTAGCTCCTGTCTATAGGTTTCGTATATAAGTCGCTTTTGTGCCACGCGTTTCTCAAGGACTTTGAGCTGTCCTCTGCCGATTCCAGCGACGACATTGCTCATACGGTAATTATAACCTAATTCACTATGCTGATAGTGTCTAGCTTTATCTCGGGACTGAGTTGCCCAAAATCTAGCTTTTTCTACTCGTTCATCATTAGCAGAAACGAGCATGCCACCACCGGACGTCGTGATAATTTTATTTCCATTAAATGAGAAAACGCCATAATCTCCAAATGTCCCAGTATGCTGTCCTTTGTAATACGTTCCCAACGATTCAGCAGCATCCTCTATTAATACAACGTTGTGTTTGTTACACACGTCTACTATTTTATCAAGGTCAGCAGATAACCCATACAGATGAACGACGATAACTGCTTTTACGTCAGGATATTTTTCAAAGGCTTCCTCTAATGCCTCAGGACTCATATTCCAAGTTTCATAATCACTATCAATGAAAACCGGCGTGGCATTTTGATAAATAATCGGGTTAGCCGTTGCTGAGAATGTAAGACTTGGACAAAATACAATATCTCCTTCGCCTACTCCCGCTGCTTTTAAGGCTAAATGAATAGCTGCTGTACCCGAAGACAGGGCGGCGGCAGATTTTGCACCAACTTTTGCAGCGAGTTCGTTTTCAAACTCATTAACGTTTTCACCGAGAGGGGCAATCCAATTCTTATCAAAGGCTTCCTGTACATATTGCATTTCATAGCCTTCATCACTCATATGTGGCGATGAAAGAAGTATTTTTTCTGTCATGTCCAAGTACTCCTTTTCCTTTGAAGCTTATTCTTCAGTAGCTTAGGTGCTGATTGGATGTCCGTTAACATCCAATCAACTGCTAAACTACTAAACGATTGGATGAAATGATGGGCTTACTTGGTCTGTCCTAGTTCTTCACACGCTGCCGAGCCGCCAACTCTTCAACCAGTGCTTTCACGCCTTCCCCAATATCCGCATCTTTCATCGCATACTCCAGCGTTGTTTTGATAAACCCGAATTTCTCCCCAACATCAAACCGTGTACCTTCAAAATCATACGCATACACGTCCTGTTCCTTGTTCAGGTTTTGAATCGCGTCGGTGAGCTGGATTTCGCCGCCGGCACCGATTTCGTGTTTATCGAGATGGTTGAAGACTTCCGGTGTGAGCACGTAACGGCCCATGATGGCCAGGTTCGATGGTGCGGTTCCTTGTTCGGGCTTTTCGACAAAGTGATCGACTTTGTACCGGCGGTCTTCCTGGGCACTTGGGTCGACGATGCCGTAGCGATGGGTGGCATCATCTGGTACTTGCTGCACGCCGATAACGGATCGTTCGGTTTGTTCGTATTGCTGAATTAATTGTTTTAGACCGGGGGTGTCGGATTCAACGATGTCGTCGCCCAACAGAACGGCAAATGGGTCATCGCCTATAAATTTGCGGGCGCACCAGACGGCGTGCCCCAGTCCTTGTGGGTCTTTTTGCCGGATATAGTGAATATCGACATTGGATGCGTGATTCACTTTTTCGAGCAGCTCGAACTTTTCTTTTTTCATTAAGTTGTCTTCGAGTTCGAAGTTATTATCAAAGTGATCCTCGATGGCGCGTTTATGCTTCCCTGTCACGATGATAATGTCTTCAATACCAGATTCGATGGCTTCCTCGACGATGTATTGAATCGTCGGTTTATCGACAATCGGAAGCATTTCTTTCGGCATGGCTTTCGTTGCCGGCAGGAAGCGTGTTCCGAGGCCGGCTGCTGGAATAATCGCTTTTTTAACGGTTTTCATATTTCGTTTAACCCCCTCTGTTTGATTTGGCACTTTCCCCGGGTGTCTGGCACTTGACGACAAAAGAGATTTAGTAAAGTGCTTGGCACCTTTTTAACGTGCTTAAGACCCTTTTGCTGTCATCGGTGTTTGTTCCATGTAGACAATATCCATAATGCCGTCTTTCAATTGCTCTGGGTTCGTCTCGGGCAGTGTGTCGATCAAGTTGGTAATGAGCGTTGCATCCACTTGCCCAGTCCGCCCAACGTAAATCTTCTCATACACTTCCCCAGGCAGGACTTCCTCGTCACTAAGCAGTTCTTCATACATCTTTTCACCTGGCCGCTTGCCGCTGAATTGGATGCCGATGTCGTCTTCGGTGTAGCCGGATAGTTTAATCAGGTTGCGGGCGAGGTCAACAATTCTGACCGGTTCGCCCATGTCGAGGACGAAGATTTCGCCGCCTCTGGCGAGTGTCCCGGCCTGAATGACGAGCCGGGATGCTTCCGGTATCGTCATGAAGTAGCGCGTCATTTCCGGGTCGGTGACGGTGATCGGGCCACCGCTGGCGATTTGTTTTTTGAAGAGCGGGATGACACTGCCGCGGCTGCCGAGGACGTTGCCGAAGCGGACGGCGGCGAATGTCGTCCGGCTGCGCTGACTCACGTCCTGGATGATCATTTCGGCCAGGCGTTTAGTGGCGCCCATGACGTTCGTCGGGCGGACCGCTTTATCGGTTGAGACGAGGACGAACTTGTCAGCGCCAAACGTATCGGCTGCTTCGGCCACATTTTTCGTGCCGACGATGTTGTTCTTGACCGCTTCGTGCGGGTTGTATTCCATCAGTGGCACGTGCTTGTGTGCGGCGGCGTGATAGACAATCGCCGGCTGGTGCTCTTCTAAGACGGCAAACATGTGGTGGCGGTCCTGCACATCGCCGATCACTGGGACAATGTCGATGTCGGTGTCACGGTATGTGTCTTTCAGTTCCATATTAATGTTATAAATGCTGAATTCGCCGTGCCCGACAAGGACAATTTTGCCCGGTGTGAACGCCATCAGCTGGCGGCACAGCTCTGAGCCGATCGATCCGCCGGCACCGGTGACCATGACGGTTTGCCCCGTTACATATTCCGATATCGTATCAATGTCCAACTCCACCGGGTCGCGTCCGAGTAAGTCCTCCACCTCGACATTTTTCAGGTTGCTGACCGAGACACGTCCGGTCATCAGGTCTTCGATTTTCGGAATCATTTGCACTTTGGCGCTCGTCTGGTTGCAGTAGTCGAGTATCGCATTCAGATCGCCATTGGCAAGCGACGGGATGGCGATGACGACGTGGTCAATCCGGTGCTCCTCCACGAGCTCGGGGATATGCCTCATCCGTCCAAGGACGGGCACACCGTAAATTTCCATGCGCTGTTTCGTCAAGTCATCATCGACGAATACAACCGGCAGCAAGTCATTGTCGCCGTCATGGCTGTTGTGCAGCTGGCGGACAATCATCGAGCCGGCTGCCCCCGCGCCGACGATGAGCGTGCGTTTTTTACCCTTGTCCCCGGCGATGTAGCGATCGCGGTAGATGCGCCAGGCGAAGCGGGAGCCGCCAATCAGGATGATATGTAAGAACCATGTAACCAGTAACGCACGGCTATACAGTGAAAAATCGTTGACGAGAAACTGCACGATGCCAGCAGCGATTATCGACAGGGTAACGGCTTGAACGATAGCGAGCAGTTCACCAACGCTCGCGTAGGCCCATACTTTGTTGTACAACTTATACAGCGCCGCGAATAGATGATGAAAGAATAAAAGCGATAACGAACTGATGACTATAGCGTCAAGTTGCCATATGGATATTTGCGGGTAGACGACCCAGGCAGCGATGAAAATAGCGGTGCTGACGATAACTGAATCAAGCAGTACGAGCAAGGTCAGGCGTGTTCGGTAGGTCACATAAAGGCCTCCTTCCATGGGTTGATGGGTTATAGATGGTTTGGCCGGTCATGAGTCTGGTGGCCGTGCTGGTCGGCACACGCGTCAAAATAGGCCGAGAAATTTTTTCTTTTTAATCGGTTCCGGTTCGTCTTTGTGGACGGTTTCTCCGTCGATGAGCAGCTGGGCGTTTCCCATGAACGTATACACTGCCTCGCGTCCGTGCTGCTGGCCGAGTTCGTGATACGCTTCATTCATGACGAAGCCGCGCGTTGTCGTGTTGTGGGCGTCGGATGCGATGAAATGCGTCAAGTTGGCTTCAACCAAGTCATGCGCGAATGTTTGCAGCTTTTTGCCGAATGTGCCGGCGATACTTGCGGCTGTGAGCTGGGTCAGGGCGCCTTTGTCCACGAGGTCGTATAGGATGGACGGGTCCTCGTTGATGGCGGTGTTCCGCTCGGGATGGACGATGACCGGGATGTAGCCGGCGAGCTGGATGTCGAACAGCATCCGCTCGGCGTAGCGCGGCACATGGTTGGACGGGAATTCGACGAATACGTATTTGGTGCCGTTAAGTGTTGCGACGTCGCCGCCCGCGAGCTCGGTTAGCATATCGCCGTTGATGCGTGTCTCCTGTCCTGGGAGGACGGTGAGCGGTATGCCTTCGTGCCGGATGGCGTCGTTCACGTCGTCGGTATAGCGGATGATGTCGGGCCCCGCGTTGTGGTGATAGCCGTTGCGGTGGTGTGGGGTGGCGATGATGGCCGTTATCCCCTGACGGACCGCCTCCCGCGCCATGGCGAGACTGTCGGTGAGCGTGTCCGCGCCGTCGTCGATGCCCGGCAATATGTGCGAATGGATATCGATCACGACGATCCCTCCCTTCTGGCTTGGCTCGGTTCGTTGGGGTGACGCTTGCGCTGGTTCGAACCTGTTGTGTCTACGTGCGTCTTATCAGTGCGAGTGAACGTCTCCTCTATCGAACCGGTTGGCGTGCGTGAAATCGTGTTGTTAATAGGTTTTAGTATAACAGAATCCGAGTTTACTAGACAAGACTATCGGAAAAGTTTACCAATTCCGCGTGTCTCGATCCGGGATGGTGCGTCTTTGGCAATCGGCCGGTTATGGACGAGCTGCTCGCTGTTGTCGCGGAGCATGGCGGCGGTTGATTCGTCCAGCGTTTGATAGACTTTCGCGAGTTGATCGGTTGTCGCGGACACGGTGTTGGATGCGAGCAGGTGTACGAGATGGGCGTTCAGCATGCGGCGGGTGAACGTTTTAATGCGTTTGCCGTTGTTTCCGCTCAGACTGGCGGCATCGGTCTGGATGAGCGCGCCGTTTTTGACCATGTCGTAAAGAAAACCGGGCTGCTCGCGGATGCCGGGGTGTGTTTCTGGATGGGCGATAACCGGGACGTAGCCGCTCATCTGCACGTCGAACAGACGTTGCAGGGCAAACGGTGGCAGGTGATCCGCGGGTAGTTCCAGCAAGACGTATTTTGTTTCGTTGAGCCCCAGCAACAAGCCGTGTTCAAGATCAGCGGGCACATCCGTGTCCATAAGGATGTGCTGTCCCGGCCGGATGTCCAGTGCGATGCCCTGTTGGTGAATGTGGTTGGTCAAGAATTCGGTCACACCGAGGATGTCCTCCGATTCGTTGCGGTCGGTGCCTCGGGTGACATGCGGTGCGGCGATGATGGTGTCGATGCCATGATCGGCTGCGGTTTGAGCAATTTGGATCGTTTCCTCGATCGTCTGCGGCCCATCAGCGAACCCGGGCAGAATATGCGTTTGAATATCCATCATGGTTTCCACCCCTTTGTCTGTGTTCATTCAGGCGTGGTTCATTCTATTCAGTCGCGCACTCCATCATGCGACGAGCTGGGTGTTGCTGGGCGTGCTGGTGCGTGCAACACGACGAGCAGCGCAGCGGTCGAGAACGTGCGAGCGGTTTGGCCATGGGTCGTCTGTCGATAGGATGGGTGTCGTTTTTCCCGGCCGCTTAATGGTTATCGTAGTAATAATAGTAGTTCGCTTTCTTTTTATCGACGTCGTTCACGATGGCGCCGAGAAATTTGGCCGTAGCGTTTTTCAGCACGTCCACGGACTTTTCCGCTGCGTCGGTGATGGTTTTTTTGCTGCGGACGACGAGCATTGAGCCGTCACACATATTGGCAAGAATCTGGGCGTCGGTCACCGCGAGCACCGGTGGCGTGTCAAACAGGACGATATCGTACGCTTGCTTGGCGTCCTCGATGAACGTTTCCATTTTTTGCGAGCCAAGCAGTTCGGACGGATTGGGCGGAATCGGGCCGCACGTTAAAACGTCCAGATGCTCGACGCCGGCATCCGATACGGCGTCCTCGAGTGGTGTGTCCCCGACGAGCACATTGCTGAGACCGGTCAAGTTATCGAGACGGAACATGTAGTGTGTCATCGGTTTGCGCATGTCGGCATCGACGAGCAGCACCTTTTTCCCTTGCTGCGCGTAAACGACTGCCAGATTGCCGGCGCTGTATGTTTTGCCTTCAGCCGGACCGGGTGAGGTGATGAGAAAACTTTTTAACTCCGTGTCGATGGAGGAGAACTCAAGGTTTGTCCGGACGGTCCGGTATTGCTCGGTAATGGGTGATTTCGGCCTTTCCTTGGCTATGAGTTGTCTCGACTTGCGTTTATTGGCTTGACCGTTTTTGCGTTTGCGTGCCATGGTTTGCACCTCGCTTTGCTGTTGACGTGGTTTCGACCGCTCGGGTGTCGGCGTCGCTCATGTGGCTGATCACACCGAGTACCGGGACGCCCAGTGTGTTTTCGATATCGGATTCGTTTTTGATCGTATTGTCCAGATACTCGAGCAGAAACGCCACACCGACGCCGACCATGCCGCCGAGTACGATCGCTATCGCAATGTTGAGTGCTGGTTTCGGACTGACGGGCGACGGGTCGGGACCCACTTCCGCTTGTGACAGGACGCTGACGTTATCGACGTTCATGATGCCGGGAATTTCTTGCTGGAACGTCGTCACGGTCGTGTTGGCGATGTCGCGCGCTTGTTCAGGATCCGGGTCGGTTGCGGTGACGGTCACCACTTGGGAGTTCTCCGCGCTCTGGACGTTTAATTTGTTGGAAAGCTGCGATGTGGACAGATTCGAGCCCAAGTCGTTGACCACGCTTTCCAGAATGTTGGGGCTTTTGATAATAACATTATATGTGTTAATGAGCTGCACATTCGTCTGGATATCGTTGCGGGTAAATTCGGATGTCGGTTCCTGCTGTTTTTGGTTGACGATGAACTGTGAGCTCGCTTCGTATTCGGGCGTTAATACGAAAAATGTAATGATAGCACTAATCAGCGCTGCCCCGATGACGAGCGAGATGATGAGCAGAAGGCGCTTTTTCAGCACCTCAAATATTTCTTTGAGGGAGATCGTTTCTTCCATGGTCGTGTACCTCCTGTGGTAAGTGACGCTATTCGACAGTTACAAGCGGTATTATAACATAGAATCATAGGATTGGCGGCGGTCGATTGAAATTTTTTGTGTTGGGGGGTGTGTAGTCGCGCGAGTTTGGGTGGTTGTTGCGCGAGTTGGGCGATTACTGCGCAACTTTTGGGTGGAGTTGCGCGAGTTTGGGGCGGAGCTGCGCGAGATCGGGCTTGAGTTGCGCAACTTTTGGGTGGAACTGCGCGAGTTGAGGGGCGAGTCGCGCGAGGTCGGGTGGTTGTCGCGCGAGTTGAGCGATTACTGCGCAACTTTCGGGCAGAGCTGCGCGACCTTAGCCTATTATCGCGCGAGTGGTGGGTTTTAGAATGGTAGATTTTCGGCCGCCGCCGAAAATCATCGGTATGGGTGCGGTGGGCGATTTGGTGGGAGGTGAGTCGCACGAGTTTAGGGCGGAGCTGCGCGAGTTGGGCGCTGAGTTGCGCAACTTTTGGGTGGAGTTGCGCGAGTTGAGGGGCGAGTCGCGCGAGGTCGGGCGGTTGTTGCGCGAGTTGAGCGATTACTGCGCAACTTTTGGGTGGAGTTGCGCGACCTTAGTCAATTATCGCGCGAGTGGTGGGTTTTAGAATGGTAGATTTTCGGCGGCCGCCGAAAATCATCGGAAAAGAGTCATTCGAAAAGGTGACATACCTCGTACCATGGGGGTTAATCGTCGGAAGCAGAATGATACGTTGGCGAGTTTTCATGCAATAAGGTGTCTTTTTTATAAATTTCAATACCGTTATGATCGATGTGGTGTCGAAGTCGTTCATTGGTCATACTCTCATAATGCACAACATCAAAAAAATAGGGGAGCGGGGACTCGTGATTTAATCGTTCACTTAAACCAGCCGCCGTATTTCGGGTCACCTCGCCCCCTTTAACGGCGATGTCGACGTCTGAACCTTTTTTATAATTGCCTAAAGCGCGGCTTCCGAAAATCAGGGCACATTCTATTGTCTCAAAGCGTGTGATCGTTTGAGTAATGAGTGCCATATCCTGTTCCCGTAGGCCAAACATACTACCATTCCTCCGATAATGTGCGGTATAATGTTCTCACCGCTGGCAAAAAAGACGTTACAATGTCCTCTGTCAGTTCTTTTGCCGTCTCTTCGTCATATGTGTGTACGGTCATATTGCGTTTTTCCAATGCCTCCATCCATATATGGTCGTCGTCAATCAAGCCCATTTGAAAGGCCTGTTTAATGGCTTGGCGTGGACTGTCCACAATAAATCCTTCTTTTTCCAAGTAATCCTTAAGTACTTTCCATGCGAGTTCGAACGTCATCTCAAAAAAATGGATGATGCCCGCCCGTTCAAGTTCATTAGTTATGCTGCCACTGGCATATTTATTTAAACGTTTATATGATCGTTCAAAGTTTTCAAAGCGCTGTTTCCAACGTATATCCTTAGAAGACGTCATTCGTATACCTCCCTCTCAGGGCCTTTGCTGTCATTATAAAGTACCATTACCCATTTTTCTATGTTTGGAAGCCGTCTTTGATCGACTTATTTAATGATGTTCCTGTCGCTCGAGTCGGGGTGTTTTTTCTAATAGTGGATTTTCGGCGGCGGCCGAAAATCGTCGGAATGGTGCGGTGGGATCGAGTTGAGGTGCTCCCGATCGGGGAATGATTCTCATGGAGACCAACATCTAGGAATGGATGCATGGTTGCCATATGAAAAGAGGCCTCTTCCAGGCGATGGAGAGGCCTCTTTTTTTAGTAAAAGGATGGTGAAAGTATACTACTTATTGCGTAGAACGGGAACTGGTAACGTCTGAAGCGGCGAAATTGTCTCGGGTAACCGTAGCCGCCATAGCCGCCATAATTTCCGTAACCGCCATAGCCACCGAATCCGTCATAGCCTCCAAAGCCACCATAGCCAAAGCCGTATTGCCGCTCCATATCGTCTTCTCTTTCCATATCGCCATATGGCATGAGCAGTATGACACAGTTTTCATCGAAGTCTTCAATAATGCCGTCGCACATCATGCCATCCATTGTTTGCAATTGCACAAAATACAGGTGGCATTTTTTGCTCATGTCATACATTTGCTGGTTGTGGCTCATCTGATTCATATATTGGGGATCCATGTACTGGTGGTGAGAGCCCATGTATTGCGGGTTGCAGGAATCCATGTACTGGTGGTCGGCGTGCGTGTGACCGCTCATGTGTTGCGGGTTGACGTTTGCGTAAGGATCCATTTGTTGGTGATGAGAGCCCATGTGGTGCGGGTTGGCGTTTGTATAGGGATCCATATACTGGTGATGAGGATTGGTGTTTGCGTAAGGGTCCATATACTGGTGGTCGCTTCCCCAATTGTCAGGCATTCCGTATTGATTGTTGTGCATGGTATCATTCCTTTCGTTATGACTCACTCCTAAGGTATTCACCCAGTAGGCAAATGTGACACGGGATGGATGGTCCATTTTCGGTGGTGAGGGTTGTCAGAAAGGATGATACCCCCTCCCATAAATCGAACCTCACATAGAAAACGTGTCATATGCGGTTGCCTATGACACGTTTTTCCTGCCGGGAGTCGATTGTAGGAGTGAACGATTAGGAGTTATTGCCGCCAGCCAAGATATAGGATGGTGGATGGTAGATGGTGGATTTTCGGCGGTGGCCGAAAATCATCGGAATGGGTGCGGAGGGGTTAATCGGGTTGAGGGGCGTCGCTTGAGTTGGGGGGTGCTACTCGGGTGAAAATAGTTGCTCGAGGTTAGTCCGAATGGGAAGCTCGCGTCGATCGATTTGGCCTCGTCCTCGATCGATTTGCCCGCGCTCTCGATCGATTTTGCCTCGTTTCCGATCGATTTTCCTTCGCTCCCGATCGATTTGCTCGCGTTCTCGATCGATTTTGTCTCGCTCCCGATCGATTTTCCCTCGCTCCCGATCGATTTGCCCGCGCTCTCGATCGATTTTCCTTCGCCCTCGATCGATTTTGCCTCGTTTCCGATCGATTTTTCTTCGCCCTCGATCGATTTTGCCTCGCTCCCGATCGATTTTCCCTCGCTCTCGATCGATTCCACCTCATTCTCGATCGATTTTCCTTCGCCCTCGATCGATTTGTTCTAGTTCCCGATCGATTTTGGGGCTGTGCATCGCGCGAGTGGTGGTGTTTTAGAATGGTGGATTTTCGGCCGCTGCCGAAAATCATCAGAAAGGATTGTTGTGCCCTGTAATCGAACTTCACATAACAAAAGTGTCACATACAGCTGCACATGACACTTTGTTTTTCCAGAAATAGATTATAGAAGGGGGCACTTTTTTGCTTGTAGGTTCGGTTCAAGAAGTCGAACGATAAGTTGCTCTTGATGTGAAGAAGCGAGGTGTAATTCAGATGACGGTTCAATCGTCTCACGTTGTTAACTCATTTTTTTATTATTTTTGCGTTATTGGGGTATAATATGTATGATTAAAGCAATATATCATAAAAGGATGTTTATTATGGCGAAGCATGGATTACAGAAGCTCCCGGTCGGTGTCAGTCATGCCGAGGCGTTACCCATCATGGAAGTTCTGGCACGGGTGAATAACAAGATTGGTCGGCTCGAGGAAAAGTTTAACCATTCCGTTGTCAGCGAGGCATTGGTACAGGTTCTTTCCTTAAGCGAATCGGTTGAATCAACACGAATAGAGGGGACTCAGGTAACCTTTACGGATATGGTGGAAAGACAGCATGATCAGCAGCCACAGTGGGAAATTCAGGAAGTCAGCAACTACCAGAAGGCATTGCACCAAGGATATGAGAAAATTTTAATGGGGTATCCGATCACATCACGATTCGTCAAGGAACTTCATGAAACGTTAATGGAAGGCGCACGTGGTTCCACTCAAACGTCCGGAAACTATCGCAAAGTCCAGAATTTTATCGGGCCCACGAAAAAAATGGAGGACGCCACGTACATTCCAATCGCCGCTCATAACATTGATGATTATATGGAAAATCTGGAATACTTTATCAATCACCATCCTTATAACAAGCCGCTGCCGGTTGATCATCTTTCAACAGACGATTACGTGTTTGACGAGGATGCTGATCCATTGATTAAAACAGCCATTATTCATGCGCAATTTGAATCCATTCACCCATTTTTGGATGGGAATGGACGGCTGGGCAGGATTTTAATTGTCTTATATTTGATTCAATCGAACGTCATCACCAGTCCAATCTTTTTCGTTAGTGAGGAATTGGAAAAGGAACGGCCGCGGTACTACGATATGCTCAATGGCGTGCGTGGGGACAATCCGCGATGGGGGGACTGGCTGTTATTCTTCTTGCGCGCCTGTGACCGGATGGCCGATCGGATTAATGCCAAATTGGAAGCCGCTGAAAGTCTGGCCAAAGAAGGGCTTGCAGCTTGCGGAACCGCATCCGAGAAAAAGATTTGGCTGAATACGTTCTCGCGGCCATTTATCGATGTAAAAACAGCCGCCAACAAAGCAGGAGTGGCCCCCAACACCGCCAGAAATGCTTTGAATGCGCTCGTGGAGAAGGATAGGCTGTTTGTCGATAAAGACGTGAAGAGAAACAAAAAATACCGCAACTATGATTTAATGCGGATACTGCGGGATTAGGATGGTGGATGGTAGATGGTGGATTTTCGGCGGCGGCCGAAAATCATCGGAATGGGTTGTATCCAGCATTTGTGTTCGGGCAGATAGAGGAGCCCGCTTTTTTAAGGATTCTGGTTGCAGTTCCCCTTTTGGGCATAAAGGAACGATTATTGTAGTACCTAGTTCCTTCTTAATATTTGTCAATGAAGCTGGAACCAATTCTTGGGTATTTTTATTTTAAGTAAATCCTGTTAAATGTATAATAAGGAAAAGGTTTATTTAAAATGAGGAATAAAGGGGGGAAATTTATGAGGTCTGTCGAGGACATTGAAGAACTACTTGAGCAACTTGAAAAATATACTGCAGATGAACTAGAAGCTCAAGATTTGGATTTTAAAGAATGGATAAGTCGCAGTTTTAATGATAATGTAAAGGTTATTATCAAAATGGCTGTATGTATGGCTAATGGCGGCGGTGGGCATATTGTTTTCGGAATAGCTGATAAGGTTCAAAAACGTAAGAATGCCATACGTGGTGTCCCAAATGATTTAGACTTTTATGATTTACAAAATAAAGTCTATACAAAAACGGATCCACATCTATTACCTTCTTTTAAAGAAATTGCGGTGCCAGAGGGGACAGGAACTCTTCTTGTAATTAGTGTGACAGGAGAAATGGCTCCATATACTGCAACAGATGGTTCCGGGACAGTCCGAAAAGGAAAAGAATGCCTCCCTCTTACTGGTTCCTTACGAAAAGAAATGGCTTCATCTTCATTAAATACTGATATGACTGCCGAACTAGTCAAAGAAAACTGGGAAACAGTCGTCTCGGCAACTGCCATGGAAAAAGTAAGAGAATCAATGGCTTCAAATAATGCTCCTACTGAATTAAGAGAACTAAATGATTTTGATTTACTACAGTCAATTGGTGCGCTAAAAGATAATTTTCTAACTAAAGGCGGATTATTGGTTTTTGGGAAAAGCGAAATTATTGAAAGAGTTATCCCTGAATATCGATGGTCCTATCGAAAAATGCAAAGTGATACCGATTATGTTCTAAGAGATGACGGTCATCAACCAATTCCCATTGCTTTATACGAGTTAGAACGCTATTTAGCTACAGATAACCGTATTGTTACAGTAGAGTCCGGATTGTTTCATCATGAATATAGTACGTACCCTAATATTGCTATAAGAGAAGCACTACTTAATGCTTTTGGTCATCGCGATTATCGAATTCATGGTTCCGTTATGCTTAAGCAATATAATGAGAAGCTTATTTTGACAAACCCAGGGGCCTTTATGGGAGGAATTAATTCAGAAAACATTCTCCATCATCCTTCTGTTACCCGTAATAATCATTTAATGGATTTATTAGACCGATTGAAGTTAGTCAATCGATCAAATTTAGGAGTCCCAAGAATTTATAGTGCACTTTTAATTGAGGGAAAAGAACCTCCAATATATAGCGAAATTGGAAACAGTATTGAACTAACATTGATTTCGTCACCTTTGTATCCAAATTTCAGAACCTTTATCACAAATTTGCAAAAGCAACATATTCAGCTCGATGTAGATGAACTAATTATTCTGCAATATTTAATTCGTCATGAACAGATAGATACATCAACTGCTGCACATATTGCCCAACGTAAATTAGATCATGCACGCGAATTATTGAGTAAATTAGCTAATCATTATCGGTTAATCGAGCCTGTGGGAAGAGGCAAAGGCAGGTATTATATATTATCAAAAGCAACCTCGGATGCTTTAAAACAAGAAATGAGTTACGAACGGCAGGTTGCTCTTGATGATGAAGCAGCCAAAATGAGAATATTAACGCTTTTGAAAGATCAAGACCTTTCCAACCATGACATCCGTCAAATGACCGGATGGAACCGCAAAAAAGTCCATAAAATAATAAAAGACCTTGAACCGTCCGGGGTTAGAATTGCTGGTAAGGGACGAGGAACCAAATACACATTACACTCAAATATAGAAAATGATTAAATTAGTTCATAAAAAGGGACATTTAATTGTCCCTAATTGCCCTTTTTATTGTCCTTTCTCGCTTATTATCCCCTATATTTCCTTGATTCACTTCCATTACGGGACAATTTTGAGTATGAAAGGGACATTTAATTGTCCCTAATTGTCCTTTTTATTGTCCTTTCTCGCTTATTATCCCTATATTTCCTTGATTCACTTCCATTATGGGACAATTTTGAGTAAGAAAAGGACATTTAATTGTCCCTTTCTTAACGTGGCTTTTCGCACGAATTCTGGTGCCGTTCGATTTTGGGGGGGCTGTTGCTCGAGTTGAGGTGCGTGTCGTTCGAGTCCAGCCCGCTCTGCGCGAGTTTTGCCCTGAACTGCGCGAGCAGCGGTTATTTAAAGGGTGGATTTTCGGCGGCCGCCGAAAATCGTCTTCTTGATATGAGTGGGGTCGCTCAAGCTGGATGATTACTGCGCGAGTTGCGGGACGAGCTGCGCGACCTGAGTCATTTATTTCGCGAGGTGACTCTATTACTGCGCGAGGTTGGACGGTTGTTGCGCGATCTCGCGCAGAGTTGCGCGAGCTGAGGCAATTACTGCGCAACTTTCGAATGGAGCTGCGCGACCTTAGCCAATTACCGCGCGACCCTCACCCTGAACTGCGCGACCTCACCCCATTGCCGCGCGAGTTTCGCTCGAATGGCGCGAGGTTATTCTATTATGGCACGACCTCATCCGATTGTCGCGCGAGCAAGTTAGATGGTAGATTTTCGGCGGCGGCTGAAAATCGTCTCTTCACGGGTGCTCTTAAGCGACAAGAATCGGTTGCTCTGTCGGTGTTTTTTACGGTACGCTGTTATCAGTATTAAGACACGGCATTTGAGGGGGTTACGATGAGTATTGTATCGGGTATATTAGGGGTATTATTTTTCGTGAATATCGCATTCGCTCTTGTGATCATTTTTTTCGAGCGGCAAAATCCGACGACGACGTGGGCGTGGTTGATGGTTTTGGTGTTTATTCCGGTAATTGGTTTTGTGCTCTATCTTATTTTCAATCAGAATTTTACGCGGAAGAAAATGTTTCGGTGGGCGGATCAAGAGAAGTTCAATATTAAAGAAAGCGTTACTGAACAGATTGAGTCGATCAAACATGGGACGTTCCCGTTTAAACATGCGAATAGCGCTGCGTATAACGATCATATTTATATGCATCTAGTCAACAGTGAAGCTATGTTTACCCAGAATAATGAGGTAGCGATTTATACGGATGGACGGGAAAAATTTGACGCGCTTATGCAGGATATTGAGCACGCGAGCGATCATATACATATTCAATATTATATCATTCATGAGGATAACCTGGGAAAGCGATTGGTCAATGCCTTAACCGAAAAAGCGAGGCAGGGCGTGCACGTGCGGGTTCTTTATGATTATATGGGGTCGCGTGGGATATCCGCCCATTTTTACAAAGAGTTAAAGCAGGCGGGTGGTCTCGTGGACGTCTTTTTCCCGCATTTTCATCTGAATTATCGCAATCACCGTAAATTGGCGATTATTGATGGTGCCATCGGCTATGTCGGTGGGTTTAATGTTGGTGATGAGTATCTTGGGCTGAATCAAACATTTGGGTATTGGCGTGATACGCATCTGCGAACAGAGGGTGAGGTGGTCCATGCTTTGCAGACGCGGTTTATTCTGGATTGGAATCAAGCATCGAAGCGGCATAAGATTGCGTATGAGGAGCGGCTTTATCCGGCGCTTCCTGAAGCAGGGACTGTCGGGGCGCAGATCGTCTCGAGCGGTCCTGATACGGAATGGCAGCAAATCAAGAATGGCTACATGAAAATGATTACGTCTGCCAAAGATTATATTTACATGCAGACGCCGTACTTCATTCCTGATGACAGCCTTTTGGATGCATTGAAAATCGCTTCTCTGTCCGGCGTGGATGTCCGGCTGATGGTTCCGGATAAGCCGGATCACATGTTTGTTTACTGGGCGACGTTGTTCCATGTTGGGGAATTGTTAAAATCCGGCGCAAACGTTTATATTTACCATAATGGGTTTATCCATGCGAAAACGCTCGTTGTCGATGACACCATCGCTTCGGTGGGGACGGCGAACATTGATCATCGAAGTTTTCGATTGAATTTCGAAGTGAATGCGTTTCTGTATGATCAACAAACAACGGTCGACCTGCGTCAAGCGTTTGAAAACGATATGCAATTGGCTAAAAACCTGACATGGGACGATTACCAGAAGCGCTCCGTAACGATCAAAGTAAAGGAGTCGGTGTCTCGGTTGATATCACCAGTTTTATAGATTACGAGTTTTGGTGGGTGTTGCTCGAGTTGAGGCGGTTTTTGGAATGGACGATTTTCGGCGGCGGCCGAAAATCATCGGAATGGGTGCGGCGGGGTTGATCGGGTTGGGGTGGGTCGCTTGGTTGGGGGTTGCTATTCGGGTGAAAATAGTTGCTCAAGGTGGGTCCGCTATCGATTGAATGGGAGCGCGCGTCGATCGATTTGCTCGCGCCTCCGATCGATTTCGCCTCGCCCTCGATCGATTTTGCCTCGCTCCCGATCGATTTCTTCGCGCTCCCGATCGATTCTCCTTCGCTCCCGATCGATTTTGCCTCGCTCCCGATCGATTTTCCCTTGTCCTCGATCGATTTCACCTCGCTCCCGATCGATTCTCCCTCGCTCCCGATCGATTTCGCCTCGCTCCCGATCGATTTCTTCGCGCTCTCGATCGATTTCGCCGCGCCCCCGATCGATTTTGCCTCGCTCTCGATCGATTTTCCGTCCGTCCCGCGTCAACGATCTTCTCAAGTTAGCGGGGGTCTTTTTAGATGGATGATTTTCGGCTGCGGCCGAAAATCGTTCGCTTGAGTTGGCGATCCGATCACGACCTTATTATTCTTCTGAAATATCTTTCCATTTCTTATACCTTTTGTTACAATATTAAATTATGTGTCTTTTTTCACATTTTTACATTTAACCAGAAAGGAGCGAGTGTATGAGCTATTGTACAGAATGCGGTCATCCATTGGAAGAGAACCAGCAATTTTGTACGAATTGCGGTGCAAAGCTGGGCCAGCCGGAAACGCGTCGTGCAGCCAGTTCGAGGCAACCCGAGGCGAGCGCTCCGGCACCGCGTCAGCCGATGACGAAACGGACCAAAATCCTGATGGCAGCTGCCGCTATCGTCGTCGCTGCTCTGTTCGGAACGCATTTGACATTATCTTCCTATTTCGATCCGATGAGCGATTTGCAGGCGATGGATGAGGCAATGGCGGATGGGGACACGGATGCGTTTATGTCCTACATTGATGTTAATGAGGATGCGTTGTTGCAGGAGGCCTCCTACACGAACTACATACGAAAAAACCAGTGGGAGTCGGTCAAGACGCAGTATCAGGAATTGATAAAGGATGAGACGTCGCTGTCGGACCCGATCCGTGATCAGGACGGAAATAAGTTGTTTACGGTGCAGCCTGAGGACCATGTGCTTGGTCTGTATACCACTTATTCGCTCAAGGCTGAGCCAGTCACGCTGACGGTTCAAACGCCGATGGATGAGACGAAAGTGGCCATTGCAGATGCGACAAAGACCATCGGCACGGGTGAGTCGACCGACTTTTCCATGTATCCGGGCGATTACACCATCAAGGGAACAGCCAGCAATTCGTATGGAGAGTTTAGCTACGAGAATTCGATCAGCATCGATTCGCAGCAGGAAAGTAGGTTGAAACCGGACTTTTCCGGCGAAACGTATTCCTTCCACACGAATCAAAAAGAAGCGACGTTATTTGTTGACGGCGACGATACAGGTATGAAGTTGAAGGATATCGACACCCTCGGCCCTTTCCCAGCGGATCAAGAGGTAACGATGCACGCGGAGTGGGAAGATCCAAACGGTAATGTGCTTCAATCGGAAACGGTGACCCAAGCGGATGCGAGTGAGTTCGGGAGCATTTCGTTTCAATTTGATGAAAAAGCCATCCGTGAAGCCAATGCCGATCCCGACGATGCGGGCGATATCGTTCTGAACTTCCGCGATGCGTATGAGAATGCCCTCAACGCGAAAAATTACAGCGCAATTGAATCGTATGTGTTGAGCGGCAGCAAAGCGGAAGACGATTTGCAGGAGTATATCGGTGATTTGAAGGATAAAGATTACGACTATGACTTTACATCGAATGAGGTGGTTAAGGTGAACGAAGCGGATGATAATACCGTGCATGTCACCACGAATGAACAATTCACCTTTACGAATCATCGCGATGAGCAAACCGATTACGACCGGACGAAGACATACACGATGGAGCCCGACGGTGATCAATACAAAATCAGCGAGATTACTTACAACGAAACCGAACGGGACGAACGATAAAAATGAGGAGGTTTTCACATGTTGACATGTCCCCAATGTGGTCATGAGCAGGAATCCGGAAAATTTTGCGGCGTTTGCGGTACGCCGTTTGAAACAACCGCGGGCGAGCCACAGCAGGCGGCAACCAACGCGGCCGGGGCGGCTGGCGGAAACGCGGCATCGCAAACCGCCACAGACCATTTGAACCAATACGGCCATTATTGTTTGGCGTTATTAAAAAACCCGGGAGCTGCCTTCCAGAAAACAGAAGACGCATTTGTACACGGGTTAATGAGCCTTGTGTTGTATGCCATCACGTTTGCACTCAGTATTTATACGTTAATGAACACTTTAGCCCAACAATCCTTTGGCAATTTGGCTGTCGGGGATGATGTTTCCCTCCCATTTTTCCTGATTAATTCGCGTTTAGTCCTTTTTACAGCGGTCTTTATCGCTGTTTCCTTCGTCGGACTATTGGTGATGAGCAAAGCTGATCAAAATCAGGATACAGCCAAACGACTGACCACTCATTACGGTGGCCTGTCCGTACCGTTCAGTGCTGTCAATGTGTTGGCAATCCTAACCGGCTTGATGACGTCCATCAAGCTAACCATTGTGCTGTACGTGGTATCCTTGCTGTCATTTTTGTTATTCATCCCATCTTTAGTCGTTTATGAGAAAGCAACCCAGGTCAATCGAAATGGAAAAACCATTTACGCCGCCCTTGCCGTGGTACTGATTATTGTGATTGCTGATTACGTAGTTGGCAAATCGTTTATGTTGGAGTATTTGGAACGACTCGATCGTTTAACAGCAAAATTTTAACGATGCTTAATCAGGAAAAAGGAGCCTATTGTAATGATAGAGCTCCTTTTTTTGATGAGGCGCGGAGGCGGGTGCGTGGTGCTTGAGTGCGGGTGCTCGGCGTTCGGGTGGGGGCTGTCGAATTGGGGCGCCGCTCGATCGATTTCGAGTGCGTCCCGATCGAATCGGGGCGCCGCTCGATCGAATTGGAGAGCGTGCCGATCGATTTGCTCTCGCTCCCGATCGATTCTCCCTCACCCTCGATCGATTCTCCCTCGCTCCCGATCGATTTGAAGTGCCTTTTTAGTCAACCTAAATAAAATTTGGTTGACATATGGTTTTCAGTACCTTACAATTCAGACAATACAAAAATGAAGACATACACCATGATTGTCCTCATCTATTTTTGATATTTTATTAAGGAGCGATGATACATATGAACCAAAGTGAGAAACTGCGATCCCTGATCAACTGTTCTATTTTTGCTGCCATTACAGCGATTTTGGCGCAATTGGAAATTCCGTTGCCATTGGTCCCTATAAGTGGACAAACGTTGGCAGTCGGGATGACGGCTATTGTGTTAGGCAGCAGGCTGGGTGCGTTGTCGATGGTTTGCTACGCGGCCATTGGGGCGGCCGGTCTTCCGGTTTTCGCAGCTTTCAGAGGCGGGATGCAAGTCCTTGTTGGACCGACCGGCGGCTATATTATTGGTTTTATCGCGACCGCTTATGTAACGGGACTTATTTTAGAAAAAACAAGATTCACCATTCCAATGGCACTCGTGGCGAATACGGTGGGCATGTTGATAACGCTACTTTTTGGCACGATACAGCTGAAATTCGTCATGGATTTGGAATGGGGAGCTGCGCTGGCATCCGGCGTTTATCCATTTGTTATTGTAGGATTGATAAAAGCATTTCTGGCTAGCTGGATTGGAATAACGGTGCGAAAACGGCTCGTGCAAGCAAACCTTATCGCGGATTCGGAAAAGGGAGCTGCCTGATTGGTCTATTGGTAAGGAAATAGGTCGGGGTGGTCGTTATGGTAAGGGTTGGATCGAGCGGAGTTGCGGGAGGCTGCGCGCGTTCCAGCTTGATCGAAGCAACCTCCTCGATGATCGCTCGAATCCGGGCAATAACCACGCGAGTTTGGTCCTGAACCTGCGCGCATTGAACGATGATTGCGCGACTTTTGGATGGAACTGTGCGACCTTACCGATTGTTGCGCGACTTTTGGCCGAAACCGCGCGACCTCGCTGATTATCGCGCGAGTTACAGCCGGAACTGCGCGACCTTTGGCCAGAGCTACGCGACCTCGCCGTTTATTGCGCGACTTTCAGCCGGAGCTGCGCGACCTCATCGATTATTGCGCGAGTTGCGGTTTTTTAGAAGGACGATTTTCGGCGGTGGCCGAAAATCATCTCCTATGGTACAGCGCATGACGCTGGTGTTACAAGTCAGACGTTAATGCGGTCACTTCCTTTTTGGAAATGCCCGTTAATTCAGCAACAGTCTCCACCGTGTACCCTTTTTGAAGCATAGTCAAAGCTACTTCTTTTTTTCCTTTTTCTTTCGCTTTCTCCCTAATTTTATCATAAATAGGTTTTAATGTCGGTGGGTCAGGATACGTTGTTTTATCCACCTGTTTCCCCTCCTCTTCCATCATTGGTTCCATTTCCTTTTGTAATTTCTCAGTCACTTCACTTGGCACGTCTAACAAATAATCAATGAAGTATAATAACGCACCAGAATACGTAATGTCCTCTGATCTTTGGCTCTTGATTAACAATTCGAACAATCGCCGTTTGAATTGATACCGTTTACTGGCGTTATTCCTGCTTTTTATCATATATAAACCGGCTAACACAGCATAAGCGAAAGGATTATCGGACTGCAATAGTATATGTTCATCTTGTTCAGCAATTTTGTAGGTGTTATAGGTGTAGTTTAATTCCGTACCATAGAATTGATACGTATATTGAGTGGGGCGGAAGGATTTATCATCATCGGTAAAAATAGCTAATGCGTATATTTTTCGATGGTACTTATCGAAAATCCGGTAAAAATACTGAAACATGCGCTCTGCAAAATCCAGATCCTTATACCCTTGGACCTCGATGTGAATGAGCATCCATCGTTCCTGACCGTTTTTCAAGTGTACCTTCATCAATTTATCTGTAAATTTCAGGCCTTTTTTTTCCGGAAATACTCGATGGAATTCCTGCTCCAAGGAGTCGGGTGGTATGTTCCAGTTGATTGTTTGATATAAGTCCGGCGCAAAGAATCGGACGAACGGCTCAAACAGGTCGGTAATAATGGTTTTCCAAAGTCCATCATAATCGAGGTAGTGAGGCTTTTCTTCAAGAATTAGAGAGGAATCCACAATACGTTCACATCCTTTGGTGAATAACTATATGGTTTTTTGAAGATTGAGGTTATTAATAGTATAACAGTGAGTCGAAAAAAATGCGACTATTTTGTGAAGAAATGAGGTGATCCTGTTGCATGAGGTAGGCATTTTTTAGAAGGACGATTTTCGGCGGCGGCCGAAAATCATCGCTTGGATTAGGTCGTGTAATGGTGCGGTAACTGTTGATCGAAATGGAGCGCGGCGCGTGTCGATCGATTTGGGGTGGCTCCCGATCGATTTTCGCTCGCTCTCGATCGATTTCGCCTCGTTCTCGGTCGACTTTGTCTCGCTCTCGATCGATTTCCTCTCGCTCTCGATCGATTTTCCCTCGCTCTCGATCGATTTTGCCTCGCTCCCGATCGATTTTGCCTCGCTCCCGATCGACTTTCCACCGCTCTCGATCGATTTCACCGTTCACCCCCGCTCGATCGACAACTCACGAGCGGGCTTGAGCGGCTATCCATTTCGTTAAGCTTCTTGTAGGATGCTTACCGGGTTGAAGATTTCAAAATGTCGGTTCTCCTCAGAAACGCCCCATTCTTTCAGTCCTTTGTCGACGGCTTTCATGAATGGTGCGGGGCCGCAGCAATAGAAGTCGGCTTGGTTGCCGCAGTCCAATATTGATTGCAGCCACGAAAGGTTGACGAAGCCTTCTTTATCGTGATTTTGATTGGCTTTATCGGTTATGCTTGGGCTGTCATAGCAGACGAACGAAGAGATATTTGGATTCTCGGCAGCGAGCTGTTCCACGTCGTCTCTCATCGCATGCGCATCGCTGTTTTGCGTTGCATGGATGAAGGTGACCGGGCGCCCGGGCTCTTTTTCCGCCAATGAATTCAACATGCCAACGACTGGGGTCACGCCAATGCCGCCACTCAGCAGCACAATCGGAGCCTTTTCGCTTTTGACGGTGAATTCGCCGGCTGGAGCGGAAAATTCGAGTGTGTCCCCTTCTGCCACGTCATCGTGCAAATAGCTGGAGACGACGCCATCCGGGTGAATTCCATTGCCTTTTTCATGCTTCAAACTTATTTTATAGTAATTTTCACCAGATACTCCGGACAGACTGTACTGCCGCATGTGCGTATACGGCTCGCCTGGGATATCGGCTTTAATCGTTATATACTGCCCCGCTTCGTATCGGGCGAGTGGTTTTCCGTCTTTCGGCTTCAAAATAAGCGAGATCACGTCGTCGGTTTCCTGAATTTTTTCATCCACGACAAACTCGCGAAATCCTGTCCAGCCGCCTTCCTGCTCTTCCATTTCGTTGTATTTCTTCTGTTCAAGCTCGATGAACAAATTAGCGATATAATCATACGCCTCACGCCACGCATCAAGCACGTCCTCGGTTGCCGCATCGCCTAGAATTTCCTGAACCGCCTGCAAAAGAGCCTCGCCGACGATAGGGTATTGTTCCGGTTTTACGCCGAGGGAGACGTGTTTTTCCGCGATCCGCTCGACCAGCTCGTGAATATTTTCCAAGCTATCGATGTTCTCGCCGGCCGCATAAACGGAATAAACGAGCGCTTCCTGTTGCAGACCCCGCTTCTGATTCGTCTGATTGAAAATGTTGCGCAATTCCGGTACTTTTTCAAATAACAATTGATAAAAGCGTTTCCCAATGGCTGTGCTATGTTCTTTTAAAACCGGTGCCGTCGACTTCACAATTTGCAGTTTATTTGAATTAAGTGTCAATTCAATTCCCTCCAAATGAATGGTGATGGTTATTAAGTTTCCCTGTATGTATTATGCTAACCTTGTATCACGATTCAGAGAGTGATCCAAATCACACTTAGTGGTGACAGTTGTGTGAACGGGGTTGGCGGGCGTTGTGGGGTGGTTTTGGAGGGAGTGGCGGGGCGAGTTTCGGGTAGGAGTTGCACGAGATTCGGGGGGAGTTGCGCGAGTTGATCCTGAACTGCGCGACTGTCACCCATAACGGCGCGGCGTCCACCAGAACGACCTCCGCCCAGAGCTGTACAAGTTGGTCACCAAGATGCGTGCGTTTGATCGATATTGCGCGCGTTTGACCACCGAGTTGTGCGAGTTGCCGCCGGGGCCGCGCGATCTCGTTCCTTCACTGCGCGAATTCCACCTTTGCTCATGACCCTGTCAAGTAGACACCATAAAAATCGTGCAAATTATGCTGTTTTCAACCGATAATCAACCGGACTCATTTTTAGTTGGTTTTGTAATCGTTCATTGTTAAAATAGCGCATATAGGCGTCTATTGCGTTTTTAATGTCAGCCAACGTTTCCATCTTATAGAAACAAGGTGCTTCTGTCTTGAAGTGGCTGAAGAAATTTTCAACGCAAGCATTGTCCCAGCAATTACCTCGACGGGACATGGATTGGGTGATGCCCATTTCCTTTAGACGCAGCCTATATCCGGGATTTGTGAATTGGATGCCCTGGTCGCTATGCAGGATGGCACCTTTCTCAAATCCCTTTTTCTGTAATGTATTCAAGGCGTCATAGACCAGTTCTGTTGATTGATTGGTATCCATGGAATACGCTACGATTTCACGGTTAAATAAATCCTTTATGGCGCATACATAAAGCCAGGGATGATGGCTTCCATGGACCGGAACATATGTGATATCCACTCCCATTTTAATGCCGGGTCTTAAAGCTTTGAAATCACGATCCAGAACATTCGGTATGTCCCCATAAGGCTGACGCACGCCCTTTTTACGCTTTCGTCGGATTTGGCAACGCAAACCATATTTTTTCATGACGCGTGAGATGCGCTTTTCGTTAACAATCATGTGATAGGAATGGTCCAGTTCCGTTTTGATTCGCTCACGTCCGTACGTCCCCCCGTGTTTTCGATAAATCTCTAATATCTTCTGGTAAAGCCTCTCATCTGTCTTATCCTGTTCATAGCTTTCTTTACGGGATTTCCATCTGTAATAGCCCGAACGGGAAACAGAGGTGACGTCAACTAATTTAGCTATCGAATACACGCCCTCATATTCTCGTATGAATTCAAATTCAGCCTGTTTACGTCTCACCTCCTTTGAAGATCCAATAACTTTTTTAAATACATCACCTCTAATTTCAAGGACTCATTCTCTTCTTCAAGAGACCGTTCCCGGGCATGATGACGATCTTTCTTTTTGGAACCACGTTGGTCCTTTAAGGCTTCATAGCCGCCCTTAAGAACTTGATCACGCCATTCATAAATGCGGTTACGATGCGTTAGGTCATATTCCTTCACCAATCGGCTGGAGGGGTACCCCTCCATGTACTTCTTAACAACCTCCACCTTTTCGTCATATGAATACTTTTTTAGTTTCTTCCCCATAAATAATCGCCTCCCCATCAACAAACTAACATACATGGTTGCACGATTTTAATGTTGTCTATTTTATGGGGACAATATCACTTTAGCTACGCGACATGTTCCATCATTGCGTGAGTTTCACCTCAAACTGCGCGCGTTTTTCGGTTATCGCGCGACTGTCCCGGAGAGTTGAGCGAGGTGGTCCCTTTACTGCGCGACGTCCACCAGAATGGCGCGCGTTTATGCTTAAAGGCAGTTGATTTTCGGCGGCGGCCGAAAATCTTCCACTTAGAATCAAATCAGCACATTCAGGAAAACATACGGAAAACAGCTGCTTTGTCAGCCAAGCAGAAAGGGGCCAAATGGTGATTAACGTTGTACTGTGGGGCATGTTTATTTTACCACTAGCGTCGTTGTTTGTGTTAAACCGCGATACGATCGTATGTGTCAATCTTTTCTCGATGTGGTTGTCACACCAATATATCGAGCACTCTATTTTTGTACACTTCTTCCGGCTACCGCGCTGTCGCTTGGTGGCCTGCATATTTTCGTCACGTTCCAAAACCCGGAACCTGACAAAAACATGCAGGATATTACCTAAAACTCTTCATCAAGTTTCCTATCGCTGATGAATGGGCTGTATATAAACTGATGGATCCTTCTTTTGCGCCAATCGATGGGCGTGTTGGCTGATTCAAGTATTCCGTCATACGAATGGTCTTTTCAACGTCTCGCTGCTTGCGTGCGCTTCGTTTTTGGGATGTGAGATAAACATCTCGCAACGTGTTATTGAGGATACCCTGTTTTACTTTCACCATAGCTTCACTGCCGTCGGCGCTCCAATGCATCCCACGTCTTTTCATCCGGAAAGAAACGCGGCGCTGATTGGATTCCATAGCCCCTAAGCCTCGTGCGTCTTCTGGCGGGTCTTCCACTTTCTCACGCCAGTCAAATAGACGATTCCAATTGTGCTGAATGTAAGTTCGAAAACCGTTTACCTTTTCCAGCTGTTTCGCGTCTTCCAGGGTACTTTCGTATGTATCCAGCCAAAGTATGACCTGTTGCCAATCGTGTTGTTCTAACGCTTTCCTTATCCCATCCTTAAATTCACTCTTTTCACCGCCTAATGCCCGATTTAACGCCTGGGCTATATGATACGTGTCAAGTTGATTCAATACGGGGTAACGGGACT
Source organism: Lentibacillus halophilus (assembly GCF_055395055.1). Taxonomy (NCBI): domain Bacteria; kingdom Bacillati; phylum Bacillota; class Bacilli; order Caryophanales; family Bacillaceae; genus Lentibacillus; species Lentibacillus halophilus. The sequence goes on from NZ_AP043750.1 coordinate 473,861, forward strand.
GGGAAAAGGCTTCTTGAAATCGTTCAGCTGTATAGCCCTGCCCGCCATCACTATTGGTCACAACCTGCGTATTCTCCAGCGAATAACCATGGGCTGCATATGACTGTACCTCTTTCCAAAAGTCATCAGCCGGTTTGGTTGTCATGATCACATGTTGATTGCTGAGTGATACTCGTTTGCCATTTTTGACCCAGCCTTCATGCATCATCGCATGCCGGATCTCATGGCTTTTCTTCTTTTTCGTTGAACGTACAAATACACCGTCAGCCTCTGCATACAAAAAGTCTACTTCTCTTGCCTCCGGAAGGGACGCTGCTTCCTCCAGTTCAGCCGCCATTTCCATATCAGCCTGGGACTGCGCCTCTCCAACACGCTTTACGATACTCCCGACTGTTTGATGACTCATCGTTACGGGTGTCCATTCCTTCAAAGTTTGGGCTGATGCACGATACGTGCTCTCACTAGCCAATTCAGCCACTTTTACCTCCGTCAGGGGACTGTACCGTTGACTTTTCCGAAGACCAGCCCACTCATCAAAGGGATAGTGAGAATCACCTTTCAGGTCATGCATTAATGTATGCCGAAAACGAACCGCCCCAAACGTAAATTGAACCGTTTTCCAATCGTCACGCTCGACAGTCCAGCCCAACTTCTGTTTCTCAGCTTTAATCACCTTATTAATCTGTGTGAACACTTCCCCCATCTGGGAAGCGAACACTTCATACATATAAAGTCGAATGCTTTCTTCTAAATCAACTAAGTTGTTTGTTTGCTTTATTAATTCGTATAATCTTGATATAATGGTTTCCATGAGAAGGCCTCTTTCGAAATGTATTTGCCCGTCAAAGCATACATTTATGATAGAGTGCCTTCTCTTTTTTGACTAGAAAATTGCCTCAGATGGCCCCGAGGATTATTTTACACATATGATACGATCAAACGATATCTCCCCGCCGCACTGTTTGTAACCGTCTTAAACTCGATCTTGTATGAGATTGCTTGGGAAGAAAATTGGTGGCGATACCAAATCACCCTCTTCGACTGGGACAAAATCACGCCCGTCCATATCGTTTACAGTTCGTATTGGGTCGTCACCATCTGGGTGTTTTATTTCACGTTTCAAAAATTTTGGCTGTACCTCGTCGTGAATGTTATCGCCGACGTCCTGTTTGTCTTTACCGTTTCGGCGTGGATGAAACATGTTGGCATTTTTACCGGTGATCTATCGATGGTCATGACCGCATTGCTATTTATATTAATGGCCGTACTTATTTATATCTTTCAACGCTGGTACGAGAAGGAGACGTAGCAGAAGCGCTCGAGTTGGAGCCGCTGTCGCTTAAGTGTGGGTTTTTTGGAACGAAAGATTTGCGACGGCAAGCGAAAATCACCACATGCGGGTGCGGGGTGGTTGAACGATTGGCGGCTGTTCCCGATCGATTTGAGCTCGTTCTCGATCGATTTCGCCTCGCCCTCGATCGATTTCGTCGCGCTCCCGATCGATTTTCCCTCGCCCTCGATCGATTTCCTCGCGCTCTCGATCGATTTCGCCTCGCCCCCGATCGATTTCCTCGCGCTCTCGATCGATTTCGCCTCGCCCTCGATCGATTTTCTCCCGTCCCCGATCGATTTCCTCTCGCCCTCGATCGATTTTCTCCCGTCCCCGATCGATTTCCTCTCGCTCCCGATCGATTTTCCCTCGCCCTCGATCGATTTCCTCTCGCTCCCGATCGAATCTCCGCCGCTCTCGATCGATTTTCCCTCGCTCCCGATCGATTTGCCCGCGCTCTCGATCGATTCTCCGACGCCCCCGATCGATTTCCTCGCGCTCTCGATCGATTTCGCCTCGCCCCCGATCGATTGCGCGCGTTCGCAAGGCCGCCGCAAATCGCCCTATCCCTATCCGTTCCTGTGAATTTCCTAATAGTGATGGGCTATACAGAGCGTCACTTGGCTATAATGGATAGTGACCGGCAAGCCAAATAGAAAAAGGGAGCCGAATGTTACTATGGAACACATCATATTGTGGCTATCTTTCGTGATCGGCATGGTATTATTATGGTTCAGCTTAAGAAAGTTATCTTTTAACGAATGGATTTTAGTTTACTTAGTGTCCTCTTATTTTTCAATCTTTCTCGGCACCATTGTCGTAGAGGAAAATATGCTGCATTACCCTGAAAAACTTTTGGGTATACATTTCGAATCCAGCATCCTTTTTGAATACGTGATACTTCCTGTGATTAATCTTTATTTTTATCAAACCACTTATCGGTCGCGATATTCCGGCATCCTTATACAAGGTGTCCTCTATGCGTCTGTTTTAACGACGATGGAAGTCCTCTTAGAAAAATATACCGATGTCATTGAGTATCATACGTGGACTTGGATGCACACGTTTGCAAGCGTCTTATTATTTATGATGGTTATCCGGATAGCGATGAGACTATACTGGCGTTGGAATGCGTAATGGTGACCATGGCTATCCAACCGTTCGTCCGGGGGCAATGAATGACATGAACAAGCTAATAGCATGAAAAAGGACGCTCCCGCAACGTCAGAAACTGTCGCGGAAGCGTCCTTTATATTTCATTTTTGTGGGGTTCTCACTTTTTACAACCTAATGAGAAGAAAAGATGCTGATTTAGGATGATGAACCAAGCTTCTCCTGAAATTCTGTGAGTTTACGTTTGGTCTCCTCTGTCAGCTTTTTTACTTTCTCAATATCAGGCTTATCCTTTTGTGCTTCATCTATGAGTGGGTACAAGCTTTCTTCAATGGTTTCATAGGCTTCTGCATCACGTTTTTCAACTTTTTTCTCAATGGGCTCCCAACTTTCCGAGAGGTCTTTCCCTTTGCTGTTCACTTTGTCTACATCGTTAGCTGAAGCTTCAGATGTGTTATTTAACGCTTCAAGTGAGGCCAGCACGTCATCAATACCTTTTTTCAGTGAAGTTGATTGGTCTTGGAAATGATCCTTAATGGACGTTTTATTAGCAACATACCATACATCTTTCACACCTTGACCGTTCACATCACCTTTTTCTTTATCTTTCACAAAATAATAAAGTGGATAGCCCTTATAGGTCACTTGTTTTTTACCAGTGTCTTCACGTGTTATCGTGCCAAAATTATCTTTGTCATAACCTTCAGGGACTTCGAAATCCTTTCCTGTGAATGCCGGCCAGTTTTCCAGACAATCGTCGGTGCAGTTGCTGGTACCTTTTTCATCTTTTGTGAAGAGGTAGAGCGTCATACCTTCACCATCTGCCAGATAGTTACCTGCATCAGCATCTTCCAGTAATTGTAGGCCTTTTGCTTTGCTTTTTCCTTCATCATTTGTTTCTTCCGTAGTATCCGGGTCGCCTTGGCTGCTGTTGTCATCTTTGGATGATGAGTCTGAGTCACCCCCACATGCACTCAGTAAAAGAATGACCGCAACGATGGTTATGGAAAATATCCATTTTTTCATTTTGATCCCTCCCAATAACTTGCTTTCACATAAGGTAACGATGAGAATCCGGGAACGGTTTGATTAAAAATAAAAAAATATTACTAACTTCTTTTATATTAGAAGGTTGTTCATAATTTTCGAACAATGACCGCGGAAACACCATTATCTATCGGTGTTGCCATTACACCAACAAATAATGGCGTTTCATCTCCATTCTTTTAGTTTTTCGTATCACTTTTTAAGAGCGATTTTCCAAGGTACTAATGAAAAACGGAAATGAATCAACATCGATTCGTTTAACAACTTCATTTTTCTCACTGTCGATAACAGCAACCTGGTCTTTGCTGGTAACTGCTGCATAGATGTTTTTACCATCTTTTGAAACGGTAACACCATGTGGCCCTTGTCCAACGTTAATTTGTTTCATTTCCTTTTGTTTGGCAATATCCACAACAGATACGAAATCTGACCCTATATTTGCGACATACGCATATTTTCCATCTGCGGTGACATCTACCACATGATGGCCTGTACCGACAGTTACGGTTGAGATCATTTTGTCTTTATTCAAATCGACTATTCCCAGTTCACCTTCTGTTGTTAAGGTTACAAGCAATGTATTCCCATCAGGGGTAATGTTTAAATTATGCGGTGCTCCTTCAACACCGTCGATTGTATTGGTCACTTTTTTGGAAGCAACATCAATAACCGATACGGAATTGGATCCGGTATTGGTTACATAGAACGTGCTGTTGTCGGGACTGGCTACCCCATTATGTGGATCTTTTCCAACGTCAATGGTGGCTTTCTTTTCCATTGATTCGGTTTCAATTGCTGTGACGGTTCCTTCGCCTTCATTGATGACAAACACCCATTTTCCATTAGGGGTGAAATTAATTCCTTTTGGCGTTTTGCCAACCGGAATGGTCTTTACAACTTTATTTTTGCTAGTGTTGATAATCGATACATCTTCGGTCTTGCTGTTGGCTACATAGACATAATCCCCATTGGGACCTACTTCATTATAAGTGGGTTTCTCACCAACTTGAATCGTATCCAGAACCTCATTGGTATCCGAATCAATAACTTGAACGTCTCCTGCATCACGGTTATTGACATAGACTTTGGTGCCAGTTGTGCCCTTTTCTGATACGTTCGTTTCCTCGTTTTTGGGTTTGTTTTCCGGTTTTCCCGAGCTGTCCTCATTATTACCGGAACATGCAGAAAGGGCAGCAAGTAGGATTAGCAGCATGGCTGATAGCATATATTTCTTTGTCATAATGAACCCTCCTTGACAAACGTTTATCCTGTATCCTAGGAAACGATTAAAAATAGAAAACGGTTTGCCACACGATGAAATTTTTAAAAAGGTCATCATTCGTTCAAAAGCGAATGGATAATTAATATCAGCTAGTGCGGGGTCCAATTTGAGAACGTGCTTCAGTGTCATTAAAGGGGGGATCGTTTTCATAAAACAGCTTAATCCCCCTTGATCTGGATTCCATGTCACTTGAAACCAACATAAAAGCCATAAATTAATCAATCAGGTGCAGTCAATATATGTAAAAATAGCGCAAGCGTTATGCCTTTCTTGTGCTCATTTGCTTTATGAAAATATAAAAAAAGACCCACCTAAAATGGTGGGCATTTGAAACAATCAATGGCTATCCAATCATTCGTCCGGGAATACGTGTAGGGGGATAGCAGCATTATTGAATGTCGATTTTGCGGGTATTGTCAACCGATTGGTCTTGTTTGCCTATGGTGACGTTGAGCAATCCATTGTCCATCTTTGCACTGACACTATCAGGTTTAGCATGGGCTAAATACAAGGTGCGTTGCATTGATTCATAATGTCTTTCTCGGTGAATATAGTTGTCGTCCTCATCGTTTTTATCATTATTGTCAGTTCGATGGACGGCAATGGTTAGTTTGCCATCATCATTCAAACTCAAGTCTATATCCTCTTTATTGACGCCTGGAAGTTCTGCCTCAACCAAATATTCATTGTCCGTTTCTTTGACGTCAACTTTAAACGGATCCGTAACAAGGTTTCGTTTGAGCGTAGGGAAATCATTAAAGAAGTCATCGATCATGTTAAATGGGTTGCTAGGGAACTTTGGATGTCTTTCGTTGAATGGAATTAATCCTGCTATAATCAACCACTCCTTTTGATTTAATTTTTATTTACCCTTTGCTTGCACACAAAATCAACGTCACTTGCTGATGAACTGGCTAGAGGTTCTTGCTTGGGAAAAGCAAACCATTCAAGAAGTCGTCAAAAATACTTGAAAAATCACCTAACAGGTTCCCACGAACAGTGGAATCTCTCCTGTTGAAAGGGAGTTTAACAACCATCGTGACCACCTCTCTTATTTAAGTTTTGCTTTTAGCTTTTTAGCAAAGCTAGGAACCAACCAATGGCTCGTTGCCCAAGTACCACAAGCCATTGAAGAAGTTATCAATCATGTTCAAAGATATCCATCTAAGCATCATTGATCAACTCCTTTGAATCGGGGTTTTAGCACTCGGTTAAGCGGAGTGCTAATTTCTATTTTTAATGTACCACATACACAGATTTTTATTCAAGGGGATTACTTAAAAAAATGACGATGACAAGACATTCGTTTTAGCAATACTGGATGCCGCATCATCACATCACAGTCTTATCCCCTATGCATGTAGCTTATGTATGAATCGTAAAATAACGACTCAAATGATGTTCGAGCGAATCGAGATAGGCATTGATATCGGTATTCTTTTTAACATCAAAGCACGAAAAGGTGTCCAATCCTTCCATACCGGCGTATTTATGGCTTAAATACAGGTGGAACAGCACATCGTCCACATTGCGTCCTTCAAAAAATTTGCTTGGGTCATTAAACGCCGTCGAAGGGGCATTCCATGTTGTTGAAAACATATATTTTTTATCGGTCAGGAACCCGCCGCCAATACCGTAGTCCTCTGTGTTTCCCCGAAAGTAGACGCCATGTTCGTGAGTCTCGTCAAAGTATTTTTTAAATATAGCAGGGACACTGTAATTGTAAACGGGGGTCTGATAGATAATATAATCCGCCCATTTAACTTTCTCCTGCTCCTCCTCTTTATCAAAACCGTTCTGCAGGAATGTTGTTTTAATCTCGTAATTGTCCGATAACGTCTCGACGATCTTATCAAAAAGAATTCTATTCAGATCGCCCCTGGAGTGACCGTAATATTCGTGGCCATTGATAACTAGGATATGTTGCATCGTTGTCTCCCCTTTGACTCATTTTTATTTTTATATCGTGCGTTTGTGTAAGTGCGCCTTTTTCTACATGTGTCGGTTTGAAATCGACGTCACCCCGCATGCGGAGGTTCATCGCTTGCAAATAAAACAAACCGTCTTCTGTGTCTATTGATAATTAATAACTGCTGGTGCTGGATCCAGTTTGAGGACTTGCTTCGGTGTCATCACGGGGGTGTCGTTTTCATAAAACAGCTTGAATCCCCCGTACTGCATGCCTTGTTTTCGGACCAGTTTGCCATAAGCCGCCATTTTCACGGCCGGGTCGCCGAATCCGTCGTAGTTGAGCGGGACCTCGACATGCTCCGTCGGCTTAATCTTGTCTTTATGTTTAATAATGCTGTTGCCGAACTGGTGAACAAGCACCATTTTATCCGGCAAATCATGGGTTTCGACGAGATCATTCACATACGTGACGGCTTTTTGAATCTCGGCACCATCAATCTGGCCAAGATCTTTCCCCGGAATGTCGCCATTTTCCACACTGTACTCTGTATCAATGGCCAAATGGACAAACGGTAATTTCAAATAGGGCTTCAGCTTCTTAACCTCTTCCATGACCGACGCTTGTCCCAGTTGAACGTCCAGAAGCAACAAGGCATCATTTTCTTTGGCCAATTTGACATAGCGTTGAATATCTTCCTCAGGTGTATCTGTTATGTAATCACCGCTCGGACCCGGCTTTCGCTGCGCCACCGTTGCAATCAGTTCGATCATTGGAACCGCCGGATGGGATGGATCGGCTTGCGAATAAGCTTTTGCCTTTTTCTTCAGCTCATTCATCATTTGTTCCGGAGGCATTTCACCCAGAATGCCCATGTTTTCAGAATTTGGCGTGCCATAGTAAGCTACCAATCTATGCTTTTTCAACGGGCCATTCGTTTTATCCTGTTTGCCTTGAATCAGGGTTTGCCCGAGAGGCACGGTCCGCTTTGGATCGTCGCCATGTGCTTCAGCACGCGGCATACGTTGCTTTACCTTTTTTGAATACCGTTCGTTAAAAGGCTTCGCATCATTAGGCGGTTGAATGGGCTGATAATGCGCTGTCACCCGTTTCTCTTTCAGCGCTGTCTTTCGTTCCATGGTTTTCGCATGTGATTCTGATGTTTTCTCAGATGAATCGTCGTCGTTTGTTGGGCTCGTCGTTGTTGTTTGATCGGCACATCCTGCTATCAGCGCAATCATAAGCAAGAGTACCAATCCGCTTAGAAACGGTTTCAACCTATTTTTCCCCCATATGTACTAAAAATAGTCTATCAAACAAAAAAACTGTATTCTTTCACATTGCCTTAGCAAGTGTTTTCTGAATGAATGAAGAAGTGGTCTCAAATTGGGCCTTTGTAATGCGTTAAAATGGCAGATCTTCATCCAAAACGCGGTCCCGATGATCATCCGAAAACACATGCTGCTTATGAGCCGGATGATTGTTTGGTTGGTTAGCTTTGTGCGGTTCGTTTCCAAGCACCATGCCAAATTTATTCTCATATAAATCCCTGATCCATGTTTTGACCGGTGCTTTCCATTGCTGTTGCGGGGACGGAATGTTTTTAATCAGGCTTTTCGGCGTCATGCCGAGTTCTTTGGCCATCCGTATATCCGCCTGATTGAGCCGGCACTTCTTTTTCGCTTCGGCCCAGCCTGTGTTTTTCTTGCTTTTTCCCATTAAGGCAACCTCCATTATATTCCGAATGGTTTAACAGCCACACGGTCATTGATCAGCTGGGCGATTTTTGGAATCCGTTTTTATGGATAGGACAAAAAGGAAACCAAATACCAACATGGACCCCGTCGCAAGTGATTGGGCCACAACCGAATCGTTTCGAATCAATAACACGACATCAAACATCATAAATCCTAGAATAATGATGCGGGACGTCAGTAAGCTTATGCGGTTCATCCTTCTGTTTAATGGATTGGTCTCTTTCATTTTTTCATCCGTTCAATTTGTCCCATTCGGTTTTCTTGTACATGACAAACTTTAACATGGAGTTGATAAAATCCGGATTATATTCCCGAAACAATTGCTCCTGCGCCCACGCGGTCACATCGTCGTGGTCGGGATGTGTTGTATCATAATACGTCGTCAAAAATTCATAAAAGCCGGGTAGGCCGCCTACATCCTCTGGTGGCGCGGTTTCGGCACCATCGATCAGAACGGGGTAGACATAATAATGATCGTCGCGTTCGTCCTCGAGGATTATTGAAAATGTCCATCCATCCCCATAGTCATACGTATAAGCAATGGTTCCATATTTTTCCAAATAGGAGTCGACCTTGATCCCGGACGGTTTGCGAATGACCGTGCGCAATTGTTGCAGCTGCATCCGCTGCATTTCTGCAAATTCCGAACCGGCCTCCTCCATTTTTTGCTCAATCTCTTTCCAATGTTTTTTGTAATGCAAACGCTCCTCGTACGCTTCCTCATCGTTGGTTACACGAAGGTTGTCGTCCGGCAATTCAAATGCAAATAGATGGCACTCCCGAAAATTGGTGACCGTCTGAATCACTTGATGCAGTCGGTAAAACGTCGCCCCGGCCGGCATGACAACCCTTCGCCAAATAAGCGGATCCGAGTCAGCCAACTCAATTCTAATTTGATAGGCTTTCATCATCATCCATCCTTTAACGAGCTGTTAGGCGTATTAATTTTAGTATAAGAAATTTGCAGGCAATGAGCAATGAATTCGGTTTGTGGAGTGGATTCATGAGGGGGATGGGCGAGTTTCGGGTGAGGTGTACGGGGTGGGGGGCGACCGCGCGAGTTTCCTCCCAAACTGCGCGATCTCCACCCTAAACCGCATTAGATAGTTGATCTTCGGCAGCCGCCGAAAATCGCCCACTCCCTATTGACATTTTTCATCATGAGGCGTACTATGACAACTGTCGTTAAAAAAACCCCCGATGCGGGAGTAGTTCAGTTGGTAGAACACCACCTTCCCAAGGTGGGGGTCGCGGGTTCGAGTCCCGTCTTCCGCTCCAGTACGGGAAGTAGCTTAGTTTGGTAGAGCGCCACGTTCGGGACGTGGAGGTCGCAGGTTCAAATCCTGTCTTCCCGATCGCGCAGCACGTCCGCGTAGCGATTCTAATAGCTATACGGGGCCTTAGCTCAGCCGGGAGAGCGCCTGCTTTGCACGCAGGAGGTCAGCGGTTCGATCCCGCTAGGCTCCATATCTATCATTAACATTGAAAGAGCAGGAATGACTAAGCGTCGTTCCTGCTTTTTTTTAGTTTCCCTTTTATTTCAAAAACGACTACTATATGCAATTGCTTTTTGTAATTTTTTCTTAACAAACACCGTTGCACCTTTACTGTGTATGCATTCCGGAACCTATGGCGTCTTTTTGGCCACATTTCCATGCAACTCATGCCGTATCATTTTCTGTTCCCCCACCATGTTTCTTAATTTTTTTGTTCAAATTGAATAATCGGAAAAGTTGTTCTCACCCGATTATGCCAACCTTGGCTGGCGATCGCATCCAATGCAGGTGCCAACATTCTCTGTGATATGCCGAAAACTTGTATCATTTTATAGTTTTCATTTCGCCTGATATTGGGTATAATAAAATTAGAAGATCCATAAAATAAAAGAGACCGCTAGTGTAGATACACTAACGGTCATGTACAACAGCCCTTCAAGGGGGCGGCTCACATTACAGGTGTTTTAAAAAATAACTACCCATTATGCTTACCAGGCCTATGGGTGGTTATTTTTTCTGGTTTGACAGTATGGCTACGATTAATGTTCCAAAGGAAATCATCAAAAATAGTGTTTCAAATACTGTCATCGGCATCACCCCCTTTCCTAAAAACGTGCAAAGGGGCATGAGCCACCACCCATGAAAGCCTTATTGTACAAGCTCTATTGTAACAAAAATCAATCTTTTCTGACAGAACATACTTTCCTGTTTGAGAGGAAAATAACCTCTTTTTTTATTCATAGTGGCCACAGCATAAATCGAATTTGCCTCGCTCCCGATCGATTCTCCTCCCCCCCTTCCAATCAAAAAAAAGCAGGTGCGACCAAGCGTCGTTCCTGCTCTTTTAATATGATGATGGTTACCTCAAATATCGATTGAACTCATTTAATAGCTCATCTAATGTTCGGGATAAGGCGAGCATGTCAGGAGATGTCGGATCATTTTTGTATGCTCGATACATTTGTTCACGTGTGGTTTCTATATCCTGCAATAGCTTTTCGATATAACGCATTTGAATGGCCTCATTCCATAACGTTTTCCCCGGGTTTATACCACCCATTGCCAGTATCCAAACACACTTAAGAAGATAACGACCAGCCACATGAGCATTGATACGGACCCGACACGCAGCAGATCCCGGTCGGTATAATGGCCGTACGAGTAAGTGATTAAATGAACGGGGGACTGAGTGACGAGCAAAAAGCCCGGCACACACGCAAGATAGACACCCATACCAATGATCAGCGGCGATAGCCCGTCAATCTGTTCGCCAGCAGTAATCGCGAGCGGCAGCATGATCGTCATGAAGCCAAGAACATTGACAAACACAACCCGGAGAATGGCTATGACGCCAATCAAGCCGATGACAATGACATAAGCCGGCCAGTCATTGCCGCGCGCGACCATGAATCCGGAAACCGTATCCAACACACCGGTGTTGAGCAATAAATGGGCGAGCATTAACGTCGATGCAAAAAAAATCATCATATCCCAATTGATGCCTTTTTTCGCTTCATCCCATGACATAACACCGATATAGGGCAGAACGGTTAGCACTGCGCCAAACAGGCCAACTTGCGGAATCGAGAATCCATGCAGCGACTGACTCAACCATAGCGCCAGTGTGAAGCCGATAATACCGGCCATTTTCATTTCCTGCGTTGACCACGATCCCATCTCCTGCTTTTTCGTTTGGATCAAATCAGCGATGACAGCGCGGTCCACATGTTCAGCCGGAAAGACCTTCATAAACAACAGCCATAACCCACCGACAAACAGCCCAACCGGGAATACGAACAACAGCAACCACGTAACATACGTCATATCAGCGGAGACGTCCGACAGCATCCCAAACGCGTAGATGGTCGAGCTGGCGCCGGTAGGCACAAACGCAGCAGCAATAGAGCTGACATAAGCGGTGCCAATAAACAACGATTTGCCGATGTTGGACGTTTCCTGAATGCGTTGCAAATGCGACAACAAATCATCCAGTGTCGAGCTGATTAAACTTCCTTTGCCGATATTGGACGGGATGAATACCGTCAACACGAACATCATGACAAACGATACAGCGAGCAGCAGCCGGACGGATCCTTTGGCCAAATCGAGAATCCCCAACGAAATCCGGTTGGCGAGCCCGGTCTGGATAAAAGCATGGGACAGGATAAACGTGGCAAACAGAAGCCAGACCAGGCTTGATCCGAATTCGTCCAGCACCGCATCGTAATCGAGAAAATGAATGGACAACAGGACGATAAGCATGAGCGAACTGACCGCCAGCGGAAATACCCGTCCAATCCAAAGAATCTGGATGATAAGCAGAACGGCAAACGCCTGCACCTGTACGTTCCAGTCCCATAGCGACGTGAAAAAAACCGCATAGATAGCGCAAACAATGGTGAGCAGGGTTATTTGCTTTGACATAGGACCACCGCCTTTTAGGACGTTGGTGTGTCCGTTTTGGCTTTACGTTTCTTGATCCACGATACAATAAACGGATACGACACGGATAATACCGTCATAATGGCCAGCACGATCGTAACAGACGATGCCGTCAGCATGTTCCAAATACTGTCATGCGCGACGAGGCTTTTACGGAAATTCTGTTCCATATCCGCTCCGACAATTAATGCCAGAATGAGCGGGGCAATCGGAATATCCAGCAGTTTCATCATAAGACCGATCAAGCCGAAGATCACTAGAATATAAAAGTCGACAATGCTGTAACTGAGCGTATACGTACCGATAAATGCCAGCACGAGAATTAATGGATACAAAATTTTCGGCGGCGTATTCAAAATGCGCACTAGTAAACCAACGAGCAGGATGTTGAGCACGACAAGGAATAAATTACCGATGAACATACTATTGACCATGGTCCAGACCATATCGGGATTGTTTTCGAATAGTAACGGTCCGGGACGCAACCCGAGCATGATGACAGCACCGAGAATCACCGCTGTCGTGCCAGATCCGGGAATGCCCATCGTCAATAGCGGAATAAACGCACCAACCGAAGCGGCGTTGTTCGCGGATTCCGGCGCGGCGACCCCTTCAATCGCGCCTTTGCCAAATCGCTCCGGCTTTTTGGATAGTTGCCGCTCGGTCGTGTAACTGAGCATTGACGCGATCGAACCGCCCGCACCCGGCAGCACGCCGATCAAAAAGCCGATCGGACCATTCCGGATCATCGGCCATTTCGATTGTTTCCACTGATCCTTGGAAATGCCTTTTTTACCGACTTTGTTTTTCTTTGTACTCAATCGGTCGAGATGCAAGTAATTGTACAGCACTTCCCCGACCGCATAGACCCCAATAATAACGATCAGAAAGTCCACACCCTCGCTTAACTGCGGGATATCAAAGGTGAAACGGTACACACCGGTTTGCAAATCGACGCCAATGGTACTCAACATCAAGCCGAGCGACATGGCGATAAAGCCTTTGACCATTTTGCCGACTGACAAGGACACGATCGCTGATAATGTAAATAAAAACAGCAAAAAGTATTCCGCCGGTCCAAACTTCAAGGCAAACGACGCGAGCGGTTTGGCCAGCAATATAAATCCGGCGATTGCGAACAGACCGCCAATGAGCGACGCAATCGCCGATATGGTTAAGGCTTGCCCCGCTCGTCCCTGCTTCGTCATGGGATAGCCGTCAAACGTTGCCGCAATCGCGGATCCATCCCCAGGCGTGTTCAACAAAATCGAACTGCGCGACCCGCCGTACATGGCTCCGTAGTAAATCGCCGCCATTAAAATTAGCGCACTGGTTGAGTCCATTCCAAACGTAATCGGAATGAGCACCGCCACCGCGGTCGCCGGACCCAGACCAGGGAGCATGCCAACGACGGTTCCGAGGAAAGCGCCGATCACCACCCATAGCAAGTTGGCCGGCTGCAGCGATACCATTAATCCTTCCATGACATTTTGAAAATCCACACCCATTGTTTCAGCTCCCTTCTAGGGCAGACTTACGTTCAATAATTCCGCAAATGAATACCATGATAGAAATGAAAACACGACCGCAACAATAATATTTTGAAGCCAATGTTTCCGGCCGTTCACCAAAAACAGCAGCGCACCCAAAAATAGGGTCGTCGAATAGAGAAACCCGATCCGTTCAAAAAGAAAGGTATATATAAAGATGAGGACAACCGTTACACCGATTAATACTGGTGTTCGGCCAGAAACCAATTCTTTCACCTCTTCAATGATCTCGCCGCGCTTTTTCCATTCCTGCACAAGATAAATGATGCTTATGATTAACAAAAAGAAACCGATCATGGCAGGAAAATACATTGGCGCATTCGGATTTCCTACTTTGGCTTGATCCATATTAAAGGTCAGAATCAAATAGCCAATGCTTAATACTATTAAAAACACTGGCATAATCAATCGGAACATGCTCTCAACCTCCCATTTCCTTAGCCAAGAGAATGAATCCACTGGCTGCGTTTGCCCCAGTGGATTCATGTCGAGGCTTTATTCGTCTGTCAAGCCGGCATCATTCAACAGTGTTTCATACTTTTCCGTTTCTTTCTTGAGGAACTTTTTCGTTTCTTCGCTGTCTTTATAATAGGCTTCCCATTCATTATTTTTCAGGACGTCTTTCCAGGCGTCAGTTTCTACGAGTTTGCTAATCTTTTTATTCCAGTAGTCAACCGCTTCCTGGGACATGTCCGGTGGTCCCATAACGCCGCGCCAGTGCGGAAAGACCATGTCCACGCCTTGCTCTTTCCACGTCTTCACATTATCCAGACCGTCCAATCGCTCATCTGAGGAAACGGCTACCATATTAATCTTTCCGGCCTTATGCTGTTCCTTCGCCTCGGATACCGACATGGTCGCAGCATCCACATGGCCACCGAGAAGGGCCGTTACCACATTGCCACCGCTTTCATAAACTTGGAAATCAATTTTCGTTACATCAACGCCGAATTCTTTCGCTGCTTGGATAAAGGAGAGATGGTCGTCATTGCCAAGACTTGGTGCAACACCAATCTTCAGTGACTTCGGATCGTCTTTCAGTTTCTGCATAACCTGTTTTCCGGATGTCATATCCGAGTCCGGTGCTACGGATAGTGCGACCCACTCAGTCGTCAGTGTCGCCAGTGGTGTGAAATCCTTGTACGTCAATTCGCTTTGACCCAATACGTTATTCGTAATGACGAGACTTGAGTTGATGGCAAATGTATGGCCGTCCTTGCCTTTGATGTATTGCCAACCAACTTCACCGCCACCACCAGGCTTGTTGACCACGTTCATATTTTGATCGACAATGCCTTCATCGGACAAAATCTTTTGCATGGCGCGGGCCGTTCCATCCCAGCCACCGCCAGGCGATGCCGGAGCAACGATTTCAATGTTTTTCGTTGGAAAATCGGAACCGCCCGATGCGTCGCCTTTCTTGTCGTCCTTTTCTCCGTTCGATGATGACGAACAGCCCGCAACAGCTAGGACTGTCAGCAACAATAAAACCCCTATGAATTTACGCATAAAACCAACCTCTCTTTAAAGTGTTATCTGTATAATAAATGTAAAATTCCTTCTTGTAATCGTTTTCAAAATTAATGACAAAAGAAACATTATGGCTTTTTTGTTCATTTTGTTCACGGGGATTGGTTCGGCACATACTTTCGTTCCGGCCGACCGACGATGCCATAGTCCTGTTCGACGAAAACGGCGTTGATGGACACTAAGTACTCGAGATAGCGCCGGGCTGTAGTCCGCGACGAGCCGATCTTCTCCCCCATTTCTTCTGCCGTTATTGGGGCGGGATGACGGGTAATATACGTTTGAATTTTCTTTAGCGTGACCGAATCAATACCTTTGGGAAGGTTGGTGATATCCGCCTCTGTATCTGTCGGATTGGCTGATTTAGCCGACTTGGATGACTCGGCTGACGGCGTGAACAATTCATCGAGCATATTCTGATCAATGGTGTCTTGTTGCTGCAATAGCGACTGTCGCGCTTTATACTGTTCGATAACGTCCGTGAAATGTTCCAGGGAAATAGGTTTGATTAAATAATTGACCACCCCTTTGCGCAAACCTTTCTCCAGCAGATGTTTTTCGTTGGCTGCGGTGATGATAATGATATCCAGATACGGCTGCACGTCGCGGGCGTCTCTGATCAAATCGATCCCCATCTTATCGGGGAGATAGATATCCAACAGAAGCAAATCCACGGCCTGCTCACTCAGCAATTGCAACGTTTCTTTGCCGTTCATGGCTTGTCCCACCACGGTGACGCCGTCTATTTTTTCCAAAAACCCTTCGTGAATATTGGCGATGCGAAAATCATCCTCCGCAATAGCGACGTTAATCATCTGATCTCCCTCCTCTACGTTCTTTTGGAATGTAAACGGTTATTGTCATCCCGTGTTCATTCGAATCCATCTCAATACTGCCGTGCAACGCATCAACAGCCTGTTTCACGTTGTATAATCCGTATCCGCGGTGGGCGTCATCGTCTTCTGCCTTCGTGGAATAACTCCGCGTGAACACGTCCGGAATCGCATCGTCCTTAATGCCGCTTCCATTATCGCTCACTTCAAAAATAATATCATGACCGATATCCAGAGCCGAAAACATCACGTATCGATTGGTTTGTTTCAGTACTTCGTCAAACGCATTATCAATCAAGTTACCAATGATCGTAATAATATCCGATGACTTAATATGCTCCGGCAAACGGTCCAGCTGACTGCCTTCATCCACTTGAAAGTCGATTTTCTTTTCTGAGGCTTTGTTCATTTTGCCGAGCAGCACCGCTTGCACTTTCGCGTCCTGTATCTGATCAAAAATCAATTTATTTGTTTGCTGATCATCGCTTACCTCGTCGCGTATCATCTCCAGCGCCTCGTCGTACTTTTCCAGCTGAATCAGACCGGAAATAACGTACAATTTATTGGAAAACTCATGCGTCTGGGCACGCAAATCATCCGAATAGCGTTTGACCTCTGACAGTGTGTCCAGCATTTCGGTTACATCCGTTTTATCCCGAAACGTCATAACCGTCCCCATATAGGCGCCTTCTTTCCTGATCGGAGCCAGATTGACAATAATCGTTCGCTCATTAATGTGCATTTCTTTATTGACAATCGGTGCCTGATCGGTAAGACGGTCGGGATGGACGTGTGTGAGAACTTGATCAATCGTTTGATTAACATTGCGTTCGTTGAGTCGTAGCAGGTGTTTAGCCGTTTCATTAATGAGGGTGATTTTTCCGTCCTTGTCTGTGGCAATCACACCTTCATTAATCGATGATAAAATAGCCGCACGGTCTCTGTATAGCGTCGAAATTTCGCGTGGTTCCAGCCCTAACGTGTCCTTCCTGATATGTCTGGCGAGCAAAAAGCTAGCGATAAAACCGATTAAAACAGCCAAGAGTGACAAATAGATGTTCCGCTTGAGACGATCGAACACCACATTATTAATATTCTTTTTCAAATACCCCACCGTCACCACACCGAGCACATCACCTGCCTCGGTCATGATCGGCGCTTTCCCCGTGACAGCCGGGCCCAGAAGCTCATCTGAATCGATATTATAATAACCACCAAACACCGCCGCCTTATATCCGTCGTTAAAAGGGAGGTGGTTGCCCACTTCGGCCTCGTCCGGATGCGATAAAATCACGCCTTTGCGGTTCTGAATCACAATAAAATCCGCCTGATGCCGAACATCAAGCTGCTGTGTCAACGCCTCAAGCCGCTCTGAGTTGTGATTGTGGACCGCCTCGTTCACCGCTGGCACAAACGAAACCGTCTTAGCGGTTTGCAAACTTAATCGATTTTTATTCGCATAAAGCTGGTTGATTTCGGTATACGTGACGACGCTCAGCAATAGAACGATAATCATCAGGACAATACCGATAACAATCCCCGCTATTTTCGTCTGAATCGTGACATTTAACAAACGCTGTTTCACCAGTGGTCACCTGCTTTACATGAATGAATGCTCAAGATAAGTATAGAAGATTTTCGAACAACGGGCAAAAGGGAGGGGTTGGATGGTTCGCGTCGCTTGGGGGAAGGCGGTCGATCGATTTTGGGGCGCTCTCGATCGAATTTGGGTGGCTCTCGATCGATTCTTCCTCGCTTTCGATCGATTCTTCCTCGCTCCCGATCGATTTTTCCTCGCTCCCGATCGATTCTTCCTCGCTCCCGATCGATTTTTCCTCGCTCCCGATCGATTCTTCCTCGCTTTCGATCGATCTTTCCTCGCTTTCGATCGATTTTCCCTCGCTCTCGATCGATCTCCTCTCGCTCTCGATCGATTCTCCCGCGCTCCCGATCGATTTCGCCCCACTCCCGATCGATTTTCTCTCGCTCTCGATCGATTCTACCTCGCTTTTGGAATTAGTATAGAAAGTGGACATATCAATTGAGCCGTGTTTTAATAAACACAAGCTAGAAAGGACGTGTTCACTTTGACCGAAGCATATAATCATTATAGTGTTGAATTCAGCGAATATGTAACAAAGATGGTTGTACTCGATGGGCACAAAATGACCGACATAAGTCAGAAACTGGATATTCCTTATGGTACTCTGAAGAGGTGGGTACAAAGCTATCGGAGAAAACAAAGGGAAGCAGAGAAAGAAAATCAGAACCAGCTTTTGACCGCAACGGAATACAAGGAACTGTATGAGCAGGAACGTCAGGGCAGGATTGACATGGAAGAGGAGAATGAGATCCTAAAAAAGGCCATGCACATCTTCACGCAGGAAAAGGAATGAAATTTGCTTTTATCCATGATCATCGCATGGAGCACACCGTATTGAAGATGTGCGAAACCCTTGGTGTGTCCCCGTCTGGTTACTATGATTATGTCAAACGTCTGGAACGGGAGGAAACGGATCGGGAAGCGTTTAACCGTTATTTGGACGAACGAATTCTATTTCACTATCATGATAATCACGGTTTTTATGGCAGCCCGCGCATTTACAGGATACTTCGTGACAGGGACTGTGTGATAGTTTCTGAGAAGAAGGTAACAAACCGGATGAGAGAATTGAATCTTTACGCTGCTCCGCCGAAAAAGTTTGTGAGCACGACTGATTCCGAACACACAAGGCCGATATTTTCCAATCAATTGGACCGGGAGTTTGAGCCGGAAGCACCAAACCAGGCGTGGGCAACCGATATTACCTACATTCACACAGGAGAGGGATTCCTGTACTTAAACCCGGTCATGGACCTTTATGCACGACGGATCATTAGTTATCGGGTGGATGATCATATGGAACATAAACTTAGTTTGAATGCTTTAAATGAAGCCGTTGCGCTGCGTCAACCGGAAGAAGGCTGGATTCATCACTCCGACAGGGGGGCGCAATATTGTGCCAACGCCTATTTGAATACGCTGGAGGAAGCTGGTGCGACTATAAGTATGAGCCGGAAAGCAATGCCCTATGACAACGCCTGTGCGGAAAGTTTCTTTGCTTCCCTGAAGAAGGAATTCCTGCATAAACATACGTTTCCCACAAAAGCTGAAGCCGTCTTAGCTATTGAGTTTTATATCAAATTTTATAATAATAAACGCATACATTCATCGAACGGCTATTTGAGCCCGGTAGAAAAAGAAATGGCCTATGAAACGGACCACCAGGAAGAGAGCGAAAAAGGGCAAAAATCCTCTGCGTAAGGGAACGTATCGCTTTTTGATTCGTTCCCTTACGCAGAGGCCTCCAAGCGACTCAAAATCAGAGTCGCGCGGAAGCAAAATATGGCTTAATTCGCGGTTCATTTCTGTCCGCTCTATTGACAGAAGTCCACTTTCGATCGATTTTCTCTCGCTCCCGATCGATTCTTCCTCGCTCCCGATCGATTTTCTCTCGCTCTCGATCGATTTTTCCTCGTTCCCGATCGATCTCCTCTCGCTCTCGATCGATTTTCTCTCGCTCCCGATCGATTTTCTCTCGCTCTCGATCGATTTTCTCTCGTTCCCGATCGATCTCCTCTCGCTCTCGATCGATTTCCTCTCGCTCCCGATCGATTCTCCCGCGCTCCCGATCGATTCTTCCTCGCTCTCGATCGATAAAAATTATCTCCTCCTCCACGATCGATTCTTTGGATAATAAATCAGGGGGCTATTTTTTAAAATGCGCGATGCGGCATGACGTGATTTCAATCCTAAAAACCACATGCATTCGGTATTGGTTATCGTACGCTTGACCAACAGCAAATAATCATTGAGCGCAGTCAAATGGGCGTCCTTGGAATAGCACTTACATTTCCTGCAACACCAGCCGCTATGGACGCGCTGCATTCCCCGCCATCCACATTCGGGACAGATGACACCCGGCAATATGTCCGTTGGCCGCATGTTGTACCTTTTGAACAAATTCATATCAAATTCCCCGCATTCGCCTAAAATCGTCCGGCCCACCTGATAGTCTGAAAGCGTTGTCGCCCCTTTTTGGCCAAATTGCCAGTCTGCGTTCATAATTCGCTGGGGAATCTCAGCGGCGTGAGCAACATAATTCCCAACTTCTTCCTGGTTCCCTTCCGCCTGTATAACCGTTGACGGATCGGCGATGGCAACAAAGCAGTTTATGGGAATATGTCCCAAATGTCGTTGGTTAAGCCAATTTTGTAGATGGAATGTTTGATTTTTGATCTGTGTGACGGGGTATTCAAAGCCTGATTCAATTTGGCCGTCGGATCGAGTGAGCTGCTTAAGGGTCGTGTTAAACGTAATCGTGCCTTTATAATGTTTGGTATCAACAACGGCGATGGAATAGTTAGCAATCACAATCGAGTCAATTTGGAAATTTTTGCTATTTTCATGGAGATAAATATCTTGAAGGATGGTGTACATTGGGGCGAGGTTATCGAGAAAATAGTCGACCTTTATTTCGCCGGAGTATCCTTGCTGCTGCATCTTGGCATCCTCTTTCATCTTAGGGAGACCTGGAAACTGTGGTGATAGTCGCGGAATGGCCGCATCAAGCTTTTTTAGCGGCAGAGGTTTGGTGCGTTGTTTAAGTATCATCGCTTTGCTCCTTTATGTTGTTTTGAGAGGTTACTATTAATATAGCATATTGGCGAATGGATGGATATCAATTTTAATAGAAAACATGTTGAGTTAAGGGGACACTGGCGCTGAGCGAAATAAGCGTATTATAGCGCGAGTTTCGCTGTGAATTGCGCGACCTCACCCAGAACGGCGCGAGTTCCGGGCGGAGCTGCGCGACCCTATTCGATTATTGCGCGACTTGGGCCAGAGCTGCGCGACCTTGGGGGCGAACTGCGCGACACTGGCCGGAGCTGCGCGACCTTGGGGACAAACTGCGCGACACTGGGCCGGAACTGCGCAAGTTTCGTCGCAAACTGCGCGACTTTACCCCGAATTGCGCGACCTTCACCCGGAACTGCACAACTTCCTATTCAAACTGCACGCCCTCACCCCATGATCGCGCGACTTTGGCTTCGAGGCCCACCGAACGTCGCGAGTGTCTCGCTGGATCACGCGACCTCACCCCATTCATGCGCGACGGCACCACGACCATCAAAAAAGGGACTGGGACAAAACGAAACAAATTATTTCTAAACACGAACGATATATTTAAGACGTGGGCACCGCTCCGGAAAAACACTACACTTTCCGCGGGCGCTGCTGAGCCTCCTCGTGCTTATCGCACTGCGGGGTCTCACCTAGGCTTTTCTTCCCGCAGGAGTTTCCGTGTTTTTCCTACGCTAAACTAAAATCCGAACTATGATTCAGGTTATTTATGAATCATAGTTCGGATTTTTCTTTGACTAAACGTTTTTGTCCCAGCCCCTTTTGTGTCAGTATAATTTTCCGGTGGTGTTTTTGCTGATGCCTCGTTTGATCTGTTCGGCCTGGTCGTAGTTTTTGATTGTGAGGCCGGTGCAGACGAGGTCGATGATGAATAATTGGGACACTTTGGCGACGAGCGATCCGCTATCCAATGGGCTTTCTTTGGCCGATGACAAGAGCACATGATCGGCATATTGGGTCAGTGGTGATTTGATATAATTGGTAATCGCGATGACGGTTGCGCCGCGCGACTTGGCAATGTCAACACTATCAATAATGTCTTTCGTGCTGCCGGTGAGGCTGATGGCGATTACAAGGGTGTGCTCGTCCATGGATGAGGCGCGCATGACTTGAAAGTGCGGATCGATCACAGCATGAACATGTTTCCCGATACGCATGAGCCGATTTTGCATATCCGATGCGGCTATACCAGAGGATCCGACGGCAAACAGCACGACGTCATCCGACTGGTCGATCAAATCAATACAATGATTGAGGGATGCCATATCGATGATGTCGTGGGAGTTTTCGATCGCCTGGACCATGTTTTTTTTAATCTTTTCCGTATAGGCTTCATCATCACTTGGTTCATCGGGGTCACCCATTTCCTGCGCGGTTTGAAATTTGAAATCCTGGAAACCCTTGAACCCTAGCTTGCGGAAAAAACGCAGCACAGTTGCTTCGGCGACACCGCTCGCCTCGGACAGCTCCGTTAAAGAATGGTACAGCACTTGCTCCCGATGGGACTCGATGTAATCATGAATTTTTTTCTCCGATTTGGTGAAATAATGTTTGTGCTGTTCCATCACAATCGACGGTTTCATTCCGTTAAATGGGTGTTGCATCACATAATCACATCCCTACGTAAGTCAGTGTGACGGATGCGCGTCACTGCAAAACCAAACACTCCATCCCTACGTCATTGATTCTCGTTTAAAAAATGCTTCGCTGCGCCTAATAGATTCGCCTGGTTGTAAAAGTGGGCCATGGTCACATCAAGGTGACGGGCATAATTCGGCATGACTTTATCCATTAACGCGGACCGAATCGGCTCGAGCAGGAAATCACCCTGCGCGGATATGCCGCCGCCAATGACAATCAGTTCCGGATCCAGCGTGTGCACGAGCGACATAAGGCCGGTTGTGACGTCATCAACCCAGCGGCGAAACAACGTCCAGCCCGTCGCGTCATCTGCGCGCAACCGATCAAAAAAGTCGATAAGGTTCATCGTTTCCCCGTACGTCTCAGCGATCATGTTGCTCAGCGCGGAACTCGATGCATAACGTTCCCAACAGCCGGCACTGCCGCATGGGCAGCTTTTGCCATTCGGATACAGGTTCATATGGCCGATCTCTCCGGCGGAAAAATGAGCCCCCGTATATAGCTCGCCATTAACAAACAAGGCCCCGCCGATTCCGGTGCCCACCGTGACACAAAGGAAGTGCTTGGACTGTTGAGCGGCTCCCATCCAGTATTCGCCGAGAGCCGTGCAGTTGACGTCATTTTCGACGGTCACCGGGAGACCCGTGGCATCCTGAACGACGTCTTTAATCCGAGTGCCGGTATAGCCCGGGATGGTGTCTGTCGCATGGACCACCGTTCCTTCCTTGTTGTCAATCTGTCCGGCGGTACTGATCGAAATGCCATCCATCGGCCACGCATCCTGCAGGTCCTGGCCTGTCCGGATCACGTTGCGAACAATGGTCTCGCCGCCTAAGTGAGCATACGTCGGAAATGAGCGCTCCATCATGATGGTTCCTTTTTCGTCAACTAGGCCATATTTTATGGACGTCCCACCAATATCAAACACTGCTATAACCATACCGTTCCCCTCTTCCTCTTATCAACGAAGGGGCTAGGACATAACTAACTTTCTACACTAAATACGACCAATTTCCGAACAGTTTAGTTTAATGTCGGGATACGTTTTAATGATCGCTGCGGAAAAATACTCCGCTTTCCGGGGGCGGCTGATGAGCCTCCTCGTGCTAAAGCACTCCGGGGTCTCATCTAGGGCCTTTGCTCCCCCAGGAGTCTACGCATTTTTCCTCCGCTAGTTGAGACGAAAGCCCGTTATATAATAGACAGAAAGATCCGAGCTGATTCGAAATCAATATGTTTGTCCCAGCCTCTTATTCTTATGAACCTACCACATTAGGCAAAAACAACACGATTTGCGGTATCAATGTAATGATGATCAACGTTATAATCAATGGAATCCAGAATGGCAGAACCCCTCGTGTGATCACGTGTATCGGGATATTTCCGGCTTTGGAAACGACAAAGAGGGCCATGCCCATCGGTGGTGTGAGAATACCAATCATTAAGTTTAAAATAACGATAATGCCAAAATGAACCGGGTCCACGCCTGCTTCCATAACGACTGGAACAAGTATGGGTACCACGAGAACCAATAAAGCCAATGCATCAATAAATGTGCCGAGAAAGATCAGCAACACATTAATTAACAACAGCAGGATAATAGGACTCTCCGTGACGGAAAGGAAAAAGTTTGCAATGGTAATCGGCACCTGTTCATGGGCGATCATTTGTCCAAAGAATTCCACTGCCATGACCATTAATACCGCCACACCCGTCAGTTTTAACGAGGACACAATATTGTCCCAGAATTTTTTAATCGTTAGTTCGCGATAAATAAAGAATCCTAAGATCATTGCATAAACCGTAGCAACGACAGCCGCTTCCGTTGGGGTAAACAACCCGGTAAAAATGCCGCCAATAATGATAATCGGCGTTAAAAGTGCAAGGAACGACTTTTTAAAATGATACCACCGCTGCCAATTGGTTGATTTCTCCTCTTTTGGAAAGCCGCGTTTTTTGGCAAAAATATAGGCCGTAACCATTAACGCAATGGCCATGACCAGCCCCGGCACAGCACCTGCCAAAAAGAGTTTCGCAATTGACTGGTCGGCCGTTACCCCGTATATAATCAACGGAATGCTGGGGGGAATGATCGGCCCGATAATCGCAGAGGCGGCCGTCAATCCACCCGCATAATCATCGTCGTATTTCCCGTCACGCATGGACTTGATTTCCAGCTGCCCCAATCCACCGGCGTCAGCCAAAGCCGATCCGGACATACCGGAGAACATTAAACTGGCCAATATATTGACATGTCCCAGTCCGCCAGTGAAATGCCCGACAATGGATCTGGCAAATTTAAAAATGCGGTCGGTAATACCGGATGAGTTCATAAGATTCCCGGTTAAAATGAAAAAAGGGACAGCCAATAAGGAAAACACATCAAGACTGTCGACCAATTTCGCCCCGGTGAAATAGACCAGACTCCAATCTTGGGTGATGAAATAAACGAATGTTGCCACCAGCAACGTGAAACCGACTGGCATGCCGAGGAATAGCAATAAGATCCACAGCACGAGTACCAAAAACACATCCATTTATTTCACCCCCTTTGCAGACCGGATGGCCTTCACATTCCGTTCAATCAATCGGTACAGCATAAGGACACCTAATACAGGCAACGCCATGTACATATAAACGTATGAAATATTAAGTGATACGATTTCGACCGGCAGCTTCCGTAGCCCCATTTGATAACCGATATAAATCAATAGTAGTAGCACCGTTGCCATCATGAGTTGGAATAAATAGTAAATAATTGTTCGTAAAGCCGCCGGTAATTTGTTAAAGAAAAAGTCGATTCGGACATGTCCTTCGTCCTTAATTTCCGACGATATGGCGAGATAGGCAATGTATACAAATAAAAATCGTGCCAGTTGCTCGGACCATGTAATCGGGCTATCGAGAACCTGTCTGGAGAATATTTGAATGACCAGAACAACCAGCATTACGATAAATAAAGACCCGCCAATAATCTCCTCCAAATGTTTGAAAACGTTTCGCATCGTCATTCACCTAAATATATACTAGAGTTATCGTGCATCCTCGATTTGCTGCATGTATTTTTCTGCGTCCCCTTCAATATCTTTCATATATTCCGGATACGCGTCGGATACAGCTTCACGGAATGGTTCCAAATCAGGCTTTGTTACCGTCATGCCCTCTTCTTTAAACTTGGAAATCAATTCTTCTTCTTCTTTCTTAAACATGTTTGTATGCTTTTTCACCGCTTTATCGATACCTTCTTGAAGAATCGTTTGCAAGTCATCGGGAAGGGATTCATACATCTTAGCCGATACGACATAGCTATTGTCGTTCACCACGTGATTCGTCATAGCCAAGTAATCCTGGACTTCATAAAATTTCTGTGCATCGATGGTTGAAAGTGGGTTTTCCTCGCCATCAACGGCGTTTGTTTCAAGTGCTGTATATACTTCGGAAAAGGCCATTGGTGTCGGGGACGCTCCTGTATACTCAGCGTAATCGAGCAACGTATCCGCTTCCGGAACACGCAATTTCAGCCCTTCCATGTCATCGAGGGATTTAATCGGACGATTCGATGTTGTTTGCCGGGTCCCATTATAGGCAACTCCCATGACCTTCCAGTTATATTCGTTTTCCAATTCTTTATGAAGGTTCTTGCCGTATTCGGTTTCCTGGATAACGCGTTTCAAATGGTCAAAGTCATCAACAATATATGGCAGTCCAAGCAATTCCGCACGCGGAACCCAAATGCCGAATCGGCCTGTCTCTGCAAGGGTTATGTCCAGTTTGTTACTCTGCACCTGTTCAAGCATGGCCCGGTCATCACCAAGTTGTGCATCCGGGTACAGATCGATGGTTAAACGGCCATCGCTTTCGTTTTTAACATACTCAGCCAGAACTTCAGCTGCTTTATACTCATTTTGTGCTGTGCTTGGCTGCATGCCGAACTTCAATTCATAACTTTCCTTGTCACCGCCACCGTTTCCATTGCCATCGCCATTTCCTTCGTTGCCAGCGGAATCGTTTCCACTGCAAGCGGTCAGTCCCAGGATGAGCACCAGCAACAGACCCAAATAAACTTTCTTCATCCTTGACCCCTCCTCCTAATGATAATGATGTTGAGACAACTAAAACGCCGCAAAGGATTATGTCCTGTTTAAGGGCTGAAGCGTTTTCATTGTGTGCATGAAATATACCATTTTGAATGTTTATTGTCAATTACCTATTTATTTATGAATGATAACTATCATTTTTGAAAATTCTATTGACTGAGATGCCTCGTGACAATGCCCATTCCGTGGAGGATAAAGAGGCTCCCCCACGGAATGACGTGTTACGTAATAAACGTGTTGGCAATGCGTTCGGCTTCTTTGGCGCCGTCAGCGGTGAGTGGCTTCATCGGCTTGCGCAGTGTACCGGCGTCAACGCCCTGCACCTTCAGTATTTCTTTGATGGTTGGATAAAGCCCGTTACTCAGCACATCCGTTATCAAATCATTGGTCACCTTTTGCACGTCTCTGGCTTCGTTCAGTTGTCCGTTCTGGGCAAGTTCGAAAATTTGCCGCGCGCGTTTGCCGTTGATATTGAACGTGCTTCCGATCGCTCCATCGATATTCAGGACACTGGCTGGCAGGAGCATTTCATCAAACCCGGAATAGATCAACTTATCCGGAAATTGATGCCTGATCCGTTCAAGCAGGAAGAAGTCCGGTGCTGTGAATTTCACACCAATAATTCGGTCGTGGGCAAACAGCTCGCCAAACTGCTCGAGATTCATATTGACGCCCGTCAATGCCGGAATGGAGTAAATAATCAAGTCATTGTCGACACTGTCTAAAATGGTGAAATAATAATCTTTTATTTCGTCAAAATCAAACTTATAATAAAACGGAGTCACCGCCGAAATGGCGTTGTACCCCAAGTCGGTCGCATATTGGGCCAGATCGGTCGCTTCGTCGATATTCAGTGAGCCGACTTGCGCAATCAGCTTAGCCTCATCCTCCACTTCGTCTTTGACCACACGGAAAATTTGCTTTTTCTGCTCGGTGGAAATGAGGAAGTTTTCCCCGGTGCTGCCATTGACGTATAACCCATCAACCTGCTGCACATCGAGATTATAGCGTACAATCTCCCGCAATCCTTGTTCATTCACACGTCCATCGTCATGAAACGAGCACATTAGCGCCGTATACAGTCCATTCATTCTATCACCTCTCTGCGATTGACGTTTTCGACAGCGTCATTAAATTGTTTCGTTATGATTTGCGGGCGGGTGATGGCACTTCCGACGACAACGGCATGAGCGCCCGCCTTTATCGCCCCTTGAGCCTTTTCCGGTGTGTCAAAATTCCCTTCTGCAATGACCGGAATCGAGAGCTGCTCGGTCAATTCCTTAACGAGCTGCATCGGTTGAACATCGCTGGAATAAGGCGTGTAACCGGCCAGCGTGGACGCCACGAGATCCACCCCGATACGCTCGGCATTGAGCCCTTCTTCAGCGGTGGAGATATCCGCCATCAGCAACTGATCCGGATAGTTAGCCTTGATGTCAGCAACGAATGACGCAACATCGTTTCCGGAAGGTCTTTTTTGGCTGGTTGCGTCAAACGCGATAATATCAACGCCTTCCTGATATAAGGCATCCACTTCCGTCATCGTTGGGGTGATGAAAACGTTATAATCGGGATGATCGTTTTTAATAATTCCAATAATGGGCAGATCAACTTCGTGTTTAATCGCTTGAATGTCCTTAATCGTGTTGGCGCGAATACCGGCTGCTCCGCCCTGTTTGGCAGCCAGAGCCATTTTTGACATTATGTAGGCGTCATGCAACGGCTCATCCTCCAGCGCCTGGCAGGATACAATTAATTTTCCCTTCATGTTGTCCAATATACGCATACGCATCCCCTTACTCATTCCGTCGTGTTATCGCTTACGTTCACTATATCGCAATGATGGGTAGTTGTCAAACGAATGATCATTTTTGACAGTAAACCGTCATTATTGGGTGGCTCTGGTGGGTTGGTGAGTTGTTGGAAGGCGGATGGTCGGCAGCCGCCGACCATCATCGTTTAGATACGAGCGAACGGCGCAGCGTGCTGCTTCGTCGCGCGAGTTTGGCGTACCGTCGCGCGATTTTCGCTCTGAGTTGCGCGACCTCACCCTATTACTGCGCGACCTCAGTCGATTATTGCGCGACTCACACACTGAACCGCGCGATCCTCTCGATTATTGCGCGAATTCCTCTCCGATCTGCGCGACCTTCTTCATTATTGCGCGACTTTTTCCGAAATGACCAACCTATCCTATATAGTGTTGCACAATAAAACGGTTTATATAAAAGAGTGGGTTTATAAGAGGAACGATGGTCGGCAGCGGCGGACCATCAGCGCCCCTGCTGACTTCAAAAACCCCCCTCAACCATCACCGTCATGACGGTACAATGCTTTCGTGTAAAACATGGCTAATTGGTCAACGATAGGGTCGAGTTCAAACGATTCTGACTCTACAAATTGCCACATGTACATTTCATTCATATAATACCAACTTTTGGCGGTTATAATGGGGTCAAAGCTCGCATCGGCCAGATTTTTGTCCTGGGAATAGGTTATATCAGCCGTAATCCCTTGTATGAATTCATGCCGGATGTTTTCCCATTCCTCCCCAATCTGCTCGCTTGATCCGATGGCATTCTTCACGACGCGCAGCATTGGGCGTTGGTTTATCGCGAGATTCATGTAATCCCTTACTTGCTTTTCAATGAGCGAATGAGCTTCTTCCGCTGTCTCCGGCCGGAATTCCTGCTTAGCCACGTCGAAAAATTGTTCCATGAGCTCCCCCATAATGGTAACGAAAATATCATGTTTGTTTTTAAAATAGACATAAGCTGTTCCATATCCGACCCCGGCATCTTTAATAATTTGCGAAACCGTTGTCTTGTCAAACCCATTGTGCAAAAAAACACGATGAGCCGATTGAATGAGTTTTCGTTTGGTTTCCATTGCTTGTTTATCCCGACTGGTCAGTTGTTTTTTCATGATACTGGTCCTCCAAAATTTAATTGACACGATATCATTGACATTATATCACCCAAAAATTATACTTTAACCATACAATGAAAAATATAATCAATTCAAGCAATCTTATCAACATACAGGAAGGTGACAGACATGACAGAGACGTATACAAGGGCCCATGCGCGGGATATGGACGCTCATGATGATTTACGAATGTACCGTGATGAATTTTATCTTAACCATGAAAGCGTCTACATGGACGGGAATTCATTGGGGCTCATGTCAAAACAAGCAGAGCGGTCAACCCTTAATATACTGGAATCGTGGAAGACGCAAGGAATCAATGGCTGGACAGAAGGCAATCAGCCATGGTATTACTTATCCGAGTCGCTCGGCGAAAAAATGGCTGGGCTCGTTGGTGCTAACCATGAAGAAGTGATTGCAACGGGGTCAACCACCGTTGATTTGCATCATTTAGTGTCAACGTTTTATCAGCCAGAGGGAAAACGAACCAAGATTCTGGCTGACGCTTTAACGTTTCCGAGTGATATTTATGCGTTGAAAGCACAGCTACGGTTAAAAGGATACGATGAATCTCATTTGGTACAGGTGGAAAGCGAGGATGGTCATCTGTTAAACGAAGCCGATATTATTGATGCGATGACGGATGACATTGCGCTGATCGTGCTGCCAAGTGTTTTATACCGCAGTGGTCAAATCCTGGATATGAAACGGTTGACACAAGCCGCCCACGAACGCAACATTCCGATTGGATTTGATTTATGCCATTCCATCGGGGCCATTCCGCATGATTTGCATGATTGGAATGTTGACTTTGCCTTTTGGTGTACGTACAAACATCTTAATGGCGGACCTGGCAGTGTAGCAGGGTTGTTTTTAAATGAGAAACACTTCGGCGTCACACCGGGGCTTGCCGGATGGTTCAGCTCCGCAAAGAATAAGCAGTTTGACATGGAGCATACCTTAACGCCTGCAACGAATGCCGGGGCATTTCAAATCGGAACACCGCATCTGTTAAGTGCGGCACCATTAATCGGGGCGCTTGACTTGTTCAATGACGCTGGCATAGATCGGGTGCGCCGGAAATCGCTCGAACTAACGGACTATATGATGTCTCTAATCGATCATGAACTCGATGGCTATGGCATGGTGATTTGCAACCCGAGAAATCATGACCAGCGCGGTGGGCATGTGTATGTGGAACATCCCGAAGCAGCGCGTATTTGCAAAGCATTAAAAATGAAAAACGTCATTCCGGATTTCAGAACGCCGAGCGGTATTCGCCTGGCACCGGTCGCTTTATACAATTCCTTTGAAGATGTGTATGATTGTGTACACACACTGAAGATGATCATGGACGATGCGTTATATGAACAATTTGAAAATGTAAGGGATGTGGTATCCTGATGAGCTGTTGGATTGATATTTCACAACCAGTAAACAACCAACTCGCCCATTGGCCGGGCGATCAGCCATTTCATTATCATACTGCTTTAACGAAGGAGATGACTGGCTCGGTCAATATTGGACGAATAACAACGAGCGCACACGTTGGCACCCATACCGATGCCCCCTACCATTTTTTAGATGATGGTAAGAAAATACTGGACTTAGAGGTTGACCGTTATATCGGTCCCTGCAAAGTCATCGACATCGGTTCATTCGCTGCCATTAATGAAGAAGCTTTAAAAAGCAAAATCACTCAGCCTACCGAGCGACTCTTAATCCGGACGTCCCTGCCGAATAATCCCGAGCGTTTTCCGGACGATGTACCGCCCATAACGGCTGATGGCGCCGCTTACATGCGTTCCATCGGGGTTCATCTCGTCGGCGTCGATACCCCATCGGTCGACCCCGTTTCAAGCAAAGACATGATTGGGCATCATTCCCTGTTTGCGAATGATATTTACATCCTGGAAAATGTCATGCTCGATCATGTGGACGAGGGTGATTACGAGCTTATTGCATTGCCGTTGCCGCTTCAGGATGCGGATGGAAGTTTAGTGCGGGCAGTGATTAAACCAATAAATGGAGGAAATCGCGATGCAGAATCAACATGACGCGTTTAAAGATGAACGAGACATCCAGACCGATTTTAAAGAAAAAATGACGTATAGCGACTATTTGGGCTTGGATACATTGCTGAACAGTCATCACCCGTTAAGCAATCATCATGACGAAATGCTGTTTATTTCGGTCCATCATGTGAGTGAGATATGGATCAAACAAATATTACATGAAGTGAATTCCGCTATTCAGGATATTCGGGCGCATCGTTTGTCGACGTCGTTTAAAAAGTTAGCCCGGGTATCGGTCATTCAGGATCAACTGAAACAAGTGTGGGACGTCTTGGCGACCTTAACGCCGGCTGAGTACATGGAGTTCCGCGATTCATTGGGCAGCGCGTCGGGATTTCAGTCGTATCAGAATCGGATGCTGGAATTTGCTCTTGGGTACAAAACAGAGCATGTTCTGAAGATTTATGAACACGACCCTGAGCTGCGAGACACGTTACAGCAAGCTCATGACGCTCCGAGTATTTATGACGTTTCGATTCAAGCTCTGGCGAGAGAAGGACTTCCGATTGATGAAGATGTATTGAATCGTGATGTGCGTTTGACACACCAATCCAATGAGAGTGTTAAACAGGCTTGGTTGACGGTATACAGAAATGTTGATCAGTATTGGGAACTGTATGAGCTTGCTGAGGAGCTTATGGATATTGAGGATTTATTCCAGCAATGGCGGTTCCGACATATGAAAACCGTTGAGAGAATCATTGGATTTAAACAGGGAACAGGCGGATCCGGTGGTGTCGCCTATTTGAAAAAAGTGTTGGAACAGTACTTTTTCCCTGAACTGTGGGAACTGCGGACAGAATTATAGAGTAGGCGGCTGGGACAGCTTTAACGACGATCGCTTTGGAAACATACTACGCTTTCCAAAGTGATTGGTCATCTTTCATTACGGACAACCAGTATTTCTGGTTAAAAAATGAACAATTAAACGCGATACACCTTTAGAAGTTGTCCCAGCCACAAATCTACCACTCTATTTTCTAAATCTTTAAAATTAAAGCGGTGACATCGGAGAGGAGTCATTTATGAGTGAATCTAGAGAACAATGGTCGTCCAAATTAGGATTTATTCTATCTTCAGCTGGGGCCGCGATTGGTCTTGGTGCCATATGGAAATTTCCGTATGCTGCAGGTATGTACGGCGGAGGTGCTTTCTTAGTCATCTTTGTGCTTTTTACGTTATTCATTGGATTGCCCATGCTCATATCGGAGTTTATTATTGGTAGATCAGCTCAAAGGGAAGCGGTTTCTGCGTATGATCACCTCGCACCCAAGTCTCCCTGGCGAATCATTGGCCGCCTTGGGGTAGCAGGCTGTTTCTTATTGCTGTCGTTTTATAGTGTTGTCGGTGGCTGGGTTGTTTTGTATTCCGGAATGAGTCTGTCCGGGAATGTGATTTCAGATGGTGCGAATTATGGCCAGCTCTTTCAATCTATTATTGGAACGCCATGGTTGGCGCTTGGTGGTGTGGCATTATTTCTATTGATCAATGTCATCGTTCTTAGCTTTGGCATTAAGAAAGGCATTGAACGATCCAGTAAATATTTAATGCCGCTGCTATTTATTTTCTTCCTCGTATTGGTTGTTCGTTCCTTGACTTTAAATGGAGCGATGGAAGGCATTACCTTCTTTATGAATCCGAACTTTTCCAATATTAGCGGGGAAGGCATATTATACGCGTTGGGGCAATCCTTTTTTGCTTTGGCTGTCGGGTTCTCCTGTATGGTTACGTATAGTTCATATTTGCATAAGAAAGAGAGTATTCCAACGTCGGCGGCAAGCGTTGCCTCACTGAATATTGTTGTATCCGTTCTTGCCGGTCTGGCCATTTTTCCGGTCGTTTTTGCTTTTGGTCTGGAACCGAAAGCTGGTCCAAGTTTGTTGTTCGTCGTCTTGCCGAACGTTTTTAGTCAAATGGCGTTTGGTCCTCTGTTTTTAACACTATTTCTGTTGCTGTTTTTATTCACGACGCTTACGTCCTCATTCAGTTTGCTGGAAATTATTATATCGGCTCTGACAGCCAGTGGAAAGCATTCACGTAAAAAAGTGACGGTCATCGCCGGGATCGTCGTCTTTCTGGCCAGCATTCCGGCAACGTTATCCTTTGGGGTGCTGTCGGATGTGTCTATTGCTGGGAAATCCATTTTTGACGCTACTGATTTTCTCGTCAGTAACATTTTGTTGCCGCTTGGCTGTTTTCTCATTTCGATTTTCATTTCATTTCGAATGGATAAAGCTATCATTATCAAAGAATTTCAGTCAGGGAACAGCCTGGCACTTGGATGGTTCCGAGGATGGCGCTTCCTTATGCGCTGGATTGTGCCACTAACGATTGCCATCGTGTTTATAAATTCACTCGGGCTATTTTAAGATAGCTTATCCCCCATAGCAACGTAAGTGCCTGGCACCCACACAATTCTGAATCGTTCATGTGCCAGGCACCTCATGTATATTTGCGGCAATCAGGACCATTTGTATAAATGTGGCCCAAAATGCCCGCAGCGTTGATGTACGTCAATTTTTCTGAAAATATGGAAGGGATTTGGGGCTTATTTTTTATAATTCCAGAGCACTTTCCATTCGCCTTTCACATCGGTCACAAACACATTTTGCGTTAAAGAGAAATTGCCGTACTTCCCTTTAAAGACTTGTGTGACGGGCACTTGATAAACGGTATCAATGCTGTCTGTATCATTGTCAATGGCCCAGCCCTCGCGTTTCGTCGCTTCCCCAACCGAAAAGGAAAAGGTCTTCACACCAAAATGCCCCATGAATACATGCGCACGGTCCTGTATATAGTCGACTTTAGCAAATTTATCTTTCATCAATGGGTGAAACATCTCCCACGAATCCGAAAAATTCGCATTCTGTTCATACGAATAAAAGGTCGCAACCACTTCAGCTGCTTGTTTTTCGTTTGATTGATGAAAAAACAGAAACAATCCAGCACCGCCGATTAACACGACAAGGATGACAGCTATTTTACGCATCAAACCCCTCCCGCCCATCACTACTATCATCCTATTATTCAAAAAGAAAAATCAGTACTAACATAAGTGCCAGGCACCTTAACAATTCTGAATAGTTTATGTGCCTGGCACCTTATATTTTTATGTTAAAATAAGTGTTAAGCACGATATATCGAATGACACTTTGCACTTATTTATGTGGCTATGGGGACAGTTGTTGAATAATGAGTAATAGCAAGGAGTAGAATCACTTTGAACGACCATCATACAGTAACATACACACTTACAGAACAAGAGTATAAAAAAGCTAGAAAAGTATTTCGTACTCAATCGGAAAAAATATCACGAGTGGCTGTTCTTATTCTTTTTCTTGTAATGCTTTTTTTATTTTCCGTCGAGGACCAAACCGGCAAGATAATAGTTGGTATTTTAATCCTTATTATGTTGTCATATTTAATCTTTGTTTGGCTTAACAACGTCGGGTATATGAGTTATGCTTTACGATCTTCCACTGCGACGATTACCTCGAGAGGCATAAACATTAAAAATAAAGATTCCGAGTTCACAATAGAATGGAAATACATAGAAAAGATTACGAGGAATAAGGATTTCATTCATTTTTTAATACCGAAAAAGAAACCTAGAAAAGACATTATTATTCCGAAACGAGCGTTTACCGATACCTCGGAAGCAGAAGAATTTTTCAATGATGCGACGCAATGGGGACTGTCCCCAACCTCAAAATAATTCTGAATAGTTTATGTGCCTGGCACCTGGGCGCAGCTGTTTAATAAATGCTGTGCCTGAATGGAGCCAGATTGTAAAATAACATTATCATTCTTTATGAAACGGAGGGAGAGTTTGAAGAAAGCTATTTATATAGTAATGATGTTTATATTTATCTTGGTCGGATGTAGTGATGAATCAGGTTCAAAAGACCTTATAGAATATAATAAAGAAAAAGTTATTAGCTCTTTGAGTAAATTGGAGTTCAATCCGAAAATCCCACATTTACTCTCATTTGAACCAACAGAAACGAACGTAGAAGTGAAGGAATTGGGTAGATTGGAAACTAATTATCTCACAGTTACATTTGTAAACGACAATCAAGAAGAGATAACTTTCCGGGCAGGAACAACGGAAAATGCAATTGATTTTACAGAAGAAAAGGTTAACATAACGGATAACTTGGTAGGAAGGTACGGTAAAAAAGATAAAATCAAAATTCTGAAGTGGGATGAAGATAATAGTTATTACGACCTTCTAGTTGATAGCGACTCTACCTCAAAAAAAGAAATACTAAAAATAGCCAAAAGTTTTTATCGAATCAACTAATCTGCCCTTCTTGGCTATGGGGACAGACCCCGACCGCCGTAAATGGAGGTTTCATATATGAAAGGGTTTATAATATTATGTTTAGGAATTCTAACTTTACTAGCTTCTATTATTTTTTTATACATTAGTTACCAACCTAAAGTTGGGCCGATAGGTAATGGACCTAATTATACACAAATATGGATTACATTTAGTGCTATATTTTTAAGTGGACTGCTTGGAATCTTTAGAGCTGTTCAAGAATTTATGAAAAAATAACCAAGACATTGCTAATGCAAGTGCCAGGCACACAAACAATTCAGAATAGTCTATGTGCCTGGCACCTAGCCATACTGTCAAACCAGAAAAAATAACCACCCATAGGCCTGACAAGCATAATGGGTAGTTATTTTTTAAAACACCTGTAATGTGAGCCGCCCCTTGAAGGGCTGTTGTACATGACCGTTAGTGTATCTACACTAGCGGTTTCTTTTATTTTATGAGTCTTCTAATTATATTATACCCAATATCAGGCGAAATGAAAACTGTAAATTGATACAAGTTTTCGGCATACCCCAGATAATGGAAACCCGACGGGACTTAGATCCGATGAGTTCCAAAACTGCTTTGAATATTTCTCATCTATCTTTTCAACGATTACCATCAATGCTTCTTTGAGAACTATATGTATCGTCATGTTATAGGTGCGATTTTACTCAATGGCATGTATAAAATATAAAACATTTCATATTATATATGGATGAATTTCTCAGGAGGGTGTCTATGAAAAAAATTGTATTTGGCATTTCGTTATTGATACTTTTAACGATTGGCTCGGCATTGGTTTTTATACCATCAGCAGCTACTGAAGAGGAAAAAGGTAATATTTTTTCCAGTCAACATATTGATGATGCTGGAGTGAGACAGGCTGTTAAATCAGAAGAAGGGCAAGTGCTTGATCAAAGCTACTACGATAAAGAGCATGACATAAACGTAAAATTTAAGAGAGTCTTAACCGATGATAAAGAAACAAAGCTCCTGTTGACCTATCATAGTGAAGAGACAAATTTAAAGAATTATTCTATTGACCTTTGGGAAGGTGTCAGTAAGCTTCATTTAATTGTCGGTGATGAAAAGAAATCATTAGAAAATGTGGGATGGGGAAGCCGATATTACAGCAAAACAGAAAACAAAGTATATGATGCCTTATCTTTTGAATCAATAGAAGAATATGAGGGACAAAACATTCGTTTAAAGATTGAAGATTTGACTATCTGGAAAAACAAAGGAGATAGCAGTGTACAGACAACTTGGCCGTTAGAATTCAAGCTTAAACCATCTGCCACCTTCGACAGAGAAACAGTCAAAGTCAATAAAGAATTCAGTTTTAAAGGTGAAACATACACCATTAAGCAGGCTGAGTTTTCTGCCTTGGAAACAAGGGTCGTTGTTACTGGGTCCGACATTAAACTATATACGGATGAAAGTGGAATGAAATATGAAAAAAGAAGTAAGCTGGAAAAACGATTCATGAATCCTAGAAATTCAGGTGATGAATATGGATACAGAGCTAATAAGAAAAAAACCGGCGTATTTTTAAGATCAGCTGGGAAGAAGGTTGTGCCAATCTATAGTAAGGAAGAGGTACATGACCCAGATAATTATGTGATGGTTTTTGCCCCAGTAAAAGACCGTCAAAATTGTATGCTCGAAGTCGGTGAGGATATTAAAATTCCTTTAACTAAGTAGAGGGCATGGTTCCCCACCTTGATGCAAGTGCCAGTCACGCAAACAATTCTGAATAGTTTATGTGCCAGGCACCTTATACAACCGGGCTATCCTTGCGCCCGGTTGTTCCTTTATGATTAACTTGGCTGCTTCCCTGATTGGGAGAATTCATTGAATGATGAGCGATAAACGAGATGGTCCCGATTCAGTTTCGTTGGACTGTCCAGCCCCGCGATAGCGGCAAGGTCAAATAGGTCGTGTCGCAGTGTTATCAAGTAATTCGCTACCCGGTATTTCTTTTCATCGATATTCAAGGCTTTCTGCAAGTTTTCATCCGTCGTTGCGACACCGGCTGGGCATGTGTTGGTATGGCATACTTGCGCCATGATGCAGCCGGTTGAGATCATGAAGCCTCGGGCGATGTTGATCAAATCGGCCCCCAGGCAGAGCGCCATCGCTATCTTGTCCGGTGTCAGCAGCTTACCGGACGCGATGATTTTCGTCCGATCCCGCAGTCCGTATTGCTTGAGGGTGTCATCCACTAACGGAATCGCGGAAAACGACGGCAGTCCGACCGAATACGCGAGGGCATAATACGACGCACCGGTTCCGCCTTCCCCGCCGTCAACGGTGATAAAATCAGGAACGATGTCCGTTTCCGCCATAGCTTTGATAAACTGCGCCACCTGCTGTTCGTCACCGGCGACCATTTTGATGCCCACTGGCTTTTGGCCGACATCCCGTAATTGGTCCACAAACGCAAGCAGTTGCTCCGGTCCGTCAATGCCTGGAAACCGATTCGGGCTGTTAATATCTTCCCCCGGTTCGACGTTGCGTATCTCGGCGATTTCTTCGGTCACTTTATTGCCGCTCACGTGCCCGCCCCGTGTTTTCGACCCCTGGGCGAGTTTTAATTCGAAGGCTTTGATGGGCTCGGTATCGGCTTGTTTTTTAAAGGCTTCCCATGAAAAATGGCCCGCTTTATTACGCACGCCGAACAGACCGGGGCTGATTTGCATCATGAGATCGGTATTTCCTTTTAAATGGTACGGCGACACGCTTCCTTCGCCGGTATTCATCCAGGTGCCCCCGGCCATGCCGAGCCCCTGGGACAGCGCTGTTATCGCATGGTCGCCCAACGAGCCATAGCTCATAGCTGATTGGCCGATCAACCCTTTTAACCGAAATGGGTGACGCACGGTATGCTCACCCAAAACCACCTGATCATCCTCGTGAAGGTAGGATGGGTTTATATCGGTAGCCTTGCTTTTTTCTTTACGGCTGAATAGATTTTCCTCATTAATCTCATAAACGCGTGTATTCACTGTCGGGGATTGATCGATCTTTAGTTCTTCCGTTTGGGATGGAAACATATGATTGACTAAATACAAACCGTCTTCGTCAAAGTTCCGTTTCGCTCCATATCCCATGATGCTGCTATTGTACTTCCCCGCTTTGACGACAAACTCAAATTCATCCCGATTAAACGGCTTGCCTTCCTGATCATTTAAAAATAAATACTGCCTGAGTTCCGGCCCCATTTTTTCTAAAATATAGCGCATCCGACCGATAATCGGATAATTTTGCAAGATCGCGTGTTGCTCCCGTGTTTTATCCTGAAAATAAAGCCACACCAACACGGCAGCCGGCACTAGAATGACGAGCGCCAAAAGAAAAATAAATCCAATCACAAACCATTGTCCTACCATATGTATCACACCTCTTCTAACAAACAGCTATCTGGGCGAACAGCTGTTTAGAATCATTCCGTGTTCCCGATCGTTTTGGGCCCAGCTCCCGATCGATTCCGCCTCGCTCTCGATCGATTTGGCAGCCGATATCCCATTAATCGTTATGCTACTTCGCCCGGCATGATGCGTATCGTTTCGGTTTTTGTCTCTTGCCGCTCCGAAACGTCTCAACGACACGATCCTTCCATGGCAACCGCGCGGACGGGTGAGCCATCGCCACCTGGCAGTTTCAGCGGCAACACCGAAATCATCGGGTTGGCAACATCAACGTGCTCCAGGTTGGTCAGATTTTCAATCAGGACGCCTTCGCGCCCCAGTATTTCATCATGGACGGAAAAATCGTCGCTCCCGGTTTGATCCGGATTCAACGCATCGATTCCGATCACGCGGACGCCTTGATCCCGCAGTGCCCGTGCTGTGTCGCGATGGATATAAGGATGGCGCTCATACTTGTCCGTACCGGCGTATTGCGCCCATCCGGTATGAAACAGCGCGATGTCGCCGGGTTTGGCCTTTTCGATATAGGCTTGTGTATCAGCGAGCGTGATCGGCTCTCGTTCGTTTTTCCCCTGTACAGGGATAATCAAACCGGATCCGATGAACAAATGCAGATCGAGCTGATCCATGCGGGCCCCATCCTTGAAAAAGTGGTACGGTGCATCCACATGCGTGCCCGTGTGGGAAGCGATATGGAGATGGTGCACACTGCAGCCATCCTCGTCCAGTGTCGCCGCCGGGTAAATGTGCGGTGTTGGGTCGCCGGGGAAAACGGGCGTTTGATTGGTCAAATCCATGGTTAAGTCAATAATGCGGTTGGGTTGCACATGTCTTACCTCCTTTTGAATGTGGTGGACGGAAACGAGGGGGCACATCCTCTTGATCAAACGTTTGATTAAGTCAACTAAGCGCCAGTCTGACAACAATCCGTGCCATTTGTTCAATATATTTCATGCATCGCTAAAACCCTATTCATAACAGCCAAAACGATGGTTCATGACAGTGAATAAACCCATTCTGCATCGACTTTTCGTTTGGTGACGCGCTGATGCGT
This sequence comes from Lentibacillus halophilus, assembly GCF_055395055.1. Taxonomy (NCBI): domain Bacteria; kingdom Bacillati; phylum Bacillota; class Bacilli; order Caryophanales; family Bacillaceae; genus Lentibacillus; species Lentibacillus halophilus. The sequence goes on from NZ_AP043750.1 coordinate 514,384, forward strand.
TTCCAACCTGTCCAAGTGTCCGGCGATTTCCGAGATCACGAGTGAAAATTCCCGGTCATAAGCTTTTTCATAAAACGCCCGGGCCAGCGTATCGGCCGTACATGGTTGTCGTTTGCCAATCAACGTCCGGATTTTTTCGGATTTTCTGTCTATACCACGCAACCGTCTTTCGATTAAGGCGATCGGGTTTTCCACAACGCCGCCATGACCGGTATAAGCTGTTTGCAGCGCATAGTCGGTGCATTTTTTCAAGGAATGCTCATACTCCAGCAATGCATGCTGTTTATTGCCTGCTGTATCGGGTTCCATCATGGCGTTGCTGGATATGTGACCCAATATGTGATCGCCTGCAAACACATCGCCGCTTTCCCGGTGACATAAGACGATATGGTCCGGCCAATGCCCAGGGGTTTCGATCACTTCAAACCCATCGATCACATCTCCCTCTTGCAGCGGGGAGATATCAGTGTTTAAGGCTTGGGATTCCTTTTCATTCGCTCGTTGCCTCAGGAGGGCCACGTGCTCTCTTCCCCGTTCCCGGCATCCCATTTCTTCATAAAATTGGTCAAAAAAGGCCAGCCGATGATGCAAATAGGCCCATTCCCTGTTCAACCGAGGGGCGGCATTTTTATGGGCATAAACGGGGATGTCGTGTTCACTTAATAAATGATGAACGATGCCTGTGTGATCGTCATGACTATGCGTTAAAATAATTTTATCAATATCTGCCGCTTCAAAGCCATTAGCGTTCATAACCTGATTGAAATGGGCCCAACATGATTTCGAGTTCAAGCCCGCGTCGATTAATATCAATGCCCCGTCGCTTTCAACCACATAAAAATTGAACGATTGCAGGATGGTGGATGTGGGAACGATGACCGGGTGTATCCTTGGTCCTTGATGGGTCATGGCTATCAACAGTCCTTCTTCCATGGATTTGAATTATTTTCATGTGCCCTACTAATACCAGTATAGTAGAAATGATGGTTCCCTTCCACTTTCCTGCAATGGGTCTTTTATCCATGCTCCCCTGTTCCGCCGATCACGTCGGGCAGGAACATAATTAACGGGTCGGCAAATGTAAAGATAAATAATAATAGAATAAGCGTAATGGTAAACGGTAACGTTGATTTGGCCACTTTTTCGAGTGACAGTCCGCTGATGGCACTTGCCACGTTCAAATTATCGCCCACAGGTGGTGTCAAGAAGCCAATCTCCGCTGCTAAAATCATGACGATACCGAAATGGACAGGATGCATGCCGAGTTCCGTTACAACCGGCAGTAAGATCGGTGCCAATAGAATAATAGCCGCTATGGTTTCCATAAACATGCCGATGAATACGAGAAGCAGAACAATAACGCTGAGGATCACCCACGACCCGACCGGCAAGGACACAAGAAATTCCGCTATTTTGGCCGGAATGCGCTCAATCGTGAGAATCCGCCCATACGTGGAGGCAGTCGCAATAATAATCAGGATAATACCGGAAATGAGCGTCGTTCGTTTAAATATATCAATCGTATCTGTCCATTTAATTTCTCGGTAAAATAAACTCAAAATGGCGCTGTACGCCACCGCCACGCCTGCCGCTTCGGTCGGTGTGAAAACGCCTCCATAAATACCGCCGAGAACAACCATCGGCATGATCAACGTCCATTTGGCGTTATTTAAGTAGGTCCATCGGTCGCGCCACGTTACATGTGTCGCTGCCCCGCCATAGTGATTCTTTTTCGAAATGCCATAACTGATCACCCAAAGAGCGATCGCAATCAATAGTCCGGGAACAACACCCGCAATAAACAAATCACCAATGGACGTATTCGTCGTAATGCCGTAGATGATTAACGGGATGCTTGGCGGGATAATAATGCCAAGCGTGCCGGCCGATGCTACAATACCTGCGCTGAAGCCTTTCTCATAATGTTCGTTCACCATGGCGGGCACCATAATGCCCCCAATCGCCGCTACCGTTGCAGGACCGGAGCCGCTTAAGGCAGCGAACACCGTACATGAAAGAATGGTCACACCAGCAAGGCCGCCAACATGATGGCCGACAAATGATTTCGCTAAATCAATCAAACGTCGGGACAGACCGCCATACTCCATAATGATCCCCGCAAATATAAATAATGGCACGGCCATCAAGGCGTAATTATCAACGGTGGTAAACATTCCCTGCGCTATAAAATTAAGAGGGATTTTGTCCGTTGCCACTAACGTCAATACCGATGACAGACCAAGCGCAAATGCCACAGGGACGCTTAAAACCATAAACAAAATAAAACTACCAAATAAAACGAGTGTAGCCACGACATCTCCCCCCTACTTCCTGTTATTTAACGCGACTGTTTTTAGCGCATTCACATCCCGGATAATATGCTGAACAACCCGGAACGTCATTAAAAATGAACCAATGGGAATGCCTATATAGACCATGTACATAGGTAATTGATTCGCCGGTGACACTTGCCCGGTATGGTATTGATTAAGTACCAATTGAATGCTGAAATAATCCAAAAAGATCAAAAAACTGATCCAAATGATTAACGCCAGAATCTTTAACAGTTGACTGAACATGGGTGAGGCTTTGTGGAGCAATGTGACTAAAAAACTGAATTTAACGTGGCGCTGATAACGCACCGCATACGCAGCGCTCGTATAAATAAACCAGACAAACGCGTACCTGGATAATTCCTCCGACCATATCAAAGATTCGTTAAACACGTACCGCATGATAACTTGTACGATACATAATAAGGAAAAGAAAACCAATAACGCCGCCGATAAATAAGTTTCGATATGGTCATCCAGGTGTTTATAAAGTTTCATGTCGGTCACCTCCCACCAATGGAAAACAACGCACCCAAGTTACGAAAGGCATCCTTGGGTGCGACATCGTTTTTATTGTATCGCGTTCAATATCTTGTCATTGCCTGCTGCCTCAAGCAGGTCAATGAGTGTGTCCTTATTCACCTCATCCGCATATTCTTTATAAAATGGAAGGGTTGCATCGATCCAAGCTTGGCGTTCCTCGTCTGATAACTCTCTGATCTTTGTCCCTTCGTCTTTCAATTTCGTGCGCAGCTCTTCATCCAGATCGCTGTTCAAGTCTCGTAAATGCGCAATCGCTTCATCCAATGACGACTGAATGATGTCCTGATCCTTTTCGGAAAGGCTGTTAAAAAACTCTTGGTTGACAATGACAATCTCCGGGTCAAAAATATGCTTGGTTAACGTGATATATGGTGCCGGTTCATAAAAATTACTCGTATACGTTAATTGAAGCGGATTTTCCTGAGCATCCACGACACCTTGGGACAACCCGTTAAACACTTCGGTGAAGGCCATTGGCGTCGGGTTGGCACCCAACTCTTCCCAAAATGCAATATGCATGGGCACTTCCATGGTACGCAGCTTCTTTCCTTCCATTTCTTCCGGCTTAACCACCTGCTCTTCCGTTGTGTTCAAATGGCGCCACCCGTTTTCACTGTAACCGAGTCCCTTGATACCGCTTTCTTCCAAGCCATCCAATAATTGTTGACCGACCTCTCCGTCAAGGACGTCGTATACCGTTTCCCGATCTTTAAAAATAAATGGAAAGTCGAATACTTCCAACGCAGACGAGAAGTTGGCCAATACCCCGACAGATGGGGAAGAAATTTGGATATCGCCAGCCTGTGTACTCTCAACCATTTCCCGTTCGCCGCCCAGTTGCCCATCCGGATAAATTTCCATCGTAATACGGCCGTCGGATTTTTCTTCAACGAGTTCCTTGAATTTCTCATACATATCCTGTTGCGTCGCTTCCGGGGAAACAACGTGCGCCGCTATAATATTGATTTCTTCGCCACCACTGTTGCCATTCCCTTCGCCTTCCGAGCCCCCTGAGCCTTCTGAGCCACCACCGCCAGATGATTCATCACTTCCGCAAGCCGCCAATGCCATCATGAATCCAATGGCTAATAACCCCAACATGTACCGTTTTAACATGTCTCAAACCCCCTTAAATGGAATACCTCATGCCAGAACAAGCGTCGGATCGATGTTCCACACGTCTGGACGCACAGTCAACGTGCGCCGTCTCCTCCCCCCTTTTTTGGTATTAATCGTTCTAAATAGCGTGTATTTGGGATCGACGGTTGCAGAGATGATTGTTCGAACTGTCGATTGTCGACATTATAACGATGACGTATTTTTGCTTCTTATTTGTTGTTAAACTCTATGATTAAAAACGCACGGTTATGCATAAGCACAACCCATTTGCATGGAGGATTTTGCCATTGGGGTGACGGGGGGATCGTTGACATGGGTCATGAAGCCATTCTAAACTGATGGAAAGCTTTTAATCTATGACCAATAAGGAGACGAGACGTCATTGATGACAGAAAAACCGATTCGTGCCGTTTTGTTTGATGTGTTTGGCACCGTTGTGGATTATCGTGAAAGCATTATTCGAGAAGGACACAAGTGGAATAAGCAAAAAGGTGTCACTATCGATTGGCCGTCTCTTGCCGATGATTGGCGCGGTGCCTGTCAACCGACCATCGACCGGATGTTAAATGGGGAAAAGGAATGGAAACCGTTTGATGCATTACACCGTGAAGAATTGAATCGCCTGTCTTCGCGTTATGATTTATCCTGCTTCAGCGAGGACGAATTGAGGGTGCTGAACGACGTGTGGCAGCGCTTGGAGCCGTGGGGAGACAGTGTCACTGGCCTTGAACGCTTAAAGTCTCAGTTTATTATTGCCCCTTTATCGAATGGAAATGTGTCGCTTTTAACCCATATGGCGAAACACGCCGGACTGCCGTGGGATCTCATTTTATCGCCGGAGTTTATCAAAAGCTATAAACCGGATCCGGCCGTGTTTCAAATGGCGTATCATTATTTGGGGTTGGATCCTGACGAAATCGTGATGGCAGCAGCGCACCCGTCTGATCTTCAGGCAGCAGCGGAACAGGGCATGAAAACGGCGTATATTTGCCGACCGCTGGAACACGGGATGAACCAGATAACGGAAACGGTAACGCCGGAAGACGACTGCGATTACATGGCGCGGGATATTGTGGATTTAGCCAACCAGCTCATTGACTCGTAACAACACCCACCAAACGTGCCGCCCACGTCATTAAGCATAAAAGGGGCTGGGACATAACTAAAACGTTAGACACTATATACGAACGATTGTCCAAGTAATTTACTACAATGTTGGGATACGTTTTAACCATCGCTGCGGAAAAATACTTCGCTTTCCGGGGGCGGCTGATGAGCCTCCTCGTGCTTATCGCACTGCGGGGTCTCATCTAGGGCCTTTGCTCCCCCAGGAGTCTGCGTATTTTTCCTCCGCTAATTGAGGCAACCCCCGTTATATAAAGAGAAAAATCCGAACTGATTCAAAATCCATCTCTAGAGTTTTGAATCATAGTTCGGATTTTTATTTGACTAAACGTCTTTTGTCCCAGCCTCTTTTCGTCAACGTTATTAACTAAACATATTAATCGTTGTAATAATGATCGGCATGGCAAATACGTCGATTAGAAACGCGCCGACAATCGGTACGACGAGAAAGGCTTTACGGGACGGACCGAATCGGCTGACGATGGCATCCATATTGGCCATTGCATTGGGCGTGGCGCCGAGTCCGTGTCCGGTAAATCCGCCGACCATCACGGCCGCATCGTAATCTTTTCCGAGCAAGCGGAACAAGACAAATGTGCCGAACAAGCCGATAAATAACACTTGTACCAGGACGATGGCCAATAATGGTAACGCGAGATTGGCGACTTCCCACAATTTAATACTCATGAGCGCCATGGATAAAAAGATGCCCAACGTTATATCGCCAATGAGAGAAATGCTTTTCATCTGAATCAAGTCTTTGTTATACAGATCAATGATATTCCGTACAATCACAGCGATAAACATCGCACTGACATAGTTTGGCAGCGAGAATCCTGTTAATTGCGTGAACAAGTCCCCAGCATACGCCCCAACGGCCATGCATAACGTAATAATAAATAATTGCACCATGACACTTTTCGAGTCCATGCTCTCGTTTTCCGTGTTGTTGATGACCGGATTCTCCATCTGCACTTCGGACTCGTCCGCCTTCAAGTTATGCTTGTTGACCAAATAGCGGACGATGGGACCGCCCATCAACCCGCCGGCGACGAGACCGACCGTTGCCGCAGCCAAACCAACAGATAACGCGGAGTCCACACCCATATCCTTGATCGTATTACCAAACGCGGTAGCGGCACCGTGACCGCCTTCCATCGAAACCGCACCGACGACGACACCAATGAGTGGTTCGATGTTGAGAAGCTTGGCCATGGAAACGCCGATCACACTTTGTACGAGCGCCAAAACACCGCAGGATACCCAGTAAATGACCAACAGCTTCCCGCCTAATTTAATCAAACCAAAACTGGCCCCAAGACCGACCGTTGTGAAAAACGTCAACATGAACAGCCCCTGTAAGGACGTATCCAACGTAATCGTCAACAAACCGGTCCCTTTTAATATCGTTGTGATAATAGCAAAAATGAGTCCACCCACGACGGGGGCCGGGATACAAAAGCGACTTAAAAAGTTGATTTTCGAATTTAAATATTTCCCTACTAAAAAGACGGCAACAGCTAAAAATATCGTCGTAACTTGCGTCAGTTCCAGTTCCATCATGACACCTCTTTTCTACGTTTTTTCTGATGTGTTAATGTGTTTCATCGCATAGGCCAATAAATAAGCCGCCAGTTTAACCGTTTTCCCATTCTCATCCACGTCCGGATTCACTTCCGCTATATCAAAACTGAGCACGTTGCTTTGACCAAGACTGTAACGCAATACGGTCCGCACCACTTTCGGATCCAGTCCGAATGGCGATGGCGCACTGACCCCAGGTGCCGCATTGGCCGCAATGGAATCGGTGCAAAACGTCACGATGACATGATCATAGCTTTCCGCAAAAGCCTGAATCGTTTGAAACGTATCGTTAAAATGATTCGCAGCGACGTCCTCTTGCAGAATATACTGACAATTATAATAATCGGCTGTGTTGAATAACGCTTTCGTATTGCCAAATTCCTGAATCCCAAGGCATAAATACCCGGCATTCGGATCGTTTTCCATTATTTGTTTAAACATCGTTCCGGATGACCGAAATGGCTCATCACGCATGTCAAAATGAGCGTCAATATTAATAATGCCTAACGACTGCTCGGCACCGATAAACTGTCTGGCTCCCAAGTAGTGCCCGTAAAGCGTTTCATGACCTCCCCCGAGAATGACGGGTGTCAATCCGCTTTGATAGATGAGCGGAATGGTCGCGCCGAGTTCTTCCTGCGCGGCTTCCAATTGATCATCAACGCAAGCGACATTACCGGCATCGATTAGCTTGGTATCAGAATCCAGCATGAACGGGAGCGAGGCGAGTGCTTTGCGAAGGTCGTTGGGAGCTTTCCTAGCACCGGTCCGCCCTTTATTACGTTTGACCCCTTCATCGCTTTTAAATCCGATAAAGGTAAAACCGCTTTCAAATGATGGTAATTTATTGACGTCTATTAATTTGATCACTTGATGCATTCGAAACGCGTCGATATGGTGTTGATCATCGATTCGTCCTGTCCAATAGCGACTATCGGCTGATGTATACATTGTGACTCACCTCACTGTCGATTTCTGAAAGTACTGTTTTTATTTTATAACAATGATGTGTATAATTCTAATTGACGTTTTAAATGAATGCATAGACGCCATCTATGGAAAGGAAATCGTTGTCATGGAATTACGGGAGCTGCAATACTTTGTCACCATTGTTGAAAACGCCTCATTTACCATTGCCGCTGAGATGCTGCACATCACCCAACCTACATTAAGCGCGACCATTAAAAAGCTGGAAGACCGAATCAGCCTGCGTTTATTGGATCGGGGGGCACGGGACATTCGCTTGACCAATGAGGGGACGATCGTTTATCAAGAAGCGAAAAAACTGCTGAATCACTACGATCATGTATTGGAGGAGGTCGAGCGATTGCGGGTGCAAGGCCCACCGGAAATAGCTGTCGGTATGATTGAATCGGCCAAATACTGGCTGCCGGACGTTCTGGCCGCATTTAAACAACAGCACCCGGACGTCCACTTGAAAATCTATGACATTCTCAGCATGCATAATGTCGAAAAATCGCTCATGAATTTTGACATCCATTTGGCCGTAACCAATCAGTACCTTGATCATCCGGAGATCCAGGCGGACCCGATCTATGAGGAAGACCTCGTCGCTTTAATCCCGCATACGTTCGATGTGCCAAACGACGACCACGTGACCATTCATGATCTGAAAGACACACCGTTTATCGTTTGCAAAGAGGGCTACCAGACACGTGCGGATATTTTAAACGCCTTCCGCAAAGCTGGCATCAAGCCTGATCTCCAGTTTGAAATCGAACGTTTCGAAACCGCCTGCAGCCTGGTGGAAAAAGGACTGGGGATGACAGTCGTTCCTAAAAATTATGTCACCTATACCGACGAACAGCATTTTTTCATTAAACCCATTAAACATTCCCATCTATCGCGAATGGTATATGTCGCCACCAACAGCAACCGCTACCTGCCGCCCATCGTGCAGGAGCTAATTGCCCAGGTGAAACGGCATTTTTAATAATATATCGTCGGTTCAACGCGAGGGGGCTGGGACAAAACACGTTTAGTCAAAGAAAAATCCGAACTATTATTCACAAATAATCTGAATCAGTTCGGATTTTTCTCTTTATATAACAGGTTTTTGCCTCAATGAGCGGAGGAAAAATACGTAGACTCCTGGGGAGCAAAGGCCTTAGATGAGACCCCGGAGTGCGGTAGCACAAAGCAAAGCTTCCATGAGTAGGCTTCGACCTGCGAGGAGCGTAGGCTTCGGCGAATAAGCTTGAAACGCGACGAGCACGAGGAGGCTCATCAGCCGCCCCCGGCAAAGAAGACACTGTGAAAGCGACCAAAGGAAGCTTGAACAGATGTCGCACTTGTGCCTGGTAAGGTGAAAGCGAAGTATTTTTCCGCAGCGATGGCTAAATGTATCCCAATATTATTCTAAAGTATCTGGACAATCGTTCGTATTTAGTGTGTCTAACGTTTTATTTATGACCTAGCCCCTTCGTTGTAAAAAGGTTTTCATGCACGGCTGGCTGCATGTTGTACCAAGCTGTTGACGTCTTATGCAAACCCGCTAGCCGAACAAGCGGTCATCTATCATAATGGAAACAAATCGGGGGTGATACGGTGAAGATTCACATTGACATTGATGAAACCCATGAGGAAACATCAGTCACGATTCATGCCAACGAATGGAGTGACGACTTACATGCGCTGGTAAAGACATTGAAAAACACAGACCCTGGCCGCCTTGTTGGAACGGACGGCGAGCAATCCGTCCTTATCGACCCGTTGGACATCGATTATGTATTCGCACAAAAACGAAACGTATTCGCCGTGATGGGAAAACAGCGTATTAAACTGACCATGAAATTGTATGAAGCGGAAGAATGGCTTCAACCACACAACTTTCTGCGCTTTTCAAAATCCGTGATCGGCAACATCAATCACATACAGCGATTTGAGCTCGCATTCAACGGCAATTTGTGTGTGTATTTTAAATCCGGCAACAAGGAGTATGTCTCACGCAACTATGTATCCGCGTTAAAAAAGCGGATTATGATGGGAGATGATGACGATTAATATTCTATCAAAAGTAATGATTGGCTTCGGATTCGGCGGTATTTACATCTTTATTTACATGACCATCCTGCAACTAGCGGGGGCCCTGCCCAGTTCCGAATTATGGTGGGCAACGCTGGCTTGCCTGTTAATCGGCCTCTACTTCGGCCTGTCGTCGCTTATTTATGACAATGACGATTGGAGCTTGCTCAAACGAACGGTTACTCATTTTTTCTTATCGCTGGTGGTCTTTTACACGATTGCGCTCAGCACCGGTTGGATTCCGCTGATGACTGGGGCCGTACTGTTGAGCCTCATCATATTTGTCGTCATCTACGCCGGCATGTGGCTTGGTCATATGTTGTATTATAAAAAAGTGATTGACGACATGAACAACCGGATTAACTAACCCCTGATGCTGGACTGTCAAGTCATTGCCATTGTGGCGCAGAATACCATGACAATGGAGGGGGCTCGTTTTCCCAATGCTTTGCCGCCAACGTCAATCATACGGTTGTAACGGCGAAAGGTGAATTGTCCGGCTTGATGACTTATCAGCACCCCTTTGCCATGCCATCCCGCAGCAAAGGGGTTTTTTGGATAACATGATAGTGACCATTTCTATGATGGTATCTTCTCAAAAATATCATGCACTGTGAAACGTGCTTTTTAAACGCTGATCCACAACAAACGTCGAAAGAACGCTTAACCTTTGATACCGTGTCGCATTTTTATTGCCCGGGAAATATTTTAGGGGAATATGTCATGTTATTGCACGTATTTTTGAGCGAGGACTGCTGAAATCAATAGATGAGCGGGGAAACGGATTCGAATGGCGCGAGATCGGGCACTTATCGCGTACGTTTGGCCTTAAACTGCGCGAGGTTCGGTCGATACTGCGCGAGTTTTGGCTGTTACCGCGCGACCCTCTCCACGAACGGCGCGACCTCAACCGATTATTGCGCGACTCGCACCCTGAACCGCGCGACCTTCTTGATCACTGCGCGAGTTTTGTACCGAATTGCGCGACCCACACAATAAACCGCGCGACCGCCCCCTCGAACGGCACACCAAAAACAGACCAGCGCCGCGACGCTGGTCTGTTTCGTTATAGTTCGATATCCTGCACGTTTCGTTCGACGATGCGTGCTTCCTTGATCGAAACGACGTCGCCGCCGGATGATGTGAACGCATTTTGGGCGATAATTTCGTCCATGGCTGCTTTGATCGCAACGGGGTCAGCGGGTTCGACCGGTTTTTCCAATGAATACGTAACGGTCCTGCCGTCCTGATTTAAAAATTTCAATTCAAGTTTTTTCATCGTTCTATCCCCTTTCTAATGGTATGTTACTCCTGTGTGATGTCGAAACTGTCATTACGTTCGACATTCATGAGCGGGCGTTGCTGCAATGGTGTAACAGCGTTTGCGATGGTGTAAAGCTGATCCGTTGTCGCATCGGTCTTGACGTTGTTGAAGCCTTTCGTTTTGTGCAGCTGCTTGCCGGATACATCATCCACCCCATCGTCAAGAATGAGACGCATGCGCGAATCCATTTTTTGGGCTACGGCCATGGCGAGCACCTCCTTTCACCCTTACAATCGATTGGCAAGCGAGAAAGGTGCCGCCAAATCATGTATTTTTTCCTCCATCATACGACACATTTTTTCGACATCCTTCGATGATAGGAAACCGATTCATTTTCAATTCGTTTAACAAAAGCGTTTTACGAACAGGCTTATTCATAGTAAAATAACGTTAAGGTTTTGTTTAATGGAAGGATTGGTTGGATGGCACATCGTCGCCATAAAAAAAGAAAATTAAACAAAAAACGCATTTTTCTGGTTTTGCTTATCCCGATTATCATTATTGCGTCAGCGACGATTGCTTATGGTATGCATCTGATGAATAAAGCGGAAAATACGGTGGATGATTCATATCAATCAGTTGATCGTGACAATCAACAGTCCTCTCTTCGCCATGAAACGGTTAATCCCATAGAGGATAATGTATCCATTCTGATCATTGGCGTGGATAACAGCGATAAGCGTGACTATGAGTATGGCCGGTCAGATGCGTTGATGTTGGCAACATTCAATAAGGATAAACAAAATGTAAAGCTCGTAAGCATTCCACGTGACACGTATACGTATATCCCGGAAGTTGGCTACAATACCAAAATCAACCACGCTCATGCGTATGGCGGCCCGAGCGCTACGTTGGAAACGGTGGAAAATTTCATGAATGTGCCGGTTGATTACTACGTCCAAGTGAATTTCAATGCCTTTATCGAAACGGTCAATTCCCTTGGAGGCATTCCGTATGATGTACCATTTGAAATGTACGAAATGAATTCGGATGATGAAGACAGATCCATCCACCTGCTGCCTGGTGAACAGGAGCTCAATGGTGAAGAAGCGCTCGCCCTGGCACGGTCCCGCAAATATGATAATGACATCAAACGCGGCGGACGCCAGCGCGACATCATCAAAACCATTGTCGATCAAGCAACGTCGGTGTCGTCAATCACGAAAATCGGGAATCTCATCGACTCCATCGGGAACAATATGAAAACAAACATTTCGTTCAATGAGATGAAGTCTTTTGCCAAATACGGCCTGAATCAAGAGTTGACTATGGAATCGATCACGCTGAAAGGCGATGGCGGTTATATGGATGACGGATTATGGTATTATCAGGTTCGTGAATCAAGCAGGGCACACGTAGAGAAGACACTACGCAAGCATCTGGATTTGCCGATACAGCATCAGAAAACAACGGAATTTACGAATAAACATCCGGATGCCGATCCTGCTTTCTAACGAATGTATCTATCATCTTTAAAGGAGACCAATCATGAAAACAGTCATTACTTACGGCACGTTTGACTTGCTCCATCAGGGGCATATCAACCTGCTGCGCCGTGCCCGTATTCTTGGCGATTATCTGATTGTTGGCGTCTCAACGGATGCATTTAATGCGACAAAACATAAACAAGCCTATAACGCTTATGAAAAACGGAAAAACATGCTGCGCGCCCTTCCTTATGTGGGAGACACCATAGCTGAGACGTCGTGGGATCAAAAAATACGAGACATCTCGACCCATCATGTGGACGTTTTCGTGATGGGGGATGACTGGAAAGGGGCGTTTGACGGCCTCCGCGCGTTTTGTGAGGTGGTCTATCTTCCCCGGACAGCAGGCATATCCACAACGACGATGAAACATGACCATTTGAAACGCAAATAAACAACGGCGTGAATAAATGGAGGTTGGACAACATACTATTGGATAACTCTGTCTGAAACGTTTCCCCTTCGTCCATCGTCTATTTATTTACGCGTTTATCACGTTGTAATGATATTGTTATTTTACGGTAGGCGTCTTTCCTAGTACAATAATGAATGGTAATGACCATGAAGGGGAATTTTATTATGGTAGATAAATCAACACAATCACGACTGGAGCGTCGAAATCATAAACGAAAACGCCGCAAATGGATGCTGCTGATCGTCATCCCGCTTTTAGCTGTGTTCCTTGGTGTTTCCAGTTATGCAACATATTTATACGTTAAAGCCGAAAGTGTTTTTTCCAAATCCCATGAAGACGATGGACGGGAAAAATCCGAACTTCGCGACAAAGCTGTCGACCCGAGCGAAGATAATGTATCGATTCTTATTGCCGGGGTCGACGCAAGCGATGTGCGTAACAACGCAAGTAATGCACGGACCGATACATTGATGCTCGCTACTCTTAATAAGGAGAAAAAGAGCGTGCGGCTGTTAAGCATTCCGCGTGATTCGTATGTCTACATCCCGGAAAGAGGATACAAAACAAAAATCAATGCTGCCCACCACTGGGGCGGGATGTCGTCAACCATTGACACTGTGGAAAACCTGATGGACATTCCGGTTGATTACTACGTTAAACTGAACTTCGAAGCGTTTATCGATGTCGTCAACGCTCTCAACGGTATCAAAACCAAGGTACCATATGAACTGTATGAACAGAATTCTAACGATGTCGACGGAGCCATTCACTTGCAACCCGGTGAGCAGCAATTAAACGGTGAGCAAGCACTGGCATTGGCCCGTACTCGTAAACTGGATAACGATATCGAACGAGGTAAACGCCAACAGCAAATTATTAAAGATGTCGTCGATAAAGCAACGTCGATCGGTTCCATTACCAAAATTGACAACGTCATCGAAGCCGTTGGCAGCAATATGGCCACCAACATGACGTTTGACGAAATGAAATCGTTTGTCTCATATGGATTGGAAGGGTCTAACATTGATTTTAAGAAGATGACCCTTCAAGGCAGTGACTGGTGGACGGATAGTGGCTATTATTGGAAAGTGGATAAAACAGCATTGGCGGAAACAAAACAAACGTTGAAAGAGCATATGGAACTGATAGAGAAGACGAAGACGGACAAAACGGCTGCACCAAACACGAACAGCCAATCAGACGCGTCCAGTTCGCCATGATGATCGAAAGTGACTGGGACAAAACGAAATAAATTACTTCTAAATACGAACTATATATTTAAGACGTAGTCGCCGCTACGGAAAAACACTACGCTTTCCGCGGGCGCTGCTGAGCCTCCTCGTGCTTATCGCACTGCGGGGTCTCACCTAGGCTTTTTGATCCCGCAGGAGTCTCCGTGTTTTTCCTACGCTAAACGAAAAATCCGAACTGATTCAGATCATTTGTGAATCATAGTTCGGATTTTTGTTTGGCTAAACGTCTTTTGTCCCAGTTCCTTTTCTGACGTGAGAACGGGACGCAAAACTCATAATCGAAAATCTCGCGCGGCTCAGGGACAACCTCGTGCAATAATCGAAAATCCCGCGCGGCTCAGGGACAAACTCGCGCAGTAATCGAAAATCTCGCGCGGCTCAGGGACAAACTCGCGCAGTAATCGAAAATCTCGCGCGGCTCAGGGACAAACTCGCGCAGTAATCGAAAATCTCGCGCGGCTCAGGGACAAACTCGCGCAGTAATCGAAAATCTCGTGCGGCTCAGGGACAAACTTGCGCAGTAATCGAAGTACTCGCGCGGCTCAGGGACAAGCTCGCGCAGTAATCGAAAATCTCGCGCGGCTCGGGGACAATCTCGCGCAGTAATCGAAAATCTCGCGCGGCTCAGGGACAAACTCGCGCGATAATCGATAAACTCGTGCGGCTCAGAGACCATCTCGCGCAATGTCATGACACGCACGCGTCCCTCCCGCACCATACACCTTTTAGTGTTCCATTTGTTTGTGGTTCAATGCCAGGCCGAGCAGCAGCAGTATTCCTGTTACGGCGCCACCGATGGCCAGCGACAGGAGATGGCTGGGCACGGGGATAAACGTCGTGCTGTAAATCACCGGGGCCGAGACCGCGACAAAACCGGCCAGTTTGCCGATGGTTGTCCAATCGCCGATGACCAAGCCGAGTTTTCGTTTGGCCGCCACCAGCAAAAGCACCATATTGACGATGGATGCGACAACGGTTCCCAAGGCGATCGCCTGTGCACCCAGGTCATCGATCAACAGCGTAATGACGGCTATATTGACGCCAAACACCGACATGACATTCATCACAACGGGCGTGTAGGACTGTTCCCTGGCATAAAAAAATCGGGTTACATACGTATTCAAGGCAAGGGCAAACATACCGAGTGCGAATACTTGCAACAGCGGGTACGTGTCGCGAATGGCATCCGCCTGGAAATGGCCATAGCCAAAAATGAGGCTGATGATCTCTTTGGCATAACTAAAGACAAAAACCGTCGCCGGCAACAACAGTATGCTCAGCATGCGAAACCCTTTTTGATACGCGTTTGTCACTTTCCTTTCGTCTTTTTCACCGACCGCTTTGGCGAGCATGGGATAAATGATCGTCGTGACACTCGTCATTAATACCGCCTGCGGAAATTGCGTCATTTTCGATGCGTAGTTCATCGCTGCAATCACGCCTTCGCTTAAGTCCGCTGCAAAGATGCGCTGAATGATAAAATAAAATTGAATGGTGGCACCGCCGAAAACAATCGGAAGCGCCATTTTAATAAACCGTGTCATCTCCGGCATTTTGACAAGCCGAAAACGAAACGGCATGATCGCTTGTTTCCTTATGTATGCGACGAGGACGATGAGCATCAGAAATGAGCCTAGTAAGGCACCGAGTCCATACGAGTAGGCCGACATAAACGGCGTCAGTCCGAAGCCAACCACAAGAAACACAGCATTAAACAGCAATGTAGACGTCGCAGTCAGCCGGAAGTTGCTGTGCACGTTATGCAAACCACTTAAAGCCATCGCCAGCGCCAGGAAGAAGGCCCCTGGTGCCATCAGGGCAAACAGCTTGCTCGTCAGCTTCATCGCTTCCGGGGACAGCCCGCCAAAAAACAGGTTCATCCAAAACCCCGGCCAAACGACAAACAGAATGGTCAACACGCCCATAAGAAGACCGAGCCCACTTAGCACTGTCTGGGCAAATGTGTGTTTCACCGATTCGGTTGTTTTACTATAAACAGAAATGAACGCTGTCGTAATCGCCCCACCGACAACAATGTACAGAAAATTTGGAATGGTAAAGGCTGTAATAATGCTGTCGGCTTCATAGCCTGTCCCGTATTGGTACCCAATGATAACCTCCCGGGCAAATCCGAGCAACCGGGCGATAACATTGATCAGAGCGACCGTTCCGAGCAGCTTCAAAAACGTGCGTTTCATGAACGGCCACCCTCTTTGGACAGACCGTACAGCGCGATAACATCCTGTATCAATTGGTCCTGGTCGTATACTTTCGCTTTTTCCAGACCATTGGCCATAAGCCGGTCGTACGTCGCCTCATCTGAGAGCACATGGTCGATGGTCGCGGCCAATTCATCCGGATCATGCGGCGCGGCCAACAAGCCGGTGTCGTCTGCGAGCAAGTAGCTCAAACCGCCGACGTCGGTTCCGACAACAGGCAGCCCGCATGCCATAGCTTCCAGCGCCACCAGTCCGAAGCCTTCCATATGGGACGGCAGCACAAACACATCGGCAGCGGCCATCCACTCAGCTATCCGCTCCTGCGGCAAGGCGTCATGGATTCGTATAGCGTCGCGTTTTTTCACCTCTTCGCTTAAGCTCGCAAAATAGGTTGCGTCCTTCGCCTCCCCAATCAGATGAAGCGAGACATGGTTGTGACGATTGCTGACATTATCGTACGCAGCGATTAAGTCATCCAACCCTTTCGCACGAATCAGATTCCCGACAAAAAGGAGAACGGTTTCGTCGGCAGCCAGACCGAGCCGCTGTCGCATCTCCGTCTTGTCCTGGCGGCGAAACACATGTCGATTGACACCCATATTGATAATGGAGATTTTACCGGAATCAATGGAAAAAGCCGTCAGCATCTCTTCCCGCAGCCGCTCACCAACGACGATAATCCGGTCCGATTGCTCGAGTATCTTCTTCGTGAACCATTGGACGATACGGTTTTTTTGGCTCATTTGGTCGATATCCCCACCATGAGACGTGACGATCAATCGTTTGCCGAGCAGTTTTTTATACAACAGCCCGACGAGGCCGGTCGGAAACAGATAGTGCGCGTGCACAGCCTGATAATGCCGCCCCTGTGCCACGAGGTTCCACAAGCTGTGAAGAAGGAAGCCTCCGTACTTTTTCAACAGCAGCCACGTACCTTTGCGCGGGTCGTCAATGGCGATGACATCGGTGTGCAGCCCTTTCGTGCGGAGCAGCTCAACCTGATTTTTGACAAAAATACCGAACGTTTGCGAGTGACCGGACGGGTACATGTTGCTTAACACGAGCAGTCGGTCCCGGTCATCGCGGAATGTCTCCTGCACAAGCGTCATTCCCTTGTCCGACATTTGCTTCATGTCTGCTGCAACCGTTTTAAACCGCTCCTGTGTTGCCGGCCAGTCCTGTTGCATCGTGCGCAACGATGACGCAAAAAACGCATCATCCGTATGAAGCTGGCCAATCGGAATCGTATACTCATCACAGGCAACCATGTCCATGAAGTCCTGCACTTTATGGTGATACGACACAGCTATCACCGGCGTATGCGACACTAGAGCCAGGATCAGCGAATGAAGCCGAGTGCCGATCACCATATCCTGCTCGCCAGCGAAACGGGTGATTTCCTGATGGCTCATGCTGACGTTCTGCATCGTACAATGGTCGCTATAATCCATCCTGCGCCTGATCGCCTCCGCAACTTGCAAATCTTGCGGGTACTTTGTTGCGAAAAAATTAACCGTCGCATCCGGATTTTCAGCGAGCAGCGTATCCAGATTGCGGGCCATTCCCGTCACATAGTCCTCATATTTGGCCATATCTTCTTCCGGCCAGTAGCTGCGATGATGATACGGGACCGCTGTCACCCCGATTTGCATCCCGTCATGGCTACGCTCGGATGCAGCAGGCTGACGGACCTGGAAGGCCGGGTCCCCAATCACATGAATGGCGGATTTGACCCCGATGGACTCGAGCAGTTTCTTCGACTTCGGATCACGGACGGTCACCAGTTTTGCCAAATGGGCCAACGACCGGAGTATGGTCTTTCCGATTTTTGTAAGAATCGGCCCCGCTCCGACGCCATACAGCACCACCGGCGTTCGGGACAATTTGGCGAGCCAGCCATACATACCGAACAGGAAGGCTTCACGGCCGTACAGATCCATAAAAATACCGCCACCGCCGATCAGCAGCAAATCCAGATTGCGGATGATCGAGCGATTTTTATGCATGGTGCCCAGCATCGTCGTTAATGAACTTTTGTTTTTGTAATAAAGTTTTACCGATTGCACCCCATACGTTGCCGCTGTTTGTTCCGGCTGATTGGAAAAGACGATAATCTCTTCCCGGCTGATTTGATGGGTCTCCTCCAGTTGCAATAGAATCCCCTCGAGAATCGCCTCATCACCCTGATTATTATTTCCGTAATTGCCTACAATCCCGATTGCCATCGACGTTCAATCCTTCTTCATCATTTTCACTGGACGTGTTCGACATGTTTCCTTAGTATTATTTTAACACGAATCACACTGGTAAGAAATAAACATTCCCCGTCCGACAAATAACCATGCCAACTGTCCATATTTATGTTATACTAGTCACGATCATAACAGTTAAGGAGTACTGGTCATGCAACTTCTCAAAAACCGAAAACAATCAAAAGATTATCGCATGCTCAAAACATATTATAAAACCGTTGATAAAATCAATCAGCTGGAGGCGGATATCGAACGCTTGACCGACCAACAGCTCAGCGATAAAACTACCGAATTCAAGGATCGCCTGCAAAACGGAGAAACGATTTATGACCTGGCACCGGAAGCCTTTGCGGTCGTGCGGGAAGTGTCGCGACGTGTGCTCGGCCTGCGCCATTATGATGTGCAACTCATCGGCGGACTTGTGCTTTTGGAAGGCAACATTTC
Organism: Lentibacillus halophilus; assembly: GCF_055395055.1. Taxonomy (NCBI): domain Bacteria; kingdom Bacillati; phylum Bacillota; class Bacilli; order Caryophanales; family Bacillaceae; genus Lentibacillus; species Lentibacillus halophilus. The sequence goes on from NZ_AP043750.1 coordinate 533,527, forward strand.
CGAAATGGCCACTGGGGAAGGAAAAACGCTCGTCGCCTCCCTGCCGAGCTATCTTGTCGCTTTGGAAGGCAACGGGGTGCATATCATTACCGTCAACGAATACCTCGCCCGGCGTGACAAGGATTTGATCGGACAGATCCATGCATTCCTCGGCCTGGACGTCGGATTGAACGTCGCCGGATTGAGCCCTGCTGAAAAACAAGCAGCCTATCAGTGTGACATTACGTACGGTGTCGGCAACGAATTCGGCTTTGACTTTTTGCGGGACAACACCGTGCAGGCGCTGTCACAGAAGGTACAGCGCTCGTATCATTACGCCATCATCGATGAAGTTGACAGTGTGTTGATCGATGAGGCCAAAACACCGTTGATCATTGCCGGCAAAGACAAGCCGAGCGACCGGTTGTATGACGTGTGTGCCCGGGTCATTAAAGGACTCAAGGAAGATGACGATTTCACCTTTGACCTTGAACTGAAGACCGTTAACTTCACGGAAAAGGGAATGAGCAAATGTGAGAGCGTCTTCGGCGTCGATAACTTGTTCGATCTGGAACATAGTTCATTGTTCCATTCACTGCTGCAAGCTTTACGGGCACGTGTGTTGTTTGAACGGGACGTCGATTATATTGTTGAACAGGGAGAAATCAAACTGATCGACATGAACACCGGCCGTGTCATGGAAGGGCGCAGTCTCAGTGACGGCCTGCACCAGGCGATTGAATCCAAGGAAGGCCTAGTCAATACGGACGAAAATAAAACCCACGCCTCCATCACCGTGCAGAACTACTACCGGATGTATCCGAAATTGGCCGGCATGACCGGTACCGCGAAAACGGAGGAAAATGAGCTGCACAAAATTTACGGCATGGGTGTTGTAACGATCCCGCCCAACAAGCCGAACCAGCGCGTCGACCTGACCGATATGGTTTTCATGACGCGGGAACAGAAATACGACCAGCTTGTAAGCGAAGTGCAGAATCGCCATGACAAGGGACAACCCATACTGATCGGAACCACCTCGGTCCGTCAATCGGAACAGGTCGCTGCGTATTTGGACAACCATAGCATATCGTATCATCTCCTGAACGCGAAAAGTGTCGAACAAGAAGCCAACCTAATTGCCATGGCCGGACAAAAGGGACAAATTACGATCGCGACGAATATGGCCGGACGTGGAACGGACATTATGCTCGGCGAAGGGGTTGCTGAACTCGGCGGCCTGCACATCATCGGCACCGAACGCAATGAAAGCCGCCGCATTGACAACCAGTTGAAAGGCCGCTCGGCACGCCAGGGAGATCCGGGTTCGACCCAATTTATTATTTCGCTGGAAGACTATCTGTTCATCCGCTATGCCTCTGATGAGTTGGAACGCATGAAGCCAAAATTGAAAGAAGGACGACATGGGTTCATTAAATCCGACAACGTTCATAAATTGGTCGATACAGCACAAAAAATTAGCGAAGGCATGGCGTATCAATTCCGGGATTTCAATTTAAATTTAGAAGATGTCATCAATGACCAGCGCCGTGTCGTGTACCAGCTGCGGGACCATTTGCTGGAGGCGGATAACCCGATCGCCTTTATTACCCGGCAGACGAGTGATTTGCCCGAGCAGTTAATCGCAACGTACTGTCCAAACGATGTACCGGACGACTGGGACATCAACGGACTGGAGCAAGCATTGGATGCCATTTTGCTTTCCGATGTCGCATTTAGCGACACCGAATTCGAAACTGTGGAAAGTATTAAAACGCATATCCAGCCGTTTATCGACGACCACCGGAAAATGCTGCAATCATTAGAAGAAAACGACCAACTGCAAACAGCCGCACGTGCTCAAGGGTTGTTTGTCATCGATTCCCTATGGAAAAAACATTTGGACCAGATGACCCAGCTAAAAGAAGGCATCGGTATGCGCCAATACCAGCAGGAAAACCCGCTCGATCTCTTTAAAAAAGAAGGGTACCGGCTTTTCGAGGAAACACACGAGGAAATCATGTACCAAATGGTGGACCGCTTGCAACAGATTTATCAGAAAGTACGGAAGCAGGAAACCTCCGACAACACGGCCAGAAAGGAAGGGTAAGCACATGCTTGGTTTTTCCAAAAAGAAAAAGAATAACGACGCGAACGACAGCGTCGACGCCGCTGCCTATATGGATTCAGTTACGGAAACGGACGAACAGGAAGGCTTGGAAACCAACCTGTCCATTCCGGACGACTGGACCATCCCGAACGAGGATCGATACGTTTACGCATTCCATAACACGGAAAGCCCGAAGCTTAAAGCCAACCAAATCTCCATCTACGGTATGGAGTTGTCGAAGCTGAAAAACAACAGCTTCGTCGCCACCGCTCTCATCCGTAATACGGTGACTAAGTCAATCCAATTCGGCCCGACGACCATTTTGTTGCTCGGACCGGATAAAGAAGTGATCGCCAAGAAGGAATTTGACCTCGGCCGGCTCGGTGACATCCCGCCGAATGGGGCACGCCCGTGGACATTGACGTTCCCGACAGAGGACATTATTCAGGACATGGACACGCCACATGAATGGTCCCTCGCCTTCGAGCTGAAGAAAAAACACCAGCTGGATCTCGAGGAATCATGGGAACAATCCATCGCGGATGAAACGAAAGCCAACCTGGAAAAAGTCGTCGAAAACGCGCAGCCATTGAAACCTGGCGAAATGAATTTCATGGGACTCAGTGCGAAACGGCAGGATGATGGTGGACTGGCCGTCACTATTCTCATTCGCAACGGCTCGGATAAAAATGTAAACCTCGAGCAAGTGCCGCTCGGCTTCAAAGATGCAACGGACGATGAAATTGCCAGGGGCAGCTTTAAAATGGACAACTTCACGATCAAGACCAATACGAGCAAACCGTGGACCTTTATTTTTCCCGCTTCCATGATTAAGCAAGACGACATCGACCTGTCCCGATGGCAAGTTTACCCCATTCAATAAGGCTAAAGAGGAAGACTATCGCCCAATGAAGCGATAGTCTTTTTTATATGGTGGTCGCGGCGCGGGAGTTGCGCGAGGTTGAGAGGGAGTCGCGCGAGGTCGGGGTATGCTCATGACCCTGTCAAGTAGACACCATAAAAATCGTGCAAATTATGCTGTTTTCAACCGATAATCAACCGGACTCATTTTTAGTTGGTTTTGTAATCGTTCATTGTTAAAATAGCGCATATAGGCGTCTATTGCGTTTTTAATGTCAGCCAACGTTTCCATCTTATAGAAACAAGGTGCTTCTGTCTTGAAGTGGCTGAAGAAATTTTCAACGCAAGCATTGTCCCAGCAATTACCTCGACGGGACATGGATTGGGTGATGCCCATTTCCTTTAGACGCAGCCTATATCCGGGATTTGTGAATTGGATGCCCTGGTCGCTATGCAGGATGGCACCTTTCTCAAATCCCTTTTTCTGTAATGTATTCAAGGCGTCATAGACCAGTTCTGTTGATTGATTGGTATCCATGGAATACGCTACGATTTCACGGTTAAATAAATCCTTTATGGCGCATACATAAAGCCAGGGATGATGGCTTCCATGGACCGGAACATATGTGATATCCACTCCCATTTTAATGCCGGGTCTTAAAGCTTTGAAATCACGATCCAGAACATTCGGTATGTCCCCATAAGGCTGACGCACGCCCTTTTTACGCTTTCGTCGGATTTGGCAACGCAAACCATATTTTTTCATGACGCGTGAGATGCGCTTTTCGTTAACAATCATGTGATAGGAATGGTCCAGTTCCGTTTTGATTCGCTCACGTCCGTACGTCCCCCCGTGTTTTCGATAAATCTCTAATATCTTCTGGTAAAGCCTCTCATCTGTCTTATCCTGTTCATAGCTTTCTTTACGGGATTTCCATCTGTAATAGCCCGAACGGGAAACAGAGGTGACGTCAACTAATTTAGCTATCGAATACACGCCCTCATATTCTCGTATGAATTCAAATTCAGCCTGTTTACGTCTCACCTCCTTTGAAGATCCAATAACTTTTTTAAATACATCACCTCTAATTTCAAGGACTCATTCTCTTCTTCAAGAGACCGTTCCCGGGCATGATGACGATCTTTCTTTTTGGAACCACGTTGGTCCTTTAAGGCTTCATAGCCGCCCTTAAGAACTTGATCACGCCATTCATAAATGCGGTTACGATGCGTTAGGTCATATTCCTTCACCAATCGGCTGGAGGGGTACCCCTCCATGTACTTCTTAACAACCTCCACCTTTTCGTCATATGAATACTTTTTTAGTTTCTTCCCCATAAATAATCGCCTCCCCATCAACAAACTAACATACATGGTTGCACGATTTTAATGTTGTCTATTTTATGGGGACAATATCAGTAGAGCTGCGCGAGGTTGGAGGGGTGTCGCGCGAGATTGGGGTGGAGCTGCGCGAGGTTGGAGGGGTGTCGCGCGAGTTGAGGCGCTTGTTGCGCGACCTGTCTCGATTACTGCGCGAGTTTCGCCTCGTGCTGCGCGACCTTGCCGATTATCGCGCGAGTTTCGCCGTGAGCTGCGCGACCTCGTCCAATTATTGCGCGAGGCGTGGGCGCGATGGCACACATTGCTGCTTCTGTGCTCAAGTGCGCTATTTTAATTGGTCGATTTTCGGCAGCTGCCGAAAATCATCTTTTAAGATACAAATATACCACGTGAGGAAAGCATACCATTGCGAGAGTTGCGCGAGATCGGCGTGGAGCTGCGCGAGGTTGGAGGGGTGTCGCGCGAGTTGAAGCCCTTGTTGCGCGACCTCCCCCAATTACTGCGCGAGTTTCATCTCGAGCTGCGCGACCTTGCCGATTATCGCGCGAGTTTCGCCGTGAGCTGCGCGACCCCGTCCAATTATTGCGCGAGGCGTGGGCGCGATAGCACACATTGCTGTTTCTGTGCTCAAGTGCGCTATTTTAATTGGTCGATTTTCGGCAGCTGCCGAAAATCATCTTTTAAGCTACGAACATACCACGTGAGGAAGGCATACCATTGTGGGAGTTGCGCGAGGTTGACCAGGAGTTGCGCGAGATCGGGGTGGAGCTGCGCAAGATTGAAGGGGCGTCGCGCGAGTTGAGGCGCTTGTTGCGCGACCTGTCTCGATTACTGCGCGAGTTTCGCCTCGAGCTGCGCGACCTTGCCGATTATCGCGCGAGTTTCATCTCGAGCTGCGCGACCTAGCCAATTATCGCGCGATTTTCCACCTGAGCTGCGCGACCTCCCTCGATGATTGCGTACGTGAGCACTAAAACGATGCGGGCTAGGACAAAAGATGTTTAGTTAAAGAAAAATCCGAACGATGATTCATAAACAATCTGAATCAGTTCGGATTTTTCATTTAGCGCAGGAAAAACACGAAGACTCCTGCGGGATGAAAAGTCTAGATGAGACCCCGCAGTGCGATAAGCACGAGGAGGCTCAGCAGCGCCCGCGGCAAAGAAGACACTGTGAAAGCGACGAAAGGAAGCTTAAACAGATGTCGCGCTTGTGCCTGGCAAGGTGAAAGCGCAGTGTTTTTCCGGAGCGGTGATTACTTCTTAAATATATTGTTCGTATTTAGAAGTGATTTGTTTAGTTATGTCCCAGCCCGCATCGTTTTTCTAGTTATCCTTTTTCTTCCAAGTAATCCTGATGTGCCCACGCTTCATCGCCTTTATAAATGATTTTGTAGTAATCATTCTTTTTGATATAGTCGCCGTTATCGCCAATAGCGCCGCTTACGATATCGCCATTCGTTAAATGGCCGATCGATTCGGTATCTTTATTCGGCTCCGGCCGCACATTCAGAACAGTCCTTATATTGACAACTTCCAATGGGTTTGGTTTTTCAAGGAAATCTCCGGAGACCCAACCGGTTTGTTCATCACTTTTAACTTTGTACCAGTTGCTGTTCCCACTGATAACGACCACGGTGGTTCCTTTAGGAAGCATTGTTTTCACATGGCCCCATGGATACGTGCGGATATTCAGATCAGACGAGGTCGCATAGGTTTCCCCTTCTTCCGATTCATCTATTGCAAATTTATCTTCACCTGTTGGTTTTTGACCGGCATCAGGTGACTGTCGGTATTCCGGTTTCTCAAACTGTAATGCAAAACGGTCCATCAATCCAGCTTTATCGTACATTTTTTCAATTCGTCTGGCTTGAACCGTCGCCCATTCCACATGGGTTGCATATTGATGATTTCCCGGAACTTCCGGATTCCATCGCATTTTATACAGTGTATCCTGCCCTTGACCGATATAGCCATTCGTAATAAAACGGGAACCGCCTATAACGGCTTCTGACGGCGAGAACCACCCTTCTTCATACGCACGTTCGGCACCGCATTCTTTCGGGCAGCTATCATACGCTCCGATACCGAACATATTATAAGTTGTTTTGATGTCTGTTAAATCATCTTTATTGTCAGACGTTACATATTGCGGTTGATGGTTTTTATCGAGACCAACTTTCAGGCCGCCAGCCAATGCGGACGTGCCATCACCTGTTTCATGCAAGGCATGAGCGATCAAATAGATAACATTAATATCATGTTTTTTTCCCGATTCAATAAAAGCTTCAGCCGTTCCTTTTAGGCTGCCTTTATAAGCAAGAATTTGGTCATTGATAGTATCTGCCTTCAAACCTGGTTCATAGGACAGCTTCAGAAATTGAAAAAACTCTGGTGAGCCTTTCTTGAAGTTATTGGGATTGGCGTAGTATGACATTAATTCGTCGCTTGCTATAAATTGACCACCACCGTCCAATTTCGGATACCGTTGCTGACTCATCGCGTAAGAAAAGCTGATATTATACGAGGTGGTCGTATAATTATTTTCAGCTGGGTTATCCGGTTGTGGTGGCTCCTGTCCTGAATCCGACTCTTCATCTGATGAATCGGAGTCTTCATTTGGCTTATCTCCATCCGGGTTATCCGGTTTCGATGAGCCCGACCCTGAGTCCGACTCTTCATCCGATGAATCGGGATCTTCATTTGGCTTGTCTTCTCCCGGGTTGTCCGGATTCGATGCGTCTGACCCTGAATCCGACTCTTCATCTGATGAATCGGAGTCTTCATTTGGCTTGTCTTCTCCCGGGTTGTCCGGTTTCGATGAGCCCGACCCTGAATCCGACTCTTCATCTGATGAATCGGAGCCTTCATTTGGCTTGTCTTCTCCCGGGTTATCCGGTTTCGATGAGCCCGACCCTGAGTCCGACTCTTCATCTGATGAATCGGAGTCTTCATTTGGCTTATCGCCATCCGGATTGTCCGGTTTCGATGAGCCCAACCCTGAGTCCGACTCTTCATCCGATGAATCGGAGTCTTCATTTGGCTTGTCTTCTGGTGTTTCGTCTTCATTCGAGTCATCATTAGCTGATGAGTCCCCGATCATGTCGGTCGAAATCATGGACTGATGTAAAAATGTCGCGAATTGTCCTCGCTTCACCGCTTCTTCTGGCCGAAAATGATCAAGCTGATTGGTTATATCATGCTGTGCCAAAATCTTTACATTTTCGCGGTGCGATTGATTGACATTATCCAGATTGATGTCCGGATTGGTTCCGTCATCCTTTAAGTCAAACGCACTCACAATGGTGGTCGCCATCTGCTCCCGTGTCATATCGGCATTCGGGAGAAATGAACCATTTGATCCCGCGAATATTTCCGGCGTTACCGCTGCAATCTTTGTCGCATACATATCGTTTGCATCGACATCATCATATCGGCTTAAACGTTTCTCCGTGCTCGCTATGTCACTCAGACCTAGCGCCTCATAAAAAAGAATGGCTCCGTGATTTCGCTGCAATTGTTTGTGCACGCCAAACTCACCGTTTTCATAACCGCTTACAACATCTCGTTTTGCCAGTTCCATAATGGCGTCATAATGGGAATTGGACGAATCCACATCATCAAACGATGGGCTTGAAGCCAACGTTAATGCAGGTGTTACCAGTAACATCCCCAACCCAACGACGCCAACCATTATCGTTCGCCATAATTCATGGCTGGTCATGCTTTTTCACCACCTCAAAAAACTCTATTAAACCAATAATAGTCTATTAAAATCTGAAAATAAAGGGGCCTTCTAACTATTTTGCAACCTTTTTAACGGTCATGGTTGCCAACGACCATGGTTCGTGCACTATCCATTCATATAATTATAGAGAAACAGGGAAAAATGCTCTCTACTGATCGGCTGTTCCGGTCGGAATGTGTGATCCGGATACCCTTTGGCCATGTCATTGGCCGCAAGTATATCGATGGAATCATGGGCCCAATGACCGTTCGGGACGTCGGTAAAACGGTCGTTATACGCTCCTGTTAGATCATAGGCTGACACTAACATCGCTGCCATTTGTCCACGGGTAAGTTGACCGCCGGCATCGAAGGATACATCCTCTTTTCCGTTGATAAGATCGAGTTCAGCGGCTTTGGCAATCGCTTCATAGCCATAGGTATCGGCGTGAACGTCTTTAAAGCCGGGGTCGGATACGGTCGCCTGATCACCATCTATGTCCATTTCACTTAATAACATTTGAACAGCTTGCAACCTGGTCACATTTTGGTTTGGTTTGAATGTGCCGTCTGAAAACCCATGAATGATGCCTTGTTGCGTCAGATACTGAATTTCGTTCGCATATCGCTCGACGTCCGGAAATTGTTTGCTGATGCTGATGTCATAAGGGACCGTCGACCAGCGGTGGTGCTTGGTTTGAACATTCAAATAATACGTCCCCGCATCCGCTGTGAATGTATCATGCTCGTCCCCTCCAGCCGCTTGCGCATCCAACGTTGCCATTGGACCATCCGCATCATGTAGTTCTGCCGTCAAATCAAGCGTCTGTGATGGATTAGACAGCTTGATCGTCACTTTACTGCGTTTATCCACCTCCAAACGATACCAGTCGTTATCCATCGAATGATTGATTTTTTCACTGACAGGTTGATCAAACGCCAACGCTTTGGCCGACGCTTGTGTATTCGGTACATCGTCGCTCCAACCGTCCAAATCCATGGTTAAAGCGCGGTGTGCATTCACTTGCCCGTAGCCGAAATAACCAGTCCACTCGGCTTTATCTGGAGACACTGCACTTGCTTCCAATGCTTTTTTTAATTGAACGTTTGACCAACTCGGACGGTGCGCTTTCAGCAAACCACCTATTCCGCTCACAATCGGGGTTGCGTACGATGTCCCTTGATACGTGTCATACCGATCCCCTTTATGTACCGTGTAAATCGATTGTCCTGGTGCTGTCACATCGACTGCATCACCATAATTGGAAAATTCAGCGTGATCGCCTTGTTGGTTTGTTGCAGCAACACCTATAACAGCCGGGTATGCTGCTGGGTAGCTCGGTTCATTTATCGCTTTATTACCGACCGCAGCCACTTGCAAAATACCGGCCTCATAAGCTTTTTGAACAGCATTTTTTTCGAGTTTGCTAGATCGATAGGATACAAAACTCATATTGATAACGTCTGCACCCTGATCGATCGCATACTGAATGCCTTCCAAAATATGATAGACGGATGCCTCACCTGCATTATTAGCAATTTTGACTGGCAGCAATTCAGCGCCTAAGTCAATGCCCGAGACCCCCTCTTCATTGGCGTTGGCAGCAATGACGCCGGCCACAGACGTTCCATGGCCATTATCATCATCCGGATCACGGTCATTATTGACAAAATCATACCCGGATCGGACGCGTCCGTTCAGTTCCGGGTGACCTGCGTCAACACCCGTGTCCAAAACAGCAATCGTGACATCCGATGATCCCGTTTCCACATCCCACGCTTGGGGCATTTGAATGCGGTCCAAATACCACTGTTTGTCATTGCCGATGTCGGATGGGACGGTCGTTTTTTGGCGTATATAGTCCGGTTCGGCCATCGCTACATTGGATGCCTGCTTGATGTCGTCTAACGTCTCTGTGTAATCCATGTGATTCGGAATCCGTACCAGATTATACTGATCGCGCAGAAGTTGTTTGGATGTTATTTCCTGGATCCCCCATTTATCCGCAGCGAAATGGTGATCGTCCTTAACCTGAATAATCACCCGGCGGTTATTCACATCATTTGTCATAGATTGGCTTTCTGCCGCAGCCAATGATCCGGATGGATGAATAAGCATGACGATAAGATTGATCAAAAACATAATAGAAAGTGTTCGTAGGTACATAGGCATCCTCCATGTATAGTAATCTAGTATTTAAGACGACGGCGCTTTGACAGCTCATAACAGTCGTTCCCCTTCCAAACGGCCCGTTAGCTACTGGTTTCAACGTCGACCATGGTGCGATAAATAAAGATGGCAAATTGGGAACGTGTAATCGTTTCGTTTGGCCGGAACGGATCGGCGGTAGTGATATGATTGTGATACATGGTGTTTACTTCCTCCAGATTCCAGATCTTTTTCGCATCGTCAAATGAGTGCATCGATTCAGGTTTCTCGTAGTACGATTCGAACGCTTCACTCATAATTTGAGCCATTTGTGCACGGGTGACATACTCTTTCGGACGCAATTTGCCGCCACCGCCAAGCAAACCATTGTATTCAGCCTTTCGTAACGGCTCACGATAATCGTCAATGGATTCAGCATCCGAGGCTTGTATGTCGTAATCATCCGGGGCGTCCAGGGATAATATGTTAGCCAGAATGACCGCAGCATGCTCTCGTTTCAAACGATCATTGGAACCAAAGTCACCGCTGGGATACCCGTTTGCATAATTTTTCATAGAAACAAAGGCTTGCGCCGCCGCGCGATGATCATCCATCGTGTCGTTAAACACCATATCGTCATGACCGTCATTGATGTAGGCTGATGCGACATACCCTTTAACATCGATCCCTGACACGTGGTAATAAGCAAAGTCGTTGGCGGGGTTTGATGACTCAATGGGATAAGCATTGGTCAACGTTAAAGGGGTATACGGCCATAATGGCGTTGCATCGCCTCTGATGCCGTTATGTCTGATGTTGGCAAAACCTTCCCGTTCATCAATGAAAACCGTGTCGTTCTCGTCATACATTTGCTGGGATGGTGTGGTCGTACCGGTTTCATAATGATCGCTGTCTGGCGGGAAAAAGATCGTGTCGTTATTGTCTTTATAGTTGATATCTATATCCGGGAATTCAAAGTAGGATTCGTTTTCCCCGTAAAGAAGCGATGACTGTTCGATGCGGCGATAGATTTTCTCTTGGTATGTATCGCCTGAATGGATGGTTGGATCATTTGTTTTGGACAGACCATTGTAAGCCATAACGGCAAAATACCAGTCTTCTAAAACGGCTTTATCATGGTCATTCATCTGTGGCAGGAAGTCTAAGTTCCATTTGTTAAGTAACACTTGCGCGCCCACGCGAATGTTATACTCCGAATCCGTTTTCAACTTTTCCTTATCCACATCCATATCAACATTATCCGGTGTCACCTGCATGATGCCAATGCCGCCGTCCGATGATATATGCGGACTCCCGTCGGCATCAAATTGCTTATAATTGGATTCGTTAGCTGCAATCGCTTTTAAAATCTCAGGCGGAATGCCTTGCTCACGAGCCTCATTCGCTATTTTTTGTTTCACGCCACCCACCGGAGGATTCGTATGCCCGTCCGCATAAATCCGGGTAGGCAACAAGACGGTTGTCACAATACATACAGCGGTTACAAATAAAAACGTTTTCTTCACATTTCAAACCTCCTCAAGAAATCAATCACATTTCTATCCATTATAACGTGTTCATAGAATCAGCGCCAGTAGATTTAGAGATTAAGTGCCTGGCACCGAGATTCAGTGCCTGGCACCAAAACGATTGCGAATTGTCTAAATTGTTGAAGTGCCTGGCACCGGAAAGATTCTGAATTGTTAGAGTGCCTGGCACCAAAAAAAACGTTGGAATGAGTGTTGTATCTCATTCCAACGTTTTCTAGATTCAGTGTCTGGCACCTATGGAACATCGACGGATACGGCTGTTGTGTTAATCGTGTTGTCCGTATCGTCTTTAACGGAGAAAATAACGTTGCCTTGGTCGCCGGATTGGACCGTATAGGCTGTGTTATCTGTGATGGTTAAATCTTTATTTCCAGTCCATTCGATTGAACCGACGATCTCATCACCGTCTGTCAGGCCGTCATCACCGTCTTTTTCAATATAGAAGTTATTATCGTCAACGTAAACATTTTCATTCGTGGAAACGTCGACGCCTGTAACGATGCCTGTGTCTTCTTCATAAGAAAGAACCGTTGACGCATTCACGGTTTCGCCGGCTTCTGTCACTGCGTCCGTTGTTTTAAAGGCTATCGCATTCATCTTCGGCGTTGAATTTTTGACAGTCACGGTTTTTTCAGCAACAACCGTACCACCGTAACTGACGTCCAAATCAATCGTTCCGGTTTTGCCTTTAGCCGTCACAACGACGTCATTGTTGCTAACTTGGACATTAGCATTTGTGTCGTTGGAAATTTGAACGGTGTATTCATCAGCGGTTTGTTCTTTTGCAGTGATGGATTCTTGTCCAATTTTAAAGCCGGCTTCATTATATTGATTCAAAGCCAGGCGGACGCTTGAATCCTTATCCCTTTCATCTCCGGTTCCAACGGCATAGGCATCGATGGTAGTATCATCGGACTCGCCTCCGACTACCTCAAATTTACGGTTATCGACATTGAGATCTCCGGACACGTCAACGGATACCGACCCTAATGGATTCCCGTTTTCTTCGTCATATACAGCTACATTGCCTTGACCTTCTACCGAGCCAGTAATAGAAAAGTGTCCCTTGCCATTGTCAATCGCGACGTTGGATGAATGGCCCTCGGCAAATTCAACGATCGGCTTCTGCGTTTCATCCACTTGAACGGTTGGCCGTTTGACGTAAACCTCACCTGTATAAATTTCGCCAAATTGATCCGTCACGGTCAGATCCACTTGCTGCTTACTGCCATTGTCTGCGACGAATTCAACGGAAGACGGATCGACCGTTACATTGGAGGCTTCGCGTGTGTCAGCAGAGACCGTCAATGTAAACGATGTTGTTGTCTCGCCGGTAGAGATGGTTACTTCAGTTGCTCCCGCTTTTATGGTTGTCAGTTCGCCTTCAGAATTAACATACGCAACATCCGGATTCGATGAGTCAATGGAGTAGGCGTCAATAGGATTATTCGCGTCACCTGCTTCTGTTGTTCCTGTAACATCTGTTATGGTCACCGTTTCACCTTCAACAGCTGTTGTGCTGTTTTCAAGAGTGAGATTACCGGCTTGCAACGTGTAGTCATCAATCGATTCGTACGTTGTATCAAAATTTTCCACATTAACGGACACCACGTCGGATTCAGCTACGATGTCTCCATTGTCATCGGAAATAACAACTTGATACTCAAACGTCGTATCTATGTCAAACGAATCTTTTAATTGGCCTGTTGTCGATGTGATGGCCGCACCTTTAACGGCATTGCCATCGTCATCCAGTTTGGTAAAAATCGCACTCGGTGACGTGAATGTAACGTCATATCCGGATTCTTTCAGTTGGTCGACACTGACATTTGTGCCGTCATTGATCGTGAATCCTGCGAGTTGGCCAGGTGTATCATTATCGACGACATCCGTCGTTGCCTCGACACTGTGAACGATGGTCGTGTCAGTAATTTGAAGAGCGCCATGAAGCATGGTTGCAAAGGCACCGCGGGAGATTTCTTCACTTGGATGGAAATCATCGGTTGCAACCGTCAAATCAAGATTAGCCAACACTTGTACGTTGGCTTCATGGGATGGGCCGACGTTGTCCAAATTGATATCGACATCCTCAACCGTGTCGTCATATTGTTTCAGATTAAGACCGCTGACAAGGACGGTAGCCATTTGTGCACGCGTGATGTCGTCGGCCGGATTGAACTTGCCATTACTACCACTGAACGCACCTGCTTCCGTGACCGCAGCAATCTGCTCGGCATACAGGCTGTCAGCGTCAACATCGGAATATGCGCTCAATGCGTCTGACACATCCGATGGCGCTTGAAGATCCAATGCGTTATAAAGCATAACGGCTATCTGCCGGCGGGTTACATTGTCATAAACACCGAATGACCCGTCTTCATAGCCATCAACAATGCCTTGTTCGGCCAAGGCCATAACCCCTTCGTAGTGAGAGTTACTTTCCTGAACGTCCGTAAATTCCGTTGAATCGGCTGATACGGCGGGCGCCACAGCAACAACTGCCGTAGCCGCTGCCATGGATGAGACAGCTACATTACGATATTGCTTCGTATGGGACATATTGGTTTCCCCTCCTGGAATTATGTTCCCCATGATCATAGGGCACGTACTTTATGGTGAGATACAGAACCATCGATTCGTCTATGACTCCATATATCTACCACTATAGCATAATAGAGTTGCAAGCGCCAGTTGCAAGTGCCTGGCACCAAAACAATTGCGAATAGTGCGAATTGATTCAGTGCCTGACACCTTAGTGCATGGCTTGGTACAAAAAGCTGGCTACATGAAGGCGTCTGGTTGGGTCGTGTGGTGAGAATTTTCCGTTTGGCAGTGCTGTGATCCCCTTCTGCGCCATAATACGAATCGTTTCCCTATGTGACGGACTGGCTTGATTTAGATCAGCCACGTCAACGTGTGTGTCTGCTTCGGTCCAGTTAAACGCATTAACCAGCACCGTCGCCATTTGCTCTCGTGTTAGATGTGACGCTGGTTTAAATGCACCACCATCGCCTTGAAATATCCCGTTCTGTTTCAGTGCTGTCACGACTTTTACTAGATACGGATCGTGATAATCAAGCGGTATATCCGTGAAAGGGGCTGATTCGACATTGTCAGGAACGTCCATGCCCAACGCCTGAACAAGCATTTTAGCAGCTTGTGACCGGTCTATATGTTCTCGTGGACCAAAGTGACCATCCGGGTAACCCTTAATAATATGATGACTGTATAACCAAAATGTTTGTCCAAAGTTTGGATGATCGAGCGGTATATCCGTAAAAATGGGTGCCACCGTATTCGTTACTATATTCTTAAATTCTTGGAAACTCGTTGACGGAACGATTCCAAGTCGATTAAGTTGATAAGGGTCATCCCACGATGATACATAACCGTCTTTCACCGTATAGGCTGTTTGAAACCCAGCTTTTTTCAATATCTTTTTAGATTCAGAATTGTACTGACCAAATGGATAAGCAAACAAGGTTACATCGTCATTGTAGTTTGAAAGCGCCTGTCGATTTGCATCAAGATCAGAAATGACAGTATCGGGCGATTTGTATGTAAAAGCTGATTGTCCTTTTATATACCTATGTAACTGATTTGTATGACTTTCCAGTTCAAAAACCTCGTCCGAAATGGCATCAAGCATACGCTCGTCCATATATTGGTGCTTCGCAGGATCCCATTCGTCGCCATAATCTTTATATGTTCGATTGGTAATGATATTTGCGACCCCATGGAGATCATGCTTTTTCATAATGGGCATAGCATAGCGATACACACTTCGAAGACCGTCATCAAATTGAATCATCACACTTTTGCGAGGTAATTGACGATCACCGGCCAAAAAGGCATTCATGTCGTCAACTGAAATTGTGTGATAACCATTTTCCGCCAAATACGTCATCTGCTTTTCAAAACTATCAACCGTGATATAACTTGAATTGTTAGGATGTAACTGTTTTTCCTCTTCCGTCAACAAACCGTGATACATGAGGACTGGAATCTGTGTCGCCGGATCATCTACATCACCCTCAGCTGCATAAGCAATCCTTGGTACCAATACGATAAATGCGAGCAGTACTGCTGATAATCCCGTGATGATATTTCTTTTCATGTTAACCTCCTATTATGACACCATAACGTTTTAAATAGATTATACACCATTTTGGATGGGTATAGGTTCATATATTAATAGAAACAATTTCCACCTAGTGCCTGGCACCAAAACAATTGTGAATAGTTCGAATTGATTCAGTGCCAGGCACCGAGAAAATTTTGAATTGTTAAAGTGCCTGGCACGTATAAACGATTTTCAATAGGGAAACATGTGAGTAAGAATAACGGGGTTTGGACATTTTTTCCTTGAACCTTTTCGGATTTTCAAGCATAATTAATAAGGTATCTAACTTACATGCGAGGTGCTTTGAACTATGTGCAAGTATGAAAGAAATGAGCTTTGTCCATGCGGCAGTGGAAAGAAGTATAAAAAATGCTGCGGAGCCTTTAACATAACCGATTTCAGTTCCCAAGTCATCAACAGAGAACTGGATCGTTTACACCAACAGTTCGTTTCTTTTGCAACGAATAAGCACGACGATACCATTCATAGACAGATAACCCGATATGCGACACGCGACCTCGACAACGATGATATGAATCAAATTTATGAGAGCGGCTTAATGATCTGGATACTGCTGAATGTCGCATGCCTTCAAAGGGGACAAACCCTGTTTGATGCCTTTTATCACACATATCAGTCCCAAATAGAACATCAGGCGAAACATACGTTTAGTCTATGGGGCCATAGCGTTCCTTCTGTGTATGAAGTCATAGACATTGATGAGGCATCCAGCCAATTATTCGTCCGGGAGCTATTGAGTGATACCGCCTACCCGCTTCCAATGGCAGAAGGCGAGACATTCAAACACGGTAGCCTCCTTATCGGAACACTGGTCCCATATTTTGACCGATTCAACTTTTTTTACAGCATCGTCAAGCTGTATGCCTATAATAAAGAAAACGTCATAACGTTATTACAGCACTATTCCAGTAAAGATGATGGTTTGAAGACGCATTTTCCTGACTTTTTAGCCGAGGCCCTTTCACTTGAAACAGACGCGGATGATGCCAATCCGCAACGAGGGCAGGTTGTCCAATTGTTTGCCAATCATATGGTTGACAAAGACATATCCGATGACATCATTCTTCAGGGCATTGACCTGTGGAATGACTATTGCAAACAGGCAAAGCCGTCCTTCGTCAAAAGCGAATCCTATGCGGCGGCCCTGGAATACTTTGTACAAAAAACCATTTTAAATAATACGTCTATGACACAAGGACAAGTGGCCAGTGAATATGATGCTTCCCCAGGAACGGTTTCAGCGCATTACCGGAAACTTTCCCAAACGCTGGCGAGCAATACAACGCCATAACGAAAGACTCTGTGTCACCGACGACAATCAAAAATCCGAACTGATTCAAACGTCTTCCATTTAGATATTGAATCAGTTCGGATTTTTTTATAATCGATACGGTTAAACGTTAACGATCGCTGCGGAAAAATACGCTGTCGCATGGTTCAGCCAGTCCCAGCCTTTAGTCACTAGCATTAGTTTTGCTGGGACTGATAGAGAAACGTAGCGAATTGGCCGCGTGTAACGGGTTCATTCGGGCGAAAGTCGTCCAGCTGGTTCGTAATGCCGAGATTGGCAAGTGTCTGAACGTTTTCCTTATGCGACGGAGCTACGTTCGATAGATTAATATCCACGTCGTCCCCTTTTTTCTCCAAATCAAATGCAGATACCAATGTAGAGGCCATTTGTTGCCGGGTCAGCTGTTTCTCCGGCATATAGTTGCCATCACTGCCGTTGAAGATTCCTGCTTGTCCTACAGCGGCTATATAGGATGCATATAGGTCATCAGCCTCAATGTCTTTAAAATAGTCCGTAACGGCTGATGCATCCGGCCTTTCAAGGTTCTGAACGTTTGTAAACATAATCGCTGCATGCGGGCGGTTCAAAATTTTACCGACGCCGTATGAGCCATCTTCATACCCTTGTATGCCTTGTTTGGTGAGCCACTCAATGCCGTCGGCGTGCGTGTCATCCCGGTTCACATCCGTATACAGATAATAAGGCTTGTCTGATGTCGATACTGCCATCAGCGCCGAAATCACGCCTCGCTGTCGCCCGTCAGATGGCCGGTTTGCCACTTGCACAGTGTCATAGCCCGGGTACCGTATATCCATCGTCGTCGAGCCGCCTCCATCAAGATTCAGCGCCCGATCGGCACCTAATCGGACGGCATACTTGGCAAATTGCGAAAGTGTCATGCCTGCTGCATAGCCTGATTGTCGCCCATCAGCCGTTATGAAAAAGACCGTGTCGCCGGATTCATCAATAGCGACCGCCGTTCTGGGGGCCTTCAATCTAGCGCGCCAGCTGTTCGGATTCATCGACAAGTTGACGTGACCATCCTTCACAAGCATCGGTCCACTTGTGAGCATAAACGATGACCCTTTCCATTTATTGTCAATATCCACATTGAAAGACACGTTGTCACCCTTTTCCATATTGTCAAGTGGGCCCATGGCTTTACGGTGCGCGGATAATACAAACCCATTCTCCGGGATGTCAGCACTGTCGGTGTCGCCGTATTGACGCACGGCTGTTACCGTGCCTTGATACGATGATCCAAACGTAAGAGCCGGTTTTTCATCCGTTTTTACGACGACTTCCATACCGTATTGATTCGTTTGCGTCGTATTCCCATGAAACGCTGAGGTATACAGCGTCACACCGTCTTCGGTCCGGGGTTTATTGGCACTTATCATCTTGTGTTTTTTCCCTTGGTATGTATAATTAAGCGTCAAATGATAATCGTCAATCATTCCTTTGCCGTGTCTATTCATCCCAAAAGCAATCGGCTCATTAACATAACTGTTTTGATTGCTGGATACTTGTTGCCCCGCAAATGTCAATTTATTATCTTTGGATATAAGATACATGGGGATCCGCGGGACCGTGTGGTAAAAGGATGCGTTCACGGCACTGACAACACGATGGTCATTGCGATGGTAGTTCATCACTAGTGACGTGGTCGTTAACAGCTTGTTCAACCCGTCCGGAAATCCTACCTCCACCGATGTATCTGTACGACTTGTGTCGATCGCCGTCACTCGTACCGCTTGTTCGCCTGAACCGTTGGATAAACGGATATCCTTGTATTGAACCCCTTTTGACACGGGGAATTGTTCCTGAACCGATTGCGATGCCGACGCGTCTCCGGGCATACCAAGAACCATCGACCATAGCAACAAAACGGCTGACTGCAATAATAATACGCTCGTCACTCTCTGTCGTTTCATTCGATGTTATCCCTTCTTTATTTCATAGATTTATAGTCTATTATACTACGAAGTAATAAAAAAGAAAAACCCGAACCGGTTCAAATGAGTTATGAATCGCCGTTCGGGTTTTTTCTTAATTAAACGTTTTTTGTTTTAGCTTCGAACTGTTTTGATCAGTCCGGTTACGATACGTCCTGTTCCATTGGTTTTGTTGGCATCATGCCTTCCAATTCTTCCACTGGAACAGTTTCATCCGCATCCGGTGTATCAATGGAAATGTCGCCATTGATATTGCGTTTGGTTTGATCAGCGGAAAGACTCACGCCAAATGTCTCCCCTTCGGCACTCACATCCACGTCCAGATCAACGGTATCATGAACGATATAGTTTTGATCGTTTATCGCCACATATTCTTCAAACGTATTAATCTGCAACGTATCGTCGATTTCGGATGTAATGGTGTCGATGTTTTCTTTCATAGTTTCAAATTCTTTCTGCGCCTGCTTGATGTCTTCTTCCGTCAGACCAAGCGCCTCGGAGTATTCCGGTTTTTCCAGAATGTCAAAGAATCCCGGCACAAAGCCTGTCAGCAATGTTTCCATAAATGGCTGCAATTCGTCATCCGTCAATTCGAAGTGAAGCACGTGCTCAGCATTGACGTCTTCCGGAAGATCGTAGGATCCGGCTTCTGCTTTATCATAGTAGTCATTGCCAAACGTATCGATAAATAGGTCTTGGACAGCCATTGCCAATTCGGTTTGCACATCGGTATCAATGGATGGCTGGCCTTGCATCTCCTGAAGCTCCTGCATGTCAAATTCGATAAATTTGCCATCCAGCTCTTCTGGCATTGGCGCAGCAGGTGTTTGCGGGAACTTCATCCACATTTTTTCTTCCGTCATGATCATCGGAATGGTGATCGTCGTCTCCATATCACCTTTCATAGTAACGTCAACCGACGCGTCGAGCATCATCGGATCTTTTTGATAGGAACCGCTGATGTCCACTTGTATATCCTCAAGCATCATGCCCATTGCTTTTTCTTCCTGCGTCGTCTTCATTGATTCAGGAAGTGACAGCTCGATGTTGGCATTGCCCTCGAACTCATACGAATCCAGTTCCTGTTCGTTCCCGTATGCTTTCTTCAACAGCTCAGTCACTTCGGTATTGTTATCGTTACCGTTGTCATCGCCGTTTCCGTTACCGTCGTCGTTACCATTATCGTTGTCCGTCTCATCGTCCTTACTATCGAGGGACTGCGCAAGCATTACGCTGAACTGAGCCCGGGAGATATTTTCATTCGGGCTGAAATCCTTCAGCTGATTCGTAATCTTTAAATCAGCCAGCACTTGCACATTGTCCTCGTGACTCGAGCTGACATTACTGAGATTGATATCTACGCTCTCTTCACCGCTTTCCAGGTTGAATGCACTGACAAGAACCGAAGCCATTTGCTGGCGTGTCAAATTCTTATCCGGCATAAACGCACCATCACTGCCGCTCATGATTCCCGATTTCCCGGCAGCCGCTATGTAGTCGGCATATGGATGATCGGGTTGAATATCGTCAAAATAGTTGGTCACAGCATCGCTATCCGGCTTTTCCAGATCCTTTGCATTGACCAGTATAATAGCCGCTTGAGCTCTGGTCAGGTTATCATTCACACCGAATGAACCGTCCTCATAGCCGTCTATGACACCTGTATTAGCAAAACGGTTAATCGCATCCGCGGCCCAAAAATCCTCGGGCACATCGGAAAATGACGTTTCGGCGTCCGCCTTCGCACCCGGAGCGAGCAGGCTTACCACAACAGCAAATACAGCAACCCAAATTCCTCTTTTGAACATCTTTCTGTCTCTCCTCTCCTTTATGCTGTGAAATGTGCCAGACACTACGAAACTTTCAAACTATTCGAGTGCCCAGTGTTTTCCAATATAACATAAACTGATAGCGCGTTCCAGAAAATCGATCGTGTGCCTGGCACCGCGTGTGCCTCGTGCCTGGCACCGGGACAATTCTGAATTGTGTGCGTGCCTGGCACCGAAAGAATTGCGAATTGTGTGCGTGCCTGGCACTGTGGAAAATCGGTGGCACCCTGCATCCCTGTGTGATATACTTTGTTCGTGTGTGTGCAGTTCTCCAATAGAAAGAGCGGGGATGATCATTGACCGACAAACGTAACTATGTACCTATAGCATTGTTTACAGGCATTTTTTTATTTTATTTTTTCATTGCTTTCCAGACGCCTTATACCGGTGATGACTGGACGTGGGGCACTGAACGGGGCATGACGCGCCTGGACAATCTTTTCGCCGATTATAATGGCCGGTATCTCAGTAATATCATTGAAATTTTAGCCACTCGCTTCGCATTCCTGCGGTACGTGGTGCTGAGCCTATTTGCAACGGCATTGGTTTATGTCATTGGGCGCGTAACCAGTCAGGACAACAACCTGCTTTATTGGCTATTGGCGTTTCTATTTATGCTGCTTTTGCCGACAGACATTTACGCACAAACCTTTGGATGGACAGCCGGGTTCGTTAATTATGTTCCATCGATGGTGTTACTCATTCTCTATATCATGATGGTAAAAAATATTTTCTCCGACGAGCCGCCCACTTATCGGACGTGGCAAGTGTATGCGGCCATTCCTCTCGGTCTATCCACGCAATTGATCGTTGAGCATGTGACGATATTTTCGATTGTCATCGCGTGCATGGTCGTTGTGTATACCGTCGTTGTGCATCGAACGGTTTGTCGTGTTCATCTCGTCTATTTGCTGTCATCAGTCATTGGTGCGGTTATCATGTTTTCAAACAGTGCGTACTGGAATATACTGAACGGACAGGACAAACATGCGTACAGGGAGATTAAGAACGGAGCGGACGCCGGAATTTTAGGCAAATCCTATGACGTGTTCTCCGGCGATATGTATCGCTATTTATTCATCGATAACCCCGCTATTCATTTATTTATTGGCGTCATGATTATGATTCTCGTTGTGCATGGAGCTTCTCGATCACGCGTGAGTCAAGTCGTAAAGCCAATCGTGCTTCTGGGCGTCGGGGGCTTCGTATTATATGTCGTCATTTTTCAGCACATGTTAGGAAATGCTTATTTGGGACCCTTGACCAATGATGCGGAGGCGTTATTAAGCGCGTTCTATTTCATAGCGGTCAGCCTGTCTGTTATGGTTTTCGTGAAAGATTCTCCGGCTCGCAATCGGCTGTTGCTATATGTGCTTGGTATTGTGTTATTATCCGCGCCATTTGCCTATGTGACGCCTTATGGTCCGAGAGCTGCATTGGCGTCCTATATATTTATGGTCCTACTCGGGTTGGAGTTGTTTGCGTATAACAAAAAATGGCATGCGTGGGGCAGCAAACCGCTTCGTTCCGCATTGATCAGTCTGGTAGTAGCGGCTGTTGTGGCCTATGTCGGTATCTTTTCCACGATTGGGCATGCTAACGAGAAAAGGCTCACCCATTTGCAGACCCAAGCCGTGACGACGGACCAGCCCATCTATCTTCCGGAGCTGCCATTTTCGTCCTTTATGTGGTTTTCTACCCCACCAGACGCGCATTTTAATCGGATGTTCAAACGATTTTACGGCGTACCGGAAAAGCAGGATGTCCGGTTCATTCCTTATGCCGAATGGAACAGAAAACATTAAGTGTCTCACGACTACAAGCAAGGAAGGATTCTGATGAAAACCGTCTCTCTCATCATACCATGTTTCAATGAAAGAGATTCGTTAAAACAAACATATCAAGCGATCAGTGATGTTTTACAGCGGTCAACGGACGTTTCCCATGAAATGATTTTCGTCGATGATGGAAGTCAGGACAACACCTTTTCCATCATTTATGATATCGCCGCTGCTGATTCACGTGTCAAATATGTAACGTTCACAAGAAACTTCGGGAAAGAAGCGGCGATGTTAGCCGGATTAAAAAATGCTTCCGGCGATGCGGTCATTATTATGGATGCCGATTTACAGCATCCGCCGCACTTGATTCTGGATATGCTGGCGGCGTATGAGGATGGGTATCACCAAGTCGTCGCCAAACGAACACGGACCAATGAAAAACCGTTCCGCAAGTGGATGACGATGGTTTACTATAAAATGATCAATAAACTGATTGATGTCGAGTTGGTCGACGGCATTGGGGACTTTCGTCTGCTGAGCCGCCAAGCTGTTGATACGCTCTTACAAATGCCGGAATACAACCGCTTTTCCAAAGGCTTGTTTTCCTGGATTGGGTATGAGAAAAATGTGATTGAGTATGACAACCAGGAAAGGGTGGCCGGCAGCAGCAAATGGGGATTCAGCAAATTGTTGAATTACGCGATCGATGGAATCATTTCCTTTAACAGCAAACCGTTGCGCTTATTAATTTACATGGGCTTGATCATCACGTTGTTAAACATGGTGTATATCGGTGTTTCGTTTGTGCAAATTTTGCTGTTCGGCATCGATGTTCCCGGCTACTTTACACTCATTTCCTCCGTCTTATTCCTGGGAGGCGTTCAGCTCATTTCGATTGGGATTTTAGGGGAGTATGTCGGACGTATCTTTTATGAAGTGAAACGCAGGCCCGAGTATGTCATCTATCATACCAATATCCATTCGAAAGAACACAGAACCGACCGTCAATATACAGTAAAACTTCCGATTGGTGACAAAAAATGATATCCAGGCTCATCCATTTAATCCAAACCAGAGCCTTTATTCGATTTGTCATCGTTGGCTGTATCAACACGTTAACCTATTACACGCTGTATGTGCTGTTTATGTCGCTGGGTGGTTTATATATCATCAATCACTCAGCTGCTTTTGTTATCAGTATGGTCGGGTCTTTCTATTGGAATTGTTATTTCACGTACCGAACGAAACCGACATTGGCGAAGTTTTTTCAATTTCCGCTAACGTATGTCGTCAATTATAGTGTCTCAACTTTGTCCCTTTATGTATTAATCGACCTGCTGCAGTTCAGTGAATTTCTGTCCCCGCTCATCGCGGCCATCATCCCCATCCCATTCACATTCATCATCTCACGGTTCATATTGGTGAAGTAAAAGGTGCCTGGCACTCGTTTAATTCAGAATTGTTTCGGTGCCTGGCACTGACTCAATTCTGAATTGTTTTGGTGCCTGGCACTGATTCGGTGCCTGACATTATGGATCGTAGGACGTCGAGTTGGATGAAGGGGTAGGGACTTGTTCGCTGGTGGTAATAAAGCGGGAACGATGAGTAGGGATACATGTGCAATTGCGACACCATCGGCACCTCCGTCTCGATCGGGTTACGGTGTATATAGTCAGACACCTCAACCATCCCGCCCGGAAGAGGCACTTCTTTGGAATAATAACGATTTTGATAAATTTGACCGGTAAAATGGTATCGATGGCGATAATAGTCGCTGTAGCGTTTGTTTATGAGTGACATGAGTGTGCCAAGTGACACATGAGGGGACCGGAGCAAAAAATGAACGTGGTTGGTCATAATGCAATAGGCATGGACTTCAAAGGGATATTTATAATACACACCATTTAAAATACGATAATACTCGTTAATATCGACATGATCTATGAAAATGTTTTGCCGATTATTGCCGCGCATGGTGATATGATAATAACCATTTGAATGCCAGGCCCGTCTAGGTCTGCCCATGAAAACCAGCCCCAATCGGTCGAGTCACATGAACCACATACTCGGTTGCTCTCAATTTGCACGTCTCGCCTTTATAAATAAAACCACCTACATTCCGCCTCGGCCATTTTTTCATCACGTGTTCATGCATTTCAATCATCCTTTCCTTACGATTCTATTTTCCTATCCTAGCCCTGAATCCAGCCCATGTAAAACAGGCATTATGCCATTTTACAGCGCCCAAAACACCACAAAATTCAAAAACACACAAGACAAACACCCATTTTTAGCGTACCTGGCACCGAAACAAATCAAAATTATCCGAATTGTTTGCGTGCCTGGCACCGGAACTATTCTGAATTGTGTGCGTGCCTGGCACCAAAACAAACAAAAAAATCTGCGGAGGGGTTTTGCCCCGCCGCAGAATTGTCAGAATTGTTAAAGTGCCTGGCACCATTAATCCAATTGGTATTGATCGAGTTTGGTTCCGTCTTGTGCAATGATGATATCGACTGGTTTATCCGGATATTTGTTCCTGATGATGTCTTGGTATTTCGTCTTCAGGTCATCATTCCATTCTTTTTCAGCTTTAAGCTGTATATCAATATTAACCGATTCTTTGTCTTCGCCTTCAACCAATTGAACCATTGCTTTTTTTACTTCGTCTTCCTGCTTAAGTGTTTTTTGCAGGTCATCGTCACTGGATAATTCTTGTGAAGGCTCATTATTTTCTTGATCTTTACTTTGGTCTTTTTCTTCCTGTTTTGGCTCATCATTCTTATCGGATTCATCTCCGGACGAGCACCCAGCTATGGAAATGGCTGCTACTGCCAGTACCATCGTTATCATCCATTTACGTAACGTCATTCTATCGCCACTCCTTCTTTAATAAGTACAGCGTTATTTTACCGTACACCAAACGGAATCGTACAGGGTAGTATGTCCTATTCTGTAAAAAAGATGACTACGGAGAGAGACCCTCCCCGTAGAATTGTCAGAATTATTGAAGTGCCTGGCACCGCTACTTTTCAGAATAGTCAGAAGAGTTAACGTGCCTGGCACCGCTGCACCGCTACTTCAATCCTTTTAAAAGGATGTCGATTTCTCCGCGCATGAGTTCTTCGATGTTATCCTGCTTTCGGAAAACTTGAAAGTAAATGCCGAGTCGGAGAACGTCCTGGATGAGCCATGCTGCGACTTCCGGCTGTACATCCCGGATGTCATTTTGATCCATAAAATGCTGCAGCATCGTGGACAGTCGTTGCATATCCTTCTCTTGATTCTCGGCCATCCATTCCTGTAATTGATTGGAAATCCTTGATAGATCCTCATATATCACAAACGATATTTTTTCGCCGTGCTTATTCAGCATAAATAGTGTCTTGTGCAGCAGACGATCGAAAAATGCTTCAATCGAATGGGACTCTTCAATGGCTTCCATCAACACATCGGACACGTAGGAGACGTTCGTCTTAATCATTTGGACAAATAACTCTTCTTTACTGTCAACATATTGATAGATGGTTCCTTTTCCGACACCGGCACCAACGGCAATGTCATCCATTTTTGTCTTTTCATATCCGCAGTTCAGAAAGACGTCATTAGCCGATGACAGAATGGATTGCCATTTATTAGGCTTTGTCATACGACACCATCCTCTACTCCAATTCCTGGGTCTTCTTCTTCCGTGTTACTAACCGTTTCATCGTATTGGCGGTGTTGTCGATAATCACATACATAACCGGTACAAGAACGAGCGTGAAGACGGTTGATGATAACAAGCCAAAGATAACGACGATGGCCATCGGTTGCTGCGTTTCAGCGCCCTCTCCGATAGCTAACGCAAGCGGCACCATCGCAAGTGCTGTCGTTAAGGTCGTCATGAGAATCGGACGCATACGGCTTTTTCCTGCCTCAATAATAGCTTCCATACGATCGATTCCCTTGCGACGCAGAATGTTAATATAGTCAACAAGGATAATGCCGTTATTGACGACAATACCTGCGAGCATGATCAAACCAATCAATGCCGGCATACTCAATGGTATATTCGTAACAAATAATCCTAAAATGATACCAATGACCATGGTCGGCAAGGAGAACATGATAATAAATGGATAGGTAAATGACTCAAATTGAAAGGCCATGACCATGTAGACTAACACAATGGACAAAATTAATGCCAAGCCGAGTTGTGTAAATGACTCGGTAATCTGTTCCGTTTGTCCGCCCATATCGGTGTCATAGCCGTCAGGTAAATTCATTTGGTCCAGCTTCGATTGAATTTCCTGAGATACACTGCCCAAATCCCGACCTGTGACATCGCTGGTGATGTTCATTTGCCGTTGTTGATCTTGACGATTAATTTCACTCGGTCCTTGCGTCTGTTTCAGATCGGCAACGGCCGTCAGGGGCACATCAACACCTTGAGCATTTTTAATCACCATGGTTTCCAGATCACGAATGGTCTCCCTCTGTTCATCAGGGAGGGCAACCGTGACATCATATTCATTGCCACCTTCTTTGTATTTGGTTGCTGTTTGGCCGCTGAACGCCAAGTTGACTTCACTCATGACTTGCTGGTACGACAGACCATATCGGCTGGCGACATCCCGGTTCACGTCCACTTGAATTTCCGGATTTCCCTCGGATGCTGAGCTGTCAACGTTCATCGTTCCTTCTGTATCTTCAATCATCCAGACAATTTGCTGCGATATGTCTCTTAGCACGTCGAGGTCATCACCGGAAACGTTAACCTGTATCGGGGAGCCTGTGCTCATGCCCGTACTGCCTGCCGAAACGGTAATTTCTGCACCTGGAACATCATTGAGCTTCTCGTCGACATCCGCAATAAATCCATCTGTTGTCGTGTCCCGTTTTTCTGAACTGATTAATTCGATCATAAAACTGGCTGTATTGCTGCTGGAGCCGCCTCCAACACCCGGCGTTCCACCACCGCCTATCGTGACAAAACTGGTTTTAATAATATCGTCATAACCCTTCAGATGGTCTTTAATATTCTTGACTGTGGCTTCTGTTTCTTCAAGTTGTGACCCGTCATCCAAGGTTACCTCAATTTGAGCTTGGCCGTTATCCGAACTTGGTTGCAATTCAACACCTATCGCCGGAATTAAAGCGAGTGACCCGACAAGAAGCAAGCCAACAATTAATACGACCGTTTTCCGTATTCTGAGTGCTCGAGCCAATACTTTTTCGTAAACAGCAATTAACTTATTCAAAAGCCAATTGACCATTCCCTTGCTATTCTCACCGCCAAATGACACATTCGCGTTTGTCAGTAATTTCGACGACAGCATCGGGATTAACGTCAATGCTGCTATAAGAGAAGCAGACAGGGCGAATACAACCGTTAAGGCCAGCGGTTTAAACAATTGTGCCGCTATACCATCGATAAACACAACCGGTAAAAACACGACGACTGAGGTAATCGTCGACGCAATAACCGCTGATGATAATTCGGATCCGCCTTCAATCGCAGAATCCTCGGTCGACAACCCTTCCTGACGCTTTTTAAAGATATTTTCCAAAATCACGATGGAACTGTCCACCATCATACCAATACCTAACGCTAAACCACCCATGGATAAAATGTTAAGCGTTTTGCCGGTAAAGTACATGAGAGTGAAAGTGGAAATAACAGCAATCGGCATCGAAATTCCGACAACCAGGGTTGCTCGAATGCTCCGTAAAAACAGAAGCAGAACGACGGCTGCCATGATCGCACCGACAATCATGTTTTGAACAACGGATTTCATGGAATCCGTAATAAACGTTGATGTATCGATCACGGTCGTCAGTTCCATACCACGTTCGTCAAGATCCGGATTCAACTCGGCAATTTTATCCTGGACCCCTTGAGCCGCATCCACTGTATTGCCGTCGGATTGTTTCGTAATCGAAAAGATGAGTGCGTCTTTGCCATTAACGCGTGTTATGCTGCTTTGGTCCTTGAACGTGTCTTTTACATTGGCCACATCGGCCACTCGAACCGAATTACCATCATTCAAGTCAACCAATGTGTTCCGGATAGCGTCCACCGAGGTGTATTCACCGTCAATCCGTAACTGAACATCTTTATCACCTTGCAGGACGGTACCTGCTGATATGGATCGATTGCCTGAGCTGATCGCCTGACTGACCTGGGATGGTGTTATGCCATAATTAGACAGCTTCCCTTGATCTAGGGCGACACGGATTTCCCGTTCGACACCACCTTGAATGTCAGCCGATGCAACGCCACTGACGCGTTCAAGTTCCGGCTGAATTTCATCTTCTGCAATATCCTGCATTTTGCTTAGATCATCACCGGTCAGACTGGCCCACGTAATCGGCGTACTATTCGGATCCAGCCGCATGACGGTGGGCGAATTGGCGTTATCCGGAAGCGTCCCTGACACTTGGTCGATTTTTTCCCGAACATCGTTTAATGCATTATCGATATCTCTGCCGAAATCAAATTGCATAATGACCAGGGAGGAAGACGGTTTAGAAACGGATTGAACGGTATCAATCCCTTCAATGCCACCAACGGACGATTCAATGGGCTTACTGACCAATTCCTCCATTTCCTGCGGTGCAGCACCGTCATAACTGGTCGCTACGACAGCAACAGGTAGATCCATTTTCGGAAACAGTTCAACAGCCAATCCCCGCAACGAAATCGTTCCCAGTAGCAGGGCCGCTATGATGACCATGACAACGCCGACCGGACGTTTTATTGACCCTCTCACAAGTTTCAACGCTTAGTCCTCCTCCATAATTTTTACTTTATTCCCATCTTCGAGGAGGCTTTGTCCGCTTGTGACGACTTGATCGCCTTTTTTGATATCACCTTTGACAGCCGTGACGTTTGTTCCTTGCCGGATAATGTCGACGTCTTTTTGAACGGCTTTACCATCTTTTGCGATAAACACAACAGATTGTCCTTCCACTTGAACCACGGCGTTGGATGGTACTAAGAGGCTCTTGTCTACCAGCACTTCATCGGTGATTAATGTGGCAACCATGCCGGGACGGATGGTACGGTCGCTGTTTTGGATGTCGGCTTCAACAGTGAACAACCCCGCATCAGAGCTTGTTGAGGCAACATAGGAAATGGTTCCGGTCACGTTGTCGTCCACGCCTGAAACAGCGATTTCGACGCTATCGCCCTTCGACAACCTTTTCAACCGTTCCGGTGATACTTGAACCTCCAGCTTGACCGTGTCCATTGAGACAATGGTCGCGAAAGGTTCCTGAGTTGAGGCCATTTCCCCCTGCTCACTGTTCAACGTGGTGATCTCACCGCTTATAGGGGCTTTAATGATTTTATCCTGTAAATTCTCCCGAGCCGTATCAACCCCTAGTTGGGCTTGCTGAACGGATGACCGTGCTTTGTCAATACCGATTTCCGCCTCGCGAATGGATGACTGGGCAAGGTCAACGCCAACTTCCGCCTGATCAACGGACGCTTTTAATGACGCCAGCGAAATATCACTCGTTGCCTGTTCTTTATTCATTTTCACTTTTTCATACGCATTCTGGGCGTCTTTTAATGCTTTTTCGGCATCCTCATATTCCTTTTTGGAAATTAACCCATCATCAAACAGCGATTTCATCCGTTTTTTATTTTTCTTTGCCTGATCGAGAGCCGTTTTTGCATTTTCTATATCCAGTTCGATACTGTCTTCATTATTTTGCTGTTTTTCTTTCGCTTCTTCCAGAGAAGCCTCCGCTTGACGCAACGACGCTTTCGACTGTTTGCGGTTTGTTTGGGCTTTTTTCTTGCCCGCAATCGCATTGTCCAACGCGATTTTTGCCTGCTCCAACTTGGATTGCTTCTGGTCGAGCGCATTGCGTTCATCCGTCGCATCAATTTGTGCGATGGTTTCTCCATTTTTCACGGTGTCACCCTTTTCCACCGAGACGCTTGTTAATTCACCCGGTGCTTTCGGGGTCGCGTTTACTTCCTGTTCAGGAATAATGGTCCCTGTTATTTTATTCTCATCATTTAACGAACCGAGCGATACGTCCGCAACTTCCACGGGTGTTTCTGTTTCCTTCTGATCGTCTGTTGCGCCTTCTGACTCACTGCATCCCGTGGCGATACCGGTGAAGAGAATAATAGACAAAAGACCTGCTAAACCGGTCTTGGTATTCATAAAATCATACCTCCCCCTTATCAGTTGTGTTTTTACAAAGGCATGGCCAGAACTGACTGGTCAGTTCTGGCTGTATATACATAGCTCACAGACGCTACATCCCACTAGCTCTGAGATACGAGCGACGATGCGATGACGCATTTGTTCTGTCTTGTCATGTCTGCTTATTGTTTGCCGCCGCCTGCGCTCTGTTGTTGACTTTGTTGACTGCCGCCGCCTGTTTGAATCACGCCGTTTCTCAATAACTCAACTTGACGTTTCAGGAGAAAATATTCCTGTTTCGCTGATTTTAAATCCAGTTGCGCCTGATCCACTTTCGTGCGGGCTGAATCATACTTTTGCTGGGATATCAGACCGACATCCAACCGGCGTTTCAGATTTTGATGATCTTCTTTGGCGTAGTCCAGTTCATGTCGTTTTTCCATAAACGATTGGTATTGATTTTTAGCGTCTGTAAATAGACTATCAATGGCCTGGTTTAAATCCTCTTTTAATTGCTTAATATTTTCCTTTTCCTGTTCTACAGCAATTTCAGCCTGATTGACATCTTCGGCTTCAACATCTTTATCGGTATCGGTAACGTCTTTTTTGGCCTGGTCCAATTTGTACTCAGCAAGCTCCAATTTTTCTTTGGCTGTCTTCATGCTATATGAGTTGTTGATTAATTCTTCGGTTGTCTTCTCCTGTTCGATGGGCTCCACTGATTCCAAACCAGGGGCTTCCAAGGATAAATCATCGTGATAAGCAACACCGATATCGGCAGCAAAATCACGCATATTATTTTGCAGTGTTGTTTCTGTCTGGTCGATCTGGGAATCGAGACGTGTCAGTTCCCGTTGGGCGGTGCGGAACTTATCGCGCGATGCAAGCCCGAGATCATAACGTTTCTTGGTTGCTTCCACTTGCTCTCTTTGCGTCTCTAGGGATTCTTTTGTGAACGCCAACTGATTTTTGGTCATCACCAGTTGCATAAAGGTGGAGACGGTCTTGAATTTAATGTTTTCTTCAGCTTCCTGTTGATTAAATTCAAGTTGTATTTTGTTGGACGTCAATTCTTCATATGCGTCTTCAAGTTGATCCAGACTATCTTCCATTTTTTCTATTTGGTTTTGAATCTGATAACGCTGTTGAAAGGTGTGGCCCGGTTTTTCCTTCAGATCATCAAACTTATCTTCCAGATCCTCTATATCATCTTCCAAATCGCTGTAATCATTTTCAGTGCCAGCTAATTGACTTTTCAAATTATCCAACCGATACCGGACGAGCATAAGCGATGTATTGTCTGTTAACGCATGGTCAATCGCAGCATCGAGCGTAAGGGTATCAATCGTCTCAACCGATTCGTCACCTGTTTCTTGCGATTCGTCCCCCGTACTGTCCGGTGCTTGCTGATCGTCATTAACAGTTGACTCATTACCATCAGCCAGAGCGACAGGTGTCATCGTTGTCGAAGCAATCAAAGCGGCTAATCCGGTTGTGACTCCTTTTTTCATGTGATGTATCCTCCCATGTATGAATATTTCCGAACGATCACTAGCATTGTAGAACTGGCACTGTTCTGCCCACGATATGAAACACTTTTGTATGTCTATGCGGTTCTTCATACAGTTATGATGCATGGTAACATATGCAACA
Organism: Lentibacillus halophilus; assembly: GCF_055395055.1. Taxonomy (NCBI): domain Bacteria; kingdom Bacillati; phylum Bacillota; class Bacilli; order Caryophanales; family Bacillaceae; genus Lentibacillus; species Lentibacillus halophilus. Next base: position 566,042 of record NZ_AP043750.1, read on the forward strand.
TGCGACAGAAATCACCTATCCTCTACAAAACTAGTACCATTCCATAGCATATATTCTAACACACATATCAGCGAACGAGAACAATTCTGAATTGGAATTGTGTCGGTGCCTGGCACTTGAAGAATTCTGAATTGTGTTGGTGCCTGGCACGAAAAAAACCCTACGGAGCGTTTCTTCTCCGTAGGGTTCGTCTATTAATCTACCGGACGATTTTCAAACGAATAATTGATAAAATCATCGGCAATATCAAAGTTTGGTACCTTTGGTGTTTCCGGCCGGATAATTTGATAGGCGGCCGCTCCAACAGTTTCCGTCACTTGCTGGAGTTTCTTCTTGCTAATTTTATCCAATGTGTCTGTTGGCTGGTGGTACGATGGCTCAAGAGGCGCATGGGTAAATAACGCCGTCGGTATACCAGCATCATGGAATGGCTGATGATCGCTGCGCCCCATTTGTCCGTATGGCAAGGTGACATCCATCGTTTTGGAGGCCCACGTTGCGCCCATATCCGTTACTAGATTTTTGTTGCCGTCAATCGTGAACATAATCAGTCCACCGGCCGGGTTATCGGCTCCGGCTTCACGGGCACCAATCATATCCATTTGAAAATGTGATACGATCCGGTTCCGTTCATTCTGCAACATGGACTCAACGTAATGTCTTGATCCAATGAGCCCTCGTTCCTCCGCGCCAAACGTTACAAAGCGTACTTCCGTATCGATCGGCTTATTCGCATAAATGCGGGCAAGCTCGAGCACCGCTGATACCCCTGATGCATCATCATTGGCGCCCGGGCCACCAGGAACAGAATCATGATGCGCTCCAATGGTAACGAGCTGTCCTGTCGCTTTATTCGGTTCTGGCTTTAAAGAAGCAACCACATTATGGGACGTCTTTTCGATACGTTTGACTTTGATATCCAACGTCGCCGTTACATCGCCATCGTCCAACTGCTTCACCAAGTCTTGTCCGGTTGAACTGGATACGCCAACTGCCGGAATGATTTGTGCGCCCGGTACCATTCGATAACTGGCGTCGTCGTCACTGGAGTAGACGATAGCGCCAATCGCGCCCTTTTCCTTGACTGTGAACACTTGTTTTAAAGGCGGCATCTCCGTATTGCCCCGTTCAATGAGCGCGATTTTTCCGTCCACATCCGGCATGTCATCGGGATTCGCTTTGCCTACGTCAACAAGGGACGCTGTTTGTTTTCCGTTTGGACCACCACTGATGACATCGACTGCCTTGTCCTCCAGTGCGTTGCCATTGATCGCAACATTGGCTTCAGAGTGGACTTCCCGAATAGGAAATGATTGAATCTCGGTATCGTAACCAAGCTCATCGAATCTATTTTTAATATAATCGACGGCTCGTTTTTCCCCGTCCGTACCAGCTTCACGCGGAACATCGCTCAAATAGTCGATGTCATTATACATATTCGCCGCATCAACATTTTGTATAACTTTTTGGTCGAACAGTTCAAATGTGCTGCCCAGCTCTTGCACTTTTTGATCGAGTGTGACATACATCGTGGCAAATGCGCCGCGGCTAATCGATTCGGCAGGCCTGAAATCATCGGTCTGATTCGTGACACCCAAGTCCGCTAAAATTTGAACACGTTGCTTATGGGACGGGGCCACATTATCCAATTCTATGTTTCTACTCTCGTTTGCCTCATATTCATCTAAATCTCTTGCTGTCAAAAGGACCGATGCCAGCTGTTGCCGTGTGATCGGTTGATTAGGATGAAATGAACCGCCACTTCCCTGAAAAATCCCCGCTTTGGTAACAGCGGCAATCTGTTTGGCGTAGGAATGATTGCTATTCACGTCGTCGTACCGGTTTAACAGGCGATTCATCGTTTGTTCTTCCGGTGCTTTTAAATCAAATGCTTGATACATCATAACAGCTACTTGAGATCGCGTTACATCATCCCACTGACCAAATTGTCCATTGTCGTACCCTTGAACAATGCCCTGTTCGGTCAATGTCATGATCGCTTCATAATGACTCTGCCCCTCGTTTACATCCGGATAGGACGATGATGCTGCCAAAACAGGCGCAGCAGCCATACTTACAGCAGCAGCTGCAGCAAAAACAGACCCTGTGACTTTTTTCCATAAATGGTTATCTGCCATGAATCTTACCCCTCCCCTATGTAAAATCTATACAACAAGCCATTGTAATATTAACACAAAGGACAACGCCTGTCACCTCCAAAAGTTCAGAATTGTTTCGGTGCCTGGCACTCGTTCAATTCTGAATTGTGTGGGTGCCTGGCACTGACTGAATTCTGAATTGTGTGGGTGCCTGGCACTGACTGAATTCTGAATTGTGTGGGTGCCTGGCACTGTGTTGGATGCCTGGCACTTTTTTGAATAACTAAAGCACATTGTGCAAAAGATATGCTTAAAGATGAAAGGGGTTTTGATAATGAGTGAGTTTATCACCGCAGAACCAAGGTCAAATGCCGCTGCAATTGTCTCAATTTCGCTTGCCATTCTTGGTTTCGTTTTTAGCCTAATTCCATTTATTGGATGGTTTTTACTGCCAGTATGGGTCTCAGCGATAGCAATAGGTACTTTAGGCTTATTAAAACAATACAACAGGGGAATGGCACTATTCGGTATCGGGATAGGGTTGTTTACATTTATATATAAGATTTCTTTTCTTCAAGCATTATTTGGGTAATCAAGAGCCCCAAATAATCACAATACATTAAAAGGAGGTAGTTACAAAATAACTACCTCCTCATTGTGTGGGTGCCTGGCACTCGTTCAATTCTGAATTGTTTCGGTGCCTGGCACTGACTGAATTCTGAATTGTGTTGGTGCCTGGCACTTAAATACGAATATCGGGTTTCATTTCGTCAATCGTTGCTGGGCCAATGTAATGGACATTGTCTAATTCTTGTATTGCATCGAATGAGCCATGTTCCTGCCGGTAATCAATGATGTTTCCGGCAATCTCCGGGCCAACGCCGGTGATTAATTGAAGTTTTTCTTTGTCGGCATGATTAACGTCAATCGGATAAGGGTCTGGATTCGGCTCCGGATTTGGTTCTGGATTCGGTTCGGGATCCGGCTTAGGATTCGGTGTGACGGTTTGTTCGTCTGCGTTCACTTTATACGCAAACCGATTGGAATCCACTGTTATATCACCCGATTCCATAGTCGAATATAAATTGGTGCCAGCGTTGTTCAAGCGACTTACGACGTTGTCATCAGGGTGACCATAATTATTTTCTCCATACGACAATATCCCCACTTCTGGCTGAACGTCATTGATAAACGATTGAGATGTTGACGTTTGTGATCCATGATGGCCTACCTTCAGTATGTCAGATGACACATCGTAATTCGACATCATTTTCTGTTCATTAGTGGTCGTTGCATCTCCCGTAAATAAATAATCAACTTCACCTTGTGTCATTTTTAACACGATGGACGATTCATTATTATCGTTGCTTGAACGTTTGCTGTTTAATACTTTAATATCTAAATTTTTATCCAGATTGATTGTCTCGCCAGTCTGTGCGGTATCCATCGGAATGTTCTTATTATTAATTACGTCGATATAATCCGAATACGTTTGTGTCGTATGCGATTTTCCGCTATCCAGCACACGGTTAACGTCAACGTGTTTAAGAACGTCGATAAGACCGCCAATATGATCAGCATCGGGATGTGTTGCCACGAGAAGATCGATGGACTCAATTCCGGATTGATTCAAGTAATCAACCACATCGTCACCTGACGAGTTAGGACCGCCATCAATTAAAATATGTTTCTCATTTGGCGTCTCGACCAGAATACCATCACCTTGCCCCACATCAATAAAATGAGCTGACATTTCATTATATTTATCGGATGTGACTTGCGAGGTCCTATACAAGAACGTCGCAAACTGACCGCGTGTCACATCTTCAGACGGGCGAAAGTTATCCGTCTGGTTGGAAATGCCGTGTTGCAATAACAGCCGAACATTCTTTTTGTGGGACGGGCTGACATTGGAGACATTTGCATCAATGGCGTCCCCGTTGTCCTTAATGTTATAGGCTTGAACCAATACTGTTGCCATTTGCTCCCGTGTCAATGGTTTATCATCATGAAAATAGCCATTGCTTCCTTGAAAGATATCCGCATCATATGTAGCCGCAATTGATTTGGCATAATAATGCGATGGTGATATGTCCTTGAAATGGTTTAATAGATTTGAAAGATCTTTCGATAACGTTAGGTCTTTCGACTCGGAAAACAATGCTGCCGTTTGTTGTCTGTTAATGTTTTCAAAGGGATGAAACTCATTTGACGGATAGCCGCTAATGACACCTTCCTCCGTTAATGTTGTGATCCCCATGTAATGCGAATTATCCTGAGACACATCTTCAAAATTAGATGCGGCGTCGACTGGAGATGCCAGAAAAGCAAACGTCATAGCAACCAGTACGACAATAAAACTATGTCTCAATCGTATTCCTCCCTATCAATATAGTACCAATGTCATGGTACTATTTGCATAGGAATAAAATCAAATGTTTCGGTGCCTGGCACTTAAACAATTCAGAATTGTTCGGGTGCCTGGCACTCGAATTCTCTATGGCATGAGTTTGGCTAGTTGGACGTTCGATACGGCTAGTTCTGCCAGTGTTGTGTTATTTTTTGGTTGGAAATTGTTGTTGTCGTCTCCTTGAACAAGTCCAAGTGCTTGTGAGAGAGCGACATAGCCTTGATAGTCATCATCAATAGCATCGGCGTCCGCAAAATCAAGCTTATACACATCGCCTTGTTTGGCTGCTGAGTCCAGGTTGAGCATACGGATATACCAGGCTGCAAGCTCCTGCCGTGTCAACGTTTCATCAACCGGGAATGTATCCTGATCAGTGTTAATAATCCCCTGGTCTGCTGCCCGTTCCACAACGTGATACAAGTCGTCTTCAGGTGCGATATTGTCAAATGTCTGCTCCTGCTGTCCTTCCGGAGGTACAACCGGTCCAGGCAGCGGCCTATCAGGCATTTGTGTCACTGATCGCATGAGCACGTTTAACGCTCTTCCTTTAGACAACGGGGCATCCGGTTTTAAAGATTCCGGATCATCCACTTGAATGATTCCCGCTTCGATCATAAAGTTCAGTTCATCCTCGGCCCGTGGATGCGAAATGTCAATGTTTGCGTCTTCCTGCTGATTTGGCATCCTTGGATCATTCATCCATTCCCCATTAACAGCGTCATATGTTTGCGCATCATGTCCAAAGTCCGGCCGGTAAATAAGCTTGTAGTCGCCATCACCTGAACCACCATTATAAGGAACCGGCCTTACCGGATTGGCTTGCAATGCTTGCGAATTCATATACACAAGCGAAACCCCCAGGTCTTCAAGAAAGTCGTCCCTGGCCTGTTTCTTATCCACCACATCCGCTTTGGACGGCCAGTCTTTCACCGCTTGGGTATCCGCATGGAACATGACCACCTTTCCGTCTTCTGCTGAAATCCCGACGCGAATGCTGTCACCGGTTACCCGGATGCCGTCATGAATACGCGGGAATTGAAAGTGATACGACCCATTCGGTGAAATGTCGCCCGCTTTAACGACCGGTTTGCTGTACTGATTAAGTTTTGATGGGGCATAATCCTTAATCGCTTCCACCGCTTTATCCAGCGCTTCCTCTTTCGACACATTCTTTTCAACGTCTTCACCATCACTCATGCGCAATCGGTTAATGTCACGGAATTGCACGACTTCCCCGTTGGCTTTAGCAATGGAAATACTCGATCCGTAAGAAGCAGAACCGGTTTGATACTCGTATTGAATGCGATAAATCATTTGGCCGCTGCGATTTTCCCTTTTCCGTACAGATTCAATTCGCAATTTGGTATCCTCATCATCATTTTTCAAAATCGTTTCCGCTCGTTTCTTCGCTTCATCGCTGGAAATCGGCTCAGACTCAACATCTGCCGGTTCGTCCTGAATCGGTTTGAGGTCATCGGCTTCCGGAATTTCCTCAACGAAGTCGCCATTGACGATGAATTTTCCGTCTGTTGCATGAACCCCTGTGATGGCCGGATCAAAATTATACACGAGCCGGGCATTCGTATCGCCACCTCGTGAGTCAACAACATAATGAAGGCCAAGCTGGAGGTTGTCTTTCAGTTGTTTCAAAGCTTTTTTCTGATCGACCGTTTGTTTCAAATCGTCATAAGAGACGTCTCGTGATTGATTCACTCCGCGGTACACGCGCGAAATGTCACCGTTTCCGAGAATGGTAACCATCACGGTATCCCCCACAACCGGGACGTCTTGTTCCAGCCTTTCATACTGGAAACGGTATTCAATCGGTTCTCTTAACGACTGGTTCGTTGGCAACGGGCGAGGGAACGAGTCTGTCTGACGATACGTCGCATCAGCCGTTAACTGATCGACAACGGTATTCGCCTTTGATTGGGCTTCATCTTTGGAAATCTCTGCCGGAAAGAGAGCATCGTTTTCATGAGGTGATCGGTAGCTGAAACGTTTCAGCTCTAAATCATCCCCGGAAAATGTAGCGTTGCCATGCATGCGCTCTCCATCGACTTCTTTGTTAAAGGACACCCGGTATTGAACGATTTTATCATCCTGTCCTTCCGGGTAGCGATAGCTGGTTCTGACGCGGACATCATCGTCGCTCAATCCATCAAGTTGGTCGGGAACTACCGCTTGCAACCGATCAATCACCTTTCCAACATCAACGTCCGTTTCGGCATCCGGTACGTCAACCACGTGCGAACGATCCATTTGGTATGCCCCTGGCGGAAACTGTTCAGATCCCGCCGCTGCACTGGCGCCAAGCGGTATCCCCGCTATTAGCAATGACGCAGCCAAGGGCGTGACACCTAATCTCTTAAACGTCAAATCTCTCTCCCCCTATAATAAAATTTCTCACAACTACCATTCTAGGTATATTCTCACCCATACGCAACGCCTAACAATGTAAAATTATGACTATTTTTGGTGCCTGGCACTTGAACAATTCAGAATTGTTTGCGTGCCAGGCACCGGAATAATTCTGAATTTTGTATGTGCCTGGCACTGGAACTAAGCGGGATTTTTTTCATACACTATGTTTGGGGTGAGAAAATGTCATTCATTAGATACACAAGTAAAGACGTTGACTTAATGGCGAGGATGATGCGAGCCGAAGCGGTCGGTGAAGGAAGACTGGGAATGATGTTTGTCGGAAATGTCATTGTTAACCGTGCAAAAGCGGATTGTTTGGATTTTACCGATATAAGAACAGCTCGAGAAGCCATTTATCAAGTGCAAGGAGGAAATTATGTCTTTGAAGCTGTTCAAAAAGGGAGTATGTTTTACCAGCCAGCACGAGAGTCCACAAAACGATTGGCAAGAAAAAACTTGAAATACTGGAGGCGTCATCCAGCAAAATACTCACTCTGGTACTTCAACCCATTTGAATCATGTCCTGCCACATGGTATGGGGAGCCGTTTGCCGGTCAATATAAAAATCACTGCTTTTATGAACCAGCAGCCGGAACGTGCGAAAGTGTTTATTAACGTGCCAGGCACCGAAACAATTCTGAATTGTGTCGGTGCCTGGCACTAAATTATGGTGTTTTCAACAAGGATGGGTCAAGGATTTTATAGCCTTGATCGCGCAGGCCTTTCACGATGTCTTCCAATGCTTTGTTCGTCCAGTCGCGGTCATGCATTAAAAGGATGGCGCCGTCACGCAGCAAGCCTGGCGGATCCGGTTGCAGCATGATGTCTGTGAGTTTATCCGCATCCTGATAACCGGGTTTAAAATCATAGCCGTATGACCAGTTCATCACCAGCGCATCCCGTTTTTCTGCCATTTGGGTCGACACATCGGTGTTCACCCCATGCGGCGCACGAAAAAATTTCACCGGATCGCCCGTTATGTCTTCAATTTGGTCATAAACCGGTGCCAACTCTTCCCGCTGCTCCTTTTCTGACAGATCGGACAGATTGGGATGGGTATCCGTATGGTTGCCCAGCGGAAAGCCCATGTCATGAAGTTTTTTCACCTTTTCTTTGCCGCCATCTTGATCGACAAACATTTTGTTTATGTAAAAAATAGCGCCCGCATCCATCTCTTTCAGTTTTTTTGCCATTTCCACCGCATGATCTTCCGGTGCGTCATCAATGGTCAAGAGCACCACATTCGGATCTGCATCATCAATGGGCTCAATGTAATAGTTATCCGTCATTTTGTATTCTGGATCCTTCTGTTCGGACTTGGTCTCCTCTTGCTCGTCATCGTTTTCTTTCGGTTCATCCTCCTCTTTCGCCTTCCCCTCGTCTTGATCCTCCTCATCTTCGGCTGTTTGATCCGAATTTGTCTCCGCCTTTTCTGAATCATCCGGTGGAGACTCCTCAGAATTCGATGTCGCCGAACATGCGGATAAAACAAGTAGTATAGCAAACAGCCATATCGTATACGCCCTCATATGCTTCCCCTCCATATATGCATTTACCCTTCCCATTATAAACGAAATCAAGTGTCGGCGCCAGGTGCCTGGCACTTAAACTATTCAGAATTGTTCTGGTGCCTGGCACTCGCTCAATTCAGAATAATTGCGTTGGTGCCTGGCACTCGCTCAATTCAGAATTGTTCTAGTGCCTGGCACCATGTCCCGGTGCCTGGCACTTGAGCATCCGTATTTCTTATGTTTAATTGGAATAGACTAAGAATTGTTTTCAATGAAGGAGTTGTGACCATGATAGACACAAAATCATTATTTGAGACCGCTACATTAGGTTCGACAACCTTAAATAATCGGGTAGCGGTTTCGCCAATGACACGCACGAGTGCCACACCTGAAGGATTGGCCACCGATCAAATGGCATCCTATTATGCATCTTTTGCCCGGGGTGGATTTGGTTTAATTATTACAGAAGGAACGTATATTGATGACAAATATAGCCAGGCCTATGTCAATCAACCGGGGATTGCATACGATGAACAAGCTCAAGCATGGAAAAACGTTGTTGATTCCGTCCATCAGGAAGGGGCGAAAATCGTCATGCAGCTGCAACATTCCGGTGCCCTTTCTCAAGGAAATCGTTTCACCCGGGAAACACTTGCTCCTTCGTCTATCCAACCACAAGGGGAACAATTAAAAATGTATTCAGGGGAAGGTTCATTCAAAACCCCAAACGAAGCAACAAAGGCAGAGGTTCAAGAGGTTATCGATGGATTTGTTCACGCCGCTGAACGTGCCCAATCGGTCGGATTCGACGGGGTTGAATTTCATGGAGCTAATGGCTATTTACTTGATGCGTTTCTTACTGATTATACCAATAAACGTACCGATGAATACGGTGGTTCTTTAGAAAACCGCACTCGGTTATTAGTTGAAGTGTCTCAAGCGGTGCGTGAAGCAGTCGGGAAGGAGTTTATCATTGGTATTCGAATTTCCCAAGCTAAAATAAATAACTTCGCACACAAATGGACTGGAAAAGAACACGATGCTGACGTCATCTTTCGTCAATTGGGGCAAGCCGATTATGACTATATCCACGTTACGGAATATAAGGCGTGGGAGCCTGCATTCGATACAAACGAAGCCCCCCTTGCAGCTCTTGCAAAAAAATACGCGGGACTACCTGTCATAGCCAATGGTCATTTAGAAGATCCTTCCCATGCGGAAGATATGATAGCAAACAAAGAAGCCGACGTCATCGCCTTAGGTAAAGGTGCCTTGGCTAACCATGATTGGGTCAACAAAGTCAAACATAACGAGCCACTAGCAGCGTTTGAAGGAGAAAAAGTACTAAACCCAAATGCGAAAATTAAAGACTTTGAGGTGCCTGGCACTTAAACAATTCAGAATTGTGTCGGTGCCTGGCACTGGCTCAATTCGGTGCCTGGCACTCACTTACCGCTTTGTCATAGTCGGAGGCAACATCGCTGGATGGTTTACCGGCCAAACTGACGACCACAGCAACCATTAAGTTGAGAAGAAACCCTGGTACAACTTCATAAAGCTCAAAAATCCCGCCGGAGAGAAAATCGCCCCACACAATAACGGTGATGGCGCCAACAACCACGCCGGAAAGGGCTCCGGTGCGCGTCGTGCCTCGCCAGAAAAGCGACAGCAGAATCGTTGGTCCAAATGCGGCTCCGAACCCTGCCCAAGCATAGCTTACCAAGTTAAGTACGGAACTTTCCGGATTGATAGCAATCAAGGCGGCAATCAACGCAATAACGAGCGTCGCCAGCCGGCCGATCCACACCAATTCGTTATCGGTTGCCCGCTTCCGGAAAATAGCCTTGTAAAAGTCCTCGGCCACAGCGGATGATGATACAAGCAATTGCGAGTCAATCGTACTCATAATGGCCGCCAAGATAGCCGCCAGCAAAATACCGGAAATGGCTGGATGAAACAACAGCTGTGAAAACGCGATAAAGATTTTTTCTGAGTCCGCCAGCATTTGCACGCCATTTTCGGTCATCGTTGATATCCCATACTCACTTAAAACCGACACATCCTGGGTATTGATGAACGCCAACCCGGCAAGACCGGTAAAAATTGTTCCATAAAGCCCAATAATCATCCAAGTGGTTCCGATAAAACGAGCTTTGGGAACATCTTTCGGTGAGCGTAATGCCATAAAACGTACAATAATATGCGGCTGGCCAAAATAGCCAAGTCCCCACGCAATGGATGAAATAATAGCGATAATTCCAACATCCTCAATCATGTTCAAATGTCCCGGATGGATGTCACCAACCGCCTGAACCGTTGCATCCCATCCGCCCATTTGATTGATGGCAACGATTGGTACAGCGATCAGTGTCATAAACATGAGTATTCCTTGCAGAAAATCCGTCCAAGCGACGGCTAAAAAACCCCCGAGCAATGTGTACGATACTATGACTAGGCTTACAATCCACAGCGACGATTGATAGGGCAAACCAAATGATGCTTCAAACAACTTTGCGCCCGCCACCATTCCCGACGACGTGTAAAACGTAAAAAATAATAGAATAACCAGTGCTGAAATAACACGAAGAAGATGAGAATGGTCCTTGAAGCGATTTTCTAAAAAGTCCGGAATCGTAATGGAATTGTTGGCCAACTCCGTATAAACGCGCAGTCGTTTAGCGACAAATTGCCAATTCAAATACGCCCCCGTAGATAGTCCAATAGCCATCCACGCTTCGGCCAGTCCCGATGCATAAATAGCACCGGGAAGCCCCAGCAGGAGCCAGCCGCTCATATCCGACGCACCGGCGCTGAGCGCAGCCACACCGGGACCCAATTTACGTCCGCCAAGAACATAATCTGATAAATTATCAGTCATTCGATACATGATAATGCCGATCACAAGCATTCCTATAAGATAAACTATAAATGTTATAAACGTCCCCGATTCCATCTACTTTCGCCTTCCTTCTGTCAATAATGTAATGATGGATAACACAATCAGTAAGGGCATCGGTATAAGCAGCCACATCCATGTCGCCGTTGAAATAGCATAATCCAAAACGCATCACCCCCCCTGTTTCGGTGCCTGGCACTAATTGTTTTGGTGCCTGGCACTTGTATGTAACGAAATACGCAAATTTTTACCTGGGTATTTTTCTTTTAGCTTCTCATGATATTTCTCTTTCAATTGATCTTTTGTTTCTGACTTTGTGTCCGGCTTCACTTCGATTTCCATCTTTACGATACTGTCACTATCCTCAACATAACCACTCTTAACGTGTTCCTCTTCTAATAAGTCCGTTGATAAGTCCCGGTCTAGTTCGCCTTGAATATCTTCTTCGATCTTATCTAATTTTTCCGTGACCTCATTATTCTGTGAGCATGCGATCAGTGAAAAAGTGGTTAATATCGCTAAAAAGACTAACTTGGATTTAGTCAAGATGCATTCTCCTTTTTATACCTATTTTATACTTATCTTGACATTATCCGTTAGTATTATACATTAGTGCCAGGCACCCGCACAATTCTGAATAGTTTCGGTGCCTGGCACTAAAGTGGCGGGGGATGACTCCGATATGCCAGCACCCGGAGAAAATCCCTCTCTTCCATGGCTCGTCGTTGCGCCTCATGAACGTTAACCGGGTAAAAGCGAATCTTGCTTCCAGGTGGCAGCTGTGCGACTTTAGGGATATCGACGGAGATGACTGTGGCAATTCGATTATACCCTCCAGTTGTTTGCCGATCGGCCATTAGGATGATTGGCTGTCCATTTGCAGGAACCTGGATCGTTCCAAGTGGTACGGCGTCCGACCATATATCGGCATTATGTTTATGAGGTATCTCGGTCCGCTCTAATCGATACCCCATTCGATCCGATTCAGGGCTAATCGTATGTGTGTCGTTATAAAACGATCGGATGCCCTCGTCTGTAAATCGATCCAATTCAGGGCCTGGCACCACTCGGATAGACGTTTGGTTATGATAATCGGGAATAGCCGCCTGACTCAGTCCCACACCAGGACGAGAATGGACATGAAATCCATTGATAACCATATCCTTTTTTATAACTGTTCCAAAATGTGCCCGTTCATATGTTGATTTGCTGCCCATCATGACCGGAACGTCATACCCGCCTGCAACAGCCAGGTAGGCGCGCACCCCCGATAACGGGCGTCCAAAAGTGATGCGATCACCCTTTTGAACTCGAAACGATTTCCACATCGGTGCTCTTTTGCCGTTGACTGCAGGACTCAAATCGGCACCACCAATGGCTATAACGGCTGGTGATAATACATCCAGTTCCGGTCCCATCAATGCGATCTCCAGCGCAGCTTCATCCTGTTGGTTGCCAACAAGCAGATTCGCTACTTGCAACGCAAATGGATCCATCGCCCCGGAGACGACAACACCATATTGCTGGAGACCTTGTCGTCCCAAATCCTGAATCGTCGTTTGCAAGCCTGTTTTCCTAAATTGAAAAAGTGGTTGAGACAATGGACTACGCTCCGACACGACGAATATCAATCCCTTCTTCATGCAAACGCCCACGCAACTGTTCCACAAATGTCAAAGCATGCGGATGATCACCATGAACGCAAACCGTATCCGCTTCGATAGCAACAGGTGTACCATCCACAGCCATGACACGGTTATCATAAATCATTTGCAGCACCTGTTGTACCGCTTGGTCCGGATCTGTTATCAAAGCCTGTCCTTCTGAACGTGGGCTCAGCGTCCCATCTGGCTGATACGTACGATCGGCAAACACTTCCGATGCAGTCGTCAGCCCATGATTTTTTCCAGCGCGTGTCAACTCACTCCCGGATAGCCCAAACAAAATCAGATCACGATCAACATCCTTCACCGCTGTAGCAATCGCATCAGCAATGTCCGCATCCGTAGCTGCCATATGATACAGCGCGCCATGAGCTTTCACATGATTCATCGCCACCTGATGCACGTGACAAAAGCCTTTTAATGCGCCAATTTGGTATGTGACAAAACGGTACACATCCTCCGGGTCAACCATGATATGGCGGCGACCAAACCCCTGCAAATCAGGTAATCCAGGATGGGCGCCAATACCAGCGCCATTTGCTTTCGCTTTCTTGACGGTTTCGTACATCGTATTATGATCGCCGGCATGATAACCGCACGCTATATTGGCCGACGTTATTACCTTTAATATGTCTTCATCAAGACCAATGGTATACGGACCGAAACTCTCCCCTATATCGCTGTTTAAGTCAATCTGAACGTTAGCCATCCTGAATCACTTCCTTCTCGATTTGGAACGTGTTGTTTTGAACGTGTGTTTCGATTCTTTCGTATTCCCGTTCTGAAATGGGTACGAACCTTATTCGGTCACCTGCCCTGTATAAAAATGGGTCATCACGACTCGGGTCAAATAATTTGACAGGGGTCCTCCCAATGATATTCCATCCCCCAGGCGACGCCAATGGATAGATGCCGGTTTGACTGCCCGCGATTCCAACAGCCCCTTCAGGAACATGGCTTCTCGGATTATCCAATCGTGGTGTGGCCAAGTCCTCGGGCAACCCCCCTAAATACGGGAAACCAGGCAAAAAGCCAATCATATAAATAAGATAATCCACACCTGCGTGTTTTTCCATCACCCTTTGTTCACTCACTCCGCTACTGTCAGCCACTTGTGCTATATCGGGGCCTGCTTTCCCACCGTACAAAACAGGTATTTTTACACGTGTCACGGTTTCTTTCGGACACTCCGAATCGCTATACGCTATATCCAGCAATCTATCGTGGAGGTTTTCATAGGAAACGACATCGGGTTCGTAATAGACATGCACGGTGTGATAGGCAGGCACCCATTCGGTCACACCTCTAACAGCATGGTCACTTAACCGCTTGCAAAAAGCTCTGATTTTACGGTTCAGTTCAGGCGATACCTCTTCATTAAACTGAATACGAATAGCCGCATCACCTGCCACCTGACATGTGATGGTCGTCATCATGGATCACCTTCTTCTATAGAGTGCCTGGCACCCACACTATTCTGAATTGTTTTGGTGCCTGGCACTAAGATAGCATATACGCTGTCATACGAAAACGATAAAATGCCATCCGCTATTAAAGCGACGGGGGGACTGGCCCCGAAATGTCAGAATTGTCCCGGTGCCTGGCACGCGCACTATTCTGAATTGTTTTGGGTCAAGTAGGAGTGAACCTCTCAGCCTAACGGCTGATTGTGTATCACTCCCCTCTCAGAACCATGCGAGCGGTTTTCCCGCACACGGCTCCACCTATCATCTTCACAGAATGTAACTAATATGATCTCTAAGTTGGTATATATTCACTTTCACAGTTGGTCTTGGAAGTGGAAATTTCTTTAGAAATAAAACGAATTTCTCCCATGTAAAAGACTTCTTCTGGCTTCTTCGATTGAGCCATTTAAAGAGTAACGTTCTTATATTGTCACGAAACAAATCAACCGTTGGCGAATTGTCTGTAATACAATAATAATTATAGTATCCTATAAGTGACTTTCGAATTCTATCCATGATAAATTCGGCACCTTCGGTTCTGTTTTCTTTTAGCCATTTCTTAGTTTGACGCAACTTCGCTCTCATCTTCTTGTTGTCAGTTTTCCGTTTAACTCTGAACTTGCCTTTCTGACTTTGGCTGCAGTAATGCGTGAAACCCAGAAAATTAAACGTCGGGGGTTTCCTATTTCCATTCCGCCTACTGTTCTTTTCCGCAAATCTGCCAAAGGGAATAATGTTCGTCTTGTCCTCTGCAACTTCAAGGTTAAATTTCGCCAATCTCTGTTTGAGGCCTTCAAAGAACTTATACGCGTCCTGCTGATATTGAAAACAGCACACAAAATCGTCCGCATAGCGGACGAGGTACGCTTGTCCTTTACATTCTTTACGTACTTTACGCTCAAACCATAAGTCCAGGACATAATGGAGATAAACATTTGCCAGAATAGGCGAGACAACACCACCCTGTGGTGTGCCAAACTCCTCCTTATATCGCTTGGTTTCCTCCATGTATCCGGCCTTTAAGAATCTGGCTACGAGCCTCAGTATACTGGGATCTTTAATTCGATGTTCCAGAAATGCCAGCATCCAATCATGATCCACATTGTCAAAGAATCCTTTAATATCTACATCTACAATGTAGTTCGTGTACCTCTGTTCAATGTAGACATTAAGAATCTTCAAGGCATCATGACAATTTCTTTTGGGTCTAAAGCCAAAGGAGCAGTCGAGGAAATCATTTTCATAGATTGTGTTAAGAATTTTAGCCAACCCCCGCTGCACGATTTTATCCTCGTGCTCCGGTATCCCCAATGGGCGTTTCTTCCTTGAACCAGCTTTATCAATATAGGTTCGTCTGACCGGTTGGGGGCGATAGCTTTTCTTCTTCATTCTATGAACGAGGTTCTCGACATTATCATTCAATTCTTCACCGTAGTCTTCCTTTGTAACCCCCATAATACCTGCAGCTTTATTGCCGGGTAATTCATAGTGGCATTGCTTTAAAGACTCCTCATCCAACAAATGCGCCAGTGATGTGAATTGCATCCTGGGGTGAGATCTAGCTAATTCCGCTATTCTCGATAGTTTTGTTTCCATTATAATTCCACCTCTGTGTGTAGATAATGTGTCCCTAATAAGAAATGATAGGGGGCTTACCTTTCCTCCACCGGAATTACCCGGCTTCAACGGTACTATGTAGCCCTCCGACTTCCTATCAGACATTTGGTTTCCTCACTTTGTATCGCTTGTACGCCATACTCCCTGCTTCCGCAGGAAGACCCGATAGGACCTCCCGGGTTGCCGTAACATATCCATGTCTAGCGTGCCGTGGTCACCGACCCCGGAAAGGTCTTAATAAGCTCGCCTATTTCACTTATCAAGATGTTGCATTCTGGACTGGCAAAACCATCTGCCCTTTCATTGAGTATTTCGGGGCTCAATCCCTTCAACCGTCGTTTACGGCCCACTAGCTAACAGTTTACGCTTAATGATGGAAGTTACCTTCCATCATCCAAAACTTGCTACGAGCGAGTGGCTAACTCTTACTCGGCGGGCATCCCACCCACTATATGTTACGACCTAAGCCCGGTCGCTCTGCCAGGCACTCATCCCGATCTGACACATAATGGTCATAGCTTTGTGACAAAAAACGAAATGATACGTTTCGTATATTCCAATGGCCAATTTGGTTTGGTAGTCTGAAAGTAAGACGTGGTTCTGATAAATTTTTCCGGACACGTCGATAAACCATTATTTGTTTTTCTAAAAGAGAGCCACGAGCCATAACTGTCTGATGCAGTATGGCGACATGTCGAACCAGAAGGGAGGATTGTGTGATGTCACAAAACAAGCCGGACAAAGAGACTTCAGATCATGCGTCGTACAGTCTGAAGGGCACCTTTATTTCCGTCATGCTTGTGGGGGCCTTTATTATTGTCAGTTGGGCCGGTGTTTATGGATTGTTTATTTCCAGGTAATCTCATCATTGGAGGAATGACTTATGCATTTGCATAAATATGAGAAAATATGGCTCATTTTTGGGATCGCTTCTCTCGTCGCATTTTTGGCGATTCTTGCCTATGGAGCCTTTTGGAAAGGCACTCATCCGCAGAGCGGTGCCGAAACCATTGATCCGGAAAATGTCGAAGCCAATGAAAATTTTCAGGAGGAGCGGCTTGGCCTTACTAAAATTGACGATGGCAAGTATGCTGTGAATGTGATTGCCTCCGCGTTCAACTTTGACATGGGAACGGACGATGAAGGTAACTCAGTGAAAACGATTCGAATTCCTAAAGGATCAGAGGTTCTGTTTCAAATCACGTCGACGGATGTCGTGCATGGCTTTAACGCGGCGGGCACGAACGTAAATATGATGGTGGAGCCGGGTCACGTTAGCCGCTACGAAGCCACCCTTGATAATACTGGCACTTACACGATTGTATGCAACGAATATTGCGGCATTGGTCACCACCAAATGTATGCGAAATTGGAGGTGTATGACTGATGGCACTTTCTAAAAAAGTTGGTCAGGAAGAAGAAACAGCGTATATCACATTGTCTAAACCAGAAAAACGCTTATATATGTCATTTATCTATGTTGCCATTATATCGTTATTAATCGGCGGTACGATGGGTCTCTTGCAGACGCTCGTCCGCTCTGGCCAATTCAACCTGCCATTTGGGATTGGGTATTACCAGATCCTGACATTGCACGGTGTTGTATTAGCTCTTGTCCTCACAACATTTTTTATTATCGGTTTTCAGTATAGTTTAATGGGCAAGACCGTCGGTATGTCCAGTAAACAACGCATGTGGGCCTGGATATCTTTCTGGGTCATGACCGCCGGCACGATCATGGCTGCCGTGATGATTCTGTTGGGCAGGGCAAGTGTCCTGTATACATTTTATGCGCCGTTAAAGGCACACCCGATATTTTATATTGGCCTGTCCCTGATTTTTATTGGCAGCTGGATCTCCGCCATTGTTAACTGGCGTCAGCTTTATTTATGGAAAAAAGCCCATCCGGGTGAAAAATCACCGTTGCTTGCGTTCATGGTTGTCATCAACATGCTTATGTGGGTGATTGCTTCGCTGGGTGTAGCTGTGGCCGTTATAGTGCAATTTATCCCGTGGTCACTGGGCTATGCCGCGACGATTGATGTGCTTATCAGCCGTACCTTGTTCTGGTACTTTGGCCATCCGCTCGTTTATTTCTGGCTGCTGCCGGCTTATATGGCCTGGTACGCGATTATTCCCAAAATTATTGGCGGACGTATCTTCAGTGATTCACTTGCGCGCTTGGCGTTTATCCTGTTGATATTCTTTTCCATTCCTGTCGGTTTTCACCACCAGTTAACCGAGCCGGGCATCGATCCGACATGGAAATTCGTTCAGGTTGTGCTGACCTTTATGGTCGTCGTTCCTACGTTAATGACAGCCTTTTCCATATTTGCGACGTTTGAAACGACAGGCAGGAAAAAAGGCTTTAAAGGCCTGTTTGGCTGGCTGAAGCATTTACCGTGGAGAGATGTGCGTTTTCTTGCACCATTTATTGGGATGCTGGCATTCATACCGGGCGGAGCAGGCGGTATTATTAATGCCTCGCATCAGATGAATGAAGTTGTGCATAACACAATCTGGGTAACCGGGCATTTTCATATAACGATAGCTGCAACAGTTATCTTAACCTTCTTTGGCATCAGTTATTGGCTCGTGCCGCATTTAACCGGACGGCGCCTGACGAAGCAAATTAACCGGCTGGGGATTATCCAATCGATTATTTGGGCTGTGGGGATGCTGATCATGTCTGGTTCGATGCATATCGAGGGTCTGCTTGGTGCACCAAGACGTTCAGCTTTTTCAACTTATGGCGGCACCGAACAGGCACATGTATGGGAACAATACCAATTAGCGCAGGCGATTGGCGGTTCTATTCTCTTCATCGGGATCATTTTAATGGTGTACATCTTTATCAAAATGGCTTTCTTCGCACCAAAAGGCGAAGAAGAGTATCCAATTGCGGAAGAAGAACCGGACGCCAGACCCACACCGAAATTTCTGGAAAACTGGAAACTTTGGATTGGCATTACGATTGCGCTTATTCTGTTTGCCTATACGATTCCGTTCATTGATATTATTCAGAACGCACCACCGGGATCACCGCCATTCCCGAATTTGATCGGCAACAATTAAACTGTTATCAAAAGAGGCCGGGACATAACTTAAGGGATTAACATTAACGACGAATGAAGCTCAGATTTAGCTCCGGAAATGTACGCAGCCGCCGCGCGACGCGTATTTCCGGAGCATGTTTTTAAGTGCCAGGCACGCGCACTATTCTGAATTGTTTTGGGTCAAGTAGGAGTGAACCTCTCAGCCTAACGGCTGATTGTGTATCACTCCCCTCTCAGAACCATGCGAGCGGTTTTCCCGCACACGGCTCCACCTATCATCTTCACAGAATGTAACTAATATGATCTCTAAGTTGGTATATATTCACTTTCACAGTTGGTCTTGGAAGTGGAAATTTCTTTAGAAATAAAACGAATTTCTCCCATGTAAAAGACTTCTTCTGGCTTCTTCGATTGAGCCATTTAAAGAGTAACGTTCTTATATTGTCACGAAACAAATCAACCGTTGGCGAATTGTCTGTAATACAATAATAATTATAGTATCCTATAAGTGACTTTCGAATTCTATCCATGATAAATTCGGCACCTTCGGTTCTGTTTTCTTTTAGCCATTTCTTAGTTTGACGCAACTTCGCTCTCATCTTCTTGTTGTCAGTTTTCCGTTTAACTCTGAACTTGCCTTTCTGACTTTGGCTGCAGTAATGCGTGAAACCCAGAAAATTAAACGTCGGGGGTTTCCTATTTCCATTCCGCCTACTGTTCTTTTCCGCAAATCTGCCAAAGGGAATAATGTTCGTCTTGTCCTCTGCAACTTCAAGGTTAAATTTCGCCAATCTCTGTTTGAGGCCTTCAAAGAACTTATACGCGTCCTGCTGATATTGAAAACAGCACACAAAATCGTCCGCATAGCGGACGAGGTACGCTTGTCCTTTACATTCTTTACGTACTTTACGCTCAAACCATAAGTCCAGGACATAATGGAGATAAACATTTGCCAGAATAGGCGAGACAACACCACCCTGTGGTGTGCCAAACTCCTCCTTATATCGCTTGGTTTCCTCCATGTATCCGGCCTTTAAGAATCTGGCTACGAGCCTCAGTATACTGGGATCTTTAATTCGATGTTCCAGAAATGCCAGCATCCAATCATGATCCACATTGTCAAAGAATCCTTTAATATCTACATCTACAATGTAGTTCGTGTACCTCTGTTCAATGTAGACATTAAGAATCTTCAAGGCATCATGACAATTTCTTTTGGGTCTAAAGCCAAAGGAGCAGTCGAGGAAATCATTTTCATAGATTGTGTTAAGAATTTTAGCCAACCCCCGCTGCACGATTTTATCCTCGTGCTCCGGTATCCCCAATGGGCGTTTCTTCCTTGAACCAGCTTTATCAATATAGGTTCGTCTGACCGGTTGGGGGCGATAGCTTTTCTTCTTCATTCTATGAACGAGGTTCTCGACATTATCATTCAATTCTTCACCGTAGTCTTCCTTTGTAACCCCCATAATACCTGCAGCTTTATTGCCGGGTAATTCATAGTGGCATTGCTTTAAAGACTCCTCATCCAACAAATGCGCCAGTGATGTGAATTGCATCCTGGGGTGAGATCTAGCTAATTCCGCTATTCTCGATAGTTTTGTTTCCATTATAATTCCACCTCTGTGTGTAGATAATGTGTCCCTAATAAGAAATGATAGGGGGCTTACCTTTCCTCCACCGGAATTACCCGGCTTCAACGGTACTATGTAGCCCTCCGACTTCCTATCAGACATTTGGTTTCCTCACTTTGTATCGCTTGTACGCCATACTCCCTGCTTCCGCAGGAAGACCCGATAGGACCTCCCGGGTTGCCGTAACATATCCATGTCTAGCGTGCCGTGGTCACCGACCCCGGAAAGGTCTTAATAAGCTCGCCTATTTCACTTATCAAGATGTTGCATTCTGGACTGGCAAAACCATCTGCCCTTTCATTGAGTATTTCGGGGCTCAATCCCTTCAACCGTCGTTTACGGCCCACTAGCTAACAGTTTACGCTTAATGATGGAAGTTACCTTCCATCATCCAAAACTTGCTACGAGCGAGTGGCTAACTCTTACTCGGCGGGCATCCCACCCACTATATGTTACGACCTAAAAGACCGGTGAAAAACTATATTTTCTATCCATCGAAGATGTAATCAAAGACACGAATTTTTCTCGGATTCCCTTAAATATAAGGGAAATAAAGTGATTGTTGTGGTTTTTTTCATTCCGTTTTTTCGTTTCAGCGCATGCTGAAACACCGGTCCCGGGTCTTTTTCCTTTGAACCGGCTTAACTTCTTTAGATTCTGAACGATGGCGGTACAGAGTGCCTGCTCCTGCATGCAGTCGAGTTCTCTGCTTCTGGCACGATCCAGCCCATGCACTGTCTTGGCTTCAGCGAAGCCATGTTCACACTGGACACGCTTGTTTTGGATGTTCTGGTATTTGCCGTCAATCTGGATTTGCTTTGCTTGATTTTTGGCCTTGACGTTATTGACCTTTTCCTGCCGTTTTCTTTGGTGCTCAGGGTTATGGGTTTTCCTCTGCCAAGTCGGGGTCTCTTCCAATTCATGGTCTCGCAAAGAAATCAAAGGAATGATGCCTTGAGAAAATAGATAGGCCAAATATGCTGGTGTGCCATAGGCCTTGTCACCCGATAACGTCCGAATATGGATCTGCGGGTGCTGAAAACGAACAGCTGCCAGCTGTTGTTGGCTTATTTCTCTTTCCGCTTTACCGGAAGCAAT
Organism: Lentibacillus halophilus; assembly: GCF_055395055.1. Classification (NCBI taxonomy): domain Bacteria; kingdom Bacillati; phylum Bacillota; class Bacilli; order Caryophanales; family Bacillaceae; genus Lentibacillus; species Lentibacillus halophilus. Next base: position 587,917 of record NZ_AP043750.1, read on the forward strand.
GCTTGCATTGGTCTTTAAAATAACGCCTGACTCAACATCTGCCAGGTTGTGCACAAGGTAACGCGGATAGGCCTCCTGTCCTTTGCTCTTTTTGTACAGACGGGCATCCGGGTCTGTCGTACTCCGGTGGGTTTGATTGGAAAACGTTTTGCCGTGAAAGTCTTCATGGCTGGCATTTTCCTGAAGCTGATCCGATTTATTATTTTCCTTTGATTTCGGAGGCCGAGGGTTTTGGTCATCATCGTCGCTGTTCGGATTACCTGATGGTCTTAAAGACGCTTCATCACGTTGCTTTTTAACTTCCAGGTAAGCTTCAATGGTTTGAACCGGGGCCAGCTCTATTTCTTCCAGACTATGAATGGACGCGTTTGCATGCACTTGTGTGCCATCCACACCGGCATGAACGTCTGGGCGAACGAGGCCGGAAGCAATGCACTGATTAACGACATGCATCATGATATCATCAAAAATACCATGGCGACGCCAAAGCGCTCTTGTTTTAACAAGTGTTGTTCGATCAGGAAGTGACGACTCAAAATCCAGGCCGCAAAACCACAGGTAGCCTGCATGCATGGGGAGCGTTTCAAACAGTTCCCGTTCCGAGTGATTAAATAGATACTCAAGTACAACCAGCCGCACGACCAATTCAGCATTCGTAGATGGCCGGCCTGTCTTTTCGGAGTAGAGAGGTTTCACCCGATCGTGGACAGCTGAAAAGTCAATAGCATCTTTCACCCTTCTCAGGATATGGTGTCCGGGAACGAGATCCTCCATATCAATATATTGAAACATGTTAGGTTGAATGTGATTTTGCTTTGGCGAATGCATAAATGAATCACCCTTTTATAAGTGTTCTATAGACTATATTCGACATAAAGCAATGAAATTCCTAGTACAATTTGACTTTTTCACCGGACTTCTAAGCCCGGTCGCTCTGCCAGGCACGAACACTATTCTGAATTGTTTTGGTGCCTGGCACTAAAAAAAGAAGCCCTGCAGAGACTTTCTCTCCACAGGACTTCCAGAAATCCATCCACTTTAGCACTTAAAGCGGCAAGGGGTGACACCGTATGCTAATTTAACACAAACCCTTGAATGGATACGAATAAAGTAAATAAAAACACAGCTATAAGAAACCAACCAATTAATTTATTAGTAATACGAAAATGTTCGAGTCCCAATACGAGCATCAAAAAACTTAACAACAACATCACTAGTGGTTGAAGCTCAAAGTCATTTGTAATGAATTGATACAAAGTAATGATTATAATTACTGGTGATAAAATAAAAATAAATATCTTAAACATAAGTCTCCTAGCTAATCACATGTTCTGCAATTTAGGCCCGATAAAGGCATAGTGGAGGCAATAATTGTCCCCCGCCTGTTAACGGAAGAAAACAGCATTAAATTTAAGTACAACTGGTTTGAAGTCTTCTTTCATCCTAAAAGTCCGGTGAAAAAGTCAAATTGTACTAGGAATTTCATTGCTTTATGTCGAATATAGTCTATAGAACACTTATAAAAGGGTGATTCATTTATGCATTCGCCAAAGCAAAATCACATTCAACCTAACATGTTTCAATATATTGATATGGAGGATCTCGTTCCCGGACACCATATCCTGAGAAGGGTGAAAGATGCTATTGACTTTTCAGCTGTCCACGATCGGGTGAAACCTCTCTACTCCGAAAAGACAGGCCGGCCATCTACGAATGCTGAATTGGTCGTGCGGCTGGTTGTACTTGAGTATCTATTTAATCACTCGGAACGGGAACTGTTTGAAACGCTCCCCATGCATGCAGGCTACCTGTGGTTTTGCGGCCTGGATTTTGAGTCGTCACTTCCTGATCGAACAACACTTGTTAAAACAAGAGCGCTTTGGCGTCGCCATGGTATTTTTGATGATATCATGATGCATGTCGTTAATCAGTGCATTGCTTCCGGCCTCGTTCGCCCAGACGTTCATGCCGGTGTGGATGGCACACAAGTGCATGCAAACGCGTCCATTCATAGTCTGGAAGAAATAGAGCTGGCCCCGGTTCAAACCATTGAAGCTTACCTGGAAGTTAAAAAGCAACGTGATGAAGCGTCTTTAAGACCATCAGGTAATCCGAACAGCGACGATGATGACCAAAACCCTCGGCCTCCGAAATCAAAGGAAAATAATAAATCGGATCAGCTTCAGGAAAATGCCAGCCATGAAGACTTTCACGGCAAAACGTTTTCCAATCAAACCCACCGGAGTACGACAGACCCGGATGCCCGTCTGTACAAAAAGAGCAAAGGACAGGAGGCCTATCCGCGTTACCTTGTGCACAACCTGGCAGATGTTGAGTCAGGCGTTATTTTAAAGACCAATGCAAGCATTGCTTCCGGTAAAGCGGAAAGAGAAATAAGCCAACAACAGCTGGCAGCTGTTCGTTTTCAGCACCCGCAGATCCATATTCGGACGTTATCGGGTGACAAGGCCTATGGCACACCAGCATATTTGGCCTATCTATTTTCTCAAGGCATCATTCCTTTGATTTCTTTGCGAGACCATGAATTGGAAGAGACCCCGACTTGGCAGAGGAAAACCCATAACCCTGAGCACCAAAGAAAACGGCAGGAAAAGGTCAATAACGTCAAGGCCAAAAATCAAGCAAAGCAAATCCAGATTGACGGCAAATACCAGAACATCCAAAACAAGCGTGTCCAGTGTGAACATGGCTTCGCTGAAGCCAAGACAGTGCATGGGCTGGATCGTGCCAGAAGCAGAGAACTCGACTGCATGCAGGAGCAGGCACTCTGTACCGCCATCGTTCAGAATCTAAAGAAGTTAAGCCGGTTCAAAGGAAAAAGACCCGGGACCGGTGTTTCAGCATGCGCTGAAACGAAAAAACGGAATGAAAAAAACCACAACAATCACTTTATTTCCCTTATATTTAAGGGAATCCGAGAAAAATTCGTGTCTTTGATTACATCTTCGATGGATAGAAAATATAGTTTTTCACCGGTCTTCTAAGGAATTCGCCAAGAGTTATCATGAACGAAACTAGCCCCTTATCGTAACGACGTGGGTTAATTTGGTAATACTTTCTTACTAGTAAGACATACCAAAACAGAGCCATAATACGAAAGGAGCTAGTTATATGTATGATAACCCAAAATGCGTAGGTTTAAACGCATCAAAAGAAAAAATTGCGGTCGCTGTTGCGGACGAAGAGCGTTCAAAGCACGCACACTATTCTGAATTGTTTTGGTGCCTGGCACTCGCACTACGGTGAAAAATTCACTTGTTTTTTCAGCATTAACAGTACAATAACAAACCCAAGTGCTATCGCTGGATAAGTTCCACTGAACACAACTGCAATGAGGAATAAAACTCCGGTACCGTCTTCAAATTGAAAATAACTCGATTGTTTTGCTAGTAAGGTGATTGTTTTGTTCATGTTTATATGATAAAAAAACAGAAAAACACAAGCGTAAAAAACTAACTTTATAGGAGTCCACATGGAGAAATTCATCATCGCGTGTACTATAATCGGACTCGACACCAAACATGCACCAGCAACAACCCACTTAAAATAGGATTTTTTAAATGATACCAAATTCCATGGCAAAACCTCCAAAATATCCGCCCGCATCCGGTCGTTGAAAAAATTGACTGCGATGGTGGCATAAGCATAAATGGCTACCGCAATTCCGATGTGATAAATCATTTCATTCATAAAAATAAATACGATTAGCATCAGCATAAGTGCACCGACTAATCGGAAAAGAAGCTGCAAATTTTTGGCCAGATAAACCCGCCACAACCTGTTATGTATGGATTTATCTGATTGAAAGGGCTTCCTTGTCCTTGATGATTTTTGAAAGATACTGAACTTCTTCTCGCGCTTAACCTTTGTTTTCGACGCCGTTGAAATCAGGAACATGTTCCAAATCCGAAAATCATTCACTTCGGTTACCTTGGACCATTGAACTCGATCGAATATCGAATGTGAAAGCAGAAAATAATTAATCACAATAATCAGTACAAGCTGAGTTAAGCCAACTAAAGGTGAAGCCGACAATATGCCGATTCCATTGATTATCAAAACCGCCACAAGCCATTCTACTTTAATCCAAAATCCTTTCTGAAAAAGAACCCATTGTGGAACAGTCAACACAATTTCATATAATAAAAAGGTAGATAAATAAGCAATGACGATTAATGCGGAAATTGGAGTTAATAAGATTACCAGACTTGCTGCCACAGCACCTATCAGAAATTGCTTCATTAATTTTTCCAGAAATACATAGAACCATATTCGCCCTGGACTGTATGGAAGCAATGTCAGTTGGTATTCTGTACTGGAAAATAATACGCCCGGTTCACCGAATGACTTGAAAATATAACGAATCGGCAGCGCTATCAGAATCACCCAGAAACCCTTTTGTGCATTTGCCTCGAAAAATAAAAACTCTTCCTGAAAGCTGTCCAACACATCACCAAAAATAAATATACTTGCAAACACATACCCACCGAGAAGCGCCAAATAAACAGCTGTCGTTTTATCAATCATCACTTCCATTGCCATCTTGTTTATTATTTTCTTTTTACGGAAACGGCTTTTCCGTATGAAAAAATATGTATTTGCTTCACTTCTTCCCCTATTCATCGACTGACCTCCGTTTGATCGTCTGGAAGTCGGCTATTGGTCCATGACTTTGTATCTTGCCATGCTGCAGCATAATATAATTCTCAGCAATATCCTTTACACGTTCCAACTGGTGGGAAGTCAACAAAATACTTGTACCATTTTTCGCCTTTTCTTGAATCAATTCCTCCAAATATTCCATTGCGTAAATATCCAGCCCCATAAACGGCTCGTCGATAAAGAGAAGTGGCGTATCCGGCAGCAATGCACAGATTGTCTGCACTTTTTGTCGCATCCCTTTTGAAAGTGCCTCCGGATATTTATCCAATTTGTCTTCCAGCTCAAACCCGGGAACCAGCCGTTCGAGTGAATTCTGCAATTTTTCTTCAGGAACCGCATAACTCATTGCATACAACTGAAAATGTTGCATTACAGTCAATTCGGTCAAAAGCAGTGGCTCTTCCGGCAAATAGGAAATCAGTTGCTTAAAGGTGAGAAAATCATCATCCTGACCATACTTCTCGTTAATCCAAATTTCACCCTCTGACTTAGCCATTACGCCCATAACCGTTTTAAACAGTGTCGACTTTCCAGCACCATTATGACCGACAAGTGCTGTTACGGAAGAAGGTTTAATGTCAAAAGTGATTCCATCAAGCAGGACTGCCTGGTTCATTTCTATCCGGAGATTCTTTATCTGTAACACGTTCATATGTGCTCACCCTTTTGGCTTTTCATTCCACTGCTTCATACGTTTTTAATAGATCCAGTTCTAGTTTTGGGCAAAGGAATGACAATAACGACATCTTCGCCTTCCGTTACTAATCAAGAAAAACACATTCATATTCAAGAAAAGCGCCTGATCGTATTGTAGCAACTACAACAAAAAAGCAAAAAAACTAATTTAAAAATGGAACGTTTTGAAAGGCTTGAACGGTCAATACTAACGTCAGTAAAGAACCTGCAGACATTAAAGGTATTGTTTTTCGCCAGCTAACTTCCTTTGAAGGTTTAATTAGTTCATAAATCACTGCAATCCATATAAACATCGATGCTAGGGAAATAATACTCATAGACATATTTCATACATCCTTACTGAAACATTTACTTAGCAATAAAATATTTGTTTTACAATATGACCCGGTGAATAAACACTACTTATTATAGAATTGCGCCTGTTAACGGAAGAAAACAGCATATATTACAATGGCTATAATTATCACAAGAAAGGCTATACTAAAGCCCTTCCAACCTAAGCCAGCAATAATGTCGTATTGCTCTTTTCTTTGATTCATTTTACTTTGTTCCTCTAACGTATCTTCAGTCGTTTTACTATTTGTGCTCATTATACCCCTCCCTCAATAAATTAATGTTTTCTTGGAATTCCTTCGTTTTTCTCCCGATTTCTTTTGATTTATTGAAGCTCACAATGGTCGTGTATCCTTTATATTACAATTAAGGATATATATGGAATCAGTAAGTTATGCCGAGTACGCTCTAACAGGGTAATTTCCATTAAATGGATAACTAATCTTATGATCGCACCTTGGATCTCCACGTTTTCATGGCGGTGGACCCTCCCATGTCTCTCGGCGTCTATGCGCGCAAATTCCTTCGTTCAACCTGACCATGGTGGATGCCGGAAATGCTCCTAAGGTGGGTCTATGCCCTAACGGATGGAATATCGACCGGCTAATCCGTGCTTCAATTGTTAAAAGATGGTTCAGAACGATAGCTGTGTGCCTTCTTAAGCAACGTCCTGTAACGTCGACATCATGGGGATGTCACGAATCATGCGTTCTTCTTGGAACGTACACTTTCGTGTCCCTAATACATAAAAGATTTTGATGAGTTTTCGGCTTAACGCGATAAATGATTGTTTTCCTGTTAACGGATTATCGGATCGATAACGATAATAACGGTATAGTTGCTTGAATCCTTCATTGTGCAGGGATAATGGGCGTGCCACTAGATAGAGTAAGCTTCGCAATCGTTTGCGTCCTCGTTTAGTTATGGTTGTTTGGCCTTTGAACATCCCTGATTGATTCATCTTTAGATTGAGTCCCGCTAATTTAATGATTTGGCGTGGATCCCGATAATTCGATAAATCACCAACTTCGGCGAAGAAACCGGCGACTGTTATGGCACTGACACCTTTAATGGCTATCATCTGATCAGCTCCAGGGATGTGACGAACAAGGTCTTCCAGTTGTGCTTCAAGAGCTATAAGACGTGCTTCAAGAGCTTTATACTGATCAATCAAATAACGCATTTCCTGACGTGCCATTTGTAATCCCACTGTGAGGCCAATGCTGCCTTCAGCCGCCTGTTTCAAATCCTGAATGCGTTTGATGCCCACACCGCGTTTGGCGGCCTTCTTGACTTCAAGAAGCAAATCTTCTTCCGAAGCTTTACGGATATCTTCCGGTAAATAGCCTCGTTCCAATAGATGGAGGGCAGCCTTTCCAGTCCAGTCTTTAAAGACATCGAGAAACTCTGGAAAGTATCGGTCTAACGCATTATGCATTTGGGCTTTGACCGAGGACATATCCTCTTGGATCATGTCATAGAGTTTCATGCCTTCACGCAATTCAGCGTACACATCCTCCGGTAAGGTCGGTTCATGATAACGGCCATCACGTATGATCTGAGCAATAACTTTGGCATCTTTGGTGTCATTTTTCGTTGGTGAATCGTCATCCATTTCCTTGGACCGTTTAACCTTCATCGGATTGACGACAACCACTTGAATACCCCGGTCTTTCAAGTAATAGGCTAGATTCAGCCAGTAGTGACCGGTTGGTTCCATTCCAATGATAATGTTGGGGCGCTTGTGGTCACTGGACAAGTTATCAGCCCATTCAATAAGGTTTGAAAAACCCTGCTGCGAATTGGTAAATACCAACCGTTTAACGAGGTCTCGGCCCCGATCATCTATCGCTCGAGCCACATGTTTGCGTTTGGCTATATCAATCCCGATAATTAATGTTTGGTCATTGATTTGCGCTAAGCGATGATTTTGTGTAGAATCCATGGTAGAAGTCCTCCTTCGGTACTAAATTCGAGGTCATTGCAATGACACTCTCCATCGTACCAAGGGGGACTTTTTTATGCATTTGGCGTTTTCGTCGATTTCACATCAAATTTTTTCATTACAGGAATGCTCCTAAAACATCATTCTATAATCTGCTGCCCCGATAACTACCTTTTTAAAATTCTTAATTAATTTTAACATAAAAATAGAATGGATTAATCAGAATATTCCCGGTGCCAGGCACGCAAACGGCACGCAAACTATTCTGAATTGTTTCGGGTCAAGTAGGAGTGAACCTCTCAGCCTAACGGCTGATTGTGTATCACTCCCCTCTCAGAACCATGCGAGCGGTTTTCCCGCACACGGCTCCACCTATCATCTTCACAGAATGTAACTAATATGATCTCTAAGTTGGTATATATTCACTTTCACAGTTGGTCTTGAAAGTGGAAATTTCTTTAGAAATAAAACGAATTTCTCCCATGTAAAAGACTTCTTCTGGCTTCTTCGATTGAGCCATTTAAAGAGTAACGTTCTTATATTGTCACGAAACAAATCAACCGTTGGCGAATTGTCTGTAATACAATAATAATTATAGTATCCTATAAGTGACTTTCGAATTCTATCCATGATAAATTCGGCACCTTCGGTTCTGTTTTCTTTTAGCCATTTCTTAGTTTGACGCAACTTCGCTCTCATCTTCTTGTTGTCAGTTTTCCGTTTAACTCTGAACTTGCCTTTCTGACTTTGGCTGCAGTAATGCGTGAAACCCAGAAAATTAAACGTCGGGGGTTTCCTATTTCCATTCCGCCTACTGTTCTTTTCCGCAAATCTGCCAAAGGGAATAATGTTCGTCTTGTCCTCTGCAACTTCAAGGTTAAATTTCGCCAATCTCTGTTTGAGGCCTTCAAAGAACTTATACGCGTCCTGCTGATATTGAAAACAGCACACAAAATCGTCCGCATAGCGGACGAGGTACGCTTGTCCTTTACATTCTTTACGTACTTTACGCTCAAACCATAAGTCCAGGACATAATGGAGATAAACATTTGCCAGAATAGGCGAGACAACACCACCCTGTGGTGTGCCAAACTCCTCCTTATATCGCTTGGTTTCCTCCATGTATCCGGCCTTTAAGAATCTGGCTACGAGCCTCAGTATACTGGGATCTTTAATTCGATGTTCCAGAAATGCCAGCATCCAATCATGATCCACATTGTCAAAGAATCCTTTAATATCTACATCTACAATGTAGTTCGTGTACCTCTGTTCAATGTAGACATTAAGAATCTTCAAGGCATCATGACAATTTCTTTTGGGTCTAAAGCCAAAGGAGCAGTCGAGGAAATCATTTTCATAGATTGTGTTAAGAATTTTAGCCAACCCCCGCTGCACGATTTTATCCTCGTGCTCCGGTATCCCCAATGGGCGTTTCTTCCTTGAACCAGCTTTATCAATATAGGTTCGTCTGACCGGTTGGGGGCGATAGCTTTTCTTCTTCATTCTATGAACGAGGTTCTCGACATTATCATTCAATTCTTCACCGTAGTCTTCCTTTGTAACCCCCATAATACCTGCAGCTTTATTGCCGGGTAATTCAAAGTGGCATTGCTTTAAAGACTCCTCATCCAACAAATGCGCCAGTGATGTGAATTGCATCCTGGGGTGAGATCTAGCTAATTCCGCTATTCTCGATAGTTTTGTTTCCATTATAATTCCACCTCTGTGTGTAGATAATGTGTCCCTAATAAGAAATGATAGGGGGCTTACCTTTCCTCCACCGGAATTACCCGGCTTCAACGGTACTATGTAGCCCTCCGACTTCCTATCAGACATTTGGTTTCCTCACTTTGTATCGCTTGTACGCCATACTCCCTGCTTCCGCAGGAAGACCCGATAGGACCTCCCGGGTTGCCGTAACATATCCATGTCTAGCGTGCCGTGGTCACCGACCCCGGAAAGGTCTTAATAAGCTCGCCTATTTCACTTATCAAGATGTTGCATTCTGGACTGGCAAAACCATCTGCCCTTTCATTGAGTATTTCGGGGCTCAATCCCTTCAACCGTCGTTTACGGCCCACTAGCTAACAGTTTACGCTTAATGATGGAAGTTACCTTCCATCATCCAAAACTTGCTACGAGCGAGTGGCTAACTCTTACTCGGCGGGCATCCCACCCACTATATGTTACGACCTAAGCCCGGTCGCTCTGCCAGGCACTCGCGCTCTATTCTGAATTGTTTCGGTGCCAGGCACTCGCGCTACCCCGGTATCGGCACTCGCGCTCTGGCCCGATTTGACAGGGTATTCCCTTTTTTCGTTTCCCATGATATAATCCTGAGGGTATTGAAAATTATGATAGTTAGAAAACATGTAAGGGGGAGTTATGTGCGTAAAATTTTCTTATTTTTTTGTGTATTGGTGTTGAGTGCGTGCTCGTCGGATGAATCCGGTGCGGAGAACAGGAATCAGGAGGGCGAAGGAGAATCGGCGGTAAATGACGGAGACGCGGAAGATTTTCCGGAACCGGAAACGATTTTCACATATGAATATAATGAAGATGATGATTATGAATTCCGCAATATCGAAAGCGCCACCGACGCAAGCACGGTTCTTTTCAGCACCGAGGAAAAAATCAAGCGCGAAGAAACGAGAACGCATTACATAAAGTATGGTGATAACGATCCCGTGGACCTGAAGGAATTGTCCGAGGCGGACGAAGAAGAACTAAAAGACAGACGGTGTAGAGAGACAGAAGTATCCCCTGACGGACAATATGTCACATTCAGCTGCGCCGATGACGACAACTGGTTCGTGGTCTACGATACCGAAGCTGAAGAGATTGTGCATCGAGAAGAGGAACCCGATCCTTTTCATAGCCTCAGTCTACTGGGGATCTCTGATGATATGGACGTTTTCATGAGCGATACGCTGGAAAATAAAGAACTGATCATTAAGGATCTTAAAAGCGACGATACCGAAGAATTCGACATACCGGAGCTTGTCGGGGAAGAAAATGCGCTATTCAACTCGATTCATCCGGCGGATAGCGGAAGTAAATTTTTCCTAGAGGGGCCCTACGGATTATTCATGCTGGACACCGAATCAAAAGAAGCCAAGGAGATCATGGATGTATCCCCGTATGAGGACCGGTTCGAAGGCGATACGGATGAAATCCACATCACCAATGTCCATGTATCCCCCAACGGACAATATGCTTTTTTCCTGATGAGCGATTCGTCAGGACATGATGATGTCTACCGAAGCTTCAATTTCGTGGACGTGGAGTCGGGTGACGTCACAGCCTACACCGATCCGGATTATAAATGGGGGCACAACCCTGTCGATAATGAGGGGAACGTGGCGCTCAAAGACGGCGAAAACCTGTTTCTCTACAATATTGGCAAGGATAAAACCCGTCACATCCCGAACATGGAGCCCGGGGTGAGGACCGACCGCATCACCTTGTCGGGGGACGGCAACACGCTGCTGTATGAAGATCAAATCGACGACGCATCGGACGGTAAAAAAGCATACGAATTGTATGAACTCGCCATTGACGACCTGAGCGATTATGAGGAAGTGGCATTCGACGCGGAAAAAGAAAACACTGAAGAACTGCTCTCAGAAGCAGGTGCCGGGGCTTCCGATAATGACGGATTTGACCTCCATCCGGTGAAGGAAGATGCCTCGGAGCTGATTGAACAGGAGTGGGAAGCAAGTGCCGATGTCCCTTTCCCTTCCATTTTCCCGGAAAAAGTGGACAGCATCATATCATACTTCTCGTTAGACTCGCACAGTCAAACAATTTTAATGGACTCTGACGAATTGTCCTCGAGAAACGAATTGGAATTTGAGGCGAACGATTATACAGGTGATGAAAACCAAGATATCTGCATCGCTGATGATCTGGAGCTCGAAAAGACAGAAGATGGCATCGAGTATTATTTCTACCTGTTTTCCAACGATGAAGCCGAACTCGCTTTCGTTGACGATGGTTGGTGCTACGCCCTGAAAGGGGATGGTATCACCAAGGATGAGATGTTTGACGTGATCGATTCCATGGAAACGCAAGGTAAGCAGCCGGAAGAGTTTCTGCTCGATGAGGTAGGTTTCCCGGCAGAATTGCCCATGCAGAATCCGGAAATCGGCCGCATCTATTCATCCGACAGCTTTTACGTTCTGGGGTACGGAAGCGATCAGGACGACATCGCGATAGAAGTAAAGGTGGACAACGGCAGTGAACCCGATTTCTTCGATGATGATGACACTGAATCCGTCGAACTCGATATCGATATGGAAGGTTACTACTACGACGATATCGATAAGCCGCGACTGTTCATGTATGACGGGGACTATTACTATACGATCATCGCCAAGATCGACAGCGACGAGATCAAGGCCCGAGGCGGCAGGGACAAATTGAAAGAAACCCTGATCGAGGTAGGCAATTCGGTGGAATAAGGTTTGAAGAGGTATATATTCAAGGAAAATTGAACGTTACGAAAGTGATTCGTAATAATGAAACGGGTGTTTTGTATATGGCCTACCAAGAAGGGTCCGGAATGGGATTGACAGCTATGCTTGATCAAGATGGACCCCCATTGGTTGATAAAGAATTGTAAAAATATTGAATAGGTTTAGGTAAGGCCTTTGCATGGGAATGATGCTTCATTGTATGGAATCGTCAAGATGAAACATCATTCCCGACAGTTATTCAGCCTGCGGATAAGAAAGGGTTTGATTTTCCCTGTCTTGTTTAAACGTTTCATTTCTTTAACATGCTGCTTACATTGGTTCTCCATGTGTATCCGATCGCTTTAGCGCTTTAAAGCAACCGGGGACTGACCCCGCCCATCCGAGGAGATTTAGCGTAAAATCCCCCCAGATGGACTTTCTGATGTACACAAGTCTTTTTATCCTATGTTATTCATCTTCGTCTTCATCATCATTTTCTTCCTCGTCTTCATCGTCTTCATCTTCGTCCTCATCGTCGCTGTCGTCCTCTTCCTCGGCTTCAGCCTTTTCATTTTCATCTTCTTCTTCGTCGTCTTCTTCGTCGGCCTCTTCATCTTCGGATTTTTCATTTTCGAATTCGAGCTCATCATCAGTGTTATGGAAACTGATTTCAACCTCAATGTTCTCGTCATTTTCATCAAGATTAAAGGTACTAGTGATTTGATTTAATGTCTCTTCTTTACTGGATTCTAGCGTAAGGTCCAGCTTTTCTACCATCGGATAGACTTGATCGAAAGCTTCCTGACCTTTAGTCTCGCCATTGGCATCTTCCAGTTCAGATGTGTAGACGCCTGAATCTTGTTCAATGTTAGCTTCAAATTCTCCTGACTCAACATTAATTTCTCTAATGTTAAGCTGGTCCATCTTTTCAGCTGATTTATCGTTTACAGCATCTTCTGAGTCAGCATTTTCACTTTCAGACTGATTGATGATCCATGCATCGTCATCATTTTGAATAGCGTTAAACATTGCATTATCCATCGTCAGTTCGAATCCGTCCTCTAACTGAGCCTTATCAAAAAATTCATCATCAATGGTCAGCTGAATATCATTCGCATCATCAGCAGAAGCCACCATAGGAACACTCACAACCGCTGCAGCTGACATCGCGTAAACAATCGATTTTTTATGCTTCATACTTTGCCTCCTTCAAAATTATGAAACTACTCTGTAAAGTATTACATGACTCGTTCCAAAATGCAACTGGTGATTTATTTATCGCTACGGGCGCCATTCTTATTCCAGATAGGCGCCCCGTTTAAGTAAAATATTCATAAGCTTGTTTTCTCGGAATAACTTAAATTTAGGGGGACTGACCCCAATATTCCTGGTGCCTGGCACTCAAAGCAACCTCACTTCCACATCAAGCTGTTTCGTACAAGAAACCGGTCATCAAATGCAATAGGAACACCTTGTCCATTTTTCTCGGCGTGGATATGCAGATGGGGCTCTGATGTATTGCCCGAATTTCCTACGAGGCCGATTGGTTGCTTTGTTTTAATCCTACCCCCAGCCTCGACGGCTGCACTACCTTCCTGCATATGAGCTATTAACACATTAACCTCATCCTGATTACATTTGATTTGAACATAATTGCCTTTTGGGTGTTCCGAATTCGTTTCAGGCGGGTTCAAATCAGACATATTCTTTCGTATGTCAACAACCTCACCTGAACAAGGACTGACCAACTTTGCACCATAGATCTCATAGCGATCCAATTCCTTAGGGTAAATTCCCGCCGCTCTTACACCAATCTTGTTCAATTGGACAATATCCAGCGCGTATTGTTGTTCAGGGTGTTCATTGTGGTGGTTAATTTCCGTTGAATCCCCGCCATGTGCAACATAATAGATTCCATTATGTAAAGGAAATTCGAGCTCAATAGCTTTATCATTCGTGGAATAACCCGCAAAAATCGGAACATGGTAAAAAGCAAATATTAATGCTAGCAAGATATAAAAGGCAAATGCCACCTTGTCTTTACCTGTATATGAGATATCCAACGGTTTTGACCGGATTCTGCGCCAACTGAAGTATAAAGCTATAATTAATAACACGGGCCACAAGAAACGTAAATAATAAATGGTCCAATCCCATCTGCCAGAAAAAAACACCCAGGAGATATAAATGGTAAACATTATAGATTGCAATGCCCAATCAGTTTTCCCTTTAAATTTGCCTTTCAACAGAGCAAAAATAAATAAAGCTGGTAAAACCAACTGAAAAATAGCTAGCTGTATAATTGTGGATGTCACTTTAATTCACCTTCTTCCAGAAGCGGGGGACTCGCCCCGATATTTGTGGAGAAAAAGATGGTACTTGAAAAAAGTCTTTAGTTTCGTTTCGGTGTTCTAAATGCCCCTTCTTGCCAACGATGATATCCATAAACGATAAGGGAAATTGTTATGGTTATAAAAAACCATTGCCAATACCCTAGGTTTTTCATTGTTGCAACTCCTGGATATTTTACAATTAAATCAAATCCAAAAAGAACCCAAAGAACATTGATCACTACATTTGTTAAAAAGTATATCCAAAATTTATGTGAGGTTAAATAGAATACCCATAACGTAGCAACTGGGAAATATCCGTAGGCAATCGTAGGATGTGTGATATATCCCCAAGGTGTGATGTACTTATGAATAGTCCACCAGCCATACGTATAAGCGACTTCGAAAATAATGGTTATGATTAATGCTGTGAAAATGGTAACTGGCATATATCGTTTTATTGCTGTTTTTTTAATAAAAAATAATGAAAGCCAACAAAGGATTAAAACTATCCATAATAGCACCTGCATAAACATGTTAAGCATACCTCACTAGTTGATCTTAAATTTCTCTATCTAGTTAGTTTTACCAAGTGTTAGTGATGTATACATAACACCTGAACGTCTTACACATTACCAAGAAACGTTAAAATTATACCCAGTGCCAGGCACGCACACTATTAAGCAGCGGGGTCCACCTAAGACTGATCCCGATATTCCAAAAAGAGCCACTATTGTAATGGCTCTTTTTTTATTTGTGACTTCACATCTATAACCATCATCTTCAAAAAATAATATGCTACTGCTAACCCCAAAAACCAGCCTATATTGGCGAATAGTACTGCTAATAACCCAAAGATCGCACCACTAAAAAACCAATCCCCATCGCCAACAAAAGACAAATACTTCTCAACTGATACTCCTAAATAGAATGCGAAAAACATGAACAACATAGGCATCGACGATACCGCTTTTTGTATACTTTGTGTCATATAAACTCCCTTCCAATAGAGTCATTACTTTAGTAGTGCTGCTACCTTTTTTATTTTTGACGTCAAAGCTAATACCAAAATCTTCAAGAAATAATACATTGTTATTAAAGCCACAAACCAACTTATATTATCAATATGAAACATCATGCTTATTACCGTAAATAAGTCGCCAAATCCAAAAAGAATTCCTTCACCAATAATATATAAAGCCTTTCCACTGTTCTCGCCCACTTTAGTGCTTTAAAGCAGCGGGGGACTGACCCCGATATTCTGTTAAAGATCATCATCTCCGCTTAATAAATCCCCTACTGTATAATAGCGTGGGCCTGCATTATTTATTTTTGGCAAAGGTTCATGGTTTAATTCTTTTACCAACGATAGAACATAAAACTTAAAAGCAATGGGCTTTTCAAACCCAAACCCTTTACTACGTTCTATAATATAATTCTTAACCCTCTCTTTAACATTTGTTGGAAAACCCATTCGATCTAATTCGCTTTTCCAGTCAAATGGATCTAAGATAAAATCTGAATCGATTTGGTAAATAGCATCCATTTGACCACCTTTGGCTTGTCTGAATGTAATCAAATTCTCTAACTGTTTATAGTTGCGATCATTTGGATGTGCGTGAATTAAATACTTACTAACCAATTTGTGCGTACCACCAGCTGAAACAGATAAAACTACTTTTTCTCGATCTATCTCTTTAAATTGAAGATTATTTAATTCCGCTCCCCAATTATATGATGTTACTTTTTTTGATTTATCGTTTTCAAGATAGTCCTCCGTAATTTTCATTTCAATCTCAACTTGATCATCTGTAATTGAGAAATCACCTTGGTCTAGTATTTCTTTAATTAATTGATCTTTATATTCTAATATTAGTGATATATCTTCTGGATCGGTTGGTTTTAATAATAACTCATGATTTTTGTTCAGAGCCTTATGAGTAAAATTAGCTGAGCCCACCATACAATTTTTATTATCAAAAATATATACCTTTGAATGAAGGTCTTTTAGAGCTAATAATGTAATGTTATTTTGGATTAAAATTTTTAATGCTTTTAGACTACTAGCCCCATCAATAAAAGCTTTCCTTTCAAAGCGAGTTATAACTGTGCAACTCAGGTTTTTCCTCAAAACAATTTCTATTAACTTTTCAATCGTATTTGTACTTAAAAATGGGCTAATTATCACTATACTTTTATTACAGTTTTCTATTTCCTTGAATAGATGACTTTCAAATTCTTTAGTGAGTAAATCCAATTAAAATCACTCCGTTATATCTTCAATAATATTTTTTATAATACTCCTCATCTAACACATTACCAGTATATTATTATTAACGTACTATTAATAGGAAGAAGCTAATAAAAGGGGGCGTCAACAAGTTTGTGTAAATGACCCTATCCCTTTTGAATTTCGTTAGCCAGTGTTTTTATCGTTTAAACTTTCTCCTCTAGCGATTCAAACATTTGCAGTAATTCAGGCTTTGCCTTTCCAAAGCCTCTGTGGCACCGCATGCCAAACTTATGGTTATAATCTCAACTTTCGCATCTAAAAAACGCTAATAATTCCTTGATATGACTGAGCTAATCCGGAAAACAATATTAAAAAATCACACAAAAATACATCCCAATTTGGTAAAATATAGTCACCACAACTAAAACCAGAAAGGGATGTATTTATGGCTACTATTTTACCAAATTCTGAACCAAAAAACGAGGCTAATTCTTATATTTCACGCTTTTTCAAGGAAAATAAACTGGGGTCACTGCTTAATCAGGCGAACATTCGAAAAGAAGATGGATTTTCTCCCGTGTTCCTTCTCCAGTTTATTTTTTCGCTTGTCCTGCACGGCAAGAACCTTTTTCGAATTCTTGATTCGGACCGTGTTTCAGATGCTCCAAGAAAAGATGCAGTCCACCGTTTTCTCAACAATCCCAGATACAACTGGCGAAAGTTTCTTGTGTTGTTGAGCAGGAATGTGATTGTAACCAGCCTGTTGTCTCTGGTCTCAAGTGACCGTGAACGCGTCCTTATTTTCGATGATTCTTTATACAGCCGTGCTCGCAGTAAGACCGTCGAACTGCTTGCTCGTGTGCATGACCATACCACAGGGCAGTTTGTCAAAGGGTTTCGAATGCTTACACTTGGCTGGTCAGATGGGAATACGTTCATTCCATTGGCTTTCTCGTTATTAAGCTCCAAACAGCGCAAGAACCGGTTTCAGGAGATAAACTCCAAAATTGACAAGCGCACGGTTGGCTACAAGCGACGTCAGGAAGCCCTGCAAAAATCAACTGAAGCGATGTTTGATCTCTTGGATGACGTTAATCCGTTACAGCTTTGTGCCAGAACCTTGTTGTTTGACAGTTGGTTTGCCTTTCCTAAAGTGATTAAGCGCGTTGTTTCTGACTATCCTCTTCATGTCATCTGTATGCTCAAAAGCATGCATCGGGTTTACTACACCTACGAAGGCGAGAAATATACCTTGAACCAACTCTATAAAAAAGTGCGAAAAAAACGGGGACGTGCTAAGATTCTTGCTTCTGTTGTTGTCAGCCTGGGATTAGATGACAATGGTAAGGATATACAAGCCCGTATTGTTTTTGTACGGGATCGAAACCGCTCTAAACAATGGTTGGCGCTTCTTTCTACAAATCTGGATTTGCCGGAAGAAGAAGTTGTTCGCCTTTATGGGAAGCGTTGGGATATCGAGTGCTTTTTCAAGGTCGCCAAATCCCATCTACGTTTAGCGAAAGAATGCCAGTCACGTCATTATGATGCGCTCGTAGCCCATACGACAATCGTCTTCACACGCTATATCATGCTTGCGATAAGCTCCCGTGAAGAGAAAGATCCAAAAACGATTGGACAGCTCTTCTATTTGTGCTGCGATGAAATGGAAGACATTCGGTTTGCCCAAGCGTTCATGATGATCATAGATGCGTTAAAGTCAACACTTTCAAATGAACCAGTGCTTTCAGAAGAAAAAGTCAAATCCATCATCGATGAGCTATTTGATAACCTCCCGCAATTTTTAAAGAAAACATTTCTTGGCAATGAGGAATTTAACGCACAAGCAGCATAGTCAGTTTGGTTTAGATCAAGGCATATCAAGGGTTACAGGCTCATTCTGCGGTGCGAAAGTTGAGTTATAATCTAAAAACTGGGTCACCAGGAAACGTTCCAGGGCATCTTCATTGGGAAATTGTTCTTTGCGTTTGACGTAACGTTTGATTTCTTTATTAAAACCTTCGATGAGGTTTGTTGTATAGATGCTGGGTCGGATGGATGCCGGAAAATCATAGAACGTTAATAAGCGGTCCTGTTTCATCACCGCATCGACAGCACGTGGATACGTCTTATGCCATTTGTCTTGAAATTGGTCCAGGGCATTTAGAGCCTCCTGGCGGCTTTCAGCCTCGTAAACAGCCTTGAAGTCATCCAGAATGGCGGCACGATCTTTCACACGCACTTTATTAGCGATATTGCGGGAAACATGAACACAGCACACCTGATGTTTAGCTTTTGGGTAGACGCGATGCAGCGCATCCGTCATACCGTTCAAGCCGTCTGAAATAAAAAGAAGAACGTGCTCGACACCGCGTTCAGATAAACGCTGGACCAGCTCTTCCCACACCTCGGCAGATTCCGTTGGGGCGATGGTAAAGTCCAGCACTTCTTTGCCGCCATCTTCTGCGATGCCAATGGCAATATAGACCGATTCTTTTTCAACGCTTTGGCGCCGGATCGGAATTTGCGTGGCATCCAGATAGATGCAGACATAACGCTGTTCCAGCGTTCGCTCATGAAAAGCCTGCACATCTTCTGACACGAGACGAGTCAGGTTGGATACGGTCTGTTTAGAATAATGCTGGCCATACATCTTTTCGATTAAATCGGCGATTTCATCCGTCGTGATGCCCTTTTCGTACAAATGGATGATAAACTGTTCCAGTGTGTCGTTGGAACGTTTATAGGGCGTCAGAGTTTGTTGCTGAAAGGCACCGTTGCGGTCTCTGGGAATATGCAGCTCAAGGTTGCCGTATTCCGTTTTGAACGTCCGGCCGTAAAATCCATTACGGGAATTACCAGAGTTAACGCCAGCCTGCTCATAAGGTTCATAGTCCAGAAAAGCCGTTAGTTCATGTTTTAAAAGCTGATTGATCGCCGTTTCCAAATGGCAGCGAAAAACTTCTTCAATATCTTGTTTTTGGGCTAGTGCTTCAAGCAAATCTGTAGTAAGATGGCTCATAGGGAAGACCTCCTGTGGGTTTGTTGTGACTAACTCTATTCTACAGGAAAGGGTCTTCCTTTTTCTATGACCATCTTTCATCATAGCCGTTTACACAAACTATGTTACGCTCTCTAATAAAAACACCTTAATAATTTTAAATTATTAAGGTGTACCTAGATTTAGTATTCCAGAAGCGCGCCCGTGGGACATCGATCCCGTCCGTAATACTGTCCACCCACTTCTTGTAGAAACATGTTTGTAAGCAGCGGGGGACTGGCCCCGATATTAGGGTTGTCCCGGAAATGAACCCGATATTTTAAAATGGTTTTCTATCAGAATTAGCGATTTTAACGATATGCTTTTCTTATAATTCCTATTTATGTCAACCAAACGAAAAAAGCCCCGCAGAGACTTTCTCTCCACAGGACTTCCACTATATCCGTCTGCTTTAGCGCTTTAAAGCAGCGGGGGACTAGTATGGAAAATAAATGATACACGTTATTAAAAAAGACCACCATTTTCTAGTAAAATAGAAGCACCTAGCACAGAACTTCCAATTACTATTCCACAAAGGAGACGAAAATGATGGTATATTCACTATTTAATCATATCAAAGGTAAAAATGGAAGTAGATGGGCGGGCTTTATTAGGGAAACAGGTATAGATCATATGTTGATTGTTACAATTGATGCAGCTAAATATACGCATAAAGCGATGATATGTAATTTTTATGGAGATGTGTTGTCTTCGATCCAAAAGGGCCGTATATAAGCTAATGGAAAGCAGCGGGGGTCTGTCCCCGATACTTGAGGGGGACTGAGGCTTATGACCAGTTAAAATGGGGCCTTGACTTATTTACCATTATACGCTGTCCCCCGATATTCTTGTAAACTCACCATTTTCATTAAAATTCACAGGACTTTTGTAGTTACTAGTCGAATACATAGGTAAGGGGGTGATTTAAATGTACGATCATTATTACTACAACAAAAATACTGATAATAATGGAAACCAAGAAGTCCATAAGAATGACTGTTCTTATTTACCGGATCTCCAAAACCGTAAGTACATTGGATACGAGAATAGTTGTCATTCCGCCATCCAAAGGGCAAAAGATGATACAGGTGAAACGAACTTTGATGGTTGTTATCATTGTTGTTACGCATGTCACAAAGGCTAATAAACTTTAAGAGAAGAGTATCCCTTTTAAAGTAATCGGGCACTATCCCCGATTTGTTCATTTTAGTCCAAGAAATTATTCAGAATATCTCCTATAAAATTGGCCCTAACTCCTCGAAAGGAATTAGGGCCAATTGTGTCTATCACAAACACAATATATATTTCATAATGTTGTTAATAAAGAACAAAAGGAAGCCCTGCAGAGATTTATTCTCCACAAGGCTTCCAATACATCTATCCACTTTAGCGCTTTAAAGCATCTGGGGACTGTCCCCGATATTCCAATTAACTGATGGTCTGTTTCTCACTTAATTTTCATAATAATAAGAGACAAGCATTTATTATGAATGAGGTGCAGCGAGACCATGAATAAACAATTAACCAATTTCCTGACGTGGATAACGGCACTTTTTATTATCCTCCATTTGCTTATAGAAGGAATTCATTCTGCATGGAACTGGTTTCTTTCACTTTTAACTAGTATTGGTATTTGGGTAGAAACACATATTCAAATAATTATGATTGGTCTTATCATAATGACGTTAATACCTCTCATTGTTCGAGCCTTGTATGCAAAAAAACTGCATCAGAATAACCCGACTGATGATAATGAAAATAACATCTTTTTAACCGAAGAAGAAGAACAAAATAAATCTTTTGAGCGATGGTTTGAAATTAAAAAAAACCCAACTTTAGACAGAACAAATCAAATGATTGATATTTTAAATGAAATGCTTAAATCTAAGCGTCATAGGAAGCAACATGAAAACACTTATAGGAACCTATTAAAAGAAAATGGGTTAGGGTATGTTTATTTTATTAAGGCGCCTGATGAAACAACTAAAATTGGTCAAACACGCGATCCCATCAGACGTATTATGAAAATTTTCGGAGGTGTTAATACCTCCCTCAATAAATTAATGTTTTCTTGGAATTCCTTCGTTTTTCTCCCGATTTCTTTTGATTTATTGAAGCTCACAATGGTCGTGTATCCTTTATATTACAATTAAGGATATATATGGAATCAGTAAGTTATGCCGAGTACGCTCTAACAGGGTAATTTCCATTAAATGGATAACTAATCTTATGATCGCACCTTGGATCTCCACGTTTTCATGGCGGTGGACCCTCCCATGTCTCTCGGCGTCTATGCGCGCAAATTCCTTCGTTCAACCTGACCATGGTGGATGCCGGAAATGCTCCTAAGGTGGGTCTATGCCCTAACGGATGGAATATCGACCGGCTAATCCGTGCTTCAATTGTTAAAAGATGGTTCAGAACGATAGCTGTGTGCCTTCTTAAGCAACGTCCTGTAACGTCGACATCATGGGGATGTCACGAATCATGCGTTCTTCTTGGAACGTACACTTTCGTGTCCCTAATACATAAAAGATTTTGATGAGTTTTCGGCTTAACGCGATAAATGATTGTTTTCCTGTTAACGGATTATCGGATCGATAACGATAATAACGGTATAGTTGCTTGAATCCTTCATTGTGCAGGGATAATGGGCGTGCCACTAGATAGAGTAAGCTTCGCAATCGTTTGCGTCCTCGTTTAGTTATGGTTGTTTGGCCTTTGAACATCCCTGATTGATTCATCTTTAGATTGAGTCCCGCTAATTTAATGATTTGGCGTGGATCCCGATAATTCGATAAATCACCAACTTCGGCGAAGAAACCGGCGACTGTTATGGCACTGACACCTTTAATGGCTATCATCTGATCAGCTCCAGGGATGTGACGAACAAGGTCTTCCAGTTGTGCTTCAAGAGCTATAAGACGTGCTTCAAGAGCTTTATACTGATCAATCAAATAACGCATTTCCTGACGTGCCATTTGTAATCCCACTGTGAGGCCAATGCTGCCTTCAGCCGCCTGTTTCAAATCCTGAATGCGTTTGATGCCCACACCGCGTTTGGCGGCCTTCTTGACTTCAAGAAGCAAATCTTCTTCCGAAGCTTTACGGATATCTTCCGGTAAATAGCCTCGTTCCAATAGATGGAGGGCAGCCTTTCCAGTCCAGTCTTTAAAGACATCGAGAAACTCTGGAAAGTATCGGTCTAACGCATTATGCATTTGGGCTTTGACCGAGGACATATCCTCTTGGATCATGTCATAGAGTTTCATGCCTTCACGCAATTCAGCGTACACATCCTCCGGTAAGGTCGGTTCATGATAACGGCCATCACGTATGATCTGAGCAATAACTTTGGCATCTTTGGTGTCATTTTTCGTTGGTGAATCGTCATCCATTTCCTTGGACCGTTTAACCTTCATCGGATTGACGACAACCACTTGAATACCCCGGTCTTTCAAGTAATAGGCTAGATTCAGCCAGTAGTGACCGGTTGGTTCCATTCCAATGATAATGTTGGGGCGCTTGTGGTCACTGGACAAGTTATCAGCCCATTCAATAAGGTTTGAAAAACCCTGCTGCGAATTGGTAAATACCAACCGTTTAACGAGGTCTCGGCCCCGATCATCTATCGCTCGAGCCACATGTTTGCGTTTGGCTATATCAATCCCGATAATTAATGTTTGGTCATTGATTTGCGCTAAGCGATGATTTTGTGTAGAATCCATGGTAGAAGTCCTCCTTCGGTACTAAATTCGAGGTCATTGCAATGACACTCTCCATCGTACCAAGGGGGACTTTTTTATGCATTTGGCGTTTTCGTCGATTTCACATCAAATTTTTTCATTACAGGAATGCTCCTATAATTTAGAAGTCATTCACTTAATTCGTACCGATCAACCAGTAAAAGTAGAGAAAAAGTTTCATAAACTTTTTGCAGAAAAAAGACATGTTAATCAATACGATACCACGGAAAAGAGTGAATTTTTTCATTTAAATGAGGAAGATTGGAAATGGATCAAACGACAATTAACTATAGAAAACAAAGGGAAGTGATAAGCACCTCACCTAGCTTCGACAAGGGATTGTATTATCCTGCCACTTTCTAGTACTCTAGTTTAAAACTGCGATTTGAGGATGTTGCATTTGATTTGTTAAGAACTGATATCCAAATACTGGATGTTTTTGAAATAAAGACCCATGGTTGTCTGAATGCTTGATTAGCTCTTGGTGTTGGGAGATGCTTCTTTTCGTAGTAATGGATATAAAGAGACAATTGACTTCTTAAAGCCATAATCTTGTGTTTACTTTTAACCCTAGTTTTATGAACTGCCACAAATAGCTAACGATAAAATTCGAGATCTTATATGTATTTGTTATCATTCACCATAAGAAACGCAAAACCGTTCATTTAGGCGTTACCAAGATAACGATCCAGTTTTCCGTTCCGTTCGGGCGGTGGGGACTAGTATGGAAAATAAATGATACACGTTATTAAAAAAGACCACCATTTTCTAGTAAAATAGAAGCACCTTAAAGCAGCGGGGGACTGACCCCTATATGTTAAGTGAACTGCTGAATCGTTGTCCTTAGCTTGTCTGCTACTGAATGGACACCTTGGTTGATTTCACTATCTGTGAATGAAACACTTATAAAATCTTCATCCATATCCAATGCTTCTGAAAGCAGTCCGCCCAGTCCTTTTGCACGACGGTCAACCTGAAGGATAAGTTCGACTCTGTCCTCTTTCATAAAAAACATTGCTTCCAATTCATCCAAATCACCGTGGAAATCGCTACCCGGCATGAACTCAAACTCTTGAACATAGCGATGACGTTTGGAATACTCCATTTCCACTTTACGCATACGAAATCCAAGTTCATTTGTCAAGGCTTCCAATACGGTATTCATATTCCGGTGCGGCTCAACGTTAATAAAGTCTTTGTCTTTTGGATCGATTGCGTTTGGCACATCCATTCCAGTCTGAAACCATACACTCGTTTTTCCTATCGTAGGTGGGGTGTGCACAGGAAGCGTGAAACTGAAGTCAATTTCCTTGCTTTCCCCTTCACCAATGGTAAACGAATCACCTACAGCAAAAGAATCCAGCTTAACGTCCTCGTGCACTTTTCTGTCGTTTACTTCTCGAACTGCTTCCGTCATCAAGAACAAATTCAGCTGATCAACCTGCTGTTCGGTGCTACCACCTTCAATAACAATTTTTCCACTGACTTCTTCTCCCGGTACAAGCCGGTCGTTATCAAGCTGTGTATCAACTTTTGCACTTCCAATTCCCACGCTTGCAAGCCATTTCTTTAACATGTCATAATCCCCCTATTTAATCACTTCATTTATATTTTCGACATAGCGGGAAGATAATCCTACTATGTTTTTCGTATTCAAAAAATTAATACTTCATTTATCATTCTTCACAAAATTTTCAGCAAGTTAACCTGACCCCGATATACTCCTATTTTTTAACGGTGAATCGTTAAGCGGGGGACTGACCCCGATATATCACAAAATAGCAATCAAAATTACAGTTTTACGCACTTCTACCTAATGTATTTGAAAGCGGGAACAGTTGATAGACCGTAACTAATCATCCGCCGGTAGCATGTAATAAATCCATTTCCGTATAATCATTTGTTTTTCCCATAACCTCTATTTATGTAACCCAAAAGAAAAAGCCCTGCAGAGATTTTCTCTCCACAGGACTTCCGCTTTATCCGTCCACTTTAGCACTTTAAAGCAGCGGGGGACTGACCCCAATATTTTATTCTCTGGGTTAACAACACTGTCATTTGTTGAAGTTAAGGTGAAGTCATCTTTGCCAACATAATCATCAGGATCGACTTCATTGCCGTATTTATCCATAACATTCAAGCCAACAACTTTGGAACCACCTTTGGAGATTTTTGTTGCTGAATCATCCAATGTTACAGCATATGGCGTGCCAGCTTCTTCATTGACATCAAATGTAACAGTGGCTGTTTCGCCATTCACTTTGTTTAGAAGTGTAATTGTAGCTGTTCCTGTTTTATCTCCAAATTTGGCAACGTTCAATTTCGTCTCGTCATCTTCTGTAACAAAACTTACATCACTTGTATCCACGATATTGGAATCAGAAGAAATCATTTCTACATTATTAGCATTATCTTCTAGATTCATCTCGTTACCATACTGATCCTGAGCCGTATATGGCACTTTCACGCCTTCAAGATCTTCTGTGATCATGTTTGTGTCTTCAGGCAGTTCAACATCACCTAAAGATAGGCTATCAAGATGTGCACCTGATACAACAGTTAAGGTTTTGGTTTCTTTAAGACCTGTTGCGTCATGCAAGAATGTTACCGTTACCTCATCATCGACTTTGAAGGCGTCAGGATTCTTTTCTGTATCAATATAGAATGAATTAGACGCAGGATCAAACTCTACATCCACATCATTATCCTGTGACCTAATAGATATCTTAATTGTATCTGCTAAACTAATAAATGGTGAGAGCGTAACATAGTTTGTGTAAACGGCTATGATGAAAGATGGTCATAGAAAAAGGAAGACCCTTTCCTGTAGAATAGAGTTAGTCACAACAAACCCACAGGAGGTCTTCCCTATGAGCCATCTTACTACAGATTTGCTTGAAGCACTAGCCCAAAAACAAGATATTGAAGAAGTTTTTCGCTGCCATTTGGAAACGGCGATCAATCAGCTTTTAAAACATGAACTAACGGCTTTTCTGGACTATGAACCTTATGAGCAGGCTGGCGTTAACTCTGGTAATTCCCGTAATGGATTTTACGGCCGGACGTTCAAAACGGAATACGGCAACCTTGAGCTGCATATTCCCAGAGACCGCAACGGTGCCTTTCAGCAACAAACTCTGACGCCCTATAAACGTTCCAACGACACACTGGAACAGTTTATCATCCATTTGTACGAAAAGGGCATCACGACGGATGAAATCGCCGATTTAATCGAAAAGATGTATGGCCAGCATTATTCTAAACAGACCGTATCCAACCTGACTCGTCTCGTGTCAGAAGATGTGCAGGCTTTTCATGAGCGAACGCTGGAACAGCGTTATGTCTGCATCTATCTGGATGCCACGCAAATTCCGATCCGGCGCCAAAGCGTTGAAAAAGAATCGGTCTATATTGCCATTGGCATCGCAGAAGATGGCGGCAAAGAAGTGCTGGACTTTACCATCGCCCCAACGGAATCTGCCGAGGTGTGGGAAGAGCTGGTCCAGCGTTTATCTGAACGCGGTGTCGAGCACGTTCTTCTTTTTATTTCAGACGGCTTGAACGGTATGACGGATGCGCTGCATCGCGTCTACCCAAAAGCTAAACATCAGGTGTGCTGTGTTCATGTTTCCCGCAATATCGCTAATAAAGTGCGTGTGAAAGATCGTGCCGCCATTCTGGATGACTTCAAGGCTGTTTACGAGGCTGAAAGCCGCCAGGAGGCTCTAAATGCCCTGGACCAATTTCAAGACAAATGGCATAAGACGTATCCACGTGCTGTCGATGCGGTGATGAAACAGGACCGCTTATTAACGTTCTATGATTTTCCGGCATCCATCCGACCCAGCATCTATACAACAAACCTCATCGAAGGTTTTAATAAAGAAATCAAACGTTACGTCAAACGCAAAGAACAATTTCCCAATGAAGATGCCCTGGAACGTTTCCTGGTGACCCAGTTTTTAGATTATAACCATAAGTTTGGCATGCGGTGCCACAGAGGCTTTGGAAAGGCAAAGCCTGAATTACTGCAAATGTTTGAATCGCTAGAGGAGAAAGTTTAAACGATAAAAACACTGGCTAACGAAATTCAAAAGGGATAGGGTCATTTACACAAACTTGTTGACGCCCCCTAAATGGTACTACATATAGGGTTATAGATAATATTAAACACCAAATGTTTCTAATAATAACTTTTTGATGTGAGAAGAAAATTGAATTTGCAATGAAAGAAGACTTACGAATCATCCATATCCTCAATAAATTTTAATAACCTTTTTAATCTGATATTTTATTAAAACCTTACATGTTGATACTCCATCGTGATAAGCTAAATTTAATACGATAAAAATGATGGCTAATAGAAAAGGTAGTTATGAAATGTCATATATAAAAATCAACCCACATGCAACAGAATCCCAACTTGTTGGGATTATTCCCAAAGTTATTGTTAAATACTACGGAATAAAATGTAGTTCCTATGAAGTGTATTTGCCACCAGGTGTTTTGAAACATCTTAAGAAACGTGGACACTGGGATGACTTTATTAAATACCATGAAAATCTACCGAATATGATTTCTAGTCCCGATTATGCCGGACAAAACCCAGACGAGCCTGATAGCGTTGAATTATATAGTATTATGGGAGACAGGATACTAATTGCCATCAAATTGAAGCCGTCAACCGATTTGTTTTTAGGAACATTTTTTATTTTGAAAAATGGGGATAAAAAGATACAAGGTCGATTAAATACGGGGAGAATACATCCGTTTTCATCCTTTTTTTAAATCAAATTCGCTTGTATATGTACCATAAATGGTTTATAATAAACCTGTAAGGACATAATATATAGTGTAAGGGTTAATGAGGTGGGAAAGGTACCCCACGCGCTACACTTTCATCAGTATAGTTACCAGAGATGCAGGATACACCGCCCTGCCATTAACCTTTACAATGAACGCTTAGCCCCTTTCTTTCAAGATAGGGGCTTTTTGCATGTTCTAATACACACACTATTATATCCCTCCAATTATTTAATTCTTTTGCTGCTTATGAAGTGTTGCCAATTGTTCCTCATTAACGCTCCACGTCTTCTTTCAAATACAAACGAACTAATCCACGTTTTTCTCCATACTCATAAAACGGCTTTAATCGTCCTGACAAGTCTAAATGAGGTGTGTATTACAGAACAAAAAAGAAGCCCTGCAGAGATTTTCTCTTCACAGGACTTCCACCATACCCAATCACTTTAGTGCTTTAAAGCGGTGGGGGACAGGCCCGCGATACAAAAAAAGTTACTAGGCACTAGCTAATGAATTAGTTTTCCTCAAATTCGATGGATGATATATGGGATGGATTTACGTACACTTGGTTTAGTACTTCGAAAAAGTAATTTGGAACTGCTTTATCTCTCAAATAATCTAAAAAGTCTTCTATTACATCGACATCAGTGATTATATATTCAATTCCACTATTCATGCAAAGTTTCATATACATTTAAACATTCCACCCCTCTTATTACATTTGTATGAAATGTCAGGGATATATAAAACCATCAATTTTATTAGGTAAAAATGATGACAGACAACGGACTTTAATGCTTTAAAGTTGCAGTCGGTCTTTAAAGCAGCGGAGGACTGACCCCGATATTTCACGGGATTAATCACTACAACCGGGCTATGGCATTGCGCTGTCAGGTGGGCTTCCTTGCTGCTCAAATGTTCTAATTGCGAAATCATTCGATAGGTGGCGGCCTGGTTACCGCTGCCCCGGTGTCACTGTGATATAGCCCTTATCCTACAGTTTAGTACGTGCGCGTTTGAAGGTTGTGCCTTTGACGCCGGCTGGCAAACCGACATTTTCCGTCCCATGATACAGCTCAATGTTAGCATTACTGGGCCAGTCCCCCATCGCTTTACACGTTAATGCATTTCAATAATGCTGTGGGGGGCTGTCCCCGATATTCACGCTGTCCCCGGTATTCCGGCGACTGATACTTAACCAATTGCATTAATACCAGCAATTCATGTATAATATAGACATAATCAACATATGATAAAAAAGACTGAGCGTTGTGAGCGCCCAGTCAATTAGCAACATTCAAGCCGCAAGAAGAGCGGCTGACCAACAAGTTAAGTAATACTTTAGAAAAAAGTAACCCATCCTAACCTTTGGTCGAGGCGGAGGACGGTTACTTTTTTCTGTTCATGACAAATGTTAAGACTCCTATCAAAACCAAATTTGATGTGAGTGCAATCATTAGTGCTTCATATGTTGTCATTTTTACCACCTCCCTTCTTTTCGGGAAGTGGTCAACCGCCCATCCGCTTTATATCGTTGCTAAAACTGATTGTATCAATATCCCCCATAAAAAGCTATAAAAATACAAAATGAGAGTTAACGAGACGCCACCCTTTTTAAGCCCGCATGCTACATCCTATTCATCGCCATCTGACGGCTATGGGGACTACCCCCCGATATTAAAACCGATACCGCTTGAGTGGCATCAGTGTCTGGCACCAGTTCTCTATAATAGATGAACCCCGGCGGTTCCTTTAACGAATTCCACCTTGTCATCGGAAGGGACATGCTTCCCCATAATCCCTATTTATGTCAACCAAACGAAAAAAGCCCCGCAGAGACTTTCTCTCCACAGGACTTCCACTATATTCGCCTACTTTAGCACTTTAAAGCAGCGGGGGACTGACCCCGATATTAAAAAGGAGACCGGACGCATCCAGTCTCCTTAGGTGAAAGCCTTAGCTATTCACCGCTATTACTAATTAGTATGATACCATATTATCTTATTATGTACAAATATAAAATAATGTTTAAACATAATTTTTTAGACCTTCTAATTTCACATTAAGGTCTGTACCGACAATCTGGTTATGCACTGATACTGGAATTGAACTTCTTAATTTTTCCGATTCATCTTTAAAATTGCTTATGGTTTGTTTTAATTCAGTTTTTGATTTTCCCAATTTTTTAACAAAATTACTATTAAAATCATATAATCAATGAGTTGCTTAAAATGAATACCTTTAATTTCTGTCTCCAAATTCACATATGATTTGAGATTACGATTTACGTTTGTATTACCACTAAATCTACAGTCAAATATCACATTATTATGAGCAATAGCATTTCGAAGGCCCTTCAGATTAAATATAATATTTTCAATCAATCTTCCATCATCTTCTAAAGAGGCGTGTGTTAAAGCTAAATTTTGGCAATTTTTGATTCGAATAGATTTATTAAGACATTTCAAAAGCAACCCAAAATTCCCCATATCCAATACTTCAAAAACTGCCCACAAAGGAATCGCATCCCCATTATGTAAATGATGAGTAATAATTTCATTTTTAGGATAATTAAACTGAATTTGGCTGTAAACTTTTTTCTGTAGTTTCAAATAATCCTTCATTTTATTTTTGTGTTGTTGGCTATTAGTTATTTCTGCTCTATAGTCGTTAAAGAAGTTTTTAAAGGCTGATTCTAAATCCATTTTTCCAAAGGAAACCAATGTGTTTAACGTGTAGTTTTTTACTGCTGTTTCAATTGTCATGATATATGGATAAAAAAGCGTTTTTAAGTTCATATCAAAATTATAAATCGCTGAAACTTCATCAAAGTCGGTAAAAGGAATAGGATTGGTTGACTTTTTTATGAAACGATAACCTTTATAACCATGATAATACCCTATATTTAATAACTCCTGTTTTTGTTTACTACCACTAATATTAATACCTGCATTATCTCTTAAATGTATCATTAATCCATCAGTTCGTTTCCCTTTAACCAAATTTTTTCTAGCCCTCCCTTAGTTACGAATGCCACTCCTTATAATAGTGCAACATTATACATATCTATATAATAACATTAATTTTTTTAGTATATAATAGTTATAATTCCACTTAATTTTCTACTTAATTTATAACTTTATACGCAACGGTGTATTTCTCTTTACTTGCAACTAACGAAGCCATAGCTATCAACTCTTAAGCAGCGGGGGACTAGTATGGAAAATAAATGATGCACATTATTAAAAAAGACCACCATTTTCTAGTAAAACAGAAGAACCTAGCACAGAACTTCCAATTACTATTCCACAAAGGAGACGAAAATGATGGTATAGTCACTATTTAATCATATCAAAGGTAAAAATGGAAGTAGATGGGCGGGCTTTATTAAGGAAACAGGTATAGATCATATGTTGATTGTTGCAATTGATGCAGCTAAATATACACATAAAGCGATGATATGTAATTTTTATGGAGATGTGTTGTCTCCGACCCAAAAGGGCTGTATATAAGCTAATGGACCCTTGCTTGTCTCTTCTAGATGGACGGACGACTATGGGGAGACTGAATCCGATATGCAATTAAATTTCGGACAGTACTTTTGCCGCTTCCATTATTACCGGCGAACACAAACAAAGTCGGTTGAATGTCATTCATTTTTATCCGAGTCATCCTGTATGGCAATGTCTCCGTTATAATATTCCTTTACAGTCCTTCCCTCATTATTCTGGTATATGATATAGGACTGACTTGCTTTTGCATCAATTTTGGCCCGTTCGCCTGTCATTCGGATATACCTTTTCAAGTCTTTACGATTGATACCTGCCAAGCAGCGGGGAACTGTCCCCGATATTGCAGGACTTCCACTGTTCCCGCCCACTTTAGCGCTTTAAAGCAACGGGGGACTGACCCCAAGCAGCGAGAAACTGGCTCCGATATGTTAAGTGAACTGCTGAATCGTTGTCCTTAGCTTGTCTGCTACTGAATGGACACCTTGGTTGATTTCACTATCTGTGAATGAAACACTTACAAAATCCTCATCCATATCCAATGCTTCTGAAAGCAGTCCGCCCAGTCCTTTTGCACGACGGTCAACCTGAAGGATAAGTTCGACTCTGTCCTCTTTCATAAAAAACATTGCTTCCAATTCATCCAAATCACCGTGGAAATCGCTACCCGGCATGAACTCAAACTCTTGAACATAGCGATGACGTTTGGAATACTCCATTTCCACTTTACGCATACGAAATCCAAGTTCATTTGTCAAGGCTTCCAATACGGTATTCATATTCCGGTGCGGCTCAACGTTAATAAAATCTTTGTCTTTTGGATCGATTGCGTTTGGCACATCCATTCCAGTCTGAAACCACACACTCGTTTTTCCTATCGTAGGTGGGGTGTGCACAGGAAGCGTGAAACTGAAGTCAATTTCTTTGCTTTCCCCTTCACCAATGGTAAACGAATCACCTACAGCAAAAGAATCCAGCTTAACGTCTTCATGCACTTTTCTGTCGTTTACTTCTCGAACTGCTTCCGTCATCAAGAACAAATTCAGCTGATCAACCTGCTGTTCGGTGCTACCACCTTCAATAACAATTTTTCCACTGACTTCTTCTCCCGGTACAAGCCGGTCGTTATCAAGCTGTGTATCAACTTTTGCACTTCCAATTCCCACGCTTGCAAGCCATTTTTTTAACATGTCATAATCCCCCTATTTAATCACTTCATTTATATTTTCAACATAGCGGGAAGATAATCCTACTATGTTTTCCGTATTCAAAAAATTAATACTTCATTTACCATTCTTCACAAAATTTTTCAGCAAATTAACCTGACCCCGATATAAGTTCAAACTACACCGATACCTCAGAAACCATAATTTAAAGCCAAAAAAGAAGCCCTGCAGAGAGTTTCACTCCACAGGACGTCCACTGGATTCCGACTGCTTTAGCGCTTTAAAGCGGCGGGGGACTGGCCCCGATATTGCTCAAGGGATGGTTCTTGATGAAGCAAAAGAACCATCCCTGTGCTTCCATGGTTAAATTGCCCTCCTTATCGTATTATAGGGATGAGGGGGTAACTTGATAATGGAAGATATTATTAAAGATATTGTTAAAGATATTGTTACCTTTGATTTTATCCAAGGGTTATTAACGGGTATCATATTAAGTCTAGTGAGCTTTTTAGGAAGAACAGTATGGAATAAATTCAAGAGTTATCGTGAAAATAAAAAAAGACTATTTTACTACATTTGGAAACCAGAAAATCCTATGCTCAATGATGATAAAATAATTAAGAAAATATCGGATTACAAAAAAACTTGGAAAATGACAATGAATGAAGAAGGTTTTGATGTCGTTATTGACTCTTCAAAAATGATAGATGGGTTTGATGCGTTTGAGCAGGGCATCATAAAATTATTAAACACTGAGAGAGACAAGTATGAAATATACAGCACAAACTACGGTGTTAGTTATATATTAACAGATGCTAACAGCGAAGGAGAATTTAAATCAATGGCTTTTATTGTTGCAAAAGAAATAATGAAAAACCAAGAAGAATGGATTAAAGAAATTCACTCAATTAAAAAAGTAAAAGATAAAAACATAATAGTGATTGAGTTGGGTTTAAAAGGAATTCATGAGATTGTAAAAATAAAAGCTATTGTTATACCAAGCAAAATGAGGCATAAAGAATGAGATTGAGTTTTTTGTCCAAAGTAAAGGGCTTTGTCCTCTCTTGTCGAATAGATAGATGGGAGGGGATATGAATGGGAATGGAAAGAGACAATGAAATGATTAAATACCTATTAATTTGGTTTAGAACTACTTCTACACCAAACGCTTTTGCGTATTCATAAGTTTCTAGTTCTTATAACGGGCAATCTGGGACTAACCATGCCTAATGAGGACTCACTGAAAGGGATGAGGAAAATTAGAAGACTTAATGATAACAAGGAATTTTGCCGTTTTTGCAGGGCAGCTCTACAGGATGAACCGATACCCGAGGAAATACAACATCACTACGGTGCAACTCATTTTACTAGAAAAGTCGGCATATCAAGTATAGAGGAAGGCCGTATTGTGAAATGACAATGCCCGGATTGTGAACGGGAATTGGGAGCGGGAGTGATTTGAGAGCACAGCTGCTGCGATTTTGCTCTTTTTCGTTATTCATAAATACAGAAGGAAAAAGAAAAGCCCGGCAGAGATTTCTCTCCACGGAGCTTATCCGTTAGTGGTTGGGTTTGAAGTACTGCTCGTACGCGCGATCAGACCCCAATATTAGAATAGCTCTTCAATCCAGTTAACAAGCTTATTCCAAAAGGAAAACAAGAGAATAAAACCTACAATAAAAGAAGTTATAAATCCAGTGATAATAGGATGCTTAGAAGCAAAGCCTTTTTTCTTAGGGGGAGTAGAGTAAATATGACCTACATTAGAATTTTTAAACTTATTCCTATCACCTATCTTAATGCTCATTACACTTCACCCTTATGACCAACATTACTAGTTTTTATTTTGTTTTCGTCTCCAATAGTAATGGAATTATCATAAATAACAGAAATAATATATTGTTGAATACTTTCTAATTCCTTCGGAGAACCTTCTCCAGAAAAAACGTCCAAGGAGTCCAAGTTTCCAAAGTCTTTCTCTAATTTCATAATAATATTAGTTACCTTGTTTTTTATATTGGCTACTATCCCCTGAAGTTGATTTGGGCTAACCTCGATTCTCATTCCCGATAAATAAAAGCCAACATGAGATAGTCGTTGACAGACTTCAGCAGGAACAGGTCTGCCAACTTCACTTGTACTATCTAATAAACTTTTTATGCCAAGAGCGCCATCTGTTATATTAATAGTTAGCATCTGCTCTCTAAGCTCTGTACTTATATGATTAAGAGGAATCGAAGCGTTTGTATGCTTCAGATTCCCTAGCATATACGTTCCAATAGGGCGACCCTTAAGTACACGATAAGGAGGTACATCATTTACTGTTTCATACCCTTGTATTTCACTATTAATCCACTTATTTATTTCTTCATTTTCAAGGTCAGCTAAAATTACCTTCAGCCTCATAAGTACACTTTCAAGCCTTTCTTCCCCGCCTACAAGATCTTTTAGAATTTGACTCTTTGACATTCTTTTTCAACTCCTATCATTTTCTTCTTACTACCTTTATACTATTTTTAGTGTGTTTATGGCAGAATAAAATTACATAAATCGGCAGCGTAAAAATACACAATTGCCATTATAAAAAAAGAGCCTTGCCAGTCATCCCAAAATCTATTAACCTCCTGCATGTAAAGACCAATAAACATGGGGGAGGAATGAAAGGATGCTAGCAATGGCTCAAGTTGACTATATCAATTTTTTACGGGAAAAGGAAGGGTTATCCGTCAATTCCTTAAAGCGGTGGGGGACTAGTATGGAAAATAAACGATGCACGTTATTAAAAAAGACCACCATTTTCTAGTAAAATAGAAGAACCTAGCACAGAACTTCCAATTACTATTCCACAAAGGAGACGAAAATGATGGTATATTCATTATTTAATCATATCAAAGGTAAAAATGGAAGTAGATGGGCAGGTTTTATTAAGGAAACAGGTATAGATCATATGTTGATTGTTGCAATTGATGCAGCTAAATATACGCATAAAGCGATGATATGTAATTTTTATGGAGATGTGCTGGTTAAGCCTTTTGAATTTGATGCATCGGAAACGGGCTTTGAGTCGCTAAAATCATTTATTCAACAGGAGAAGCATGAGGATATTAAAGAAATTGTGGTCGGCATTGAGACAACGGGGCATTATTATGAAGATGTAGTCAGGCGTTGCCATCAGGAAGGTTATCAGGTACGCATTCTTAATGCAGCCACAACGGCACAAGAAAGACAAGGACTTTTGAATTGGTCCAAGACAGATAACCTGGATTTAATGGTGATAGTCCAAACCATTATAAATGGCAAAGGAACATTTGGAGAATGGCCTTCGGGAAATGGTCAACAGCTACAAAAGCTTACTCGTGCACGGCGCTCTTTGGTAAAAGAACGAACAGCTCTGCAAAATCTTATTCGTTCTCATATGGATCAAATATTTCGTGAGATGCAAGGGAAGAACATTTGGGTTGAAGGCAAGCGAACATACATGAAACCATTCTCTCAATTCTTTGGGAAAGCATCCCGTTATATCATGCGTTATTACCCTCATCCGTCTGATATTCTTACGTTAGGTGCCGAGGGGTTGCGCGACATTTCCATAAGGGAAAATTTAAAAATACGGGAAAATTCTATTGATATTCTATTAAAACTGGCGGAAAATTCTATCTCACAGCCCAAACAGGCAGTTGAAACAGAGATATTTCTGCTCAGCCAGAACTTGGATCAACTAGATTTATTAGACCAGCAGATCAGCAACCTGGAAGGTAAAATAGAAGATTCATTTATACAAACTGAAAGTGCCGTACTTCTTAGTATCACTGGCATTGGGCTTGTCACTGGAGCAGAACTAGCTGCGGAAATGGGGGATCTATCAGATTATGAACATGCGGGGCAATTAATTAAAATGGCCGGCACAAATCCCATTGTAAAACAATCAGGATGGCACAAAGCCTCCTATCACGGTGTTTCGAAACAAGGAAGAAAAACGTTTAGAGATGTTACGTACCAAGTTGGAAAATCTGTTGCCCATAATAACCCTGCCATGAATAACCATTATCAAAAGCTTAAAGAACGCGGTAAACACGTCAATCAAGCTTACATTGCATTAGGAAATCGAACCATACGACTGGCGTTTGCGATGATTCGTAAGCAGACCCTGTATCAAGCACAGCATAATAATTATGTATTATATCATGAACTTAAAAAGAAGCTGCGTATAGCTAATGTCAAAGAATTCTATGATCGATTTGTTTTAGCCGAGCAACCATCTGCCTAAAAATCAAGCGTACACAAGGTGCTTAGGATGAGCAAAAGACGATTCAAGAGTACCCATGAATGACATTATAAGTTAGACAACCGGTAAAAAAGTAGGGCTCCTCTAGGACGTTAGATCACATTGTACAAGGGGACTGAGGCTTATGACCTCGCGGGACAGCACTATGGATCTTGTCCTTCAAGTACGAATAATACGTAAAACATTAATTTGAATTTACTAGTCGGTATCCTCTGTTGGATGAAAAAGCAAGATCCACCTTTTCACGTCCTAGAGGGGCTCTAACATAAGGTTCTGTGTTAGTTGAACTTGTCAAAAAATGGTTTTGAGAGTTTTAGTTCAGTTTGTTCTTTTTTAAGTAAATTGGCGCCTTGACTTATTTGCCATTATACGCTGTCCCCGATATATATGGTGAGTCGACTTCACAAATTATGGAATTATATTGTGTTGCATTTATTATTGCAATTCAGGTTGTTATTTTGTTTCAATTAATTGCGACATGTACGTTGTCAATTTCACGACCGGTAATATATACTATAATAAGTGTATCATAAAATTTTAAATGGACATAGAAAACTTTTTATAAAGTATGTGTCAATCTTTTCTCGATGTGGTTGTCACACCAATATATCTGGCACTTTATCTTTGTACACTTTTTCCGGCTACCGCGCTGTCGCTTGGTGGCCTGCATATTTTCGTCACGTTCCAAAACCCGGAACCTGACAAAAACATGCAGGATATTACCTAAAACTCTTCATCAAGTTTCCTATCGCTGATGAATGGGCTGTATATAAACTGATGGATCCTTCTTTTGCGCCAATCGATGGGCGTGTTGGCTGATTCAAGTATTCCGTCATACGAATGGTCTTTTCAACGTCTCGCTGCTTGCGTGCGCTTCGTTTTTGGGATGTGAGATAAACATCTCGCAACGTGTTATTGAGGATACCCTGTTTTACTTTCACCATAGCTTCACTGCCGTCGGCGCTCCAATGCATCCCACGTCTTTTCATCCGGAAAGAAACGCGGCGCTGATTGGATTCCATAGCCCCTAAGCCTCGTGCGTCTTCTGGCGGGTCTTCCACTTTCTCACGCCAGTCAAATAGACGATTCCAATTGTGCTGAATGTAAGTTCGAAAACCGTTTACCTTTTCCAGCTGTTTCGCGTCTTCCAGGGTACTTTCGTATGTATCCAGCCAAAGTATGACCTGTTGCCAATCGTGTTGTTCTAACGCTTTCCTTATCCCATCCTTAAATTCACTCTTTTCACCGCCTAATGCCCGATTTAACGCCTGGGCTATATGATACGTGTCAAGTTGATTCAATACGGGGTAACGGGACTGGGAAAAGGCTTCTTGAAATCGTTCAGCTGTATAGCCCTGCCCGCCATCACTATTGGTCACAACCTGCGTATTCTCCAGCGAATAACCATGGGCTGCATATGACTGTACCTCTTTCCAAAAGTCATCAGCCGGTTTGGTTGTCATGATCACATGTTGATTGCTGAGTGATACTCGTTTGCCATTTTTGACCCAGCCTTCATGCATCATCGCATGCCGGATCTCATGGCTTTTCTTCTTTTTCGTTGAACGTACAAATACACCGTCAGCCTCTGCATACAAAAAGTCTACTTCTCTTGCCTCCGGAAGGGACGCTGCTTCCTCCAGTTCAGCCGCCATTTCCATATCAGCCTGGGACTGCGCCTCTCCAACACGCTTTACGATACTCCCGACTGTTTGATGACTCATCGTTACGGGTGTCCATTCCTTCAAAGTTTGGGCTGATGCACGATACGTGCTCTCACTAGCCAATTCAGCCACTTTTACCTCCGTCAGGGGACTGTACCGTTGACTTTTCCGAAGACCAGCCCACTCATCAAAGGGATAGTGAGAATCACCTTTCAGGTCATGCATTAATGTATGCCGAAAACGAACCGCCCCAAACGTGAATTGAACCGTTTTCCAATCTTCGCGCTCGACAGTCCAGCCCAACTTCTGTTTCTCAGCTTTAATCACCTTATTAATCTGTGTGAACACTTCTCCCACCTGGGAAGCGAACACCTCATACATATAGAGTCGAATGCTTTCTTCCAAATCAACTAAGTTGTTTGTTTCCTTTATTAATGCGTATAATCTTGATATAATAGTTTCCATGAGAAGGCCTCTTTCGAAATGTATTTGCCCGTCAAAGCATACATTTCATGATAGAGTGCCTTCTCTTTTTTGACTAGAAAATTGCCTCAGGTGGCCCCGAGAATTATTTTACACATATTTTTATAAAAGAATTAGCTTGAACGATGTATAAATTAAAATAAATGTTATAAAATATAGAAAAGAAGTGGTCAAATGCTTAAATTTAATGCAGACGGCAATGTAAATGGAGGTATCATAAAAGGACTGACAATCGCAAATATAAAAAGCGAATTAGTTGATTCTTTCCCTAATTCCCAAACACGGGAGAGAAATTTTAAAGGTTTGAAAAATTTTTTAGTTTCTTTAAAGGACGGAGATGTTCTTCCTCTTTTGAGCAAAATATGGTTAGATGGAAGCTTTTTAACAAATAAAATCAATCCTAATGATATAGATATGGTTCTTTTATTCAATCCATCAGATGATAATATCCCGAAAATAAGCGAATTCTTTGAGCAAAGAAGACAATACTTTAGACAAATCGGAGAAACATTTTATTGTGACGCTTACTTTACTGTAGACCACACCCTTATACCACCAAATGATTCGGCAAAAGCGTCCTTCGATAAACAAAATAAATACTGGATGGGGCAATTCGGTTTTGATAGAGAAGGTAAAAATAAAGGAATGTTGGAAATTGGTTGTCCAGAAGGGAGTGAATTGCAATGAATGAATACAGCTTTAGCCCTTTACCTTTCAATAATAAAGATGAGTCCCCTTCTGCATCAGAATTAAATTCAGAAATACCTAAAGACAGTAAATTCAAAAGCATTATTAAACATACTAACAATGAAATATTAAATTTTGAGAAGAAAAAAAAGCAGAAGAAAGAGGACCTTCTTGTGAAGGTGAAGTCCCTACAAGAATCTGGGAGAATTGGATTAAGAGAGCTAAACGTAATATCTTCGGGTATCCAACGAGTTTTTACAAGCATGTATAATAACTTGTTCGGAAAAGGAAATAGTCGCGGTCCAATACCTAAAAATATACTTGAATCCAGTGAATTAATTCTTAATAATACTTCACCTGGTTCATTCAACATGCATTTAGGCCTCACAGAGGACAATCCTATTATTGAGAGTTACGATTATGACTCAATTAATTATTTCTATGACCTTATGGAAGATATAAATTCGCAAGAAGATTATACAGAAATAGCCGATAACTATGGAATCAGGACATTCAATATTTTAAAAAATTGGTTTCAGGACTTAGAAAACGAACAAGTTGAATTTGATTTAACTTATTTGGATAAAGGAGACAAAGTCTCTTTATCTAAAAATAAAATAAGTAGTATTACGAAGACACTTAGTAACATTAAAACCAAAGAAATATCTGAATCAATCCAGGTTGATGGTAAGCTTTTAGCAGCTGACTATTCTAAACTCTCTTTCTCAATTAGTTGGAACGGAAAAGAAATAAAAGGCAAAACTAATGCAGAAGTATTTAATAAGGGATTAACTATTAATAACACATATACTTTTAAATTAACTAAAAAAATAATAACAAATATTTCTACAAATGAAGAAAAGGAAAGTTATTATTTAAATCAAGTTATTGAGTAAATAAATCCAATTCAAATCCCCTCTTCATTACAATCACGGTAATGAAGAGGGGATATTCGCAGCTGGAAGAGAGACCTGATAAGCGGTGGGGGACTGTCCCCGATATGTTCAAGCAGTCACAGCGTTTAGAAATGTACCAAAACAAGCTACATAAAGAGAAAATGAACCATGTACTGCAAGAAAAACAAACTAAATCTGGACAAGTTCAATGGGAGTGTATAGCTGATGGGACAATTGACCCTTCAAAACTAGGAGAAGCTTGTTTTCTTAGGCCCAATA
The DNA here is from genome assembly GCF_055395055.1 of Lentibacillus halophilus. Lineage (NCBI taxonomy): Bacteria > Bacillati > Bacillota > Bacilli > Caryophanales > Bacillaceae > Lentibacillus > Lentibacillus halophilus. Next base: position 629,149 of record NZ_AP043750.1, read on the forward strand.
AGTTATTTGAAAATACACCGATACCCCTGAGCCCATAATTTAGAGCCATAAAAGAAGCCCTGCAGAGACTTTCTCTCCACAGGACTCCCTTACACCCATACGCTTTAGCGATTTAAAGCGGTGGGGGACTGTCCCCAATACTCCTTCAGCAATGAAAGACAAATCGGCGCCTTTCGCAAGCAGGGGGGTTGCAAATGTATGTCGGCATACATGCGGATATAAGGTCTGTGATAACCCGGCTTGTTTACCGAGTTTGGTTGTGACTTTATAGATGCCAGTCGATTTTAAACGTCCACCAAACTTATTCAAAAACAAAGGATCACCTTCACGACAAGCTCTCGTTTCCAAATAATCTTGCATGACAAGGGCACATTCTTCGGAAAAATGAACGTGGCGTATATGTCCCCCTTTCCCCAGAACCATGGCTGTACGTTTTTCCAACTGTACATCCTCAATATTTAAGTGGGAGGTTTCCGTTTTACGGCAGCCGGAGGAAAGCAAAAGAAGAATGAGAGCACGATCTCTAAGTGGTAGATCTTCAGCCTCCCGTTTCACACGTGCCAGTTCTTCTCCATTGAGAAATTGGGGTAAGCTTTCAGGTATGGCTGGTTTCCAACGACTTTTAATTACTGGAGCATTCAAGTAATCCTCAGCTAAACAAAAGTTGGTAAAGGATTTTAAAGCCGATAGATAAAGGTCTATCGTTTTGGGTTTTTTCCCTTCACTTATGACGTATAGCCAGTTCCGAATATGTTCAGACGTTAAATTTCCGATGGATACAGAACATTCACTAAGAAATTTCTCAAGTACCCATTTATATTTCGTGATCGTAACCACAGCCTTGTTAGCAAGTTTTAAGCTTAACAGGAAGTCATTTAAAATTTGCCGATTGTTTTCTGGGATTATCTTTTTAGTAGTCACCCAGTACTTTTGAGATGTACTCATAAATATCCTCGTTTCATTGATTACTTGTCTAGAAGTAGTGTTAACATATTTATCCGAATATAGACACTTACATTAAAATAATGTATTTTTAAACGGTGGAAGACTGTCTCCCGAAAAATTTATAAACAAGAAAACAAAAAGAAAGCCCTGCAGAGATTTATATCTCCACAAGGCTTCCATTGTAACGTCTACTTTATTGCTCTAAAGCGGCGGGGGACTGTCCCCGATATTCACAAGGCTCCCATTGTACCGGCTACTTTATTGCTTTAAAACGGTAAGGGACTGTCCCCGATACTCTATAAACAATTCAGAATTGTGTCGGGTCAAGTAGGAGTGAACCTCTCAGCCTAACGGCTGATTGTGTATCACTCCCCTCTCAGAACCATGCGAGCGGTTTTCCCGCACACGGCTCCACCTATCATCTTCACAGAATGTAACTAATATGATCTCTAAGTTGGTATATATTCACTTTCACAGTTGGTCTTGGAAGTGGAAATTTCTTTAGAAATAAAACGAATTTCTCCCATGTAAAAGACTTCTTCTGGCTTCTTCGATTGAGCCATTTAAAGAGTAACGTTCTTATATTGTCACGAAACAAATCAACCGTTGGCGAATTGTCTGTAATACAATAATAATTATAGTATCCTATAAGTGACTTTCGAATTCTATCCATGATAAATTCGGCACCTTCGGTTCTGTTTTCTTTTAGCCATTTCTTAGTTTGACGCAACTTCGCTCTCATCTTCTTGTTGTCAGTTTTCCGTTTAACTCTGAACTTGCCTTTCTGACTTTGGCTGCAGTAATGCGTGAAACCCAGAAAATTAAACGTCGGGGGTTTCCTATTTCCATTCCGCCTACTGTTCTTTTCCGCAAATCTGCCAAAGGGAATAATGTTCGTCTTGTCCTCTGCAACTTCAAGGTTAAATTTCGCCAATCTCTGTTTGAGGCCTTCAAAGAACTTATACGCGTCCTGCTGATATTGAAAACAGCACACAAAATCGTCCGCATAGCGGACGAGGTACGCTTGTCCTTTACATTCTTTACGTACTTTACGCTCAAACCATAAGTCCAGGACATAATGGAGATAAACATTTGCCAGAATAGGCGAGACAACACCACCCTGTGGTGTGCCAAACTCCTCCTTATATCGCTTGGTTTCCTCCATGTATCCGGCCTTTAAGAATCTGGCTACGAGCCTCAGTATACTGGGATCTTTAATTCGATGTTCCAGAAATGCCAGCATCCAATCATGATCCACATTGTCAAAGAATCCTTTAATATCTACATCTACAATGTAGTTCGTGTACCTCTGTTCAATGTAGACATTAAGAATCTTCAAGGCATCATGACAATTTCTTTTGGGTCTAAAGCCAAAGGAGCAGTCGAGGAAATCATTTTCATAGATTGTGTTAAGAATTTTAGCCAACCCCCGCTGCACGATTTTATCCTCGTGCTCCGGTATCCCCAATGGGCGTTTCTTCCTTGAACCAGCTTTATCAATATAGGTTCGTCTGACCGGTTGGGGGCGATAGCTTTTCTTCTTCATTCTATGAACGAGGTTCTCGACATTATCATTCAATTCTTCACCGTAGTCTTCCTTTGTAACCCCCATAATACCTGCAGCTTTATTGCCGGGTAATTCATAGTGGCATTGCTTTAAAGACTCCTCATCCAACAAATGCGCCAGTGATGTGAATTGCATCCTGGGGTGAGATCTAGCTAATTCCGCTATTCTCGATAGTTTTGTTTCCATTATAATTCCACCTCTGTGTGTAGATAATGTGTCCCTAATAAGAAATGATAGGGGGCTTACCTTTCCTCCACCGGAATTACCCGGCTTCAACGGTACTATGTAGCCCTCCGACTTCCTATCAGACATTTGGTTTCCTCACTTTGTATCGCTTGTACGCCATACTCCCTGCTTCCGCAGGAAGACCCGATAGGACCTCCCGGGTTGCCGTAACATATCCATGTCTAGCGTGCCGTGGTCACCGACCCCGGAAAGGTCTTAATAAGCTCGCCTATTTCACTTATCAAGATGTTGCATTCTGGACTGGCAAAACCATCTGCCCTTTCATTGAGTATTTCGGGGCTCAATCCCTTCAACCGTCGTTTACGGCCCACTAGCTAACAGTTTACGCTTAATGATGGAAGTTACCTTCCATCATCCAAAACTTGCTACGAGCGAGTGGCTAACTCTTACTCGGCGGGCATCCCACCCACTATATGTTACGACCTAAGCCCGGTCGCTCTGCCAGGCACTCGAACCCAAAATTCAAACCCATATGGTCATCGGAATCCGACCTATCCTTACCTTCATACAAATAAAACAAAGAAGCTTATAACGTTTTGTAACCGATGGGAATATGAGTTCCGAGGAATTCCTCACGCATTTCAACGTTTGAATGTCTGTCACTTTTTTATCTAGTCGTCAGCCGGTTGTACGCCTGGACGGAAGAGCTGGTTATCCTCAGAAGCTTCTCTTTGAAATTACGCTCCAGTCTGTCCGTTGAGATTCCAATCCAAAACAACTATCCTAGAACTTCATACATGCCAAAAACAGTCGTTCAACATATCCCGGGATTGACCACAGGAACCCCGCACTCTTTCTTGAATGCCATGCTCCAAATAAATTTAAATAAACATATAGAGAAGGCTTACCCCTTCATAGGTGAGAATTTTTTGTAAGCCTATGGGTAAAGCCTAAAAACGAAAGCCCTGCAGAGACTTTCTCTCCACAGGACTTCCACTGTATCCAGCCACTTTAGTGTTTTAAAGCAGCGGGGGACTGACCCCGATATCGAGATTTTCTCTCCACAGGACTTCCACTGTATCCGACTGCTTTAGCGCTTTAAAGCAGCGGGGGACTGACCCCGATATTCTCATACACACCGACCGCATGAAATCCTTCAAGGACAGACACCTATGCCAACACCAACCCATCTACCTGTAAAAGCAGAAGATGTGGAACTAAAAGCAACACCAGTCATGAATGGACTCTATCATACTTACAAATGATCCGCGTAATTTAATGGCATAACATAACTTGCTAGCCTTTTAAAAATGACTAAATAAAGGGGTTTTTTGGCATGCCATATTTTAACGCTCTATATCTTTATACTTCTCAAAATATCCCCCCCTTTAAATTTCTTATTATATTCCTGATTAAATATCATAAAAAAAGAAGCCTACCCGAGAAAATTTAGAGTAAAATCTTCCCGGATAGACTTTTTGAAGCGTACACCCCGATATTTTTGTTTACAACAGTAATTTGCTTATTTTATTACCTTAAATGAAGCGTTAATGGTTACCGTAACATCGTCTGCGTTGTCTGCAGTTAATGCAAACTCATACGTATTTTCACCTGTCTTACTAACGCTATTGGTTGCGCCATTTCCGGCAACTAGGTGATCAATAACTCCTGCAACAGCTGATTCTTTCGTGCTATCTTGTTCATCTTGGATTTCTATATTAGCAAATTGGTCTTTGTTTTCATATTCTACTATCTTCTGCTTTAATGTTTTAAGAGTTCCGGCTGCTTGGGTTAAATGGAACTTAGCGCCAGTTTCTACCGTAACGTCTTCTGCTCCATCTGTAGATAGTGTAACGTTCGATCCATCTTCATTAACTTCAGCAGTTACGCCTTCTGCCAGATCTAGACCTTCAATAACACCTTCAACGGCTGATTTTTTGTTCCCAGCAGTTTCGCCTTTAATCTCTAAATTCGAGAAATCAGTACCACTTACAGTGTCTTTAGCGGCTTGTAGATCTTGAGCTGCTTGGGTTAAATCAAAGGAAGCTTCAACTGTTACCGTAACATCATCTGCGTTGTCTGCAGTTAATGTAAACTCATACGTATTTTCACCTGTCTTACTAACGCTATTGGTTGCGCCATTTCCGGCAACTAGGTGATCAATAACTCCTGCAACAGCTGATTCTTTCGTGCTATCTTGTTCATCTTGGATTTCTATATTAGCAAATTGGTCTTTGTTTTCATATTCTACTATCTTCTGCTTTAATGTTTTAAGAGTTCCGGCTGCTTGGGTTAAATGGAACTTAGCGCCAGTTTCTACCGTAACGTCTTCTGCTCCATCTGTAGATAGTGTAACGTTCGATCCATCTTCATTAACTTCAGCAGTTACGCCTTCTGCCAGATCTAGACCTTCAATAACACCTTCAACGGCTGATTTTTTGTTCCCAGCAGTTTCGCCTTTAATCTCTAAATTCGAGAAATCAGTACCACTTACAGTGTCTTTAGCGGCTTGTAGATCTTGAGCTGCTATTTGTTCTTCAGTATAGACAGTCCATCCATCGTCTTCTTTAACAGCCGTGTATGTCTCCTCATTAGCATTAAATTCGAATTCACCATCTAAATTAGATGTATCAAATGAATCACCGTCTACATTATCAAAAGTGAATGTCATTTCGTTGGCTTCGTTATCTTTTGTTTCTGTTGCGACTGAGAATTTAACACTTTTATCTTCACCATAATCAACAGTCACATTTTCAGCATCTAAGTCAGTACTTGAAGTTGCTGTGAAATATGAGTTTGCTGGAGTCTGATCAAACCCATCTTGACTGAATATCCATTTTCCATCTTTATAATTAGCTGTAACTGTTCTACCTTTATCAGTAAATTCAAAGCTTTCTACACCCTTCGGCACTGTGAATTTACCATCAGTATATGCAACGTTGTCAGGAATATTTTCTACACTGCCGTTAGCGTTATATTTTGCTTCTGTTGAATTTTCTTTCGCCGTATCAACTAACTTTTGTGCTTCATCAATGAATCCTTGGTTGTGATCATAAGCATCTTCGCTCATACCAAGTTCTTTTGCTGTATCAAGATTGTCTTGCGCATTGTTTACGATCTTTTGTTTCTTCTCGATGTTTTTCTCGTTAGTTATCTTTTTAACTACACCGCTAGCGGAAGACTTAGAAAGAGAAATATAAGTATCCACTGCTGAATCCAGTGTGTTTGTATCTTCCTCACTTACAAGGTCTTTCTGAGCGTCAGTAAGATTCTCATAAGCTTCCTGTGCATCTACAAGGGCATCGCCATTTTCAAGTGGGTTGCCATCAGGAAGGCCAGTAATCTTATCTGCTACTTTATCGGCTGCTGCCTGGTTCTTATCTTCTTTCGCTGTATCAACTAGTTTTTGAGCCTCATCGATGAATCCTTGATGATGATCATAAACATCTTGGCTCATACCAAGTTGCTTAGCTGTATCAAGATTGTTTTGTGCATTATTTACGATCTTTTGTTTCTTCTCGATGTTTTTCTCACTAGTTACCTTATCAACTGCACCTTGGGCTGAACCTTTAGAAAGTGTGATATATTGTTGCACTGCTGAATCCAGTGTGTTTTTATCTTCGTTACTTACAAGGCCTTTCTGAACGTCAGTAAGATTCTCATAAGCTTCCTGTGCTTCTACAAGGGCATCGCCATTTTCAAGTGGGTTGCCATCAGGAAGGCTAGTAATCTTATCCGCTACTTTATCGGCTGCTGCCTGGTTCTTATCTTCTTTCGCTGTATCAACTAGTTTTTGAGCCTCATCGATGAATCCTTGATGATGATCATAAACATCTTGGCTCATACCAAGTTGCTTAGCTGTATCAAGATTGTTTTGTGCATTATTTACGATCTTTTGTTTCTTCTCGATGTTTTTCTCGTTAGTTATCTTTTTAACTACACCGCTAGCGGAAGACTTAGAAAGAGAAATATAAGTATCCACTGCTGAATCCAGTGTGTTTGTATCTTCCTCACTTACAAGGTCTTTCTGAGCGTCAGTAAGATTCTCATAAGCTTCCTGTGCATCTACAAGGGCATCGCCATTTTCAAGTGGGTTGCCATCAGGAAGGCTAGTAATCTTATCTGCCACTTTGTTAGCTGCTTTTTTATCTTCTACTGTTGGATCAAGATCTGTTGCAGCTGTTTTGAATGTCCACTCACCATCAGCATACTCTGCTGTGACTTCAGCATCACCATCGTCGAATGCGAAGCTGTCCACATCATATGGTACATCAAACGAACTGCCTTCAAATGACACATTTTTATTGGAAATATTTTCGACTTCAGTAACCTTTTCATATTTAGTTTCAGCAGATACTTTATCATTAACATCTTTAACTAGATTCTTTACATCACTAACAGATTCTACAGTTTGATTACCAAAGGCAATAAGGTAGTCAGATGCGTTATCTTCATTGAAAGTATCCATATTAAATTTAGCATCATCTTCATTATCCGAAGTGATATCAGCTAATTTTTGAAGTGTTGGTTTAACTTGTTCTGGTTTATTAGCATCACTTAAAGAATCAATTGTATTTAAAATGGCTTCTTCTTGTAGATCCTGGTACGCATTCTCCGCATCTGTTAACTTGTCGACGTTTTTAACTAATTTTTGTTGAGCATCTGATAAATCATCATAGGCACTTCTTGCGTTTTCTATTTGCTCTTTATGCTTTGTTTGTACGCCTTCAGCTTCAGGCAGCTCTTTGATTAATGAGCTCACTTCATTTGCTGCTTCAAAGTTTTCAATTTTGTCAGCCTCTGTGTTAACAAGATCACTTAGAGCATCTTTAATATCGCCATCAGATAGTGACCCAACAGCACCTTCAGCTGACGTTAATTTGATATTTGCATCAAAAATGTTGTCGGCTGTTAATTCACCAGTTTTATCTTGTAATGAATTGATGTGAGATGTCGCAAGGATAATATCATTCGCTGCATTAGAACGATCCATCAAGTCATCATGCTGTTCACCTATTACCTTCTGGATGGCGTTTGAAGCCTCGCGGAATGCTTCTGATGCCTCCTGACGCTTATCACCATCATTTACAAGCGTTTCAACTTTATCTGTTGAGGCAACCAAGTCTTCTAAGTCACTTGTTGCTTGTTTTGCATTATCTAAAGTTTCCTGGAGATCCTTAATTTTAGCTTCAGCATCGTCTAACTTCCATACGTTACGGAAGTCGTCTTCTTTAACAGATTCATAGCCTGTGGCTTCATTTAGTGCTTTACGCGCTTCATTTACCTGCTCTTCATCATTCAATGTGATGTTTTGCTTGATTGGTAAGTTGGTTAATGCAGTTTTAGCATCAAGACGTGCTTGTTCTTTTGCTTCCATTTTGTCTTTAAGCTCATCAATTCTGTCTTGAGCAAGCTTAAAGTGGTCATAGTTGCCGATGTCTGATTCTTTAACACCGATGTCTTTGGCGTCTTTAACTTTATCAGCTGCATTTTGTACTTTTGCTGCATCATCTTCTAAATCATCTAATGAAAAGTTAGCAGGATCACCGATTTTACTAATAGCATCTTGTGCCGTTTGGATTGCTTTTTCTTTTGCTTCTTGAGCAGCTTCTATCTCAGCAATCTTGTCTTCCAATTGGTCCATTGGATACGTGTAAAAGACGACGTTACTATCAAGGTTGTGCGCTTGCTTAACAAGATCTTTTGCGTCGTTAACTTGATCTTTTGCGTCTTGTAAATTGTCAGCTGTTACATCTTCGGGTTTAGGTAACTCATTAATAGCATCTTGTGCTTTATTGACGGCTTGATCAATTTTTTCATTCTTTTCTGTTACTAACGCTGTAATCTTGTCTTCCAATTGGTCCATTGGATACGTGTAAAAGACGACATTTTCATCAAGTTCTTTGGCATCTGCCACAAGTTCTTTGGCATTTGCAACCTCATCTTGAGCTTCTTCCAGATTATCTTGCGTTACATCCTCTGGTTTTGATAAGTTATTAATCGCGTCTTGCGCTTTATTGACAGCTTCGTCTATCTTTTCCTGTTGTTCCGACTGCACATCAGAAATTTTACTTTCTAATTGATCAATTATTTTCGTATCAAAAGATGCGTCTCCATCAAGTTCTTTAGCATCAGCAATCAGCTTATTTGCCTCTCCTACTTGATCTTGCACATCTTCAAAATTCTCTAATGTGACATCTTCAGGATTAGGTAAAGCGTTGATGGCCTTTTCAGCTTGGTCAACAGCTTTGTCGACATCGTCTTGTGCATTATCGACGAGTTTCTGGCCTTCTTGAACAAATGACATATAATGATCATACGTATCGTCATCCATACCTAATGCTTTAGACGTTTCAAGGTTCTTTTCGGCTTCAGTTACAACGGATTGCATATCTTCCACTGTTTCTGCATTATTAACAGCTTGCACTACGCCACTGGCTTCACTCTTAGTGAGGGTTTGGAATTGGCTGACTTGACTGTCAAGTTTCTTTTGAGCATCATCGTTTACAGAGTTCTGACCCTCATCTGTCAAGTCATTAAATGCTTTTTGTGCGGCTAAAATGGCGTCACCATTTTCAAGTAGATTGCCTTCTGTTGTTAAGTCTTCAATTGTTTGTTCTACATTAGCAATATCTTCCTCAGAGTCACTTTCAGTATAAGTAACTGTCATACCTTCGATATCGAAGTCATCACTTGATACAGTGTATTTTGTACCGGAGACTAATGAATTATCTTTAGATAAAACAAAAGAAGCCTTATTTCCATTAAGACTTTCAGCTTTGTATGTAGCTTTCGTGGTGTTTTCATCAACTGATAATGCGATTGTTGTATCTTCAAGGTCTGTTTCTTCTAAAGAAGCATCTTCAGCAAATGTTACTTCAACTGTTGTAGCGTTAATCGCACTTACAGATTCAACTGCTGGTGACTCAACAGTTACTGTTTTAGTAGTAAATTCAGTGACATGCTCTCCATCTTTCATACCCATAACTTTTACTGTATTTTCACCAGCATCAAGGGCCTTGGTTGTTAATTCAAAGTTCCCTTCTTTATCAAGGTCAACAGAAGCATTGTTTAATACTTCGTTGCCATCAGCATCTTCCACGACAATGTGAGCTGCCGTACCATTATTAACTTGGCCAGAAACAGTTACTGAATTATCATCATTTACATTCGCACTCACCGAATCAACTGTTATTTCTTTTTGTACTGGATCTAATTTTTTAATAGCTTCTTCAACGGAATCACCGGCAGAAAGATAGACAAGAAGAGTCGAATAATCATACTTATCCCCATTAATTTCAATTGTATTAGGGGTTTCAGCTAATGAGCCATCCGTATTGAAGTATTTGTCATATGCATCGTTATTAGGTTGTGTTATTAAAATATTTAAATAATCATAACTTTGATTATCTAAGGAGTTAAATGTAACTTGACCAAATTCTGTATCATCCGATTCTGCAGAAACGGGTGAAATAAGACTCGTACCAGCTACTGCAACAACTGCTGCTGCTGAAATACCTTTAAATGAATTTCTCATATTTTATAAAAAACCTCCTAGATTTTATGAACAGATATATCTTGTAGAGAAGTAATCTTGAATTATTATCAAGATTACTTCTCAAATTTATTTAATAGTGACTAATTACTTTTTCGGGTTAATCACTACAAGTTCTGCTTTATTGATTTCCTCTTCACTATGTCCACTGATTGTATCACCAGCAGTAGAGAACGTAGGAGCAAGACCTTCCTTATCGTAATAGTCAAGTTCTACTGTTTCACCATCTTCAAATTCTATAGTGACTTGGGAATCCTTTGAAACATTATCAAAATGTTTATTTAAATCATCCACTTTAACCCCTACTGTAAAGCTATTACCAACCGGTTCTTTTTCAATGTTAGCTCCGGACTCTTTAACAGTAACTGAATCGCTATTCTCACCTTATCCACATCTCTATTAAGTGGTTTATAATGAGCCTACACCGTACAAGCGACTTTCATCACATACGGCGTGCCATCAGTTTTATTCGATAAACTTTCTTAGGGAAATAAGTCTTCGAATAATGATTACTGACTGGGTCCCTTCGTTACGGCTAGTTTTATCCTCATCGTATGTTACCACACAACTACAAACGGCTAACCATTGTCACTACTACGAACCCGCTGCCATCTTATTAGCATCACTGGTGCTAACACACCTCTTCTAATAAGACTTCAAACGTTCCATTGTTTCCATCCCTTCGTTTGATGACCGTAGATCTCCACTATTCAGGGATGAGCAAGTCCCGTTTAATAGTTAATTGTGCGGAACTCCGTTCCACCATTTCAGATGGAAGGGTGAACACTAAACCCCTAGCTTAATTTTTCCTAGTATTCACGGCATCACCCTGGATCAACATGGATTCGTCGCCTGATCCTAGTCACCTTTTAAGGAACCCCGCCTCACTTTTGTGAGTACGTCTTCACCTGACTTCGCCCCTTTGGTCTGTTAGAACCGCATTGGACGCAGGAGGATTAGGTCTTGCCGGTAACTATTCGGCAAGAATAGGAATTCCACCCATACACTGGAAAGACAATAGTTTAAAAGAAATCCCCAAGAAACTTATACATCTTCACCATTGAATAATACAATGTTGTCGTTTCTTGGGGTAGTTTCTTCACTCATTTCGCCTTAATAGACTTATAGAGTACCGTTTCGTTTATTTTTCTTCAGAGGTGTTCTTGTTTACAGTAACTGTAACTTCTTGGTTATTATCGAATTCAACAGTTGGATAATTATCTCCATCTTTCACTTTTACTTCAGAGATGGAAATAGTCGTTTCGCCTTCGTTGGTAATCACTGAATTGGATGCCTCATCTGCATCGTTATTTTTCTTAATCACATTTTCATCGTTTGTAGTGAATTCTACATCATTAATATTCGCGGAATCAGCTTCAGTTCCTTCAATTTTTGTTATATTGTCAAGTGCTGAAGTTAATTGATAAAGACCAGCGCCACTATCTAGTTCAATTTCGGGTTTATTTGAAGTAAATTGAACATCTGCTGATTCTTCTGCTACAGTTACTACAAATTCAACATCGGTTGTAGCGTTGCCGTCGCTAACTTCGACAGTTACAGTTGATTCGCCTGCTTCTTCAGCAGTCACTTCCAACTCACCGTCAACAGTGTCAGCAGATACACTTGAACCGTCGACATCTACTGATTCAACAGTTAAGTCATCACCATCTGCATCAGTAGCAAGCTGATCAACAGTAAGTGTTACTGAACCGTCTGCTTCTAGTTCTTGATCGGAAGCATCAGCCTCTGGTGCATTGTTATCCGATCCATCATTAGAATCGTCACTATTGCCCTCATTAGCAGGCACGTCATCAGAGTCAACCGAGCCAGTCATAACAACGGCGTCAGCAAACTTGCTGCCTTTGTCAGGAAGAGCAATCGTTACTTCGTCGCCTTCTTCAACATCGCGAAGGTTCTCGTCTGAGTAGTCGGATGCATCAGAGTCGGTTGCATCGTAAACGTTGCCGTCATTGGCAAGTTCATACGTTTTTTGCGTGCCATCCATTTCAATCCGGACTTCATTGTCGCTGACACTGACGCCGTCCTTAACAACCGTACCTGTAACTAAACGATCATCTTCATCGTTTGTATCAAGATTGGTGAATCCAGTTACAAGGTCACCGGAGGAGCTTATGCTGATTTCAACAACGCTGCCTTCTTCAACATCAAAGCTTGGATCTTTCTTGTCGACGTCATACGTGACATCTTCACCATTAACCAGTGCTCTGATACGAGTGATGTCGTCATCGGACGTATCAACACGCTTAATGAGGGCTGTTTCGTCTGTATCATCATCGACGACATCTTCATAAGAAACAATGTGGGTGACGTAGCCATCTTCATCAGAGTAGACAACCGCGTCGGAAATATCGATGCCTTTTTCTTTAAGATCACCCCATGTCGTCGCACTGACGTCTTCGGTGTCCGGATCGCTATATTCGCTTTCTTTTGCATCCGATACATCATAAACCAATGTTGAGTTCTCAAGAAGATTGCCGTTTGCATACTTGGAATCTTCATCGATGGAAGACTTCAGGTCTGCAGTGTTCTTAAAGAATTCAAGCTCATCAATGTTGTTATTGTCATCTTCCACGAGATTGATGAGATTTCCGTTGTCCTTGAGGTACTCAGAAACGCTCATAACATCGCCAATGACGTTATCATCTTCATCCAATGCGATGATCGATGCATTACTCAGATCAGCACCTACATCTTCACGATCAACCGCTACGAAGCCATCCTTACCTTCAATGCCCAATGCAAATTCATCAATTTCGGTGCCATCAAAGTCTTCATCAACTTCGAATTCTTTCTTTTCACCATCCTGGATAGCTGTTACCTGATCAAGGGAGCTGACTTTTAGATCATAAAGCTTGGATGATCCTTCAGAGTCGACACCTTCAACTTCAATCATGCCATCGCCTTTGTTATCGATGTACGGTGTCAAGTCGCCTTGGAGATAGAGTGAATTATAATTCTTTTCAAAGTCGCCGACTTCACCAGTTACATAGACGATATCATTTTTATGATTCATGTGAAGTTTCACAGCGCCAGCATCCTGAAGCTGCTTAGCATCGTCATCATCAATGGTTTCAAAGTCGCCATCTTCATTTAAGAATTGAATGCCGCTGTAACTATAGTTTTTGCCGTCAACATCGAATGAATCATCGTAAACGTTGTCGATTTCGCCCTTAACAGTATTGGTGTTAACTACGGCAAGGCCATCGCCACTGTATGCATCTTCGTTGAAGAATACAACGTCGCCTTTTTCGATGTCATCGATGGAAATTTCTTTGCCATTTTTAACAATGGTGTAATCCTCAAGATCCAGATCATTGGAATCTTTTCCAAGGATGTAATTGTCATCCACTTCGTCAACCAGAACAGGGTCATCTGTGAAGTCGAATGCATAAACGCGTGCTACATCGCCGTTGTCATCAAAAATGACTTTAGCATAGTCATATTCGTTATTAACAAGGGCTTCAACGTCTTCCTGACCGTCAGCCTCAACGTTGCCATCGTCCGAGTCAGCACCGTCATTAACGATGAATTGTACATCTTCAGCAAGGTCAAATTCTGTTCCCTCATCAACGGTCTCGATTTCATCTTTTGCTGTTACTTCAATAGCGTCATAAACGACTTCTTCATTTGTGATAAGGTTGAAGTCCTGTACATTGTCGTCACCGTCATACCAAATAGCGATTTCTTGACCCAGTGCTTCCTGGAAGTTGAAGTCCATGTCTTCAGGAACGTCCAGATTGACTTTCGTCTGAGCACCTTCGCCATTATTTTCATTGTATTGAACGGTTACGTCACGCTCGCCGGAATCAACGTCTATGACACGGGCGTTATCATCATCATCGAGATATTCCGGACGAGTGAAGTTTGTCTCTAAATCACCGATTTGCAGCGTGTATTCAGTCAGACGCTCAACTTCATCCGGAGCATTGTCGCTTGTGTTGTCATAAAGCATGATTTCAGCCGACTTGCCATCAGCTGCAAGGTCAACACTTTGAACACCCGCACGATTCAAGCTAGCTGTTTCATATAGAGAAACCTCAGACTTATCAATGGAAGCCATTGGTTTGTTGAATTGGACTTCAAGCACATGACCATCGTCTGTAAGCGCACTTACGTTAGTGATCTGTTGTTTAGCGGATTCCGGATTCAGTGCACCATGAAGCATGGTAGCGAATGCACCGCGGGAAATCTCTTCGTTTGGACGGAAGTTATCCAGTTCAACTGTCAGGCCAAGATTGGCCATTACTTGCACACTGCTTTCATGGGATGGGCTAACGTTGCTCAGGTTAACGTCAACATCCTCACCATTGTCATCTTCGTCCAAGCCTAATCCACTGACAAGAACGGTAGCCATTTGTTCACGGCTGATCTCATCATTCGGGTTGAACATGCCATTGTTGCCATCGAAAGCGCCTGCTTCCGTTACAGCAGCAATTTCTTCAGCATACAGGCTGTCCGCACCGACGTCGTCATACGCTTGCAAAGCGCCCTCAACGTCAGCCGGTGTGTTCAAATCCAGTGCTTGGAAAAGCATAACAGCTACTTGTTGACGCGTAACATTGTCATAGACGCCGAATGAGCCGTCTTCATAGCCGGCTACAATGCCCTGTTCGGCCAGAGCCATAATCCCTTCGTAGTGTGAGTCACCTTCCTGAACGTCAGTAAAAGATACTGAATCTGCTGATACAGCAGGTGCAACAGCTGCGACCGCAGCGGTTGCCGCCAAAGATGACGCAGCAAACTTACGATAATTCTTCTGTTCTGCCATAAAGCGTTATCCTCCCTTTAATTAATCACATTATTAATACTATCTTCCGGACCATATACATTCGGATATGTAAAACCCAGAAAATAGAATTTCACCTAGCAATCTATTGATTCCATTTCAGTATAGACATTTCTGCGATTCTTGTCAACAATAATCAAACGACTTTCTAAGCTGCTTGCTACACGTTCATAGTTTCATATGGGGTGGCACCCGAACCGCTAGGCTGATTGCTACTTTACTAGACTATTGGAGTCAATGCAAGCTTGTTGCGTGCTTTTCATTATTTACCTCCCTTACCATTGTCATTCCGGTGTTTTTTGCCAATTTCGATTTCAGCTTATGCCCGTTTATTAAGATCATCACACCACAGGAATATATGTGGTGTGATGATCGGTTATGACTCTTTTTTTTGGCGTTTTCGAACAACATGCAACAGGAATCTCGGGAGAACGATCTGCCGTTTCCATCGCCACGGTTCGACAATCAATCGGTACAGCCATTCCAGCCCCAGTTTGCGTGTCCAGGCCGGTGCGCGTTTTGTATGCCCTGCGATAACATCGAACGAGCCGCCGACACCCTGGAAAACAGATGCATGCAGACGGGACTTGTTGTCGTTGATCCATTGTTCCTGCGCCGGACTGCCCTTGGCGACAAATACAATGTCGGCCTGTGACTGATTGATGGCCTCAATAACAGCGTCGTTGTCATCGGTGTAGCCATGCATCACACCGGCGACGTGCACATTCGGGTCATCCTTCTGCAGTTGCGCTTTGGCTTCTTCTGCGACACCCGGTTTAGCGCCGTACAGAAAGATCCGCTTCTGCTGTCTGGATGCCTCCCGGATAATGGCCATCATTAAATCAACGCCGGTAATCCGATCGGTGATACGACCGCCCTGTAACCGGGAGGCGAGCAGCACGCCGATGCCATCCGGTATTTGGTAATCGGCGGCATTAATCAGTTCCCGTAAATCGGCGTTTTGCTCTGCCTTCATGATCTTTTCCGGATTAACAGCAACGATAAAAGAATGCTGTTGCTCCTCAATCCGGTGGAACAGCTGCGGGATGAGACTATCGTATGTTTCATTCGATACATCGACGTTCAATATGGTTTCTTTGTCAGCCATTGGTTTCCTCACCTGTTCTTTGTATCTCCCAGACGGATGAAGTCAAATCCGGCGGCACGCCATGTTGCTTCGTGGAGACAATTTTTCGTATCGAGAACAATTCGTTCCGTCATCGCTTGGCCTATTTCCGCCGGGTCATAGGCCTTGAACGCATCATGGTCCGTTACGACGACGACGATGGATGCGCCGTCGATCGCGTCTTGAAGGTCTGTCACCTGATGCGGGACGCGAACATCGGTCATGTGCGGATCATACACCGTATAATCGATCTGCATCCGATTGAAGTGTTCCATAATCTTAAGCGACGGACTCTCCCGCATGTCGTCGACGTTTCCTTTAAACGACAGGCCAAGTAGCGCGACCCGTGGCTGATCCAGCTGATACTCGTTATGAAGGATGTGCCAGATTTTGTCCGCTGTGAATGCCGGCATGTCATCATTGGTATGTCGTGCCTGTGTAATCATGCGGGCGGTGTCGGGATGCCGTTCGGCCAAAAACCACGGATCGACTGCAATGCAGTGCCCGCCGACACCGGGACCCGGCTGATGGATGTTGACCCGGGGATGGCAGTTCGCTAATTGGATCGCTTCCCAAACGTTAATGCCCATCGCCTCACTCAGCTGCGCCAGCTCGTTCGCGAAGGCGATATTGATATCGCGATAAGTGTTTTCCATCACTTTCGCCATCTCAGCTGTTGTGGCATCGGTCACGTGTATGGCCCCCTGAACAAACGACTGATAAATCTCTTTCGTCCGTTGTCCGGATGCGTCGTTAATGCCGCCAACAATCCGGTCGTTGGCTTCCAATTCTTTGAAGATCTTTCCCGGTATCACCCGTTCAGGGGAATGGGCGACGTATACATCACTGCCGATGGCCAAGCCTGTCTCTTTTAACTCCGGCAGCATAACGTCTTCCACGGTCCGCGGTGGGACGGTGGATTCCAGCACGACAAGGTTGCCCGTCTGGACATACGGCACAATGCTTCGGGTGGCGGATCGGACATAATCAAGGTCAGCGGTTTTATTGTCCATAATCGGTGATGGAACGGCAATAATGAACACGTCCGCTTCAACCGGTGTCGTACCAAACGTCAGATGGCCACTGTCCACCGCTGCGGTGAGCGCCTCGTGGAGCCCCGGTTCCTCGATATGCAACTGTTTCTGATGAAGGTTACGGACTGTTTCCTCGTTGACGTCCATCCCGTGTACGTGAAACCCGTGTTTTGCGAAAATAATCGACGTCGGCAAACCGATGTAACCCAAGCCTATGACACAGATGTTTTTCACGATGTCTGCTCCTTTCCGTTTGTTGTGCCGGATAGCGAGTCACTCCGGCCGCGCCTTACTGTCTCCATCCAGGCAAGCAGGGCGAAGAAGAACATAGGGAATACCTGGTTTTCCCAAACATTATAGACGGCACCGACCAATCCGGTGAATATCCAGACATACAACATGACATGTGCGAGCGTCCGGTCCACTGGGCGCGTTTTGGCCATTCGATAAGCCATGTTCAGCATAAAGATGGCAAACAGTATCGTCCCGATGGTGCCGGTCTGCACGATAATCTGAATATATTGGTTGTCCGAGTAAAAATCAGTTCCCATATAATCATAAATATCGTTGAGCCCGTAGTCATCATAAATCGGTGATGAATAAACAAGCGCTGCCGAGTCACCGAACGTACCAAAGCCTGTTCCGATCACAGGGTAATCCGACCAGATATCCAGGCCGACTTTGACGAAGAAAATGCGGCCGGTGTTCAAGCTCCGTTCGAATTGTTCCTGATCAAACGACGAACTGAACCGGTCTCCAAGCGAGTTGCTTCCCTGTCCTTGCTGACCGGCATCCCCCCACATCGACACTATGAAGCGATCCATATAGTGAACGGATGAAAACACGAGCACAAACCCTGCTACGGCAGCAATGACAACTTGTTTGGTTAAATGTTTATCTCGTGCCAGGATTAAATAAATCACACCGGCTATGACGATGCCGATGATACTGCCCCGGGAATAAGTCAAGAGCAGCGTGCCGACTTCCAGTATGAGCGGTATGTACCATGCTTTGTTTTTGGTCACCCGCAGCAAGGCAAAGCTGGCTGCGATCGCTATGAACATATACAAGCTCATGGAGTTCGGGTTGGACAGCAAGCCGTAAATCCGTTCGAAATTGGCCGGTGAAATAAACATTTCTTTCCATGCCTGTGGAATCAGCCATTGTCGCTGTGATAGTTTTTCCACAAACCCGTGCGCGATGAGTACCATGGCGACACCGGTGATGACTTTCAGGACGTTGAGCATCTCCCCCCGGCGCCACGACAGGCGTTTAACACCGTAGTACAATAGATACATGGTGAGAAATTTACGCAGTTGAAACACGATGGCGACGAGCGAGACGCCTGTTGTCAGCGCCGCTATCGCACCCACCAGACAGAATAATAGATACGCCCATTCATACCATTCGAGCCGGATGATGGATCGATAGTCTTTTTGTTTAATCGCATCGGTGAGCACTCGGATGACCAGGACGAGAATGCCGACATCGCCTGCGTACGTCAGGCCATCACTGATCTCCACGAGAAACGGCCGGAACGGAAAATAAAGGATGAGCAGTGGTATGAGTAGTTTCGGTTTATACCATGTTACAGCTGCGAAATAGATGACTGATAGAGCGATGGCAAGACTTTTGGGCAGGAATAGGCCGACCAACAAGACGGCCACCGTGGCTATCGTAATTTGTATTAGTTGTTTGTTATCATCCATCGATGTTCAACCCCACATTTTTTAAATCGTTTTTTTGAAACTATACCTCTGTTATCATAAAGGGTTGCTGTCCTGTTATGCAAGAGGAAAATGCATGCACGTGGCTATGAATCATAGGTTAGGACAAAACCAAAACATGGTGGAATAGGTTTTAACGGCCGCTCCGGAAAAACACTTCGCTTTCCGCGGGCGCTGATAAGCCTCCTCGTGCTTATCGCACTGCGGGGTCTTATCTAGGCTTTTCATCCCGCTGGAGTCTCCGTGTTTTTCCTACGCTAAGTGTAACATCCGGGCCGAATCAGATTAGTTATCAATCGTCATTCGGGTTTTTCGTTATGCTACGAAAAAACACTCCGCTTGTGTCGTTATGCAAAAATCCGAACCAATTCAATTGTTATGAATTGCCGTTCGGATTTTCGTTAGCGAAACGTCGTTTGTCCTAGTTTCTTAAAGGCGCTTTTTTCTGACGTTCATGAGTTTCAGCAACGGCCGGTAGTTGTCACTGATCAGTCCGGTGGCTTCGACGACTAGTTCGACAAGGAGGATCAGGCCGAATAGAATCATAGTCGACCCCCAAATCGTTGCTTCCGTGAAGATAATCGCTGCGGTGCTGAAGATGCTGCTCAGCGCGTAAATCATAATAACGGTTTGCCGGTGCGAAAAGCCGAGCCGTAATAAACAATGATGCAAGTGCAACTTATCCGGCGCTGATAACGACTGGTTGTTCAGAAAACGGCGGATAATGGCAAACAGTGTATCAAGAATGGGGACGCCCAAAATGATAATCGGCACAATCAATGAAAAGATCGCAACATTTTTAAACAGTCCGATAACGGCGAACACACTGATCATGTAGCCGAGAAATAGCGCACCGGTATCCCCCATAAATAGTGTCGCCGGATGAAAGTTGAAAATGAGAAATCCAAGCGTGCTGCCGAGCAGTATAAAGCCTAACAGTGCGACGAGCGGATTACCCATGGCGATACCGAGTCCGGAGATGGTCAGTATAACGATGGCCGATACACCTGCGGCCAGTCCGTCCAGGCCATCAATCAGATTAATCGCATTGGTGATGCCGACAATCCATAGAATCGTAATCGGAATGGCGAACATGCCAAATTCGATCCGGTCAGCGAGCATACCGAACGGCAGTGTGACAAAGTCAATCTGGACCCCACCCAATACGGTTGTTGTTGCGGCGAGCAGCTGCCCGCCGAGTTTAGCCTTTGCCGACAGTTCATATAGATCGTCGAGGACACCGACGCCTGTAATGATAACGCCTCCGACCAGTACCGGCCAGGCGCTCATTGTCTCAGGCAGAAACAGGAGAAATCCGAGCAGGAATGTAAAAAATATGGCAAGCCCGCCTAAACGGGGCATAATGTTTTGATGCACTTTCCGGTCGTTTGGCTGGTCAACCGCCCCGATACGGATGGCTAATGTTTTGACGAGTGGTGTCATGAAAAATGAGACAATGATACAAACTGCTAGAGCGACGTATACCATGTCAGGATCCTCCCACCTTTTCCCTTTTAGAATCATTGATTTGTGCTTTATATATGTACTAGTTTTATAGACGTTGTGCGTGATTGATACGTTTCACTTTTATAGCAACCTTTTTTCATTATACCGTTTATAAAACAGAAATCAACATGTATCATGTTACAATTTATGTACAAGCGTGAAACAATGGCTTCCAGTGAGCGACGTGCGGCGTACGGAGATGACGGACATCGCGGGCCGCTTGAGCCGGATGTGGCTTACGTTTCTTAGTGTATCAGACGTGTATCAGAACGAGTCAACGTCGCCCTGGGTCAGCCACCAATCGCTAAGGTGATGACCGGTGTCTGCGCCCAAGTCGTTCACTACCAATGGCATCGGTCGGTCATGTTCTTTCACGCCGATACGTGCAAAAGCGTGGGCCGCTGTCGCATCAGGAGACGCCCACAGCTGGATAACGTCGGCTGCGGCGAGGGTTGCCACGGCGCCTTTGGCCAGGTATTCCCAGACGGAGGCGTCGTCATAGGCCAACGCGTCCACGACGTGTCCGATCACCGCCTGCCCCTTTTTGAACGGGACGGTTTCCGTCGTCAGCACGACATAGCCTTGTAAGTGGCCGTCCTTGCTGAGAGCGATCAATCGATACGTCGCCTCCGGATGACGGAGGTAGCGCCATTGGAGGTACGCCGCATCCCGCTTCAGCATGACCGGTTTCATCTGTTGACAGGCGTCCGCTAATTCGTCGAACTGCTCATCACACGTAGTGACCTCCCTCAACGTCCACCCTTCCGGCAAAACGTCGCCGCTCGCATGGCGCCGTTTCCAGCGTTTATACCATGTTCCTAACGTCTTGAGCGGCTTCAGAAACGAGAACACGCACGCCGCCAGGGCGACAGGGTCAAGGATCACCCGGTGCCGTGCGACATCCCCGGCATGCACCGCGTTCGTCGTTTTTAGCAGCTGCTCTTTAGCTTGTGCAGCCGGGAATCCATACAGCAGTTTGATCCCTTGATCGGTCGCAGCGGTGAGCATGGCGTCATTCAACTGGCGGTAAATGCCGCGCCCCCGGGCATCAGGGTCAACCATTGTATCGACGCGCAAGGCGATGGGCTCGGTGACACCGTTGATATAGGCATCGCTCACCCATAAAGCGATGTGGCCGAGCAGCGCCCCGTCGTCCTCATACACAAAAATAAACGGATTCAGCGCATTCGGAGGATCTCGGAACTTCCACGCCCATTCGTCCCGGGACCGGTCTTTCTCGAATACCTTGTGATATAACGCTTGTATTTGCGGCTCATCGCCGGTTTGATACGCTCGAACTGTCATCGCTTAAGCTCCTTACTGCTTCAGGCTCTGTGCATACAGCCGCCGTTTCCGGTTGATGTTTTTATAGATGGCCCATAGCAATGTATCCGTCCGGTTGGCCTGTTTAAATAGATGGGGAAACGCATGTTTATACGCGCTCAAATAGTCACAGTGTTGAATAAATGCGGCGACGGACGGCTCGAAAAAAACTTCCACCGCCCGAGCGTCCGCACGCGTCAAATGGGATTTCAGCCTGTTCAGTTCCAGAAATCCGTCAAAAGCAATCGCCTGGGATGAAAATGTGCTGATGGCTCGTTCTTTGTCCGATACGGTCGTGGAGATGTCCATAACAGCATTAATATAGTCCGGTGGTATGGGACAATTAATTTCGTATAAGCGAATGGTCACATCCGGCGTGTCAGTCGCTTTCAGGACATCGGCCAGAATCCGGGCCGTTTCGGTATGGTCCGGGTGGGCATCAATAAACGATGGGCAATAGATGACATCCGGCTGCAATGAATCGATCATGTCGTGAAAAAGAGCTCTCGCTTCGTCACTGCTCGTCACCGCTCCGTCGGGGAGGCCGAGATAACGAATGTCTGTGATGCCGAGAATGTGCTGCACCTGCTCCATTTCCTGCATACGCACAGACATGAGGCCTTCTTTGCTGAGGTCACTGACACTGTTGGATCCGTCTGTTACGAAGACACAGTGCACGTC
The DNA here is from genome assembly GCF_055395055.1 of Lentibacillus halophilus. Lineage (NCBI taxonomy): Bacteria > Bacillati > Bacillota > Bacilli > Caryophanales > Bacillaceae > Lentibacillus > Lentibacillus halophilus. The sequence continues at coordinate 651,606 of NZ_AP043750.1, forward strand.
GGCGCCTTCATTCGCATGCCGTCGAATAACGCCGCCCGGTCCAATGGTTTCGTCATCCATGTGGGGGGCCAATACGAGCACGCGCCCGGCCTGTTTCGTATCAGAAAGGGTTTTTGAGCCGCTGTAATGGCGCTGCAGCACATATCTCGTCAGCGGCCTATTTATGGGTTTCAGAATTGTCATCAATAGTTCTTTTGCCTTCATTTAAGAGACCCCTTTATGCCTTTCTCTTTGTCTTAAACAAATGATTAAGAAGAAACCGCAACGCTTGGGAACGGAGCACGTAAGCACTGATGACATAAACAACGGCACCTGTGAGCGCAATAACGATGATCTGTGTGAGATGATGCCAGTCCATCAGGTGCAGCAGCGGATAGACGACGGCGGCCATGATACCGGTTGCTGCCGTTATTTTCATACATTCGACGGCCAAATACGTCAATCGCAGGCCGTTCACCACTTTATAAAACACGATAAATTGGGTGCCGACATAGGTGAATGCCATGATTGAGGCAGCCAGCGGAATACCGCGATAGCCGATCCAGCCGGTCAGTATCACGTTCAAAATAATATTCAGCCCGATGGACAGGCTGCTGATCACCAGGATAAGGTGTCCTTTTTTTAACGAATAAAAGCCTTTGTTAATCATTTGATTTAAACTGAAAAACACGACCGACCCGACATACAGATAAGCAACGTGGGTCGTCGCCATGGTTGCCTCCGCTGTAAATTCCCCGCGTTCATACAGCAATGAAATAATATTCGGCATTAATATGAGCATACCGATGACCGATGGCAGGAGAATCAAATACATTGATGTCAGCCCTTGTTCGATGCCGCGCTTGAACAGGTGACGGTCATCTGTCGTAATCGCTTTGGAAAGCAGCGGAAAAACAATCGTCCCAATCGTGACACCGAAAATTCCCTGCGGCATGTGAACAAGGTTTTTAGCATAGTTAATATAGGTGACCGCACCCTCTTCAAAGTAACTGGCAAACATCGTACCGACCATTAAATGGACTTGACCGATCGCGGCCGACAGTGCAACCGGGATAAACACCCAGTAAAAACGCCGGATTTCCAGCCATTCCAATCGGGGCCGGAATGCCATCATGTTCCGCGATAAAACGATTGAGAGCATCACGATCAAGGCGACCACCGTGCCGGCGACGTAGCCGATCGCCAGTGAATAAGCGCCGATCCGTTCTGCAAACAGCAACGCACTCCCGATCGAGGACGCGATAACAATGATTTGCGATATCATCGACATGCTGAAGCGGTTTTGCGCGTCAAAAAAGGATTCGAGCACCGCATTCATGCCGATGAACAGGATGGACGCAAAGAAAATAGCGGAAATGCGGATGGCGATGTCGGTGGCTTCACCGCTGAAGTCCGGATAAAACAATGGAATATAGACCGGGGCCAGTGCCACACCGATCAGCGCTGTCACCAGACTGAAGACGATGGTGCCTTTGAATATTTGACCAAGGTGCCAGTCGCCCCGCTGTTTGTCCAACGCGTCGATATAACTTGGTACGAAGGCGTTCTTCATACCGTTTCTCATAAACAGAATGAACATATTCGGAATGATGAATGCCGCCAAATACGCATCGGCTACAAAACTATCACCGAAATAGTATGCGATAACCATGTCCCGGATGAGTCCGGACACTTTTAACAAAAGCGATGCCCCAATAAAGAGAACACTTGCGAGTCCCAGCTTCGATTTCAAACAACCTACCTCTTTCAGGCGTCATAGATATATCGCACTTATTTTATCATATTTTTAGGTCATGCATAAGGGAAAATGACATGTAAAAAACAGGGGAGCCGGGACATAACTAAACAAATCACTTCTAAACACGAACAATATAGTTAAGACGTAGTCACCGCTCCGGAAAAACACTACGCTTTCCGCGGGCGCTGATAAGCCTCCTCGTGCTTATCGCACTGCGGGGTCTTATCTAGGCTTTTCATCCCGCTGGAGTCTCCGTGTTTTTCCTACGCTAAACGAAAAATCCGAACTTATTCAGATTTTTCGCGAATCATAGTTCGGATTTTTTGAATAAACGTCTTCTGTCCCAGCCTCCACTGTTCAGGACGTGTGTGCGGGGATGCCTCAGCGGGTCAGACTCTGAAAATAGGCATCCGACCATTTATACAATTGCAGCATATCGGTATAGTCGTCTTCGAAAGACGCTGTCGGGTCGGTGGTGCCGTCGACGCCTTCGTCTTTTTTGATGTCATATGTTCGGACGTCGTGTTTCGCCGTTTCCGGAACAAACAATACATCATCATTGAAAAACGCGCCGGTCGGTAAATAATACCGCATGCCGAGCAAATTGCTGTCATATTGCAGAAGATCCTGACCGAAATACAGTCCTTCCGGCTCGACACCGACCATATTGAGAAGGGTCGGCATCATGTCGAGCTGGCCACCCACCGTATCATTCGTCTTGTCGCTCAGTGCCGGTTTGCCGGGGACGTCCATGATGAACGGAATGTTGAAGCGATCAAGCAGTGAATACGGATGACCAAGAAGATCATCCAGCAGTTGCACGTCTTTGTCCGTGACGAGTTGCCCGTGCACGCCGGAGTGATCGCCGTACAATGTGATCACCGATTCATCCCAAATACCGGCCTGCTTGAGGTCATCCATAAAGTCACCGAGGACACGATCCGCATAGTGAACCGACTGCAAGTAATTGCCTGTCAGCGTTCCCTGGAATTTTTCCGGGAGATCCAGTCCACGCTTATCCTCCGGCATTTTAAATGGGGTATGACTGGTCAACGAAATCACATGAGCATAAAAAGGTTGCTCGCGGTCAGCGAATGTCGTTAATTTGTCCATTGTTTTGTCATAGAAATACTCATCGGAAGGCCCAAAGCCGATGACGTGTTTATTGTCATAAAGGTTGTCGAGATGATAGGCGTTGTCAAAGCCCAATACCGGATACATCGTCGACCGATTCCAATAGTCGCTCTCGCCGGCATGAAAGGTCGCTGTCCGGTACCCTTTTTTGTTCAACAGCTTGGGCAGAGCGGGGATGGCTTTGTCTGCCAATTCCTCGGATGTCGGTGTATCGCCGACCGGATAAATCGACGTATTCATCATGAACTCGGCATCAGACGTATTGCCGGAGCCGATCTGCTGATACATATGATCAAAGTAAAGACTGTCGTCCAGCCACGCGTTGATATTTGGGGTGATTTCCTGGCCGTTCACCTCGAGATTAATCACAAAATCCTGCAATGATTCAATTTGTAAAACGATCACGTTCCTGTCACGGGCGATACCGTGGTAGTTATGCTCCGAAAACGGGACGGGTTCATTTCCTTTCAGACGAATGATGTCATTGACGGAAACATCGCTTAACACGTCGTCAGGGTCGACCCCGCCGACAGAGTCCCCATATAGTTTAATAGCTTGTGCGTTTAACATACCATGGTCCTCGGAAAACAGCGTCTGATCCAATATGCGTGCGTCTTTGTTCGCTGCGAAGTTTAAGGAAGCAATGATTAGGCAGGCGGCGAGCACGGGGATCAGAAATGCTTTCGACAGCCGGCGATTAACCGGATAATGGCCCCACTTCCGGAAGACAAGACATATTGCGAGTATAAGGAAATCCGCAAAGTAAAGCATGTCCTGACGCGCCACAAGCATCATAATACTATCACTGACCGAGCCGACCTGGTTGACTTGGCCAAGGTCGTGATACGTTGGAACGGTCCCGAAGTAGCGTTCATAGACGGTCATGCTGAAGAAAAGAACGGACAATAACACATCCAGCGCCACATAGATTGGTAGCTTAGCTTTGCCGCCCAGCCACTCGATCAAAACGAATAGAATAAGTACGATGCTCAGTTCATACCAGAATGTATGTAATATATTAATATCACCGAATACGTGATAGCGGAAAAAGAAAAATTTCAGAGCCACCATAATGGTGAAAAAGCTAAAATAAGATATCAACACGCGTTTAACCTGCCCCATGACAAAAACTCACCTCTACTGAATCATAATAGCGCACCATAGATTTGTAAAGAATTTTGCCGGTGCCTGGCACGAACACAATTCAGAATTGTCTTGGTGCCTGGCACTTGCATAATTCAGAATTGTTTTGGTGCCTGGCACCTGTTAGTATTAATCGTAATAAGGGGGATGATGATGAAGAAATCTGTGGCTATTTTTATCGTTTTGGCTATTGTTCTAGTGATATTTTTTGTGGCGATCGAGTTTATGGGTACGAATGAAACGGAGACGACAGAAGGTTTTGACCATAATGGCCGTGTGGAGCAGGTGTCCTCGATCAGTCAGGATCGGTTGAACCGGCAAGCTGAGGTGGACAAGCGGCTTAAAAATGAATACACTGATGGGTCGTATTCGTTTCAGGATCCGTTTATTGAATTGGATCCGTACGACGCCACGCCTCTGGCAGCGTTGGCGAAATTCAGCACGCCGGAGCCGGCAACGATTAAGGTGACTGTTGAGGGGAAAGATGGCGGTGGCGACATCCAGCATACATATGCCGCATATAATAAGGAGCATTCCGTCCCTATTCTGGGGCTGTACCCGGACTATGACAATACGGTAACCATCGCGGCGACGACGAACGATGGTGAAACGATGACGACCAAGCTCACCATCCAAACGGACGCTTTGCCGGATGATTTTTTGACGATTGATCAAGTGGATGCAGAACCGAAACGCATGGAAAGCGGCTTAACGTTTATCGTGCCGAGCGGGATGTACGCGTACGCCTTGGATCATAATGGAGATGTCCGGTGGTACTCCTCGATATGGAACCGCCATGTTTTCAAACGTCTGGAGAACGGTCATCTGTTGTTTTTGACCCAGGAAGACGGGCAGGATCAATACAATGAATTGTTGGAGATGGATATGCTAGGCAAGGTAACGGCCGATTATCATGTGGATTTGGAAGGATTTGAAAACAATAATCCTGTCCACCATGATGTGATCGAGCTGCCGAACGGAAACTTCCTGGCGACCGTCCACGATACAGATACCGCATTCGTGCAGGATAAAATGATCGAAATAGACCGCGACACCGGGGAGACAGTTCGCGAATTCAGCTTTGAGGATGTTTTCCCGGCGTCATTTTATGATGACTATGACGGGACACAGGCAGATGACGGCGACTGGTTCCATCAAAATGCGATCCAGTATATGGAAGAAGACGATGCGATTCTCGTCTCCAGCCGTCATCAGAGTTTGACCATGAAGATGTCTTATCCGAGCGGTGACATCCATTGGATATTGGCCTCACATGACCATTGGCCGGAGTCGTTTGAAAAGTATTTGCTGGAGCCACAGGGGGATGATTTTAAATTTCCCGGCGGCCCGCATTCTGTTGTGACGTTGCCTGATTTCGATAACAATGCGGAAACGACCGATTATTTGCTGTTTGATAACAATATTGCGCTGGCACGCGGTAATGAGGACTTGAGCAAAATGTTTAGCCGGGGCGTTCAATACCGTGTCAACGCTGACGACCGGACCGTTGAGGAGGTATGGTCCTACGGGGAGGAACGCGGTTACAGCATGTACTCCAACATCGTCGGGGATGCCAACTACGATCCCGGGACAGGCAATCGACTGATAACGTCCGGCTACACACCCGATCCGGACGATAGTGACAAGCGTATTAGCCGGATTGTGGAAGTCACCGATGACCAGCCGGCCGACGTAGTGTACGAAGTCGCCATTTCCGGCTTTGAAACCGGCAGCTATCGTCAAGCCTACCGCGCCCTGCGCATGCCGATATACCCAAGAAAAGAATGGCACTGAATTGTTTCGGTGCCTGGCACTTGCATAATTCTGAATTGTCTCGGTGCCTGGCACTAAGGAGGTGGATCACATGACAGAGTCGAATTCGGGTGGGCATATCCAAGGTGTGCCTGCTTATTTTCAATACCCGGAACTGCCCACTGGGTGCGAGGCAACGTCGCTGGCGATGCTGTTGAGTTGGGGGTGTGGCCGGGATGTGAGCAAATATGACGTCGCAGATGCATTGCAAAAAGGCGACAACGTTCAATGGACGGATGGCGAATGGACGGGAGCGAATCCGGACAAGGCGTTTGTCGGGGATCCTTATACCGACTCGAATGATGGCAGTTTCGGTGTTTTTGAAGGACCTATTCTGGAGGCGCTTGAATGGTTTATGCCCGGGCGCGGCGTTGATTGGACCGGTGCGTCATTTGATGCGCTGCTTGCTGTTGTTCGTTCGGGGGCACCCGTGCTGGCGTGGACAACGCTTGAGCAGCGTGAGACATTTTACGGATTATCGTGGACTGCCCCGGATGGCGAGACGATTGACTGGTATGAAAATGAACATGCTGTCGTGATGGTAGGTGTGGACGGAGATGACGTGATCGCCCATGATCCGCATACCGGAAAAGCGGAACATTACGAAAGGACGCTGTTCGAACGGAACTGGCGCTCGTTGGGCGGGCGTGCCGTAGCATTGGACGTGTAGTGAGTGTGCTGGGATCAGGGGATGACGCTTCGTTTGGTTTGCTGTCTTTGTGTGGCTCAAGACGGGGAAGTCGCGCGCGTTTCGGCTCGAGCTGCGCGACCTTGACGGATGACTGCGCAAGTTTCGGCCCGAGCTGCGCGAGCTCACTCCATTACTGCGCGAGTTCTCGACTGAGCCGCGCGACCTCACTCCATTACTGCGCGAGTTCTCGCCCAAGTTGCGCGACCTCACTCCATTACTGCGCGAGTTCTTGCCGGAGTTGCGCGACCTCACCCTTTACTGCGCGCGTTTCCGGCCGAGTTGCGCGACCTACCTTCATTACTGTGCGAGTTCTCGACTGAGCCGCGCGACCTCACCTTTTACTGCGCGAACTCACACGTGGTTCACTTTTTCCATGAAGCAACGATAATAGAAGGCTGATTTTCGGCAGCAGCCGAAAATCGTCTTTTGAATAGAATTAAAAAAGGTCAAATGAACTCTATGTTTTCAGCACAAAAACAGAAGAATTCATTTAGACCTATGTTCGTTTAACCCGATATGAAATTTTTAAATATGATCGTCCGTTCCTATACAAACGAAAGCTGTTGGTCAATCATCTGACAACGAACGGAAGGGATACTTACCATTTTCATCCCTTCACGCGTTCTCTTGTGCTTCCAGCAGCTTCCTCAAATTTGCCAATTCGTCTTCGGTGAGTGTTGTGCCTTTGCCCATTTTTTCCTTATCAGGGGACCAGTCCCGCAGATCATACTTGGGATCCCGGCCGTTCCAGCTGACGAGATTCAATTCTTTCGTCCAACCTTTGGGGGATTCGGATAAGACACCGATTGTTTTTTTTATGTCATAGTTAATCGAAGCCATGTTGATGTCTCCTTTTTATCGTTATCGTTGCATGCGGATGATTCGCTGGGATGATTGTGCATCTTGCTGTGCGCCCCGTTCCTTCTGCCTGATGACGAGCAATCCGACTATTATACTGTAAATGAAATGCCCAAGAGTCCAATATAGCCAGGATGTCAAATCACCAAGTTCCGGCGGGTGATTGGATAGACCTGTCAGCGGATACAGCATTGCACTGCCCATTGTATAAATGAGTACATAAGCCGTAAGCGACCGTTGCAGGTGCACCATTTTCAGCATGGCATACAGAAGGATAACACTTGCTATACAGAAGATGATATGAAAAATGACGCCCACAACAGGACGCTGGTCCCATGCTTTCAATAAGGGGATATAATCAATGTTGTACAATAAAATATAAGCATTGCTGCCTGTTAGAGAATGAATGGCTTGTAAAAAAACCGCCAGCACTGCCGCGCCGATGATTCCGATGAGAGTAAGTTTGCCATATGTGCGCATCCCGATTCCGCCTCCCCGTGAACTGATATATTGGTCTTTTTCCGCCAAAGCAGGATGGCAAACATATCTAATGATTGATGGGCGCACAGACTGGTTTGCGCACGTGTCACGGTTGATTTATCCCAGAACGGTCTCCACATGGTTCGTTACGTTATAGCGATTTCTGGGGAACGTTTTGAATATGGCACGTCGATTCAGCGACCATTGTCCAATTCATTAAAACCACCATTAATCGTCCTGCCGCAACTTTTCAATTTCGTCCTCATCCAGTTGCGTGATCTTAGCAATAAATGCCGTCGACAATCCCTCGCTTATCATAGCAAGCGCAACTTCCTTGATCCCTTTTTCTTTCCCCTTTTCCTCAAACGAAATCGGCAGGTCCATGATCTTCTCCACATCTGGTGAGTTTTTAACGTCTTTCATCAAGCTTGCCTCCTCCTCTTCGTTTACCTCCATGACGATATCGAGCCGTTTTGCCTCGGCCTCATGCATGTCGGAAAACACTTCTTCGGACAGTGGTTTGATGGTGTGAAAGTCAATATACTCATGCACTTTCGGGAAGAATGCTTGCAAAAACTCCTCGAAAAATGTGTGAATTAATTCCTTGAATAAGTGGTCGTGATGAATGTAGGCGGGTGTGTTTGATTCTTCCCGCACACATGTCGCTAGTTTCATTTTAACACATCCTTAATGGGGGATGAAGGGCGTCAAGGTGGGGGTCTGCTTACACAATACCATAACAGCATAAAAAGAACAAGTGTTCCCGTTCATTTTTTAAAAAAATTGGGAGCCGGCCTGTCACCCAGCTATTTCTGTTTCGGTCGATAGTTCGGGTGGATGTGTTTGCTTCCGAGAATCCGATAATTGAAGTTTTCCGGCGGTATGCTGGTCAGCTTTTTGCGGTTGGCAAGGTAACATGCGACACCAAGTGCGATCCAGACGACGAGAGCAATAAGTGATTTGGAAGAAAAATGAAATTCCCCTGCTACTTGTGGAGCATTGTCAAAACCGACATACGCCCACGGTGCGATCGCGACCATCGACAAAATCGCGGCAAAAGCAGTCGTGTTCGCTAGGAAAAGCGGTGTGACATGGGACAGTCCGGAGCCAGGCTGGACGCCCTCTAACAAAGTAATGACAATGACGCCGACAACCATGATGGAATAAACTATAAACTGCTTATATGATTGGTTAGGTCCTGGTTGTATGGGGCGTCGCGCGAGTTTTGGCCTGAGTTGCGCGACCTCGCCCTTTATTGCGCGAGTTGCCGCACGAGCTGCGCGACCTCGCCCTTTACTGCGCGAGTTGCCGCACGAGCTGCGCGACCTCGCCCTTTACTGCGCGAGTTGCCGCACGAGCTGCGCGACCTTGTCCTTTATTGCGCGAGTTGCCGCACGAGTTGCGCGATCGGCCGCTTCAGTTGCTTGCTTTTTCCTCTTGCTCCAAACGCAGGGTGTTCAAATAGTTGAGCAGTGGTTCGCGCAGGTCCTCGCGCATGAGCGCCATTTCAATCGTTGTCTGGATAAAGCCGAGCTGTTCGCCGACGTCATAGCGGTACCCGTCCATTTCATAGGCGTAAACGGGTTGGGTTTCAGCGATCTCCTGGATGGCGTCGGTCAACTGGATTTCGCCGTCAGCGCCGATTGTTTGCTTCTCTAAACAATCGAATATGTCCGGTGTCAGGATGTAGCGGCCGATAATGGCCATGTTGGATGGCGCTGTTCCTTGTTGTGGCTTTTCCACTAGACGGTTCACTTGATGCAATTGGCCTATTTCCTTCGTTGGATCAATGATGCCATAGCGGTGTGTTTCGTCGTCGGGAACATTTTTAACACCGATAATAGAGGACCCGGCTTGATCGTATTGGGTCATCATTTGCTTCAGTCCAGGGGTCTCATTTTGGATAATGTCATCGCCCAAGAGTACGGCGAAGGGCTCGTCGCCTATAAATTTCCGGGCGCACCAGATGGCATGTCCCAGTCCTTTTGGCTCTTTTTGCCGGATGTAATGGATGTCGACGTTGGCTGATTTGCGGATCTGCTCCAGTTGCTCAAATTTTTCCTTTTTCATCAAGGTGTCTTCCAATTCCAATGAGTGGTCGAAATGGTCTTCAATCGCCCGCTTCCCTTTTCCGGTCACAATAATGATGTCTTCAATACCGGAACGAACGGCTTCGTCGACGATGTATTCAATCGTTGGCTTGTCCACGATCGGGAGCATTTCTTTCGGCATGGCCTTGGTCGCCGGCAAAAATCGGGTACCGAGTCCGGCTGCCGGTATAATCGCTTTTCTGATGTGCTGCATCATTCTCCTCCTTTTGCGTCTATTATAGCGAAAATCGTTTCCTTGGTGCATGGAATGACGTTTCATCCTCGTATTCGGAGCATTTTTCCAAACGTACGAATGACGGGTTTTTTTCCTCCTGCGACGGCACCGCTGATTTCGGCAAACATTTGCAACAGAAATAAAATGACGAAGGTGATGATCAGCGCGGTGGACAGGCTGGCATAGGAAAACAGTACGGCCAGTGTCCCGAACAGAATGCTGAACGCATAGATGATCAGGACGGTTGTTCGGTGGCTGAACCCAGCGGCGAGCAGCTGATAATGGACGTGCTTATTGTCCGGCATCATGATGGGCTGTTTGCTGATAGCGCGGCGGATGATGGTGAACAGCGTATCGAAAATGGGCACCGCCAGGACGATGACCGGGATGATGAAGCTGAACAGGGCGATGTTTTTAAACAGTCCGACAATGGAAACGACGGCGATCATGTAGCCAAGAAAATTGGATCCGGTATCGCCCATGTAGATGTTTGCCGGATAAAAATTGTGATACAAAAAGCCGAGATTCGCACCAATCAGGACGATGCATAAATACACCGGAATAAGCTCCCCGTCAATGATAGCCATGACACACATGCTGGCGAGTGCAATGGTCGAAACACCTGTCGCCAGGCCATCGAGCCCGTCCAGAAGATTGATGGCGTTGGTGATCCCGACGACCCAGATGACGGTGATAAGCACGCTCATGAAACCGAGATCAACCATGCCGAAGACCGGAATCGTAATCCGCTCGATGATGAGGCCCGATGAAATAAGGAACGACGATGCAATCAACTGACCGGTCAACTTCACCACCGGGCGTATGGCGAGGCGATCATCCAGTGCCCCAGTGATCAGAATGACGATCGCGCCGAGCAGAATTTCCGGGAGATGTTCGTGGCGCGGTTGTAAATACAGGCTACCAAGCAGAACCCCTATGAAAATAGCCAGGCCGCCCAATCGCGGTGTCACGTTGGTATGGATTTTTCGATGATTCGGCAAGTCAACCGCCTTGATGCGGATGGCGAATGTTTTGACGGGATAGGTGACAAGCAATGCCGACAGCAGCGCAATCGCAAACGCTATCGCCAAATCGGTATACGCAAACATGGTGTGTCTCCTTGTACGAATGTCATTTGGTCGTTGGTGTGTTGACCTACATTATAGCCGATGGATGACGGAAAAAGCAACTATTGGTCCCGCTGGAAGTGAGTTCTTGATCGTGCATCTTGGTGGAAAAGGGCTGTATGTGCGTGAACGAGGGAACCGTACCCGGAATGGTGGCCCCGCGGATTCATCAAGCGAAGTGTTTTTCTCGCCTAAAGCATGACCATCAACGCACAAGCATACGTATGAGAGGTATGGACTTTGATTTTCTCAGGAAGGGGATTGAACGGCGATGCAATTTTATTATGGTGGTCAAATGCCGCTGCGGGTGCTGGATGAGGCGGAGTTTTGGAAAGAGCAGGAAGCCGAGCATACGGTTGTTATACGGGAGTTAGTAGACTTGGAAGACCATTTTGTCAAAACATTGAAGCAATGGGAAGACGTCTTGGAAACGACGCACCAGCATGTTAAACGATTTATTGAATCGGTCGCGCGGAGCAACTACCACGTATCGCACGCGCTCTATCAACAGGTGCTGGAACTGGTGTCTTTCTGTCTGCAGGAAAGTCAGGCTTTCATCCAATTTTGCCGGCAGATCAAGCAGGAAAGTTCAGCGGTATCAGGCAACCACACCGCCAAAGTGGTGATTAATCATATTATCGACGAGTCCGAATATTTTATCGGCATCGCTCAAACCATTTTATATGAGCAATGATAGAATGCCCTCACGCGGGTGTTCTTTTTTTATTGGAGGTGGGGGGGTGTCGCTTGGGGAGGTGCTGCGCGAGATTGGGGTGGAGCTGCACAAGATTGGGTGGGGACTGCGCGAGCTTAGGTGGAGCTGCGCGAGTTGTGCTCTAAGTTGCGCGACCTTAGGGTGGAATTGCGCAAGATTGGGTGAAGACTGCGCGAGTTGCGCTTTGAGTTGCGCGCCTCACCCCCGAATGGCGCGACCCTGACCCATGACTGCGCGAGTTCCAGACGGAATTGCGCGACCTTGGGGTGGAGCTGCGCAAGATTGGGTGGTGACTGCGCGAGTGGCGCTTTGAGTTGCGCGCCTCACCCCCGAATTGCGCGACCCTGACCCATGACTGCGCGAGTTCCAGACGGAATTGCGCGAGTTGTGATGGAGCTGCGCGACCTTGGGGTGGAATTGCGCAAGATTGGGTGAAGACTGCTCGAGTGGCGCTTTGAGTTGCGCGACCTCACCCCCGAATGGCGCGATTCTGGGTGGAGCTGCGCGACATCGGTGATTATTTCTCATGGGTAACCGCATCGATCAGCAGGACGATAGCTGTAATAATATGCATCGTGATACCGATAAACGGAATCACGGCTACAAACGACGTGACCATACCCAGGATGCTTCCCGCCATACTTCCTTTGGCGCTGCGGGCAATCACCAATGTGACGAGATGGGCAATGAACATGACAAACAAAATACCCCAGGACGTGCTAAAAACGAACGCAGCACCGATAAACGGGATGCCAAGAAACGCCTCGCCACCGCCAGTGATAAACTTCATGATTCGTGATAATGACATGATGAAAAATCCTCTCCTGAGCATAGCTTAGTTTTAAACGGAATAACGATTGTCATGCGAAGGTAAGAAAGACTTTGACGCGTTGCCCCACAGAAGCATCGTACCATCCGTACAAAAAATAAGCGTTTTCGTGTTTCGTGTCCACTCTTAATTCTTATACGTTGTCATGCTCCAAAGTATCCTTTATGACGGCAGGTGGTATGGTCGTCGCGCCGGAGTTGATACGTTCGACGATTCATTTGTGAAAAGTCGCACGAATGGTGATACCTTTCAAACGGATTTTTGAATCATTCGCCCATACGCCTTGGGGCCGCATTCGATGCCCCTAATCGACCAATCCTTTCAAGCATTCCTTAGTAGTTCTATTGTACACGTTCCATTACGTTTTTTCCAGCCAAATAACGATGGTACACTTCTGTCTGCTTATTTATTTCAAGGACTTGCATTCTTTGTTGCTTATGGAGCCGTTCAATAGCACAAAGTCGTCTATATCGTTTTTATGTGCGTAACGGCTGGTATGGTTGCACGATTGACAGAACCATTTGCCAAAGATTCGTTTCATCCCCCGTTTGGCGCATTCTGGACAGAAAACGCCCGGCAGCAGATGCATGAGGTCACCAAAGGGGAGTTTTTGTGTTTGAACAATCAAAAAAATAGTGTTTCCCACTCTTTTAGTGGGTCTACTACTTTTGACGTTTAGTACTCAAGTAGCTTTTGGTGAAAAAGGGGATTACAAGCTTGATGATGGGGAAGTTGTAAACATTAGAACGGATAAAACTTATTCAAATGCGATAAAAGTAGACAATGGAGAAGCGAGGGAACTGACCCTTAAAGAATTAAAACAACATTTAGAAGAACAGAGCGAAAATCAGTCCAAGGTTAATACGAATATTAATAATGAATTAACTCAACTGAGTGATATAAAACCACAAGCAACAGTTTATAGTTACGACGAGTATAATAATTCAACAAATTATTATAAACCTGGGGATGACCGGAAAGTTAGCGCTGAAGTTAACTGTTCTGGCTCAGCAAAGCCTTGTGGTATAACAAGTACACAAGGTTGGAGTATATCTGAATCGCCAACCAGATGGCGTGTACTATTTACAATAATGTAAACATTATAATAAATCCCCATTTCCCATGTATGGGGGTTTTATAATGAAGAAGAACAAAGGTCTAAAAAATTTTAATAATAACATATTATTATGAGCACACATCAAAACTAATTTTTTGAAAGGTGATATAAATGTTTAAAAAGATGCTTTTATTTTTCATCGTGGCTGTTGTACTATATGGATGTGATAATATTGAACAAAGTACATCGGATCAAGAAAAATTTTCTACATTTGAAAGCGCTCTAACTAACTTTAATGAATCAGCAGGAAAAAACTTAGTATTCGTGAATACAACGAAAGGTGATAATTTATTATTAGCCGAAGATAATGGAGAATTTTTTTATGTGGGAGAAGTGCGTGAAGAAAATGCTCAATATATATCAAGAAAAATAACATCTAGGTTGGATATAAGTACTGGTGGTGGTGGTGTAGAAGTTTTGCTACCTGAAGCAGAGATGAATTACTATATAGCCATTAAAGAAAATTCTATGATAGATTCTGATAAACAAAGTTTCTTCCCATTTTCGGATAATAAATCATTTCAGGTTCTTTCGAAAAAAGATGGTAAAACGATGATTGAATCATATGAGAAAATAAAATAATTAGGGGTCGCTGAATAATTAAAAATCACTGTTCTGACAGGAATTTTGTGCTCTTTTGTCGAAATAAGATGCAAGAGGAAAACCCGAATTGGGTAAAAAACCTTGCACCTGGAGGCTTTGACAATGTATGAACATAGGAGGTAATGGATTATATTTTCGCAATTTGACGGTCATCATATTTTGCATCAATTGTTAAAGGCGTATCTAAAGCACGAGAAAGGGATAGAAGTGTTTGATAATTTGGCTGTGTTAGCCCAGCCTCTAATCGGCCAATTGTAGACTTAGCAACATTGATGGCTGCTGCCAGTTCGTGTTGAGTCATTTGTTTGTTATGACGATGACTCACAATTTGCGCTGCTAAATAGCCTCGCTGCTCGATTTCTTCAACACGATCTTTACCAACGATATCCGCCAACTTCTTATTAAAATCATCATTCACTGTAAAAGACAACAAGATCACTCTCCTTTTTGGATAGGATAAAGGGAAGGGCTATGGACACAATATTCTAAATAGCGTTCTTCGGCCGGTTGAATATCCTGCCTTTGAATATCCCCATTATATTGCTTATCAAAATAATGGACTAAAATGACCTTATGATAATTATGAATAGCATATAAAATCCGATGATTACCCGATGATCGGCCGGAGACGCCCCAACGATACAAATTGGTGATTGTTGTGTTTCGCACAATATGCTTCATAACAGGCGGGAATTCTTCTTCTGGTGTTTGGTCATTAAATTCTTCAGGCCAAGGGTACAATTTCAAACGTTCTTTTTGGGCTAAATAACGTTCGGCAACGTTCAACCGATCACCTTTCCCTTTCGTTCGTTTCTCCTAGCCAGCCTTATCTAATAGCATTTCCTCAAAGCGTTTAATTTTATCATGAAGCACCAATTCAAAAACCATTACATTCAGCCTTTATAAAACAGTTTATATAACCATAATAGCATTAATGCTACTTAATGTCAAAATACACTGAGACTGCGCAGAAAACGGCCAGCCTGGGACGTTACTCAAATGACTCTCTTCCCTAATACATAAGTTGATCATTCCCTGTTCAGCATAAAAATGAGAACTCGTTATTAATCAAATCGCTCGGTAAATTCCCAAAATCGCTTGTTCCACGTCAACTGTTGTCATGGCTATCTTGCTCCTTTTTCAGATGGTTTTTCAGTCTTTTCAGTGCTTTTCGATGCAGCTTGAATACGTTTTGCGGTGAATCGTTGAATAAAGCAGCTATTTCGTTGTTTTGTACGCCATGCACGTATTTGTGCGTTAAAATGCCTTTCTGTTTGGGCGTCAGGGTTTGGATAGCTTGATATAATTGGCAGGGACGGAATGGAAGCGAGATGGTGGTGCTGAAGCCAATTTTGAAGGTGAAATTTTTGATTTTCGACTTGGGTAATGGGGTACTCAAAACCGGATTCGACCTCTCCGTCACTGCGCGTGAGCTGATGAAGAGCGGTATCAAATGTCAATTGGTCTCTGTAATGTTTGGCATCAACGATAAACATACTGTAATCAGCAATGACGAGTGAGTCGATTTGACTATTTTTGCCGTTGGTGCGCAAGGAAACATCGTCCAAAATGGTATACCGGCTGGCGAGCATGTCGAGATAGTAATCGACTTTTAATTCACCTGCATAGCCGGCGCCCTGTTTTCGGGCATCGTCTTTCATTTCCGGAAGACGCGGAAATGATGCAGGCATTCGAGGGATGAGCGCATCAAGCTTTTGGAGCGGAAGGGGTTTGGAACGATTTTTTATTCTCATAAAAATCTCCTTTATTTTATTTTTAGAGGAATATACTTAATATAGCACATTATTTGTGAAAAGTAATGGGTTTAAAAGGGAAATGTCGGCAGGGGCCGACATTTTTCATTATATTTTTTGTATTGAGGATGCGTTGCGCTGGAAGATGGCGCGAGTTTTGACCGGGATTGCGCGACCCTCGCTCTGAACTGCGCGACCCTGACGCATTATTGCGCGAGTTCCCGACGGAGTTGCGCGTGTTGTGTGGTTATCGCGCGAGTTAGGCTCTAAGTTGCACAACTTCACCCCATGACCGCGCGACTCTCACTCTGATTTGCGTGACCTCACCCCATAACCGCGCGACTCTCACTCTGATTTGCGCGACCTCACCCCATAACCGCCCGACCCTGCTGCATAACTGCGCGAGTTCCCAATGGAGTTGCGCGCGTTGTGTGGTTATCGCGCGAGTTGCGCGACCTCACCACGTGACTGCGCGACCCTCCCCCAAATCGCGCGACCCCCCACAACTACGCGATCCTCCAACAAAAAAGCTTCCTGCCGCGGCAGGAAGCTTCCTTTCGTTCGTTAGCGTCGTGTGAATTTGGCGGTCAGGTCGTCAAATAAGGTATAGACGACCGGAATGAGCAATAGCGTGAATATGCTCGATACACTCAGGCCGAATATGATCGTAATGGCCAGTGGCTGCTGCATGGCGGAACCTTGGCCGAGGGCGAGTCCGAGCGGTACCATGGCGAGAATGGTCGTCAAGGTGGTCATCAGGATGGGGCGCAGTCGGCTTGGGCCGGCCTCCAGAATGGCCTCGTGACGGTCGCTCCCTTTACGCCGGACGATATTAATGTAGTCGACGAGTACGATCGAGTTGTTGACGACGATTCCGGCGAGCATGATGACCCCGATGAATGCCGGGATGCTGAGCGGTAAGCCGGTGACATACAGGCCGCCGAGCACGCCGATGACGGTTGCCGGCAATGAAAACATAATAACGAACGGGAACAAGGCATTTTCAAACTGCACCGCCATGACAGCATAGACGAGAAAGATCGAGAAGACGAGCGCGACGGCCAGCTGACCGAACGATTCGGCCATATCTTCCACTTGGCCGCCCATGTCGTAAGTGTATCCGTCTGGCATGGCCATGTCATCCAGCGCTTGCTCCACATCGCTGCTCACTCGGCCGAGGTTGCGGCCGGCAAGCTCACTGGTAATGTTGACTTGCGGTTCCTGATTTTCACGCTGCAAGGTGACAGGGCCTTGTGCTTCGTTTAAATCAGCCAGCGAGACGAGAGGTATGGTTGCACCGCTCGGCGAATGGATGCTCATATCCTCCAAATCGCTGATGGTGCTGCGTTCCTCTTTCGGAAACATCAGCGTGACATTCATTTCATCGCCGTCTTCCCGGTACGTCGAGGCAACCCGGCCGGTGAATTGCAACCGGATTTGGCTGATAATTTGCTGTTTCGTCAGGCCGTATTGAGCTGCTTTTCCATTATCAACTTCGATCTGCATTTGCGGGACACCGGTTCCTGCAGATGATTCGGCATTGCGCACCCCGTCAATACGAGAGATGGTGTTTACAACGTCATCGGCGAGGTCGCGGAGCACTTGATGTTCCGGACCGTTCAAGCTGAGTTGAATCGGGTCGCCCATCCCGGCAGCACTATTTGACGCCGAGACCGAGATTTCTGCTCCAGGCACTGTTTCCAAATCATCGCTCATATCCTGAACGATCGCACTGGTGGACGCGTCCCGTTCTGCTGCCGGAACGAGTTGAATTCGATACGTTGCCGAACCCCCGGATGATCCGCCCATTCCCATGGCACCGCCGCCTCCACCAGCATTTAAGTAATTTGTTTCCACGACAGCATCGTACGTGTCCAATTTGTCACTAACGGTTTCCGTAATGTCGGTCGTATGCGCAAACGAACTGCCCGGCCCGGTTTGCACGTTCACTTGCACTTTACCCTGATCCGTCGATGGCATAAATGATGTCCCGATCTGTGGAATGAGCGCCAGACTGCCGGCAATGATCACGACGGTTCCGAATACGGTTGTTTTCCGGTGACCGAGCACCCAGCGAAGCATACTGCGGTAGACATTGTTCACTTTGTCCAGAAAGCGATTGAACCAGTAGCGGCGTCCGCTGTCACCGGTCGCCTTGGCAAGCAATTTCGACGACAGCATCGGCACGAGGGTCACCGCTGCAACCAGCGATGCAATCAGCGAGAACGACACGGCCAAAGCCAGCGGTGTGAACATGTCCGAGGCAATTCCTTCGACAAACACCATGGGCAAAAAGACGACCAATGTTGTTGTCGTGGATGCGATGACAGCAGATGCGAGTTCGGACGCCCCTTTAATGGCGGCGTCAACCATTGCATAACCGTGCTGTCGGTACGAGTAAATGTGTTCAAGTATCACAATTGAACTATCGACCATCATCCCGAGGCCGAGCGCCAGTCCGCCGAGAGTCAACACGTTCAACGTTTCTCCGGTAAAATACATCAAGGTGAACGTCGAGATAATCGCGATGGGAATCGACAAACCAATAACGATTGTCGCCCGGATGCTTTTCAAAAACAAAAGCAATATGAAAAAGGAAATGATGCCGCCGATGATAATGTTTTGCACGACGGATTGGATCGACATTTTAATGTATTCCGACGTATCAATAATGACATCGGTCTGAAGCTCTGCTGGCAAATCGTTTTTCATATCGGTCATGCTCGCGTTCACGTTATTGGCGACGTTGACCGTGTTGGCGTCGGTTTTTTTCATGATAGAGAGAACGACCGCTGATTCGCCATTGACGATCGTTTTGCTGTCTGATTCTTTGTACGTATCGCGCACATCCGCCAGGTCGCTCACGTGAACGGTCGCCTGCCGCTCGGTTTGCACAATGGTTTCTTTAATATCATCGACCGATGCCAATTCCCCGGTCACTCGGAGCTGTAAGTCTTTATTGCCTTTTTCTATCGTTCCAACCGAGGCTGATTGGTTGGCATTATTGAGCGCCTCGATGATGGAGCGGGATGTGACACCGTATTGATTCAACTTAGCCTGATCAAGGATCAACTGAATTTCCCGTTTTTTCGCACCTTCCACAGTGACCGACGCGACACCGCTCTGCCGTTCAAAATACGGCACAATCTCATCATTAGCAACCTGTGTCAGTTTGGCCGGTTCATCCCCGGTCAACCCCACCCACATAATCGGCATTTGTTGCGGATTAAACCGTAATATACTCGGGTCACCGGCGTTCTCCGGCAAAACGCCTCTCACTTGATCAACACTTTCCCGGACGTTCAGCAACGCTTGATCGAGGTTGGTTCCGCTATTAAACATCAAAACAACAAGAGATGACCCTGCCTGAGACTGGGATTGAACCGTTTCGATGCCCTCCACCGAACTGACTGAGGACTCGATTGGCTCGCTAATGAGTTTTTCCACTTCTTCCGGTGCAGCATCGCCATAAGACGTCGCAACAACGGCAACCGGCAAATCAATTTCCGGCATCAAATTAACGTTCAAATTGCGCAGAGAGACAACACCCAGGGCGATAATCGCAAGCACAATCATGATGACACCGACCGGGCGCTTGACGGATGATGTTACAAGTTTCACGAGTCATCCCTCTCTTTCACGACGTTGACACTTGCGCCGTCCGACAGTGTTAAAAGTCCGTTGACAACAACGTGGTCCCCGTCCTGGATGACCCCTTTCACCGCTGTCTTCTTGGACTTTGTCTCGCGAATGACGACGTCCGTTTTGACCGCTTTGCTGTTCTCAACGACATAAACAAACGGGTCACCGCGTCCGGTCACGACCGATTCCGTCGGCACAATGATGGCGTCACTGACGCGTTTTTCCGGTATGTGCATCGTCGCTGTCATGCCGGTCAGCACCGTTTCCGCATCATCCGGGTTCGGGTTGATGGTTGCTTTAATGGGATATAGGCCCTTGTCTCCCGGCATGGCGCTGCGTTCGGTCAGTTCGGCGTCATAATCCTGTTCACCAATCGTGACCGTATATGTCGTGCCTTTTTCCAGCAATTGGCGTATGTCCGTCGTAACGGATGCCGTTATGATCATGGGGTCAACATTCGAGATAACCATGACCGGATCAGATCCAGAAACCCGATCCCCTTCTTCGGCATCCAATTGAGCGATGTTTCCCGCTGTCGATGCACGGATATTCCGGCTGCCAGCTGCTGTTTTTATCGTCAGCAGAGAGGCGTTTTCTTCAACGGTATCGCCATTAGCCACGTTCAGCTCGGTTATTTCCCCGGAGTTTGGCACCATTACCGGTGTCGTCGCGGCTGGCTGCACCTGGCCGTACAACGTTTTTTCCACTACCAAGTCCCCGATTGTCGCCTCCGATGTCTCGACAGATACAACGTGGTCCTCCGTATCATCGGATTCATTTTCGTTTTGATTGCATGCGGCAAACACACTGACGATGGCCACCATTGCCGCGATTACAAACAAATGTCGCATGACTCGATTCCTCATTTCATTAATCCGGTCCATTGATGTCTTCGTTTCATAGTTGTCCCACCGGTCCGGAAAAATATGCCGAATTGAACGAACAAAGCCCGACCGGTTGCGATCATCCTTGGTGATGTCGTCCGGTGTGCCATCACATCTCTCGACAACAGCAACGGCCATCGATTGACGGAGACAAGGGGGCATCTCTTTGAATTGTCGGGTTTGTGAAAACGTTTTCATTTGTGGGCAGCAACGACTCTTTTGGTGCCGGACACCACGTTAATCGGCCGCACGAAGGGAGAGTGAGCGACCCCCTCCCCATTGCTCAACGTCAATACGGCGGGTTCCACGGAATGGCATTTTTCCCGAAAAAAATCGAGCGATTCATCTTAGCAATAATTTGACTGGTTCGTTTAAACTGCAAATCAAATGCCTTTACCGACGTGTTAACGAACAAGCCAGAGCCGTCATGAAACATTACATACGTCCTGTCGTCACGCTGTTCAAACGAATCAATCTGGTAAAAGGAAAGCCAGACATTATCTTTCTTTTTAGACGAAGCTGTGGGCAGCATATACACGCCTTGGTCCGGAATAACAGGAACCGGAACCTTGCTGCTTACATTCAACAGTTTGCGCACCGATTTCCGTCTCCCTTCCAACGTCGAGCCGTTAAGCACGCATGCATGATCAATAATCTGTTCAGGCCGGTACGCCGAATGCTTTTCTTTTGACGTTTCCAAAATAAGTGAGCGATAATACGCGGAATCCTTTGTGACAATCGCTTTCGTTTGTTGTGAAATCAAATAAATCGGTGACGCATACCTTCCTCCCATACACAATCCCCCCGATACGTCGACAATAAGCTTATTGTACTATGTTTTTCACCGATAAGCCATTCGTATCAGTAAGGTTTATCCGTTGATATCAAAAATTATGAGTTAGGAGACGGGTGTTGCCATATGTATGGCATGGTTCCCGTGGTTAAAAAACATAAAAAAATCCCCTGACCACGAGGGGATTTTTGACTTTCTCTGCCACTGTTTATTCCGAATAATCACTGGCCATCTCTATTCATGTTATCGTCGTCATCGGTCATGTTGTCTTCATTGTTATTGTCTTGGTCTGTATTGTCGCCATCCCCAGTTGTACCATCAGGGCTGTCATTATTCGGTTGCGAATCGCCCTGATTACCTTCATTCATATTGGGGTTTTCTTCGTTGTTATTATTGGGATTGTCATTGTCCAGCTGCGGATCGTCTTGATTATCCCCATTCATATCCGGATTTTCTTCCTCCTGATTTAACGGGGCCTCATCGCCACCGTTATTATTATTATTAGCCGGATCATCGTCGTTATCCGTTCCGCATGCTGCCAGTAATGACAACGCTAAAATGGGTGTGCCCAATTTGAAAAGCCATTTTTGCATGATGGTTCCCTCCTTTGACGTTTTTCGGTATCGTTTATAGCGTTACCAATTTGGGAACCACCATGCATATTTTTTAAAAAATTGTAGGAAGAAAATGGCCATAGCATACAGCGGTCGTGCGAATCGACTGCCATAATTCTTATCACGTGCCATGCTCGGACACGGACCGTTTTAAGGCAGCTGTTTATTGAATGGCAAACGTGATTTCCGCTTCACAAGCAACCTCGCCATCAACTGTCGCCACTCCTTTTCCCTTGCCGACGGAGCCTTTTATTCGCACAATCTCCACGTCCAGATGCAGTTGATCGCCCGGTTGAACCTGGCGTTTGAAGCGGCACTTATCAAGCCCGGCAAGAAAGCCAATTTTTCCTTTATTTTCCTCAATTCCGAGCACGCCAATCGCCCCGGTCTGAGCCAATGCTTCGACAATGAGAACCCCCGGCATCACCGGATAATCCGGAAAATGCCCCTGAAAGAAAGGCTCATTGGCTGTGACATTTTTGACCGCCGTGACCCGTTCACCTTCCGTTATGTCCGTCACCTTATCAACAAGCAAAAAAGGGTACCGGTGCGGAATGGTGTCTTTGATTTGTTGAATATCCATCCGAATCTCTCCTTATCCTATGTAGGGTACATCCATTATAGCAAAAAATACAGCCAAATGCGGACCAGCTACCGGACGAGGTGGAATAATTGACCGTGTGGCAGGCGGTATCGACCGGATTGGTGGACTTATCAACCGGGATGGAGAGGATATCGACCGGAATTGTGGACTTATCAACCAGGATGAGGGGGTTATCAACCGGATTTGAAATTTATCAACCGGGATGAGGAAGGTATCGACCGGATTGGGATTTTATCGACCGGTATGAGGGGGATATCGACCGGATTTGAAATTTATCAACCAGGATGAGGAGGATATCGACCGGATTTGAATTTTATCAACCGCATTCCGGAGATATCAACCAAATCTTGAATGTATCGACCGCATCACATTCCGGTTTCACAACCGCACAGCCATAAAAAAAGCATGCCCGCATGTTGCGGAGATGCTTATCGAGGTTTGGTCACGATGTCAATCATGTGTTGCCATGTTTTCCATTGAAGAGCGTCGATCGGGTTGCCGTCGCCGACCACGCCATAGCCAACCATCAATCCGACAGCGAGTGCGACGACCGATAGCGCCAGTACGACAATCATGCGAAGCCAAATGGGAAACATGCGGCGGTGTGGTTTTTGATGACGGCGTTTTTCTTGCTTTCGTTTTTTCTTATGCTCTTTACGCGTCACGTCATCCGTTTCAACCCCGGTCCTGCGTTGTCTCCGATTCGGTTCCGACTCTGTTTCATCCGGAGCTGAATCGTCTGTCTGGACCCCAGTCATTTCCTCTTGGTCGTGAACCGATTGCTGCTGTGCAACAGTTCCCGCGTCATCCGTTGCTGTTTCGCCGGTGGTCTGCTGTTGGGTTTGATCTTGAACAGCGACCTGTTCGTCCCTTGTCATCCTGTCGTTTTGCTCTGTTTGGTCCTTCTGATCTATTGGCATGGCTTGTTTCTCCTTACTCCGTTGTTGCAAGACACGGTCGGTCATGCCTTCATAAACGTCTTCATCCATACGGGAGACCGGGATCGTCGAGTTATCAGGAAAACACCGCGTGCCCGGTCGTTGGATTGTTGACCTAGTATACCCGGTGCCATCCCGGTTTATGTTACCACCGGGTCGTCATAACAACTGTCTGGAATCATGGTTTGTGACATTGTCCATTGTCTGCATCACCGGCCCGCAAGCCGCTGATGGCTTTGCCCATGCGTCTATCATAAGCTTTCAGGACGCGCTGGTTCGCAACCATCAGGGACGACGCCATCTGAGCGTCATGGGTTACGCTTTATCGACATTGGATCCCTTGAGGAGTCCTTGACAAGTGGTATAGCCCGCTCCAACCGGAAGATGATCGTTACACAATCTTTTTCCGTTCAACTTTATCAATATTTTCCAACATGATGCCCGTTCCTTTGGCGACACAGTTCATCGGTTCCTCGGCCAAAAACACCGGTACTTTCAATTCGTCGGCAAGAAGTCGATCAATGCCATGCACGAGCGCGCCCCCGCCAGTTAATGTCACACCGCGGTCAATGATATCTGCAGACAATTCCGGCGGTGTGCGTTCCAGAACTTGTTTAGCACTGTGTGTAATCAAGGCAACCGACTCACGCAACGCTTCCTCAATTTCCGGGGAGCCAACCGTGATGGTCCGTGGCAATCCGCTCACCATATCCCGGCCGCGGATGTCCATTTCCTCGTGACGACCGTCTTTGAACACCGTTGCGACATTGATTTTTATATCTTCGGCTGTACGCTCACCAATTAGCAGGTTGTATCTCTTTTTAATGTATTGCAAAATTTCTCCATCAAACGTATCCCCGGCTAATTTAACCGTTTCCGATGTGACAATATTGCTCATCGATAGAACCGCCACGTCAGTTGTGCCGCCGCCAATGTCCACGATCATATTGCCGCTCGGATGCTCGATTTCCATTCCGGACCCGATAGCTGCCACTTTCGGCTCTTCCTCAAGATAGACTTTTCCGCCACCAGACTTTTCTGCCGCTTCTTTAATCGCCTTTTGTTCCACTTTCGTAATATTGGTCGGGCAACAGATGAGCATTTTCGGTTTGGATAAAAAGCCTTTTACATTAATTTTATTAATAAAATATTTCAACATTGCTTCGGTGACATCAAAATCGGCAATCACACCGTCTTTTAACGGGCGAATCGCTTCAATATGTCCGGGCGTTCGCCCCACCATGCGGCGTGCCGCTTCCCCAACCTCGAGCACGCGGCCAGTATGACGGTCCATGGCCACGACAGAGGATTCATCCAAAACAATGCCTTTTCCTTTGACATGGATCAGCACATTCGCTGTTCCAAGGTCAATCCCGATGTCCCTCGCAAACATGCATGCAAGCCTCCCTGCTATGAAATCGTTCTCGTATCCAACATAAACTATTCCTACTAATCTCCTATTCTATCACAAAATCCATCATTTAACCGCCTGTTCAAGAAAAAAGATAGCAAAAAATAGTCGTCGTATCAGTCACAAATTCGTCACAAATTCATGCAGGAACGAGCGCCATTTTATCGAAATAGTGTTTAGAAGCCTTAAAAGGAGTGATACCACTGCATCGAAAAAAGACGTATGACTTACTGGCGTATGAAGCGCTTTTCCGGTGTATGCACCCAACGCACCGGCACCATGAGTCCATTGTTTCGGTCTACAAAAAAGAAAAGGCCGGTTTCGACGGCGAACGAAATGTGGACTACAAACTTTCCGCCTATCCACGGGACGACCTCTTCCTCATTAAGGGACTGCGCTTGGACAATCCCCCTTTTTATTTTCAAATCGACACACTCATCCTGACAAAACAATTTATAACCCTATTAGAAATTAAAAATCAGCAAGGAACCTTTATGTATGATGCGAAACTACGGCAATTGACCCAGGACGTTAATGGTCAAGTCAAAGCTTACAAGGACCCCATTTTACAAGTTGACGCCCAAAAGATGCATTTACAGGCATGGCTGGAACGGCGCGGAATCTACGGCATCCCAATAGAAACGCTGGTTGTCGTCGCCTTCCCTTCCACAGTCATCGCCAACGTCAGAGAAGATCCGGACGTTTACAACCAAATCATCCATACTGAAAGCCTGCACCAACATTTGGACCGCATTCACGCCAAGCATGAAAAGGACGTGTTCACCAAGAGAGAGATGACAAATCTGCACCGGCAATTCCTCCGTGCCAATCAACCGCTGCGCACCCATATTTTAAACACGCATCACGTTGAACAGCACCATTTGATTCCAGGGATCCCGTGCTCGCAATGCGCACGTTATCCGATGATTCGAAAACGCGGAAAATGGCAGTGCCCCGCCTGTTCCGCCACGGATGATGACGCCCATAAGCAACGTATTCTGGATTATTTTCTTCTTCACGACGACACAATTACCAACCGGACATGCCGCAGCCTTCTGCAAATTGACTCGCCAAGAACCGCATACCGATTGTTGAACGGCATGAACCTGAAGCATACCGGCACAAACAAGGGCCGAAAGTACATGGCTCCGGCATTAGGGGACTTCCCGCAACAATCAAGCTTCCCGGAACCGCCCAAAAACCACACACGGAACCCGATGCGTTAATAACCGGTTGATATCCATCTCGATCTGGTCGATATATTCTGAATGCGGTTGATACCTGCCTCGATCCGGTTGATATTTTCTGAATCTGGTTGATACCTGCCTCCATCCGGTTGATATGTTCCGAATCTGGTTGATACCTGCCTCGATCTGGTTGATATCTGCCTCCATCCGGTCGATATTTTCTGAATCTGGTTGATATCTGCCTCGACCTGGTTGATATATTCTGAATGCGGTTGATATCTGCCTCGACCCGGTTGATATGTTCCGAATCTGATTGATATCTGCCTCGACCTGGTTGATATATTCTGAATCTGGTTGATATCTGCCTCCATCTGGTTGATATTTTCCGAATCTGGTTGATATTTGCCTCGATCCGGTTGATATATTCCGAATCCGGTTGATATCGACCTCGACCCGGTTGATATTTTCTGAATCTGGTTGATATCTGCCTCGACCCGGTTGATATTTTCCGAATCTGGTTGATATCTGCCTCGACCCGGTTGATATATTCTGAATCTGGTTGTATCCCTCTCCATCCGGTTGTATCACCACTTGCTATCTGCTAGCGTCGTGCTCGCACACCCGCGTGTCCGCTCGGTAAACGCTTTCAACAATTGAAAGACCCAACCGTTTGCCGGCTGGGCCGTTCGTTGGCGACTATCAATTTGTCGGAATCGTTCAGTGGACGATTACCGCCTTCGTCACCATTTTTTGGATAGGTGCAACCGATTATCCGATTGGTTTGGCACTTGCCTCCTCCTCTTCTTCATCATCTGGTCGGTATTTACTCCGGGTTGCTTCGCCTCCGCGAAGATGGCGGATCGATTTGTTGTAGCTGAGCACATGTTTAACTTCATTGTAAAGTTCGGGATTGATTTCCGGCAGTCGTTCGGTTAAATCTTTGTGAACGGTACTTTTGGAAACGCCGAATTCTTTGGCGATCAATCGGACAGTTTTTTTTGATTCGACCACATATCGCCCTATCCTGGTCGTCCTCTCTTTGATGTAATCGTGCACACCGTTCGCCTCCCTAAGTTGGATATTTCCGAGGTGTGGGTTGAGACAAACAAGGTGATTCCTCTCACGCTGTTCACTCATCTTTTGGCAAAGGGCATCTGTGCAGCTGTGGCTATGGTTTCCCTGCAGATCAAAACAAGACAAAAAGCGCACTTCAAAGGTGATATGTAAACCGTTACACTGGTGAATTGACTGGATGGAAAGCTACACAAGCGCTCACCTCAGACTTTTCTGAATGCTTGATTACTTCATTTTATTATCGTTTGCCTTGAATTATGATGACTTTTTGACGCTGACGACCGCGGACATGCCGTTTGTTGAGGATTCTTTATAACGTGCGGCGCGCGAGGGACGTTTGAGGGCAGCTTGTTTATGCGCACGAAAAACAGCTCCAGCGGGGTTGCTGGAGCTGTATCTATTGGCTTTGATTGATCCATTGTTGGAATCGGTATCGCTTTTATGCCAGATGTTATGGCATTTCCTTATTTTTATCCGATTGATCATCGCTGGAGCTGTTGGAATCACTGTTTTCCTCAGATGGCGCGTCGCCTGATTGACCTGAGTCATTGTTTTTATCGGATGATGAGTCGCCTGACTGATCTGAGTCATTGTTTTTGTCGGATGATGTGTCGCCTGACTGATCCGAGTCATTGTTTTTGTCGGATGATGCATCACCTGAGTCGGCTCCTTCTTCCTCAGTGCTGTCCGATTCACTGCTGGATGAGTCGTCTTCGGTGTTCATGCTGTCGTCTTCCGATTTTTCCGCCAGCGCGTCGTCAATGGCGCTTAAAGGCTGGTTGAAAAAGTCTTCCGGATTGACCTCGGTCCCGTCTTTTCGAATCTCAAAATGAACATGGGTACCATTCTCTTTGCCAAATGTGTTCTTTCCGGCGGTTCCCAGGACATCACCCTGCTCCACGTTATCGTCAGTGGATACATTGACATCGCCGAGACTGGCGTAATGCGTTGTTACGCCATTGTCATGCGTCATAGTCACAACATTGCCCATCAACGGATCCTCTTTGATTTCCGTAACGTTACCGCTTAATGACGCCTGAACATCGAATGTTTCGCCATCAGCAGAAGCGATATCCACGCCTGTGCTTTGATAGTAGCGGTTATTCAAGACGACCAAGGCATCCTCCTGCTCTTTTTGATCGGCGTCATAGTCATAGTATTTAGTTACGATTTCTGCTTCAAGCTTGTCTTCAACAGGCTTTTGAATGATCTCCTGCTGATCCACGACGGGCTTTGCTTCCTGATCATGTTCAATCGGGGAATAGTCTTCGGTTTTCTCCTCCTGGGTCTCGTCAATCTGGTTGCCAATATTCTGATACCATACCACCAACGACAAGAGCAAGGCAGCAATCGTCAGATATACGGCTGGAAAGAACCACTTCTTACGGAAAATGCGACTCCATTTATTTTTTGGAGTTTTGTTTTCTTCTGTCATATGTCATCACCTCAGCAACATTCTGAGCAGAAAAATCCAAAACTATACATTAAATTTCTAAAAAAGTCCTATTTTGCTGCATTTTTTTGCGTTAATGGGGAATCATAAGCTGTTTTTTGGTAAAAACGATCCCTTTCATGCGGCGGGTGAACCACTCGTGCCGCCCTGGCCGTAACGTCTCCCCCCCACTGCTCTGCACACAAAAACACGGCCGCATTGCTGGCTGCATGCGACCGTGTTTCGATCCTATTTGGCGACAAGGGCGGGAACGGCGTCGTTGACCGTGCTGATATTAACGTCTTGATAGTAATGATTAAGAATGTCTTTGTACGTTTTGCCTTCTTTGGCCATGCCGTTTGCGCCGAATTGGCTCATACCGATGCCGTGTCCGAATCCTTTCGTCGTAAAAATCAAGTGACCATTTTTCTTCTCAATGGAAAAATCACTGGACCGGAGTCCGAGCTTCTTACGAACGTCCCGCCCGGTGTAGGAGTTCTTCCCAATGGTCAATTGTTTGACACGCTTGCTCTCAGTTCTCGAGATTTTCATAGAAAGGTTCCCGATAGCTGGCAGTTCCGTTCCCAGCCGTTTTTCTATTTCCGTCATAGAGAAAATTTTCTGATCCAAAAATTTCGGTGAGTTTTTATCCCATGGGCTTTTCACACTGCGCAAGTAAGGAACTTTATTTTTCCAATAGTCTTCCGAGTTTTCCGTATACCCATTGCTCGTGGAAAAATAGGCCGGTGTAATCGGTTTGTTTTCATAGGTTAAAATTTCGTCTTTGGTTGCTTTGACGGCCTTTTTGATTTTTTTCATTTCTTTGTTATAGTTCTTTCCCATCGTTTTCCGCAGTTCTTGTTCATTATGATAAACCTGGTCATTGGTTGTGTCGCTGACATCCGGTGCATCCGGGTTTTCTTGATGCATCATGCGGTTGACGATGTATGTTCTTGCTGCGAGCGCTTGGGCCTTTAGTGCCTCCATTTCAAATTCGGCCGGAGCTTCGGAAGCAACCACACGGGAAACGTACGTCTCGAGCGGTACATTTTCCACATTATCCGCACTGGCCCGGGCCACTTCCACTGAAAACGGCGAATCCCCCATCGCGATCTCCAAGCTGGCAGCAGACTTTTCCACCACCTTATCCGGACTGCTGTCATCAGACATAAACGGAATTACTACAGCGGTCGGAACGATTAAAATGACCGTCAAGATCGTTGCGAAAAACAGGACAAGCGGATGTTTCCATAGGGCCGTTTTTCTGGTGAGCAACTGAGGCTTTTTTTGTTTAAGAAGTTGCTTCAGTTTGTCACTATTGGTCTGGAATTTTCGTGGTTTTTTTTTCTTCCAGGCTTTTGGAACGGTCGGTTTTTTCTTCATGAACAGCCTCCTTCATTGCGAAATAATGGTGTCTGATCTGGTAGCATGATATGTGGCATTCCTGCTATTAAATTTATACAGTAGAGGAGGCTAATAGAACCATAAAATAAAATGATGCGGTTGGAACGTACCGGATGGGGCAGTGTCAAACGGAGCGAGGCGGATTTCAACCGGATTCCGAATTTATCGACCGGTTCGTGGCACTTATCAACCGGATTCCGAATTTATCGACCGGTTCGTGGCACTTATCAACCAGATTCCGAATTTATCAACCGGATCGAGGCAGATATCAACCGGATTCCGGGTTTATCAACCGGAGCGAGGCACATTTCAACCGGATTCCGAATTTATCGACCGGAGCGAGGCATATATCAACCAGATTCTGAATTTATCAACCAGGTCGCGGCACATTTCAACCAGATTCCGAGTTTATCGACCGGATCGAGGCACTTATCAACCAGATTCCGAATTTATCAACCGGATCGAGGCAGATATCAACCGGATTCCGGGTTTATCAACCGGAGCGAGGCACATTTCAACCGGATTCCGAATTTATCGACCGGAGCGAGGCACTTATCAACCGGATTCCGGGTTTATCAACCGGAGCGAGGCACTTATCAACCAGATTCCGGGTTTATCAACCAGATCGAGGCACATATCAACCGCGTTCTGAATTTATCAACCGGATCGGGAGTGATTTCAACCGGGACAAGCCATGCATCAATCCTGGTGCCATTGAATGACCCGCTCGTTCAATCCGGTGATCCCCAGGCCGGGCCTATTCCCAAACGTGATATGGCTGGCGTTGTATTCGATGCCGCCGTCGATCGTGTCACCGTCCAGCATGAGCGGTGCATCCAAATCATACCACGTGACGTTCGGCTGGCTGGCGGCGACGTGCGCTGCGGCGGTGATGCCCATGCCGGTTTCCATCATACTGCCGACCATGCATGCCACTCCGTAGATGTCGGCCAATGTTGCCACCTTCAACGCTTCATGAATGCCGCCGGTCTTCATCAGCTTAATATTGATCATGTCAACGGCCCGCGCCTCCAGCACCCGTTTGGCATCGTAAGCAGAAAAAACACTTTCGTCCGCCACAATCAATGGGCTCGTATGGGCTGTTACATAGCGCAAGCCATCCAAGTCATGGCGGACGACCGGCTGCTCAACGCATTGAATATCCAGACCGAGCGTTTCCATTTTTTGAATCGTCCGGACGGCTTCTTTGGCCTGCCAGCCCTGGTTGGCATCCAGACGAATCAACGGGTCCGGTCCCACTTGCTCGCGGATGGCTTCGATACGTTTGATATCGGTTTGACTGTCATCGCGGCCGACTTTCACCTTCAACGTGGTAAACCCATCATTAATACAAGCTTGTGCGTCGTCCGCCATTTCCCCGGGATGATTGACGCTAACGGTATCATCGGTTTCAATGACCGAACGATAGCCGCCAAGAAATTGAAACAGCGGCATGCCGGCGTACTGAGCAAGACAGTCGTGCAAAGCCATATCGACCGCTGCTTTAGCGCTTGTGTTGCCGACAGCACTGCTCGACAATGCCGCGAACACGTGCTCCCGCTGTAACAACGATTGGCCGCATAACAATGGCTTGATCATCGTGTTGATCGCCTCAACAATGCTTGCCACGCTGTCACCGGTGATCACTTCGGTCGGGGGTGCTTCTCCCCAGCCGATCACACCGTTATCACACGTCACCTTCACAACGATGGTTTCAACTGTGGTCACAGTACGCAACGCTGTTTTAAACGGTGTATGCAGCGGAATGGACGCATACCCTGTTTCAATCGTCTGTATGTTCATGGAAACATTCGCTCCTTTTGTAAACCGGCTGCCCGATTCCATCAAACACCGTTATTGCACACCCGGCTCGATCGTTAATCGTTTCCTGGTCGTTGACAAAAACGCACGGGCCCCCAGCGGCACGGAAAAATGCGGGAAACAATGGCCGATCTTGAATCCGGCCATGACCGGACACGGAAGATCCGATAAATGATCGGCCAACACCTGCTCCAGAGAAAGCGATGGCTCGTGTGTCGGCTTGGCATCGGCAAAATCACCGACAATAATGCCTGCTGCCGCATCCAATTTACCGGCGAGACGCAATTGATTGAGCATCGAATCAATCCGGTACGGCGCCTCACCGATATCTTCCAGCAGCAGGAGCTTACCGTTTGTATCAATGTCATAATCCGTACCGAGCGTGCTGGCCAACACGGACACATTCCCTCCGACCAACGCTCCGTCCGCTTCCCCGGGCGCCAGCACCGTCAGCGGCGATACGTCTTCTGTGTAGTGCAGCGTCTCCGGAGCAAATAATTGCCGGAACATACGCGCCGACAATGGATCAAACGCCTCATCCGCCACGTCAGATGCCGGCATCGGCCCATGAAATGTTGTCAGTCCTGTCCATTGACGGATGGCTGTGTGCATATAGGTGATGTCACTGTACCCCCAGATGATTTTTGGATGCCGGCTGATCAACTCATAATCGATTTTGTCAGCCAACCGGGCGCTCCCGTAGCCGCCGCGTGCAAACATAATCGCCCGCACCGATGTGTCGCTTATCATATGATGAATATCCGCCACCCGTTGGTCATCCGTTCCCTCTAAATAGCCATGCCACTCATCAATCGTTGCCCCATATGTGACGTGCAGCCCCATCGCCTCGAAAAACGGGGTTGCCCGCGCCAGACGATCGCTGTCCACCGGGCCTGCCGGTGCGACGATTCCGATGGTGTCCCCTCGCTTCAATCGATATGGTTTCATATGAATGTCTCCTTCTTTCCGAGTCTCACCCCATCACGCACTAAGGGCCTTTACGACTAGTGTATTTATGTCATGGTCGGATAATCACTCATCCGCTATCATTGTGTTTGAAATTTGTGTTAAAATGGATGCAAACATGAAAACGTCATGGCAGGACGATCTGCAACGCATCATTCAGCCTGGGCCGAATTTGAACCGCCTTTATTAAGGCTAATCGGGAGGTGGATTCGCCATGTCCTTACTGAATCTACTATGGGCGCATGAAGGACGGTGGTTAAATTAGGTATGGTTATTTCGATGGGTTTTTCGGTACTTGTGTTCGTGGTTATCGTTGTGGTTATTTATAGGATGGTTTCCGGTAAAGGAACGCCCGACAACAGTTATACGCCATTCGATCATATTACCGGTCAAGCCGATACAGACTTTCATGAGGAAACAACGGACGTCGAACAAGACGACGATTAACGTATTCAACGACACCGGCCCGTATACGCACCACATGCCGTGCATGTCAGTAGTCGTGGTGTCTACCAGAATAGAAGTGCCGCAATCATTGTCATAAACAGACCGATGACAACCGGGATAACGCTTTTTCGAACCAGATCAATGACAGATATTTTGGCAAAACCTGCGATAGCGATGATGGGTGACCATGCAACAAGGGTACCACCGCCCATCCAGATGGCGCCGATTTGGCCGATGGATGCAAGGGTTGTTGGATCCATTCCTGTTGATGCGGCCAAAGCGTCTGAAAGCGACCCGATTAATGGCAACGCAGAAAACCCAGATCCATCAAGACCGGAGACCATCCCCAACACCAACACACCTAATGCCGTGAAGAAGGCGTTATCAGGAATATAAGCCCGGCCCTCCTGAACTAAGTCAAACAGGAAAGAAGGCGTCGCATCGGGCTCTGTACCGAAAATCTGCCCCGCCAGATCCCCGCTTCCGATAAAGAAAAATGCGGCCACTGGAATAACCAGCCCCATGACTTTAAAAGCAAACACGAAACCGCTCACGATATGATCGCTAACATCCTGTAACGTTTGTTTGTAATTGCGAAACAGCGACATGACAATGATTAATAGAATCGCTGTCCCGCCAACGAGCGACGAACCCGCACCGTCGTCAATTGATGGTATGACTGTCGAGAATGTAGCTGTAATCACGTATGCAACAATGATCAAAAATATAAAAGGAACAACAAAAGCAAATACGGAACTATATTTTCCTTTATTCACGTGACTGTTATCGACTCGGACGTTTAAGTCATCGTCACCGCTGTTTTCCCATTCTGTAAGGTTTTGTTGTGCAGGTTTTTTCATGGATGTGCGAACCATGACATAAGCAATGCTCAGCGAAATCGCTCCGGCAATCAACGATAATATAAACGTCTGCTCCCCAATGGCACTGGTTTCCAGAGCGCCACTGCCGGACGCGGTTAACTCTGGTGCCACCTTCAAAATAAAATCCGACGACAACGCCATCCCGTGACCAGCTAAGGAAATCGAAATAGCGGCTCCGATGGGCGATAGACCGGCTTTGATAGCCACCGGAATTAATAGGGCCCCAATGAGCGGAACAGCTGGTGCCGGCCAGAAAAATAACGATAAAAAGTACGTGACGACAGCAAGCACCCAATAAGCGGTTGTGCCGTTTTTCATGATCTTTTGAAGTGGCTGAATCATCTTCTCGTCAGCGCCAATCGACTGAATCGAACGTAAGAGTGCCGTCATAATCGCTATGATTAAAAAAATGTTAAAGAGCTCGGACGCTGCTGTTAAGTTGGAATTGAAAATAGCTTGAATGCCACCCAAAAACGACCCAGAAAACGACCATGAAACGAAAAAACTCATTATTAACGCTGGCACAACAACATTTTGCCGACATAATAACGTTAAAATAATAAGCAATGTCCCAGCCAGATACAACCAATGCGCCCATAGTAGTTCCATGACATTTCCCCTTTATTGAAAACTCCAATAATGCATGGTTATTGTATGTAGCGATTGGGCGAATGTGACAAACGGGGCGGATCGTGCGCTAATGGCGATCTCATCAGATAGGAGACTTTGAGCAGACAGTTTGGGGAATCAGTATGAAACAGGCTGTTACTGGGGATGATGATTCTGGACAATAAAAAAACAGATGCAATCGTGTCATCAAAACAACCATTGGAACGTTTCCATCTGTATGGGAATAGTGTGTTTCCGCCCATAATAATAAAACGGCCCCCTTAAGCAAACAGACGAGTGTTTCTTCTGTCTGCTTGAAGGAGGCAGCATACCCTGTTACATCTGATATTTTCTGTCTAAAACGCGGTGATATGGTGCAGAAACGATAGTGGTTCATGTCTCGAGTCACGTACTGGACAGATATTCGACAAAGTTTAATGGGCGATCGTTAACTGGAGACGATGCCTGCTCTGCATCCCTGTCTGCCTCAATGCGTTCAACCGACGCGCCGAGGCCAGCCAGTTTTTCGGCGAAATCAACATAGCCGCGGTCCAGATGTTTTAAATCGGTCACACGCGTGATCCCTTCTGAGCGCAGACCGGCCAATATAAGTGCTGCGGCTGCACGCAGATCGGTTGCAGCCACTTCAGCACCCTGCAAATCGCTGGGGCCTTCAATAATGACACTACGTCCTTCGACTTTCATCCTGGCATTCATACGCCGGAACTCTTCAACGTGCATAAACCGATTTTCAAACACAGTCTCGGTAATCACACTCGTTCCATAAGCGTTCAACATTAACGCCATCATCTGGGATTGCATATCGGTCGGGAATCCTGGATGTGGCAATGTTTTAATATCGGTTGCCAGCAGTTTATCCGGCCCCAACACACGAATACCTTCGCCTTCACTCAGAATCGTTGTCCCCATTTCTTCAAGTTTGGCAATAACGGAACGCAAATGCGCGCTTTCCGCATTTTCAATTAAAACGTTCCCACCGGTAATGGATGCGGCGACCATAAAGGTTCCTGCTTCGACCCGATCTGGAATAATGGAGTGATCGACGCCGTGCAGGCTTTCCGCTCCTTCAATGCGAATCGTTTCTGTACCGGCTCCAACCACTTTGGTCCCCATTTTGTTCAGGAAATTGGCCAAGTCGACGATTTCCGGTTCTTTGGCACAGTTTTCAATCGTGGTCGTGCCGTCAGCAAGTGATGCAGCCATCATGATGTTTTCTGTAGCTCCCACACTTGGCATATCAAGATAAACCTTAGCACCGTGCAGTCGCCCTTTTGCCTGGAGTTCAACAAACCCATTGCCCACGTGGACATCTGCTCCCATAGCCTCAAACCCTTTTAAATGGAGGTCAATCGGTCTGGACCCGATGGCACAGCCTCCGGGCATAGCGACTTTCGCATGACCGTAACGGGCTAACAGCGGACCAAGCACCAACACGGATGCCCGCATTTTACGCACATATTCCGGTGGCGCTTCGGTCATGAGTGGTTCAGATGCATCCACATGAACGGTATTGTCAGCAAATGATATATGAGCATTCATATTGCGCAGTACTTCATTAATTGTATAGACGTCGGCAAGGACAGGGACATCAGTGATGACACTTTCGCCTTCACTTGCAAGCATACTTGCTGCTATCACAGGCAATACAGCGTTTTTGGCACCTTCAACGCGCACAGTGCCCTGCAGCCTTTCCCCACCTCGTACGATGATTTCTTCCATATTCTCTTAACCCCTTATCATCCGATTTCACTATATTAGTATTCAGTAATCAGTATAGGTGTGCCTATCGTAAGTGCTGATTTACCAGTTGTTTTATTTTTCAACACCATTTGCACATTCATTGGTTTGTTCATAATCAGATCCTTATTCCATAAAGTCGAATGCCCATATACAATTTTTTTGACATTTGACGTTTTCACGTTGTCCGTCTGGGTTTGTATCATACTCAGATTCATCGTTTTTTTAAGCTTGTTAAAAAAATAAACACCATCTATATTACCATCAATGGATGCGGTAAGACAAACGAATGTTGTCGAATTCCCACTAAAATACGTATTTTTTACGTTTTTTAGTCGGGAATGATAGACTTGTTTGACTTGACTGTTCCACTGTTTCCCCTTGATCACTGCGATAAATTCCGCCTGATGAGCACGGTTTTTTGGAATCACCACTTTATACAATCCGAAAACAGGCTCTTCTTTTTGTCCGTATTCAAATGTGTATTTTACACTATTATCGCTTTCAGTACTTGAGGCATTGTAATCAGTTTTTTCCTGAAGCTGTTGGACATAACCTTTTAACGTTTTCCGATCGATCTGTTCCTTTACCGTGACCTGCCATCTATCCGCTTCAAGACCGGCTTGAGAAACCGCTGCTTCTAGTTTTTCCATTTTATTATTCGTTGACCCTGAAGCAACGCTAGTATGTAATAGAGATACGAGAATAATAGATACGATTAATGCGATTTGTTTCATAAAAAACGCCCCCTTGTTGACTATATTTATAGTATAAACAAGCGAGCATTTTTTAAACGGTCAGTTTTAATGATAAACGAATGACGTTATCCAACGATTCATTGAAATAAATACATTAAATCCTGCGACCATTGGATAAAATCGAGAAAGAAACGACTGACACCGGTGCCAATAAAAATGGCGATAAATACAATAAGGACTTTAGCTTCCGCTTCACGGCCTTTTCGGATAAGCGGATCAATATTAATGGTCGTAACCGCACGCCATGTAATATAGATGAAAATTAAATGGGAGATCATTCCGATAATCGCTGTCATACCAATAGATGAAAACATAATTCCACACCTTGCTTTAAGTATAATCACGTGACATTCGTTTAATGCATCTGTATGTTACTTTGCCATCGATAAGGCCAATTGTCAATTATTTTATCCCGTATAACTGATGGTTAGCCATAGTCACAAACATGAGGGGTCATGAAGGGCAGGAATCATCATTTCCCGGGAAATATCGACACCAACGCTTGGTGGTGATCAGGTTGATAAGCCGCTTTCGGGTTGGTCGATATCACTCACGGGATGGTCGATATATTCTTGAATGCGGTTGATATCGCGCGCGAACCGGTCGATATATCCTGAATCCGGTTGATATCCTGCGCGAACCGGTTGATATATCCTGAATGTGGTCGATATCCTGCGCGAGGCGGTCGATATATCCCTGAATCCGGTCGATATCGCTCGCGGTCCGGTTGATATATCCTGAATCCGGTTGATATCCTGCGCGAACCGGTTGATATATTCCTGAATCTGGTTGATATCCTGCGCGAACCGGTCGATATATTCCTGAATCTGGTTGATATCCTGCGCGAACCGGTTGATATATCCTGAATCCGGTTGATATCCTGCGCGAACCGGTCGATATATCCTGAATCCGGTTGATATCCTGCGCGAACCGGTTGATATATCCTGAATGTGGTCGATATCCTGCGCGAGGCGGTCGATATATCCCTGAATCCGGTCGATATCGCTCGCGGTCCGGTCGATATATCCTGAATCCGGTTGATATCCTGCGCGGTCCGGTCGATATATTCCGAATCTGGTTGATATCCTTCGCGGTCCGGTTGATATATTCTGAATCTGGTTGATATCTTCTCACCCTGGTCGATATATTCCAACCCCAGTCAAGTCTGCCTCCACAGGGCCCCTTATCAGACGGTCATTCGCTGCATACAAAAAAGAAAATCCCTTATAACGGATCGTTACAAGAGATTTTTTATTTACTGAGCGATGTCCAATCGATTCATTGCGCGTTTGAGTGCTAGTTCTGCCCGTTGATGGTCAACGTTTTCCTGCTGTTGCTCCAACCGTTGTTCAGCACGTTTTTTGGCTTCCTGTGCACGCTGAACGTCTATTTTGCCGGGTTCTTCGGCGGATTGGGCCAAAATGGTTACTTTATCCGGCCGTACTTCGAGGAACCCGCCGTTGACAGCCAGTTGCACGGAATTATCATCTTGCTTCAAACGTACGGAACTAATGGATAAAGGGGCAACCATTGGAATATGCCCTGGCAAAACGCCGAGCTCGCCATTTTCGGCTTTACAGCTGACCATGTCGAATTGATCATCGAGAACCGGGCCATCAGGAGTAACAACACTCACATCTACTGTTTTCAATGCAACGCCTCCTCAGACACTGGCATGGCCGGATGCGACAGTTGATAGATGTGCTTTCCGGTTGTTCCGGCGGCCATTATCTCTGTTCATCCAGCAATGCCTGATTGATTATTCCATTTCTTTTGCTTTTTCGTCGACATTTTCAATCCGGCCGACGAGGCGAAAAGCGTCTTCCGGCACGTCATCGTATTCGCCGTTAAGAATTCTACGGAAACCTTTGATCGTTTCTGAAATCGGTACATACGATCCCGGTTGGCCGGTGAACTGCTCGGCTACGTGGAAGTTCTGGGACAGGAAGAACTGAATACGGCGCGCGCGGGAAACCGTCAGTTTGTCCTCATCCGACAACTCATCCATGCCAAGAATCGCGATAATATCCTGCAGTTCTTTATACTTTTGTATCGTTTTCTGCACTTCATCAGCTACATTGCTGTGCTCTTCACCGACAACTTCAGGGTCAAGGGCACGGGATGTAGAAGCCAATGGATCCACCGCGGGGTAAATGCCTTGTTCCGTCAGGGAACGATCCAGGTTCGTTGTGGCATCCAAGTGAGCAAATGTCGTTGCCGGTGCCGGGTCGGTGTAGTCGTCAGCCGGGACATAAACGGCTTGAATGGACGTAACCGAACCTTTGTCCGTCGTTGTGATCCGTTCCTGCAGTTGGCCCATTTCAGTCGCCAATGTCGGCTGATAACCAACCGCTGATGGCATACGGCCCAACAATGCAGACACTTCCATGCCCGCCTGAGTAAAGCGGAAGATATTATCAATAAATAACAAAACGTCCTGGTTTTCTTCGTCACGGAAGTACTCTGCCATTGTCAGACCGGTCAATGCTACGCGCATCCGGGCTCCGGGCGGCTCATTCATCTGACCAAAAACCATGGCCGTTTTCGAGATAACCCCTGATTCCTTCATTTCATAGTAAAGGTCGTTGCCTTCGCGTGTGCGTTCACCTACACCGGCAAACACGGAAATACCGCCATGCTCCTGAGCAACGTTGTTGATCAATTCCTGAATCAAAACGGTTTTTCCTACGCCGGCACCACCGAACAGGCCAATCTTACCACCTCTTGTGTATGGTGCCAATAAGTCAATAACCTTAATGCCTGTTTCCAAAATTTCTGTATCTGTCGTTAATTCATCAAATTCCGGCGGTTGGCGATGAATCGGATCACGCCGAACATCATCCGGAACCGGTTCTTCCAAATCAATATTTTCACCAAGTACGTTAAATACACGGCTCAATGTCTGTTCCCCGACCGGGACAGAGATAGATGCGCCGGTGTTAGCGACTGGCGCATTACGTTGAAGCCCATCGGTAGAGGACATGGCAATGGTACGCACCGCACCGTCTCCAAGATGAAGCGCAACCTCCAATGTCAGGTTGTTTGCATTGTCATCGTCGGAGCCGACAATCAGTGCGTTATTAATATCCGGGATGTCTCCTTCGTCAAATGCCACGTCGACAACAGGGCCCATAACCTGTGTAATGTGTCCCTTGCTCATTGGTTTCCCTCCTATCATAACTCTCGGCAGCTCAACGTCCGTGCTGCATATGGTCACGTTTCCATGGTCACTTTTTCTATGTGGACGTCCTGAATGATTCCACTACTCCAATGCAGCCACGCCGCCGATGATTTCGTTGATTTCCTGAGTGATCGCCGCTTGACGTGCACGGTTGTACGATAATGTCAAGTCATCAATAATGTCATTGGCATTATCCGTTGCATTGCGCATAGCGTTCATACGTGCAGCATGTTCACTTGCTTTACTGTCAAGCAATGCACCGTAAATCAGACTTTCAGCATATTGCGGCAGGAGTACTTTTAAAATCTCGTCTTGATTTGGCTCGTACTCGTATTGCCCCATGCCGGACGTCGTTGCTTCTTGAGCAATATCTGTGAGCGGCAATAATTTTTTAGACGTCACCTCTTGGGATATGGCGCTTTTGAAATGATTGTAGACCACTTTCAGCTCATCGATATCCTCATCAATAAACAATTGCACCGCTTCAGAAGCCAGTTGCCGAACGTCTTCAAAATTGGGCTGATCCGCCATGCCAATGACCTCTTTGGTTACCGGCATGTTTCGTTTTTTGAAAAAGTCATAACCGACACGACCAATCACAATGACGGTGTACTCATCGGTCGATTGATGGTTTTTCTGAATGGTTTCATACGTTTTTTTCAGAACGTTGCTGTTAAAGGCACCAGCCAAACCACGGTCCGATGTAATGACGAAATAAGCCGTTTTTTTGACCTCACGTTTCTCAAGCATCGGGTGTGTCGCATCCATCGTTCCACCGGCGATATTGGCGACCACTTCCTGAATTTTCTCGCTGTACGGTTTAAATTGTTTGGCGTTCATTTCCGCCTTGTTTAACTTGGAAGCGGAAACCATCTCCATGGCTTTGGTGATCTTTTTTGTTTTTGATGTTGAATTTATCCGTTTTTGTAAATCTCTGAGGGATGCCAAGCTTTGTTCACCACCCTTCCTTAACAGAGGCCGGGCGTCGGGAAAGGTGAGGCCGGACCACAGCAGCCGGGCCTCTCACCTATTCCATTACCGGACCATTATTACGTTTCCGTCGGAGCAAACACTTTCTTGAATGCTTCAACGGCTTCACTCATCTCATCACCCTCGGTCAGTTTACCGGTTTCGCGGAGGGTGTTAAGCAATTCTTTCCGATTTTCATCAAGCCAGATATGGAATTCTTTTTCAAAGCGTGTCACATCATTGACCGGAATATCGTCAAGGAAGCCTTTCGTCAATGCGTAAATGATCATCACTTGTTTTTCGACATCAATCGGTTCATGCAATCCTTGTTTCAATACTTCAACCGTACGGGCACCACGATCAAGTTTGGCCTGGGTTGATTTATCAAGGTCCGATCCGAACTGGGCAAATGCTTCGAGTTCACGGAAGGACGCAAGATCCAAACGCAGGGTTCCGGCGACTTTCTTCATCGCTTTTAATTGAGCGGAACCGCCGACACGGGAAACAGACAGACCTGCGTTGATTGCCGGGCGAACGCCGGAGAAGAACAAGTCGGACTGCAAAAAGATTTGTCCGTCGGTGATGGAAATAACGTTCGTCGGAATATAGGCACCGATATCGCCAGCCTGTGTCTCAACAAACGGCAGGGCAGTGAGCGATCCGCCACCTTTATCGTCGTTCAGTTTCGCAGCACGTTCCAACAAACGTGAATGTAAGTAGAATACGTCTCCCGGAAATGCTTCACGGCCTGGCGGGCGGCGCAGCAACAGGGACAGTTCACGATAGGCCGCTGCCTGCTTGGTCAAGTCATCATAGACGACAACGACATGTTTTCCGTTATACATGAAGTCCTCACCCATGGATACACCTGCATATGGTGCGAGATACAACAATGGTGCAGGTTCCGATGCACCGGCGGAAACAACAATCGTCTTATCAAGCACACCATAACGGCGGAATGTCTCTACGGTTGACCGGACGGTGGAATCTTTCTGACCGATGGCTACGTAAATGCAGAGCATGTCCTCATTCTTCTGGTTCAGAATGGTATCCACAGCAACCGTCGTTTTTCCTGTTTGCCGGTCGCCGATGATCAGTTCACGTTGTCCGCGACCGATCGGAACCAATGCGTCAATCGCTTTAATACCCGTTTGCAGCGGTTCTTCAACTGATTGACGATCCATAATGGATGGTGCCGGAGATTCAATTTCGCGGTTTTTCGATGTTTCCACCGGACCTTTGCCGTCGATTGGCTGTCCCAGTGGATTGACAACGCGTCCGAGCAGCTCTTCTCCAACGGGTACTTGCATAACCCGGCCGGTGCGACGGACTTCATCGCCTTCTTTAATATCTGCAAATGGGCCTAAAATGACGATACCAACATTGTTTTCTTCCAAGTTTTGCGCCATGCCCATGACGCCATTCGAAAATTCAAGGAGCTCACCAGCCATGGCATTGTCAAGGCCATGAGCACGTGCAATACCGTCACCGACTTCAATAACTGTGCCAACATCGTTTACTTCGATATCGCCGTCAAAATCTTCAATTTGCTGTTTAATCAGTGAGCTAATTTCGTCAGCTTTAATGCTCATACCATTTCACCCCTATCTCCATTAGTTTACCGCTCCAATATTCCGTTGGATCCGATTCAATTTGCCTTGGATGGATCCATCATAAATCGTATTACCTATCCGCAGTTTAATGCCGCCGATAACTGATGGATCGACGACAGAGGTGAGCTTGATCGCCTGTTTACCAAAACGTTTGGCAAACGTCTGTTCAAGCCGCTCTTTTTCTCCCTGTGACAGTGCCCGAACGGAATATACGGTTCCCTCTTCTATTCCTTTCGCATCATTCACCAACCGGATAAAATGGTCAATAACCAACGGCACAATGTCCAAACGGTGACGCGTCGCCAAGAGGTGCAGCGTCGTGACGATGTCCTCCGAGAACGACCGGAACACGTCATTGATAAATTGTTCCTTTTGTTCTAAAGAAATGCGTGGATGCTTCAGGAATGGCATCAACGTGTCATTGTCGTCAATGATGGTTTTCAGGACAAGCAATTCATCGGCCCATTGATCCATTGTTCCTTTTTCATTGCTCAGCTGGAAAAGCGCGTCTGCGTAACGTTTTGAAACGGCTTCACTCATCGTTTTTCGCCTGCTTCCTTGATATACTCATCAATGAGTTTGTCCTGATCCTGTTCGCTAATTTCTTTTTCAATCACTTTGCTGGCAATTTGTACAGATAAGGAACCTACTTGATCCTGAAGGGCCTGGATCGCTTTTTCTTTTTCGTTTTCAATTTCATTCTGCGCTGCTTGTTTGATTTGCTCGGCTTCCCGGCGGGCATTATCAATAATTTCCTGCTCCTGCTTCGAGCCGGCATTTCGTGCATCCTCAATAATCTTTTGCGCTTCCTGTTTCGTCTGCTTCAACTGTTCTGCCGCTTCGTTCTGAGCTTTTTCCGCTTCCGCCCGGCTCTGTTCAGCCGATTCGATTTCACTGGCCACATGTTCTTCCCGCTGTTGCATGACATTCATCAAAGGGCCCCAGGCAAATTTACGGAGCAGTATGATTAACACAAGGAAGAAAAACAGCTGAGTCAGCATCGTTCCGACTTGGAGACCGGCAAGGGAGGCATAAATCGTCGTAAATCCAGTGAGTGCCTGCACAGAATTCACTCCTTTCGCATAACCAATTGTCGTTTGCCATTCGTGTTCAGGTGTTGGCGTATTGGCGAAAGATCCATCAGGAACGGATCTTTCGCCATAATCGTATTTATTTCGTCTTGTATTACATAACCATTAGTGCGATAACAACCGCGATGATCGGTACAGCCTCAACAAGACCGACACCAATGAACATCGTTGTCTGCAATTGACCGCGCAACTCCGGCTGACGGGCAATCCCTTCGACCGTACGACTGACAATCAATCCGTTACCTACACCGGCACCTAATGCCGCCAAACCTACTGCAATTGCTGCTGCTAATG
The DNA here is from genome assembly GCF_055395055.1 of Lentibacillus halophilus. Lineage (NCBI taxonomy): Bacteria > Bacillati > Bacillota > Bacilli > Caryophanales > Bacillaceae > Lentibacillus > Lentibacillus halophilus. The sequence continues at coordinate 696,303 of NZ_AP043750.1, forward strand.
CTCCAGACATAATATGAATCCTCCTCAAAATTTTTTATGTGTTCACCATCCTGCCTCAGCGTGGTTATCGCTAAAACAGGGATATTCCTAATTTAAACAATACTTAGTGATCACTGGACACTTTATGTGACATGTATACCAGCGTCAGTATTGTGAAAATAAACGCTTGGATCGTGCCTATGAATAAACTAAATCCTTGCCATGCAAGCATAGGAATGGCACCGCCAAGGAATCCCCAAACAGTTGTTGACGTGAGTCCGGCTAAAAGTCCCAACAGAACTTCACCGGCATAAATGTTTCCAAATAAACGAAGACCAAGTGTCAGCGTATTGGAAAACTCCTCAATAATGTTGATCGGGAAGAATACCCAATGCGGACGGAAGAAATCTTTCCCGTATTCTTTGCCTCCGCGTACTTTAATGCCATAGTAATGGGTAAGCACGATGACCATTGTCGACAATGTCAATGTCAATCCAGGGTCGGCTGTCGGTGATTTCCACCATAGTTCGTTGCCGAATGTGATCAGGGTTATGACACCAAGTATGTTACTTACTAAAATATACGTAATCAGTGTCAGTCCCAACGGCAGAAAAACCCGCCCTGTTTTCCAGTCCATGGTGTCACTGATCATTCCTTTGACAAAATCAACGACCCATTCCATGAAATTTTGCGCGCCGGATGGCTTCATTTGCAGTTTTCTGGTGGCCAGAACACACAAAACGAATACAATAAGTGTGGAAATAGCTGTCATAACTACGACAGACAGGTTAAAATCAAGCCAAGGTATATCCAGCACATCATGCGCTATTGGCGCTTCATGATCCATCTTTTTCACCCCTTTTCCAAGCATTACTTTTTAGATTTGGACATAAAAAAATCTATCACAATGACCAGATAGGATGTCATTAATCCAACTAACACGGAAATCACATCAATGGACGCATCAAACCGAAGTGCGATCAGGACAGCCAATGCAGCCGCCGCAATGCGTGACATGCTGCCGAGTGAGCCTGCAGACGTCTGACTCGCCACGGATGCCGCAAACGTATTAATTTTACGCTGAAGCAGCCACAGGTTGTACAAACTGACGGAACCGCCCAAGATAAGCCCAAGGAAAATGTGTGAATAAGGTGTGAAACCTGCTCCCAGCACGAATAGTGCTAGAAGATAAATCATCCACTTGCGCTGCCTGCCGGCCATGTAGCCATAATATGACATGATTTGACTCTTCTCCCGGGGAATTGATGTGACAGGATGCTGCCGCTCAAGGCAGGCAATCGTATTGCCAGTAAAACGGTGCACCGACGATAGAATTATGTAAGGTTCAAGCATGCAAATGCAAAAATTCCTTACTATTCCACACTATGCTAGTTTACATTAGCGACTACCTATTGTCAATCGATGACGACGTTAAAAAAACGGGTGTGCGCCTTGATGGGATCACCATGCACAACCCCTGCCCTGCCGACTATGACATGTCTTTTAAGGCCTGATCCGTCCACCTTATTATAACGAATAAACGGCTTCATTTATATGAACATTATGTGACAACTTTTTTGACATATCGAAAATGTTGAATACAGATTGTTATACGCAACGGAGGGTCGTCGCCAAGCCCCGGCTGATTCATTCATCCCGGTCACTGAGACGGATACGGAATATGCAGTCGTGTCTGAAAACTGGATGTTTCACCGCTTTTAAACGTCACCGTAACGACAGCCCGGTAGTCGCCTGGTTTTCCGAGCTCATCCGCTGGCAAGGTGCCTTTATTCAAACCGTCCTGAACGTTGTCTGATTCCAAAAGCATCCGATCATGCACTAGCGTATCCAGGCTGTACAGGTTCACTTCCATATGCTTTGCCGGCTTGGTTAAGTAGAGTTGAAAGGCATAAGTATCCTTGGAAAACGGCTTCAACGACAAGGTGAAGCCCATCGCTTTCGGATAATCAGCGGTCTTATTGACAAAGACATATGGCATGTCATATTGGTTGTCCCCTTGGTTGAGCATCAGCCACCCTTGATGGATACCGTTTTTAGCCATGTTGCTATTGAGGCTTAATTCGAGTGTCAATGGTTTTGACTCCCCAGGTTTTAATGTGAACGATTCCGGCAGATGCCAGTTCACACCTTTTTTCGTTGCCGGCACGGACAGCGAATAGGTGTGTTTGGATGATGAAGTGTTGGTAACCGTGATTGTCTGCTTTTGAGCCGCACGAAATCCCGTGACCTTGCCAAATGACAATAAGGGCTGATTGATGATGGTTTCAGTACGGATGGCTTGTTTCGGCTGGATTTCACCGGCCCCCTGGATAACCGGGGCAAAAGGATTTCCATCGGTATCGGTTAGGCGTTTGGCCGTTGTTTTTACGGCGCCAGTCAACTTGCCGATGTCCCAGTCCGGATGGGCTTCCATCATAAGCGCCATAACACCGGTGACATGCGGTGCCGCCATGCTTGTCCCCTGCAAATGACGGTATCCCCCCGGGACGGTACTTAAAATGTTCGTTCCCGGTGCACTGACGCCCGGTTTCAGGTCCCAGTTGACGGTGACAGGACCCCGTGAGCTGAAAGGTGCCATCGTTTTCGGTGTCTGTTGATACCTGGTTTCCACATATAAGCTGTCGTTGGTCGTTTTTTCCACGAGCCATTGGCCATCACTTTGGCTGATGGAGGCGACCGGGATGGTGACCGGGTCATCGGACGGATGCACTTTTCCGCGAAACGAACCGGCTTCATGATTGTATATCAGCACAGCTTTAGCGCCTGCTTCCTCCGCCTTTTTAGCTTTTTTATAAAACGGATCATCACCACGCTTGACCAGAGCTATTTTGCCGCGGACATCACCGGCTTCAGGTGATTCAATGGCATAATCTTTTGTTAATCGCCACGCGGGGGATCCATCCATATGTTGGAGGCTGATGGTTTTATTGAAACGTTTTCCCTCCAGAAAAGGTTTGGTTTTCGGATAAGCCGCCGCTCCGACAGACAGTCCGTCAGCAGCCGTTGCCGGTGAGCCAATGGTCCATCGACCCGGTCCAGAATTGCCGCCTGCAACCACCACCGGCACTCCACGATCAGCAGCGCGATTGACCGCTATACTCGTCGGAAAGTCAGGTCCATTGATCGCATTGCCGAGAGAAAGATTGATCACGTCCGCGCCGTCTTCCACCGCCTGTTCCAATGCGGCAATGACTTGAACGGACGTGCCGCTTCCGCCCGATCCGAGCGCACGATAGGCATGCAGCTCCGCATCCGGGGCAACACCTTGAAGCGCTCCATCAGCAGCGATGATTCCGGCGACGTGGGACCCGTGCATGGTTGGCATGCCTTGCTTTACCGTCGTTTCCATCGGGTCGTTATCAAGATCGACCAGATCATAGCCACCGGCAAAATTATCCGCCAAGTCCGGATGGGTGTAGTCAATGCCGGTATCCACCACGGCTACCTGCACCCCCTGGCCGGTATAGTCGGTATTATTCAGGGCGGCAGGTTTCACACTGTCGTTGGTTGCATTTTTCGGGCTCTTCAACGCTTGTTGGGTCGATTCAGCCTGGGCTTCGTATGTCGTTACCTGGTGGACAGCCGTTATGAAGTCGACGTTATCCAATTTTTTCAGCTGTCTTGGTTTTGCTTTTAACGCGAGTCCGTTAAATAGTTTGTCATAGACGGCAACGATATCGATAAATGGACGGTGCGTTTGCAAATACGACTGTCGCTCTTTCGGACTACCCTTCACTTCAACGATGACGGATGTTTCGTTGTCGACGCTACGGCTGGATGGGTCGTCTCGAGCAGCAGCAGACATGGGTAGCGTGATGATAATGGCTATGAACAAAAGCAGAACATACCGCATACAGGAATCCCCTTTTACAGCGTGATGTCCATTAGCATTTGAAAATCAAGGGGCATTCATGCATACGAATGGGTATGGGATTGCGATGGAGAAAGTAATGTACAAAAAAGGGGCTGGGACAAAAGACGTTTAGGCAAATAAAAATCCGAACTATGATTCGCAAAAAATTTGAATCAGTTCGGATTTTTCGTTTAGCGTAGGAAAAACACGGAGACTCCTGCGGGATGAAAAGCCTAGATGAGACCCCGCAGTGCGATAAGCACGAGGAGGCTCATCAGCGCCCGCGGAAAGCGTAGTGTTTTTCCGGAGCGGTGACTACTTCTTTAATATATTGTTCGTATTTATTAAATGCTAAAATAAGCCGCGATGGCGTCGGCAATCCGGACTGATGCGTCGCCGTCTCCATACGGATTGGCTGCTTTGGCCATGTGTTCATAGACGTCTCCGTCACGCAGCAGCTCATCCGCCATTTGAAAAATTGCGTCCTCATCGGTGCCGGCCAATTTTAACGTGCCGGCTTCCAGACCTTCCGGGCGTTCGGTCGTGTTGCGCAGGACAAGAACCGGCACACCAAGAGATGGCGCCTCTTCCTGCACGCCGCCCGAATCGGTCATAATCACGTGCGATTTCGCCGCGAAGTTATGGAAGTCGACCACATCGAGCGGCTCCATCAGCTTAATCCGGTCGTCATCACCGAGAATGCTGGCCGCTGTTTCCTGAACAACCGGATTCAAATGCACAGGGTAAACGACATGAATGTCAGCGTGCGTATCCACGAGTCGTTTGATCGCCCGGAACATCTGCTCCATATGGCGGCCGAGGTTTTCCCGGCGGTGGGCGGTCACGAGAACAAGCCGCCTGCCGTCCGTTTCGTCCATGACAGGGCTGGTATAATCAGGATCAACCGTTGTTTTCAAAGCGTCAATCGCCGTGTTTCCGGTAACGACGATGCTATCGGCCGGTTTGTTTTCATCGAGCAGATTCTGTTTGGACGTATCGGTCGGCGAAAAATGCAAATCAGCCATGACGCCGGTCAGCTGCCGGTTCATCTCTTCCGGATACGGGGAATATTTATCCCACGTACGCAAGCCGGCCTCGACGTGACCGAGGGCAATCTGATTATAATAGGCGGCCAGTGACGCAGCAAATGTCGTTGTCGTATCCCCATGCACCAGCACCATATCCGGCTCGGTCTCCTTCATAACAGTGTCAAGGCCTTCCAGCGCACGCGTTGTCATCTGCGCAAGCGTTTGGTTCGCTGACATAATATTCAAGTCAACGTCCGGTGTGATGCCGAATATATCGAGCACTTGATCGAGCATTTCGCGGTGTTGCGCCGTTACAGCCACGATAGGATCAAATACATCGTCCCGTTTTTTCAGTTCGAGAACAAGCGGGGCCATTTTGATCGCTTCCGGCCTCGTCCCAAAAATGGTCATCACTTTTATCCGTCTCGTCATTATGTTTCCCCTCCATCCTTATGACGTCCGCGAGTGCATGCGCTATTTCGTTCCATATAACCGGTCGCCCGCATCACCAAGTCCGGGAACGATGAACCCATCATCGTTCAGTCGTTCATCCAGTGCTGCAAGGAAAATATCGACGTCCGGATGCTCGTTCTGAATGACCTCCACGCCTTCAGGGGCGCCGACGAGACACATGAGACGAATTTGTCTGGCTCCGCGCTTTTTAAGCGAGTAGATCGCGTCATTGGCTGATCCGCCGGTTGCAAGCATCGGATCGAGCACAATCAGCTCGCGTTCTTCTATATCAGACGGCAATTTTACGTAATATTCGTGTGGCGTCAATGTTTCCGGATCACGGTACATTCCGACATGACCGACACGTGCGGCGGGAATGAGATTCAGCATCCCGTCGACCATGCCAAGCCCGGCACGGAGAATCGGAATCAGACCGACTTTTTTACCGGCAAGGACATTCGTTGTTGCTTCCATCATCGGTGTCTCCGTTGTTTTTTCCTGCAGCGGAAAATTCCGTGTGATTTCAAACGCCATCAGCGCGGCGACCTCGTCCACCAGCTCACGGAATTCTTTCGTCCCCGTATGTTTGTCACGTATGTACGTCAATTTATGCTGAATCAGCGGATGATCCAGTACATGTACGTTTCCCATTGTTGCCGACACTCCTTCTTATAAATGGCATCTTTCAAATTGTACTGAAAAACGGACTAGGATGCAAGGAACCTTCGAGCAACGATCAGGCGTTAGCGAGACTGGGCAGTCGATGATCATATGGAGGGGCGGATATCAACCGGATTCAGAATTTATCGACCGGAGCGTGCGGGATATCAACCAGATTCGGAATTTATCAACCGGAGCGCGCAGGATATCAACCAGATTCGGAATTTATCAACCGGATCACGCGGGATATCAACCAGATTCTGAATTTATCGACCGGAGCGTGCGGGATATCAACCAGATTCGGAATTTATCAACCGGAGCGCGCGAGATATCAACCGGATTCTGAATTTATCGACCGGAGCGCGCAGGATATCAACCAGATTCTGGATTTATCGACCGGAGCGCGCGGGATTTCAACCAGATTCGGAATTAATCGACCGGAGCGCGGAGGATATCAACCAGATTCAGAATTTATCGACCGGAGCGCGCGGGATTTCAACCAGATTCTGAATTTATCAACCGGAGCGCGCAGGATATCAACCAGATTCTGAATTTATCAACCGGAGCGCGCAAGATATCAACCGGATTCTTGATTTATCGACCGGATCACGCGGGATATCAACCAGATTCAGAATTTATCGACCAGGGCGCGCACATATCAACCGGATCGCCTCGCAACATGGAATCTCTTTCTATGATTCCATACAAAAAGGATGCTCCCCTTTAAGGAACATCCTCATACGTTATTTGTAGATTGGAAATTGATTGGTGAGGCTTTGCACGCGGTCTTTGGCCTCCCGCAATACTTGCTCATCCTCATGATGTTTCAGAACAGTGGCGATGATTGATGCCACTTCTTTCATTTCCGCTTCTTTAAAGCCGCGTGTCGTCACGGCTGCGCTTCCCACGCGAAGACCGCTTGTGACAGATGGCTTTTCCTGATCGAAGGGAATAGTATTTTTGTTGGCCGTGATACCGATCTCGTCAAGCGCTTTTTCAGCGATGTCGCCCGTCAGCTCCAATGGGGTCACATCAATCAACACAATGTGATTATCGGTTCCGTCTGAGACGATGCGTGCTCCTTCTTGTTTCAAAGCATCGCTTAACGTCTGCGCGTTGCGAATAATTTGTTCCGAATATGTTTTGAAGTCATCGGACAATGCTTCTTTTAACGATACAGCTTTGGAGGCGATGATATGCATAAGCGGTCCGCCCTGCATGCGGGGGAAAACAGCTTTATCAATCGCTTTGGCGTACTTCTCTTTACACAAAATCATACCGCCACGGGGGCCGCGCAATGTTTTATGTGTGGTCGTTGTGACAAAATCGGCATACGGCACCGGATTGGAATGGAGCCCAGCTGCAATAAGCCCGGCAGGATGGGCTATGTCAGCCATCAAGTACGCACCGACCTCGTCAGCAATCTCCCGGAATTTGGCAAAATCAATCTCGCGCGGATAGGCACTGGCACCGGCTATAATCAATTTCGGCTGCACCTCTTTGGCACGTTCGAGCACCGCGTCATAGTCCAGCTTCTCCGTTTCGGGATCCACGCCATAGTCAACTACATGATACAGTTTTCCGCTGAAATTAACGGGGCTGCCGTGTGTCAGATGGCCGCCATGATTCAAATTCATGCCCAGTATCGTATCACCCGGGTCGAGCACGGAAAAATAAACAGCCATATTAGCTTGGGCACCCGAGTGCGGCTGGACGTTGGCATGATCGGCTCCGAACAATTCTTTTGCCCGATCGCGCGCCAAATTTTCCGCGACGTCGACATGTTCACACCCGCCGTAGTAGCGTTTACCTGGATAGCCTTCCGCGTATTTGTTCGTCAGCACCGATCCCATGGCTTCCATAACCGCTCCGGATACAAAATTTTCTGATGCAATCAATTCAATTTTATCGTGTTGACGATCCTTTTCTGCCTGTACAGCTTCAAACAGTTCCTTATCTTCTTTCAAATGGTCCATCGGTGGTTCCTCCTTTGGAATGTGGTCTGCTTTCATGGATGCTTCATCGCCCGTGAAGGGGCTGGGACAAAACGAACAAATCACTTCTGAATACGAACGATGTATTTAAAACGTTTCCTCCCGCTGGAATACCTGCCCCCGCGCTCATGTCATTAAGCAAATAATCCGAAACCATTCACAGACTAATGATACATTATCGTTCGTATCTTATTTAACGAAACGTCTTTTATCCCAGTCCCACTGGTTATTGAGATGGTGGATATGCCGCCCGTTTGCCCCCGACCAGCTTAGGTCGTGTGCGTGCTGCATTAACTCTGGCATGCCCGGCCGAACGATGATTGAACCGGAGCGGAATGGCCACTGGGCGCAGGTGCATGCCGATCATAGTTTCCCCGATATCGAGGCCGTGATCCGCGGTAATCGACTCGGCCAGAACGGCTTTGTCCATTTGCTGAAATGCAAGCGATGCTAACGAACCACCTGCTTCAGGGACCGGAATGGCCGTCACTTGTCGCAGTTGCCGCTCGTTCAATGTTTCTTTATCGACGACCAATGCGCGATTCAAATGTTCACAGCATTGAAAAGCGAGGGTGATGCCGGTTTTTTCCTTCAGTGATGTCAGTGCTTGAAAAATAATCGACGCCAGTTCTCCGCTTCCGGATGTGCCGATACGCTCACCGGCTACCTCGCTCGTGGAACAGCCGATGACAACCAGATCACCCTGCTGGAGATGGCCACTTGCTATCCATTCGTTGACGATTTGATCCATGTCCTGTTTGAGCTGTTGTTGGTCTTGTTCCATATCCGTCATCTAGCAACCCTCCAGAAAATATGTGATGTCTATCGATACTGCAGCTGCTTGCCTGTCATGCCTGCACGCACGTCAGGCAAGCACGCGTCTTTGTCATAAACGTTCCCGAGACCGGCCGGCTCCTCACTGCTGGTCCCTAATATTTTTCACCAATTCATCCACGTATGTTTCCAATTCATTCAGCGTTTCTTGATAAACGGCCAAGTCTCCGCCGAACGGATCGGAAATATCGTAATGAATAAGCCGTTTTTCCAAGCGTTCCATTTCTGCCCGCTCGTCCTGTGTCCCGGCTTTGCTGTTCAATTCATAGTCGGTATACCGTTGCTTCAGCTCATCCCATACGGCTTGATCCGACTGGGCGACGTATTCCTTCAACGTGTAGTATTTTTCCTGATAATCGGGATAGTCCAAAATCAATGATTGCTTATGCCGGGTCGTCATCGTGAGCACCACGTCCGCCCAGTTGAGCAAGTCGTCCGTCACCGGCTGGGATGTCGTATTTATGGTCAGACCCTTTTGCTTCAGCGCCTCAAGGGCCATATCATTCGGACTCTGGTTGTCAGGGGCAAATATACCTGCTGACTGCACCGTCGCATGAGGCAGACGATGTTTGGCCAGTGCTTCCGCCATCGGGCTGCGGCACGTATTACCGGTACATACAAACAATAGTTTCATGGATGAGCCTCCGATTGGTGTACTTTCTATCTAAATTATACCATAAAAATGGTCGTATTGTCAGAAAAAAGAGCAACCGATCAACGGCGAAATGTGGAAATTAAAAAGACTCTCCGCCATTACCGGCAGAAAGCCTGTCACCCGAACAAAATATACAGTCCAAATCCGCATAATATGCTTCCACCGAGAATTTCACTGTACACGCCGAGCAGCCCGTGCACTTTCCTGCCCAAAATCAGACCGATCCATGTGAGTACCATGCTGGTCGTTCCGAACGCCAGAAGTGTGACCACGGTGCGCACGTTGGACAAACCGAGACTGAGACCGACGGAAAAGCTGTCCAGACTGACACTGAGTGCAAAAAATAAAAGGCCAATACCCACTGGCTGGGCTAATTGTGGTGTTTCATGATTAAACGCGGAAAAAACCATTTGGGCCCCGATGCCGAACAGCAGCAATCCCCCGGCAAGTACCGTGTAGTCGCCAATTTGGCTCGAAATGGCTTGTCCCAGTAAAATACCGATAAATGGCATAAGGACATGAAAAAACCCAATAATGATTCCAATCAAAGCAATGCGCTTCAGCCTGAGTTTTTGCATTCCCAAACCAAGGCTGACGGAAAATGCATCCATCCCAAGCGCCATCGCCATAAGCATGAGGGATACCAACTCCCCCGCATAATAGGCTGTCATTTCCAATCCTCTCCCCGGACAAGCTAATTCAGCCTATGCAGGAGAGGACGCATATATGCCTAATACCGAGAAAATGGGCGCTTTTATGGAGAAGTCATTGCCAGAACGGTTGGTGACACCATTCGCTTCCAGACTTGCCGTTAAGGGGAGATATAATCGGATGCTGCTTTTTGCAAGCGATTCATAACGGCCTGTCCAATGTTTGTTTTCGGAAACGTCTCACATAAAATAACATCGATATCCTCGTATTTGAACAGGCGCAGGGCGTCATAAATGCTGGCAGCCACTTCGGACAGGTCCGACCCGAGTGGAATGACGTTATCCGCCTTCAGTCTCGCCGCCATTTGTGTCTGCGCCATGACGCCGACGCGTTTGTTGTGCCGGTGCTGGCGGTCAATCACCGCTTGTATGGCGGCAGCTGACCCGTCCACCAGCCACATCGGAACGTCCGGTGCATAGTGGGTGTACTTCATGCCGGGTGCTTTCGGTTTCTCGCCGGTGGTTGCGAGTGCTGGGTCGACCATAACGGTGCCACATACTGTTTCCAGTTGCTCTTTTGTGATGCCGCCCGGGCGCAAAATAACCGGTATGTCCTGGGTACAGTCGATCACCGTTGATTCCACACCAACCCCGGTCGGTCCCGCATCCACAAGGCCGGCTATTTTTCCGTGCAGATCCGCCCACACGTGTTCGGCTATTGTCGGACTTGGTTTGCCGGATAGATTGGCACTTGGCGCGGCAATCGGGGTATCGCATGCTTCTAGCAATGCCTGGGCCACCGGGTGATCCGGAATGCGCACACCGATTGTGGATAACCCGGCTGTCACGTTACGGGCGCACGTGCCATTTTCCGGAAGCACTAACGTTATCGGTCCAGGCATGAACGCGTTGATCAGCTGCTCAGCCACTGGGGAAGGTTCATCCGTCAATCGACGCAGCTGCTGTTTGGTGGCGACATGTGCAATGAGCGGGTTATCTTCCGGCCGTTCTTTGGCCCGGAAGATACCTGAGACGGCTGCTTCATTCGTTGCATCGGCCCCCAGTCCATATACCGTTTCAGTCGGAAATGCAACCGTCCATCCGTTCCGCAACAGCCCGGAGGCGTCGTTGATCGCTTGTTGATCCATGTCATCGTGATGAATGGTCCATCGTTTCGTTTCCATCGTCACTGTCCTCCATTTCCAACCTACATTGTAGACGATGGCGGAATGATACGCAAAGACTGTTTTTCCTCCATCATGCCATGACTGGAATCACATTCTAGAAGCCTATCATTTGTCATCCACAAGTGCATCCACAACTGATTTCCAGAACCCATCTGTTTGGTCATTCTAGTTCCGGACATGCAACGAAAACAGTATGCGTTTATCAACACCATGTGTATAAAATTTTCAACTTATACACAAATACCCACATGTTATCAACAGAAATCAGTGGATAAGTGGTGAGTTTTCCTCAAGAAACGTTGTACATCCACCAATTTCCGGTTTCAATTGGTTGATCCTGCACCCATTTGTTTTCTTTTTGTGGATAAAACTGCAATGCCTCGAGCAACACATCGACCATTGGCTGGTGACTGTGGACAAATATGTGTTTTGCTTGTTTTTCCTTGGCTAACGTCAGAATGGTTTCCAAAAGGACTGGTAACGATTCAGCGGCGTTTTTCGTGACATAGAGTTGCTTCAGCCAGTAGATTCCCTCTTCCACAGTGTCCAAAACAAAACAGCCTTCAATCGCTCCCTCTATTTCAACAACATAGCCTTTATTCAGCAGTAGATTCCCTTGGACGTCGTCATTGTTTTCCAGAAAGGTTTCCAGTTTGTCAGTTGGTGCGCGATTCGCTGCGATCAATTCCATTTTCTTCACCTCGGCGATTAATAGTTATGTTTCTATCATGATATGCCGAAACTAGATAACCTATGACTAGTCGAACCATTTAAAGAGAAAAAACTCCACGTTGGCCTCGTCTTTCGCCTGTTTGTCGTCATCGGATTCGTCGGTTTCGTCGTCACCCTTGCTCTCAGCCTGCGCCGCGCTCGTTCCATTGGAAAAATCCAAAAAACACAATGGAGGAAACAACACACACCACCAATTCGACCCGTTTCCTTCACCAAGCGTGATCAGCACGGCTTCGTATTCACCGGCAGGATACAACAATGATCCGTACAACTTAGCGGGGAACGTGATATTTTCCCCATATTCTACCTCCGCTGCCGTTTCAACGTTCTCTTCCTCCAATACATCGTCAACGATTTGTCGGATATCAGGCATACGGTTTTCAATCATTGACCGCGCCTTGTTAATGCTGGTTATGTCTTCAACCCAGTCCGTAATGGCAGCATTTACCGCATCACGGACTTTCCGCTTCACTTCTTGGTCGTCCGGTTTGTCGCTGTTAGCTAAAATACGCAGCCGAATGGCCTCATCCGGTATGACCTTTATATCGGATTCGTCATTGGATTGGTCATTGGAATCTATTTCATCACTTGCACTCGTAAAAGGCATCGAAAATAATAGAATAAAAAATATAAAGACCGCAAATAGAATCTTAATCTGCCTCATTTGAAAAATCCCCTCTCCAACCTGTTTAGCAACAGTCTGGACAAGGGAAGCCAAAAACATACGGGTCATTGAGCAGTTATTTACTCATTGAGCAGCGTGGATGATGCGGTTGTGTTGATTGATGTCCTGTATGGTATGAATCGCACTATCCGGCATGGCCTGTTGGAGCAGGGTTGAGACAGACTCGCTCTGTTCATAGCCGATTTCCAAAAATACGTGTCCCGGCTTACGCAGGATTTTGGGCACGTCAGCTATGATGGCTTTATACGCGTCCAAGCCGTCATCTCCTGCAAACAACGCCAATGCCGGGTCAAAATCTTTAACTGTGTCGGCAAGATCGGGTTTGGCGTGTTCAGCTACATAAGGCGGATTGGACACGATGATGTCCGGCCGGATGGTGTTGCTGATCAGGGGCGCGAGGTAATCACCGTGCAGAAACCGCACATCCGCACCGAGCATGATGGCATTAGTCCCGGCCATGTCAAGCGCCTCTTGTGACACGTCCGTTGCATAGACCGTGGCTCGCGGCAATTCCAGGGCCAGTGTTACGGCAATTACACCGCTCCCGGTACCGATATCAGCAATCGTCAACGGCCCCCGCGGAACGGTGCGGATCACCTTTTCAACCAGTTCTTCCGTTTCCGGTCGTGGAATGAGGGTGTGCCGATTCACGTGAAATTCCCGCCCGTAAAAGGATGCCTTTCCCGTGAGATGCTCCAGCGGCACACCAGATGTTACATGCTGGTGGATACCGTTCCAAAATCGCTCGGCAACTGCCTCAGGGACCGATTCGCGCAACATCGTGAGCATCTCGGTTCGTGAGACGCCCAGACAGTCCAGCAGCAGCCATTCAGCTAAGGCAGGCTCCCGTCCATTTTCTTGTAAAAAAAGAGACGCCCGGCGTAGGACGTCATGCAGCTTCTCCACATTGGTTGCCATTATTTATTCACCAATTTCCTCCAGTTTTTTCGTTTGCTCTTCCAAAAGCAAGGCATCGATAAACTCATCCAACTTGCCCTCCATGACTTGGTCGAGCTTTTGCAAGGTAAGCCCGATGCGATGATCGGTGACGCGTGTCTGCGGAAAGTTGTACGTACGGATGCGCTCCGATCGGTCACCGGTACCCACTGCGGATTTGCGGTTTTCATCAATCTCCGCCTGGGCTTCCTGTTGGTACTTGTCATAAATGCGCGCACGCAGTACTTTCATCGCTTTTTCCCTGTTTTTAATCTGGGATTTTTCATCCTGACAGGAAACGACGATACCGGTCGGATCATGGGTCAAGCGCACCGCTGACATCGTCGTGTTGACGCTTTGCCCGCCGGGTCCACTGGATGCGAACGTGTCCACGCGGATGTCTTTATCATTGAGTTCCACTTCCACATCTTCCGCTTCCGGCAAAACAGCTACCGTGGCCGTTGACGTATGAATGCGACCGCCGGATTCAGTGTCAGGGACACGCTGTACGCGGTGGGCGCCGTTTTCGTATTTCAGCTTGGAATAGGCTCCGGTCCCATTCACCATAAAGATAATCTCCTTATAACCGCCCACTCCGGTCGTCGTCGCCTCAACAACGTCGATTTTCCAGCCATGATGTTCGGCGTATTTGACATACATCCGGTACAAATCACCGGCAAACAAAGCGGCTTCGTCACCGCCTGCTGCCGCGCGCACCTCCATAAAGACGTTCTTATCATCGTTGGGGTCTTTCGGCAAAAGCAGAAGCCGCAACCGTTCTTCCAGCTGCTCCTTGTCAGTGGTGAGTTGTTCGATTTCCGACTTGGCCATATCCTTCATGTCGTCATCCGACTCTTCAGCTAACATGTCTTTCGCCTCGTCCAGCTGCTGCGTCACGTCTTGATATTTCCGATAGGCCTGGACCACTTCTTCAAGGTCGGATTGTTCCTTGGAATATTCGCGCAATTTACTGGTATCATTGATGATTTCCGGATCACTGAGCAGTTCATTTAACGTGTCATACCGTTCTTCAAGCGATTGCAATCGTTCTAACACAACGGTCACCTCTTTTCGATTAACAGTATAATTATAATATACGGGGGCAGGGAGGTCAAAATGAAACGGCGATGTGGGTCCACAGACTTGGTTGGTTCTGGCAATACGGCTGGTCGAATCAGGTACAACGAGAGCGGATGGTACGACGAGGTCGGCCGTTATTGCGGGTGATTCGGTTGGTTTACAGGACATTTCAGCCGCACGGGGCGATGATTCGGTCAGTTTTGGGCTCAGATTCGGTCGGTTTCCGCATGAATTCGGTCAAATGACACGGGAATTCAGTTAGTTATCCCACAAAAAAAGAGCGCCGGAGCACTCTTTCTTTTACTTAATTAACTGCCGCTGCTGTCACGGTTCTAGGTTTGTCCGGGACATCATGATGGTGACGGCACCTTGGTTCATACGACTCCGATGCGCCGACCATAATGACCGGATCATGATACGAGGCGGGATGGCCATTAATTAGTCGCTGGGTGCGGCTTGCGGGAGATCCACAAATCGGACAAATGGCATTCAGTTTGGAGACCGATTCGCTTCGTGCCATCAATGTCGGCATTGGACCAAACGATTCACCGCGGAAGTCCGTATCCAAGCCGGCTGCCAACACACAAGTCCCTCTATTCGCTAATGTCTCGACAGCAGCAACAATACCGTCGTCAAAAAACTGCACCTCGTCCACACCGACAACATCTAAATGGCGGTTGCGGACACTATCCAGCAAATCCGCCGCATCGCGTACCGGGTGTGCCATAATCGAGGTTCCATTATGTGACACGACGGAATCCTCGGCAAACCGATCATCGATAGACGGTTTAAACATTTGTACAGTTAAATGACCATAGGCAGCACGACGCACTCGTCGGATGAGTTCTTCCGATTTTCCGGAGAACATGCTGCCGCAAATGACTTCCACCCACCCGTTTTGGTTCATAACGTGCATGACAGGATCTCCCTTCCAGAAACACCTTTACTATGTAGTCTGTGGATAATGACTTTGACATATCCCGGCCGTAAAAGTGAAAAACAGGCAAAATGGATGCTTTGCCTGTTTTTCAACCAGCATTCAAGCCAGTTTTACCGGGAATAACCGGTTTCCATTTTTTGTCTCAGCTAAGATGAACCGACTAACAGCTATGTCGCCGTTGACCGAGCCCGTTCATCTTTCTGCCTAATCCAGTTCCGTGTGCTAGCGGCTCGTGTCGTAAGTAATAAACCCTCCGAACGGGAAAATCGCCGTTCTGCGGTTTTCTTACTTACGCATGTCGCCGCTGACCGAGCACACTCCACTTTTTAACCAATCCAGATTCGACTCCTAGAAGCTGCCGTCATAAGCAATGGCCTTCCAAACGCCAAAAACCAGGCGTTTTACAGCCCCTTGCTTATGAGTCCGCTTCTGATCAGTCGTCTCAGCTTTTTGTCTTACTTCATGTTATATTTGCGTTTGAATCGGTCGACGCGTCCGCCGGCTTTGTCTGCTTTTTGCTGACCGGTATAGAACGGGTGTGACGCTGAGCTGATTTCAACGCGGATTAACGGATACGTGTTGCCGTCTTCCCATTCGATGGTTTCATCGGATGAGGCTGTGGATCCGCTCATGAATTTAACTTCCGAGCTTGTGTCCAAAAACACGACGTTTCTGTATTCCGGATGGATATCCTGTTTCATAATTTTTCCACTCCTTTTTGCCCTGTAACCTATGGAAACAGAGTAATTGCAACATCCAGACAGGTACTGACGATACCCTAAAACTCACATAAAAAGATTATAACAGCGCACCGTTATGATTGCAATAGCCGTCAGTCATCCGTCACGTTTTTGTCTTCTTCCGCTTCATTTCCTCATCCATTTTCTGTAAGAATTCCTCGTTATTTTTCGTGGCGCGCATGCGTTTTAAAAACCGGTCCAGGAATTGCTGGGAATCCTGCATCGTTTTACGGATCGTCCAGTTTTTATCAAGATGATCTTTGGAAACGAGCAATTCTTCTTTCCGCGTGCCTGATTTCAGAATATCGATGGAAGGGAAAATCCTGCGTTCGGCCAGGCTGCGATCCAAGTGGAGCTCCATGTTACCTGTTCCTTTAAATTCTTCATAGATGACATCATCCATCCGTGACCCTGTATCGATGAGTGTCGTTGCCAGCGCTGTGAAACTTCCGCCTTCTTCAATATTTCGCGCTGCTCCGAAAAATCGCTTCGGTCGGTGAAATGCCGCCGGATCAATACCACCGGAAAGTGTTCGGCCGCTCGGTGGAATGACCAGGTTATAAGCACGGGTAAGTCGTGTAATGCTGTCCATTAAAACAACGACGTCGTGCTTTTGTTCCACCAGACGCATGGCACGCTCGAGCACCAGTTCCGAGACTTTAATATGGCTTTCGGGAACCTCATCAAATGTCGAGCTGACAACATCCACATCGGAATGGACCGATCGTTCAATATCCGTCACTTCTTCCGGACGTTCATCCACCAGTAAAATAATCAGTTTCGCACTCGGATGGTTGGTCGAAATGCTGTTGGCTATTTCTTTCAACAGCATGGTCTTTCCGGCTTTTGGCGGTGCGACGATCAGGCCGCGTTGTCCAAATCCAACCGGTGTCATTAAATCAATAATGCGGGTGGATAGATTTTTTGACTGCCGTTCCAACGGCATGAATCTATCGGGATATAATGCCGTCAGTGCTGGAAAGTGGACGCGTTCCTTAGCGGTCTCCGGGTCTTCCTCGTTGACCGCATCAACGTGCAAAATCCCGTAATAGCGTTCATTCTCTTTTGGCGGGCGAACTTTCCCTGATACTTTATCACCGTTGCGTAAATCAAACCGACGAATTTGTGACGCGGAAATGTAAATGTCTTCTGTACTCGGGGAATAGTTGATGGGTCGGAGAAAGCCGAATCCTTCTGATGGAATAATTTCCAAGATTCCGTCCATAAACAAAAAGCCGTCTTTTTCCGCCTGTGCTTTTAATATGGCAAAAATCAGTTCCCGCTTTGTCATTTTTGCATAATACGATACTTTATATTCCCTGGCCAGAGCATAGATGTCTTTTAAAGTCAATGTCTCCAGATGGGAAATGCTTAATGATGCCATTCAATCACCACACTTATTCATTTTGCATACGATTAATGAAACCAATCGTTGACGGCTGTATGAAGCACGTCACCGCTGTTCAATGTTTCTTTTTGTATTACTGATTGGCAGGTTTCAGGCGTGTACACGCTGCTGAGTGGCAGGCTTGTCCAGAATGACACGTGGACGGCTTATCCTATTCCGTTTGCCTGAACATATCAAAGAAATGGAAGAGTAACCGGAAGCTAGAATAGAAGTTCGTCTATCATTATAGTTTGACCGTTCACCTCAATAAATAAACATATACCATGATAACCTGTTACGCGTCAATAATCAACTCTATTGTTTTATTTTTTTGGATAGTAATGAGGAATTTTATTGCTGGTGACAAGGAATAAACACCCACGTTTGGATCCTTCCTTGCCTGTCGTGGTTATCGTGAATCCGATTGGGAAATGGTTAAAATGAAGAAGAAAGCCGGACATGCAGCTTTCTTCCTAAGATCATTCGATATCTCGATGTCGGCCATGGGTTACGGCTGAATAACGAGATTCGGTTTTTTATCCAGGCTGTGTTCACCGTCAATGAAGCGGATGGTCCCGCTTTTGGCACGCATAACAACCGTTTGGGTCGTTGCCTTCGCTCCTTTGAACTGAACGCCCTGTAATAGTTCGCCATCGGTTACACCGGTTGCGGCAAAAATCGCATCATCACCGCCGCAAAAGTCATTCATATAATATACTTTTTCCAAGTCCGCGATGCCCATTCGGTTGCAACGGGCAACGTCGTCATCGTTGGCCGGCATCAGTTTCCCCTGTATTTCACCGCCGAGGCATTTCAGCGCAACCGCACTCAGGACGCCCTCGGGAGCACCGCCAATGCCCATTAAAATATCGACGCCCGTGTCATCGAATGCCGTATTCATGGCCGCAGCCACATCGCCATCTGGAATCAATTTAATGCGCGCGCCGGCCGATCGGATGTCCTCAATCAATTCCGCATGACGCGGCCGGTCAAGAACGATGGCAACCAAGTCTTCCATGGCTTTATTCCGTGCTTTGGCAACAGCTTCGAGATTGTCTTTCACCGATGCGTTAATGTCAATTTTGCCAACGGATTCTGACCCGACAGCAATTTTTTTCATATGCATGTCCGGAGCATGCAGCAGATTTTTTGCATCAGCAATTGCTATGACCGACAAGGCGTTCCATGTCCCTTGAGCAACGATGTTTGTCCCTTCCAACGGGTCGACCGCAACATCCACTTTTGGCCCCGAGCCTGTGCCGAGATTTTCCCCAATATAAAGCATGGGCGCTTCATCTTTTTCCCCTTCACCGATGACGACGGTTCCCTGCATGGGAATGGTGTCAAATACATCGCGCATGGCTGACGTTGCCGCGTCATCCGCCTCATTTTTTTTGCCGCGCCCCATCCAGCGTGCTGATGATTGTGCGGCCGCTTCTGTCACGCGAACCAGTTCCATGGTTAAGCTTCGTTCCATTTTTCCCTCTCCTTTTTCATGAAAATATCCTCATCCCAAAAGGACGTCTATACGGAGGGTTCTCATGTTTTTATCGTGTGATGTATAGCAATGTTCCAGTCTTCAGCGGCTGGCTCCGTACCTCACTATGCGGTCGCTCTCGAGCTTTTGTCAGGAATTTTGAAATTGTTCGATTTCCTGTTCATTCATTTCTTCTCGCCATACGTTGGCACCGAGGCTGTTCAGTTTCTCAGTCAATTGTTCATAACCCCGGTCAATGTGTTCAATACCTGAGATTTCGGTGACACCTTTTGCCATCAAACCGGCAATGACCAGTGAGGCACCTGCACGCAGATCACTGGCTGTGACACGAGCACCTTCCAGTTGAGTGGGACCCGACACAATGGCTGAGCCGCCCTCGACTTTTATCGATGCATTCATTCGCCGCAATTCATCAATGTGTTTTAAACGTGCAGAGTAAATGGTATCGGTGACGACGCCAGTGTTGTTGGCTTTAGTCAGCAGGGTCGTAAACGGCTGCTGCAGATCGGTCGGAAATCCGGGGTATACCAATGTTTTGACATCAACACTGTTTAGCGGTTTTTTCGGAGCAATCAATAGTCGCTCATCACCTTCGTCGATCCGTACACCCATCTCCCGCAGTTTGGCCAGGACGGGTTCCAGGTGTTGTGAGATGACATTATCAATAATGACTTCATCACCTTGTGCCGCTGCGGTGATCGCGTAGGTGCCGGCTTCAATCCGGTCCGGGATAATGACATGCTGACACCCATTCAACGACGGCACCCCTTCAATGCGAATGACATCCGTTCCGACCCCTTTGATCTTGGCTCCCATATTCGTCAGAAGGGTCGCCACATCGATAATTTCCGGTTCTTTTGCGGCATTTTCAATAATCGTTTTTCCTTTTGCCTTGACAGCGGCAAGCATGATATTAATGGTTGCTCCGACGCTGACGACATCAAGATAAATTCTGGCACCGCGAAGTTCATTGGCACGGAGGTAAATGGCGCCCTGCTCATTGGTAACTGTGGCACCAAGCGCTTCAAACCCTTTAATGTGCTGATCAATTGGGCGCGGACCTAGATGACAGCCGCCGGGAAGGCCAATCACAGCTTGATTGAATTTGCCCAGCATCGCACCCATGAAATAGTACGAGGCACGGAGCTTTTTCACTTTTCCATTCGGGAGCGGCATCGAGACGATATTGGCGGGATCAATATGGACTGTCCGACCGTCCCAGTTAACATGACCGCCAATTTCCTCGAGTAAGTCACCCAAATCATAAACATCGGATATGTTCGGCAATCCTTCAATCGCGACGTGGGAGTCAGCCAATAATGCCGCCGGAAGCAGCGCCACAGCACTGTTTTTAGCACCATGAACCTGGACATTTCCATTTAGTAAATGGCCACCTTCAATCAGTATCTTTTGCAATGGTGAGCACCTCTCTTAACAAACGCTAAGATGTGAGCGAATGCTCCAGTGGCAAACGTCCGACTGGAAAAGGCTGCAACCAGCGGCCGGCATTCGCTTGTCACTTTATCATGTACGTTTTTTCCAGTTTTATGCACTTAATTTGATTTATTCCAGTCGGCCAAAAATTTCTCAATCCCCTGATCGGTCAATGGGTGTTTCACAAGCTGATCGAACACTTTATACGGAATCGTCGCGATGTGCGCACCATGTTTGGCTGCATTCGTTACATGCAATGGATGCCTGATCGATGCCGCGATAATTTCCGTTCCAATATCGTGCAGGTCAAATATCTCCCTAATCGATTCAATCAATGCCATGCTGTCATGACCAATGTCATCCAGACGGCCTAAAAACGGTGAAACGTATGATGCACCGGCGCGAGCAGCCAGCAATGCCTGGTTGGCACTGAACACTAAGGTGACATTCGTTTTTATGTTCATATCGCTGAATGCTTTGACAGCTTTCAAGCCTTCCAGTGTCATCGGGACTTTTACCGTGATATTCGGCGCGATGGATGCCAACTCTTTGCCCTCGGTAATCATACCCTGCGCATCTTCGGAGACGACTTCAGCGCTGACAGAGCCAGATACTTCATTGGTGATTTCCTTCAAGCGTTCATGAAAGGAGACCCCTTCCTTGGACACAAGACTTGGGTTGGTCGTTACTCCGGCCAAAACACCAAGTTCGTTAGCTGACCGGACTTCATCAATATTGGCAGTATCCACGAAAAATTTCATTAATCTATCCCTCTCTTTCAATAACTACACACATGTCCATATGCATCATAAACCAATATCCGAAAAAAACTGTAATATAAGAATACCAATTTGAACGGTCCATGGCAAGCAGAAATCAAAATGTGCGGCCATCGTTTACCATGACCGCACATCTTTTCATAATAATAATCAATTCGTCCCCAATAGACCTTTGGTGGATGTGCAAACGTTTTCCACATCGAACGGTTTGCCGATCACTTCTTTGACCATGCTGAATTGTTCCGACACTTTCTCGATGTCCTCGATCATACCGCTCATGATAATGGACGGAATGTGCATCCGATCCCGTTCCAGTTGCTCCAACACTTGCACACCGTCAACCACAGGAAGCTTGTAATCCAGCATAAGCAAATCAAACGACCTTGCATAAAGAGAATCAAGTGCTTCTTTCCCGGTTTCCGCGGTTGTCACACAATATCCTTCATTTGTAAACATTTCCTTGAGCAGCAGTCGCACACCTGGCTGGTCATCCACCACAAGTATATCCTTGGATTCCATCATTAACGTCATCCCCTAAGTTTAAGACGGTTAGCAATCGTTACATTTTATTCCTTGTATTGGTTTTATATTCTTCATAAATGGCTTAAAATCCTGTTATTTATGAACCAAAATAACCAAAATGAACCTTTTTGCCTACCAACCATCATAAGAGAGATGCGATTTCTATTCATTAACCAAGGACTTTTAAATTACGATGACGAATGAGTGGCGGCGCTGATAAACCCTTCAAACAGTGATTGCGGACGTGTTGGACGCGATTTGAATTCCGGATGAAACTGGCAAGCGACAAACCAAGGGTGATCCGTAAGTTCCATCGTTTCCACGAGTCGGCCGTCCGGACTGGTTCCGGAAACCATCATACCGTTTCGCTGCAAATCATCGCGGTAATCGTTATTCAATTCGTACCGGTGACGGTGACGTTCATGGACCAGATCCGCTTCACCATACGCTTGTGCCGTTTTCGTATCAGCGATCAGTTGACACGGATAAACACCCAGTCGCAACGTTCCACCCAGTTCGGAAATATTTTTCTGTTCCGGCAACAGGTCAATGACCGGATGAGGGGTGGCAGGGTCAATTTCGGCTGAATGGGCCCCTTCCAGACCGAGCACATTTCGAGCGTATTCGACAGTGGCTAATTGCATACCGAGACAGATACCCAAAAACGGGATACGATTTTCCCGGGCATAGCGGATAGCCTCTATCTTTCCATCAATACCGCGATCGCCAAAGCCGCCGGGAACTAAAATGCCGTCCATGGTGGCCAGCTCCTGTTTGATCGTTTCCTTATCGCATTTTTCCGAGTTAATCCATTTGACGGTGACATCCGTATCATAGGAAAACCCGGCATGCTTCAAGGCTTCCACAACAGACAAATACGCATCCGGCAGTTCGACATACTTGCCGACAAGCGCAATTTCCGTTGTTCTGGACAAATGGCGCACCCGATAAAGAAGTTGATTCCATTCGTGCATCTCCGGCTCCTCGCATTGCAATCCGAGGTGATCACAGACCAGCCGATCAAACTGCTGATTTTGCAAAGCGATCGGTACCTGGTATAGCGTATCCGCATCGCGCATTTCAATCACCGCGTTTTTATCCGTATCGCAAAAGAGTGCAATTTTCTCTTTCATGTCGTCACTGATCGCTAGCTCGGACCGCAGAACAATGGAATCAGGCTGAATACCGAGCGAGCGCAATTCTTTAACACTGTGCTGGGTCGGTTTGGTTTTCACTTCGCCCGCAGCTTTAATGTATGGAACAAGGGTACAGTGAATATACATAACATGGTCTTTGCCAATGTCATTTTTGATTTGACGGATCGCTTCAAGAAACGGCAATGATTCAATATCTCCGACCGTTCCGCCAATCTCGGTGATCACAACATCCGCCTCGGTTGCCTGACCCGCGCGGAATACCTGTTCCTTAATTTCATTGGTGATATGGGGGATAACCTGTACCGTCCCGCCCAAATAATCGCCACGGCGTTCTTTTTTGATGACACTCGAATACACTTTTCCAGTCGTAATATTGCTGTATTTATTTAAATTAATGTCGATAAACCGTTCATAATGCCCGAGATCCAAATCCGTTTCCGCACCATCGTCGGTGACAAACACTTCCCCGTGCTGATACGGACTCATTGTACCCGGGTCGACATTGATATACGGGTCAAATTTTTGAATCGTCACTTTCAATCCGCGATTTTTCAACAGTCGGCCCAGGGAAGCGGCTGTTATTCCTTTGCCGAGTGATGAAACGACACCGCCGGTCACAAAAATATACTTTGTCACGAGTTATCCCTCTTCTTTCCGTGTAAAAATTACCCAATCAAACGATGCTGCTATTAGGTTGTGTCATATCGTTGTTGTTATCAAATAAAAAAGCGCCACCCCCGACAGTCAGGGGTAGCGCTTATACGCAACAATCAGCGAGCCCAATAAAAATTGTAATCACACGCGTTTGAAAAGTCAAGCCGCTTAATTAATTTGTATCGTTATCGTTGTCCTTCGTATCATCATCGTTTTCCTCTGTGTCCTCGTCGCCGTCAAATTCCTGATCAATGCCTTCCCCGGCACTGTCAATATCAACATCATCCATATCCAGATCATCCACGTCATCATCAAGCAAGTTATCATCAATCATTAAGTCCTCATCGTTTTCCTGCTTTTCAGGTTCTTTCTTTTTGGGCTGCTTCGTCTGCTGCTTTTCCTTCTTGGATGATTTTTTCTTCGGTGTTGACGTCACTTCTTCATCCATTTGCTCAACGGGGTACCAGCGTTTCAACCCCCATGCGCCGGAGCCAGCTGTCAGGAATCGGCCATCAACGGTCAAATCGGTGTAAAATTGCGCAATGAATTCCTGCTTATTCTCGTCCGTAAACCCTTTTATGTCGGCTATTCTGTCATACAATTCATTAAAGTCCATGACTTTCTGTTCATTCGATAGAATATCATTTGCCAGTTCAAGCATTGACGTTGCTTCCAGTTCTTCGCGGCTGTATTGATCCAAGCTCACGATACCGCACTCCCTTTTTCATATATTTCATTCACAAAACTAAACGATGGCATGATCCTGCCCATATGCCTACATATCATACCATTCATTATAAACAATTCGCAAAGGAATATGCCAGCGGAATCTTTTTGGAATTGACATAGGCGGCAATACTGGCCTTTTACGTCGTATAAGGCAGTCGCCATCGAGCCGGGACTGCCCACCGGGAATGGTTATTCGTCAACGGGTTCCTTGTTTGTCGCGCGAGTTTGGGGTGGAGCTGCACAAGTTCTGAGCGGAGTTGCGCGACCTTTGGAGAGAACCGCGCGAGTTGAGTGGTTATTGCGCAACGTTTGCCCTGAGTTGCGCGAGCTTGCCGTTTACTGCGCGACTTTCTCCTCGAGTGGCGCAAATTCATCCTATTGTCGCGCGACCGTCTTATATCAGCATTCGTCCGATGGGCTAAAAAACGTTTGAGTGATGGTCGCATCGCGCATGTATCGTTCGACCGGGTAATCTTTCGTGTAACCATAGCCGCCGAATACTTGCACGGCGTCTGTCGTAATCCGGATTGCGGCGTCACCGGCAACGAATTTGGACATAGCTGACGCTTCTCTGTACGGCTGCCCTTCTGATGCGAGCCAGGACGCCTGATAGGTTAATAGACGAGACGCTTCCACATCCGTAGCCATATCGGCGAGTTTAAACGAAATAGCTTGATTGGCTGCGATCGGCTTGCCGAACTGCTCCCGCTTTTTCGCGTAATCCACCGCGGCATCCAGCGCGCCCTGGGCAATGCCAACAGCCTGGGCGGCCATGCTGGTGCGCCCGCTATCTTGGGTAGCCATGGCAATCGTCAAACCTTGTCCTTCCGCTCCGAGCAGGTTGTCTTTCGGAACACGACAATGGTCGAACACGAGCTCGGTTGTTGGAGACGAACGAACACCGAGTTTCTTTTCCGTTTTGCCGAACGTGAAACCTTTCGTCCCCTTTTCAACAATGAATGCACTGATACTCCCGTCGCCGGCGTCCGGATCGGTCGTGGCAAACACGATGTAAAGGTCGGCCGCACCGCCATTCATAGTCCATACTTGGTTCCCATTTAATATATAATCATCGCCGTCTTTGTTGGCAACGGTTGTTATCGCAGCGGTGTCCCTGCTGGATACGGATTCGGACACGGCATACGCACCGAGAGCTTCTCCAGTTGCTAGTCGGTGAAGGAATGTCCGCTTTTGTTCGTCGGTTCCATACTGATAAATGGGCCAGCTGGCAAGTGCCACATGTGTTGACAGCGTCATACCTGTGGATGCACAGACACGTGAGAGTTCTTCCACGGCGATGCAATAGCTGAGGACGTCCGCCCCTATGCCACCATATGCTTCGGGCCATGGAATCCCTGTCAAACCAAGGTTAGCCATGTTATCAAACATTTCCCGGTCAAAACGCTCCTCGGCATCCCGTTCAGCAGCCGTCGGTTCCACATCGTTTTTGGCAAAATCACAAACCATCGTCCGCAGCATTTCCTGTTCGTCGGTTAATTGAAAGTCCATAGAGCATGATCCCCCTTCCTCATCGGACTAGTGCAACACGTTTTTCGCGATGACTTTATGTTGGATTTCATTGGTTCCTTCATATATTTCGGTGACTTTTGCATCACGAAAAAAACGCTCCACTGGGGAGTCCTCTGTGCAAGCGTACCTGCCGCACACACGAAGTGCTTCTGTTGCTGCTTTGCGCGCGGTTTTGGCCGCATAGACCTTCGCCATCGATGCTTCTTTGTTGCAAGGAACACCGCGCTGTACGAACGATGCAGCTTGGTGAGTCAAGAGGTTGGCCGCCTCCACCTCTGCCGCCGTCTCGGCAAGTTGGGAGGAGGCCCTGTCACGGGCATAGGCGGACGTGTGCTCCAACGCTGCCTCGGCAATGCCCAGCGCTTGTGCAGCAATACCGATACGGCCGACATTTAAGTTTGCCATGGCAATGTTGAATCCATCACCTTCTGCACCAAGCAGCTGATCCCGGGAAATACGACAATGGTCAAAGCCAACCTGGACAGTGCTAGATCCGTGCAACCCCATTTTTCGCTCCGATTTGCCAATGAAAAGGCCTGGTGCATCCTTTTCCACAATAAACGCACTGATCCCTTTGGACCGGCCCTCTCCGCTTGTTCGGGCAAACGTGATAAAGGTATCCGCCTCCCTGCCATTGGTGGTGAACATTTTCTCGCCATTCAGCACATAATCATCCCCGTCCAAGACAGCTATTGTCCGCATGCTGGCGGCGTCTGACCCTGCTTCGGATTCCGTCAGGGCAAACGCACCGAGATAGGTGCCGGATGCAAGCTTCGGTAAATAATGACTCTTTTGCTGCTCCGTACCAAATCGGACGATCGGATTGGTACCGACCGATGTATGGACGGATAAAATAACGCCGAGAGCCGCACTCACCTTTGACAGCTCAATGATGGCCGAGATGTACGATATGTAATCCATGCCGCTGCCGCCATACGCTGTCGGAATAGGAATCCCCATCAGGCCAATGTTGCCCATTTTTTTCACCAATTCGGACGGAAATCGGCCCTCCTGTTCCATGCGTTCAACGAGCGGGGAGACATCCGTTTGGGCAAAATCACGCATCACGCCCCGAATTCTTTCCTGTTCGTCCGTTAATCGAAAATTCATGGTTGCCCCTCCAGCATTCATCCCTTTTTGTCGTGGTCCGGATTAATCATACTGGTAAAAACCTCGTCCGGCTTTTTTGCCAAGCCATCCGGCATGCACATATTTTTTCAGTAGCGGGCACGGGCGATATTTGCTGTCGTTATAGCCGTCATAGAGCACTTCCATAATGTAAAGACACGTGTCGAGTCCGATGAAATCAGCGAGTGTCATCGGCCCCATTGGATGGTTCATGCCCAGTGTCATCACCGTATCCACATCCTCAACCGATGCCACGCCTTCATGGACGGCAAAAATGGCTTCATTGATCATCGGCATTAGAATACGGTTGGCAGCAAAC
This sequence comes from Lentibacillus halophilus, assembly GCF_055395055.1. Taxonomy (NCBI): domain Bacteria; kingdom Bacillati; phylum Bacillota; class Bacilli; order Caryophanales; family Bacillaceae; genus Lentibacillus; species Lentibacillus halophilus. Next base: position 723,867 of record NZ_AP043750.1, read on the forward strand.
GCTGGGGCGTCATCAACTTCCACCGGACTTTTTGACAAATCGGTTGCCATTGCTTCCACAGCCTGATATGTGGCATCACTTGTCTGCAGGCCGCGGATGACTTCCACCAGTTTCATAACAGGCACTGGATTCATAAAATGCATGCCGATGAACTGCTCGGGCCGATTGGTTGCCGCAGCCATTTCGGTAATCGGCAGCGATGATGTATTCGTCGCTAAAATGGCATGATCGGGGGCACGGGCATCCAGCTCGTTGAAAAGACTCGTTTTGGCATCAAGGTTTTCCACGATGGCTTCAATCGCCAAGTCACATTCCCGCACGGAATCGATATCGGTTACTGGCTGAAGAAGATCCATCGTATTTTGCTTTTCATGCTCAGAAATACGTGTTTTTTCCACTGCCTTCGTTAAACGTTTTCTCACCCCTTCCATTCCTTTATCAAGTGCGTTTTTGTTGGCATCATACAGATAAACATGGTAGCCGGATTGAGCGCATACCTGGGCGATTCCTGATCCCATTTGCCCAGAGCCGACCACCATCATGTGGTTGATTGCCATGAAAAAGCCTCCCTTTGCCTGATTGGTTTCGTTGGTTTATATAAGATGAAAACAGCCGTCCGCTCAGTGGATCCGTTCATTCATTCGATAGTCGGATGAAATAAAACAGCGGTGCGCTTATTCCCCCGGTACTTCCAAAAGCACAGCATCACCCTGGCCGCCGCCGCTGCAAATCGCCGCGATGCCAAGGCCGCCGCCCCGGCGCTTCAGTTCGTGAATCAGCGTCAGAATAATGCGGGCACCGCTCGCTCCGATTGGGTGGCCCAGCGCAACGGCACCACCGTTGACGTTGATTTTTTCCGGATCGATATCAGCTATTTGTCCGCTTGCCAGCGATACAGCTGCAAACGCCTCGTTAATTTCGTACAATGAGATATCCTGTTCAGTGTAACCGGTCTTTTTCAATAATTTGTTAATAACAAGTCCGGGCGTCTTTGGAAAATCTTCCGACGCGACGGCGACTTCCTCATGACCAAGGATGTGGGCCATCGGCGTCTTGCCGAGCTGATTCGCCTGTTCATCCGACATAATGACAAAGGCACCGGCACCATCATTGACCCCTGGTGCGTTCCCGGCGGTAATGGTGCCATCTTTATCAAAAGCCGGACGCAATTTAGCCAGTTTGGCTGAATCCGTGTCGCGGCGCGGTGTTTCATCTGTGTCGACGGTAATCGGATCCTTTTTTCGTTGCGGCACATCAACCGGGACGATCTCCGAGGCAAATGCGCCGGAGTCAATCGCCTTTACAGCCCGCTGATGACTGCGGTAAGCCCATTCATCCTGCGCCTCTCTCGTCAAGCCATATTCCTCGGCTGTTCTGTTGCCGTAACTGCCCATGTGAACACCGCCAAAAGAACACGTGAGTCCGTCGTGAACCATCATATCGACGACCTGTTTATCACCCATGCGGTGTCCCCAGCGGGCATCGGGCAAAATGTACGGCGCATTGCTCATGCTTTCCATGCCACCGGCCACGAGTATGTCTTCATCCCCGGCCCGGATGAGCTGATCAGCAAGCGTGACACTGCGCAAGCCGGATGCGCACACTTTATTGATGGTTTCGGTTTTGACGTCCCACGGAATGCCTGCATAACGCGCAGCCTGCCGTGATGGAATCTGTCCCTGGCCGCCCTGAAGAACGTTTCCCATAATGACTTCGTCGACGCGCTCACCATCCAGCCCCGCCCGGTTCAGCGCTCCGCGGATAGCTGCACCGCCGAGCTGCGAGGCTGTCATTGGCTGCAAACTGCCTCCAAAATTGCCGAATGGCGTGCGTGCACCAGAGGCTATGACACTTTTTTTCATATTGCCAACGTCCTTTCCTGAGTTTGTTTAGACCGAACGCTCGCTCGACAAAGAAGGGAGATCCAGTCGTGCGCGTTTCAGGGCAGCCGCGCGAGTTGCGCGATCCTCTCCTGATGTTGCGCGACTTTACCCTGATCTGTGCGAGTTTCAGGCCGAGTTGCGCGACTTTACCTCATCATTGCACGAGCTGCGTCCTGAATGGCGCGACATGACCCCATTCTCGCGCGAGTCCGTTCCGAGCTGCGCGGCTTTACCTTTAGGCTGTCTGCTCTTCGTCCTCCGTCAATACGGACAGTGCGAGGATTTCAGCCACATCCATGGTGCCGATATCTTCGTCCACTTCTTTTGCCTTCGTTCCGTCACTGAGCATTGTGAGGCAGAATGGGCATGCACTGGAGATCATCGTTGATTCGGTTTCCAGCGCCTGTTCGGTACGGGCGACGTTAATATGGTTGCCGGTTGTATCTTCCGTCCACATCAAACCGCCCCCGGCACCGCAGCACATGCCATTTTCCCTGCTGCGATTCATTTCGATTAAATCAAGTCCCGGTATTGCATTTAAAATTTCCCTCGGCGGATCGTATACGCCGTTATACCGGCCCAAATAGCAAGAGTCATGATACGTGAGCCGCTGGTTAATCGGCCGTTGCGGCTTTAATTTTCCATTCATCACCAGGTCGTACAGCATCTGTGTATGATGATAGACTTCCGCTTCAAAACCAAAGTCGGGGTATTCGTTTTTGAAAATATTATACGCATGTGGATCAATCGTCACGATTTTCGTTACATTGTTTTTTTCAAATTCGCTTATGTTTTTCTCAGCGATTTCCTGGAATAAAAATTCATTTCCTATGCGTCGTGCCGTGTCACCGGAATTCTGCTCCTTATTGCCAAGGATAGCAAAATTAATGCCGGCCTGATTCATCAGTTTGGCAAAGGCCAGAGCAATCTTTTGACTGCGATTGTCAAACGATCCCATCGAACTGACCCAAAAGAGATACTCAAAATCTTTATCTTCTTTTTTCAGTTCTTTAATCGTCGGGATATACGCATCGTCATCCTGCTCACGCCATTTGATGCGGTCTTTCTTGGACAAGCCCCATGGATTGCCTTGGCGTTCGATGTTCATAACAGCGCGCTGGGCACCCTGGTCCATTTTCCCTTCTGTCATAACGAGATAGCGGCGCATGTCGATAATCGCCCCGACGTGCTCATTCATAACCGGACATGCGTCTTCACACGCGCGGCATGTGGTGCATCCGGACAGTTCCTCTTCGGTAATAACGTCCCCGATAAGGCTGACATCCGCCATGCCCGCCGCTGCTTCATTGGCTCCTTCACCGGCCAACTGATTGCCTTTCGTTCCGGAAAACGCATACGACGGCACCCACGGCGATTTGCCCGTCACGGCCGCTCCTTTTTCCGTAAGATGATCGCGTGCTTTAACCATAATATCCATCGGCGACAGCATTTTACCGGTGCCTGATGCCGGACAGACATCGGTGCAGCGCCCACACTCCACACACGCATAAAAATCAATCAACTGGCGCTGGTCGAAATCTTCCACCTTGCCGACGCCGAATGACATCTCACTTTCATCAGTGGCGTCATCCATATTATCAAAGTCAATTTTTTCCAGTTTGCCAGGCTCCCGTTTGCTTAAAAACACATTAATAGGCGCAGCAATTAAATGCGCATGCTTGGACTGTGGTACATAAATGAGGAAGGCCAGTATCGTCATCGTATGAATCCACCAGAACACATAGAATGCCACCAACGCAGCCGTTTCGCCCATCCAGCCAAATGCAAGAGCGATCACACTCGCCACTGGCTCCGACCACGATGCAGCTTCCCCGTGCCAAATGATGTTCATCCCGTTTCCGAGTAATACGGACATCATCAATGTGGCAATAAACAGTAGCACAAGACCCGCTTTAAACCCACGTTTGAGACGAACAATTTTCTCAATATAACGCCGATAAAACGCCCACACGACGGCCACCAATATCATTAATGTTACCAGTTCCTGAAAAAATGTAAATCCCGGATACAGAGCGCCGAACGGCAAGTGACTCCCCGGTGCGAGTCCTCTTACGAACATATCAATGGCTCCGAACTGAACAAGGATAAATCCGTAGAACATCATCACGTGAATCGTCCCGGATTTTTTATCTTTCAACAGCTTGGACTGACCAAAAACAATGGTGCCAACACGCCGGAAGCGTTCTTTAAAATCTCGGTCAAAGTTGGATTCTTTGCCAAGTTTTATGTAAGAAACCCGTGTCGCCACCACTTTGACAAATAAATATACACCATAAATAACAATAGCTGCAAAGGCCAGCCAATTAATCGTCAAAAATATATCCATCGTGCTCCTCCCCCTTTAAAATACAGTATAACGCATAATGACAACGATTGCATTCTTTTGATTAAGAAAATTCAGTTGGTTTAGTCACTACTCTATACGATGAATGATTATTCAGTCAACCTGATTCAGAGAATCACCATAAAGTTGCGGAATTCTAAATCCGGTTGATAATTCTACCAATCCGGTTGATATATCAGTCGATACGGTCGATATATTCTAAATTTGGTTGATAAATCTGCCAATCTGGTTGATATATCCTGAATCCGGTTGATAAACCCGCCATCCGGCCAAGCAAGGGTAGGCAGCCAGCTCGTATCATCTTGGCAAGGTTATGACAATGATGGACAAGGTGACAAACGACCGGGTAAGACTAACAATCCATTGAGCATCCTTGATGGCTTTTATCAAAAAGTCATTAAAAAATTAGACTGATAGCATGGTTCAGTCTAAAAAAAACTTGCAGAAAGGCGGTGCCTCTGCAAGTTTTTTATTACATTGATTCGGGTGCGGTAATACCGATCAGACGAAGGCCGTTTGCGAGCGTGGTGCGGACGGCTTCCATAAGGGCTATTCGGGCTTTGGTGCGTTCCGGATGATCCGGGTCGAGCACTTTTTCCGCATTGTAAAAGCTGTGCAGCTGCGACGCCAGTTCGAATACATACTGCGGTACTTTATGTGGTGCGCGTTTTTCGGCAGCATCCGCGATCGTTTGCGGGAATGCGCCCAGCTTTTTCAACAAGTCTGTTTCTTTCTCGGCAGTCAGAAGATTGGCATCAAACGCCTCACTTCCGGCAAATCCTTTCGCTTCGGCCTGTTTCAGCATCGTGCAGATCCGAGCATGGGCATATTGTACATAATACACCGGATTGTCGTTGGATTGGGAACGGGCGAGATCCAAATCAAAGTCGAATTGCGTGTCGTTGGACCGCATGACAAAGAAGTAACGTGTCGCATCAATGCCGACATCTTCCATCAAATCCCGCAGTGCCACCGCATTGCCGGTGCGCTTGCTCATGCGCAGTTTTTCTCCGCCTTCGTACAGGTTAACGATCTGGATAATTTTAACAACCAGCTTGTCCGCCGGATACCCAAGCGCCTGAATGGCCGCTTCCATCCGCGCGATATAGCCGTGATGATCGGACCCCCATACATTAATCATCTCCTGGAATCCGCGCTCCAGTTTATCCTTATGGTAGGCGATGTCCGGTGTCAGATACGTATAGCTGCCGTCCTGCTTGATCAAAACGCGGTCCTTGTCATCACCGAAATCGGTCGAACGGAACCAGACAGCCCCGTCCTGTTCATAGACATAGCCGCCATCCCGCAATGTCTGAACGGCTTCTTCCACCTTCTTGTCAGCGTATAGCGACTGTTCGGAAAACCAGTGGTCAAAATGCACTCCGAAGTCGGCGAGGTCTTTTTTTATCTGGTTGAGCGACGACTGCAGCCCGTACTCCCGGCAAAAGGAAAGCCGCTCCGATGTGTCGGCGTCCACCCATTTTTCACCGTACTCAGCTGCCATGTCCCGGCCGATAGCAGCAACATCGTCCCCACGGTAGCCGTCTTCCGGCATTTTAGCGTCTCGGCCGAGCGCCTGCATGTACCGGGTTTCCACCGATGTCGCCAATTTGTCAATCTGGCTGCCAGCATCGTTAATGTAATATTCCCGTTCCACGTTGTAGCCCGCCGCTTCCAGTACATTGGAAAACACGTCGCCATAAGCTGCACCGCGGGCATGGCCAAGATGCAAATCACCGGTCGGGTTGACGGAAACAAATTCCACCTGCACCTTCTCGCCCTTGCCGGCATCGCTCCGGCCGTATGTATCTCCAGCTTCCAGAATTGCCGGGATCAAATCGCCGAGAAAATCATTTTTCATGAAAAAATTGATGAAACCGGGACCGGCTACCTCCACTTTGTCGACATGCGCTTTGGCCGTATCCAGATGAGTGGTAATATCCTCAGCAATCTGTTTGGGAGCTTTTTTAGCAATGCGTGCGAGCTGCATGGCAATATTTGTTGCAAAATCACCATGCGCTTTTTCTTTCGGTTTTTCCAAAATCACTTCCGGCCGCTCCTCATCAGTCGCCAGTTCGGCCTGAACTACTGCGGCAGCAATTTCCTGTTTCAAAATATCTTCCGTCTGTTGCAACACATTGGTCATGAGCCTTCCTCCTTATGATGGACATTCAACGCTAATTGATGGTTTCGTTCAAGCTGCCCGTTCAGTTTGACCGTATAGGCCAAGGTCAAATAGCCCGCCTTTCCCGGATCAGGGCGGCGATAGTCCATGTGTGTCGTATACGTTTGCATATCTATCGTACCGTACGGGTGCTGGTAAACATTTTCGGTCGACCGATGCGGCTGAAACTGTTGATGCATAACGACCGGCCCGTTGCGCTTAATACTCACTCTGTCCTTATGAATGGTAATCATATTGTTAAGGCGCGCCCCGTCGTCAAGGGTTTCGCGAAAGGTGAGCACATCCATATTGTTTTTTTGATAAAAATAACCTGTCTCTCTTACTGTATTGTACTCTATGTCACCATCGTCATCAATCGACGTATGGAGCTCAATGGCAACCTGTTTCGCATCGTGTGTCATTTTTTGAACGCTCCTGATGAATATAATAACCTATTGTATCTATGAATGCCTTTCCATTGCAAACGCGACACAAAACAACATTGACTTTTCCCCTGCTCCGCCTCGCGCTAATTGTAAGCCATAACGCTCAAACCGGGCAACGCCACCGGAACGGCGCGAGTTTGGGGTGGAGCCGCGCAACCTCCGTTATAACTGCGCGACATTTGGAGGGAGCTGCGCGAGTTGCAACACGAACTGCGCAACCTTCACCCCGAGCTGCGCGACCTGCTCGGATTACTGCGCGAGTTTCTCCTGAATGGCGCGACCCCACCCATTATTGCGCGACTTTCCACTCTATCCAATCCCGCTCGACGATTTTTGCAGGCAGGCGGGTTTAATTCCGTTTGTTCTTTTCCATAATGGGAGTAACATCTGTCGAAAATGGAGTATCTCATATGCGGAAATTATTACGGCTGAACGCATTCAAAAAACGATTGATATACATGATACCACTTGCGATGGCTGCAGCAGCGATACTATTCATCGCCGGCGTTTATGCGGTCAGTTTTCTGCTTGGGCCGCCACCGCTCACCAACGATCAAAACACGGTTTATTACGGCATCGATGGAAACGTTATCGGGGAGGAACAAGGTGCCCAAAATCGCCGCTGGGTTAGCCTTGATGACATATCGCCCAAGCTCATTCAAGCAACACTCGCTGTTGAGGATACCCGTTTTTACGAACACAATGGCTTTGATGTGAAACGGATTGCCGGTGCCTTGCTTACCGATTTGAAAAGTCTTTCTCTGAAGGAAGGGGCAAGTACCCTCACCCAACAATATGCACGGAATTTGTATTTATCGCATGAGAAGACGTGGATGCGGAAGCTGAAGGAAGCATTTTATACCGTACGGCTAGAGATGCACTATTCCAAAAAGGAAATCTTGGAAGGCTACCTTAACACGATTTATTACGGCCACGGTAAATATGGTGTGGAAACGGCAAGCCGACATTTTTTTGATCAGTCAGCAGCCGATTTGTCGTTGCCGGAAGCGGCGATGATGTCTGCCATTCCGAAAGGGCCGGCGTATTATTCCCCATTTAATGATAGGGAAAATGCCAAACGCCGGCAGCGACGCATTCTTGATTTGATGCTTGATAATGGTGACATTACCGAGCGACAGCATTTTCTCGCAACCCGTAAACATCTCGCCTTTACCGAGGCGGACGAACGGAATAACGTGCCGCTCGCCCCATATTTTCAGGATGCCGTTTTGAACGAAGCAGCATCCATTTTGGAGATGGATACAGAAACCATTCGTTCTGGCGGCTACAATATTCATACCACGCTTAACAAAACGATGCAGAAAACGTTGAGACAAAGCGCGTCCAATGTCATTCAGTCAAGCAGCGATATTCAGCTCGGTGCGATGGCCATGAACCCTGCGAGTGGGGGCATTCGTGCGCTTATCGGCGGAAGGGATTATACCGACAGCCAGTTTAACCGAGCGATGCAGGCGAAGCGAATGCCGGGGTCCGCTTTCAAACCATTTCTTTACTACGCCGCCCTGGAAAACGGCTATACGCCGACCACCATGCTGCAGAGCAAACCGACAGCATTCCGACTGGAAAATGGTAATGTTTATCAACCGAGCAACTATAACGGCTACTATGCCAATAAACCCATATCACTCGCCCAAGCACTCGCCTTATCCGATAATGTGTATGCGGTCAAAACCAATTTGTATCTCGGCCCGGAGACGTTGGTGAGCACCGCCCGTCAATTTGGATTTGACGGGGAGTTGCCCGCGGTTCCTTCCCTTGCGCTCGGAACATCGGCTGTGACCGTGGAAAATATGGTGACCGGATACAGCATGATCGCCAATGGTGGAAAGCAGGTGGAGGGACACACCATTACCAAAATCACAAACCGAAATGGTCGCACCGTTTTTGAACGGGCGGATCAGCAGGAGAAACGCGTGCTGGATCCGCAAACAACATTCGTTTTAACGCAACTGATGACTGGCATGTTTGATCGATCACTTGACGGCTACATGCCCGTGACCGGGTCCAGCATCGCTGATACACTGGAGAGAACCTATGCCGGAAAATCAGGCACCACCGATGCAGACAACTGGATGATCGGATACAGTCCAATGCTCGCGACAGGGGTCTGGACGGGATTTGACGATAACCGGAAAATTTTCGGCCGAACCGAGCATCGCTACGCCAAACAAATCTGGGCCAATTTTATGAACAAGACCCATCAAAACGGCAGCCGTTCATCATTTGATGCGCCGTCCGGCGTCACCAGTATCCGTATTGATCCCGAAAGCGGCAAACGGGCCACCACCTACTGTGACACAAGCCGTCTCATGTATTTTAAAAAAGGGACCGCGCCACAGAAATACTGCACCATGCACATGCCAGACGATGAGCCGAATGCGGATGACGAGAAGAAGGATGAGCCGGGCATGCTGGAAAAAGTTATGGACTTCCTATTCTGATGACGCAAGTACCCATTTCCAGGCCCGTACACAGGGCATATAAAAAGAGCTGACTCCCCATAGGCAGTCAGCTCTTTTTGTGTCCTAGTAATCCATGTTTCCGTCCATGTATACATATTTTACAAATTTCCATCCAAAAGCACAAGCCGAAAACCGACAATTCACTGATCGGTCACAAAATGTTCATTAATTCGGAAGCGCGTTTTTCAATTCATCGGTCGAATTTTTCCACATGTCGCCGCCTTCAAAGTTAGCCAAAAAGTCTTTCAACAACTTTTTGGAATGCTCATCCATGTGTTCCACCCGGATCTTGCCCTTCAAGGAATCTTCCATATGTTTGACATGCTCCGGCATGGATTTGTAAGCACGTTTGATGGAACGGTCGACAACGAGTTCACTGCCGCCCACACCGGCAAAGTACGGACCGTTTTCGCCTTTTTCAACCGTAACCCAGACGACCCAATACACCAGGCCATTAGGAACCGCATCCCTGTCCGACTGAAACTTGACACGACGCTCGACGGCACTGCGAGCATGCATCGCTTCCATGTCAACAAACGCTTGGTCCTCATTCGGGTCGATGATGACCGATGACATATTTTCCAGACTGATGGAGCCAATACCGTAGCCTTCGTGACCATCATTCGGGTCATCTTTTATAATCGTAAATTGATTCGTTTTCTTTTGGTTGGACGATTGATCGGAACTCATTTCAAAACCCTCCTAAATCGGTATGGTGCTTTCCATTGTAGCATACGCTTCCGATGCTGTTCATCCGGATGCTCATTGCACCGGATGCATTGCTTGAATCAGCCGGTGTGCCTCATCCAGCTCCAGATCGGTGTACTGTTGCTTCGGTTTAACCGTATGTACTTTCTCATTGACGTCATCACGGCTCAACCCGTCAAAGTAAAGCATCGTCGCTACAAGCTCAAGAAACCGGGAGCTTTTTTCCTGCAGCAGAGCTATCGGTTCGGTCATATCGGGCATCGTCATCCCGAATTGCTGCAAGAAGTCTCTTCCCGATCCGGTTATATGGTAATGATACTGAACATAATTGCTTTTGTTTTCTTTCTCCTCGGCCAAGAATCCGAGATTGCACAGCTCTTCCACCCGTAAGGACAATTCCTCCGAATATGGTCCGTAAAAATGAAATTGATACTTCTCTTCAAACGGGAAGTTCCATTTTTGCAGGATATATATCATTTTCTGCAACTTTTTCCGTCCGCTCACTTCTTCCGCGTCGGAAAAAAACCGCATTAATTTGGCATGATCAGTCAGCATGGTTATTCGCTCCTTTGTAAGGTTGCTTCAAATGCAGGAGTTCTGCTATTCGTCGTTTGGCCGGATGGTCGTCCGACAGCTTTTTCACCAGATCCGCCGGGTAATAAAGCTTATGGTCCGTACGTTTTTTACCGGAAATGGCCTCGACGATATCCGAATGCCGGGACAGCTCCACTAAGCTCGCATCCGGCATCAGCAAGTGAATGGGCAGGCGCTCTTCCTCTTCGCCCGGCCGGTAAAAATCATACGGCAAATCAGACGACGAGTCGACTTCCAAGTAGTAATCCGGATCCATACCCGCCTCGCGGAACAGCTGCGTGAGTTCATTCCACTCGTTCATCTGCTCGTTCGGATTAAATTCGATGTATTTAAACAGATGCCGGTTCACAAATCGCTCGCACAAGTCACTCAGAATTGGATCATCCTCTTCCTGCCAAAGTTGGAAATAATACATGACCACCGTCTCATCCAACTTCAAATAGTCGCGGAGACCAACTGATTCATTGAAAAAGGAAACGAAATGGATCGGCTTCAACTTAAAGGTATAATCATTTTCGTACAAATATTTGGCGCGATGCAGGATTTTGGACAAAATCACTTCCGCACTGCGGGTGACCGGGTGAAAATAGACTTGCCAATACATTTGATAGCGGCTCATAATATAATCCTCAACCGCATGCATCCCGGTCGATTTGATCACGACCTGGTCCTCCAGCGGCCGCATGAGACGTAAAATCCGTTCCATATCGAAGTGCCCGTAGCTGACCCCGGTGAAATACGCATCGCGCTGCAAGTAATCCATCCGGTCAGCATCGATCTGGCTGGAAATAAGGCTGACAACGAGCTTGTCCTCATATGTTTTGTCGATCACATCGGCCACCTTTTGGGAAAAGCCTGGCTCGACCTGTTCCAAAATATGGTGCACGTCTGTATCGCCGAGAATAATCGCTTGTGTAAACTGCTCATGATCCAATTTGAACACTTTTTCAAACGAATGGGAAAATGGCCCATGCCCCAGATCATGAAGCAAAGCGGCACACAGCGAGACCAATCGTTCCCCTGGATCCCAGCGTGGACTGTCCGCGAAATTTTCCAAGATGCGCCGTATGATTTCATACACACCAAGCGAATGATGGAACCGGCTGTGTTCAGCGCCGTGAAACGTCAAATACGTCGTCCCGAGCTGCTTAATCCGTCGCAGCCGCTGAAATTCCGGTGTGGCAATCAAATCCCAGATGACCCGGTCATTGACATGGACATAACGGTGCACCGGATCTTTAAAAACTTTTTCCTCATGCAATTTTTCATCTTTGTATGGCATGGATTCACCTGTTTCTTTTCGACAATGTTATAGTATATTATAGGATAGTTTCGTGAAAGTTAAAAGGATGGAATAAAGGAGAACACTATGAAACATTGGAAAGACGTCGTGCACCACACGGCATTTCGCTATTTGGATCATACTGAAAAAAATATTTTCCACGGGCGGGCATATACCGCACTAACGTCGTTTGCCGTTGATGACGTACTCGCTCTGTCCGCTGCCGGTGCAGACACGGAGGCGGCCGTGCGGCTTTGGGTGCATTCGGATACCGTCGTCCTCGGCATTCCCGACACACGTCTGCCGCATCTGAAAGAGGGAATCCGGCTGGTGTCGGAGCGCGGCTATCACGCGATCGTCCGCAATTCCGGTGGGCTCGCTGTCCCCCTTGATGCAGGTGTCCTGAATCTGTCCCTCGTCCTTCCCAGTGTCAGAGGTATTTCCATTCACGACTGCTATGACGCGATGGTCGGATTCATTCAACATGTGCTGCGCGACCTCACCGATGGTATCGAGGCGTATGAAATTGTCGGTTCCTACTGTCCGGGCGACTACGACTTGAGCATCAGCGGGCGAAAATTTGCTGGCATCTCACAGCGCCGGGTCAAAAACGGAGCGGCCATCCAGATTTATTTGGATGTGAATGGTCGGGGACAGGAGCGCGCGGAACTGATTCGGGATTTTTATGAAGCGGCACGAAAAGGCGAAGCAACATCATTTGATTATCCGGATATTGAACCGAGCGTGATGGCGTCACTATCAGAATTGCTCGGCATGGAATTGACGGTGGATGATTTGAAATCACGCGTTTGGGAAGCAATCAACGCCGTCAGCGACCGGATGCGCACCAGTGACTTTTCCGACGACGAATGGGAGCAGTTCACGAAGCGATACGCGCAGATGGTGAAACGGAACGAGAACGTAGCCGCCATGCAGTGAAGGGTGCGCAGGGGGTGGGCTGCGCTGTGCGCGTTTTGGCTCGAGCTGTGCGAGTTTTGGCTCTAGCTGCGCGACCTCGTTCGATTATTGCGCGAGTTGCGGCCTTAGCCGCGCGACCTTACCCCATGATGGCGCGACTCCCCGCTTGAACTGCGCGAGTTGCCCCATAACCGCGTGACTTTTGGCGTGAATTGCGCGACCTTACCCCATGACTGCGCGCGTTGTGGCTCGAGTCGCGCGACCTCACCTCATGATAGCGCGCGTCGTTCAAAACCGTTTTCCGTTCAGGATTCACTTTGCATGGGTTCGAGGTGTTTTGTACAATTCAGTAATTCAAGCGTCCAGCCGTTCTCTCCGGAAGCGATGCAGCTTACGGACGTGTTGCCAAGCAATGTTTGGGCGTCTATTTCCGGTGAAAGATGGGTTAATAGCTGTTTGATAAAGGTGCCGTGGCTCACAATTAAAATATGGTCGCCTTCGTGTGTGGCGGATACTTCATTGAGAAATGACATTCCGCGTTCGACCATGCTTTCAGCCGTTTCCTGACCCAAGTCGAGTGACCGCCAGTTATATCCCCAAGTTGCGGTGCGTTCAGCTTCGTTCATTCCTTCAATTTGGCCGCAATCGCGCTCCCGGAGCCTTTTATCCCGATGAAGATCCATCCCTCCCATGGCACGTGCAATGGCCTCGGCCGTATCGTTGGCCCGGCTTAAGTCGCTGGTATAAATGACATCCCAATGATCCGTGCACAAGCGTTCGGCCACCTTTTCAGCTTCCTGGCGCCCTTGTGCATCCAGTGGCACATCGGAGCTGCCCTGCGCCCGGCCCTCCTTATTCCAGAGCGTCGTGCCGTGCCGGACAAACCCTACTTTCGTCATACTGCTTCACCCCAAAATCGTTTTTGCTATCATTAGTATAACATATCCTAATAATATTGAAGCTTAGCCGCTTGAATAAAGCGTACAGCCGCCACTGTACGCTTTTACATCATCGTTATGCCTGCATGGCCGTGATTAGTGCCAGGCTGTAAACGTCATCTGCACTGCAGCCACGTGACAGGTCATTGACCGGTTTATTCAAGCCTTGCAAAATAGGACCGACCGCCTCAAAACCACCGAGTCGCTGAGCAATTTTGTAGCCGATATTTCCTGCTTCCAGACTTGGAAAGATAAACACATTCGCGTCACCCTGCAGAACGGAATCCGGTGCTTTTTTAGCAGCCACATCCGGAACGAATGCCGCATCAAACTGAAATTCGCCGTCGATAACGAGCGATGCGTCTTTATTCTGCGCCAGACGTAAGGCTTCCACCACTTTATCCGTCTCTTCCGACTGGGCGGATCCTTTCGTGGAGAAGCTGAGCATCGCCACACGCGGATCGATATCAAACAGTTTCGCTGTCGTCGCACTTTCGGTAGCGGTTTCCGCCAGATCTTGACTGTCCGGGCTCATGTTGATCGCACAATCGGCGAATACATATTTTTCCTCACCACGAATCATGATAAAAACACCGGATGTTTTCTGAACGCCGTCTTTCGTTTTGATGATTTGCAAGGCAGGCCGGACCGTTTCCGTTGTCGAATGCGCCGCTCCGCTGACAAGGCCGTCCGCCTGTCCCATGTGAACGAGCATGGTGCCGAAATAGTTTTCATCCCGTAGAATATCCTTGGCTTCGTCGGCCGACACTTTCCCTTTGCGGCGTTCGACAAACGCTTCGATCATGGTATCCATGTCTGGATGATCGTTCGGGTCCATCCATTCACACTGGGATATGTCCGCACCGGCCTCCGCTGCCTTTTGCCGGATGGTTTCTGGTTGGCCCAGCAGAATCGGTGTCACCACCCTGGCTTGGCTTAGACGATCAGCCGCTGTTAAAATTCTGGCGTCATACCCTTCCGGAAAAACAATGCGCTTGTCCGTTTCTTTCAAACTGTTTTCAATCCCTGTTAAAAGATGACTCATTACATGCCCTCCCAACTATCCATTTCTGTCTCAATCATAATGTAATGACCGCAATGTGAAAACCATTTTGAGCTATTCATTTTTGTTTTTTCTGACAGAATCATGACACATACGTGATGACATGCTGATCATAGCCCAAATATGATATAGTTACTTTAGGTACTAATTGATCAGCGAATGGACACGCTGAGACATAAGCGAATTTTTTCAAATGAAGGAGCGTTTTTTTATGACAGCAGCAGAAGCAGTTAAAACGTTGGACGGTTGGTATTGCTTACATGACATGCGTACGGTTGACTGGACTTCATGGAAAATGGCATCCCGTGAGGACCGCGATGAAGCGATTCAGGAATTTAAACAGTTGCTGACGGATTGGGAAGAAGTGGAACAGGCCGAAAATGGCAGCCATGTTCTGTATCAAGTCCTTGGCCATAAAGCGGATATGATGTTCATGATATTGCGCCCGTCGCTGAACGAATTGACCGATGTGGAAACCGCGTTCAATAAATCCAAACTGGCTGAGTTCCTGCAGCCTGTTTATTCGTATGTCTCTGTTGTGGAAATGTCGCAATACAGCGGCAACGCATCAGCGGATGATCCAAAAGTACGTGATCGGCTATACCCCATTTTGCCAAAGTGGGAGCATATGTGTTTCTACCCGATGGATAAACGGCGTGAAGGGGAGGAAAACTGGTACTCACTCAGCTTCAAAGAACGGGCAGGGCTGCTTTATGAACATTCCAAAACCGGACGCCAATATTCCGGTAACGTCAAGCAGATTATTACGGGGTCATTCGGCTTTGATGATTGGGAATGGGGCGTCACCTTATTTGCCCATGACGCATTGCAGCTGAAGAAACTTGTCTACGAAATGCGTTTTGACGAAGTAAGTGCCAAATACGGCGAATTCGGTACGTTCTTTGTAGGGAACCACCTTGCCAAAGACGGACTGGACACTTATTTGCACGTATAAATAATAGAACAAAAATGAAAAGAAGAACCGGTAGTGGAGCCGGTTCTTCTTTTCATTTCCAAAGGGTACTGCTGTTCATCGTTTGATTTGTCAAAAAATGATGTATGTTTTTGCTGGTCATGTGTCATCATTAGCGCATGCCTTACATATAGATAGTTGAGAAACCAATATAGGTTAGCTTTGCAGAAGCGAGGTGCAAGTGATGTGGCTGTAGTTCGGTACACGGAAAAAGGCGTTGATGTATTAGCGCGATTAATGCGAGCGGAAGCAGAAGGGGATGGCAAACTGGGAATGCTTATGGCCGGCAACACCGGAATTAACCGGGTCCGCGGTGAATGCCTTGATTTTACTGAAATTGATACCATTAATCAAATGGTTCACCAGAGTCCGGGCGGATTTGAGGCGACACAGAAAGGATATTTTTATCAGCGCGCCCGGGAAAAGGATAAACAATTGGCTCGTAAAGTGATCAGTGGCAAACGCTATCACCCGGCAAGCAATTCCTTATATTTTTTCAAACCAACCGGTGCCTGCCCGGAGCAATGGTTCGGCCAAGGGAACACGGGCCGGTATAAATCCCACTGTTTCTTTGCACCGAGTTCATCCGAATGTCCGCAAGTTTATTAATAAGAGGAGGTTTTCTACATGAGTGACTATTATTACACCGACCCGTATCAGGTAAATCCATACTATTACTATCCACCGACGTCCCCTGCTTACTACCCGGTGTATGACCCGAGGCAATTTCCAACAAATCCACCGGCGACGAATCAGCAGGGTCAGCAAGTACCGAGTCAACCTAGTCAGCAACCACCGGCTCAACAAACCATGCTCCCACAGCAACAGTCCTACATTGAAAACATACTGCGTCTGAATGAAGGAAAGCAAGCGACCGTTTATATGACATTTGAAAACAATGATGAATGGAATGCGAAAGTGTTTAAAGGGATTGTTGAGGCAGCGGGTCGCGACCACATCATTTTAAGCGATCAGCAAACCGGAAAACGTTATTTGTTACTGATGATTTATCTTGACTATGTAACCTTTAACGAAGAGCTTAATTATCAGTATCCTTATAATAACAGCGGAAGCAGCGGACAGATGTCGCAATACCCGCCGCGCTGACGTCGGGGTCAGGCATTCGTATACCGGCGCGCCCACCGGCATGGAGCAGTCCTGCCGGTGGGTACTCATTTGCAGAGGTCGCAAACAGGCTGCTACCGCTACAAGGTTTATCCCGTCCATACATCGTGACTGGGCTGCAAACCGGCCAGAGGGGACGTGATTCATGTGCGGAATGTGTATGAAAAATACATACGTCTGGAATTCGTAACCCTCGGACTGGCTATTGTAACGGGGATTATCGCCATTATGCAAGGATACGTCATCATGATGACAGGCAGCTTGTATTTCATTGCAGCAAGCCTATTCTGCGAAGGTGTCCTGCATACGAGCACGAACAACGCTCAAGACGGCATCAAGCAACTTATTAAAGCTGGAATGGTAGCGATTTTGTCCACTATTATGCTGTTTCAGTTATAGCCCTTTCATAACCGCATAGCCGAGCAATACCCAGCCAATCAAAAAGGCAACCCCGCCAATGGGGGTGATCATGGCAAACGTTTTCGCTCCGGTCACTGAGTAAATATAGAGCGTGCCGGAAAAAAGAATGATGCCAATGAAAAACATCCACCCGGCCCACATAAGCCCACCGGTCTGCCATTTGGCAAGCAATAAACCGACGGCAAGCATAGCCATGGTATGAAACATTTGGTAATTGACCGCCTTCTCCCATGTGCCGAGCGCTTTTTCGGAAACTTTTCCTTCCAGTCCGTGGGCGCCGAACGCACCAAGCGCAACCGCCAAAAAGCCGTTGATGGCCCCCAGCATCAAAAACAACTTCATCAAAATACGCCTCCTCTGTCCACGTGTATGTTAAAAATCAAAAATGGAATGTCCATTTGCGCCGTCTTGTTCGGTTCGCTTTTCGGTTCCCTCGAGCGGTTTGCCGGTCATTTCTTGTCCGAGCATCGCCTTCATTTCGTCGGCTGTCATGTCACTGCTGGACGGTGTTGCCGACTTCGGTTTTTCCTCCAGCAACAGCTCACATAAAAGGTGAATATGGGCTATATGGGCTTTCATGCCTGCATCGTCGTTGGACAACCGTTTCGCTTCGGCCAGCTCCTTTTCCATTTTCTGTATGATCGTATCGTTCGTCACAGCCATGGTTGCCACTCCTTTTCCTTAACTTAAGCCAGTATAACATGAACATGATCGTTTCAACCATGTAAAAAGCCTTGGATACGCTCCAAGACTTTCTCAATCTCCCCGCAATCTATATATTAATGTGACGTTGTCTTTCTTCTTGATATCGGTCGTATACCCACCGCAGAAACGCCAGTTCTTTTTCCTGGAGTTTCCGGCCTAACTGTCTCTCTGTGTGTTCCCGCATGTGTTCCATTTGCTTCATAACAACACATCCCCTTCTGAAATGAATCAAACGTTCATTTATCATGTCGTTATTGTAACGTTAATCATGCCGGGAATCAATATGCAAACAAAAATTTACGAAATTTACTGATAATTTGACAGCGCTCGACAGGGGTCGGATGCGATGTTAAGACCGTTCATTTTCTTTCGATTCAAGTTCCGTCAGTCGGGCTTCCAATCGATCAATATCCTCTTTGGTGGCCAGCCCCAAATCATGGGCGAACGACTGCAGTTGCTCCTGGCTTTTTTCATTCCATTCATCGGTTTTCGATTCACCCTTATTGGCTAAATCTCTCAGCATGCTTCTCGCCTCGTCCTGGGTCAATTCGCCCTTGTCCACCAACACCTGGAGTTTCTCGTCCACTTTTTCCTTACCTGTGATGGCTGCACCGAGCCCCAGCAGGAACCCTTTTCTCAAGAAATCACTCATCGTCATGGCCCCTCTCTCTTCCGGTTTAGTATCATATATTCTGCATATGTTTTCCCGACATCGAAACAATGTAAACATGCCTTTTTGAACGTTCGCTGTTATGATTCTATGCAGCAAAAGGTGGCAATTATGCCAGAATTATTGACTTCCTGAAACGATCCCCGAACTGTTGGTCAAAGTGGATCGTTCAGCCGTCATATGTCTTCTGCGAATGCTGGTCGCCCTTCATGTTTTAAAAAGGGTACGGCAATGGCTTCTGCTTACCCCCTATGGAAAACACCCGGCACCTTTAGACTTACCGGGGAGGTTCTATGGCAACGGACGGAAATGGAGATCGGTTTCCGCTGTTATTTTTTCTGTTGATAGAGCGGTGTTCTTCGGCATTTCCTTATCCGGCTGGTCGTCTTCCGGTGCTTTTTCTATCCGCTCCGGCTGGTACCCAAGCATCTCTGTCATTTTACGCATGAACGTATAAAAACTGGCCTGCCGCTTCGCACCTGTATGATAAATGCCTGTTAAACCGTTTGACACAAAGGCCACAACCGCAGCGGCCAGGTCCTCGACATGGACGAATGTCCGGATCAGATCAGGCCGGTAAGCTGTGATTTGTTCATTGGCGAGCGTTTCCTTTAGCTGTTTTGTTCGTTCATCCTGTTGGCCGAGATGGTTTTCACCGTAGATCGGCCCTGCTCGTAATATGGCATAATTCGTAACCTGATCAGCAATCATGCGTTCGGCTTTAATTTTGGCATTGGCATACGTGCTTAACGTATGTTCATCCGGCCATTTGCTGACATAATCCTCTTCATTGTATGGACCGTTTCCATCAGAAAATACGAAATCCGTCGACAGATAGATCAATTTGGTTTCCGGTCGCAAATGGTCAAGCAAATGCAGCAGCCCTTCGTTGATCAAGTCATCTTCATAAGTGCCGCTCATGACTGACCAGACCACAACGTCCGGCTGCATCGTTTTATAAAATCCCGAAAACGACTCCGGATCATTGACATCCAGCTTGTGAAGATCGGTAAACGCTCCGGGATCCGTCAAATACGTGCCGGATACATCTAAAGACGGTTCATTTTTCAATAACTGATAAACGGTTGAGCCAAGATAGCCGCTTGCACCAAAGACACATACGTTCATTGTTTCTCCCTCCTTTTATTTAGGAACAGTTGCTAAGTCGATGCTTTGAATACTCCTTTTCCAGGGGTTTCACGCCTCATCTCGAGACCGTCCGTCCGCGTATCATTCGTTGCAGTATGGACAGTTTTCCTTCCACAAGCGGCTGCCAAATGCCGACGACAGGTTTACTGGCCAGTGCGAAGACAATCAAGGCTGCAATGAGACCGAGGCCGACAACATCCAAAACGTTATGAATGGCAAATAAATCGGCTTGCCGGAAAAATTGGATAAAAAATCCGTGCAACAAATAAACGTACAAGGTCCGTTCGCCGAGATGTGTCAAACCACTGCGGCGCAACGGTACCCAGGCAAAGACGGCGGCAACCATCAATCCCGACGTCACATAAACCAGCAGACGTGCCAGCACCCCTAAATCAGGCATGCCCAAGTCGTTGTAGGATTTTGACGCCAAAAGCCATCCGGAATTGAAATCCGGTGCCACATAAATCGCCACAGCTGTCGCGCCCATGACAACAAGGGCAGCGATGCGTACCGGCGTTGTTTTCAGCCAAGCCATGTTGTCTTTCGTCATCCAAAAGCCCATCAGGAAAAATGGGAAAAAAACAAATGTCCTGGACAAACTGAAGGTATGGCCGATTTCACCAAACAGGCCAACCAGTAATCCGATGCCGACCGAAATAGCCATACCCATTCCTGCTGGTATCTTTTTGAACCAAATCAGCAACAAGTGCCAGCTAAACAGACTGAACAAAAACCATAGTGACCAGTGCGGATAAAACATCCCCGCCTGCCAGCCGTCTTTACCAATCCAGAAAAAATACCCTGTATAAAGAAGCTGGAAAATGGCATAGGGCAGAAGCAATTTTTTTGCCATTTTCATCATGTAACTCATATTCCCGGAACCTTTCGCAAAAAAACCAGCCAGAAAAATAAATGCCGGCATATGGAAGGTGTAAATCCATAAATACAATGTATTGATCCCTGCTGTGTCTTCCCGGAACGGTTGAATAATATGACCGAACACGACCAGAAAAATCATGATCCATTTTGCATTATCAAAATAAGCATTCCGCTCCATTTGTCTCCCTGCCTTTGTTGGTAATCATCGTTGACACAGGTTCTATACCCGTTTTGTCATAGCATTACGACAGGGAGCCCACTATTTTTGGCAGTTGTTAATGAATTGTAAGCGGAATGCAAAGGTATGCAATCATTGTTATCCGGACAGGGCGAGGAGGGCACGATTGACCGGATGGCGGGTGGGTGATATCAACCGGATTCTGGATTTATCACCAGGTTGGCTGAGGTATCAACCGGATCCAGATTTTATCGACCGGATTGGCTGATTTATCAACCAGATTCTGAATTTATCGACCGGTTGACACGATTTATCAACCAGATTCTGAATTTATCGACCAGGTTTTCTGATTTATCAACCGGATCCAGGATTTA
The DNA here is from genome assembly GCF_055395055.1 of Lentibacillus halophilus. Lineage (NCBI taxonomy): Bacteria > Bacillati > Bacillota > Bacilli > Caryophanales > Bacillaceae > Lentibacillus > Lentibacillus halophilus. The sequence goes on from NZ_AP043750.1 coordinate 745,184, forward strand.
TCGACCAGATCCAATTTCCTGCCATATTACCCGGGCGGTTACCACACGTTGTCTTTTATTTGGCTTTGGCAATCTTTTTCTTCGGTGTTGTTGCTTTTTTGCCTGCTTTCGATGTTGTTTGGTTGTCATCCTGGGCGCGGTCCAGCGATTTTTGCAGAGCATCCATCAAGTTGGTGACATTGTCAGGCTTTGGCTTTTCCGTTGCCGTTGTAACGTCTTCATCATTTTTCTTCTGCTCGATCAACTCCAACAGCGCGGCGCGATACTCATCGTTGTATTTTTCCGGGTCAAACGTGGCGGACAGTTGATCAACCAGCATTTTTGCCGTATCCAGCTCTTTAGCATCGGCATTGTCGGCTTCTGGTACATTCGGGACGTCTTGTACGTCGCGGACTTCATCCGGATAATGAATGGTTTCGACGACAAGCGTATTTTCATAAATGCGAATGACGGCCAATTGCTCCTTGGAGCGGATCATCATTTTGGCAACACCGATTTTTCCGGTATCTTTCAACGCTGAGCGAAGAAGTCCGTACGATTTGACCCCGCTTTCATCGGGTGACAGGTAATAGCTTTTTTCAAAATAGATCGGGTCTATCTCGTCCAATTCAACGAAGTCCATAATTTCCACCGCTTTATCTTTTTGTTCTTTTTTAAGATTTTCCAGTTCTTCATCATCCAACACCACAAATTTATTTTTGGCGTATTCGTACGCTTTCACGATTTCGTCATTTTTCACATCCCGGTCACAGTTCGGGCAGACGCGTTCATACGTCACCGGCGTCTCGCATTCCTTGTGCAGATTGCGCAGTTTCACGTCTTTGTTTTCGGTTGCGGCGTGCATTTTCACCGGAATATTGACCAATCCGAAACTGATCGTCCCCTTCCACATCGTATGCATACGTTTGGCCTCCTTTTAAATATAGTTTGGCTCCCGGGGTACAAATTTATCCTGATAACGGATATGAAATGGAGGTATATTAACGACTAGGAGAGTGGTTCGATGAATGTCATGAAGCCAATTATGAACGATACGATTCCACGCGGAGGTGACTGGGTGTATGAAACGAAATATGACGGGTTCCGTTGCTTGCTGAAATGGGAAAAGGATTCGATCAGGCTTATCAGCAAAAATGGCACCGATCTGACGGCTACCTTTCCTGAGATTCCGTCCGCTTGTCAAACAGAGCAATCACTAATCGGGGCGCGTTTGCCACTGACGCTGGACGGGGAACTGGCCATTCTGAACAATGCGCATCAATCCAATTTTTCCTTACTCCAGCAGCGTGGCCGGATGACAAATACCGACCGGATTGCTGCGGCCGCTTCGGAGCGACCGGTGAGTTTTATGGCGTTTGATGTGCTTTTGGAAGCCGGGGAGTCGCTCTTAGAGGAACCACTACAACAACGGAAGCAGCGTCTGCGAAAGTTGTTTAACGACAAAAGCCAGTTGGGTCAACGTTTGTATGCTGTTCCGTTTTCGAGCGATGCGGATGCGGCTTGGGAGAACGCATTCCGCTATAAAGGCGAGGGGGTGGTAGCGAAACGACAAACGAGTGTTTACAAGCAAGGCAAAGACCATCGCGACTGGTTTAAAATTAAAAACTGGCGGACGGTAACGGCATTTTTAACGTTTTATCATACACAAAATGACTATTTTACCGCCTGTGTTTTCCACGACGGCAAGCCGGTTGACATCGGGAAATGCAAACACGGGCTGGATGAATCGGCATCCGATACATTACGGCAATTGTTTGTCACGAATGGGACGAAGGAGATTGACGGCTACCGTCTCCCACCCGCCGTATGCGCGTCAATCCATACATTGGACCTGGTCTCGGACGAGATTCGGGAGCCTTCATTTAGCCAGTTGCTTCCGGATATGGATGCGGCCGACTGTACGGTGGAAAAATTGAATCTTGATATGGCCATGTTGCCGGAGACGGTTGAAGCGACCAATACGGCGAAAGTTTTCTGGCCGAGTGTCGGAGTAACAAAAGGCGATATGCTTGCTTACATGCGGGAAGTCACGCCCTATATGTTGCCATTTTTGCAGGACAGGATGCTTACCATTATCCGCTGTCCGGACGGGGTGGACGGGGAATCTTTTTTTCAAAAACATCGGCCGGATGGTGCGCCGGATTTTGTCAAAGGTGTTGAGCATGACGGGGACATGCATTTTGTTTGCAATAATTTGGAGTCACTCGTCTGGCTCGCCAATCACGGCACGATGGAATACCATATCCCGTTCCAACCATCCGATCGCACACAGCCGGTTGAGATTGTGTTTGACCTGGACCCGCCTGGCCGCGAAGCTTTCCATTTGGCCGTCAAAGCTGCGAAATTGCTGAAGCAACTGCTGGATAACCTTGACTTGATCTCATTTGTCAAAACATCCGGCGGAAAAGGGCTGCAAGTGCACATTCCCATTCCTCCCGGCACCATGTCGTATGCCGACACCGGTATATTTACACAAGCGATTGCCTGGACGCTTGAGCGCGAATACCCGAAAGCCTTCACGACCGAGCGAATGAAGGAAAAACGCGGAAACCGTTTATATATCGATTATTTGCAGCACGGGGAAGGCAAAACGATCGTCGCACCCTACTCCCCAAGGAAGCGAAAAGACGCAACAGTTGCCGCGCCGTTGTTCTGGGAAGAAGTTAATGACGATCTGTCGCCGGATATGTTCACCGTTGCTAATGTCATCGACCGTGTGCAAACAAATGGATGTCCCTTCGCACCCTACTTTACCACCAAGCAGCAGCAGCCAATCGACAAAATCATAAACATGACCCGCGAGTAGAGACAAAGACAAACTCCTTGGCTCGGGTCGCGCAATTTAATATACCTCAACCATAAAAAAAGCCGCCCCGTGCTGGAGCGGCTTTTTTCATTACAATGCGGTTTCTTGTTCGATTGCCGTTTTATCGTTAAAAGTCTTTCGGTTCAACTTTTTCATCACGCGTGATGTCAGCGTGCCTGTGAGCATAGCGTCATTAACGTTCAAGGCGGTGCGGCCCATGTCAATCAATGCTTCAATCGAGATAAGCAGCCCGGCCAGGGCAACCGGAAGCCCCATGGACGACAGAACAATCAGCGCTGCAAATGTGGCACCACCGCCGACACCGGCCACACCAAACGAGCTAATGCCAATGATTAATACCAATTGAAGAATAAAACCTGGTGTGAACGGGTCTATACCGACAGAGGGCGCGATCATAACAGCAAGCATGGCCGGATAAAGACCTGCACATCCATTTTGCCCAATGGTTGCACCAAACGATGCCGACATATTCGCAATTCCTTGGTCAACACCAAGCGAATTCTTCTGTGCCTGGATATTTAAGGGAATCGTTCCGGCACTTGAACGGGAGGTAAATGCGAAACTTAAAACCGGCAGCACTTTTTTTAAATACGTCATTGGGTTCAATCCAAACACACCAACCAGCACTAAATGAATAAGGAACATGACAATCAGAGCAGCATACGATGCAATAACAAATTTGCCCAGTTCCACGATGCCTGCCACATCCGTGCTGGCTACCGTTGTTGCGATCAATGCCAATATTCCAAATGGTGTCAGGCGCAGAATCAGCGTTACGATACGCATGATAACAGCGAAAATGGTATTAACACCTTTGGTAAACCGTTCTGCCTCTTCCGGTTTCTTTCGGCGCAATCCTAAAACCGCGATCCCAACAATCATGGAAAAAATAACAATGGCAATAACCGACGTCGGACGGTCCTGGGTCATATCCTGAAAAATATTGGACGGAATAAAACTTAAAATCTTTTCAGGTGTTGATTGGTTCTCCATATCCCCTAATGTTGATTCCAGCATCGACCCCCGATCCTGTTCGGCCTGGCCGGATTCGATTTCACCGGCATTCAAGTCAAAAAGAGCAGCGCTTCCGACGCCAACCAGTGCCGCTACCATCGCAGTCGAAACCAGAAATCCAATAATCCAGGCCGACATTCTCCCAAGATCCGATGATTTTTCTAAATTAATGATCGATTGAATAATAGAAACCATAACCAGCGGAACAACAATCATCATCAATAATTGTACATACCCTCTGCCGACAATATTGTACCACTCAATGGTTTGTGAAAGCACGTCGGACCCCGTCCCATAGATAACCTGAAGGATCACACCTAAAACGATGCCAATACCAAGACCTGCAAATACACGCTTACTGAACGAATAATGCTTTTGCTGCATACGAATTAAAAGACCTATAAGTACCACAAGAACAGCAACATTCAAAACAATATAAAATATATCCACCATCACTTCCCCCTTTTATTTATGCGAGTCCAGCGCTCTGAACCACCATCATCCCACGTACTGATTGTCTTAGTATATGCAGCGGTTATTCCATTTGCCACCCCCCAACCAAGCATTTTCTCCCTTAAAGGTGACAATCCCTATAATAATAGTATGTTTTAATGCATTATAAAAAAGAATACTGACTTGTGTCAAGAAAGAAAATGGTCTATTTAATCCGAGATAACTCTGATTTCGTATTTTTTAATAAATATGGGCAATCAAAAACGCTCAGATACTATTCTGAGCGTCTTTAACGTAATGATTAGGGAAACATAATTTTCTCAGCCTAAAATGGAGCGCCACCCAATTTCATTCTATCTCCGCCTGTACCTCTATCGCCACATTGCCTTGCACGGCCCGGGAGATCATGCAGTTGGATTCGGCCTTGTCAACGAGCTTATGCAATTTGTCATATTCTTTTTCACCCGAGCCGTGCTTCAAGGCAACGTACGGTTTATGAATAATTCTTTCATACGTCATGACACCGTTTGTAACATCAACCACACCTTCCGAGTCGAGTGACATTGCCGCCAGTGGCAATTCGGCTCGTTCGATCATCGCTGCAAGGGTAATTACATAGCACGTTGCTGCTGCTCCCAGCAGCATTTCGTCCGGGTTCGTTCCCACACCCGGGCCGTCCATTTCCGGTGGGATGGAGATATTTGTCTGCAAATTCCCCGCTTCAATCGATCCGGTACTGTTGCGCCCACCCGGCCAGGTCGCTTGTAAATGAAAATGATGTTGTGCCATTCAATCCCTCCTATCCAAACATGAAACCAATGCCTGTACCAACAATAACGCCAATGATCACGACCAGCCATGCCGGCACTTTCCAAAAATGAAGAAGACCGAACAACACAGCAGCCAGTGCGAAGTCAGCACCATCCGCAACGGAGCTGGTGAAGACCGGGTCATACCATGCCGCCAGCAATATACCGACCACACTGGCATTCACACCGGTCAGAACACCCTGAAAACCGGAACGATGGCGCAATTCGGATAAAAATGGCAACGCCCCGACAAGCAGCAGAAAAGACGGCAAAAAGATGGCAATTGTCGCAACGACCGCTCCGCCTATGCCGCTGATCATTGCCCCCAAGTAACTGGAAAACGTAAACAACGGACCGGGAACGGCCTGAGCCATTCCGTAGCCGGCGAGAAAGTCACTGCCTGTAAGCAAGCCATTCGGCACCACTTCCTGCTCCAAAAGCGGCAGCACGACATGACCCCCGCCAAAAACGAGTGTGCCCACCCGGAAGAAGATGTCGGCCAACGTTATATACACATGGGATACCGCTTGGCTTAGCAACGGCAAGCCCACAAGCAAACCTACCAGCACACTCAATGACATGAGCCCCTGTTTTTTTGTGATGGGCACGGAAAACGGCTGTACGCGAGACGTGGCTTCTTTGGAAAATAGGAAAAAGCCCAAAATAGCCGCGCCGATGATGACACCAATCTGTACCATCGCTGACGGGAATAACAGCATGACCACAGCAGCCGCCAATGCAACCGCTATGCGCGGTGTGTCAGGAGTCAGTTTTTTGCCAAGCCCGATCACGGCATGGGCAACGACGGCCACAGCAACAATTTTCAAGCCCCCGATCCACGCCGCACCTTCCAAGGAAAAGGTTTGGTAGAATAGCGCAAACAGTACAAGCACGATGACGGATGGCACGGTAAAGCCAAACCACGACACAAGCCCGCCGAAAAAGCCACCGCGCAGCATGCCGATGGATATGCCCACCTGACTACTGGCTGGGCCCGGAAGAAACTGGCACAACGCAATGATGTCCGCATACGTTTTATCATCGAGCCATTGCCGTTTATCAATGTATTCATCCTTAAAATAACCAAGATGAGCTACCGGACCACCAAAGGAGGTGAGCCCCAACTTAAGAGATGTTCGCAGTATTTCCATGAGTGAATGGTGTGTCCTCATCCTATCTCCCCCTGCTCCGTTGCTATTTCAAGTCCGAACGTATCACATTTTTCCGTCAATGACGACAAATATGATGCTATCGCGTATGAAAATGACTATTAGTGAAAAAATGTCATTACCGTATGAATTCATGTCTTGTGTTGAACAATGACCATCAAGCAGACGAAAAAAGTGCTGTTTTCCGTGTTGATAATTTGCACAACAGGCATGATATCAGGCATAGTAAATAGTGGGGGTTCGGGCAGCTGGTTAAGTATATGATCAAATGTGTCACGGTTGACTAAAAATAATTTTCATGTAATAATCAGTATTGAATTATAAAAATTATAATTCAGCAAAGAAACAAGGCGGTCCAGGTTCCATACCAAACCTGCCACTATACATTCAAAAAACCAAGGAGGAGATGACGTATGTCTTTAATCGGAAAAGAAATTCAATCATTCCAATCAAAAGCCTACAGTCCACAGAACGGAGAATTTATTGATATGACGGATGAGGATCTAAAAGGACAATGGAATATTGTTTGCTTTTATCCTGCTGACTTTTCATTCGTCTGCCCAACAGAACTGGAAGATCTTCAAGAGCAATATGCCAATTTGAAGGAACTTGGCGTCGAAGTATATTCCGTTTCAACTGATAGTCACTTTGTCCATAAAGCATGGCACGATCATTCCGAAGCGATTAACAAAATTGAATATACAATGATCGGTGACCCTGCACAAACCATCTCCAACAACTTTGAGGTGCTTGATGACCAGGGTTTTGCTCAACGCGGTACATTCCTGATTGACCCGGATGGTGTTGTACAAGCAGCTGAAATTAATGCGGACGGTATCGGCCGTGACGCAAGTACCCTTGTCGGCAAAGTAAAAGCAGCACAATATGTCCGCAACAATCCAGGTGAAGTTTGCCCGGCAAAATGGGAAGAAGGATCTGAAACATTGAAACCAAGTCTTGATCTTGTAGGAAAAATTTAAGGGGTCGATTCAATTATGATACTGGACGCCGATTTAAAAGCACAATTAGCCCAATACCTCGAATTAATGGAAGACGACGTATTGCTTAAGGTGAGTGCCGGATCTGATAAAGTCTCCCGTGACACGCTTGAATTGGTCGATGAACTGGCTTCCATGTCCCAACATATTAAAGTGGAGCACACAGAACTGCCGAGAACCCCAAGTTTCAGTGTGAACCGCGTCGGCGAAGACACCGGTATCACATTTGCCGGTGTCCCGCTCGGCCATGAATTCACATCGTTGGTACTGGCGCTTTTGCAGGTAAGCGGCAGAACCCCGAAAGAAGACCAGAAACTCATAGACCAGGCTAAAAGTTTGAAAGGGAAACATGACTTTGTTACTTACGCCAGCTTAAGCTGTCAAAACTGCCCGGTTGTTGTCCAGGCACTGAACGTCATGAGCGTGCTTAATCCGGACATTACGCATACCATGATTGATGGCGCCGCATTTAAAGAAGAAGCGGAAAGCAACAACATCATGGCCGTGCCAACTGTATTTCTGAACGGCGAATCGTTCGGAGGCGGCCGGATGACACTTGAAGAGATTCTTGCCAAATTGGGCAGCGGCCCGGATGCTTCCGAGTTTGAAAATAAAGATCCATTTGATGTCCTTGTTGTCGGCGGTGGTCCGGCAAGTGCAAGCGCTGCAATTTACGCAGCACGCAAAGGCATTCGCACAGGTATGGTCACCGAGCGTATCGGAGGCCAGGTCAATGACACCGCAGGGATTGAAAACTTTATCAGTGTTAAGCGTACCGAGGGGCCTATATTTGCAGAAAGCCTCGAAGAACACGTCAAAGACTACAACATTGATGTCATGAATCTGCAACGTGCGCAAGGACTCGAAAGAAAAAATAACGTTATTGAGATGGAACTTGAGAACGGCGCTGTTTTGGAAAGCAAGACCGTCGTCCTCGCAACAGGAGCCCGTTGGCGCCAAATTGGCGTACCGGGTGAAGAGGAATTCCGCAATAAAGGTGTGGCGTACTGCCCGCACTGTGACGGTCCGCTATTTGAAGGAAAAGATGTGGCCGTTATTGGTGGCGGTAACTCCGGTGTGGAAGCTGCCATCGATCTCGCCGGTATTGTCAAACACGTCACCGTTCTGGAATTTGCACCGGAATTAAAAGCAGACTCCGTGTTGCAGGAACGCCTGAACAGTTTACCAAACACGACGATTAAGACGAATGCAAAGACAACCGAAATTACCGGTGAAGATAATGTCAATGGCATTACCTACATCGATCGTGAATCCGAAACGGAACAGCACATAGAGCTCGAAGGTGTATTTGTCCAGATCGGGCTACTGCCAAATACCGAATGGTTGGGTGACAATGTTGAACGCAATAAATTCGGTGAGATTGCAGTGGATCGACTCGGGGCCACCAACGTACCCGGTGTCTACGCTGCCGGCGATTGTACCGATGAGCCCAACAAGCAAATCATTATCTCCATGGGTTCCGGTGCCAATGCCGCCTTGAATGCGTTCGATTATATCATCCGGAACTAGACACAAAACGGGACTGGGACAAAAGACGTTTAGTCAAAGAAAAATCCGAACATGATTCACAAATAATCTGAATCAGTTCGGATTTTTCGTTTAGCGTAGGAAAAACACGGAGACTCCTGCGGGATGAAAAGCCTAGATGAGACCCCGCAGTGCGACGAGCACGAGGAGGCTCATCAGCGCCCGCGGCAAAGAAGACACTGTGAAAGCGACCAAAGGAAGCTTGAACAGATGTCGCGCTTGTGCCTGGCAAGGTGAAAGCGCAGTGTTTTTCCGAAGCGATGACTACTTCTTAACTATATTGTTCGTGTTCAGGAGTGATTTGTTTAGTTATGTCCCAGCCTCGTTTTTTCTATTGCTTGTCCAGCAAGTCTTTGAGTACACGAGCCTGATTGTATGTTTCATCTTTGGCAGCAAACAAAAGAGTTAGTTGTTGATCGTTGTCTTGTGCCAGTTCCTTCAGCTGCTGGAAGGCTTCTTGCTGTTTGCCGTCCTGAAGTTCGTCGTTGTACCGCTGTTTAAATGTCTCATACTTGTCCGGATCATGCCCGAACCATTGGCGCAGCTCGCTCGACGGCCCGATTTCTTTCAGCCAATAATCAAGTTGGGCAGCCTCTTTGGAGACACCTCTTGGCCAAACCCGATCCACCAGTACGCGCACGCCGTCATTCACCTCTGCTTGTTCGTAAATCCGCTTCGTTTTCACGGCCATTTTTCACAACCTTTCCGTTCATGAATGATCATTCGATGGCTCTTTTTTTGATGAAAACCAGCCCGTCACTGCAACGGCAACGAGAACACCGTAAAATATGAGTTTCCACGTTGTTGAGTGCGGAAACCCATGGGGAATCAGCCCAATATCATCGTGTGCGAGAACGATCAGCGTCAGTTTCACACCAACCCAGCCGACAATGACAAATGCAGCTACTTCCAGACCGGGGCGTTTATTCAACAATTCCACGAAAACATTGGCGGCAAACCGCATTAGAATCAAACCGATCATTCCGCCGGCAAACACCACTGCAAACTTCGCACCGTCCAGACTGCCGATCGTTGGCCAAGCCGTGTCCGGAAGAGCCACCGCCAGAGCCACCGCCGCCAAAATCGAATCAATGGCAAACGCAAGGTCGGCGAATTCCACTTTCAAAACCGTCATCCAGAATCCGTTACCAGCCGATTTGAGTTCCGATTTGTTTGTTTCTCCGGTCGCCTTATGGCTGAATCTATCGTACAAATTTTTCGCTGAAATACCGAGCAAATAAAGGGCACCCAACGCCTGTACCTGCCATACATCCACAAGAAACGAAATAATGAACAACGACCCGAATCGCAGCACAAATGCGCCGGCCAATCCGTAAAACAGAGCTTTTTTTCGCTTTTCTTGCGGAAGGTGTTTCACCATAATCGCTAGCACCAAGGCGTTGTCCGCTGCCAGCAATCCTTCCAAACCGATCAGTATTACCAGCACCCATGCATATTCCATCAGTAATTGCGCTTCCATGATTATCTCTCCTTCATCGTTATGATCCCGACCAATGGCAGGACCATAAAAAAGACCCTTACCATGACGTGGTAAAGGTCTCGCTAACAACGCGGTGTTGCCAATCAAGCCGGAGATAACCATCTCGAATTGACGACTTTAATTGTACAGCTACTCCCCTTTTGAAAAGGAACGAATTATATGTTTGTTTTCATTAAACCGCTTTTGTCGTAAATTGTCAAATCATACGAACTAAATGGTCTCTTATCGATGTGAGTGCTTCTCCGTTCGAATATCTGTCGTTCGATGGCGTTTCACAATTAGGATGACACCCGGTTCAAAAATTCATTCATGGCAGCAGTCAAGTCGGTCAGTCGCTTCCTGCTTTCGGCTTCATGATTACCGCAGACACCAACGTAGCATTTCAGTTTCGGTTCTGTTCCTGACGGGCGCAGACAAACCCAGCAGTCACCCGCCAGCAAAAATTTCACAACGTTATCCTTGGGCAGTTTGATGGGCTCTGTCTGTTCCTTGCCTGGGGTGATGCGCTCACCGGCCCAATAATCTTCGACAGTCTGTACCGGCATGCCACCGATGTCAGCCATCGTCTCCGTCCGCGCGGCCTGCATGATGTCTGAGATTGTTTCCATGCCCTCTTTTCCGGTCAGCTTCCACGAAACCATATCCTCAATGTAATACCCGTGCGCATCATAAAGGGATTGCAGCGCCTTATCAAGCGTCTTACCCTGTTTTTTCCAATAATACGCCATTTCACACGTGGCGATAGCAGCCTGGACAGCATCTTTATCGCGCACGACATCGCTGATTAAATAACCGAAACTTTCTTCATAGCCGAAAAGAAACGTTTCCCCCGTGGTTTCAAACTGGCGGATTTTCTCTCCGATATATTTAAAACCGGTCAGCGTATCAATCGTCCGGACACCGTAGCTTTCGGCAATCCGCCTGCCCAGTTCAGACGTGACAATCGTTTTGATCATGCGGGCATTTGCAAGCAGCTGCCGATCTGTATGTTTTAAAATATAGTCCAGCAAGAGCGCACCCAGCTGATTGCCGGTCAGCACCGTATAGTCCCCATTTGCATCCTTCACGGCAGCTCCTAACCTATCTGCATCCGGATCGGTTGCGATGAGGATGTCCGCTTGGGTCTGTTTGCCGCGTTGCATGGCCATTGTAAACGCCTGATGTTCTTCCGGGTTGGGCGAATCAACCGTGGAAAACGCCGGATCCGGTTCTACCTGTTCTTCTACGACGTCCACTTGGTGAAAATGCAACCGTTGCAGTCCGCTTAACACAAGATGATGCGCCGTCCCGTGCAGCGGGGTGAAGACAATCTGTAAATCCTTCGCCCGCTTCTGCTCAGCGGAATCAAGTTGGCTCATGGCCTCCAAGTATTTCAAATAGGCGTGGTCAATGTCACGGCCGACCCATATGAGCCGTTCCTGCGCCTCCAGTTCCGACTGCTCCAAATACGGGACGGTCAGTTCATCGTCTATGCTAGCCATCTCGTCAGTAATGGCAGCCGCTTCATCCGGTGTTATTTGCCCGCCATCGTCATTGTAGACCTTAAACCCGTTGTATTCCGGGGGGTTGTGGCTGGCGGTAATCATCACACCAGCGGCAGCACCCAAGTAACGGACAGCAAACGAAAGCAGTGGCGTCGGATGCAGCGTGTCAAACACGTATGCTTTCATCCCGTGCGCCCCGAGAACTTTGGCTGTTTCGACGGCAAATTCCCTCGACATATGACGGGAATCATACGACACCGCCACACCGCGGTCATGGACATTGACATAATGCTTTTTCAAGTAACGACCGAGCGCGTGCACGGCTTTGCGGATGGTATGGCGATTCATCCGGTTCGTCCCCGGGCCGAGCACTCCGCGCATTCCCCCGGTCCCGAAAGCCAGGTCCGTATAAAAGGCATCCTCCAGCAGATCCGGCTGATCACGCATCGCGTCAAGCTCTTGTTTCAACTGATCATCCAGATGCTCGCTGTTTTTCCATTTATCATAGATGGCTTCCCATTGACGCATAGCAGTTCCCCTCCATCTGTCGACTATTCATAAGTCACAGTCTATCATACTTTTGTCCGGTCTTCTATTTTTCTATGTTTGTCCGTGCGCGTTTTCGGTGACAATGCATAACGAATGCTTTCTATTGTAACCAAGAACCGTTAAAATGGACGAAACAACTAACAATAGGATGTGATGGCCGTGCTGGAAAAACGATCATTCCAAACATTAATCATGCTTATTCTTGTCTTTCTACTCATATGGCTTGTATTTAAAACGAGATTTATTTTTGATCCTCTGTTTACGTACATGGGTGCGGTTGCCCTGCCCGTTATCGGTGCAGGTATTTTATTCTACTTGATGAGGCCACTTGTTGATTGGCTGGGAAAATGGAAAATAAACCGGGTCGTTTCCATCCTTATCGTGTTTATGCTTCTCATACTGGCGGTGTTTTTGATTGTCACCTATGTTGCACCGGTATTGCAGCGACAATTCACGAACCTGCTCAACAATATACCGCGCATGGTAAGCGGTGTGCAGGACCTTATCTCCTACTGGCAACATAATCAGGAATTTATCCCGAAAGAAGTAAACGAAACGGTTAACAAAATTACATCGAATTTGCAGTCGTATATTCAATCATTCATGAGCTTTATTTTCGGGTTTATTAGCGAGTTTATCGGGGTCGTCTTTGCGCTGATACTGATTCCGTTTTTCCTGTTTTTCATGCTGAAGGACGGGGAAAAATTTGCACCCTTTATCACTCAATTTTTCGAGGCTGATAAGGCGGCCAATATCCGTTCTCTATTGCGAAAGATTGACGATGCTCTGACCTCCTATATCCAGGGGCAGCTCGTTGTCAGCATCTGTATTGGTGTATTATTGTACATCGGCTATTCTATCATTCAACTGGATTATGCCCTGACGCTCGCGATTTTCGGTATGATTATCTGTGTCATCCCGTTTCTCGGGCCTTATCTGGCTGTTACACCGGCCATTATCGTCGGATTCTTCCAGGACCCGATGATGGCTGTCTGGGTAGCCATAGTCATGATCATTGCCCAACAGATTGAAGGCAACCTCGTATCGCCCAATGTGATGGGACGGGCGCTGAAGCTGCATCCGCTAACAGTGATCACCGTGATTCTTGCTGCCGGAAGCATCGGGGGATTATTGGGCATGTTGTTCGCTGTACCACTTTACGCCGTAATAAAAACGATCATCAGCCATTTCTATCATACGTATCAGGATACGCTTCCTGAGGACGAAGATGCGCTTATTTGACGTGACCTCTTGTTCGCAGGTCGGTTTTACGCTACACTGCAGACAGGAGTGATGGTATGCGAAAACAAGACATTGAAGCCGAACTGGCGGAATTGAAGTCCGATTACAGCCGGATTCAGGGAGATGTGGAAAAAGCCACCTCGTTCAGTGTGGATACGTCCGCCGGTGACAAAAAGCTGGAGGAAATCGAGGATCGCATGAAGGAATTAAACCAACAACTGGATAATCTTGAATAGACCAATGCAGCGCTACGATCATCGTGCGCTGCATTGGTCTGTTCGTCACATTTCTTGATCATTCACTGGTTTGTTACCACTGTCCGTCTTCTGGTTCGCCAAACGTTTGCGGAGTTTCTTAATTTCTTTCCCAGGCGGAGTGAGACTGACGAGTTTATCGCCGGCTTCCGGTGTCACCCGAATTTCCTCAGTATAAAACCGCATATGTCCGGACGGCTTCATAACATACAAGAGAACCGTATGCTCATCCTTATCATTTAAGTATTGCTTGTAGCTGTACTGATTTGTGATCGACGTTTGGCGGAACACGTAATGATTGGAAAGTTTATGGTTTAATTGGTCCAGCGATAATTCTTTCTTAAACAAAATCCGCCCAGCCACTTTATTGACGGTATCCCCCATACTATGGAGGTCATATCGGTACGGGCTCACTTTAAACACATTCGTCCGGCCGAATTCGGGCATGAATGTCGTACAGACCAAGGCGTTATAGGAATTATACTCGGTTGCCGCAATCATATATTCGTACGGATTCGTGTCCAACTGATATTCCGTCTGCTCGGACAGCATCTCCCCGTGAAAATACGGGACACCCGCAGCGCGGGCTTTTCGCAGCCGTTCCCATGATGAGTCAACAATCATAACAGGGGCATTCACTTTTTTCAGAGATTGAGCCAGGTTAACGGTAAATGAATTGCTGCCAACAATCAACGTTCCCGGCCGGCCTTCCAGGGACAGATGCAATTTCCTGGCGAGCCACCCGATAGAAAATCCATGAGCAACAACGGTGGTAAACACTAAGGCGAATGTGATCGTTGTAATGAGCGATGCATCAACATAGCCCGCCTCCGATAAGATCGAAGCAAAATAGCCCGATACAGTTAGCGCGACAACACCTCGCGGGGCAATCCAGCCGAGCAGCGCTTTTTCGTTTATAGACAGGTTAGTGCCAATGGTTGATAGAAAAATCGACAGAGGACGTACCACAAACATCATGAGCAATACATAGCCCATAATATTCGGATCAAACACCTTCAGAAGGGTATCGACTTGCAGGGAAGCCGTCAACATAATAAAAATAGCCGATATGAGAAGAATCGACACATTTTCCTTAAAGTGACGCATGTCGGCAATCGAACTGATGCCCATGTTGGCCAGGGTCATGCCCATCGCCGTGACCGCGAGCAACCCGGTTTCATGAATAATGACATCAGCAAGTGTGAAACAGCCAATAACGACCGTGAAGACGGCCGGGGATTTAAGAAATTCGGGCATATAGCCATGTTCAAACATCCAACCGATTCCTTTGCCGCATGCCCAACCCAATATGGCTGCAAAGACAGATGCCGCCAAAAACGTGATTAATGCGGAGCCATCGGGATTCTCGGCTGTCAGGTAGCTGATAATTTCAAAAGCAAATACCGCGAGAAGCGCACCAATCGGATCAACAATGATGCCTTCCCATTTCAAGATTTTCGCGGGTCTCGGTTTCAACTTCGACTGACGCAAAAGCGGCATGATAACAGTGGGCCCCGTCACAATAAACAGCCCACCAATAACAAAGGCAGCCGCCCAGCTCAAATCAGCTATATAATGGGCGGTCAATGACCCGAGAATCCATGACAAGAATGCCCCGATCGTTGAAATACGGAAAACCGGACGCCCTAGACCGCGAATTTCCTTAAAACTTAAGTTCAAACTTCCTTCAAACAGGATGATCGCAACAGCAACAGAGATAATCGGATTATATAATTCACCAAAATCGTCCTCCGGATCCATCAGTCCCAATATTGGTCCAGCAAGCAGTCCAATAATGGACATGACAACAATGGCCGGCATTCTGTAACGCCATGCCGCCCACTGGGAACCGATGCCCAAAAGTCCGATAAGCATAATTTCAAATAGAACAGATGAAGGCATATATTACCCCCTAACGTATCGTGTTAAAAACAGACAATAACATAAGGTTATTTTAAATGGGGAAAAAGGGATTGTAAACTGATTTAATGACAATCAATGGATCAATCACCACCCCCCTCTGTCGCGATCTGAGACCAAACGTCATGAGAACATGCCCCAGTGTGATTAACCAACTGAATGTGAACGAGTCAGACACTCTGCCGATTGATATTTTCCTATATTGACAGGCTAAGACATTCTTGCTAAACTTCTTTTGTTTTGCAGTCAATAGAACGCTATAACGATTCTGATTATTTATTTTTTTATAAACAATAGCAGCATGAAAGGATCGATACACGATGAAAAAGGATGTCTGGATCATTGGCTTTATGCTTTTTGCATTATTTTTTGGTGCGGGTAATTTGATTTATCCCCCAACGCTTGGATTGGAATCCGGCACAACGTACTGGGCGGCTATTGCCGGGTTTATTATTACCGGGGTTGGGCTACCGATCATGGCTGTCACAGCTATTTCCACGGTAAAAAATGGCGCGGCAGAACTGGCTGATCGGGTGCACCCACTGTTCGGAGCCATATTTACAGCTGTCGTTTATCTTGCCATTGGACCATTTTTCGGCATTCCGCGTGCAGCTACCGTTGCGTTTGAAATGAGTGTCGAACCATTCACTAGTGTCTCCCCGTTCCTGTTATTTCTGTTCACCATTATTTTCTTTCTACTTGTGTATCTGGTCAGTATTAACCCATCGAAAATGGCTGACCGGATCGGCGAATTTCTGACACCGTTATTATTGCTGGCGATTGTTATACTTTGTATCGGCGGGATTCTACTTCTGGATGGTGGCACACAGAATCCGGCTTCCGCCTATGCCACGGCACCATCTTTTACAGGCTTTGTGGAAGGTTATTTGACAATGGATGCGATTGGGGGACTCGCATTCGGCATTATTGTCATCCAGGCATTTAACGATCGAGGCGTATCATCACGGAAACAGCTCATTTCAGCCACCCTGAAAGCCGGGGTGATCGCCGGAATCGGACTATCATGTGTGTATGCAGCGCTGGGGTGGATTGGAACGAGAATGGGCACATCTGAAACCTTTGCCAATGGCGGGGATATATTGGCCGCTGCAGCTGATACGATGTTCGGCCATTTCGGGACGATGCTGCTCGGCATTATCGTTGCACTGGCCTGTTTTACGACATCGGTCGGACTGGTTGCTGCATGTGCTCAATTTTTCCATAAACGGACGCCTCTTTCGTACAAACAAATTGCTGCTGTGGTAACGATCGTTAGCTTTTTGATTGCCAACCAGGGGCTGAACACAATTATCCGTGTTTCGGTGCCGGTATTGACATTTATTTACCCAATTGTCATCGTCCTGATTGCGCTCACGTTTCTGAATCGTCTGTTTGGTGGTGCAGCGTATGTTTACCGCGGGGCCATTCTCATGACGGGGGTGGTGTCGTTATATGATGGACTGATTGACTTCGGTATCAGCATGCCGGCGCTCACTTCGATGATGGAGCACCTCCCCTTCTTCGCCAGCGGCATTGGCTGGCTTGTACCGGCATTGATCGGCGGCATTGGCGGCTATGTCATCCAACGAAATCGAACGCCATCGCATTCCGGGTAAAGAACTGGTTTAACAGTTCTTTTTTTATAGAATCCGCTTAAAGAGATATGTTAGGATAAGGAAAGATAAAGGGGAATCAAGTGATGCTTGAACAAGCGGAGACCATATTGAAAACATATTTTGGCTATCCATCGTTCCGTTCCGGTCAACGGCAGACGATGGAACATATTATGGAAAAAAAGAACACCCTCGCTGTCATGCCGACGGGCGGGGGCAAATCGTTGTGCTATCAGATCCCGGGCATGGCAATGGATGGAACAGCTATCATCATTTCCCCGCTTATTTCGCTGATGAAAGATCAGGTGGATGCGTTGGAGGCGTTGGGAATACCGGCTACCTACATAAACAGTTCGCTCACGGGTGATGAACAGAACAAACGCCTGAAGGCTATTGAAGCTGGTGAGTACCAATTCGTCTATGCGGCACCGGAGCGTTTTGAATCCGCCGCTTTTCTGTCTGTCATGAAACGGATTCCGATAGCTTTCGCCGCATTTGATGAAGCACACTGCATTTCCCAATGGGGGCATGACTTCCGACCGAGCTACCGGTCGATCGTCAACAGCCTGGAACAAATCCCGGATATTCCGGCGATTATCGCGCTGACAGCGACCGCTACCGAAGACGTCATTGCCGACATTCAGACGTTGCTGAACATCCATGATGACCATGTCGTGAAAACCGGATTTGAACGGGACAACTTGTCGTTCCATGTTGTCAAAGGGAAAAACAAACAAACCTACATCCGTTCGTTTATGAACGAGCACCGGCATGAATCCGGAATTATTTACACCGCGACCCGAAAACAGGCCGATGCACTCGCGGACCAATTGGAACGATGGGGAATGGCAGCGGCAAAATACCATGCCGGCTTAACCGAAGACGAACGAAAAACCGCTCAGTCCGCCTTCATTCATGATGAAAAAACCGTCATGGTCGCAACGAATGCATTCGGTATGGGCATCGATAAATCGAATGTGCGGTTTATCATTCATTATGCGATGCCGATGACGATGGAGGCCTACTATCAGGAGGCAGGCAGAGCCGGTCGTGACGGCGAACACAGTGACTGCATCCTGCTGTTTTCGCCGCAGGATGTCCAGCTGCAAAAGTTTCTGATCGAACAATCACCCATGGATGATGCAGCGAAACAAAGCGACTACCGAAAATTACAAGCGATGATGAATTATTGTCATACGCAAAGCTGTCTGACGTCTTATATCTTAGACTATTTCGGCGACGTATCCAATCGAGAGGGCTGCAATCGTTGCAGCAACTGTGAGCACCGACAGGAACGTGTTGACATCACCGAGGAGGCCCAAATGATTCTGTCCTGTGTTAAACGAATGGGGGAGCGATTCGGCATCACGATGACGGCAAAAGTATTGAAAGGCTCAGGCGACAGCCGATTACGGCGTTTTCGCCTGGATACGCTGTCCACTTACGGCCTCCTCTCTGCCTATACGGAAAAACAGTTGGGGGAACGGATCCAATTCCTCGTTGCCGAACAATTTTTGGCCACCGCGGATGGGAAATATCCGACATTGCAGCTCAACGAGAACTCAGTCGATGTGCTGAAAGGAAAACAGACGGTCTGGATGTATACGGCCCCCATTCCTGTGAGCGAGGACGCCGACTACCGTGAAGATTTGTTTGCATCACTGCGCGACCGGCGGAAGACCATTGCTGATGAACAGGGTGTACCACCATATGTACTGTTTTCAGATGCCACGTTAAAAGAATTCAGCCGCTACTTTCCGGAAACAAAAGACGCGATGCTCGCCATTAAAGGCGTTGGCGAGAAAAAGTTCGAACAATACGGGGAAGCCTTTCTTGAGGTGATCAACGAATGGCGCTACAACAATCCGAATATCACCCGCCCCGTTAAAATAGCCGGTAAGCGTCCATCCGTAAAAAGAGAAAAACAATCGGACGACCGGCCGAGCCATATGATCAGCTATTCGCAGTTCCAATCGGGAAAATCTGTGACTGATATCGCCGTATTACGCGGCATGACGGAACAAACGGTTGAGGATCATCTATTTAAAGCGTATAAGGCTGGACATCCTATTACCTGGGAAATATTTTTTCATTCTGACGACGAAGCGGCCATATTACAAGCGCGGGAACAACTGGACGAACCGAAGCTAAAGCCAATTAAAGAATCGTTGCCGGAAAGGTTTGATTATACAGCTATAAAGGCTGTGTTGGTGAAAAATGGACTTATGTAATGGCATGGATGGGAAATTGAAAGCACGGGGCTGGGACAAGACTAAACGTTAGACACTAGATACGAACGATTGTCCAGATACTTTAAATAATGTTGGGATGCATTTAACTATCGCTGCGGAAAAATACTTCGCTTTCCGGGGGCGGCTGATGAGCCTCCTCGTTCTTTGCACTCCGGGGTCTCATCTAAGGCCTTTGCTCCCCCAGGAGTCTACGTATTTTTCCTCCGCTAATTGAGGCAAAAACCCGTTATATAGAGAGTAAAATCCGAACTGATTCAGATTATTTGTGAATCACTGTTCGGATTTTTATTTGACTAAACGTCTTTTGTCATAGCCTTTTGTTTGGCTGGTGTATATACCGGCACACGGGTTGCGCGACTTTTTGTTTGAGCTGCGCGCGTTGTTCGATTATCGCGTGCGTTTTATCCTAAGTTGCGCGAGTTTCCTTCCAAACTGCACAACCTTTGCCTTTAGTTGCGCGAGTTTCCCGATTATTGCGCGATTACAACCTTTATTGCACAACTTTTCACGCGAGCCGCGCGAGTTGCTCAATTATGACGCGACCCTCGTCTCGAATTGCACGCCTTTACCTTACCTTTTTACATTCAGTGCCCAGGTGCCGTTGCGGAAGACGGCTTCGGTAGTGCCATCCTCAAACACGCCGTCAATGTCTAAATCGGCCGAGCCAATCATAAAGTCAACATGATTGAGGCTGTCGTTGACGCCGTGTGCATCCAATGCGTCGTCACCCATGCTTGAGCCACCTTCCAAATTCGTTGGATAGGCTTTCCCGAGTGCAATGTGACAGGACGCATTTTCGTCAAACAGCGTATTATAGAAAATCAGCCCGGACTGTGATACCGGCGATTCATCCGGGACAAGCGCCACTTCGCCAAGCCGGCGCGACCCTTCATCCGTATCAAGCAAATGTTTCAATGTGTCTTCTCCTTGCTCAGCTTGATAATCCACTACTTTTCCGTCTTCAAATGTCAGCTTAAAGTTATCAATGACACTGCCGCCGTAATTTAATGGTTTTGTGCTGGATACCGTGCCGTTCACACGATATTTATGCGGCATGGAGAAAACTTCTTCAGTCGGCATGTTCGGATTAAACCGGACCCCTTGCTCCGATACGGCTGATCCGCCTTTCCACACATGGCCATCCGGCAGAGCAATTTCCAAATCGGTGCCTGGCGCCCGGAAGTGCAATGTCTTATATTGTTTACCATTCAGAATTTCGCGGGCCGTCTCCAGCGTTTGATTATGGTCTTCCCACGCAGCAACAGGATCCTCTTTATCAACACGGACAATGCTGACGATCGCATCCCACAGGTGATCGACCGCGTCGTCACGAGATTTTTCCGGGAAAACCTTTTGAGCCCAATCCCCCGTCGGAATGGAAATAATCGACCAGGTAATCCGGTCATTCATCGTGTACTGCCGGAATTCTTTCATGGCTTCAGCGGACGCTTTGTTCGCCATAGCCACCCGGGATGAATCAATATCTTTCAAAAGATCGGGGTTTGAGGCGTTAATCGACAGCACCGCCGCTCCGTCTTTGGCGTAGCCTTCATAAAGATCGACTTTCCACTGCGGAATGGTTCCGATCACCTCATCCGGTGCATGTTCGAATTTCAAACGTGTCAATTCGTCGTCCGCCCAATTAATATGTACGTCTTTGGCGCCCATATCGTAGGCTTTCCGGGCAACGACCCGGGCGAAATCGGCCCCTTCAATCGGTGCGTTAATCATGAGTGCCTGATTGTCCTGCAGATTGACACCGGTGCGCAAAGCCAGGTTTGCGTATTTTTCCATCGTTTGTGTCGATACCATAGTGATCCCTCCAAATAGCCAAATGAAATTTCCATTGTTATTATTTCATATATGTGAAACATTACCAAATCATGAATCGCTCATCCCGTTACGATTGATTCCACGGGTAGCTGGTTGAAAATGTCGTCGCCATCTCTTTGGACTGTTTTCGCCGTTGCTTCCGTTGTTCAGCACGTCCCGGAGCCGAGGCGTTCAATTGCTTCTCATGATCGGTTTCCGGATAAACGTGCGGAATCGGTGTCGGCTGTCCTTCATCGTCAATGGCGACGAATGTCAGAAAGGCTGTTGTACACACGTTTCTATCACCTGTCAGCAAATTTTCGGAAACCGTTTTGATAAAGACCTCCATCGACGTGTTATGCGTCCACGTCACAAACGCTTCCACGCAGATCGAGTCGCCTTCTTTGAT
This sequence comes from Lentibacillus halophilus, assembly GCF_055395055.1. Lineage (NCBI taxonomy): Bacteria > Bacillati > Bacillota > Bacilli > Caryophanales > Bacillaceae > Lentibacillus > Lentibacillus halophilus. The sequence goes on from NZ_AP043750.1 coordinate 767,038, forward strand.
CGGCTCCAAAAAGTCAATCGAATCCATGGATGCTGTAACGACCGGTAGTCTCGCATGCCGGACAGCAGCAATAGCGGCCACATCATCAATATGGGCCATCAGCTTGCCTCCGAACAAGGTTCCATGGTTATTCGTGTCAGGCGGGAGCACGTGCGTTGTTTTAACAGTCAATGAATTGATGCACGGTTTCGATTCCATATCTATTCCTCCATGTCGTTGCTTGATTCGTTATCGTAGGTTCATATCAGGTAACCGTTCCTATAAAATCGGTGACAGCAGCCGTGAAATTGATTCTTTGAACCGGATGCCGAGGGAACGGGTCAGATACAGTTTTCTCGTCATTTGCGTTGAAACGGCAATATCATTCTTGTATGCGTCAAGAAGCCGCTCGGCCAACCCTTGATCATACAGGAACGCATTCACCTCAAAATTAAGTCGAAAACTGCGCACATCAATATTCGCTGTGCCGACCGAAGCAATTTTCCCGTCAACAATAATCGTTTTGGCATGCAGGAAGCCTTTCTGATAAATATACACCTCTGCTCCAGCTTTCAATAGGTCCCCGACATACGACATTGTTGCCCAATATACGAACATGTGATCCGGTTTGCTCGGAATCATCAGTTTGATATCCACCCCTGACAGCGCCGCAATGCGCAGTGTATCCTGCAGGCTCTCATCGGGAATGAAATAAGGCGTCTGAATGTAGACATACTCTTTTGCGGACATAATCATTTTTATGTAGCCATTTTTGATCTGTTCCCATTCGGAGTCTGGCCCGCTGGAGACAATCTGCACACCCACATCGCCGCACGGCTCATAATCATAGTACCGTTTATCATACGGAATGTCATTTCGAGATGCCTGATTCCAATCAAGAACAAAGCGCGTTTGCATCTGGGCAACCGCATCACCGCATATACGCAAGTGTGTATCACGCCAGTATCCGAATTTTTTATTGTGTCCGAGGTATTCATCACCAATATTAAAACCACCGATATAACCAATTTGCCCATCAATGATAGCGAGTTTACGATGATTTCGGTAATTGATCTTCAAATTGATTTTCGGGATTTTCGCCGGAAAAAATGATTCGATTTCAATACCGGCATTGCGCAGGCGCCGCACAAATTTTTTACTAATGCCGCGGGATCCCAGATCATCGTACAACACCCGCACGTCAATTCCCTGCTGTACCTTTTTAATTAAAATATTGGCAATGGACATACCCAGCTGGTCATGACGGAGGGTATAATACAGCAGATGAATATGGTCCTGGGCATGTTCCAGATCGTCCAATAAAGCTGAAAATTTTTCCTCCCCATCTGTAAAAATCCGGACACTATTATCCTGTGTAAATATGGCGTCATCATTGTGCAAATGCATATAAAAAAGATTTTTGTAGGCCGTCAGCCCCTTGTGTTTAAATGAAAAACGATTCTCTTCCATAGCACGCAGTTGATTCTGCACCGACGTTTTCACACCAAGTTTGCTTTTGGTGTCCCACGTAAAAATGCGCTCACGGCTAATACGTCTTCCAAAAATTAAATATAATATAAATCCGGCAATCGGAATAAACATGAGTACCATTAGCCATGCCCACGTCGACGTTGCATCCTTGCGCTCCAGGAAAATAATCGTCAGTGCCAGCGCAATATTAAATACCAGTATCCCCCAAACAAACAATGACCAGACACCCAACGACAAAACCTCACTTTTTCAAATACCAATACCCTTACTATAGCATAATTTTTACCGCGCTGGTATGTGTATAACGTTGACATTTTTAAAATATGCATTTACCAGTCTGTCATACAGAAAAGAAAAAGTCGCACCTCTGTTTATTTTCCTTTATCTGTTGACGTTTACACACATATATGTTTATAATATTCACTAAATTAATAATAACATCTCTTATCAAGAGCGGTGGAGGGAATAGGCCCAGTGAAGCCCGGCAACCGGCAAGGCATATGCGTTGCAAGGTGCTACATCCTACAGGTCGGAGAGATCTGAAGATAAGAGGAGGACGGTTACATACAAAAACCCCTCTTCTCTTATGGAAGAGGGGGTTTTTATTGCACCTCTTCCTCCAGACAAAGTCATAACACTTACTATTAAAGGAGGAATTATTGATGAGTGATTTTCATCGTAACAACCAGGAAACACAACTGCTTCACGGAGGACAGGAACCTGACCCGTCAACAGGATCACGGGCGGTGCCCATCCATCAGACGACGTCCTATGTGTTTCGGGATTCCGAGCATGCGCAAAATGTGTTTGGTTTGGCTGAACCGGGAAATATTTATACCCGTATCACCAACCCAACCATCGATGCATTTGAACAACGTATGGCGCTTCTAGAGGATGGCTCAGCTGCTGTTGCTACCTCCTCGGGCATGGCAGCCATTACTATGGCGATTATGACCATTGCCGGAAGCGGCGATCACATCATATCCGACAGCAACCTGTACGGTGGCACATACAACCTTTTTGCCAACACACTGCCCAAATATGGCATTCAAGTTTCATTTGTCGACGGGACGGATCCGGAGAGCATTAAAAACGCCATAACAGATCAAACAAAAGCAGTCATTGGCGAAATTATCACCAACCCGAGCCTGAATGTGCTTGATCTGGAAACCATCAGCGGTATAGCTCATGATCATGGCATTCCTCTGATTATCGACAATACGTTTGCAACACCGTATGTTACCAAACCGCTTACGTGGGGTGCGGATGTGGTTGTCCATTCAGCAACGAAATGGATTGGTGGCCATGGCACGTCGATTGCCGGTGTTGTCGTTGACGGAGGCCGATTCAATTGGGCGAATGGCAACTTCCCGGAATTCACGGAACCGGATGATAGTTATAACGGCTTGCGGTATGCTGATCTCGGACCGACGGCTTTTGGCACCAAATTGCGCGTTCAAATGCTCCGAGACATCGGTGCCTGCCTGAGCCCGTATAACGCCTTTTTACTTCTGCAAGGTCTCGAAACACTGCATTTGCGAATCGAGCGTCATAATGAGAATGCTAAATACGTTGCTCGGTACCTGCAGGGGCACCCGGCCGTCGAGTGGGTTAATTATCCGGGTCTGTCCGATCACCCCGCCCATGAAACGGCGAATAAGTATTTGCAAAACGGGTACGGATCAATTATTACATTTGGCATTAAAGGCGGACGTGACGCCGGAAGAAAACTGATCGACAACGTCACACTCTGGTCCCACGTTGCCAATGTCGGTGATGCGAAATCGTTAATTATCCATCCGGCATCGACCACCCATCAGCAACTCAGCGACGAGGATTTGGTTAAAAGCGGCGTTTCCGAAGAACTTGTCCGTCTGTCAGTTGGACTGGAATCCACATCGGATATCCTTGCTGATCTTGACCAGGCCATTGTTAAAGCAACCGGCGAGGAACCGACGATTCAGACGACGGAAGAAGACGCCATCAGCTGGCTGCTTGCATCGCCGTTCGACCGCACCGGTGGAGGCTTACGCCAAAAAACGATCGCACTCATCAGTGATGATCAAACGGACAGTGCATGGGCGGCAGCGCATCAGCTTAAGACGCTGGGTTTCCAAATTATCCACGTCAATGCACCCGCATCCGACGCCCCGTCCATCGCGAAGGATGAAGGCAGCCCGGATATTATCGACGCCGTGTTGATCGCCGACAATGAACTTGCACCGGAACGGATCGACGAACTCACGCGGCTCAATGGAAAAATAGTGTGGATACAGCATTCCCAACCTGCGACGAAAACAGTGAACAAAGCTGCCGAGGCGGGTATTACCGTTATTTCCGGAAAAAATGCGTATGACGAAGCTGTGCGCCTCCGAAGCAGCAGTGCCCAATAAACACATCTAATGCACTAAAATCCGCTTATAAAACTTTCTATACAGGAGCGAGTACACCCTATCGTGTACCGCTCCTTTTTCACTTTATAGGGTGTGTTCGACTGTTGTCTGAGGGCCGATGTTTGAATATAGCGTATATCGGGGATTATTTTAAGCGCGCAGCATGGTATAATAAAATAAATAAACGAATAATCCTTAAAGATAAACCATTCTCTTTTTACAATAGCAACAGGGATTATGCAGCATGGGTGTGAAACGTATGAACAAAAAGCTCATCACCGGCATTCTGATTAGTGTACTCATTCTGTGCACGGCCGTTTTTTTTCTCATAAGCAATCCGGATGAACCAGTAACTCAACCATCTGAAACCAACACCGACGATCACGACCAACCATTACGCAAATCCCAATCGGAATCCGGTAACGATAAAAATGACAACGAATCGCCGGAAGTGGAAGTGGAAGAGAAAAAGGAAAAGGACAACAATCCTGACGAAAAAGCCGACGAATCTGGCTCCCGATTGCAGGAGCTGCTGAACAAAGCCGTCCGAAGCACCATTAATTTTTTTACAAAAGAACATATGCACGTAGCGGCAGTTGGCGACTCATTGACACAAGGTGTTGGCGATGACGTTGTAGAGGGCGGTTATATCGGCATTTTGGATCAAAAAATCAACCAGGATGAGCAACGGGTTACATTCGATAATTTCGGAAAGCGCGGCAATCGCTCCAGTCAACTTTTAAAACGACTGGAAAAACCATCTATTCAGGAATCTATCAAACAAGCCGATATTGTATTGCTGACTATTGGCGCCAATGACGTCATGCAAGTCGTGAAAAAGAATTTCCTCAGTTTGGAAATGAGCGATTTTAAACAACCTAGGAAGGACTATAAAACCCATCTCGAATCCATTTTTACTACCATTAAAAATCTTAATGACGATGCATCAATTTACCTGATCGGCTTCTATAACCCATTCAGAAACTATTTTAAAAATTTGGAAGAACTGAATACCATCATCAACAATTGGAACCAGACAGGTAAAACGGCCACCTCCAACTTTGATCGGACGAATTTTATCCCGATAGCCGATATGTTTCATGCAGAAGACAAAAACGTATTTGCGGAGGATAACTTTCATCCCAATCATAGAGGATATCAACTGTTTGCCAGGCGTGTTCTCCATTCTATAACAACCGATCAATAAGGGGGTGAGACGTTGCCGAAGCTTGATAAACCGGGGATATGGAGGCAACTGTTCCTGTGGCTATGTGGTGTGAATGCACTTATTATTATTGTCATTGTAGCACTGCTATTTTGGCCCGTATCTGAAACTGACACACCCGAACCCACCAAGGAAGATACCAAACCAAGTTCCGAATTTATTGTTCGTACCAGCAAACAAAATCTAAATGAGCTGGTCAATGCCTATATCGATAAACTGTTGAAAGGCAGCAATCACCATTATCAGGTCACATTGAAGGATAATGTAAAATTGGTCGGGGAATTGCCTGCTTTCTCCTCTTCTGTCCGAGTTTCGCTGCAACTGGATCCGGTCGTACAGAATAACGGGGACGTTATTCTGAAGCAAAAATCCATCTCTATCGGACAACTGCAACTACCCAATAAAAAAATTATGGAGTATTTAAAGAAATATTTGCCGATGCCGAAATGGGTGACGGTTGATCCGGCCAACGAAGAAATTTATGTAGCGGTCACCGATATGACTATCCGGAGTAACTTCCGGATCAGTGTGGAACAATTTGACCTCAAAGCAAACAACCTTGCTTTTAAAATCAACGTGCCTTATGAATCACTTGGTATTGAAATGGACATTGAATGAATGGGTCATTGTTCAGCCGAATTGGCGTGTGATCCCAATGGAAACTGTTATTTTAACTCATATGTGTAAAATAATTCTCGGGGCCACCTGAGGCAATTTTCTAGTCAAAAAAGAGAAGGCACTCTATCATGAAATGTATGCTTTGACGGGCAAATACATTTCGAAAGAGGCCTTCTCATGGAAACTATTATATCAAGATTATACGCATTAATAAAGGAAACAAACAACTTAGTTGATTTGGAAGAAAGCATTCGACTCTATATGTATGAGGTGTTCGCTTCCCAGGTGGGAGAAGTGTTCACACAGATTAATAAGGTGATTAAAGCTGAGAAACAGAAGTTGGGCTGGACTGTCGAGCGCGAAGATTGGAAAACGGTTCAATTCACGTTTGGGGCGGTTCGTTTTCGGCATACATTAATGCATGACCTGAAAGGTGATTCTCACTATCCCTTTGATGAGTGGGCTGGTCTTCGGAAAAGTCAACGGTACAGTCCCCTGACGGAGGTAAAAGTGGCTGAATTGGCTAGTGAGAGCACGTATCGTGCATCAGCCCAAACTTTGAAGGAATGGACACCCGTAACGATGAGTCATCAAACAGTCGGGAGTATCGTAAAGCGTGTTGGAGAGGCGCAGTCCCAGGCTGATATGGAAATGGCGGCTGAACTGGAGGAAGCAGCGTCCCTTCCGGAGGCAAGAGAAGTAGACTTTTTGTATGCAGAGGCTGACGGTGTATTTGTACGTTCAACGAAAAAGAAGAAAAGCCATGAGATCCGGCATGCGATGATGCATGAAGGCTGGGTCAAAAATGGCAAACGAGTATCACTCAGCAATCAACATGTGATCATGACAACCAAACCGGCTGATGACTTTTGGAAAGAGGTACAGTCATATGCAGCCCATGGTTATTCGCTGGAGAATACGCAGGTTGTGACCAATAGTGATGGCGGGCAGGGCTATACAGCTGAACGATTTCAAGAAGCCTTTTCCCAGTCCCGTTACCCCGTATTGAATCAACTTGACACGTATCATATAGCCCAGGCGTTAAATCGGGCATTAGGCGGTGAAAAGAGTGAATTTAAGGATGGGATAAGGAAAGCGTTAGAACAACACGATTGGCAACAGGTCATACTTTGGCTGGATACATACGAAAGTACCCTGGAAGACGCGAAACAGCTGGAAAAGGTAAACGGTTTTCGAACTTACATTCAGCACAATTGGAATCGTCTATTTGACTGGCGTGAGAAAGTGGAAGACCCGCCAGAAGACGCACGAGGCTTAGGGGCTATGGAATCCAATCAGCGCCGCGTTTCTTTCCGGATGAAAAGACGTGGGATGCATTGGAGCGCCGACGGCAGTGAAGCTATGGTGAAAGTAAAACAGGGTATCCTCAATAACACGTTGCGAGATGTTTATCTCACATCCCAAAAACGAAGCGCACGCAAGCAGCGAGACGTTGAAAAGACCATTCGTATGACGGAATACTTGAATCAGCCAACACGCCCATCGATTGGCGCAAAAGAAGGATCCATCAGTTTATATACAGCCCATTCATCAGCGATAGGAAACTTGATGAAGAGTTTTAGGTAATATCCTGCATGTTTTTGTCAGGTTCCGGGTTTTGGAACGTGACGAAAATATGCAGGCCACCAAGCGACAGCGCGGTAGCCGGAAAAAGTGTACAAAGATAAAGTGCCAGATATATTGGTGTGACAACCACATCGAGAAAAGATTGACACATACTTTTAACTCGTTTGCATTGACGAAACCGTATAAATTTCGTACGCTTACATAGAGTTTATTTTTTGGAGGACGGTTACAGATGATTACTGTTAATAATGTCAGTCTGCGATACGCAGATAAAAAGTTGTTTGAAGATGTCAACTTGAAGTTCACCCCCGGCAATTGCTATGGGGTCATCGGTGCGAATGGGGCGGGCAAGTCAACCTTTCTGCGCGTTCTTGCCGGCGAAGAAGAGCCACAGTCCGGCGACATATCGATCACACCGGGCGAACGGATGGCTGTTCTGAAACAGGACCACTTCGCATTTGAAGAATATGATGTCTTGGAAACGGTCCTAATGGGACATGAGCGATTATATGAGGTGAAACAAGAAAAAGACGCCATTTATATGAAGCCCGACTTCTCCGAGGAAGACGGCATGCGCGCTGCTGAACTTGAAGGGGAATTCGCTGAATTGAACGGCTGGGAAGCAGAATCAGACGCGGCTGTTCTTCTGAAAGGGTTGGGGATTGAGGAATCCCTCCACACATCGAAAATGGCGGATTTGCCAGAGGAACAGAAAGTAAAAGTATTGCTCGCCCAGGCCCTCTTTGGCAATCCGGAGATCTTACTTCTGGATGAGCCGACAAACGGACTGGATATCCATGCCATTCAATGGCTCGAAGAATTTCTGATCAACTATGAAAACACCGTTATTGTCGTTTCACATGACCGGCACTTTTTAAACAACGTTTGCACTCATATTGCCGATATTGACTATGGAAAAATTGAAATTTACGTCGGTAACTATGACTTTTGGTATGAATCCAGCCAGCTCGCCAAAAAAATGGCTGAAGAAGAGAACAAGAAAAAAGAAGAGAAGGTGAAAGAGCTTAAAGCGTTTATCGAGCGATTCAGCGCGAATAAGTCGAAATCAAAGCAGGCAACGTCACGGAAAAAAATGCTCGACAGTATCACACTCGATGACATTAAGCCTTCATCACGGCGATATCCGTATATTTCATTTACGCCGGAACGGGAAATTGGCAATGATTTGTTGTTCGTCGACGGTCTGACGAAATCCATTAATGGTGTCAAAGTGCTCGACAACGTCAGCTTTACATTGAATAAAGATGACAAAGTCGGCTTTCTTGGCAAGAGTGATATAGCCAAAACGACCCTTTTCGAAATTTTGATGGGCAATATGGAACCGGATGCTGGCACGTTCAAATGGGGGATTACAACGTCCCAATCCTACTTCCCGCGTGATAACTCTGCCTACTTTGACGACATTGACATGTCGCTGGTTGACTGGCTGCGGCAATACTCACCAGAAGACGGCACTGAAACATTTTTGCGCAGCTTTTTGGGCCGCATGCTGTTTTCGGGCGATCAGGCACTGAAAAAGGCGAATGTTCTTTCCGGCGGTGAACGTGTCCGTTGCATGCTGTCGAAAATGATGCTGTCCAAAGCCAATGTGCTGATTTTGGATGAGCCGACCAACCATCTTGACCTGGAATCCATTACGTCACTGAATAATGGCCTGGAAAAATTCAAAGGGTCCATTTTGTTTGCATCCCATGACCATGAATTCATCCAAACCATTGCCAATCGGCTGATCGAAATCACACCAAACGGCATCATTGACAAAGAAATGAGCTATGACGAGTATATTGCGGATAAAGAATTGCAGGAAAAAATAGAAGCTATGTATCAAACAGCGTAAGAAACCGGCATATTGACCGGTTTCTTTTTTGGTCTGAACGGGAGAAGTTATGTTACCCGAGAGCTGAAGCGAATCTCGTCTGCCGTTTTCGTTCTTGTTGTAACAATTACCAGTGGTGCCTGCATGACGTTTTTACTATAATGGAATTTAGATTAAAAACGAGCGAGGGATAAAGGTGAGAAACGTTTTACTGGCGATATTTGTAATGCTGATCTTGGGTTTCGGTATTATCGGCATCACCCGTACAATCAGCGATGCGAGCGATGCCGTGGGGAAAAACAATAATGAAACGGTTACTATTCAATAGTATATGTATCCCAATGGATGTGACCCTTGTCCAATCGACAAGGGTCACATCTGCTACTGCTTTTTTAATTGACGATGGTGACGTCGACCGTACGTACGCCCCAATTATATGCTTTATTCTTTGTTGGTACATGAACATCAATTTTGTTTCCTTGAATGGCACCACCGACATCAGCAGCCGTTGCATAACCGTACCCTTCCACATGGACTTTTGATCCCAACGGAATAACGTCAGGGTCAACCGCAATAACTTTGGCATTCGGGTTCGCATTCAAATTGACGCCCGTTGATGTCACGCCGGAACATCCGTCGCAATCCGCTGTATAAGCGGTCGCGGATACCGTTATCGTTTTGCCCTGCGGATTCTGGTTGGATGACTGCTCGTTGCTTTCAGTGGTTTTCGCTGCCACTTTATGAACAGCAGACTTATTCAATTTGTCCTGATCCGATTCCGCTTGTGTGTCATGGTTGTCCGAAGCAGATGTGCTGTCATCTTCACGCCTGATTGCTTCTCTAATGTCAAGCTCCTGTCCAACCGCAATCAATTGGGAATCCAGATCATTCCATTTTTTCAAGTTCTCAACCGATACATCGTATTTATTGCCGATACCGATTAATGTATCATCCTTCTCTACTTGATATGTCTCACGCAGAGGCGATGTTTGTTTTGGTTGAATGGTGGTTGAATTTAATTCGTTGGAGTCTGCTAGTTTGTTTATCGTTGTATTATGATCCTTTGTCATAGCCCAAAGGTTGTTATCTTCTTCATCGTTGTATGTCGCTGCTGACACACTGGTCCATACAGCCCCGGCCATAATAATTCCTGCAGCAATGGACGCTGTCAGTTTTTTCATAGGATGGTCCCTCCTTTAATTACTCCGCTATTTATCCTACCACGTCCTTGACGGCAATGCAGTTACAGGATAATTAAGAGTCTATTACAAGGGTTACCAAATGACCGAGAAAATATTACACAGATAATAGATTAATGGCATAGAAACATATAAAAAGCGGAAGCGAATGCCTCCTTCAGGCATTCACTTCCGTTTGCCGGTCAGCAATCTATTTCGCTATTCGAGTGGTTCATGTTAATAGATTTACGTCAGGGGCACAAACCACACGGCGTTATTGTCCTTGTGCAAATAACCCATTCAGAAAGCTACCTATCAATTCAATCATCTTGCTAAGCAGTGACTTCACTTGATTCCAGAAGCCGTCGTCGTTCAACAACCCCTGCACTTTGGAAGCAATGTCATCAAGTTGCTTTTTAACGGTATCAAAATTAATATCCAGATCGCGCATGCGTTCAAATAAATCGATAAGCATTTGCTTATGCTCATCACTTAGCGATAGGCTAAGTTCATCAAGCTTTTCCTCGACGATTTGTTTTACATCCTCTTTAGTCGCCGGATTCTGTTCCGCTATTTGCTTCTTGATTTCGGTCAACAGCTCACTTACCTTTTCCTGATCCATTCCTGCTTTATCCGCCAGCTTCGTCGCTGTATCCAGTTCATCATTGGCCAGTTCCATGCGCTCTTTGTCCAATGGTTCCCCTTGCGTATCATAGGCTTTATAGATGCCTGTAAGCGCGGAATGCCCGCTTACTTTCACCGGAGAAGCCACATCCACCGTTGCATTTTCCACGCCGGCTGTCAAAAGCGCGTTGGCATACATCTCGTTCGTCACCTGTGTGATGTTTTCAGACGTGACAATATTGATTGTTATACCTGCTCCCTGTTTTTCCTTGGTAATCTTAGCCGATGAAAACATTCGGGAATCCGGGTTGCCATCAATATAGGACGCGATATCGTTTCCTGTCACCGTATATTCTTCGACCGAACCCTTTTCATTGACCTCCAACATATTCTTGACATCTTGTTTTTGATCGTTTGTCAATGTATCACCATAGACGACAATCGGAGCACCGAATTTTTCGTCGATTCCGTCATTGGCCGCCATGACGCCACTCGTAAAAACACCAGATACAAACAGGGTGAGTACCATAGTAGCAATGATGGTTCTAAACAATCTCATTTTATTGACTCCTTTTATCATTGACATATGCTTGTCCAGCATCATTCATTGTTACGATTGATTATACCGTTTTATGATGATTTTTGATAGTCCTGATGGTTTAGTCGTTTGAGCATCCATCTTTATTTTTATCATTCATTCGCTTATATTTAACGTATCGAATGACTCGGTCTTTGTTCTTAATTCCCCGGCACCGGAGTCTCATCAGCCAGAATCATTGAAAATGCAGACCAAATATGATACAAATACGGGTGTTACCTTTATGAGAAAGAAAGTGATACCATGGGTGTCGTTATTGTTGAAGTCTGTGACGGAAACGCGATCACGACTTTGGATATAGAAGGAATTATTGAAAGTGAATTTCCGGAAGTAGCCGTTTTAATGAACGAATGTTTATCCTTTTGCGGTCTGTGCCGTGTGAAACCATACGCACTCGTCAATAACCGCCGCATTTTCGGACACACGCCTGATGAATGTTTGGATAACATTCGACAAGCGATAAAAGAGGAACTGGCCGTTTATCAATAATGGCCGGTTCCTCTTTTTACATGGTCAACAGTCAGTCTTTGTAAACGATGGCATCCATCTCAATGCGGGCGCCTTTGGGAAGACCGCCGACCTCGACGGTTGCCCGGGACGGATATGGCTGCGTCAAAAAACGTCCGTAAATGTCATTGACCGTGGAAAAGTCATCCATGGATGCGACATAGATGTTGAACTTTATGACATCGGAAAAATCCGCTCCGGCTTCGGTCAAAATAGCCTGCAAATTGTGAAGCACCTGTTTTGTCTGATTTTCAATGCCTTCCTGCAATTGAGCTGTTTCCGGATCCAGTCCGATTTGTCCGGAAATATAAATGTAGTCACCTGCCTGAATGGCCTGTGAATACGGTCCAATGGCATCCGGCGCCTTATCCGTATAGATTGCTTTTACCATACGTATTCCTCCTTCCATGTGTATATCCTCAGCGTATCATGTTGCACGTTTTTCCACTACGGTTTTGCAGAATTTTTTGTACGTATGTACATCCCGCAACGACGTCACCCATTTTGCTTTTGTTCGTTCCACAACACTTTTTCATGCCATTTACCAAACCGGTAGTATAAAAAGGCTATTAAACTGCTCGCGAGAAAACTGATTCCCATGCCAACAGCAAGCCCTGCATCCCCGAGCCATGCGGAAAACATACCGGCTAGCGGAAAGCGCAGCACCCAAAATGAAATAATATTCAGCGCCAATACTTGATACATCGCTCCAGATGCCCGGACGATTCCGTTCAAAATAAAATTAATCCCAAGAAACGGATAACACAAGGCGATAATTTGCAAATAGGTCGTTCCAAATGAAACGGCAGCTGAATCCTCCAAAAACAGCCGGACGCCGTATTCGGCAAACAGCACAACCAGGATGCCGACCGCCAGCATAACCGAGAAATTATACAGGACACCGTATTTGGCAATCTGGCGCACCCGATTCCAGTCACGCACGCCAATGTTTTGCCCGGCCATGCTGTTCACCGACGTCCCCAATGCATGCGCAGGTAGCATTAACAGACGGTCCAGACGCTGCGCCGCACCAAATCCGGCCACCACATGATCCCCGAACCCGGTGACAACACTCATAATCGCCGCCGACCCCGCCGATATAACCCCCATTTGCAGGCCAGACGGGATACCGAGATTCAGGATAAGGCCAACCTCTTGCCTTGACGGGCGTTTCGGCGTGCTGAATGGAGCGAGTTTTTTCGACAAGACATAAATCAGACCGTACAAAAAAGCACTGCCTTGAGCACCAATGGTCGCCAATGCTGCCCCACGAATACCGAGATCAAACACAGCCATGAATAAAGGATTCAGCATGACATTTAACAAGACAGCCATCATAACAAAACGGAGAGGCGTTTTACTGTCCCCAAGCGAACGAAGCACGGTGGAAATAAAATTGTAGCCAAACACAAACAAGATGCCAAGGAATTGAATTTGCAGATACGTCCGTGCTTCCGGCAACATCGTATCCGGTGTCCCCAAAAGTCGGAGCAGTTGCCCGGCAAATGTATGCCCCAGGGTGCTCAACAGCAATGCCATCACCGTTAACACGACGACAAACGCGTTCAAATAACGCTTCAACCCTTTTTCATCGGCACGGCCTTTTTGCTGGGACAAAATCGTCAGAGCTGCGTTATTCAATCCGAGAACGAACGACAGCACTGTGAAAATAATCGTGCTCGAAATGGCCACCGAACCGAGCGCACTCGCCCCAAGCAAATTCCCGACCCATAAACTGTCCGCAAACTGATACGACGTCTGCAGTAGATTCGTCAGCATGACCGGACCGGAAAATATAATGAGATGCCGTAACATATTTCCTTGTGTGAAATCATGTTGTTTGCGCATCACCAACCGCCTCTCCCAGGGTATTACGCTGCTATTGTATCATGAATCGTGTGAACGTTCTTTATCAGCGGTATTGAGCGATGATCAGCGATTCCGGTCAATCAGCGGTTTTCGTACGTTTATCGGCGATTCCCAAATTAAAAAGCTGCAGCGCTACGGGTGTGCGCTGCAGCTTCCGTTATGTCATGATGACTCGTTGTTAAAAAGGTAATCCATAATACCGTCCATTAGTGGCACCGAATCTGTCACTAAAAATACCGGCAACATCATAATCACTACTAAAACAGCCAGATTTGCCACAACAAATTTTGGGATTCCCTTTAGTATTCGGGACAACGTAAACATCTCCTATTTATGACTAATTTGTGACAGTATATCACATCGGGAATAAATTGAAAAGTGTGAGAACGTTAAATATTTAATAGCTCGCGCACGTCATCTTCACTCAGCGTTGACAGCATGGACTCGCCCGGCTGAATGACCTGGTCAATCAATTCCCGTTTTTTCTGCTGAAGGTCATAAATTTTTTCCTCAATGGTTCCCTCTGTCACCAAACGGATCACTTGGACGACGTCTTTTTGCCCGAATCGGTGCGCCCGGCCTGTCGCCTGATCTTCGACGGCCGGATTCCACCATAAATCGTACAGGATAACCGTATCCGCGCCGGTCAGATTCAATCCGGTGCCGCCTGCTTTTAATGACACAAGAAATACACTTTTTTCCCCGTTGTTAAAGCGTTCACTCATCTGAAGGCGTTCCTGTGAAGGGGTTTGCCCGTGCAAATAGAAGCAGTCAATCCCTTCATTGTTGAGCTTTTCCATGATAATGTCATGCATACTGGTGAACTGTGAAAAAATAAGCATGCGCTTGCCATTAGCATGGGCATTGCGGACGGTCTCCATCAATTGGTTCAGTTTGCCGGATTCCCCTTCATAGTTTTCCATAAAAACGGATGGGTGACAGCAAATTTGGCGTAGACGGGTCAGACCAGCCAAAATCTTCATCCGACTTTTATTGAAGCCGTCTTCTTGCAACGACTGTGCCGCATCCTGTTGTAGCTGGCGCCAGTAACCGACATACAATTCCTTCTGATCCTGTGTTAATTCAGAAACATGAACGGTTTCGATTTTTTCGGGCAGTTCCTTAAGCACATCTTCTTTGATACGCCGCAAAATGAACGGCCGTGTCATCCCGGCGATTTTCTGATGATCCAACTGCTTGAATTGACGTTGGTTCGGCATCAGCCCGGGCAAAATCACTTGAAAAATGGCCCATAGCTCATCAACGGAATTCTCAATCGGGGTGCCGCTCAGCGCAAATCGTCTGCCGGCCTTCAGCTGCCGGATCGCACGGGATGTTTTCGTCGCATAGTTTTTAATGTACTGCGCTTCATCAAGGATGAGCGTTTGCAATGTTCTATCATGGTACTGCTCTGCATCCTGCCTGATCGTTGCATACGATGTGATCCAAACATTTTTCGTCTCCAATGTTTCAATCATCTGCTCCCGTTCAGCCGGTGTGCCTGCCAAAACACCGACTTCGAGATCAGGGGCAAATTTGTCAAATTCGTTTTTCCAATTATATAAGACAGATGATGGTGCCACGATTAAATGCGGAATATCGCTTTGTTCCGATAGAATATAAGCGATGCTCTGCAACGTTTTGCCAAGCCCCATATCGTCGGCGAGAATGCCACCTAGGTGGTACGCGCTGAGCGATTTAAACCATTGATAGCCGGTATTTTGATAAGCTCGCAATTCAGCGTGCAAGTTGTCGGGCAGTGGATACACTTGTTCTTCCGGCGCTTTCAACTGATGCAGAAGCTTTTGAAAATCCGGTCCGTAATGCTTTGGCGTTTCAATCAATTCATCCACCTGTGTTCCGCGGTATACCGGCATATGCACCTGACCGTTATGAATATCATCTTTCTGTATGTCCAAATCATCAAACAACTGCTGCATGGAGGAAAACGCGTCCCCTTCCAGCGACATAAACGATCCATCCTGGAAGCGGTAGTAGCGCCTTTTTTCCATAACGGCATCCAGAACACGGTCTACTTCGCTTTCATCAATCCCTTGAATATTAAAGCCAATTTCCAGCAGATTGGACGAGGACTCCAGCTGCACGCTTGTGCTCGGCGATGACTGGTGGTCAACAATCAATTGCCGAATATCCGAGGTAATAAACAATTCAAGATAGTTATCCAAAACCGGCAGGACATGGTATAAAAAGTCATACAACGTTGTCTCGTCCGCTTCAATATATAATTGTTTGCCGTTGTAATGAAAATAGGCATATTCGATCAGGTTCATAATCGTTCGTTCTTTTTCAACGTCCCGGATGATGATTCCGTCATCGTCTTCCCGACCATTAAATGGGTCAATCTGGTGCTCACCGTAATGGTATTCCAATTTGCCAATAATCCAGCTGTCCTCCAGCTCCAGATACAACTTGGCGTGCAAAGGAACCTGGACAATATCGGAAGCAAGATCATCCGCCATCTGCACATCACCGACCTTTTGCAGCGACGGGACAACCTGGGAAATAAAGGCATCCGCCTGCTCCTTTTCGATAGGCAAGGTTTTGCTATATTTGGCTGCCGCGGTAATTTGTTTCATGATGGGCAAATGCTGTTTTTCCGGAAAATAAAACGTCCCATCGGCAAACAGGAAGCCATAATTCTCAAAATACGTAACGGCGTGCACGTCATTCAGATTTAATACCACTTCCCCAGCCTCATCTCTATCCAGATGGAACTGAAAGCCCAACGCATCTTCCACGATCGACAGGCCTTTATATGTTCCTTCGTCGGCTTTCACCGTAACGTCACGTTCCTGCAACATAGACAACAACTGTTTGGCAGCGAGCGGCGGTATCACAGTCGAACGCTCCGATACGTCCATCAAATGATGATTTACCCGGTCAACATATACTTGTTCATTCCGCATAATGGCATACAGCTGTTCCAAAATCGCCATGTCCTGCTCAAGGAAATAATGCGTATCCGGGTTATACGTAAATGTTTTAGTGAAATAATGCTCCCGTCCGTTAAATACATCCTCCAAAAAGGCGTATAGCTTTTTCACAAAGAGGCATCGCTTTTCCCCTACTTTCATTTCCAAAAGCACGTTGTGATCGGCATTCCATGTTAAATAATATTCAACATGGAGCGGTGTCATCTGCTGAGTAATCTCAGGTGCTGGGTTATCATCGTTTAAAGAAGCTATGGCATTCATCAGCCAGTTGCTCGTATAATAATTCCGCGACCGCCTCAACGGATTGTTCCGTGTGGTGTCACTGATCTCCAGCATGACCGCCGCAATGTGCTTACACGAGCGGTAAGCTGAAAATGCTGGACAGTCACAATATGCCCGCAGCGTGTCATTGGACAGATCAGCTGTATTTATTTCGACAAAATATGATTCCGACCCACGGACAGTTGCTGACCAGATGTCAAAATTCCGATCATAGGCAAGATCCGTGACAAGGCCATTATTATAATATTCCCATCCGCGCTTATACACAACAGACGGAAACAATTGCTGCACCGTTTTTTCATCGATCGTTTTCAAAACGTATACCCTACTTTCTGCCATTCTCTTTATCTATTATTGTACTATGAAGAAAAAAACTTTTAAACTGAATTCTCTTACCAGTATGGCTGTGACGGGCATGATGTATACATAAGAGTGACGACAGAAAAAAACTCCGGCATACGCCGAAGAATCAATGCACCCCATATTATTTCATTTTTGCCGGCAATGCGTGTATGGATTCAATCAGATCATTCAGTTTGCTTTCAATCCGGTGCAGCAAATAAAAGGTCACCACGATCGGAAAGCCTACTTCCGTCACAAATGATATCCATGTTTCCATCTGTATCCCCTCCTGACAATGTTTCATAAAAGGTGCTTATGCATAATCAACTGATTCAACTCCAATGGCTGCATTATTCACGACTGATGATGGCATCATCTGTGCGTTCAATGGTATACAACGACCGCTTTTGAAGTGGATTAATGGCCAAAACTATGGCAAACAGATTATTTGTCGTTGCGTCAGGTTTCACATTTCGAAAGCTTTTTGTCATATAAACCTTTTTGCCTGTCACCAAATCATACCCGTCATCCAAAACAAGCGTCAAACGTGATTGAACCTTTTGAGCGACAGCCATGCCAGACACCTCCCTTCACCCTTACCATCGAATCCATAAGGGAAAAAGGTGTCACCGGTGTAGAAGTGTCATAAACACAAACAATTCTGAATTGCGTATGTGCCTGGCACCTATATGTGACGTTTATCGACCTGAGAAACGATGTCTGCCATCATGTCACCAGCGGGTTGTCGTTTGCTTAGCCGGACACTTTGGCCACTCCAAAGATGAACCCATTCCGGTCGATTTTGTTTTGCTGCTTCACTCCGAATGTCTTTGGTTAATGCATTTTGAACTGGATAACCCGGCAGATCCTGTTCATATGGAGCCATCCTCGTGATGAACGCATTTTGAATACCTCTGGCCGGTTTACCGCTAAATGCCGAGGTGATGATTGGTTGATCCTCGGTACCGTTCAAAATGGCTTCGATCTGCTGTTGTTTCGCCCCACTTTCCAGACTGGTCATAAAGGCTGTTCCCATTTGGACCGCTTGAGCTCCTAAGGTAAGGGCTGCCAAGACACCTCGTCCATCCATAATGCCTCCTGCGGCAATCACTGGAATAGTGACATGATCAACGGCTTGCGGCACAAGCGCCATCGTTCCAATCATGGCCTTATCAAATGCTTCGGAAAACGTGCCACGATGACCCCCAGCTTCACTTCCCTGCATAACGACCATATCCATTCCATGTTCTTCATTAATTATTGCTTCGTTGACAGTTGTTGCTGTTCCCATGACGACAATGTGTTTCTGTTTTAACTGCTGCACCCTTTCCTCAGATGGAACACCGAATGTAAAGCTGCAAACAGGCACCCGTTCTTCTATAATCACTTCCATTTGCTTTTCAAATAGGTCGGTCGACGGTTTTGACACGTCCGGTTCCTTTAAGTTTAGTTCTTCGCGAAAGGGCCGCAATAATTCATTGGCGTTTTCTATGGCTGTTTCAGATGCATCTGGTATTTCCGGAACAAAGACATTAACGCCAAAAGGCCGATCCGTTAATTCCTTGACTTTCTGAATGGCCGTCTTCATCTGTTCAGGACTCATATAACCTGCTCCCAGCGTCCCAAGCCCTCCAGCATTGGAAATAGAAGCTATTAATTCAGGTGTTGTCGTACCTCCCGCCATTCCTGCCTGGATAATCGGATAGCGAATGCCCAGTTGCTGAGTGAATGTGTTCTCATGCCACATATTATCCTTCCTCCCTCAATGATTCATGATCCCTTTTTCACACTATAAACATGACGACTAAAAGGCCTAGAGATGTCCATACAAACGAATACGCGACTTTGTTCTCATTTGAGATTGTATTCTTTTTTGCCTTATGTATCATTGCTAAAACCGTTATATGTATTAAAAATAAAACATAATAACTTAACACATATATGATCCAGCGATTATTTTGTGTAAGGTCACTTAATGGGGTTATCAAGAAAACACTAACAACGACCATCACGGATATAACGAATAGAATGGGCATAAGGATGTGCATCTTATCCCACAATCGGTGCTTTAAAAATGTATTGCTTTTCTTCGTTTGAAAATACAATATTAAACTTAATAAGCCAATGACCACAACGATAAATAAAGCCGTCATTATCACCGGTATGTTGAACGTATGGCGTGAGGAAATGGGTACTCCTATATCTGTCTTAAACATATCTGCCAAGAATGCAATAACTACCAATAATGTCATCGGAATGATTTGGAATAACGTCCAACGTGAAAAAAGCATTGTTTGTGCTCCCTTATATTTCGTACGTGTTTTTAAATAAATGGACTCTACAAACGGCAGTCCCGATGAGATCCCATTCGGAATTAACTTATCATCATATGGCATTTCCTAAAAGGGACATAATCGGTATAAATCGATAAGTTCCATATGTCTGTCGCTCCTTTGATGGTATTATAACATTAAAAATAGTTATTTGCTCCATAATATGGTTCCTTATATTCAACATTGGCGCCGTTTCTCATCGTTTTTGATAGTAACCATAAAAAAATAATCCCTCATGCACATCACCCGGCATGTGAGGGATTATTTTCTGAGCCACCTTCTTCTGAGGGACAGAATGATTATTTGTACACATTTTACTTAATGGTTGGACATATATAGATGGGTCAAAGTCGCAATAATGTCATCAGTCGTATTCAATACCATAGATGCGTTAGACTCTATTAACTTTCCGTTGCTGCAGGATCACCCGGTTTCACCTTTTCTTTCAGTTTAAAGGAAAGCACAAACCCAAGGATGGCCGCTATGGCTGCAACGATAAAGGAAACATTCACGCCATGAATAAGTCCACTTACTTTCTCATTCGGTATGGCAGCTGTAGACATAATGGTAACAAGTATCGCAGTCCCGATCGATCCGGCAACTTGGCGGAATGTGTTATTCATCGCAGTCCCATGTGGAATCAGATCGTCAGGCAACTGGTTCAAAGCCAGGGTGGTCATGGGCATCATGATCATGGCAATAGAAATCATGCGAATGCCGTTCATGGTTGCCAGATAGGCAAAGCTCGTATCGGTAGACAAATTCGTAAACGTGAACGTTGTCAATGATAAGAGTAAAAGACCACCCCGAGCAAGCCATTTTCCCCCGAATTTATCAAAAAGATAACCGGTAATCGGGTTTGAAAATCCCATAATAATCGCTCCCGGCAACAACACAAGCCCCGATTTAAGTGCCGTAAATCCAAGCATATTCTGCATGTATAACGGCAATATAACATTCGTTCCAATCATTGCAGCGAAAGCAATCATTCCAAGAGCAGTCGCTAACGTAAAGGTTCCATGTTTAAACACCCTGAACTCGAGTAACGGTTGTTTCAAACTGAGCTGTCGTGTAATAAAGACGTAGAGCGAAACACCGCCAACAATCAAGGATAGAATGACCTGATAACTGAGCCAGCCAGCGTCACCAGCAGTACTGAATCCGTATAAAATTCCCCCGAATCCAACCGTCGAAAGAATAACCGATAATATATCCAACCTCGGATTCTTCTGTTCCGTCACGTTTTTCAGTAAGAAGTAAGCCGCTATAATGTCTATAATGGCAATTGGTAGGATAACGTAAAAAACACTGCGCCATATGAATTGATCCACAAGCCAGCCTGAGAGGCTCGGACCGATTGCCGGAGCGAACGCGATAACAAGTCCGAATAGCCCCATCGCCGTGCCTCTTCTATTTACAGGAAACGTAACAAACAGGACGGTCTGCATAAGTGGCATCATAATACCAGCGCCTGAGGCTTGAAGAACCCGTCCGGCCATTAAAAATGAAAAGTTTGGTGATATGGCAGCAATCAATGTTCCTGTTGCGAACAATCCCATAGCAGTCAAAAATAAACGACGTGTGGTGAATTTATCAATTAAAAAGGCCGTAACTGGAATCATAATACCATTTACGAGCATAAAAACGGACTGGAGCCATTGTACTGTCGTTTCACTCAATTCAAGAGCCCGCATAATGGGCGGAAGCGCAGTCCCAAGAAGCGTTTGGTTCAAAATGGTAATGAAAGCACCCGATAGTAATACCACGAAAAGCGGAACATATTTTTTCCATTCAAATGTTTCTGTATTTGCCATGACATATCTGCCTTCTTTCAAAAATTAATTGCTTATTAAGTATGATTACCCGTTCACAGCCGAATAACGGAAAACAAAACAAGCACCCAAAAAATCGTCATTGGATGGGGTGTGTTTCTTTTATTGGATCTTAGTTACATAGGAATAATAGCTGATATATATCCAGAAAAAACATACAATGAATAGCAATGAACCCAATTATAATCATTCCCCATAGTTGTATATTCTAATCGACCATTTTAGAAATTACTACCGTTCAACGCCGCCATCAAACATGTACGATTGCTTTTCATGAACATTCTACCCTTCTGTTGTCATCTGATCAACTTTAACATATTTTCTTTCACAAATGCTTTTATTACAAAACAGTTGTGAGCAAGAAACCTTTTTCAATGCGAGCATACTCTTAGTTGACATTTCTGCATTATAAACAGTGACAACGATAGCAAATAAAAATATATACGAACACCCATTTATAAAGCCTCCCTATCTAAAGGAGGCTTCATTAACGTTTAGTCCATCTGATTTGTTTTACTTTTTTATGAAGAGGTGTATCTCCCAGATTATCCATTTAGCACTTTAACATAGGCCACCTATTAATAAATAGAACGTTATGGTGACATCATATCAATCTTTTCAGCATAACGCACGGGAGGGTCTGAATCACCTTGACTTCCATCCCAATAAATCGTTACCTTTGTTCCTTCATCCAAGTCCAGTTCATCATACATATCCGGTTCAACACATAAAAGGCACCATAATTATCTTGGGCTAACTGGTTAATTCGTCATGTGTTTTACGTGAAACGTCACTTTCCTTAATATCAGGTATCAACAGGACATTGTATACTTCTTAATCATCACCATGCCGTTGCTCAGAATCCTTTTTATCTGTGTAGGCAATAATCCCTTCTTGTAATTCGTCAATATTATCCCCGTCGCATCCTATCAATAAAGCACCTACTGATAGAATCTTGACAAAAAATATCTTTTTCAATAATCATCCCCCTTATTGCCCGTTCTCCCCCGAATGCTTATTACTCTTCACTGACAGTGATTTTATTCGCAACCATTTTAGTATCAGGATCATTTTTCCATTCACCATTCACCCAAATGGTCACCTGTTGATCAGCATTTAAATAGGAAAATTCATCAACGGCTCCCTTGAAGCTTGTTTCATCATCAACCAAAACCTCATATTCCGGATACGATGCTTCCGGGTCAACATCATCTGTCCCAACAATCATACTGGATTCCTTGACCTTGATAATGACACCTTGAAAATCCGCATCATTGGTGCATCCCACCATAGCCAGCGAAAATATCGATGTTAAAACAAGCAGAGATAGCTTCTTCACAATATCACATCCTTTTTAAGGGGACGCTTATTGTCACATAATGGTTACAGATTTAATCCCTTAAACTGAATTGGATTACTATTTCAAAGCATCTACAAGCTGTTTCGCGTCAACCATTGACATACCTTTTACTTCCCTTAAATATTTTACAAGTTTTATATCACCGATGTTTTTTAATTTTTCACTTGCAATAGCAAAGTAGGCGAGCATGTCGGGACAGTTCTATCCCTTATCTCGCCTTGAGCCGTTATCCAATAAACGCTTATTATTAATTTAAACAAGTTTTAATATAGTCCATAATTTCATCGCGTTTTCCCAAAACAAATTTGTACTCATTGCCATTATCTGCTGCAATAATTAACGCATTTGAGATAAGGCCCAGCGATTTTGCCTTTCTCACTTCTAAGATACTACCCATCGATAATTCCAATTCTTTTTTCTGAATATTGATGGCATGCGGTTTAAAATACAACCTATCATTTGTCACTTTCAATTTCCCACCAACGGACTCAATCCCTCGTTTAAGATTTGCTCCAATATTATACTGAATGTGTTCATTACTTTTTAACTCCATAGGAACCCTCCTGCGCTATTCTCACATACATTAAGTACTATTCATTTAGCTCAAGATGTGTAGTATCTTTATTTTATAGATAATAGGGTTTATTTTTGCAGTAATTAACAAAATGTAATCAGTGACCTCATTATCAGGTTCGATTGTTTGGTAAGTGTATCCAAAACCATTGTATATAGTCTAACACCATTTTCCAATTCTTTTAAGTTTTACAACCACACAAGTGTGGAAAACCATTCTTTTTTTGATATACTTAAGTTAAGTTTGACAGGAGGATGATGCAGATGGGATTTTTTGATGGCATTATGGGCAATGCGTCGGAAGCGGATACCGATGAAGTCACTGAGGAACTTGAGGAACTGCTTGCTCCGACCGAAAAGGTGGAGCACGCGTACAAACTCATCCGAGATTTGATGGTCTTCACCAACAAACGACTGATTCTCGTTGACAAACAGGGCGTTAGCGGCAAAAAAATGGAATATCACTCCATTCCTTATAAGAGTATTGCCCATTTTTCCGTGGAAACGGCCGGGACGTTCGACTTGGAAGCTGAGCTGAAAATATGGATTTCAGGCACGGCTGAACCCGTTCAAAAAACATTCAACAAACAGCTGAACATTTACAAAGTACAGAGTGTATTATCGGAATACGTGTCTGGATAACCGATTGTAGGCACCTGTAAAACGAACATGGAATAAAAATGTCGCAACCAGCGTAAAAGCTGACCTCCTTGCTTGGAAGGTCAGCTTTTACGTTTTCATAACGTTTTCGATTGACTAAGCTAAGGCTCTGCCACTCACCGCTTTGCTCATCCCCTTGATGAGTAACTTTTGCCATGGTTCTCGTCGCATGCGGGCTCTCATTCCCCTGATGAGGAACCTTTATCCGACGTCCCCACCTTATTCAAGCGTTCATTCCCTTGATAAGTGACTTCGCCAAGGTTCGTCGCCGCATTCAGTGCCTCATAAGGAAATGAAGCACTATTACGGCAGGATCATTTTTGCCGGGCAACACGATCCAGATTGACGATGTTATCAACCGAAATTGGTGATCTATCGACCGGATTATGAAAATATCAACCTCATTCACATTTTATCAACCAGATTTAAATTATATCGACCAGATCCAGAATTTATCAACCGGACTGGCGATTTTATCGACCGGATTCCAGATATATCAACCAGATTGGCGCCATATCAACCGGTTTGTCAAAGGACTCGTCTTATAAGCCAACCACCATACAAATGGAGCAGCCAAATCCGCATTGGCTGCTCCGCACATGCATTTATTCACCCATTGTGACGTTCCATTCCTGCTCGGGATACAGCGGCAGGCGCAGGGCACGGTAGGCCTGGCGGTGGCTTTTTTGTTCAAACCCGGAGATGACAAGTTCATAAATAACCTCCGCTTGTTTGTCACCACTTACCTCAACGACCCGGCTGTTCCTCTTGTCGCCGCCGACGTCGATATAGCCGGATGTCAGCATGCGATTGCCAGTATCCGGATAATAATTGGCATCGCCGACGATGTTGGAGTATAGGTCTTTGCCGCGTTCTTCACCATAAGCCCACACTTCTTTCACCGTCATTTTATCCGGGTTGATTCGATACTGAACGGCTTGGCTGAATTGTTCACTGAGCGGATCATCGCCGCGGGTGATAACGATATTGTTATCAAACAGGATATAGTCATTCGTTGACATATCATTGTCCATATCCGGCATTGTCATGGGGGCATGCGGGCCGGCAGGAAATTTAAAGTCGTCGCTCTGTGGCTCCAACAAGTATTTGTCATAGGATTCCGGCCATTCTTCGTGATCCGCTAAAATCCAATCAATGGTCCCCTCCGGATAGGACATTTTCATGACCAAATCCTGGTGACGGCTGGACACGAGAATGGAATCGTCCTCGTTCACATACCAAATGGCATTCTGATGGAACCAGTCGTTTTTATCTGCTTGGGCTTCGTCATAATTCTCATAAAAACTATCCGGAAAAATATCACGGAAACTGAAGTTCCGCACGGTTTCACCGGTTTCGCGGTCAATTTCAATCATTTCATCCTGCACATAATCCGATTCAAGGTCGTGCACCGTTGCCAGCAAATTGCCATTTGGCAGCTCAATCGCATCATGGTGGACGACATTCGTTCGCGGGTGTTCTTCCATCTGCAGTGTATAGGCGTTATACACTTTGCCGAGCATGTCCATTTCGAGAATTTCATTATATTTGTTCTGACCTTTTTCCTTGGTGATATACATTAAATGACCATTATCAAATCGCTTGAAAATGTGCGAATTCCATAAGGACGAGTACCAGCGGACATCTCCCTTATCATCCACTGCGTATACGTAGCGGCTGCTCGGGAGAACAAAGGTTAAACCGTCTTCCATTTTTGACGGTTTGGATGTCACTAGGTCATTCGTCAAAAAGTCATCCGGTAAGGCACCCGTTTTGACGGTGAATGATTGTGTCCTCGTTTCACCTGCTTCATTGGTTGCTTCGATCGTTACTGTATTATCATAGTCCGGATATAACCCTAAAATTGGGACGGTGTGTTCGGTTTTTAAGTCTTCGTAGCTACGCTGAATATCGCCTTTTTCATTTTTGCCCTCAACCGTAACGCTGATTTTCGCGGGCTTGTCCGTTTCAAATTTAGCAACAGCTGTGAGTGGCGCCACCTTATATGGATCCACTTTCACAAATGGATTATCGAATGAATGGTTGCCTTCTTTGTAGGCTTTCTGCAGTTGCTTTTCCAACCCTTTCTGCTTATCCATTCGCCGGGTGTCATACGAGGATAACTGTTCCACCTCGCCGTCCGGCTTAAACGATACAGCCGTGCCATTAACACGGTCAGCGTTTCCATTATCACCAGTAAATTCAATGACCACCAAAAATGCCACTAACATGATGGCCAGGATCACAAATATCGCCAATGTCTGTCGCATCCATTCCCCGCCTTTCACTAGATTACTAAACCATCTACTATGATAATAAAGGCTGTACGGTAAAAATGGAAGACATAATTTTAAGCCCCGGACACCTCACATGAGTGGGGTGCCCTTCATTGATCGGTCTTTCAGAGGTGAATAATATCGCTCGTTTTCTGCCTATCTTTTTCTCTCACTTTTAAATGATAGGTTGTCGGATGGGTGTACCGCCTACTGTTTCCCTTAAACGTGACCGTCTCTGTGTAATAATCAATGTTATTCCGCCCCAGCTTGGACTTCACGTGGTAATAGTCGCCAATATGCTTGGTGGAAAAAACGATGATCCATTCCTGAAACAAGTTGCTGAACAAACGGTTCATGATGCTCTCCTCCCCCCATTCTGGTACTCAGCTTGCTGGCGGCCCTGCGTGACGAAATCAGGATCGCAGCAATCATTCGTTCCTGATACAGTCTATGCAGCAAATCGCTTGGCCGATTCAGCCGATTTAGAGTCATTTCCCACTGACCCGTTCAAATAATTTTTTCATAGATTCGTTTAAATCTCGTGATTATTGGAGACCATGGTTTACTAGAAAACGAGAAAAGGAGAGGTAACCATGGAAAAGCTGCGTTTATTACTTGCGTCACTCGCTGTGCTGCTTGTTATGGGATGGTTCAGCCCGAATGTTCACGCCGGTGATGGTCAAACGTATCAAGTCGGAACCGACATGCTGAAGGTGCGCTCCGGTCCATCGTCCAGTGCGGCGACAATCGGCCAGCTTGACGACGGGGACTTGGTGACTATTTTTGACGAAAGGTATGGTTGGGCGCAAACCTATTATGACGGGCGTGAAGCATGGGTGGCCAAACACTTGTTGATTCCGGACGAGGCGAGCAAACCATTTCACCGGACAGATGACGCGGCGAAAACAACCGTCACAACGCTGAAGCCGGCACGCGAAGCCCAAGACACATTAAACGGCTCAACTATTGTTCTTGATGCTGGGCATGGCGGAAGAGATACGGGTGCCATTGCTGGAACGAATGTACTCGAAAAAGACCTCACTATGAATACGGTGAATCTTGTAGCAGAGAAATTGCGTCAGGCTGGTGCATCCGTTGCGCTGACCCGTTCAAATGATGCATTTATACCGCTTTCTGATCGCGTCCGTATAAGTAACGCTAGTGAAGCCGACGCTTTCATCAGTTTACACTACAATTCATTTCCACTTGACGAGGTTAATGGCTTCAGTACGTACTATTATGATGAAGGAGATGAACAATCATTGGCTCGGGATGTTCAATCATCCTTGAAGCAAAACATTAAACTGAGTAGCCGCGGAGTTGTGCAAAACAATTATCATGTACTGCGGGAAAATCGTGATGTATCGATTCTGATAGAGTTGGGATTCTTAACTAACGATAGTGATCGTTCCATCATTCAAACAGAAGTCTATCAAACCAATGTTGCAAATGGCATTGTTGACGGGCTTGACAATCACTTTAACCAGCAGTAAGGAAAGCTGTCCATAACGGGCAGCTTTTTTGTTTTTCAGCTGAATCGTTATACCGCTGTTTCAAATTTCAATAATCACGATTTGTCTGATAATATATAGATATGAGCCCATCGTAACGAATGATGGAATGCGTTTCGTCTGAGTATGATGATACGTGTGCTGACTACTGGCGTGACCCAAAATGACCGTTTATAAACGAAACTTAGATGATCGGAGGCTATAACGTTGACTCATCCTGTAATTGAGCAAATCAGGGTTGGCAAACCGCAAACATATGGGGACAAAGACGCCAAAAATCCAATGGATCGCGAATGGACCACCGGCATTGTGAAGGAGCCTGTCTCAGGAAACGTATGGGTTGGTGAGACGAATTTGGATGAGGACGGGCAAGGTGATCGTAAAAACCATGGCGGCGCAGAAAAGGCCATATTTATATACCCCATCGCCCACTATGATCGTTGGCAGGAAAAACTTAGCCGCAACGACTTTACCATTGGGGCATTTGGTGAAAACCTCGCTATTCGAAATATGACGGAATCGGACGTGTGTGTTGGTGATACGTTCAAAGTCGGGGATGCCATCGTGCAAGTTTCCCAACCACGACGTCCGTGCTGGAGACCGGCCAGGCGCTGGCGGATTAAAGATCTGGCCATCCAGATCCAACGGGAAGAATTGACCGGCTGGTATTGTCGTGTTTTGAGGGAAGGATATATACAAGCCGGCGATACCTTTCAACTTCAAGAACGTCCATATCCTGAATGGACAGTGGCCGCCTGCAACGATGTCATGTATAACCATAAGCGGAATCGGGAGCTCTCCGCTAAGCTCGCTGCTGTGGATGTGCTCGCACCAAGCTGGCAGAACACCTTGTCCAAACGGGCACAAGGCCAACAAAGTTCCGATAAAAAACGGGTTATCGGCCCAAATGAATAGGGGGTGAGGTTGACGATGAATGAACACGTTCGAAAAATGGCTGATCAGGTGCGTGAATGGCTTGGTTTGCATCAGCACCAACTGATACACCATTATTTTTTTCGTGAAGTGGATGATTTCCATCAAACAGTCTATACCTTAACGACAGAATGGGTGCCCGACCATGCGGAATTACCCGATGACGGCTCTAATCCTGCGGGAACAGCTGTTGTAGATATCAACTTTCATACCGGAGCTGTGCAGCGAATCGTATTCGTACACAATACCAACAGCGCTGACAGCGAGGTTTACCCGACACCCGACCCCAAGGAATACGTCATTGAGTGGATCGAGGACTTGACGGGGCTTACCTTTGGTCGGCAATTTCTTATCGCCCGGGAGCATGACCATTCGATAACCTTTCACGCAGCGGTTGATAACATCCCGGTATCCCCTGGAGGAACGATCGAGGTTTCTTTCAATGACAATGGTGAACTTACATTGTTTTCAATCGACGGGCATTTTCCGAGTGAGGAGCACATTCAGTGGGAGCCATTTGCGCTGACACCTGACAAATATGAACCCGTCGCCCTGGAACAATGCCACCTTGTGGAACTGCCGGATCAAGCACAGGAAAAATGGCTGCCGGTGTTCGGCATTGAGGAAACGTTTATCACTAATGATGCTGAACGGACGATCCCGTTCCAAATGGGAGCGGATAAACAATCATTTGTAGCGAAAGACGAGGTCATGCGGTGGAGCACACCAATGACAGGAACATGGAAGCCTGGCGACATGGATCTGTCGCCGGACGTATCGGTTGAAACGGCGCGTGCCAATAAACCCCATCCGGATACGATCCCGCTGACCGAAGCAGAAGTAGCGGCGTGTGAACGTGAGGTACTTCGTTTTATGCGGCTTGTCTATCCCAAGGAAAGTGGAAAACGAAAATGGACGGGGGTTTATTTGCAGGATGGGTATATTATTGCAGAGATACAACGCATTGGTGATCAAGTAGCCAATGAACTAGATGTCAAAATAAAAGTGGTCATCGAACGGGAAACATGCACGGCCATAAATTATTTTGATCAAGAAGCGTTGTATGGAGCATTCCAACATTTTGACCAAGCCGATGATGCGGTTGTGTCACGCGATGACGCTGTCGCCTATCTGCGCCCGTATTTGCAAATGGACCCGATGTACGTGTACGACAGTGAAGAAGACCATTATATCATGTGCGGGAAATTGGATTGTGCCTATGGCGTTGATGCCGTGACCGGTGATGTTATCAGGTTGAATACGCTGTAATTGTGATGGATACATGGGGCCGGATTGACTGTTATTTAAGCCAAACCGGCCCGTTTGTCATTTGTCCCACTCCATTTACAAATCATCAAATCCATTTAAGTCACTTGTTTTCGTATACTGCCGTGACTTTTGCTCAAAGAAGTCCGTTTTTGTACCGTCAAAGTTATCTGCGTATGCCCGGATCCATTTCATCGGGTTCTCGGTATGCTCGGGGTACATTTCGTCAAGGCCCATCATCCGCAACATTTTATTCGCACGGTATTTGATGTAGCCGGCCATTTCATCAAGGTCGATTCCATCCACATTGGCGAGCACATACTTCGACCATTCGATTTCCAAATCCACAGATTCCTGAAACCGGCTGTATACCCAGTCGGAAAAGACCTCTGTATTCATTTCCGGATTTTCATGCAGTGTTGCCCGGAATAACTCTGAAATAAACCGGCCGTGTTCAAGCTCATCACGATTAATGTAGCTGATCATCGTTGACGTACCGACCATTTTATTTTTGCGTGCCAATGAATAAAAAAACGCAAACCCGGAATAGAAAAACATGCCTTCCAATAGAGCCGTATAGACCATCGTCTTCAGGATGTTTTCAATGGACGGTTCCTCGACAAACGCATTGTACTGCTCCGTAATCGCTTCGTTCCGCTTCAGCAAAATAGGATCCGTGCGGCCGAACTGAAACGATGCGTTCTGTTCATCGAGGGAAACAACCGACGACAATACATACGAATAGCTCTCATTATGCACAGCTTCCTGTTGAGCGATCACCGCCATAATCGATTGAACGGACGGGTCGGTCGCATACAACGACAACAAGAGTGCTGTCCGCGTCTGCGGTCCATCGAGTGTGGATAACAAACCAATGATCCTTAGATAGGCATCGCGTTCTTCCTCGGTCAGCGAGGCGAACTGGCGCAAGTCATCAGACATATTGATTTCATCAGCCTGCCAGTAGTTGCCGACCAAACGTTTATACATTTGATACCAATGGGGATATTTAATATCATTCCAATTCAAAATACCACTTGACTGCCCGCCAAACAGCGCTGTCGATTTGTTTGGGTTCATCGGTTCCAACGTTTTTGCTTTATCCAGCAAGGCTTTTGACATCACGAAGCACTCCTTTCAGCCAATCTTCCACCCGTTGTTCCTGAGATCCGCGCGGTGACTGCTCGATTTTCAACCCGGGCCACCGGCTTCCATAAAAGCGGGCAAGCTTATCGACCGCCCGGCAAAACAGATCATCGCCGCCAAATTGCGTGTCACCTGTACCGAATACGGCGACATTGTCTGGCTTATAACCGACTTCAAGAACAAAATCCTTTACCTCATCAGGTGTTGCCCCCATATCCCACGTGAATGTTCCGAGAAAAATCAAATCGTACACGGATGCATCAACCGGGAAATCCATCCCGGCGCGATGCATCTCGACGGTCGCTCCGTCAGCTTCAAGCATATCGGCAATCATTTCTGCTGTTTCCTTCGTGTTGCCGCTGAATGATAAATAAGCAATCAGGACTCTCAACTTTCACACCACTCACATTCCTCGACATCGTTAGCTGTGGACCGGACGTAATATGTTGTTTTCAGTCCTTCCTGCCATGCTTGCAAATGTACGTCCAGTAAAACAGATGCTTTAATGGTATGCGGGACATAGATATTGAACGAAATACTCTGATCAACATGCTTTTGTCGCGCTGCGTTCTGCCGAATCGACCAGCGCTGATCAACAATATAAGCCGAACGCCGGTAGAATGGGTACGTCTCCGGATTCAACTCCGGTGCCGTGAAGGGAATTTTAAAGTCTTTCTTTTCTTCAAAGTAAAATGGATGAAATACCGGGTCGATGCTGGCTGTCGAGCCGGCGATCATCGATGTGGACGAGTTCGGCGCTACCGCCATTAAGTAACCGTTGCGGATGCCATGAGTCGCCACATCCTGCTTCAACGCCTCCCAGTCTTCTCCTGTATAACCCTTGTCCGTAAAATACTGACCGGAATCCCATTTGCTTCCTGAAAACACCGGATAGCTGCCTTTTTCCTGGCTCAGCTCCATACTCGATTGAATGGTCCAATAGGCAATTTTTTCATACAACTGATCGGCATACGTGACAGCTTCTTCGGACTCCCAGCTGATTTGCTCTTTGGCCAATAAATGATGCCAGCCGAACGTCCCCAATCCGATAGCGCGGTATTTACGGTTAGTCATCTGTGTTTGGGTGAGCGGCAGCGTATTGATATCAATCACGTTATCGAGCATACGCACCTGAATCCGGATCAGCCGTTCAAGAACGTCTTCCGGCACAGCCCGTCCCAAATTAATCGAACTCAAGTTGCAAACAACATAGTCACCCGGTTTGTATTTTTGAACAATCGTACCGTCCTCTTCGGTCATTTCCTCTAAAAATTCCGTCGGGGACTGGTTTTGCGTAATTTCCGTGCACAAGTTGGAACAATAAATCATGCCCTCGTGCGGATTGTTATTTTGCCGGTTCACTTCATCCCGGTAAAACATAAATGGCGTACCTGATTCGAGCTGAGACTTCATGATGCGTTTCATGATATCAATGGCCGGAACAACACGTTTGCTGAGCTTATCCGATGCGACGCATTCCAGATAGCGTTCACGGAACGACCCACTACCCTTTTCTTCGTCGTAAAAATCCTCAAGCGAGTAGCCCATCACTTCGCGCACTTCATGTGGATCGAACAAATACCAGTCGCCCCGTTGTTCCACTTGTTCCATGAAATAATCCGGCAAACTGACACCGGTAAAAATGTCGTGAGCCCGCATGCGTTCATCACCATTGTTCAGCTTCAAATCAAGGAATCCTTCAATATCCGCATGCCATACATCCAGATAAATGGCAATGGCCCCTTTTCGCGTACCGAGCTGATCGACGCTGACGGCCGTATTATTCAGCTGTTTAATCCATGGCACCACACCGCTGGACATACCTTTAAACCCTTTAATCGAACTGCCACGGCTGCGGATTTTCCCCATATAAACGCCGATGCCACCACCATTTTTAGAAAGCTTGGCAATGGCAGTATTGCTGTCGTAAATTGATTGCAGGCTGTCATCGACCGTATCAATGAAACAACTTGACAACTGACCGTGTGTTTTGCCGGCATTCGTCATCGTCGGTGTGGCAACGGTCATATATAGATTGCTCAGCGCCCAATACGCCTCAGCAACGTACTGTGACCGATTCGCCGGATCCTCATCTTGCATCAGGTGCATGGCAATAATCATCCAGCGCTCCTGCGGCAGTTCGTAGATGTTTTTTTCATGATCTCCTGCCAGATAACGTGTTGCCAAGGTGAACAAGCCGAGATAATTGAATTGCAGGTCCCGCTCAGGAACGATGATTTGTGAGAAATATTCGATGTCGTCTTTTGTATATTTTTCTAAAAGAGCCTCCGTGTAAATGCCTTTTTCAGTCAGCGTTTGGATTAACTGGTGAAAGTCTCCATAGCGTTCGCTGGCATCGTATCCTCTGTTGGCCGCTGCCGCTTCGTATAACGTATGCAAATACACCCGACTGGCTACAAACGTCCAGTCCGGGTTTGCCTCATCGATATGTTCCAACGCCCATTTCATGACGTCATCTGTTGTCACGGCAGTATCGGCTTTATGTATTTTTTCAAGCAGTGGTTCTTTATCGGCATTTAGGCCCAGCGTTGCCTCATCCAATAATCTCGTCCACTGATCGGTAACTGCTGTTGTCATCGTTCTCCTCCTTTATACATAAAAAAACGTTCACCCTTGATGGATGAACGGACGTAAAACGACAGACTTTGCACAGAATGCCCGTCGTTTCACCATCCGCTTCCCCGGGGAATAGAAATACCGAATGACGGCAGGTCTCCTGACTTGTGCATCGATCTACTGAGGACCTTCCCATATAACTGCCGCAAAGCATGCCATACAGTGATTATCCCGTTCGTCCACACGTACAGTTGCGGGGACAGTTCCGACTCGATTGACCGGATTCCCTTTTAAGACAATTTGTGTCACCATCATTCGCCAATACTATATTTAGTGGTATTGTATTATCATCATTAATATATATTGTGTATCTACTTTAGCATAGAACGTGCAATGGTTCAACCATAATAAATATAAAAGGACCCGAAGAAAGACCTATGGACCAGCTTACCAGCGGTTCGACATATTTAACACTATAACACATTAATTTCTAATTTTTTTATTAGCCTGTATCCTGGTTTCGTTTTCATTCGTCATGATGCATTCATTCCATCTCATTTTGATATCGTTCCATTCAGTTCCAACAGTGCTGAATATCCTGAGCACCCTCGTGACATGCTACGCATAGAAAGGATGAGTGCTATGAATAAAGATCTGATTGATTGGCCAACGTTTATTAGCGCATTAGTGTTATTGCTTGCCGTTTCCATTCCACTTGCCGTCTTTCCGCAGGCTGGAAAAGAGATTGTGAATATGGCCAATGCCTTCGTGACCGGTAATTTAGGTGTCCTTTATTTAATATTTGGACTAGCAACATTTGCTTTTCTCACTTATGTTTCCTTCAGTAAAAATGGTCAAATTAAACTTGGCGACAAAGACGCTGAGAGGGAATTCGGCACCTTTTCTTGGGCAGCCATGCTGTTTGCTGCCGGTATCGGGTCCAGTATTCTCTATTGGGGAATGATTGAGTGGGCTTTCTATTACCAAGGACCGCCATTCGGGCTTGAAGGTGAATCGCAGGAAGCTATCCAATGGGCGCCGGCATACGGCATTTTCCACTGGGGTCCGATGGCTTGGGCCATTTATACATTACCAGCCTTGCCGATTGCTTATTTTTATTACGTGCGGAAAAAACCGGTTTTGAAAATAAGTGAGGCAGTCCGGCCGGTTCTCGGCAAAACTGTCGACACACCGTTGGGCAATATCATTGATGTTCTCTTCATGTTCGGCCTTATGGGGGGAGCTGGGACAACGCTTGCTCTTGGAACACCTATGATTGCTCAAGGTGTCAACAACATTACGGGGCTGCCACCTAATCTGGCAACGAAAACAGTCATTATGCTGCTATGTACACTCATTTTTGCCATTAGTGCCTACTCAGGGCTCAGACGCGGCATAAAAGTATTAAGTGATGTGAATTTATGGCTTGCCATTTTTATTCTTGTGTTTATTTTTGTTTTAGGCCCGACTGTATTCATTAGTGAAACAACGTTTACAAGCTTAGGGCTAATTTTGAATAACTTCTTCAAAATGGCAACTTGGCTGGAACCATTTGCTAATGTAGGTGGATTTACGGAAACTGGTTTCCCGGAAGCATGGACGGTTTTCTATTGGGCATGGTGGCTCGTATATGCCCCGTTTGTCGGACTGTTCGTGGCCCGGATTTCGCGCGGCCGCACCATTCAGGAAATGATTCTGGGCACAATTTTGTACGGCACTCTGGGCAGTGTTCTGTTTTTCGGTATCATGGGGAACTACGGATTGCACCTGCAGCTTACCGGGGCCTTTGATGTTGTTGGATTTATGAATGAAAACAGTCCACAGGCTGCCATTATTGCGATTTTGGATCAGCTTCCAATGGCTGTCATCATGGTGCCTTTATTTACGATACTGGCCATCATCTTTCTGGCCACAACGTTCGATTCGTCTTCCTATATTCTTGCAGCCGTTGTTCAAAAGGAAGTACAAAAAGAGCCGCTGCGCTGGAATCGGCTGTTTTGGGCGTTCACACTTTGCCTGATGCCGCTTGTCCTAATGTACGTCGGTGATTTAAAAACCTTGCAAACAGCAAGCATCGTCGCCGGATTTCCGGTGCTTGTCATTATGGGACTTTTGACATGGTCGTTCATGAAGGCCTCCAATGAAGACTTGCGAGCATCCAAAGACTATGAGCCGCCAACTATCTACATTAATCGGCGAGAAACAGTTCAGCGCACCCGTGAGCGGCAACAAAAAAGACAGTCAGCAAAGACATCTGAAGAATAATAACGATTTATTCTGATCCTGACAAACAACAAGCCTCCTTTCTGAATGACATGGCCTTCATTAGGGCAATGTAACATATGGAAGGAGGCTTTTATTCGTGAATTGGCTTTCCTTAATTCCGTTTGTCATCGTCATTGGATTGTCGATTTGGCTGAAAAAAATTCTTCCCGGATTGGTGTTGGGTGTGCTTGTCGGTGCATTCCTTACCAAATTCAGTGTTCTGGGTGGAGCGGAAAAGTCGGTCGACTATATTATTGAAACGTTAACAGATGAAGGCAATCTTAAAATTATTGGCTTTCTTTACTTATTTGGCGGGTTGATCGGAATGATGCAGATTTCCGGAGGTATTAAAGGCTTTTCCGATTGGGTCGGCGACAAGATCTCATCACAGCGCGGGTTACTTGGACTAATCTGGTTGACACTGCCCTTCACATTTATGATGCCGATGTTCCGGATTATGATGATTGGACCGGTCATGAAATCGCTCATAAAAGATATGAGTATCTCTAAACGCAAAGTCGGGTTTACCATGGACGTGTCGACGAGTTCGGTGATCGTCCTCTTGCCTGTTGCAACAGCCTTTGTCGGTTTTATGATATCAATGGTCAAAAGCGGTGTTCAAAAATATAACCTGGACATGGACCCATACCAGATTTTCCTGCTCAGTATTGTGTTTAACTTTTTTGCCATGGTGATGCTGGTCATCGGACTTATTCGCACGTTCTGGTCATCGTCCGAAAAAGAAAGGTCGAAAAAACAGTCCGGAAAAGATAATGATGAAACAGACTATCATCGCAGGGGCATTGAAAAAGAATTGTCAACGGTTAAAGCACAGCCATGGAATTTGATTATCCCCCTCTTTTTGCTGTTAGCATTAACATTGTTTTTATTATGGCGGGATGGTGTGGCAAAAGGAGCGGAAACGTTTATTCAGGCGTTTTCACAAGCGGATGCAACGTTTGTCATGTTGCTAGGAATATATATCACCTTGATTTTGACTTTCGTGTTTTATATCATTCGTCGCCAGCCTATGGACGAGACCATTTACCATTTTTATGATGGTGGGAATCAGCTTATGGAAGCGATTATTCTGCTTATTCTTGTCTGGTCATTATCATTGGTTACGGAGGATCTCGGTTTTTCCAAATTTATCAGTGCAACACTTGGGTCCTTTTTACCAAGTTTTACGATACCGGCCATCGTTTTTGTGCTTGGAGCTGTTGTCAGTTATTTTCTGGGGTCATCATTTGGAACATGGGGAATATTTATGCCGCTGGGGATAGCACTTGCCGTTTCTTCCGGTGCATCAATCCCGATGACGGCCGGTGCGGTATTTGCCAGCGGGTCATTCGGAGCTATGACATCCCCCCTCGGGGATACGACCATTACCACCGCTTCTATTCTGGAGTTACCCTTAACCGCTTATGCCCGCTACAAATTAAAAATCTGTTCCATTGGTGCCGGCATAGCAGCGGTACTTTATCTGGCCGCCGGTTTTTTCATGACTTAATTATGCCTGTTTCTTTCCGTATCCGGCACTAAAATCCCCCGCCAATTATTGCAAATGCTTTGGCGAGGGAGTTTGTGTTGCCTGCTTTTTCTCTTCGTCGTCAATTTCTTTAAACATATCCCGTTGTTGCTTCATCTGTTGCAGTTGAGTATTTAAATCGTTCAATTGCGCATGCAGTTGGTTAATTTGCGCATCCATGGACAGCTGACTTAAAATGTGCTGCACATCCGTTGATACTTTCTGAAATTCCCTTTGAGTAACCGGCTGTGCTTCTTTTTTGAGCGCAAAACCCACTTGTCCATTCGGCTCCAGTGTCGCCCACTCGACATCATCTATGTTGCTGACGTTTTTAATACGAAGATTCATCTCCAGCTGGTCCACCGTCAACCGTAATTTTTTTAAGGTTTTCTCCTTTATCTGACCATTTTCGATTAATATTTTGGATTTGCCGGTAATCACCTTTTCAAATATATTGCCTTTGATTTGGGAGTATTCCATGAAGAACAACGTCGTGATAAGAAGGGTTCCCACTCCTAATGTCACCCAAATATTTTTCCCGGATAACGGCTGGACAAGCAATGACCCGATTCCAATCATGATGACTGTCTGCGGCAGGGTCATTTGTGAGATCGATTTGCGACCTGCAAGCCTCAACAAAAAAGTTCCCCCGACCACAATAACGATGGACTTCCATATCCAGTCAAAATCCACTGTACCCAACTCCTTTCTACGGTTAGTTTAAGTGGAATCCGGCTGCTTATACATAGATAAGGCTGTCCCAGCATGTATGGCAGGACAGCCTTGTAATGTGCTCGTCATTTGTTCATTTTGGAAAAGAAGTCCGCCAGCGGATCGTCTTCTTCCTGGTCGTCCGCTTCGCCCTCGTCGTGTAGCGAATCAAGTTCGTTCATTTCAACTGCATCCAAATCCGGCTTATCGCTGGTTGGGGGTTCCGGCGGGTCAGGCTGTTCCATCTCTGGGGCATCGTCTACCGGGTGCTGATTGCCGCTTAATGTCGCAAGTACCGATGTTGCCCGGACTGGATCCTGCATGAGCTGATAAACAATATTGCCGATTAAAGCTTCGGAATGTTCATGCTTCAACCAGTTTTTCTGTTGCTGGGTAAGCTGCCGAGGCAGTGGTACCGTTACCGATTCTCGCTCCCGTGTGAACGTCTCCTGCACGCCTTTAAGCACATATTGGGCCATTTGACTGGAGAAATTGCGACGCTCCTGGTCCTTTATTTTTTGCAGTTGTTTCAATAAGTAATCCGGGGTGTCCGACGGGATTCGGAACGTGATGGACTGTCCGCGCTCTATACGCTTTTTCGACCGTTCCATAATATCACCTTATGTTTCATCCGTTGCAGCTTGTTCGTTTGCTTCGGCCGGTGCCGTTTTATTCAAGTAATCCATAATCAGTTTATAGTAGGCATTGGCCATCATCCAAATGCTTTCCTGTTCATCTTCAAAAAAGTCGATATTAAAGCCATCCAATTTGTTGTTCAATGCCTTAATATAATCTTTCAACACCGCCGAACCACCGCCGACAAAATAACAGATTTCCGACTGTGAATTCTTTTGCCACACTTGGCGCAAAAACCGGTATTCTTTTTTGGCAAGTTCCAGCAAAATACGATCAGTAATATCATGAACATTTGTCCGGCTGCCTTTCACCATAATGTGGTGGCGATCGTTTTTCCGCGTAATAATATCAACAACATCACGACGGCTGTCCAGTTCTACGCCGTGTCGTGTCCGGATTTCGTCGCGAATTTCCTCCAATGATTCGGCCACACCGAGCGGGAACCCTTGGGCTTTGTCATCATCGACATTCCGATTTCTAATAACGGCAATATCGGTCGACAGTCCGCCAATGTCCTGAATGAGAATTTGCTGATCAATTAATTCCTTGTTTATGACATTCAACTGGTTGTCCATAATGAGATTAACATAAGCGGCGAAGCCTTCCGGATAGACTTTCACTTCGTTAAATTTAATGTTAACTTTTTTACCTTGGTATTGCGGTGTTACGAGAAATTCGATTTGGTGCACCGACCCAAGAAGCTGAGAACGGTAGCCGACATCTTTGCCTTCCTTCACTTCACGCAACGGCAATCCCGTCCCCAGTGTGTAATTGGCATCAATGACATCATTCTTATTCTCTCGGAAAGCGTCACTGCTGACAGCGTCCAGTGCAATGGAGGCAAACAACATGACCAGTGTCTGGTCTTCTTCCGATTTGCTGCTTCCGGGATCAAGCTCTGTTGAATTGTTTGCCTTGGTTGCCAGATTGCCAATGCGGTACACGGCATTATTTTCTTCCAGGGCAGGGGAGTGGACCCGTATATGCAAATTATCAATCGGTTCCTTTTCATCCAGATCCTCTATACCGATCACTGGTCTGTCTTCTACGTCTCTTGAAATAACATTTGGAATGTAATAGGATTCATCCATTTGTCCAAAGTTGGCTTTTAACGCATCATTGCCGACATCGACAGCCGCAATTCTTGTATCGGTCATGTTTCACATACTCCTCTCTTTTTTCGTAGATTTCTTATTAACAGATTAATAGATTTCATTCAATAGTGCAATCCGACTTTATGTGCATTCTTTTATGTACACATGTATACATTTTGAAAACTCTATTATGAAAGCATGTGTACTTGTTTGTATACTTGCAAACGGGATTGTAATTATTTTGTGTACGTTTTGTTTACATGCACACATGAATACATTTCAGGTAAATTATGGAAATAATAGTTAAAAAATATGCCCTTTTACAAGGGCATATTATCATTTAGCTGCATTTTCTTTTTTAACTTGCTTACTTCGTAACTGACCACATGCGGCATCGATATCCGCACCGTTTTCCCAACGTACACCGCACTGAATGCCTTTTTCACGCAATGCCTCATAAAACGCCTGAATGGTTTCAGAATCGCTGCGTTGGTACTGGTCATGCTCACTCACCGTATTATACGGAATTAGGTTAACATAGGACAGATGTCGTTTATCTTTGAGCAATTCCACCAGCTCATCAGCGTCTTCTTTGTGGTCATTGACACCTTTCAGCATAATGTACTCATACGTTACACGTCGGTTAATATGATCCAAATAATAATCGACAGCTTTCATCAATTTATCAATGGAAAAAGCGCGGTTGATTTTCATAATCGATGAACGCAACTCATTGTTTGGCGCGTGCAGCGAAATCGCCAAATTAACTTGTGTACCAGTGTCCGTCCACTCGTAAATTTTATGCGCAAGCCCACTCGTGGACACTGTTATATGACGGGCGCCAATATTAAGACCGGCATCATCGTTGACGACGTAAATAAAGTCCATCAGGTTGTTAAAGTTATCAAATGGCTCACCAATACCCATGACAACGATGTGACTGACCCGTTCCTCTTTTCCATTAGCATCCATATCTTTCTGCACATTCAGAATCTGTTCGACAATTTCACTGCTATCAAGATCGCGATTTTTCCGCAACAGACCACTGGCGCAAAACGAACAGCCAATATTGCAGCCTACCTGGGTCGTCACACAAACCGATAGACCATAATTGAACCGCATTAGTACGGTTTCAATTAAATTCCCATCAGACAACCGAAACAAATATTTTATCGTGCCATCTTCGGATTCCTGTTTAATTTCATCTTTTAGCGTATGCAACACAAAGTTTTCTTCCAGAAGGGCTATGGTTTCCTTATTGACGTTCCGCATGTCAGCGAATTGATGAATGCGTTTTTTATACAACCAATTCCACACCTGATCAGCGCGAAAACGGCGCTGACCGTTATTAATGAGCCAGTTTTGCAATTTTTCATATGTCAAACCGTAAATGGATTTTTTGCTCATGTTTATCCCTCATTTCCAAACGTTCCAATCAATTATTATACTATATTAAGGCATGGAGCGCAATGGAGCAACTAAAATGCCAGTCCAGCGATGATCCCATATAAGCACATTATTGGCCTTTGAGAGCCTTTCATCATATGATTCCTTTTGAGGAGTGATAAAAACCATGGAAGCTAAAACATTTAACCATATTCCTTTATCCGTACTGGATCTTGCGTTTGTTCTTGAAGGCAGCACGCCAAAACAATCGTTTCAAAACAGTGTGCGCTTAGCTCAAAACGTCGAGGCATTCGGATTTAATCGATATTGGCTGGCGGAACATCATAACATGCCCGGCATCGCCAGTTCGGCTACATCCGTATTGATCGGACATATTGCCGGAGCAACCAACCGATTAAGGGTAGGTTCAGGCGGTGTCATGCTGCCCAACCATGCAGCGTTAGTCATCGCCGAGCAATTTGGCACACTCGAATCCTTGTATCCCGGTCGCATTGACCTTGGACTCGGACGGGCACCCGGAACCGACCAAGCAACCGTTTATGCCCTGCGACGGTCGTTGAATCAACGGGTGGAAGATTTTCCAAATCAAGTGGACGAGCTCGAACAATACTTTGCCGGAACCGGCAGCGTACAGTCCATCCCGGGATCCGGTCTTGATGTCCCGATCTGGCTGCTTGGATCCAGTGGTTTCAGTGCCCAACTAGCTGCACAGAAAGGCCGACCATTCTCAGCGGCGAGCCACTTTGCACCGGACAATACAATGGCTTCGCTGAATCTGTACCGCGAGCAATTTCAGCCGTCGAACCATATTGACCAACCGCATGCGATGATCGGTGTCAATGTCGTGGCTGCGGACACGGATGAGGAAGCCAAGTACTTGGCGACCACACAACAGCAGCAAATATTGAATCTACGTCGTGGCCAACCTGGCAAACTACAGCCACCCATCGAAAACACCGATGCCGTCTGGACAGAATTGGAGAAAGCCATCGTCGAACAATCCAGTCAATCGCCATACACCATTATCGGCAGCAAAGAAACCGTTCAGAACGATTTAGAACAGCTACTTGAGGATACCGGAGCTGATGAAATGATTATCACCTCACAGGTTTATGACATTGACGCCCGCATCCGCTCCTATGAAATTATCGGCGAACTAATGGAATAAATACGTTGAAAAGGATGGTTACGCAAGCGTTCATATACCCGAGGCGTCAGCATTTAGAGGTTTAAATTATCCCCTTTCGTTGGATCGATGGAAGACACATTGATATAGTGGACATACCAAAATAGTGAAGGGAGATGAACGACATGAACGTGATGCACAAGCTATTTGATTCGGCTCACAACAATTTAGTAAGTGAAATTCAAAATGCCGATGAAGCGAGTTTGGATATTCAACCGGAAGGGTTCGGCAACAACATTCATTGGCATGCTGGCCACGTGCTGACGATTAACGAAATGCTCTTATTCGGGTTTCCGGATCAATCCAGCCACTTGCCCGACAATTATAATGACTTGTTCGGCAATGGTTCTTCCCCCGCTGACTGGCCGGAAAATGTACCAAGCGTTAAAGAGCTAACAAACCAGCTTCAGGATCAATTGGAACGCATGAAACAGATTCCTGAGAGCCAATTTAACAACAAATTGGATAAACCGATCCTTGGCGCTGAAACATTCGGTGAATTGGCCGCTGTGGCTATGACCCACGAATCCAACCATACCGGACGAATCAACGCCATCAAAAAAGCGATCGCTAAATAAATGCCAAACATCTGCTCCCGATCCTACCAAGGAGCAGATGTTTTTTTGCGCTAACAAACGTCCTCATCCTTTTAAACCGTTTCTAAAACGAGCTCCTTCATCGTCCCGTTTTGGGCAAAATTGGTATGCCACGAAAAAGCTTTCTCGAGCACGTGTGGTGTTTGACCGCCACGCTTGAGTGCTTCTTCGTAATACGCCCACAGTTGCTCCCGATACAGCGGGTGGGCGCAGTTTTCAATAATCTTCGGCGCACGTTCTCTCGGTGCCAAACCGCGCAAATCCGCATACCCTTGCTCCGTGACAACAATATCGACATCATGTTCTGTATGGTCAATATGAGACGCAAATGGAACGATGCTGGAAATATCACCGTCTTTAGCGATGGATTTGGTTACAAAAATCGCCAATCTGGCATTTCGGGCAAAGTCCCCCGACCCACCGATGCCATTCATCATTTTCGTACCGGAAACGTGCGTAGAATTAACGTTTCCATAAATGTCAAACTCCAGCGCCGTATTGATAGCGATGAGTCCGAGTCGACGAATGATCTCCGGATGATTGGAAATTTCCTGCGGGCGCATGATGATTTGATCACGATAGGTTTCGAACTGGGAAAAGACTTGGTCCATCTTTTCTTTCGACAAAGTAATCGAACAACAGGAGGCAACGTCTACTTTTCCCTCATCCATTAAGTCAAATACAGCATC
This sequence comes from Lentibacillus halophilus, assembly GCF_055395055.1. NCBI lineage: Bacteria > Bacillati > Bacillota > Bacilli > Caryophanales > Bacillaceae > Lentibacillus > Lentibacillus halophilus. The sequence continues at coordinate 811,101 of NZ_AP043750.1, forward strand.
TTGCAGCACTTCCGAATAAATATGGAGATTCTGAAATTCCGAATCAACCATGCCGTGCAACACAGCATTGGCAACCGAACCGATACCCGACTGAATCGGTGCCAGTTGCTCAGTCAGGCGGCCGGACTGTACTTCAGACCGCAAAAAGGCAAGTAAATGATCAGCCATTAATTTTGTTTCGTCATCTGGCTGGGTAATCGTTGATGGCGAATCCTCTTGATGAGTGAAAACGATCCCCTTAATTTTCGACGTGTCGACCTTCATCCCCTTTTGACCGATTCTCTCACCTGAATTAGTCAATGGAATCGGCTGACGCTGTCCTTGTTTGGACGGACTATATAAGTCATGCACCCCTTCCAATTGTTCCGGTTGGGCGGTGTTGATTTCGACAATAATGTTTTCGGCATACTCGGCAAATACGAGGGAATTACCGATGGACGTTGATGGGATAATCGTTCCATCCTCTTTAATCGAAATCGCTTCCAAAATGGCGTAATCAATGGATTCGATTACGTCCCCGCGAACCCATTCCGATGTGTGGGATAAATGGTGGTCAACAAATAAGTGCTCGCCTTGATTGATTTTTTTGCGCATGACGGGATCCGCTTGAAATGGGAGACGCTTATTAATTATACCGGCTTCGGCAAACATTCGATCGACATCGGAGCCTAGTGATGCTCCGGTAAATACGTTTACTTTGAATGGCTCGTATTCTGCCCTGCTCACGAGCGCAGTTGGCACCGCTTTCACATCACCGGCACGTGTGAAACCGCTCATCCCCAACGTCATGCCATCTGTAATCCATGATGCAGCTTCTGTTGCGGTAACAACACGGTTATGGAGATGCTGTGCATAAATGCGATCATGTTTCGCTGTCATAATGAAACCCCTTTCGCGCATGTTTTCACCCATTATAACGCATGCGACAGCGACGATTGGCATTCTGCGCAGGGAAAAGCTATATTTGCGATGAGACGCCGAGATAAATAGATGAGACAGCATTTTTATGCCAACAATAGATAAATCATGACTGACGTTTTAAAACCCAAGCAGTTTGCGGAAGTAGCTGGAATACGACTGACTTACCGGCACTTGTTCGCCATTATCCATGGCCAACAGAAACGTCGAATGGGTATCCGGATAAATGGCCGTAATATGGTGCACGTTGACAATAAACGACCGGTGGCAACGGATGAACGTCTCGTGCGGAAGTGCATATTCGTAGTTCTGCAATGTCCGCTTGGTTGTTCCGACAAGTGTATCAGCATAGACATATGTTTTTCGGTCCTTTGCCTCCAAATAAATAACGTCATGAAAAGGAACTGGCTTCCACCCATCATCTGTTTTCACCGTGACGACCGACTTTCCCTCAGTCATCACAGGATAAATGGCCGTAACACAGCCTTGAAGTTTTCCCTCCAAATGAAACGGTACCGCCATTCCATGATACGGCACGCCGAATACACTGCGGTCAATAAATTCGGAAACCTTCTGCCCCGTGTGCAATGCTTTATAGGCAATGGATCCGGCGATGACTGGATCACCGGGTTTAATTTTTAAATCAATTCGTTTGCTCGGTCGGTAATAGATATATTCCGCATCATCCGAAACAGCGATGGATATTTCATCAGAAAACAATTCCCCCACCACGTCAAATAATGTTCCAAACGATAAACGATCCACGATACGTCACACTCCTCCCATTGATTAAAATTAGAGTACCATGACTGGATATAGATCAACAATCCCGTTGTTTTGCTAGTTTTCCATTGGCACTTTTGATAAGCTGGATGTATGAGCAATTATACGTAAGGGGTTTTCGTGATGAAAAATGTTGTTATCCTTGGCGGTGGTTATGGTGGCGTCAATATCACTCAAAATCTGATCGAACAGGATTTGCCGGAAGATGTGCAAATTACGGTGATCGACCGCAATCCCTATCACTCTATCAAAACGGAATTCTATACGATAGCGGCCGGTACATCTGCCGATAAAAACGTGCGCATGGATTTCCCAGAACACGATAAAGTGCGCTACATCTATGCAGAGGTGGCTGAAGTCGATACTGAAAACAGACAAATTGTATTTCAACATCGCCATAAGCCGGAAGTCTATGATTATTTAGTTATCAGTTTAGGGTGTGAGGATAATTATCACGGCGTTGACGGCGCCGCGGAGTACACCGAAAGCATCCAAACATTCCACGGAGCACGCCGAGCGGGAATGGCCATCGGAAATTTGAACGCATACGGAAAAGCCACCATCGTTGGCGCCGGCCTGAGCGGTATTGAAGTGGCAGCCGAAATACGGGAAAGCAGACCAGATTTGAACATCCGCCTACTCGATCGTGGAACATCGGTCCTGAAGGCATTTGACAGCAAAATACAAAATTACGTGGAAGACTGGTTTATGAAAAATGATGTAGAGGTGCTCCACGAGGCAAACGTTGAGTACGTCGAGAAAGACGGGGTCTGCAACAACGGCATCTGCTATGTGAACGATGTAACCATTTGGACAGCCGGTGTGCGTCCAAACTATATCGTACGCGACCTGCCATATAAAAAGGATGAACAAGACAAGGTGGTCATCAATGACTTTTACCAGGTACCCGATGATAAACACGTATACGTAGTCGGGGACTGCGCATCTTCGGAGCACTCCCCAAGCGCCCAGCTGGCTCGTCAGCAAGGCGAACAGATTGCCGAAGTCCTGTACGCTGTTCTAAAAGACGAGAAGCCGAAAAAACCCGGAAAATTGAAATTAAAAGGAACCCTTGGCGCACTCGGTAGTTCGGAAGGATTCGGCGAAATGATGTCGCAATCCGTCGTCGGCTACATTCCACGTTTGGCTAAATCAGGCGTGTTGTGGCTGAATAAACGCCACTGATGATCACTGGACCGGATGCATCGCAGCACCACATAATGTTGACTAATCGGACAAGCCCACGAGCCTGTCCGATTTTTTATAAGCAGAAGAGGCCGTGCATCTTTGAAGGAGCACTCAGGCCGAATTTGGTTGATATATTCCCGATATGGTTGATATATCTTAATGGCGGTTGATATATTTTCAATCCGGTCGATTTCTCGCCTGATCCGGTCGATATATCTTGATTCTGGTTGATATCTCCCTCATTCTGGTCGATTTCTCGTGAATCAAAGACAACCAACAGCCGTCGTATACCGCAAGTGGTTCTTCACGATACCATTTTGAGTCCCACGACGCCGACAATAATGACTACAAGACTCATAACACGGGACCAATTGCCCGACTCCCCAAAAAAAAGGATGCTCAACACCACTGCCCCTGCTGTACCAATACCGACCCAAACCGCATAAGCAATACTGACCTGCAAGTATGAAAATGACACATTGAGCAAAGCAGCTGATCCGCCAAATCCGGCGATATACATAAGCACATTCAAAATAGACCGGTTTTGGCTGGCCAATCTCAGACCAATAACGCCAATGATTTCACAAATAGACGCCATCATAATAAATAGCCATCCCATCAATCAACACCTTCTTTCGCCTGCTTTTCCGCTTTTCTGTCAGCCAGTTGCAGACCTACAACACCTACAACTAACAAAAAAATGAAAAACAGTTTGTCTGTGCCCAAACGCGCATCAAAGAAAATCATATCCAATAAAGCGATCCCAGCCGTTCCTGCCGATGCGAAAATAGCGTAAACCGTACCAGTCGGCAACCGTTCGCAAGCCTTTCGAAAACATTCCATATCTGCAAACATCACGAAAATGACCACCACATAATGCCACCAACTTATAGCTACATTTAAACCATACACCCACACCAATTCCAACAAACATAAAAGCACAACGTACATCCAGGCTTTTTTCTCTTTCATTTTCGGAGCCTCCTTCCAAAAATGACTGATAATCAGTCACAAACGTACATAATATACGAAACGAGCATGATGTTCACTATTTACAACAATCCTAGTGCATGCTTGGCAAAATCCAATACGTCTTCTTTCTTTAATGCGGCTGTCCGTTCATCCTGGCGGGTATACATATACGTCTGCTCAGCTGCATCTTCTATTAATCCAATTAAAATTTCAGCTGTTCGTTTTGGATTCAGCGACTCACGGATCACGCCCTCTGCTTTTGCCTTTTCGAGTTCGCCACTTAACCAGTCATAATAGGATTCGTAAATGGCTTCCCATTCCTGTCTGTATTCAACGGAAGCCAGACCGGCATATGTTAAGGCAAATATGTCACGGTGCTCTCTCGTCAATTCAAACACAATATCCAAAACCTGTTCCAGTTTAAACGACAAAGGGGATGCTTCATGAACATGTTCTTTAATTTCTTCCAATATTTTTTCCGTCATCACTTCTGCTATCGACAGCATCACTGAGAGTTTGGATGAAAAATATAAATAAAACGTGCCTTGCGCAATACCAGCACCATGCACAATGTCCGAGACTTTCGTTTTTTCAAGGCCTTTTTCACGGAAAACATCGATGGCTGATTGAATAATTTTTTCTTTTTTGTTATCCATTTGCATACCTCTTCACTATGACTGACTTTCATTCATTATACCGGATGCCTCTGCTGTCTGTCAAAATTTATGTGAATTATTTCTGATTCTTTTCACATAATGCTATACTGGATGCAGATACTTCTGTATAGGGATTCATTTTGTTTTTCCTATTTTTCTGCAACGAATACCAATCGCCAATGCTTGCTGGGGGTTTTTTATGGATAATCTGAAGGATACGGCACTGGAAGTTATTTATTCCATTGCTCCGATTGCACTGGTGATCACGCTACTGCAATTCACCATCATTTGGCTACCCATGGAAGATTTTTTACAATTTTTAATCGGCGTCCTGTTTGTCGGAATTGGACTGATACTGTTTTTACTCGGTGTTGATATCGGATTGCTCCCTGTCGGCGAATTGATTGGTTCCGCACTGACCAAAACCAAAAAGCTGTGGGTCATCATCCTTTTTGGGTTTCTGCTTGGTGCAGTTGTAACCATTGCAGAGCCGGATGTGCGTGTGCTCTCCTCACAAATTGATAATGTCTCCGATGGGGCGATTTCACAGCAGATGCTCATTCTGGCCGTTGCAATGGGGGTTGGTATCTTCGTCGGACTTGCTATGTTACGGATTATTTTCAAAATCAGTATTGTTTATTTACTGGCAGGCGGTTACGGGCTTGTTTTCTTAATTGCGGCGTTCACCCCGTCCTATTTCGTACCCATTTCCTTTGATTCCGGCGGGGTGACGACGGGGCCACTGACTGTTCCCTTTGTACTGGCACTCGGAGTCGGTGTCGCATCAGTCATCAGAGGAAAAAGCGCCTCGAGTGATGGATTCGGACTAGTCGGATTGGCATCAATCGGGCCGATTTTGTCCGTGTTGATTCTGGGAGTGATTTATGGATGACATTTGATATATTTGGCGGATTTCTCGGGACGATGCAAGACGTCGCCATCGCATTGCTGCCACTGGCTGTGTTGTTCGCTATTTTCCACTTTGTTTTTTTAAAACTCCCGGCGAGGAGACTTCTTGATATTGGTACTGGCTTTGTCTTTGCCTTTGCAGGTCTGTCCCTGTTTCTCCAAGGGGTACATATCGGCTTTATGCCGTTTGGAGAGCTTATGGGCCAGGTTCTCGGCGGATTCACCCATAAATGGACCCTCATACCGATCGGGTTCATCATTGGTTTTTTTGCCATCTATGCAGAACCCGCCGTCGCTGTTATGGTAGAGCAAGCGGAAAAAGTATCCGGTGGCTACATCCCGGAAAAACTATTGCTGTACACGTTGTCGACTGGGGTCGGTATATCGGTTGCATTATCCATGATACGGCTTATTTACGGTTTCTCGCTATGGTACTTTATCATTCCAGGGTATATCATAGCGTTTATTATGATACGGTTTTCGCCGAAAAAATTTACGGCGATTGCATTTGATTCAGGCGGCGTTTCAACCGGACCAATGACAGCAACATTCGTACTCGCTATGTTCACTGGAATCGCCGCACAGATTGACGGACGCGACCCACTTTTGGATGGATTCGGTATGGTTGCATTGGTTGCATTGGCTCCGATATTGTCAGTGTTGACGCTTGGAATACTGTTCAGCAGAAAGGAGAAAGGTCAGTATGTCAGTGATGATTCAGGGGCAAAAACTTCTCATCACAATCGTTCATAAGGATAAGGCCAAAAGAGTCGTCCAGGCATCGCGCAATGCCGGGGCACAGGGCGGAACAACGATTTTGGGAGATGGGTTCCGTCTCAATGAAAAAAAACGCGTACTCGGCATACCGGTAGAACGCGAACGTGCCGTCATACTGACACTTGTCTCCGATGACATTTTTGACGATGTCCGGCGTGCCATTATTGATTCCGTTCAGTTGGATAAACCAAGACATGGAATCGGGTTTGTCATTGATACGAAACAACTTGCCGGCATTAACCATTTGCTTGGGTGGAATGGCGAAGGTGCCGAAACGGTCAAGGAGGGTGCTGCTGACACTATGAGCGAACAAAACGTGTTATACGATCTGATCATTACGATTGTCAACAGAGGCGATTCAGAAAAAGTCGTCGATGCAACCAGAAAAGCCGGGGCCGAGGGCGGAACCATTCTGCATGGCCGTGGCACAGGGGTCCATGAAAAGGCCAAACTGTTCAATATTATGATTGAACCTGAAAAAGAAATGGTGCTGACTTTGATCGATCGGAACAAAACAAAAGATGTCCTGCAGACGATTAATGAAGATGCGGAACTGAAAAAGCCGGGCAAAGGCGTTGCTTTTGTTCTGGAAGTTGACAGCACCGTCGGCATTAGCCATGAAATGAATGATTGGGTGAAAGAAGAATACAGGAAGCACAAGAAGAAAAAGAAACACGACAAGGAAGAGTGACTGGACGCTCTTCCTTTTATGTGTGATGAACGCACATCTTTACTTTTTTCCAGCTGGTCGTTTTTCCCATATAATGAATGACGACATCTATGCCAGTCGCAGCCATTTTTGACTTTCAGCAACTAATAAACTGTATGTGCTCTCTTAATCAAGATTTTATGTTTAACAGCTTGCCTTTCTTAATAACGCCACCAATATGGTTCATCCCGTAATGATACGACAACATTAGATAGTTCGGGACATTAAATATGGCAACATCGGCTTGTTTACCGGCTTCCAGACTGCCGATAACGTCAGCACGGTTAATCGCATGGGCCGCATTGATCGTCGTTGCGGTCAGCACTTCTTCTGGTGTCATACCCATTTTCAGGCAGCCCAAATTCATGATGAACGGCAAGGACAATGTGGGGGAGGAACCCGGATTGGCATCGGTGGACAGTGTGACGGCCACACCACTGTCAATCATTTTCCGAGCATCAGCATATTCCGCCATCAGGAAAAATGCCGTCCCAGGCAGCAGGACGCCCATGACATCATTTTCAGCCATTTGCTGGATGCCCTTATCGGATGCTTTCAAAAGGTGTTCAGCCGAAATTGCCCCGATTTCTGCAGCCAACTCAGCACCGCCGTATGGCTCAATTTCATCAGCATGTATCTTGGGAATGAGTCCATATTTTTTGCCGGCTTCCAGAATTCGTCGTGACTGTTCCGGGGTGAATACGCCGCGTTCGCAAAAGACATCATTGAAGTGAGCTAATTTGCGTCTGGCCACTTCCGGAATCATTTCCTCAATCACTCGGCTGACAAACGGTTCTGGATTATCCCGCTCATCGACCGGTACAGCATGCGCCCCCATAAACGTGGAGACGACATCCATCGCATGATCCTCGTCCAGTTTAGCAGCGACTTCTAACTGCTTTAGTTCATGCTCCAGTGAAAGACCATAGCCACTTTTAGCCTCCACCGTTGTCACCCCGTACTGGAAAAAGGTATCGAGCCGTTGTTTCGATTCATCATATAACTGATCAAAATCCGCTTCCTGTGTTGCCCTCGTTGTTGCATGGATTCCGCCACCAGCATTCATGATGTCCATATACGACTTGCCGTTCAGACGCATCGCGTACTCATTTTCACGGGTACCGGCATGAACCAAATGCGTATGCGGATCGATCAAGCCGGGGGTAACCGTCTTCCCGGTTGCATCCAAAACCTCTGCTTCAGCCATATCATTCTTGTATAAATGTTCCAACTCTTTCTGTTTACCGACAGCCTTAATAATGCCGTCCTTTATGAGTATACTGCCATTTTCCAAGATTGTTAATTCTCGCATTACATCCTGTTTTGCAGATGCTTCAGTATGACCAGCCATCGTCACAACTTGAGATGCGTTTTTAATCAATAAAGACGATCCCATTGTTCCACCTCCTCGTTTTTTTCAATGAGGTGTTCGATGCTTTATAAGTGTAGCATACTATGAAATGACACACAAATCAGACTATTACTCATTAAACTATAACCCCTCACCTGCTTTGATCATGTTACACGACTGTCGGCCAATGACATTTATCCTTTACCTAAATGACGCAGCAATTTTTCATAAATAGTCTGAAACTGCCGAATTTCTTCTCCCGTAAGTATGTGAAACAAATCTTTATACAATTCCTGGCCTGTTTTTTGGGCATCAGCCAGCGCCTGATGTCCTTGATTCGTAATGACCAGCAACACTTTTCTCCGGTCTTGTTCGTCATATTTACGAACAGCATACCCCTCGTTAATGAGCTTGTTTGCAATATTCGTCATCGCACCAGGTGTATAACTTAATTCTTTAGCAATAGCCGATGACTTACTGGGCCCTTTTTGACGCAATTCAAGCAAAACAAGGATGGATGAAATACCAATATTATGATTATATGATCCGTTGAAACGAACAATGGTTTCATTATTGAATATTTCAACCGCTCGAATCAGCTTAAAAATATTATCGTTCATTCGATCGCCCTACCATTATTAAAATTTAATGGAACCGCCATCGACATTGATGGTTTGTCCGGTAATATAATTCGAATCGTCACTTGCAAGGAATACAGCGGCACGACCAATATCTTCCTCCAGTTCACCGAAACGCCGCAATGGAATGTTTTCCAAAACGTCCTGATAGTATTCCGGCTGTTCTTTTGCCCATTGCTGTACACCTGGGGAGTTGGCGATCGGAGCAATCAGATTGACGTTAATACCATCCTTGCCGAATTCATTGGCGGTAACCCTTGTAATCGCACGAATGGCTTCTTTTGCTGCCGCATATGCCGCCTGATTGGCATGTCCTTCAATCCCGGCACCTGATGCAAAATTAATGATTTTCCCTTTTGTCTCCTGCAAATGAGGAATCGCCGCCTGCATCAAGTAGAACGTCGGATAAAAGCCAGTATCAAACGACAAATCCAAGTCCTTTTGGGTCGTTTCCAAAAAAGGTTTGTTTTTCGATGCATGGGCGTTATTGACGAGAATATCCAGTTTCCCATACTTGTCCACGACTTGTTCCACAATACTTTCAAGTTTATCATGCTCAGCTAAATTGGCTTGAATGAAAGTCGACTCCTGCTGATGTTGTTGTAAATGCTTGATGGCTTCCTGACCAGCTTCTTCATTCAAGTCGACAATGACCACCTTGGCACCTTCTTTAACAAAAGCCGTTGCCATCCCCTGGCCAATGCCACCAGCACCGCCCGTAATAATGGCAACCTTATCCTGTAATCTTCCCATTTCGATCACTCCTTGACTGGGTTATGTAAATATTTTAGCACTAAAATATTTATAAGTAAAATAACTGCCTCTCCCAATGGAATCCGGCCATCATCTTATTCTTCCGTATGCTATGAAAAAACTGCACCAGAAGAATCATATTTACGCATAGTATGTTGTTCTCAGGAATCTCTATATTACGCTAGATTTTGTAACTGTCCTATTAATAAAACAACCCCTCACCCGTGATATGTTATCCTTAAGGTAAAGGGGCTGTTTATCATTCTCAGTTTAAAACGGATTGGTCGCCCACTGCAGCGATTGTTTAATGAAAATACGCTGTTGAAGTTTGAGCTGCGATACCATATATTCCGCCAGATCTTCCGGTTGCATGTACTTGTCTTTATCATTTTGTTCAGGGTCATCCCCATACATCATTTCTGTTGCCACCATGCTTGGATTCATGGTGAAGACACGGATGTTGTGCGGCCGGACTTCCTGCATCAACGCCTCAGACATTCCTTGTACGGCGAATTTAGACGCACTGTACGACGTTGACCCTGCCGTCCCTTTTAGACCATTACTGGACGAGATGTTGATGATATCGCCTTTATCTTTTTCGATCATGTCCGGAAGCACAGCTCGGGTGACGTGATACGTACCAAAGACATTCACTTCCAACGTGTGCTTCCAGTCTTCCGGATCAAGGTCCAAAAAATTCCCTTTTAAACCGATGCCAGCATTGTTGATCAAAATATCGGCAGAGCCTACGTGTTGCCGCAATTCATCTACGGACTGCTCCACATTGGTCATGTCTGCAATGTCACAGGCTGTATAGTGAGCGGTCACGCCATGGGCCTCTGCTTCTTTGGCAACAGCCTGCAACTTGCTTTCAGTACGGGCGATCAACCCGACATGCACACCTTCTGCAGCCAGTTCAAGAGCCGTCGCGCGCCCTATACCACTGCCAGCACCGGTTATGTACGCTACTTTTCCCTGTATTTCCTGTCCCATTTACGAACCACCCTTTCGAAAAATATCTTACTGTTCAGTTTAAAGTTTCCTGGACGGATATTCAATGATGGCGATTTAAACAGGAAACGTTATGGACGTTCGGAAAATAAATGTCAAAGCAGCAAATGAACTTGGAATACAATATATAAACATCAAACAATTTACACGATTATTCAATGTGTGTCACAATATGAATGATTCACTGCGAAATAAAATTTGTACAAGTGAGGAATCAACCGATGAACGAGGTATATACTGGGAAAACCAAAGATGTCTATGCACTTGATAATGGAAACTATATGCTGCAGTTTAAAGATGACATGACGGGTGAAGATGGTGTGTTTGATCCAGGAGCCAACACGGTTGGTCTTTCGATTGAGGGAGCTGGAAAAGCTGGTCTCAGGCTGACGACTCACTTTTTCAAACAATGCCGGGATCAGGGGATTCCGACGCATTTTATCGAGACGGATATCGACAGGCAAACGATGACAGTCGTTCCAGCGACAGTGTTCGGCGAAGGCCTGGAAGTCATTTGCCGCTTCCGCGCGACAGGCAGCTTTATCCGCCGCTACGGAAAATATGCCGTAGAAGGCCAACCATTGGATGCATTTGTCGAAGTAACATTGAAGGATGATGAACGCGGAGATCCTCCCATCAGCCGGGATGCACTTGATACGCTGAGTATTTTAACCAAAGCGGAATACAGTATCCTGAAAGACCGCACACAAAAAATTGCGACGCTTGTGAAGAATGAGCTCGCCGAACAGGCTATTGATCTGTATGATATAAAACTTGAATTCGGCCGTGACCAGGACGGAGAGATAGTGCTGATTGATGAAATTTCAGGCGGCAATATGCGCGCCTTTAAAGATGGCGTTTATGTAGCACCCTTGGAACTTGCAAAGATGGTCACAAAGACGTAACTATTTAAAAGCCACGGGGGCCGACACATACCAATCAGGGGCTCGGACAAAACGAAATAAATCATTTCTAAATACGAACGATATGTTTTAGACGTAGTCGCCGCTCCGGAAAAACACTACGCTTTCCGCGGGCGCTGATGAGCCTCCTCGTGCTTATCGCACTGCGGGGTCTCATCTAGGCTTTCCATCCCGCAGGAGTCTCCGTGTTTTTCCTACGCTAAACAAAAATCCGAACTGATTCAGATTATTTGCGAATCATAGTTCGGATTTTTCTTTGACTAAATACCTTTTGTCCCAGCCCCTTTTTTACCCTTCTATTCTTCCTCAGCTCCTCCATACTAATGGTATATCCTTTAACAACCTCATTCACCAATATGGTTCTTTTTCGTTAGACAATGTTAGAACAAACGGATATAAACTAAGTATAATGAAGACAGTCATTCATTTGTATAGGCAAAACACCATTCCAACAAAAAGAATGACGTCTTGTTATACCGCTACTTGAGCTTAACGATTATTCCTCATCCGCTGTTTCCCCGGTGTCACCCTCTTCGCTTTCCGGCTGTGATGCATCTGGGCTTTGAGCGGCGGAAGCTTCCTGGTAGTATTGTTCTTTCTGAGCGTTGAAGTGATCCGTTTGACCGTTGGATACATAGCTCTCCAGCATGGCCTTCAAATCCATGCCGGTCGTTTCCTTCAATGATTCCTGGATGCCGAGCATCGTCGAGGTGACGTTATTGGCCACTTTGGACGAGCCGCCTTGGGAATCACTACCGCCCATATCAATGACTTTCATATCCTGAATCTGGGAAATTGGAGCTGCCACTTTTTCCGCATACTCGGGCAAGACGTTAATGAGCATTTCGACAATCGCTGCTTCGCCGTATTTTTCCATCGCCTCGGCCATCCGTGCTTTGGATTCAGCCTCCGCTTTACCGCGCTGCCGGATGACTTCTGCATCGGACTCCCCTTTGATGCGTTCCTTTTCTGCTTCGGCTTCAGCTTCTTTTGTCACTTTATACGCATCGGTATCGGCAACTGAGCGCCGGCGTTTGTTTTCTTCCTCTTCCAATTCCACCGCGCGTTGCTTTTCGATGTATTGAACTTTCAACTCTTCATCTTTTACTTGTTGTGCAAGCCGTTGCTTTTCCAGTTCGCCGGCTTGTTCGGCATTGGCGTTAGCACGGTTTGTTTCTTTCTGGAATTCAGCTTCTTTAATGTCTTTTTCCTTTTTCGATTGGGCAACTGCTGTCAGGCGACGGTTTTCTTCATCTTGTGCTTCTTGATCGTTTTGTGCCTGATAAATGCGGGTTTCCTTTTTGGCATCGGATTCCGCCTGATCCGCCTGCTTCTGTACCTCTGCGATATGCGGGCGTCCCAATGCGTCGATATAGCCATTTTCGGTATCGACGTCCTCCACATCGTTCAATGCAAATGAGGTAATCTCAAAACCCATACCTTTCAGATCGGATTCCGCAATCTTCTTCACCTGCGTATTGACTTCTTTAAAATCGTTATAAATTTTTTCAATGGATAGTGATGCAATAATGGCGCGTAAATGACCATTCAGCACATCCTTCAGTTCTTCCTCACGCTCATTCTGCTTTTTCCCAAGAAATTTCTCCGCAAAATTTGCCATAATTTGCAGTTCGCTTCCAATACTGATGACCGCCGTGCTGACCACCCGTACGGGAATGCCTTCCCGCGTGTACGCTTTTTCAGAATCAACTTTTAACTGAAACGAGGTCAAATCAATGGGGGTCGCTGTCTGAAACATACGCAGCCGATACCCACCGCCGCGAATAATTTTAACTGAGCGGCCATTTTCATCCTGGAAGATATTCCGCTCTTTTTCTGGATCGCCAAGCTTTGGCCCTGTCACAATCAAGGCTTCATTGGAACTCGCGGTTTTGTAGCGAATCCGGAAAATAATAAACATAATAATTCCCACAACGAGCGCTACAACCGCAATTATCGCAAGAATCATCAAAATCAGTGCATCCTGAAACATAAAAAAATAGCCTCCTTATTGAATGTCAATCCAAGCTCACCACGCTGCTTTCATTTTGTGTTTGACTTGTGTCTCAGTAAAAATCACTCCTATCATACTATTCGCACCTGTATCATTTCAGAACCCAAATCTTTCCAAGCCCATGTCGTCCCGCACTGCTGACGGACCGGCATCCGTCTTTCCTCCCTTTATGTATCAGCGGATATCCACTATTTGGTATCACTTTTATCATAACATATCTGATTCGATTTGGAATGAACGGCTCAAAAAAGCATTAAAAAACTGCCGACGTTGTGCCAGCAGTTTTTTGTAACATATAATTAAGATCTTACCGCCGATTATTGCTGCGCCCCTGTACACCTGGTCTCGACAAGTCACGCTTATTAATCCACACACGGTCCTGATTTGCATTATCTGGAAACTTTTCTCCGGCTTCCATTTTTATTTGCTGCGGATCCTCCACATTGCTTCCCGTCTCCCCCGCTTCAATATAAACGCCGTTATTGGGGGCCTTTTCACCAGCTTGAAATTGAGACTGTTCACCCATGTTTATCCCTCCTTACCTTGTGTATTTCCTATTCTGCCTGATCATCCCAGCATTATAATTGGGAAAATAAGGGTCAAGGAGTGTAATGAGCGACCAAACTGTTTTTATAACACAGGAGAAAGTCACTCAGCATGTTTTCTTCGGCATGGCTACGAGTCATTAAACTAAAAACACACCTACTGATTACTATTTTACTTCATCAGTAAGGTGTGCTTTTAACCATTATGTTTGTTTTCCAAAGTTACTTAATCTGTTGATTGAAAACTTGCCCATGGTTCAGGTCAATGATTTTGAGACGGTTCGTATCTTTAATAAAGATGCTCTTATATTGATTTTGGCTGTCTTCACTTTGTACAAACATGACACGCTTATGCTGGTTGTCTTCTGCTATGCGTGCTTGATCGTCATCCGCATTGATTTCATTTTCCAAAGTATCAAATTCAGGAAAATCTTCTACATCACCGGAAGCTTCATCAGATGACTCATTTTTATCTTCTGCTGCATCGTCATCGTCGTCAGCTTCTTGTTTATCCGAATCGGTCAAAACTTGATTAAAAACTTGCCCATTATCCAGGTCAATGATTTTGAGACGGTTCGTATCTTTAATAAAGATGCTCTTATACTCGTTCTGGCGATCTTCGTCCTGTACATACATGACACGCTTATGCTGGTTGTCTTCTACGATTCGTACTTGATCATCATCCGCATTCACTTCATCTTCCAATGTATCAAATTCAGGAAAATCATCCACGTCATTGGAAGCCTCATCTGATGACTCGTTTTCATCTTCTGCTGCATCGTCATCGTTGTCAGCTTCGGAGTTGGTAAGAACGTTGTTAAAAATTGGCCCATTGTCTAAGTCAATGATTTTAAGTCGGTCATTATTTTTGACAAAAACGCTTTTGTACTGTTCCTGATTGTTATCATCGCTCAGGATAATCACACGTTTGTTAGCGTTGTTTGCGACGACGTTTACTTGATAATCCTCAACATCATTCACATGCTCGTCCAGAACCTCATATTCAGCATACGTTTGAACATTACTGGAAATTTTTACGTTTTCGCTGCTCACTTGATGTGTTGGTGTTTGAGCATTTCCTTGATCCGGTGCATCTGTTGCTTGGGCACCTCCCATGCCAGTTAATCCTCCTGATAATAACAATGCTCCCGCTGCTGATGATAGAAATAATGTTTTCATGTTTCTGCCTCCTTGTTTCGTTGATTAATTTCATTATATCGATTCTTTCTAAGAACATCTTTAGAGTAAAATTAGAATTCAATGAGAAATAGGTTGATTGTTGTTAACGATCATTCATCTTATGGTAAGAAAAATTTCGTCCGTTAAGCCAACGTCTTCTTATTATTTACAGCCAGTGATATAATAAAGTGTATATGGTAGCGGAAGAAAAAGGGGAATAAGAAATGGCACGAATACTTATTGTAGAAGATGAAACATCCATTGCACGCGTGTTAGCTTTAGAACTGGAACATGAAGGACACCAAGCGGTAACAGCTGAGGCAGGCGATGAAGGCTTAACGCTTGCTGAAAGCGATTCCTGGGACTTACTCTTACTGGATGTCATGCTGCCCGAGCGCAGTGGTATAGATATCTTACGCCGGTTGCGCTCCAGAGGGGATTCAACGCCTGTCATTATGCTAACCGCTCGTGACACTGTTCCGGATAAAGTTTCGGGGCTCGATCAAGGTGCGAACGACTATGTTACAAAGCCTTTTGATATGGAAGAATTGTTGGCAAGAGTACGTGCTTGTTTGCGTCAGGGTGATACAGCAGCTGCGCCTGAGGTCTTCACCGTCGCGGACTTAACGGCCAATGTTCAGACACATCAAGTGACACGGGCAGACCAGCCGATTGAATTGACACCGCGGGAATTTGATCTATTGATTTGTCTGTTGCGTAATAAAGACATTGTCCTGACCCGGGACCAGCTGCTTCACCATGTTTGGGGATTTGATTACGCTGGGGAAACCAATATTGTCGATGTCTATATTCGTTATTTGCGACAAAAAATTGACCGGGGCTACACGTCTGCCCTGATCCAGACCGTTCGGGGCGTTGGCTATGTACTGCGTGAGGCGACATGAAGTTAAGGACAAGGATCCAACTGTTAACCACAGGATTGCTCATTGTTCTATTGCTGGCAGCGCATATCGGTATCTATGCCGCATCGGATCGTTTGCTTGTGAAATCCGTGACCGACCGGTTGAATAACCAATCAGAGGATATCTTACAATCGTTGAAAAGTGAAACGGATGTACCGACATCCCAGCTCATAAAAGCATCCACTCCAACCAATGGCATGGTCCGTGTCATCTCTTCTAATAACAAGGTACTGTCGATAGGCACTCAAGTTCCCAAGTTGCGGAAATTGGATCCTCACTTTGCCAAAGAACATAAAACAGCCGTACGTGAAACCTCGAATGGCCGAATAGCGTCTGTCTATTTTCCTCTTATTTGGTCTGACGGACGTGTTGTTTCCTTGGAGATCACTGAAAGCCTAGATCAAGAAGAAAAGACATTAGCCGTATTGCGCGGCGTTCTGATCGTCTCCGTGCTTTTCATCCTGATTCCGGTAATCTTTGGCACCCGTCTTCTGGCTCGTCTAATTGCTAAGCCAATTGGAACACTGCTTACGACCATGAACGATATTGAACAGAGTGGCAGCTTTCAAACCATTTCGGAAAAAAGACGCATGAATGATGAGCTTGGCCAATTAACTCGCACATTCAATCGGATGATCAACCGCTTGGAAGAGAATTTTTCACGACAACAACAATTTGTTTCCGATGCGTCCCATGAACTTAAAACGCCCCTGACAGTGATTGACAGTTATTCTAGTGTGCTGGGCCGCTGGGGAAAAAATGACCCTGAGGTCCGTGATGAAGCAATTGAAGCTATTCATTCTGAAACGAAACGAATGCAGCATTTGGTAGAACAGCTGCTAGACTTAGCCCGGCACGATCAGCAGAGTGCCCTGAACTTAGAACGTCAAAACATTACCCAATTAAGTAGAGAAGCCGTTCAGCGCATGAAGCATGTAACAAAAGATGACATAACGCTGACCGGACCGGAGCTAACGATGCAAATTGACGCAGAAAAGTGGCAGCAGCTGCTGTTTATTCTGCTCGATAACGCGATTAAATATGGCGATGAACCGATTCATCTGACATTAACCACAGATGACAACGGAATCGTGTTTACTGTGGCAGACAATGGACCTGGCATCGATCCGGAAGAACGAGAGCAAGTCTTTGACCGTTTCTTTCGAATTGATAAGGCACGAAGCCGTAACAAAGGCGGGACGGGGCTTGGCTTATCACTGGCATTTCAAATCGTTCAGGCGCACGGTGGAACCATTGAAATTGAAGGTAATGAGCCGCGTGGCACCCAATTTATTGTTTGTTTGCCTGGTGACGTAACAGAGAGGAGGCAGTCAGAAGATGATTAAGCGAATAAGTTTGCTATTGGCGGCTTGCGTTCTTTTGATTGTCTGCCTCGTTTACTTTTGGCCATTTCAATCAGACACCCTTTCAATGCAAGCAGCAAGTGAACGGGCGCAAACATTGTACGGCGGAACCATTGAAGATGCTACAGAGGAAAACGGGGATTATATGGTCCGGCTGCGAAAAAACGAACGAACCTATCAAGTTCAAATCGATGATGCGGATGGATCCATCTTAAGCATGAATGCCATCGAGCAAGGTGAACGGTCGGATTCAAAGAACGAACAAAAAAACG
Source organism: Lentibacillus halophilus (assembly GCF_055395055.1). Taxonomy (NCBI): domain Bacteria; kingdom Bacillati; phylum Bacillota; class Bacilli; order Caryophanales; family Bacillaceae; genus Lentibacillus; species Lentibacillus halophilus. Next base: position 828,986 of record NZ_AP043750.1, read on the forward strand.
ATGGATCTAATGAAAAGAAACAACAAGAAAATGACCAACAGGATAACAACAAAAAGAAGCACGATGGCGACAAACCGGATAACAGCGAAACGAATCAGGAATCTCCGGACGTAAATCCCGGAGATAAAAACGATGGCCTGATTACAGCAGTGGAAGCGAGTGACATTGTATTAAAACATGTTGACGGTGAAGCGAAAAAGTCCGGCGTTGAAGCCCAGCTTGATGAAGATGATGATCGCTACATTTACGACGTCGAAATCGAACTGACAAACGGAGGAGAAGCAGAAGCTGAAGTCGATGCTGTTACTGGTAAAGTGCTGTATTTTTATGCGGAATAAGTGTTTTAAAAAAAGTAATCCTTCCCAATTGTTGTACGTAATCAGCAGTCTCCGAGAAAATATAGGGTGAGCATCCATTCTAATGCAAGTCACTCTTTTCATAGACCGGTGTGTTTACTTCACAATCTGCACTTTTCTAATCATCCGTCCTTCCACGACCAGCACTTTAAATGTTAAATCGTTTCGCTCGAGTACGTGCCCTTCTTCCGGAAAGTCATTTATTTCTTTTAACAAATAGCCGGCGAGAACATCTTCTTCTTCCGGAATTTCCGTGCCGAAGATGGAATTCAGCCGGTGCAGTGTTATTTTGCCATCACAGATGATTTCGGTGTCGGTGACTTTCTCAATCGTTGTATCGTTAGCCACGTCCATTTCATCTTCAATTTCCAGACCAATCATCGCTTCAATCACATCTTCGTGGGTCAATATTCCTTCCGTACCACCGTACTCGTCCAGTATGATGGCCATATGCTTTTTCTGTTTCGTCATTTTGCGGAATACCCATTCCGTCGGCTGGAATTCATACACCATCAAGGGATCCATATAGCAGAACGCCTCAAGTGGTTGGTCCGGATCTTCTCCCCATGACAACAAATACTTGGAATGAAAAACGGCGATAATGTCATCGATATCTTCCCGATAAACCGGATAACGTGTATACGGATTTTGAATGACGACGTCGCGCACCTCCGTAAACGAGGCTGTAATGGGCAGAGCGGTGATATCAACCCTTGGTGTCTGGAGGACATCTTTTATATCCAGATTGTAAAAGTCGAGCACCCCTTTAATACGATGGGATTCCGCCTGATCAAACGTTCCTTCCGAGTCGGCAATATCCACCATGGCGCGCAGATCATCTTTGGATACCGATTCATCCGAGGGCTGTCCCTTTGCCAAGGCGTTCGTAATCGCGTCAGTCATCCCATTAAGAATAATGGTTACCGGTTTAAAAATAAGGACAAAAAACCGGATGACCGGATAAATGACAAGGGAGATTTTATCCGGAAATGCCGCTGCAATCGATTTGGGAAGCACCTCGGAAAAGACAAGAATGGTTACGGTCAGAATAGCCGAGGCTAGTCCTACCTGAAAATTGTATTGAATCGCCAGCGTCGTCACGAGCGTCGGTAACATAATGTTAGCTATGTTATTGCCGATCAATATCGTTGTAATAAACTCGTTGGGTTTGGAAATGAAGTCCAATAGCTTTTCAGCCTTCTTATGATTATTTTTGGCCATTGTCTGGAGTTTCATCTTGTTGATGGCCGTCAGGGCGGTTTCACTGCCAGAAAAGAATAATGATGCAAATAATAATAGAATGATGGCAAGAAGCACTCTTCAGACGCCTCCTTATAATTGTATGTAGCTTTATTTTTCACAAATGGCCGTGTTTTAAACCTTAAAGAAAGGCTGACCAGTAATGCTACTGCCCAGCCTGCGACACCGCTTTAAAATGGCGTCCATTGTACGTTTTGCGCTACTTCCAGCCGCTTGTTGACATCGTCCCAGTTAACGACGTTCCACCATGCGTCAATGTAGTCTTTGCGTTTCGTTTGGTACTGTAAGTAATAGGCATGTTCCCACACATCCAGTACTAATAATGGAATCATATCCTGCTGGGACAGGTTTTGATGTTTTTCAGCCTGCAATATTTCAGTCCGGTGTGATCGTGGTGACCACACGAGCATTGCCCAGCCGACCGCTTGCACCTTTTCCGCTGCGTTGGAGAAGTGTTCCTTGAATTTCTCCCAACCTCCAAAGGTACGATTGATTTCTTGTTTGATTCGGCCGCTTGGTTTACCGCCGCCATTCGGGGACATATTATACCAGAAAATTGTGTGCAAATAGTGGCCGGCACCATTAAAGGCGGCTTCGTCTTCCCAATGCCGGATCAGGGAGAAGTCACCACGTTTTCTTGCCTTCTCCATTTCTTTTTCGGCTTTATTAAGGCCTTCCACATAACCTTTGTGGTGCTTGTCGTGATGCAGCCGCATGATTTCCTCACTGATATGTGGTTCCAATGCATTATAAGCGTATGGCAGTGGTGGAAGTTTATGCTTACCAATCGGAACGGTCCAGGACGATTGCCAGCCGTCATTGGTCTCATCATTCGATTCTTTCCGATCATCACCTACATTGTTGCTCGCTTCTTCCGTTTGTTCAGTTATCGTGTTATTGTTCGCCATTTCCACGTGTTCGGTGGTCACATCGTCACTTGTCGCTGTTTCTGTCTGTTCGGTTGCCATATCATCCGTCACCATATCTGTTCGGTAGTCTTCCGTATCATCAACCGGTATTTTCGGTGGCCCGGATTCCGTGTTATTGTCCGCTGTCTCTTCCTCTTGTATATCAGCATTCGGAAGCTCTTGTACAAAGGATGCGACCTGTTCTCTTAACGATTCAGCCTTGTTCTGCAGAGAGTAGACATGATCATCAACATCCACCTCCCCGGCATCATCCCCATCAATCTGGGCACGGGAATCATGAATGTCTCCCCGCAGTTGGCTAAACCGATTCAGCCAGTTATCAATGTCTGCCTCCCCTTCCTCAGTGACATTGTCCCGATACTTTAAATGAGTTATTGATTCTTCACATTGTTCTGCCCAATTGTTTAATTCCTGCAGCCAATAAATTTCTTGTGTCGGTAGCATAGGCCTATTCCTCCTTCAGATCATAAATCACTGCATGATAGCCTATGCCCACGCACCGACTTTCGTAACCCGTATACCTGAAAAGCAGTTGCATACAGGTTTATACAGGGAAACCTCCGTTGTCTCCATCATTTCCACAATAATCTTCAATACTGTCCAACTCCATGATTTCTTGCAAGCGATGACGTCTATTAAATTACCCATTTTATAGGTTGGAAAAACAACCCATGTTCCTTCTTTACGAGCACCGCGAAATAAGGTAGGATTAGTTATAAAATTATTTTTAATTTTATAATATTAAATGACTGTCGTATAAAGAGGGTGACGATGTGAACCTTACCTATTTTCTGTTCTTTCTGTGCATTATCGTCTGTACGCTGATTATTACGTATTGGGCAGCGAAACAGAGCAGGACGACGAATCAATTTTATGTGGCAGCAGGCAGCCTGACTGGCATTCAGAATGGGATGGCCATTGCGGGGGATTACATAAGTGCGGCGTCCTTTTTAGGGATCATCGGTACTATCGCCATCAATGGTTTTGATGGGTTTTTATATGCGATCGGCTTTCTAGTGTCTTATTTAATTGTTCTGTTTTTCATGGCGGAGCCTGTTCATCATTTAGGCACTTACTCCCTTGGTGATGTGATCTGTTCCCGGTTTCCGACCCTACGTATGCGGTGGCTGATGGCGATCAGTGCCCTGCTCATTTCAATCCTTTATATGATACCGCAACTGGTGGCAGCAGGGCTTTTGATTCAGTTGTTGCTTGATATTCATTATACAACATCGGTTCTCGTTATTGGCAGTCTCATGACGATTTACGTTGTATTTGGCGGTATGTTTGCAACGTCGTGGGTGCAAATTGTCAAAACGGTCGTGCTCATGGCTGGAACATTTCTACTCGCCTTGATCGTGTTGGCACGCTTTGGCTGGGACATTGCGGAATTGACCGAACAGGTAAAAGCAGGCACACCACTGGGCGAACAATTCTTCCAGCCGGGCAATCTATACGATAAGCCGCTCGAAAGCCTGTCGCTCCATTTGGCTCTGATTCTCGGAACGGCAGGATTGCCGCATATTCTGATACGTCTGTTCACTGTCCGCAATGCCCACGAAGTACGACAATCGCTTCTGACGGCCAGCTGGATCATTGGTGCCTTTTACATTATCGCCCTCATACTGGGATTTGGCGCTGTTGCTCTGATCGGCCATCATATATTGGTCGACGCTGATCCGACCGGAAACTTGGCCGCCCCGTTGCTCGCGAAGGAGTTGGGTGGTGACTTTCTGATGGCGTTCATTGCAGCGATTGCGTTTACGACCATTGTCGCTGTCGTGTCCGGCTTGGTGATTTCAGCCACGACCGCTTTTTCACACGATGTGTACCATCATATCATTAAAAAGGGACAAACGACGGAGAAGAAACAATTGCGCGCCGCACAATGGACTGCATTTGTTGTGGGGTTTATTTCTACGTTGTTTGCACTCGGATTGCAGCATATCAATGTAACATTTCTCGTGTCGCTGACGTTCATCGTTGCAGCATCGAGCAATCTCCCCGTTCTGTTGTTCACCATTTACTGGAAGCGGTTTAATGAGATGGGAGCCTTAATCGGAATGATCTCCGGATTGGTTGCTTCTCTGACACTACTTATACTCGGACCGAACATTATGAATCCGGATGGAGGCTGGATTCCAAGAAGGCCGCTTTTTCCCATGGCGAACCCGGGTATTATTGCTATTCCCATTGGGTTTTTAGGCGCTTTCATAGGATCAATGCTAAAAAAACACCATGACGAAAGCACCCAATCGTTCCGGCGAGTGTATATTAAAGCGCATACAGGGATTGACACGAAGGAGGGCTCCTCTTGATGCACCTGACGATGATTCTGTCGGAGCGACTCGGTTTATTGCTTGTGCTTGCGTTTGTTCTGACACGTATCCCCGGATTCCGTTCCTTGCTTGACCAGGAATACAGTAAAAAAATGACGCTGGTCCATATCGTTATGTTTGGCCTATTCGGGATAGCCGGTACGTTTACAGGACTGATTCTGGAAGACGGGGCGATTACGGAACAGTTTTTCGTCTGGACCGCCGGTGAGGATGAAATGGTTGTCAGTTCCAGTCTTGTTGCTATTGTGATCGCCGGGCTGTTGGGCGGCCCTGTTGTCGGGCTTGGAGCAGGCGTCATAGCAGGAGGGCATCTTTTCTTTCTTGGTGGCATAGGCTTTATCGCAAACAGTCTTGTCAACCCTGTCACCGGATTTCTTGCTGGATGGACAGGTCGCTTTTTTTCCAATGAACGGGTGATTTCTCCGTTAAAGGCTTTATTCATCGGCGTGTTTCCACCGATCCTGCACATGCATATGCTGCTGATTGCCAAACCAGGGTCCGATACTATGATCAATATGGTAAACATAATTGGCATGCCGCTCGTACTGTCGAACAGCATCGCCATCGCCATTTTCACCGCCGTAATCAGCATTGCTCTGCGTGAACAGGAAAATGAGGCAGCTCTATCGGCTAAAAAGGCTTTTACAATTGTAGAGGAGACACTGCCGTTTTTAAAAATGGGCTCCTCCCGGGAGATGGCTTATGGAATCGCCCGATTGCTTTATGACCGGTTGACGTTGGCTGCGGTATCAGTGACCGATGAAAGCGAAATTTTGGCACACGTCGGAATGGGGGACGACCACCATCAGCCGTCCAACCCGATCATTACACCGCTTTCCCGTGAAGCTATTGCCTCCGGACAGATGCAAATAGCCTACTCGCGCTCGGAGATTCAATGCCCGCACGCGAAATGCCCGTTTGAGTCCGCCATCATCATTCCCATTATCGATGCTAATGCATCATCGGGGCTGATTAAATTTTACTTCCGTAAAGCACAGCACGTCCGTCCGGTTGAAATTATGCTTGCACAGGGGTTAGGTCAATTGATTTCCAATCAGTTGCATACCATCGCCGCGGATAACCTTAGATCACACATACGTGATGCCGAGCTGCGCAACCTTCAAGCTCAAATCAATCCGCACTTTTTATTCAATACGCTTCATATGATTGCGGCACTGTTCCGGAAAGACCCTGAAAAAGCACGGAAAATCACGGTCAATCTGGCTCACTACATGCGATTTAACATACGTCTAGCAGCATCATCGCTTGTTCATCTGGAAAAAGAGATCGAACACGTTGAAGCGTATATAATGATCATCCAGACGCGGTTTGCCAATCGATTGCACATTTACTTGACAAAAGCGAACAAAGGGGATCAAGCCTTGATTCCTCCATCTACTATTCAGCCGCTGGTGGAAAACAGCATTAAACACGGCCTGCAAAATGTGACAGACGACGGTGAGGTGCATGTGACCATGGACAGCACCACAAACGGCATCCGGATAGCAGTTCAGGATAATGGGGCCGGTTTTGATAAACGTCTATTGACGAGCGATGGCATGGTGCAGGTGGACGATCACCACCAAAGCGGGGCTGGCATTGCCAATGTAAATCAGCGCCTTATCAATCTGTTAGGAAATTCGGCGCGCCTGCACATTCGCAATTTGCCAGAACACGGCAGCGAAGTAACATTTACGGTTCCGTATTATAACGAAACAAAAGGAGGCGGTGCATATGAAACGCATTCGCGTCATGATCGCAGAAGATGAAGAGCTGGCGCGCGAAGAACTGATTTATTTGTTGCACGAGGAGCCTGATATCACTATTTGTCCCAGTGCGACAACCGGAGATCAGTTAATCGACTTATTCAGCACTCATAAACCCGATGTTGTTTTTCTGGATGTACAAATGCCGGAAATGACCGGCGTTGAGGCAGCCAAACAAATGACAGAGCTCAACGGTCATCACCCACCGTTGTTTGTTTTTACAACGGCCTTTGATACGTATGCAGTGGATGCTTTTGACATTGAAGCTGTTGACTATTTATTGAAACCTTATGATGATAACCGGTTTGAACAAGCGATGAAACGGGTTCGAAAACAATTGCCACAAAGCGATGCGGCACAACCAATTGTCTCCGCATCATCCCAGCAGCCAACCCCATCGTCCAAATTGTTGATTGATGATGGGGAGCGTATGGTTGTTCTGTCGCCCGATTCCATCTATTATGCTGTTCCATCCAAACGGATGCTGGAAATCCATACGAATGATGAAATAATAGAAAGTCGGATGACCCTGCAGGAATTGGAAGACAAACTGCAAGACCACCCCTTTTTCCGGACCCACCGGAGTTATCTCGTCAACTTGAATCATGTCCGAGAGATCACACCATGGTTCAATGGTGCCTACAACGTAACGTTGAAAGATAAAGACAACACAACACTACCTGTCAGCCGTTCAGCAAGAAAGATTTTATTGGAAACATTTAAGTATTAACCACTCGCCACATTATTTTGACGATTCAAACAAAAAAGTGAGCAATTGATACACATTTTAACTCAATCCCGCCATTAATCTACTATACTATGACGTAAGCGCTTTCAGTAACCATGGAGGTGATCCCCCTTCGATCAGGCTTAAGAGTCGTTAAATACAGGTCATTTTAATCAAAGTAAGGAGGAATAACCGTGAATCAAACCCTTGCACCGGTAACGTCCGGCGCTAATATGCCGGATTATCATGATGCATGTTCCCATTTTGCATGGGCGGATGTTGAAAAGGCGTTTTCCTGGCATGAAACTGGAAAAGTCAATATGGCCTATGAAGCGATTGACCGTCATACCGAAACATGGCGAAGGAATAAAGTCGCCCTGTATTATAGCGATCAGGAGCGAGATGAAGCCTATACATTCCAGGACATGACATTCCTTTCCAATCGGTTTGGCAATGTGTTGCGCAATATAGGCACGGAAAAAGGCGACCGTGTGTTTTTGTTTATGCCTCGATCACCGGAACTCTATATCAGTATGATGGGCATTTTTAAAATCGGTGCCATAGCAGGCCCATTGTTTGAAGCGTTTATGGAACAAGCTGTGCGTGACCGGCTTGAAAATAGCGAGGCCTCTGTGCTGATTACAACACCGTCGTTGCTTGATCGTGTCCCTTATAACGAACTGCCGCATTTGGAAAATATTATTCTGGTCGGCGAAGGAAAAGCGCCGGAAGATGGCGATGTCCGGTTTTACCGATTTGAAGAGGAGATGGGGAAAGCTTCGCGAGATCTGACCATCGAATGGATGGATCGGGAAGACGGCATGATTCTTCACTATACATCCGGTTCAACCGGCAAGCCAAAAGGCGTCCTGCACGTCCATAACGCCATGATTCAGCAATATCAAACGGCCAAATGGGTGCTGGATTTGAAGGAAGATGACATTTATTGGTGCACCGCTGATCCAGGTTGGGTGACCGGGACATCGTATGGCATTTTCGGACCATGGCTGAACGGCATATCCAACTTGGTCCGAGGAGGCCGCTTCAGTGCCGAGGACTGGTATGGAACCATTGAAAAGTATCGTGTTTCCGTTTGGCTGAGTGCACCAACGGCCTTCCGCAGACTGATGGCAGCCGGTGATGACGTAGTGAAGCAATTTGACCTGAGTTCTCTTCGCCATGCCTTAAGTGTCGGAGAACCGTTGAACGCGGAAGTTGTGCATTGGGGTATGAACATTTATAACCTGCGCATCCATGACCACTGGTGGATGACGGAAACCGGGGGCATCGTTATCGCCAATTATCCGACCATGCCGATGAAGCCCGGTTCAATGGGGCGGCCATTCCCGGGGGTGCAAGCAGCGATTCTGGATGAAGAAGGAAATGAATTGCCGCCGGGACAAATGGGACGCTTGTGCATTAAAGCGGGCTGGCCATCCATGCTGCGCAGCGTCTGGAACAATGACGAACGGTTTCAAAAATACTTCCCTGTTGAAGGCTGGTTCGAATCCGGAGATTTAGCGACAATGGATGAGGATGGCTACTTCTGGTTCGAGGGTCGAGATGATGATGTTATCCAGACGTCCGGCGAACGGGTCGGCCCGTTTGAAGTTGAAAGTAAGCTTGTTGAACATCCTTCTGTTGCTGAAGCCGCTGTTATCGGAAAGCCAGATCCCGTCCGCGGGCAAATTATCAAAGCCTTTGTAGCGCTGAAAACCGGGTATGAGAAAAGCAATGAACTCGAGGAGGAACTGCGTCAATTCGTCAAACAAAAACTTGCCGCCCATGCCGCACCACGGGAAGTAGAAATTCGCGACTTTTTACCCAAAACACGCAGTGGCAAAATTATGCGGCGTGTACTGAAGTCATGGGAGCTTGACCTGCCAACAGGCGATTTGTCCACCATGGAAAAATAAAGCGATTCGTTATCAGTCGGGGATTTTCCTGTGTTGATGGAAAGCCCCCGCTTTTTCCATCCAAACAAACCGAGGAGGGGTTTCATGAGTGATAACGTTGGTTACAACACGCAAACAATTGACTTTGAAAAAGTCGAACAAAGCGGTCAGTTTCAAACGTTAATGCATGACCGAAAGAAGTTTATTATACCGTATACCATCTTTTTTCTTATTTTTTATTTTTTACTGCCGATTTTAACGTCATACACCACCTTTTTGAACACACCGGCGTTTGGTGACATTTCCTGGGTATGGGTGTTTGCATTTGCCCAATTTGTTATGACGTGGGTATTATGCACCATTTATGTAAAAAAAGCATCTTCCTTTGATAAACAGGCAAACGATATTATTGAGAAGCAGATTAAGAATGGAGGGAAGGCATCATGAGCCCGACGGTTATTATTCTTTTTCTGATCATCGTTGCATTGACCCTGGCTATCACATATTGGGCCTCAAGGCAGACACAGACAACAGGCGACTTTTATACAGCCGGCGGCGGTCTGACCGGATTTCAAAACGGCATTGCCATATCCGGTGACTATCTGTCAGCAGCATCGTTCCTCGGTATTGCCGGATCGATAGCACTTTACGGGTTTGATGGATTTTTTTACAGCATCGGTTTTTTGATCGCCTATCTCGTTGTGCTGTTTTTGGTCGCTGAACCACTGCGCAACCTCGGAAAATACACCCTTGCCGATATGATCAATGCCCGCTTTGATGCCAAAAAGGTACGCGGATCGGCAGCATTGAGTACCGTTACGATTTCTTTATTTTATATGATTGCACAGCTTGTCGGGGCAGGCGCACTTATTCAGCTATTGTTTGACATTCCTTATTGGATAGCTGTTCTCATTGTTGGTGTCATGATGACCATTTACGTGCTGTTCGGTGGTATGATCGCCACAAGCTGGGTACAAATCGTGAAAGCGGTTCTATTGATGGCTGGTATGTTTATCATTTCATTTCTTGTCCTTTTGAAGTTTAACTTTAACATCGGGGCCATGTTCACTGAGGTCAAAACAGCCACAAGTCATGGAGCTGATTATTTGAAACCAGGACTGAAATATACACAGCCACTTGACACCATTTCTCTCATGCTGGCGCTTGTCCTGGGGACGGCCGGATTGCCGCATATTCTCATGCGTTTTTTCACGGTTAAAGACGCCCAAACGGCTCGGAGCTCCGTCATAACAGCCACATGGACCATTGGCATTTTTTACGTATTGACGTTATTCCTTGGCTTCGGAGCTGCAGCATTTGTCGGCGAAACTAACATTATGGAAGCCAATCCAGGTGGAAATATGGCCGCACCACTGCTGGCAAGGGCCATCGGTGGCGAGATTCTCTTTGCATTCATATCCGCCGTCGCATTTGCCACTATTCTGGCCGTTGTCGCAGGACTCGTTTTATCTGGTGCTTCTGCCTTTGCCCATGACTTATACGGTCAAATCATTAAAAAAGGGAAAGCATCGGACCAACAACAAATGCTCGCGGCCCGATATGCTGCTTTGGCCGTATCAGTCCTGTCCATCGTCCTGGCTTTGTTTGCACAATATTTGAACGTCGCATTTCTAGTCTCACTGGCCTTCTGTATCGCAGCGAGTGCCAATCTGCCGGTCATCCTTTATACAGTCTACTGGAAAAGGTTTAACACATCCGGTGCCGTTACAGCCATGTTAGTCGGGTTGTTTTCAGCTTTAATTCTTGTGTCCATGAGTCCGAGCGTATTTTCACCGACAGAAGGAGCAGCATTGTTTGTTGGCGAACCCCTATTTCCGCTTTCCAACCCTGCTCTCGTCTCTGTGCCACTTGGATTCCTTGGAGGTTACGTGGGCACGGTACTGTCGAGCAACAAAGCCGACGCCAAACGATACGCCAAAGTTAAAGTGAAAGCCAACACCGGTTTTAAAGAGACAGGGAACTGACGCGTTATCGGAAAAAAGCGACTGCAAGAGCTGCAGTTGCTTTTTTTGCGAGGTGGGGGTGGGCTTCTTGTCCCTGGGGGGGTTGATCCTGTTGTCGCGCGAGTATCGTCCTGAACTATTCGGCGTTTTTTCCACTCATGGTAGCATACTCATCCCCGACTGTCCGATTCCGTCCTGCACCATAGCCGGCAATGGTCATAAGCGCTGACACGATCAAAAGCGTTATTAACGGCAGCTGCCAGCTTTGGGTTATATCGTTCAAATACCCGATTAAAATAGGACCGATGGCAGCTAAAAAATATCCAAGCGCTTGTGCCATTCCGGATAATTCCGCTGCTTGCCGCGCATCACTCGCGCGCATTCCTAAAAAGGCAAGTGCCAGCGGGAATAATCCTCCAGAGGCGATACCTATCAACGTTACGCTTGCATACATGGTAAAACTGGACTGTCCAAGCAGCAAACCAACCGTTCCTATAAAGGCCAGCACACAAATACCAACGGTCAGCATGCTTTGTGACCGGAGTTTACCAGCCATCACCGGCAGCAAAAAACCGACCGGTAAGCCAATAAACTGACTGTATGACAACAGCCATCCGGCCAACTCTTGGCTTGTACCATAGTCCTGTAAAATTTGCGGCAGCCACGCAATAATGACATAATACAAAAAAGCCTGCAAACCGAGAAAAAGGGCCACTTCCCAGGCAAGGCGGGATTTCCACATACGGACGTCACTTGCCGCAACATACTGAACCCGGACTTCATCCGCCGAGCGCCGCTGTTTCACAAAATAGATCCAAATAACAATTCCCGCAATAGTTGGAAGCCCCCAGAAAGCAAGCGACAACTCCCATCCGACACCGGCTATATTAGCGAGCGGAACACTAATTCCTGATGCCAGCGCCGCAACAAGCCCCATCGCTGTTGCGTACACACTCGTCATCAGTGCAACCCGATTCGGAAAACGCTCTTTAATAACCCCTGGCAGCAGCACGTTGGAGACCGCAATCCCTAGCCCAATCAGCAATGTCCCACTGAAAAGAAAAGCAACAAACGGAACAGATCGTATGATAATACCTGCCAAGAGTACAATCATGCTCCATATCAGCACGATTTCATTGGTATACCGCACCCCCAGTTTCGGTGCAACCGGTGACATCACAGCAAACGCCACCAGGGGCAGGCTGGTTAGGATTCCCACGCTCCAATTTGCAAGTCCAAGCTCATCGCCAATAACACCAACGAGCGGGCCAACCGATGTTATCGCCGGGCGCAAATTGAACGCAATCACGACAATCCCCGTAATGAGCAAAAACTGATTGTATCTTTTTAAATAGTCGTATTGATACATGCTCATAAAAAAGTCGCTCCCTTCCCCAATAAAATCTAACCGCTTCCAAAGCAAAGAAACGTCAATCTGTGGGCGTTTTTTTATCCCTCACCTTCCGATACGGAGTAAACACGAAAATATTTAGACTTCTTCACCATCCTACGTCAAGTTATACATCCAATCAAATAAAAAACCGCTGATGCGAAACCATCAGCAGTTCATGCGTTCACCGACCCTTCACCGTCGGGTTGGATCATTGATTGGTAAATATCATCAAGCGACCATGTTTTGCCTTTTTCATCTTTATATACAACGTGCTCCCGTTTGAAATGCACGGGGGAGTTCAGTCCGGCTGCCGCAGCAACCCGGAATAAGCCTTTACGCATCGTTATAACATAATTGGCTGTGCGATATTTCTTTTCATCAACGACAAGGGCTTTTTGTAAATCCGGATCCGTTGTGGCAACACCGACGGGACAGGCGTTGGATGCGCACTTAAGTGTCTGAATACAGCCGACGGTTATCATGAACGCGCGGGCAATGTTAACCAGATCGGCGCCCATCGCGATAGCAATAGCAACTTTGTCGGGCGAAAACATCTTACCCGATGCAATTATTTTAACACGATCACGAACACCGTATTTCTTTAAAGCGTTGTCCATAAGTGGCAATGCCGATTTAATTGGAAGCCCGACACTGTCGGTCAGTTCTTGATAGGAAGCACCTGTTCCACCTTCACCACCATCAACCGTAATAAAATCCGGACCTTTACCGGTGTCCCGAATCTGCTTGGCTAAATCATCCGCATCGAAATGGCTGCCGACAACGACCTTCATACCAACCGGTTTACCGGTATGCTCCCGAATACGTTCAATGAAGTTAAACAGCGATGGGGCATCGTCAAACTCCGGAAAACGGTTCGGACTGTCAATCGATTGATGTGGTTCAACCATTCGGATCCTGGCAATTTCCTCGGTCACTTTTTCCGCATCCACATGCCCACCGCGCGTCTTGGCACCCTGAGCAAGTTTGACTTCAAACGCCTTCAGCTGGGGTATTTTACTTTTTTCCAATAACTCATCCCAGTTAAAATTGCCTTCTTTGTCACGGACACCAAATTTACCTGGACCAATTTGCATAATAATATCGGCGCCGCCTTTTAAATGATAATCGGATAAGCCACCTTCACCGGTATTCATCCATGTTCCCTTGGCAATGCCCAATCCCTCCGATAAGGCCGTTATGGCACGTTCCCCCAATGAACCATAGCTCATCGCCGACATGCCAATCTGTCCGCGCACTTTAAATGGATACTTGCAATTGTTGCCGATAACGATGGTATCGTCCTCATCCAGTAAGTAAACGGGGGAATCATCCGCCTCAATATGCTCGTCTCTTTGCGTAAACAATGGATCTTTGACAAGCAAATAGCGATTGGTTTTCTGTTTCGTGTTTCTGTCCATTTTGATTTCTTCGGTCAGCTTGGGAAACATAGCATTTCGGATGTAATACCCTTCTTTTTCAAAGTCACGCTGGGAACCAAATCCGTACACATCCCGCTTATACTTGGCCTTTTTTATGATATGCTGATATTCCTCGCGTGAAATTGGTTTGCCTTCACGGTCATTATTGAAAAAATACTGACGCAGCTCCGGACCAATCTTTTCAAAAAAGTAACGCACCCTGCCTACTAACGGATAATTACGGAGAACCGGATGCTGTTTCTGTGTACGATCAACGAAGAATACGTAAACACCAATCCCTAACAGAATTGCAATGGTAAAAACAACAGCAACAAATCCAATCACGGTCATGATATTTGCTATGTTCATCGATACATTCCACCTTTAAAACCATATACGTTTAGGATGTATCCATAAATAAGCATTTATCCAACCAAAACGTTCGATTCATAAAAAAATCCCGACATGCGAGTGCCGAGATTGGTTAATAATGTCCATTATCATTGGCTTACTTAGCCCTTTCATCTCCGTTTCTATTTTGAAAACCCGTTGATTCAATACATCGGTCTTATTATCGAAATGACCGATAATGCTCTCCGTATATACGCCCAGACTGTCGATCAAATTCTTTTGCAGCCGTTCCTGGCCTTTCTCCAGCCTTTTCTGCCCCTGTTTCAAGCCTGATACATCTGTGTGCAGATCGGTCTGACCCGTGCGCAAGTGCTGTACCTCGGTACATAACTCGTTTTGTCCTGTACGTAAATCCTGTACTTCGGTGCGCACTCCTTGCATCTCAATTAAAATTTGTTTCAGTGTTTCTTTCAAGGGTCATCCCCCCTTGTACAAATCACTACTATTATACCACGTAAGAAGCTAAAAAACTGCTCTGGTTCAGTTGTTTTTTCATACGTTTCATACTTGCCTCCCCCAGGGATTCCCGGTGTTTAGACCATTGCTATATATGTCGCACTGTGATACAGTCGTAACGTGACATAGTAAAAGGATGAGAGACATGAAACAAGCAAAGTTATTCAAATCGTACATACCTATGACCGAAACGGCTTTTTACATCCTGATTTCCCTAGTCGAACCGCGGCACGGATACGGTATTATCAAACATGTGGAGACCATCACAAATAGCAGAATTCGCTTAGGGTCCGGAACGGTTTACGGGACATTGACGAAAATGCAGCGGGATGGCCTCATTACCGTCTACGCCGATGACAAGCGTAAAAAGATATATGAAATGACGGAAACGGGACGGCAGATTATGCAGCAGGAAATCACCAGGATTAAGGAACTGCACGCCAACGCCATGACATTTGAGGGGGAACTGCGATGACGATACAAACAATTCGGCCATTCTGGAGTTATGATATCGCTAAAACTGAAAAGTGGCTCGGTGAAATGGCTGCGCATGGCTATCATTTTATTAGGCTAAGGACACAGAAGCGGCAATTCGTTTTTGAAAAAGGCGAACCAAAAGATGTTACGTTTCGAATTCAATACGACAAAAACACAGAATTGCCTGCTGCGTTAGAAAATGACGGATGGCACCTTGTATGGCAGCATCGCAAGTGGCAGATCCTTCGCAATGATCAGCCTGCATACAATATCCGTATGTTTCCTATTCGGGATGGACTCATGAAGCGCAATAAAGTATTAATGTATGTATTTGGTAGCATCTTTCTCTATCATATTTTCACATTACTCATGCCCCTGTTGATCAATGGCTTGGTTTTAATGACAGGTGGGAGTATTCATGTTGTGGGAAGTCCGTTTTGGGCGATAACCATTGCTTATTTGATCGTAGTATGGGGTTTGGTGCCTTATTCCTTCATTAAGCTGTATCGTTCTCTTAAGCGACTTCAACATAGCCATACAGAGACCCAAAACAGGGAAACGTTCTTCACCACGACCGGTCGTATCGTAACAAAATGGAAATTCGGCTGGAATTATGCACCTGATAAACTGGAACAATGGCTTCGGGATATGGAGGAAGATGGATATAACCTGACGCGCATCAGCATGGCCGGCCTCCGGTTCCATTTCCAAGAAGGTGAAGCAAGAAAAGTAAGCTATTGTGTCGATTATCAGAACAGTCATCGCCCAAGTTATTTTGATATGCATAAACAAGCGGGGTGGCAGCTTATGTACACGAGCGACGTTGTGTTAGCTAAATGGGCCATCTGGGCTAAGGAATACCAGACGGAAGAAGCGCCACCGACGCTGTACAGTGACCGTACACACATGCTGAAACATGCCAAGCGAATAATGATAACGTATATGGCACTGTTTGGGCCGGTGGTATTGATGTTTATCGGGCTCATTATGACGGATATCAATCTCGTTCAAACAGATGGAATGGATATAAGCTGGTTGCAGATGGGGATATTCAGTCTTTTAATTATGGAATACAGCTTCTTGATGGTAAAGTCCTGGCTGTACTATCGGCGGATTAAGAGGCGAGTAGATGAAGTGGCTGCATCGTAATCGATCGGCTTGCCGCGAGAATCTGCGGGCAAGGGTTAAAAATGAGGGAAGGTGAACGATCCGACATTCCTTTTGTCTGGATAATGGGATATACGTTCATGTAGAATATAGTTTTAGGCGGTGCTTCACCGAACGTTGAATCAGTATCCATGGAGATGATAGCTATGTTTGACCAAATCAATCAAAAAAAGGCTCGACTTGATGCAAACCGGCCACTGCCAACTTATACACTGAACAGTCTGCGTGAAAAGCTTTGGCTCGAATGGACATACAACTCCAATGCTATCGAGGGCAATACATTAACCATCAACGAGACAAAGGTTGTGTTGGAAGGCATTACTGTCGGCGGAAAAACGATGCGTGAACACCTGGAGGTTATTAATCATCGTGATGCGATTGCGTATGTAGAAGAAATAGTAAAAAAAAATGAACCCTTATCAGAATGGCAAATAAAAAATTTGCATCAATTGATCTTAAAAGAAATTAATGATGACTATGCCGGTGTCTACCGGGACCAGCAAGTGTTCATTTCAGGTGCTGAACATACACCGCCATCTGCACTTTTCATTCCGGAACAAATGGAGAATCTCCTGAATTGGTATCAGCACGAAGCAAAATCGTTGCATCCCATTACCCGCGGCACTATGCTGCATGCTATATTTGTTGGAATTCACCCTTTCATCGATGGTAATGGTCGTGTATTGCGTTTATTATTGAATCTTGAACTTATGAAAGATGGCTTTCCACCGATTGTCATCAAAGTTGAAAATCGATTGAATTATTACGAAGCATTGGATAAAGCACATACCCAAAAAGATTATGATGACTTTATTCAGTTAGTGACAAAGGAAGCAGAGTCTTCGTTGGATCTGTATTTAAATGCCATTAGTTAAATGATAAATCCAGAGAAAAGGGCGTCTTGCAGGTATAGAACGACGAATAAAAGGGGGTCAACGGTGACCATGCTAGTTGCTGCCGCCGTATGGCTTCCCTCCGTCTGGCCGCGGCAACTGAGTTGGCTGTAGCTACCCCCCGTTCAGAAACGTCGAAATCCATTCGTTCATGATATGTTCCCATCAATTTATCCCGCCGAACAAATAATGTGATAATCAAGGCTGCCTCACTAACAGCAAGTAAGACCGCTCCCAGTAATAACCCACCGAGGAAAAGGGATTCACTGATGTCCCAGGCGTAGAAAAACCAGCCAAAGATTACACACACCCCGAGAAAGAAATTCATAACCGCTGCAACAACTACCTGAGAGCCAACGCCATAAGCAGAAATAATACATAAACCGTTATCGCTACGATACTTCCTTCTAATGTCATACAACATTATCCTTTCTCTAATAATGGCTGAGTTTAAGGCCAATGCCTAGTCTCACCAATAATAACTCAGGTTGAAAACATTGACCGCCACGGCGAAGATAGACTACCTCCAGTGCCATAATAACTTGCAGTACACTGTTTCCACCCGACTCCCCTATTCATTTTTCATACGTTCATCGATCACTCGTTCGTACCGTTTGTTATTGTCGAACCACGAACCAGCAGCACTGGCAAAACCGAAGACCATTATGAGCAGCAGCACGCCTACAAGCTCTCCGGTCGATAAAGCTGCCCAGATTGCTAACGGTGTATAATTATTGCCAAACAGTTGTCCAAAACAAACGACCACAACAATGACGAACGATGACCATAATCCTTTCCAAGCAACATAAAACCAAAAACCCTTAGACTTTTGCTTTCGCCACTTCTGATAAAATATTTCATCCGTATCCTTGCGTAATACGTTATACAGGACCATTAAAAATATTATTGAAGCCACGGCATAATAGTACGGTGTATAGTAAATATGTACCATTGCCGGCAAAAGTAACAAAGCAACGAGGGCGATCCCTCCAACTATAATTGAGAATATACGATTGCGTGCCATCCATTCCCCTCCCGTTTTCAAATCTAATAACTACATTCGATACACGTATTTAAAAATCCTTTATTCATACGTATGAAATGATTCTCTTGTTTTTAAACCCAAAAAATCAAAAATGAATTGTAACGTTTGACGTCCCAATGGTACTAATATAATGAAAGCTGCCGGAAGGGGGGGCAGACGTTGGAGGCATTCAAGCAGTTATATGTGGAGCATTATCAACACATTCATACCTATTTGTTCTACCTGACCGGTCGTCAGTCGCTGGCAGATGAACTGACACAAGAAACATTTTTACAGGCATTCAAATCCATTCATCGCTTTAAAGGGCAAAGCGCCATTTCAACTTGGCTGTTCCAGATTGCCAAACATGTCTTTTACAAGCAAGTAAGAAAAGAAGAAAAACATAAACAACTTATCAAAAAAACCGAACAGGAAAACAGTGTGGCAGATGCAACGACGCCGGAGAAAATCTATGAACAAAAGGAAACATCCATTCAACTACTGACAGCTATCAGACAATTGAAACAGCCTCATCAGGATATTGTCATTCTTAGAAGTTATAATGAATTGGATTATAAGGCCATTGCTGATATTTTTAATCAGTCCGAGACGTGGGCGCGTGTCAATTTTTACAGAGCCAAAAACAAACTGATAACCATAATGGACGGAGGTGGCATGAATGAGGAATAAGAACTGCGATATAGTAAGGGATCTCCTCCCCATGCATGTGGAGAATCTCACGAGTGATGAAAGCAAACAATTTGTTGATCAGCACCTTTTATCCTGCCAGGAATGCAAAAACGAATTACAAACAATACAAAGGGCATTGCCGCGTGCAGAGCAAAACAAACAGGAAGCGGGAGATGCGGACAAGATGGTAAAACGGATCAAAAACAGCAAAAATCAAATGGTGCTGTTCGCTGTGTTGCTCGGCGTGTTGTTCGGTGTCTACAGTTCCATGATGCTCTTTCAAATCAATGAATTTATTGCCATATTAATATTTTACCCCGTCGCAACCTTTGTCATTGGTTTGTTGGCTAGCCTCGTGCTGAAAAACAGTTGGATCGGACCGCTTGCAACGCTTCTATCAAGTATCGGCAGCATGTTTCTATTCATGAATGTTTCATTTGCCGTATGGATCGCCGTATATGTTGTCCTCAGCCTGCTGGGATCACTCCTCGGCAAGTTGATCCTGTTTGGCAACGAACAGAGGCCATGAGTGTAAATCTATTTTAATTTGACAAAGACTGATGTACCATTAAACCAGTATGAACAAAGAGGATGATTTCATGACCGACGTACGTACCGATATAACTCAATTTCGCGGCAGCCATTATGATTTTGGCTATGCCCAAGGGGCGGCCATCAAGGAGTCGCCTGTCCTGAAAAATCGCCGGGACAGCTGGCGCATCCGTAAACCCCGGTTTCAAACATGGGAACAAGATGTGAAACATGCGTTTATGCGGTTTGCTCCCGGTATTTGGGATGAATTGTTGGGCATGCGTGATGCGCTTGGTTTGCCGATGACGGACGTGCTCCGGGACTTCGGCCATTACCGGGTGAATGCGAAGCCGAGTGGTTGTTCCGTTTTAACAGGGAGCAACTTCATGGTGCGCAATTATGATTATCATCCGACGACGTACGACGGACGGTACAGCTTTTTTCAGCCGACTGATCAGGGCTATGCGATGATGGGACCGACATCGCGTGTGACCGGTCGTATGGATGGCATGAACGAAAAGGGACTCGTGATGGCGTATAATTTCATGCAGCGTCGTAAACCCGGCGACGGTTTTGTATCCTATATGGTGGGGCGAATAATTCTTGAAACGTGCGCCACGGTCGATGATGCTGTGCAACTGTTGAAAGACATCCCGCACCGCGGATCATTCAGTTATATCGTTTTGGATCGGAGCGACGAAACGTATGTCATAGAAGTGTCACCGCGCTCCGTGGACGTACGACGATCCCATACATGTACGAATCATTTTGAACTGCTGACGCATGAAAATCGCCACCATCTGGATGACTCCACGCGTCGATTAAACCTGATCCAGGAGAAGGAAGACCGAATCTGTGCATATGATGCGTTCCGGCTCATGAATGACAAAGATCGGGGCGTGTTTGCCGATTTGTATAAAAGTTGGGCAGGCACAATTCATACCACCGCTTATTTTCCAAAAGAATTGAAAGCGTGGTTCGCTCTGGGTGGCGATCGGGACCCTGTTATCTTTGATTTTGACGGCTGGCTTCGTGGCGACGATGTTGCGACTACGTCCATTCACGGTACACTGGATACGAAGCTGGGGCTGTCCAATACGGATTAACTCCATGTCCGAACTCAACCGGGACCTCTCCTACACAGCCGACGTTACAAAGATCACCCGCGCTCCCTATAAAAGGGTGCAGGGGTGATTTTTTATATTGATGTCGTTTGTCTGTCTTGCTTTAACGACGGTCTACCTCATTTCTGACAGTGCCTGCAAAAACAGCTGCCAAAACCGGTTCGAGTCAATCTCGCGGGCGAACTGAACATTGGGTGTTCGGCTTGATTGTCCCTCTGCATCAATCACCGTCATACCATAGGTGAATTCGCCTTTTATCTCTACATCAGCCCGTACCTTTTCCAGCTGAAACATCGCCGGTTCGATCAAATAGGCAACTGGACACGGATCGTGCAGTGCTGCACCTGAAAATTTTTCCTTATAGGCACCAGAATAAAAGCGGAGCATATCTGTAACAGCTGCTGCTTCCGGCGTATTAATCGCTGCTAATTGTTTCATCCGCTCATCCGTGGCGAGAACCTGATGGGTAACATCAAGCCCAAACATGGTCATTGGCACACCGCTTTCAAACACGACTTTTGCCGCCTCAGCATCGGCGTAGATGTTGAATTCCGCCGCCGGTGTCCGATTACCGTATGTACCGCCGCCCATCATAGTAATCTCATTAATGCGAGGAATAATCTCCGGTTTTTTCCGCATAGCGAGTGCAATATTCGTCAACGGACCAATCGCTGCAATGCTGATATCGCCTTCTGATGCCATCAATTTATCAATGAGGATATCAACAGCATGAGCACCGTCAGCTTGCTTGACTGGACTCTCCGGCAGAGAAGTGCCATCAAGGCCGCTATCCCCATGCACATGGGCTGCTTCTAATGAATCCCTTACCAATGGCCGGTCAGCTCCTTTGGCAACAAGGGTATCATCAAGACCAGCAAGTTCGCATACACGCAAAGCATTGATCGTGTTTTTATCGACACCAACATTGCCAGCAACCGTCGTAATCGCCTCAATGCTGAGATTGCTCACATTAGAAGCAGCCAACAGAATGGCCATCGCATCATCATGTCCGGGATCACAGTCTATCATTACTCGTTTGTCCATTCGGCCACCTCTCGATTATCTCAGTATGACGTTTATTCAACAAAAGCCCTTGTCAGATTACATAGTCCTCAATGCATCGTCAACATCTGTTTCACCGGAAATGAGATCAAACCCGCGTTTATATGTGTTCTCTTCCGTCAAGGATGCGGTGACCACGCTGGCCACATCCTCGCGCGGAACCGATCCCCGTTCCTCCATATTGTCGGAAACGGTAACCTTGCCAGTCGCTGCTTCATTCAGCAGTCGGCCGGGCCGGACAATCGTATAATTTAAGCTGCTCGTCTGGAGGATTCTGTCAGCATAGTGCTTAGCAGCGTAATAATGGCGAATTTTTTCATTCCAATGGCCGCGATTGTTGGCCTGCAGGGCACTCACCATGACAAAGCGATCCACACCGGCATCCTCAGCTGCTTCAATCGTTTTGACCGCACCATCCAAATCAACGAGCAGTGTCTTGTCCGGTCCTGTGCTGCCGCCGGACCCCGCTGTGAAAATAACTGCATCACAGCCTTTTGCCGCTTTTTTAATGGATTCTTTTCTGCCTTCGAGATTGGCCATGACAGCATCAATTCCCTGTTTTTTCAGTTCCTCTGCCTGCTCTTCCCGCCGAACCATCGCTCTTACTGTATGCTCTGGGTTATTGTGCAATTGCTTAACGATATGTTGACCGATTTGTCCATTCGCTCCTGCAACCAAAACGTGCATGAGGTCCATCTCCTTTAATTTAGGTTTATAGTTATTATTATTCCAAACAGCGACCATAATGACAACTATGCTGTTTGACGTTGGATCCAAAAGTTATCCATACAAAAAACCCCTTCCATGCCATGGAAAACATAGAAGGGGATGTCATTATTCCGCACGCGGTTCACTTTCAAAACCGATTTGCCGGTGACTGCCATCACAGAATGGTTTGTTCGAGGAATGGCCGCAGCGACAAAGAGAGATCATTTTTTTCGTTTCAAACGCATTCCCTTCGGCATCGACTAACTCCACATCGCCTTTCACCCGGTACGGTCCGTTGTCATTCACTGTTATTTTTACATTGTCACTCATGCATCTCTTCCCCTTTCTCTTATCTTCTAACACCTATATTCGATGCCCATTCGGAATATCCTGCCGAAATGACAAGAAAGTTCCATCTGTGGACTCCCACGGATGATCACTCGTTATTCATTTGACCATGATGGGTTTTTTTCATGGTGTCCCAAAAAAAGTCACCGTCCCTCTTTTCAAACGGAAATAGCCGCTTTTTTTTTGCTTCTTCGGCATGCTCCGTTACGATCTCATCAAACAGGTCACTGGTGTCCTTATCCATTGTTTCCAGATCCAATTCTTCCGCTGTTTGAATAAGCTTTTGGTCATGTATGTCTTCCCGCAGTCGTTGAACGCTTTTGCCTTTCCTGTCGATGCCCAGTTCGTCGGCCTCGTTTTTTATCACGGCTTTGAGCACGGCCTGTTTAAGCCCACGAAGATCGCGTTCATCCTTTTCAACACCCAATTCTTCCGCTTTTTGTCGCAGCATTTCTTCATACACATTTTCGGCAAGCAACTGTGGGTCCTTCCCTTTTTGATCAATCCCGAGTTCATCGGCTTTCTGTTTCACCTCGGCGTGATGGACTTCTTTAGCCAGTTCCTTAATATCTTTCCCTTCTGTTTCCAGGCCAAGCTTTCTTGCGGAGCGCTTAATTTTGGTTTCCGCCACTTGTTTGGCAATCTGCTTCAGGCCTTTATTTTCTGTTTCAATGCCGAGTTCTTTGGCCTCCATTTCCATGAAAATCCGCTCGTATAATTCTTCTTTATCCTCTCTCACG
Source organism: Lentibacillus halophilus (assembly GCF_055395055.1). Taxonomy (NCBI): domain Bacteria; kingdom Bacillati; phylum Bacillota; class Bacilli; order Caryophanales; family Bacillaceae; genus Lentibacillus; species Lentibacillus halophilus. The sequence continues at coordinate 852,664 of NZ_AP043750.1, forward strand.
TCTTGTTTGCTGTGCAAATCATCGGCAAATCCTTTGTAAAAGTCCGACGCAAATGAGAAGCCTGTCGGTGGCAATACCAGTGACCATAACAGGGCGGTGGCAGCCAATAAGTGCTTCATCATGGGGTTCACCCTCCTGTTTCAGTAGATTGCGACAGACTTAGTATGACCAGACGTGACGAATCCATAACACATGATTACTGTTTTTGCAGCCAACGGGCAAACGCTAAAAGATCAGGAAACGTTTTATCCGCGGTCACCTCGTGCTGTTGCCGCTCACGGTGGCCGATGAAGACGGTTGTCGTTCCCGCCTTATTTCCGGCGGCGATGTCCGGGTCCCGGTCACCTACCATAAAGCTTTTATCCAGGGCAATATCATACGTTTGTGCCAAATCAACAATCATTTTAGGGCGTGGTTTGCGGCACTCACAACCGGCATGTGGCTTGTGGGGGCAATAGGCAATATCATCAATCGTAGCGCCAAATGCTGCCAGGTCGGCTTGCATGCGTTTATGTACGGCATCCAGCGCATCATCGGTCATATAACCGAGTCCGATTCCGCCCTGATTGGTGACCACAAAAACAAAAAACCCCATATCATTAAACGCTTGAATGGCCTCGCCGACTCCATCTAATAAGTAAACATCACTTGGTCGGTTAACAAATTTCACCCGATCAGTAAGCACTTCATTGATAACCCCGTCGCGGTCCAAAAAAACGGCTTGATTCATACCACTCCCTCCCATCAGCAAAGGCGGTATGAAGCACTCAGCATCACACCGCCATTTTTTTTGCTGCAGCTACGTTGGTGAGGCTGCAGTCATTCCGTCATTTTTCCACTATTCACCTTTGTCACTTCTATACTCATTGGGACGTCCGCCCTCGGGATTATAGTTTTTATACTGACTTTTACGTCCATTACGGTGTTCACCATTGTTGGCATTTTCTTTGAATTGATTGTTTTTTTCCGCTTCGTGTTTTTCCGCCATGTGTCTGACCTCCCTTTTTCATGATCAGGCCTAGCTTTTGAATAAGGAGGGTTAGTTATGCAAAGGCTTTTAGGGTAGCCAGCCTTTTTCCTTCACTTTGGAAACGGCTTCAATCCGGTTGGTTACTTCCAGTTTATCAAGAATGACGGATACATAGTTACGGACCGTGCCATTTGTCAGATACAGCCAATTTGCAATTTCCTTTGTATTTTTCCCCTCAGCGATCAGCTTCATTACCTGTTCCTCTCGTTCTGTCACCGGATTGCTATGGTCGTATGCCATATCAACCAGTTCCGGCGCATAAATCCGGTTCCCGTTCATAATCGTGCGGATGGAGTTCGCTAAATCCTCACTCGGACTGTCTTTCAGCAAATAGCCACTCACATCAGCTTTCCGCGCCCGTTCAAAATAACCTGTTCGTGCAAAAGTTGTTAACACAATGACCTTACAAGGATCATCCTTCAATTCTTCTGCTGCATCGAGACCGTTTTTTATTGGCATTTCAATATCCATTATACAAATATCCGGATGGTGCCGCCGCACAAGCGATAACGCTTCTTCTCCATTCCTTGCTTCTCCGGCAACTTCCATATCGTTTTCCAGTTCAAGCAGTGATCCTAGTGCCCCAAGCAGCATACGTTGATCTTCTGCTATTACAATGCTTATCACGATAAGTCCTCCTGTTCTGGCCGCTGAATGTCATTTGGCACCCGAATCGACAGGGTTGTTCCATTGACGGATGTCATTTCCAAACTACCATTAACAAACTCCAGCCGGTCTCTCATCCCTTGCAGTCCATTTTCGAAATAAGTACCCTTTTGATTCGTCTTGCCAATTCCATTATCCTGGATTTCCATAAGTACTTCTTCCCGTAATGGTGAAATGATAACGGTGCAGGAAGACGCTCCGCTATGTTTGACAACATTGGTCACAGCCTCTTTCAAACACATACTCAACACATTTTCAATGAATAAAGGCGTATCGGTAAGTTCCGCGTTTCCTTCCAAATGAAAATCAATTTGGGCAGCTGTCAACATTTCCTGGACACGATTGACTTCATCTTCCAGTTTGGCACCTTTCATATTTGACACCATTTCACGCACTTCCTTTAGCGCCGTTCGAGCCGTCTGATGAATATCATTAAGTTCATTTTTTGCTGCAGGAGGTTTTGCATCCACTAGCTTCCCTGCTAAATCACTTTTCAGGCCAATCATAGACAACTTTTGTCCCAGTGTATCATGCAGGTCGCGAGCAATCCGCTGACGCTCCTCCAGAACAGCTAATTGGGAAAGCTTTTGGTTGGCTGCTTCCAATTGATTTTCCAATTGCTCCTGCTTGTTTCGGAAATAAATCGTTAGTGGCAGCAGAACAACCCCAATAACACTAAATACAATAAATGGGAGTTGGGAAAAGAATATGACGTTTTGAGTAAAATAACTTATCGTAACTGCCGCAACCGTTGTAACCAAGTGAATCACATACAATGTTATAAAGCCAGCTTTATGCGGTATATTTCCGATGTAAAACGCTAAAAACAATGCGAAATAAACATATCCCAAAAACACCGTCATCACAACGCTTATAACCATTTCGACTCCCACTGACAAGTAGACCGCCCATCCCTCCGACAGAAAAGACACACTGTATGCGGTGAAAAACAGCAATATCATGAAAATACCGAAGACGATTTCCAATGCACCTGATGTCCGAAAGATAAAATAGAAAGGCAGAATACAAAAAATAATCCACGCATAAATACTAAGCCCTGTATTCTTCGGAACGAGGTGATACCATTTCTGCATACTGTTCCTCCTAACTGCTTCCGTTAAGTATATCAAAAAATCAGACCCCCCAATACATGATTGAAGGGTCTGATGGACAACGTTATTATTTTTTTGAAAGGTTGACTGGTCCGTGTTCAACCGTATGCTTTTTTTTAACCTCTTTAAAACTGACAAACGTCTTATTCGCTTCATCATACAGCCGGAAACGGAGGGATTTCAAACTGGACATTAATGTAATCGTTGTTGCCTGCTTGAGAGGCAGGGTCGATTCATGGGCCTTTTCCAAATGATAGTTCGGGACTTTGGGACTTAAATGATGTACATGGTGGAAGCCAATGCTGCCTGTTAGCCATTGCAAGATTTTCGGCAATTTGTAATAAGAACTTCCATCAACAGCAGCTTTGACAAAATCCCACTCGTCTTCATTTTCGAAATAAGAATCCTCAAACTGATGTTGTACATAAAAAAGCCAAATTCCCATGGCCCCTGCCATAAAGCTAATGGGCAACTGGATAATGAGAAATGCCTGCCAGCCGATTACCCAGATTAGCAGACCATAAATAACAACAACAGATGCATTGATAATATACGTATTCCAACATTCCTTTTGTTTTGCCCCAATTCGGTTAAAACGATTGGCAAGAAGATAAAGATACAATGGTCCCAATCCGAACATGACAATTGGGTTGCGGTAAAGCCGGTAAGCCAGCCTGCCCCAAAAGGAAGCGTCCATATATTCATCCACTGTCATCACCCATACATCACCAGTGCCACGCTTGTCCAGATTGCCGCTTGTCGCATGATGAATCGCATGGCTCCGTTTCCATTTTTCGAAAGCAAATAACGTGATAACGCCGGTGATCGTTCCAACCAAGCGATTAGCCTTGCCATTTTTAAAAAAGGATCCATGTGTACAGTCATGGAAAATAATGAAAATGCGAATAACGAATCCTGATAACAGAACTGTCAAGGCAAGCGTCAGCCAAATGGAGACAGACAGACTTTGGTAAGCCAAAAACCATATAAGGAAAAACGGCGGAATCGTATTGATTAACTGTAATATACTCGCCTTTGTATCTGGATTAGCAAAAGCTGCGACGCTCTTTTTTAACTGTGCTTGTTGTTGTCTGCTCATTATGTCCTCCTGCAGTAGAATTATTTTTATCTATTCATTTATATATAGGATAAAGAAAACAAAGAAACGTTAGAAGTCATAAACGTCAAGTAGCGCATGTGACAAATGTCATTTATATTATTTATGTAGGAATCAATGATTTCTCTATCGTTTGGTGATTTTCCAATCCATGAAGTACTTCATGACTAAACCATTACTCTTTCCGTATTCACCGAATTTTATCAGCATTTTCGGCAAAAATACCTATAAAGTGAACCTTCAATCAGTGGAGGTATGACAGGTGAGTTAATGCGTAATAAAAACCTTAGCCATTATCAGAAGGAGGCTGTTGTCGTGGAGGAGTTGGATCTACATCATATTTTTTCACTGACGCTTGTTCTAGTCATGCTCGCAGCGGGTATCACCGCCATCGCAAAGAAATTTAAGCAACCGTATCCGATTGCCTTAGTTATTATCGGAGCTATCATCGGACTCAGTAACATCCCTTTTCTGGAACCGTTGAAAGGATTCATTACCGAAGGCGACGTTTTTAATTTTGCTGTTATTACGCTTTTTCTGCCGGCTCTGCTCGGGGAAGCAGCGTTAAAGCTTCCATTTTCCCGGTTGTTTGACAACAAAAGACCCATCCTGTTGCTGGCGTTTGGCGGGACCTTTCTGTCATTTGTCGTTATTGGTTTTTCGTCGATGTGGCTTCTACAATTATCTATCCCGGCCGCTTTTGTGTTCGCTTCCGTCATGAGCGCGACGGACCCAGTCAGTGTGCTGTCCATCTTCAAAAATCTCGGTGTTCATAAACGTCTGTCCACTGTTATTGAAGGGGAAAGTTTATTCAATGACGGGTTGGCGGTTGTTCTCTTCAACATTTCGGCTTTTTCCCTGCTGACGTATTTGAATTCAGGAATCGAGGGGGTTGGCCTTGGTTTATGGGAATTCATCAAAGTCGTTGCCCTGGGCCTTATTATCGGTGGAACTGCCGGCTACATTGCATCACGTCTAACCAAGTATTTTGATGATTACCCGCTTGAGATTATTTTCAGTATCATTCTGTTTTACGGATCCTATTTACTGGCGGAAAATGTCGGTGCATCCGGCGTTATCGCTGTTGTTGTCGCCGCACTGACGCTTGGCAATTATGGTTCCAAAATCGGCATGAGCCCGGCAACCAAGTTGAACATCAGAAACTTTTGGGATGTCGTCACGTTGCTTGTTAACTCCCTTGTCTTTTTGATGGTCGGTTTGGAGATTACAAAAATTGATGTCGCTGACCGGTGGGGACTGATATTTACGGCCATTCTGATTGTGCTTGTCGCCAGAAGCATTGCTGTCTATACGAGCACGCTATTCACAGATGACATCCCCCGTACGTGGAAACACGTCTTGAACTGGGGAGGGCTGAAAGGATCCTTGTCAATTGCTCTTGTACTCAGCTTGCCGAGAGATTTTGACGGACGGGAAGATATTTTGATTTTCGCCTTCAGTACCGTACTGTTTTCACTTATATGTCAGGGGCTTACCATTAAACCGGTGCTCAACTGGCTCAACGTCAACCAGCAGGAAACCGGTTATGAGGATTATGAAATGCTGTTAGCCGATGCGTATCGGAACAAAAGGGCCATCGAAGAGATCGGCAGGGTGAAGGAGAATCTGCGGATCACGGATGCTGTAACGAATGACCTCGTAACCGATTATAAACAATCATTGGAAACCATACAGCAGGATATCGATACCCTTTTTGATAAGCAACCGGAGATGAAAGAAAAACAGTTGAACACACTGAAACGCCATTCCCTCTATGCTCAGCACGAAGCAGTCGAGCAGCTTGCCCGTGAAGATATTATCTCCAATGACGTGGCTGAGAAAATGAACGAGCAAATTATAGATCAATTGACGGATCTGGAAAGCGAGCATTAGTCATAGGGTCGAAGATGGTGCTTATTGAGGGCGATGAGCGACCCCTTCTAGCTCGTTGCTCGTGTTTTAGGCATTCATTACGTTGATGAACGACTTTCAAACGCTTCCTGGTACCGATTCGGGGACTCATTGCGACGATGAATAACGTTTCCTGAGCGCATTCCATCTTCGCAGTATTTAATCATTTTTTACAGACGGCGATTCCAAGTGGGTATTGTCCGGCATAATGGTCCTCAGCCGGTTTGATTAATGCACTTCTTTGAACATAAAAATGGGCCGAAGCATACGCCGGAAATAACTGTAAAAACTCAGCAACCGTCAGCTGATGCACGTGAAAGGGCGATTTGCATGGCTTACCGCGCCCCTTACCGAACGGCGTGGACAGTATAAGTGTCCCTCCCGGCTTCAGCAAAGCATACACATTGGCTAAAAACTGTTCTTCCGCTTGAATGTGCTCGATCGACTCAAAGCTGACGATGCAATCAAATGTCCCCAGTTTTTCCGGCAAACCGGCATCCGTCACATCTCCCTCAAGAAAAGTGGACTTCGGATGATGGTACGCGCCGCGCGCATAGTTCACCGTTTCCGGGTCCAAGTCAATACCAATCGTCTCGGTGACATCCGACTTCGGATTTTTGGCCAAAATATGCGTGCCATACCCCGTACCACAGGCGAAATCAAGCACCCGTCCGTACACTAATTCACTGGCAAAATGATACCTTGCCACATGCTCTATCAGCATGTCGTTCGTTATAGTCATGTTTTCGGGAATAATCCGTTCTCCTGTATCTTTAAGCATTCATCATCACCGCTTTGTTTCATTAATGAGAGTGCAGCTTGGCTTTATCCGGACGTTTTGCCGTAATGGCGCAAATGGCACCGATGACAGGAAACGTCAGAGAAGCCAGCAATACCGGCGTGTAATTGTGAAATAGATCAAATCCAGCACCGAACGGCAATGGGCCCAGCGACGAACCGATCACCACCATAGTCATTCCAACGCCATTGATACTGCCGACATATTTCCGGCCAAAATAATCCGGCCAGATAATGTTCATACCAATGCGCTCCAGGCCATTCGCAGCTCCCCACACGATACCGAATAAAATCGCCATAAACACACTATTGGTGATAAGCAGCATGAACAAAAAAATAATTTCAATGACAAACACACTGGCCAACAGATAATTCGTTGGTATTCGCTCCGTAATAAAACCGGAAATGAACGATATCGGAATACCCGCAAATGCCATCAGGCTCAGTACCATAGCAGCCACAGCCGACGACAGGCCATTCGTATCAAAAATCGATATAATATGAAATGTAATGCCGGTATTAATCATCGCCGGAATACCGACGCTGATCAGAATTCCCCAGAAAGCCCACGTCCGCATCGCTTCTTTTAACGTGAAGTCTTCATTGGATTCTGGAAGCGTGGTGCCGGCAATTGGTTCGCCGGTTTCGTTCTCAGTTTCCGTTTGAAAACCATCCGGTTCTAACCCCATCTCTTCCGGCCGGTTGCGCACACCGAACAGGGCAAACGGAACAAACACGACCAGCAACGCCACACCCCAGAAACGCCAAGCTATTGGCCAGCCCCACGTTTCAATGATCCACGTATTGATAATCGGAAAAAGCATCGCACTGGCAAAACTGCCCAACGTCATAAAACTGAATGCCCGACCTCTTTTTTTCACAAACCATTGGGCGGCGAGCGTATTCGGAATCAGCGACATCGTTCCCTGTCCGAGAAGACGAACAAGGAAAAACCCGACCGCCAGCATAGCCATATTGGTGACCATGCTGTTCCAAAAGCACGCCAGAGCAAAAACCGTTCCAACCGTCACCATCATGAACCGCTGCCCATACCGATCAATAAACCGTCCGACAACCATCATCATGATACCGGCAATCAGTGTTGCTGTCGAATAAAGACTCGACACCTCTGTCCGCGACCAACCAAAATCCTGAATATACTGATCAATGAACGCCGAATTGGAATACGTCTGCCCGGGCCCGGAGAAAAAGATGCCCAAGCCACCGATAAAAACGATGAACCATCCATAATAAAATGTCTGAAAAATCTTTCCTCGCCCCGTCAATGCAAACCTCCTCCAGCATACAGCGTTCGTTTTCTCCTGATACAAGCTGCTTATATTGTACTTGAAATCACGCAACAGGACAATTGTTGCAATGTCCATCCGTATTTATGGCTGTTGATATGCATGGATGTTACGAATGAGGACCATAATAAGAAAAAATCAACAACAAAGGAGTATAGTTTATGAAGCAATCGACGATACGTTTTCTTCTAATTGTTGGAATCAGCCTAGTGCTGGCAGCCTGTAACGGGAACGAGAACCAAAATAATCAGGAACAGGCAGCCGATTATTCGAGCAAAACAGAGGTGGATAATAACCAGTTGCCCATTTCCACTGTCCGGACCGACTCATCCAGCAACCGACAGGAAACAGACAAAATGCGGTTTAAACAGGCACCGCTTAATAACAGGCGGAACGAAGAAGACCCCCTCGAACGCAATTTGGAGCAAAATAACGATCCGCAAATTCGAAAAAATCCAGCCGGACAGGAACCCATCGACCGCAATGGGAACAATGCGCAACAAGAAAGCATCAGTCAGTATGCATCGAAAGTCATCGAGCTGACCAATCAGGAACGAAGCAAACAAGGATTGCCGGCGTTGAAGGCTGACAAACAATTAAGTCGTGTAGCGAACAATAAATCCATGGACATGCAACAGAAAAATTATTTCTCTCATAAAAGCCCGACGTATGGTTCCCCTTTTGAGATGATGAAGCAATTCGATGTCACCTACGAATCGGCCGGTGAAAATATCGCCAGAGGACAACCTAAGCCAAGTCACGTTGTTGATTCCTGGATGAATAGCGCCGACCATCGTAAAAACATTTTGGATGAATCGTTCACCCATATCGGGGTTGGCTTTACACGGAAAGGAAATTATTGGACTCAGATGTTTATTGAAAAGTAACAGAAAACCAACCAGCCATGCATGCCAAATCCGGTTGCATGGCTTTTTTATTTGCATAAGAGAACGTTTTTTGACAAAAAGGAATAGACAAGGTAATATCGAGCCATAAAATTCATAGTATTCTAATGAGAATTGAACCTATAAGGGGGAAGCAACATGAAAGCATTATGGAGAGGCTATATTCAAGCGTCACTCATTTCCAAAATCACCGTTGCGCTTGTGCTGGGTATTCTGGTTGGTCTTATATTCGGTGAAGATGCGGCTGTTCTGGCGCCATTCGGTGATCTCCTGCTCCGTCTATTGCGGTTTCTGATTGTGCCGCTCATTTTATTCACCTTGATTGTAGGTGTTAATCAAGCCAATTTGGGCAGCCTTGGTCGAATGGGCGGAAAAGTATTCGTCTACTATCTTATGACATCGGCCTTTGCCATCGTCGTCGGCATTGCCGTGGCCAGCCTGTTTAATCCAGGAACAGGGATGACGCTTGATGGAAGCGAATCATTTGATGTTCCGGAAAATCCCGGCGTTACTAATGTTCTGCTCAGTATTGTTCCCAACAATATCATATCAGCCTTCAGCGAATTGAATTTATTAGGTATTATTTTCACTGCGCTGGTATTCGGTATTGCTATTTCGGCACTGCGTACATCGGAGACGAATCATGATCTTGGTGAAGCTGTCTACCGCGTCATTGACGGGCTCAACGAAGCAACAATGACGATTATGAAAGGCATCATTCAGTATGTGCCAATTGGAATTTTAGCCATTATTGCCGAGATCGTCGGCAAACAAGGGGGCGATACCCTTTGGTCGCTCAGCAATGTGATCGCCGTTCTGTATATCGCATTGCTTGTTCAGCTCCTTATCTATATCATCTTTATGGCGCTGACCAACATTAATATCAAAAACTTTTTCAAACAGGGGCGTACACCGATGATCACATCCTTTGTCACACAAAGCAGCTCCGGAACGCTGCCGCTGACACTTAATGCTGCCAAAAACCTCAACCTGAAAAAAAGTCTTTATGGATTCAGTCTTCCGCTAGGTGCAACCATTAACATGGACGGAGCGGCCATCCGGATTGCTGTTTCAGCCGTTTTTGCCGCTAACGTGGTCGGGGATCCGCTCAGCTTCATGCAAATGCTTCAAGTCGTGCTGGTTGGCACCCTGGCATCCGTTGGTACCGCTGGTGTACCAGGGGCAGGAATTATTATGATAGCGACCGTTTTCGCCCAGCTCGGTCTGCCAATGGAAGCCGTCGGATTGCTCACGGCCATCGACGTCATTATCGGCATGGGTTGCACCGCACTGAACGTAACCGGTGATTTGGTCGGAACAAGCATTATTAACAAAACGGAACAAACCAAAACGGACAGCTGAATGAAAGCCCCCCTGAGGCACCAAATGGTTCAGGAGAATGTTTGTCAAAAAGTATGTATAGCGTTTTTTTACGGTAGGCGGTCAGTCATCAACAAACACGGTCAGCACTTTAGCCCCGTCATTGTCGACGGGGATGAACAAATGTGGCTTCACCCCTTTAAAATAGCTTGTGTCGCCTTTTTTCATATAATGCTTTTCGCCGTCATAAAAGAGTTCCATCGCCCCTTCAACCATGTAAATAAATTCGTCTTGGGAATGCGTATACGGCTCGTGGCGCTTATTGTAATCCATTGGGGTGACATGGACGATGGTCGGTTCTATCCGCGAAAAACGGGAGCGATTGGCAAGCAGCTCAAACGAGTAGCCCATATCATTATCATCGGCATTAATCTGCCTGTCCACCGTGGGAAGGATGACCAAATCTGTTTCAGGATGCCCATCAAGAACCCATGTAAGTGGCACATCGAGGGACTCGGAAATTTTGGAAAGCGTTGCAACTGCCGATGAGGTCTGGCCATTTTCAATTTTGGACAGAAGGCTTTTGGAAATGCCACACTGATCCGCGATTTGCTGCTGCGTATGTTTGCTTTTAATACGTGCTTGCTTCAACTTCAAGCCTATTGTTTCAAGATTGATGGCTGCTCTCCCCTTTCGCCTCAATAGTCTCTCTTACATAGAATAGGGCAATTTTGCCGCGTTGACAACCGACATACAACGACTCTGTTTCTTAACCGGATAGTCGTCACCAGCACACGTAACCCTCACTCTGTCTGCATGGGTGAGGGTTTCTAGGCAAATGTGTCCGTATGGTGCCGGATTCTTTCAACGTGGACTGACGGCTGAAGCTAATGTCTTGCTCGGCAACGTTTTACCCAGTTTATTTTGGATATAGAGAGCTGCTTCCCGGAGTTTATGTTCGTTTACTCCTGTATCGATACCAAGGCCATGCAACAAATACAAAACATCATTGGTCGCGACATTCCCAGCGGCTCCCGGTGCATACGGACAACCGCCCAAACCACCAATTGAACTGTCCAGACGGGTGATGCCATATTCCAATGATGTCATAATATTAGCAATGGCCATGCCGCGTGTGTCATGAAAATGCATAATAATATTTTTCTGTGGATACCGGGCCAACATGACATCCAGGAGGTTCTCCACTTGTGATGGAACAGCTGTGCCGATGGTGTCACCAAGGGAGACATCGTCCACTCCGAATTCGAACAGTTGATCACTAAGGCGAACGACCTGCTCCGGTGTTATCCGACCTTCATACGGGCAATCAAACACAGTTGACACATATCCCGTCACGTGTTTTCCCGCCTGTTTTGCATCCTGTACAACCTCTTGAAACACTGGAAACGTCTGATCAATCGATTTATTAATATTTTTCCGGTTATGCGTTTCGCTTGCCGACATAAACACCGCTGCCCCGTCAATTCCTGTTTCCAGTGCAAGCTCAAGCCCCTTTATATTGGGAACGAGCGCTGAATAGCGGATATTGGGGTTGCGATGAATCGCCTTGCCGACATCATGGGCATCCGACAGGGCTGGAACCCATTTCGGATGGACAAACGAGGAATACTCAATTTCCTTTAAGCCTGATTCAGACAGCATATTGATCCAGTGGGTTTTATCCGCTGTGGCCACCCGTGTCGTTTCATTTTGCAAGCCGTCGCGCGGACCGACTTCCTTTATCTGCACAGCTTCCGGCCATCGTCCCATGCGGCCCCCTCCTTTTCAAGGTGAATATGCCTGCACGTATATACGTCGTTTCAACATAATCTCATTATATTCATAATTGTTTCTTTTGATTCAACCTTGTTGAACTAAGTGTAATAACCAAACTCAATTATGTCAAATTTTCAAAATGTTCAGTTGGACCTCTCCTTATTACAATGGTCCAGATCGTTACTCATCATACCCCTCACCGACGTATCCAACCTATGCATGCACCACCAACATAAATAGGCCAGTCCATTTATAGGTATACTACGTCTGTTTCTGTTAAAATGGTGCTAAGCGTATGACAAAGTCAGAGATAAAGAGGCGTTGAATCGTTTATGAAATTATGGAATCGATATAAGGAATCTTCGTTTGTACTCAAAATGTCGCTTGGGTTTGTTCTGGGCACGATCGCTGGTATCGTGTTCGGCAAACAAGCAGAAATAATCAGCCCACTCGGGACATTGCTCATTCACCTGCTCCGTTTAATTGCTATACCAGTTATATTTCTGACCGTGGTTCTTGCGGTTAACCAAATGAATATCAAACAGCTTGGCCGAATTGGCGGCAAGCTCCTTGGCTACTATATGATTACAACGGCGGGGGCGGTACTGATCGGCTTAGGGCTGGCCTGGTTTTTTGAACCGGGAAACAATCTGACATTGCCGGATAAAAATGTGGAACAACCGGACACGCCGCCCATATCTGAGGTAATCCTGCAGATCGTACCTGAAAACTTATTTAAAGCGTTCACCTCAGGCGATCTTATGTCCATTCTGTTTTTAGCGGTTATCATTGGCATGGCTATTTCCATGATGAAATTTTCAGAAGAGGAAAAAATGAAACAGTATGGGGATATGCTTGACCGTTTCTTCACGGCCCTGAATGAAATGTTCTTTAAAATTTTACGAGGGGTTCTGCTGTATGCACCGATTGGAATATTCGCCATCACTGCTTCTGCTTTTGGCGGCCAGGGATGGTCCACACTGGAATCGTTGCTGAAGCTGACCGGTGTGTTCTATCTTGGCATTTTATTGCTGTGGGTATTTGTATACGCCGCCTTTCTCAAGTTATCCGGAACCTCAGTCTTTTCCTTTTTCCGGAACACGCGTGAAGCCTATACGACAGCATTCTTTACATCAAGCAGCATTGCATCGTTGCCAATAGCCATTGAATCCGCCAAAAAAGCGGGTATTTCCGCCAAAACAGCGAATTTCACCTTGCCGATAGGCGCTGTTTTTAACTCGGATGGCGGCGCACTGCGGATGGGGGTATCGCTCGTATTCGCAGCTAACATTACTGATCTGACCCTGTCACCGACGGATTTTTTTGTTATTGTGTTAATTGGTACACTGCTGTCGATTGGAACGGCAGGTGTTCCAGCAGCAGGTCTAGTCACACTATCAGCCGTTCTCACCATGTTCGGACTGCCGCTTGAAGTGGTGGCCCTCATTGCAGGTGTTGATGCCCTGATCGGGATGGGCGGCACGGCATCCAATGTGATCGGTGACATTATCGGCGCTGCTGTTGTTGACCGGACGGAAAAACGAAAGACGGCAACGTGACGGACGCGTATTCAAAAAGCTCTTCCCTCAAGCAAGGAAAGAGCTTTTTCATTTCATAATAAACACGATTATTCGGAAAAACCGTTACCCGTCTGTGAAAACCATGGCTGGCTCATAGGCCCATTCTCTTATACTGAGCTTCCTTGACGGTCATTGGTCAGCCCGAGCGCATGGGCGGCTGTTTTTTGAATATCATCGATAAGCTCGGGATAATCCCTCAAGGATAAACCGTATGATGGAATCATTTCTTTTATTTTGGGCTCCCATTCCTGTAGATACTCTGGAAAACATTTCTCAATAATCTCCAGTATGATGGAAACCGCCGTTGAGGCCCCCGGCGATGCACCGAGCAATGCGGCAATGGATCCGTCATCGGAATTGACAATTTCTGTTCCAAACTGAAGTGTGCCTTTGCCTGTGTCCGTATCCTTGATCACCTGGACCCGCTGACCCGCAGTCACGATGTCCCAGTCATCGCTGTTGGCTGTCGGAACAAATTCACGCAACTCCTCGATGTATTGTTCCTTCGATAACATGAGTTGTCCGAGCAAATATTTGGTCAATGACATGTTTTTAGCTCCTGCTGCCAACATCGTGAAGGCGTTACCCGGTTTAACCGAACCTAATAAATCCATATTCGAACCGGTTTTCAAAAACTTCGGTGAAAATCCGGCGAATGGCCCGAATAATAACGTCTCCTTGTTGCCGATATACCGTCTGTCAAGGTGCGGCACCGACATTGGTGGCGCTCCGACCGGCGCTTTGCCGTATACTTTTGCTTTATGTTTTTGGACAACATCCGGATTGTCACAGACGAGGAATAGACCACTTACTGGAAACCCACCCACGTGTTTGCTTTCCGGAATGCCCGTTTTTTGCAGCAACGGCAAAGCGGCTCCACCGGTTCCGATAAAGACGAATGATGACGTATGCGTTTCAAGTGTGCCGCGTTCAAAATTCCGCACCTTCACTTCCCATCCACCGTCATTCGTACGTTCCATATCATCCACCGTATGATTATATTTGATATGAACATTCTGCTGTTCCAAGTGCTTCAAAAGCTTTTGCGTCAAAGTGCCAAAGTCGACATCCGTACCAGTATCGATTTTTGTTGCCGCCCTGGGTTCTTGATCCGTTCGTTCTTCCATAATCAGAGGCATCCATTCTTTCAATGTTTCCCTATTATCGGAAAATTCCATTCCTTGAAAGAGTGGGTTGTTGGTTAAAGCTTCAAACCGCTTTTTCAAAAACGTCACATTGTCCTCGCCATGAACCAAACTCATATGCGGTAAGGGCCTAATAAAGTCCTGAGGGTTATCAATCAGATTGTTGTTGACGAGATGCGACCAAAATTGTTTGGACTCTTGAAACTTTTCATTGATATCCAATGCTTTTGTACAATCAATGGATCCGTCCGGTTGTTCGGGCGTATAATTAAGCTCACATAATGCAGAATGTCCTGTCCCTGCATTATTCCATACATTGGAGCTTTCTTCTCCTCCTTTTTCAAGCTTCTCAAAGATGGTAATATCCCAATCCGGTGCCAATTCCTTTAAAAGGGTGGCAAACGTGGCGCTCATGATCCCGGCACCGATCAGAATAACGTCGGTTGTTGTATGTTCGTTATTCATTTTCTCATCCCTATCCTTCAAGATTTGCTAAAAAGACACTGTGCTTCCGCTGATATCGACATCAAACGGTAAGCTCCCGGCCATTTTCATCACAATCCTTGATAGCCCATATATAGTCTATCAAAATTTTATACAAACTGAAATATTTATTTACGAAATGTTTCTGTTTTCCTCTATAGTTGACCCACATCATTGGTTATCGGGGAATATGTCGAAGCAGCCGTCGTCACATTGTTGTTCATGTTCGTCGACTACCTTGAATCAATTGCCAGCAAAGTAACTGCGGAAGATCTGAAGACAACCATCGAAAACCTTGGCTACCCGGTAGTATTGTAACAAAGCCAGTCGGAATCAGAGGCTGTCCGGCTGCATTCAATATAAAGGATTCACTAAGGAATAGCTTTAAGCTAAACATAGCGAAGAGAAGAAGAAATGGTTTAATATGGTGCAGAAAGGAGGGTTTTATGTGCTATATACAGCTATTCAGCATTATTTGCCGTACATTCGAACATTGCCCATTGATCAGCCGCTCACTAAACATAATTTATTGACAGCACCTTTGCTAATGGATAATGATGGCGATACACGTATGTACTATGCCCCCCATAATGACACCATCAACCTGGATGCCCCAATCGTTATCGTTGGCATCACCCCCGGATGGAGGCAAATGAAAGTTGCTTTTGAACAATTGGTGAGCAGTCTCGCGTCAGGTAACACACTGGAAACGTGCCTGAAAGAAACCAAACAGGCAGCCGGTTTCGCCGGATCGATGCGCAACAACCTCGTGCACATGCTGAATGAGTGCGGCATACCGGATATGCTTGGCCTTTCCAATGCTACTGATTTGTTTGAAGGCTACCGATATCTTCTTCATACGACGTCAGTCATTAAATATCCGGTGTTTATAAAAGGGAAAAACTATACCGGACATCAGCCACCCATCCACCGATGCCGATTATTACAGCCTTATGCTTGGAAAACCTTCCCTGATGAACTAGCTTCTATTCAGCCAAACGCGCTCGTGATTCCGCTTGGAAAAAAGGTTGACGAAACCATCACCGGACTGGCACAGGAACAGAAGCTTCCCGATCATACATATTTAACCGGCTTCCCGCATCCATCCGGTGCAAACGGCCATCGCGTTAAACAGTTTGGACAGCGAAAACAGCAGCTTCGGGAACAAGTCCAAGCCTGGGCGCGTGGGCAAACATGACATGATAATGAGAAGCAGAGGTGTTATTTATGATACGGCTCACCTCGCATAATCCGGAACGCCCGATACACTTGCTCCAGCAGAATCATGCGAAACATCTGATGAGGAAACGTCATTTTTGAAAACGATAATGCCATGTCACTCCGCTTCTGTACGTCTTCGCTTATACCGACCGATCCACCGATGACGAAGGTAATTTTGCTTTTGCCATAGGTGGCGAGCTTGTCCAATTTATCGGCAAATGTTTCAGAAGTGAGCATTTTCCCGTTGATTTCCAGAGTGATGACGTACGAATCCTTGCTGATGTGGGATAGGATCCGCTCGCCTTCTTTTCGTTTTACCTCCTGCATATTCGCATCACTCATATTATCGGGGGCTTTTTCGTCAGCAACTTCGGCAATGTGTACTTTCGTGTATGGGCTGAGCCGCTTCAGGTACTCCTCGATGCCCTGCTGCAAATACTTTTCCTTCAGTTTCCCGACTGCCACGATATCAATTTTCATCCACTGTCCATCCTTTGCATTGCATTCTTGCCTTCAGTTTACCAAAAAGTGATCGCACAAACATTCCGAACGACTGATAATAGTGAGATGTCCAATTCAAAATATTTGGTTTTTCTGTGAATTTTCCCTTTTATTTAGTACAATAGAGCAGAAATGTAGAAAGGATGTGGGACATGCCATATAAATTACGTACAAAACCTGCAGAACTACAACTATTGAGCTCCCTGAATACGCGAATGATTTTGCCTTCAAAGGATAAGCAGCATTTTATAAATTTGAGCAGAGGCTATGAAGGCGAGGTCCTATTTGATTCATTAACCGAAAACCTTACGTGTGACTGTTTCATATTAAATGACTTGCTGCTGAAAGTTAATAACACGCTCTTTCAAATTGATTCGCTGCTCATCTCATCCAGGAAAATTCATTTGTTTGAAGTAAAGAATCTTGAAGGGGATTATAATTACGAAGCAGATAAATTTTTCAAGTTGCCTCAATATGAAATCATAAATCCTCTGCACCAGTTGGGAAGAAGCGAATCATTACTGCGGCAGTTACTCCTCAAAGATAAAATCAATCTTCCAATTGACGCCTCTGTGGTTTTTATCAATCCGGAATTCACTCTATACCAGGCACCTATTGATAAGCCAATGATTTTACCAACCCAGATCAAAAACTATTTGAATCAATTAAATTCAGCACCTTCCAAACTAAATGAGCAGCACAAGCGGTTAGCAGACAAATTGATCTCTCTTCATATTGAGGATCCGCCTTATAAGCAACGGCCACCTTATACTTATCAGGACTTGCAAAATGGGATTACGTGCTTAGCATGCAAGTCCTTGTCCACTGCAGTTGAGGGGAGAAAACTTGTTTGCAAAGAATGTGAACATGAAGAAATAGTTGCAGCGGCTGTCATGCGGGCAGTCGAGGAATTCAAGCTACTGTTTCCGGACAGGAAAATTACAACCAATACCATTTATGATTGGTGTCAAGTGGTACCGTTCAAAAAGCGAGTTAGAAGAATATTGGATCAGAATTATACAAGAATAGGGGAAAATCGATGGACGTACTATGAATAAAATAAGGAAAAAACAGTAATGACATTAGGGAGTTAGAGATCCGCTGATTTTTCGGAAAGTTGTTGTTCTCGGACTTTTTGGCTGCTATCGGGAGCGATTTTGAGCCCGAGAAGCTCTCTCTCGGACCTTTCACTCGCTTTCGTGCGGCGTTTTGGCCTTGAGAAGCTCTCTCTCGGACTCTTCACTCTTCACTCGCTTTCGTGCGGCATTTTGGCCTTGAGAGGCCCTCTCTCGGACTTTTCTTCCACTTTCGTGCAGCATTTTGGCCTTGAGAGGCTCTTTCTCGGACTTTTCAACTGCTTTCGTACGGCGTTTTGGACTTGAGAGGCCCCTCTCTCGCTTTCATGCGGGGTTTTGGCTTAAAAAGCCCCCTGCCGATCAAGCATAGTATCTTGTGACTGATCGTGTTCACCTCGGTTCATATATAACCTCATGCTGATCACATCCCTTATCACGTTTTGCTATCGGCATATGCGATAAGAGCTTCATCCAGAAGCGGCCAGTTTTGGTTGGAGATGGGCAGCGGATCTCATCCTATATTACAAAAATTTTCGGTGTACTTTTTTCCCATTATACGAGAAAACCACTCGTTTATCGTCGACGATCGTTTCCATATGAACGGGCCGGCCCCAAAGCTGGTGAATATACGGCAGCACATTCTCCAAATAATGCAGGTCGAGTTCGGTTCCTTCATAGCTATGCTGCAAATATAATTCACCGTTTTGCAGGTAATCGCCATTTTCAACGGTGATATAGGGAAACCCACCGTTCACGCGCTGCGTAATGAGTTGATCCCGCACCTGTTCAAACGCTTTGTCGGTAATCGTATAATCGGATCCCTGCTTCTCGAACAGGTACATATCTTCCTGACGTACAAGGTCTTTGGTCAAATAATTACGGATGAATGATATATCCGATTCCATCTCCCGTACTTCAAAAATCTTTTCCCGTCCAGATCCGGGCACAACTCCTAGATTGCGCATGTCGTCTGTCGGGTTGTTATAGCGCTCTTCAATATCCTCCAGCATTTTTAAACCGAGATAATACGGGTTGATTTGCTGTTTGGATGGCTGGACAACGTTGGCGTTTAATGATGCGAATTCCACAGATTCATCTTCAGTCAGGTCCATCTCCCGCAAAATCCGCTTATGCCAGTATGACGCCCAGCCTTCGTTCATGATTTTCGTCTCCAGTTGCGGCCAGAAGTAACGCATTTCTTCCCGCATCATTGTCAATATATCCCGCTGCCAGTCATCCAGCTCCCGACTGTATTCCTCTATGAATAAAAGCACATCTTTTTCGGGGTGGGGCGGGAATGTTACGGGCTGTTGGGCCGGAAGCTGCTCGTTGGATGACGCGGATTCGTCCAGTTCCCACAAGTCATCATAGGAAGTGCCGGCCGATTGGCGTGCGGCAGGCACAGCGCCATCATCAGAGGCGTCATTTTCCCCGCTCGGTTCGATAACGGACGGGTCAATATGTTCCTGAATGGACAGAACGGCATCCAAAAATTGTTCCACCTTCTCCCGGCCATGAATCATTTCATAATGCTCAATCCGCTCGGCTGTTGCCGTCATACTTTCCACCATATCGCGCCTGGTCGGTGAAAATCGGACGTTATTTTTGAAAAAGTCGCTGTGGGCAAGCACGTGCGCGATAATGAGCTTATTTTCGATAAGACTGTTCGTATCCAGCAAAAACGCATAACACGGGTCCGAATTAATAACCAATTCATAGATCTGGCTCAGACCCAGATCGTAATGCGTCTTCATTTTATGAAACTGTTTGCCGAAGCTCCAGTGGGAAAAACGCGTCGGCATACCGTAAGCTCCAAACGTGTATATAATCGAAGCTGGACAAATTTCATACCGCATCGGATAAAAATCGAGACCAAACCCAGAGGCAATTTCTGTAATCTCATCAATCGTGCGGTTCAACTTTTGTGTATCCGTCACCATCATCCCTCCCAATGTCCTTTTTACATTGTATGACAGAAAGAGAAAAATTTGACCGTTCCCCCTAATGTATTACCACTGTTTTAAAAATTTTATTAATGACTTTCAAAATTATTGTTAAAATCGCTAATTCGTTATACAATATAGTATTATATCCCTTTTTATCAAAAAAGGGTCGTACCTTTTTCGTAAATGAACGGCAATATGGCTTGAGTGCACGTTTGTACAATTTTTTGAAAGGGGTTTGTTGCCATGAAAACGACAGAAGGTGTCTTGCAAACAGGAAAAGCACAGGCGGCACAGGATTATGTGAATCGTGTATACGAGACGGTCAAAGAACGCAATCCAAACGAAGAGGAATTTCACCAAACGATCAGTGAAATTTTTGACTCCCTCACACCGGTTTTTGCCGCTTATCCGGACTATATGAAATACAACATACTGGAGCGACTTACGGAGCCGGAGCGATTTATTACATTCAGAGTGCCGTGGGTGGATGATGATGGATACGTTCATGTTAACCGGGGATTCCGTGTACAGTTCAACAGTGCCTTGGGACCACACAAAGGCGGCTTGCGATTCCATCCATCCGTCAATAGCAGCATTATCAAATTCCTTGGATTTGAACAAATCTTTAAAAATTCCTTGACCGGACAGCCGATTGGAGGCGGAAAAGGTGGATCCGATTTCGATCCAAAAGGGAAATCCGATGTAGAAATCATGCGCTTCTGCCAAAGTTTTATGACCGAGTTATACCGTTATATCGGATCAGATACGGATGTGCCAGCCGGAGACATTGGCGTTGGTGCCCGGGAGATCGGCTACTTATTTGGTCAATATAAACGCATCCGCGGCACTGTGGAACCCGGTGTTTTGACCGGCAAAGGGCTTAAGTACGGCGGTAGCCTGACCCGAAAAGAAGCAACAGGCTATGGAACGATTTATTTTGTGCAGGAGATGCTCAAGGATAAAGGGCTTGATTTTTCAGGCCGCACCATTACGGTATCCGGTTCGGGCAACGTCTCCATTTATGCTATGGAGAAGGCTGCGGAACTTGGTGCGACCATTGTCGCATGCAGTGATTCAAACGGTTTTATCTATGATGAACAGGGAATTGACATTGATACCGTCAAGACTTTAAAGGAAACGGGCAACGAGCGGATTCACAGCTACACAAATATGCATCCGCACGCCCAATATGTTGATGGTTGCAATGGCATTTGGTCCATCCCGTGTGACATTGCCCTGCCATGTGCAACGCAAAACGAAATCGATGAGGCAACCGCCAAAACATTGGTGGCCAACGGTGTGAAAGTCATTGGTGAAGGGGCCAACATGCCGTCCACGTTGGAAGCCATTAATGTATTCCTTGACAACGATATTCTGTTTGCACCAGCAAAAGCTGCCAATGCCGGCGGTGTCGCTGTATCCTCTTTGGAAATGGCCCAGAATAGCGGCAAACTGTCCTGGTCATTTGACGAAGTGGATACAAAACTGCAAGATATCATGACAACCATTTATCAAAATTGCAAACAGGCTGCCAAGGATTACGGTCATGAAGACAACTTGGCGGATGGTGCCAACATTGCTGGCTTTATACGGGTTGCCGATACCATGCTAGAACAAGGCATTATTTAACTCTCGTGCTGCGACAACAGCTTTCCCTGAACGACGTCAAATTTTGCCTTTCTCTTCTTTGTATGTTTGCCTTTCTGTGAGCCACTCTATAAACAGGAGGGATGAAGATGGGTTTGCAATTTTTGACGATTGAATCGTTCAATAAGCTTTTGCAGCAATGGAGCGGAGACAGGATTAAAATTTCCAAACACGAACAATATGACCTTGATGAAATATTGATGACATTGCAGGCGATTTCCTATGAACGCAATACAAGAAGGCTGGATGATTATGTACCAATGCATACACTTCAGCTGAACGGTAATGGGACGATGGAAACCGATGCAAGGGAACCTCAAGAACTCCCTTCGTCGTTATACGATATCCCACTCGATGACCATTCCTTATACGAGTTTGACGGAAACCAATTTTTAATTAGCACATCCCGCGGCGTGTATAAAATTGAACGGGTATAACGAATCACCATTATCCTTATGGTGTTCTGATCCCGCTTTTAGCACCAGCCGCCATCACGTTTGATGCAAAAAAGCCCCCGCGTATGCGGAGGCCTCAAACGGTGGCTGTTTCTTTCTGAAAGAATTGTTTCAGTGCATGATATACATCCTGATTTCCTTTTAAAATATAGTGGCGGAATTTGGGATCCCTGAATTCGCTGTACGCCCGCATTAGGGTGGACTGGCGATTGTACACGTTCACTTCGGCATAACCGAACAAATTAGATTGCGCCATAATATCCTCCACCAAGCGGACACATTTGGGGTTATCAGATGTGATGTTTTCTCCATCGGAAAAATGAAATGGATAAATATTATACCTATCAGGACTGTATTCGTCAGCCATCAATTCCAATGCTTTTTCATAAGCCGACGAACAAATGGTCCCTCCACTTTCCCCTTTGGAAAAAAACGCTTCTTCCGTCACCACTTTTGCTTCGGTGTGATGCGCAATAAAGACTATTTCCACGCTTTCGTATTTCGTGCGTAAAAACTTAAGCATCCAGAAAAAGAAACTTCTCGCTAAATATTTCTCAAAGTTCCCCATTGATGCACTTGTGTCCATCATAGCCATAATCACTGCTTTTGACTCCGGTTTGATCACATCGTTCCATGTTTTAAAACGAAGATCATCGTTATAGATGGGTGCGATTTGCGTCTTTCCTTTCATAGCGTTGCGTTTCAATGCCGACAAAATCGTCCGTTTTTTATCGACGTTGCCCATTAAGCCTTTTTTACGTACGTCATTAAATTCGATATCCTCCGTCGTTATGTCTGCTTCGTCTTTTTGATGCAGATTGGGCAGCTCAAGTTCCTCAAAAAGGGCTTCTTCGAGTTCTGTCATGGACACGTCGGCCTCGTAGTAATCACTACCGGCCTGATCACCCGCCTGCTTTCCCTGGCCAGATCCGTTCTTTCCCTGATCTCCGCTGTTTGGATCACGGCCGATGACATCGCCTACGTCACTTTCTCCGTCCCCTTGGCCAACCTGTTTGGATTTGTCATGATTATATCGGATTTTGTATTCGTCCAGCGAACGAATAGGTATCTTGACGACATCACGGCCGTTGGACATAATGATATTTTCTTCACTGATTAAATCAGGCAAATTATTTCGAATAGCATCTTTCACTTTATCCATATGGCGCTTCTGATCTTGATAACCTTTACGATGGAGGGACCAATCTTCCCGGGAAACGGTATAATTCCTTTTGTCGTCATTCATAGTTTCCCCTCCTTATCCTTTTAATCAGTTTATGCGTAGACAAGCAAACAAGTTATCCCAACCGTATTAAATAGGGAAAAATAACAAGCGTCCATGGGACATTAGTCTTGTTATTTTTCCCTTACCATTACCGATTAAGCAGGCTTCCAACGTAGCGTAGCAGCTCGTTAGCGGATACGGAGCTATAGCCGTATTCATCAATCAGACGCGCAATGACTTCATTGATTTTCTTCAGTTGGGATTCATCCGGTGTCTGGGATGAGGTAGTAATTTTAACAACGTCCTTCAAATCAGCAAACAACTTCTTCTGAATAGCCTCCCGCAGACGCTCGTGGGAACTGTAATCGAAGCGTTTTCCTTTGCGTGCGTAAGCGGAAATGCGAATCAGAATTTCCTCTCTGAAGGCTTTTTTTGCATTTTCCGAGATGCCGATCTGCTCCTCAATTGACCGCATAAGTTTTTCATCCGGATTCATTTCCTCACCAGTAAGCGGATCAGGCAGTTTGGTTTGATTGCAATACGCTTCAACGTTATCCAAATAGTTATTCAGCAAGGTTTTGGCAGATTCCTCATAGGAATAGACGAACGCTTTCTGCACTTCTTTTTTGGCAATATCATCATATTCCCGTCGCGCAACGGAAATATAGTTTAAATACCTTTCTTTATCCTCATCCGATATTGATGGATGCTGTTCCAGACCTTCCTTCAAGGAACGCAGCACATCAAGCGCATTGATGGAGGCAACCTCTTTACGGATAATGGCCGAGGAAATCCGGTTGATGACATAGCGTGGATCAATGCCATTCATTCCTTCATCCGGATATTCTTTTTTCAATTCGTCTACATCAACCTGGTTATATCCTTCCACATTGTCGCCGTCATACAGACGCATTTTCTTGACGAGATCGACGCTCTGTTTTTTGGACTCTTCCAACCTCGTCAAAATGGAAAAAATAGCTGCAACCCTGAGCGCATGCGGGGCAATATGAACGTGTGCCATATCGCTTTCACGGATCATTTTTTGATAAATCCGTTCTTCCTCGCTTACTCTCAAGTTGTACGGTATCGGCATAACGATAATCCGTGATTGGAGAGCTTCGTTTTTTTGATTGGCAATGAAGGATCGGTATTCCGCCTCGTTCGTGTGGGCCACAATCATTTCATCCGCGCTAATTAAAGCGAATCGACCGGCTTTGAAATTGCCTTCCTGGGTTAAAGAGAGCAAGTGCCACAGAAACTTTTCATCACACTTCAGCATTTCCTGAAATTCCATCATGCCGCGATTGGCTTTGTTCAACTCACCATCGAAACGGTAGGCACGCGGATCGGACTCCGACCCATACTCGGCAATCGTTGAAAAGTCGATACTGCCCGTCAAATCGGCAATATCCTGGGATTTCGGATCCGATGGAGTAAACGTACCGATACCAACTCGATTATCTTCGGAAAGAAAGATGCGTTCCACCATCACATCTTCCATGCGCCCGTCGTACTCTTTTTCCAATCGCATCGCATTCAAGGGGGAAAGATGTCCTTCAATGCGAATGCCGTATTCATCGTAAAAATCTTCACGCAAATGCTGAGGGATTAAATGAAGCGGATCCTCATGCATTGGGCAGCCTTTAATAGCGTAAACAGCACCTTCATCGGTCCGTGAATACTGTTCAAGACCGCGTTTCAACATGTTGACAATGGTCGATTTTCCACCGCTGACAGGTCCCATTAAAAGCAAAATCCGTTTCCGTACGTCGAGCCTTTTTGCTGCCGGATGAAAGTATTCCTCCACTAGTTTTTCAATCGTATCTTCCAGTCCAAAAATCTCATCACCAAAAAATTGATACATCTTTTGGCCATCTTTTTCCTTTAATCCGGACTGTTGGATCATATTATAAACGCGCGAGTGGGCTGTCTGGGCAACTTCCGGATGTTCCTTTACAATTTCCAGATATTCTGCAAACGTGCCTTCCCACTTTAACTGTTGTTCTTCTTCACGATGATGTTTCACCTTATTAAGAATATCCATGTCATTCCTCCATCCAGGAAACGATTTCTACATCCTATGCAAGCGGTGTCGCGAAAATGCCCGTTCCTCACGAAACCCACCAATGACGACAGCATGTAACCTATTATGTCTATCCTCCTGAACATACTTTTTGATTCATATTATACGCGGTTCAAGGAAAGCTAGAACAAGAACAGAGCTCATTTGTTACTAAGCTAAAAAGGATGGATAGCATGAATGTTGCCAAATTAATTGTCAAATGTCTGGAACAGGAAGGGGTCCAATACGTTTTTGGTGTTCCGGGCGAAGAAAATATTGATCTGATGGATGCATTCTCTGATTCAACCATTGATTTCATCGTTACCCACCATGAAACGAGCGCCGCATTTATGGCTGGCACATATGGGCGACTGACCGGAAAACCGGGTGTCTGCCTTGCCACACTTGGTCCCGGCGCTACCAATCTGATGACAGGGGTGGCCAATGCTAATATGGATCACGCACCGCTTGTTGCCATCACCGGGCAGGCAGGGCTGGACCGCCAGCACAAAATATCACATCAATATTACGATTTGATCAACATGTACGAACCTGTCACCAAATGGAACACACAAATTAAAACCCCCTCCATCACTCCTGAGGTCGTCCGCAAAGCCTTCCAGATTGCCGGTGGAGATAAATGGGGGGCTACCCATATTGATTTGCCGGAAGATATCGCTGCCATGGACACTGACGGCCAGCCACTTCCCTTAATGGGTAGACCGCATACAGAGGCAAGCGAGGATGTCGTCAAACGGGCAGCATCCATGATCAATCAAGCGGAAAACCCAATTATCCTTGCCGGCAATGGAATAGCGAGACAACAGGCAACGGAAGACATGCGGGCATTCAGCGAGAAAAGCCAGATACCTGTTGTGCATTCCTTTATGGGAAAGGGCACGCTGCCATGGACCAATGATCTCAGTCTATTAACAGCCGGAATCGGTGAAAATGATTACATTGCATGCGGCTTTGACACGTCCGATTTGATCATCACGGTTGGATTCGATATAGCTGAATACCCACCTAAAAATTGGAACTCTAACGGCACAACGTCGATTATTCATATCGACACCACAGAAGCGGAAACGGATATGAATTATCCAGTCGCTTTGAATGTGCTCGGTAACATAACCAACAACCTGAGACATTTAAGCGAAGCAATCGACACCCGAAAACGGGACAAAGAGTGGGCGGCCAATGTGCGCAAGCAAACCATTAACGAATTTGAATCATTCCGGACGGATGACAGCTTTCCGGTTAAGCCGCAAAAAATCATTGCCGATTTGCGCTCTGTGCTGAGAGAAGACGATATCGCTATATCCGATGTCGGTGCTCACAAAATGTGGATGGCGCGCATGTACCATTGTTACGAACCGAATACATGCCTTATATCGAACGGACTTGCATCCATGGGCGTTGCGGTTCCGAGCGCCATTGCCGCCAAAATGGCCAAGCCACAACGCCATGTTGTTGCTGTCTGCGGGGATGGATCTTTCCAAATGACCGGTGCCGAACTGGAAACGGCCAAACGTCTCGACTTGCCGATCATAGTGCTCATGTGGCGCGATAATGGCTATGGGTTGATTGAGTGGCACCAAAAGAAAGAATTTGACCGGGCCTCCTACATCAAATTTGGCAACCCGGACTACCAGCAACTGGCGACATCATACGGATTTGAAGCCATAAACATCCAAGCAGCGGACGACCTTAAGCCAGCGCTGGAGCAAGCCACCGCCATGGCTAAACCAGTCTTTATCGATTGCCCGGTCGACTATAAGGAAAACATGAAACTGACGGAAAAACTGGGTGACATCATTTGTTAACAGAAAGGAAGATAGACCATGCTCGGTTCGATCATTAATGGCCAGGAATACAACGAAGCGTCGAATACCAAGGACGTATTAAACCCATACACACGGGAAAAAGAGGCGACCATTGCTCTCGCATCCAAAGCCGATTTGGAACAGGCGGTTACTAATGCTTTTGACACATTTCACCACACGATGAAAGATATGCCCGCGCATGAACGATCGGATATTTTACGGAAGACAGCCGATTTGATGGAAGAGCGGGTTGATGATTTTGCAGATACTATTATGAAAGAAGCAGGCAAACCGATCCGTTCGAGCCAGGAAGAAGTGCAGCGGGCCATTCAAGTGTTGCGTTTTGCCTCCGAAGAAGCAAAACATATCAGCGGTGAAGTGGTACCAATGGATGCCGCCCTGGATGGAGACGGGCGTCTTGGGCTGGTCAAGCACATTCCACTTGGCGTCGTTGCAGCGATTACGCCGTTCAATTTTCCGCTGAATTTATCGTTGCACAAAATTGCTCCAGCAATTGCTGCCGGCAACACCGTCATTTTCAAGCCGGCCGAAAAAACACCGGTTTCCGCTTATAAACTTGTTCAGCTTTTTCAAGAAGCAGGTATACCGGATGGCGTGCTGAATCTGTTGCTGGGAACTGGTGAAATCGGGGAAGGTCTCGTCAAGCACGATCAGGTGCATAAAATATCGTTTACCGGCAGTCTTCCCGTGGGACGTTCCATCCGAGAATCAGCCGGGTTTAAAAAAGTGACGCTAGAACTCGGATCCAACTCGCCCAATATTATTTTTGACGATGCCAACATCAATGAAGCCGTGGATCTTTTAGTGAAAGGATCGTTTGCTTTCTCCGGACAAGTATGTATTTCCGCTCAGCGAATTTATGTGCAGACGTCCGTTTATGACCAATTTCTCAAGCAGTTTATTGAAAAAACAAAAGGTCTGAAGGTCGGGAATCCGGAAGAAACAGATACAGACATCGGACCAATGATTGACGAAAGTGAAGCGAAGCGCGCTAAACAATGGATAGACGATGCGGTCGATAACGGAGCCAACGTCGAAGCGGGTGGCAACCAGGAAGGAACAGTTTTACGACCAGCCATCATGACCAATGTTAATAGCAACATGAAAATCATTGCTGAAGAAGTCTTTGCACCGATTGTATCGGTTATTCCGTTTGATAACGAGGACGACGCCGTTACCTATTCGAACAATTCGATTTACGGTCTCCAAGCGGGCGTCTTTACAAAGAACCTCGACCAGGCATTAAGAGTAGCTGACCAGCTCGAGATGGGCGGCGTTTGGATCAACGAAATCTCCACATATCGCCAGGATAATCACCCATATGGTGGGGTGAAACAGAGCGGCATTGGAAAAGAGGGTGTCAAATATGCCGTTGAGGATATGACCGAGGCCAAATTTATCGGCTTCAAACTAAAAGACAACGATGCAAAAAAAGCTTGAGGTTCATACTCTCTCAAGCTTTTTTTAATGCTTTCATAAGTTATCCTACGATCGGTGCGTTCACAGGTTCTCAAAAAACAACCGGATAACGTCGGCGCCGCCAATAAATGTGCCAAGTGAGCTGCCAATGTTGGCAAGAACGACGATGAGCAGTATGCGGGTGACCTTATTATGCCAAAACCCTTTCACATGATGGACATCTTCTGTCAATTGTTCAAAATCACCAACATTCGGTTTGCGGACGAATGCCTGGACAATACCGGCAAACCAACCGGCGGCAATCAGCGGGTTCAAGGATGACAACGGGGCTGCGACAAATGCTGTTACGATGGTCAGAGGATGTCCCAAGGCAACCGCTGTTCCAATAGCGGATAGGACTCCATTCCAAACAACCCAACTGATCGTTTGCTGCCATCCTGCTGCCGGGTTTGTCCAAAATGTATAGGCAATCACGGACAGAATCAGAATCGGAATGGCCCAAGCAATGATTTTTGGAATGCGGGACTTGGTCGGACGCTCCTGAAGCCGCGTCAGATCATGCTCCGTATGGATCTCCCGTTGAATACCCGGAACATGTGCCGCACCAAGCACAGCAACAACTTTGTCACCTGGCGCTTGTTTTATCTTTTGAGCGAGATATTGATCCCGTTCGTCAATAAGCGGTTTTTTCAACCGTGGGAAATGCTCTGTGAACTCTTCCAGCATGCTGTCCAGCATATCTTTCGACTTTAATTTCTCCAGCTCCTCTTCAGTAATGGTTTGCTGGCTGAATATGCTGCCAATCATCTGCATCAATAGCATCATTTTTCCCTTTAGTCCAATGTTTCCCCATATGCGGGAAAAGGTTATGCGAATATCGCGATCGGCCAGTACTAGGTCGGCATCCGCCTCATGTGCTGACTCAATACCCTGAATCATCTCTTGTCCGGCGTTAATGCCAAATTGCTTGGCCATTCGTTTTTGGAAGGAAGAAATGACGAGGTTCATTAACAACACCGTTGCTTTTCTTTGTTTAATGATTTGAAAAATGTCCGTTTCCTTCCATTTATCGCCTTCTGTAACAGATTGGTACCGCTGCTCATCAAGTTCAATACAAACGGCATCCGGCTGTTCTTCGTCAATGACGTCGCGAACTTGTTCAGCACTATGTTTGGATACGTGGGCCGTGCCAATCAAAATATATGTTTTTCCGTCCTGATCAATCCGTGTTACATTCTCTTCGTCCATAACGACTCCCCTATTCGTACTGTCATTCCTTCATACAAGTGTTGGCGCGACTGCCTGTTTTCCCGGAACCCATTATACATCAGATTGCAAGACTTGTCGCTAGAACGAGTCACCTGAAAAAAAGCCTGGTTCACGACCAGACTTCCTTATCTTATGAGGAAGGAATAATACCAACACCCATCTATTCCAAATCTCGGGTGGATGTCTTTATTTCTTCCATGGACGCCTGATATATATCGTAATCTTGTTCGGAAAACAATACCATAGCGACATAACGAATATCATGATCATTCTGATTCCGGAGAAAGCGGGCAATCGTCGTTAATGCCACCTGTGCTGCCAAATCCACGGGAAAACGATAAACACCTGTTGCAATCGATGGAAAAGCGACGCTCGTTGCCTGATGATCAGCTGCTAGCTGCAAAGAATTCCAGTAACAGTCGGCCAGTAACTGTTCATCTCTTTGCTGATGGTTCCCTGACCAGACCGGGCCGACTGTATGGATAACATACGTGGCCGGAAGCCTAAAACCATCTGTTATTACGGCTTCCCCTGTCGGCAGCTTTTCACCGTTCAGCTTCTCTTGGCGTACGCTTTTGCAAGCAGTGAGCAGATTATTGCCGGCTGCCCGATGGATAGCACCATCCACACCACCTCCCCCAAGTAGGGTGCCGTTCGCGGCATTAACAATCGCATCCGTCTGCTGTTTGGTAATATCACCCGTCAGCAGTTCCACCGTACGACCATTAACATTTGTCTTCATCCTGTCATCCTCCTTTCATGTTCGATTGTCTTTTCTTTCTCTCCATCTACCGCAATATAATCAGACTAAGAGTGCATAAAAAAATTTGCAATTCTATCCGCGATACCCTCGTTTTCATGATAAAATAGCCTTAACTTCATTGGGGGTGTGATATTATGTTTCTTTTTCAGATCGACGATGAATTGGCATTAAAACATTTAGAACTTCATGATGCGAACCGGTTATTTCAATTGACGGATCAATCACGGCACCACTTGCGTCAATGGCTGCCATGGGTTGATGGCACTAATTCGACAGCGGATTCCAAAGCATTTATCCAATCCAGCCTGAAAGCTTTTTCCAATCGTCGAGCACTGACAACCGGTATTCTTTATAAAAGCGAACTAGCCGGGGTGGTTGCTTTCAATCATCTGGACTGGGCAAATAATGCCGGCCAAATCGGCTATTGGTTGGGAACGCCTTATCAAGGCAATGGGATCATGATCCGTGCCGTTAGTGGTTTAATTGACTATGGCGTTTATTCGTTGGCATTAAATCGTATTGAAATCCGGGCAGCCGTTGCCAACACGAAAAGCCGAGCGATTCCGGAACGGCTTCGTTTTGTACAGGAAGGACAGTTGCGCCAAGCCGAACAATTGCACGCATCTTATACCGATCATGCGTTATACGGCATGTTGGCATCTGAATGGAAGCAGCTGCGACCGAATCATGCTTCCAATTATCACCCGGCCTTTCATAAAACATAAAGAAACGTACAGAATCTAACACCAGCATCCACAATTAATTATTTTGATGCCTTCTCGTACAGATCGTCAAAATGCCTGACCATTTCGAAGTCCAAATCGGTCAGTCCCTTCATTTGCCATGACGATATTTTCAAGGTGACGACTTTGTAATCGATAGAGATAAATGGATGATGCTTTTTGCTTTCGGCATATTCCGCAATCTGATCCACAAAACGAACACCACTCAAAAAGTCTTTAAACCGGTAGCGACGTTCGATCCATTTTTCGTCAAGGCGTTTCCATTCCGGCAACGTTTCCAATTCTGTTTCTATTTGCTCTTCGCTTAAACGTTCCATTCCAATCGCCTCCTTAACCCATCATAAGAATACTCTTAAACTTACGTAGGTCCAGTGTAACAAAATGGACCATTTCATTCAGCCAATCAACATATTATCCACAGTTCATCCACAGATTTTTGGGGATAAGTCACATCGACCTTTGTTACAACTGCCGTTCTGAATAACCATACAAAAAATGTGGGAGAGGTTGTCAAGATTGTCCCAATTCGAACATATACATAACACACCATGGCAAGGAGGTGTGTATGCAAACTATGAACTGGATCGGTTACGCAATTGGTTACGTTTTTTTCATATCCGGCGTATGTAAGTTAGTCAATAGCGATTTCCAAACGGTTTTCGCCAATCTGGGACTTCCATTTCCGGAAAAATTTCTTTTTCTCGTAGCCATAACAGAACTTGCATGCAGTGTGCTCATTATCGGGAGAATCTATGTTAGACAAGCGGCCACAGCACTCATGATCATTATCATTGGGGCTATTTATGTAACCAAAATTCCTGTGTTAATGAACCAAGGAGTGTTGTCATTCGCTTTTGAAGCACGGCTTGATATCGTTATGCTCATCTTGCTTCTGTTACTTTGGCAGCACAAACCGGGCCAACCGTCCTCCTGACCATAACGATATGCTTTCGTACTTATCCACAAATTTATACACATATGCACAAATGTTCGTCGTTATGTTGTCCTGGCATACATGTTCGCTACCATATATAGTTTGTTATATACAGGCTGTGGATGAAATGTGTATAAATGAACAACAAATCCTTTCAGTAATCCCTGCTATAAACCTTAAAAAAGCAAAAGCTATCCTTTATAAAGGATAGCTTAGCGTTGCTTGCCTAAAGTCATCGTTGTTGTCTGCTTATCTCCGTCCCGATAAAATGTCACGTCCAACGAGTCGCCGATTTCTTTTTTCTGATAAAGAATCTTCCGCAGATCAATCATGTTCAGTACCTGTTTTCCGTCGATGGCGGTGATAACGTCAAGACGCTTGATTCCGGCCTTGTCTGCAGGAGACAGTGATTCAGTATTCCAGACATAAACCCCACCATTCACATCGTCAGGAAGGTTCAATGTCCGGTCCCATTCGGTCTTTGGCACCTCATCCAGAGAATATATCTCCACACCCATATACGGACGCTTCACCTGACCATTCTGTTCCAGCTGATCGACAATCGGTTTGGCAGCATCAATCGGGATGGCAAACCCAATGCCCTCGACCGATTCTTCATTAATTTTCATGGAGTTGATTCCAATCAGCCGACCATCGATATTAATCAATGCACCACCACTGTTGCCCGGATTAATGGCCGCATCTGTCTGAATGACTTCAGTTTGCCAATCCGCCCGGCCGTCCTGGTTGAAATCCTGTGGAATAGTACGTTGCGTTCCGCTGATGACGCCCTGGGTAACGGAACCTAAAAACTTACCGAGTGGATTCCCGATGGCAATGGCTGGCTCCCCGACTTTTACATTAGCCGATGTTCCCAGTTTCATCGTTTGGTTCACATTGCTGCCATCCATCTGCAGAACCGCCAAATCAGAAAATAAATCACTTCCAAGAATTTTGGCTTCAACACGATTATCATTGGATAGAATGATTTCCACCGAATCGGCCCCCTGCACCACATGATGATTGGTGATGACATATGCCTGGCCGTCCTGCTTCTTATAGATAACCCCCGAGCCGGAACCAGCTTTTCGCTGATTACCCTGTTGCCAATAATCACCTTTGCGCTGTATATTAATGACACCTACAACAGCAGGGGAAACATTGTCTACAACATCTGTAATCTGCGAGGAAACATTCACCGATACATAATCATTGGCATCAAGCCCGGAACCGGTACCATCTATTGCCTTTTCCGATGTATCGTTCATCCCTAAAGACGGCATTATGTCAGTTTTGAGTACTGTGGGAATCAACGCCAAGACAGCTATTATGCCTATTCCCATTCCTATAAGTGCTGGAACAAGCCACCCGCGTTTGCTACTTCCTCGTTCAGCATGGCCCTTTTCAAAATAACCCATGTTATCTCTCCTTTAAAAGGATGAGAACCACGCACTCACGGATGCCAATGATTTCAACCGACGTCATACAATGATGTCGGTATTTTCGGATCAGTATTATAAAGAGGGAGATCAATCCCTCGATCCGTCAGAACATGGCTAACCGACATACGTGCGAGTTCCTTCATGTTATTATCTTGGCTTAAATGGGCCAAATAAATACGCTTGGTGCGATTACTGATCACATCACAAAGAGCAAGACCGCTATCCTCGTTAGAAACATGGCCGGTGTCCCCCAGTATACGTCGTTTGACGTTCCACGGATAACGTCCCATACGCAGCATCTCTATATCATGATTGGCTTCAAATATATAAGCATCCGCATCTTCCACCGTTTTCCGGATCCGCTCAGATACATAGCCCAAATCAGTCACAAGTGCAACTTTGGTGCCATTGTGACGAAACGTGAAAAACATGGGTTCAGCTGCATCATGGGACACACCGAACGATTCCACATCCATATCATTGAATGGCTTCACTTCTTCCATACCAAAATGAAACTTCTGATCCAATGCAATGGTTCCAATGGACGGTTGCATAGCTTTCCAGGTTTTTTCATTCGCATAAATCGGCAACTGATATTTACGCGCAAAAACCCCCAATCCTTTTATGTGATCCTGATGTTCATGTGTCACTAAAATACCGGTTAATTCGGATGGATCGACGCTTATTTCGTTAAACAGCCTGTCCATTTGCTTTCCACTCAACCCGACGTCAACCAGCAGTTTCTCTTGATTAGATTCAATATAAAAGGCATTTCCGGTGCTTCCGGAGGCTAAAACACTAAAACGCATAGTCATTTAATCCCACCTCTTTTACTGACGATTCACACGTTCATTCATATGTTTCAGTACATACTTTTTCATATCATTGTCGTCTGGCAGATTTTTAACTTTTTCTATAGACGCTGCCACGGCATCGACTAAAAAGGATGTTTCATCGTTTTGGACGACGAGATTCTCAAGTGCGTTCACAGAAAAATGCTTGTCTTCATTAACAGAAACGATCCATGTAGGCGCAAAAACCTGTTTCCCATTCGGAAGTGGAAATCGTGTGTGAAAACCAAGTTTGACATCTGTTATGTCATCACCTGGCCAAATTTTGTTGCCTTCATAAAGAACCTTGATGGCATCCATTTGCTTAATCAGAGTCTTCTTTTTATTTGTAGACGGCGCTGCCTTTCCGAGCATGGTTTGTGTATAGAACATCATCTCATTGTCATCATTGAGATATACGATAATGATGCCACTTTGATTGTAATAAATGGGATGATCCTTTTTCTTCTGGAAAAACACGAGCGTATTCATCGACTTATTCCATGAACCAAATGTATAATTATCGGGAAGAAGAATCTTGCTTTTAACCAGTTGACTGATTGTATTTTTCTTTGCATCATCCGGTACGCTTACTGGTTCTTTAAAACGGGAAATGATAAATGTTTGATTCAGAATTTCGACGTTTTGATTTTCCAGTGGACTGAAATAGTCCAATTCTTTGTCTGTGAATGTTTTCTTCCCTGCTGTAATATATGATTCATTTATTTCCTTCTGTGACAAGTCAGTACTGATAGTAATATCTTCTGACTCCAACTCCTGCTCCAATGTTACTTCGTCCGGATTTTCGTAACCAAAATCGGATTCCTCTTGTTTATTAAAAAACATGAATAATAAATACACATTAAGCACAAGGAAGCAGAGGATAAATAGCATTTTGATTTGTTTCCATTGCATCCTCAGCTCCCTCCTTTTTGCAGCGTTATGTCATCAGAACTCATTTTCTGCCAACAGCCTTTATAATTGATAAACCATGCCGCTTCCAATGTCAGAGCGTCTGATTCACCTTGATAGGTCAAGTCATAACCGATGCGAATATCATCCACTTGCTCTGGCTTATATGTTTTATTGTTGTTCAGATAATCGATGACGTTCGCACCTGATGGCAGTTCTTCCGTTTTACTGCTGAGCAAGTTCGCCAGGCTGAACAATGGACGATGGTAGCGGTTCGGCTGATTCAAGTCCTTAATCCGGTATTGTTGCTCAATCATCGATGCATGGTTGTTTCCATAGACCGGATAACCATCATAAAACATCTGATAACGAATGGTGTTGATCGATGTTTCTATATCCATCAAATGATAATCATCTGTCCATCCCTTATACTCGTTGATATTGTTTTTGCTCCGTTCCAGGAGTGCCGCCGGCTCCATTTGTTCAAAAGGGGACTGAAGAGGGTTTTGAAACTCCATCGTCCGTCTGTCTTGATAAACACGCATAATGCCGCGTGCATTGTCCGTAAAATATACTTCATTGTCATTGATTTGATTGCGGATGACAGCATCCGGATTCCGGAACAACACATCAACCATTGAATGAGAACCTATTTCCCTGACTGCCACTGACTTATTTGCCATTTCCACCGCGTGTTTCGGTATATAAATGGGTTGCTCCGCTTTATCAAACTGCGCGTATTCACGCAATCCTTCAAACGTTGTCAAAAGCTGCCAGAGCCGGCTGAAGGTTTCACTATTATTAACGGCCGCTGTCGCTTGTTGGTCACCTTTCCGGTCAAGAAACGTGATTTGCAGTGATGAATCATCTTCATCAAACGTTATAAAGAACCGTTCAAAATCCCAGTCGGGAAAAAGAGGATCCCCATTAAATGTAAACAGGCTGTCCAACATGCTCATAGGAATGGCAGTCGGGAATACAACCTCCAGTTGATTGCTTTCCGTCGGTCGACCACGGCTTTCTTCTGTCCGGAAGTCATACAACATCCATGAATGCATATCCTGATACAACGTTTCGCTGTCATTCGGGTCTGTAAAACCATAATAATGCTGCTCGTTTCGGAAAATAATGGATTTTGGTTTTATAATATTTTTTTTTGTCTCTTCATCTCCACCAAGGTCAACCCGGTCTTGAAACTGTTCAGGTGGGAGATCTTCTACTTCCGGTTTATAATTCCACAGGGCAAACGAAAGCAGCAGGCTCCCCACGACCAGTGCCCATAATATAACCGATTTGACGGTTTCAAACCGCATTACGCACCCCTCCGCTTCGTGTTCATTAGCGGAAGCGTAAAGAGAATTGTTGTCCCTTTACCTTCTTTGCTCTTCGCCCGGATGGTGCCATTGTGTGCTTCAACAATTTCCCTGGCAATCGACAATCCCAGACCCGTGCCGCCGACCTTGCGGGACCGTGCTTTATCTGCACGGTAAAAGCGGTCAAATATTTTATCAACTTTATCCCGGGGGATCCCCATGCCTTCATCCGACACACTCACCAGCAGCCGTCCTTGTTGTTTCATCGTTTTGAACCGGATGGTACCTCCTTCCGGTGAGTACTTAACAGCGTTGGAAATGATGTTATCGAGCACTTGGAATATTTTATCCTTATCAACCCATACGTCATAGGTTCCGTCCGACAAATCCCGTTTCAATGTAATGTCACTCGTCACGTTCATTTCAAACCGGTCGATGACATGATGGAAGAAAGTGATAAACTCGGTGCGTTCCATTTTCAATTCATAATTCTGATTATCCATTCGGGAAAGCTGCAACAGATCATTCACCATACGGATCATGCGTTCCGTTTCATTTTTGGTGACATCCAGAAATTTTGGTGCGAGATCTTTGTTTTCCCATGCACCCTCCGTCAATGCTTCCATATAACTCCGCATTGTTGTCAATGGCGTCCGCAGTTCATGTGATACATTGGACACAAATTCGCGGCGCTCCTGTTCCATTTTTTGCTGTTCGGTTACATCACTAAGAACCGTAATAAACCCATTAATAGCGTTTTCCTCGTCCATGACTGTCGAGAATTTAGCACGAATTAGAAAGATCGTGTCGTTATGACTGAAATCTATAATCATGGACCCACTATCAGGCAGTTCTGTGATGTCAACCTCATTTTCATCCAGTTGCAACACATCCAACAAAAACATCCCTTTTGCTTCTTCCGTCTCTTTGTCGAGCAAACGGGCAGCAGCTTCATTCAAAAGCGTGATAACACCCTGGTCATCTGTCGCGATAACACCGTCGGACATATTGGACAGAACGCTGCTCAGTTTTCGTCGTTCCTCTTCTGTCAATGCTCTTGAATGTTTCAACTTCGACGTTAAATCATTAAATGATTCAGCAAGTTGACCGATTTCATCTTTTCCATACACATTAACGCTTTGGGAAAAATCTTCTCTTGCCAATGTTTGTGCTTGTTTGCGCATTTCCTTAATCGGTTTGGTGATTGTGCGTGCCACCAATATTCCGAGCAGGACCGAAACCGTAATGGCAAGAAGTGAGCCCTGCATAAAAATACGATTAATATTTTCCAGCTGATTGTATACGCCCTCCATGTTTGCCTCAATGTACAGGGCGCCAACCTGTGTGTCTTCATTGTCATATATGGGAACCGCCCGAACATAGACAAGGTTTTTCTCCCGGTTGTACTGTTTTTTATCACCCTGGTTCCCATATAAAACAGCATTGCGGACAATATCTCTCGTCACTTTCTTTCCCACGTTCCTAGTGCCAGTATTATTGCTTGAAGCTATAATTCTGCTCTGTTTATTAACCACCTGAATATTAATGATGTCTTTGGTATCATTGACATTGACGATGTTCTGTACTTCCTGCGACAAAGTCGGTTCGCTATCATCATCGGAACGGTCTTTGCTGAATGCACGGGTCAAATTGACTTTCAAAATTTCCACACTGGCATCAATAGACTGCTCAAAATTTTCATTCAACTCACTCTCCAATCCCCGCGCAAAGTAAGCACTGATCACCTGGGTGGAGATTAATAGAAGTAAAATGAAAATAATGATAAATTTCACTTGTATCGAGCGAAAAAAACCTAACTTTTTCATGAACCAGTTCTACTCCTGTTCAGGATTGCGCAAATAATAGCCGACACCACGGCGGGTAATAATCCACACAGGGTTGCTCGGATTTTCCTCAATCTTTTCACGGAGACGACGAACAGTAACATCAACCGTCCGTACATCGCCAAAGTAATCGTAACCCCATACGGTCTCCAGCAAATGTTCACGGGTCATGACTTGACCAATATGACGGGCCAAATAATAAAGCAATTCGAATTCACGATGGGTCAGATCTACGTGATTCCCGTCACGGGTGACAGCATAAGCATCTGGCTGAATTTCCAGTCGGCCGATTTGAATGTTTTTCGTCGTTTTAACTCCATCATCCGGAATCTGCTGTTGACGGCGCAAATTCGCCTTCACCCGGGCAATCAACTCCCGATTACTGAATGGCTTCGTCACATAATCATCCGCGCCAAGCTCCAACCCAAGCACTTTATCAATTTCATCATCCTTGGCCGTCAGCATTATGATAGGCATGGAATGCGTCTTACGGATCTCCCGGCAAACCTCATTACCATCTTTATTCGGTAACATAATATCCAAAAGGACAAGATCGGGATCCTCTTCGTCAGCCAGCTCGATGGCTTCATCCCCATCGTAAGCAACAACAACATCATACCCTTCTTTATCCAAATTAAAATGTAAAATATCAGCTATTGGCTGTTCATCATCTACAACCAAAATTTTCTGTCCCATAAACGTCACGTCCTTTATGTAAGGTTCGTTTAACAAAGAGAGTCTAAACCCCATTGTTTTCCTTTATCCAATTGTAGTTTCTCGCTCCATTCTATCGTACTTTGTCCAAAATGTCTTATATCAGATGCGAAAAATATAAAACACACGGGCATTCATGCAATCATTAGTGTCACAAAAAAACTGACCCATCTTTTACGCATGAGTCAGTTGTCATTTGTTTTTACGAAAAATAACTCTTACACTCTGAATGACCTAAAAATACTTCTTCGGGTGTTGCAACGAACCATTTTGATAGACTTCAAAATGCAAATGAATGCCAGTAGAGTCCCCCGTTGCTCCCATAACTCCAATTTTTTGACCTTTTTCAACCGTTTGACCCGGGCTGACATTTATGGAGGCCAAATGAGCATAAATCGTTCGCATGCCATTATTATGATCGATCGTAATTTTGTTACCATAACCGCTGGACCGTTCAGCTGAAACAATCGTCCCATTGTCAGCTGCCTTTATAGTGCGGCTGCTTGGTCCCGCAATATCCATTCCTTTATGCATGGACCCCCAGCGCATGCCTACATTGCTGGATATATATCCACCGACTGCAGGCCAGTTCAGGTTGCCTGTTCCACGTGACGGGACAACCTTGGTTCCTTTAACGATAATTTTTTTGACCGGTTCTTTG
Organism: Lentibacillus halophilus; assembly: GCF_055395055.1. Lineage (NCBI taxonomy): Bacteria > Bacillati > Bacillota > Bacilli > Caryophanales > Bacillaceae > Lentibacillus > Lentibacillus halophilus. The sequence continues at coordinate 892,638 of NZ_AP043750.1, forward strand.
GTTGTTTTTTCATTAATAATATTTCGGCTGGATTCATTCCCATTATTTATCGTCAGGGAATAATGCACCATCTTTTGACCTTCTTCACCTTGCTGTTTTACGTTTTCTTCACCTTTGTAAAGATTATCGGATTCGATGGTTTTTGTTTTATAATCAATCGACGTTTTTTCTTTTATTTCCTTCTTAACGATAACGTCAACAAATGGCTGATAGTCCGTCACATAAAGTTTCTGTCCAATTTGCAAAACAGAGGATTTTTTCAGTTCCTCGTTTAAGTTAAGCAATTCATCCAAGGTTAAATCGTGCTGCTTGGCTATATCCACCAATGTTTCTCCTTCGTTTACTTTATGTACCGTTTCAACTGGTGTCCCCTTTTCAAGGACGGAAATACCTTGCTTTTTCGTCAAAACGCCGGATGGCGCTGTTTTTTGTTCGGAAAAGGAAACCTTATCTGAAAGGGAAACGTCTGTAATAATAGTATCCCCGGCGCTTAAATGGTCCGTCGTTTGTTTATCATTCACTAGATTTGCCCGGGTATAATCGGTCATGTCGTTTTCCTGTTTTTTTGCCGTCAACGTCTCGAGATCCTGTTCATCGACAAAGTTGGTTTGATAGGCGTTCAGCGTTTGTTCAGCGGCCTTTTTATTTTGAAAGTATCCAACGCTTTTTCCGCCTATTTCCATTTTAACGGCTTCCGCTTGAACAGATAGGTTTTCTTGCAAATACGTGCTCACTTTCTGGTTATCATACGATGGGTCGAATACGCGCTCAGGTACTATATTCACTTCTTCCCCAATCGTCAGCGAAAGATTGTTAAAATCAGCTTTCTTGTTCTTCACTTTGCTTTCCATTATATCCTTCATGGCCTGTTTATCATTTACTTTGCCAATATGTTCACCATCAACATAAACATGAAATATTTTCCCCAGCGACCCTTCTTCAGCCTGAGCAGCCGTACCAAACAAAAATATTCCAAGACCTATCATAATGGCTATTTTTGGTAGTATATGACGATTCCTGTGAAGATCATCAAGCGGTTTTCTTCGTGCCATACCGTACGCTCCTTTTACCATGCAACGATATATACAAGTCTCATTGCTTCTTTTAGTCCTTTATTAAACTATCATAACTTCGCACACGATAAAATAGAGAACGGGTAAATGTAAATGAATTGTATAATAACGTCTACTTTTTTTACAATCACGTTACAATTAGTGACAATTATTTTATACGTTTCAAAATTTCAGTCTGAAACCGACAAAAAAACCTCCGTCGATAAGACAGAGGTTGAGTGAAAGCAAGTATTGTATTTAGCTGTAAACGCTGCGTACCATATTTGTCTGCGTGCGATCCGGACCGACGGAAAAAATAGACAGTTGAATGCCGGTTAATTGTGCGATGCGTTCCAAATAATGTCTGGCGTTGGGTGGAAGCTCATGAATGGATTGAACATTGGTGATACTTTCCGTCCATCCGGGCATTTCTTCATAAACCGGCTCACATTCAGCCAGTATACGCAGATTGGCCGGAAATTCATGTATTTTTTCTCCGTTATACATGTAAGCCACACAGATTTTGAGAGTTTCAATACCTGTCAAAACATCAAGTGAATTGAGGGATAAATCCGTCACGCCGCTAACACGCTGGGCATGACGCACAACCACACTGTCAAACCAACCAACACGTCGCGGTCGTCCAGTTGTTGTTCCGTATTCGTTGCCGGTCTCCCGTATCTGTTGGCCGGTGGCGTCGGTCAATTCAGTCGGAAACGGACCATCCCCGACTCGTGTCGTATACGCTTTAGACACCCCAACGACATGGTCAATTTTCGACGGGCCTATACCGGAGCCAATGGTGACCCCACCAGCAATCGGATTGGATGATGTGACAAACGGATAAGTTCCCTGATCAATATCAAGCATCACACCTTGAGCTCCTTCGAATAAAACACGGCGTCCCTGATCAAGGGCATCATTTAAAACAACCGACGTATCACATACAAATGGAGCCATCTGTCGACCGTATTCGTGATACTCTTCCAGTATCTCCTCCACTTGCATTGGTTCCGTTTCATAAATCTTTTCAAACAAACGGTTTTTTTCTTTTAAATTTTGTTCAAGCTTTGTACGGAATGCATCTTTGTCCAACAAATCGGCAACACGAATGCCCATGCGTGCGGCTTTATCCATATAGGCTGGGCCGATTCCTTTTTTCGTTGTCCCGATTTTATCGTTTCCTTTATCTTCTTCTTGAAGGACATCTAGCTTGATATGATACGGCAAAATGATATGAGCACGATTGCTGATACGCAAATGATCGGTTGCTATGCCATTGTCATGTAAATAAGTCATCTCTTCTGTGAAAGCCTTTGGATCAATAACCATTCCATTACCTAATACACACGTTTTATCATGAAAAAATATTCCGGATGGGATCAAGTGCAATTTATACGTTGCATCGTCAAATTTAATGGTATGCCCCGCATTATTTCCTCCCTGATAACGAGCAACCACTTCGGCATTCTGCGACAGGAAGTCGGTGATTTTACCTTTTCCTTCATCGCCCCATTGCGTTCCGACTACTACTACTGAGGACATGGCGCACCTCCATCATGCATCCACAATTGTATTTTCGTTACTGACAGCATGATTTTATCAATCATAGTCCTGACTGTCAAATTAAACACGAACGATATAACCAACAATATCAATTATTATTCGTTCAAAGCACAAACAAAAAACCAGTTCCATGGTTGAAGAACTGGTTATGTCTGTACAGGTTCAGGCGGGACATCACTTTCCGAATAACGGTGATCAAGATCAACAAATTTATTATATTCTTTAACAAACGCCAATTCAACATTGCCTACTGGCCCATTCCGCTGCTTGGAAATAATAATTTCGATAATATTCTGTTTTTCGGATTCCTGGTCATAGTAATCGTCCCGGTACAAAAAGCCGACAATATCAGCATCCTGTTCAATACTTCCGGACTCCCGCAAATCAGACATCATCGGCCGTTTATCCTGACGTGCTTCGACGCCACGTGATAACTGTGACAGAGCAATCAGCGGAACGTTCAATTCCCGCGCTAGTGCCTTCAAAGCACGCGAGATCTCCGACACTTCCTGCTGTCGGTTTTCCCGTGACTGACCCTGGCCCTGGATCAGCTGCAAATAATCGATCATGATCATGCCAAGACCATGCTCCTGTTTCAAACGACGGCATTTCGAACGGATTTCACTGACACGGATTCCCGGCGAATCGTCGATATAAATACCGGCATTGGACAAACTGCCCATCGCCATGGTCAGCTTACTCCAATCATCCGGCTCAAGTTTCCCGGTCCGCAGCCGCTGGGCATCGATGTTCCCTTCCGCACAAAGCATCCGGGAAACAAGCTGGTCTGCTCCCATTTCCAGACTGAATATCGCCACATTTTCATCGGTTTTGATGGCAATGTTTTGTGCAATATTTAGTGCAAAGGCCGTTTTACCAACCGACGGACGAGCGGCAATAATAATTAAGTCATTGCGCTGAAAACCCGACGTAATCTGATCCAAATCGCGATAACCTGTTGGAATGCCTGTTATATCTCCATCATGATGATGAAGCTGCTCAATATTATCATAGACATCGATTAGAACATCTTTAATTGGTTGAAAATTGCTTGTGTTTTTCCGCCCGGATACTTCAAGAATATTTTTCTCGGCTTCATTCAAAATATCATCCACATCTTCCTCACTGGAAAAGCCTGATGTGACAATATCTGTCGCTGTCCGGATCAGTCGACGCAACAATGCTTTTTCTTCAACGATTTTGCTGTAATAAACGATGTTGGCTGCGGTTGGAACACTACCGGCCAAATCGGATAAATATGAGACGCCGCCAGCTTCATCGAGCTTTTTTTCGTTGGACAGAAGGGTTGTCACCGTAACAAGATCAATCGGTTCCCCCCGATCCATCAATCGCAGCATGGCGTCAAAAATCCGTTGATGACTTGCCCGGTAAAAATCATCAGCCATAAGGTGCTCAGCAGCTGTTGGCATAGCATCAGGTTCAAGGAAAATGGCACCAATGACAGCCTGTTCTGCCTCTATATTATGCGGCGGTGTCCGATCATTCCATAGCTCACTCATCGGTTGCCCTCCTTATTAAAAAGATACGGCGAGCCTTGCTGCTTTATAAAATCATCCAGTCATGTTTCAGTTACATGGACGTTAATTGTTCCCGTGACGTCTTGGTGCAATTTGACAGGGACATTCGTGTAGCCAAGCGTCCGAATGGGGCTGTCCAGCTCAATTTTGCGCTTATCGATTTTATAGTTATAATCGTTTTTCAATGTATCTGCAATATGTTTCGATGTGATCGAACCAAACAGACGGCCGGCTTCACCTGATTTTGCTTTAATTTCCACGGTTATATCTTCCAGTTCATTTTTAAGCAGTTCGGCTTCCTTTTTAATTTCATCTTCCTGTTGCCGCTGTTTTTCCTTTTGTGCTTCAAGTGCTTTCAGGTTTCCTGATGTCGCCTCGTCTGCAAGACCTTTTTTCAGGAGGTAGTTCCGTGCATAACCATCTGAGACATTTTTTACTTCTCCTTTTTTTCCTTGGCCTTTTACGTCCTTTTTTAAGATGACTTTCATTCTGTTTCCCCTCCTGTAAAATATTCTTCCAATATATCTTTTAACAATGCTTCTGCATCGTCAATCGTTGTATCTTCAATTTGTGTGGCAGCATTGGTAAGGTGTCCGCCACCGTTCATTTTTTCCATAATCACCTGGACGTTTACATCGCCGAGCGAACGGGCACTTATGCCAATTCGCCCGTCGTCACGTTCCGAAATGACAAACGAAGCGTTAATTCCACTCATAGTCAAGAGGGTGTCAGCAGTCTGCGCCAGCAGCACACCACCATAAATTTCACCAGGACTACCCTTGGCAATCGCAATGGAATTACTATAAATTTCAGCACGCTCAATCAGTTTGCCACGCTTAATATAAAGATCAAGATCTTCTTTCATGAAACGCTGCACAAGTACGGTGTCCGCACCTTTGGAACGCAGATAGGATGCGGCATCAAATGTACGGGAACCCGTCCTGAGCGTGAAACTTTTTGTATCAACTATAATACCGGAAAGCAGAGCGGTTGCTTCAAGCATTTTAAGCTTCAGTTTTTGCGGCTGATACTCCAGCAGTTCCGTTACAAGTTCCGCTGTTGACGATGCATAAGGTTCCATATAAACAAGCGTTGGGTTCTCAATAAACTCTTCTGCACGTCTGTGGTGATCAATTACAACTTTGTAATCAGTTTTGTTTAATAGTTTTTCATGAGCCACCATACCAGGTTTATGCGTATCAACCACAACAATCAGGCTACGGCTGGTAACAAGCGCCTCTGACTCATCCGGATCAATGAAATATCCCCATAAATCATCATCTTGTTTGAGTGCATCAACCAAGCGGTGGACACCGGTATCCACATCATTCGAGTCAAATACAATATAGCCGTCCACATCATTGGCTCTCGCTATATTCAGAATGCCAATTGCAGCACCGAATGCATCCATATCCGGTGCCTTATGCCCCATAATAATAACATTGTCACTTTCCCGGACAAGTTCTTTTAATGCGTGTGAAATGACGCGTGCACGGACTCTCGTTCGTTTTTCCATTGGATTCGTACGGCCGCCATAAAAGCGTACTTTGCCCAGGTTATCCTTGATCGCAACCTGATCACCGCCACGGCCAAGAGCCAGATCAAGACTGGATTGCGCCATTTCGCCAAGTTCCGGAAGTGTGTTGTCTCCGGCACCGATACCAATGCTCAGCGTAACCGGAACGTTCTGCTCAGCGTTCAGTTCCCGGACTTCATCCAGTATATCAAATTTTGATTTTTCCAGCTGATCCAGTGTGTCCTTAGTCAAAACAGCTAGAAAACGATCCTGTGATGTCCGTTTTAAATAAAACCCATAATCCGTTGACCAACTGTTAAGTACAGACGTTACTTTGGAATTCAGCTGGCTTTTAAGGGTATCATCCATGTTTTGGGTGATTTCCTCATAATTATCAAGATATATGATAGCAATCGTGGTTTGCTCATTTTCATAACGTGTCTGAATATGGGCCTGTTCCGTCCGGTCAAAGAAATATAAAAGCCGGTCATCCTTTCTGATTGCTATCTGAAATTGATAACCGTTCATATCCATCCAGATGTCGTCATCATTTTCCTTAATTCGTGACGCAAAATCATCGGAAAGGTCATTCAATGACATTCCGACAAGCGTATCCTCCTCGTCAGAAAAACGATTCATATATGGATTGGCCCATTCGATGATATATTCTTCATTAAATAAAATAATTCCAATCGGCATCTCAAGCAATGCCTCTTCCCCAACCCGTTTCACACGATGGGAAAGCGTTTCAATGTACTTTTGCGTCGCATCTACCAGCTTCCGCTCCGATCGGATGCTGTAATAGATGGCTGCAGCCAGAATAAGAGTCATTATCAGTCCTGGCACCCATTGAAAGTACCAGATAAAACCGACAAGAACAGCTGCAACCACGTACATCACCCATAAATGGAGGCTTAACGGCTGTTTTCGTTGAAACTCCTGCATATCATCAGCTCCTACCTGTACTCCCGATCATGTTTTGCCATTGGCAATGCGGTCCCTAAGTGCAAACCCTATATCTATGATACCAAGCAAACGCACAAGGAAAAGGAAGATGAACGGAAGGAAAATCGTCAACAAAACGCTCATCACCGGCAACGCTTTGGTTATCCTTTTCACATACGTATAATAAAAGATAAAGGATAGTCCCTGCAATGCGATTAACAATCCAGCAAGCATCATAACATTATGGACGGCCTGTGCGGTCATTCCAGACAGATCCAAAAAGGATAGCATCAGGGCGACAAAATAGACCCAAATAAGCGACAAAGGAAGCCGGAACATACGAAACGGCGGAAATTGCAACGCATGATTCTGCCATTTCGTAATCACTTTATAGCTCACCCATTGGCTGATAAAAGCCATCAGTAAACTGATTAACACGATCCAAACCGGGATAAGTTCCAATAGCATATCAAGTTGATCTTTTACTGCCTGCATTTGGTCTTCTGCTTCGCCGGCCATTCCAAATTCTTCGATCACATCTTGACTCATGGATATGGATTCATCCATCACGCTATTCCATTCACTGATCAAATCAACTTGCAAAACAAGCTGGCTGTACAAAAACAGCATAACAAACCCGACAACAAACCCTAATGTGCCGCTCGCCAGCGTTTCATAAGCGGAGTGCTTTCTGTAAATAGCGGAGCCAATGGCAACGCCACCCAATCCCATCAGGACGGGAAGAGGCACAACGTGAACCGAGAGCAAAACCATCGTTAAGCCTGACGCTGCAAGCACCATAATGATTGATGATTTCCAGTCATATCGTGAAGCAAACACGATGAAAGGGACCGGAAGCAAAAAAACAGCAACAAACGGTATAACCGGAACAAAAACAGCCACCAGCGCAATAAGCATATAAATAATGGTTAATAATGCTCCATCTCGCCATTGATTTGATTGATCCATTCACTGCACCTTCTTTGTATCTTGCATGATTATGAGGTGTGTTTTCCATCCAGACAACATACTGCTCATTCATATATAATAACACGTTTGAAGCTTTTATTGTCATTTGAAAAGACTAACCCGAATTATTACCCGGGAAATAAATTCGGGAAATTTGTCGATAAATAAAGGCATTTTAAGAACGATTCATGGTCATGAACGTCATTTAATGGTATTTTAAATACTGGGACGTCATTTGTTAAGGGTGAGAAACCATGATTTTTTTACGCATATTCATCAATAGCCTGAAGTTGCCCGCTAAACAAACCATATTTCAATTAAATCGGATTGGTATGGATTATGCCGTCCTGTACTTATTTATCCTGATGCTCATCACGTCCATGCCATCCCTTATTTCCAGAATGCAGACGGCTGGTGAACCCGGAGCAACTATGAATCCGCTAATTATAATCATTTACTTTTTTATATTTTACTACCTGCCGCTAACCGTCATGGTGGTTTTGCTTATTTCATTAATGGCTTATATCGGAACGAAAACAGCTAAATTGCTGCAACGAAAAATTACATTTCCCATCCTGTGGAAAATCACCGTATACACGACAAGTCTTCCGTTTATTCTATTTTCGGTACTTGCCTTGTTTTTTCCGCTGGACGATTCATGGCTCGCTTTATTTGTCCCATATTCGCTTATTTTTTTGCTAAAAATAATAACGGTCTATCCGAAACGAAAAAAACGACCATAGGAGGGATCTTCCATGCGGTATCTCGGTGTTATTCTTATATTCGCAGCCGCCGTGATAAGTGTTGGGTGCACCGGCCAGGACAATGCAGACACGTCCGAAGTGGTTGTATCGGCTTCGTCCAGTTTATCGGATGTGTTGGGCGACCTGGCGGATGCATTTCAGGAAGAACATCCGGACGCAGCACTCTCGTTTCATTACGGTGCTTCAAGCAAGTTAGCGGACCAAATCAGCAACGGGTCACCGGTTGACGTTTTCTTATCAGCTGGTCAGCAACCTATCGAACAACTCACCGGACAAAACTTGCTGACAACCGACACAGAAATGGATTTTGCCCGTAATCGTCTGATACTGGCAAGCAGCAAACAAGAATCATTTCCGGCAACATCCATCAAGCAATTGCCGGAACTGAACATAAAACAAATAGCCATGGGTAATCCGGAAAACATCGCCGCCGGAAAATATGCCACACAAGCACTAAAAAAAAGCGGTGTCTGGGAAACGATTAAGGAAACAATCGTTTATACCAATGAAGGCGGACGGTCGCTCACCTATGTCGAGTCCGGAAATATGGAAGCAGGCTTTATTTATAGTAGCGATCTCCAACGATCTGAATTGATTCAAAACGTATTCACGATTGATGATGACCTCCACGCGCCCATTATTTATACAGGTGCCGTCATAACCTCCAGTAAAGACAAACAAACAGCCAAAGCATTTGTCTCCTTTCTGCAGACAGACAAAGCGCGTTCCATTTTGAAAAATCACGGGTTTAGCGGGGTTTAAAAGCATCATGAACCTTGTTATATGCCTGTTTATGGAAAAAAGACCCGATTCCCATGTTCGGACCATGATGAATCGGGTCTTTCCACTATTAATCCGCTACATACGGCAATAATGCCATTTGACGGGCACGTTTAATTGCTACTGTCAATTTACGCTGATATTTTGCAGATGTTCCAGTAACACGGCGTGGAAGGATTTTCCCGCGCTCCGAAATGAACTTCTTCAAAAGATCAACATCCTTGTAGTCAATGTGTGTAATGCCATTGGCTTTAAAATAACACACTTTTTTACGTTTTGCACGACCACGACGAGCTGCCATTTGAACTCCTCCTTTTCATACTTATAACCTGGAAGCTAATCCATTAGACTACGGTCTTCTAAAATGGTAGATCATCATCCGATATATCGATCGGTTGTCCGTTATCTTTGAACGGGTTATCGCTGGCCGGTTGTTGATCCGGCTGATTCTGGTTCTGATTGTGGTTCTGGTTTGGCTGATAACCTGATGACTGCTGTCCCTTGTTTTGGGAAGATGCCTTTGATTCCAGGAATTGCACACTATCGGCAACAACTTCTGTCATAAAAACCGTTTTTCCGTCCTGGCCTTCAAAAGTACGCGTTTGAATGCGTCCATCAATACCGACCATGCTGCCTTTTTTCATATAGTTTGCCAGATTTTCAGCGGCTCTGCGCCAAACAACACAATTAATAAAATCAGCATCCCGGCTGCCTTGCTGATTTGAAAACGGACGATTAACCGCCACGGTAAAATTGGCTACAGCCACGCCACTGGCGGTATAGCGCAAATCAGGATCCTTCGTTAATCTGCCAACTAGAACGACACGATTTAACATCAGAACCACTCCCTATTATTGTTCATCTTCTCGAACTGCCATATGACGGATAATGTCATCAGTAAACTTCGCCTGACGATCGAATTCATTGATGGCATTTTCATCACCGCCGAAGTTGATGACAACATAGTACCCGTCACGGTAGTCGTTAATTTCATATGCAAGACGGCGCTTGCCCATTTCATCAACTTTTTCAATCTCCGCCCCGTTATTCGTCAATACGTTGTTGAAACGCTCAATCAAGTTAGTCTGCGCTTCTTCCTCCATATCCGGGCGGATGATGTACATGATTTCATATTTTCTCATCCGTTACACCTCCTTTTGGTCTTAGCGGCCCTTATCCAACGAAAAGAGCAAGGAGTAATTAGTTATTTATTACTCACAACACAGTATTATACCAAATGATTTTATGAAAAACAAGCATTCGAGAGATCCTGATTTTTTACCGAGGGAAACAGTATGGTTTAAACGTTGAAACGGAAATGGATAACGTCGCCGTCCTGGACAATATACTCTTTTCCTTCAAGCCGGGCATTGCCTTGTTCTCGAGCCGCAGCCATGGATCCTGCAGCCATTAAATCCTCATAGGAAACGGTTTCGGCTCTGATAAAGCCCCGTTCAAAGTCAGAATGAATAACACCCGCTGCCTGTGGGGCCTTCATCCCTTTACGGAAGGTCCAAGCACGTACTTCTGGCTCACCGGCGGTAAAAAATGTTCCCAGTCCGAGCAAGCTATACGACCGTTTAATAAGTTGATCCAGTCCGGCTTCCTCAATACCCAAATCATCCAAAAATAACTCTTTTTCCTCTTGATCAAGTTCGGATATTTCTTCTTCAACCTTGGCACAAACGGTAATGACTTCAGCGTTCTCAGCTTCAGCGTATTCTTTCACCCGTTGAACCTCGTCATTGGCATACGGGTTCTGCACCTCATCCTCACTCACATTTGCTGCGTACAGCGCGGGCTTGGTTGTGAGCAGATGAAGTTCTTGAACTATCTTCCATTCCTCTTCTGAAAATTCCAATGCCCGTGCAGGTTTTTCCGCTTCAAGCCCTTCTTTCAAGGTTGTAAGCACGTCCAATTCCGCCATAGCATCTTTATCTTTTTGTCTGGCCATCTTTTCCACACGTTGCGTGCGTTTTGTGACGGTTTCCAAATCGGCAAGAATGAGTTCCATATTAATGGTTTCCATATCATCAACCGGATCGATCTTACCTGATACGTGGGTCACATTCTCATCTGCAAAACAGCGTACAACTTGCACAATGGCATCAACCTGGCGAATATTGGCCAAAAATTGATTCCCCAGCCCTTCGCCTTTGCTTGCCCCTTGAACAATTCCGGCAATATCCGTAAATTCAAACGTTGTCGGAATCTTTTTCTTCGGGTTTACTAATTCTGTTAATTTATCCAAGCGATGGTCCGGAACTTCCACAATCCCTACATTCGGATCAATTGTCGCAAACGGGTAATTGGCTGCTTCCGCTCCTGCTTGCGTAATCGCATTGAACATAGTAGATTTACCAACATTCGGTAGCCCGACAATTCCTGCTGTCAAAGCCATGTAACTTTCACTCCTTAAGGATTTCCATTCATATGAACGCTTCAGTCATACCAATTATAGATACAAGCCTTGCAAATGACAAGAAGCGAAAAAATAAAAATAAGCATTCGGTAATGCTTATTTTTGCGAAAATAGTCGGTAAAATGCCATTTTGTATCGGTAAGGCCTTCCTAAATGTCAATTATAGACCTGCAATAACCATTTTCTCATCAATTACTCGGCTCCTTTTTCTAAAACCTTTTTCATTTTTTTTGCGAACTCTTTACGTGGAATCATAACACTATGACTACATCCTTCGCATTTAATCCGGATATCCATACCCATACGGATAACCTTCCATCGGTTTTCACCGCACGGGTGCGGTTTCTTCATTTGCACAATGTCATTCAGTCCAAATTCCTTATCCGCCATTATTGTTCACCCTCCTGCATCTGTCTGTCCGGTTGTATATCCAGTGATGTCGGTTCCTGGCTGCGCGAATACATCACCAGACGAGGTGCTGGTATGTCAATGCCTTCCTTATAAAGCGCCTCTTTTATTTCCTTTCGCATAATGCGTGCACCTGCCCATTGATAGACCGGCAACGTCTCAGCGATAACACGAATGACGTAATGGGATGATTCCAACGTTTGCACCCCGATAACTTCCGGTACCCGAACAATTTCCTCATATTGATCCGGTAGTTCTTTACCAATTGTTTCAATAAGTTTCTCAGCTATAACAGCATCATTCTCATATGGTATATTGACATCAACAACCGCGAGCCCGTTATGGACGGAATAGTTCGTTACCTGTGTCACGTTTCCGTTCGGAATAACATGTTGCTCGCCTGTCCAACTCTGGATTTTCGTCGTCCGCAGCCCGATTTCTTCCACTGTCCCCTCTGCCCCGGAAACTAAAATATAGTCACCTACAGAAAACTGATCTTCAAATATGATAAAAAATCCTGAAATAACATCACGTACAAGGCTTTGTGCACCGAAACCAATGGCCAATCCAGCAACCCCGGCACCCGCCAGTAAACTTGTAATCGGCAAGTTCAGTACGCCCTGCAAAATCATGATAATCGCTATAAAATAAACCGTATATTTCAACGTGTTTTGAATCAATTTTTTTAGCGTGACTTCCCTTCGTTCTGTTATCCGGAATGGGTTGTGTGTCCTGTTTTCAAAAATACGTTCAATCATCCGGTTGCCAAAACGAATAACGAGCATTGCCAGAATAATAATCAGAATGGTGTTCAGCAATGCACTCCCAACGGAAACCCAAAGGTCCGCCCCTGTTACATAGTCCCACAACTGTTGCCATTTATCTTGTAAAATTTCCAAACTATTACCCCCGGATGCAGCTTTATACATTGATTTTACATCAATCATGCTGTCAAGAAAAGAAAAGAACACCCCTCTTTACACCTCCCTGTTTTCCTTATCGGCCCATAACGGATATAAAAGCAAACGGCTTAGGACATACAAATTTAAAATCCCATAAACCGGATATATATAACTAATGAGCGTGGAAAACCCCAGGGTGGTAAGTGGAACCATAACAGCAATCATCCCCGCTGCTAACATCCATATGGGAAGGTTCCATATACTTTGCAGACGGGTGGCAATACCGAGAATGCCTGCTGCTGCCGTAGTAAAAATGGCAAACCACAACAGAGCAGACATAAAAATAAGAATTTCGAATGGATAATGTTTCAATATGGCAAATAATGGAATCTCATATATTAATAATTCATCAGCAATCTGAATCAGACTGCTATTATAAATAAATGAAATAGTCCCCAGCGACAATCCACTCCCGATTGCAGCAACAACAATTTCCTGCTTGGACCGGACTTTATTGCCGACGGCACCGAGCACGGCTATAAGCGGCAGAACATTTAACGCCGTGAAAGGAAACGCTGCCGTCCAATTGCGCTGTTCATGCCAATCAGCAAGCACATCAAGTTCCTGATCCATAATGAATAACAATAAAATATAGATAAGACCTCCAAGCAAGAGCGGCAGCACAATCTGATTCATGGCCAACAGTCCATTAATATCCTTTAAAAACAAGGCGATCAGGCCAAGAGCGATTAGCACAACCCCCCACCAATATGAAAACCGGAAAGCTTGTCCGGTGGCGCCGCTTCCAGCAATCATGACAACTGTTGTTGTGAACAAATATAAAAAAATCATAATATCATATACGTTTGTCAACTTCGGCCCGACAATATCTTTGAGTACCGGCAAATAATCACTTGACTGCTTCTTATAACTTACATCCATAATGACATAGCTACTTATCGTAAAAAATAGCGTAAACAACAAAATGGCCAATCCGCTTTCATAGCCAAAAAATTGCCATAACTCCCGTCCGGAAGCATACCCTGCGCCTATAGTTGTCCCAATAATTAAAAACATCCATTTGAACCCTGCTCCCCACATCGCTTTGCCTCCATTATTTAACTAGGTATAGATTTTAATGTTTTCCCGTATACTAATACCAATATGATTGTGGAGGATAAGCTATGAATCTGATTAATCGTTTTATACCCAAAAAGGAAAAACTTCAATTGATGTACGATAATCCAGCACTGCTGGATCAAATGACAGATCGGGTTTTATCTTGGACACCTGCGGCAAGAGACTATGTTGTTATTTGCATCGGCACCGATCGTTCTACCGGTGATGCGTTCGGTCCATTTACAGGATCCTATCTACTTGAAGAAGATTTGAAACACATTCACGTTTATGGAACGTTGCATGAACCGGTGCATGCCGTCAATATGGCGCACTATTTTGATTTGGTTCGTATGGAACATCGCCATCCATTTGTTATTGCCGTTGATGCTTCTTTAGGGAAATACGCTTCTGTGGGCACCATTACAGCAGATATTGGCTCACTGAAACCCGGTGCTGCCTTAAATAAAAATCTGCCTGATATTGGCGATGTACATATGACTGGCGTTGTCAATGTAGGTGGGTTTATGGAATATGCTATTTTGCAGAATACGAGACTATCGCTAGTCGTTGCTATGGCAAAACGTATGGCGACTTTGCTGCATCAACTCGACGAACAGCTTGATCATAAGTTCAGCGTATCCTCATCTGTCATGCGCTGAACCATAAAAAAATAGCTATAGGACAGAGAGCACATTTGTGGCACCCCCGCCTTATAGCAATCATTTATCCGTCTAAAAAAGAACATACACACCATAGATGACTCCAACCGTTACAATGGATGGCAAAAGGTTTCCGATCCGTATGGATGTTATGTTGAGCAAATTCAGACCAATAGCCACAATAATCAGACCGCCGACTGCTGTCAATTCAACAATGAATCCATTCAGCACCTGTTCGGGAATCCAATCTTTAATTTGTGTTGCCAAGAGCGCAATAACGCCTTGATACAAAACAACCGGTATCACTGAAAATAGAACGCCAAAGCCAAGTGTTGTCGTTAGTACTAACGCAACAAACCCATCAAGAACCCCTTTGATGAGTAACACCTCATGACTGTTGCGCAAACCACCATCCAATGCGCCAACGACAGACATAGCACCGATCACAAACACAAGTGATGCCGTTACAAATCCTTGTGCAACGCTTGCATCATCGCTGCTGGAGCGGGAAAACGTATTCCCAATCCATTCACCGAGTTTATTCAAACCCGCTTCCAGCTTCAGCCATTCGCCGATGATAGCACCGGTAAGCAGACTCAGTAACACTATGATAATGGTTTCGGTCGACAGGGCCATCTGCATCCCAATCAAAATGACCGCCAAACCGACGCCGTTCATCACAGTTTCTTTGTAACGTTCCGGAATGTTTGAAAAAAACATTCCAATAAAACTTCCGGCTATAATGCATACGCCATTGACTATTGTTCCGAATAAAGCCATAACGCCAACTCCATTTATGAAGTGATTACAGCATTTGATAAGATGCCGTTATTTCCTGTATCGCCTCAAGGAAACGATTTATTTCCTCTTCGGTGTTATATTTGCTCAAACTGGCTCTGATAACACCCTGTTGCGTTGTGTTCAAAAAGTCATGTGTCAGTGGACTGCAATGAAGGCCGGCGCGGACAGCTATGTCATAATGTGCATCCAGTACCATCGCAATCTCCTGCGACGGTATATCCAGCACATTAAATGCAGCTATCGGCAGCTGACAATGGTCTTTGTCCGGACTATAACATGTGATTCCGTCGATGGCCTGCAATCCTTTCATCAAAGACCGACCCAGCATTGTTTCACGTGGAACATTGTTGTGCTCGTCTGATTCATATACGTTCAAAGCAGCATTTAAACCGGCTATACCGGGGGTATTCAACGTTCCGCTTTCGAACTTTTCCGGCCATTGTTGTGGATTTTCAGGTTCCTCTGAAAAACTGCCGGTACCACCGTGCTGAACCGGCTCCAAATCCATGGATCCTTCCATAAGCAGCATTCCTGTCCCCTGTGGACCCAACAACCCTTTATGACCAGGAAAGGCTAGCATGGTGATGCCCATTTCCCGCATATTTATCTGTAAATGCCCTGCTGTCTGCGATGCATCCAATAATACAGGAATGCCATGGTCACTGGCGACAGTAGCTGCATGCTCCACCGGAAGAACCGTCCCTGTTACATTGGATGCATGTGTTAATGCCAACAGTCGGGTCTCCGGTCGGATAGACTCCCGGAGTTGGTTTTCAAGTGACACTGTATCATCATTTCCGCTTACATATGTAACCTTAATGCCATATTTCCGCTGCAAATACGCCAAAGGCCGGCGAATGGAATTATGTTCAAACACAGTGGCAATGACATGATCACCCTCAGACCAATTGATTCCCTTAATAGCTTGATTAAGGGCAGCAGTCGCATTCGGAAAAAACAGCGCTTTACGTGGATCACTGCTCCCAAATAAACGCGCAGCCCGCTCACGCGTATCGGCAATCATTTGAGCCGCTTCCCTTGCCAGAAGATGGCTGCCTCTTCCTGGATTGGCCCCGATAGAATTCAATGCATGAACCATCGCCTCGCCCACTTCCGGAGGTTTCGGACGTGAGGACGCAGCTTGGTCAAAATATATCATGTTTCCACACCTCCAACCGATCATTCAATTCTCGCTGAACATCCAGAATAACTGTTTTGCGGTGTAAAAAAGACTGACCTATTACTTCCTAAGCCAGCCTTTTACCACTTTAACGTTGATGTGAACGTAAATCATGCGGTGGGTTTTCCCTTCCATGTATGATTATTGCACCATCAGATATTGATCGTGGTTGTTGTTACTTAATGACGACCTCTACTTTTCAAACGTTTCCAATATACGTTCCAAGTCTTCATGGGAATAAAATTCAATCTCTATTTTTCCCTTCTGTTTTCCTTTATTGATGGATACAGCTGTACCGAGCCTGTCTCGCAACAGCGATTCTTGTTTTTCCAAAAACATATCCTTGTTCGGTTTGGGCTGTGCTTTTGTTGCTGGGTGTTCATTCAAATGGCTAATTAACTTTTCCGCCTGACGTACGTTCAATTTCTCTTTGCGTATCTGATTAGCCACCGACATAATTTGATTTTTATCTTTGATGCCAAGCAATGCACGTCCATGACCCATCGTAAGTTCACCATCGTTAATGGCAGTGACTGTATCATCCGGCAGAGACAAAAGTCGAACAATATTGGCGATGTGCGACCTGCTTTTGCCCAATCGTTTGGATAACGTGTCCTGCGTCACACCAAGCTCATTCATCAGATTATGATAGGCATGCGCTTCTTCAATCGGTGTCAGATCTTCCCGTTGCAGATTTTCCAAGAGCGCCACTTCCATCATTTTTTCGTCCGTTAAATCTTTAACCACAGATGGCAACGTGTCAAGCCCGGCTTCTTTAGCAGCTCGATAACGGCGCTCCCCGACGACAATTTCATAGCCTTTAATGCTTTTACGAAGAATGAGAGGTTGGACAATGCCATACGCCATGATAGACTCTTTCAACTCTTCTATCGCATCAGTGTTAAATGTTTTTCTTGGTTGATACGGATTCGGACGGCATTCATCAACCGGAATCTCCTGAATGATGTCATCATCTTTTTCTTCCGCATCCTGGGGAAAAAGCGCGTTAATACCTTTACCTAACCCTTTCGCCATTGCTTATCACTTCCTTCGCTAATTCAAGATAGACCTCAGCACCTTTGGATTTTGGATCATAGGTGATAATTGGCTCTCCGTGGCTTGGGGCCTCACCCAACCGGATATTTCTCGGTATAACAGACTGATACACTTTTTCCTGAAAATATTTTTTCACTTCTTCAATGACTTGAATACCAAGGTTTGTCCGTGCATCAAGCATAGTAAGCAACACACCTTCGATCATCAGTGATTTATTTAAATGTTTCTGCACAAGACGAATGGTGTTCAAAAGCTGACTAAGCCCTTCTAACGCATAAAATTCACATTGAACAGGAATCAACACGGTGTCTGCCGATGTCATGGCATTAAGGGTAAGCAATCCCAATGAGGGTGGGCAATCGATAATAATATAATCATAAGCTTCCTTAAAGCTTTCCAGTGCTTGTTTGAGACGTATTTCACGTGAAATGGTCGGAACCAATTCAATTTCCGCACCCGAAAGTTGAATCGTGGCGGGTATTATATCCAAATTTTGAACCGGAGTGGACACACAAACATTCTCGGCGGGTAAATCCTCCACCAGGACATTATAAATGCATTGATCCATGTCAGCCTTGTTTACACCAACACCACTCGTAGCGTTTCCCTGCGGATCCGTGTCGACAACCAAAACGCTGTTATTCATGCTGGCCAATCCGGCACTTAAATTCACGGCTGATGTTGTTTTCCCCACGCCACCCTTTTGATTGGCAATGGCTATAATCTTTCCCATGATGTCACCTACCTCAAGTCTATATCTATTATTCTATCATGTCTTTAAAAAAATGGGCTATTTATGCGACCATTTGTAAGAAAAAATTAATCGGCAACCATATGACGTCGACTCCAATTATTTTGGAATTTAAAAACCACTCACCTTTCTGCTGCAAAGATGAATGGTGTTTTAATTATATATATCATTAAATATCATTTCTGTTTCGGTATCTTAATGGTAATCTGGTAAAATTCATCACGGTCTTCTTCATCCGTCTCCACATCAATTCCTGTATCGGACACCATATTAAGCGACTGACGAATGGTATTCATCGCAATGCGAACATCTTTATTGACACCCTTACGTTTCGGCTGCTTTTTTGCTGGTTTTTCTGACGGCTGATCCAGCTTGGCAATATGTTCTTCGGCCTGTTTAACATTCAGGTCTTTTTCCATAATAGCCTCCAGCACCTTTTCCTGTTTTTCCGGATCGTTAACTTTAATTAACGCCCTTGCATGACGTTCGGTAATCTGTTTATCGAGAAGAGCGGTCTGTACTTTTTCCGGAAGTTTCAGCAGACGCAGTTTGTTCGCTATCGTTGATTGGTTTTTGCCAAGCCGTTGTGCTAAAGCTTCTTGTGTCAGCGAGTGCAAATCAAGCAACTGGGCATAGGCATTGGCTTCCTCCACTACTGTCAGCTCCTCTCGCTGCAGATTCTCTATCAGAGCAACAGAGGCGATTTCCGTATCGGTCATACTTCGGATAATGGCAGGAATATGACTCCATTCCAGCAATTGCACCGCGCGCCATCGTCGTTCACCAGTAATTAACTCATAGTGTGTTTCCTTTTCAATTTCGCGGACCACAATGGGCTGAATCATTCCATGCGTATGTATTGTTTGAGCAAGTTCCTCAATTTTTTCTTCATTGAATACGGCTCTTGGTTGGAATCGGTTCGGCTCTATTTTTGCAACAGGAAGTTCAGTTACCTCATCCGGATGGTAGGATTCTTCTTCTGGCACCGACTCGTTTTTGTCACCCATGCCAAATATTCGGTTCAATGGACTGACCATTAGCAAATCACCACCTTAAAAAACATATTCGGCCGTGCCGGAGCTACTGCTTCAGAAAATGCCGGCCACTGGATCAATCACAGTTTGATCTGAATGGTTCTGAACTACCTGTTTGTTCATCAGCATAACCGACAGCACTTATATTTCATGTTCCACGTGAAACAATCCCACTTCATTAATGACTTTAGACCAAAAAAATAGACTTACACAATCCGACAATATCATGTGTTTTCCCACATAAGATAATAATACGTTACTATTATTCTATCATATCTGACGACGAAAAAGTATGAAATCATAGCATAATCTTTCCATTCATTTTTCGTCCATTTATGTAATTGGCTTTTTGGTAGGCATTCCTGGTTTTCTCGGGTACTTTTTTGGTGTGACGTTCGTTTTATGTACCACAACAATGGATCGTTCGCTTTCTTCTTCAGGCAATTGAAAGGCATGGACAGTTTCCAGTTTTCCACCAAGCACGTTGAATGCTTTTGCCGCATTTTTAACCTCTTCGTCAACATTTGCTCCCTTCATTGCAATGAACGTGCCGTTTTTCCTTGTTAATGGAAGACATAATTCACTTAATACAGTCATTTTGGCAACGGCTCTAGCCATCACAATGTCAAAGGCTTCTCGATAAACACGATCGACAGCTGCCGTTTCAGCGCGGGCATGATGAAAAGTAACATCAGTTAGATGCAGCTCAGAAGCCAAGTGCTCCAAAAAATGAATGCGTTTCTTGAGCGAATCAACAATCGTAACCTTCAATTCAGGAAAACATATTTTGAGTGGGATGCTGGGGAAACCCGCCCCAGCACCCACATCACAAATATGACTGCCTTCCGTGAAGTCATGGTAAAAAGCTGCCGATACAGAATCATAGAAGTGCTTTAAATAGACATCTTCTTTATCGGTCAGCGTGGTCAGGTTAATCGTTTCATTCCAGTCCACCAGTGTATGAAAGTACGTTTCAAATTGAGCAATCTGCTTCTCGGTCAAATGAATGCCTTCAGCACGCAGTTCGTCTATAAATTGTTCTGGTGTCATTTAGCTGGACTCCTTTCTCCATGGCTTTCCAGTCGGCAATGATTCATTCGCACCGGCTTGGTTAGTTGGCAACCCGGGCGATTTTTCCCTGTTCAATATAAACGAGCAAAATGGATATATCAGACGGATTAACACCGGCAATACGGGAGGCCTGACCGACCGACAGCGGCCGCACGGTTTTCAGTTTTTCCTTCGCCTCAGAAGCAATACCATCAATATCGTCATAATCGATGTTATCAGGGATCGTCTTGTTTTCCATTTTCAGCATTTTGTCCACTTGTTCGTTTGCTTTCTTAATATAGCCTTCATACTTGATTTGAATTTCAACTTGTTCCCTGACGATTGGCGGCAATTCATCATTCGGTTCAATAATCTGTTCCACCATATCATAAGTGACTTCCGGACGCTTCAACAGATCGTATGCTTTGACCGCTTCTTTCAACGGAGATCCATTGGCTTCCTTCAACATCGATTGCACAGGTTCTTCCGGTTTGATAACGATCTTTCCAAGACGTTCTTTTTCTTCTTCAACAAGTCGTTTTTTCTCAGTGAATTGCTCATATCTATCGTCGCTGATCAACCCGTAAGAATACCCGATTTCCGTTAGACGCATATCCGCATTATCATGACGGAGAAGCAGACGATACTCAGCACGAGATGTCAGCAAGCGATATGGTTCTTTCGTTCCCTTGGTCACCAAATCATCAATAAGAACACCGATATAAGCCTGGGATCGGTCCAAAATGAGTGGTTCTTTGCCGAGTACTTTGGCTGCGGCATTGATTCCAGCCATAATACCTTGTGCAGCAGCTTCCTCATAACCAGACGTCCCGTTAATTTGTCCGGCTGTGAACAACCCAGGCACTTGTTTTAATTCCATTGTTGGCCAAATCTGTGTCGGAATGACCGCATCATATTCAATGGCATAGCCTGCCCGCATAATTTCAGCATTTTCCAATCCTGGGACCGTTTTGATCATCTCATGCTGCGTATATTCCGGCAATGAGGTTGACAGTCCTTGCACGTAAACTTCTTGGGTATCCCGCCCTTCCGGCTCAAGGAATACTTGATGGCGCGGTTTGTCATTGAATCGGACAATTTTATCCTCAATCGACGGACAATAACGCGGTCCTGTACCGCGTTTCATGCCGGAATACATTGCGGACAACGACAAATTATCGTTAATAATCTGATGTGTGAATTCATTCGTATACGTGAGCCAGCATGGAATCTGATCGGTAATATACTCCGTCGTTTCATAGGAAAATTGTTGCTGCTTAGCATCCCCCGGCTGTTCTTCCGTTTGGGAATAGTCAATGGTGCGACTGTTGACCCTTGGTGGTGTGCCTGTTTTGAACCGTGTTAGGGAGAGACCGAGCTCCTCCAGATTTTCGGATAATTTAATGGAGGCGCGTTGATTGTTTGGACCACTTTCATATTCCAGATCCCCCATCAATACTTTCCCACGCATAAAGGTTCCGGTGGTAACGATCACCTTATCCGCATAATAGGCAGCTTTCGTCTCGGTAATAACCCCTTTGCACTCGCCATCCTCCATGATCAATTCGTTGACCATACCTTGGCGAAGTGTTAAATTCTCTTGACTTTCCAGGACATGTTTCATTTCTTTAATATACAGCGGCTTATCCGCCTGTGCCCGCAAAGCCTGAACAGCGGGACCTTTTCTTGTGTTCAACAACCGCATTTGAATGTGTGTTTTATCTATGACTTTAGCCATGACACCACCAAGGGCATCCACTTCACGGACGACAATGCCTTTAGCAGGTCCACCAAGTGATGGGTTGCACGGCATGAAAGCAATCATGTCCAGATTCAGCGTCAGCATGAGCGTGTTTGCGCCCATTTTTGCTGCGGCGACACTTGCTTCTGCACCGGCATGGCCTCCGCCGACAACGATAACGTCATAATGTCCAGCGTCATATACCATTGTGTTCACCCTTTCTTTTACTATTATGAAACAAACCACTATCCTTTTAAAACGAAACCTTCATCGTTACGGGCTATTTTCCAAGGCAAAATTGGGAAAACAATTGATCAATCAAACTCTCGCTGGCCGTATCACCAACGATTTCACCCAAAAATTCCCACGTTCTGGTGACATCAATCTGTACAATATCCAGCGGCATATCCATTTCTAAACTCCCCATAGCGTCTTCGAGTGCCTGTTTGGCTTGTTTGAGAAGCTGGATATGTCGAACATTGGTGACATATGTCATATCACCAGTATCAATATCACCGGCAAAAAATGTTCTGGCAATGGCCGATTCCAACTGATCAATGCCTTCTTCCTGGATAAGGGATGCTGTGATCACAGGTTTCCCGGAAGCACGTTCGTTGACGTCGTTTATATCAAGTTTCTGATCCAGGTCCGTTTTATTAATCATCACAATATAATCAAGACCTTGCACCGCTTCAAACAGTTTCTCATCTTCCTCGGTCAACGGTTCATTATAATTCAGTACCAGAAGCACCAGATCGGCTTCCTGAAGAGCTTCGCGGGATCTGTCAACACCCATTTTTTCAACGATATCCTCCGTTTCCCGAATTCCGGCCGTGTCCACCAATCTAAGCGGGACACCACGGACATTGACATATTCCTCTATAGTATCACGAGTTGTTCCCGGTACTTCCGTTACAATCGCCTTATTTTCATGCACGAGTGTATTCATCAAAGAGGATTTACCGACGTTCGGACGACCAATAATCGCTGTAGCCAAACCTTCACGCAAAATTTTCCCCTGTTTGGCCACTTGGAGCAAATGGTCCAATTCCTGATGCACGTCCTTTGTTTTGTCTTGCATCATAGTCTTTGACATTTGCTCCACATCATCATACTCCGGATAATCAATATTTACTTCCACGTGGGCAACAGTTTCCAGAAGCTCTTGTCTGAGTCGCCCGATTAATTGCGACAATCGGCCGTCCATCTGCTTAAATGCCACCGACATGGCTTTGTCCGTTTTGGAGCGGATGATATCCATGACTGCTTCCGCCTGTGATAAATCAATCCGGCCATGTAAAAATGCCCGCTTGGTAAATTCACCCGGTTCGGCAATCCGTATGCCTTTATCAAGAGTGATTTCTAGTACACGGTTCACCGCAACCATTCCACCGTGACAATTAATTTCAACAACATCTTCCCGTGTGAATGTTTTAGGTGCCCGCATAACAGTTACCATCACTTCTTCAACAACGTGACCAACGGCTGGGTCAACAATTTTACCATAATGAATAGTATGCGTTTCTACTTCAAGCAAATTTTTGCCCTGAAACAATTCAGCCGTTACCGGAATGGCTTGTTCACCGCTCAGTCGGACAATCGATATCGCTCCCTCACCAACTGGTGTTGATATGGCCGCAATTGTCTCTGTCTCCATGGTTATCACCTCCATCTTTTTTCATTTTGACATCTATATAACGTGAAACAATATTCAGCGGAAAAATCTCTTCTTTCCACTGAATGTCATTGTTTGAATCAGGTATGGACGGATTGTTGATCCCCCTTTTTACATTTGTGGTTTTCCCACAGTCAGCAGCAAAATGTGATAACACATTAACATATGATAAAAGCTATTTATTTACATGCCACTAACACAATAGAATATCATAAAATCAGTCAAAAATAAACTTATCCACATGTAAATAATTAATCGATACAAAAAATCTTTTTATCCACATGTGAATAAAAAGATCATAAAACTTTATACGGTGACCCTAGCAACTTCCCCCTTGCACGACAAAAAACGCCCGGGAGTTGGTTTCCCGGACGTTTCATCGTAATCGTCTATATTATGGTCTGATAACGATATGCCGATGGGGTTCCAGCCCTTCCGAGGCTGTTGCTACATGATCATTATTTTGCAAGGCATGATGAATAATTTTGCGCTCAAAGGCCGGCATTGGCTCAAGTGATACCACTCTGTGAGATCGAATGGCTTTTTCGGCCATTTTATGAGCAAGTGATTCCAATGTTTCTTTGCGCCGTTCCCGATACCCCTCCGCATCAACCGCTACGGTATAGTGATCATGCCTGTCTTTATTAATGACTAGGTGCGTCAAATATTGAATGGCATTTAACGTATGTCCGTGTTTCCCAATCATTAATCCAATATTTTCTCCGGTTATATTAAAATAAACATGACTGCCATGGACGGCTGTTGTCACCTCTGCAGTAAGACCCAAATGGTCCACAATCGACGCCAAATATGTCTCTACATTTTCCACTGGATCCACCGGGATACGAACCTTCACAATTGCCGGTTTAGACCCGAAGACGCCGAGAATACCTTTTTTGCCTTCATCAACAACATCTACGTCCACCTGGTCCCGTGTGGTGTCTAACTGCATCAGTGATGATTGGACCGCTTCTTCAACCGTTTGCCCGCTGACAGTTATTTCTCTCACGTTTTGTCTCCCCCAGTTTTTTGATCATTCATCATTGGCTTGCGGATTAACAAGGTCTGGGCAACCATAAAGATGTTACCGACGACCCAGTACAACGCCAACGCTGATGGAAAGATAAACGCAGCAATCGTAATAAAGATGGGCATCACATATAGCATAACCATCATTTGTGGATTTTGTGCCGCCGCACTTCCCGCCATCATTAACTTCTGCTGCAGAAATGTTGCTGCACCAGCGATAAGTGGCAGAATAGGATCCGATGACCCCAATTCAAACCAGAGAAAAGAATGTTCGCTAACCTCTTGCGTACGCCTGATGGCATGATACATTGCAATCAAAATCGGCATCTGTACAAAAATCGGCAGACAACCTGCAAGCGGATTCACTCCATGCTTTTGAAACAATTGCATCGTTTCCTGCTGCAACTTTTGCTGAGTATTGGCGTCTTTAGAAGAATATTTCTGCTGTAATTCTTTCAGTTCTGGCTGTATCTCCTGCATCGCTTTAGAGCTTTTCAATTGTTTAACGTTTAACGGAAGTAGAATCAGACGGATAAAAATCGTCAAAACAATAATCGACAGGCCGTAACTGCCATTGAACAGCCCCGCCAAATATTTGATCGTCTCCGATAACGGATAGACAAAATATGAATTCCAGATACCTTCACTTTCCGAGGTGATCGGTTCATTGATTTGCATACATCCGGACAATATTGCTGTCAGCCCGACCACAGCCATCAGCAATAGCATTTTTTTACGCAACGCATTTCCTCCTAACTGACAAAACACCTATGTATCCTATTTTCGTAGTTATTTTACCATTAAATAAATGTAAGATTCTATATAAAAATGAAAAACGTCGTTATTTTTTCGATAACAACTTTTCTTTGGACAATAAATGAATCAAACTTTTTTTTACGCCGTTATAGTCCATTCGTCTTGTAGGCTTTCGTGCAATGATAATCAAATCATAAACCGGGGAAACTCTTGATTCCAATTCGCGAAAAGCTTCTCTCAAATGACGTTTTATTCTATTTCTAGTGACAGCATTGCCAATCTTTTTTCCAACAGACAAGCCAATACGAAAATGGGTTTGCTCTGACTTCTTTATATAATATAGAACAAGCTGTCTGTTTGCAAATGACGAGCCATGTTGAAACATATGTTGAAATTCTTTATTCGCTTTTATCCGATACGCCTTTTTCAATGCCATCACCTTTACCATGCTATCCGGATCCTCGTTCACCGTTCACCCGAAAAAATTCTATGTTCAAAATTAGGTTTATGCGTTTATGTCTTAAGTGGAAAAAAGACCACTGAATGATTCAGTGGTCTATGCAGATAATACTTTTCTTCCTTTACGACGACGGCGCTTCAAAACCTGACGGCCATCTTTTGTGCTCATACGGTTACGAAACCCGTGCACTTTTTTACGTTTGCGATTATTTGGCTGAAAAGTACGTTTCATATATCCTGCACCTCCCTGAGGAATAACAAATCTATCTTGTTCTTTTTTATGACAGTCTAATTCATTATAAGGAAAACAACTTCGGCCTGTCAATGTTTGCTCGGAAAAAACTTATCCACACTTTATTGTGCTCCAAATTTCAACACGTTTACACTATCCACAACGTATATCGACAGCCTATTCACAAAACCAGATAATGTGGACACATGATGTCTACATCCAGCGAATTCTGTGGATAACTGTCGATAAACCGTTGCACTACCCGTTTTTATTTGGTATTATATTTGTGTTTAAGCGTGTGAATAAAACATTCAGCAATAAATGTTATCAACAATCTGTGGATAAAGTGTGAATAATCGTTCACACTCTATCAACTCGTCCATAAACATAGTTGTGGATGATGTAAACAAACGACATATGATCGCTTCACACTGGGAACATATCATCCACAGTTTATAAAACATGCCAAATTATTCTACAAAACCTTTCCATCTTTCATGACTAAGACCCTTGCGAAAGATTAAGGAAAGGTTTTTCTATCATCTTCGGGTACAGAAAGAGGTGACTTTTCATGGAAAATGTCGACGATCTATGGAATGCGGCATTAAAGAACGTCGAGGACAAAATAAGCAAACCCAGTTATGAGACGTGGCTAAAAAACACAAAAGCCGAATCCCTGGATAATAATACATTGATTATATCTGCACCAAATGAATTTGCACGGGACTGGTTGGAAGGCCATTATACTGGTCTGATCGACGATATACTGCTGGAGCTCACCGGAGCCGAACTGTCAACTCGGTTTGTCATCCCGGATGCTAATGAATCGGAAGACGATGTGGGCCAGTCCCCCAAGAAAATTCCGACGGCAAATACAGGCAATGATACAAATGAAGCAAAAACTATGCTGAATTCCAAATATACATTTGACACGTTTGTTATTGGATCTGGCAACCGTTTTGCGCATGCCGCATCTCTGGCTGTTGCTGAAGCACCGGCACGGGCATACAATCCACTATTTATCTATGGCGGCGTCGGCCTGGGAAAAACACATTTGATGCACGCAATTGGGCATTATGTTCAAGATCATAATCCAAAAGCCAAAGTCGACTATTTGACATCCGAAAAATTTACGAACGAGTTTATTAACGCCATTATGGAAAACAAAGCAGCCAATTTCCGCAACAAGTACCGAAATGTGGACATCTTACTTATAGATGATATTCAATTTCTTGCTGGAAAAGAACAAACACAGGAAGAATTCTTCCATACATTTAATACATTGCACGAAGAAAACAAACAAATTGTCATTTCCAGCGACCGTCCACCAAAGGAAATTCCGACACTGGAAGACCGTTTGCGCTCAAGATTTGAATGGGGATTGATTACAGATATCACGCCACCTGACTTGGAAACACGAATTGCTATATTAAACAAAAAGGCAAAAGCAGAGGGGCTTGACATAGCGAATGAAGTTATGTTGTACATTGCGAATCAAATAGACACCAATATACGGGAGCTCGAAGGAGCACTGATACGTGTTGTCGCCTACTCCTCTTTAGTGAATCAGGATATTGATGCATCCCTTGCAGCAGATGCCCTAAAAGATATCATACCGAGCAGCAAACCACGCACAATTACTATCCATGGAATTCAAGAAGCTGTGGGAGAAAAATATAATGTAAAATTGGACGACTTTGCTGCTAAAAAACGAACAAAATCCATTGCGTTTCCCCGTCAGATTGCTATGTACTTAGCACGTGAATTAACCGATTTCTCCTTGCCAAAAATCGGCGACGAATTCGGTGGGCGCGATCATACAACAGTCATTCACGCTCATGAGAAAGTCGTTAAAACCATGGAGAACGACACATTGCTGCAAAAAGATGTGGAAGAATTAAAAGAACAACTAAAATCATTCTAGTACTGGGTCGTTGTTAATGATGTGGACGAAATGAACCAGTTCATAAACATCTTGTCCACATGTGAATAACTGGTGAAAACAGACAAGTTTGAGGATATCCACATAATCACAACCCTTACTACGATTATTACGGTATTTTATTAATAAATATATATAATCATGCATCAAAAGGAGAATTCATCTCATGAAATTTGTCGTTCAGCGTGACCAACTGATCTCCAGTGTACAAGACGTCATGAAGGCTATTTCAGCTAAGGCCGCTATTCCTATCCTGACCGGAATGAAAATAAAAGCTGAATCAGACGGCATCACATTAACTGGTAGTGACTCTGATATTTCAATTGAATCATTTATACCGGCTGAAGAAGATGGTATGATCAATGCGGAACAAATTGAAGCTGGAAGTATCGTTGTGCAAGCTCGCTATTTTCCAGATATTGTTCGAAAACTTCCAGAAAAGACTGTTGAAATTGAGGCAGATGCGAGTCTAAAAGTGACCATTCGTTCCGGAAAGGCCAAATTTAACCTGAATGGACAGGATGCGGACGAGTATCCGAAATTACCGGCACTGCAGACAGATGACAACTTTGAAATCCAGGCTGATTTGTTAAAAAATCTCATTAAGCAGACTGGTTTCGCCGTTTCCTCGATGGAAACAAGACCCATTCTTACCGGTGTTAATGTTAAAATGGACGAAGAAACACTTCATTTCACAGCAACGGACAGTCACCGGCTGGCATCACGTCAAGTTTCCATCGAGGATATGCATGCCGCATTTTCTAGCATTGTTATTCCGGGCAAAAGCTTAAATGAATTGTATAAAATTCTAGATGATAATGACCAAAGAGTGGAAATAAGCGTTGCCAACAATCAAATTCTCTTCCGGACGAAGCATTTAAACTTCCTGTCACGGCTGCTCGATGGCAACTATCCGGAAACATCACGGCTGATTCCTGAAAAAAGCCAAACACGACTACATCTGAAAACAAAAGAATTGATTGATACCATTGATCGTGCGTCACTGCTTGCAAGAGATGAACGCAACAATGTGGTCAAATTAACAACCAAAGATACGGAAACGCTACAGATCAGCAGTAATTCCCCGGAAGTTGGGCAAGTAGCTGAAGAAGTTTCCCTTCAATCCATGGAAGGAGAAGACGTTAAGATATCATTCAGTTCCAAATATATGCTTGATGCATTAAAAGCCATCGAAAATGATGACGTCATTATTGAATTCACTGGTGCTATGCGTCCATTTATTATTAAGCCGATCAACGGTGATCCCATATTGCAATTAATTCTGCCCGTGAGAACGTATTGATCACCAAAACTTTTTCAATTAATCCGATATTTGAACAAGTGGAACAGCTGGAGTATTTTTCAGCTGTTCCACTTTTATTCGTTTTACCTCTGTATTTCTTGATCATAATAAAAATAAGATGCTCTTTCCTTCCCTTATCAATAAATTTTTAGTAAAATAGATAGGAAGTATAAAAAGCGTACTGACCATTATGAACAAAGTCTGGTGAAACTTATGAATCGTTATGAAGAAATAGCAATAAGCACGGATTTTATTCCACTGGGGCAGTTTATGAAAATGATGAATGTCCTTGACTCTGGCGGGATGGTTAAAGCCTACTTACAGGACATTGGAGTGCTGGTTAATGATGAGCGTGTATACCAAAGAGGCAAAAAGTTGTACCCGGGTGACAGCGTGACCGTGGATGATATCGGGACCTTTGTCGTTTCCAAAGAATAGTCGCGGGGAATTGCTATGAAAATTAACCACCTTCAATTGAAAAACTACCGAAATTATGAACAATTGAACCTTTCCTTTGATGATAAAGTCAATGTTATCATCGGGGAGAATGCGCAAGGGAAAACCAATCTGATGGAAGCCATTTATTTACTCGCATTCACAAAATCACACCGGACGCCCAGAGAAAAAGAGCTTATTCAGTGGGAACAGGCTTACGCAACAGTCAAAGGAACCATTTACAAACGAAATCGCCATTTCCCGCTCGAAGTTATTTTGTCAGCAAAGGGCAAAAAAGCAAAATTAAACCATCTGGAGCAGAAACGTTTGAGCGATTATATTGGTGCGCTCAACGTTGTCATGTTTGCCCCAGAACATTTGGCCCTCGTTAAAGGATCGCCTCAGATCAGAAGACGGTTTATCGATATGGAACTTGGTCAGATACAACCGAGCTACATGTACCATTTGGGTCAATACCAGAAAACGTTGCGACAGCGTAATCATTTACTCAAACAGATGAAGCTCCAGGAAAAATGGGATCCTGATATGTTGCAGGTTCTGACCGATCAGCTCTCGCAACATGCAGCGATCTTGTTGGAGCGACGATTTGTTTTTCTGGAATTGCTTCGGAAGTGGGCTTCTCCGGTTCACGATAGTATTACTCGCAGTATGGAGAAACTTGAAATCAGGTATGCTCCTACCATTGAGGTATCAGAATCAGCAAATAAGGAAACGATAGAGACTGTATATACGAATAAATATCATGAGTTACAGGACAAAGAGATTGAACGTGGCACCACTTTAGCAGGACCGCACCGGGATGATCTCATTTTTTATGTTAATCAGAAAAATGTACAGACATTCGGTTCTCAAGGACAGCAGCGGACTGCCGCTTTATCGGTGAAGCTTGCCGAGATTGAACTTATCTCCAGCGAGGTTGGTGAATATCCGGTATTGCTTCTTGATGATGTGTTGAGCGAATTGGATGATCACCGGCAGTCCCATTTATTGAATAGCATTCAAGGCAAAGTACAGACCTTTGTATCCACAACAAGTGTTGACGGGATTAACCATGAAACACTGCGGAAAGCGGAGTTGTTTCATGTCAGAGATGGTGTTGCACATACATGATGATGGGGGGATAGAATGTTTATTCATATAGGCAATGATAGCATTATCCAATCAGACGATATTATTTCCATTATTGACCGTAATGTCGCGATGTCGTCCAGCATTATGGAAGAAATGCTGGTGAACACAGGCATAAAGCAGCACGTCTTCAACGCTGCTGATGACGTTAAATCTGTTGTGATCACGGAAGATGATATTTATTGCAGCTCCTTGTCCGTTGCAACGCTCAAAAAGCGTTCCGGCATGACTCTGTCGACCAGTACACTGGAAGACTTTTCAAATGAACTCGAAGAATAAGCGCTTAAGGACCATCTATTAGTAGAAACGTAGGTGATAAGATGTCAGCAGAGGAAAAAGTCTCAAATAATCAGGCGTATGATGCGGAGCAGATTCAAGTATTGGAAGGACTGGAAGCGGTTCGCAAAAGGCCCGGAATGTACATCGGGGCAACCAGTGAAAAAGGGTTGCATCATCTCGTATGGGAAATAGTTGATAATAGTATTGATGAAGCACTGGCCGGTTTTTGTGACAGAATTAACGTTATTCTTGAAAAAGATAATAGTGTTACCGTCATCGACAATGGGCGCGGCATTCCTGTCGATATTCAAAAGAAAACCGGCAAACCGGCAATTGAAGTCATTATGACCGTTCTGCATGCTGGCGGTAAATTTGGTGGCGGGGGTTATAAGGTTTCCGGCGGATTGCATGGTGTCGGCGCCTCGGTGGTTAACGCCCTGTCAAGCACATTGGATGTTTATGTTTACCGTGATGAGAAAGTTTACTATCTTGGATTTGAAAAAGGCATACCTCAAGGGCCTGTCGAAACTATTGATGAAACGAATATAACGGGGACAAAGATACAATTTAAACCGGATCCGGAAATTTTCACCGAGATTGTTGAATTTGATTTTGACACCCTCACTCAACGGTTACGGGAGCTGGCATTTCTAAATAA
Organism: Lentibacillus halophilus; assembly: GCF_055395055.1. Classification (NCBI taxonomy): domain Bacteria; kingdom Bacillati; phylum Bacillota; class Bacilli; order Caryophanales; family Bacillaceae; genus Lentibacillus; species Lentibacillus halophilus. The sequence goes on from NZ_AP043750.1 coordinate 924,808, forward strand.
AGGCATTACGATTGCCATTGAGGATAAACGAACCAACGAAGAACCTGTCGAGTTTTACTACGAGGGCGGTATCAGTTCCTATGTCGAGTATATCAACCGGAATCGTCAAGTATTGCATGAACCGTTCTATGCTGAAAGTGAAGATATACAGATAACAGTTGAAGTCGCCATTCAGTATAATGATGGTTTTGCCAGCAATATTTATTCGTACGCCAACAATATTCATACGTATGAAGGCGGAACTCATGAATCGGGGTTCAAATCCGGACTGACCCGGGTTATCAATGATTATGCCCGGAAGAATAACATGTTTAAAGAAAATGATCCGAACTTGAGCGGCGATGATGTCCGGGAGGGTATGACAGCGATCATTTCCATTAAGCACCCAGATCCTCAGTTTGAAGGGCAAACAAAAACAAAGCTTGGAAATAGCGAAGTAAAAAAGGTGACCGATTCGGCGTTCAGTGACGTCTTTTCCAAGTTTTTATTTGAAAATCCGGACATTGCCAAAGTCGTTGTGGAAAAGGGGTTAATGGCATCCCGAGCGCGAATTGCTGCCAAGAAGGCACGGGAACTGACAAGGCGTAAAAGTGCGCTTGAGGTTTCTAATCTGCCTGGTAAGCTGGCCGATTGCTCATCCAAGGATGCAAGCATCGGAGAACTATATATTGTTGAGGGTGACTCAGCAGGTGGATCTGCTAAACAGGGGCGCGATCGACACTTCCAGGCTATATTGCCATTACGAGGCAAAATATTGAATGTCGAAAAAGCTCGTCTTGATAAAATTTTATCTAATGAAGAAGTTCGGGCAATGATTACTGCACTCGGTACCGGCATTGGTGAGGAATTTGACATGACGAAAGCACGGTACGGGAAAATTGTTATTATGACCGATGCTGATGTGGACGGTGCCCATATCCGCACTTTACTTTTAACATTTTTCTATCGTTATATGCGTCCGCTGATTGAAAACGGCTATGTTTACATTGCGCAGCCGCCATTGTATAAAATTCAGCAGGGAAAAGCCGCCTACTATGCGTACGATGATAAGGAAATGGAGCGAATTTTAGAAGAAATACCGAACTCACCAAAACCCGGATTTCAGCGCTATAAAGGGCTTGGTGAAATGAATGCAACCCAACTTTGGGAAACCACGATGAACCCAGATACCCGCACATTGCTTCAGGTCGAGCTATCGGATGCGATGGATGCGGATTATATTTTCGATATGCTGATGGGGGATAAAGTGGAACCGCGCAGGAATTTCATTCAGGAGAATGCGGAATATGTGCAAAATTTGGATGTGTAAGTACTTGTACTTTCTGCGGTAATCAATACAGTCATACCAATACAGTAATAGGAAGCAGCAATATTAAGGTTAGTCTTCTCATGGAACCGGCTTGACGTGCCGTGTTTTTCGGGAAGTGAGATTTGGAGGTATGTTAAATGGCGGATCACGAGCGTCCAAATGTTCAAGAAATTAATCTCGGTCAGGAAATGCGTACATCATTCCTCGATTATGCCATGAGTGTTATTGTGTCACGGGCCCTTCCGGATGTACGTGATGGCATGAAGCCTGTTCATCGCAGAATTTTATATGCGATGAACGACCTTGGCATGCATGCCGATAAAGCGTATAAAAAATCGGCCCGCATCGTTGGCGAAGTCATTGGTAAATACCATCCGCACGGTGACTCGGCCGTCTATGAAGCCATGGTCCGGATGGCCCAGGATTTCAGTTATCGTTATATGCTTGTCGACGGACATGGCAATTTTGGCTCTGTCGATGGGGATTCGGCAGCAGCGATGCGTTATACCGAAGCACGCATGTCTAAAATCTCCATGGAAATGCTGCGAGATATCAATAAAGATACGATCGATTATACGGAAAACTATGATGGCACAGAGCACGAACCAGTTGTTTTTCCTTCCCGTTTTCCAAATCTGCTTGTTAACGGTGGGGCTGGAATTGCTGTCGGAATGGCAACCAATATCCCCCCTCACAATCTTGGTGAAACAATCGACGCCGTGTTGGCCCTCAGTAAAGATCCTGATATCACCATCCATGAATTGATGGAGTCCTATATTCATGGTCCTGATTTTCCGACGGCCGGTGAAATTCTTGGGAGAAATGGTATTCGAAAAGCTTATGAAACGGGGAAAGGATCGGTGACCGTCCGGGCGAAAGTGGACGTCGAAGAACATGCCAACGGGAAATCAAGTCTGATCGTCACGGAATTGCCATATCAGGTTAACAAGGCTAAACTGGTTGAAAAAATTGCTGAATTGGTCCGAGATAAGCGGATTGAGGGTATAGCGGATTTACGTGATGAATCGGATCGCAACGGCATGCGCGTTGTTATTGAACTGCGCCGTGACGCCAATTCAAGCATAGTCCTGAACAATTTGTATAAACAATCCGCACTTCAGACGACATTTGGGATTAATATGCTTGCGCTTGTCAATGGACGACCGCAAATACTGACTGTGAAACAATGTTTGGAACATTATTTGGAACATCAAAGAGAAATTGTGACACGGCGTACCGAATTTGAACTGCGCAAAGCACAGGCACGGGCTCATATTTTGGAAGGTCTGCGAATTGCACTTGATAACCTTGATAACGTTATTTCACTCATTCGCAATTCCCAAACGACCGACACAGCCAAAAACGGACTGATGGAACAGTTTGAGCTGACGGACAAGCAAGCTCAGGCTATTCTTGATATGCGTCTGCAACGACTGACCGGATTGGAACGGGATAAGATCAACAATGAATATGATGATTTGCTGCAGCAAATTGATGAATTGAAAGCTATTCTTGCCGATGATGAAAAATTACTGGAGATTATCCGAGAAGAACTGATTGCCATTAAGGATAAATTTAATGACAATCGCCGTACAGAGATTGTGTCCGGTGGGATTGACTCGATTGAGGATGAGGACTTGATCCCGGAAGAAAACATCGTGATTACGCTTACCCATCACGGATATGTCAAACGGCTGCCTGCCTCGACATATCGGACACAAAAACGTGGCGGTCGTGGCATTCAGGGAATGGGAACAAATGATGATGACTTTGTTGAACATCTCGTATCCACATCCACCCATGACACGGTCCTTTTCTTTACCAATAAAGGGAAAGTTTACCGTGCGAAAGGTTATGAAATTCCGGAGTTCAGTCGTACCGCCAAAGGAATCCCCATCATTAATTTGCTTCAGGTGGCGAAGGAAGAATGGATTAATGCGGTTATTACCGTTTCTGAATACAGCAGTGACCATTTCTTATTCTTTACGACCAAACATGGCATTTGCAAACGGACCAGCCTGTCACAGTTTGCGAATATTCGTAAAGGTGGACTTATTGCCGTAGGACTCCGTGAAGAGGATGAGCTTATTTCTGTTCAAATGACGGATGGAAAGAAAGATATGATGATCGGCACGAAAACGGGTTATATCATCCGTTTCCCTGAAGATGAGGTTCGGGAAATGGGAAGAAATGCAGCCGGCGTACGCGGTATTGCATTACGGGACGATGATGACGTCGTTTCCATGGAAATACTGGACGAAGGAATGCACGTTCTTCATGTGACGAACAATGGGACCGGAAAACGTACACCAGAGGAACAATATCGGGTAACGAAACGCGGTGGCAAAGGCATTTACACATGCAAATTATCCGAAAACAATAACGTCGTAGCCGTAAAAGCTGTCACAGGTGACGAGGATATTATGCTTATAACCGCAGCAGGCGTATTGATCCGGATTCCGGTGGACAGCATTTCCCAAACAGGACGAAATGCACAAGGTGTCCGGCTGATCCGGCTTCAGGAAGATGAGGAAGTGGCTACTGTTGCTGTGGCGGAACAGGAAGAAGACGATCCGGAAGATGACAGCACTGAGGATAACGATTGGGAAGCCAGAGCCGTTACGGATGGTGACCATGACACAGATAATGCGCAAGAGAATGGGGAATAACCCCGATGTCAAACGTTCACAGGTAGTCACAGTTGGTTAAAAGTGTTACGCCGAGCAACATCGGGATTTTTTCCGCTGTTATCTCTAAAAAGGATCGGATAAATGGAAAGTCGGCATCCGGCTTGGCAGCAAGGACTTCCCCCCACCATTCCGGCTCATAACGGCACAGCATGCTTAAGTTATAGAGAAGCAAATAATGGACCATCACTTCAGAAATGGGTAAGCAATCGTCCCGGTTAATTGGAAAATAGACCTGATCATCCGTCATGCTAGTGAAAAAGGGACTGGCCTCTGACGGACAAAGTGGTTCATATAGCTCAATATTTATGTAATTATGGTTTGTTTGCGTCATTTTTATTGGCGGTAAGTATGGTTTGATGCGATTAATAAAAGTGTTGACGGTTAAATGATAGTGATCGATTATCCAACTGGGGAATTGCAATGACCTAGCCCCCCGTTTTCCGACGGCTGTCAGCTTGTCCCCCGCTTGATACCGGAATAAGGGCCCCAATTCCGGTATTAGCGCAAACAGCTGGTTCATTTTGATTTTAGTAAAAGGCGGTGTCCGGATAGCAAAAAGGTGAGTGGTAAAGTAGGAAAATAGGCCGTTTTGCTGAATTTTTACTTCATCTTTCATAAATGTATAATCCCGTTTTTTGCGTTTTCTGCTGGATACACCGTGAGCCAGAATGGCCGTCGATTCCGGATAATCCGGACGTACCGACAGCAGGTTTGCTTTGATTAAATGCACCATGCCATAAAAAAATAAAAGCGGCTGCAATAAAGGTTCCAGTTGTTTGCCATTTTGGTAGAAACGCAACCCGTGATCCAGATAATGTATAAATGGCGAACAGTTTTCAAAGCTTTTAACGGAAGCATTATTCATTTTTAATTTCCGATGGTAGCAATCGGCCAAATACGCTTGAGCATTCTGCTGAGACTGCAAATAAGTATAAAACTGTGAAATGTTGTTGGTAAGCATTATAGAAGCTCCTAATTGTGGTAAATTTCAGAATTGAAGTTTTTCTTTTGTGTGCCCGCTAAGCTGTTGCAAATGTGGCGTTGTTGCCGTATTGTTATTATCAATAGAATGTCTTGACTTAGTTTGCCCCGGATTCATAATTTTAATCACAGCGAGCATACTCACTGATAGGAGGTTAAACCAATGCGCGAGGACAAGTTTGCCAAAGAAGGATTGACGTTTGATGACGTATTACTGATGCCGGCGAAATCGGATGTACTGCCTAATGAAGTTGATATAGGCACGAATTTATCGACAAACATTCGTCTTGAGTTGCCGTTGATCAGTGCCGGGATGGATACGGTGACGGAAGCAGAAATGGCGATTGCAATGGCTCGTCAGGGCGGTTTGGGCATCATTCATAAAAATATGCAGATTGAGGATCAAGCGGAACAGATCGATCGGGTGAAGCGTTCGGAAAGCGGTGTGATCACGAATCCATTTTTCCTCACACCAGAGCATCAGGTTTATGATGCGGAACATCTGATGGGGAAATTTCGTATTTCCGGTGTTCCTATTGTGAACAATATCGATGAACAAAAATTGACAGGTATTCTAACAAACCGGGATTTACGCTTTATCCAGGATTATTCAATTCCGATTAAAGATGTTATGACAAGTGAAAACCTTGTGACAGCCCCTGTTGGTACCACATTGGAAGAAGCGGAGACATTATTACAGAATCAACGCATTGAAAAACTCCCGCTTGTTGATAATGACCGTGTCCTTAAAGGGCTGATTACGATTAAAGATATTGAAAAGGCCATTGAATTTCCAAATTCGTCCAAGGATGGACAAGGACGTCTCTTGGCAGGTGCAGCTGTTGGTATTTCCGGTGATTCCATGAAGCGAATCGAAAAGCTGACTGAAGCAGGTGCTGATGTTATTGTCGTAGATACGGCACATGGACACTCGCAGGCCGTACTCGAACAAGTCCGTACTATTCGCGATGCGTATCCGGATTTAAATATTATTGCAGGCAATGTTGCTACGGCCGAGGCAACCGCCGATTTGATTGAAGCGGGTGCAACGATTGTCAAAGTGGGTATTGGTCCTGGCTCCATTTGTACAACAAGAGTGGTTTCAGGCATCGGTGTGCCGCAGATTACGGCTATTTATGATTGTGCGGCCAAGGCATCTGAATACGGTGTTCCCATCATTGCTGATGGCGGGATCAAGTATTCCGGTGACATTGTAAAAGCTATTGCTGCCGGTGCTCACGCTGTGATGCTTGGAAGTATGTTTGCCGGTGTATCGGAAAGTCCAGGAGAGAAAGAGATTTTTCAGGGCCGGCAATATAAAGTCTACCGTGGTATGGGATCGGTCGGTGCGATGAAGGCAGGCTCCAAAGACCGGTATTTCCAGGATGCGGAAGATGCTAAAAAACTGGTTCCGGAGGGTATAGAAGGACGGACGGCCTATAAGGGACCACTCGCTGACACGACCCATCAATTGGCCGGGGGTCTGCGTGCGGGTATGGGCTACTGTGGCACTCCGACCATCGATGATATGCGTCTTAATGCCCGTTTTATTCGGATATCCAACGCCGGAATGCGGGAAAGCCACCCGCATGATGTGCAAATAACTAAAGAGGCTCCCAATTACTCCTGAGGGGGTATCAACTTGTGACGCCAACGTAACATAGTAATTTTTTCCTAATGATTTTAAATAGATAGGGCTTTTACCTGTCTATTTTTTTTCTATTTTTTATGATAAAATACGAATGTTAATGGTCAGTAGAATGCAGCAAAGACATACTTAATCAAAGTGGAGGAAACGAAAGTGAGCTATAGTGGAAAGACATATGTGTCCCTATTCTTGGCTGTTGTCGTGATGATCGCTGTTGCCGTAACACAGCCATGGACGGTACAGGCATCAGATTTAGATCTGGATGCGGAATCAGCCATTCTGGTAGATGCGAAAACAGGTAAAATTTTGTACGCTAAAAAGCCGGACATGGCCCTTCCCCCTGCCAGCATGACTAAAATGATGACGGAATACCTCGTTCATGAAGCGATTGAGGATGGCGACATCAGTTGGGATACCACGACACAGATCAGCGATTATGCGTACAGTATATCGGCCAACACGACATTTTCCGGTGTCGGCCTGAAACAAAGTAAAGATTATACCGTTAAAGAATTGTACGAAGCAATGGCCATTAATTCGGACAATGCCACCACGATCGCCCTTGCCGAACTGGTTGCAGGCTCGGAAGGTGAGTTTGTCAAAATGATGAACAAGAAGGCCAAAGAGATGGGACTGCCGGATTATAAGTTTGTTAATTCGACAGGACTACACAATTCGTCCCTCGGCGACAATGTACCGGAGGGAACCGATCCGAATGCCAATAATCAGCTTTCTGCCCGATCAGCGGCGCTGTTGGCGTATCATCTGATCAATGACTATCCAAAAGCGCTTGATGTATCCAAAGTTCCATCAACAAATTTTGATGGCCAAACCATTCGCAACTATAACTGGATGCTCCCGCATGACCCGAAAGAGGCAAGTTCTCTTAAGCAATTTCATTATAAAGGCGTTGATGGATTGAAAACCGGTCACACAGACATGGCGCAGTATTGTTTCACAGGAACGGCAAAACGTGATGGCAATCGGTTTATTTCTGTCATTATGCGAGCCGAAAGTGAACCAGCACGTTTTCAGCAGACAGCAAAACTGTTGAATTACGGATTCCAGCAATTCCAGAAACAAGAGATATTTCCGGAAGGTTATCAGCTGGATGATAAATCAAACATGCCAGTAGCCAAAGGAAAAAAGGATACGGTACAGATAGCCGTCAACGACTCGTTCCGTTCGTATATAAAACAGGGCCAAAAAGAGAACTACGCCATGACGTATCATTTGAATAAAGACAAATTAAATAAAGAAGAAAAACTGACGGCGCCAGTTAAAAAAGGAGAAAAGATCGGCACAGCTGAAATCGTTTATAAAGGCGACGATGATTATGGCTATATTTTTCCGGATGTAAACAAACAGACCATGGATCTGACAGCACAGAGCAAGGTGGAAAAAGCTAACTGGTTCATGCTCGCCATTGGATCGGTCGGACACTTTTTTTCCAATCTATTTACAACAGTGACGGATACGGTTAAAGGCTGGTTCTAATAGTCGATACTGCTTGATCGACTTCAGGCGGAGATGTGTAGTAAAATAAAACTAGAAACAATTATATATTGGAGGTAGAGCGATGGTGAATACGGGTACAGATCGTGTGAAGCGTGGAATGGCAGAAATGCAAAAGGGCGGCGTCATTATGGATGTTGTTAATGCCGAACAGGCTCAAATAGCGGAAAATGCGGGTGCTGTTGCCGTTATGGCACTGGAACGTGTTCCGTCTGACATCCGTGCAGCCGGTGGTGTTGCTCGCATGGCAAGTCCAGAAGTTACCGAAGAGGTGATGAATGCTGTATCGGTTCCAGTGATGGCAAAAGCTCGTATCGGACATATGGTGGAAGCACGTGTATTGGAGTCTATGGGGGCTGACTATATCGATGAAAGTGAAGTATTGACCCCAGCCGATGACGTGTATCATTTGAAAAAATCGGATTATACGGTACCGTTTGTCTGCGGCTGTCGCAATCTTGGGGAGGCGGCACGACGTATTGGTGAAGGTGCATCTATGCTCCGTACCAAAGGTGAGCCCGGTACAGGAAATATTGTTGAGGCCGTTCGCCATATGCGCCAGGTCCAATCTGAAATCAGGAAATTGACATCGATGTCGGATGATGAAGTGATGACCTATGCTAAAGACATTGGGGCACCATATGACGTACTGATGAACATCCGCGAGGAAGGTCGTCTTCCTGTTGTCAACTTCGCAGCCGGCGGGGTAGCAACACCGGCGGATGCGGCTCTTATGATGCAACTTGGAGCGGATGGTGTCTTTGTTGGATCAGGTATTTTTAAATCGACACATCCGGAAAAGTATGCTAAGGCGATTGTTGAAGCAACAACACATTATACGGATTACCAATTAATCAGTGAGCTTTCCAAAGACCTTGGTAATGCAATGAAAGGCATTGAAATGGGAACATTGGAAGGACATGACCGGATGCAGGATCGCAGTGAATAGAAAGAAGGAATAACGATGAATGTGATTGGTGTACTTGCCTTGCAAGGTGCCGTCCGCGAACATATACGGTCCATCGAAGCATGCGGTGCTGCTGCCGTGGAGATCAAGCGGGTGGAACAGCTCAGTGAAATAGATGGATTGATTATTCCTGGCGGTGAAAGCACAACAATGCAAAGGCTGATGGACAGTTATGGTTTTTCTGATGCTATTAGAGAATTTGGCAGACAGGGAAAACCAGTATTTGGTACGTGCGCGGGAATGATTTTGATGGCGAATGCTGTTGAGGGGCAGGACAGTCGTCATCTTGGTTTGATGGATATCACCGTTGCCAGAAACGCATTCGGCAGACAAGTGGCAAGTTTTGAAGCAACTTTGGATATAACATATGCAGGAGATGGTTTCCATGCTGTGTTTATTCGGGCGCCGTATATCACTGAAGCAGGCCATGAGGTGGAAGGACTGGCTGACTATCAGAAAAGGATGGTTGCGGCTAAACAGGGCCATTATTTGTGCACGGCTTTTCACCCCGAATTAACAGATGATCATCGTTTTATTGCATATTTTATCGAAATGGTGGAACAATCAAAAAATAGCCTTGCGTCTTAATCGGACGTCATTTGTGATGTAATAATAATGATTAACAGTAACGAAAGGAAATAGTAACAGGTGTCAGCTGTCTTCAGAGAGCCGATGACAGGTGAGAATCGGTGATGGCTGCCTGTGAATCCATCCTTAAACTGGTTTGCTGAAATAACAGTAGGTAAACTCGGTGGAAAACCGTTATCGTATGGAGCCGGAAGGGGATATCTCTTCAATAAGGGTGGCAACGCGGAAAGCAAACTTCCGTCCCTGACAGTCAGGGACGGGAGTTTTTTATATGTTAATAAGGAGGATGTCACGATGCTTGATCGGAAATTTTTACGAAATAACTTTAAAGAGGTTAAGGAAGCATTATCCTATCGCGGGGAAGATCTTTCTGAACTGGACCGGTTTGGTGAACTTGACGAACGCCGAAGAACATTGATTTCGGAAACGGAGGCTCTGAAGGCCAAACGGAATGAAACATCGAAACAAATTTCCGAACTGAAGAAAGAAAAAAAAGATGCTGAATCGGCTATTGAGGAAATGCGGAAAGTCGGTGATCAAATAAAAGAACTTGACAATGAGTTGAACGACCTGGAAGATTCATTGGAAATGATTATGTTGTCCATTCCGAATATTCCACATGAAAGTGTGCCGGTCGGTGACGACGAAGACGATAATGTGGAAATACGCAGGTGGGGCACTCATTCGGAATTTGGTTTTGAGAAACAGCCGCATTGGGATATTGCTGCCAACTTGGATATTCTTGACTTTGAACGGGCCGCCAAAGTGACCGGGAGCCGTTTTGTATTTTACAAAGGGCTTGGAGCACGGTTGGAACGGGCACTGATAAGTTTTATGATGGACGTACATGCTGATAATCACGGGTACACGGAAATGATGCCGCCGCAAATTGTTAATCGCGGAAGTCTGACAGGAACGGGTCAGCTTCCAAAATTTGCTGAGGATGTTTTTAAATTGGAGGACTGGGACTATTTTCTGATTCCGACAGCTGAAGTACCTGTGACGAATTTTTATCGGGATGAGATTTTGAGCATGGAGGATCTTCCGAGCAAATATGTCGCATACAGTGCGAATTTCCGCTCAGAGGCAGGCTCAGCCGGACGGGATACGCGTGGACTTATTCGCCAGCACCAATTCAATAAAGTGGAATTGGTTCATTTTACGAAACCGGAAGATTCCTACGAAACGCTGGAGATACTTACGGGGCATGCGGAAAAGGTATTGCAATTGTTGAACTTGCCGTATCGTGTAATGAACATGTGCACGGGTGATTTAGGGTTCACTGCCGCTAAAAAGTACGATATTGAAGTTTGGATCCCGAGCCAGGAAACCTACCGTGAAATTTCATCCTGTTCCAATTTTGAGGATTTTCAGGCAAGACGTGCTGGCATCCGGTTTCGCAGAGGGGAAAAAGAGAAACCGGAACATGTCCATACATTGAATGGTTCCGGTCTTGCCGTCGGACGGACGCTTGCTGCCATTCTGGAAAATTATCAACAGGACGATGGGTCTGTTATTGTTCCGGATGTTCTCCGGCCGTATATGGGCGGCAAAGACACGCTCAGATGAGGAACAGTGTATAAAGCAGTGCGGAATTCTTGAATGGTGTCAGGAATTCCGCTGGCTTAGTCTCGTATTAACATGATATATGTAATATATGTGTAAAATAATTCTCGGGGCCACCTGAGGCAATTTTCTAGTCAAAAAAGAGAAGGCACTCTATCATGAAATGTATGCTTTGACGGGCAAATACATTTCGAAAGAGGCCTTCTCATGGAAACTATTATATCAAGATTATACGCATTAATAAAGGAAACAAACAACTTAGTTGATTTGGAAGAAAGCATTCGACTCTATATGTATGAGGTGTTCGCTTCCCAGGTGGGAGAAGTGTTCACACAGATTAATAAGGTGATTAAAGCTGAGAAACAGAAGTTGGGCTGGACTGTCGAGCGCGAAGATTGGAAAACGGTTCAATTCACGTTTGGGGCGGTTCGTTTTCGGCATACATTAATGCATGACCTGAAAGGTGATTCTCACTATCCCTTTGATGAGTGGGCTGGTCTTCGGAAAAGTCAACGGTACAGTCCCCTGACGGAGGTAAAAGTGGCTGAATTGGCTAGTGAGAGCACGTATCGTGCATCAGCCCAAACTTTGAAGGAATGGACACCCGTAACGATGAGTCATCAAACAGTCGGGAGTATCGTAAAGCGTGTTGGAGAGGCGCAGTCCCAGGCTGATATGGAAATGGCGGCTGAACTGGAGGAAGCAGCGTCCCTTCCGGAGGCAAGAGAAGTAGACTTTTTGTATGCAGAGGCTGACGGTGTATTTGTACGTTCAACGAAAAAGAAGAAAAGCCATGAGATCCGGCATGCGATGATGCATGAAGGCTGGGTCAAAAATGGCAAACGAGTATCACTCAGCAATCAACATGTGATCATGACAACCAAACCGGCTGATGACTTTTGGAAAGAGGTACAGTCATATGCAGCCCATGGTTATTCGCTGGAGAATACGCAGGTTGTGACCAATAGTGATGGCGGGCAGGGCTATACAGCTGAACGATTTCAAGAAGCCTTTTCCCAGTCCCGTTACCCCGTATTGAATCAACTTGACACGTATCATATAGCCCAGGCGTTAAATCGGGCATTAGGCGGTGAAAAGAGTGAATTTAAGGATGGGATAAGGAAAGCGTTAGAACAACACGATTGGCAACAGGTCATACTTTGGCTGGATACATACGAAAGTACCCTGGAAGACGCGAAACAGCTGGAAAAGGTAAACGGTTTTCGAACTTACATTCAGCACAATTGGAATCGTCTATTTGACTGGCGTGAGAAAGTGGAAGACCCGCCAGAAGACGCACGAGGCTTAGGGGCTATGGAATCCAATCAGCGCCGCGTTTCTTTCCGGATGAAAAGACGTGGGATGCATTGGAGCGCCGACGGCAGTGAAGCTATGGTGAAAGTAAAACAGGGTATCCTCAATAACACGTTGCGAGATGTTTATCTCACATCCCAAAAACGAAGCGCACGCAAGCAGCGAGACGTTGAAAAGACCATTCGTATGACGGAATACTTGAATCAGCCAACACGCCCATCGATTGGCGCAAAAGAAGGATCCATCAGTTTATATACAGCCCATTCATCAGCGATAGGAAACTTGATGAAGAGTTTTAGGTAATATCCTGCATGTTTTTGTCAGGTTCCGGGTTTTGGAACGTGACGAAAATATGCAGGCCACCAAGCGACAGCGCGGTAGCCGGAAAAAGTGTACAAAGATAAAGTGCCAGATATATTGGTGTGACAACCACATCGAGAAAAGATTGACACATACATATGTAATGATTATATTGACAGAGGCCGAAATACATGATATATTGTAACCTGTCTTATGGAGGTATACCCAAGTGGCTGAAGGGATCGGTCTTGAAAACCGACAGGCGGGTCAAACCGCGCGGGGGTTCAAATCCCTCTACCTCCTCCATTTCATTACAAATGCGCATAAATTGGAGATAGAACCACCAAGCCGTTACATCCTATTGTAGCGGTTCTTTTTCAGGGACATTCCAATAAGGCACCTGCCGGAAATATGTATGTTCGTAGTAATACGTCTTGACATTCCGGATGACAGCAGGTATAGTACATAAAAACAAAGGAAATGAACGAAGAAAAGGTCAGTAGCGGTTAGCTGCCGTAAGAGATTGGAATTCAACGGCTGTGAGATTCCATCGGATGTTGCTGTCGTGAAACCTACCTTGGAGTTGTCAGCTATAGCTGACCGCATACCTTTTGCGTTATCAAAAAAGTGGGCATGGTGTGTATTTCTATGCCAACAAAGGTGGTACCACGGAACCCTTCATTTCGTCCTTTTTCGAAGGATGACATGAAGGATTTTTATTTTATTTGTGAGGAGTGATGGGCATCATGGCGGAAAAAATGGCGTTTATCGGGGCAGGGTCGATGGCTGAATCTATTCTGTCGGGGATTTTGAACAGTGGATTTTTACCAAAAGAAAACATTATGGTGACCAATAAATCCGATCAGAAGCGGTTGGAGCATCTCGGGAAGCAATACAACATTTCCTATGTTGAGGATAAACAGCAGACGGTGGCGGACGCTCATATTGTTTTGCTTGCTGTCAAGCCATATGACATGGAAGCAGCCATTGATTCGATCCGTGATCATTTGGATACGGGACAACTGCTTATATCCATCGCTGCGGGTGTATCAACAGAAACCATTTCTCAAATGCTGGGTCGTGACATACCGGTCATACGGGCGATGCCGAACACATCAGCAGCAGCTGGGGCGTCTGCCACAGCTATAACGAGAGGGAAATTTGCGACAGAGGACCATCTTGCCACTGCTTTGGAATTGTTCAGCACGTTGGGAACGGCAACAGAGGTTGCTGAAGAAGACATGCATACCGTTACAGCTATTGCGGGAAGCGGGCCGGCGTACGTTTACTATCTGGTTGAGTCCATGGAAGCGGCAGCGATTGAAGCAGGTCTGAACAAACAAACAGCGCAGGAACTGCTAATACAGACGATTGCCGGTGCGGCAGAAATGCTGAGATCCTCCGGGGAGGATCCTTCTAAACTACGCGAAAATGTTACCAGTCCGGGCGGGACGACACAGGCTGGATTGGAAGCATTGGATCAAGGTCATTTCCGGGAAGCGGTCATGAATTGTGTGACGTCCGCTCGTGAGCGCTCGATTGAATTAGGAAAAACCTTTTAACATAAGGAACCGATCGACTCCCGTGTTCCTTATGTGCAGGGTTAATTTCCGGAACAGGAAGAGGTGGCACATATATATTCCCTTTTAATGGTCTGATCCTATTTGTTTGTCTATGTGCTGCTGTACTTGTCGGATAATCGCCTCCAAATCGTCCTGGTGGTTGACAAAATCCCTGTCGTCTCCGTCAATACGAATAATTGACATATCTGGATGGAGCGCTTCAAATGCATTCATATGGGCGTCGTAATCGTCAGCGATTTGAGACAGGTAAGACGGTTGTATATGGTGTTCGATTGTCCTTCCGCGCTTACGAATACGCTCTAACATCGTATCAAGACTCGCATGCAAATAAATCATAATGTTTGGAATAGGTAAATCACGGGTTAAAATATGGTGAATTTGTTTATATTTTTCATATTTATCTTCTGGGAGGGTACGTCCAGCAAAAATCATGTTCTTGGATATATGATAGTCGGCAATAACTGCCTTATGATGGTTTAAGTACGTTCGTTCTATGTCTTCCATTTGCTTAAACCGATTGCAAAGGAAAAACATTTCTGTTTGAAAACTCCATTCATCGCTATTGTTGTAAAATTTATCGAGAAATGGATTCTCTTCAACGATTTCCGGCAGCAAATGATAGCCGAAATAGGCGGATAATTTTTTGGCAAGGGATGTCTTGCCAACCCCAATCGGTCCTTCAATGGCAATGAACGGAACAGTTGGCATATGAACCCTCCGATCACGTTGGTTATTGCTTTATTGTAGCATATACGAAAGTGACCTTCCATGGTTTTGAAAATGTGCCTTTTCATATGAGCGGGATTTCTGTATAATAAAGATGGTGCTTTTTAGTGTAACGCTCCCTTTATAACAACGCCCCCGTAGCTCAGGGGATAGAGCAACAGCCTCCTAAGCTGTGTGCGCAGGTTCGATTCCTGCCGGGGGCATTCAAAATGTTATTATGGCGCAGGTTGTGAACGGGTGATACAGACGCAAGCCTAAGCGTTCCGCTCGCCCGATTGTAGTTCACAGATACTTAGTCAATCGGTAATTCAAGGTCTACTTGATACATTAAATCTTCATCTTCATTCCAATAACGCCCTTTTACGCCTAAATACATCACTTTCTTAAAATAACCTATATTGAGTATTTTCTTGTCTTTAGCACTTTTGAAGACTAACTCATAATCAGGTGATTCGAAATCCATATTTGCCGTTGATTCTGTTGTAGCTTTATTCAATTCCTTTACAAGTTTATCTATAAATTCCTCGTCTTCAATCGTATCAACTAATGTAGGGGCTGCTGAATAAATAAAAATGACTGATTGGACAGGAACTTTGCGTCTTTTTGTCGAAATAAGTTGCAAGGGATAGAGACAAATTCAACGAAAAAACCTTGCACCTGGAGGCCTGACAATGTACGAACATAATGAACGTCAAATGATCATGCCGGATGAATTTTTCCTCCCTTTTGGGGGTCGTTTGAACCCTAATAACCGCTGGGCTGTTATGGCCAATCTGATTCCATGGTCAAAACTTGAAGATGAGTACGTTCAACTCCTGAATGATTCAACAAGAGGAAACAAAGCCTATTCGGTCCGGACGGCGCTTGGCGCATTAATCATAAAAGAGCGTCTTGGACTGAGTGACCGGGAAACTGTGGAACAGATTACGGAGAATCCGTATCTTCAGTATTTTATCGGGCTTTCATCTTTTCAGGAAGAAGCGCCTTTTCATGCCTCGACCATGACGTATTTCCGTAAACGCCTGGATGCTTCCATCGTCAACCAAGTCAATGAATGGATAGTGGAAGAACAAACAAAGCGTGACCAGGACGATGATGATGATTCAGATAATGACCATAAAGGAACCGGCGGTTCACATGGTGACAAGTCCAATCAGGGAACGGCTGATAGCTTACCTAATCAGGGAAAGCTGATGATGGATGCCACTTGTGCCCCAGCCGATATCGCCTATCCAACGGATTTGAATTTGTTAAATCAGGCACGGGAAAAGCTTGAAGCCATGATCGATACGCTGCATGAACCTTTGAAAGGTGAGCGACGGAAACCACGTACCTATCGAAAGAAAGCCCGCAAGGCTTATCTGGCAATTTCCAAGCAAAAGCAACCGGGACGCAAAAACGTTCGACAAGCCGTTGGCAAGCAGCTAAACTACGTTCAGAGAAACTTAAAACACATCTCGTTCCTCGTGCAACAGGTAGGACTGTCACCTTTGGACAAGCGTCAGTATGGGGAATTATTGGTCATACAGGAACTAACCCGTCAACAGCAGCACATGTATGACCATAAAAAGCATCAAATCGACCATCGCATCGTCAGTATCCACCAGCCTCATGTACGTCCGATTGTACGTGGTAAAACAGATGCCAATGTTGAGTTCGGGGCCAAAATCTCCGTAAGCATGATCAATGGTTATACCACGCTGGATAAACTGTCATGGGACGCCTATCATGAAGGAGTCTATCTTCAGGACTCCATTGAGGCCTATTGTAGGCGCCATGGTACTTATCCGGAGGCGGTCCTGGCTGACCAGATTTACCGGACAAGGGGAAACCGACGCTACTGCAAGGAGCGCGGCATCCGGCTGAGCGGACCAAAACTCGGCCGCCCTTCCAAAAATGCTCAGGAGAACCGGCTTCAAAAACAAATTGAATATCAGGATGCCGCAGAACGAAATGCGATAGAAGGCAAGTTTGGCGAGGGCAAGCGTTCGTATGGACTTGGCCTTATTTCAGCATGTCTTCGGGTGACCAGTGAAACGGTCATTTCCATCCAGTTCCTGGTTATGAATCTTGAAAAGATCCTCCGGGATACTTTTTTATACGTTTTATATTTAATGGTCGAGAACCTTTTTTCGGTCCGAGATCGAAAGCCCCTATTATTCTTAGGTAAGATATAAATCATTCAGCAACCCCTAATGTATCTTCATCAAATTTGTACACTTCGATACTGGAAACATTCTCATCTAATGCAAGGTTTTCTTTTGAGCAACTGGCTAAAATCGCTATTAATAATAAAATGGAAAAGAAAAATACTAATGTTTTTGTTCTAACCATTGAACTTCCTCCCCAGTAATATTTATGCCGTTAAATGGCCCAATTCCCGCATACAGTTGTTCGATTAACGCGCCCGTTTTATAAAGTGACTAGTCTTTTAAAGAAATTTCTTTTCCGTCTGCTTGTGTAGGATAAGATTCTTTAATCTCTCTACCTATTTGGGCTTTGATTTTATCACCTTTTTCATATTCGCTTATTTCCTCATCAACATCTTTATAGTTTATATACATAAAATTACCATCATCAGGACCATCAAAGGTTGGATTAGAACCTTTAAAATTGGAAGAAGGGTCATCTGAAGCAAACTTATCCTCGACTTTTTGAAATTCCTCTAACGAAGCATCTTTTAAAAGTAAAACGTCGTCACCATCTATTTCGACTATATAACCTGCTACTTCTTGACTCGAATTAGCTGTATCAGAATTATTTTGCTCGCTTATACCACATCCTGCTAACAAAATACATACAAGTAAAGTAACAATAAAAGCAAAAGACTTTTTCATTGATTCCTCTCCTTCCTAAAGTATAAAACGTATTAAATTAATTATTTCCTTACTTTGGGTATTTTCAACAGTAGTAAAAGCGATTAAGTCTACCTCGTCTATTATTTCTTCAAAATCATATACAGGCCAGTCTCCCTTTGCCTGAGTGTTATCATCGTTATTAATTGGATTACTGGAACCGCATCCAATTAATAAAACACTTATTAGCAAGGTAATGACAAAAAGAAAGATTTTCTTAATTGATTAAACTCCTCCTTAATTGTTTATAGAATAGGACGTATTAATCTCATTATAAGTTTCGGATTTCTAAACAAAACGTCCTGGTTGCTTAAGAATGTACACAGCATATTAAATTGAATAAAAAAACTTCGATAAATTTTAGACTAATGATGATATTCAACCGTCTAATACGTGTGTAAAAGAAAGGGGGGTGAAGTAAGTATTTTATGAAAAGGTTAGTAAAAAAAGCCCAAAGTGGTAATAAGGATGCATTCATGAAACTTATGAAGGAATACGAGAATGATATCTATCGAACAGCGTATGTCTATACAAAAAATGAAGCTGATGCACTCGATATCGTTCAAGAAACCGTCTTCCAATCCTACAGCAAAGTTAACAATTTAAGGAATCCGCAGTATTTTAAAACATGGTTAATCAAAATTACAATTAACTCCGCGATTGATCTGGTAAGAAAGAAAAAAAACATCACACATTTAAAGCCGGAATATACCGATAATTTGGGCGAAGATGATGGAAACATTACTCTATCCATAACTCTAAGGGGAGTCATTGAAAATTTAAATGAGCAAGAGAAAAGTATTGTCCTTTTAAAATATTATTATGGTTATACTTTTAAAGAAATTGCTGACATATTGAGGGTTCCTACGAGTACAGCAAAGTCTGTATTATACCGTTCTTTACAAAAAATGCGAGAGGACATGAAGGAGGATGATGTTTGTGAAAGGTAAGAACTTAAAAGAAGATATGCAAAATATAAAAGTTCCTAAGGAAAAACTTCATCAGAGAATTGAATCAGGTGTAAGGCAAGCAGAATCAAAAGGAAAGAAAAAGAGAAGAGTTCCTAAGTGGATACTTAGTTCAGTTGCTTCAGTAGTGATTATTGGTTCGGGTGTCACTTTTGGCGGTTCTTACATCGCAGATGCTGCCGAATCATTAATAAATCAAATATTTGGGTCGGAAGAAAATTTAATGCAAGCTTATCCTGATGAGAGTCAAGAAGAAATTGATGATTTCGACCGACACTTAGAACTAGCAAAGGAAAATTTAACGGAAGAAGAATTCAACGATTATAGTGAACTAATAAAAGAACGAACCGAAATATGGAGTAGAATAAAAGAAGAAAATAGAGAACCTAATGAGAACGAGGCAGCGAGACTAAACCAAATTGGAGATTTACAGCAATCTTACACAGATAAATTTGCACTAAAGGAAGTGCAACAGCAAGCAAAATTTAGTTTCACCATCACAAAGCCAACATATATACCTGAGAGTTATAATCAAATTGGCGAAAATTACTCTATCGAAAATGTAGATGAGGAACCAGTTGTTTCATTAAATTATAGCAATGGAGAGTATCTGTTTTGGACACAACAGGTGAATATAAATCAAAAAGATATTATGGAGGAGATGCTTGGGGATGGCCCTTATAAAAAATCCGAAACGTATTCTTCAAATGGGCTTCAGTTTGATGTAGTTTCCCCTAAAGATGAGAGTGCTAGTTTCAGGGGTGGTATGAGGGTTGCTGTACCAGAAAAAGATTACAAAATCGTAATGTTTGCAGAAGCATTGTCAAAAGAAAAAATGGAAAAAGTGTTGCTGTCTATGGTTGAAAAGTAAATGGACTTGAATAATCAGGTAGCGTTCGTGCCAATAAATAAGTGATTCATATCCACTTTTTTATTTTCATCATTCAATTGTAGGCAATTGTAAAAAAATAGAAGTTAATAACGATGATAGCACAGATTCAATTCTGTGCTTTTTATATGCAAATTCGTTTCACCTTTCAAATGATAACATGGCAAGGGGTTGCATCTGTATGCGTACTTCTCCGGTGTATTTTAAATCAAAATACTTTAAAAATGTCACAAAACGTTTTAAAATAGAAAACAGTCACAATATGATTTAATTAATTTCATCTGGTTGCATAGTTGGTTCAGTGATTCTATAAGTATATAATACGGATTATTGTAACCGATTGCAAAACAAGGAAGGGATGATAAACATGGATATGCAACGTATACCCGCGCAGAACGGGCATTTTAATTTACAAAACTATGAAAAGATGCGCGAGACGTTTTCCTGGGAGGAGGTCAAAAAAAACTTCACCTGGCATGAAACAGGCAAAGTGAATATGGCTTATGAAGCAATTGATCGCCATGCTGAAAATCCCGCTAAAAAAGATAAAACGGCCTTGTTATATTCATCACCGGAGCGGGAGGAAGCAGTGACGTTTGAAGAGCTGCGTCAACAAAGCAATCAGTTTGCCAATGTACTTAAGAAGCATCATGTTGAAAAAGGCGATCGTATCTTTCTTTTTCTTCCGCGAAGTCCAGAATTTTATGCGGTGTTTTTCGGCATTATGAAAACCGGTGCGATTGCCGGCCCGTTGTTTGAAGCATTTATGGAACAAGCAGTCCGGGATCGTTTGCAGGATAGTCAGGCAAGCATGCTGGTAACAACCCCTGACTTGTTGGATCGGGTACCACAGGAGGATTTGCCTGATCTTGAAAAAATCGTCCTTGTCGGCGAAAACAATGAGACGTCTGATAAGTATATCGACTATGCCTCGGAAATGAAGGAAGCCTCTTCTGAATTTGCTATGGAATGGGTCGATTTGGAAGATGGTATGCTGATTCATTATACGTCCGGTTCAACCGGAAAACCAAAAGGCGTCTACCATGTTCATCATGCCATGATTCAGCATTACCAAACGGCTGAATGGGTGCTTGACTTGCGGGAAGACGATGTTTACTGGTGTACGGCCGACCCGGGCTGGGTAACCGGAACCAGTTACGGCATTTTTGCGCCATGGCTGCACGGTGTCACTAACGTGGTCCGCGGGGGCAGATTCAGTCCGGATGCTTGGTATGGCACGATTGAACAATACAATGTATCGGTCTGGTATACAGCGCCAACGGCATTGCGAAAATTGGTCAGTGCTGGTGAGGATCCAGTGAAACGGCATGACTTATCATCCTTGCGTCATGTGTTGAGTGTTGGTGAACCACTGAATCCAGAAGTGATCACATGGGGCATGCAAGCATTCAATCTGCGTATTCATGACACATGGTGGATGACCGAAACGGGTGCACAATTGATTGTGAACCTTCCATCGCTGGAAATCCGTCCGGGTTCGATGGGCAAACCAATACCGGGAATCGAGGCGTCCATTGTTGATAATGAGGGCAATGAAGTTCCGCCCTACCAAATGGGAAATCTTGCAATCAAAGCACCGTGGCCGGCTATGATGCGCACCATTTGGCAACGTCCGGAAAAATTTGAAAGTTACTTTATTAATGGATGGTATGTTTCCGGTGATAGTGCTTATCAAGACGAGGATGGCTACTTCTGGTTCCAGGGACGCTTGGATGATGTGATCAATACATCCGGTGAACGCGTTGGTCCATTTGAAGTGGAAAGCAAATTGATTGAACATTCTGCTGTTGCGGAAGCCGGTGTTATTGGCAAGCCGGATCCAGAACGCGGGGAAATTGTCAAAGCATTTATCACTTTAAATGAAGGGTATCAGGAGTCGGAGGAATTGCTTGAAGAAATCCGTCAATTTATCAAAACTGGATTGAGTGCCCATGCGGCTCCACGTGAGTTGGAAGTGAAAGAGGGTATTCCGAAGACGCGCAGCGGAAAGATTATGCGCCGTTTGCTTAGATCACAAGAGCTTGGATTGCCGACTGGCGATACATCCACATTGGAAACGTAATTTGGGGATATAAGAGCTGTCATCATTTGGTGGCGGCTCTTTTTTGTCTCAATGGGGATGGATAAGCTGTTTGATTGTATATCTGTCCTGCTAGGTTTTATAATACGAGATGTGTGATCATCTTGATGATTATTGGTCATAAATTTCATTTAGCCGGAAGGAGTGAAGGTCATGAACAAAAAAATAGCAACTGTCATAACGGACATGTTTGAAGATGTGGAATACACGGAACCGGCAAAGGCATTCACGGATGCGGGTCATGAGATTGTGACCATTGAGAAAGAAAAAGGAAAACACGTAACAGGCAAAAATAAAGAAACATCCGTTACCATAGATGAGGCGATTGACCAAGTGAATCCAGACGATTTTGACGCATTGTTTATTCCCGGCGGATTTTCACCGGATATGCTACGTGCTGATGAACGTTTTGTGCGGTTTGCGGGTCAGTTTATGGATGCGGACAAGCCGGTGTTTGCTATCTGCCACGGACCCCAGCTCTTAATTACAGCGAAAAAGCTGGAAGGTCGGACAGCAACCGGGTTTACATCTATTCAGACCGATATGGCCTATGCTGGTGCCAATGTGAAGGACGAAGATGTGGTCGTTTGCTGCAATCAGCTCGTGACGAGCCGGCAGCCCGACGATATCCCTGCCTTTAATCAGGAGGCATTGCAATTGTTAAACAGCTGATAAAAATACTCCCCCTCGAGCATGCATGTGTTTGAGGGGGATTGTTGCTTATGGCCATTTTTTTATTTGAAAACGATCCTGCAGCAACAGCCAATTTTGCGGGAAAGCCAGTCCGAGCTTCCAGTAAGCAATCCCCTGCAGCCCAAGTTCCATTATCAGTTCTAATTTGGCCTGGATGGAGCGTGCATCCTCAAACCACACTTCATGCTTTGTGTTTTGTTTATCGTAATACGTGTAAAATGGCGCCTGTGCGTCGTTATCGTACTGGATGGCCACATTATGAATGCGTGCACGGTTTACGGCCTTTTGCGGACTGATTGCTTCAGCAGGTTCACCGCCTTCCTCGTAAGGCAATGTCCAGTCATAACCATACAGATTTTGACCCAACATTATTTTATCAGCAGGCATGACACTCAATGCAAAGTTGACAACTTTACGAACTTCATTTATTGGTGATACCGCTAACGGTGGGCCGTAACTGTATCCCCATTCATATGTCATGAGCACGACAAAGTCAGCAATTTCCCCGTGGACGGCATAATCATGTGCTTCATACCAGCCGCCCTCCTGCTGGGCACTGGTTTTCGGAGCGAGTGCGGTCGATAGAAAAAGACCTTTTTCGGACAGGCGTTGTTTAGCTTTACGCAGAAACTGATTGTAAGCTTCCCGGTCTTCCGGCGGCAAAAATTCAAAGTCAAAATGGACCCCACGGTAACCTTGTTCGGCAGCGGTATTGATCATATTATCAAGCAGTGTATTTTGCACGGCTTGGACGGTGACGATGATGTGTCCGAGCTCTCTGCTGAATTCACCCTCTTCCAGGTTCGTCACGACAAGTACCATGGCTGTATTGTTTTCGGCAGCGATCTGATGAAAGTTATCTAGTGGCGGCGGGGTAAGTGTTCCGTCGCGGCTGACGTTGTAACTGGACGGGGCGATATACGTCAAATATGGTGATGTTTTGGTTGTTGCATTTACCAATGTATCGGAAACGCGATCCCCGTAAGGTTCTACATAAGCGAAAGTGGCGATTGCACGTTTGGCCTGTTCCGGAATATACAATCTGTAACCAATGGGCAGCTTTTGATTGACAGGTAGACGGTTTACCACCGCTAATTCCTGTTGAGTCATGCCAAATGTATGGGCAATCGAATTCAGACTATCACCAGCCTGGACAACATACCATTGCCCGATAATTGGTACGACCAACGTTTGCCCGACAACAAGGCTGCCCGGTTCATCCAATTCGTTGGCTTCAATGAGTTCATTGATGGATGTACCATATAAATGGGATATGGCATATAAGGTATCGCCTGGCTGTACGACGTGAATTTGCACGAATATTCCCTCCTTCGTTTATATCCTAGTTCCACATTATGTTTGACTACACCTAGATATACCTCTGTCACATATGTCATTTGCCGGCGGAATAAGTTATACTGATGGTCAGTGAGGTGTTGGGTGTTTATGAATGATGCCACGTTTATGCATGAAGCAATCAAACAGGCCAACAAGGCAAAAGCCATCAATGAAGTCCCGATCGGAGCGGTTATTGTTCGCGAGGGACAGGTGATCGCTGCAGGATATAATATCCGGGAAACGTCCCGGACAACCTTATCGCATGCAGAACTGATCGCCATTCGAAAGGCTAATCAAGTCATCGGAAGCTGGCGATTGGAAGATTGTACATTGTACGTAACGCTTGAACCATGTCCCATGTGTGCCGGTGCGATTGTTCAATCACGAATCAAACGGGTTGTATACGGCGCCCCCGATCCGAAAGCAGGCTGTGCCGGTACGTTAATGAATCTGCTTGATGAGGAGCAATTCAATCATCGGGCAGCGGTTGTCAGCGGTGTTCTGGAGACGGAATGCAGCCTTCTTTTAACGGATTTTTTCCGGAACTTGCGGAGTCAGAAAAAAACAAGTAACGACCGGAAACTGTAAAATACATCCATCCAATGATTTTCATTGCATTTTACCCCGATAGTACGTATAATAACCATTACCGTGCTAAGCGGGGAGGTAGCGGTGCCCTGTACTTGCAAGCCGCTATAGCAAGGCCGAATTCCCATTCGAGGTCAGGCGTCTTTAGGGTCTGCCTCAAGGGATTGGTGTTGACGCCCAGGTCCTGCGCAACAGGAACCCATGAACCCTGTCAGATCCGGAAGGAAGCAGCAGTAATTGGTTATTCTTGTGTGCCGCGGGGAAGCCTGAGCCGAGCCATGAACTTGGGTAACGCTTAGGGATGTCCGATCAACAATGGGTGCACGGTTACATAGGTTCAACAAACTGCATCAGCGCTTGTTTTGCGGCTGGTGCAGTTTTTTCGTTTATTGGTTGGTATCGATTGAAAAGGTTCACATCCCCCCAGTTATCGAGTATAATGGAATCACACTATATAAAGAGGAAGCATGCATTATGAGCTATCAGGCATTATACCGTGTATGGCGTCCAAGACAGTTTCAGGATGTTGTTGGACAAACTCATATTACGAAAACATTACAGAATGCAGTGGCCCAGGAGACATTCTCTCATGCCTATATATTCTCCGGACCGCGGGGAACAGGGAAGACCAGTGCGGCGAAAATTTTTGCAAAAACGATCAATTGTGAGCAAGCCCCTGTTCTAGAGCCATGCAATGAATGCAATGCTTGCCTTGGTATTCAGGATGGTTCCATTTCCGATGTTATTGAAATGGATGCTGCCTCGAATACGAGCGTTGAGGATATACGTGAGATACGTGATAAAGTGAAATACGCCTCAAGCAGCGTTCCTTATAAAGTGTATATTATTGATGAAGTGCATATGATCTCCACCAGTGCGTTCAATGCACTGTTAAAAACGTTAGAAGAACCACCGAATCATGTCGTGTTTATTTTGGCTACAACCGAACCGCATAAAATTCCACTGACGGTCGCGTCACGGTGCCAGCGTTTTGACTTTAAGCCAGTTACAAACCGATCCATCGTTGAACGTATGCAAACAATTATCAACGCAGAAAATATAGCTGTATCGTCTGAAGCATTGGAAGCCATTGCGTTAGCAGCAGAGGGCGGCATGCGGGATGCGCTGAGCATTCTTGATCAGGCTATCTCCTACTGTGATGACCGCGTCGATATGGAGGATGTTCTGGCCGTGACCGGTGGTGTGGCACAGGGAATTTTGACAGATATTGTGCAGGCGTTGGAGCAGCGGAATGTGCAGCAGTCTCTGTCATTATTGGATGAGCTGATTCAAAATGGCAAAGATCCGGCCCGCTTTGTCTACGATCTTATCTATTTTTTGCGTGACTTGCTGCTTTATAAAAGTGCCCCGTCATTGGAAGGCATTTTGGAGCGGGCCATGGTTGATGATGCGTTCCAACAGCTGGCTAGTGATATTTCCAGTAGTTGGATTCAGGAAGCGATTGCTCATCTGAATCAGTGTCAACAGGAGATAAAGTGGACGACTAATCCGAAAGTATTTATTGAAATTGCCCTGCTGACGATTGCCGGTAAGGAGGAGCAGCACGTACCGCAACATGAACAGAATTCGGATAAAGTCATTGAATTGGCGACAAAGATTCAGCATCTGGAACAAGAGCTGAATGCACTGAAAGAAGCACCTCCCGCTGCCAAACAGCCGTCCCCATCCAATGAGCCAAGGCGTCCGAAACCCAAATCATCCAAAAACAGCTACGATGTTCCTTATGAAAAAATCCGACGTGTACTGGATGCGGCAGAACGGCCGCTTTTGCAAGACGTGCAGTCCGAATGGGCATCGTTTCTTTCCAGGCTAAAATCCGTCAGTGCTCCGGCTCACGCTACGATTCAGGACAGCAAACCAGCGGCTGCATCCCAAGAGGCGCTCATAGTTCAATTTAAGTATGACATTCATTGTTCCTTATTCCTCGATAACCAGGAGACGGTTGAATCGGTTTTAAAACATGTCACAGGGAAAGACTGGACGATTATACCGATTCCTGCGCATAAATGGCAGGAATTGCGTAATGAATATATAAGCAAACAGGAAGACCCATCGCCGGCCGAAGAAGATAACCAGAAGGATGATCCGCTGGTGGAGGAAGCTAGAAAGCTCGTTGGCGATGATTTGTTGGAAATTCGTGACTAGTAACTGATTATTTTAAGGAGGCGTTTTCGATGAAAGGTAATATGAATAACATGATGAAACAAATGCAGAAGATGCAGAAAAAAATGGAGAAGGCCCAGGAAGAATTGCATGAAATGACCTTTGAAGCGTCCAGTGGCGGTGGAATGGTCACCGTTACCGCAAACGGCAAAAAGGAAATAACGGACGTGCAGATTTCTGAAGAAGTGGTTGACCCGGACGATTTGGATATGTTGCAGGATTTGATTCTCACGGCAACCAATGATGTTTTAAAACAAATTGAAGATAAAACGAATGACACGATGGGTGAATTTACCAAAGGCATGAATATACCGGGAATGTTTTAATCCGGTCCATCTGTTACTGAGAGAACCCTTGCGCCGTTGTTCGAGGAGGCATCGGAATGTATTATCCAGAACCGATTTCCAAATTGATTGACAGTTTTACAAAATTGCCAGGGATTGGCCCGAAAACTGCCGTCCGGCTGGCATTTTTTGTGTTAAATATGAACGACGATGATGTGATGGACTTTGCCAAATCACTAGTCAATGCCAAACGGGAACTGACGCATTGCGCTAGATGTGGACATATCACTGACCAGGATCCTTGTGCGATTTGTCAGGATACGTCAAGAGATGGTTCCATTATCTGTGTTGTGCAAGATCCGAAAGATGTCATCGCTATGGAAAAAATGAAGGAATACAACGGAAAGTATCATGTTCTGCACGGCGCCATCTCCCCCATGGATGGCATTGGCCCGGAAGATATTAATGTCTCGGACTTGATTAACAGACTTAAAGATGAGGGTGTCGATGAACTGATTCTGGCGACGAATCCGAACATTGAAGGCGAAGCAACAGCGATGTACATCTCCCGTCTTGTTAAACCATCAGGTATTAAAACGAGTCGAATAGCACATGGACTGCCGGTCGGAGGTGACTTGGAATACGCGGATGAAGTGACATTATCCAAGGCTCTTGAAGGCCGGAAAGACCTATGAACATGCATGATCAGGTGATGGTATGAGAAAAACAAGAAAAAACAAGGAAACAGATCAACAATTGCTGGATGCGATCATAGCCTTGGAGCACGAATGGAAACAGATTCAAGCGATCGTTGATAAAAGTATTGAACCGACAGAAGATGTTTTTTTCAGACAGAATCTCGCTAGGGAAAACTACTTATTTTTGCTGCGTGAGGCTAAACGGCGTCATATTGGCATCATTCGTTACACTCGATAGATAAGTCGTTCTTTTTTCGTACATCTTTTCATATATAAGTAGAAAGGGACAAGGAAAAGGGGTGTTCGAAATTGAGTTCGACGCTAGTTATATCGATTATGGTTGCTCTGATTATTGTCTTATTGTTTGCAGGTGCCCCCGTGAAGCCGGTACGCTTCATTGCCAACGGTACCGTGAAAATGGGGATTGGCATTTTGTTTCTTTTCTTCGTTAATGTTTTTGGAGGAGCTATTGGGTTGCATATCCCCATCAACCTCTTTACAGCAGCTGTTTCCGGGTTTTTGGGGTTGTTTGGCGTGGCATCACTCGGCGCTATTCATTTGTTCATTATACCGTGACGGTCATGTTTGAAGCGTATTGCCCAAATATCGGTAAAGAAAAAAGCCCTCCTCGCATATACTGTTGTATATAGGCAAAAGCAACCATCTATATTACAAAAGCTATGAAAAATCTACATTTACAAGATTATCATGTATACGATTCGTTAGATTAGGAGATACTAAACTAACGGAGGTGGGGACATGGAACAAAAAATCATGACCGAACGATGCGGTATTTGTGAAGAAGAGAAAGAACGCGGCATCCATTTATACAAAATGTTTATTTGCCGTGAATGTGAAACAAACATGGTCCAGACAGAACCAAGAGAAGAAAAATATCGTTACTATCTACAGAAATTAAAAAATGTGAATCAACCAACATTATATTCCTAGAAATGATTTGAGGTCTCTTGTCTATTTAATGCAGAGACCTTTTTTAATGAAATAGACTAGGAAACCATGAAAAAGGTGAAGTATATATGACAATGGACCAAATGCAAACCCCATTGTATGATGCATTGCAGCAAATGGCCGAGAGGGACCCAATGTCGTTTCATGTTCCCGGCCATAAAAATGGCAATATATTTCCAGGGCGAGGGCGAGTTTTTTTTGATGCTGTCCTGCCGTTGGATATGACGGAATTGACCGGTCTTGATGATTTGCACGCACCAAAAGACGTCATTGGGCATGCACAAAAGCTGGCAGCCGCTTTTTTTGGCGCTGATGAAACGTTTTTTCTTGTCGGTGGCAGCACAGCAGGAAATCTGGCCATGATTATGGCTGTATGCCAGCCCGGGGATACGATCATTGTACAACGAAACAGTCATAAATCCATTATTAATGGACTGGAATTGAGTGGGGCCAGACCGGTGTTCGCAGCACCTGAATGGGATGAGGCCAAAGATCGTTATACAGCACCGTCTATTCATACCATACAGCAGGCACTGAGACAGCACCCAGATGCTAAAGCAATTGCTTTGACCTACCCTGATTATTTTGGTGGGACATTTGAACTGAAAGAAATGATTGACCTTGCTCATGCATATCATATACCAGTACTTGTTGATGAGGCCCATGGTGTTCATTTTTCACTAGGCAGGGCATTTCCTGCATCCGCATTGGATCTCGGTGCGGATGGCGTGGTTCAGTCGGCGCACAAAATGGCACCGGCGCTGACGATGGGGTCCTATTTGCACATTCGTTCACAGCGGCTGGCGACGAATCGCATCAGCCATTATTTGCAAATGCTTCAGTCGAGTAGCCCGTCGTATCCGATTATGGCAACATTGGATCTGGCCCGTTTTTATTTGGCGTCGTTGACCAATCGCGACGTCACGACTATTACGGACAGTGCCGCACAAATGAAGGCAATACTGGAAGATAGCTGGGCGTGGAGTATCTTGGAATCGGATGATCCGTTAAAAATAACCATACAGACAAAAGCCGGAATCACAGGTAATGTCCTTGCCCGTGCCCTGGAACAAGAAGCTATTTATCCAGAGCTGTCCAATCATAATCACGTTTTAATGGTTCATGGACTGACGCCTTTCACGGGAATGGTTCATTTGAAGAATGCTATCACACGCATAGGCACACAATTAAAATTTACAGAGAATAATGCTATAATAAATATGGACGACTTATTTTCAGAAAAGTTGACCGAACTTCATCTGGATTATCAGGAAATGCATGAGCGTTGCAGTCGGCCGATTTCTTTTCAGCAATCAGCGGGCTATACAGCGGCTGAGCCGGTCATCCCATATCCGCCGGGTATTCCCCTTATTTTGAAGGGGGAGCGGATTCGGGACAGGCATCTTCAGCTGGTGGAACAGCTGCGGCGTCAAGGTGTTTCGTTCCAACATCGGGATGTTGCCGGAACGATCAACGTTTTTCAATAAAGGAGCTAACACATGTGAACGGATATTTTGTAACATTTGAAGGTGGTGAAGGTGCCGGCAAATCATCCATTCTTAACGCAGCAGCTGTCCAGCTGTCCAATCAGGGATATGATGTGCTTACAACCCGTGAACCGGGCGGTATTGACCTATCTGAAAAAATACGTCAGCTGATTCTTAGTAACGACCACACAACCATGGATGCACGGACGGAAGCTCTGCTTTATGCAGCTGCGCGAAGACAGCATTTGGTGGAAAAGATTTTCCCTGCCCTTCAGGAAGGAAAGGTTGTTCTCTGTGACCGGTTCATTGACAGCAGTCTCGCCTATCAAGGCTATGCGCGAGGAATTGGTATGGATGATGTTTATCGAATTAACGAGTTTGCCATTCAACATGCCTTTCCGGATAGAACCTTGTTTTTTGATATTGAGCCGGCCAAAGGACTGGCGCGTATTGCATCGAATGAAAACAGAGAAAAAAATCGATTGGACCTCGAGAATAGATGGTTTCATGAACAGGTTTACGAAGCGTATCATGTGCTCGTATCACAATCACCAGACCGTTTCAGGGTTATTAATGCCGATCAGCCATATGAGGTGGTTCAGGCTGATGTTATGCAGCAGTTGCTGACAGGTTTACAAACCAAAATAGAGGAGGAAGAACAGTGAAATTAGTGATCGCGGTGGTTCAGGATAAAGATACCAACCGACTTGTCGATGTGTTGGGTGAGGGCGATTTTAAAATAACGAAATTGGCAACAACTGGAGGATTTTTGAAGGAAGGAAATACAACATTGATGATTGGCTGTGAAGATCAGTATGTCGATAACGCATTAGACATTCTCCGTGATAATTGTTCCAAGCGTGAACAAATGGTGGCGCCTATTTCACCAATGGGCGGCAATGCGGATTCCTATATCCCTAAACCGGTTAAAGTTGAGGTTGGCGGTGCCACCGTATTTATCTTGCCGGTCGAGGATTTTATGCAATTTTAACCATACGGATCGCTGTTGGTTCATTGATACAGGCCGTTTGAAAATGAGGGAATGAGAGAATGGAAACATGGTCACAAGTATCTGCTGTGCAGCCGCTGGCAAGCAAGATGATGACGAATAGTATTGCAAAAGACCGCATTTCCCACGCCTATTTGCTTCAGGGAGAACGAGGAACCGGAAAAGGTGCTATCGCCCTGTTGCTTGCCAAATCGGTCTTTTGTCAGGAACTAAATGGTATTGAACCATGTCAGGAGTGCCGTGCGTGTACACGAATTGCATCAGGAAATCATCCGGATGTCCATTGGATGAAGCCGGACGGTCAATCAATTCGGAAAGAGCAGATACAACACTTGCAAAAGGAATTTACTTATTCTGGTTTGGAGTCGGACCGGAAGTTTTACGTTATTGAAAGCGCGGAGACTTTGACACAAAACGCTGCCAACCGGATCCTGAAGTTTTTAGAGGAACCGGGCAGACAGACAACGGCCGTATTGCTGACTGAAAATAGCCAAGCAGTCCTTTCTACGATTCGCTCACGATGTCAGATGATCGATTTGAAACCACTTCATCCGGAGGCTTTTCAAAACCAATTGGTCGAGCATGGCATTAACCGGCAAACCGCCGTGTTATTAAGTGCTATCACAAACAATTTGGATGAAGCCATGTCGATGAGTGAGGATGACTGGTTTGCGCAGGCGCGAAGACGAATGGTACAATTAATAGAAATAATCATGAATGAAAAGGACGATTTGTTTCTATTTCTGCACCATGAGTGGTTGCCGCATTTCAAAGAGCGCACTCAGCAGGAACTGGGTTTGGATTTGTTGATACTAGCATTCAAAGATGTGGTGTACGTCCATGCCGGAAGAGATGATTTGATTGTTTTTTCCAATGATGATAAAAAACTGGAAAACTTGGTGATGTTCTTTTCACAGGAAAAATTACTGGATATATTGAATCGATTGCTTGATGCCAAACGCAAACTCAAGCAGAATGTCAATCCGACACTTGTGATGGAGCAGCTCGCCGTTCACATACAGGAGTGATAGACAGTGATTGAAGTAATTGGTGTCCGTTTTGAAAAAGTGGGTAAAATATATTATTTTGACCCGGGCAGCGAGCAAATCGAAACTGATAGCTACGTTGTTGTTGAGACGGCTCACGGAATTGAATTCGGCAAAGTTGTCATCACGAATAGACAGGTTGATGAGGAAGATGTGATTCTACCTCTTAAGAAGGTCATTCGTGTAGCCACGGAAGAGGATAAACGCACTGTCTTGGAGAACCAGGAAATGGCTGATAAAGCTAAAGAAGCATGTTCGCAAAAAATGAAAGAACATGAATTGGATATGAACCTGGTTGAGGCGAAATACACGTTTGACCGCCATAAAATTATTTTTTATTTCACGGCTGATGGTCGGGTTGATTTCCGCAATCTCGTAAAGGATTTGGCTGCTGAATTTAAAACACGTATCGAACTTCGGCAGATTGGTGTTCGTGATGAGGCTAAAAAACTGGGCGGTGTTGGCCCATGCGGTCGATTGCTTTGCTGCTCCACGTTTTTAGGGGATTTTGAACCGGTTTCTATAAAAATGGCAAAAGACCAAAATCTGTCGCTGAATCCGGCGAAAATTTCAGGACTGTGCGGCCGTCTGATGTGTTGCTTGAAATATGAAAACGAAGATTATGAAACGGCCAAACGTGAATTACCGGATATGGGCGAATCGATTACGACACCATACGGAGCAGGTAAGGTGGTCGGGTTGAACATTTTGGAACGGGTCATTCAGATTGAAATACCAGAAAACGAACGCGTGATTGAGTATACACTGGATGAAATGATTGATGAAGGCATTATTGCAGCGCAAGCCACAGAGTAGTGGGGTGAGTAAGCGTGTTCAAGAGGGAAATTTTTGATCAGGTTTCTGATATGGAAACACAAATCGGTCAACTGTATGAACAACTGGGTGATCTGAAAGGCAAATTGAGCGATTTGCTGGAGGAGAAACACCGGTTGGAAATGGAGAATCACTATTTGCGCAGTCGTCTGGAACAAATGGGAGATCCACCGGACGATACCAAACAGCCATCGGAAACCAAAGATATTCCGGGGGAAGGCTATGACAATCTGGCCCGATTGTATGAAGAAGGGTTTCACATATGCAATGTTCACTTTGGCACACCAAGACGCGAAGAAGATTGTCTGTTCTGTCTTGAATTTCTGAATAAAGCCAAATGATGACGATTGATATCATTTGTTTTAAACGCTTGAGAAAGCAAACATTTGCAACCACGCAACAAGCTGTCTCCCCATCGATAAGAGACAGTTTTTGTATCATGACAATGACATGACCTTGAATGGATGTGACGCATGAAGACAATCAATGATGATGAACGACTGGATTACTTGTTGTCGGAGAAAGATATGCATATTATACAAAGTTCCCATGTATTTTCTTTTTCATTGGATGCCGTTCTGCTGGCACATTTTGCGTATGTACCGATTAAAAAAGGCCATATTCTTGATTTATGTACAGGCAACGGTGTCATTCCATTGCTGCTGTCACGGCGTACCAATGCCTCCATCGTGGGTGTTGAAATTCAGTCACGACTGGCGGATATGGCCAAGCGGAGTGTAGCATTAAATCAGCTTGGGGACCGGCTGACCATGATTCACGGGGATCTGAAGGAAATGAAAACGGAATTGGGCCACTCAGCATTTGATGTAGTTACATGCAATCCACCGTATTTTCCGACCCCTGCTGTCACTGAACATAATGAGAATGTTCATATGACGGTTGCAAAGCATGAAGTATACTGTACACTTGATGATGTCGTAAAAGCTTGTAAGCTGCATGTGCGCCCGGGAGGAAAGGTCGCCATGGTTCACCGGCCCGACCGGCTGGTGGATATTATTGTCTCGTTTCGTCAATACCGGATTGAACCGAAACGTGTCCGGTTTATCTATCCAAAGTACGGCCGTGAAGCGAATATGCTGCTGGTGGAAGGAACTAGAGACGGCAATGCGGGGCTGACGATGTTGCCTCCATTATATATTTATCATGCAGATAACACGTATACGAAGGAAGCTGAGGGAATAATATATGGAAAATAATGAACATATTGTTTATATTTTAAAATGTGGTGATGATACATTTTATACAGGTTACACCAATGATTTGGAAAACAGAGTGACCATGCATGAAGACGGCAAGGGCGCTAAGTATACTCGGGGACGCGGACCATTTCAAGTTGTGTTTGTGGAAAAGTTGGCAACGAAAGAGGAAGCACTTCAGAGGGAATATCAAGTGAAGCAGCTTTCCCGTAAGGAAAAAGTGAAACTGATCAGGGAGAAGTTGAAAGAAGTGATGCAGTATGCAACTTCAGAAGAGTTTTGATGGAGAAACAGGTGGCACGATTTATGTTGTTCCCACCCCGATTGGCAATCTGGATGATATGACCATACGGGCGCTGAAAACACTCGAAACAGCAGATGTGATTGCCGCAGAGGACACGAGACATACCAGAAAGCTTCTTCACCACTTTGATATATCCACACCGCTTGTCAGTTACCATGAACATAATAAAACGAACCGCGGGTACGAACTGCTGGCCCGCCTGGAAAAAGGTGATACCATTGCTGTTGTCAGTGATGCGGGGATGCCATCCGTCTCCGACCCTGGTCAGGAATTGGTGCAAACAGCAATAGATTCCGGTCATCCGGTGATCGTTTTGCCTGGTGCCAATGCAGCGTTATGTGCTCTCGTTGGTTCTGGGCTGCCCGCTGAGGAATTTCTATTTTACGGATTTTTGCCGCGGAAGACAAAAGAGAAGAAGGCCGCATTCAATCGGCTGAAGCGTATGCAGGCGACAGTGGTGTTGTATGAATCACCGTATAGGGTGAAGGATACCATGAAAACATTGCTGACTTACTTCGGCAATCGCCGGATGACTGTGGCGCGTGAATTGACAAAAACGTTTGAAATGTATGCCAGAGGGACAGTAGAAGAATTGATTGAATGGGCTGAAACGGTGGAACTCAAGGGAGAATGCTGCCTAGTGGTTGAAGGTAATTCTGGTGACGTGATCGAAACAGATAACGTGTGGTGGAGCGATCTATCCATCGTTGAGCACGTGAACCGTTACATGGAAACAGATACGCTGACAAGCAAGGAAGCCATTAAGCGGACAGCAGTCGATCGGAATCTCGCCAAACGTGTCGTATACCAAGCGTTTCATATTGATGGCTGATGTTATATTACGCTGAACGGCTGTGCTAATGGTCATGTCTGCGCACGAAAAAAAGCGGCTAACGTTGTTTAATCAATGCGTCAGCCGCTTTTCGAACATTCTATGGAAAACAGCAAATGGATTGCTGATTTACCCATCATCATTTAACCGTGAACGAATTTCTGAAATCAACTCTTCTGCCCCTTCCGGACTAAGGACAATTTTTCCATTCGCCAATGATAAATTATCATCTGACGTCTCTCCGGTAATTTGACAAGTTGTGCTTGGCTCATATTTTTTCAGTATCACTTGATCATCATCAATAAATATCTCCAAAGGGTCTTTTTCATTTATATTCAATGTACGGCGCAATTCAATCGGCAGTACAACCCGGCCAAGTTCATCGACCTTCCGTACAATTCCAGTTGACTTCATTGTTTATTCTCCCCTCCATGCTCGAATTGCAAAGCATCGTATCTAACATTTTTCACCACATTTCGACATCTGCTTTGTGGAACATAATACCAACCTTTCAACCCAATGTCAACAAAGATGGTGCGAAATGTAAAAAATAAATGTGAAAATTAGTTTAACTAAACAATCGATGTGTTTTTTGATAAAATAACGCGTATGAAGGTAAATGTATCTATATTTGGAAAAGCATTAAAAAGAAGCTACAATGGGAACCATGTTGTAAGGAGGGAAAGCTATGGCTAATGAAAACAAAACATTTTATATAACGACGCCGATTTATTATCCGAGCGGCAACCTGCATATAGGTCATGCGTATTCAACGGTTGCCGGTGATGCGATGGCACGTTATAAACGGCTGCGCGGATACGATGTTTTTTATCTGACGGGGACGGATGAGCATGGCCAGAAAATTCAGCGTAAAGCGGAAGAAGCAGAAATGGAACCACAGGCATATGTTGATGACATTGTCAGTGGTATCCAGGATTTATGGAAAAAACTAAAGATAACGAACAACGACTTTATCCGGACGACCGAAGACCGGCATAAGAAAATCGTTGAGCAACTTTTTGATAAGCTAGTACAGCAGGGTGATATTTATCTTGATGAATATGAAGGCTGGTATTGCACGTCATGTGAATCGTTTTTTACCGAACGACAACTTGATGACGGCGCTTGTCCGGACTGCGGTGATCCGGTAGAGAAGGTGAAAGAACAGTCGTACTTCTTCAAGATGAGCAAGTATGTGGACAGGCTTTTGGCCTTTTACGAGGAAAATCCGTCGTTTATTCAGCCGGAAGCACGGAAAAATGAAATGCTGAATAACTTCATAAAACCGGGACTTGGAGATTTGGCTGTTTCGCGGACAACCTTTGATTGGGGTATCAAAGTACCGGGTGATCCGAAGCATGTTATTTATGTATGGATCGATGCATTGACAAACTACATTACAGCTCTCGGATACGGTACGGATGATGACGAACGGTACCAGAAGTATTGGCCTGCTGATGTTCATTTAATGAGTAAAGAAATTGTCCGTTTTCACACCATTTATTGGCCGATTATGCTTATGGCACTCGATCTGCCATTGCCGAAAAAGGTGTTTTCACACGGCTGGATTCTCATGAAAGACGGAAAAATGTCGAAATCAAAAGGGAATATTGTCGATCCTTCTAAGTTGATTGATGTATACGGCCTGGATGCAGTGCGTTATTACTTGCTGCGTGAAGTTCCGTTTGGTTCCGATGGCGTTTTCACTCCGGAAGGGTTTGTGGAACGTATTAACTATGATCTTGCCAACGACCTCGGCAACTTGCTGAACCGAACGATTGCCATGATCAGCAAATACTTCGATGGCAACATACCTGACTACATATCGGCCGAGACAACAGTGGAGGCATCGCTGGAGGCATTTCAGACGGAAACGGCTCAAAAAGTGGAGCAAGCCATGGACAACATGCAGTTTTCAGTGGCTCTTTCATCGCTTTGGGAACTAATCAGTCGCACGAATAAATACATTGATGAAACTGAGCCATGGATACTTGCCAGAGATAATGCAAATAATGATCGTCTCGGCAATGTTATGGCCCATCTCGGGGAATCACTTCGCAAAATCGCCATTATGCTGCAGCCATTTTTAACCGAAGCGCCAGTGGAAATCTTCCGCCAGCTCGGTATTCAGGATGAGGCGTTGCAAACGTGGGACAGCATTCGTGATGACGGTGTGCTGGGAGGCAAAACCGTGCAAAAAGGGAATCCGATTTTCCCTCGCCTTGATAATGACAAAGAAGTTCAAGCCATCAAAGCAATGATGCAGAAACCTCAACAACAGGAAGAATCGCCAGACGAAGCCGTTCCGGAACAGAAGGACGACGTTGCCATTGACGATTTTATGAAATTGGATATGCGTGTGGCCGAAATTCTTCAAGCCGAACCAGTCGAAAAGACGGATAAACTGCTGACATTGCAGATTGATGTCGGAACGGATCAGCGTCAGGTTGTATCAGGTATCGCTGATCATTACAGCCCCGATGACTTAATCGGGCGCAAAGTCATCTGCCTGACCAATCTGAAACCGGCCAAATTGCGCGGGCAAATGTCCGAAGGCATGATTTTGTGCGGCGAGGATAACAACGGACGGCTTGTACTGGCATCGGTCGATCAATCACTGCCGAATGGATCTGTTGTGAAATAAGAAGGAGTGATTCTATGTTAGTTGACACACATATGCATTTAAATGTCGAACAGTTTGTTGATGACCGGGAGGAAACCATCCAGCGCGCGTTTGATGCTGGTGTTGCGTATATGATCGTCGTTGGCTTTAACCGCGAGACGATTCCGCTCGCATTGGAACTGGCCGAACAGTATGAAACGATTTATGCCGCTGTCGGCTGGCACCCGGTCGATGCCATTGACATGTGCGATGAAGACCTGGAATGGATCGAGGACCTCACCCAGCATTCGAAAGTTGTCGCCATTGGTGAAATGGGTCTCGACTATCATTGGGATAAATCGCCAAAAGATGTGCAAAAAGATGTTTTTCGCAGACAGATTGCGCTAGCCAAAAAAGTTGGCATGCCGATCACGATTCATAACCGAGAGGCAACGGAGGATATTATCGATGTGCTGAAAGAGGAAAACGCAAAGGATGTTGGCGGCATCATGCATTGTTACAACGATGACGCCAAATACGTACCGACGTTTCTCGATATGAATTTTCACATATCTCTGGGTGGCCCGGTTACGTTCAAAAATGCGACCATGCCAAAAGATGTCGCCGTCCAAGTTCCAATTGACCGGCTGCTTGTGGAAACCGACGCACCGTTTCTCGCACCACATCCGAACCGGGGGAGGCGAAATGAGCCGGCTTACGTTAAACTGGTTGCTGAGAAAATTGCCGAACTCCGGGGTATGTCGTTTGATGAATTGAGCAGTGTGACAACTGAAAATGCGTTTAAGTTATTGAAAATAGGTGACTCCTGATATTTTGCATAACAGGAAAATGGATGAGGCTGACAGCATTGGTCAGTCTCTTTTTTATGATGCAGCGGGAAAACAAGGTTGCTCATGAATCAGATTGGAAACGACGGTGTCATTGAATGGTCATTATTTGTAATTTAAACGTAAATAGAACGTAATTGAAATTTCGTTGTAAATGCATAGGATGGTTACTATAATCAGAGTCGTATGGAAAGGAGGCATTTAAATATGCGATTCATTTCAAAGCTTGTGCCAAAGCGTATGTGGAAACAGATTGTCTCTGGTGCAGGCATTGCCATCCTGCTTGCTTTTTCCGGATTCGTTGTGTTTGAAATGTCAAAAACTGAAGTGACATTGGCTGAAAACGGTGAAAAGCAAACGATTAATACCCATGCAAAAGACGTAGAAGAATTACTTGCCGAAGCAGGAATTTCGTATGACGAACATGATGATCTATCCCATGAATTAGATACAGCAATTAAAAATGATATGACTGTTACATACGATGCAGCGAATCAAGTTACCGTGCTCATTGATGGTGAAAAAGAAACGTACTTTACCACAAGTGATACAGTTGGGGAATTCTTTAAGGATGAAAATATTCAAGTTAATGACCGTGATGACACATCCCGTAAAAAAGACGCATCGATTGATAATGACACGACCATTAAAATCGATAAGGCGTTTCAGGTTATGGTTAATGATGGCGGGAGTAAAGAAAAAGTCTGGACGAATGGTGGAAATGTTCAACAGTTATTGAATAATCAAGACATAGAACTTAATAAATTGGATAAAGTGACTCCTGCTAAAAGTGAAAAAGTCCAAAAAGACACACCCGTAACCATCACCCGTATGAAAAAAGTCACCAAAAACGTAACAGAATCGGTGGATTACCAAGTGAAAAAACGCAATGACAGCAGCCTGGAAAAAGGCAAAAAAAATGTTATTGCTGACGGTCAGGAAGGTTTGGTCACTAAAACGTATGAAGTGACCAAAAAGAATGGGGAGACAGTCGATCGGGATTTGATTGACAAAAACGTGCAGCGCGAGAGTAAAGATCGGATTGTCGCTATTGGAACCAAGGCGAAAGGACAGAATCTGACGACATTGTCTGCCAAAAGTAGTTCCGATAACAACAGTAAAAATAAAAACGCCGATGGTGAAGTCATGTATATGAATGCAACTGCTTATTCAGCAAATTGTTCCGGTTGTTCGGGTGTTACTGCTACAGGGATTAATCTGAACGCTAACCGGAACAAGAAGGTTGTAGCTGTTGATACAAGTGTCATTCCACTGGGTACGAAAGTATGGGTGGAAGGCTATGGAACGGCTGTTGCAGGTGATACGGGCGGCAATATCGTTGGGAATCGGATTGACCTGCATGTTCCGACTCAGTCGGCAGCAAGTGCTTTTGGTCGGAAAACTGTCAAAGTTAAGATACTTGATTAATATATAGGAAAACAGCTCCTGTCATGATATAGTGACAGGAGCATACTATTTGGGAAGAGGATTATACGTGAAAATTCAGGAAGTTATTGTCGTTGAAGGACGTGACGATACAGCAAAACTAAAGCAAGCTGTTAACGCTGATACGATTGAAACAAACGGATCAGCTGTCAAAACGTCGGTTATAAATCAAATAAGGCATGCACAAACTAAGCGTGGTGTTATTATTTTTACCGATCCGGATTATCCGGGAAGCCGGATCCGCCATATTGTTGCCAATGCCGTTGACGGATGCAAACACGCATTTTTACAACAGGATGATGCCCGTGCAAAAAATGAGAATGGAAAAAGTATCGGAATTGAACATGCATCCCCGGCTGCACTCCGTCAAGCGTTGCAAAATGTGTATACATTGACTGAAGATGAACCGGTGTCCATTACAAGAGACGATTTGATCGCAGAAGGGCTGATTGGAACGCCGGAAGCTGCCCGCCGACGGGAACGTCTCGGTGCACTGCTGCATATCGGTCATACAAATGGCAAACAGCTGCTGAAGCGACTGTCCATGTTCCGCATATCCAAACATCAATTCAACCAAGCGATGAATCGGGTACGGCAGGAGGAAGATAATGAACGAAAAACCAATAGCAACACCTAAACGAACAGCTGACATACTTCAAAAACACGGCTTTTCGGTAAAAAAAAGTTTAGGACAAAACTTTATCGTTGATGTGACGATCCTTCAGCATATTATACAAAAGGCAGACATCCATCAATTGTCCGGTGTGATTGAAGTTGGGCCGGGCATTGGTGCTTTGACGGAACAACTTGCCAAAGTAGCGAAAACAGTTGTCGCATATGAGATTGACAACCGGTTGTTTCCCATTCTAAATGATACACTGCGAGACTATAATCATATAAAGGTGATTCATCAGGATATACTCGAAGCCGACGTTTCCGCGATGATGGAGACCTATTTTGATGAGAATCAGCCGGTGCATGTTGTTGCTAATCTGCCTTATTACATAACAACACCGATTTTAATAAAACTGCTGCGCGAAGACTTACCTGTTTCCAGTTTTACGGTCATGATTCAGAAAGAGGTTGCTCAGCGAATGGCAGCCGGGCCTAACAGCAAAGCTTATGGGTCGCTTACTATTGCGATTCAGTATTATACCGATGCAAAAGTCGTTATGAATGTCCCCAAAGGTGTGTTCATGCCATCGCCGAATGTGGACTCCAGCGTGCTGAAATTGACGAAAAAAACGGAACCACCAGTTAAGGTGGATGACGAAGATTATTTTTTTTCCGTTGTCCAAGCTTGTTTTGCGCAACGCCGAAAAACGTTGCGCAACAATTTACGGCACTATTTCGGTACATCGGTGAACAAAGAAATGATTTCAGACGTGTTACTGGATACCGGCATTGACCCCCAGCGGCGTGGGGAATCGTTGGCAATGGAGGAGTTTGCGGCTCTGGCCAACGTCTTATACCGTACATTCTAATATGCGTCACAAAAAAGCGATTGCTCATCCACATGCAATCGCTTTTTATATGTTAGGCACAAGTTAGGCCCATCGGTCATAGTCTGCAGATAAGGAACTTGATCCGTTGAGAGGCTGTGAGGTGGCTTTATGAGTTTTTCAGCAGGAGACATGGTAACACGACAATCGTATAATCATGATTTGCTGTTCCGCATTGCATCTGTATCCGGGGATAATGCCCTGTTGTATGGTGAAAATGTCCGTCTTATCGCAGATGCCTCTTTGGGTGATTTGGTTCAAGTCGGGAAGAGGGATTTGGAACGGCGAAAAAAGCAGGGAAAGGATCAGGAGGAGTTTTCTTATCGTTTGTTCCGGCAGGATTATCAACTGATGAAGGACAAACGGGAGTACCAGACAACAAATGGGTATCAATATACAGGACGTTTCTTTCAGCTTCCGGCTAAAGTGCTGCATATCGATGGAGACCGCATGTATCTTCGTAAATGTATAGAATTGTACAATCGGATTGGTCTGCAGGTTCATGGTGTTCATCTTCATGAGAAAGATATGCCGCATGAAATTCCCGAACTCGTGGATAAAATCCAACCGAATATCATTGTAATCACCGGTCATGACGCTTATTCCAGTCAAAAAGGCATGAAAAAAGAATTGCGCGCCTACCGGAACTCCAAATATTTTGCTGAAGCGGTCCGGGCAATCCGAGACAATTATCCCAATTTGGATGATGTGGTCATATTTGCAGGTGCATGCCAATCTCATTTTGAATCACTAATTAAAGCCGGTGCTAATTTTGCGAGTGCACCTTTGCGTATTAACATTCACGCTCTGGATCCGGTTTATGTTGCCGCTAAAATTGCATATACCCCGTTTATGGAAAAGGTTGGCGTATGGGAAACACTCCGGAACACGATGACTGGAGAAAAGGGTATGGGTGGAATTGAAACGAAAGGACTGCTGCGTACCGGAATCCCTTATATATATAATGAGGAGGAAGACGACTGACGGACAGGAACGATCATTGTGTTGTTCCTGTCTAAGGATCACTTCGGACTAACCGTGTCATACATATTTTGTTACTTTTTTGCCATACTAAATAAAGAAAATGGTTTTAGTTATTGACACATAAAAAGCTATGCTGATATAATAATAAGTTTTATTTGACTTTTAATTCGGTATATGCTAATATAATTAGGAGTGAGGTGGAGTATAGTGGCAAAAACATTAATCGAAATCAAACAAGGTCTGGAGTGCCAGGTCGGCAAACGTTTGCAGCTGAAAGCTAACGGCGGGAGGAGAAAAACGATTGAACGCTATGGTGTACTAGCGGAAACGTACCCAGCTGTTTTTATTGTTGAACTGGATCAGGACGAAAATGCATTCGAACGTGTTTCTTATAGCTATGCCGACGTGTTGACGGAAACAGTGGAACTGAACTTTCAGGATGAGAGAGTTATGCTGGCCGAGCAGTAAACAAGGTTTGCTGCTTATTTTTGTCCTTCTGTCGGAAATCATACCGGAACGTACTGTACATATACATTTTAATGATTTCCTTATTTGCCTATAATTAACGGGTGTTTCTTCTTTGTCGTCACCATAAACTATAACTGTCGTAAAGACTCTTTGTTGAAAGGGGATGTTCTTTGTTGGGCAGACGAGGCGGAGCAATGTCCGACCAATTGAAAGAAGAAATTGCTAAAGAGTTAGGGTTTTACGACACCGTGCAGCAGGAAGGCTGGGGAGGCATTCGCGCAAAAGATGCCGGAAATATGGTGAAACGGGCAATTGAAATAGCCGAGCAGCAATCGAACATGTAACAATAAAGGCAAACCCTTCGGTTAAGGGTTTGCCTTTTAAATGTTCTGAAAAGTTGTGGGCGTCCATAGATGCAACGCTAGTCGCAGCCGCCTTTTGAATATGATATAATGCCATTTAGTTTTAAGGCGTTGGTAAAAGGTAGAATTTGACTCAGGAAATGAACGTTGTCATAAAGAGGAGGACGCTGATGGTGTTATTGGAAAAGGCTCCGGCTAAAATCACCTTATCCCTTGATGTCCTCGGAAAACGGACGGATGGGTTTCATGAAGTGAAAATGATTATGACCAGTGTTGACTTAACCGATATCTTAGAGCTCCATGAACGTCACCGTGATGTCATTGACGTATCGGCAGACAGCCAATATGTCCCTGATGACGAGCGAAATCTTGCTTATAAGGCGGCAGCAGCTTTTAAACAACAGTATCATCTGACAAAAGGGGTCCGGATAAATATAAAAAAGAACATACCGGTGGCAGCAGGACTTGGTGGTGGGAGCAGTGATGCGGCAGCGGTTTTGCGTGGCCTCAATCAAATGTGGTCAGTCGGTGCCTCTCGGGCCGAATTGACCCAATTAGGTGCACGTCTTGGTTCGGATGTGCCTTTTTGCATGACTGGAACGACTGCCCTTGGAACCGGACGTGGCGAGGTTATTCATCCGCTGCCATCACCACCTGCTTGTTATGTCGTTCTTGCCAAGCCGGATATGGGGATATCCACGAGACATGTTTTTCCTAGGTTGAACCTGAACAACCTAAAACATCAACCGACCGCAGATGTCATTCGTTCACTGGAAGAGGCGAATTTCCGAAATCTTTGCGACAGTGTCGGGAACACGTTGGAGCCCGTTACGTTTTCCATGCACCCGGAAGTGGCCCGGGTTAAAGAGAAGATGCTTGCCAATGGTGCAGCCGGTGCAGTTATGAGTGGAAGCGGCCCGGTGATTGCTGGATTGGTCCGACCCTTCAGCAGAGCCAGACGAGTGTATAATGGCCTGCGCGGTTTTTGTGAT
This sequence comes from Lentibacillus halophilus, assembly GCF_055395055.1. Lineage (NCBI taxonomy): Bacteria > Bacillati > Bacillota > Bacilli > Caryophanales > Bacillaceae > Lentibacillus > Lentibacillus halophilus. Next base: position 969,495 of record NZ_AP043750.1, read on the forward strand.
GCTGTTTATATCGTGCGGCTGTTGGATCAGCGCTAAAAACTTGAAAAAATACGTACATTAATGATATATTTACTTAAAATATACGGTTATAAGCGTGAGGTGTCCATATGAAAAGAAGCGATCGTTTGGTTTCATTAATGCATTATTTTTTGGAAAATCCACGGGAACATACGTCTCTTCCGGTGTTTGGTGAGCAGTATAAAGCAGCAAAATCCTCGATCAGTGAGGATTTGGATATCATTGATCGGGTCATGCGTGCCGAGGGAAAAGGTTATTTGCAGACGCTTCCCGGTGCATCCGGCGGCGTTCGATTCATCCCGGAACTTTCGGAAGAGAACAGCATGGCCTTTATCAGACAACTGTGCACAATGCTGGAAGATCCAGAGCGCATGTTACCCGGCGGCTATTTATACATGAGTGATATTTTGGGTGATCCCAAAATGGTTAATTATCTCGGGCGTATTTTGGCAACGGCGTTTCACGATTCAGCCATTGATGTGGTCGTCACTGTTGCTACCAAGGGTATCCCGCTTGCCTATGCGACAGCATCTGTTTTGAATGTACCGGTTGTTATTGTAAGAAGGGATCCGCGGGTGACTGAGGGATCGTCGGTCAGCATTAATTATGTATCAGGTTCATCCAAAAAAATTCAGACGATGGTTCTACCCAAACGAAGTCTGCAGGAACATACCAATGTTTGCATTATTGATGATTTTATGAAAGCCGGCGGAACGATTAATGGTATGATCAATTTGTTGGATGAATTCAATGCCAACGTGAGTGCCGTCGGGGTGCTTGCTGAAGCGGAAGATGATGAAGATGAGCGGATGGTGGATCATTATAAGTCACTTGTTAACATTACAGAGGCTGATGGGAAACATCAGCGTATAACGGCTGTTCCCGGAAATATTTCACCCTACTCCTAAAAGGTCTTTCTCATTTTTATGAGGAAGATTTTTAATCCAATTGATAAAATTTTTAAAAATAGGCAGGAATTCTTACTTTTTTGTTGAATTAGAGTTGGTAAGCACAAAGGGAAAGGGTGGTGAAACATCATGGAAGTTACGGACGTCAGATTACGCCGCGTGAATACGGAAGGGAGAATGCGGGCTATTGCATCGATCACTATGGATGACGAGTTCGTCGTACATGACATCCGTGTGATTAATGGCAATAACGGACTGTTTGTGGCGATGCCTTCCAAGCGAACACCGGATGGCGAATTCAGGGATATAGCCCACCCAATTAATTCGAAAACCCGTGGCAAGATACAAGATGCTGTTCTGGGTGAGTATCGTCTTGCCGGGGAAACAGAGGAAAATTACGAAGAAGCTGGTGCTTCCTGAATGAATGAAACAAGAAGTCTAATCTGCTGCCAGGTTAGTCTTCTTTTTTTCAGTCGGGGAAATGACCTGTTCTATTCGTCCTATGCTCTTATATTTATGCTTGTTTACTTGCTACTGGCCATGCCTATGGATTGAAATTCGCTCTGGTTTAAGATATATTCATAATGGATATTCAGAATGGAGGATTCCTCATGGCGAAACGATATGCCGTCATTCTTGCTGCCGGACAAGGAACCAGAATGAAGTCAAAGCTGTATAAAGTGCTTCATCCGGTTGCCGGGCGTCCAATGTTGCAGCATGTCATCGGTCAATTAAATGCTATACAACCGAATGAAATGGTGACGATTGTAGGGCATGGTGCGGATGATGTGGCCGAATACATCGATGATAACAGCCGGCTGGTTTTGCAGGAAGAACAGCTGGGCACCGGTCACGCCGTATTGCAGGCGGAGGACTTGCTGAAAGATAAAAATGGAACAACGATTGTCGTATGCGGAGATACGCCGTTGATTACAAGTGAAACATATCGCATGCTTTTTGATTATCATGAAAACGTTGGTGCTAAAGCAACCGTTTTGACAGCCAGAGCACCAAACCCTGCAGGATACGGCAGAGTTATTCGGGATGAGCGGAATGAAGTGGAACGGATTGTTGAAGAAAAGGATGCGGACGATCATGAACGTTCGGTCGATGAAATCAATACGGGAACGTACTGTTTTGATAACAAAGTGCTTTTTGACGCGCTTCAGCATGTTTCCAATGACAATGCGCAAGGGGAATATTATTTGCCGGATGTCATTGAAATATTGCAAAATCGCGGTGAAACGGTGGGTGCCTACCAGACGTCCGATTTTGAAGAGACGCTGGGCATTAATGATCGAAAAGCGCTGGCTCATGCTGAGACAGTGATGAAACGGCGCATCAATGACACACATATGCGAAATGGCGTGACACTCATTGACCCGGATAACACGTACATCGGACCGGATGTCGTTATGGAGCCGGATGTTCTCATTCACCCCGGTTGTATTATTACCGGAAAGGCCGTGATCCAATCCGATGCTGAAATAGGACCACATACCGAGATTCACAACTGCTCTGTTGGACAAGCCGCTCTTATCCGCCAAAGTGTCGCAAAAGATAGCTATATCGGTGACCGGGTACAGGCCGGCCCATACGCTCATATAAGACCGGAAACATCAGTCGGCAGCGAAGCGAAAGTCGGCAACTTTGTGGAAGTGAAGAAATCGTCGCTTGGAGATAAGAGCAAAGTTCCTCATTTGAGCTATATCGGCGACGCAGATATCGGCAGTCGGGTCAACATCGGCTGTGGAACGATCACCGTTAACTATGATGGAAATAATAAACATGTGACAGCCATTGAAGACGATGCATTCGTCGGTTGTAACTCCAATCTGATAGCACCGGTGACGGTGGGGAAAGGCTCCTACATCGCTGCCGGATCAACCATTACGGATCATGTTCCTGAGGATTCATTGTCCATTGCCCGTGCAAGGCAGACCAATAAAGAAGGTTATGTATCCAGAATCAAGAATCAAAAAAAGGACTAACGGAGGGTTTTTTCCATGGCATCTGGCTATAAAGATCCAGCATTGAAGGTGTTTTCACTCAATTCCAACCCGGAGCTTGCTGAAGATATTGCAAGTCATATTGGTACCCATTTGGGTGAATGCACAGTTAAAACATTCAGTGACGGAGAAATTCAAATTAACATCGAAGAAAGTGTCCGTGGTTGCGATGTATACGTTGTCCAGTCTACCTCGTCACCTGTTAACCAGCATCTAATGGAGCTTTTGATTATGGTCGATGCGCTCAAGCGTGCGTCAGCCAGGTCCATTAATCTTGTTATGCCGTATTACGGCTATGCCAGGCAGGATCGTAAAGCACGGTCACGAGAACCGATCACATCGAAACTTGTGGCCAATCTACTTGAATCATCCGGTGCGGACCGTGTGATCACGCTCGACTTGCATGCACCCCAAATACAGGGATTCTTCGATGTACCAATCGATCATTTGCAGGGTGTGCCCATTTTATCTGATTATTTTGAGGCGAAAAATTTTGACGATCTCGTTATTGTTTCCCCCGACCATGGCGGTGTTACTCGTGCCAGAAAGATGGCCGACCGTCTTAAGGCACCGATTGGTATTATTGATAAACGCAGACCCCGCCCCAACGTTGCGGAAGTCATGAATATTGTCGGAAATATTGAAGGCAAAACAGCGATACTTATTGATGACATCATTGATACAGCGGGTACCATTACACTGGCGGCCAATACACTGGTGGAAAATGGCGCAGAACAAGTGTATGCATGCTGTACACATCCGGTGCTGTCAGGTCCGGCCATAGATCGAATAAATGATTCCAAAATAAAAGAATTAGTTGTAACGAATTCAATTCCACTTCCTGAGGAAAAGCGCAGTGAAAAGGTCACCGAACTATCCGTTGCTCCGCTGATCGGTGAAGCAATAACCCGTGTACATGAGCGGAAGTCGGTCAGCATGCTGTTTGATTAACGGGTGACTTTTGTATAATGGTGCGAATTATGTTTTAATGGGGAGTGTTACTGAAACATTTACCGCATTAATAAACATGAATGCAAACAGGATTCTCAACTAATGGAGGGTGATAAATATGGCAGTGATATTAAAAGCAGAAAAAAGAGAAGACCTTTCTAAATCAGTAACAAAGCAAATCAGAAAAAATGGCAATGTCCCATCCGTTGTCTATGGAAAAGATAAAGCGTCCAAAACGATAACGGTCAACAGTGTTGATTTGACGAAAACGGTACGGGATGAAGGAAGGAATGCGATTATTTCGCTTGCTGTGGAAAATGACGAACCGGTTAATGTTATGCTTCATGACTATCAATTGGAACCGCTGCGGGATGATGTGCTGCATGCGGATTTTTATATCGTTAATATGGCCGAGGAAATGGATGTGGAAGTACCATTGCATCTGGACGGAGAGGCAAAAGGTGTCAAAGATGGCGGTGTCTTGCAACAGCCATTATTTGAATTGCAAGTACGTGCGAAACCTGCTGACATTCCGGAACAGATTTCTGCTGATATATCCGATTTAGATATAGGCGATACGATTTCCATTGCTGACTTGCCTGAATCATCGGCTTATGAATTCCTTGAGGATCATGAAACAACGATTGCCACGGTTGTACCACCGGATACGGTGGAAGAGACCGACGAGGCTCCTGCTGATGAGGAGGCTGAGCCGGATCTGGTTGGCGGTTCCGAAAACGATGACGAGAAATAAGCTGTTTTAAAGAAGCAGTACAGCGAAACAAGCATACTGTTTCCCACCAGGAAATATAGAGGCCCTCCTAATGGGATAGGAGGGTTTTGCTTTATTATTGGATCGCTTGATAAATATACTGTTAAAGGAAGAAGCAACATGAAATGTATTGCTGGATTGGGCAACCTTGGACGAAAATATGATAAGACACGGCATAATGTCGGTTTTATGGTGATTGATGAATTGCTCCGGCGGCATGGGTGGAAAGTAAAAAAGGATAAATTTAACGGTCAATCAACGGTGGAGACACTTCACGGTGAACAAGTCATTTTGTTGAAGCCGCAAACATACATGAATCTTTCCGGTGAATCGATTCGTCCACTTACAGATTATTACCATATTGATATGAACGATTTGCTGGTTATCCATGATGATCTTGATTTGCCAGCGGGTAAGATTCGTCTGCGGCAAAAGGGTGGTCACGGTGGTCACAATGGTATCCGTTCCATTGTTGATCATTTGAGTACCAAAGAGTTTAACCGGCTGCGGATCGGGATTGGAAGACCGGAGAATGCCATGCCTGTTGTTGATTATGTTCTGCGCCCGTTTACCAAAGATGAAAGACAACATGCGGTACAAAGCATTCGGATGGCGGCTGATGCGTGTGAGTCATGGATGGAGCAATCTTTTCCCGAAGTGATGAATGAATTTAATCGCTGATTCTGCATATAGTATAACAATACGCTTTTCGGATAAACTTTAGGATAGGTTATGTTTATTCGAGGAGGTATAGGTATGCCAATTATCTATCAATGCAGACATTGTGGACAGGAAATTGGACAATTGAATCAGCGGAGGGTTGATGCGTCCATGCTTGGTCTTGACCAGTTATCGGCTGACGATACACGTGACATGATTGATTACCGGGAAAATGGGGATATAAAGATTAAGGCCATTTGTGAAAGCTGTGAAGCGTCACTCGAAAGCCATCCAACGTATCATGAATTGGATCATTTTTTACAATAACAGAAATGTTGCAAGAAGCTTTGGTTGCCTGTTGACGGATCTCGCATGAGGGTTGGGTCCCGAAAGGAATCAGAGCATTTTTGCACGTAAGCAGGTGGGGGAAAATGAAGGGAATTCATCGATTTTTAGAATCAAAAGAAGATATAGCATCGGTCATTAATGGCCTTTCAGATGGCATGAGCGAACAGCTCGTATCCGGTCTGTCCGGCTCAGCGAGAAGCTTGTTTGTGTCGGTCATTAACGAATCTATGCATAAACCCGTTTTGCTTGTAACAAATCAACTTGTGCAAGCCCAGGAGCTTTATGACGACTTAGTCGAATTAACCGGGGAGCACCATGTTCATTTGTACCCGGTCAATGAACTGATTGCCTCGGAAATTGCTATTGCCAGTCCGGAACTGCGCAGTCAACGTATCCAATCGCTGACCGAATGGTCGCAGAACAAATCTGGTATTCTCATTGCGCCAGTTGCGGCATTGAAACGGATATTGCCTCCAACCCATTATTGGTCTTCCTATCAGTTGCCATTTCATAACGGCGGAACGATCAACCTGGATGCTTATCTATCGTCATTGATTGACATGGGCTATGAACGGGTATCTATGGTTCAGACGCCGGGTGAGTTCAGTGTTCGTGGTGGTATTATTGATGTCTATCCGGTTACGGAGGAAAGACCGATTCGTGTTGAATTATTTGATGATGAGATCGATTCTATTCGTCAGTTCGATCCGGAAACACAACGGTCGCTGGAAAAGTTGTCATCTTTTACAGCCGGACCTGCTACAGAAATGATTCTAACGGATGAGGACAGGCTGGCAGCTGCCAATCGCCTGGAGAATGCGTTAGCCAACTCTCTGCAAAAAATGACGTCCACAGAAGCGAAGGAAACGTTGAGCGAGACGATTGAGCACGATATAGACCGTATGAAACGTTTGGAACATTTTCAGGAATTATATAAGTATATTGGATTTCTATATGATAACCCGGCTAGTTTGCTAGACTTCCTCCCTTCCGATGGATTGATCATTATGGATGAAATGAGCCGTATTGAGGAGACGGCCTCCAATCTGGATACTGAGGAGGCGGAATGGTACAGCAGCTTGTTGGAAGCGAATACCATGGTTAGAGGCAGCACATTTTCCTATGACTGGAACACGGTTAAAGCCAATATGAGTCAGCAACGACTTTATATGTCCGTCTTTTTACGGCATATCCCCAATACCCATCCGCAAAACATTGTTAATTTATCGGCACGATCCATGCAAGAATTCCATGGGCAGATGAGTCTGTTTCAAAACGAACTGCAGCGATGGGAAAAAGGTGACTTTTCCGTCGTTGTGTTCGCACCGGATGAAGACCGTGCGGAAAAGATTCAATCCATTTTTGCGGATTATTCGGTGGAGGCGGACGTTGTTCGAGATCTGGATCTTCCTGTCAGCCGACCGGTTATTACGGTCGGCAATATCAGCAATGGCATTGAGTTTCCGATGCATAAACTTGTGCTCATCACGGAAAATGAATTGTTCAAAAAGAAAACAAAACGCAAACCCCAACAAAAACAGAAGCTTTCAAATGCCGAACGTATTAAAAATTATCAGGAGTTAAAAGCGGGCGATTATGTGGTGCATGCCCACCATGGCATTGGCAAGCATCTGGGTATTGAAACGCTTGAAGTAAATGGTTTGCATAAGGATTTTATGCTGATCAGGTACTCAGGGGATGATAAGCTTTATGTCCCCATTGATCAGATTGACTTGGTTCAGAAATTTGTTGCATCTGAAGGTCAAGAGCCAAAACTGCACAAATTGGGCGGCAGCGAATGGACGAAAGTGAAACGGAAAGTCCAGTCCAGTGTGGAGGATATTGCTGATGATCTCATTAAGCTGTACGCCGAACGAGAAGCGAGACAGGGGCATGCTTTCAGTGCAGATACAGAAATGCAGCGTGAATTTGATATGGCTTTTCCGTATCAGGAGACAGACGATCAGCTGCGATGCATTGCCGAGATTAAACACGATATGGAGCGCGAACGCCCCATGGACCGTCTTCTCTGCGGCGATGTCGGCTATGGAAAGACCGAAGTGGCCTTGCGTGCTGCATTCAAAGCCATGGTGGATGGGAAACAAGTGGCCATCCTTGTGCCGACAACCATTCTTGCGCAACAGCATATGGAGACGATTCAGGAGCGATTCCAGGACTTTCCGGTCAACATTGGTATGTTAAGCCGGTTTCGTACGAGAAAACAGCAGCAGGAAACCATTGAAGGGCTTCGTAAAGGACAGGTCGATATCGTTATCGGCACTCATCGCATGCTGTCCAAGGATGTCGTCTATCGGGATCTGGGATTGCTGGTGGTAGATGAAGAGCAGCGGTTCGGTGTCAAACATAAGGAAAAGATTAAAGAGCTGAAGTCCAATGTTGACGTCCTGACGTTGACGGCAACGCCAATTCCGAGAACATTGCATATGTCGATGCTTGGTGTTCGTGACTTATCCGTTATTGAAACACCACCGGAGAACCGGTTTCCTATTCAGACGTATGTCACGGAATACAATCCCATTTTTATCCGAGAAGCTATTGAACGGGAAATGGCACGTGGAGGTCAGGTGTTTTTCCTGCATAATCGAGTTGATAATATTGATAAAGCAGCCCGTGACCTTGGTATGCTTGCTGAAGATGCGCGAATTGCGGTCGCCCATGGTCAAATGAATGAAACGGAACTGGAAAATATTATATTTGCTTTTTTAGCTGGTGAATATGATGTTCTCGTCAGCACGACCATCATTGAGACAGGTGTAGATATACCGAATGTGAACACATTGATTGTCAATGCATCCGATCGCATGGGGCTCAGTCAACTGTATCAACTGCGTGGACGTGTTGGTCGTTCTAATCGTGTTGCTTATGCATATTTCACATATCACCAGGATAAAGTGCTCAGCGAAGTGGCGGAAAAGCGTCTGGAAGCCATTAAAGAATTTACGGAACTAGGATCCGGCTTTAAAATTGCTATGCGTGACTTATCCATTCGCGGTACGGGCAATCTGTTGGGTGCACAACAGCACGGTTTCATTGACTCGGTTGGATTCGACATGTATTCGCAGATGCTTAAGGACGCCATAAATGCACGCAAGTCCGGCAAGGAACAGGATGAACAAGAAGCATTTGAACCTGAGCTCTCGCTGATGTTAGATGCTTACATCCCGGATACCTATATCGATGATGAAAAACAAAAAGTGGCCATGTACCAACAATTTCAAGCCATTACGTCTTCAGAAGATATAACGGATTTGCGGGATGAATTAATTGACCGGTTTGGCGATTATCCGGAAGAAGTAGACAACTTATTTACGGTGACATCGTTAAAATTCCATGCCAAGCAGCAGCGTGTCGCCTATATTACTGAAAAGTCCGGCAAGATGGAGCTTTTGGTGGATGAAAATCGCAGCCGGAATATCGACGGTTCCAAGCTGTTTGAAAAAGCAAATGCATTTGGTCGCCAAGTGCAACTTGGAACGGAAGGCAACCAATTGAAGATAATCTTGACATGGACACGCGATACGCAGCAACAACGGTATGAACAAGCGGAACAATTCATTCAGCAACTGGGTGCAGTGGACTGGGATGATGTTGCGTCAGCTCAGTCATAGGCACACCATTTCGGGGGAAGCCGCCCGCCTTTTCCGGTCGCTTTTATGTGATGCATAGATCCTGTGGAATGTTTCATACTAAACCCACAACTGGTGTTTTTTTCTGTCAAAGGAAAGGTCTGAAAAAAGTGCCTGCACCAGGAACAATCACCATAGAAAGCGAGGCTTCCTACCCATGAAAGCAACTGGAATTGTACGACGTATTGATGATTTGGGACGAGTGGTTATTCCAAAAGAAATCAGACGAACATTGCGTATTCGTGAAGGAGATCCATTGGAGATATTTGTCGACCGGGAAGGCGAAGTCATTTTAAAGAAATATTCACCAATCAGTGAGTTGGGGACATTTGCGACAGAATACGCGGAAGCATTGTTTGAATCACTTCAGTATCCCGTGTTGATTTGCGATCGTGATGAGATTATCGCCGTCGCAGGAGGTTCCCGAAAAGACTACTTAAATCAAAGCATTGGTACAGAACCGGAAAGCACCATGGAAAATCGTACTATGTCCTATGAAACGGATTCGACCTCAATAGAACTAATCCAAGGAAGAGACGAACAGGTTGACTCGTACTGCATCAGTCCTATCATTGCCAACGGCGACCCGATTGGCTGTGTGATGTTGTTTTCCAACGAAGGAAATAAAATCGGTGATGCGGAACAAAAGGCGGTGCAGACGGCTGCCAGTTTCTTAGCGAGACAAATGGAATAATGAAAGTAAAACGAAATGGCTTCGATTGAATCGGTTTTCTTATTGAAAAAGTGTCTTTATTTGGACAAAATAAGGCACTTTTTTCGTTTGAGTCGTAATTAGTTCCGAGCAGCTTCTAGTCAATCGGAACTATGGTATCATGGATGTGATAGACATGCTTATGAATGTGACTTTGTAAAGTGAGGGATTTGTGATGGAAGGAACCATTGAGGTTATCGGCCTCGGGGCGGGTGATGCAGAGCAGTTATCACTCGGGGTGTATCGTAAATTGTTGCGTGCGGAAACGGATGTGTTTGTACGAACAATCGACCATCCGGTCGTAAAGGAATTGCAAAACGAAGGGGTTGTGTTTAGACCATTTGATGATGTTTATGAATCATCAAAAGACTTTACCACGGTTTATGAAGCGATTGCAGACAGACTCGTGGATGAAGCGCGGACAAAATCAGTGATATACGCTGTTCCTGGTCATCCCATGGTGGCTGAGGAGACGGTCAGGCGGTTACTGGAACAAACCGATGTACCGGTTGACGTCATGGGGGGTCATAGTTTTCTGGATGCGCTTTTCACAGCATTGAACATTGATCCGGCAGACGGGTTTCAATTGACGGATGGTACAGCTTTTCACAGGCATGGACTGAACTACCGGCAGCATCTCCTTATCAGTCAGGTGTATGATCGAATGACGGCCTCCCATGTAAAACTTGAACTATTGGAAGACCTCCCCCCGGATTATCCTGTCCGTATTGTGGAGGCGGCCGGGAGCCGACAGGAAACATTGATTGAAATTCAGTTGGAGGATTTGGACCGTTCGTTTGATAAGGTTTCCAATTGGGCATCGGTCTATATTCCTCCGGTGCCCGAGAGCATGCTGCAGCACACATTTTCCCGGTTACGTCATGTGATTGCTGCATTGCGGGCGCCGGATGGTTGCCCGTGGGACCGCGCACAGACACATGAAACATTGCGTCCGTATGCGGTTGAAGAGGTTTATGAATTGTTAGAGGCGATTGATGAGCAGGATGATGATGGTATTGTTGAGGAATTGGGCGATCTTTTATTGCAGGTCATGTTGCATAGTCAGATTGGTGAAGACCATGGCTATTTTAACATTGATGATGTCATCCATTCGATTACTGGAAAGATGATTCACCGTCATCCGCATATTTTTTCCAATCAATCCGCCGACACGGTCGATGAGGTATACGCGACGTGGGATGCATTGAAACAAGAAGAAAAAGGCGACGAGCGGACATCGGTTCTGGACGGTGTTCCTATCGGGCTACCTGCGCTGGCAAAGGCCTTTAAGTTACAACATAAAGCAGCCAAGGTCGGTTTTGGTTGGGACGAGGCAGCAGACGTGCTGGCGAAATTTCAGGAAGAGTGGCGGGAGCTTCAGAATGCGATGGTTGAACAACCAACAGATAAAGTGGAAGAAGAGCTTGGTGATGTTTTATTTGTACTGGCCAACGTGGCGCGGTACTATGACATTAATCCGGAAGTGGCTTTGAACAGAACCAATCAAAAATTTGTGTACCGCTTTTCGTACATCGAAAAGCAGCTGACGAATCAGGGAGACGATATATGGACGGCTCCATTTAAAAAAATGGAAGACTATTGGAATCAAGCAAAGAGGAAAGGATGATGGTATTGCGGCTGGATAAATTTCTGAAAGTATCACGGCTTATTAAGCGGCGGACGCTGGCAAAAGAAGTAGCCGGGCAGGGGCGCATCACCATTAACGGAAATAATGCAAAAGCTTCTTCCGTTGTCTCGGTCGGGGATGAACTGGTGATTCGTTTTGGCCAAAAAGTGGTAACCCTAGAGGTGACATCGTTGCAAGAAGCAGCACAAAAGGGGGAGGCAGAAACATTATACCGCGTGATCCATGAAGAAAAAGTGGATTAAAGACAGTTCTATACTTGTCCCTCTCGTCATATAGTAATAATGACAAGGGAGGGGTAAATGTATGTATGATTATCAAAATGACACGGTCAATCGCACTCAGCAGGAACATTCCGTTAAGATAAACGACCGTAAGAACTTGGAAATAACTGGAGTAAAAGAGGTTGACAGTTTTGATAATGAAGAATTCCTGCTAGAAACAGTGATGGGTTATTTAATTATTCGTGGACAGAATTTGCAGATGCAAAATTTGGATGTAGGTGACGGGCTTGTCACTATAAAAGGCAAGGTATATGAACTTTCCTATGTGGACGACCATCATCAGGAGAAAGCTAAAGGATTCTTTAGCAAGCTATTCAAATGACGTTAAGTGCACAGTTTGCAACGATGCTCTCCATGACTGCAGGCGGGTTTTATTTAGGGATTATTCTTGACACTTACAGGCGTCTGTCGATTTATTGGAAAGGCAGCCCGTTTATGATCTACGCCATGGAAATTGTTTTTTGGCTGTCTCAGACGATGCTGTTATATTATGTATTATTTTTGGTAAATAGCGGAGAATTGCGGGTTTATGTATTTTTGGCGTGCCTGCTCGGATTTTCCATGTACAAAGGAGTGGCTGCCAATGCCTATCAAACATTCCTCGAACACATCATCCGTATGGTGGCAGCCGTATACCGCTTCTGCAGGCGGACAGTGCAAATACTTGTTATCATACCGGTGAAAGCCATCATCCTGTTCATGTCAGCGGTGGCTATGTCCATACTTCGTGCTGCCACCGCACTTGTGCGGTGGCTCGTCACCATTGTATTTACTCCGGTTTTTTGGCTGTTCCGACTGCTTTATAGCTTGCTTCCGTCTTCCTTTCAAAAGAAATTATACAAAATAGCAGGATTTTATAGTAAAATAGAGAATATATGTAGGAAATGGATCAAAGAATTATGGTTCAGGAGGAGGTAGTCAAGCGTGTCGGCAGATGAAAAAACAGTTACGCATCTGGATTCCGATTACATGCAGCAGTATGATGCCTACATAGCCAGACAAAAACGCAAGAAAAAGCGCTTGGTGCGCCGGCTCGTTTTATTTGCCGCTATTACCATGCTCGTTATTGGAAGCCTTACGGTGTACCACTTACAGCAGCGATCATTGCATGCGGAAAAACAGCAGCAATACGAACAGCTGCAGGATAAGCTTGCTCACTTGGAAAAGAAAGAACAAAGTTTGAAGGAAGACATTCATTTACTGAACAACGATGAATATGTATTAGAAATAGCCCGGACCAATTATTTCTATTCCAAAGAAGGTGAGTTAATTTTTAACATTCCCGACAAAGAACCCTCATATTGACACACTTTTACAAGACTGGCTATAATATAGTAGAAGTACACTTTTCAAGAAATTCTAAGGAGGAGCACTTTTTTTATGTCAATCGAAGTAGGCAGCAAACTGCAGGGAAAGGTGACCGGCATCACTAATTTTGGGGCCTTTGTTGAAATTGAAAAGGGAAAAACAGGCTTGGTCCATATCAGTGAGGTTGCTGACAATTATGTAAAAGACATTAATGAGCATTTGAGTGTTGGTGACAGTGTGACGGTAAAAGTCATTAATGTCGAGGAAGATGGCAAGATTGGTCTGTCCATAAAAAAGGCCAAAGACAAACCGCGCCAGCAGCCTCGTCAGCGTACGGAGTCGTTTGAGTCCAAGATGAACAAATTTCTTAAAGATTCGGATGATCGTTTAGCCTCTTTGAAAAAACACACGGAATCTAAGCGAGGAGGTCGTGGTGCCAAAAGAGGATAGCTGTTTGCTGTCTATGATCAATTGATGCGAAATTTGATGCGGAATTCACCATATATGATATAAAAAAGCAGGCAATTCCTTTCAATGGAAAGCCTGCTTTTTTTTACGTTTAATGAATACGAATGGCGGTGGAGGGATTCGAACCCCCGACCCTACGGGTATGAACCGTATGCTCTCGCCAGCTGAGCTACACCGCCGAATGAGTCACAAATGATATAATACAACAGCACATGTTATGTGTCAATGGTATTCCGTTCGTTGACATAAATAAACAGAACGTGGAAGGTTGTGTAGAATATCGCTTGTCCGACTGGAAAGACGTCGAACGATTCTTTGACTTCGTCTTCCTGTTTTGACAAAAACAGTGTGTATTATGTGCTTAAATGGGTGTAAGAAGGAGTGGTTGACAATGATAAATTCTATTCCGGATTACAAACCTGTTGGAGGGCATATGCAGGATCGTGCCCTGGACAAGTTCGTCAGAAAAATAGCAGGCACTATGACGACAATACTGCTTAAAAAAGGTTGGCTTTTTTATATCGTTGGTTTTTTACTTGGACGAGCCATTATATTATCCGTTGTGTCACCGTTTGCTATTGCTTTTTTGGCAACGATATGGTTTATTCAACGAGAAAAAGCTGCTAAATCGATGCTGTTTGTTTTGGGTGGCGCATTAACGTATTCGCTTACACAAGGCGCCTTCATGGCATTGTCTATGATTATTTTTCTTTTCATAGCGGGGTTAATAAAGAACACATCAAAACAGAAAGTCCTGCTGCCACTGGCTGTGTTTATGTCCACGGCCGCACCGAGAGTATTCTTGTATTCCATTAGCGACAAGCTTTCATCTTATGAATGGATGCTACTCGTTGTTGAAGGCGTATTGGGAGCAGTCCTGGTATTAATCTTTATGCAAAGCATTCCACTTTTATCACCGCATCGCTATAAACCGGCACTGAAAAATGAGGAAATTGTTTGTATGATCATTCTCATTGCATCAATTTTGACCGGAACAATTGGCTGGGAAGTGTATGGCGCATCGGTTGAGCAGGTTTTTTCCAGATATTTTGTTTTGCTGCTTGCGTTTGTCGGTGGGGCATCGATTGGCTCGACTGTTGGCGTTGTCGCAGGCCTTATCCTGTCACTCGCCAATGTTGCCAATCTTTACCAAATGAGTCTGCTTGCTTTTTCCGGTCTGCTTGGCGGACTGCTGAAAGAGGGAGGAAAAGCAGGTGTCAGTGCCGGGCTATTGGTCGGGACAGTAATGGTTGCTATTTATGTGGATGTCGCAGCGGTGCTTCCATCCCTTAAGGAAACATTGATTGCTGTTATGATGTTTATAGTGACACCGAAGAGCTTAATCAAAAAGTTGTCCCGGTATATTCCTGGAACCGATGAATATACCACAGAACAGGAACAATATTTACAGAAAGTCCGCAATGTAACAGCCAAACGTGTGGAGCAATTTTCCAATGTCTTTGAAGCATTGTCCAACAGTTTCTCATCGGCTGAAGATATGACAGAGGATGAAGCAGCTGACCGGAAAGAAACGGATTATTTTCTGAGTCAAGTGACAGAGAAGACATGTCAGTCCTGTTTCATGAAGGAACGCTGTTGGCAGCAGCAGTTCGATAAAACGTATTCGTTAATGGAAGATGTAAAGAACGATTTGGAAGCTGGAAAAGAGCCGGGTCGTCAATCCATGCACAATTTTGAAAATCATTGTGTCAAATCGAAAAAAGTAGTGGACGTCATGAAAGAGGAAATGTCATTTTTCGAAGCGAACAAACAGTTGAAAAAACAGGTAATAGAAAGCAAGCAATTTGTTGCTGATCAGCTGCAAGGTGTTTCCGACGTCATGGATGATTTTGCCGATGAAATTCTTAAAGAACGCAAACACCATGAAAAACAGGAAATGCAGATTATGAATGCGCTGCACCACATGGGCATTGAAGTGGAAAAACTTGATATTTACGGATTGGAAAAAGGCAATATTGATATTGAAATGACACTGTCCTTTTACCATTATCATGGCGAAGGTCCGAAACTCATTGCTCCAGTTTTGTCGGATATTTTAAACGAAATGATTATCGTCAAACACGAAGAGGTATCCCCGTTTCCCAATGGCTATTGTCAATTAGTCTTTGGTTCAGCCAAGGAATATGTGGTGGAGACAGGGATTGCCAATGCAGCTAAAGGAGGGGGCCTTGTTTCTGGAGACAGCTACCGGACAATTGAGCTCGGAGAAGGCAAGCATGCACTGGCAATCAGCGATGGTATGGGTAATGGTCAGCGTGCCAAAGAAGAAAGTGAGGAAACGTTGCGTCTTCTTCAGCAAATTTTACATACAGGCATTCCTGAGAAAGTGGCGATCAAATCGATCAATTCCATTTTGTCCCTCCGCACCAGAGATGAGATGTATGCCACGTTGGATCTTGCTGTTGTCAATCTGCACAATGCGTTTGTCCGTTTTTTAAAAATTGGTTCCACGCCAAGTTTTATTAAACGGGGGGATGATATTATTAAGGTGGAAGCAAGCAATCTGCCAATGGGCATTATTCAAGAATTTGATGTGGACATTGTCAGTGAGCAACTAAAATCGGAAGACATCTTGATCATGATGAGTGACGGTATATTGGACGGGCCTAAGCACGTAGAAAATACGGACATTTGGATAAAACGAAAAATTCAGGAACTGCAAACAGATGATCCTCAAGCGATTGCTGATATTTTGCTGGAAGAGGTTGTACGGACAAGATCGGGTGCTATTGAGGATGACATGACAGTCGTCGTCACCAAAGTGCAGAAAAATTCGCCGCAATGGGTATCGGTCCCTATTTATTCGGATAAAGCACAGTAATGATTGACCATTCATACCAAGCCGTTCACACACGTATAGAAGAACAGATGTATATGGCTGTGTGTTTATGTCGATGATGGTAATGGATTCGATAGGGAGGTATGCCAGGTGAAAAAAGGAACGTTGAAACAAATACTGTTGATGACGGATGGCTGTTCTAATAAAGGAGAAAGTCCGGCTGAAACAGCTGTATTAGCTCGTGAGCAAGGCATTGCTGTCAATGTCATCGGCATTCTTGATGATGATCAGACGGAAGAACCCGAGGGGCTGCAGGAAGTGGAGGCCATCGCCAACGCCGGTGGAGGGATTAGCCAAATTGTTTACAAACAGGCGTTATCTCAGACGGTTCAGACGGTTACAAAGCAATCGATGACGCAAACGATACAAGGATTTGTCAATCAGGAATTGAAGCAGATTCTCGGCCCGGGTCAAAGTCTGGAAGAGATTGAGCCTGAAAAACGTGGGGAAATTATGGACGTTGTGGAAGATATGGGAGAGACGTGTGATTTAGAGGTACTGATCCTTGTCGATACGAGTGCCAGCATGAATGACAAACTTCCGTCCGTCAAGGAGGCACTGGTTGACTTATCCATCAGTTTGAATGCCCGAATCGGCCGGAATCGTTTCAGCATTTATCATTTTCCGGGCAAGCGCAAAGATATACAAAACGTGTTGGATTGGTCACCAAAACTCGATGCCATATCGGATGTTTTTCCAAAGCTGACCAGCGGTGGTATCACACCAACCGGACCAGCCATACGAAAAGCGATGTATCAATTTGGGAAAAAAGGATTGTTGCATCACTTGAGGGATGAAGATGAGTCAGGCATGGAAGAAGCTTAGTTCGATACGACCCGGAACCGTCATAGTCGGCAAGTGGCATCAAAAGCATTATACCATCCGGCGCAGACTGGGAAGAGGTGCTGTCGGAACGGTATATCTCTGTGAACAGAACGGCCGTTATGCAGCACTGAAAATCAGTGATAACGCCGCATCGATGACGGTGGAAGTCAATGTCCTTAAGTCATTGGAAAAGGTTCAAGGCAATCGTCTTGGACCTTCTTTACTGGATGTGGACGATTGGGAGGCCTTTCCTGGAGATAAATACGTTTTTTATGTCATGGAGTACTTACACGGAGAACCTTTGACACACTTTATCAATCGACATGGTCATGAGTGGGCAGGGATCTTTATGGTGCAATTGCTCGATGACTTGGAGCAATTGCACCAGGCCGGCTGGGTGTTAGGTGATGTTAAACCTGAGAATATGATCGTGGTTTCGTCTCCTGCCAAGGTTCGGTGGATTGACGTTGGCGGTACGACACAAATAGGCCGCTCGATTAAAGAATATACGGAGTTTTTTGATCGAGGTTACTGGGGTATGGGATCCAGACGTGCCGAACCAAGTTATGACCTGTTCGCACTAGCCATGATTTTTTTAACGGTTTATTATCCAAACCGCTTTGACAAAGGGCCAGATCCAAAAGGAACATTATTTCAAAAATTGCATGATGTCAAGGCGTTGCGTCTATACCGAAATTGTCTTAAAAAAGCTCTCACCGGGAGTTATCAGTCAAGTGCCCACATGCGCAATGAACTGATGGCAGCGATGAACAATGCACGTGCACGGCACAATCACACGAACAATGCCTCCTCGTATAAAAATTCGGTCTTCAAAGAGGGGATCGGTATCATGCTGCTGACTCTCGTCTATTATGTATCATCATTGTTTCTGCCTTAAATCGCCATAGCAATTTATCCGGTCAATGGTTTATGATACGATTAAAAAAGAACAGTGGTCTTACTGTTTGCAACGGAATTCCACCAATGGACAGGAGATGAAATGACGTGCAGGCAACCGTCCAATCTTTCATAAACAAACATGCATTGATGTCAAACGGGGCAACGGTGCTCGCTGGTATTTCCGGAGGCCCGGATTCGATGGCACTCTTGCACTTTCTGTGGCAGCTGCGTGACATGTGGAACCTCAGAGTTATCGCTCTTACAGCCGATCATCAGTTACGCAATGGTGAATCACGGGATGATCTGCGTTATGTGCAACGCATGTGCTGCGACTGGAACATTGAATTTGTTAGCACGTCGTTGGATGTTGCTTCCTATAAGCAGACAGATCAATTGGGAACACAGGCGGCAGCAAGAAGCCTGCGTTATGCCTTTTTTGAAAGAGAGATGGAGCGATTCCAGGCTGACTATTTAATGCTTGGTCATCACGGAGATGATCAGGCAGAAACGATGCTAATGGGACTGGTGCATTCAGCAGGTGTACGGTCCTTGGCGGGTATCCCTGTCCATCGTCCATTCGCCACAGGACACATTGTAAGGCCTTTATTGTGTGTGACAAAAGAGGCAATTGAAGATTACTGCAGCGAATGGGGAATTATACCACGTCGCGACCCATCCAATCATGATGATGCCTACACACGGAATTACTACCGCCGCCACGTGCTTCCGTTGCTTAAGGATAAGAACAGCAATATGCACCGGACGATGCAACATTTGAGCGAGTCGCTGCAGGAAGATAATGCGTTTCTAATGGAGAAGACACGACAAATGGCAGAAGAAGTTGCTATCTTCAATGAAGAAAAACGGTTGGTTTCGTTTTCTATTGATGATTTTCTTTCATATCCCCGTTCTTTACAAAGGCGTTTCTTTCATCTATTATTAAATTATCTGTATAATGATCAGCAGGTACATATATCATATAATCACGAGGAACAGTTTTTCGCTTTATTGAACGTACGTACCGGTAATGTCACACTTGATTTTCCGCGAAAGTTGAAGGTGGAACGAAATTATCATAACATGGTATTTTTTGTGATGGATGAGGATTCCCTGTCATACCAAAAAACGCTGGACGTACCGGGGGAGCAGTTGCTGCCGAATGGTTATTGCATCGCTGCTCATTTCACGGACTGTCCAGAGACAGAAGGGGGGAACGTTTACGCCTGTCGCGCTGCGAATATTTCCTTGCCTTTACATATACGGACCCGCCAGGCCGGTGATCGGATGAGCTGGAGTGGTTTGCATGGCAGCAAAAAACTGAAAGATGTGTTTATCGATGGCAAAATTCCATTAAATGAAAGGAATGTTTGGCCCATTATAACTGATAATAATGGTGACATACTCTGGCTGGTCGGTTTAAAAAAAGGACTTCCACCGATTAAAAAGACAACGGGGCCATACATTCAGTTGACATATGGGAAACGGGAGAAATAGGAGGAGCAGCATGAATAATGATATAAAAAAAATTCTGATTACAGAAGAACAAATTGCCGCTAAATGTGCCGAGCTTGGGCGAACACTGACAGAGGAGTATGACGGACGATTTCCGTTGGCGGTCGGTGTGCTGAAAGGTGCGCTTCCATTTATGTCTGATATTTTGCGTTCCATCCATACTTATCTTGAAATGGACTTTATGGATGTGTCCAGTTATGACGGACAGATGCGCTCATCGGGTGAGGTTAAAATTGTCAAAGATCTCGATACAAAAGTGGAAGGCCGGGATTTGCTGATTATTGAAGACATCATCGACAGTGGTCTCACGCTTAGTTATCTGGTTGATTTATTTAAGTACCGCAAAGCCAATTCCATTAAAATCGTCTCACTGCTTGATAAACCGGACGGACGCACCTCCCATATCAAAGCGGATATCGTTGGCTTTGACGTTCCGAATGAATTTGTCGTTGGATATGGGCTTGATTATGCAGAAAAATACCGAAATCTTCCATATATCGGTGTTTTGAAACCGGAAATTTACGGTGGTACATAACGGTGTTGTGACTGTGTGAGTGGATATGGAAATAGTTAATGGACAGGAAAACAACAAGGATTGAAGTACGCTGCCGAAACAATTTAAATTAGTTGTACCGACACTTTTTCTTATGGTACTATTGATTGTAGTTTTCCCGCTCGGGAGGAGGTAAGGAATGAACCGGATATTTCGTAATGTCATCTTTTATTTATTAATATTCTTAGTCGTCATAGGCGTCATAGGAGTATTCAAAGGACCAAATGAACAACGAGACGAGTTTAACGTTCAGGAATTTATGAATGCATTAAATAATGGCGAAATCGAAGAAATGACGATGCAGCCATCGAATGGGATTATGCGCATTACCGGTACCACCGGGGATGATGAAGCTTTTATTGCGCAGGTGCCGGATAATACGGATGTTATATCGGAGATCTATGATCAGGCTGTACAGCAAAGCACACTCAAGACAAAAGAAGAGGAACAACCAAGTGGTTGGGTTACCTTCCTAACAACGATTATTCCATTTCTGATATTGGGACTATTTTTCTTCTTCATCCTCAGCCAATCCCAAGGCGGCGGTGGCGGCCGTGGAGTCATGAACTTTGGCAAAAATAAAGCCAAAATGGTCAGCGATGATAAGAAAAAAGTCCGCTTTAAAGATGTGGCCGGAGCAGATGAAGAGAAGCAGGAACTCGTTGAGATTGTGGATTTCCTGAAAGACCCACGCAAATTTTCAAGTGTCGGAGCCCGTATTCCTAAAGGCGTTCTGCTTGTCGGTCCTCCTGGAACAGGTAAAACATTGCTTGCCCGCGCTGTTGCAGGAGAAGCCGGTACACCGTTCTTTTCGATCAGCGGTTCCGATTTTGTGGAAATGTTTGTTGGTGTCGGCGCATCCCGTGTACGTGACTTGTTTGAAAATGCGAAGAAAAATGCACCGTGTATCATTTTTATTGACGAACTGGACGCTGTTGGACGTCAGCGTGGTGCCGGACTTGGCGGCGGTCACGATGAACGGGAGCAGACACTGAACCAGCTGCTCGTTGAGATGGATGGGTTTGGTGTTAATGAAGGCATTATCATTATCGCTGCAACTAACCGTCCGGATATTCTTGACCCGGCCCTTTTAAGACCAGGACGTTTTGACCGCCAAATTACGGTTAACCGCCCGGATGTCAAAGGCCGTCAGGAAGTGCTCAAAGTACATTTGAAGGATAAGCCGTTGGACGATACAATCGACCTCAAAACTATTGCTATGCGCACACCAGGTTTCTCCGGTGCGGACCTGGAAAACCTTCTGAATGAAGCAGCGCTAATTGCAGCGCGTTTTGATAAAGATACCATTGGAAGTGACGATATCGAAGAAGCCATTGATCGGGTAATTGTCGGTCCTGCCAAGAGGAGCAAGGTCATTTCCGAGAAAGAACGTAATATTGTGGCACACCACGAAAGCGGTCATACGATCATTGGTAAAGTATTGGATAATGCGGATGAAGTCCATAAAGTGACGATTATTCCGCGCGGTCAGGCAGGCGGTTATGCTGTTATGCTTCCAAAAGAAGACCGGGCCTTTATCACGAAACCGGAATTGCTTGATAAGATCACTGGTCTGTTGGGAGGTCGTGTAGCTGAAGAAATTATGTTTGGCGAAGTGAGCACGGGTGCTCACAATGACTTCCAACAGGCAACGAACATTGTACGTAAAATGATTACGGAATACGGCATGAGTGACAAAATCGGTCCTATTCAATTTACTAGTGGTGGCGGGGAAGTATTCCTCGGCCGTGACCTTCAGAATGAACAAAATTACAGTGATGAAATTGCGCATGAAATTGATAAAGAAATGCAAAGCTTTACAAATTACTGTTATGACCGTGCCAAATCCATTCTTACAGAACATAAAGATAAGCTGGAACTAATGGCACAGACATTGCTGGAAGTGGAAACTTTGGACAAAGGACAAATTAAATCCTTGTTTGAAGACGGTGTTTTGCCAGAACCTGAAACGAGCAACGATAAAACATCATCAAGTAGCGATTCCGATATGAAAGTCAATATCAATTCTAAAAACAATGAAGAAACGACACCGGAATCCTATGAGGAAGCCAAACAAAAGGCTGAAGAAAAACGGCAGGAGAAGTACGAAGAAGAGGATGACGACAACACAAGTGAATCGTCATCGGATGATGAAAGCAATAAAAAGGAATAAACCCATGACAGCCTCTCATGAGTATGAGAGGCTGTATTTATTTAATGACACCGAATAGACTTATCGGGTATAGTGAAAGGATAGAAAAAGGTTTAGAGGAAGGTTTGTTGTGCATGTTACTTGTGCTTGATGCAGGCAATACCAATACAGTTCTTGGTGTGTTTGAAGAGGATACATTAATCCATGAATGGCGCATAAAATCAGATCGCCATAAAACAGAAGATGAATATGCCATGCTTATGAAATCATTGCTGAAACATGAGAATATAGCATTTTCTGATATAACCGATATTGCCATATCGTCGGTCGTCCCTCCGATGATGTTCGCATTAGAAAAACTATGCACCAAGTATTTTCACTTGGAACCAATGATTATTGATGGTGCATCTGCTCATACATTTTTGAAAATGGCTTATCCCCATCCGCAAGAAATTGGTGCCGATCGCATTGTCAACGCTGTGGGTGCGATTGAAGAGTACGGAGCGCCGTTGATCATTATTGATTTCGGCACTGCGACAACGTATTGTTTTATTAACCGCGATGCAGCATACGAAGGAGGTGTGATTATACCCGGTATGGAAATTTCGTTGGAAGCTCTCTATCAAAAAGCATCCAAGCTCCCCAAAATTGAGATACAGGAACCCGACAAAGTGATTGGGAATTCAACAGTAAGTGCTATGGAGTCGGGCGTGTTTTATGGTTATGTCGCACAAGTGGACGGAATGGTTAACCGAATGAAACAAGAGACTCCGATAGACCCAACCGTTATTGCAACCGGCGGAATTGCACCACTCATCGCTAGTAAGGCAAAGACAATTGATTATGCAGACAAGCAACTGACATTGAAAGGCCTGCATAAGCTATATTTTTATCACGCATGAGCACGGTTGAATAAGTGAAAGTTGGAAAAGGAGATGAAAGCCTATGAAGGATCATTTAATAAAATCGACGGTATATGATGGTATGATACGTGCTTATGCCATCCGTTCGACCAATACAGTGAAAGAAGCGCAAACCAGACAGGACACGTGGGCGACGGCATCAGCTGCCCTCGGACGCACTGTTACCATCGGTGCCATGATGGGCGCCATGTTAAAAGATAATGAGTCGCTAACGGTGAAAGTCGAAGGCAATGGTCCGATAGGTGCGATTATTGCAGATAGTGATGCAACCGGCGATGTCCGTGGCTATGTAACCAATCCGTATGTGGACTTTGATTTGAATGATCAAGGAAAATTGGATGTAGCACGTGCAGTTGGTGAGGGCAATATCAGTGTTGTCAAGGATTTGGGTTTAAAAGATTACTTTACAGGTCACGTCCCGATTGTTTCAGGCGAAATTGGCGATGATTTCACGTACTATTTTGCCAACTCAGAGCAAATTCCTTCTGCAGTAGGAGCCGGTGTCCTTGTTAATCCGGATCACAGCATTCAGGCAGCCGGTGGTTTTATTGTGCAGGTAATGCCTGGCGCGGACGACGATGTCATTGCACAAGTGGAAGAAACGATTGCAAACATGCCCACGATATCTCAATTAATAAAAGAAGGTACATCACCTGAAGGCATATTGGAACGTCTTTTTGAGGTTGACAAGGTTACGGTTCACGGTCGTCTGCCTGTTCGGTTTCAGTGTAAGTGTTCAAAGGAACGGCTTCAGCGCGCAGTAACCGGTTTGGGAAAGGAAGAAATCCAGAGTATGATTGATGAAGACCATGGTGCTGAGGCCACTTGCCATTTCTGTAATGAAGTTTATAGGTTCACCGAAGAGGAATTGCAGGAACTGAAAGAGTCAGCCCATTCTTGACGTCGCCTTTGAAAATGTGACCCACAGGGGGAAAGAGACTGTATCCCAACAAGGGGAACGCCTTGCCGATAACGACTGTCAATTGATTCAGTCGCTGTCGGACGAATATAGCCTTCATACGATCATTGCCCGGGTAATGACAGTTGACGACGACACAAAAAATATTCAGTGAGCAACCAGCCGTGTGCAAAAAGTCAGCAACTGCAGCATTCCTTAAATGATATAAAAAAATGCGGTTTTACGATAGTCAATGATATCATTGATTGACATTTTGAAAACGATAGCATAACATATGGTGTAAACCCTATTGAAAAACTAGGGATTAGGAGGCTTATGTAATGAGAGTGGCGGAAAACATTACACAACTAATTGGGCAAACCCCGATTGTTAAATTGAACCGTTCGGTTGATGACGATAGTGCTGATATCTATTTAAAACTGGAATTCATGAACCCCGCCAGTTCGGTAAAAGACCGAATTGCTCTGTCCATGATTGAAGATGCTGAGAAAAATGGCCAGTTGAAAGAAGGGGACACGATTATCGAGCCGACGAGTGGCAATACCGGCGTTGGCCTGGCTATGGTTGCTGCGGCTAAGGGGTATAAGGCCATTTTGGTTATGCCAGATACGATGAGCCAGGAACGTCGCAATCTTCTGCGCGCTTATGGGGCAGAGCTGATTCTCACACCAGGGGCCGAAGCGATGAAAGGTGCGATCAATAAGGCGGAAGAACTACGGAAAGACTATGGCTATTTCATGCCGCAGCAATTCAATAATGAAGCCAATCCGGACGTGCATGCACAGACAACCGGCCATGAAATTGTACACCAAATGAGTGACGGGCTGGATGCGTTTATTTCCGGTATTGGAACCGGTGGAACGGTCACCGGGGCCGGCAAGATATTGAAAGAACACTTTAAAGGGATCGAAATTTATGCCGTTGAGCCGGATGATTCAGCTGTTCTTTCCGGTGAAGCACCAGGTCCGCATAAGATTCAAGGGTTGGGTGCAGGTTTTGTTCCGGACGTTCTCGATACGTCCATTTACGATGGAATTTTCCGGATAACCAATGAGGAATCGTTTGATACGGCACGTGACGTTGCGAGATTGGAAGGCATACTCGGCGGTATTTCATCCGGTGCCGCTGTTGCTGCAGCCAAACAAACAGCCAAACGGCTTGGCAAAGGCAAAAAGGTGCTCGCAATCATCCCGGATAATGGAGAGCGCTACTTGTCAACCCCTCTTTATCAATACGACGATTGATGACGGGATTTTGGAACCGGTGCTGGCCTTAGCACCGGTTACTTTTTGATCACTGCTTCCAGTTTTATTAAGGCTGTGGTACGATGATAATGGAAAAAATGTTCAAGGAAAGAAGGCTGGGGAATGAAACTGACAACCAAAACTAAGACGTATGATTTCTCTGAACGGACGCATGTGATGGGTATATTAAACGTAACGCCCGACTCGTTTTCTGATGGTGGGCATTATACCACGGTTGATCAGGCCGTCGACCAAGCTGTTTTGATGGAAAAACAGGGAGCGGATATCATTGATATCGGTGGAGAGTCCACGCGTCCGACACATCAACCTGTGTCTTTGAACGAGGAAGTAAACCGCGTTATTCCGGTTATTCAGGCGGTCAAACGTCATGTAACCATTCCGATTTCCATTGATACATATAAGGCGGAAACCGCTCGTCAAGCATTGGCAGCCGGTGCTGATATCATTAATGATGTCTGGGGTGCCAAGAGGGAGCCCGCTATTGCACAGGTTGCAGCGGAATTCGGTGCTCCGATTATTTTAATGCACAACCGGACAAATAAAAACTATACATCGATTATTGATGACATGAAGGGGGATTTGCAGGAGAGTATCGATATGACACTGACAGCTGGTGTTCACCCTGATAACATTATTCTCGATCCCGGAATCGGTTTTGCCAAAACATCCGAAGACAATGTGACTGTCATGCATCATTTGGAGGCATTTACCGAACTTGGATATCCACTGCTTCTCGGTACGTCGCGAAAATCCTTCATCGGTAACATTCTTCATGTGCCGTCATCCGAACGCGATAACGGCACTGGAGCGACAACGTGTCTAGGGATCGTCAAGGGCGCACAGATCGTCCGTGTACATGATGTAGCATTGCATGTGGAACTGGCAACCATGATGGATGCCATGCTATATAAACAGGGCGTGTCAGACCATGGATAAAATTTTGCTGAACGGCATGGAATTTTATGCGTATCATGGCGTTTTTCAGGAAGAAAAAACACTTGGACAACGGTTTTACGTGGACGCAGAGCTTGAATTCAGCCTAAAGAAACCCGGCCAATCGGATGATATGAATGACTCCATTGACTACGGTGAAGCCTATGAAGTAATGCGAGGCGTTATGGAAGGCCGGCCGATGAATTTATTGGAATCTTTGGCTGAAACCGTTGCTAGTGAATTGTTCCGGTCGTTTTCTCCACTGAATGCCTGTCGTATACGCATCACTAAGACTGATCCGCCCATACCGGGTCATTACCGGTCAGTAGCGGCGGAAATTTTTCGGGAGCGAGATGAATGAACACCGTATATATTGCATTAGGGTCCAATGTTGAACCAAAGGACAACTATTTAAAAGAAGCGCTTCATTTACTAAGGGAACATCCACAGGTGCGCATTATTCAATTATCATCGATCTATCAGACGGCTCCGGTTGGTTATACCAATCAGCCCGATTTTTTAAACATGGTGATAGAAGCAGAAACATCACTGTCTCCACTGGTACTGCTGGAGGCTTGTCAACGGATTGAACACCAGCTTGAACGAAAGCGGGATATTCGGTTTGGTCCCCGTACGATTGACCTTGACATTTTAGTTTATAATCAAGAAAATAGACAAACAGAACAATTGACCCTCCCGCATCCACGTATGCACAAGCGAGCATTTGTCCTTATACCGCTGAACGAAATTGCACCGGAATTGATATTGCCAACAACGGGAAAACCGATTTCCGATTATATGAAACAATTCTCTGAAAGGGAGAAAAATGATGTTACACGATGGACAACAAGGGGATCGACAGACAAATAAAAGTATGTCTTAAATGAACGGGGTTATGCACAGCGGGACTGCAGGAACGCCGGAGGTGCACGTCGAGCCATTTTAATTTATACTTGATGATAATAAACATGTATAGGCCTGATCGGTCATCCGATTAATAATGAATGTTGGAGTGATAACTGTGTCAGAAGAATTAAATGATCATATGCAGGCCCGCCGGGAAAAGCTTGCTATGTATCAAGAACGGAATGTGGAACCTTTCGGCGGCAAATTCAATCGGTCCCATTTGGCTGATGATTTGTTTGCCGGCTATGACCAATTTTCCAAAGAGGAATTGGAAGAAAAGCCGGATGAAGTGTCTATCGCAGGTCGGGTAATGACCAAGCGCGGGAAAGGAAAAGCCGGTTTTGCTCATGTACAGGATGTCAGCGGCCAGATTCAAATCTATGTCCGCCAAGATACCGTTGGTGAAGAGGCGTACGACATTTTTCAATCCATAGATATGGGGGATATTGTCGGTGTAACAGGCTCCATGTTCCGGACGAAAGTGGGTGAATTGTCTGTAAAAGTTGAGGAATTCACTTTGCTGACTAAATCGTTGCGGCCACTTCCGGAAAAATATCACGGGCTGAAAGATGTGGAACAGCGCTATCGTCAGCGGTATCTCGATCTGATCACCAATCCGGATAGCAAAGAGACGTTTATTCTGCGCAGTAAAATTATTCGTTCGATGCGCAGTTTTCTTGATGGACAAGGGTTTTTGGAAGTTGAAACACCAATGATGCACGGCATACCGGGTGGCGCTTCTGCCCGTCCGTTTGTCACGCATCATAATGCACTGGATATTCCGCTGTATATGCGCATAGCTATTGAACTGCACTTGAAGCGGCTGATTGTTGGTGGTTTGGAAAAAGTGTATGAAATTGGACGTGTATTCCGTAATGAAGGTGTCTCCACACGCCATAATCCGGAATTCACCATGTTGGAATTGTACGAAGCGTATGCTGACTTTTACGATATTATGACATTGACCGAAAATTTAATCGCGCATATAGCTGACAACGTTCTCTCTGGTTCGACTGTGGCCTACGACGATTACGAAATCAGTCTGGCCCCAGGGTGGAAACGGCTGCATATCGTCGATGTCATTAAAGAATATACAGGTGTTGATTTTTGGCCACGCATGAATGATGATGAGGCGAAAAAAATGGCCGCCGAACATGGGGTTCAAATTCAGGACAATATGACATATGGGCACATTGTTAATGAATTTTTTGAACAAAAGGTTGAGGAGCATTTAATTCAGCCTACATTTATTTACGGACATCCCGTGGAAATATCGCCATTAGCTAAGCGAAATGCAGACGACAACCGGTTCACCGACCGTTTTGAGTTATTTATCGTCGGCCGTGAACACGCCAATGCTTTTAGTGAATTGAATGATCCGATCGATCAGCGGGAACGTTTCGAAGCGCAAGTAAAAGAACGTGATGAGGGTAATGATGAAGCCCATCTAATGGATGAAGACTTTTTGGAAGCACTTGAATACGGAATGGCTCCAACGGGCGGATTGGGAATAGGAATTGATCGTCTTGTCATGCTATTGACGAACTCTCCGTCCATTCGGGATGTACTGCTCTTCCCACAGATGCGCAGCAAATAACTCATTTTTAAATGAAATGTTGGGTAAATGTAACGGTTGATCCATGAAAACCGTGAACGGAGTGATTGTTTTGCACATGATTATACTGGCTTCCACAGTACCGACTGCCGTACCGATAATGAGTTGTGTTAGTTGCTGTTTTTCTGTCGCGCCATCGGTACTGACGCGTTCTATGTGGCGGGCGTGCCTGTTCCTGTAACGAATATTCAGTGGGAGAGAAAAGAATTCCCACTGAATGATATTTTATAAACACAGAATATACAGCTATGTGATAGTGATATGATCGGAGACGTATTCATTTGTTTACATGATGGTTGAGGCAGTTTGGTAGCATACATGGATATTGGAAGAAATCGCCACTTATTTTTTTGGATTTACTATTGATTCCACATAACACACATGATACATTATTGGATGTCGCGCAAAAAAGCGGCACGAAACGAACCAATCATTAATCATTAACAAAAACACTATTGACTTTGGTTTTTTTAAATGATATAGTTATTAAGTCGCTTTTCAACGAACAGATCAAATAAAATGATTCGTAAAAAGTTATTGACTTGAAATTGATTGTTTGTTACAATTAAAAAGTTGATTGATATTAGAACATTAATCATAAGTTGCTCCTTGAAAACTGAACAAAACAGCCAGTATGACAGTTGGATGTCAGAGGCAGGAAGTCGGAAAACTGATGTGTATATCAGCTGGATGACTTACCCCTTGAAATCCACAAAACAAGCGAAGCCAATGAACGGCTGATCGGTGTCAGTCGTATCCCAAACTTTTTTGGAGAGTTTGATCTTGGCTCAGGACGAACGCTGGCGGCGTGCCTAATACATGCAAGTCGAGCGCGGGAAGCAGACAATCGCCCTTCGGGGCGTGCGTCTGTGGAACGAGCGGCGGACGGGTGAGTAACACGTGGGCAACCTGCCCGAAAGACCGGGATAACTTGCGGAAACGTGAGCTAATACCGGATAATGCCTTTCCCCCGCATGGGGGAGGGCTGAAAGACGGCCTTTGTGCTGTCACTTACGGATGGGCCCGCGGCGCATTAGTTAGTTGGTGAGGTAAGAGCTCACCAAGGCGACGATGCGTAGCCGACCTGAGAGGGTGATCGGCCACACTGGGACTGAGACACGGCCCAGACTCCTACGGGAGGCAGCAGTAGGGAATCTTCCGCAATGGACGAAAGTCTGACGGAGCAACGCC
Organism: Lentibacillus halophilus; assembly: GCF_055395055.1. Lineage (NCBI taxonomy): Bacteria > Bacillati > Bacillota > Bacilli > Caryophanales > Bacillaceae > Lentibacillus > Lentibacillus halophilus. The sequence goes on from NZ_AP043750.1 coordinate 999,779, forward strand.
GCGTGAGTGATGAAGGTCTTCGGATCGTAAAACTCTGTTGTCAGGGAAGAACAGGCGTGGTTCGAACAGGGCCATGGTTTGACGGTACCTGACCAGAAAGCCCCGGCAAACTACGTGCCAGCAGCCGCGGTAATACGTAGGGGGCGAGCGTTGTCCGGAATTATTGGGCGTAAAGGGCGCGCAGGCGGTCTTTTAAGTCTGATGTGACATCTCGCGGCTCAACCGCGAGCGGTCATTGGAAACTGGGAGACTTGAGTACAGAAGAGGAGAGTGGAATTCCACGTGTAGCGGTGAAATGCGTAGAGATGTGGAGGAACACCAGTGGCGAAGGCGACTCTCTGGTCTGTTACTGACGCTGAGGCGCGAAAGCGTGGGTAGCGAACAGGATTAGATACCCTGGTAGTCCACGCCGTAAACGTTGAGTGCTAGGTGTTAGGGGGTTTCCGCCCCTTTGTGCTGAAGTTAACGCATTAAGCACTCCGCCTGGGGAGTACGGCCGCAAGGCTGAAACTCAAAAGAATTGACGGGGGCCCGCACAAGCGGTGGAGCATGTGGTTTAATTCGAAGCAACGCGAAGAACCTTACCAGGTCTTGACATCCTCTGACAGCGGCAGAGATGCCGTGTTCCCTTCGGGGACAGAGTGACAGGTGGTGCATGGTTGTCGTCAGCTCGTGTCGTGAGATGTTGGGTTAAGTCCCGTAACGAGCGCAACCCTTAATCTTAGTTGCCAGCATTAAGTTGGGCACTCTAAGGTGACTGCCGGTGACAAACCGGAGGAAGGCGGGGATGACGTCAAATCATCATGCCCCTTATGACCTGGGCTACACACGTGCTACAATGGATGGAACAAAGGGACGCGAAGCGGCGACGTGATAGCCAATCCCACAAAACCATTCCCAGTTCGGATTGCAGGCTGCAACTCGCCTGTATGAAGCCGGAATCGCTAGTAATCGCGGATCAGAATGCCGCGGTGAATACGTTCCCGGGCCTTGTACACACCGCCCGTCACACCACGAGAGTTGGCAACACCCGAAGTCGGTGAGGCAACCATTTTGGAGCCAGCCGCCGAAGGTGGGGCCAATGATTGGGGTGAAGTCGTAACAAGGTAGCCGTATCGGAAGGTGCGGCTGGATCACCTCCTTTCTAAGGACGAATGAGAAAACGGATGTCATACATGGCTGTTTGGTTCAGTTTTGAGGGAGCAACCCTCATGAATCAGCCACCTTTGGTGGTTGTTGCACCTTGAAAACGGAATAAGAGCCATCCATTTCAATGATTAATAATGAAACAATGGTTAAGTGACCAAGGGCGCACGGTGGATGCCTTGGCACCGGGAGCCGATGAAGGACGGGACCAACACCGATATGCCCTGGGGAGTCGTAAGCAGACGTTGATCCGGGGATTTCCGAATGGGGGGAACCCGCTGTCCGTAATGGGACAGCATGCGTATCTGAATTCATAGGATGCGCACGGCACACCCGGGGAACTGAAACATCTCAGTACCCGGAGGAAAAGAAAGCAAACGCGATTTCCCGAGTAGCGGCGAGCGAAACGGAACCAGCCCAAACCGGAAAGATAGCTTTCCGGGGTTGATAGGACACTCCATGGGAGTCATCAAGAAATGGCTTAGACGAAACGGTCTGGAATGACCGGCCGGAGAAGGTAAGAGCCCTGTAGTCGACAAGCCATTTCCTCCGGAGTGGATCCTGAGTACGGCGGAACACGAGAAATTCCGTCGGAATCTGGGAGGACCATCTCCCAAGGCTAAATACTCCCCGGTGACCGATAGTGAACCAGTACCGTGAGGGAAAGGTGAAAAGCACCCCGGAAGGGGAGTGAAAAAGACCCTGAAACCGTGTGCCTACAAGTAGTCGGAGCCCGTTAATGGGTGACGGCGTACCTTTTGTAGAATGGACCGGCGAGTTGCGTTCGTATGCAAGGTTAAGTGGCCAACACGGAGCCGTAGCGAAAGCGAGTCTGAAGCAGGGCGCATAAGTATACGGGCGCAGACCCGAAACCGTGTGATCTACCCATGTCCAGGGTGAAGGTCAGGTAACACTGACAGGAGGCCCGAACCCACGTATGTTGAAAAATGCGGGGATGAGGTGTGGGTAGAGGTGAAATGCCAATCGAACACGGAGATAGCTGGTTCTCTCCGAAATAGCTTTAGGGCTAGCCTCAAGGCATGCGTTCCGGAGGTAGAGCACTGATTGAACGAGGGGCCCTCATCGGGTTACCGAATTCAGTCAAACTCCGAATGCCGGCAACGTAACACCTTGGGAGTCAGACCATGGGTGATAAGGTTCATGGTCGAGAGGGAAACAGCCCAGACCGCCAGCTAAGGTCCCCAAGTATACGTTAAGTGGAAAAGGATGTGGCGTTGCCCGGACAACCAGTATGTTGGCTTAGAAGCAGCCATCATTTAAAGAGTGCGTAATAGCTCACTGGTCGAGTGACGCTGCGCCGATAATGTAGCGGGGCTAAACGTATCACCGAAGCTGCGGATTGTTCATCGAACAATGGTAGGAGAGCGTTCCGGATGCTGCGAAGTCGGACCGTGAGGACCGGTGGAGCGTCTGGAAGTGAGAATGCCGGTATGAGTAGCGAAAAAAGAGTGAGAATCTCTTTCACCGAATGCCTAAGGGTTCCTGAGGAAGGTTCGTCCGCTCAGGGTAAGTCGGGACCTAAGCCGAGGCCGAAAGGCGTAGGCGATGGCTAACAGGTCTATAATCCTGTACCACCTCGTGAGCGTTGGAACGATGGGGGGACGCAGAAGGATACGGAAAGCGCACCGATGGATGTGTGCGTCCAAGCAGCAAGGGTGTTGGGCAGGCAAATCCGCTCAACGGATCCTGAGCTGTGACGGGGAGGGAAATCAAGTACCGAAGTTCCGGATTTCACACTGCCGAGAAAAGCCTCTAGTGAGTTCACAGGTGCCCGTACCGCAAACCGACACAGGTAGGCACGGAGAGTATCCGAAGGTGTTCGGGAGACCTCTCGTTAAGGAACTCGGCAAAATGACCCCGTAACCTCGGGAGAAGGGGTGCTCACTTACGTGAGCCGCAGTGACCAGGCCCAAGCGACTGTTTACCAAAAACACAGGTCTCTGCAAAGCCGAAAGGCGATGTATAGGGACTGACACCTGCCCGGTGCTGGAAGGTTAAGGGGATGCGTTAGCGCGCTCGGCGCGCGAAGCGTTGAACCGAAGCCCCAGTAAACGGCGGCCGTAACTATAACGGTCCTAAGGTAGCGAAATTCCTTGTCGGGTAAGTTCCGACCCGCACGAAAGGTGCAACGACTTGGGCACTGTCTCAACGAGAGACCCGGTGAAATTATACTATGCGTGAAGATGCGCATTACCCGCGACAGGACGGAAAGACCCCGTGGAGCTTTACTGCATCTTGATATTGAATGTTGGTGCAGCTTGTACAGGATAGGTGGGAGCCGTCGAAGCGTGAGCGCCAGCTTACGTGGAGGCATCCGTGGGATACCACCCCGGCTGTACGAACATTCTAACCCAGGGCCGTGATCCGGTCCGGAGACAGTGTCAGGCAGGCAGTTTGACTGGGGCGGTCGCCTCCCAAAAGGTAACGGAGGCGCCCAAAGGTTCCCTCCGAATGGTTGGAAATCATTCACAGCGTGCAAAGGCATAAGGGAGCTTGACTGCGAGACTGACACGTCGAGCAGGGACGAAAGTCGGGCTTAGTGATCCGGTGGTTCCGCATGGAAGGGCCATCGCTCAACGGATAAAAGCTACCCCGGGGATAACAGGCTTATCTCCCCCAAGAGTTCACATCGACGGGGAGGTTTGGCACCTCGATGTCGGCTCATCGCATCCTGGGGCTGTAGTCGGTCCCAAGGGTTGGGCTGTTCGCCCATTAAAGCGGTACGCGAGCTGGGTTCAGAACGTCGTGAGACAGTTCGGTCCCTATCCGTCGTGGGCGTTGGAAGTTTGAGAGGAGCTGTCCTTAGTACGAGAGGACCGGGATGGACACACCGCTGGTGCACCAGTTGTTCCGCCAGGAGCACGGCTGGGTGGCTACGTGTGGTCAGGATAAGTGCTGAAAGCATCTAAGCATGAAGCCCCCCTCAAGATGAAACTTCCCATCACGTTCAGTGAGTAAGATCCCTCCAAGACGAGGAGGTAGATAGGTCCGGGGTGGAAGCGTGGCAACACGTGAAGCTGACGGATACTAATCGATCGAGGACTTAACCACACATTCACATTGGAATGGCCTAATGTTCTTATTCCGTTTTCAGGGTGCAATTAAAAAAACCCTTGCATTTTTCGACGATAATCGCTATAATAATCCTTGTCCTTGATGACATCGGGTTTGGGTATCAATCATCGTCTATTGTCACAACTTAGGTCTGGCGGTATTAGCGGAGAGGACACACCTGTTCCCATGCCGAACACAGCCGTTAAGCTCTCCAGCGCCGATGGTAGTTGGGGCTTTGCCCCCGCGAGAGTAGGACACCGCCAGGCATAGCATTTATGACGGAGGATTAGCTCAGCCGGGAGAGCACTTGCCTTACAAGCAAGGGGTCGCAGGTTCGATCCCTGCATCCTCCACCATTTATCACATGCCGGCCTAGCTCAACTGGCAGAGCAACTGACTTGTAATCAGTAGGTTGGGGGTTCGAGTCCTCTGGCCGGCACCATCTATTGAGCCATTAGCTCAGTTGGTAGAGCATCTGACTTTTAATCAGAGGGTCGGAGGTTCGAATCCTCCATGGCTCACTTTATGCGGGTGTGGCGGAATCGGCAGACGCGCTAGATTTAGGATCTAGTGTCTTTCGACGTGAGGGTTCAAGTCCCTCCGCCCGCATTTCATAAATATGTCTGCGGAAGTAGTTCAGTGGTAGAACACCACCTTGCCAAGGTGGGGGTCGCGGGTTCGAATCCCGTCTTCCGCTCCAAAAAATGCCAAGTAAAAACCGCGCCGGGGTGGCGGAATTGGCAGACGCACAGGACTTAAAATCCTGCGGTAGGTCGTACTACCGTGCCGGTTCGAGTCCGGCCCTCGGCATCATAGGCGCCCGTAGCTCAATTGGACAGAGCGTCTGACTACGGATCAGAAGGCTAGGGGTTCGACTCCTCTCGGGCGCACCATATCACGGGAAGTAGCTCAGCTTGGCAGAGCACATGGTTTGGGACCATGGGGTCGCAGGTTCAAATCCTGTCTTCCCGACCAGTTTTGGGGCCTTAGCTCAGCCGGGAGAGCGCCTGCTTTGCACGCAGGAGGTCAGCGGTTCGATCCCGCTAGGCTCCACCATATGTAATAAAGTTGCTCCTTGAAAACTGAACAAAACAGCCAGTATGACAGTTGGATGTCAGAGGCAGGAAGTCGGAAAACTGATGTGTATATCAGCTGGATGACTTACCCCTTGAAATCCACAAAACAAGCGAAGCCAATGAACGGCTGATCGGTGTCAGTCGTATCCCAAACTTTTTTGGAGAGTTTGATCTTGGCTCAGGACGAACGCTGGCGGCGTGCCTAATACATGCAAGTCGAGCGCGGGAAGCAGACAATCGCCCTTCGGGGCGTGCGTCTGTGGAACGAGCGGCGGACGGGTGAGTAACACGTGGGCAACCTGCCCGAAAGACCGGGATAACTTGCGGAAACGTGAGCTAATACCGGATAATGCCTTTCCCCGCATGGGGGAGGGCTGAAAGACGGCCTTTGTGCTGTCACTTACGGATGGGCCCGCGGCGCATTAGTTAGTTGGTGAGGTAAGAGCTCACCAAGGCGACGATGCGTAGCCGACCTGAGAGGGTGATCGGCCACACTGGGACTGAGACACGGCCCAGACTCCTACGGGAGGCAGCAGTAGGGAATCTTCCGCAATGGACGAAAGTCTGACGGAGCAACGCCGCGTGAGTGATGAAGGTCTTCGGATCGTAAAACTCTGTTGTCAGGGAAGAACAGGCGTGGTTCGAACAGGGCCATGGTTTGACGGTACCTGACCAGAAAGCCCCGGCAAACTACGTGCCAGCAGCCGCGGTAATACGTAGGGGGCGAGCGTTGTCCGGAATTATTGGGCGTAAAGGGCGCGCAGGCGGTCTTTTAAGTCTGATGTGACATCTCGCGGCTCAACCGCGAGCGGTCATTGGAAACTGGGAGACTTGAGTACAGAAGAGGAGAGTGGAATTCCACGTGTAGCGGTGAAATGCGTAGAGATGTGGAGGAACACCAGTGGCGAAGGCGACTCTCTGGTCTGTTACTGACGCTGAGGCGCGAAAGCGTGGGTAGCGAACAGGATTAGATACCCTGGTAGTCCACGCCGTAAACGTTGAGTGCTAGGTGTTAGGGGGTTTCCGCCCCTTTGTGCTGAAGTTAACGCATTAAGCACTCCGCCTGGGGAGTACGGCCGCAAGGCTGAAACTCAAAAGAATTGACGGGGGCCCGCACAAGCGGTGGAGCATGTGGTTTAATTCGAAGCAACGCGAAGAACCTTACCAGGTCTTGACATCCTCTGACAGCGGCAGAGATGCCGTGTTCCCTTCGGGGACAGAGTGACAGGTGGTGCATGGTTGTCGTCAGCTCGTGTCGTGAGATGTTGGGTTAAGTCCCGTAACGAGCGCAACCCTTAATCTTAGTTGCCAGCATTAAGTTGGGCACTCTAAGGTGACTGCCGGTGACAAACCGGAGGAAGGCGGGGATGACGTCAAATCATCATGCCCCTTATGACCTGGGCTACACACGTGCTACAATGGATGGAACAAAGGGACGCGAAGCGGCGACGTGATAGCCAATCCCACAAAACCATTCCCAGTTCGGATTGCAGGCTGCAACTCGCCTGTATGAAGCCGGAATCGCTAGTAATCGCGGATCAGAATGCCGCGGTGAATACGTTCCCGGGCCTTGTACACACCGCCCGTCACACCACGAGAGTTGGCAACACCCGAAGTCGGTGAGGCAACCATTTTGGAGCCAGCCGCCGAAGGTGGGGCCAATGATTGGGGTGAAGTCGTAACAAGGTAGCCGTATCGGAAGGTGCGGCTGGATCACCTCCTTTCTAAGGACGAATGAGAAAACGGATGTCATACATGGCTGTTTGGTTCAGTTTTGAGGGAGCAACCCTCATGAATCAGCCACCTTTGGTGGTTGTTGCACCTTGAAAACGGAATAAGAGCCATCCATTTCAATGATTAATAATGAAACAATGGTTAAGTGACCAAGGGCGCACGGTGGATGCCTTGGCACCGGGAGCCGATGAAGGACGGGACCAACACCGATATGCCCTGGGGAGTCGTAAGCAGACGTTGATCCGGGGATTTCCGAATGGGGGAACCCGCTGTCCGTAATGGGACAGCATGCGTATCTGAATTCATAGGATGCGCACGGCACACCCGGGGAACTGAAACATCTCAGTACCCGGAGGAAAAGAAAGCAAACGCGATTTCCCGAGTAGCGGCGAGCGAAACGGAACCAGCCCAAACCGGAAAGATAGCTTTCCGGGGTTGATAGGACACTCCATGGGAGTCATCAAGAAATGGCTTAGACGAAACGGTCTGGAATGACCGGCCGGAGAAGGTAAGAGCCCTGTAGTCGACAAGCCATTTCCTCCGGAGTGGATCCTGAGTACGGCGGAACACGAGAAATTCCGTCGGAATCTGGGAGGACCATCTCCCAAGGCTAAATACTCCCCGGTGACCGATAGTGAACCAGTACCGTGAGGGAAAGGTGAAAAGCACCCCGGAAGGGGAGTGAAAAAGACCCTGAAACCGTGTGCCTACAAGTAGTCGGAGCCCGTTAATGGGTGACGGCGTACCTTTTGTAGAATGGACCGGCGAGTTGCGTTCGTATGCAAGGTTAAGTGGCCAACACGGAGCCGTAGCGAAAGCGAGTCTGAAGCAGGGCGCATAAGTATACGGGCGCAGACCCGAAACCGTGTGATCTACCCATGTCCAGGGTGAAGGTCAGGTAACACTGACAGGAGGCCCGAACCCACGTATGTTGAAAAATGCGGGGATGAGGTGTGGGTAGAGGTGAAATGCCAATCGAACACGGAGATAGCTGGTTCTCTCCGAAATAGCTTTAGGGCTAGCCTCAAGGCATGCGTTCCGGAGGTAGAGCACTGATTGAACGAGGGGCCCTCATCGGGTTACCGAATTCAGTCAAACTCCGAATGCCGGCAACGTAACACCTTGGGAGTCAGACCATGGGTGATAAGGTTCATGGTCGAGAGGGAAACAGCCCAGACCGCCAGCTAAGGTCCCCAAGTATACGTTAAGTGGAAAAGGATGTGGCGTTGCCCGGACAACCAGTATGTTGGCTTAGAAGCAGCCATCATTTAAAGAGTGCGTAATAGCTCACTGGTCGAGTGACGCTGCGCCGATAATGTAGCGGGGCTAAACGTATCACCGAAGCTGCGGATTGTTCATCGAACAATGGTAGGAGAGCGTTCCGGATGCTGCGAAGTCGGACCGTGAGGACCGGTGGAGCGTCTGGAAGTGAGAATGCCGGTATGAGTAGCGAAAAAAGAGTGAGAATCTCTTTCACCGAATGCCTAAGGGTTCCTGAGGAAGGTTCGTCCGCTCAGGGTAAGTCGGGACCTAAGCCGAGGCCGAAAGGCGTAGGCGATGGCTAACAGGTCTATAATCCTGTACCACCTCGTGAGCGTTGGAACGATGGGGGGACGCAGAAGGATACGGAAAGCGCACCGATGGATGTGTGCGTCCAAGCAGCAAGGGTGTTGGGCAGGCAAATCCGCTCAACGGATCCTGAGCTGTGACGGGGAGGGAAATCAAGTACCGAAGTTCCGGATTTCACACTGCCGAGAAAAGCCTCTAGTGAGTTCACAGGTGCCCGTACCGCAAACCGACACAGGTAGGCACGGAGAGTATCCGAAGGTGTTCGGGAGACCTCTCGTTAAGGAACTCGGCAAAATGACCCCGTAACCTCGGGAGAAGGGGTGCTCACTTACGTGAGCCGCAGTGACCAGGCCCAAGCGACTGTTTACCAAAAACACAGGTCTCTGCAAAGCCGAAAGGCGATGTATAGGGACTGACACCTGCCCGGTGCTGGAAGGTTAAGGGGATGCGTTAGCGCGCTCGGCGCGCGAAGCGTTGAACCGAAGCCCCAGTAAACGGCGGCCGTAACTATAACGGTCCTAAGGTAGCGAAATTCCTTGTCGGGTAAGTTCCGACCCGCACGAAAGGTGCAACGACTTGGGCACTGTCTCAACGAGAGACCCGGTGAAATTATACTATGCGTGAAGATGCGCATTACCCGCGACAGGACGGAAAGACCCCGTGGAGCTTTACTGCATCTTGATATTGAATGTTGGTGCAGCTTGTACAGGATAGGTGGGAGCCGTCGAAGCGTGAGCGCCAGCTTACGTGGAGGCATCCGTGGGATACCACCCCGGCTGTACGAACATTCTAACCCAGGGCCGTGATCCGGTCCGGAGACAGTGTCAGGCAGGCAGTTTGACTGGGGCGGTCGCCTCCCAAAAGGTAACGGAGGCGCCCAAAGGTTCCCTCCGAATGGTTGGAAATCATTCACAGCGTGCAAAGGCATAAGGGAGCTTGACTGCGAGACTGACACGTCGAGCAGGGACGAAAGTCGGGCTTAGTGATCCGGTGGTTCCGCATGGAAGGGCCATCGCTCAACGGATAAAAGCTACCCCGGGGATAACAGGCTTATCTCCCCCAAGAGTTCACATCGACGGGGAGGTTTGGCACCTCGATGTCGGCTCATCGCATCCTGGGGCTGTAGTCGGTCCCAAGGGTTGGGCTGTTCGCCCATTAAAGCGGTACGCGAGCTGGGTTCAGAACGTCGTGAGACAGTTCGGTCCCTATCCGTCGTGGGCGTTGGAAGTTTGAGAGGAGCTGTCCTTAGTACGAGAGGACCGGGATGGACACACCGCTGGTGCACCAGTTGTTCCGCCAGGAGCACGGCTGGGTGGCTACGTGTGGTCAGGATAAGTGCTGAAAGCATCTAAGCATGAAGCCCCCCTCAAGATGAAACTTCCCATCACGTTCAGTGAGTAAGATCCCTCCAAGACGAGGAGGTAGATAGGTCCGGGGTGGAAGCGTGGCAACACGTGAAGCTGACGGATACTAATCGATCGAGGACTTAACCACACATTCACATTGGAATGGCCTAATGTTCTTATTCCGTTTTCAGGGTGCAATTAAAAAAACCCTTGCATTTTTCGACGATAATCGCTATAATAATCCTTGTCCTTGATGACATCGGGTTTGGGTATCAATCATCGTCTATTGTCACAACTTAGGTCTGGCGGTATTAGCGGAGAGGACACACCTGTTCCCATGCCGAACACAGCCGTTAAGCTCTCCAGCGCCGATGGTAGTTGGGGCTTTGCCCCCGCGAGAGTAGGACACCGCCAGGCATAGCAAAAAAAGAGGCTGACCATTTGATTGATGGTTTAGCCTCTTTATTTTTGTATTTCAAAGGTGACTATTATTTCTGATTAGTATTAACAATCAGACGGTAATTATTGGCCAAAAAATGAGCATTATTTAATGGAATTTAATTTACCGATAACATGAATACCGATACCGGACCGTATAGTAATGATGAACATATCTGTTTATATACCAACCATATTCAAACAATAGGCAGCATTATTTTAATGATAATCTACGTTCTGCATAGACTTATATCAGGAAAAACATGCGAACGGATTGGATTATAAAGGGAAGGAGAGCGTGGACGTCACATGGACGGATATTGGGATTTGCTCGTCGGGGATCATTTTGTAACCATTATGATACGTATCGTTATTGCCTTAATTTTATCCGGATTAATTGGTTTTGAACGGGAATTGAAAAATCACTCTGCCGGATTTCGAACGCACATCTTGGTCGGGGTGGGGGCGTGTTTGATGATGGTGCTTTCGTTGTATGGTTTTGAGTGGATGATTGACGCTTACGATAATATACGGTTTGATCCGGCTCGAATTCCTTCTTATGTTATCAGTGGTATTGGGTTCCTCGGAGCTGGAACGATTATCGTCAATGGGATGACGATACGCGGGCTTACAACAGCCGCTTCTATATGGACGGTTGCAGGTCTGGGGCTTGTCGTTGGTGCAGGTATGTATGCGTCCGCCGTGTTTACTACAGTCATCATATTATTAAGTCTTGTATTTTTAAATAATTTTGAGAAGGTATTTAAGAAGGGGAAGTCATCATACGTCGTTGAAATCATTGCTATGCCCGGATTGGAACTTAATCATGCGATTGGTGTCTTTGAACATCATCAATTGGTATTGAAGCGGGTTGAAATCAGCCGCACCGAAAACGATTTACGCCATATATTTATAACAGTTGACCCTGGTGAGGAAATGGATCGCTCGTCTCTTTTTGAGGATATTACAAAACTGGACTATATTAAACATGCTGCGGAGCGAAAATAATTTGGATTGCTCTGTTTGCCGTATAAGCTATTATCTGTTTGTGCGGTATAAAACCTTGTGTCTGTACGGCACAAGGTTTTATATTTTTCCGATAGCCTTCCAAGATGTTGGGTCATGATATCGCGAAAAATTATTCATATTATGTTGTCTGGGTAGCGTATTATTTATGAACTGGTTTTCATGTTTCGTTTTTCATCGATTTGTCTACAATAGAAATAGATTTTTCTTGCATCTCAGTGTGTATATCGTATAATATAAGTATAGTCAAAGATAGTCAAAGTCAAATAAGGTAAATGCAAGCAAACAAATAAACGTTCGCTCATATGGTAAGAGGAGGAGGGTTTATGCGGAACATTTCGGACATCATAGAGGAATATTTAAAACAAATTCTTGATTCTGCCGGCAAGGATGCTATTGATATTAAGCGCAGTGAACTTGCTGATCGATTTCAATGTGTTCCGTCACAAATTAATTATGTGATTAAAACACGCTTTACTGTGGAAAAGGGTTATATAGTGGAAAGTAAGCGTGGTGGCGGTGGTTATATCCGCATTATCCGAATTAAGCATCAAGACTGGGCGGATTTAATTGATGATATTATGGCCATGATCCAGCCAAGTTGTTCGCAGCAGGCAGCTTATGACGTCATGGAGCGGCTTCTGGAGGAAGAACTTGTCACCGAACGCGAGGCTCGAATTATGCTGAGTGCCATTGAGCGGGAGACATTAGCTTTTCAGCTGCCGTTGCGTGATGAAATCCGTGCCCGAATTATGACATCGATGTTGACGACATTAAAATATTTGAATAAGTGAGGGGGGAATGCCATGGAATGCCAGGAATGCCAACAGCGTCCGGCAACGCTTCGTTATACGCAGGTTATCAACGGTGACAAAACAGAAGTGTATGTATGTGATGTATGTGCAAAAGAGAAAGGGTATATGACCTATCCGGAAGAAGGTTATTCCCTGCACCAATTATTGTCCGGATTGTTCAGCCCACCGATTGATAATCAGCAGCATACACCAAAACAGCAGAAAAACGAACTACAATGTCCCAAATGTGAAATGACGCTGTCCAAATTTAAAAAGCTCGGAAAATTTGGTTGTTCCCAATGTTATCAGACCTTTGAAGAGTACCTGGACCCTATGTTCCGTCGTGTGCACAGTGGAAATACAGCACACCATGGGAAGATTCCCGCCCGAAAAGGCGGCGATATGCGTATTAAAAAACAAATGAACGCATATAAAGAAGAGTTGCAGCGTTTAATAAAAAATGAGGCCTTTGAAGATGCTGCAACGGTTCGGGATAAAATCAATGCGTTAAAAAAGGAAATGGGGGGTGATGATGCATGACGCTGCAGCAATTTATGAATGAGGCTATCAGTCCATGGATGCGCGAAGATGGTCCCGACAGTGATATTGTCTTAAGCAGCAGAATCCGTCTGGCACGTAATTTTGCCCAATATTCGTTTCCGATTCTGGCTAATGAATCCGATTTGGAGAGCATCAGTTCATTTATCCGGGATGAGTATGAACATCAATCATTTCAGGATTATACGTCGTTTTCATTTATACCTATTCAGCAATTAACACCGGTGGAGCGACGCGTGCTTGTTGAGAAGCACTTAATCAGCCCTCATTTGGCAGAGCAGGATCACTCATCCGCTGTCCTGATATCTGAAAATGAACAGGTATCGGTTATGGTAAACGAAGAGGATCATCTTCGTCTGCAGCTGTACTTTCCCGGTTTTCAGCTTTCGGAAGCCCTGAGTAATGTATTTGAGTTGGATGACTGGCTGGAGGAAAAAGTTAATTACGCATTTGATGAAAAGCGCGGTTACTTAACAGGATGCCCGACCAATGTTGGTACAGGCATGCGTGCTTCGGTGATGATGCATTTGCCTGCCTTGGCATGGACCCAACAGATCACGCGCATGATACCGGCGATTAACCAACTCGGCCTTGTCGTGCGTGGCATTTATGGTGAGGGAAGTGAGGCCACGGGCAATATTTTTCAGATATCCAATCAAATTACACTTGGAAAATCAGAAGAAGATATCGTTGAGGATTTGCAAAGTGTCGCCCGGCAGCTTATTGAACATGAACGCAAAGCACGAAACCGAATTATGGAACAGTCAGGCAAGCGGTTGGAAGACCGGATTTATCGTTCTTATGGATTGTTGGCATACAGTCGCGTCATGGAGTCAAAGGAAGCGGCAACATGTATATCTGATGTACGGCTCGGCATCGATTTGGGCATTATTGATGGTGTCACAGGGAATATATTCAATGAGCTGATGATACTTACACAGCCGGGATTTCTGCAGCAATATGCTCAAAAATCGCTGACACCTAATGAGCGGGATATATTAAGAGCATCGCTTATCCGTGAACGTGTGAAACTGGAAAATTAGTTAGGAGGAGACATAGCTATGATGTTTGGACGATTTACAGAACGAGCGCAAAAGGTGCTGGCGCTTTCCCAGGAAGAAGCAGTACGGCTTGGACATAATAATATAGGCACCGAACATATTTTGCTTGGCCTTGTCAGCGAAGGAAATGGAATTGCGGCAAAGGCATTGGAATCACTGGGGTTGGAAGTATCCAAAATTCAGGAAGAAGTGGAAAAATTAATTGGATCCGGCAACCAGCCGATGCAGACGATTCATTATACGCCAAGAGCGAAGAAGGTCGTTGAATTGTCCCAGGACGAAGCACGTAAACTTGGCCATTCCTATGTCGGCACCGAGCACATATTGCTTGGTCTCATACGTGAAGGAGAAGGTGTGGCCGCACGTGTCCTGAATAATCTTGGTGTCAGTCTCAACAAAGCGCGTCAGCAAGTTCTGCAGCTTCTTGGCAGCAATGAGTCACAGACAGGACGTCAAGGGCGGGGAGCGCAATCATCGAATGCGAGCACACCGACATTGGATTCGCTGGCACGCGATTTGACGGAAATCGCCAAAGAAGGCAATGTTGACCCTGTCGTTGGTCGCAGCAAAGAAATTGAACGGGTCGTTGAGGTTCTCAGCCGTCGTACTAAAAACAACCCGGTTCTGATCGGTGAGCCCGGTGTTGGGAAAACAGCTGTTGCAGAAGGTTTGGCACAACAAATCATGCAGAATGAAATTCCGGAGATATTGCGTGATAAACGCGTGATGACGCTGGATATGGGGACTGTTGTGGCTGGAACGAAATACCGTGGTGAGTTTGAGGAACGGTTGAAAAAAGTCATGGAAGAAATTCGTCAGGCGTCCAACATCATTCTGTTCATAGATGAATTGCATACGTTGATTGGAGCAGGCGGTGCAGAAGGGGCCATCGATGCTTCCAACATACTAAAACCGGCCCTCTCCCGTGGTGAGCTGCAATGCATAGGTGCCACCACACTTGACGAATACCGCAAATATATTGAAAAAGATGCGGCTCTTGAGCGAAGATTTCAACCGATTCAAGTTGATGAACCAACCTTGGACGAAACGGTGCAGATTTTGCAAGGGTTGCGTGACCGTTATGAAGCCCATCACCGTGTCACCATTCCGGATGAAACAATTGAAACAGCCGTCTCGCTGTCCGACCGTTACATCACCGAACGTTTTCTCCCGGATAAAGCCATTGATTTGATCGATGAAGCTGGTTCCAAAGTTCGCCTGCGTTCATATGCGATACCGCCGGATTTAAAAGAACTGGAGCAAAAACTGGCTGATGTACGCAAAGAAAAGGATTCCGCCGTACAGGGTCAGGAATTTGAAACAGCGGCGTCGTTGCGTGACTCAGAACAGCGGTTGCGAGAGGAATTGGAAGAAACGAAGAATCAATGGAAAGAGAAGCAGGGGCAGGAATCATCCGAGGTAGCCGTAGAAGATGTAGCGAAAGTCGTCTCCACATGGACTGGTGTACCCGTCTCCCGTCTTACAAAAGATGAAAGTGAGCGCCTTTTGAATCTGGAAGAAACATTGCATGATCGGGTTATCGGCCAGGATGAGGCTGTGGATGCCGTGGCTAAAGCTATCCGCAGGGCGCGCGCCGGTTTGAAAGATCCGAAGCGTCCCATCGGCTCGTTCATTTTTCTCGGGCCAACCGGTGTCGGTAAAACGGAGCTTGCACGGGCGTTGGCAGAATCAATGTTTGCTGATGAAGAAGCCATGATCCGGATCGATATGTCTGAGTACATGGAAAAACACGCCACCAGCCGCCTAGTTGGCTCACCTCCAGGATATGTCGGTTATGAAGAAGGTGGTCAACTGACGGAAAAAGTGCGGACCAAGCCTTATTCTGTCATTCTTCTGGATGAAGTGGAAAAAGCGCACCCGGAAGTTTTCAACATTCTGCTGCAAGTGTTGGAGGATGGAAGGCTGACGGACTCTAAAGGACGCGTCGTTGATTTCCGCAATACCGTCCTGATTATGACATCCAATGTCGGTGTCGATGAACTGAAACGGAATAAATATGTTGGATTCACTCTTGATGATGAAGAACAAGATCATAAGAACATGAAGTCCAAAGTGACCGAGGAACTTAAAAAAGCATTCCGTCCTGAATTTCTGAACCGGATTGATGAGACCATTGTATTCCACTCACTTGAACGCAAGCATATGAAATATATTGTCCAGCTGATGGTTAAACAGTTGCAGACCCGTTTGACGGAACAGGGTATTGAATTCACGCTGACGGATAAAGCGGTGGATAAGATTGCCAATGAAGGGTTTGACCCCGAATATGGTGCCCGGCCGCTGCGCAGATCCATCCAAAAAAATGTTGAGGATATGCTGTCGGAAGAATTGCTGAAGGAAACTATCTCCAAAGGGGAAAAAGTAAAAATCGGCTTAAATAATAAAGGGGAATTTACGATTCTGTCGTAAAAATGTAATTTCCCGACACACAGATGATGAAAAACTGGAAGGAAGAACAACCTTCCAGTTTTTTTGATGGCAAGCTGCCGGGACGGAATCATGTTATACTGAGAATGTGGAACAAATATGTCATTATTTAAACGAATTGATAGAGGGCTGTAACGTCCATGCGGTGGATTTGGTATATAATAGAGGATGTAGCAAAGGAGCACGATAGCATTGGCAAAACGCAAAACAAAGTATGTGTGTCAGGACTGTGGTTATGAATCAGCCAAATGGATGGGTAAATGTCCCGGGTGCAACAGCTGGAATACGCTGGTGGAGGAATTGGAAGCATCATCTGTGCAGACGGGGCATACAATAGCCGGGGACACTAACGTTTCCGGTAAGCCAGAACGTATAACGTCAGTTGAAACCAAAAAAGAACCACGTGTGACAACAGCGATGCGCGAATTTAATCGTGTGCTCGGGGGTGGGATTGTTCCGGGGTCACTCGTACTGATCGGCGGTGATCCCGGTATAGGTAAATCAACTTTGTTGTTGCAGGTATCGTCCCAACTTGCTGATAAACAGATGCCTGTACTGTATATTTCCGGAGAAGAATCCATCCGTCAGACAAAATTGCGTTCTGATCGCTTGGGTGTCACCTCCGAGCAGCTTTATGTATTAGCGGAAACCAATCTGTTTGATATACTCAGTCAAATCGAACAGATTAAACCGGCTTTTGTTGTCATTGACTCCATACAAACCGTTTACCGGGAAGAAGTGACAAGTGCTCCAGGAAGTGTTTCCCAGGTGCGTGAGAGCACAAGCGAATTAATGAAGACGGCCAAATCAAATGCAATTCCCATTTGTATTGTAGGTCACGTTACGAAGGAAGGGGCTATAGCGGGGCCGCGGATGTTGGAGCATATGGTGGATGCTGTGCTTTATTTTGAAGGCGAACGGCACCATACTTACAGGATAGTGCGCAGTGTCAAAAATCGCTTCGGGAGCACACATGAGATGGGCATTTTTGAGATGGAGGAGACGGGGTTGCGGGAAGTCATGAATCCGTCCGAGATTTTCCTGGAAGAACGCCCCCAAGGTGCAGCGGGATCAACCGTAGTCGCCTCTATGGAAGGAACAAGGCCTGTTCTTGTTGAAATCCAGGCACTCATTTCCCCAACCAGTTTTGGCAACCCGAGACGGATGGCAACCGGATTTGATACCAATCGTGTTCCCCTTTTGATGGCGGTTCTTGAAAAGCGCGTTGGTCTTCTGCTGCAGAATCAGGATGCTTATATAAAAGTGGCCGGCGGTGTCAAACTTGATGAGCCCGCTATTGACCTGGCTGTAGCTGTCAGTATTGCATCCAGTTTCCGTAACCAACCGACAAGGCCGGAAGATATTTTTATCGGCGAAGTTGGATTGACCGGTGAAGTACGGCATGTGTCCCGGATCGAGCAGCGGGTTCAAGAGGCGGCCAAACTCGGCTTTGAACGTGTGTTTTGTCCCCAAAAGAATTTGGATGGTTGGAATCCGCCATCATCTATCCAGGCTATTGGAGTCCGTACGGTTCGTGAGGCGCTCGATGAAGGTCTGACCACCTGACAGCTCACTACCGGTCGGCACGAATTAGCACGTGACGATTTATTGACATCATTTATGGAGTATGATAAAATAGTTTATTTTAAATTGACTGATTTTTACATTTGTGCTAACATATAAGATACGGTTTTTTATTTTTATGTGGATTTATGGCGGTTAATTTGTGAAAAATGGGCAATAATAGTTGATAGGAGGTGATCGTGGTGTTGAATAAGATTGTTCATTTATTTTTTATTATCAGTGGAGGCACGATCGGATTTTTATATATCCCGGATATTGTTCATTTCTTTGATGTTACCAATCCCCCGTGGGTAGCATCCTCTTATCTGGGCATGGTTTTAGGCGCAATTATTCTATTTGGCCTTTCTTATTTTGTTACGGATTATATAGTCGGGTTTTTAAGATGGATTGAGGACGGTTTGATTAAAGTTCCGGTTGGCGACTTGCTTTTTGGCGGTCTAGGTCTGATTGGCGGTTTGGTCATTGCCTATTTAATCACTATTTCTTTGAAAGATATTGATATCTATCTCGTATCACAGGTTTTACCGCTCTTTATAACGATTTTATCAGGCTACTTTGGTTTTCAAGTTGGGTTTAGAAGACGGGATGAATTGATGAATTTATTTAATTTTAGCCGAAAAGAACGGGAAAAAAAGCAGCCAATGGAAGAGTCGTCCGAACGGAGACCACCCAAACCTAAAATCCTTGATACTAGCGTTATTATTGACGGTCGCATTGCGGATATTTGCCAGACGAATTTCTTGGAAGGCACCATCATAATTCCGCAGTTTGTGCTTGGTGAACTTCAGCATATAGCTGATTCATCGGATGTATTGAAACGTAACCGGGGCCGACGAGGGCTCGATGTTCTGAACCGGATTCAAAAAGAGCTTCCGGTTGACGTGGAAATTTATAACGGTGACTTTGAGGATATTCCGGAAGTTGACAGCAAGCTGATTAAATTGGCTAAAGTGATGGACGGGATTGTTGTAACCAATGATTTTAATTTGAATAAAGTCTGTGATTTGCAAGGCATACCGATTTTAAACATCAATGATCTGGCAAATGCCGTTAAACCGGTGGTTCTGCCAGGCGAAGAATTAAGTGTGCACGTTATTAAAGATGGTAAAGAGCACAATCAAGGTGTTGCCTATCTGGATGACGGAACGATGATTGTCGTGGAAGAAGGGCATGACTATATCGGTAAGACGATTGATGTGTTAATTACAAGCGTCCTGCAGACGTCAGCCGGCCGGATGATTTTTGCGAAACCAAAATTACTTGAAAAAGCACAGTAAAAACGGTATAACGTATAGAGAAGGAAAAGTGATAACAAGTGAGGTTATCACTTTTTATTGCGCTTAGTATTCAAGGTATTCTATGGATAAAGAAAGGAGTCCCACCATGACAAATCAGGTTCGTGTACGTTACGCCCCAAGTCCGACGGGGAATTTGCACATAGGAAATGCGCGCACGGCATTGTTTAATTACTTATACGCCCGGCACTTTGACGGGACGTTCATCATCCGGATTGAAGATACGGATGAAAAGCGAAATGTTTCAGGCGGAGAAGAAAGTCAGATGACATATTTGCAGTGGCTTGGCATTGACTGGGATGAGGGAGCTGATGCCGGTGGTGATTACGGTCCCTATCGCCAGATGGAGCGTCTGGATATTTACCGCCAGTATGCCACGGAGCTGCTGGAGAAGGGACTGGCCTACAAGTGCTATATGACCGAAGAGGAACTCGATCAGGAACGCGAACAACAACGCGCGAGAGGCCAGGTTCCGAAATATTCAGGAGCTCATCGTCATCTGACGCAAGAGCAGGTTGACCAGTTTGAAAACGAGGGACGTATCCCGAGCATCCGTATACGAGTTCCGGATAACCATTCATATACATTCCATGATATTGTAAGAGGTGACATCACATTTGATTCCAGCGATTTTGGTGATTGGGTGATTGTCAAAAAAAATGGCACACCAACCTATAACTTTGCGGTGGCGATTGATGATCATTTAATGGCCATCACCGACGTTCTGCGCGGTGAGGAGCATATTTCCAACACTCCGAAACAAATGATGGTTTATGAGGCATTTAGCTGGGAACCGCCGCGATTTGGACACATGACGCTGATTATGAACGAAAAACGTAAAAAACTGAGCAAACGTGATGAACACATTATGCAGTTTATTGAGCAATACCGGGATAAAGGGTATATGCCTGAAGCTTTGTTTAACTTTATTACCCTGCTGGGTTGGTCGCCAGTTGGTGAAGAAGAAATATTCAGTAAGGATCAATTGATAGAGATTTTTGACCCTGACCGGCTATCAACATCTGCTGCCATATTTGACCAGCAAAAACTGAGATGGATGAATAATGAATATATTAAAGCGGCGGATTTGAACAGCGTTATTGATCTGGCGCTGCCGCATTTACAGAAAGCTGGACGTCTGCCTGAGAATATGGATGCCTCGACAAGAAAATGGGCGGAAAAAATGATCGCTCTGTATCAGGAACAGCTCCATTATGGCGCGGAAATTGTCGAACTGACCGATTTGTTTTTCCAGGAATCCATAGACTATGATGAGGCAGCGATGGATGTGTTAAATCAAGAACAGGCCCCGGAAGTGCTGCAGGTTCTCACGGATAAGTTGATCCATTTGGACGAGTTTGAAAAGGATGCTATCCAGCAAGAAATTAAAGCAACCCAAAAAGAAACCGGACATCGCGGCAAGAGACTGTTCATGCCAATCAGAGCGGCGACAACCGGACAGACACACGGTCCGGAACTGCCGCTTGCTATTGAGCTATTGGGAAGAGATACGGTTGTGAGCCGTTTGGACAGCTTGCTGAAGGAGTTCGGAGCCTAATTGGTTCACAATTGCAAATAAATATAATATAGTAATATCATAAACAAAATAATGATAACCGTATTTAATGCGTTGATAAGGAGAAGTAAAAAACGCCATGCTTGTCCAGAGAGAATCACCATCGGCTGGAAGTGATTCGAAGCACCGTTTTTGAAATGCACCTTGGAGCCCGCTATGGAAATGGAGTATATAGCGGCGGCGCTCTGCCGTTACCGGAGCCAAGCTGGAAGAGAGCTTATTCTTCAAACAGAGTGGGACCGCGCAAACGAGCGTCTCTGTGCTATAACGCACCGGGGCGCTTTTTTTGTTTAATAAATCAGTATGGCATTGGGCGCAGGACGTGATATTCTGTGCATAACATATAAAGAAACGACGGGAGGAGGAATTAGGCCGATGGGGGTTTTTAAACGAATGAAAGAAGATATGGACGTTGTCTTTGAACAGGATCCGGCTGCACGTTCCTATATGGAAGTGATGTTGACCTATGCGGGAGTGCATGCTATTTGGGCACACCGTCTGGCCCATTTCTTTTTTAAACGTCGTCTGTTCTTCATTGCCCGTGTGATTTCACAGCTGAACCGTTTTTTCACAGGCATTGAAATCCATCCGGGTGCCGTCATTGGCCGGAAGTTTTTCATTGACCATGGGATGGGTATCGTTATTGGTGAAACGTGTGAAATAGGGGATAATGTGTCCGTCTTTCAAGGGGTGACACTTGGTGGCACTGGCAAGGAAAAAGGAAAGCGTCATCCAACCATCAAGGATAATGCCACGATTACAACCGGTGCAAAAGTGCTCGGGAATATAACGATCGGCAACAGTTCCAAAGTAGGGGCGGGATCGGTCGTGTTAAAGGATGTTCCCGATCATTCCACGGTTGTTGGCGTTCCGGGTCAGGTCGTTGTACAAAATGGTGAAAAAGTGAAGAAAAACCTTGATCATCATAAACTGCCCGATCCGGTAGCCGACCGCTGTCAACAACTGCAGGAAGACATTGATGCCTTGCGTGAAGAATTAGAAAACCTGAAGGAAGGGGAGCACAATGACAATAACCATTTATAATACATTGACAAGAGAAAAAGAAACGTTCAAATCGATCGACAAAAATCGGGTGCGCATGTATGTTTGCGGTCCAACCGTCTATAATTATATCCACATTGGAAATGCTCGTCCGGCTATTGTTTTTGATACGGTCCGAAGGTATTTTGAATATAAGGGATTTCAGGTGGATTATGTACTCAACTTCACGGATGTTGATGATAAAATTATTAAAGCAGCCAACGACATGGGGGAAGCCGTTCCGGATGTGGCCAATCGTTTTATTGACGCTTATTTGCAGGATGTTGAGGCTTTGGGTGTCAAAAAGGCAACATGGAATCCGCGTGTGACGGAAACGATGGATGACATCCTGACGTTTATTCAGAGCCTGATTGATGAAGGCTACGCATATGAAGTAGATGGCGATGTTTACTTTAAACCACGTTCGTTTGCAGACTACGGGAAACTGTCACATCAGTCCATTGATGAATTACGGTCGGGAGCGCGCATTCAAGTAGGCGAGAAAAAAGAGGACCCGCTTGACTTTGCATTATGGAAGAAAGCTAAGGATGATGAAATTGCTTGGGATTCACCATGGAGCCAGGGACGTCCTGGTTGGCATATAGAATGCTCAGCGATGGCCAAAAAATATCTTGGTGAAACGATAGACATTCACGCGGGCGGACAGGATCTCGCTTTTCCGCATCATGAAAATGAAATTGCACAATCCGAGGCACGAAGCGGAAAGCCGTTTTCCAATTACTGGATGCACAACGGTTATATCAATGTTGACAATGAAAAGATGTCCAAATCACTTGGTAACTTTGTATTAACCAAAGATATCATTGCTCAGCATGATCCACAGGTAGTCCGTTTTCTTATGCTGAGTGTTCATTACCGCCATCCTATCAACTTCACTGAAGAGCTGTTGCAGGGAGCAAAAACTAGTCTGGACCGCATTAACAATGCATACAGCAACCTTGAACATCGAAAACAGGCAAGCATGGATGCGGATCAGGACGCTAATAATTGGATGGCAACTATTTCGATGATGAAGCGCCAATTTGAAGAAGCTATGGATGATGACTTTAATACAGCCAATGCTATTTCTGTATTATTTGATATAACGAAAGAGGCTAACCGTTATTTGGAACGAACGCACACATCCATTCGAATTATTGAGGAATTTCAGGCAAGCATGCAATCTATTCTTGATGTGCTGGGCATTCAGTTGGAACGGGAGGACGATTTGCTGGATGCGGATATTGATGCATTGATTCAGGAACGGAATGAAGCACGACGGAACCGTGATTTTGCTCGAGCCGACGAGATTCGTGACAATCTGAGGGAAAGACATGTTATTCTCGAAGATACGCCTCAGGGAACACGATGGAAGAGGGCGGACAATGAGTCTTGATGTAAAACAGATGAAGAGTTTGACGCTGGCCTATATGGGAGATGCTGTCTTTGAAGTTCATATCAGGGAACATTTACTGGAAAAAGGAACTGTCAAACCTAATCAACTCCAGAAAGAAGCCGTCACGTTTGTATCAGCAAAAGCACAAGCGTCGGTCGTTCGGCATTGGATGGAAACAGATCAGCTTACCGGTGACGAAGTATCTATAGTTACCCGAGGCAGGAACGCTAAATCCGGAGCCATTCCTAAGAATACAAACGTTCAGACGTATCGGTACAGCACTGCTTTTGAGACACTGATTGGTTATCATTATTTGCTCAGGAATGACGAAAGGCTGAATGAATTACTGGAGGCAGCTGTTGCATTTGTGGAAGGGAGGGAATACGATCCTTGGTACAGGAAATGATTATCGGAAAAAACCCTGTCATTGAAGCGTTGACCTCGGGCAGATCCATTCATAAAGTAATGGTATCCGATCAGCTGAATCCTTCGTTGACACAAAAACTGAACCATCTCGCCAAAGAAGCCGGAACGATCGTGCAAAAGACCCCCAGGACAAAGATTGATCAAGTAACATCCGGGAACCACCAGGGCGTTGTCGCTTATGTTGCGTCGTATGCGTATGCGTCACTGGATGATTTGTTTGCCGTAGCCGAATCGAGAAACGAAGCGCCATTTTTTGTCATTTTAGATCAACTGGAAGATCCGCATAATCTTGGTTCCATCATAAGAAGTGCCGACGCTGCGGGGGCTCATGGGGTTATCATACCTAAACGGCGATCTGTCGGTCTTACACAAACCGTCGCTAAAACAGCGGCAGGTGCCTTGGAACATGTGCCGGTAACACGTGTAACAAATACCGCCAATACCATTGATGAATTGAAAAAACAGCATATATGGGTTGTGGGTACGGATGCCTATGGAAGCGAGGATTACCGACAACTCGATGGTAGCCTGCCATTAGCCATCGTCATTGGTAATGAAGGAAAAGGGATAAGCCGATTAGTTCGCGATAAATGCGATTGGTTGGTAACTCTCCCCATGAAGGGACATGTTTCGTCATTAAATGCATCCGTTGCGTGCAGCCTGTTATTATACGAGGTTCTCCGAAAACGACCCCCGGCAGGTGACTGGTCATGAATATCCTGGTTGTTGACGGCTATAACATCATTGGTGCATGGGAAGAACTGAAACGGTTGAAAATTGAGGACATTGGACAGGCACGTGATCAGCTCATTGAATGGCTGGCCGATTATCAGGCTTTTTCTGGTATGCGTGTCATTGTCGTATTTGATGCCTATTATGTCCGAGGGATAGAAAGCAGACAGAAGGAATACCAAATGGAAATCATTTATACCAAAGAAAACGAGACGGCTGATGAGTGCATTGAACGGCTAGTTAAGGAATTAAAAAATGTGCTGAATCAAGTATATGTCGCCACATCAGATTATGCTGAACAACGGACGATTTTTGGCCGTGGTGCCCTTCGCAAACCGGCACGGGAACTGTATACGGAAATGAATACGATTGACCGGGAGATAACGGAAAAAATAGAGGAAACGAAGCAAAATGGACGTCCGGTAAAAATACCACTGAAAAAGGATGTGTTGGATACGTTTGAAAAGTGGCGGCGTGGAGATATGTAAATGTCTTTTATACCTAAATCCTTCCAATCTATGTTGACTATTAGGAAACGCTTACTGTATAATACGTTTTAAATTGCCAATCGTGTTGCCGGGAGGTCATGTCGGTGAATGCCGAGTTGATAGAGACAGATACCAAAAACTTGGAGAAGCTCGATGATAACAAAATTATTCATCTGATACATTGTGGAAACAGCCAGGCACTAGATTTTTTGATTCATAAGTATGCTCATTTTGTTCGGGCAAAAGCGCGAACGTATTTTATCATCGGTGCAGACAAAGAAGATATTATTCAAGAGGGCATGATCGGTCTGTACAAAGCCATCCGCGATTTTGACGGGGAGAGGTTATCTTCATTCAAAGCATTTGCTGAACTGTGTGTTACCCGGCAGATTATCACCGCCATCAAGACAGCCACTAGACAAAAACACACCCCACTCAACTCTTACGTATCACTGGACAAGCCCATTTATGATGAGGAATCCGACCGCGCACTTATTGACGTCATTAGCGGAACGAAAACAGTTGACCCACAGGAGATACTGGTGAACAAAGACGACTTTTTCGATATGGAAGAAAAGCTTTCTGAACTGCTGAGTACACTGGAAAAAGAAGTTCTGCGCCTGTATCTGGATGGTTGTACGTATCAGGAAATTTCCGTAACATTGCGACGACATGTAAAATCCATCGATAATGCCGTTCAGCGTATTAAGCGAAAACTGGAACAATTGATTGAAAAGGATGAGAACAGTGTCGATCATGTCCGTTGACACGTCGTATAGGTCATGCTACATTAGTGAAGGTCAGAAGCGTCCGGGGAGGGACAATCTTTGAATTTGATGAAGTTCTTCAAAAATGTTTCCAGAGAAATGAAAAAAGTGACTTGGCCAACAGGCCGTGAACTGACAAGCTACACCATTACGGTCATTACGACGGTTGTTTTTGTAGCTGTATTTTTCGCGGTTGTTGATTTGGGCATTTCACAATTTCTTAACTCATTATTTTAATAAGCTTGAATAGAGATGTTATCAATATGCTATAATGGAATATATGATGATATGAAAAACCCGGGTGAAGCGGGTTTTTTAATATGGCATGTTTTAGCAATAAAAAACAGATTGCTGGCAGAAAAGAAAACTGATGATAAGGGGGGAAGGGCACACGCAATGCCCTGTGTAAATGGAAAAGAAATGGTATGCCATCCATACGTATTCCGGCTACGAGAATAAGGTGCAAACGAATTTGCAAAAACGTGTGGAGACGATGAATATGGAAGATAAGATCTTTCGTGTGCTTGTGCCTGAGGAAGAAGAGACTGAAGTAAAAAACGGCAAGAAAAAAGTGGTTAAAAAGAAATTCTTCCCGGGTTACGTTCTTGCTGAAATGGTTATGACGGATGATTCATGGTATGTCGTTCGCAATACGCCGGGGGTCACAGGTTTTGTCGGATCCAGCGGTCAAGGGACAAAACCAACACCACTTTTGCCCCATGAAGTAGATAATGTTCTAAAACAAATGGGTGTAAAAGAAAAAGAGCCACAGGTTAACTTTGAAGTGGAGGAAAATGTTAACATTACAGATGGTCCGTTCACGGATTTCACAGGCACCATTAAACATATTGAAACAGACAAGCAGAAGGTGAAAGTGCATGTAA
This sequence comes from Lentibacillus halophilus, assembly GCF_055395055.1. NCBI lineage: Bacteria > Bacillati > Bacillota > Bacilli > Caryophanales > Bacillaceae > Lentibacillus > Lentibacillus halophilus. The sequence goes on from NZ_AP043750.1 coordinate 1,026,239, forward strand.
ACATGTTCGGCCGAGAAACGCCGGTAGAACTTGACTTTACACAAATTGAAAAACTGCAATGACTCACAGGATGGCTTGCCGATTAAATAAAATTATAAGAAGGATCTTGCATTGATTTATAATTCGTGCTAAAATTTTTTTGTTATTGCCGTTCGTCGAACCTTGAGTAGACAGGTAATATTGAGTGGGAGGGGGATTCCCCTATTACCACATCACGGACTTTAAGGAGGTGTGTCTCGTGGCTAAAAAAGTATTTAAAATCGTAAAGCTGCAAATCGAGGCCGGCAAAGCAAATCCAGCGCCACCGGTAGGCCCCGCGTTGGGACAAGCTGGCGTGAATATTATGGGATTCTGTAAGGAATTTAACGCCCGCACACAAGACCAGGCCGGCATGATTATTCCAGTCGAAATTACAGTATTTGAAGATCGTTCCTTTACATTTATTACAAAAACGCCGCCTGCTCCGGTACTGTTGAAAAAAGCAGCCGGAATTGATACTGGGTCAGGTGAACCAAGGCGTAATCAAGTTGCTTCGGTTAAGCGTGACCAGGTCAACGAAATTGCGGAAACGAAAATGCCTGATTTGAATGCGGCTAATTTTGACGCTGCTGTGCGCATGGTCGAAGGAACAGCACACAGCATGGGCATTAATATAGAAGATTAATGCTGGCGCATACATGAACAGACACGGTTTGCGATGATAATTGTGTTCTCATGACCATGCCGCCTGTATTTGTCGAGTGGGAGGTCTTACCGCTATAAACCACAACTTGAGGAGGAAGTATAATGGCGAAACGTAGCAGAAAATATCAGGAAACTGCTGAACTTGTTGATCGCTCAAAAGCATATGACACAGAGGAAGCAGTCACTTTGTTGAAAGAGACTGCCAAAGCAAATTTTGATGAAACCGTGGAAGCTGCCTTTCGTTTAGGGGTTGACCCGAAAAAAGCTGATCAGCAAATCCGCGGAGCAATGGTGTTGCCACACGGAACGGGAAAGACACAGCGCGTATTGGTTTTTGCTAAAGGCGAAAAGGCTACCGAAGCCGAAAACGCCGGTGCCGATTTTGTTGGGGATCAGGATTTGATCACCAAAATTAACCAGGGCTGGTTTGACTTTGATGCTGTTGTTGCGACGCCTGATATGATGGCTGAAGTCGGCAAGCTCGGGCGCGTCTTGGGACCAAAAGGGCTTATGCCAAACCCAAAGACCGGAACAGTAACCTTTGAAGTCGAAAAAGCAGTCAATGAAATTAAAGCGGGTAAAGTCGAGTATCGTGTTGATAAATCGTCCAATATCCATGTTCCTTTCGGGAAGATTTCATTTGATAATAACAAACTCGCAGAAAACTTTCATGCTGTTGCGGATGCGCTTGTAAAAGCCAAACCACAGGCAGCAAAAGGTTTGTATATGCGTAACGCATCCATCACGTCCACGATGGGACCGGGTATCAAGGTGGACGTTACACCTTATCGTGGCTGATATGATTATGGGATATTGTGCTTGGTAAAGAGTTGACTTTTCGCCAGCAATCACGTATACTAGACATGCTATAAATAGAATACGTTGTACCGTAGACAGCAGGTGCGTTTATCGCTTAATATCCTGCCGAGGTGTTTCAGGGATAAACGATTGACTACAGTCGTACGTTGTTTACCGAAAGCCTTCATGTCTGCATGGAGGCTTTCTTATTTTCTTCATGATCAACTGAACACTACCGGTTGCGGTATAATCAAGTGGTTAACAGGAGGTGGAACGATGTCCAACAGTAATATTATTGAGCAAAAAAAGCAGGTTGTGCAGGAAATTGCAGATAAATTCCGTGACAGTCAGTCTACATTGCTCGTGGATTATCGCGGTTTGAATGTAGCTGAAATGACAGAACTGCGTCAACAGATGCGCGAAGCAGATGTTGATTTTAAAGTCTATAAAAATTCAATGGTTCGCCGTGCGGCAGATGAAGTGGAATTGAGTGACTTGAATGATACATTGGTCGGCCCGACCGCTATTGCATTCAGCGCTAACGATGTGATTGCACCGGCCAAAATTTTAAATAATTTTGCCAAGGAGCACCATGCGCTTGAGATTAAAGGTGGTGTCATTGAAGGTGAAATAGCAACACTTGATCAAATCAAGGAACTTGCCGATTTGCCGAACTACGATGGTATGGTGGCCATGCTGCTTAGTGTGCTTCAGGCACCTGTGCGAAACTTTGCTTATGCTGCCAAAGCTATCGCAGATCAAAAAGAAGAACAAGGCGCGTAACTGCTTGTCGCTTTATGCGGCATAAATTTAAATTTTGAATGGAGGAATACCAATGGATAATCAGCAAATTATTGATGCGGTAAAAGAAATGTCTGTTTTGGAACTGAACGATCTTGTAAAAGCAATTGAGGAAGAGTTTGGCGTAACGGCTGCGGCACCGGTTGCTGTTGCAGGTGGAGGCGGCGAAGCAGAAGCTGCTGAAGAACAGACTGAATTTAATGTAGAGTTGTCCGATCCCGGCGATTCCAAAATTAAAGTTGTTAAAGCTGTTCGTGAAATCACCGGACTTGGCCTTAAAGATGCGAAAGAACTGGTTGATAATACGCCTAAAGCTATCAAAGAAGGCGCATCAAAAGACGAAGCTGAAGATATTAAAAGCCAACTGGAAGAAACAGGAGCAACCATCGAAATCAAGTAATTATCAAAAAGCCTGTCGGATAACGGCGGGCTTTCTCTATATTTAATTTCAATCACTTTCCAAAAGCAGGTGCCAAAATGGCTGATCATTATTTTTCACACCAACCTCAATCCAAACGTTCCCCTCAACAATGGAACTGCCTATTAAGAGGGAAGGAATATACGTTCACAAGCGACTATGGCGTTTTTTCAAAAAATGATGTGGATTATGGCTCAAAGCTTTTAATTGATCATTTTGATGAACCTTGTATTGAAGGGGAAATACTGGATTTGGGCTGTGGATATGGTCCAATTGGCATTACAACGGCTGACCGATTTCCCGCGAGGCACGTCGTTATGTCGGATATTAATGAACGAGCGATTGAGCTTGCCCGGAAGAATGCCGTTCTTAACCAAGTACTGAATGTGGAAATGGTGACGAGTGATCGTTTAAACGATATGCCTAGTCGACGATTTGCTTCTATATTGACAAATCCTCCGATACGTGCAGGGAAACAAGTGGTCCATCAAATGTTTGAAGATAGCAGGAACGCGCTGCTGAAAAAGGGTCAACTATGGGTGGTCATTCAAAAAAAGCAGGGGGCTCCGTCCGCTATAGATAAACTTGAGAATTTATTTGATCATGTAGAGACAACTGCGCGCAGCAAAGGTTATTATGTATTGATGGCTATGAATGGTTGACCGTTCACGGCAAATGTGATAGTATATTTAAATGCTAACATAGGACTTCCTTTGTCAATAAAAATTTCACGAAAGTATAATGTATAATGTAATCGGCAAACGGGGACAATGATAGAATCGCTTATATTATCCAGGGTCTGGGAAACTGGCTGTGTCAGCCTTTCTACTATGTTTCACCGTCATCCTGAAGAATACATGCTGCAAGATATATACTATTCGGCAGCAACTCCGGATTGTGCTGATTTTTTGAAACAGTAGTACGAGTACTATTGTTATTTTACGCTATCTGGAAATGTTATATTTTTTGTCCGGAAGCATCAGTAGGATCGGGCTTGCAAGTTATCCCGGAGTAATCATCGCCTGATGCTTTTACCGTGGAAACGGGTTAAAAATGGCTGATGCACCTATCAGTTGTTTTTTCAAATATTATAGTCATTTTTCGAGCCAATGAAGGAAGAAATCTATGAAAAATGCTTGATTTGAGGGGTGAAGCTGTTGACAGGTCAACTAGTTCAGTACGGACGGCACCGCCAGCGCAGAAGTTATGCGCGTATCAGTGAGGTATTGGATTTACCGAATCTAATCGAAATTCAAACCGCTTCCTATCAGTGGTTCCTTGATGAAGGAATACGGGAGATGTTTCAAGATATTTCGCCGATTGAGGATTTTGCCGGTAATTTATCACTGGAATTTATCGATTATAGTCTCGGTGAACCCAAATACCCTGTGTACGAATCCAAAGAGCGAGATGTTACCTATAACGCACCACTGAGTGTAAAGGTACGGCTGATTAATAATGAGACCGGTGAAGTGAAAGAGCAGGAAGTGTTTATGGGTGATTTTCCATTAATGACGGATACCGGAACGTTTATTATTAATGGAGCTGAACGCGTCATTGTTTCCCAGCTTGTTCGATCACCGAGTGTTTATTTCAGTGAGAAATTTGACAAAAACGGCAAACGCGGTGTGGCTGCGACTGTTATTCCAAATCGTGGAGCCTGGCTTGAATTTGAAACAGATGCCAAAGATGTTGCCTATGTCAGGATTGACCGCACACGTAAGTTGCCAATCACTGTGTTATTACGTGCCCTCGGCTTTAGTACGGACCAGGAGATTATCGACCTTATTGGTGATAATCAATATTTGAAAAATACGCTGGAAAAGGACAATACGGAAACAACGGAGAAAGCACTGCTTGAAATCTATGAACGTTTGCGTCCCGGTGAACCACCGACTGTGGAAAATGCAAGGAGTTTACTTGTCTCCCGATTCTTTGACCCGAAGCGCTATGATTTGGCTTACGTCGGCCGTTACAAAGTAAACAAAAAACTGGACATTAAAGACCGTTTGTTTAATCAGGTGCTGGCGGAACCCATTGTTGATCCGGAAACAGGTGAAGTCATTGCAGACAAAGGTGATAAGTTGGAGCGCCGGCTGCTTGACAAAATTATACCTTATTTGGAAAGCAATGAAAATATGGCCGGTGAAAAAACTGTGAAACCAAACGAAGGTGTTCTGGAGGAACCCATTCTTGTGCAATCAGTGAAGATTGTCGATCCGACGGACCCTGATGGCGAGCATCATCTCGATGTTATTGGCAATGCCAATGTGGATGAGAACACGAAGCATATTGCACCATCTGATATATTATCTGCCATTAGTTATTTCTTTAACTTGCTCCATCATGTTGGTGGAACAGATGATATTGACCATTTGGGTAACCGTCGTCTGCGTTCTGTCGGAGAACTGCTTCAAAATCAGTTTCGTATAGGTCTATCCCGGATGGAACGGGTTGTGCGGGAGCGTATGTCTATTCAGGATACATCGAGCATAACGCCGCAGCAGTTGATTAATATCCGGCCTGTTATAGCATCCATTAAAGAGTTTTTTGGAAGTTCGCAGTTGTCACAGTTCATGGATCAGACCAATCCGTTAGGGGAACTTACCCACAAACGCCGTCTGTCAGCACTGGGGCCCGGTGGACTGACCCGTGAGCGCGCTGGATTTGAAGTGCGTGACGTTCACTATTCCCACTACGGGCGCATGTGTCCGATTGAAACACCGGAAGGGCCGAATATCGGTCTGATTAACTCGCTGTCAAGTTACGCGAAGGTCAATCAATTTGGCTTTATTGAGACACCGTATCGTCGAGTCGATCGGGAGACCGGAAGGGTAACGGGCGAATCGGATTATCTGACAGCAGATGAAGAAGACAATTATGTTGTCGCACAGGCGAACGCCCGGCTGAATGATGACGGCACATTCGCTGATGAAGAAGTTATTGCACGTTTCCGCGGCGAAAATACGATTGTTCCGCGTGAAAAAATCGACTATATGGACGTCTCACCAAAACAAGTGGTATCAGCTGCGACAGCTTGCATTCCCTTTTTGGAAAATGACGACTCCAACCGTGCATTAATGGGAGCCAACATGCAGCGACAGGCCGTGCCTTTGATGGAGCCGGAAGCCCCCATGGTTGGAACCGGCATGGAATATGTTTCAGGCAAAGATTCTGGTGCTGCTGTTATATGCCAAAATGAGGGCATCGTGGAACATGTGGAAGGAAAAGAAGTGCGGGTCCGCCGTATTTCCGAGGTTGATGGAAAAGAAGTCCAAGGCGATTTGGATGTTTATCGTATGCAGAAATACATCCGCTCCAACCAGGGAACATGCTACAATCAGCGACCGATTGTCAGCAAAGGTGATCGTGTCACGCAAGGTGAAATCCTGTCTGATGGACCCTCGATGGAAAACGGAGAGATGGCGCTTGGCCGCAATGCACTTGTCGGATTTATGACATGGGAAGGTTACAACTATGAAGACGCCGTTATTATGAGTGAGCGCATGGTCAAAGATGATGACTTTACATCCATTCACATTGAGGAATACGAATCGGAAGCCCGGGATACCAAACTCGGTCCGGAGGAAATCACTCGTGATATTCCGAACGTTGGGGAAGATGCACTGAAAGATCTTAATGACGACGGAATTATTCGTATTGGTGCGGAAGTTTCCGATGGCGATATCCTTGTAGGCAAAGTGACACCTAAAGGAGTAACGGAACTGTCAGCCGAAGAGCGCTTACTTCACGCTATTTTTGGTGAAAAAGCACGGGAGGTTCGGGACACTTCTCTGCGTGTACCGCATGGATCTGGCGGCATTGTGCTGGAAGTTAAAATCTTTAACCGTGAAGATGGGGATGAGTTATCGCCTGGTGTTAATCATTTGGTACGTGTTTATATTGTACAGAAACGAAAGATATCAGAAGGGGATAAAATGGCTGGACGACATGGAAACAAAGGTGTCATATCCAAAATACTTCCCGAGGAAGATATGCCGTTTTTGCCGGATGGTACACCGCTTGACATCATGCTGAATCCACTCGGTGTTCCGTCGCGAATGAATATCGGGCAGGTTTTTGAACTTCACCTCGGCATGGCTGCACGCCAGCTCGGACTTCACATGGCCACACCGGTATTTGACGGTGCAACCGAAGACGATGTATGGGAAACCCTTGATGAAGCAGGGATAGCAAAAGATGCTAAATCCATTCTTTATGATGGACGAACGGGAGATCCGTTTGACAATCGCGTTTCCGTCGGTGTCATGTATATGATCAAACTGGCGCATATGGTGGATGATAAACTGCACGCCCGCTCCACTGGCCCATACTCCCTGGTCACCCAGCAGCCATTGGGCGGTAAGGCTCAATTTGGCGGACAACGTTTTGGTGAAATGGAAGTCTGGGCGCTAGAGGCTTACGGCGCTGCGTACACATTGCAGGAGATTTTGACTGTTAAATCCGACGACGTGGTCGGTCGTGTTAAAGCTTATGAATCCATCGTAAAAGGTGATAATGTCACCGAGCCTGGAGTGCCGGAATCTTTCAAAGTATTGATCAAAGAATTGCAAAGCCTTGGAATGGACGTGAAGATGCTATCCAGCGATGAGTCAGAAATTGAAATGCAGGAACTAGAAGACGAGGATACACAAGCGGCAAGCAAATTAAATTTGGAAGCGGCAGAAGAAAGCTGACAAATCGCACGCGTTCACAGAGAGAATGAACAGCTCCGGGCGTATGAAATGGGCTATCCAGCTGATTTTACGCCCTTTGCCTTCATCTTATTTTCAGGTTTGCAGGAAAATCGGACACTAAAAAGGGAGGTAGACCCTTGCTGGATGTAAATAATTTTGAGTATATGAAAGTCGGTTTGGCTTCATCAGAGAAAATTCGTTCATGGTCGTACGGTGAGGTCAAAAAACCGGAAACGATCAACTATCGCACGTTAAAACCGGAAAAAGATGGCCTGTTTTGTGAGCGGATTTTTGGACCGCAAAAAGACTGGGAATGCCATTGTGGAAAATACAAACGTATACGCTATAAAGGAGTTGTTTGTGACCGGTGTGGTGTTGAAGTCACGAAAGCAAAAGTGCGCCGTGAACGTATGGGTCATATTGAACTTGCTGCTCCTATATCCCATATTTGGTACTTTAAGGGCATTCCAAGCCGCATGGGACTCGCGTTGGATATGTCGCCGCGTGCACTGGAAGAAGTTATTTACTTTGCCGCATATATTGTCACTGAACCCGGTGATACACCGCTGGAGAGAAAACAGCTGTTGTCTGAAAAAGAATACAGAACCTATTACGATAAATACGGTGCGACGTTTAAAGCACAAATGGGAGCAGAAGCGATCCGAAAACTTCTCGGCGACATTGACCTTGAGAAAGAAGTAGACACGCTGAAAGAGGAATTGAAAACAGCGCAGGGACAGCGCCGAACGCGTGCCATAAAACGATTGGAAGTACTTGATTCATTCCGCAATTCCGGAAATGATACATCGTGGATGGTGCTGGATGTACTGCCGATTATACCGCCGGAAATACGCCCCATGGTTCAACTTGACGGCGGCCGATTCGCAACATCCGACTTAAACGATTTATATCGCCGCGTCATCAATCGTAATAATCGGTTGAAACGATTGCTCGACCTTGGTGCGCCAAGCATCATTGTGCAAAATGAAAAACGGATGCTGCAGGAGTCGGTTGATGCCCTGATTGACAATGGACGCCGGGGACGCCCTGTAACCGGGCCAGGAAACCGGCCGTTAAAATCCCTTTCCCATATGCTGAAAGGGAAGCAAGGGCGATTCCGTCAAAATCTGCTCGGGAAACGGGTTGACTATTCCGGTCGTTCGGTCATTGTTGTCGGACCAAGTTTAAAAATGCATCAGTGTGGTCTTCCGAAGGAAATGGCACTGGAATTGTTTAAACCATTTATTATGAAGGAATTGGTTGAAAAAGGCTATTCCCACAACATTAAATCAGCCAAACGCAAAATTGAGCGCGTGCATCCAGAAGTATGGGACGTTCTTGAAGAAGTTATTAAAGAACATCCGGTACTATTGAATCGTGCGCCGACACTGCATCGCTTGGGTATTCAGGCATTTCAGCCGGTATTGGTAGAAGGTCGTGCTATTCAGCTACACCCACTGGTTTGTAATGCTTATAATGCTGACTTTGATGGGGACCAGATGGCTGTTCACGTTCCACTTTCTGCAGAAGCACAGGCAGAGGCGCGTATTTTGATGCTTTCCGCTCAAAATATTCTGAACCCGAAAGATGGAAAACCTGTTGTGACGCCATCACAGGATATGGTTCTCGGCAACTACTACCTTACGCTTGAACGCGCCGGTGCCATTGGTGAAGGAAGTCGATTTAAGGATACAGCCGAAGCGTTGCTCAGTTACCGTAATGGGTATGTTCATTTGCATTCAAGAATTGCCATTAAAGCATCCAGCTTGAATAAAAAATCATTTACGGAAAAACAGCAGAGCCAAATGCTTATAACAACAGTCGGAAAACTTATATTTAACGAGATTTTACCGGAGTCGTTCCCATATATTAACGAACCGACGAAACACAACCTGGAAGTGGAGACACCTGACAAATACTTTATTGATCATGGTGCCGACATTGCCGAAGAAATCAGGAACTGTGAACTTGTATCGCCATTTAAAAAAGATATATTGGGCGACGTCATTGCGGAAGTGTTTAAACGGTTCAAGATTACGGAAACGTCACGAATGCTTGACCGCATGAAGGATCTTGGTTTTAGTTATTCGACGATAGCCGGTATGACAGTCGGGGTTTCCGATGTGGTTGTACTCTCTGAAAAAGAAGAAATTCTGAATGATGCACAGAATGATGTGGATAAAGTGCAGAAACAGTTCAGACGTGGTCTGATCACTGATAATGAACGATATGACCGGGTGATTGCCATATGGTCGAAAGCCAAGGACAATATTCAGGAACGTTTGATGGGATCACTGGATACCAGCAATCCAATCTTCATGATGAGTGACTCCGGTGCAAGAGGTAACGCATCCAACTTTACACAACTTGCCGGTATGCGCGGTCTGATGGCTAACCCATCCGGTGAAATTATTGAATTGCCGATTACGTCCAACTTCCGTGAAGGACTGACTGTTCTGGAATACTTTATTTCGACACACGGTGCTCGTAAAGGTCTGGCCGATACAGCACTGAAAACCGCCGACTCCGGCTACCTGACGCGTCGTCTTGTGGATGTGGCGCAAGATGTTATTATCCGTGAAGATGACTGTGGAACGGATCGTGGATTGACTGTTTCAGCCTTGAAAGACGACTCCGAGGTTATTGAACCGTTTATTGACCGGTTGGGTGGACGTACCGTGTTTGAGAACGTGCGTCACCCGGATACGAGGGAGATTATTGCTGAAAAGGGTGAAGTGCTCACGGAAGATCAAGCCAAGCAGGTTGTTGAGGCAGGGATCGAAGAAGTGATCATTCGTTCTGCGTTCACATGCAATTCCAAATATGGTGTCTGCAAGAAATGTTATGGACGAAACCTCGCCACAGGTGATGAAGTGGAAGTCGGGGAAGCCGTGGGTATCATCGCCGCTCAATCCATTGGAGAACCTGGTACGCAGCTGACGATGCGCACGTTCCATACTGGTGGCGTTGCAGGCGATGACATTACACAAGGTCTGCCGCGTATTCAGGAACTTTTTGAAGCACGCAATCCGAAAGGTCAGTCCGTGATCAGCGAAGTCTTTGGTACAGTTGAAGAGGTCAAAGAAGGAAAAGACAAACAGGAAATCATTATTCAAGGCGAGGTCGAACAACGTACGTACCCTGTTCCATATAATGCGCGTATGAAGGTGACCACCGGTGATGAAGTGGTTGCAGGGCAAGAGTTGACCGAAGGTTCCATCGATCCGAAAGAACTCTTGAAAGTGCAGGGAATCGAAGGGGTACAACAGTATTTGCTTCGTGAAGTACAAAAAGTATACCGCATGCAGGGTGTAGAAATCGACGACAAGCACGTAGAAGTAATGGTTCGTCAGATGATGCGCAAGATTCGTATCGTCGATTCCGGGGATACCAATGAACTTCCAGGTTCATTGCTTGAAATCCATCAATTTAGAGAAGCCAATTACGGGATTCTGCAACAAGGTGGAACGCCGGCTATTGGAAAACCGATATTGCTTGGTATTACAAAGGCATCACTGGAAACAGACTCGTTCTTGTCAGCTGCATCCTTCCAGGAAACAACTCGCGTTCTGACAGATGCTGGTATTAAAGGGAAACGCGATGAACTCATGGGTCTCAAAGAGAACGTCATTATTGGTAAGTTAATTCCTGCCGGCACAGGCATTCAACGCTATCGACGTCTGGAAACAGATACCGATGAACCGGAGGAAGATGTCGAAGAGCTGGATGAGACAGAGATCGTGCAATAAAATAGCATAAAAAAATCGGAAGCACCCATCTCTGAACAATGAAAATAGCATTGACATCAAAAAAAGAGAATGGTAATATATCCAAGGTGCTTCCGATTATATTTGTTACTTTGGAGGATATGCGAATGTCTTATGAAAAAGTGACCCAGTCTCAGGCATACTTGGTAATCGGAACGAAACAAACACTTAAGGCAATGAGACATGGTGCCGCAAAAGAAGTATTTATTGCTGATGATGCAGATCGACAAATGACACAAACGGTGGAAACATTGGCCCAAGAGCTAGGAATCATCTGTTCTCGTGTTGATTCCAAAAAGAAACTTGGTTCCGCTTGTGGGATTGATGTTGGTGCATCAGCTGTGGCAGTAAAACGATAGCGGGTTTGGCGCTGCTTATCGCGGAAGCCTTGTTTTTTTGCAAAAACATGAACCACCTGGATGTGTGGTCTTGCAAACTACTCCAGCAGTGGTCGTCACAGCTTAATTACCATTTATATGGAAGGGAGGAAAATAGGAATGCCTACTATAAACCAACTTGTACGCAAAGGTCGTGTAAATAAACCGAAGAAGTATGACTCTCCAGCGTTGAATTGGAATTATAACAGCTTCAAGAAAGAATTTTCGAAGCTTAATTCGCCACAAAAGCGGGGTGTCTGTATACGGGTCGGGACATTAGCACCAAAGAAACCGAACTCAGCACTCCGTAAATATGCACGTGTCCGTCTCTCCAACAGCATGGAAGTGTCAGCATACATTCCGGGAATCGGACATAACTTGCAAGAGCATAGTGTCGTGCTTGTTCGTGGTGGCCGTGTAAAAGACTTGCCGGGTGTTCGTTACCATGTTGTTCGTGGTGCGCTTGATACTGCAGGTGTGCAAGGCCGCGCTAAAGGCCGTTCAAAATATGGGACGAAAAAACCAAAAGCCAAAAAATAACAGATTTATAAAACACATTTGGGAAAGGAGGGGGACATATGCCACGTAAAGGACCAGTACCTAAACGCGATGTCTTGCCGGATCCGTTATATAACTCAAAGTTAGTAACTCGTTTGATCAACCAAATCATGATCGATGGCAGACGGGGGAAAGCACAAAAAATTCTGTATAAAGCATTTGAAATCGTTACTGAACGAAGTGGCCAGAATGCAATGGAAGTATTTGAACAGGCCATGAAAAATGTTATGCCTGTATTGGAAGTACGCGCACGCCGTGTGGGTGGCTCCAATTATCAAGTGCCAATGGAAGTGCGTGCAGAACGCCGTCAGGCTTTGGGGTTGCGTTACATTGTTAATTACTCACGTCTCCGTGGAGAAAACACGATGGAGGAACGGCTGGCAAATGAGATACTTGATGCGTCCAATAACACGGGAGCATCTGTGAAGCGGCGTGAAGAACTGCATAAAATGGCAGAGGCCAACAAAGCATTTGCCCATTATCGCTGGTAAAAAACTTATAAAAATTACATCAGAAAGGAGAAGAATACATGGCCAGAGAGTTCTCCTTGGAAAAGACACGCAATATCGGTATTATGGCACATATCGATGCCGGAAAAACCACTACCACCGAGCGTATTCTTTTCTATACAGGACGCATTCACAAAATCGGTGAAACCCATGAAGGTGCTTCACAGATGGACTGGATGGAGCAAGAACAGGACCGGGGGATCACCATTACGTCGGCTGCTACAACAGCCCAGTGGAGAAATCACCGTATAAATATTATTGATACGCCAGGTCACGTGGACTTCACCGTTGAAGTTGAACGTTCATTGCGTGTGCTTGATGGTGCGGTTACCGTACTTGACGCCCAATCAGGTGTGGAACCCCAGACCGAAACCGTATGGCGTCAGGCGACAACTTATGGTGTGCCTCGTATCGTGTTTATCAATAAAATGGACAAAGTCGGCGCGGATTTCATGTATTCAACTAATACACTGAAAGAACGCCTTGGAGCCAATGCGCATGCTGTACAATTACCAATTGGAGCCGAAGATAACTTTGAAGGTATCATTGACTTGGTGACGATGCAGGCTTACTACTATGAGGATGAATTGGGAACTCGTGCGGAAGCGCGCGCCATTCCTGATGATTATAAAGAACGAGCCGAGGAACTACGCGGCGAGTTGGTGGAAGCCGTTGCGGAACTTGATGAAGACTTAATGATGCAATATCTTGATGGCGAAGACATTTCCAATGATCAGCTTAAACAAGCCATTCGAACAGCAACTCTGAACGTGGATTTTTATCCAGTTTATTGCGGTTCTGCATTTAAAAACAAAGGTGTTCAGTTGGTGTTAGACGGTGTTATAGATTATCTTCCATCGCCAACAGATGTACCGCCGATTGAAGGTTTTGTTCCAGAAACTGAGGAAGAAACAACACGTCCGTCCGACGACAATGCGCCGTTTTCAGCACTTGCTTTTAAAGTTATGGCGGACCCATACGTGGGTAAACTGACGTTCTTCCGGGTCTATTCAGGAACACTGAATGCCGGTTCGTATGTCAAGAATACCGTGAAGGATAAACGGGAACGGGTTGGACGAATTCTGCAGATGCATGCCAATTCCCGTAAAGAAATTAAGTCAATACATTCTGGTGAAATCGCTGCTGGAGTGGGCTTGAAGGATACAGCTACAGGCGAAACGCTATGTGATGAAAAAGAACTTGTTGTTCTTGAATCCATGGACTTTCCTGAACCGGTTATTTCAGTGGCTATTGAACCAAAAACAAGAGCAGACCAGGATAAAATGGCCCATGCACTTGCCAGATTGGCTGAGGAAGATCCAACGTTCAAGACGGAAACCGATGAAGAAACCGGGCAAACGATTATATCCGGTATGGGCGAATTGCACCTTGATGTCATCGTTAATCGTTTAAAGACGGAATTTGGAGTGGATGCACAGGTTGGCGCTCCGCAAGTGGCCTACCGTGAAACATTCCGTGCATCATCAGAAGTTGAAGGGAAATTTATCCGCCAATCCGGTGGACGCGGCCAGTATGGTCATGTTTTGGTTGAATTTGAACCCAATGAAGAAGGCGCTGGGTTTGAATTCCATAATAAAATTGTTGGTGGTGTCGTGCCCCGGGAATATATTTCATCTGTTGAATTAGGCATTCGGGAAGCTATGGAAAATGGTGTTCTTGCAGGGTATCCACTTATTGACGTTAAAGCGACGTTGTTTGATGGAAGCTACCATGATGTTGACTCCAACGAAATGGCATTTAAGATTGCCGGATCAATGGCCCTCAGAGAAGCTAAAAGCAAATGTCAGCCAGCTCTTCTGGAACCGATGATGAAAGTGGAAATTGTTGTACCGGAAGAGTACATGGGCGATATTATGGGCGATGTAACATCCCGCCGGGGACGCGTTGAAGGAATGGAGCCACGCGGTCCGGCACAACTTGTCAAAGCTTTTGTGCCGCTTGCGGAGATGTTTGGTTATGCAACGTCACTGAGATCCAACACGCAAGGACGTGGAACCTTTACTATGCAATTCGATCACTATGAGGAAGTACCGAAGAGCATTTCTGAAGAAATTATTAAGAAAAATGGAGGAGAATAATTGATTTTTCTCCTCGTGTAACGTATAACTTTTATTAAAGGCCTTCCTTTGGTACCACATGGGTTAGGCTTGAAATAGAAACCATAATTACTTTTATTTTATTAAAGGAGGAAATATACATGTCTAAAGAAAAATTTGACCGTTCGAAAAGTCACGTTAACATTGGAACAATTGGGCACGTTGACCATGGTAAAACGACATTAACAGCCGCTATCACAACAACAATGAATCAGCAAACCGATGAGGTTCAGGCTATGGCATTTGATCAGATTGACCATGCTCCGGAAGAAAAAGAGCGTGGAATTACCATTGCAACATCCCACGTTGAGTACGAAACGGAAGGCCGTCACTACGCTCACGTTGACTGCCCGGGTCACGCTGACTATGTTAAAAATATGATTACCGGTGCGGCACAAATGGATGGTGCCATTCTGGTCGTATCCGCAGCTGACGGCCCTATGCCGCAGACACGTGAACATATTCTGCTCTCCCGTAACGTCGGTGTTCCTGCGATTGTCGTATTTCTGAACAAGGTTGACATGGTTGATGATGAAGAGCTTCTTGAACTGGTTGAAATGGAAGTTCGTGACCTGTTATCAGAATATGACTTCCCTGGAGACGATATTCCAGTTGTGAAGGGATCAGCACTGAAAGCACTTGAAGGCGACGAAGAACATCAAGAAAAAATCATGGAATTGATGTCGGCCATCGATGACTACATCCCTACACCTGAGCGTGACCATGAGAAAAACTTTATGATGCCTATCGAGGACGTTTTCTCTATTACAGGTCGCGGAACAGTTGCAACCGGGCGTGTTGAACGCGGAACAGTCAAAGTCGGTGATGAAGTTGAAATTGTCGGATTGGCAGAGGACTTGCGGAAAACAACAGTTACAGGTGTGGAAATGTTCCGTAAGCTACTTGACTATGCTGAAGCAGGCGATAACATCGGCGCCCTTCTTCGTGGTGTGGCCCGCGAAGAAATCAACCGGGGGCAGGTTCTTGCAAAGCCGGGGTCCATTACACCGCATACAAAGTTTAAAGCGGAAGTTTATGTATTGTCCAAAGATGAAGGCGGACGTCATACCCCATTCTTTGCGAACTACCGTCCACAGTTTTACTTCCGTACCACAGACGTAACCGGTGTTATCCAGCTACCGGAAGGCGTGGAAATGGTAATGCCTGGTGATAATGTTGAAATGCAGGTTGACTTGATTTCTCCGATTGCTATTGAAGATGGTACCCGTTTCTCCATCCGTGAAGGCGGGCGCACAGTAGGTTCCGGAGTTGTTTCAACTATCCAGGAATAAGCAGATGACGTGAATAAAAACAGACAGCTTGGCGCCGCTGTCTGTTTTTTAAATGGCCTTTGCGAAACAGGTTCCACCAAATGAATGCATTATATGGTGTTTAGGCAGAGTAAAAAATTTAAAAAAATAGCTCTCAAGCCTTGCAATTGCAAGGCTTGGTTTGTATAATACATAGATGTGCGCAATTATTTGATAGAGACAATCTGTAGTTGCGTTGACTTTCATTTTTGTATATACTTTGAATGTTGGTCAAAAAACGCGATGAAGTGAAAGGTTGTTGATACACCCGGCCCCTTTGCCATGGCGGGTGGTTAAGAAATTTTCACGGAGCATGTCTATTTAAAATGGACGTAAAGGAGGGAAAGTAATGGCAAAAGAAAAGATTCGTATTCGGTTGAAGGCTTATGATCATCGCATTTTAGATCAGTCCTCGGAGAAAATTGTGGACACTGCAAAGCGTTCCGGTTCCAATGTTTCCGGTCCTATACCTTTGCCAACTGAAAGATCTGTTTACACGGTATTACGCGCCACACATAAATTTAAAGACGCCCGTGAACAGTTTGAGATGCGCACGCATAAGCGTTTAATTGATATCGTCAGCCCAACACCGCAAACCGTTGATTCGCTCATGCGTCTCGATTTGCCATCAGGTGTTGACATTGAAATTAAATTATAATCGATTGACTTACTAATAGGAGGTGTAACGGATGACGAAAGGAATCTTAGGCCGCAAAATCGGCATGACACAGCTTTTTTCAGAAGAAGGCGAGTTGACACCGGTAACGGTCATTCAAGCAGAGCCCAATGTGGTTTTGCAGAAGAGAACCATGCAAAATGATGGTTATGAAGCAGTGCAACTTGGCTTTGCTGACAAGAAGGAATCACGTTCCAATAAGGCAGAGAAGGGTCATGCTGAAAAAGCAAAAACAACTCCTAAGCGCTGCGTTCGTGAAATCCGTGATGCAAGCCCTGATAATTACGACGTTGGTCAGGAACTTGCTGTTGATATATTTGAAACTGGAGAAAAGATTGACGTAACTGGGACGACAAAGGGGAAAGGTTTCCAAGGTGCCATTAAGCGCCACGGTTTCCAACGCGGACCAGAAACACACGGTTCCCATTTTCACAGAAGCCCGGGCAGTATGGGAGATATGAACGCCCAGCGCGTATTTAAAGGTAGAAAGCTTCCTGGCCAAATGGGCAATAGACAAGTAACGATTCAAAACCTTGAAATTGTCAAAGTGGATACAGAACGTAATCTGCTATTGATAAAAGGAAATATTCCCGGCCCGAAAAAATCGAATGTAAAAATAACGAGTGCAATTAAGGCTAACTAATTATTTAAACGAAAGGAGGATATGTCATGCCTAAAGTAGCACTATTAAAACAAGACGGTTCGCAGTCCGGAGATGTTCAATTAAATGATGCTGTATTCGGCATCGAGCCTAACAGACATGTCTTGCATGAAGCAGTTGTCATGCAACAGGCTTCTTTGCGTCAAGGGACACACAAGGTGAAAAAGCGGTCCGAAGTAAGTGGCGGAGGGAAAAAGCCATGGCGACAAAAAGGTACTGGTCGGGCTCGGCATGGATCAATCCGCTCGCCGCACTGGGTTGGAGGCGGAGTCGTCTTTGGTCCGGCACCGCGTAACTACAGCTACAAACTACCAAAAAAAGTTCGTCGTCTGGCTTTGAAATCAGCCTACTCCACGAAAGTGCAAGAAGATGACATGGTTGTTCTTGATGATATTTCAATTGAGACACCGAAAACTAAAGATGTAAAAAGACTGCTGGAAGCACTTGACGTTAATACGAAAGCACTTATTGTGACATCTGACAATGATGAAAATATTGTCCTCTCGGCTAACAATCTTCCAAATGTGGATGTGTTGACGGTGGAAGACGTAAGCGTACTGGACTTGCTGAACCATGACAAGCTGATCATAACGAAAGATGCAGCCGAAAAAGCAGGGGAGGTGCTTGCACGATGAAAGATCCACGTGATGTTATCCAACGCCCTGTCATTACAGAACAATCAGCTGAATTGATGGAGGAAAAGAAATATACGTTCGAAGTGGAACCCAAAGCCAATAAAACAGAAATTAAAAAAGCTGTTGAGTTTATCTTTGATGTAACAGTTGTAGGCATCAACACAATGAATGTTAAAGGCAAATTTAAACGAATGGGTCGATATGGAGGTTACCGCCCGAACCGGAAAAAAGCGATTGTAAAACTTTCAGATGACAGCAAAGAACTGGATTTTTTTGAAGGCTGATTAAATATTAAGTGAAGGAGGGAAAAAGATGGCGATTAAGAAATTTAAACCAACGTCAAACGGTAGACGTAATATGTCTGCATCTAATTTTTCGGAACTAACAACGGATACCCCGGAAAAATCCCTGTTAAGTCCATTGTATAAACACGGCGGTCGTAACAACAATGGAAGAATGACCGTTCGTCATCAAGGTGGCGGCCATAAGCGCCAATACCGTATCATTGATTTCAAGCGGGATAAAGATGGTATACCAGGACGCGTTGCTACTATTGAATATGATCCAAATCGTTCCGCTAACATCGCATTGATTAACTATGTTGATGGTGAAAAACGTTATATTTTGGCGGCAAAAGGACTTAAGGTCGGTCATGAAATTGTATCCGGTGAGAATGCTGACATTAAACTAGGCAATGCACTTCCGCTAAAAGACATTCCAGTTGGTACCATAGTTCATAACATTGAACTAAAGCCCGGACGTGGTGGTCAACTCGTTCGTTCAGCAGGAGCAGATGCCCAAGTACTCGGACGTGATGGAAAATATACACTTGTACGTCTGGCATCGGATGAAGTACGTTTGGTATTGTCCACTTGCCGTGCTACAATCGGTCAGGTAGGTAACTTAGAAAATGAACTTATCCGTGTCGGTAAAGCAGGCCGTTCACGCTGGCTTGGTAAACGCCCAACCGTACGTGGATTTGCTATGAACCCGGATGACCACCCACACGGCGGCGGTGAAGGACGTGCGCCTGTCGGACGTGAATCACCAGTATCACCATGGGGTCAACCGACCGTCGGTTATAAGACTCGTAAGCGTAATAAGCCTTCCGACAAGTATATTGTACGTAAACGCAAAAAATAACAGGACGTTAAAGCGGCACACATACGTTGCCGTGTAACTGCGAAAGGAGGTTTATCCATGGGTCGTAGTTTAAAAAAAGGACCTTTTGCTGATGATCATCTGATGAAAAAGGTGGAAAACCTGAACGAATCTGATAAAAAACAAGTCATTAAAACGTGGTCACGTCGATCAACCGTTTTTCCTAACTTTGTTGGGCACACGTTTGCTGTTTATGATGGTCGAAAGCATGTACCTGTTTATGTGACGGAAGACATGGTCGGTCACAAACTAGGCGAATTTGCGCCAACCCGTACGTTTAAAGGGCATTCTGGCGATGATAAGAAAACAAAACGCTAAAGAGAGGAGGCATTCTGCATGCAAGCAAAAGCCGTTGCAAAATCTGTTCGTATTGCTCCTCGTAAAGTTCGTTTAGTCGTGGATTTGATTCGAGGTAAAGAAATCGGCGAAGCAATTGCAGTTTTGCGCCACACACAACGCAGCGCTTCCACACCTGTGGAAAAAGTTATAAACTCTGCTGTTGCCAATGCGGAACATAATTATGAAATGGAACCTGATAATCTGATGGTATCGGAGGCTTTTGTGGATGAAGGGGTTACCTTAAAACGTTTCCGTCCACGTGCGCAAGGAAGCGCGAGCCCGATCAATAAACGCACAAGCCACATAACCATCGTGGTAAAAGAGAAGAAGGAGGGATAGTCCGTGGGTCAAAAAGTGAATCCAAATGGCCTTCGCGTTGGCGTCATCCGTGACTGGGAATCAAAGTGGTATGCTGACAGCGAATATGCCGACTTGCTTCATGAGGATATTAGAATCAGAGAATATCTTGAAAATCGTCTGAGTACGGCCGCCGTCTCTCATATCGATATTGAGCGTGCAGCAAATCGCGTGAATGTGACAATTCATACTGGAAAGCCCGGGATGGTCATTGGTAAAGGTGGATCGGAAGTTGAAGCTTTGCGCAAATCATTGAACAACCTGACAGACAAACGTGTTCACATTAACATTGTTGAGATTAAGAAAGTGGATCTGGATGCGACACTTGTTGCGGAAAGCATAGCCCGCCAACTGGAAAACCGCATTTCTTTCCGGCGTGCGCAGAAACAATCCATTCAGCGTGCGATGCGCGGAGGAGCTAAAGGGATTAAAACACAAGTGTCAGGACGACTGGGCGGAACGGATATTGCCCGTTCGGAACATTATAGTGAAGGAACGGTTCCATTGCACACATTACGTGCCGATATCGACTATGGCATGGCAGAAGCCGACACCACTTACGGTAAACTTGGTGTTAAAGTGTGGATTTATCGTGGAGAAGTCCTTCCAACTAAAGAAGAAAACTAAGGAAGGGGGACGTGCATTATGTTAATGCCTAAACGTGTTAAACACCGCAAGCAGCATCGTGGCCGTATGAAGGGCCAAGCTAAAGGTGGAACGACAGTCGCCTTTGGTGAATACGGATTGCAGGCCGTTGAGCCATCATGGATCACGAGCCGTCAAATTGAAGCAGCCCGTATTGCAATGACCCGTTACATGAAACGTGGCGGTAAAGTATGGATTAAAATCTTTCCTGATAAGCCGTACACTTCAAAACCCCTTGAAGTGCGCATGGGCTCCGGTAAAGGTGCTCCCGAAGGCTGGGTCGCAGTTGTTAAGCCAGGAAAAATTATGTTTGAAATAGCAGGTGTACCTGAAGAGGTTGCACGTGAAGCGTTGCGGCTTGCTTCTCATAAACTGCCGATTAAAACCAAATTCGTAAAACGTGAAGAAATTGGTGGTGAATCAAATGAAAGCTAATGAAATCAGAGAACTGACCACTGCCGAAATTGAACAGAAAGTCAAGTCGTCAAAAGAAGAGCTCTTTAATCTGCGCTTTCAATCTGCAACCGGACAGCTCGAAAATACTGCCCGTATCCGTCAGGTAAAAAAATCTATCGCCCGTATGAAAACAGTCATACGCCAGCGCGAACTGAGCATTAATAATTAACCCGAGAGGAGGTTGCCTCAATATGAGTGAGCGTAATAATAGAAAATCCTATACTGGCCGCGTTATATCGGATAAGATGGACAAAACTATTACCGTTGTCGTTGAGACATATAAATTTCATCAATTATACGGCAAACGTGTGAAGTACTCAAAGAAGTTCAAAACACATGATGAAAATAACCAAGCGAAAAATGGCGACGTTGTTCGGATCATGGAAACCCGTCCACTGTCAGCTACAAAACGTTTCCGTCTGGTTGAAATCGTTGAAGAAGCGGTCGTTATTTAAATAAGTTCGCTCGGAAGGTTATCCGCGAAGGGAGGTCACAGCGATATGATTCAACAAGAAACAAATTTAAAAGTTGCAGATAACTCTGGTGCCCGTGAAGTAAAAACCATCAAAGTTTTGGGCGGGTCCGGCCGAAAAACGGCTAATATTGGCGACGTCATTGTTTGTACGGTGAAACAAGCTACACCAGGAGGCGTTGTCAAGAAGAATGAAGTAGTCAGAGCCGTTATCGTCCGCTCTAAATCCGGCGTACGTCGTAATGATGGATCGTACATCCGTTTTGATGAAAATGCTGCCGTCATTGTACGTGATGATAAAGGACCGCGAGGCACCCGTATTTTCGGACCAGTTGCACGTGAATTACGTGATGCCAAGTTCATGAAAATTGTGTCTCTTGCTCCGGAAGTACTGTAGAAGAATGAAAAGCCTTGCCAAGGAGGTGCAGAAAGCATGCATGTAAAAAAAGGTGACAAAGTTAAAGTTATTTCCGGCAAAGACAGCGGAAAAGAAGGTTCCATATTAGAAGCCTACCCGAAAAAAGACCGTGTATTGGTGGAAGGCATCAACATGATTAAAAAACACGCTCAACCTTCACAGGACAACCCTCAAGGTGGCATCCTGAACCAGGAGGCGGCTATTCATGTTTCCAATGTCATGCCAATTGACCCGAAATCGGGTGAGCCGACACGGGTAGGATATGAAGTACACGATGGTAAAAAAACCCGTATCGCCAAAAAATCCGGTGAAGCATTAGATAAATAGTTCGCAGGTGAAAGGAGGGCTCTTGTATGAACGAACTAAAACGAAAATACCAAGATGAAATTAAACCATCCTTGATGAATAAATTTGAATATAATTCCGTCATGGAAGTGCCTCAAATTGAAAAAATCGTCGTCAATATGGGTGTCGGTGACGCTGTTCAAAACACAAAGGTTCTGGACAATGCGGTTGAGGAACTTGCGCTGATTACTGGTCAGAAACCCATTGTTACCCGTGCTAGAAAATCCATTGCCGGCTTTCGCCTTCGCCAAGGGATGCCGATTGGAGCCAAAGTGACGTTGCGGAATGAACGGATGTATGAGTTTTTGCACAAACTTATTGCCGTTTCGCTACCGCGTGTACGAGATTTCCGCGGTATTTCAAAAAAAGCATTTGACGGCCGTGGCAACTACACACTTGGTATAAAAGAACAGCTGATTTTCCCGGAAATCGACTATGATAATATAAGTAAAATACGGGGAATGGATGTCGTTATTGTGACCAGTTCCAATACGGACGAAGAGGCTAGTGAATTGTTGACTCAGCTTGGCATGCCTTTCCAGAAATAATTCGATGGCTAATCTTAAGGAGGGAAAATTTTGGCTAAAAAATCATTGATTGCGAAACAACAACGCCCGCAAAAGTTTAAAGTGCGTGAATACTCACGTTGTCAACGTTGTGGCCGCCCACATTCAGTGCTTCGCAAATTCAAATTGTGCCGTATATGTTTCCGAGAACTTGCCTATAAAGGCCAAATTCCAGGCGTCAAAAAAGCAAGCTGGTAAACCCCGATTCGGGAAGGAGGTAATGTAGTAATGGTTATGACAGATCCAATCGCAGATATGCTGACGCGCATTCGCAATGCCAATATGGTGCGACATGAAAAATTGGAGCTTCCGGCTTCCAAAATAAAAAAAGAAATCGCTGATATCCTCAAACGCGAAGGTTTTGTCCGTGAATATGAATTTGTTGAAGACGATAAACAAGGTATTCTGCGCATTTTCTTAAAATATGGCAACAAAGAAGAACGTGTCATTACAGGCCTTAAGCGCATCAGCAAACCGGGGTTGCGTGTGTACGCAAAAGCGGATGAAGTACCACGGGTGCTAAACGGCCTTGGTATCGCAGTTGTATCAACATCACATGGTGTTTTTACCGATAAAGAAGCACGCAATCGGGCCGTTGGCGGAGAAGTGCTTGCATATGTCTGGTAACATTTACTTTTAGAACAGGAGGTGGAAGGAATGTCCCGTATAGGAGTGAAACCGCTCGAAATCCCTGAGGGGGTTGAGGTTAAACTGGATGGAAATACTGTTACAGTAACAGGCCCTCAAGGTGAGCTAACAAGAAATATTCATCCGGAAATGAAAGTTGTAATTGACGATAACGTTTTGACTGTTGAACGTCCAAGTGAGCAAAAGGCGCATCGTGCATTGCACGGCACCACCCGCAGCCTGATCGCCAATATGGTTGAAGGTGTTCACAAAGGCTTTGAAAAAGCATTGGAGATCAACGGTGTCGGTTATCGAGCACAAAAACAGGGCGACAAGGTACTTGTGAATGCGGGGTATTCACACCCGGTGGAAGTTGAACCGGTTGAAGGCATTGACATTGACGTGCCACAAAACACAAGAATCGTTATTAAAGGCATTAATAAAGAACTAGTTGGTGCTGTTGCCGCCAAAATCAGAGCGGTCCGGCCGCCTGAGCCTTATAAAGGAAAAGGAATTCGTTACGAAGGCGAAAGTGTTCGACAAAAAGAAGGTAAGACAGCTAAGTAGGGTTAGTTAGGGAACAGAAAGGAGTGACCTGGATGATCACAAAACCGGACAAAAACGATTTGCGTAAAAAGAGACATGCACGAGTCCGCAAAAAAGTTTTCGGAACACAAGAGCGTCCACGTCTCAATGTGTACCGTTCCAATAAACACATTTATGCACAATTGATTGATGATATGGCGGGCGTTACTGTAGCTAGCGCATCAACAATGGATAATGAATTGAATTTGGAGGCCACTGGCAACGTGGAGGCAGCTGAAGAAACAGGGAAACTTGTTGCAAAACGTGCTCAAGATAAAGGTTATGGTTCGGTTGTCTTTGATCGTGGCGGTTATATTTATCACGGACGTGTAAAAGCACTAGCTGAAGCTGCACGTGAATTCGGCCTTGAATTTTAAACGTCAAATAAAGGAGGGACATAAATGAATACTAGCATTGATCCAAACAAGTTAGATCTTGAGGAACGTGTTGTCGCTATTAACCGTGTTGCAAAAGTTGTGCAAGGTGGACGGAATTTTCGTTTCGCGGCTTTGGTTGTTGTCGGGGACAAAAATGGCCATGTCGGTTTTGGGACAGGAAAAGCGAAAGAAGTCCCGGAAGCCATAAAAAAAGGCGTCGATGATGCAAAGAAAAACCTCATTGAAGTGCCTATTGTCGGCACAACCATTCCTCATCAAATACACGGTAAACATGGATCCGGTAATGTATTGATGAAGCCGGCCACAGAAGGTACCGGTGTAATTTCAGGCGGTCCGGTGCGTGCCATTCTTGAACTTGCAGGCGTGAGCGATATTCTGACAAAGTCATTGGGTTCTAATACACCAATTAATATGATTCACGCAACATTGAATGGTTTATCAAGTCTGAAAACAGCAGAAGATGTGGCCAGACTACGCGGCAAATCCATCGAAGAATTGTAAGGATAAGGAGGGAAAAAAATGTCCAAACAACTAGAAATAACCCTCATGCGCAGTATCATCGGCCGGACCGAAGCACAGCGTGAAACGGTTCAATCTCTGGGTCTGAAAAAAATTAATCAGTCCGTCGTACGGGAAGATACACCGGTTGTGCGAGGTATGATTGATAAAATATCACACATGGTAACCGTGAATGAACTCTAAAGACGATAAAGCGTAAGAGGAGGTGCACATATGAAACTTCATGAATTAAAGTCATCGGAAGGGACCCGTGAAAAGCGTAAACGTGTCGGCCGAGGTATGTCTTCTGGCCATGGCAAAACATCCGGAAGAGGTCATAAAGGGCAAAAAGCACGGGAAGGCAGCAGCACACGTACGGGTTTTGAAGGTGGTCAAATGCCATTGTTTCAACGTCTGCCTAAACGTGGTTTTACAAACATCAATCGCAAGGAATTTGCGATTGTCAATCTGGATACGTTAAATCGCTTTGACGAAGGCACAGAGATTACACCGGAGCTGTTACTTGAAGAAGGTGTCGTCAGCAAACCAAAATCCGGCATTAAAGTGCTTGGAAAAGGAAATGTTGAAAAGAAGTTCACAGTAAAAGCTCATAAGTTCTCTGCTTCCGCAAAAGAGGCAATTGAGGCAGCGGGCGGTCAAATAGAGGTGGTTTAATGTTCCGCACAATCTCCAACTTTATGCGCGTAGGCGATATCAGGCGGAAGATTATCTTCACCTTGCTTATGCTCATTGTTTTTCGCCTTGGTACATTTATTCCGGTACCATACACGAATAAAGAAGCGATTGACTTTATGAACCAGCAAAATGTTTTTGGCTTCCTGAATACATTCGGCGGCGGAGCATTAAAAAACTTTTCCATTTTTGCGATGGGAATCATGCCCTATATTACGGCATCCATTATCATGCAGTTATTACAGATGGATGTAGTGCCTAAATTTACGGAGTGGAAAAAACAAGGAGAAATGGGACGTAAGAAACTTGCTCAGATTACTCGATATGGAACTGTAGCGTTGGCATTTGTTCAGTCCATTGCCATGTCGATCGGCTTTAACGCAATGGCCGGCGGGATGCTAATTAGCAATCCAAGTGTATGGAAGTTTCTTATTATTGCCATCGTATTGACTAGTGGAACAACCTTTTTAATGTGGCTCGGTGAACAAATCACAGCCAATGGCGTCGGAAACGGTATCTCCATATTAATTTTCGCAGGTATCGTGGCAGCAGTTCCGAATGGTGTCAACCAGCTGTACAGTCAGTATTTCGTGGATGCCGGGGATGAGCTGTTTATTAATATAGTGATTGTGGCGCTGATTGCTTTAGTGGTAGTGGCTATCACAGCAGGCGTGATTTTTATCCAGCAGGCATTGCGCAAAATACCGATTCAATATGCGAAAAAGCTAGTGAACCGGTCACCGGTTGGCGGCCACTCCACCCATTTGCCGCTTAAAGTGAATGCAGCAGGTGTTATTCCAGTTATCTTTGCGATTGCGTTTATTATCGCACCGAGAACGGTAGCCGGGCTTTTTGAGGGCAATGAGATCGCTGCAACGGTCGAAACCATTTTTGACTATACACAGCCGGTGGGAATGATTATCTATGTTGCCTTGATTATTGCGTTTACGTACTTTTATACATTTGTTCAAGTCAATCCTGAACAAATGGCTGAGAATTTACAGAAGCAAGGCGGATACATTCCAGGCATTCGCCCTGGCAAAAACACGGAGACATACCTTACGCGTGTTATGTATCGTTTAACGTTTGTTGGATCAATTTTTTTGGCCGCAGTCGCTGTAATGCCGATTCTCTTAGGTGGTCTTGCCAATTTACCGCAAGCTGTAAGAATTGGCGGCACAAGCCTCCTTATTGTCGTAGGCGTTGCTTTGCAAACAATGAAACAGCTGGAAAGTCAGCTAGTGAAGCGGCATTACACTGGGTTTATCAAATAGAATGGCCGCTAATGAGAGCGAGGGGAATTTGTTGAATCTAATACTGATGGGCTTGCCTGGTGCCGGGAAGGGCACGCAGGCAGAAAAAATAAATGAGCACTATGACATCCCTCATATCTCAACGGGAGATATGTTCCGTTCAGCAATCCAGGAAGGAACTGAACTTGGACAGAAGGCAAAGCATTATATGGATCAGGGTGACCTTGTTCCGGATGATGTTACCACAGGCATTGTAAAAGAACGTTTAGGTAAGGATGACTGTAAGAACGGGTTTTTGTTGGATGGTTTTCCAAGAACCATTGCTCAAGCGGAAGCACTGGAATCTCTATTATCAGGTATGGATCAATCGATTGATTATGTCTTGCATGTGGATGTTCCCAAAGAGAATTTGGAGGATCGTCTGACAGGCCGCAGAATCTGTCCAGAATGTGGAACAGGCTATCACGTTATTTATAGTCCACCGAAGCAAAAGGGCATTTGTGACAAGGATGGTGCGGAGCTGATACAGCGTGAAGATGATCAGGCTGAGACAGTGACGAATCGTTTGAATGTCAATATGGAACAAATGGAACCATTACTGGATTTCTATAACAAAAAAGGGTATTTGATGACGATTAACGGCGATCAGGAAATCGATCACGTATTTCAGGATATCCAAGCAGCTATAGAAAAGCCGTAAGCATTTTTGACAAGTGCCGGCATAAATTGGATAGGAAGCCCCATTCGCGTTATAATAAAGTTCCGAGCAAATTAGGGATGACAGTGCCGTCCAATTTGGTTGATGTTTATCATATTATAAAAGCCTAAGCGAAGGTGATCGTTGTTGAACGAGGATGGTTCGATTCCGCGAATAGGTCAAGTTGTTCGTATTATGCAAGGACGCGAAGCAGGTCAATATGCGGTAGTGCTTCGTTTGATTGATAATCGTTATGTTCTGCTGGCAGACGGGGAAAAACGCAAATATGATCGACCTAAGAAAAAGAATTTGTATCATATTGAAGCGATGGATTATATTTCTCCGGAAGTCCAAAACAGCCTTCTGGAAACCGGTCGTGTCACAAATGGTAAATTACGATTTGCCATAACGAAATTTATGAATGAAGTGACTGATTTGAAGAAGGGAGACCAACACGATGGCTAAAGACGATGTTATTGAAATGGAAGGGACCGTAACCGAAACATTGCCTAATGCGACGTTTAATGTGGAGTTGAATAATGGCCATACGGTATTAGCTCATGTTTCCGGCAAAATCCGTATGCATTTCATCCGCATTTTACCAGGTGATAAGGTGACAGTAGAACTTTCACCGTATGACCTAACAAAAGGGCGAATTACGTACCGCTATAAGTAGGCGACACGAGCTCCGATATTAAAGGAGGTAAAGCTGATGAAAGTAAGAGCATCCGTAAAGCCAATTTGCGAAAAATGCAAAGTCATTAAACGAAAAGGCAAATTAATGGTGATTTGCGATAATCCAAAACACAAACAGAAACAAGGGTGAATCATCACCCACGCATGATGAAATTGACATGCGCTGTTTGGAAAGCAACAGTTGAACACACCGATTGTTGGACAGTTTTAATAATAGGAGGTGCGAAAACGTATGGCACGTATTGCAGGTATTGATATTCCACGTGATAAACGTGTTGTTATTTCACTCACTTATATTCACGGAGTTGCTGAAACCACTGCACAGGAAATCCTTAAAGAAGCCGGAGTATCCGAAGACACACGCGTCCGTGATTTGACAGAGGACGAACTGAGCAGCATCCGTAAAGCCATCGGTAACTTTACCGTTGAGGGTGACTTACGCCGTGAAACATCCCTGAATATTAAACGCCTTATTGAAATTGGTTCATACAGAGGCGTCAGACATCGTCGTGGATTGCCTATGCGCGGGCAAAAAACGAAAAATAACTCCCGCACACGTAAAGGACCGCGCCGCACGATGGCCAATAAGAAAAAGTAATGTAAAGGAGGTTTATCGCTATGGCTCGTAAACAAACGACACGCAAACGTCGTGTGAAAAAGAATATAGACACCGGTATAGCCCATATTCGGTCCACATTTAACAATACAATTGTGACCATTACGGATGTTAAAGGCAATTCCATCGGATGGAGTTCTGCCGGTGCACTTGGCTTTAAAGGTTCCCGTAAATCAACGCCATTCGCTGCACAGATGGCTGCAGAAACAGCTGCTAAAACAGCAGTTGAAAACGGGATGAAATCGTTGGAGGTAACCGTTAAAGGACCAGGAGCAGGTCGTGAAGCCGCTATACGTTCATTACAGGCAGCTGGATTGGATGTTACCACGATTCGTGATTTGACACCCGTTCCGCATAATGGCTGCCGCCCGCCAAAACGTCGTCGTGTATAATCATACCGTATAGAATTTGTCACACTGTCTATAATGGGTTATGATAGCTGAGAGTATATCGTTAAGAACGTATTTCGTTCATTGGAACAGTTTTTCTCAGCAAGACAGTGACAAACGTGTACGAAAAGGTCTTTAGCGCAGAAACGCCAACTGCCTATTTGAGGAATTTCGGTTAGACATTATTGGCTGTCTAACCGGGGTTTCGACGTTTTTAAGGAGGGTTTTGCAGAATGATCGAAATGGAAAAGCCGGGTATAGAATCGGTGGAAATTACTGATGATGCTACATTCGGGAAGTTCGTTGTCGAACCGCTTGAACGTGGATATGGTACTACTTTAGGAAACTCCTTGCGTCGTATCCTGCTATCCTCACTTCCGGGTGCTGCTGTTACCTCTGTTCAGATTGATGGGGTACAGCATGAATTTTCTACTATCAGCGGAGTTGTGGAAGATGTGACAACCATAATTTTGAACTTGAAAAAGCTTGCACTGAAAATATACTCTGATGATGAGAAAACCATGGAGATTGATGTGCACGGTGAAGGAAATGTTACAGCTGCTGATTTGACATACGACAGTGATGTGGAAGTTCTGAATCCCGATTTGCATATTGCAACGATTAACGGCAATGGATCGCTGCATATGAAAATTACAGCGGAACAGGGTCGCGGTTATCGCCCGTCCGAAGCCAATAAGTATGATGAACAGCCGATTGGTGTTATTCCAATAGATTCTATATTTACACCGGTATCACGCGTAACCTATCAGATTGAAAATACTCGCGTAGGACAAGTAACAAACTATGATAAACTGACAATGGATGTTTGGACCGACGGAAGCATCCGCCCTGAAGAAGCTGTCTCTTTAGGCGCGAAAGTTTTCAATGAACATCTTAATATCTTTATCGGACTGACAGATGAAGCGCAAAAGGCTGAAATCATGGTTGAGAAGGAAGAAGATCAAAAAGAGAAAGTCATGGAAATGACGATTGAAGAACTTGATCTATCTGTAAGATCTTATAATTGTCTGAAACGTGCCGGAATCAATACGGTTCAGGAGCTTTCAAACAAATCCGAAGAAGATATGATGAAAGTCCGCAACTTGGGTCGCAAATCACTGGAAGAAGTGAAAGTGAAACTGAATGATCTTGGCCTTGGATTGCGTGATGATGACTGATCAAACCTAAAACACCGCAAGTCTTCAGTTAGAAGGAGGGATATCCATGGCCAGAAAATTAGGTCGTAAAACAGATCATCGGATGGCTATGCTTCGAAATTTAACATCTGACGTGATCATCCATGAACGCATTGAAACAACCGAAGCTCGAGCAAAAGATTTGAGGTCAACTGTTGATAAAATGATTACGCTCGGTAAGCGTGGAGATCTTCATGCACGTCGTCAAGCAGTGGCTTTTCTCTATGATCAGGAAGCAAGTGAGGATGAAACGGTAATTCAAAAACTTTTCAATGACATTGCCGCACGCTATCAAGACAGACAAGGCGGCTATACACGTGTTCTTAAGCTGGGTCCTCGTCAAGGTGATGGAGCAAACATGGCAATCATTGAGCTAGTTTAATGAAGCTGAAACGCTAAGGGCAGGACAGAATCTCTTCCAAGAGGTGAATCCAGGCCCTTTTTTTGTAGCTGTTGACGTTTAGATTTGTGTTTGCTGCTTGTAAGTTAGTGATGATGGGTGAAGAGGTGGAGAACGTATGAGAAGTGGATTAGTTGAGTTTAGAAATGTGTCATTCAGGTACGGAGAGAATGAACATTGGGTGTTAAACGATTGCTCGTTTACCATTTATGAAAATGAGGCGGTTGCCATTATCGGTCATAATGGGTCGGGAAAATCAACCATCGCCAAACTGATGAATGGTCTTCTTTTTCCACAAAAAGGGGAGATTATCGTTAATGGGAAGCAAATTAATGCGGAAACCGTGTGGAACGTCCGGCAAGATGTCGGCATGGTTTTTCAAAATCCGGATAATCAATTTGTCGGGACAACCGTTCAGGATGATGTTGCTTTTGGTATGGAGAACCGTGGCATCCCCCGGGACGACATGCTGAAGCGCATAGACAATACATTAACATCTGTCGATATGCAGAGGTATCGGTTGACGGAACCGCACAAACTCTCAGGCGGGCAAAAACAGCGGGTGGCGATTGCCGGTGTTTTAGCCGTTTATCCCAATGTGTTGATTATGGATGAAGCAACAGCCATGCTTGATCCCAAGGGGCGAAAAGAAATTATGCGTACGGTAACGGATGTGCGTCAGAATCGTCATCTATCCCTGATCACGATCACCCATGATTTGCGGGAAGTTGTGGAGGCAGAACGCGTCATCGTTATGAATGAGGGCAAGGTTTGGGACGAGTCCACACCAAGAGGTATTTTTGCAAAAAAAACAGAACTGCGCAGCATTGGTCTGGATATTCCGTTCGTTGCTGTTCTTTCCGACGAGCTGCGTAAGGCTGGTGTGCCAATAACTCATGAAGCGCTGAATCAAGACGAATTGCTGGAGGAACTATGGATATCACGTTTAACCATGTAAGCTATATTTATCAGGCCAATACTCCTTTTGCCCATCGAGCTATTGATGATTTGTCTTTTCATATTCCCTCAGGTTCGTTTGCTGCGGTCATCGGTCATACGGGATCGGGCAAATCAACTTTGATTCAGCATTTGAACGGTCTTGTACGCCCGAGCAAGGGAGAAGTAACGATTGGCAATTACCGTTTGACACATAATAATAAACCAGCCGCTTTGAAGGCATTGCGCAGTCGTGTTGGCGTTGTTTTTCAATATCCCGAACATCAATTGTTCGAAGAGACGGTGAGAAAGGATATTGCATTTGGACCGAAGAATTTTGGTGTGTCCAATGACGACATCGATAAACGCGTTTCTGACATGGCGACGGACGTTGGATTGAGTGAGGAACTTTTAGAACGTTCCCCGTTTGATTTAAGCGGCGGCCAAATGCGGCGTGCAGCGATTGCGGGCGTTTTGGCCGTTAATCCAGACGTCCTTGTACTGGATGAGCCGACAGCGGGGCTTGATCCGCGCGGGCAGCAGGAAATGATGGACATGTTTTATCGTTTGCATAAACAGCAGGGTTTGACGACTGTCCTGGTGACGCACAGTATGGAGGATGCCGTTCGATACGCCGATCAAGTAATGATATTAAATAATGGCACAAAGTTTATGGAAGGAAAGCCGGAAGATGTGCTCACACAAAAACAAGCCCTTCACAGTGTTCAACTCGATGTACCCGAGATGGTGCAATTTTTACATGCGTTTAAGACGACATTTGGTAAAAATATACCTTTCCGGCGGCAGTCAGCTGCTGAATTGGCGAGTGAAATCAGAGAACGCATGAAAGAGGGTGACCAGCATGAATAATGGATTGATCATCGGCCAATATGTTCCCGGTGAATCCATTGTTCATCGGCTCGATCCACGCACCAAAATCACAGTCATTTTCTTTTTTGTGCTTATTGTATTTCTGGCCAATTCCGTCATAAGTTATAGCATGCTTGTGCTGTTTGCCCTGTTGAGTACGTTGACGACGCGCATTCCGATTCGTTTTATTTTAAAGGGTCTGACACCGGTTTGGTTTTTAATTGTATTCACGTTTATTCTGCATCTCATTGTCACCGATAAGGGAACGGTGTTGGTGGATATTGTTGGGTTTAATGTTTATTCAGGCGCACTTATTCAAGGTTTTGCTATATCCATAAGATTTTTCCTGCTTATTCTGGTGACGTCGCTTTTAACATTGACAACAACACCGATTGAAATCACAGATGCTATTGAAGACATGCTACATCCGCTGAAAAAAGTGAGGTTTCCCGTTCACGAGCTGGCATTAATGATGTCGATTTCACTAAGATTTATTCCGACGCTAATGCAGGAAACTGAAAAAATATCGAAAGCACAGGCATCACGTGGCGTTGATTTCCGTACAGGTCCGCTGAAAGAACGGATGAAGGCGATTGTTCCACTGCTCGTTCCGTTGTTCGTCAGTGCTTTTAAACGTGCTGAAGAACTGGCTATGGCGATGGAAGCACGCGGATATCAGGGTGGTGAAGGCCGTTCCAAACTTCGGGAGCTGAGACTTGGAAAACGGGATGCCTTGATTTATATCCTATTTATCGCTGTCGTTATCATTCTTCTTACAACGAGACATTACTAGAAAGGGGGTGGCAAGGATATGACAAAGATTAATTGCGAAATCAGCTACGATGGAACTCGGTTTTCAGGTTATCAGATCCAGCCCTGGTCCCGTACTGTTCAAGGGGAACTTGAAAAGGCTCTGGCTAAAATTCATAAGGGGGCACCCATCGGGATTCATGCCTCAGGCCGCACTGATAAAGGTGTACATGCCAAGGCACAAATGGCCCATTTTGAATCCATGTATAACTTGACACCGGCGGAATGGAAACGGGCTATTAATTCCTTGCTTCCCTCTGACATATACGTGAATGAGGCTATTGACGTTCCGGGATCATTTCACGCCCGATTTGACGTAGTGGAAAAAGAATATCGCTATTTTATCTGGAACGAACAGGAAAAAGATGTGTTTAAACAAAACTACGTATATCAATTTCCTTTTGCATTGGATATCTGTGCTATACAACAGGCTTGCAGGCATTTGGAAGGATCGCATGACTTTACGTCATTTTCATCTGCCAAAGCAGCTGTTAAGGGCAGCAAGGTACGGACGCTCTATGAGGTTTCCTGCCGCCGGGATGGCAACCAGATTGTGTTTGTTTTGCGCGGGGACGGCTTTTTATATCATATGGTCCGGATCATTGCGGGCACGCTTTTAGATGTTGGGCGAGGACGATTGCATCCGGAGTCTATGAAAGATATTTTTGCAAAAAGAGATAGGCAAGAGGCGGGGGACACACTGCCGCCGCAAGGTTTGTATTTATGGGATGTACGGTATGAACCAAGCGCATTTGCTGAATAAGACGACCTTGGCTTTGCCTTGGCCACACCCCTCACAACAGGTAATAGTATCATCCGAAATAATCATAAAGCCTTGACATTCAAATGGTTCTGATGTACGATTATTTTTGGCATTTTATTTTGTACCATGATTAGCCCCGTAAACTAATGATGAGGAACATATAAAACGAATACGATACGACATGACATTGAAAATGGAGGGAAGCACCATGCGCACAACTTTCATGGCGAATGAAAATAACATTGAACGCAAATGGCTTGTTGTGGATGCTGAAGGCAAACGTCTCGGCCGTTTGGCAAGTGAAATTGCCACCATCCTGCGCGGAAAGCATAAGCCAACGTACACACCACACATGGACACTGGTGACCATGTCATTATTATTAATGCTGAAAAGGTTCAATTGACTGGGAAGAAACTGACGGATAAAATGTATTATCGTCATTCCAACTATCCAGGCGGACTGAAAGCACGCTCTGCTAATGTGATGCGTTCAAGCTATCCGGAAAGGATGCTGGAGACAACGATAAAAGGCATGCTTCCAAACGGTTCGTTAGGCCGTAAAATGGGGAAAAAGCTGCACGTATACAAAGGCCCTGAGCATCAACATCAAGCACAAAAACCGGAAGCATATGAACTAAAAGGATAACAAAGGAGGTAAAATCATTGGCACAAGTTCAATATTATGGCACTGGACGTCGTAAGACATCAACGGCACGTGTTCGATTAGTTCCTGGCAATGGTCGTGTCGTCATTAATAAGCGCGATGCTGAAGAATATTTTCCATATGAAACACAACGCATTATTTTGAAACAGCCTTTGGCAGCCACTGAGACCGAGGGCACATATGACGTATTGGTAAACGTTGATGGCGGAGGATTCACCGGACAGGCCGGTGCTATTCGCCACGGTGTTGCCCGGGCACTTCTTAAAGCCGATCCGGAATACCGTGCAGCGCTTAAGCGCGAAGGGTATCTTACTCGTGATGCGCGCGAAAAAGAACGTAAGAAATATGGTCTTAGAAGCGCTCGTCGTTCTCCACAATTCTCGAAGCGTTAATAAGGCATTTTCTCAGCCCGTTATCCAACGTCGGATAACGGGTTTTTATATGATGTTGCTTCTATCATGTTGGTATGAATATAGTCTTTTCAAAAGCAATTGCTGCAAAAGAGTATTGAATTTGTTAAAAGAGAATGATAAAATAAGTTGAAAATGATTATCAGTTTCGACTTAACTTATAGAGGTATGGGGGTTGCATAATGTCTGAATTGGCAGTAGACCAAGTTGCAGTAGGTTATCCGGAAGCTCGTGTTATTAATAATTTAAGTGTCACAGTGCCGGAAAAACAAATTACATCCATCATAGGCCCGAACGGATGTGGTAAGTCCACACTGTTAAAGGCAATCGCCCGCGTGTTAAAAACAGAAAAAGGATCGGTATATCTTGATGGCCACATGATTCACCAATGGAAGACAAAAGATGTTGCCAAAAAGATGGCTATCCTGCCGCAATCGTCCGATGCTCCACCGGGTCTTACAGTGTTTGAACTCGTATCGTATGGTCGATTTCCGCATCAGAAAGGTTTGACGGGTTTGAAACGGTCAGACTATAAGTTTATTGATTGGGCGATTGAGGTCACGGGGTTGAGCGATCTTAAGGAACGTCCGGTAGATGAACTTTCGGGCGGACAGCGACAGCGTGTATGGATTGCCATGTCTCTTGCTCAGGATACAGACATACTCATTTTGGATGAGCCGACCACGTATCTTGATATGGCACATCAACTAGAAATATTAAGGCTTTTGAAGAATTTAAACATTGAACAGGAACGCACCATTGTCATGGTTTTGCATGACTTGAATCATGCATCACGCTTTTCCCACAATATGCTAGCTATGAAAGATGGGGACTTGTTGGTGGAAGGAACTCCTGAGCGAGTCATGACACGTGAGAATCTTTTTAACGTATTCGATATAGATGCACAATTAATGAGTTGCCCCTTCAGCAAACACCCTATTTGCTTAGCTTACGATCTTTGCGGTGAATGCAAGTTTAAGCAGGAACAGTAAGGGAGTAAACAAGGAGTCAGCACATGAAAGCCAAAAACATGACATTAGATAGAGAAAATAAACGTTCCCAACCCTTGGTCGCTGTCATAGTTCTGATAGCGGGGGTAATTGCCTTACTATTCTCCATCGGGTTTTCTATAACTGTTGGTGCCGCTGACATAGACTTGGAAACGGTGTGGCAGGCTATTTTTTTCTATAACAATGATTTAACCAATCATCAGATTATTCATGAACTGCGTTTTCCGCGTGTCCTGGGGGCAGCCTTGGTGGGGGCCGGTTTTTCAGTCGCCGGCTCGATTATGCAAGGGATGACTAGGAATCCATTGGGCGATCCCGGAATATTGGGACTGAATGCGGGTGCGACGTTTATGCTGGCTGTCTCGTTTGCCTTTATCCCGGGCTTATCATATATCTACATCGTATTGTTTTCGTTTGTTGGAGCGGGAATTGGCGCAGGCCTCGTATATGGTATTGGATCATTGGCCAAAGGCGGCTTGACACCGATGCGTCTGGTGCTTGCTGGTGCAGCGGTGACAGCTTTACTGACAGCCTTAAGTGAAGGGATCGCCATTTACTTTCACATTGGTCAGGATTTGGCGTATTGGACAGCGGGTGGTGTTTCCGGTACGGATTGGTTTAATTTGAAAATACTGGCTCCGTGGATGTTTGTAGGTTTTATTGGCTCCATCTTATTATCCAAATCGATTACGTTGCTGAGCCTAGGCGATAATGTGGCTGTAGGACTTGGGCAGCGAACTGGCGTTATTAAATTCTTTGGAGCTGTTATTGTACTCATACTCGCCGGAGCATCTGTTTCGGTTGTAGGCGCTGTCGGGTTTGTTGGACTGATTGTTCCGCATATTACCCGCTATCTTGTCGGTTATGACTATCGTTGGATTATTCCTAATGCCATTGTGCTTGGCGCATTGCTTGTTGTGTTATCCGACCTTGCTGCACGAAATGTCAACCCGCCGCAGGAGACCCCGATTGGTGCCTTGATCGCACTTATCGGTGTGCCATTCTTCCTTTACCTGGCAAGGAAAGGAGGAAAGGAATTATGACAAACCCATACATACCTTTGGGTCAAAAAAGACAAATGCGTAAAGTACTGGCTATTATCGTTTTACTGCTCATACTCATTATCTCAGCAATTATTATCAGCATGAATGTAGGCGAGATACGTCTAAGCCCATGGCGGGTTCTTCAAACCTTTATCGGTCTGGGAACAGCGGATGAGAGCTTAATTTTATTTGATTTTCGCTTGCCGCGTATCGTTCTATCGGTTCTTACAGGTATGGGGTTGGCGGTGTCCGGATGTATATTGCAGGGGATATCACGTAATGCACTCGCCGACCCGGGAATATTAGGTATCAATGCCGGCGCTGGACTGGTGGTTATGCTGTTTATTTTCTTCTATTCCGCGCCAACCGACGCGCCAGTGTTTTTTCTGCCCGTTTTGGCTCTTTTTGGTGCCGGGGCCACTGCGTTAGTGATTTATACATTAGCATTTAAGCAGGCAGAGGGCATTTCCCCGACACGACTGGTGCTCACCGGTGTTGCAGTACAGGCTGGCATTAGCGCAGCGATGATTGTTATGACATTGCAGCTTTCCCCGGAAGATTATCAATTTGTCGCCGTTTGGATGGCTGGAAGTGTATGGGGATCAAACTGGTCCTATGTACTGGCGCTTTTACCATGGATTTTGATACTGGTACCGTATGCTATGTCTAAATCAAGTGTGCTAAATACACTAAATCTGGGTGATATGCCAGCTATTGGCTTAGGTGCATCGATTGAAAAAGAACGACGGATATTACTTGCTGCAGCTGTCGGACTTGCCGGCGCCAGTGTTGCTGTGAGTGGTTCCATTGGTTTTGTCGGCTTGATTGGGCCGCATCTCGCCCGTCAGCTGGTCGGCTCCAAACATCAATATGTGATTCCGGTTACCGCTCTTCTCGGAGGTCTTTTGCTTGTTGTTGCCGACACATTGGGACGCTGGATTATGCAGCCAACTGAGATACCTGTGGGCATTGTTGTCGCAGTTATCGGTGCCCCATACTTTCTCTATTTACTCGCTAGATCGCGAGCTTGATCTTTTGAATATACGGGAGGACGAACAAATGAAAAAGCAACTAACCTTTATAATCATTATTCTATCATTATTGGTTGTTCTAGCCGCTTGTGGCGATGAAAACAATCCGGATAATAATACAAATAGTGATGACAAACAAGAAAATACAGATGAAACGAAAACATTTGCAGCCAAAAACGGTGATGTGGAAATCCCGAAAAATCCGAAAAACATTGTAACAAGTGACAGTTACATTGGGTATTTGCTGGCACTTGGCATCAAACCGGCAGGCACATCCGAATTTGGGTTAAATGTTCCTAATTTTGAAGGCATGCTAGATGACGTAAAAAGTTTTGGTGATCGGACGAACCCCTCGATTGAAAAAATATTCGATATCGATCCCGATTTAATTATTATAGGTAGCCATATTAAAGATGTCGAGCAACTGGAGAAGATAGCCCCGGTTGTTGTTATGGAGCGGAAAGGTTATAAAGACATGCTGCGGGACTTCGGTGAAATAACGGGCAAGCAGGATAAGGCATCCGCTTGGATTAATGATTGGGAAAAACGGATGGACGAATTGAAGCCTAAAGTTGAGAAAGTTATCGGCGACAAAACGATCTCCATTTTATCACCACACGCTAAGGGAGGCGTTTATGCCTGGGGAGATGAAAATGGTCGAGGCGGAGTCATTCTTTATAAAGGTTTTAATCGTAAAGCACCTGAACCGATTCAAAAACAGCTGTTGGAAACTGACGAGCGGTGGATGGACGTTTCCATGGAGAAGATTCCCGAATTCGCGGGTGATATTATTTTAACGGTACCGAACGACGGGGATGACGCGGATCCTTCAAAAGTTTATGACAACCCATTATGGAAGGATCTTCCGGCCGTCAAAAATGACCAAGTCTATCGTATTGACGATAAAGTAGGAAGTTCTTTTTCCGATCCGATAACACTGGAAAAACGACTCGATAAAATTGAAAAGCAAATTTTACAGCAATAGCTATGTACAGGGGGACCGATTTCGGTTCCCTTTTATGTATGTATTGGTTCGTACAAGCTCCCTCATGCTTATTGTGAAATGAAAATTCTATCTGAAAACTATTTTATTTCAATGCGTTTGCTTGTATTATAAAATTAATTGGCATGACAAAGGAGGGAGAGATTGTTTTGTTGAAGCAGTTGGACGCAGAAGCAGACGCAAAGGCCATTTTTTCGCTTTCCCAGTTTGCGTTTCAGTACACATTATCAGAAGAAGTTTTGCAATTTGAATTGCAAAAGGCTCGCGATCATATGATTTGGGGATGGATGACGGGCGATGAACTCGCGGCAAAATTGCATCTCATTCCATTGACGTGCTATATTAATGGACAACCATTTGCTATGGGTGGCGTCAGTGCAGTTGCAACATGGCCGGAGTATCGCAGGCAAGGGATGGTCAAACAGCTGCTGGAGCATGCCTTGCATTATATGCACCGGCATGGATGGACGGTGTCGTTTCTGCATCCGTTTTCGTTTGCTTTTTATCGAAAATATGGGTGGGAGCATGTCTTTTCGGAAAAGAAATACCATATCCGGATAACAACGCTGCAGCGTCCGCGGAACATCCATGGGTATGTCCGTCGTATAGGAGATGAGCTGGACGTATTGCAAGCCATCTATACCAAGTATGCAAAGGGCTTCAATGGGACGCTTGACCGTGATACGAAATGGTGGCAGCAGCGTGTTCTGGCAGACCATTTGCATAAAGCGGTTGCCTATTATCCTGATGGTACAGCGGACGGATATATGCTCTATTACGTGAAAAACAACATCATGTATGTTCACGAAATCGTATGTCAATCAATACATGCACAGCAATTGATGCTTCAATTTATTGCTGATCATGACTCTATGGCGGACACGGTGGAAATGACGGTTCCTGAATATGATCACTTGCCATTGCTTCTTGATGAGCCACGAATTGAGCAAACCATTCACCCATATTTTATGGCTCGGATTGTCGATGTTCCGTCGTTTTTGAAACATTATCCATTTCGGGATGCGGGTCAGATACATTTTCTATTACATATCGATGATGCTTTTCTCCCGGTGAACAATGGGACATATCATGTTTTGCAGATGGGATCGGAAACGACGGTGACCTGTCTGCCTGACTCCGGACAAAATCAGCCAGCGATTCATTGCCGTGTCGGTTACTTGGCTTCCATGCTGTTTGGGTACAAACGTCCCGGTGAGCTTTACCGGGCTGATCTAGTTCAGGGCGAAAAAGAAGCGATTGATCAGCTTGAATCCATCATACCGGATCGAGAACCGTATTTTCCGGATTTCTTTTAAACCATTCGGTATGTGCTAACCGATGTTGGCTGTACGGGTCAACAAGTTGCGCGACATAGAATGGAAACAGTTGCAGAAATATGATAATGTAAAGGAAAAGCATTTATAGACTAGACGGCCTGTCATGGTTGGAAAAGGGGGTACATATTAGGATGAGCCTTGTTTATGCAGGAATCTTGCTGTGTGCTGCAGCGTTCACAATTGTCGCTGTTTTCGCTTCCGTTGCACTGAAGCGTGCAGCGAATACGATGGAATCCTTCACTACGACATTGGGCGACGTGGAACAAAAAATGAACCATATAACACCGGAACTTCAAAAGATGCTGAAGGAAACCGGCAGAACAACGGATGATTTGAACGATAAGCTTGCCGCCACCAATGGATTATTCGATTCCTTGGATCGTATGGGGCATGCCGTTCATACATGTAATCGGCTGCTGCAGACGAAAACAAATAAACTGTCGGTTTTCCGATCACCTCAGTTTGTGAACAAGTTGACCGAAACCCTCAAATGGGGGGGAGTCGTTAATCAAATATATAACAGATGGAAAAATGGGCAAAAAGGCAGCAATACGAATCGTAACGAACAAAAAACAGGAAATGAGGGATGATCATGAGTTTAACCGGAGTAGGTGTCGTTTTAATCGGGGTGGCATTGCTTATTATTGCTGTGTATGCTGCTTGGACCTTGAACAACTTGGCCAATGTGCTTCGGGGGATGGAAAAAACGGTGGAACAACTGCCTGATCAGCTTGACGATTTATTCAGAGAAACCGGCAGTGCACTCAGTCAAACAAACCGGACAATTGCGGAGGTCAATGAAAAGCTGCACACATTGAGCCCCTTGTTTTATATGGTACAGGACGTCGGAGAGGCTTCTAGAAAATTGACGTCTCCATTAACCCGTTTCAGCGCATCCATGAGTCAAAAGATAGATAAAAGTAAAAATAACGATGATTAAGAAGGAGCTGGGACAAAAGACATTTAGTCAAAGTAAAATCCGAACTATGATTCACAAATAATCTGAATCAGTTCGGATTTTCGTTTAGCGTAGGAAAAACACGGAGACTCCTGCGGGATCAAAAGGCCTAGATGAGACCCCGCAGTGCGATAAGCACGAGGAGGCTCATCAGCGCCCGCGGAAAGCGCAGTGTTTTTCCGGAGCGGTGACTACTTCTTAAATATATCATTCGTATTTAGAAGTTATTTATTTCGTTTTGTACCAGCTTGTTCTGTACTGCCATAGACAATAGCCTAACCCAGCTATGCCGTATATCCATTCCAAGTTGGAGCGCCTCATGACAGGGTTGTCAGTTTTTGCCTTCATTTCCTCATTAATGGCTGATGCTGATGCTGAAAGGTTTCGCGCTGCATTGCCAATGTTACTTGCGGCGTGGATAACGGGGTCCAGCCTGCTGAGCTTTTGTTTCATATTATTGACAACAGC
This sequence comes from Lentibacillus halophilus, assembly GCF_055395055.1. Lineage (NCBI taxonomy): Bacteria > Bacillati > Bacillota > Bacilli > Caryophanales > Bacillaceae > Lentibacillus > Lentibacillus halophilus. The sequence goes on from NZ_AP043750.1 coordinate 1,068,357, forward strand.
CGTTCCTGAGTGGAGTGTGCTGCTGGCATTACTCATAGTATTTGCGGCTTGCTTCGGCAGTTTACCAACCGTTTCCGTCAGGTTGGAGAGGATCTCCGTCAGCCTTTTTAGCGGTTTGATCAATAAAAAAGCAACGCCGACGGATGCAAGTCCGATCAGCAGAACGATGATGCCTACCCAATCCATTTGTGTTCAACTCCCTTCTCTTCTGTATTTTTCAAGATACCCCCTATTTTATCACGCTTTCATGACACTGGCACATTCTTTTGCTCCGGAATATCGATAGGCATATGATATCTCGCTCTATCATAAATGATCATCTTGTCCCATACAATGATGACAGCAGGAGAATAATAAGGGGCGGACGATATGGATCGATTGAAGCGAGGAATCATGTGGACAGCAGGTTTTATTGTACTGGCATTGCTTATTCAATATCCGATTGAAAAGGCGGATTCAACGTGGAAGACATGGTCGTTGCCTTTATCCGGTCGGACCATCGTTATTGATCCGGGCCACGGTGGCGTGGATGGAGGAGCCGTCGGAAAAGATGAAACACTTGAAAAAGATATTGCACTTGTCGTCGCCAAAAAATTACGCAACTACTTGCAGCAATCCGGTGCTCTTGTGTACCTGACACGAGAAAAGGACAAAGATTTAGCCAAGCCTGATACCAAAGGCTTGTCACGCCGAAAGGCTGAAGATATTCGAAAACGTCTCCAATTTATACAGGATAAGGATGCGGATTTATTCATCACTCTTCATTTAAATGCGCTAACCTCGGAAAAATGGCATGGGGCTCAAACGTTTTACCACCCGAAAGAGGGAAAAAATAAACATTTGGCCGAAATGATCCAGGATGAAATTACCCGTAACTTGGAAAACACAACGAGAAGTCCTCTTGCGATTAACAACGTTTATTTGCTAAAACATGCTGGAGTGCCTGGGTCCCTGGTCGAGATGGGATTTTTGTCCAATCAGAAGGAATTGGAGAACTTAAAAAAGGATAACTATCAGGAAAAGATGGCTGTCAGTATTTATGAAGGCATTCTTCGTTATAGTACTGAAAAACAGCGGAGGTAAATCCTTGGTAATAATTCAAATCACTTAGAATTTGTGTGATTTGTGTTATACTGGCGTTGTATGGAATCAATGAAAGACATGTTTCCTTTATACGCTGGGAAAAGGATGGTGACCAACTGTGTTATCCGAAGAAAAAGTAAGAGAATTGCTCAACCCTGTTCAAGATCCGTTTTTACATAAAACGCTGGAAGAGACTGGCGGTATCAACAATATATCCATTAAGGAAGAAAAGAATCATGTGAGCGTGAAAATTGGCATTGCCAAAACCAACACAGCTGAACAGATGCAGATGCAGCAGGAAATGGTCGGTATTTTGAAAAAGAACGGTGCATCCACGGTCGGTCTCCGTTTCGAACAGCTTCCTGATGACGTTATTCAAAAATATCAGCCGGCAGCCGAAGAAGAACAGGAAAAAACGCTTATGGGCGGCGATAAGCAGCCCAACTTTATTGCTGTTGCAAGTGCTAAGGGCGGCGTGGGTAAATCAACAGTAACGGTAAACCTCGCTATGTCATTGATGCGGCTTGGTAAAAAAGTTGGCATTATTGATGCAGATATTTACGGTTTTAGTGTCCCGGATATGATGGGTATTGAAAACAGACCACAAGTACGTGGTGAAAAAATTATTCCTGTTGAACGTTTCGGTGTACAAGTCATCTCAATGGGCTTCTTTGTAGAGGATAATGCCCCGGTTATTTGGCGTGGACCAATGCTTGGGAAAATGCTCAGCAGCTTTTTTAAGGAAGTTGAGTGGGGCGACTTGGATTATCTCCTGCTTGACCTTCCCCCAGGGACTGGTGATATTGCTATGGATGTGCATGAAATGATTCCGAGTTGCAAGGAACTGATTGTGTCCACGCCACATCCATCGGCAGCATTTGTAGCCGCAAGGGCCGGTCAGATGGCACTGAAAACCGACCATGAAATCCTTGGCATCGTTGAAAACATGGCCTATTATGAAAGCAGAACAGGGGAAAAAGAGTATGTATTTGGCAAAGGCGGCGGAGACAAACTGGCTGAAGCGCTGGATACAAAGGTGCTTGGCCGTTTGCCGTTGCAACAGCCATATGAAGAGGAAGATGAGTTTTCTCCATCGGTTTATCAGCAAGATCACCCGATAGGTAAAGAATACCATAAAGTAGCATCCAAAATAGTGGCAAATTTTGAGGAAACATAAAAGAGGTGGACTTGGTCCACCTCTTTTATGTTGGTTTTTATACAGAATCAACTTGCTTTGCCGCCCCCACCTGAGTCGCCGCCGGAACCTTTGCCGCCGTCTTTTGATTTTTTCCCTTTTCCTTTGGATTGCTCTTCCGCAGCTTTTAACAGAATGTCGGATATTTTGGACTTGAAAAGGGGTGTTTCAAACGTCTTTTGTATCTTTTCCTCTAAATGCTTACTGAACTTTTGACTCTTCATAACACTAAGCATTTCCTCGGACACTTGTGGATCTTTCATTAAATCGATCATTTGCTGCTTAAATTTGGAATCATTCATCAGCTCTTTCATCAATTTTTTGTGTTGTTTGGACATGGATTTGGCGTATGTTTTAACGAATTTTGGATCTTCAAACAAACGTTTCCACATGTCTTTAGCCTTATCGGAACCAAGAAAGTCTTCTATGGCCTTTTTAACTTCTTCTGAGTCAATGACAAGCTTTTGTTTCATTTTTTTATCGGATAGAATATCTTTAAGTGCTTTTTTACCGTCTTCGGTCTGCAATATATCAACAACCATTTTTTTGGTTGTATCGTAATCCGCTTTCTCGCCTGCAGCGTTCTGTCCGCCGCAGCCGGAGATGACCATGATTGATACCAGGAACAGAGCTGCAAAAATCGTTCGTAGCATGCTCGGAGTCCTCCTTCCTCTTGTCATTACTGTCTGTGAAATCGTGAAAATTATGCGTTTATAGAAGAAAAAAGGACGTATTCATGCTAAAATATTGGTGAATGTTCAACATGACGTTTAGGAGGAGCATATTTTGAATAGCCGAAAGTTGACAGGTTTATTTTTCAAAACGCTTGTGATTGGGGGCGTAGTGGGATTAGTCACCAGTTTTTTTGTAAAATCCGCGTCCTATGCAAATAATTTAAACCCGATCGATTGGATGGAACTGATCGGGCTCCTGTTCTTTTTTGTTGGTCTTGGCTTGGTTTTCAGCGTTATTAGTCAAACGGGCTTTTTTGCTTATTTATTTATTAATCAGTTCGGGCTCAGTCTATTCCGTTCATATTGGTCGGCCGTTCAGGTTCTTTTGATTGCTTTTGTTTTATTTGACCTGATTTACTTTCCTTATATAAATACAAATGATGATATCTCCCTGCTCTGGTTTATTCTGATGGCAGTGGTCATTTTTGTTTACGGCTGGATTGTATCTGTGATTAAAGTCCGTGCGACAAACCGACGTGCCTTTATCCCATCTCTTTTTTTAATGGTCGTCATGACATCTGTAGAATGGGTTCCTGGTTTGACCGCAAAGGGAACGGATTATGCATGGCTGATGATTGTCCCCCTGCTCGTCTGTAACACGTATCAATTGCTTATTTTGCATAAATTGACTGGAAGAAAAGAAGGAACGGCTGATCATAACGATCAAACGTCCGTCAGAACAGCTACCAAAAAATCATAACTAGCGGTAAAACCCCTTTATCCTTTATGCAGGATGGGGTTTTAATATGTTTATCCTGTTTAGCCTCGCATATAACCGGTAACGATCTCCCCTACAAGTGCATGGGATGATGCCATCAATTGCTTATTCTACAGGTTGGGAGTCAGCATGTGCTTGGTTGATCAACTCGGATATGGATACGAAATCAAACTCTTTTTTTCTTAGCCCTGGCAATATAGTATCCAAGGCTTCGGCGGTTTGTTTGGCGGAGTCGGAAGCATGCATAAGAATGATATCGCCATTGGAGGTTTCATTCATGACAAAGTTAACGATTCGCCTGGTCCCCGGGTTTTTCCAATCATTTGGGTTTACATTCCAATGAGTTACCGTAAATCCTTGATTTTCAGCCAATTTAATGATTTCTTTGTTAAATTTACCGCTTGGCGGACGAAGAAGATCCATGTCTTCGTATCCAAGTTTGCTGAACACATCCTTAGCCTTTATTAAATCGTTTCGTACGTCCTCAATTTCCTGGTCAAGGTAACTCGTATAACGATACCCGAGCATACCAAGTTCATGGCCTTGTTCACTGATTTTTTCTATAATATCGGGATGGCGTTCAGCCCACTCGCCACTGACAAAAAATGTTGTTTGCACCTGCCTTTCTTCCAGTTTCTCCAAGATGCCATGTACTTTTTCTTCTCCCCAGCTGATATTGAAGGTTAAAGCAATTTGAGGCTTGTTGCTGTCGCCTTTGGTTAAAGCTAATGGCTCATTACTGGATGCAACCGAAAATGTTCCATCACGTGCAAACCAGAGGAAGGAAGCTGTGAACAATGCGAATAGAACAACGATTGCATACCGTTTCCACTTTCTGAACCGAATGGTGTAAAAATGCTTCATATAATCATTTCCCTCCATATGTCTTAATTCCATTCTATGTACAAGTCTTATTTATATGTCTTTGTTACCTGTATTCAAAAAGATGGTTTTTAAAGATGGCGAGCTGGCGGAACGTTATGACATTTATCCATGAGGAAAAGATGACAGATGCAGGAGAATCAAAAAAGGCTGCTGCCATTTTTGTGTATAGATAATCGTTGTTACGTTTAACATAAGTGTGTTGCGAATATCATTGCATGGAAGGTAAGGTGTTATTATGCTGGGTTTTTTAATTTCAAATGTAGAGCAAAAGGAAATGGAGTATCTTATTAAACGTGAGCTTGAAGAACTGCTTATGGACATGGAAGATTCCCGTATAGATACAGTGGTAAAAAAGTCCATTAAAGAGCGCTACCAAACCATATTCAATCTATATCGACGGGTAGCCAGTCAACAGGAATGTTTGAAATACATACCAAAACGTACATATAATCAGTAATGTTATGCTGGGGCAAACCATGAGGGGGGATCCCTCCAATTAAATAAGTATGATGTCGAGTGCGCGTCAGAAGTCTGAAGATGTTTGTTGTAATGATACAGGAAAGAGACTCCGCGGCGACCATATGTTGACGGGTCAACGTTTAGTATCACCATTAGGATTTTTGAGATCAATTCTTTGATATTTTTGCATTTATCTATTGAACTGATTCAATGATTATGCTATATTATTGTTTGTCGTCAACGAAACAAACCGAGTGATTTATAAAAATATAACACTTTCAAACCGTTTCTTTTATTTAAAAATAAAAAGAGGCATTGACTTTTGGCGACAATGTTGGTACAATAAAAAATGTTGCAAAAAGCGACATAAACAGATTGTTCCTTGAAAACTGAACAAAACAGCCAGTATGACAGATGGATGTCAGAGGCAGGAAGTCGGAATGCTGATGTGTATATCGGCTGAATGACTTACCCCTTGAAATCCACAAAATAAGCGAAGCCAATGAACGGCTGATCGGTGTCAGTCGTATCCCAAACTTTTTTGGAGAGTTTGATCTTGGCTCAGGACGAACGCTGGCGGCGTGCCTAATACATGCAAGTCGAGCGCGGGAAGCAGACAATCGCCCTTCGGGGCGTGCGTCTGTGGAACGAGCGGCGGACGGGTGAGTAACACGTGGGCAACCTGCCCGAAAGACCGGGATAACTTGCGGAAACGTGAGCTAATACCGGATAATGCCTTTCCCCGCATGGGGGAGGGCTGAAAGACGGCCTTTGTGCTGTCACTTACGGATGGGCCCGCGGCGCATTAGTTAGTTGGTGAGGTAAGAGCTCACCAAGGCGACGATGCGTAGCCGACCTGAGAGGGTGATCGGCCACACTGGGACTGAGACACGGCCCAGACTCCTACGGGAGGCAGCAGTAGGGAATCTTCCGCAATGGACGAAAGTCTGACGGAGCAACGCCGCGTGAGTGATGAAGGTCTTCGGATCGTAAAACTCTGTTGTCAGGGAAGAACAGGCGTGGTTCGAACAGGGCCATGGTTTGACGGTACCTGACCAGAAAGCCCCGGCAAACTACGTGCCAGCAGCCGCGGTAATACGTAGGGGGCGAGCGTTGTCCGGAATTATTGGGCGTAAAGGGCGCGCAGGCGGTCTCTTAAGTCTGATGTGACATCTCGCGGCTCAACCGCGAGCGGTCATTGGAAACTGGGAGACTTGAGTACAGAAGAGGAGAGTGGAATTCCACGTGTAGCGGTGAAATGCGTAGAGATGTGGAGGAACACCAGTGGCGAAGGCGACTCTCTGGTCTGTTACTGACGCTGAGGCGCGAAAGCGTGGGTAGCGAACAGGATTAGATACCCTGGTAGTCCACGCCGTAAACGTTGAGTGCTAGGTGTTAGGGGGTTTCCGCCCCTTTGTGCTGAAGTTAACGCATTAAGCACTCCGCCTGGGGAGTACGGCCGCAAGGCTGAAACTCAAAAGAATTGACGGGGGCCCGCACAAGCGGTGGAGCATGTGGTTTAATTCGAAGCAACGCGAAGAACCTTACCAGGTCTTGACATCCTCTGACAGCGGCAGAGATGCCGTGTTCCCTTCGGGGACAGAGTGACAGGTGGTGCATGGTTGTCGTCAGCTCGTGTCGTGAGATGTTGGGTTAAGTCCCGTAACGAGCGCAACCCTTAATCTTAGTTGCCAGCATTAAGTTGGGCACTCTAAGGTGACTGCCGGTGACAAACCGGAGGAAGGCGGGGATGACGTCAAATCATCATGCCCCTTATGACCTGGGCTACACACGTGCTACAATGGATGGAACAAAGGGACGCGAAGCGGCGACGTGATAGCCAATCCCACAAAACCATTCCCAGTTCGGATTGCAGGCTGCAACTCGCCTGTATGAAGCCGGAATCGCTAGTAATCGCGGATCAGAATGCCGCGGTGAATACGTTCCCGGGCCTTGTACACACCGCCCGTCACACCACGAGAGTTGGCAACACCCGAAGTCGGTGAGGCAACCATTTTGGAGCCAGCCGCCGAAGGTGGGGCCAATGATTGGGGTGAAGTCGTAACAAGGTAGCCGTATCGGAAGGTGCGGCTGGATCACCTCCTTTCTAAGGACGAATGAAAAAACGGATGTCATACATGGCTGTTTGGTTCAGTTTTGAGGGAGCAATATTCTTCAAAACGGATGGGCCTGTAGCTCAGTCGGTCAGAGCGCACGCCTGATAAGCGTGAGGTCGGTGGTTCAAGTCCACCCAGGCCCACCATCTAGACAATATAAACGGGGCCTTAGCTCAGCCGGGAGAGCGCCTGCTTTGCACGCAGGAGGTCAGCGGTTCGATCCCGCTAGGCTCCATTTTTGCACCTTGAAAACGGAATAAGAGCCATCCATTTCAATGATTAATAATGAAACAATGGTTAAGTGACCAAGGGCGCACGGTGGATGCCTTGGCACCGGGAGCCGATGAAGGACGGGACCAACACCGATATGCCCTGGGGAGTCGTAAGCAGACGTTGATCCGGGGATTTCCGAATGGGGGAACCCGCTGTCCGTAATGGGACAGCATGCGTATCTGAATTCATAGGATGCGCACGGCACACCCGGGGAACTGAAACATCTCAGTACCCGGAGGAAAAGAAAGCAAACGCGATTTCCCGAGTAGCGGCGAGCGAAACGGAACCAGCCCAAACCGGAAAGATAGCTTTCCGGGGTTGATAGGACACTCCATCGGAGTCATCAAGAAATGGCTTAGACGAAACGGTCTGGAATGACCGGCCGGAGAAGGTAAGAGCCCTGTAGTCGACAAGCCATTTCCTCCGGAGTGGATCCTGAGTACGGCGGAACACGAGAAATTCCGTCGGAATCTGGGAGGACCATCTCCCAAGGCTAAATACTCCCCGGTGACCGATAGTGAACCAGTACCGTGAGGGAAAGGTGAAAAGCACCCCGGAAGGGGAGTGAAAAAGACCCTGAAACCGTGCGCCTACAAGTAGTCGGAGCCCGTTAATGGGTGACGGCGTACCTTTTGTAGAATGGACCGGCGAGTTGCGTTCGTATGCAAGGTTAAGTGGCCAACACGGAGCCGTAGCGAAAGCGAGTCTGAAGCAGGGCGCATAAGTATACGGGCGCAGACCCGAAACCGTGTGATCTACCCATGTCCAGGGTGAAGGTCAGGTAACACTGACAGGAGGCCCGAACCCACGTATGTTGAAAAATGCGGGGATGAGGTGTGGGTAGAGGTGAAATGCCAATCGAACACGGAGATAGCTGGTTCTCTCCGAAATAGCTTTAGGGCTAGCCTCAAGGCATGCGTTCCGGAGGTAGAGCACTGATTGAACGAGGGGCCCTCATCGGGTTACCGAATTCAGTCAAACTCCGAATGCCGGCAACGTAACACCTTGGGAGTCAGACCATGGGTGATAAGGTTCATGGTCGAGAGGGAAACAGCCCAGACCGCCAGCTAAGGTCCCCAAGTATACGTTAAGTGGAAAAGGATGTGGCGTTGCCCGGACAACCAGTATGTTGGCTTAGAAGCAGCCATCATTTAAAGAGTGCGTAATAGCTCACTGGTCGAGTGACGCTGCGCCGATAATGTAGCGGGGCTAAACGTATCACCGAAGCTGCGGATTGTTCATGCGAACAATGGTAGGAGAGCGTTCCGGATGCTGCGAAGTCGGACCGTGAGGACCGGTGGAGCGTCTGGAAGTGAGAATGCCGGTATGAGTAGCGAAAAAAGAGTGAGAATCTCTTTCACCGAATGCCTAAGGGTTCCTGAGGAAGGTTCGTCCGCTCAGGGTAAGTCGGGACCTAAGCCGAGGCCGAAAGGCGTAGGCGATGGCTAACAGGTCGATAATCCTGTACCACCTCGTGAGCGTTGGAACGATGGGGGGACGCAGAAGGATACGGAAAGCGCACCGATGGATGTGTGCGTCCAAGCAGCAAGGGTGTTGGGCAGGCAAATCCGCTCAACGGATCCTGAGCTGTGACGGGGAGGGAAATCAAGTACCGAAGTTCCGGATTTCACACTGCCGAGAAAAGCCTCTAGTGAGTTCACAGGTGCCCGTACCGCAAACCGACACAGGTAGGCACGGAGAGTATCCGAAGGTGTTCGGGAGACCTCTCGTTAAGGAACTCGGCAAAATGACCCCGTAACCTCGGGAGAAGGGGTGCTCACTTACGTGAGCCGCAGTGACCAGGCCCAAGCGACTGTTTACCAAAAACACAGGTCTCTGCAAAGCCGAAAGGCGATGTATAGGGACTGACACCTGCCCGGTGCTGGAAGGTTAAGGGGATGCGTTAGCGCGCTCGGCGCGCGAAGCGTTGAACCGAAGCCCCAGTAAACGGCGGCCGTAACTATAACGGTCCTAAGGTAGCGAAATTCCTTGTCGGGTAAGTTCCGACCCGCACGAAAGGTGCAACGACTTGGGCACTGTCTCAACGAGAGACCCGGTGAAATTATACTATGCGTGAAGATGCGCATTACCCGCGACAGGACGGAAAGACCCCGTGGAGCTTTACTGCATCTTGATATTGAATGTTGGTGCAGCTTGTACAGGATAGGTGGGAGCCGTCGAAGCGTGAGCGCCAGCTTACGTGGAGGCATCCGTGGGATACCACCCCGGCTGTACGAACATTCTAACCCAGGGCCGTGATCCGGTCCGGAGACAGTGTCAGGCAGGCAGTTTGACTGGGGCGGTCGCCTCCCAAAAGGTAACGGAGGCGCCCAAAGGTTCCCTCCGAATGGTTGGAAATCATTCACAGCGTGCAAAGGCATAAGGGAGCTTGACTGCGAGACTGACACGTCGAGCAGGGACGAAAGTCGGGCTTAGTGATCCGGTGGTTCCGCATGGAAGGGCCATCGCTCAACGGATAAAAGCTACCCCGGGGATAACAGGCTTATCTCCCCCAAGAGTTCACATCGACGGGGAGGTTTGGCACCTCGATGTCGGCTCATCGCATCCTGGGGCTGTAGTCGGTCCCAAGGGTTGGGCTGTTCGCCCATTAAAGCGGTACGCGAGCTGGGTTCAGAACGTCGTGAGACAGTTCGGTCCCTATCCGTCGTGGGCGCTGGAAGTTTGAGAGGAGCTGTCCTTAGTACGAGAGGACCGGGATGGACACACCGCTGGTGCACCAGTTGTTCCGCCAGGAGCACGGCTGGGTGGCTACGTGTGGTCAGGATAAGTGCTGAAAGCATCTAAGCATGAAGCCCCCCTCAAGATGAAACTTCCCATCACGTTCAGTGAGTAAGATCCCTCCAAGACGAGGAGGTAGATAGGTCCGGGGTGGAAGCGTGGCAACACGTGAAGCTGACGGATACTAATCGATCGAGGACTTAACCACACTTCCATATTGGAATGGCCTAACGTTCTTATTCCGTTTTCAGGGTGCAATTGAAAAAACCCTTGCATTTTTCGACGATAATCGCTATAATAATCCTTGTCCTTGATGACATCGGGTTTGGGTATCAATCATCGTCTATTGTCACAACTTAGGTCTGGCGGTATTAGCGGAGAGGACACACCTGTTCCCATGCCGAACACAGCCGTTAAGCTCTCCAGCGCCGATGGTAGTTGGGGCTTTGCCCCCGCGAGAGTAGGACGCCGCCAGGCATATTTTATATGTTTATTTATAGTTGCTGCTGATGTGATGAATAAAGCAAAACAGCTGTGAGAAGCGTATCATCACCGAAACTAAATTGTTTCACCAGCAATTTTATTTTATTCCACAGTAGCTCAGCGGTAGAGCTATCGGCTGTTAACCGATCGGTCGCAGGTTCGAATCCTGCCTGTGGAGCCATATTGCTTCCATAGCTCAGTCGGTAGAGCGCTTCCATGGTAAGGAAGAGGTCGCCGGTTCGAGTCCGGCTGGAAGCTCTTACTCAAACGTTGAAATGGCGCTGTTCTTGTTGGCAAAAAGATCAGTGTCAATTTTTTATGTAAAAGCCTTCTTGACTGGCGACTTAGGTGGCTTATATTATATAATTAGCTAAAATTATCCGGTCTTCCATATGCTAAATCAGGAGTGTTCTTATGTCTTTTCTTTTTCTTCTTGCTGCTATTGTGACGGTAATGGAAGTATTCGTAGCGGTATACCTTATAAAGAAACATAAAATGAAACTCTGGCAGTCATTGTATTCATCATTACCTGTGATTGTTGTTGTTTGGATTGCTGCATATATGTACTCTTAAAAAAACATGTGCTCTTCATAATCCGGAAGAAAGACAATCGTTCGACTTCAACAATCAATAGTTTTCTTTGACTCATTCGTCTCAGTAAAAAATTTGTCTATCCTCTTTACAAAAATGGAAATCCTGTATATAATATGATTCGTCGGTTTCCGACATTACATACATTTGAATTCTCCCGCTTTTAACGGCCCGTTGGTCAAGTGGTTAAGACACCGCCCTTTCACGGCGGTAACACGGGTTCGAATCCCGTACGGGCCACCACTTTCTTTTTGAAGATAGAAGTGAACACGTGTCTATCTCGTTGCAGAACTGATAAGGAGGATTAGCTCAGCCGGGAGAGCACTTGCCTTACAAGCAAGGGGTCGCAGGTTCGATCCCTGCATCCTCCACCATTTCGTTTGCATGAATAAACAACTAAGCAACGGAACATACTATATATGAGCTATCTGACTTGTAACTGGAAGAACCAACCGTCAATACTCACCCAATATGCTGCTATATGCAAGTTTTTAACGGGTGTGAATTCAAACCATCCATGCCATAAGAAAATGCTTTATTAATATCATATGCCGGCCTAGCTCAACTGGCAGAGCAACTGACTTGTAATCAGTAGGTTGGGGGTTCGAGTCCTCTGGCCGGCACCATATTTATTTTTTTACGTATAATTTTACAACTAACCTGTTAGAATAACTACGGAGGGGTAGCGAAGTTGGCCAAACGCGGCGGACTGTAAATCCGCTCCCTCAGGGTTCGGGGGTTCGAGTCCCTCCCCCTCCACCATATGTTAAATTGGGCTATAGCCAAGCGGTAAGGCATCGGGTTTTGATCCCGTGATTCGCTGGTTCGAATCCAGCTAGCCCAGTCCTTGTTGTTTAAAATTACTATACGAATATCCAGGATGTAATGGCACACGTTATGAATCCTGATAACATCAATGTTAAATGGGAATCGGGTTCTTCCAAGATGATTCACACCATAAAAGACTGGCACAAATGCATAATACATATTATAATGAAATAAACAAGGTCGTTATGAATGTTAACAGCCTTGTTTATTTGCATTTTATGCTGTATTTCTACATAATAGAAGCAGCAAAAAAGATAAACAAATGGTGCTGTATACCGTATAATATTGGAAAAAGGATGAGGTGGCATGAGGACATCCAGGATTCCCGGTTTTTATAATATGACGGTTGAAGATCGACGCGAATTGCTTTCGAATATGAATATTTTTACAGAAGAAGACACAGCGTACCTGTTTTCCAATGAACCGTTACCGACGACCACCGCTGATAATATGATAGAAAACGTAGTTGGTACTTTTCCACTTCCCATGGGACTGGGACTGAATTTCTTGATTAACGGCAAGGAATATGCGGTGCCGATGGCGATTGAGGAAGCGTCCGTTGTTGCTTCGGCAAGCCACATTGCCAAGATCGTCAGAAATGCCGGCGGATTTAAAACAAAAGCAAACAACCGTATCATGATTGGCCAGATCCAGGTTGTCGGGTGTGAAGATGTTCAAACAGCGAAGGAAACCATAGTAAACGAAAAAAATCGTTTGATTGATGAAGCGAATGCTGCATATCCCAGTTTAGTGAACAGAGGCGGCGGCGCAGAAGACGTGAATGTCAGAATCTTGAATGAAGATGCGGGTTCCAAATACAGTCAAATGCTCATCCTTCATATATATATTAATACGTGCGATGCGATGGGGGCAAATATTATCAACACAATGGTTGAGTCTTTGGCTCCAACTGTTGAAAATTTGACAGGCGGAAAAGTATATTTGAGAATTCTTTCCAATTATCCGGATCGTTGCCTCGCAAAGGCACGTTGTGTCATACCGCCTGAATTACTTGCAACAGAGAAATTTTCAGGCCAAAACGTACGGGATGGGATCATTCATGCATATGAATTTGCAGCATCCGATCCTTATCGGGCGGTGACGCATAATAAAGGGATTATGAATGGAATTGATCCAGTTGTCATTGCAACAGGCAATGACTGGCGGGCTGTGGAAGCCGGAGCTCATGCATATGCCGCGCGTGATGGTCACTATGGGTCGATGACGACTTGGTCTGTCGATGACGAAGGAAATCTTATCGGTGAATTGGAGCTGCCCATGGCTATTGGAACCGTCGGTGGTTCAACTCATGTTCATCCTGTTTCCAGGATAGCTCATAAATTATTAAATGTTGACTCAGCACAAGAACTTGCACAGGTTGTTGTAGCTGTCGGACTGGCCCAAAACCTCGGGGCGTTAAAGGCTTTAGCAACGGATGGAATACAGAAAGGACATATGGCTTTGCATTCCAGATCCGTAGCGATTACAGCAGGAGCCACAGGGGAGATGATAGACGTGATATCACGGCGATTGATTGAAGAAAACGAAATCCGTGTCGGAAAAGCTAAAGAATTGGTGGAAGAGTATACAAAATGAGTGCAGAAAAAGCGACAACGTCCGTACAAACAGCTACCGGCGTAGCTCATAGCAAATTCATCCTCATAGGGGAACATGCGGTTGTACACGGACAGCCGGCCATAGCTCTCCCTTTTCCATTAGTAGGGGTTGAGTCCGTCGTTGATTATGTGCCCGGATCGGTGAAACTGGATAGTACCTTCTATTATGGACCGATTGAAACAGCTCCCGATTCGCTGGACGGATTAACGAACTGTATCCGGAAAACACTGACGAAACTGGATTTGCCATGTTCCGATTTGTTAATCCGGATTAAGTCATCGATACCTCCGGGTAAAGGCCTTGGATCCAGCGCATCCGTAGCCATTGCGGTTATTCGTTCTCTTTTTGCCTATGCTGAACAGGACTACACAGAGGAGGATATTCTCGAACTAGCGGATATATCGGAGCGGTATGCCCATGGAGAGCCCAGTGGGATTGATACATTGACCATCACCTCTGAATTACCGATCTGGTATGAGAAAGACCGTCCTATGTGTCGTATTGAGCCCAAAGGTGACTTCTATTTTATTGTTGCCGACTCGGGTCGTATGGGGGATACACGTTCAGCGGTTGAATCCGTCGCTGATTTGATCAAGTCGGCACCAAAACGAATACAGTCCAAGCTGGACCGAATTGGTGAAGTGACTCATCGTGCCCGAAATGCGTTGGAAAGTGCAAGCAAGCATCTGCTTGGCCAGATGCTGAATGAGGCACAGAAAGAACTGGAGGCACTTGGTGTCAGTGACGCCGGCTTGAATAGACTGATTTATTTTGCCCGACAGGAGGGTGCCCTTGGTGCCAAATTGACAGGAGGCGGCAATGGGGGCTGTATCATTGCATTGGCCCGCAATGAAGTACACTCCAGACAGCTTAGTGAAAAACTGAAAAAATTCGGGGCGCATGCTGTATGGTCTTTCGCATTGAAAAAGAGCTGATTAAAGGGAAGATTTTAAAGGAGTAGAAACATGAAGGCAACCGCAAAAGCCCATACAAATATTGCTTTAATCAAATATTGGGGAAAACGGGACGAGTCATTGATCCTGCCTATGAACAACAGTTTGTCATTGACGTTGGATGGCTTTTATACATCGACCACCGTTGAATTCCGCAACGACTTATTGGAAGATGTTTTTTATCTAGATGACAAAACAGTTACCGGAAATGAATACTATCGGGTGACGTCTTTTCTCGATCTTATACGGAAGCAAGCGGGAAACGATGGTTTGTTTGCGGAAATTCGGTCGGCCAATCAGGTGCCGACAGCTGCAGGGTTTGCATCCTCTGCTTCGGGATTTGCTGCTCTGGCCACAGCCGCAGTAAAAGCGCTTGGATTGCCGTATAGTAATCAGGAGTTATCTGTACTCACCAGACAGGGATCAGGATCAGCGTGCCGTTCGATTTACGGTGGGTTTGTCGAATGGCAGCAAGGAACCAAGGCAGACGGAACCGACTCGTATGCTGTCCAGGTGGCGAACGCCAACGATTGGGATATACGGGTGGCAGCCGTTGTTCTATCTTCAGACGCAAAAAAAGTATTAAGCAGAGAAGGCATGAAACGAACGGTGGAGACCTCACCATTTTATTCAGGTTGGCTGGAAAGTGTCCCCTCGGATCTTCAAGCAATCAAAGCTGGAATTAAGGAAAAAGATTTTGAACAAGTCGGGTCGATATCTGAGGCGAACTGTTTGCGCATGCATGCGACAACATTGGGTGCTAATCCACCGTTTATGTATTGGCAAAGCACTACATTTCTTATTATGGAAGCCGTCCGTGCTTTGAGAGCTGATGGGATTTCGGCTTATTTTACGATTGATGCCGGCCCGAATGTGAAGGTGCTCTATATGCCAAAAGATGAAGAAGCCGTCCAGCATAAGCTTCGTTCGGTTCCTGGTGTTCGTAATGTTATTGTAAGCAGACCTGGCTCGGGAATATCCTGCATGTAGGAGTTGAACGTATTGTCTAATTCGCCATTAACGGCACGCGTCCCCGGCAAACTGATGATTGCAGGGGAATTTGCTGTGCTTGAGCCATATCAGAAGCTCGCTGTCATGGCTGTCGACCGTTTTGTTTATGCAACGCTGGAAGAAAAGGGAGAGAATCTTGTTTCGCTGGATGCGTATGATTTGCGCGGCTTGGCGTGGACGTACAAGGCAGGTGCCGTCGATGTGAAAACGGATGATTCCCGTATCTCTTTTATTGAGAATGCAATGTCCGTTGTTTATACTTATTTGCTTGAGAATCATGTTACGCCAAACTATTTTCATCTATCTATACGAAGTGAGCTGGATGATGCATCTGGTCGAAAATACGGTCTGGGCTCGAGTGCGGCGGCTGTTACATCAGTCGTTTATATTATGCTTGCCAAATATCTTTGCGAAAAACCATCTGAGCCGTTGGTTTTCAAGCTGGCGGCTATGTCACATGTCTTAACGCAGGGGAGCGGTTCCGGCGCAGACGTTGCTGCATCGTCCTACGGGGGATGGCTGGAATATTCATCATTTCAGGCGGATTGGCTGACGACGATGTATGAACAAACAGACAGTATCACGGAACTTGTGGAAAAGGACTGGCCCTATTTTTCCATAACCCCCATTGATCTCCCGGAAGATATTCATATGTGCATTGGCTGGACAGGGTCACCTGCGTCAACATCGGAGTTGGTCGGGAAAATTTCTACGCTGAAACGGTCTTGCCCTGCTGTATATAATGATTTTTTAAGCAACAGTCAACAAGCTGTCACTACGTTTTTGCATGGCTTTCAAACAGGAGAATCTGCATCGGTTATTGAAGGAATTAGACAAAACAGAAACGCTCTGGAATCACTTGGAAAAAACGCTGATACTGCTATTGAAACCCCCACACTTACCACGCTGTGTGACCTTGCCGAGGCGTTCGGAGGTGCAGGCAAACCATCCGGTGCAGGAGGTGGTGACTGTGGAATTGCTTTTATGCCATCGAAAGAAAAAGCCAAACAATTGTTGCAGACATGGAAGGAAGCAGGTATCAAACCGCTGGATATGCATCCGTGCAAAACGGGTGCTTCACTCGTATAGCAGGCCGTCCAATGCATGACATGACGGGCCTGCTTTTTTAATTTCAACACTATGGTGCCTAAGGGGTCGGTGTCCATTCTCTTTGTCCAATATCCCTTATGCATATATATACAATATGATGTCGAGTTGAGTCATTGTTTTTCTTTTAGCTATAATAAGGCAAGAGGGGGGCAAGCATTATGAATCAATCAATATCCATTATTGGTGTACCAATGGATCTTGGTCAAAACAGACGCGGTGTTGATATGGGCCCGAGCGCTATCCGTTATGCTGGAATTATAGAACGGTTGGAGAACTTAAAGATCCATATCGCGGATTTGGATGATGTCCCGGTGTCCCGACCGGATACTCGGAAAGAAGTAAAAGATGGTCACTTGCTGAATTTGCAGCAAGTGGCAGACAGTAACTGGAAACTTGCCGAAATGGTGGATCAGGAAATAACAAAAAACCGTTTTCCATTGGTGCTTGGCGGCGATCACAGTATTGCTATCGGCAGTCTTGCGGGTGCAGCCAAACATAATGATAATCTAGGTGTTATTTGGTATGACGCGCATGGCGATCTAAATACAGTAGATACATCGCCTTCAGGAAATATACACGGGATGCCGCTTGCAGTCAGTCTTGGCATCGGCGAAGAAAAACTCACGTCGATTTTTGGTTATACACCTAAAGTGAAACCTGAGAATATCGTCATCATCGGGGCACGTTCGCTTGATCCCGGCGAAAAAGAGTTGATTCGGGATAAAGGGATTACGGTTTACTCAATGCATGAAATTGACCGGCTTGGGATGTCGCAAGTGATGAATAATACGATTTCCTATTTACGGGAACAAACAGATGGTGTCCATTTAAGTCTTGACTTGGATGGCCTTGATCCGGAAGAAGCACCTGGGGTCGGCACACCGGTCATTGGCGGACTGACCTATCGTGAAAGTCATTTGGCAATGGAAATGTTGGCTGAAGCCGATATCCTTACATCAGCCGAATTTGTAGAAGTGAATCCCATCCTTGACGATCAAAATAAAACGGCCACTATGGCGGTTGGCCTGATGGGGTCGCTGTTTGGTGAAAAACTGAAGTAATATGTAAACAAAACATTGCTGTTAAAGGCATCCATTTGCTGGATGTCTTTGTGTATCCCCTGAATGTATTCCTCTTTTTATATATGGAATACTTAACCACAAATGCAGACCGAAGTTGGCAGTCACCCCACCCATAACTAGATAGAAAAGCCCCTTCATACATGCTTCAAATGTGGAACCAATCAACCGGGTGAATAACCTGTTTGGATGAGAGGTTACACTTCATTTTTACGCTTATAAATAAACATGATACACTTAGATATGTGATATAATAAGAATGGCTGCGTAGAAAACTGCAGCGTACATATGTGCGGAAGGAAGTGTGAACGTGCTTGATGGGGGATTTTTGGGTTTGCTTCGAATCGGCGTGGACATAGCGCTGGTCTGGTATGTTATGTATAAATTAATCATGCTGATCAGAGGCACCAAGGCAATTCAGCTTTTAAAGGGAATTGTCATTGTATTGCTCGTCTGGGCGTTCAGCAGTGTATTTGAGCTGCATACCATTCAATATATGACCAACCAAGCTATCCGATGGGGCTTTGTGGTTATTATCATCTTATTTCAACCTGAATTGCGGCGGGCATTGGAACAACTCGGCCGTGGGAATATTTTCTCGCGGAGTTCGAGTTCTGAAGAAGAATTGATTGAGCAGAAAGTGGAAGCGATTGTTCAATCATGTCAATATATGGCTAAGCGACGGATAGGTGCATTAATCTCCATTGAACGTGAAACAGGACTTGGCGATTATGCCGAAACTGGTATCCCGATAAACGGAAATTTAACGCACCAATTGCTGACCAATATCTTCACGCCCAACACACCTCTTCACGATGGAGCGGTTATTATTAAAGATCAAGAAATTTTTGCTGCCGCTTGTTATTTGCCTTTATCTGAAAGCCCGTTTATTTCAAAGGAACTTGGAACGAGACATAGAGCCGCAATGGGCATCAGTGAAGTTACGGATGCGATTACCATTGTTGTATCCGAAGAAACAGGCAGCATATCCTTTACGGAAAATGGCGAACTGAAGCGAAATCTGGATAAGGATGGGTTACGTCGTTATCTGCGGCAGAAACTATCCCAGTCATTAAAAGCCTCTGAATCCAAGTCGCGTCATCATAAGGGGGAAGAGAATGGATAATTGGTTTAAGAGCAGATGGTTTGTCCGTGCCATTTCCTTAGCTTTTGCCGCTGCATTATACATGTTTGTACAGATCGAAAGTGATCAGTACCAAAATGAATCGCGGTTACCGTCGAATGCGAATGCAGACATACAGACAATTGAAAACGTCCCGGTCAATATACGGATCGATGAAGACGAATTTGTTGTCAGTGGTGTGCCTGAGGTTGCAGCTGTTTCGCTTGAAGGATCAATCGGCACATTAACAACGACGGCTCGAAATCAGAACTTTGATTTATATGTTGATCTTGAAGACATGGACCCAGGCACGCATACCGTTGATCTGAAACATACCGGTATTCCGGATGACCTGAATGTCTATATCGAACCAAAGACCATTGAGGTAACGATAGAAGAGCGTGCGTCCAAAACGTTTCCAGTAACGGTTGACTATATTAAAACGGATGAGCTCCCAAAAGGTTATCAAATTGACAGCGCACAAGCTGACCCGGAGCAAGTGATGATAACAACTTCCAAAGACGTCATTGACCAAATTGCCATTATTAAAGCATTTGTCGATGTCTCAGAGCAAAAGGAATCGATAGATAGTCGCGAGGTGCCCGTAAAGGTATATGATGCCAGTGGAAATGAATTAAATGCACGAGTAGAGCCACCCAATACCAATGTTTCAGTTCAAATCAGTCATGCAAGCAAATCGGTTCCGGTAAGTGTGGAAACGACCGGCGAGTTGCCAGATGGGTATTCGTTGGCTTCCAAATCGGCTGGTGTAAAAAACGTGACAGTGTATGCCGAAAGTGACACCCTGCAAAAAATAGAGAAGGTTTCGACTGAAAAGATCAATTTAGCAGATATAACAGAGTCAGGGACGATTAATGCAACATTGGATTTACCAGATGATGTCACCACTGTTTCGGGTAAAGATACTGTTCAGGTGACCATTAAACTGGATCGGTCTAAAACGGTTAAAAATGTTCCAATCAACGTAGAAAACCTTGATGATGGACAAGATATTTCGTTTATCAATCCGGAGAGTCCGAAGATGGATCTTACTGTAACAGGTAGTCAAACCAGTGTCAGTAAAGTTTCTAAAGACGATTTCCATATTTCGTTGAATGCAGCGAAACTTGAAAAAGGTCAACACGACGTTGCCATTTCCGTAAAAGGTCCTGATTTAGTCGATATAAGCGGAAAACAGAAAGAAGCAACGATTAAAATTTCGTGAATGACGCATTCATGGCAATGGCTTTGATGTATGGTGAAACGGATGTAAAGGAGAGGTACAATATGGGAAAGTATTTTGGAACAGATGGTGTCAGAGGAATAGCCAATACGGAATTGACCTCGGAATTAGCATATAAATTGGGTCGATTCGGTGGTTATGCTCTGACAAAAGGCGCAGAAAAACCCAAAGTTTTAATTGGTCGGGATCCACGGGTATCCGGACATATGCTGGAGGGAGCTCTTGTTTCCGGATTGCTGTCCATTGGTGCGGAAGTGATGCGTCTGGGGGTTATCTCCACACCGGGAGTCGCCTATTTGACCAAGGCAATAAATTCGGAGGCAGGTGTCATGATTTCTGCTTCTCATAACCCGATGGAAGATAACGGTATTAAATTTTTCGGCCCGGATGGTTTTAAATTATCAGATGCGGAGGAAGGAGAAATCGAGCGTCTTATGGATGAAGAGGATCATCTTCCACGCCCATCCGGTGCTGATATCGGTGTGGTGAACAATTATTTTGAAGGCGGGCAGAAGTACCTCTCCTTCCTGAAAGATTCGATTGATAATGATTTTGATGGGTTGGAAATTGCATTGGACTGCGCCCATGGTTCGACATCCAGTCTGGCTGCCCATCTATTTGCTGACCTTGAGGCGGAAATACACTCAATTGGCGCATCACCGGATGGTCTGAACATTAATGATGGTGTCGGTTCCACCCAGCCGGAAGCTTTACAGAAATTCGTGAAAGAAAAAGGCGTTGATGCCGGCCTTGCTTTTGATGGCGACGGTGATCGTCTGATTGCTGTTGATGAATATGGGTCTATTGTTGATGGTGATCAGATTATGTATATTTGCGCTAAACATATGAATGAAAAAGGTATACTCCGGCATCAAACGGTCGTTTCGACTGTCATGAGCAATCTCGGCTTTTATAAGGCGCTGGAAGACAATGGAATGCGAAGCGATAAAACGTTTGTCGGTGACCGTTATGTTATAGAAGAGATGCGTAAAGGTGATTATAACCTAGGTGGCGAACAGTCCGGACACGTCATTTTTCTTGATCATAATACAACGGGTGACGGAATGTTAACGGCTTTGCAGTTAGTGAATGTTATGAAGGAAACAGGGAAACCATTGTCAGAGCTTGCTAGCGAAATGGATATTTATCCGCAAGTGCTTCAAAATGTCCGGGTTATCGACAAACATCAAGCAATGACCAATCAGCGGATACAGGAGACGATAGATGACGTGGAAAAAGAAATGGGCGGAGAAGGTCGTGTACTCGTCCGTCCATCCGGCACTGAACCGCTTGTGCGTGTCATGGTGGAAGCCCCGACGAAAGAAGAATGCGGGAAATACGCTTCCAAAGTTGCCTCGGTCATTGAAAGTCTTCTAGGGATGAAAGAAGAATAATCGGTAGAGCTCCTCCGTGCATAGGAGGAGCTCTTTTACATGATATGTTTTACCTTAGGAAACAGTCTTGCACGAGGAAGATTAAAATGGACAATGCGAATATTTCTTAATTTCCCCAAGAAGGTTGCCATAGACCCATGTGATCCCGGTTTGTTATGATAAAGAAACTGTTTTTCGTTCTTTATTGTTCGTGTGTAGGGGGTATATGGGTAATGGATCAGAAACAACGCAATCGTAAGGCACAAACGGCTTCTTGGGTGGGTATTGCCGGGAATGTGCTATTGGCTGTAATAAAAGGTATAGCCGGATGGGTATCAGGAAGCCGGGCTTTGATTGCTGATGCGGCCCATTCCGCCTCAGATGTTGTCAGTTCGATAGCTGTTCTTGCCGGTATACGGTATGCGGATAAGCCACCGGACAAAGAACATCCCTATGGACACGGGAAGGCAGAAAATGTGGCAGCCATCATTGTCTCCATAATGTTGATTCTGGCCGGACTTGAAATTGCTTGGTCATCCATCCAAGTGTTTTGGAGTGAACGACCGTCAGCACCAACAGAAATTGCCCTGATAGCGATTACTATTTCTATTATTTCCAAAGAGGCGCTTTATCAATACAAATACCGGCTCGGAAAACGAATCAATAGTCCTGCATTAGTGACCGACGCTTGGCACCATCGTTCGGATTCATTGTCATCGCTCGGTGTTTTGTTTGGCGTCGGCGGGGCAATGATCGGGGAATGGATTGGTTGGAGTCAGCTCGTATATCTCGATCCCATAGCTGGTATTGTGGTGGCATTGCTTATTATCATCCTCGGCTATACTATGGCACGCGAATCCATTGACTTGATGTTGGAGAATGTGCTTGACGATGAAAAAAGCAGGCGGTTCATTCTGACGGCACAACATGTGTCAGGCGTAAAGCAGATTGATGAAATACGGGCAAGAGTTCATGGTTCTTACGTTGTTGTTGACCTGAAAATTAGTGTGGATGCTTCTCTTGATGTTGAAAATGCACACGATATCTCAAAAAATGTAAAAAATAAACTGATGCATGACCATAATGATGTCAATGACGTTCTGGTTCACATTAACCCCTATTCACCTGACTGAGCGTCATGGCATCTAGCAAAATAAACAGATATGGATGGGTCAACAGCCCATCCATCGTTTTCAGCCTGTTATGTTTTCCTGCTTTCGTAACAATTGACTCTTTTCAATGGTACTAAAATCCATTCCGGGTGAACAATTTTTTGCTGGGAACATAAACTAACGACATACAGAACCATTGCAAAAAAATAATTGACTAAGATCTCATTTTTCAATTAAAATTAAAAAGCCTGTTTATCATTAAATGAGGCAGCATGTATTCAAACAAAGAAAGGTGGGTAGTTTTTAACGAACGATTCAAAAGCGCCTGAACTATTTTCAGATCGATGAGGAAAATAGTTGACGAGGTGGAGGTTATCGAATGTTTCGGCGGATACCTCCCGATTGCCCATCCCAATCGTGATGCTTGTTTCCGAAAACAATGAGGCAACTTGTTGTACAAGGAAAAAGCAGGATGGATACAAAACAATCACGAGAAAGGGGCAGCAATACGCCCCTATAAAAATAGTTGGTCGTTTGTTGTCCCTTCATCGCAAGGAGGACACAACGATATGTGTGGAATTGTAGGCTATATTGGTGCACATGATACGAAAGAAATATTATTGAACGGCTTGGAAAAACTGGAATACCGTGGCTATGATTCAGCAGGTATGGCCGTTATGAATAATCAGGAATTGAAACGTTTTAAAGTCAAAGGACGCATTGCCGCATTGCGTGAGCGTGTTCCGGATATACGCACCGCAACAATGGGAATCGGCCATACGCGCTGGGCGACACATGGGATGCCAAGCGAAGAAAACGCCCATCCGCATACAAGCGCAACTGGAAGGTTTACCATTGTTCATAATGGTGTCATTGAAAACTACCTTGATTTAAAAAACGAATACTTGCCTGATACCGAACTCCTCAGCAAAACAGACACAGAAATTATTGTACAGCTGATGGAGAAAAACTGTGACGAGACGCAAAGCACGGTGGAGGCATTTCGTGAAACCATTCGTATGCTGAAAGGTTCGTATGCTATTGGGCTTATTGATGCCGAAGATGAGGATACGATGTTTGTTGCTAAAAACAAAAGTCCGTTGCTGATCGGTCTTGGTGATGGTTTTAATGTGATTGCCAGTGATTCGATGGCTACATTAAAAGAAACCGACCAATACCTGGAAATAAATGATCGGGAAATGGTTCTTGTAACCCGTCATGCGGCTGAAATTCAAAAACTCGATGGTTCCATTGTTGAGCGCGAACCGTTTACGGCTCAAATGGATGTACGTGACACGGAAAAAGGCACATATCCGCATTTTATGTTAAAGGAAATAGATGAACAGCCGTTTGTCATGCGCAAGATCATTCAAAAATATCAGGATGAGAATAATCATTTAAAACTTGACGGGGATATACGGCGAGCGATGCAAACATGTGACAGGGTTTATATTATCGCAGCCGGTACCAGTTACCATGCAGGATTGGTTGGTAAGCAATTTATAGAAAAACTGTCTAACATCCCGGTTGAAGTCCATGTAGCGAGTGAATTCTCTTACAACATGCCATTGCTGTCGGATCGCCCATTATTTGTGTTCATTTCCCAAAGCGGCGAGACAGCTGACAGCCGTTCCGTTTTAGTTCAAATAAAAGAAATGGGACATCCGGCACTGACAATCACGAACGTGCCAGGATCCACTCTTTCTCGTGAAGCGGATTATACGTTAAACTTGCACGCCGGGCCGGAAATTGCCGTTGCTTCGACCAAAGCCTATACGGCACAAATGGCTGTGCTGGCCATTTTGGCAGTGGATACAGCTCGGGCTAAAGAAATTGCACTGGATTTTGACCCCATGCAGGAGTTGGCCATCGCCGCCAATGCCATGGAGTCACTGACAGATCAAAAAGAAACCTTTGACGAGCTTGTCCGGGATAACTTCGGAACAACGCGCAATGCCTTTTTCATCGGAAGAAGCACAGACTATTTTGTCTGCTTGGAGGGAGCACTGAAATTGAAAGAAATCTCCTACATTCAGGCAGAAGGCTTTGCCGGTGGTGAATTGAAGCATGGAACGCTTGCTTTGATTGAAGAGGACACTCCGGTCATTGCACTGGCAACACAGGAAAATGTCAATGATTCTATCCGCAGCAACGTGCAGGAAGTTGCTGCACGTGGTGCCAATGCTATGGTGATCAGTATGCATGGATTAGAGCAGGATACCGATGCCTTTGTAATTCCGCATGTCCATGAACTGCTTACGCCTTTAGTCGGCGTTGTCCCAATGCAGCTGCTCGCCTATTACGCAGCACTGCACCGCGGGTGTGACGTTGATAAACCACGAAATCTGGCCAAAAGTGTAACGGTGGAATAGATATATGTTATGCATGGCTGATGCAGATTTGAAATAAAGTTTCGATGTTTCCCCCTTTGGATATGGTCTGAAGGGGGTGTTTGTGATAGGGAAAAATATAGAGAAAATCGTCTCTGTACATTGATCATATGATTGAAAATTATGAAAGTTTTAATCAATCCACGCTTTTGTTAGAATCGTTTATAAATGCATATGTGTGCCGGGAGGGTGAGTTATGCGTTTTGGTGGCTCCATATTGAGAGTGGCTGTACTGATCATGGTTATTGCTGCCTTTATCACGCATTAACGGGCTGTAATACCCCCACCTCTAAACGTCGTTAACCCAAATACATAAAGGTGGTGGATAAACAGCCCGTATATTCCTGATTCGTTCAACTAACATTCAGTGGAGAGGAAGGAACCCTCACTGAATGAAGTTTCACTTTATCGGTTGGGCGTTTTTTGGTTGGGATTTTTAAATAAAGGAGAAGCTTATGATTTGGTTTGGAGTTATTTTGATACCGACAGCTGTCATTGTCTTTATTTTATCGAATATCATATCCTTTTTTATAATTAATATATCCGTCAGTCTCATTCTTTTTATCAGTTCCATTATCATCGCAGTGTTAGCTGTTCTTTTCATTTTTATCGGTGTTTTAAAGGATAGAATAAAGGAAAAAAAGGAGGAAGACCAAGATGATCTTAGTCAATACTGAAACGGTTCCTGGATCCGACATAACGGAAGTGCACGGAATGGTTCGAGGCAATATTGTTCAAGCAAAAAATGTCGGAAAAGATCTTGTCGCTGGTTTCAGAAATGTCGTGGGTGGAGAAATGAAGGAATATACAGAAATGCTGACCGAGTCCAGACAAAAGGCGACACAGCGAATGGTTCAGGAAGCAGAAAAATTAGAAGCCGACGCGGTCGTTAATGTTCGTTTTGTCACGTCACAGGTTGCCAGTGGGGCGGCAGAACTTTTGGTGTACGGAACTGCGGTCAATATTCAAAAGAGATAATTCTAAACTCGGGGGTTTTGCCCTATGAATCCCATCATTCTATTTGATGGCGAATGCCATTTTTGTGACCGGAGCGTTCAGTTCATTATAAAAAGAGATAAGAAAGCTGTTTATAAATTTGCGTCTATACAGAGTGATGTCGGCCAAAGGATTTTAGACAAATGGGATGCCCCTTCGGACGTCGACAGTCTGGTTTATGTTTCAGACTGTAACTATTACGTTAAATCGTCAGCAGCGCTAAGGATTTGTAAACATTTAAAAGGGTTATGGAAATTATGCTTTCTCTTGTTGGTGGTGCCAAAACCGTTACGTGATCCATTGTATACAGTCATCGCAAAGAATAGGTACAAATGGTTCGGGAAAAAAGACAATTGTTCGCTGCCATCTCCTGAAATGAGGGATCGATTTTTATGAAGAAAGTGATTTTGGCAGGAGGAACCGGATTCATCGGCAACTATTTTAAAGAACAATTTATGGAACGAGGGTATGACGTACATATCATATCACGGCATCCTAGTTATATTTCCTGGAATGATGAGTCAGCAATCATAGACGTATTGGAAGGCGCGGAGCTTTTAGTCAATCTTGCTGGTAAATCTGTCAATTGCCGATACAACGAAAAAAATAAGAATGACATTATGAATTCCAGACTAGAAACAACCAGCATACTTGGCGAAGCTATCTTATCTTGTGACAACCCGCCTAACGTTTGGATGAATTCGAGTACAGCAACCATTTACCGACATGCGGAGGATCGTCCGATGACAGAGGAAAATGGCGAGATTGGTACGGGATTCTCGGTTGATGTCGCTGTCAATTGGGAGAAAACCTTCTTTAGCTTTGACTTGCCTGAAACAAGACAAATGGCTTTGCGCACGGCGATTGTGTTAGGTGAAAATGGCGGCGTTATGACTCCCTATCGGAACTTAGTTAAATTTGGGCTTGGCGGTGCACAGGGGACGGGCAATCAAACATTCAGCTGGATACATATAGAAGATTTATTTCAGATTGTTCTTTTTCTCAAGGACAGAAGTGACTGCAGTGGTGTGTTTAATTGTTCTGCCCCCAACCCAGTCAGTAATCAAGAGCTGATGAGGGAACTGCGAACGGTGATGACTATACCGCTGGGACTGCCCTCCCCTAAATGGCTGCTTGAAATGGGTGCTGTCTTTATCAGGACTGAAACGGAATTGATACTGAAAAGCCGTTGGATTGTTCCGGAAAAATTGTTGAATAAAGGTTACACATTTACGTTTGAAACACTTCACCAGTCGTTGCAAGATATCCTGCAAGAATGATTCATTACCAAAAAATCGCGATAAACAAACTTATAAAGTGAAAGGCAGTGTTAGATAATATGTAAAAATAATGGCTTAATACAGTTTGGGTGCTTGTAGCGGCTATGTCTATACTGATCGGCTGATTATTGAAAGGTTCATCAATTTAACACCTGTTTGGAGAGGATGTTCATGGAACGTTTGGCTGTTTTTTGTGGATCCAGCGAAGGAGCTTCAGATAAATATAAACAAGGAGCTGTTCAGCTTGGAAAAGCATTGGCGAAAAAAGGGATAACGCTTGTGTACGGCGGTTCAAGTGTCGGATTGATGGGAGCGGTGGCTAATGCGTCCCTGGAAAACGGTGGACAAGCCATTGGCGTAATTCCCGAGATGTTAAAGGACCGAGAATTGGCGCATCCCGATTTAACGGAATTATATATTGTCCAGTCCATGCAGGAGCGAAAAGCAAAAATGACCGAATTAGCGGATGGTTTTATCGCTCTGCCGGGAGGGCCGGGGACATTGGAGGAATTTATGGAAATCTTCACATCAGCTCAGCTGGGGATCCATGACAAACCTTTTGGACTCCTGAACACGAACCATTATTATGACCCTCTCATATCCCTTTTTAATCATATGGCCGATCAGCAATTTCTGGGTGAAACATATCGTTCGCTTGCTCTTGTAGACGCATCGCCCGAATCTCTGATTATAAAATTAAGTGCTGCCAACTGTTAAAACGTTTGATAACAATGGTGAACGAACGTTTGCATTGGAGCAGCGGCTTAAGCCGTTTACCTTTTAATTAATTAATTATCTTTGTACGCTTATTTCACAATCATGACAGGGCAATCCACGCGCTTAGCTACCTTGTGACTGACACTCCCCAATACCATTTCCTGCAGTGTATTTAATCCACGGCTTCCTATGGTAACAACATCGTATTGATGGTCATTGGCATAGTTGACGATGGTGGGTCCTGGTTCGCCATGGAGAAAGACCACGTCATACGTGATATTGGCATGCTTTGCTTTTTGTTCAATCATTGCCAGTTTTTCTTTACGCTTTTGCGATGTGTCTTTTCCCCAGTTATCAATGACTTGTTCTTTGGAGTCCTTCTCGTCAATGACGTAAATGATATCAACTTGAGCATGTTGGTTGTAGCTTGCCAGTTCCATGGCTTTTTCCCCTGCGCGAATAGCGTGTTCTGAGCCGTCCGCTGCTAAAAGAATCTTCTTAAACATTAGATATTCCCTCCAGCCTCAACTTTAAAACGATGGGTTATGACAGTTTAATTATTTTTACATTTTAACTATTATAGCATGACGTATGACCATGAAGCATTATGTACAAGGAACCAAACGAAAAATAAAGGAAAATGATAATGATCACGTTTTCAAAGGCTTCACAAATACCTTAAAACAAGATATAATACGTTTTGTTCACAACGGTCCCGACTTTCATGAGAGTTGAAAGTCATCATATACTAAATTAGAAAGAGGTGCTTCATGAACAGTAACACCATTCAATCGTCGTGGTTCGGCAACATCAAAGGTGATGTTCTGGCTGGAATGGTCGTAGCAATGGCGTTGATACCTGAGGCGATTGCTTTTTCAATTATTGCCGGTGTTGATCCGATGGTCGGACTGTATGCATCATTTTGTATTGCTGTTGTTACGGCTTTTGTCGGTGGACGGCCGGGTATGATTTCTGCAGCAACAGGTGCAACAGCATTATTAATGGTTACATTGGTCGCCGAGCATGGATTGCAATACTTACTGGCAGCTACGATTTTAACCGGGGTATTGCAAATTTTAATGGGCGTTCTCAAGCTTGGACGTTTAATGAAATTTGTCCCGCGCTCGGTTATGGTCGGTTTTGTAAACGCCCTGGCTATTTTGATTTTTACCGCACAGCTCACCCATTTCAAAGGGGAGTCCTGGTCGATGTATGCCATGGTTGGCGGCGCGTTAGCTATTATTTATATTCTTCCCCGCTTTACAAAAGCCGTCCCATCACCACTGGTAGCAATCATTGCTGTTACCGTTATCGCAATTATGACAGGCAGCGAGGTCCGTACAGTAGGCGATATGGGAGAATTAACACAGGCGTTGCCATTTTTCCTTATACCGGACATTCCTTTAAATTTCGAAACGCTGCAAATTGTTTTTCCATATTCTTTGTCCATTGCGATTGTAGGACTTGTGGAATCATTACTGACAGCGTCCATTGTCGATGATATGACCGATTCGACCAGTGATAAAAACAAGGAAGCCAAAGGTCAAGGAATGGCGAATATGGTATCGGGGTTCTTTGGCGGCATGGCAGGTTGTGCGATGATTGGTCAGTCGGTTATTAACGTGAAGTCAGGTGGAAGAGGCCGACTGTCTGCATTAACAGCAGGTGTGTTCCTGATGGTATTAATCATGCTGTTAAACGACTTTTTAGTAAAAATTCCGATGGCTGCACTGGTCGGTGTCATGATTATGGTGTCCATTGGTACATTTGAGTGGTCATCGCTAAGGACGATTCATAAAGCACCGCTCAGTGATACAGTAGTTATGATAGCTACCGTCGTCACCGTTTTGCTGACACATGATCTGTCAAAAGGCGTTTTGGTCGGAATTATTTTAAGTGCGATTTTCTTCGCAGCTAAAATTTCCAAAGTAAACGTTACTGAATTGGCGTCCGATGCAGCTGCTAAAAAAGTCTATCGCGTATCAGGACAATTGTTTTTTGCTTCAGTAACGGAATTTGTAGAAAGCTTTGATTTTAACGAGTTTGTTGAAGACGTTAAATTAGACTTAACACACGCGCATCTTTGGGATGATTCAGCCGTTGGTGCGATTGATAAAGTCGTGATGAAATATGAACAAAACGGTGTGAAAGTCCAATTAAGCGGGTTGAATGAGGAAAGTAATAAACTGCTGGAAAAACTGACAACTCGTCCAAAAACCGAGAACCTGAAAGATGTCATCAATGAATAATAACTTAAAAAAAAGCATCCATGCTCGATTGAAGCATCTGGATGCTTTTTTATTTTTTGTCAAAACGTTGCACATTTCCCGGGAAATAATGTGGAAATGCGTCGACGTATTTAGCAAAGGTGAAGCTGTCTCATGGTATCGGCCTAAAGTATTCACTATCCCCGTCTCAGTTTTTTTAACAGTTTTTTTCGGTAGGATGGGTAAACTGGATTATGGTGCAGTTTTCGATTTTGAATGAAATCATCAACCTGTTTGTTTTTTCTGGTAAGACTGGTATCTTCTTCACCAGTGGCATAGGTCATCAAATCCCCGGTTGTTGTGCGTTCGCCTGAATGTTGTTCGTTATCCGGAACGAATCCTGCATTTTTAAGCATTTTGTATGCTTGATTAAGTTCTGGTGATAGACCTGGGAGCTCATCCCGCAAATCGAGTTTTTGCCCCTTCCCCGGCAAATTGTCAAAGTCACCATTCTCAATGGATTCTCTAATTTTGTCTTCTACAATCAAGTACATAGTCAACCTCCCCCCTCAATTGAATTGACGGCAATTCAGTACACGGCTAAACAACCAAAAATGTCCTTTAAATTAACCCGTCTCGCATATGATAAAATCCTTCTACGCTTACGTTCGTTTTCTCGGGAAAATTCACGCTAATTTCTTCCAAATAGTACACGTTTATAACCTTATTGTACCACAGAATGAAATGGTGTTGAGGAAGTGTATTGTGATTGATTGGCTTTGAAAGATCGTTGAGACCTACGAATTATTGTTTATTTGTGATATCTGTTTTTCAGCCATATATTCATTGGCGGCCTCCAGTTCTTTATGTTCATCCACTGAATCGCCAGCAGGATTGTCCTCTTCGTTAAAAGGATGATTAGCATCCAGTCCATCGCTAACGCTTAATTCGCCGTCCATATTGGCCTGTGTTGGTTTATTAAATGTCTTTTTACGTTGTTTTTTCATTTTATTCACCTCACCACTTAACTTGTGTAGCATTGAGATTTTTATAACTTCTGTTTAACCATTGTATTACGATGCACATCGTAATACAATAATGGAAGAGGTGATAGGAAAATGGACCGTGAAATTATGAAGGGTAGCATTGATATTTTGTTGCTTAATTTGCTGAATGGAAAAGATATGTATGGTTATGAAATGGTAAAAGTGTTAAAAGAAAAAAGTGAACAACTGTATAACATGGGAGAAGGAACGCTTTATCCGGCACTGAAACGGATGGAGAAAAAACAGTGGCTTTATTCCTATTGGTATGATACAGATCACGGACGACGGAAGTATTACCGGATAACAGATGATGGGAAAGCAGAGTTAGAAAAGAAGTTGAATGAATGGAACAGTGTTCACAATCTCATTACGAAGACATCGGGGGACCTATCATGAACCGGCTGAAAAAGCATGTTCAAAAAATGCTGGAACAAACACAGAGTGCCAATGGTGAAAGGGAAGAATTGTGGGAGGAGCTTCTCAACCACCTGGAGGAAGCGAAACAGCATTATATGGATGAAGGTTTGACAGAAAAACAGGCCGAAAAGCGGGCAATTGCGGAGTTTGGAAATTCTAATAGCGCAGGTCATCAGCTGCAGGAGGCAATGTATCCATACCAGCGCGGGCTTTTGTATGTGATGGGGATAGGGACGATTTTGTTTGGTGTACTTTATTTTGTGAATGCGGCGTTTTTGCAGCATGATCCCATTCCCGTTTGGCTTGCGATTCAGTTTTTCACCGGAAGTCTTATTACATTGGCTGCTATTAATATTTCGTTTGCAGGACGGTATTTTTATCTGCTGCATTTAGCGTTGTTTGCTAACGTTATCTGGAATGGCATTAATCTTCTAACCATACAAGGATCCCAGTGGCAGATCATCATATTCGGTATTTATGCACTGCTTCTGGTCGGAATGGGGATCGTTGCCATCATTCGTAATTCGTATTTTTCAAGCAACCTGATAGATAACAAACAGCAAAAGCACGGACTTGTGTTGACCAGCTATATAGTGAATTTGTTGTTTGGTATTGCTGTCGTTTGTGTGAGTTTGTTCTTTCTTTGGGCGTATTTTTTCGCTATGGGGAGAAGCCTGTTTGCCCTTTTGACTGTTACTCCGATTCTGATATGGATTATCATTTATAAATTTCAAATGGGTTACATTGCAAGGAAACCGTTAATTTCTATGATGACGGGATTTGGTTTTTCAGTGTTGTCTATCGCTGTTCCTTTGTCCGTTCTGATTCTTATCCCTGGAAGGTGGCTGTAAGATATGTCGCTAAAAATGAAAAATATCAGTTTTATCATCGGTATGCTTCTTTTATTCTTTGTCCTGTGGGGAACCGGTTCATTGGCTGAAGCACCTGAAGGGTTTACGGGCTTTGGGCAGGAAACCGATATTTCTCCGGATGACAGTGAACTTGTTTTTTCGTACTTTCATGGTGATGATAGCGCATTATATACTGTTCCTGTCGACGGTGGTAAGGCTGAGCTTGTTAAAAAACCAGCGGAAGGGAAGTCGTATAGCAATCCGACATTCTCTCCGGACGGTGACCAAATTGCCTTTATTGAAAAATGGAAAACTGACGAGCGCCGGTACTATCAATTGCGCATTTTTAACCGTAAAAGGCAAACGATAGAGCAGCGGATCAATGCAGACGGCTATGTAACGGAAGCAGCGTTTTCCCCGAATGGGCAGTCTTTGTACTTTTTGAAAGCGGATGTGTTCAAGAGTTATTCGTCGATTACCGGCGCACGACCGCATGAATTTGATATTTTCCGGATGGATTTGACATCCGGTGAGACGGAGCAGCTTACAGACAAAAAGGCATACACCATGTCATCACTTGAGGTGACATCTGATGGAAAACAGCTTATGTATCGAACGAGTCAGAAATCGGCTGATCAACTTGTCGTACGCTCCATCGACAGCAATCATGGAAAAACGATTGTCCCTGAGGGTGATTTTGCTTCCGATTCTCGTATTATTTCATCACCAGCACTGTCGCCTGACGGGAAGCAAATGGCTTTCACCAGTGTCGCCACGAAAGACGAAAATGGTACGTTCATCTATGAAGCCTTTAAAATGGATATGGAAACAAAACAGGCCAAGCAGATGACCTCATTTTATGAACACGTGACAAATCCTGTATTTTTTCATAATCAGGATAAGCTGATTGTCACCGTTGACAATAATTTCGCTGGGGGAGAACCAGACAACAGTTATTGGCAAGTCAGCATGGATAGCGAAGAACGCCATCGCGTGTCGATTGAAATGCCCAAGGAAAAGGGACAATAAAATGTCCCTGCTGATTATTGAAAAAACGTTTCTCCCAGTTCAAATAGCTGTCTTTTAAACGATTTTTGTGTACAATAGTAGTCATAAGATATGAACAATGAGTCACTAGACAGCGTTGAGGAGGAAGCGGTTTTGAAAGTGGTTGGCATATCCGGATCGATTATTGGATCAAAAACACGTATTGCTGTTAAACATATTTTAAGTACCATTGACCGGCGCAATGAAGAAATAGAGACGGAATTTATTGATTTAAGTGCGTATCAGCTTGTATTCAGCGATGGCCGGGATTATCGGGATTATACAGGTGATACCAAAGAGGTATTGCAGAAAGTGATGGAAGCGGATGCGTGCATTATTGGAACGCCGATATTTCAAGCATCGATCCCAGGAACGTTGAAAAATTTATTCGATTTACTTCCGGGCGATGCTTTTCAAGGTAAAGTTGCAGGTATTGTTGCAACGGCGGGATCCGGCAGACATTATCTGGTACCAGAACATCAGTTGAAGCCGATTTTATCCTACATGAAGGCCGTTATTATTCCAAAGTATGTATTTGTGGAAGAAAAGCATTATTACCAAAAAGAAATTGTCGACGAAGATGCATGTAACAGACTTAACAGGCTTGCCGATGAAATGGTTTATGGAATCAATGTGCTTTGCGAGATCACCAGGTCAAAAGGATCGGCATTCCCATTTTAGTTTAAAATAAATTAATTCCGTAAATGGTAGAATGTTTGATAAATCAACACGATTGAATGAAAGGTTTGCTGTAAGATGACGATTCCGGTCCTTTATGAAGATAACCATTTGCTTATCGTTGAAAAACCGATCAATATTCCTGTACAGGAAGACAGCACCGGTGATAAAGACGTATTGACGATGCTAAAGGAAGATATCAAAGTCCGTTACCAAAAACCGGGTAATGTCTACTTGGCACTTGTTCACCGTTTGGACCGTCCGGTTGGTGGTGTGATGGTTTTTGCCAAAACCTCTAAGGCCGCGTCACGTCTGTCCGATGCCTTGCGAAGAGGTGCCTTTGATAAACACTATTTGGTTGTTGTCAGAGGCAGTCCTTCAAAAGATCAGGCATTGCTGGAGGATTATTTATGGAAAGATAAGCGGGAAAACAAAGTGCATAAGGTTTCACCAAAACAAAAACAGGCGAAAAAAGCAGTGTTGGCTTATGAAGTTATCGGAAAAACGAATGGCTTTTCGCTGCTTTCCGTTAAACTTCATACTGGAAGGCCGCATCAGATTCGCGTTCAGCTTGCATCTATCGGCTGCCCTATATATGGCGATCAAAAATACGGGCAGGATGTGAACCGCCCCGGACAGCAGATTGCTTTATGGTCTCATACATTGTCCGTGGAGCATCCGACGACAAAGGATATGACCTCAGCTAATTCGTTGCCGCCTGGGGTACATCCGTGGAACTTATGGAACGATTATTCCCAATAAAGGAGATGGTATCGTGGCAGAAACGCTTCATTCATTCACGATTTCAACGTATGAAAAACAGGCTTTCGTCAATCTAGACCGCTATGTGGACGACGTTCTTGGTGAAACCGGTGTACGTGATGGCATCATGGTCGTCTATTGTCCGCATACAACCGGGGCCATCACCATCAATGAAAACGCTGACCCGGATGTTAAAACGGACTTGAAACATGGGCTTGACGAAACGTTTCCGAATAAACCGGCTTACATTCACATGGAAGGCAACTCGGATGGTCATATGAAGTCATCGGTTATCGGAGCAAGTGAAACGTTAATAATAGCAGAAGGCCGTCCTGTACTTGGCACGTGGCAGAGTGTTTATTTTTGCGAATTTGACGGACCACGAACGAGAACCGTTCATGTTAAAGTTGTAAAAGGATAAGGAAAGCAAGACAATCTAAATGAAGTCACTGCTGTTTCGTTGATAAATGAAAAGGAATATCGACACTGCGGTGTCTGCAGAACAGAAAAGAATGGAGTGATTAACATGACTGAATTAAACGAGCTTCAGTCGAATCAGGAATTAACACAGGCGTGGGAGCATTCTGTGGAAGAACCGGTATTGGTGTTCAAACACAGTACAACGTGCCCGATCAGCGCCACTGCGTTTGAACAGTATCAAACGTTTCTTGAGTCAGCGGGAAACGATCTGAATAGCTATGTGATTAAGGTGATTGAAAACCGGGATATATCCAATCAACTAGCGGAGGATACCGGCGTGAAACATGAGTCGCCACAGGTTTTTCTGATCCGGAACAAGGGAGTGCTATGGCACACTTCGCATTCGAATATAACCGCTGACGCGATTGCCGGTGCCATGCAACGGGCAAGGTAACCGTGCGATATTCTTACCAGTCTTAACCATTGGTATACGCAAGCATCACTTCCCTGTTCAAGTATAAATGCGTCCCATTTCGACACACTATGACTGATTGAATAAGAAAGGGTGTGTCATGGTTATGATTTATTTAAAAACACTTGGGATAAAAGCAATTGCAATTGGCATCACCGTTTTATCATTATTTGGGATATTTTATTATGCTAATCTGATGAACTTATTTTGGATCAGTATACTGCTAACGGGGGTTACGTTTCTTGTTGGCGATTTATTGATACTCCGGCGTTTTGGCAATGTTACAGCATCAATCGTTGATTTTCCGCTGGCATTTTTTGTTCTTTGGTTATTGGGGTCACTGCTTATTGAAGCCAGTATTCCATTGGTGAGCATTTCGTTGATAGCGGCTTTTTTCATTGCATGTTGTGAACCATTTATCCATACGTATATAGAAGAAAAAACGGAAGAAGACAACGAAGGTGGAGCGAAACCATCACCGGACACTGGTCGGATGCAGACAGAATTTGCTGAGGAGTTTGAATTCGATAAAAATGAAAACCGACACGACCATTTGTGAATAGCTTGGCCTTTGTGATCATCGTGACCTTTGTTATCTGAATAAAAAATAATTATTATTTTCATTCTTGGCAAGAGTCATGTATGATAGGAAGAAAGAGCCTTATGGATGCAAAGGGAGAGGAAAAATAGTGGAAATTTTTGATGGGGGTTCCGGTAGCGGCCGAAAAAAAACATTTAATAAAAAGTGGAATTGGATTGGTTATCTGGTACTTGCTCTTATCCTGGCTTTGATTGTCATTTTTTTCAGTATCGGACTTATAACTGATTATATTTGGATGGATACGCTCAACTATGCGAGTGTGTTCACGACCGTTTTGACAAGCAAAATTCTTTTAGGTGTTTCAGGATTTGTGTTGTTTGCAGTAGGCACATTCATAACGTTGTATTGGATTCGGCGATCGTACATAAAACATTTTGATTCAAGTCAGTTGCCGCCGATCCTGCTGAGATGGAAGCCCGTTATGCTGATCATGTTAGCCATTTCTGCATTGGTAGGCTTATTCGGAAGCAGTGTTATACAGGGCATTGGCTGGGAACGAATGTTGAAATTTATCAACCATGTTACATTCGGAAAGACAGATCCTTACTTTAACATGGATATATCGTTTTATGTTTATGTCCTTCCGTTTTTAAATTTCGTCGTGTTCGTTCTGCTTGGATTAGCTATCTTTTTCCTGTTGGTGCAAATTGGTGCTTATTCGGTTTTTCATATGTATCGAGTGAGTCGTTCCGCGCAACTGCATCTGGGAGTGACTCTTGGTTTCATTGGGTTATTTTTAGCCGGCTATCATGTTTTACAGCCATTCGGAACATTGTCAACGAACCAGGTGAACTTGTTCCAGGAAAGCGTTGTGACCGGTTTGAGTTACACCGATGACGTCATTAATATCCCCAAGTCTTATGTGTTGGCGGCAGTGGCGATTATAATGGCTGTTTGGATGATCGTTGCTCTGATCCGGGGGCGATTACGATCTGTTATGATCCCCATTATTGCCTACATAGGGCTTGCCGTTATTGGACAGGGCGCATCGGTTGTTGTGCAGAATTTCATTGTTTCACCAAATGAGTTTTCAAAAGAAAAACCTTATTTGGAGGATAATTTATCCTATACTAAAGCCGCATATGACTTGGATAGCATTGCAGAAGAGCAGCATCCCGGCAACCATTCTCTGAGTAAGGAAATGGTTGAACGTAACAGCGGCACCATTGATAATGTGCGGATGAATGACTCACGGCCATTGTTGGACGTTTACAATCAATTGCAAACGTTCCGAACTTACTATGAGTTCAATGATGTCGATATTGACCGTTACCAGGTTGATGGTAATTATGAGCAAGTATTTCTGGGTGCAAGAGAGTTGAATACAAAAGATCTTCCAAGCCAGGCAAAGACTTGGGTCAACCAGAATTTGCGGTATACGCATGGTTACGGGATGGCGATGAGCCATGTTAATCAAGTGACGGCACAAGGGCAGCCGAAATATATGTTGAAAAACTTGCCCCCTGAAGGCGATTTGGATGTCAGTCGACCACAACTTTACTTCGGTGAAGAACCGTATAAGAATGTTATTGTCAATAGTGAGGTGGAGGAGTTTGACTACCCATCAGGCGATGAGAACGTAGATACCAAGTTTAAAGCGGACACTGGTATCCCACTAAGTGGAATCAATCGACTTCTCTTTGCCTTGAATGAGGGAACATTCCGTATGTTAATTTCGGATCAAGTAACAAGTGACAGTCAGCTTTTGGCCACCAGAAATATTATGGATCGTGTGAATCGTATTGCACCGT
This sequence comes from Lentibacillus halophilus, assembly GCF_055395055.1. Lineage (NCBI taxonomy): Bacteria > Bacillati > Bacillota > Bacilli > Caryophanales > Bacillaceae > Lentibacillus > Lentibacillus halophilus. The sequence goes on from NZ_AP043750.1 coordinate 1,106,718, forward strand.
TCTTCACATATGATAAGGATCCATACCTAGTGGTTCGTGATGATGGAACTGTCGTCTGGATGCTTGATGCTTATTTGAGTGCAGAAAACTACCCATATTCGGAATCATTTCAAGGACAGACCAACTACATCCGGAATTCGGTGAAAGTGTCCGTGGATGCTTATACAGGTGAAGTGAATTTTTACATGGCCAATCCTGATGATCCATTGATGCAAACATTCAAAAATATATTCCCGGATTTGTTTACTGAAGACATTCCTGACGACATTAAAGCCCATTTTCGATATCCTGAGAAGCTGTTCACTGTCCAGGCTTCTATGTATGGGACGTACCATATGTCCGATTTGGAAGTATTCTATAACCGGGAAGACTTTTGGCAGTTCCCAACGGAAAAATATTTCAACGAAGATACGGAGATGGAACCATATTATACGACTTTGAAATTGCCGGATCAGGAAGAGGAAGAATTTATCCTGATGATCCCGTATACACCAAAAAACAGACAAAACATGATCGCTTGGATGGGCGTACGCAATGATGGCGAGAATTATGGGGATATGTTCGTCTACCGGTTCCCGAAACAACGGAACATATACGGTCCTCAGCAAATTGAGAACCGCATTAATCAGGATAGTGAAATTTCACAGGAATTGAACTTATGGTCCCAGGGCGGATCAGAAGTGATACGGGGAAATCTGCTTGCTATACCGATTGAAGACACGGTTCTGTATGTGGAGCCAATCTACATCGAATCAAATAATGAAACATCGCTGCCGGAAGTAAAACGGGTTGTCGTTGCTTATGAAGACCAGATTGTTATGGATGCCAACTTCGATCAGGCGCTTGAGAAGATATTGAAGAAGGTGGATCCTGGCATGGAAGATGATGAAGATCAGGAAGACGACAAACCGGATGATACGCCGGACTCATCGAAGCCGATTCTCGATGCTGAAGAACAGTTGAAGGAATTCTCTGATAAGTTTAAGGCTTATAAACAAGCATTATCAGAAGGCAACTGGCAGGAAGCTGCTGAAATTATGGATGAACTGGAAGGTATGCTGGAGAAAAAACAAACGCCGGATCAACCGGAACCTTCCGATAACCAGCAGTCATCCGGAAACAATAACAACCCTAACAATAGCGATGCAACCAACGAAACAGAATAATAGCACTAAGAAACGGGATGGGCTGTGGCTCATCCCGTTTTTACACAGGAATTAGTTGATCATTCCAAAAAAAACAAACAAAGAGACAATGATTGGCTGTCCTTTTTGTTATAATGAAAGAAACGGGTGCGGGGGAGATGGGCATGTGAACGGTGATAATCTGGCATGCAATCAGTCATCACAGAAACTTTGTGTCTCAATGGTACCGATCTTCAATCACTTGGACCATCAAGAACAGGCTGAGTTAACCCGGACAAGTAGAATCAAGACATATGCTGAAAGTGAAATGATATTTCAAGCTGGTAAACCGTCCGGCTATTTAGTCACCCTTGTCTGTCACGACTCGCATTTTGTTTATGATTGGAGCGAAACATCAACATGAATAACTATGAGCAAACAGTGTATCATGAGTTGATAAGATGGCGACGAAACGTGTTGAAGCGGTCAGGACTTTTCAAGCAACTATCCAAAAAGACGCAGACAAAAGTCAATGATATGATCCCTGAGAAAGTTCACAGTATGATAACTGCAAGCATAAAAAGCATGGTGAAAGCAACGTTAACCGGCTCGGAAATGACAACAAACAAAAAAGCAGCAGCTGCCTCAAGTCTGTTCGATAAAGATACGTGGCTTAAGGAAAAGTGCGCTTCGTACCGGAAAACAGCTGTTGCAGAAGGAGCAGGAACTGGTGCGGGTGGCTTTTTCCTGGGCATTGCAGATTTTCCGCTGCTTTTGTCTATTAAAATGAAATTCTTATTTGAAGCAGCGGCGATATACGGATTTGATACGCGACAATACGAGGAGCGTCTATTCCTTCTCCACATCTTCCAGCTTGCCTTTTCCAGTGATAAACATCGGAGAGAAGTTTTCCATACTATGGAAAACTGGGAATTTGAAAAGAAAAATCTTGCCGACATGGATTGGCGGATGTTCCAGCAGGAGTATCGGGATTATATGGACGTCATTAAACTACTGCAGCTGATCCCCGGCTTCGGCGCGCTCGCAGGCGCTTACGCCAATCATAACTTAATGGATACGCTGGGAGAAACAGCGATGAATGCGTATCGAATGCGTCTATTAGTTTTCCCGTCGCAAGATTACGATTATTGAGAGAGCAACGCGGGTTTTGAATTATTGAGCCGTTAAGCGTAAGTGGATATTATGAAACGGGGTATTTTCATAGCTTTTTATTAAACCTTTGGCGTCTATATCTTTTTTGGATACTATTTTTTGCGGCAGGGCAATATCGACCGGTTGGTGAAAGGGAAATGGTTCGAGCGCAACAGTCTGTTGATCGAGCCAATGAGCTTTTATTTTGCTATGACTAATCCCGTCCAGTTTTGCAGAAAGTGGTATTCCATCTTTGAAAAAAGGGTGCTCCTGTTCTTTACTGACACCGGGTTCATTTAAACAGGCATATAATGATAAGCTGTCGGCGAGTTGCAGGAATGCGTAATGATTATGGAACCATGTGCTGTTCCAGTCTTTTAGCATTGTCATAAGCCGCTGCTGCCGTTGTTCCTCCTGTTGAACAAACTCCCGTGCCGCTTCTCCCTGTTCCTGCTCCATAAAGCCTTTATAATGCTCACTGCACAATATGGCTGCATACGTATCGTCGCGTTCCACCTCGTCAATACCCTGTTTATAAAGGATGGTCTTGGGGATAGGCGGAAAATCAATAAAAGTGTAAGGGGCCTGTTTTTGGTCATTCCAAAACGGCTGTTGATCAAATGATTTCCAACCAACGTCGTGCTGGCGGATGGCATGTTCCACAGATGGACGCCAGTGCAGTCCAGGAAATAAATCATTTTTCCATTGGATCATCATGTCACCGGAGGCCTGGGCATGGTTATCCTGTTCGATCATTACAAAGTCATTCGGCCGTTCTCTGACGATCATCAGCACTCTCCCCTTTCATTCATGTCCGTATTCCATTTGATACCATATATGTCATTCCGAACTAAAATACATCCTCTTCCTTCATTAATTCGTAACTCACGTCATTTGAATTAGAATGAGTGTAATACATTTTCGAAAAGAGCGTCAACTAATACTGCTTGGACGAGCTTTTTTGTGTTATTATAGGAGGACAAGCGAATAATAAAGGAGGCGGATCACTTGGAAAATTGTCCGATCGATCATTCGCATGATGATGTCGTTACTAAGCTGAATAACCAAAAGGATTTTTTGCCGGTGGAAATCAGTGCAAATATGGATCGGTTTTTGGAACATACGCTGACACAAGAAACATTGAACACACTTTTCCACCTTTTGAAAAAGTATGATCTTGCTTCATATGAGGAGCGGCAGGATCGGAACAAACAACTTCTGTCCATTATGAGCTGATGGCGATCAATAACGGAGGGTGATCATCGCTTTAAATAATGGCAGCCCTTGCAAGAATGGGGAAATTGACTATTGCCACACGCTTTTTTTCGTGTTTAAATAAACCAAATATTATTTATTAGTTGATGGGGTGATGATGTGCAGGATAGTGTAGCAGTTGGACTATTGGGCGTCGGTGTTGTTGGCTCCGGTGTCGTTAATCTTATTGAAAAGCATCAGGAGAAATTGTCGCATCAGCTCGGATGCGGTGTCCGGGTGAAGAGTGCTCTCGTTCGTAATCCGGATAAAGTGAGGGATATCGGTGCTGATATGAATGGCATTACGCTGACAGCGGATGCAGATGCCATTCTCGATGACCCGGAAATTGACGTTGTTGTCGAAGTAATGGGAGGTATAGAAGAAGCGCGTGAATCTATTCTGAAAGCATTTGCTTCCAAAAAGCATGTTGTGACAGCCAATAAGGATCTTGTTGCACTTCATGGCGGGGAACTGCATGAGGCCGCTGAAGAGAACAATTGTGACTTATACTATGAAGCAAGTGTTGCCGGTGGAATTCCTATTCTTCGCGGAATAACGGATGGGTTTGCCTCTGATCATATTGAGCAATTATTAGGCATTGTCAATGGCACGACCAATTACATAATGACGAAAATGAGTCAGGAAGGTCTCAGCTATGACGATGCATTGAAGCAAGCGCAAGATCGTGGTTTTGCCGAAGCGGATCCTGCATCGGACGTTGAAGGCTTGGATGCCGCAAGAAAAATGGCCATTCTTGGACGACTCGCTTTTTCCACCTATGTGAACCTTGAGGATGTGGAAATGACAGGGATTGAAGAGGTGGAAGCAGCAGACTTGCAATATGGTGACAGTTTAGGATTCACTATGAAATTGATAGGTTTCGCCGATTTTGATGGTGAACGGGTGGAAGTAAACGTTCAGCCGGCGCTCATTTCCAAAGAACATCCGTTGGCCGATGTCAAAAACGAATACAATGCCGTTTATGTGTACGGAGAGGCCGTTGGAGAAGCTATGTTTTATGGAGCCGGTGCGGGAAGCATGCCGACTGCAGCAGCTGTTATGTCCGATGTGGTTGCAGTCATCAAGAATATGCATCGGGGTGTTACCGGTGGTCAATTCGTGGAGCCGCGATTTGAAAAACGGTTGAAAACGGCTGAACAGCGTTTTGGCGAATACTATGTCCGGTTCCATGCAACGGATGAAGCTGGTGTGTTTTCACGCATTTCTGCCCTCTTTAATGAAGGCAACATCAGTTTCAAACAAATTCTTCAAAACCCGTCGGAAGAAAGCGGAATAGCAGAGGTTGTCGTTATAACACACAACACATCGCTTCAGAATATGTACGACGCCTTGGAAAGACTTGAAACACTGGACCAGGTAGAGGCGATTAAAAGCTTTTACAAAGTAGAAGGAGATGCTGAAGCATGACATGGCAAGGCTTAATCAAACATTACAGAGAACATTTGCCGGTAACGGATAAGACGCCTGAGCTGTCTCTTCTTGAAGGCAATACACCGCTTATCTATTTTCCTACCCTTTCCGAAGAGTGGGGTATTGAGTGGTACGGTAAAGTAGAAGGCATAAACCCAACCGGTTCATTTAAAGACAGAGGCATGGCTTTGGCCGTTGCCAAAGCAAAGGAGGAAGGGAGCGATGCTGTAATCTGTGCCTCTACGGGGAATACATCAGCCTCCGCAGCAGCATATGCGGCCAGAGCTGGTCTGCAAGCAATTATTGTTATTCCAAAAGGGAAAATCGCACTCGGCAAACTAGCTCAGGCCATGATGTACGGTGCCTCGATTGTGGAGATCGATGGCAATTTTGATGATGCGCTGAAAATTGTTCGTAAAATAACTGAAACAGATCCAGTAACACTGGTTAATTCAGTGAATACGTATCGACGGGAAGGTCAAAAGACAGCAGCTTTTGAAGTCTGTGATCAACTTGGGACTGCACCGGATTTCCTGTCTATTCCGGTTGGTAACGCCGGGAATATCACGGCTTATTGGGAAGGGTTTAAAGAATACAATCAAATGGAGAATACCGGTTTGCCTCGACTATTAGGATTTGAGGCGGAAGGTGCCGCAGCGATCGTGAATAAACACATCGTTACTGAACCGGAGACCATTGCTACCGCTATACGAATCGGCAACCCGGCAAGCTGGGAAATTGCATTGCAGGCCAGAGAAGAGTCTAATGGAACAATTGATTCCGTTACGGATGAAGAAATCGGGGATGCTTATAAACGTCTAGCCCAAAAGGAAGGCGTATTTGCTGAGCCTGCTTCCTGCGCCTCTATTGCCGGGGTTATCAAACAATTTGAAAATGGCACAATACCACAACAGTCCAAGGTTGTATCTGTTCTGACGGGGAATGGCTTGAAAGATCCGCAGACAGCGATTGATCAGCTGGATACAACGACAGTAACCCTGCCGAATGATGAAGCCAAGGTGACCGACTATATCCGGAAGCTGGTGAATGTATGAAGTCTTTCCGGATAAGCGTTCCGGCCAGCTCAGCAAATATAGGTCCGGGGTTTGATTCTCTTGGGGTTGCACTTAATCTCTATTTGACAGTAGACGTATGGGATACCGGCAAATGGGAGATTGAGCAACGATCCGAGCATCTTTCCGCTGATGAAAAGGTGGAGGATAATTATATTCTTCAAATTGCTCGTCAAACAGCGGCACGCTATCATCGAAAACTTCCGGCATGTAAATTGGTCATAAATAGCGATATTCCATTGGCCCGTGGGCTCGGCAGCAGCGCATCAGCCATCATTGCCGGCATTGAACTGGCTGATCAGTTGTGCGAATTGTCACTGTCGCCGGATGAAAAACTTGCTTTCGGCAACGACATCGAAGGTCACCCGGATAATATTGCACCGGCGCTTTTCGGCGGTTTGGCCGCTACAACGGTGGTTGATGGCACTGTTCAGTGGGTACGCATCTCTGATATAGCTGCAGATGTGATCGTGTATATTCCCGCCGACGATTTAAAAACGGAAGCAGCGCGACAGGTCTTGCCGAAGACATTTCCGAGAGCGGATGCCACGAAAGCTAGTTCTGTGAGCAATGTGTTGATTGCAGCACTCTTGTCCGGCGATTTAGCGTTGGCCGGTAAAATGATGGAAGCAGATTTATTCCATGAACCATACCGGGCCGATTTAATTCCGCACTATAGGGATATAAAAGAACATGCCAGCCGAAACGGCGCCTTTGGAACTGTGATCAGTGGAGCGGGGCCAACGATGCTTTCCCTTTTTCCAAAAGGAGAAGCGGGCACCAGTATGCATCGGCTGGAAAAACTATTTTCCGAACATGTTATGAAGCTGCTCACCATTGATCAGGCAGGAACGCAAATAACACCTATCCATTCCCGGCAATATACCGGTAAGAGCCACTAAACAGTGTAGACTGTTTAGTGGCTTTTTTTATTCCGGGCGAGTGAATAATTTTTTTGAGAAAGAAAATGTTATTCATGGATCAGATATATACCGGGGAGGTGAAAAAATTGTCAATACCGCACGAAAAAGGTTTGGACCATACATGTAACATGTTATTGGAAGGTTATAATTACATTGGAAACAGACGTAAAAGGTTTGGATCGGATATTTTTCAAACGAGATTACTTGGAGAAAACGTGATTTGTATGGGTGGAGAAGAAGCCGCGCAGATATTTTACGATGAAACCAAATTTAAGCGTAAAGGTGTTGCTCCGGAGCGGGTTAAAAAAACATTATTCGGCAAAAAAGGTGTACAAGGAATGGATGGATCGGCACATAAACACCGAAAACAGCTGTTTATGTCATTTATGACGTCTGATCGGATCAACGACTTGAAAGATATAACCGAAAGACAATGGGCAATTGCAGCAGCTGACTGGGAGCAACGTCGGAAAGTTGTTTTGTTTCAGGAAGCGGAAAAAATCATGTGCCGGATTGCTTGTACATGGGCTGGTGTACCGTTATGGGCGAAGGAACTCAATCAGCGAACCAATGACCTCTCAGCCATGATTGATGCATTTGGAGCGATCGGCCCAAGACACTGGCGAGGAAGAGCTGCTCGTAATCGTAGTGAACAATGGATTAGAACAATTATAAATCAGGTTCGTAATGGGGAGTACCATCCAAACGAAAATACAGCTTTATACGCTATGGCCTGGCACCGGGATTTACAGGGAAATCGGCTGAATCTTAAAGTGGCAGCAGTGGAACTCCTTAATATATTGAGACCAATCGTGGCAATCGGTCGTTATGTAACATTTGGAGCACTGGCGATGCATAACGTTCCGGAAACACAACAAAAATTGGTGACAGAGGGCGATGACTACAATCAGATGTTTGTTCAGGAAGTTCGACGGTATTATCCATTCGGACCATTTTTAGGTGCAAGGGTGCACAATGACTTTATGTGGTCCGGATACCATTTTAAAAAAGGAACGCTTACTTTGCTTGATATTTACGGGACAAATCATGACCCTGATTTATGGGATATGCCGGATGAATTCAGACCGGAACGTTTCAAGGATTGGCAAGGCAGCCCATTTGATTTCATCCCACAAGGTGGGGGTGATTATGCAATGGGACACCGTTGTGCCGGAGAATGGGTAACGATTGAAATAATGAAGGTAAGTTTGGAATTTCTGGCGAAACGAATGGATTATTATGTGCCGAAGCAGGATTTGCGTTTCAGCATGACACGAATACCATCCATGCCGAAAAGTCGCTTTATTATCAATGGTGTCACAAGTAAATAAAAGTGTGTTGAGAACAATGGATGAACGGCTTTAAATTAAAAAATCCCCCAAATGGTTACGAGGCAATCACCCATTGAATAGGATGGTAAGCAACATGCAAATTGGGGGAAAGAACGATGCGTATACATGTCGTGCAGCGCGGAGACTCAATATGGAAAATAGCACAAAATTACGGGTCAAATAGTCATCAGATTGCTTTGCTGAATGACTTGATGGATAATCCTGATACGCTTGTAGTCGGCCAATCATTGGTTATTCCAGAGCCAGGACGTGACTATGTCATACAGCCCGGCGATGACTTATGGTCGGTCGCTCAGATATTCGGGGTGACTGTTCAGGAACTTGCAGAAGCGAACAACATCGCCCATCCTTCACTGATATACGTCGGACAGATGCTGACAAATCCATATATTTCACATACCGTTCGGGAAGGTGAATCTATATGGGAGATTGCTCAACAGTATGGCGTCAGTGTTGAACACATTACTTCGGCTAATAATGTGGGAACGTCCGGATTGATTTTTCCAGGTCAAACAATCAAGATACCGCTTGCTTCCGGATCAGTCGCAGAGACCAATGCATATATGACACAATTGAATGAACAGGGGCAGAGTGAAGTAATGATGCTTGGCAGATATCTTACTTACGTGTCTCCATTCAGATACAGTGTAAAAGAAAATGGAACGCTTACTCAACTGCAGGATCAGACAGTACTGGAGGCAGCCAAAGCAAATAATGTGTCTCCCATGATGGTCGTGACCAATTTTTCACAAGGTGAAATGAGTTCGGATTTGGCAGCGGCGTTATTACGTAATCCGGATGCGCAGGAATCATTGGTTACCAACCTAATAAAGACGATGCGTGACAAAGGATATGCCGGAGTCAATTTTAATTTTGAATATGTTTATCCGGAAGACCGTGAAAATTATAATAATTTCTTGAGACGTGTTGTATCAGAACTCCATCCAGAAGGATTTCTGGTATCAACCGCGTTAGCACCGAAAGAAAGTGCACAGCAGCAAGGACTTCTGTATGAGGCTCATGATTATCAGGCACATGGGGAGATTGTGGATTTTGTTATATTGATGACGTACGAATGGGGTTGGGCTGGCGGAAGACCACGTGCCATAGCCCCGATTAATAAAGTCAGGGATGTGTTGGACTATGCTGTAACCGTGATTCCGCGGAACAAAATTATGATGGGTATGCCATTATACGGGCGAGACTGGAATGTGCCATGGGAAGAAGGAACATTAGCTGACACTGTCAGTCCCAAAGCGGCTGTGCAGTTGGCGCGAAAGTATGGTGCAACCATTCAATATGATGAAACGGCCCAATCCCCATTTTTCAGTTATGTAGATGAAGACGGACAGAAACATGAAGTATGGTTTGAAGATGCCCGAAGCGTTCAAGCGAAGTACGATACGGTGATGACATACGGCCTAAGAGGTGTGAGTTATTGGGTGCTTGGTATGCCATTTCCTCAAAATTGGCCGGTATTGCAACGTAACATTAACGTCCGGAAATTTGAAAACCTTTGAAGCGGTTGTACCGTTTCAAAGGTTTTGGTCACGTGTTGTCGACCAGCATCAATACCATATCGGGTTGTGTCTGTCGTCTTTTTAAAAAAGCCATCATTGTGATCGGATTAAATCAGGCTTTCCAATGTTTTGTGGAACAAATCCTGAAATTTTGCTTCATCTTCCGAACTGAATGCTTTCGGCCCTTTGGTCTTTTTGCCGCTTTTGCGAGCCTTGGCATTTATATATCGGGATTGAAGCAAATAATCGATATTTTGATGGGTGTATTTGAATCCTTTATGGTGCAGGACAGTACAGCCTTTCGACAACGCCAGGGATGCCAGGCCATAATCCTGTGTAATGATGATATCACCTTTCTGTGCCAACTGCATAATCCGGTAATCAGCAGCCTCCGCCCCTGTATCAACGTAAATGGTTTCAACACCGGGCGGATCATAACCATGCGAAAAATGGGAAAAACTTTTGACAAAAACGACTGGAATCGTATAAGGGTATGTCATTTCTGCAACGATTTGTTTAACAGGACAAGCATCTGCGTCAACATAAATAGTCAATTTAACGCCTCCATATATAACGTTATTTTAGCAGACATAACTATGGGATACCAATTGTTCGGATCGATTTTCATGCGGGACCAATGTGCATATAAATCATGCATTCAGTGGGGAAGGAAACGCCCAGATTGTTATGTTACATTATTTGACGATTGAACGATCATTAACTATAATGGTTTACTATGTACGAAAATATATGAGCAAGCCGATGGTTATAGAGACAGAATGAAAAATGATTGGTAAAGGATATCATTTTCCATCCAACGGTCGTATTCACAGCATACTTATATGCTGGAGACACTTGTTCCTTACAACAGGGAGGAAAAACGTGCAGAAAAAGAAAGTAAAAATGGATTGGACGGCATTTGCGGTTAGTGGCGGGTTTTTGATAGCATTTATTGTTTTATCATTCATTAACAGTGAAGCCGTGGGAAATTGGATTACAAAATTGTTCGATTTTTCGGCGAAGTATTTTGGAGCTTATTGGCAGGTCTTAATGTTTGGTAATTTTATCATTGGCATATTTTTAGGCTTTTCGAGATTTGGAAAAGTCCGCCTCGGTGGACTGGATAAGCCGAAGTATAGCTATTACCGCTGGGTTGCGATGATTTTGGTAACCCTTCTGGCAAGCGGAGGCGTTTTCTGGGCGGCAGCTGAGCCTATGTATCATTACATGTCGTCACCCCCACTATTCGGCGATGGCGCGTTCAGCAATGCACCGGCCGCTTTCGCTCAGGCGTTTATGCATTGGGGATTTTTTGCATGGGCCATTCTTGGTACATTGGCTACCGTTGTCATGATGTATGTGCACTATAGTAAAGGCTATCCTTTGCGTCCGAGATCGTTATTATATCCCGTTTTCGGCGAAAAAATATATCATAAAAGTATTATCGGCTCGGCGGCTGATATTTCTTCAATTATTGCTATCGCAGCAGGCACATTGGGACCGCTCGGTTTTCTTGGGTTACAAATTTCATATGGTCTCAATTATATTTTTAACGTGCCAAATACCGTATCCGTAAGTATCATGGTTATTGTCGTTCTCGTAGCGATTGCGGCGATTTCAGCTGCTACCGGGGTTGACCGGGGGATTCTTATTTTGAGCCGTTTCAATGTTGGCATGACATTTGTGTTAGGTATTATTGTCTTGCTGATTGGCCCCACGTTCTTTATCATTGATTCGTTCGTTGGGGGAATGGGAACGTACTTGCAAAACTTTTTCACGATGAGTTTTTATCGCGGCGATGATGCCTGGCTTGGATCGTGGACACTGTTCTTCTGGGGCTGGTTTATTGGCTATGGTCCCATGTTGATTATTTTTATCAGTCGTATTTCCCGCGGCCGAACGATAAGGGAATTGATTATCGCCGTATCCATCGTTGCGCCTCTCGTGACAAATTTCTGGTTTTCTATTATTGGCGGCACTGGGGTCTTTTTCGAAATGGAGAATTCCGGGTCTGTATCAGGAGCGTTAAATGAGGCCGGAATGCCTGCTGCTGTCATGGCCATTATGGATCAATTGCCAATAGGCATGGTTATGGCGGTTGCATTTTTAATTATATCGATTATTTTCGTAGCAACCACGGCCGATACGATCTCGTATACCGTTGCGGTAACATTGACCGGCAATGATCATCCAAAACGATGGTTGCGCGTGTTTTGGGCACTAATATTCGGTGCAACCGCAATGGTGATCCTGACAATTGGGGAAGGGAGTATAACAGCGATCCAGAATTCGATTGTTATTACTGCTGTGCCTGTCTCGTTTCTTTTGTTGCCGCCATTGTGGAATGCACCACAAATTGCGAAAAAGATGGCTCTTGAGCAGGGGCTGTTGTGGGAGCGTCCACGAAAAGGACGGCCCATTAAAATTGACCATTGGAAATAATGGGAGTGCCTTCGTGGTTCTCCCCCTTTTTTGTTCAAAATCATTTATCCATATCAATGTTTTGTGTTTTTTGATATACTTAGAGGTATCAAAGGGAGGCGTAACGGTTGAGTCAAGCAAAACAATTGCAAAAAGATGCAAACCATATGCTTAAGCAGACAAGCAGAACATTCTATATTCCGATTACTTTACTGAAACCGCCATTGAAACAAACGGTTGGATCAGCTTATTTATGCATGCGTGCTGTCGATGAGATAGAGGATCATCAAGAACTGGATGTAGAAACCAAACAACGTCTGCTGCGGGAGACCGGCCGCCTTTTAGAGGGCGAATTTGATGATGATGCGTATCGCTCCATGCTGCAGCCGTATGAATCGCTGCCGGAAGTGACACACAGGCTTGGTGACTGGATCCGTCTGTGTCCGAACGGAATTGTTGAAAAAGTAAAAGCGTCAACACGTGTCATGGCTTTCGGAATGGCTGACTGGGTGGAGAAAGGCTGGCATATACGAGATAGAGACGATCTTGATGATTATACCTATTATGTAGCTGGTCTCGTAGGCGTTATGCTGTCTGATATCTGGTATTGGTATGATGGAACGGAAACAGACCGTGAGCTTGCCATTAGCTATGGACGTGGACTGCAAGCTGTGAATATTTTGCGGAACCAGGATGAAGATAGTGAACGTGGTGTGAAATTTGTCCCGGATGGCTGGACAAGGGAAGATATGTTCCAGTACACTGAAAATAATCTTGCACAGGCCGACGAATACATGAAATCTATCGAAACCCGACATATTTTGCTGTTTTGCAGAATTCCCCTCGCATTAGCCAAGCGGACGATTAAAGCTTTGAAAGAAGGCCGTGAGAAGATATCCAGGAATGAAGTGGAGACGATTGTTGAGAACGTGAAACATAATTAGATAAAGAAATTGCTTGATTTGTTGTTTACTGAAACGATTTGACCAATTAACATCCACATCGCCAGTGTATAAAATAAAGAAACAACATTTCATGGTAATTGCCATGAAAAATTCCCGCCTATGTGAAACCATATGGATTGATTGCATATGAACAAGAGAAAATGGCTGCCAATTCTATACTCTTGGCAGCCATTTCCTTTTTTTTATATATTCGTCAGGTGTTAACAAACCCTGCTCTGCTGAGAGTTTATATGAGAAAACATCAAGCGGTCATCAAGTGGTTAATAACATTGAAACGATTGTATATGGTCTAAATCGATTCCATAGTAGACCCATCTGTTCCTCCGCCAACGAAAGCCAGCGATGGATCGTGGTCCGATAAAGATTGGGAAAAACCAGAAGGCATCCCATTGTAACCAAATATACGTGAATTGAAACAAGCATCCTCTGATCGAGCCAGGGTCAATAGCATAGGTGCTAACCCCTCCCGGCCCCTTTTGCATTGGCTGTTGTTGTGGTGTGAAGGCCGGTGGTGGGGAATTGGGGGGGCTGACTTGCTGTTGTCCGCCCGGCACGTTGGACGGTCCTCCAGGTGAATAGCCGCCCCCTGATGGCCCGGGAGATCCGCCAAAGGTAGGCCCCCCTCCGGGTCCTTGATTCGAAGACCAAGGAAAGTTAAATATCCTTTCATTATCAAACGGTGGCTGATTATGATTCATAATTCATTTCCTCCTTAAAAAAACCTTCTCTTTACTATATGGGAATTCGTCTAATACTGTATGGGCGAATCCATTAGTTGTTCTTTTATTTCTTATATCTCATCTCTGAACATAAGTTATCCCATACGTGGAGACGGGGATAAACAGCTTCTCTTTAACATCCGTGGGAGTTAAAAACACTCTATCAAAAAAGAGCTCCCCCCCATTCGTCATGGAGGAAGCTGGTTTGTAGGGTTTATTCCGTTTGAATACCTTTTGTCCATTCGTCAATAAGCTCTGGATTATCGTTTATAAACTGCCGGGCAACTTTTTTAGGGTCTTTATCCTCGGCAAACACCTTAGGCATCAGTTTTTCAATCATTTCATACGATTCCGTATACTGATTGATAAATTTATAAGCGGCTGGTGCGTCGTCTTCCAAATTTTTATTGGCGACGATACTAATATGGCCACCATTTCCGCCATAACTGCCTTTTGGGTCATTTAACATTTTTAAATCCATGACGCCAAATGTCCAGTGCGGTTTCCAAAGGGTAACCACAATTGGTTTTTTATTCTCAATAGCCGATTTCAACTCGGTGATCATAGCTGCTTCCGAACTATGTCGCAGATCCCATTGCTCCAGACCGTATTGATCAATTGCTTTTTTGGTCAGGCTCATAATGCCGGCTCCCGAATCGATACCTGTAATCTTCCAATTCAGTTTTTTACCAAGCTCTGTGTTGTCTTTTAAGTCTTCCACAGAGTCAATATCTTCCATATAGGATGGCACGGTTAAGGCCAATGGCGCTTTATCGAGCGTCTGATTAACTTCTTCCACCTGGTTTTTATATTGATCCCAATATTGCTTCTGACTTTTTGGCAGCCAGGCTGATGCAGTGAAATCGGCTGTTCCATCAGCTACACTGGCCCACATAGGTCCTGTTTCGACTTGCTTGACCTCCACATTGTAACCAATGTCTTTCAGAACTTCCCCCATTAAGTAACTGACGACCGTTTCTCTTGCCCATGCAACATACGGAATGGTCAGTTCCTTTTTGCCTAATTCAACATCTTTGTTTTCGTCCGTTTCCGTATTTTCGTTCTGGCTCTCATTATTTTCCGGGGATTCGCTGGCATTCGTGTTATTATCGTCTGCACCACATGCTGCAAGAACTATAGAAAACATCAAAATAAAAGCCAATTCTGTTAAACAACGTTTGTTCCACATCAACCGTTATCCACTCCTTCTCTCAATTTATTAGCCATGTGGTTCAGTGTACGAGACTCGACCTGAACAAGGCTAATACCAAAAAAGGGTTTTATGGATAACATACCTTTATTTTGAAGATCCACGGTCAGTTATTGCAGTGATTCTTCGTTTTTTCTGTTTACAGGGCGGAATGCTGTCCGCGTGTCACCATTCGACAATTTTCACCTCAAAGGCTGGCGACGACAGCGTTTATATCATCCGCTTTTGTAATAGCTGAAACAACTGAAACCCCATCCGCACCGGCATCGATAACGGATGCAGCATTTTGGTCGTTAATGCCGCCAATTCCGACAATGGGCGTACCGGGATACTGACGTTTTAATGTTTTAATCCATTCGGTACCGACAGCTTGTTTGGCGTCGTCTTTGGTTGACGTGGCAAAAATCGGTCCAGCTCCGAGATAATCAGCCAGATGAATTGGGCTGTTGTCAACTTCATGCTGATTGGATACCGACAGGCCAATAATTTTATCCGGAAATTTTTCCCTTAACTCTTCCAAGTGCCTATCATCCTGGCCGACGTGGATACCATCAGCTTCCAGTGGTTCAACCATATCCATGTCGTCATTGACAAAAAACAATACGTGGTGCCGCGTGCATATATCGCGCAGTTGAAAACCTAAATTCAGCTTTTCCTGTCCGGTCAGCGAGCCTGTCCCCTTTTCCCGGAATTGAAAAGCGGTAATACCGGCTTTTGCTCCCTTTTCCAAAATAGCTGCAAGGTCCCCAGTACAGTTCTGGCTTCCCATGATAAAATACTTTCGTAAATTCATAACGTTACGTCCTTTCCAATGTTGCAGGGTCATAGGATAGGGCATCGATAAAATGGGGCAGAAATGTTCCAGGTCCATTGACATCCGTTTGCTCGGCGACATATTCCGCTGCCAATCCATAAAATCGGACTGCCGTTAAGACTTGTTGTTCAATCGCGTCGTTCGTTGACAGGCAAGCTGTTAAAATGGAACCGAGAAGGCATCCAGCCCCGGTTATTTTGCCTAGAAGAGGATGCCCGGTGGTATTATGCAACATTTCATTGCCAATGCAAATGACATCCGTTTTTCCAGTAACAACGGCGGTACAGGAATAGGCTTCCGTTACCTTTGAAGCGATTTCATCCGCGTCGCCATCCCCGATTGATTCAACGCCTTTGGTTTCCCAGGGGACTTCAACGAGGTGCGCGAGTTCACCGGCATTTCCTTTAATGACGGTGGGCTTTACTTCGGTTAAAATCTCTTTCATCGCTGTTGTCCGGAACGGGGTGGCCGCAACACCGACCGGATCAATGACAACCGGAACTCCTTTTTCATTGGCTGCTTTGCCGGCTCGAATCATGGATTGCAGCTCGTCAGCGGTTAAGGTGCCGATATTAAGCAGGACGCCATTCGCATTAGCGGCCATGTCGGCGGCTTCCTCTTCAGCCTTTGCCATGACTGGCGCTGCCCCAAATGACAGCAATCCGTTTGCGGAAAAGTTCACAACTACCTGATTGGTCAGATGATGGATCAGCGGTGTTGCTTTGCGTACGTTTTGTATAATCGTTTGATTCATTTATTTCACCTTTTCCTCTCGCTGTGCCCAATGGTTAGTCGGACCGCTTCCATAGCCAATGGAAAACGAATGACGTATGGCTGCGGTCACATAGTCTTTCCCTTTTTGCACGGCTTCCGGTAATGGATAGCCTTGACTCATATAAGCGGTTATGGCTGCGGAATACGTACAGCCGGTGCCGTGTGTGTTTGTTGTATCAATCCGGTCTGCTGTGAACGTATGCATCTGGTTTCCATCATATAAAAAATCCACAGCCTTTCCTTGCATATGACCACCTTTAACCAATGCAGCACCTGCGCCATACTCATGAACCATTTGTTTGGCAGCCTGCTGCATATCTTCGGACGTTTCCACCGTCTTGCCGGTGATCACCTCTGTTTCCGGAATATTCGGTGTGATGACGGTCGTTAAAGGAAGTAATTGGTCGCGTAAATACGTTTGAGCATCTTCGGAAATTAATGGGTCACCGCTCGCCGCGACCATAACCGGATCCATGATATATGGCGTTTCCAACCCGGAAATTTTTTCTCCAACGGCATTCATGATGTCGATATTGGCCAGCATGCCCGTTTTAAAAGCTTGGAACGGAATATCGGAAATAACGGACTCCAACTGCTGCTTAATCATGGATTCCGATAAATGCTGTACATCCTGGACGCCTGTTGTGTTCTGAGCAACAATCGAGGTGATGACGGACATTCCGTACGACTGCAACTCCTGAAATGTTTTTAAATCTGCCTGAATACCGGCACCACCGCTTGGATCTGTCCCGGCAATCGTCAATGAAGCAGGAATAGACTTCATGATAAGACCTCCTCATATGTAATGTTTTAATAAATTGACATGTTTCATTTTCGTTAGAACAAACCAGCCGATAAACGCTCATTTCGGATGGAGTATGTTCTCTATGCGAATCCAAATGAAAAAAGCCAGATCCATAGACTGGACCTGGCTTGAAATAGCTGATAGCAATTTTACCGTCAGACTACTTCCCTGCGCTGGTGCTAACCAGATCAGGTCCATAAGAGTCGGAAAGCTTAAAAGCCTTTCCTCTCAGCCCATAGTTGCCGGGCACCCCTAGTAGTACATTGTTTTATTGTGATTTCATTGTAACAGAGAAACATCTGTGTGTCATCTAATTTCGAAATTTTCAAATCATCATGGTATCAGAAGAAAATGACCTTGATTTTTTGTTACAATAAAATAGTATGCTAATTCACATCATATGGATGAAGAGATTAAAAGGCATTTGGGGAGGTAATTGCATGAACAGAACAGGTGAAATCGTATTAACCATTATCGGTGCATTGATTTATGGGTTTTTTGGCATTGTCGGATCATTTGCGGTTTGGCTGTTAAGCAACGAAGAGATTATAAATGAGGCAAAAGAAGAAATTAGTCAGCAGCAATCCGGAATAACGATGAGTAATTTAAACGAGTTCTTGGAAGCAGGGGTGCAAGGCAGCGGCTGGTTATTAATTATTGTGTCAGTGTTAGCACTGATTGTAGGGATTATTTCCGTTGTGTTCATGAAAGGTGACAAAAAACCCAAAGCAGCCGGCATCATGTTGATTGTAACAGCTGCTATCAGTGTCGTTATCACTCTGGGCGCAGGAATATTCAGCGGCTTATTTTATTTAATCGCCGGTATCATGTGCTTGGCACGGAAAAAGCCAGAGACTATAACTATGGAATAGATACATATCGAAGAGTAACGTATGATCGTTACTCTTCTCTCTTGTATGTGTTAATTTTAGGAATATTTACAAAGTCATTTGCAATCCGTTATAGTGTAGGACAGGTATGATATAGAGATAAGGGAGGATTAAGAATGGAAGAACATCATACCCATGATAATGATTCACGCTATAAAGTAGCCAATCGGGAAGCGTTAATCGGACTTGGATTGGTTGTGTTTAATTTTGTCTGGTGGTTTGCCTTTGCCTATGGTCTTGGTGGGAAGGATCCATCTGACTATTTGTATGTTTTTGGACTGCCTGCATGGTTTTTTTACAGCTGCGTGCTTGGGTTTATCGTTATGGCGGTTCTGGTTACGATTGTGGTTAACAAGTGGTTTGTGACCGTTTCATTTGAGGAAGAAGGAGAAGACACATGAATTGGCAAGCATTGGTTCCATTAATTGGCTTGTTGCTCATAATATTTGGTGTGGGCGTTTGGGCTGGAAGGTACGTTAAATCAAATACATTCATGCAGGATTACTTTCTGGGTGGAAGAAGCCTTGGCGGATTTGTCCTGGCGATGACGATGACGGCTACTTATGGCAGTGCGAGCAGTTTTATCGGTGGCCCTGGAACGGCTTATACACAAGGGCTCGGCTGGGTGCTGCTGGCGATGACGCAGGTGTCAACCGGATATTTCGTGCTGATGGTTTTAGGTAAAAAATTTGCGATTGTGACACGCAAATATAACGCATTGACCATGGTTGATTTTTTGAAAGAGCGCTACCGCTCCAAATGGGTGGTTCTGCTATCGGCGTTCAGCATTATTATCTTTTTATTTTCTGCAATGGCAGCCCAGTGGATCGGTGGCGCCCGGCTGATTGAGTCACTGGTCGGGATTCCGTATACAACGGCGTTATTTATTTTTGCGTTATTCGTTTTGATTTATGTAACTATTGGCGGCTTCCGGGCGGTTGCGCTGACCGATGCTGTTCAAGGAACGATTATGTTTGTCGGGACCCTCATATTGCTGGTTGCGACGATTATCGCCGGGGGTGGTATTTCCAATATCATTGCAGACCTGTCTGCGGAAAACCCGAATTTGATTACTCCATATGGTGCGGATGGCAGTCTTTCGCCAACCTTTGTATCGTCGTTCTGGATCCTTGTGGGCGTAGGCACAGTAGCTTTACCACAAATTGCCGTCCGGGCTATGTCCTACAAAGATTCCCGTTCCATGCATCGAGCGCTAATCATCGGTACCATTGTGGTCGGTGTTATCATGTTAAACATGCATTTGATTGGTGTGTTCGCCCGCCCGATTTTGCCGGGGATTGACGTGGGTGATAAAGTGATGCCGCTTATCGCGTTGGAAGTATTGCCGAACTGGCTGGCTGGCATTGTGCTGGCAGCTCCCATGGCAGCCATTATGTCAACGGTGGATTCTCTATTGCTTCTAGTGAGTTCCTCCATTGTAAAAGACGTTTATTTAAATTACGTGGAACCACAAGCATCCCGTCAGCGCGTGAAGCGATTAAGCATTGGAATCACAGCTGTTCTGGGAATCATTGTATTCGTTATGGCGTTGAATCCACCTGATCTCATTATCTGGCTGAATTTGTTTGCATTCGGCGGCTTGGAAGCGGCGTTTATTTGGCCGGTTGTCATGGGGCTGTATTGGAAAAAAGGTAATAAATACGGTGCGCTTGCTTCGATGGTGGCCGGGATAGGGTTGTATATTTTATCCGACTCGTTCTTTCCACAGCCATTGGGCTTGCATTCGGTTGTCATGCCGGTTGTGGCCGCGTTTTTTGCATACGTTCTCGTGAGCCTGAGCACGCAGAAGCGCACGCTTGGATAGATATGTGACACGATGACAGATGTGTGTTGAATAATGAACACGGCCGTTAAGGTGGGACGGATTTATTGATCGTGTTTGATAGATATCAACCGGAATCGCGATATATCGACCCGATTTCGGGTATATCGACTGGAATTGCGATATACCGACCCAATTTCGAGTATATCGACCGGAATTGCAATATATCAACCCGATCTCAGGTATATCAACCGGATTTAGGATATATCGACCGAAATCGCGCTTCAACAACATGAGTATGGAGATACTGCCTAATCGCATCGAAAAAAGGATGTCATCACGACATCCTTTTTTTACGTACGTTCAATTGATTGGTCATTCGCAAGTTTTACAAAATAATCCAAAGATGCTTCGTTGCTTAATGATCCTTTATTGACCACTTCATCAACCGATTTGCCCATTAGTATTTTTTTGATTGGAATTTCCAACTTTTTACCGTTTAATGTTTTTGGCAGATCAGGAACGTCGTAAATGGCGCTTGGAACGTGTCGCGGTGAACATTGTGTACGGATCTCACTTTTAATGGTTTTTTTTACGTCTTCGGTCAGCTCTTTGCCATCTTTCATTAATACAAACAGCGGTGTATAAGAATCACCATCCCCCTTGGGAACATCGACAATCAAGCTGTCGCTCACGTCGCTGACATGGTCAACGGCTCGATAGATTTCACTTGTGCCAATGCGGATACCGCCGCGGTTGATGGTAGCGTCCGATCGTCCGTAAATGACACATGTATAGCGGTCGGTTATTTTCAAATAGTCCCCGTGCCGCCAAATACCCGGAAATACGTTGAAATAACTGTCGTGCAAGCGGCTGCCGTCAGGGTCGTTCCAGAAATAAATCGGCATGGATGGGAACGGTTCGGTCAGCACAAGTTCGCCGACTTCCCCAATTTGCGGATTTGCGTTGTCATCAAAGCTTTCAATTTTAGCTCCCAGACCGCGGCACTGCAATTCACCGGCATAGACTGGTAAAATTGGTGCACCGAGAATAAACGCCGTGCATATATCCGTTCCGCCGCTTGCCGAGGCAATCCAAAGATCTTCCTTCACATGATTATAGCACCACTGAAATCCTTCCGGCGGCAGCGGGGATCCGGTCGAGCTAATACTTTCGAGGCGACTCAAATCAAACTCATTCCCCGGTTCCAGACCATCTTTCATGCAGGCAGTAATAAAGCTGGCACTCGTTCCGAACACCGTCATTTTCGTATCCTGAGCAAATTTCCACAGCATTCGCTTATCCGGATACCCTGGACTGCCGTCGTATAAAATAATTGTGCTGCCGGTCAGAAGACCTCCAACGAGGAAATTCCACATCATCCAACCGGTTGTTGTGAACCAAAAGAAGCGGTCGCCTTTACCAAGATCGACATGGAACGTCAGCGCTTTCAAGTGTTCGAGCAAAATACCGCCCTGACTTTGAACGATGGGTTTCGGTTTGCCGGTTGTTCCTGATGAAAAAAGTACCCAGAGCGGGTCGTTAAATGCTACATGTTCGTACGTTAACTTTCCAGGTGTGCTCACGGCATCATCCCATAAAGTGACATTTGTTAAACGGTTGATATCCGGGTTGCTGTTCAAATATGGAATAACGATGGTTGCTTCCAATCCTGGTAACTCTGATTGGATATCTTCCACGACAGACGTTCGGTCAAAATCCTTGCCATTGTAGCGATAACCGTCAACCGTTATCATCACTTTGGGTTCGATTTGTTGGAAACGATCAATCACGCTTTGCATCCCGAATTCGGGGGATGCGCTGGACCAGATGGCACCAAGGCTGGCACTTGCCAGAAATGCTACAATTGATTCGTAAGTATTGGCGACATAGGCAACGACACGGTCGCCTTTATTCACGCCGAGGTTTTTCATCGTCCGCTGCAGGGCGGATGTATCACGGTGAAGCTTTCCCCACGAAGCCTCTTCCGTCCCGCGCAGTTCCGAAGAGTGAATAATAGCCGGTTCATCGTTATGCCGGTTTCGAAAAATATGCTCGGCATAATTAATCGTCGCTTCGGGAAACCACTTTGCTCCAGGCATTTGATGGGTTGAGAGCACTGTTTCGTAGGGTTCTTCAGCTTGGATGTTAAAATAGTCCCAGATGGATGCCCAAAAATGCTCCGGTTCCTCAACAGACCATTGCCAAAGCGTATGATAATCCTCGAATCGCTTGTCCTTATGGGTTTGAAGCCAATCCATAAAATGATACATATTGGATTGCTGTTTTCGTTCATCGCTC
Organism: Lentibacillus halophilus; assembly: GCF_055395055.1. Taxonomy (NCBI): domain Bacteria; kingdom Bacillati; phylum Bacillota; class Bacilli; order Caryophanales; family Bacillaceae; genus Lentibacillus; species Lentibacillus halophilus. Next base: position 1,129,229 of record NZ_AP043750.1, read on the forward strand.
GGTTCCCACAGCAATGTCCCTTCCTTTATATCACTCACACTTTTCCATCCTCCTTGCCTTTGTTCTCCACTCATATCCATTATATGAAACCGTTTACTATCTGTAAAGGCAGGTACAGGAAGGAAGCAGCGTCACCAACTGATCTTAATCATTACGTTGTTCATATTCGGCAAATTTCACAAATGTATGTTCATCTTCAATCAGCCCGCATGAACCGCACTGGATCCGATAAGTCGGACCATGATACATGATATGAAATACTTCCGGATAGCTGTCTTGATAATCATTCTGCACATCACCGGTTTGCGGATTCAATTTGACCGGTTGGGCAACTTGTTCAATCACGTTGAACCGTGACCAATTGGTTTTGCAGTTTGGACAACAATATTGTTGTGACATGTAAGACACCTCCATTCGTATTATTATCCACAAAATAATGAAATTAATGAACGGGTTCACTGAGTCAGACATCATTCAGGAAAATGTAACAAAACGTCCCCCTTCTGTTTGATCAAAAGGGGGACAAAACTGTTATTACTTTCGGTTTTCCATTCGTTGTCTGGCTGCCCGCATTCGTGCTTGGGCTTCTTTGTCCCGGTGGTCAGCGAACTCTTCTGAAAACTCCACTTCTTTACTGTCGGTTTTGGCATATTCAGGGGTTTGTGCTAAACGCGCTCTTCCTCTGCGGCTTGTCTTGTGCTCATCTCTACCCATTTTTTAAGATCACCTCAATCAAAGTGATTTCATCCTTAGTTTGTACCTGGCGAGCAAAAAAATGAACAAAAACGTGATGGAACATATAGGAAGTCATGTATGTTTATGTATGTTCATTCAGTGGTACATAAAGAGTGACGAGCAAAAGAAGCTGCAAATAATTATACAAAGACTGTCATATACTATTTGTGTATGAAAAGATGTCAAACATCATATGTTCAGGAGGTATTCCATGGCTTTGAATATGACCCAGAAGTTGATTAAAGATCATCTTGTGGAAGGCAATATGAATCCCGGGGAAGAAATCGGTCTTACCATTGATCAGACACTTACGCAGGATGCAACCGGTACGCTTGTCATGCTTGAACTTGAAGCAATGAATCTTGATCGTGCCAAAACAGAAGCCTCCGCGCAATACGTTGATCACAACTTGATTCAGGAAGACAGCAAGAACCCTGATGACCATTTGTTTCTTGAAAGTGCAGCTCAGCGCTTTGGACTGCATTACTCAAGACCCGGCAATGGTGTGAGCCATCCCGTACATATGCAACGGCTGGCTAAGCCGGGGAAGACGCTCCTCGGTTCGGACAGTCACACGTGCGCTAATGGAAGTATGGGTATGCTCGCTATGGGCGCCGGGGGAATTGATGTGGCCATGGCCATTGCAGGAGAACCATTTCACGTAAAAATGCCGGAAGTATGGGGCGTCAAACTCACTGGAAAAATGCCGGACTGGGTAAGCGCGAAAGATGCTATTCTGGAGCTTCTTCGCAGACATGATGTCAAAGGCGGCGCCGGCAAGGTTATCGAATACTTCGGTCCGGGCGTTGAGGACTTAAGTGCCATGGACCGCCATGTTATTGCCAATATGGGTGCTGAGCTTGGGGCGACTGGTACAGTATTCCCTTCCGACAAAGAAGTGAAGCGGTTCATGAAAGAGCAGGACCGGGAAGACGAGTGGGTTGAAATGGCCGCTGACAAAGATGCAACGTATGATATTTTAGAGGAGGTTGATCTTTCTGCGCTTGAGCCACTTATCGCCAAACCATCAAGTCCCGGAAATGTCGTTCCTGTCCGTGAACTAACCGGAACCCCGATTTATCAATCGTATATCGGGTCCTCAGCAAACCCGGGCTTCCGTGATTTCGCTGTCGCTGCTGAAATCGTTAAAGGCAACTATATTGCAGACGGTGTGTCTTTCGATGTTAACCCAACGTCAAGACAAATGTTGACGGATCTCGTACAGGAAGGTCACATGGCAAGTTTGCTGCAGTCTGGTGCACGAATGCATCAAGCCGGGTGCAACGGGTGTATCGGTATGGGGCAGGCACCGGCAACAGGCCAGAACAGTCTGCGCACGACCCCTAGAAACTTTCCAGGACGTTCCGGGACGAAAGAAGACAGTGTGTTCCTGTGCAGCCCAGAAACAGCCGCTGCATCTGTGCTAACTGGAGAAATCACCGATCCCCGCACGTTGCAAATGGATTGTCCAAAAATAAAGGAACCAAAACATGCTGAAGCGAATATGGATTTGCTGGATGCGCCACTTCCATATGAGGAGTCCAAGCAAGTTGAGTTGAAGAAAGGCCCCAACATTGCGTCCATTCCGGAAATGGATCAAATGCCGGATCGTTTTGAATTGCCGATTTTACTGAAGATGGATGATAATATTTCAACGGACGAAATTCTTGCCGGCGGTGCACGGGTTCTTCCGTATCGAAGCAATTTGCCGGAGATCAGTAAATTCACATTTGAAATTATAGATGACACGTATTACAAACGTGGCAAAGAAACAGTCGAAAAAGGCGGGCATGCTATTGTTGGCGGTTATAACTACGGGCAGGGATCCAGTCGCGAACACGCAGCCCTCGCCCCGAGATATCTCGGTTTGCACGTAGCATTGGTCAAAGACTTTTCCCGGATCCACTGGCAAAACCTGGTTAACTTTGGAGTGCTGCCTTTAACATTCGTTGATGAAAACGATTATGATAAACTTTCCTCCGGTGATGTTCTTGTTCTGGACGATTTACGGAATAAGATTCAGGAGGGGAATGAATTCTCCATTACTGTAAAAGATAAAAATGAGCAAATAAAAGTCAAGCACAGCCTGTCTGAACGTCAGATTGAGATTATGCTCAAAGGAGGCATTATCAACTGGGCTAAAGACCGGCAGTAACAAGGAGGATGTAACGTGGATCGAGCATACACTTGCAAAGCCTGTGAAGGAACAGGCATGCTCTCGGATGATGAAGGCTGGCAATACCAATGCAGCGTATGTCATGGCGATGGCATGTACGATGTGGATGATATTTCGAGTTCCGCCCGGGTCATGTCAGTTGATGAGAATAATCGGCTACTGGATTGAAAAAACTGCCTGTTTGCTGTGGGGCGAACAGGCAGTTTTTATAATAGATATGGATAAACGCCAAACTTCATCTCAAAACGCCAAAATTCGATGTGAAAACGCCAAATAAATCATACATAATCATAAGAAAGAAGGAATCGAAATGGCCGATTCCTTCTTCGCTAACTGGTTGTTTTTAATGTGGCATGGTTCCCTGAATAGGCGCGTAACTTTGCTGAAATGCCTGCATGTCCTGTTGCTGCAGCTGTGGTACTTGGTAATATTGGTTTTTGTTTTGATAAAGGAATACTTCATAAGCCATTTCGACTAAGTTCGGAACACTGTCAGCCAGAATACGGCGCAGAACAGGATTAGTCATTTCCAATGATGCCATGGTAAAGGACGAGGCCGTTGCCTTCAGTGCGCCCATCATAAAGCCGGAAATGGTTTCATCATTGATTTCATTGACCGATTGCATCGGTGTTGTCGGTTGTGCCGGTGTTTGCTTGCCGTAAACAATGTTATTATTCTGATCCATTTTATAGGATTGGGTGTCAACAGCAGGATCCTGTCCGGATTGGTACGTGTCCAGAATGGTATTATACAGCTGGCTGCAAAATGCCCGATGTTTTTGCGACATTGTTTGTAATTCAGGATCCTGAATATGCTGTTCGTACAACACATATTGGTCTATTCCGCCGACCAAGGATGACAATGCCTCATGGCCATCAAACATGTCATGTCCGCCATAATGCTGTTGTGGCGGCATTTGTGTCGTGTTCGTAAAATTTTGCTGCTGTTGTTGATTTTGCATCCATATAACCTCCTCAATGTTGATCCTTATTAGTTTGACCAATTGCTGATACGTTATGTATGCATCAAATGCGGTTTTTTTCCAAATTTTTAAAGGAGTCTTCTTCATGAAACGACGTTCATCAGGTATAATCGATAATTGAGGAGAAACGCTTCACTGATGCAGGAGGCTAAAGGTATTATTGGAAATATAAAGCAAGGTGAAAACGTACAGAATATGAGCCAGGAACTGAAAAGTGTTTTCCGTCCGTCCATACAAGAATTCTTGGCGTCATGGATGCATTGTAGCCCTAGCGAAGAAGTGGCTGAATTGGATATGCCGATTTTGCTGATTGGTGGCGGTTGTGATTTACAAGTGCCGTCCAGTGAGACCGAATTGCTCCATACGGCACAACCTGATGCTGATATAATGGTTCTTGAAAAAATGAATCATGTGCTAAAAGAAGCACCCACAGATGAGAAGGGCAATCAAGAAACATACGGTGATCCTGATCGTCTATTGGCCGATGGGTTGGTGGATGGAATTGTCGACTTTTTAAAAGGCAATGGCTTTACGGGATAAGTATGTGTCTGGTTTCTACTGGACAACCGGAATTAATGTTAGAGTAGATAGGGGATGAAAGTGGTGGAGGATAAAAAGCCAATACAACTCGATGAACGGATTCATTTAATTGACGGCTTTGATATGGGTATACCGGAACGGACCGGTACGTATGTCGTGAATGAAGACGATTTGACATTGATTGAAACCGGGCCAAGTCCGTCTGTGAAATATATTAAAAAGGGGCTTGGTGACCTTGGTTTTACATTGGATCAAGTAACCTACATTATTGTCACGCATATTCATCTTGATCATGCCGGGGGTGCCGGGCGACTTTTGCAGGAATGTCCGAATGCGACCGTCGTTGTTCACCCCAATGGAGCCAGACATTTGGTCAACCCCAAAAAATTGGCTGCCAGCACGCGAGGGGTTTACGGCGAAAGTTTTACGGAATTTTTTGATCCGATTATTCCTGTACCGGAAGACCGCATGCTTTTGAAAAATGATAAGGAGACACTCGCCATCGGAAGCCATTGCATCCTTGAATTTCTCGATACTTCGGGCCATTCCAGGCATCACTTTTGTATTTATGATCCCATCAGCAATGGGTTATTTACCGGAGACACAGCCGGTATTTGTCATCAACAGTTGTTTCGGGAGGGCATTGATTTCTTTTTACCGACCACGTCACCGAATCATTTCGACCCGGAAGCGATGAAGGAATCGATCGATCGAATCCGAAAACTGGGGCTGGACCGCATTTATTTTGGTCATTTCGGTATGACGGAAAAGGTGAATGAAGCACTTATACAAGTGTCGGAATGGTTGGATGTATTTTTGGAGATTGGCGACGATGCCTTTTCCGAGGGATATGGGTATGATATACTCGCTGCCCGGATGCTGGAAAAAGTGAAAGAACCGTTGACATTTTTGGGTATCTCCGAGGATCATTCTGTCTATTTGCAGATTCATTTGGATATGCAACTGAATGCCCTTGGGATGGTGGACTATTTTCAAAAACAACGGCAATAGCAATTTAATGATAAAGGAGGGCGGTGTGTTTTCTGTTCTAATGTAACGGAGATAACACCATCAGCGATGAAAATGGTTAACGGCATCATGCAAATAGCATTTTTATATGTATTTTACCTTGCCGGAAGCTGGCTGCAGGACTTGTTGAATTGGCCTATTCCGGGAAGTATTGTTGGATTATTGCTGTTATTTACTGCCTTGGTATTAAAGATATGTCCTGTCAATTGGGTTGAGACGGGCTCGAATGTGTTGTTAACGTACATGCCGCTGTTGTTTGTTCCTGCCACTGTCGGTGTAATGAATCACTTTGGACTTTTCGTCGGTCATACGGTCTGGTTGTTTATTATTACCATTATCAGCACCTTGCTTGTCATGATTACAGCCGGACATACAAGTCGATTGTTAGAAAAAAGATCCAAAAAAGGAAAGGAGAAAGCGGAATGCAAGAAGCACTTATCGGAATCATCTTCATAGTAGTCACGGTACTCCTTTATCTTTTCATGAGCCGTTTATACGATCGGTTCCGGGTGCCGATCCTTATTCCTGCTTTAACAACGCCGATAGCGGTGGTGGTGCTGCTGTTATTGTTCGGTGTTTCCTATGATACGTTTATGATGGGCGGACAATGGATTGACTTTCTGCTTGGACCGGCTATCGTTGCGCTGGCCAACCCTTTATACAAACAACGGCATCTGTTGCTTTCCTATATATATCCTATTTTGGGTGGCGTATTTATTGGGTCCCTGGTCGGTCTTATAAGTGGTCTTGTATTGGCGCAGTTGCTTGGTTTTAAACAAGAGTTGCTGTATTCCATTTTGCCTAAGTCGGTGACAACGCCTGTGGCGATGGAGATAGCGGATGAATTGGGTGGATCGCCGTCGCTTGCCGTCCTTTTTGTCATGACGGCCGGGTTTACCGGTGTCGTTCTCGGTCCATATATTCTTAACTGGTTTAGGGTGAACGGTTCATTGGCACAGGGGATGGCTTTCGGCAGTGCGTCCCATGTTATTGGAACAAGCAAAGCTATTGAATACGGCGAAGATACAACGTCGGTGAGCTCCGTCGCCATGACGTTGAGTGCCATTGCTTGTTCCATTTTCGGCCCGTTAATGGTGGTGTTGTTTTATACTTAATCATGGGAGAAGCCTGTATGACGGGATACAGGCTTTGTTCTATGAGCGGACGGAGTCGTTATTCGGACGCTTTTATATATAACTTCAGTCACTTCTCACGTTATTCCGGTTACTTATCTCTTTCTGTCTTCATAAACGTCAGCACAGCAAAGAACACGAAACTTAAAAGCATAATGGATCCGCCGACAATAAAGAAGACGGTGACGAGTCCATCAGGCCAACCAAACGGATGCAAGTAGTACAGCCACATGCCGACTGTTAGCCCGATGACCCCGATAATGGCTGAGAAGACATGAAGAGCGGCCATGACTGTGCTTGCCGGTGTAAAAAGTTTGTAGTAAACAGCCCAAGCAAACAAGGTCAACCAGCCAACGACCAAAATATGGGCGTGCACTGTTTTAAAGGCTAGACTTCCTGCCCCAGCCATGTGGGAGCCCAAAAAGGCACCAATCAATGCAAAAACAGCTGAAAATCGAAGTAATGTTTTACTGTAATTTTCCATTCGTTAATCCCCCTTTCGTAAAAGTCACTAATAAAACAATGTGTTAATTAAGATAACATACGTTTATGAACAGAAAATGAACAGTATATATCATTAAACGTAAAGGTTACTGATGGCAGAGGTCGCTATGAATACATTGTAACAAGCCACTGTTCAATTTGGGACGTTGCTTCGTCCACATTGGCTGCATGTATGTGTTTTGTCTGATCAGCAGGGTATTTTTCTGTTGTGTGTTCGTAACGCGGGTCATAGTAATAGTCCAACAGCTGTCGAATGGCTTGGCTGTAATATCCTGTTTGCAGATCGTTATCAATTTGTTTGGCAACCGGGGTATGAATTCGCTTTTGAATCCGCCGATATGCTTCCAAAAAGGCATCCGGATGGTTCCAAGGCTGGTAATCCTCGAGAATATTCCGGATGCGCTGTTCCATTGGCAAATCAATGAACAGCTGCAAGCTATGTTCCTTTTTCTCATTAAGAAAGGTCGGGATGGCGACATTGCCAATTCGCTTGCTTTCACCTTCCATAAGAACGAACGGGGCGTTTTCATATTGGTGTATCGCGTGAATAAGACGCGCGTCAAATTGTTTCTGGTTTGCCGGATCGACACCAATATGACCGAATATGGACCCTTTGTGACCGGCCATTCCTTCAAGATCGATGACCGGGTAGCCATTCTCCCAAAGACGGTGCAGAATTGTCGTTTTGCCTGTTCCGGTATTGCCGTTTAAAACGACAATGCTGGGCGGGAAGTTGGCTTTTTCCAATTCGTTCACTACCCACTCTCGGTATGAACGGATACCGCCCTGCAGTCTGCTGACATCCATGCCCATTAAATCAGTGACGGTAGCAGCGGTTTTACTGCGCATGCCGCCCCGCCAACAGAAAACGACTTTAGGTGTATCAATTTGTTGAAACGCATGGATGAAATCGGGCAATTTAGCCGATATTATTTCCAGACCACGCTGTTCGGCTGCCTCCTTGCTTTTTTGGTTATACAGGGTGCCGACCTCGGAACGTTCATCATCGGTGAACACTGGTATATTTATACTTCCGGGGATGGTCGTTTCCTGAAATTCTTTTGGTGAACGGACGTCGATAGCGGTGAGTTCACCTTTTTGTTGTTGTTTAAAAAGTTCTTGAAGTGAAATGTCTTGAAACATGGATGAATCTCCCCTTGGTTATTCGACTGTGATATGTCCGCTGCCATCGGTCACAGAGCCTATGATACTTGACTCGGTTCCTTTTTCCCGCAGTTCCCTAAGCAGTGCTTCAGCATCATTGTTGTCCACTGAAATCAGAAGGCCGCCTGATGTAACCGCATCACACAGGATCCACTTATCCAGCTGATCGGTGTCTGCAGGGAAGGTGACGATATCGAGGATGTGGTCATAATTGTTTTTCGTCCCGCCTGGTACAGACCCAGCATCGGCAAGTTGTTTGACACGTGGCAGCACTGGAACCGATGCGGAATGAATCCGGATGTCAACATGGCTTCCTGACGCTATTTCAGACGCATGGCCGAGCAGCCCGAAACCGGTGACATCGGTTGAAGCATGAACATGATAATCATGCATCGTTTCGGCAGCAGTTTTGTTCAATGTTGTCATAACGTCGGTGACACGGTCAATTTCTTCTTGATTCAACAAATCTTTTTTCAAAGAGCTGCTCATAATGCCGACGCCGATCGGTTTTGTCAAAATCAGCTTGTCACCCGGTTTGGCTCCGGAATTTGTTTTGATGTTTTCAGGGGCAACAGTACCGGTGACGGCCAGTCCGAATTTTGGTTCCTGATCGTCAATGGAATGGCCACCGGCGAGGGACACGTTTGCCTCTTCCAACTTATCACCGGCACCGTGTAATATGTCGGCAAGAATGCTTTCGTCCAAAGTGGAAATAGGATAAGCGACAATGTTCAATGCGGTAATCGGTGTGCCACCCATGGCATAGACGTCACTGATAGCGTTGGCGGCTGCAATTTGGCCAAACGCATACGGATCGTCGACAATCGGGGTGAAAAAATCAACTGTCTGAACAAGCGCCAGATCATCGGTGAGTTTATAGACACCGGCATCATCGCTTGTGTTCAAACCGACGAGCATGTTTGGATTTGGCGCTGTCTGCGGGAGGGAGTGGAGCACGTTTTCCAGATCAGCCGGGCCGATTTTACAGCCGCATCCGCCTTTTGAGGAGAGCGACGTTAATTTTATATCTGTGGTCATGATGAATCACCTTTCCGTTCATTCAAATATATATATTCTATTTTAGCACAGAAAGGATACGTTTGCGTTTGAACGCATTTCATATGCAGGCGATGCATAGTAATAAGTCTTACTCTCTTTCGTTTCTACCAATTAACAGCATTGTATCTTCTATCTATTATTGATCAGCGAATAAATAAACATCATCCTCAAGTTGAATGGTCCCAGTCTTAATAACGGAAGCATAAACGCCAAAATTCACATTATGATGTTGGGCAAGCGTTTTTAATAAAGTAGGGTCAATATCATATTTTTCAGGGTCAATATTAACCATTTTGCAACGCTTACATTGTTTATAAATCTTTAATACAGTGTCATTTATTTGAATGTGTTTATCCATCCATTCATTTTCAAGAAACGGTATGTTGTCGTCAATACTTAAGACAATATTAGGCCTGAAACGGAGATAGCTCATATCTTTTCCCCATTCTTGTTTTAATGCGTCTAAAGATGGTTTGGTTACAAGGAGGATATTAGCTTGGTCAACCGCCATCATATTATCTTCCGGGGAAAATTTCACACGTTCTAATGGTCTGTTGCTAAGTTGCTTAATGTCATGGAAAAAATCATCATCTTCCCACGAATAGAGTTTTCCTTTGGGCGATGTGATTTTAACATAAGGAAACGCTTTGTTGTTTTCTTTATTAATTAAATTTGCTTTATATTCAATTAGTGAAGGAACATGTTTTGCTGTGAGGTATTTCACAGGACTCTTTTCATCTAAAAATGCATAACACCTATCACCATATAATCCGTATCTTTCAATTTTAGTTTCTGTAAGGCTTTCACCACTGAATGACTTTACTGGATATCGATTGAGTGTTTTTACTTTACCGATGATTGTTTGCATATTATCCTCCATTTTCTTTTTATTTTAAGAATTACTCACTATGTATTAATTGTCTTTCCAATAACTAGATTTAGAATTAAACCGTTTGCTATAACGGCACCAGACGGTTTTATTTATGGTTTTCTATTAAAGCATACCTTATTTTCTGCCTTTACTAAACCTTTTTAACGCAACGTTATTAAGCAATCTCTATATAGTAGTGTTTATGATGAAAATGGGAATTTTGTTTATTGACACTTAAGTGTATTAACCGTATAATACAAAACATCAGATGTATTAGGCACTTAATACACATTTTTTTGGCAATTGTGTATTAACCATTTAATACACTTGCGGACATTCTGAGTTATATAGGAGCTGGGCGTATGAATGTGCAGTTTAATAAGCGGGATCCGGTCTATGTGCAGGTCATCCGTCATTTTAAGGAGCAGATTGCAACCGGCGTATTGGAGCCGGGGCAGGAGATTCCTTCAAGACGGGAGCTGGCGAACCGGTTGAAAATAAACCCGAATACCGCGCAACGGGCTTATAAAGAAATGGAGGAAGCGGGTTTGATTTATACGGAGCGGAATTTGCCGAGCAAGATTACCAAGGATGAACAAGTACTGGGAGCAGTCAGGGAAGAATTGATCGACGACGCCGTAGATACGTTTGTTCACGCGATTCGTTCCATTAATGTATCAGCCGAGGATGTTCTGGACCGGGTGAAGGAGAAGTTGGAAACAGACCAGGATACGAGGGGGTACGAGAATGATTGAAGTCAAAGATATGAAGAAAAAGTTTGGCCGCAAGAGCGTGCTTAAAGGTGTATCGTTCACCGCCGAAAAAGGCGAGATCACCTGCGTTATCGGAATCAACGGCGTCGGCAAGACAACGATACTTAATGCGGTTATGAATTTAACCCCACTTAATGGTGGACAAATTCTGATTGATGGCGAAAAAATAAACAAACATAGCTATGAAAAGGTGACGTTCATCCCGGATGCCATTATTATGCAGCCGAGCATGACGATTCGTGAGGCGATGCAATTTATGGCTGATTTTTATGACAGCTGGAATCAGAAGCGCGCAACCGAATTGCTCGCTTTCTTCAAACTGAAGGAACATGAAAAAATCAATAACCTGTCAAAAGGCAATCGGGCCAAAGTCAACTTATTGCTTGGATTGGCGCTGGATGTGGATTATTTGCTGATGGATGAGCCGTTTTCCGGCATTGACATCTTCACCCGGGAACAGATTGCTGAGGTGTTCACAAGCCATCTGGTGGAAGACCGCGGGGTAATTATCACAACACATGAAATTAGTGATATTGAGCATTTGATTGATAAGTCAGTGCTGCTGGATGACGGGGTTGTGGTGAAAGAATTTCATACGGAAGACATGCGGGAAACGGAAGGAAAATCAATCGTTGATGTGATGAGAGAGGTGTATCAGCCATGAATCGATTTGTGAAACTAGTGAACTTTGAATTGAGCCGGTTTATGAAGGTCTATCTAGTTCTTATTGCCATGACGGTCATCGTGCAGGTTGCGGGCGTCATTGTGAAAGCCAATGGGTATATGGCTGATGCGAACAAAGCTATGTATGAGGATATGCTTTCACAGGAGCAATTTCTTGAGAAGTATGGTCAAATGGCATTTATAGACGTGGCTCGAAGTTTATGGTTCATGGGGCCCATCACCATATGTGTCGCAGCATTAATCTTTTATGTATTTATAATCTGGTACCGTGACTGGCTTGGCAAAAACACGTTTATCTACCGGCTCTTAATGCTGCCCACAGCACGATTAAATATTTATGTGTCCAAAATGATCACCATATTTTTGATGGTACTTGGGCTTGTTTCCGTACAGCTCATCTTTTTGCCGTTGGAAAACAATGTGTTGAAGTGGATGGTTCCAACGGATTTTAGATCCGATATGACCGTCAGTCAGATTATCAATTGGAAATATCTATCTATGCTTGTTCCACAAACCTTTTCTGAGTTTGTTTTGTACTACGGTGCCGGCTTCATGGCGTTGACGGTTGTGTCAACAGCCATTCTGTTCGAGCGCAGTTTTAAATGGAAGGGAATTATTGCAGGTATCATTTATATCGCAATAACCGTCCTGATTTTTATTTGGCCCGCTTTATTGGTGTTTATCATGGGACGTGACTTCCTGTACCCACTGGAGATAGTCGGATTGGAAACGGCAATGGGGATCATTGTTACCGCCATGTCCATTTGGGTTGGTAACTACTTGCTGAATAAAAAGATAACGGTGTGAAAGGTGTGATAATATGAAACGTTATTGGAGATTAGTAACCATCATCACGGTTGTAGCGCTGACCGTCGGAACATTTTATATACAATCCGCATTATCAGCGAGCGGCTCTCCGGAGATTGTTTTTGAAAAAATAAGCGGAAATAAAGATGAGTTGGACCCCGTTGTTCTGGAGGGTCTTTTGAATCCCGGATCCGGAATGAGTGCAGATGAACGTGTCAAGGTCACAGCAGAAGGGGCAATGTATGAACGTAAGCAATCATTTTTGGAGCGCATTTCGGGAAGTTTCTTCGGCAATGACATGCAGAGATTGAAAGAAAAACATCGTGGCTTTATGCGCGGAAAAAGTGGAAATGCTTCATTCTTTTATGAAACAGATAGTACACTCGCCTATGCAGCAGTTAACAATCAATCGGCTCGAATATCCGAAAGTAACATGGAATTTGATGTTGCTGTTATGGATAAAGATAATGGAAAAACATTATCATTTAATGTACCGATCCCCAATCGAGCTAAGTATGTACAAGTTTGGGTGGAAGATGTGCAAATGATAGACGGAGAGCTGAAAGTGATCACTCAAAATTTCTTCAGAGATGGAGGAAATGGAGAACTCCTGTATCGTTTTGATATCACCAACGAAGAAATCAATGGGAAAGAAACGATTGCAACAGCTGATAACCAGGAAGGAAATAAGCGAAAACACATTCAACTACTATCCAGTTCGGATCAAATAGGTGCGCATCCATACGTTATTTTTTCGAAAACCACGGAGATGAGAAGACAAAAGCAGGGCCATGCACAGACCACGACTGAAAAGCGCGAGCGGAAATTTATTGTTTACAACCTGAAAACAGATGAAAAGAAATCCGTAAAAGCTCCAAATTCCGTAGCTGGTAAAGATGTTCTCATGTATAAAAAGGAAACCCTTTACTTCAGGGATGAAAACCAAATTGTAACTTATAATTGGAAAAATGATGAAATAACCGGCAAGCTTAAGCTTCCCTCACTTAAGGAAGGGGGACAGACCCTAGTAAAAATAGCAGAAGATAACATATACGTGCTGAATAGCCAAATAGAATCGTCGCTGGAACCGGGTAGCGCTCCTGTGTTAGTGATTTTGGATTCGGATTCCGGGGATGTACTGTATAAAGGCGAAGTTGTAACGGAAGAGCCAGTCGCTAAAAATGCCTACCTGAATATTTATGAATTAATGATTAAGTGACATACGGGGACGGTTCTCACGTTTTTGGAAACGAAGGAGCCGTCCTCTTTGCTTCAATCAGCCCAAAACGTTTCGGTATAGAATGGCTGGTTATCGTCATTAAAAGCAACGCCGATGACAAGGTTTTCAAAATTTGTTTTTAAAATATTTTTTCGGTGCCCCAACGAGTTCATTAAACCTTCATGGGCAAAGATGCTGCTTGGCTGACCTGCAGCCAGGTTTTCTCCGGCCGTGCGAAAACCAATATTATCTTCCCGCATACGATCAAAAGGCGATTGACCAGATGGGTTGGTATGGGCGAAGAAGTTGTTCTCGGCCATATTGGTACTGTGGCTGCGGGCGGTTTTCCGTGCTGATTGCTGCCAGGATAGCGGGCTAAGACCATGGCTGACTCTGGCGGCGTTGGTTAGGTCAAATAATTGGTATTCCAACCCCTTTTTCAGTTTCTTGCTTGGGTCGGTAAAATAGTTTTGCTTTTGCTGCTCGATGTGATCACTGATGATTTGCATCGCTGTCACGGTGTTATTCTCATGTTTGTCGTAGAAGATGGTCACATACTTGTTATCCACATGAAACATGTCGTACCCTTGCTTGTTTTGCAACTGGTAATTGACAAAGCCTTTTCGGATGCTTTCCATTGGATCGTCAAATATCGAACGCACGGCGTCTTTGGAGGTTTTATAGGTGATGTCGTTTATAGACGGTAGTAGATTCTGGTTCGTATATAAACCGGCCACCTTATTGTCGCTATTATAGGCGACCATGATAAAGTTGCGGTAGTTTTGATGATAGGCAACCCAATCGACGCCGTACCCATTCAACGACGATCGCTGTGGGGGACCTGTTTGCTGTTCCACATCCGAGCGGCTATCACCAAGGTGAACATCGTAAACAGCGGATGAGTCCTTCGACGGGTTTGGCTCCTCAGGGACAGGCTGATTTGACTTATCCTGTTCCGACGACATTTCCTTTATTTTGTCCAGTAAATGTTGTATTTCTTCACCGATATAATCGGCAGCTGCGGTAACTTTTGGATTCTCTTTTAAATCGTTAAAATCCGAGCGCATTTCCGTGAAAACGCCTTGAGCACCGGATTTAGTGAAGGTATCACCATAAAAATGCCAAAGTGTTCCAGCAATAAGAATTAAAACGATAACGTTTCCGATTTTCCGCATAGGCATTTCTCCTGTGACAGGGATGATTGTCATTGTATTATAGCAGATGTGTCAGCGTTTACTAAATGTTAGTTTTTCCCTTGCGTATTATCTTTTTAATAGCGCTGTTTGCGTTTGTTGTTGTTTTCCTCGACTAATGTTTTGGTATTCATGTATGATCGTCCTTCTTTAATAATTGGTCCACCGGTCGTTGGATATCTTCCCAATGTGTTTTAAAAAGGCCAAGTGCATCCGCGCCTTTATCAGTCAAATGATAATATTTCCTGTTGGGTCCGCTCGGCGAGGGCTGCATGCTGCCCTCAATTAGATTATCTTTTTGCATGCGCAGGAGAACTGGATAGACGGATCCTTCGCTAACTGACAGTCCATATTCCTGAAGTTTCATTGATAATTCGTACCCATACACTTCATTCCTGGATATAATAACCAACATGCATCCTTCCAATATTCCCTTTAATAACTGGCTGTGCATGGACATTTGCGTCACCTACTTTGTATAACATGATAGTCAGGCAAAAAAATATAGATAGTGTTTTTCCGCTGTGGTTTAACGACATTGTAGTAACATGTATTACAATATAATGTACCAATGTGCTGACTATATAGCAATACATGTTACCTCAAAAAATAACCAAAGGCTGCGTGCACAGCCTTTGGTTGATTCAGTGTTTCTTAGGCATTGTTTACAAACTGGGAATAAGGATATGGCGTGACCGCATCCAAGCACTGGATACCATTGAAGGTATTCAAATCAACGGTTATACAGATACCTGTTGCCATGAAGTTTGTTACGGTATTTCCAAAGAAATCGCAGACGTCGTCTCCATCAACATCTGTAACACCACCAATTTCGTCAGCTGGTGCAAGAAGTTCCAGTCTTACACAACATTCGTTGTCATCAGTAAATTCCTTCGCACGAAAAATCGGGGATTCTAGACAATTGAAGACGCCGTTGTTCCGGTATACACCACTTGCAATGAACGGGTTGCAGTCGCCTTCACAATAAAGCATAAATGGAACAGTGTCCGGGCCGTTGTTGTTGGTCATTCCTGGTGACAGCAAGTCTTGAATTGAGCTTTCACAGCTTGTTGGGCAATTGCCTCTATTATTGTTGTTCGCTTGATCTTGTGCCTCGACAATATCCCTCACAATATTACATACACAGTCTGCCACAAAAATCTCTCCTTTTGATTATTTTTCATGTTACATTAATACTCTATGTGGATTGTCAGTTTCAGGTTGTATATGAG
Source organism: Lentibacillus halophilus (assembly GCF_055395055.1). Taxonomy (NCBI): domain Bacteria; kingdom Bacillati; phylum Bacillota; class Bacilli; order Caryophanales; family Bacillaceae; genus Lentibacillus; species Lentibacillus halophilus. The sequence continues at coordinate 1,145,330 of NZ_AP043750.1, forward strand.
TCTATTTTTCATGCAAAATGAGTAATATATCCACAGTCAGTGTCAGAATGTGTGTATAACTCAGGGTATGCGCCGATGCTAAGGGAGGTTTAAAGACATAGAATGAACTATAAATCGAAACAAGTCTTGTTGGATTTATACCACAACCCATGAATTTTGTCGGAAAAGTCGGCTGATCACCGGCTTTCCCGCATATAAAAACGTGGCTGGATGCATGGTTCATCCAGCCACGTTTTTATATAGTTTATCAAGTTTTTCTTTAAAGAGATCCATATGCACTATCCGTGCTTCCCGAATAATTTCTTTTCCTTCCACACATACAAGGATGACCGGTACGGTGAAAATGGAAAAATGTCCCGCAATGGTCTCGACATCATCTGCATTGATGTATCCCAACTGTATTTTTGGATAATTTTTCATCAGTGTTTGTACCTGTGGCAGCAAGTCGTGACAAACGCTGCAGCCGGGACGGGAAACAAATAACAAACTCAGACGGTTGTCCTTCGTAAATAGATCGATGGCATCAATGGAGCGTAATTCAGTGAAAGAACGCATAACGACACCCTTTTATGTATATTTTTTTAAATGATTATCAATGTCTCTATGGTCAAAAAGATTTTTGCAAATGGAAAGATGGTTGAGTTGCTGTCGAGGGTTATAAGGCAATAGGGGGGGATGAAATAAACATATAAAAGCGGAGGAGGAGGGATTCGAACCCCCGCGGCGCTTACACGCCCTAGCGCATTTCGAGTGCGCCCCCTTCAGCCGTACTTGGGTACTCCTCCAAAGTGGTGCTGGTGAGAGGACTCGAACCTCCGACCTCGTCATTACGAGTGACGCGCACTACCAACTGTGCTACACCAGCATGATATATACAGCCTCGTAAGTCCATTGAAAATGGTAGTATAAATTTTATATTTATGCAATGGATTTGACTGGAAAAAAGGCTAATAGCATCAGTAAAATTATGATTGACCTTAGAAAAATTAAAGTTGATGGGTAGATTTGCATGGGATAAATCCTTTTATTTCCTTATCTGTACCAAAAATATCTTATAAATGAGCTGAAAAAGTCCGAGAGAAGGCGTCTCGAGCCCAAAACATCAAAATTGCGGGCTGAAAAAGTCCGAGAGAGGGTGTCTCAAGTCCAAAACATCAAAATTGCGGGTTGAAAAAGTCCGAGAGAGCCCATCTCAAGGTCCGAACTAGCTTGAAGATTGTTCAAGAAAATAAACAAGATCCAGTTTTGGCTTTAAGTCATTAAAAACAGGGAACAGTAATAGTGGAGGTGGTCTCATGAAGGTTGAAGGCTATATACGATTGGGCGTCACGCTTATAATTCTTATTGTATTGGCGATCATCCTCTACCGGTTTCGTGCCGGGAGACATAAGCGGCAAAAAGGCTCCCTTGAGATAATGGAGGAACGCTTGGAGAAAGGGGAGATCACTGAAGAAGAATATGAACGAGCCAGGGAAAAACAGGGGAAATAAAACCTGTCACTTGCCAGTTCACCCAGCAAGCGACAGGGTGTTTAAAGACTATTCTGAATGAGTTGTTTGATATCGTCTATTTTTCCTTGGTGAAACCAATCCACAATCCGGCTCCCGATAATGACACCGTCGCAATCGGCAGCCAGTTCACGGGCCTGCTCAGAAGAGGATACCCCGAACCCGGCGAGGACGGGTGCATTCGCCATTTGTTTTAATTGCTGCAAGTATGATTGCACGTTACTGCCATGCGCGGATCTCGTACCGGTTGTTCCTTTGACTGAAACGGCGTAAAGAAAGCCTTCTGTACGGCCCGCTATGTCAGCAAGTCGCCGTTCAGGGCTGGTCATCGCAGCTAGTCGGATACTGGAGATGGCATGGTCCTGTAAACGAGCAACGATGTGTTCTTCTTCTTCCATTGGTAGATCAGGAATGATAACACCATTTACGCCGACACTTGCGCAGTCATTGGCAAATGCTTCAACACCATAAACGTAAATGGGATTGAAATATGTCATTAAAATGACAGGGATAGACCGCTTATCTTTAAACGTTTCCAGCGTTTTCAGAACACTTGTTAATGATGTATCATTTTTCAGTGCCCGTTGTCCGGCATCCTGAATCGTCGGGCCATCCGCAACTGGGTCGGAAAAAGGAATTCCCAGTTCCACAGCTGCTGCTCCGCTTTCCTGTAAAAATTCGAGCCGTTGTTCAAGTATGTCAAGACCGCCATCTCCGGCCATAATATATGGGACGATGATATTCTTTCCTGCTTGTCTTTTGTCAGCCAACGCTTTGTCCAGTGCTTGGTTACTCATGTGTTGTCCCTCCCATGACATCTTTAACGGCTTCCACGTCCTTATCGCCACATCCCGACAGACAAATAACAATCGACTCGGTTTCGTCCATCTGTTTAGACAGTTTCCCTGCATACGCTATCGCATGGGCACTTTCCAAAGCTGGAATTATGCCTTCTGTTTGTGACACCAGCTTAAACGCATCGATCGCTTCCTGATCGGTGATCGACGTATAGGCGACACGATCGATGTCATGAAGGTGACTGTGCTCCGGTCCGACACCGGGATAGTCGAGCCCCGCTGAAATGGACGTGGCTTCTTCAATCTGCCCATGCTGGTCCTGAAGCAAATGGGTCATGGTTCCGTGCAGCGTACCAGGGGTTCCGGCACTCAACGTTGCTGCATGCTCATTCGTATCCAGTCCGCTGCCGCCAGCTTCCACGCCGTAAAGGGCCACGTGTTCATCCTCGATAAATGGGTAAAACATGCCCATTGCGTTGCTGCCGCCGCCAACACAAGCGATGACAGCTTCCGGCAACCGGCCTGTCACATCACGGTGTTGTGTTTTTGTTTCATTGCCGATAATGGATTGGAAGTCACGTACCATTTTTGGAAACGGATGCGGGCCGACAACCGAACCGATAATATAATGGGTATCCGACACATTGCTAACCCAATAGCGCAATGCTTCATTCACCGCATCTTTCAATGTTCCGCTTCCGTTTGTAACGCTGCGGACTTCGGCGCCGAGCAGTTCCATCCGGAAAACATTCAATTTTTGCCGGCGGATATCTTCTTCCCCCATGAACACGACACAGTCGAGTCCGAGAAGGGCACAAACGGTCGCGGTCGCAACACCATGTTGGCCTGCGCCGGTTTCGGCAACGATCTTCTGTTTGCCCATCCGGCGTGTTAATAAGGCTTGGCCGATCGTGTTGTTAATTTTATGGGCGCCGGTATGGTTCAGGTCTTCACGTTTCAAATAAATTGATGGCCCGCCCAGCTTCTTCGATAAGTTGGCTGCGTAAAAGAGGGGTGTCTCTCGTCCTACGTAGGTTTTTAAATAGCCATCCAATTCTTCCCGGAACTGTGGATCGTTTATAGCTGCTTCGTAATAGTCTTCCAATTCCAACAGAGCCGGCATTAATAATTCAGGCACATACCGTCCGCCGTAGCTTCCATATTTTCCTTGGGCATTGGGAAATGCATAGGTTGTCATTTCGGTCATCCCTTCCTTTTGGCATTGGTAATGAATTGTCGTATTTTTACAGGATCTTTGACGCCATTGGTTTCAACACCGCTTGATACATCAACACCAGCTGGTTTTGCAGTGGCGATGGCTGTTTGCACATTGTCAGGCGCTAGTCCCCCGGCCAGGATGATGGACTGGCGGCGGGGAGTCGTTTCTATCAACTGATTCCAGTCAAATGCGGTTCCATTGCCACCGCGATTGGGTCCGATCGGGCTGTCGGTCAGGCAGTAAGAACATGGGTATGTCTCCATTTCCGACGTAACCTTTCCGGTCATTGGAAATGCTTTAATAACCGGATAAGCCAGCTGCTCGGCAAAGGCCGGTGGCTCATCGCCATGAAGCTGAATGATATCCAATCCGACCTCGTCGGCAATGCGGGTGATCGCATCGTTCGTTTCATTCACAAAAACGCCGACCTTCTTGACGGCAGTAGGGAGGGCGGCGCTTATTTCCGCCGCTTTTTCCAATGTGATCTGCCGTTTGCTCGGTGCAAACACAAGTCCGATGAAATCCGCACCGGACCGTGCAGCTTCGCGTGCTGCTTCGGTCGTGGTGATTCCGCATATTTTAACGAGCATCAGGGGTGCTCCCCTCTGTTACAGGTACTTTTAATGTGTTGATGAGGTCAGGCACGTCTTCAGAGCGCATCAGTGTTTCCCCGACAAGGATACCGTGCGCTCCATGGTTGCGGGCACTGGCAGCGTCATCACGTGTTTGCATGCCACTCTCACTGATCAGAACGGTATTGCGATCTGTTACCATGGCGGCCAAACGTTTGGTGACAGATAGGTTCACGTCGAATGTTTTCAGATCCCGATTGTTAATTCCGATGATGGTCGCTCCCAGTTTGATAGCTGTTTCCATCTCTTGTTCGTTGTGAACTTCACATAGCACATCGAGCCTTTGTTCCGATGCGTAGGCATACAGTTCATGCAATTTGGCTTCAGACATGGCGGCAACAATTAATAAAATAATAGAGGTACCAGCCGCCTTTGCGCGGTCAATTTGAATTGGATCGATAATAAAATCTTTGCAAAGGACAGGGAGGTTCACCGCTTCACTGACAGCCTGCAAGTCATCCATCGATCCGTGGAAAAAGGTTTCATCCGTCAGAACTGATATGGCATCCGCACCGCATGCTTCATACCATTTAGCTTGCTGAACAGGGTCGATAGTCGTATTTATTTCCCCTTTGGATGGGGAGGACCGTTTGATTTCAGCGATAAGATTCAACTGTTTCGAGTTTCGAAAAGATGGTGCTACGTTGGCAGGTAACGCTGCTTTCCTCTCGGCGTTATGAAACGAACGTCCCTGCAACGACGCAATTTCTTTTTCTTTTTCACGGAGAATATGGTCTAAAATAGTCACGTTATATCGCCTCCTTTGCTATTTTTTTACTGTATTCGGTTAACTTCTGAAGTTTTTCCATAGCGGCACCGCTGTCGATGCTTTCAGCTGCTATTCTGACACCATCGTGGACGGAAGATGCGGTGCCATTGGCGAATAGTCCGAGTCCTGCATTGAAAAGAATCGTATCACGGTAAGCCCCCTGTTTTCCACTCAGGACATCCATTAAAATGCGGGCGTTATCTTTTGCATCGCCCCCCTTTATGGCATCATTATCGTGGACGGGCAAGTTCACGTCATTCGGATGCAACGTGAAGGAATGGACATTTCCATTGTCGAGCATGGCGATGTGATTGTCACCCGCAAGCGAGCCTTCGTCCATATAGTCAGCGCCATTAATGACGAGTGCTCGCTTTCGTCCCAACTGATGCAACGTTTGGGCAAGCAGAGACAGCATATCGCGCCGGTACACGCCGAGGAACTGCGTGTCGAGATGAACCGGATTGGTCAATGGGCCGATCAGGTTGAATATCGTAGGAATGCCCAAATCTTTCCGGACACCCATAAAACGTTTCATTCCGGGGTGTACATTTGGCGCAAACAAAAAAGCAATACTGGCTTCGGTGAGCATTTCCTCGACATGTTCTTTCATGAACGACAGGGAAATACCCAAATGCTCGAGCACATCAGCACTTCCTGTATTGCTGGAGATGCTGCGGTTGCCGTGCTTTGCAACTGGGACGCCGGCACCGGCCAGAACAAATGCAGCGGTTGTGCTGATGTTAAAGCTTTGGGAACCGTCGCCGCCTGTTCCACAATTATCCATAACCCTCATCGGCATGTCGGTTGTCTGGGTGGATTGGGAACGAAGAACCGAAGCGAGCCCGGCAATTTCCTCGGGTGTTTCGCCTTTTGCTCGAAGTGCCGTTAAAAATGATGCCAGTTGACTATCAGTAATATGATCTGAAAAAGATGCTGCAGTTGCCTGTTTCATTTCCTCAAGTGTAAGGTTTTCCCGATTCATCAGTTTTTCAAGATACTGTTTCATGATGGATCTCCTTTCCAATTTCAATTAAAAAATTGCGGATGATTGTCTTTCCGGATGCTGTGCCAATGGATTCCGGATGAAACTGTATGCCATAAACAGGGTGTTGCCGGTGTTTAATCGCCATAATTTCATTATCATCAAGAGATGACGACACAACCTTTAGTTCATACGGCAACGTTGTCCGGTCAATGGCCAATGAATGATAACGCATCACCTCCAGCGGTTGCGGGAGATAACTGAAAAGTCCGTGCCCATTATGGGTGATGGATGATGTTTTGCCGTGTTTAACGGTCTTAGCTTTGGTAAGTGATACACCAAGGGCATGAGCAATAACCTGATGACCGAGACAAATTCCGAGAATGGGAATGCGGTTGTAAAATGTCTTCACAATCTCTGCGCAGATACCTGCTTTCTCCGGTGTTCCCGGTCCTGGGGAAAGGATAATGGCTTCCGGGTTTAACGTTGCAACATTCTCGGCAGTCAGCTGATCATTTCGGCGGACGGCTACCTCCATTCCTTCGCTTGCCACGAATTGATAGATGTTGTACGAAAATGAGTCGTAATTATCAATGAGTAAAATCAAAGTTTGTCACCTCCATTAATGAGCGTGCTTTGTGCAAGGTTTCGTTATATTCGGTTTCCGGATCGGAATCGTAGACAATACCTGCACCTGTCTGTAAGTAGGCATAGTTATCTTTTACAATGAGTGATCGAATGGTTAGTGCCATGTTCATGTCGCCATTAAAATTGATGTAGCCAACACCACCAGCGTAAGCACCGCGTCTGACGTCTTCCAGTTCATTGATGATTTGCATGGCACGGATTTTCGGTGCACCGGATACGGTTCCAGCGGGCAGGCATGCAATTAATGCATCGATACTCGAAAATCGGGCAGCCAATTTTCCGTGTACCTCTGAGACAATGTGTGAAACGTGCTTATACTTTTCGATGTGCATATAAGCTGGGACCGTAATGCTATCTACTTCACACACACGGCCGAGGTCGTTTCGGCTTAAATCAACGAGCATCCGGTGTTCTGATAACTCCTTTTCATCTGCGAGAAGGTCTCTCGACAATGCTTCATCTTCCGCCTTCGTTTCCCCGCGCGGTCGTGTACCGGCAATCGGATTGGCAATAATGTCCTCTCCCGACGTTTTCAGTAAACTTTCCGGTGACGCCCCCAAAAGGACGTAATCATCAAAGTCGATATAAAACATGTATGGGGACGGATTCACTTTTCGCAACTTTCGATAGAATGTAAATGGATCCCCATGCATGGCAGCTTTCATTCGTTGAGATAAAACGACCTGATAGATATCTCCTTGCTGAATATGTTCTTTTGCTATTTCGACATTACGCATAAAATGGTTTTTATCCATGTCAGGTTGGAACGTGATTGGGTCATCCGCTGATGGATGATCGGACGGAGCCGGCATCAGTGCCTTGCTTAATGCGTCTAAACGTTTATCCAATACGTGTTCCGGCTGCTCATCCAGGTTTGTTGCTATGACGAACACCGATTCATCTTTATGGTCAAAGACAATGATGTTTTTATAAAGCATGAAATGACAATCCGGCATGTCTGTGTCATTGGGCAGCTCCCCGCCGATATCTTCATAGGAGCGAATAGCATCATAACCGGTATATCCTACTGCACCTCCAAAGAAGGGGAGGGGAATATCAACATCCAATGAAGGAATTTCGTTTTGTAACACGGATAAAACCGTCTCATACCGTTTTTCGGTTGTTTGTTGATATCGTATGGTCGTTTCATCATGGCCTCCGGTGATTTCTATATATGGGTCAGCTCCGATAAAGGAATATTTGCCTTTTTCTTCATGTTGGAATGAGCTTTCCAGCAAAAACCGTTTTGTTCCTTGCAGGTTTTGAAATATGCCTATCGGGGTCAGGGTGTCAGCGTTACGTTTTATATATTTATAGGGCAGTGGTTTTGAGTTGGTTACCATGTCTGCAAAACTCCTTTTCGGTTAAAAATAAAAAACCTCTGCAAACATAGTCGACTATGTTTGCAGAGGACGATTGTGACCGCGGTGCCACCTCTTTTTGGAGACAACGAATGTTATCTCCATCTTTTTCAGATACGGGATGTGTAAGGGACGTTGCTTTGGACCTTTTCATCCGATACCTTATCCGTATAACGGCGGAGTCCCGTGTTTCCGTACTGTCGTTCAGGAAACCTCTCACAAGTCCATTCGGCAATCATCCACGTGCCGGTATTGCACCACCACCGGCTCTCTGGAACGCTTCATAAAAGCTTACTTCTCTTGCTCAGCGATTTGTAGTTATTTTGTTAGTATCCGAACTGCCAAGTGGGTTGATTGGTTATGGTGATCAACCCATATAAAAAAGCTTCCCATCCTTGTAAAAAAGGACGGGAAGCCCGTGGTGCCACCTTTATTAGCTGCAGAAACAGCTCACTCCGACCATAGGAATGTATCCTATGCCTCCCGGATAACGATGGGAATTAAGTCGCCGGAGTCTACTGTAATAACGGTTCGATCCGGAGCTCGGAAGTCCATTCGCCTGCCATATACACCGGTTTACACCTACCACCGGCTCTCTGGAGAATAACAACAGGGTACTCCTCTTCGTCAACGCTTTAATTTGAAAGAATATTTAATATTTATTCTAACGGCGTTTTAACCTGATGTCAATACAAAATAACCGGAAAAATTATTTTTATTTAAAAATACAGGTTAATGTGACGGTCATGTGTATCCGATTTTTTCTCGGGATAACATTTTTTCTGTTTTGAACGAGCCTTTTTGTGCTATGTTAGATATATATATGTGCAAAGGGGTTCTGAGGATGCCGAAGAAAACGGTAGGGATTATTTTTGGCGGCAAGTCCGCCGAACATGAAGTTTCATTGCAATCAGCCAAAAATATCGTTGATGCGATCGATGAAGAAAAATATAAGGTCGTTTTGATTGGAATTGACAAGCGGGGGAAATGGCATATAAATAACCCATCATCCTATTTGATTAATGCCGATGACCCGACATCCATTCGGCTGAATCAGTCGGAGCAAACGGTTGCGTTGGTACCCGGAAAAACAGACCATCAGCTGATTCATGCCACAGATGCCCGTTTGATTGAGCAACTGGATGCTGTATTTCCGATTGTTCATGGAACGTTGGGCGAGGATGGCAGTCTTCAGGGGATGATGCACTTGGCTAACCTCCCGTTTGTCGGTACCGATGTGCTTGGTTCAGCGATCTGCATGGATAAGGATATTGCCAAGCGGCTGCTGCAAGCGGCTGGGTTAAACGTTGCCAAAGGGCTGACCTGTTCACATGCGGATCGACAGGAGATGACCTTTGCAAAAGCGGAAAAGGAAGTAGGTGTGCCGATGTTCATTAAACCGGCCAACCAAGGGTCATCCGTCGGTGTCAGCAAAGTTTCGGGAGAGGAAGCGTTTGATCAAGCTCTGGATGAAGCCTTCCAGTATGATCGAAAGGTCGTTATAGAAGAGACGCTGAACGGTCGTGAAATTGAGTGTGCGGTATTGGGCAATGACGATCCGAAAGCATCCGTTCCGGGTGAAATTTTACCGCAGACGGAATTTTATTCGTACGAATCCAAGTATATTGACGAATCCGGTGCGAAATTGGAAATGCCGGCTGATCTATCGGATGAGGCGGCTCGAAAGGTGCAAGCAACTGCCGTAAAAGCGTTTCGAACACTGGAGTGCGAGGGGTTGGCGCGCGTGGACTTCTTCCTGACTGATGACGGAGACGTCTATGTGAATGAGGTTAATACATTGCCCGGTTTTACACGCATCAGTATGTATCCGAAATTGTGGGAACTGAGTGGCGTTGCCTATCCGGAATTAATTGATCAACTAATTAAACTGGCTATTCAACGGCATGAGCGTAACAGTAAGAAGAAAAGTGCCGTATGGGACGACTAATCTTGCTGTAAATTAAAGACACTGCATGGCTTGGATATATTATGTTTAGGCATTCCCTGTATTCCGGGGAATGCCTAAACATTCATTGATAAAGTTCTATAATGTTTGATAAGCGTCTGCCAAATCTCTGACGCTCCAAAGCCAGTGGAACATTGATAAGATTTTGGTTAGGGTGCTATTCATAGTTAATGAGTGATGCCGTATTTTAGTAGATAAGGAGATGGGATAATGGCAAAAGATAATCGTGTGGCTCTTGTCACGGGTTCCGGAACAGGTTTAGGAAAGGCGATTGCCACATCGTTCGTTAATGAAGGCATGACGGTCGTGTTAACTGGTAGACGGGAGGATGTATTGCAGAAGGCGAGCGAGGATATTGGCCAGGATCAAACGATTGTGCTCCCGGGTGATATGACGAGTGAAGCCAGTGTTCAAAAGCTTCGGGATAAATTGCTGGCGCAAACAGGCGGGAGACTTGATATTCTCGTAAATAACGTCGGAGGTGTTCCTGCCAGAGAATCCATCGAAGACATGACTGTGGATCAATGGTACCAAGTGATCGATAAAAATACGACAAGTCAATTTCTTGTTACCAAGTATTTTCTGCCTGCTCTGCGCAGGAGTAATCACGCAGTTATTATTACGGTAACATCAGTCCTTGCCCATTTTTATATGAAAGGATTTGGCGCTTATTCGGCAGGTAAAGCAGCCGCTGAAGCCTTGATTCAAACGGTTGCCGAAGAAGAGAAGGCTAACGGCATACAAGTGGAACTGCTTGATCCCGGAAGCGTCGCGACAGATGCCAATCCGAGCGGCAAAAATGATTCTATGGATGTAGCAGCGCGGCTGGTTAATATGGTTAAATAGGCTATTAAGCTTAGATAAATCCGAGGTATAGCATTTATGCCATTCAGTTTAGACGAGGGGGTAAGGATGATGGACATTCGTGAAATTGAAATGAACGACAATCAGGCATTGAAACGCATTATTAAATGGTCATTGGAGGATGCTGGCTTAAATATTCCCGGAACAGCCTATTTCGATCCTCAGCTTGGCTATTTATCACAATTTTATAAAGAGAAGCCCGGGGCCAAATATTGGGTGGTTGTGACAGATGCGAATGAAGTTGCGGGTGGGGCGGGTATTGCTCCCTACGCCCAAAATTCAGACGTGGGAGAGTTGCAAAAGTTGTATATTGCGCCTGAATTTCGAGGCAAGGGGCTATCCAAGCAATTGATGACGACAGCGCTCGACTTTGCCAGCAAGCATTATACGTATTGTTATCTGGAAACGTCGCGGAAACTTGAAATCGCCAGCTACTTATATCGCCAGTTTGGCTTTCAGGAACTGAATGAACCGCTGGATGGCTCGGAACATGGCGCCATGGATGATTGGTATATCAAAAAGTTAGTTTAAAAGCTATACAACTTTTAAGTAGGAGAAGGCCATTTGATATCGTTACCCTTCAAATCGGGTGAATTTATCGGTGGCCGGGATTCGTTCCTTTTTGACGGGCTTTTCATCAAAATAGCCGAGATGCAGGAACCCGACGATTTTTTCGTTGTTACCTATGTCCAGGATCGCTTTCACCGCCGGATCATAAATATGCGAATTGGTTTTCCAGACAACCCCAAGCTGATGCTCCCATGCAAGCAACCAGAAGTTTTGAATCATACAGGCGGTTGCACCAAAGTTTTCATCCCATTGTTTTTGACTGTCAGGTTCATCCATGACGACAATAAGGAACGCGTTGGGTTCACAAAGGTATTGATACCGGTTTTCCTGGCGTTCTTCCGGATACGTGGCGGCAACGTTTGCGGCAAAGGTTTCTTTTTGCTCCGGTCCGACAAAGATGAATCGCCAAGGCTGACGGACGCCGTGGGTAGGTGCCCATATAGCATCTTCCAGCAGTTCTTTGACGGTATCCTCGGTAACGGGTTTATCGTTGTAATGCTTTTTGACAGCACGTCGGTCGCGGATGGTCTGTTGAAGTGATGTCTTTGTCTTAGCAGAATTCAATTCTCACCCTCCATCAAAAAATATGTATTGATCATTTATTATAGCTTATAAATGAATAAGTAGCAAAACATTAAAAAGGTCTTGATTTGTGAAATGAATCACGTAATAATGGGAGGAACAGTAAGAATTCGCATAATTAAAAAATTACATGTGAATAATTTCACAATAGGGGGAGGAAGACATGAAAGCATTTTTGAAGCGAAAAGGAGTTTCTTTGTCGGTCAGGGCGTATGTTATTACGGCGTTAAGCTATATGGCATTAGGGCTGTTCGCATCTCTTATTATTGGTCTGATTATTCAAACCATTGGTGAGCAAGCGGTAAAATGGGGATGGGATCAGCTGGCGTTTTTTGTGGATATGGGCGGCTATGCGATGGAGACCAAAATAATGGGCGGTGCCATTGGCGTGGCAATTGCTTATGGGTTGAACGCACCCCCGCTCGTTTTATTTTCTGCGCTGTTTGCCGGAGCATTCGGTGCTGAATTGGGCGGACCGGCTGGAAGTTATGTGACCGCCCTGATTGCTACTGAGTTTGGGAAAATAGTCTATAAAACGACACGTGTTGATATTATCATCACGCCATTTGTAACAATACTTGTCGGGTTTGCCATCGGTACCTTTATTGGCCCGCCGATCAATGCATTCATGTCGTGGTTCGGAGGAATTATTAATTGGTCCACCGACCAGCAGCCTTTGATTATGGGGATACTGGTTGCTGTTTTGATGGGATGGGGATTAACGGCCCCCATATCCAGTTTAGCCATTGCCATCATGCTTTCCATTGATGGATTGGCAGCAGGTGCGGCAACGATTGGGTGTGCCGCGCAAATGGTTGGATTTGCATCGGCCAGCTATCGTGAAAATGGTGTCGGTGGTTTGCTGGCACAGGGAATTGGCACGTCCATGCTGCAGGTAGCCAACGTGTTGCGCAATCCTGTGATTATTATTCCGCCGACTATCGCCGGAGCCGTCCTGGCCCCATTTGCAACCGTCTGGCTGGAACTTGAAAATAATGATCTTGGTGCGGGGATGGGCACCAGTGGTCTGGTGGGACAAATTATGACTTTTGAATCCATGGGCTTTAGTTGGCATGTGTTAGGATCCATGGTGGCGTTGCATGTGATCGGCCCTGCGATTATCAGTTTCGTTCTAGCGGAATGGTTCCGTAAAAAAGGCTGGATCAAACCAGGGGATATGAAAATCGACTACGAATGAATTCTGAGGATACGATTCGCAAAAACGCAACAATAGCTCGTATTTGTTATACTGGAAATAAGTCAATAAGAAAAGACCTAAAAGGAAGCGTCAACTGACAATGACACGTATCCCTTTGCCGGATGGCCAGGAAGATTTGGTTGCACCAGGGAAAGAACGAATGAATGACGATGGGATATAAAGGAGCGTCAGCATGAAGACTGTTGTGGACAAAGCATTGAAGAAGGCGGGCGATGAAACCCCTTTGAAAAAGGTCACCCGTGTTGGGGGAGGATCCATTAGTGCAAGCTATTTTGCGGAGACTCATCAAGGCCGTTATTTTGTAAAATACCATCCAAATGCACCGGCGCGTTTTTTTGAACTGGAAGCAAAGGGGTTGGACCTCATCAGTCAGACGGATTCAATCGCTGTTCCGGACGTATGTGCCTACTCGGATGAAAGCGGAGGTGCGTTTCTGGTGATGGAATGGATCGAAGGAACGCCTTCTGCCGATACACAGCGTCAGCTCGGTGACCGGGTCGCGAAGATGCATCAGTCATTCGGTGACAAGCATGGTTTGGACGTTGATACGTTTATCGGTACGCTTCCTCAGCCAAATGGCTTGTTTTCAAGCTGGCTGGCGTATTATCGGGACCAGCGTCTGGGTGCCCAGCTTCAGCTTGGAATCGACCGTGGAAGAATTACGGGTGAACGGCGCCACCGGATGGAAACATTGCTGGAAAACTTAGGTAAGTGGGTTCCAGATGATACAGCCCCTTCGTCTTTGCATGGGGACCTGTGGGGTGGCAACTGGCTTGTTGGTTCAGGAGGGATTCCCTATGTGATTGATCCGTCATTTTTGTATGGGGACAGGCATTTTGAGCTAGCTTTTACGGAGCTGTTTGGCGGGTATTCCAACGATTTCTATCGAGCGTATGAAGAGCGATTCCCACTATCACCGGATTATGACGATATCAAACCATTGTACCAGCTGTATTACTTGCTCGTACACTTGATTAGTTTTGGCGAAGGGTATGGGCCGCCCGTTGATGCCATTCTAAAACGATATTGTGGGTAGTGTATCAGGCACAAATTTGTCATAAAATGTACTAGTATCGTGCTTCATATCACAAATATACCCTGCCCCTTATCGTGTATGATGAAGGCACATGATGGAAGTGGGTGGTGAATGATGACATTATATGAACTGCTTGTTGTCATACACGTTTTTTCGGCCATATTGGGAATGGGCCCGGGGTTTGTGATGATTTATATAGTTAGCAAAGCTCGGACGATGACCGAATTGCGGCAGGCCCATGCCATTCGCAATCATCTCCATCATGTGGTGATGATCGGTGGTATATTGCTGTTTGTTACCGGCCTGTGGATGGGTATGTTACATCCGTATCTTTTTGATCAAGGTTGGTATGTAACAAGTCTCATATTGTATCTGGTCGCTTTGGGGCTTGGTCCGGTCATGCTGTCACCCAGGGCGAAACCGGTCAAAATGCTGCTTAACGAGCATCAAAGCGATGATATACCGCCTGATTACTATCTATTATCAAAAAGACTGTTTTTCTATGAACGGTTGGAGAATATATTGTTTTTGATCATCATTGTGCTTATGGTATTGAAACCATTTTAAAAGTGAATCAAAAGGAATAAATAACCACAATTAATTCAGGCGCACATAACGATAAATGTGCGCCTGAATTACGCTTCACCCAAATATTCTTCCAAAGTTATATCTTGCTTCATGATGGCTGTGGCGGCTTTTTGGCCGACATACCGGAGATGCCATGGTTCGTATTGATACTTAGTGATGGCTTGTTTTCCTTTCGGGTAGCGAATAATAAAACCGTATTCACTCGCATGTTGCTTAATCCATTGTCCCTCGTCGGTTTGCCCGAAATCGGTGACCAATCGGTAATTGACATCCGGGCTGGTGACATCCATGGTCAAGCCAGTCTGATGTTCGCTTTCGCCCGGTTTGGCACTGACTTTGTTAGCCGCTTCTTCACCACGTTCCCGGACATTGGAGGCAAAGATGGCATCCTGTCTCTCGTAGGACCGATAGCCGGACTGAGCGAACAGTTCAAGATCGTTGTTGTTGGCTGCTTGAAACATATCTTCCAGTGCTTGAGCGGCTACCTTCCGCATTTGTTTTTTCGGCAAAAAGTCGTCAAAAGGAAAACGGACATCGGGTACGGTCAGGTTACGCGGAACAAAATCACCAGGCAGTCTGTTGTCTTTATTGACCAGTGCAAGGATGTCATGTGGATTGCCAACAGCTGTCGGTTTCTCGTCCGGTTTACGCAGAACAGCCCCTGCTTTGACGGCGTCCGTTTCATCCAGTTTCTTTTGTAATGCGTTTCGAGTCGGCTCATTATAAATACCAGTAGCAGTGAGCGAGTCTTGTTGCAATTGAAAATCGGTAAGCGCCCAGGTTGTTTCCCTATCAAAGGTTCCATTGTCAGAAATGGAATAACCGGCGTTGTTCAAGGCTTTTTGCAGCGTTTTCACCGCCTGGCCCTGATCGGTTTTTTGCAGCTGTTCCTGGGGGAGATCGATGCTCGTATCTTTCGGACGATCTTTTTTTTGGTTGTCTGTTTTGTCTGTTGGTGTATGGTCGGCGGATCCGTTATTGTCTGGGCTCCCGTTGCAGGCTGTGGTTAAAAATGTCAAATTGAACAGTATAAAAATAGCGGTCAGGCTTTTGTAGAACATGGTTTTCTCTCCCTATTGTCTCATCTTTTACGTTTATCGTATCACTGCATGATTGTTTTGGTCTATGGTTTCTTTTTGAAAGGCCAGCCGGATGTTAATGCAGAGACGTTCGGTTTTCTTTAGCGAAAATAAAGCATAAGCAGGTCTGTTCATCCTCTTTTTCATCGGTTAAAATAAAGAGAAAGAAGATTGGTTCAAATAAAAAGATAAAAATATAGCAGGAGGTTCTGAAAATGTCGGTTATTGTGAGTGCCCCGTGGCTAAAGAACAGATTGGAACATGCCCCCGACGATACGGTTGTTGTGGATACGCGATTTCAGCTGACTGATGAAGACGCGGGCAGGAAAGCTTATTTGGAAGGACATATCCCGCAAGCTGTTTACTTGGATTTAAACAAAGATTTATCTGAGAAACCTGCTAAGCATGGCGGCAGTCACCCGTTGCCGGATATGGAGATGTTTGCAGCCAAAATGGGCAACATCGGTATCGATCATGACACAACGGTTGTTATTTATGATCAACACAATGACATGTTCGCAGCACGTCTGTGGTGGCTGCTGGATTATGCGGGTCATCAGGACGTTCATCTGCTTGATGGCGGTTTGGATGCGTGGATGAACAACGGGTATGAGGTGACAACCGAGGTAACGAACCTGGATCCAAAGCATTTTGAGCCATTCATACGGAATGATGCTGTTGCGGACATCGATAATGTGAAAGAAAAGTTGCAGAGCCAAACGGCGACACTCATTGACTCTCGTGCAAGTGAACGATATCTGGGTCAATCAGAACCACTTTATAGAAAGGCAGGTCATATTCCCGGAGCAAAAAATTTCTTCTGGAAACATGTTTTGAATGACAAAGGGAAATGGAAAACGGATGATGAGCTCGAATACCGTTTTAAATCCTTATCTAAGGACGATGAGATTATCGTTTCGTGTGGATCGGGTGTCTCCGCGTGCCCGAACGTTCTTGCATTGAGGTTAGCCGGATACCGGGATGTTAAGCTTTACCCTGGCAGTTTCAGCGATTGGATTTCGTATGATGATAACAAAGTGGAAACAAAGGAGGAATAACCATGAATCGAAAGCGCTGTGAATGGGTAACAGATGACTCGATTTATATTGATTATCATGACCATGAGTGGGGGAAGCCGACCCATGATGATCAGTCCTTATTTGAAATGCTTTCGCTGGAAGGGGCACAGGCGGGTTTGAGTTGGCTTACCATCCTTAAGCGGAGAGAAGATTATCGGAAGGCGTTCGATTATTTTGATCCTGAAAAAATTGCTCGTTACGATACGGATAGGGTGCACAAACTGATCCAGGATAAGCGTATCATCCGTAACAGACAAAAAATCGAATCGGTAATAACGAATGCAATGTCAGTATTGATGATTCAGCAGCAGTTTGGAAGCTTTGACAGCTATATTTGGCAATTTGTCGGCGGTGAGCCAATTCTGAATAACTGGGATACACATGCGGATGTCCCTGCGACGACCCAAGAGTCTGAACAGATGAGCAAAGACTTGAAAAAGCGTGGATTTAAGTTTGTGGGGCCGACGATTTGTTATGCGTTTATGCAAGCAACCGGAATGGTTAATGACCATACGAAAGACTGTTTTCTGTATCACGGCCGAACCGATGAAACGGTTTAAATGTCGATGGATTCAAACATAAATGGATCTGCAGTTTTGGTCTGCAACACACAATGCAGATCTCTGAGCCTTTAGAAACGGATTATCTTTTGGCTTTCTCCGATTGAGTTCAGCCAAATACCCGTTTAACGGCACCGGCGAATTCTTGAAAGTAAGCAGGGACTTTATGATCGGGAAGCCCAGTGTACATGTTTGCTGCGATGGATTGGTTATACCATTTCTGCTGATCAAATCCCGAATGAAAGTGATCCCAAAGTTTGTGACCTTGCCGGTTCAGTTCTTTTTCCATGGACAGCAAGTTATCCAGTTTATCAGCTATAATTAAGTACTTTACGTCATCTTCTGCACGTTTTACCGTATCAATGGTATCCTGTTTGCGCCCTTCCCACGATTTGGATTTATCTTCCGTATGGGCAGAGACGAGTGCTGCAACCTTTGATCCAAATTGGTCTTTGATATCTTCTATTTCATATGGCGTATCTTCCACAACGTCATGCAAATAACCGGCACAAACCAGCTCATCGCTGAATCCTGAAGTTTCCAGCCGTTGTGCGACACGGACGGGATGGGTGATATAAGGTGTGCCGGAAGCCTTACGTGTCTGCCCATCATGCGCTATTTCGGCAAACATTTTTGCTGCTTGTTTCATATTTTTCCCTCCTACCTCCCATGTTTCATGTTCCCAATGCTGTAAGTGTAGCATATGTGAATATTTTTCTGAAAATGATTCATGCCATTATGATTACATAAATTCAAAATCCTTGGTATGATAGAAGAAATGATACTTGAGATAGGATGAATCACTATGGGTGAAGGAATTAATAGACGGAAGACAGAGCACATTCGTCTTTGTCTTGAAGATAATGTGGAAGGAGTGGACAAGTCAACCGGTCTGGAAGGAATATCGTTTATACATAACGCACTGCCGGAGATCAATTTTAGAGATATTGATTTGACGTCCCATTTCCTTGACAAGCCAATCAAAGCGCCGTTTCTGGTCAGTTCGATGACGGGTGGATCGGAGCTTGCGGCGCAGATAAACCGGAATTTGGCGAAGGCTGCAGAAGAAAAAGGGTGGGCCGTAGCGCTTGGCTCAACGAGGGCTTTATTGGAAAGTGATGCGCACCAGGAGTCCTTTTTAATACGCAAGCATGCACCGACTGTTCCACTCATTGCAAACTTGGGTGCTGTGCAACTGAACTATGGCTATGGGGCTGAGGCGTGTCAGCAGATTATTGATATGACCGGTGCTGATTCCATTGTGCTGCATTTTAATCCGCTCCAGGAGGCTGTGCAGGATGGGGGCGACTTGAATTTTGAAAACTTGCTGCCGAAAATCGAAAACGTTTGCTCTGCACTGGATGTTCCGGTTGGTGCGAAAGAGGTCGGGTTTGGCATTGATGGAACGGTCGCCAAACAATTATACGATGCTGGTATTTCCTATATTGATGTTGCGGGCGCTGGTGGGACGTCGTGGAGTCAGGTTGAGAAACTCCGCTCCAATGATCCTCTGAAAAAGGCGGCTGCGGAAGCGTTCAATAGCTGGGGCATCCCGACAAAGGACTGCATTGTATCGGTGAGGAGCGCCCTGGATGATATTCCTGTGGTATCCAGCGGCGGAATGAAGACCGGAATGGACGCTGCCAAAGCTTTGACCATTGGTGCTGATGTGATCGGATTTGCTCGTAAGTTGCTCCAGGCGGCAACAGAATCCGATGAAGCAGTTGTCAAAACCATGGATCAGATCGAGCTTGAACTGACAATGACCATGTTCGGTATTGGTGCCAAAACGATCGGTGATCTAAAAAATACGAAACGCGTTTCCATTATGGGAACATCATTGCTTGAAGACTGACTGCTCATTATTATGGGCAGTTTTTTCGTTCATTAAAAAACGCCAAAGTTTGGCACACAAACGCCAAAGTTAAAGTGAAAACACCAAAGTTTATAACAAAAAAGCCAAAGATGAAACCAAAATCGCCAAAGTTCATTAATCATTCAGCGTCGCAACCAGAAAATGTTATCGGAAACGGTTCCAAATGATGGTTTATGATTCGTCGACCTCCAAATGCTACATAACAAAGGAGGTCTTTCTATGGATGAAGAGATGCATGAACCAAAGGATAATAAATCCATCCCAATGACATCGATCACAAGCGGATCAGGGGAAGAAGCAGCAAATGATGTGTTTTACTATACGGACCAAATCGTGAATATTGGTTTTATTGGTTACCCGGAAGAGCGGGAATGGGTGCTGGTGGATGCGGGATTGCCTCATTCCGCCGAAAACATTATGGAAACGGCTGAGAAACGGTTCGGGACACAGCAACCGCCATTAGCCATCGTTCTGACACACGGGCATTTTGATCATGTTGGCGGACTGGTGGACTTGGTGCAGGAATGGGATGTTCCGGTTTATGCTCATCAACTGGAGCTCCCTTATCTAACTGGGGAACAAAGCTATCCGGAGCCGGATCCTAGTGTAGAAGGCGGCATGTTGGCCAAAATTTCCCGCATCTATCCGAACGAACCGGTGAATTTAGGCCGTGCGGTGCAACCGTTGCCTGAAGACAATAGCGTACCCGGAATGGAAGGATGGCAGTGGATTCACACACCGGGACATACACCCGGTCATGTGTCGTTTTACCGAAAGCATGATGGGATGCTTCTCTCCGGTGATGCCTTTATTACAGTCAGACAGGACTCGTTCTATAATGTGCTTATGCAGACCAGTGAGGTGAATGGGCCACCGCGGTATCTGACAACGGATTGGGAAAAAGCTAAAACATCAGTGGAAAAGCTGGCACAATTAAATCCGGAGACGGTCGTACCGGGACATGGTACGTGGATGCGTGGCGAAGCATTAAGGGAAGGGCTTTCACACCTTGCTCAAACGTTTGATCAAACAGCTAAACCGGACTATGGACGGTATGTTGATGGTCACGACTATCATTGATTCAGCTGAAAATCAGCGCTATGGTCAGGGGTGTGCGGTGATCCAATTGATGTCCTCCTTTGTGTCAAGAGCACAACATTTCCTGACAGTGAGAAGGCTGTGCTAAAATAACCATCAGGAAAGAGGTGTTATCATGGACATAGAGGTATGGTCCGATTTCGTGTGTCCGTTCTGTTACATGGGCAAGCGTCAATTGGAGTCCGCACTCGACCATTTTCCTCATAAAGACAATGTATTCGTGACGTATAATAGTTATGAACTAGATCCTGATTCCGAGAAAAATCCTGATCAGTCGATTCATGAACGAATGAGTGTTAAATTTGGCATGAGCGTGGAAGAAGCCAGACAATCGAATGAAAAAATGAGAAAAAAAGCCGAGGAACTGGGGTTGATATACAATTTTGATACGATGCAGCCGACCAATTCGTTTGATGCCCACCGTGTTGTGCAATATGCAAAAAACAAAGGAAAGAGCCATGCCGTGATCGAGCGTCTGTTTCGTGCTTATTTTACGGATTCTGAACGAATCAGTGATTACGAAATACTAGCCCGATTAGCAGCTGAATCCGGTCTGGATCGGGGCAATGTGCGAGTAATGCTGAAAAAGGATGACTACGCGGAAGATGTCCGGATGGATGAAAAAGAGGCGGCACAACTAGGTGTACAAGGTGTTCCGTTTTTCGTTTTTAATAGCACATATGCATTATCCGGTGCACAGCCAATGAACGTATTCACTGAAGTGCTTGCGAAAGTATGGGAAGAGGAGCAATCGAAATCGTCGTCGCACTCGTTGACACCAAAAAAATCAAAAACAACGTATTGTACGGATGAAGGCTGTGAAGACATGAAAAATGACTGATGCATTCCGATATAGCAACCTCTCGCAAGGCAAATAGCCATCAGCGAAGGTTGTTTTTTTATCTTTTCGTCCCAACAGGGTATCCGTTGTAGGTTTGACACACTGAATCGTTAATGATATAACTAATTCGGTGATAATGATTATCAATATCGCCAAATTAAAGCATACAGTTTTTCGTTATCAGGATTAATCGGCTGTATCAGCAAGGGAACGGGAATGGGATGAGAAAAGGATATTTGCTAATCATAGCGTTGTTTTTACTTTCTTTTATATCGCTTTTTGTCGGTGTTAAAAACATATCACCACTCGATCTTTTTCACTTAACGCAGGATCAACAGAAAATTTTAACCGTAAGTCGGTTGCCGCGCTTGATCAGTATTTTAATCGCGGGGAGCAGCTTAAGTATATGCGGTTTGATTATGCAACAATTAACACGAAACAAATTCGTTTCACCGACAACGGCGGGCACCATGGATTCCGCACGTCTTGGTGTTTTGGTGTCATTACTTGTTTTTCCTGCAGCCGGCATGCTTGAAAAGATGGCCATAGCCTTTGCCTTTGCACTGGCGGGTACATTTATATTTATGAAGATTCTTGATCACATTAAATTTAAAAACACGATATTTATCCCGCTTGTTGGGCTGATGTTCGGTAATATTGTCGGATCGATTACAACGTTTTTCGGGTTGAAGTATAACCTGATACAAAGTATATCCTCCTGGCTGCATGGGGATTTTTCCATGGTCATTGAAGGACGTTACGAACTTTTATATATCAGTATTCCGGCGATTATTTTAGCATACCTGTTTGCCAACCGTTTTACGCTGGCAGGCATGGGTGAGGATTTAGCGGTGAATCTGGGTTTGAGTTATAAACGAATCGTTAATCTGGGACTTATTATCGTTGCTTTTGTCTCCTCGATCGTAATACTTACTGTTGGAACCTTGCCTTTTTTGGGTTTGATTGTCCCCAATATTGTGACGATCTTCCGTGGGGATAATATAAAGAAAAGCATCTTTCCCACAGCAGTGATGGGAGCTGTATTCGTTCTGTTTTGCGATATACTCGGACGCATAATCATTTATCCATATGAAATCTCTATCAGTCTGACCATCGGTATTATCGGCAGTGCCATTTTCCTGTATTTGTTATTGGGGAGAAACGCTCATGAAAACTAAACTTATTATTCTGGTAACTATTACCGCAGCAATCATTACTCTATTTTTATTTATTGATATGGGAGGCTATTGGGGTTACATTTTGACCCGGCGATTGAACAAAATTTTGGCCATCATCCTGACAGGCAGTTCAATTGGCGTATCGACGATTATTTTTCAAACGATCACGAATAATAAAATTTTAACGCCTAACATTATTGGACTGGATTCGTTATACATGCTGATTCAGACCGTTGTGGTGTTCACTTTTGGCGCCAATACGCTGACGATGATGAATAGTAACATTCATTTTCTGATTTCTGTCGGCCTGATGTTAGTGTTTTCGGCGTTACTGTATACGTTTTTATTTAAACGGGAAGGGCAAAATATTTATTATTTGCTGCTTGTCGGTTTGATCTTGGGCACATTGTTTTCAAGTATCTCGTCATTCATGCAGATATTGATTGATCCAAACGAATTTCTTGTCGTAAGGGACTCTATGTTTGCCAGTTTTAACAATGTTAATACACAGCTTCTATTAATCTCTTCGGTGAGTGTCGTACTGATTGGCTTATACTTTCTACGCTTTATCAAATATCTGGATGTTTTATCATTAGGCAAGGAACAGGCGATTAACTTAGGAGTGAGTTATGATCCGGTCGTTAAAAGGCTGTTAATGATTATTGCTGTTCTGGTATCCATATCAACCGCACTGGTTGGTCCCATAACGTTTTTAGGCTTACTTGTAGCCAATATTACCTATCACTTTATGGGGACTTATCAACACAAACACTTATTCGCCGGTTCGATTTTTATCAGCATCATTTCCCTGATAGGGGCGCAAATGCTGGTTGAGCGTGTATTTCATTTTTCGACATCGGTCAGTGTTATTATCAATCTTGTTGGCGGATTGTATTTTCTTTATCTGCTTCTAAAGGAGAGTAAATGATGTTAGACGTTAAACATGTTACCAAGCAATATGGTCAAAAGAATGTCGTCGAGGATGTTTCCGTTTCTATACAAAAAGGCAAAATCACCTCGTTTATTGGCCCGAATGGCGCCGGAAAAAGTACGTTGTTATCAATGGTCAGTCGACTTATTAATAAAGATAGCGGTGACATTGTCATTGACGGCAAAAATATTAAAGATAGTAAAAGCAATGATCTTGCCAAAAAAATATCTATTCTCAAACAGTCGAATAATGTTAACATCCGCATTACAATTAAAGATTTGGTCAGTTTTGGCCGTTTTCCTTATTCGCAAGGGCGATTAACAGAAAAAGACTGGCAGCATGTAAACGACGCGCTGCATTATATGAGACTTGAGGACATGCAAAACAAATATATTGATCAATTAAGCGGCGGTCAGCTGCAAAGAGCGTACATAGCGATGATACTTGCCCAGGATACCGAGTATATCCTTTTGGATGAACCGCTCAATAATTTGGATATGAACCACTCGGTGGAAATCATGAAAGCACTAAAGAAAATGGTGAACGAACTCGGGAAAACGGTTGTGATTGTTCTGCATGATATTAATTTTGCTTCCTGCTATTCCGATCATATTGTAGCATTAAAGGATGGAAAGGTTGTTAAAGGCGGTGCCACAGAGGAGATTATTCAACAACCGGTGTTGAAAGAAGTGTATGATATGGACATCCAGATTGAAATCATCAATAACAACCGGATTTGTATTTACTATACGTAAACGCTCAAAAACACATTTTCAAAAAAATACGGAATGTCTATTGACGTCTTGAAAAGTAAATGGTAGTCTAATTAACAGTGAAACTGATAATCATTTTCAATTAATGGTAATTGACATAGTCGATTACCATATCCCTTGCGCAAGGGTTATTTTTTTACACATAACTGATAACGATTATCAATTTCGTTTAATCGTATGTGTTATAAAACATAATCAGGAGTGATCTCAATGGTCAAAAAGTTTTCAGCGTTTTTAGTGGTTTGTTTGTTAGCGATGGCTTTAGCCGCTTGTGGATCCAGCGACTCGACGGGTTCGTCCGGCAATACCAGTGATTCATCAGATAAAAATAATGAAGAATCATCCAATAAAACGGTTACTGTCAACCATAAACTAGATAAAACCGATGTTCCAAAAAACCCGGAAAATGTTGTGGTGTTTGACTACGGTGCGTTGGAGACCCTCGATAAGCTGAATGTTCCAGTTAAAGGTGTTGCAAAGGGAAGTGCTCTCCCGGAATATTTATCAAAGTATGAGGGATCGGAATATAAAAATGTCGGCAGTTTAATTGAACCAGACTTTGAAGCCATCAATGAGCTGCAGCCTGAACTGATCATCATTTCCGGCAGACAGTCCGATGCTTACAAAGAGCTTAGTAAAATTGCACCGACCATTTATGTTGGTATTAATAATAAAAACTACATGGATTCGTTTACGAAAAATGCAAAAACACTCGGTAAAATTTTTGATAAAAAAGATGAGGTCAATCAAGAACTGGATGACATTAAACAATCCATTCAAAACCTTCAGGATAAAACGTCTGAAAGTGACAAAAAAGGTCTGATTGTCTTATCAACCGGCGGGAAAATAAGTGCGTACGGCCCCGGCTCACGATTTGGACTCATTCATGATGTATTTGGCGTTCAGCCAGCCGATGAGAACATTGAGGCATCAACACATGGTCAGAAAGTGACATTCGAATATGTCGCGGAACAAGACCCGGATTATTTGTTTGTTATTGATCGGGACAAAGCGATCGGCGGCGATACGGTTGCCAGTGAAGTACTTGATAATGAACTTGTGAACGGAACAAAGGCAGCCAAAAATGATCATATTGTCTATTTAAATCCAAATGTTTGGTACCTTTCCGGTGGCGGTCTGCTATCAATGGAAGAAATGATTAAAGAGGTTAAAAACGGATTGGATTAGATACAACAAGAGGCAAGGGATCGAATCTCTTGCTTTTTTTTGTTGATAGGCAGAAAAAATGTGGCAAATGCTAGTAAAATGGCTGTTCCATTGTAAATGAAATGTTAGTTATTCCTTTCAACGCCGGGATGGCAATGCTTATTAATTCTTTAAGCGAAGTATTAACATTTGCACCACCCCCCTTATATATGTTTGAATAAAGAAACAAAGTAAGGAAATGAGGGACAGCCATCTATGAGAAAATTATTGATATCACTTATGGCGCTGACCGTGGCACTTGTATTGGCAGCGTGCGGCGGTGATGATGGATCGGACGATAAGGACAAGGATAAGGATAAAGGCGGCGGTGAGAACGGACAAGCTTCTCAGCAGCAAAAGATGCCTGAGCCTGATTTGAAAGACGTACCAGATGTTGTAGCCAAGGTGAATGGTGACAAAATCAAGAAGAAAGAATTTAGTTCCATGTATCAGAGCGTCTTTCAGCGATCGGCCATGCAATCAAGGCTGACTGGAAAAGAAGTGGATCAGAAGAAACTGAAAAAACAGACGGCAGAAGTTTTGGTTGGCAATGAGCTGCTTAAACAAGAAGCAAATAATCGGGATTATAGCGCATCCGACAAAGCTGTGGATAAAAAGTTGAACGACTTGGCGAAGCAAAATGGGCTTGAGTCCAAAGATAAATTGCTCAGCAAATTAAAAGAGCAGGGTACGAAGAAAAATGAAGTGATTTCACAGATTAAGACGCAAGTTAAAATGGATAAACTGGTTGCCGAAGAATCCGGTGACATAGAGCCAACAGAAAAGGAACTGAAGAAAGCGTACGATCAGTGGAAATCGCAGAAAAAGCAAGCACAAAAAAATAAAAAAGACAATGAAGATGGCGACAGTGGCAAGGATAGCAAAAAAGATAAGGAAATAGCTTCATTCGATGAGAAAAAGTCAGATTTGAAACAAAGTATAAAAAGCAAAAAAGAAGCTCAAGCACGGCAAACATTGGTTGACAAACTCCGTAAAGATGCGGACGTGACCATCAATCTATAACAGTAAAAAGCCAGGGTCCGATTGGATCCTGGCTTTTTACTGTCTCTGATGCAACGATCCCAACGATCCTGCCGTTATTTAAGCAATAATGGCATCAATGGCTCTCAACAGTTGTTCCATCTGTTTTTCGGTACCAATCGTAATACGGACATGATTGGCAATCGCCGGATTTTGAAAATGTCTGATTAAAATTTTCCGACGTTTCAGTTCGTTGTAAAGCGTTTCTGCTTTAACGGTAGAGTGCGTTGTAAAGATAAAGTTTGCCGCGGACGGAAGTACGCTGAACCCACGTTTCTTCATTTCAGGAATCAGCCACTCTCTTGTCCGAATGATCTCCTCCGTTGTTTCCTGAAAATAGTGATCATCTTTCATGGCTGCAGCTGCACCAGCGAGGGCCAGTCGGTCCATGGTGTATGAGTTGAAAGAGTCTTTAATACGGAAAAGTGCCTCAATCAGATGAGGCTGCCCAATGGCAAATCCGATACGAAGACCGGCCAGTGACCTTGATTTGGACATCGTCTGCACAATCAGAAGGTTGGGGTAGTCCTGAACCAGAGATGCCGCAGAGGCAGGCGCGAAGTCGATATAAGCTTCATCCATAATAACGACTTGGTCCGAATTGTTGGCTGCAATTGTCTCCACATTCTCCAAAGACAAATAAATACCTGTCGGTGCATTCGGATTAGCCATGATGATTCCGCCATCAGACTGGAAAAAGGATTCAACCGGAATCGTAAAGTCCTGGTTCAAAGGGACTTCCTCATACGGGATATGGAAAAGTTTCGCATAAACCGGATAGAAACTATATGTTACGGATGGAAATTGGATACGCGCGTCTGTATTGAAAAAAGCCATAAACGAAAAGGCAAGAACTTCATCCGAACCGTTCCCAACGAAAATATGCTCTTTATCAAGCTGATAATAACGGCCTATGTCATCTCGGAGTGCTTCAGCGTCGGGAGCAGGATACAGTTGCAAATGGTGCGAAACTTCCTTTTGAATGGCCTCAATAACGTTCGGCGAGGGACCATACGGGCTTTCATTTGTATTCAGCTTTATAATATCAGGATCATTCAGCTGTTCGCCGGGCACATACGGTTCGGTTCGTTTGGCGGCGTCGCTCCAAAGTTTATGCATGTTGGCTGCCTTCCTTTTCTGAATGGCGTTTGGCAAGTTCCTCTCTAATTTCAGAAATCGAAACGTCCATTAATTCCATCAGGACAAGGGTGTGATACGATAAATCGGCAATTTCCCACACCATTTCATCACGACTGTTATTTTTGGCACCGATGATGACTTCGCTTGTTTCTTCGCCCACCTTTTTAAGGATCTTATCAATGCCTTCTGAAAACAAATACGTGGTATACGACCCTTCCTCTGTTTCAGCCCGGCGTTTTTTAATCAGATTTGCCAGTTCGCTTAGTGTCATCTGTTCGGCCGCATTGCTGTTTTGTAATACGTGGTGGAAGCATGACGCCTCACCAGTATGGCAGGCTGGTCCGACTGGCTGAACCTTTACCAAAAGGGCGTCTTGATCACAGTCGCTCGTGATCTCCTTAACCTGCTGCGTGTTACCGGACTCTTCTCCTTTATGCCATAATTTTTGCCGTTGTCGGCTGTAAAACCATGTTTCACCGGTTTGCAGTGTTTTTTCCAGTGATTCTTTATTCATATAGGCGTGTGTTAGAATCGATCCTGTTTCAGCATCCTGAACAATAGCTGGTATAAGGCCGTATTCGTCAAATGTCAGGCTGTTCAGTTGTTCGTCATACATATGGTTACCTCCTGACGGCAATGCCGTTTTGATCAAGATAATTTTTTAGCTCCGGTATTTGAATCTCGTTGTAGTGAAAAACAGAAGCGGCCAGGGCTGCATCCGCATCGCCTTCTGTCAGTACATCGGCGATATGGCTGTCGGATCCAGCACCGCCGCTTGCAACAACAGGGACGTTGACATGGTTGGCAATGGTCTTCGTCAGTTCCAGATTGTAGCCGCTTTTGTCTCCATCCGTATCCATGGCATTCACGACGATTTCACCGGCGCCAAGACGTTCGCCTTCTTTAGCCCATTCAATGGCATCCATACCGGTATCCTCGCGGCCGCCTTTAATAAAGATATGCCATTTTCCTGTGTCCATTTGTTTAGCGTCTAATGACAGGACGATGCATTGGGAACCGAATTTCCGGGACGCTTCCTGTATCAGCTCAGGGTTCTTCACGGCTGCACTGTTAATGGATATTTTATCAGCACCGGAGCGGAGGGTCTGCTGAATATCTTGAATACTATTGATGCCGCCGCCGACCGTAAATGGAATGGCAATTTCGGAAGCAATTTGTTCGACGATGTCCAAAAACATCGGGCGATTTTCATTGGATGCTGTGATATCATAAAAGACCAGTTCATCGGCTCCCGATTGATTATACTCCTTGGCCAGCTCCACGGGATGGGCGACGTCTTGTATGTTCTGGAATTTATGGCCTTTGACAACGCGACCTTTATCCACATCCATACATGGAATGATTCGTTTAGCAAGCATTTATGTTTCCCCCTGTATTGTTTGAAATGATAGGGTACCATCATACAGCGCTTTGCCGATAATAGCCCCGTATAAATTCATTGATTTCAGCCTATCGACATCGTCTTTGCTGGAAACACCTCCCGAGGCAATGACGCGGATGGCCGATGCACGATTGATAGCGTCCAGCTCGGCAAAATTCGGCCCCTTCAGCATACCGTCTTTCAGGATATCGGTATAGATAATTGTGTGAACACCAATGGCTTCCAGTTCTTGTACCAAATCAGCTGCTTCTATATCACTTGTCTCGGTCCATCCGTCAATTGCGACGTAACCATGGCGTGCATCGATGGATACAGCGATTTTCTCTCCATATTGGGCCACCGCTTCTTTTAAGAATGCCTTGTCACTAATGGCAGCAGTACCGAGAATAACTCTGTCGGCACCAGCAGATAAATAGGCTTTTATCATATCGATAGAACGAATGCCACCACCGATTTGAACGGGGATACGAACAGTTTGGACAATGTCGCGAATGGTCTCAGTGTTGGCGGCTGTCCCTGTCTTAGCTCCATCCAAGTCAACGATGTGCAAATAGTCAGCTTGCTGTTTTTCCCACTGTTTCGCCATGTCGGCAGGGGAGTCGCTATAAACGTTTTCCTGTTCGTAGTCGCCTTGAATCAGGCGGACACATTTACCGTTGCGTATGTCAATAGCCGGGAATAAAATCATCGTACCATCTCTCCAAAATTTTGTAATAACTGCAGTCCGATGGGTCCGCTTTTTTCAGGATGAAATTGCATGCCCATCACATTGTTCGTGCGCACAATGGCGGGAATCTCGCCGCCATAATCGGTACTGCTGATCAGTTGATTCTGCTGCCACGAGCTGACAGCATACGAATGGACAAAATAGACATAAGCGTCTTCCGGAACGTCCTTTAGCAGCGGCTCTTCTTTATGGTGTGTCAGCGTGTTCCAACCCATATGCGGTACTTTGACGGATTCACGGATGCGTCCGACTTTGCCATCAAGCAGGCCAAGCCCGTCCCAATCGCCATCCTCATAACTTTTTTCATACAACAGCTGCATCCCTAGGCAGATGCCCAGCAGTGGTTTGCCTTGTGCTGCTTCCTGCTGCAGCGACTCGGCCAACCCTAGGTCTATTAAGGCCTCCATGGCATCCCGAAAGGCTCCAACTCCGGGAAGAATTACCCCGTCACTGTTCTGGATGACAACCGGGTCAGAAGTCAGCTGCGACTCCAGACCAATGTTTGTTAGGGCAAACTGTAAGCTTTTGATGTTTCCTGCACCGTAATCAATAATAGCAATCATGTTGTTTCCCCCGTATACGTTTGTATTGTACGTACGTTCTTATAACATTCCTTTGGTCGAAGGGATTCCATCGAATCGGTTCTTGATCAATGCAGACTGATCAAGCGCCCGGCCAAATCCTTTGAAAATAGCTTCAAGCATATGATGCGTGTTTGACCCGTACGCGAGATTAATGTGCAGCGTTACGCCGGCATGATTGATAAAACCCCGAAAGAATTCTTCCACAAGTTCTGTATCAAATGTACCGGCTTTGTCGTTTAATCCGTCAACATGATAGACGAGATACGGCCGTCCGCTGATATCCACGGAAATGGTTGATAGCGCTTCGTCCATCGGTGTTGTCACAGTTGCATAACGTG
The DNA here is from genome assembly GCF_055395055.1 of Lentibacillus halophilus. NCBI lineage: Bacteria > Bacillati > Bacillota > Bacilli > Caryophanales > Bacillaceae > Lentibacillus > Lentibacillus halophilus. The sequence continues at coordinate 1,175,924 of NZ_AP043750.1, forward strand.
TGATTCCCGCTTTGTCGCCAAGTGCTTCTTTAAAGGCTTGACCGAGTACGATGCCTGTATCTTCTACGGTATGATGCTGATCGACCTCCAGATCGCCATCACATGTCAGAGTCAAATCGAAAAGCCCATGTTTCGCCATAAGAGTCAGCATATGGTCAAAAAAGCCAATGCCGGTAGCAATGGATGACTTACCTGAACCATCGAGATTGAAGTCAGCCGTAATATTGGTTTCCGCGGTTGAACGGTTAATCGTTTGTTGGCGCATTGCCTTCATCCTTTCTGATTTGAATCGCTCTGGCATGAGCCGTCAGTCCTTCTGCTTCTGCTAAAGACATCGTTGCTTGTGAAGCTTGGCTCAGAGCATTTTTGTCATAATGGATAATACTGGACTTCTTAACAAAATCATATACCCCAAGTGGTGACGAAAACATGGCTGTTCCGCTTGTCGGCAATGTATGATTCGGTCCGGCCGTATAATCGCCGAGCGCCTCAGGGGAATAGTTGCCAAGGAAAATGGCTCCCGCATTGACGATGCTTGCCATATTTGCAAATGGATCCCGGATCATAAGCTGCAGATGCTCGGGGGCGATTCTGTTAGCCGTATCCAATGCTTCGGCAAGGGTTTCGGTTACAATGATGTGCCCGTTTTGATTCAGAGATTCACGAATGATGGCTTTTCGATCCAGTTTTTCCATTTGGTTTGAGATTTCTTTTTGTATTGCATCGGCTACATCCCAGTCTGGCGTAACCAGTAGCGGTTTGGCCTGCTCATCATGCTCGGCCTGGGATAAAAGATCGGCGGCGGCGAAAGCAGGATTGGCCGTTTCGTCCGCAACAATGCAAATTTCGCTTGGTCCGGCGATCATATCGATATCGACATCGCCATACACCCATTTTTTAGTACGTGCTACGTAGGCATTGCCAGGTCCCACAATTTTGGATACTGGCTCAATAGACTCGGTGCCATAAGCCAGTGCCGCAATAGCCTGTGCACCCCCAACTTTGCAGACAGTGTCCACACCGGCCTCTTTAGCAGCGGCAAGAACGTGCGGATTGATATTTCCCTGATCGTCCGGCGGGGTCGTTATGGTGATTTTCTCAACACCGGCCAGTTTCGCAGGGATGATATTCATCAGCACGGAAGACGGATAGGACGCTTTACCACCTGGTATATAAACGCCGACACGTTTGATAGGGGTTACTTTTTGCCCGAGTGTCATACCATTGTGCGGGTTCATGAACCAAGATTTTTCCAGTTGACCGGCATGGAACGTTTCCAAGTTTTGTCGTGCGGTCTTTAGCGCGGTCTGGAACGAATCACTCATGGACGATTCGGCTTGCTGAAATTCCTCCTCGGTAACGTACAAGGTGCTGAGGCTGACACCGTCCAGTTTTTCGGTGAGACGGAAGAGCGCATCATCGCCATTTTTTTGAACATCGGAAATGATGGGCAACACCGTTTCATCCACGTTTTGGTTATGGTTTTGTCCGGATGATATGGATGGCAACTGCCGGAATTCGCTGGCTGTCATTTTTTTCACGATACATCATTCCACCCTTTTTTCAACGTATTTATGAATGTGTGAACCCGTTCGGATTTGGTGGTGAAGCTGGCTTTGTTGACAATCAGGCGGGTGCTGATCGCTTCCATTTCTTCTAGAATGGTGAGGCCGTTTTCACGTAATGTCCCGCCGGTCTCAACGATGTCCACAATGACGTCAGCCAGTCCGATAACAGGAGCCAACTCAACCGACCCATTTAGTTTGATGGTTTCGATTGGAATGCCTTGTCTGTTGAAATGCTTTTCGGCAGCTGTCGGGTATTTGGAAGCAACGGTGAGTGTTCCGTCTTTATGCAAATTCGTTCCCGAAAAACCGGCAACTGCGAAATGGCATTGACCAAATTCAAGGTCGAGGAGTTCATAGATGTCCGGCTGTTCTTCAATAATATTGTCTTTGCCGACAATCCCGACATCTGCGGCACCATTCTCGACATAGGTAGGGACATCAACGGCTTTAACAAAGATCAGTCGGATCATGCTGTCGTCATCATAGAAAACGAGTTTCCGGGAATCCTCGTTTAAATGGCTGAAATGGATACCGGCATTGGCCAATAGATTGATAGAAGCTTCAGCCGTGCGCCCTTTGGCAAGTGCTAACGTAAGATAACTCATTTAATCCCCCCTCATTTCCAATTGAAGTAAGTTCGCCAGTTCATCCGCTGTCCGGAATTCGGAGTGTTTGTTACCGTGATTAAGCACATTATGGTCGGTCGTCATGGATACAGTACCCAAAGAGGGTGGTTCCATTTCCGAGGTATGAGCCACAGGTAAGGTGATCACCTTTAATCCGTCATCCCGAAGCTTACCGGCAGTGGCCAGCGCATGGGAGGTGCTGTGGTCATCATAATAAATGGCAACCTGAACCGGACGTTCCATTTTCGGCGGCTGACCATCCTTTTCCAGTGCCTCCAGCAAATAATCAGCGAAACAGCCAAAACCGATCGCGGCCATACGTTTTCCAAATTGCTCGGTTAAATGATTATACCGTCCGCCCATCAGGACCGGTTTGCTTGACCCTGCTACATACCCCTGGAAAATGACTCCTGAATAATAATCCATGTCGTTGATCAATCCAAGGTCAAATACAACAGTATCACGAACACCGTACGCCTTTAAGACGTCCAGGACCGTATTGAGGTTGCTAATCGTTTGCTGCATGGCGTCATTTAATGATATGTCCGATGCTTTGGTGATAACCTCTTCCGGACGTCCATACAGCATGGGAATAGTCTCGACGGCCTCCGCCAGTTCCCGGTTAATGGGCAGGTTGGACAGGAATGGTTTTATTTCGGCCATATTTTTGGATTGAATCATTGCCTGCAACTGCTCGGTTTGTTCCGGAGATAGCGGCAGCTGGTCTAGCAGTTCTTTGAAAAACCCAGCGTGACTGATAACAATTCTGTGTTGACTGAACTGAAGGTCATTCAGAAGATGAGCTGCCATGGCAATCAATTCGGCATCATTTTCATGTGTATTTTCACCGAAACATTCGACGCCTGCTTGTGTCAGCTCTTCATGACGGTTCTTTTCACTCGATAGCCTGTATACATCTTGGACATAGAATTGCCTGCGGTGGCTTTTGTCGCTGAATGCAGCCTGTTGTGCAATCGGTATAGTGACATCGGGCCGCAGAACAAGCACTTCTCCGGAGGGATCGATGGTTTTAATCATCTCATTTTTAGGGACTGTCCCAGTGACTGATGTATATAGATCATAATCCTGAAAGGCGCTTGTGCTTGTCTTAATATATCCATACGTCCGAAAGCGTTGTTCCAGCAAGGGAAGCAAGCTGTTTCTCAATAAAAGCTTAGCCGTATGCCCGTTGCTTTCGGTACCGTTTTGATAGAAAACCATGGTCAAAAACTCCATTCCATCCTATTCTTTATCACTTTATTACTTTACCTAAGTAAAGTTATTTTAATAAGAAATTAGGAAAAAGTCAACCGAAAATAAAAGACTTGTTAAAAGATTTTTCTGCCGTCGTATAAAATAAAGCGGTCATTGTTACAGCACCCGACCATTTACTGTTTTTGCACGGAATGCTCCTGTCCATGGAGGTACGCAATTCATCATGAATAATTCGGTTATATGAAAGAAACGTGCACAAAATATCAAACAAAATACATGTAAAAGAAGGCATAACAGAGTTGGAGATGATATAATGAAAGATAGAGCTTATCATCATCAAGTAAACGGCATTCTCCAAGGTGGTCGTGTTGATTCCTTGTGTTCCCTTCGTTCTGAGGTGCAGGTGTGATGGACCGTTTATGCGTGATAAAGTTGGTGATACGGTGAAACAGTTCAAAAAAATTGTTTTAATTATTGTTGGTTCACTCTCATTGGTATTGGGTGTGGTTGGTATTATTTTACCATTGGTGCCAACAACACCGCTGCTATTGCTTGCGGCTGCTTGTTATGTAAGAAGTTCGAATCGCCTTTATCACTGGTTGATATCAAATAAATATGCCGGTTCCTACATACAAAATTATCGTGACGGCAACGGCATTCCTTTGAAAGCAAAAATAATAGGGGTGACCGCCTTATGGTTAGCGATGTCATACAGCATATTATTCGTTGTTCCGCTTTTAGCGGTAAAAATTCTACTGTTTATTATTGGCGCTTACGTTACATGGTTTATTCTTAAACAGAAGACATTGCACAACAAAATGGAATAAATAAAATGGAAGTATGGCTTGTCGTTTATGCACCTGTGGCCGTCGCCTTGAATAGGAATGCTCCTAAGAGTGGATAAACAGGATAATGGCGGATAAAAGGTTTAGTTGTGAACGATCAAAAAATCAAATTATTTTGTGAATCAATGACGACAGCAAAGGATGGATGTTTGTGGTGAATGTTCGCGAGACGTATGAACAATTGACAGCCATTACATCAGCAGACAATGTCCAGGTTGATGAAGCATTAAAAGACCACACATATACACGTTTGGGTGGGAAGGCGGACTTTTATGTGACACCGGAAACGTATGAGGAAGTCCGGGATATCGTCAAACTTTCCAATCAAAAACAGATTCCTTTTACATTACTCGGCAATGGATCGAATTTGATTATTAAGGACGGAGGCATAAGGGGAATCGTGCTGAATCTGGGACGCCTTGCGGACATCAGAATCGACGGCACCCGAATGGTTGCACAAAGCGGCGCTCGTATTATTGAAGCATCCCGTGAAGCGTTATCCTGCTCACTTACAGGTCTTGAATTTGCGTGTGGAATTCCAGGAACGGTTGGCGGAGCGCTCTTTATGAATGCTGGAGCATATGGTGGGGAAATTAAAGATGTATTGGTAAACACCATTGTTATTGACCGGCATGGGGACTTGCTCACATTGTCCGCTGATGACCTCGATTTGGAATATCGATCAAGCAATATCCCGGAAAAGGGTTATATTGTTTTGGAAGCGACATTTGCATTGGGGGAAGGGGACTATGATGCCATTAAATCGGTTATGGATGATCTCACGTACAAGCGCGAATCAAAACAGCCGCTGGAGTATCCGTCATGCGGCAGTGTATTCAAGCGACCTCCAGGTTATTTTGCCGGTAAATTGATTCAGGACAGTGCATTACAGGGCCAGCAAATTGGCGGTGCTGCTGTATCATTGAAGCATGCCGGATTTATCATCAATAAAGATGGTGCTATGGCGACTGAATATATTCATTTGATTCGTCATGTCCAGAATACAGTTAAAAAAACGTTTGGTGTCACGCTCGAATGTGAAGTGAAGATTATCGGGGAAGACCCATCCGGATGATGGGCTTGGTTTGGTCTATACAAAAAACCGACTTGTCCTTGTGAGCAAGTCGGTTTTTTGTATGGTTTTCGATATGATAAACGCAAATGTCGTGGTGTTATGACCGGAACCGATGCAAAAAGTTCTGCAGTCGTTCATTTGTGGAATTTTCCAGTACGTCGGTCGGCCGTCCTTCTTCAGCAATCACGCCATTATCAAGAAACAGCACGCGATCTGCAATGTCACGGGCAAATTCCATTTCATGCGTGACCAGCACCATGGCCATATCCCCTTCTTCAGCAATCCCGCGAATGACCTCTAACACTTCACCAACTAGTTCAGGATCAAGTGCTGAAGTAACCTCATCGAACAGCATAATCTTCGGCCGCATGACGAGTGCACGTGCCATTGCAACACGCTGTTTTTGCCCACCGGAAAGCTGGTTGGGATAGTCATCAAGTTTATCGTTTAATCCAACTTTCTCAAGCATCTCAATCGAGCGTTCTTTTGCTTCTTTTTTTCCGACTTTCTGGACATGTATTGGCGCCGTCATGCAGTTTTCAAGGATGGTCATATGGGGGAACAAGTTAAAATGCTGAAACACCATACCGATGCTGCCGCGAACTTGTCGTAAATGTTTTTCATTCGCTGGGGTGAGCTCACCATCCTTTTCCATGTGCCATAAATAGTTCCCATCAACCATGATGCTACCGGATGTTGGTTGTTCGAGTGTCATCAGCATCCGGATAATGGTGGTCTTTCCTGATCCACTTGGGCCAATGACGGCAACTTTTTCGGCCGGTTTGATATCCAAATCAATCCCAGTTAACACTGGGGTCTCGCCAAAGGATTTATGCACATCCTGGTAACTTACAATGGGCTCTGTCATTGTTGTGAAACAGCTCCTTTCTCTTCTTCTGCAGGTTGTTTGTTGGCGGTTGGTTCCCCTTTTTCGAAACGACGGTTCATTTTTCGCTCCAGTTTATTAATAAGTATGGCAGATGGATAACTCAGGACAAGGAACAGAAGCGCCACGATCGTCAATGGTTCCAAGTACCTGAAGTTTGCCGAACCGTATGAATTGGCTAAGTTTAATATTCCGGCGACACCAATGGATGCCGCTAAAGGGACTTCTTTAAACATGATGATTAAATAGTTTCCAAGCATAGGAATAGTAGGAGGAATTGCCTGTGGTAAAATAATTTTAGACCACTTTTGCCTTGTTGAAAAATTCAGTGCCTTAGCTGCTTCCCATTGGCCTTTGTCCACTCCATCAATCCCGGAACGGTAAACCTCGCCGATATATGTGCTGAAATGAATGCCGAGCCCTAAAACAGCACTGGTGAACGGGTCAAGGGTGAAACCAATAACAGGAATCATTGGCAATGCATAAAATATAAAGAACAATTGAACCAGTGGCGGTGTGGAGCGGATAAATTCCATGATCCAAGTGAACAGCCATTTTACAGGTTTAATCGGAATACGGTTAAGAAATGGCCAGACAAAACCAAAAATCAATGCAAATAGATAACAGGCGATGGTTAAGCCCAGCGTAATACCAAGTCCCTGTATAATAATTGGGAAGGAGTCATAGAATGTATCCCATTGCCAATTGCTTATCATTGGCTAGCCACTCCTTTCTTGGACACCTTTTCCATTTTTCTAGTCAGCCATATCAACGGCAGTGCCATGATGAAGTAGAAAACAAGTATGAGAAAATAGATGGTTGGTGCCTGTGAAATATTGTTACTGCGAAGAATATCACCGTAATACAATATATCGGTCATACTTATTAATGAAACGAGTGATGTTGCTTTTAGCATCTGGATGAGATAATTACCGAATTCCGGGAGCATCATACGGACCGCCTGGGGAAAAATAATCAGTCGCATGCGCTGAAATGGTGACATGTTCAGCGCTGTTGCAGCTTCTGTTTGTCCTTTTGCTACCGACAGTATCGAACCACGGACGATTTCTGACATATAAGCACCATAATTAAGTGCGATAGCCAGCACACCCGCCCAATAGTTACTTCCAATATCGATACCAAATAAAATGGGCAACGCATAATAAAACCAGAATAACTGTACAATCAGTGACGTTCCTCGAAATATTTCCACATAAAATCTGGTGAATCCTCTAAGGATAGGATTGTTGGCCAGACGGCAAAAACCTGAGATAAATGCGATTAAATAGCCGAGAATGATGGATCCCAATAACACGTTAACGGTGACGCCAATTCCCTGCATTAAATTTGGAAATATATCGGCTATTGCGCTAATGATAATCACTCCTTTGAAGCATCATTTTATTTATTGTCAAAAAGTATAAAAGAATAGGGTCAACCCCCTTGGGCAGGGAGCCAGACCCTATGGAGTCGTTGTTTGTTTATTGAACAGTCGATTTAGTAGATCGGTTAGTGCGTTTTACCACTTTTCACCACTGCATATTTCTTCTGTTTTTATATCTTCCGGTGGTGCGTTATATTTAGGATCAAAACCATTCTTTTCTAACATTTCAGCGACTGTACCGTCATCAATCAGCTTTTGCAGTGATTCATTGTACGCTTTACGGAGTTTATCGTTGTCTGGATGAAATGCCGCAGCACCATAGCTTGGAACCCCTTTAATATCGGGCTGTTTAAAGTCATTTACAAATTCAAGATTATCATTGCCGGCAGATTTTAACGCCATTTTCACCGTCATTTCTGTACCTGTCGTTGCATCAGCGCGTCCGGATTCCACAGCTGCGAATGTAGCAGCAATATCGGATGCTTTCTTTATTTGGCTTTCTTTTACCCCCATTTTTTGCACATATCCAATTTCTGTTGCTCCTGACATAATGGATACGGAAGCCCCGGTCTCGGCGATATCTGTATAACTATGAAGATCTTTAGGATTTCCTTTTGGTACAATCAGTCCTTCACCGTAAACCATTTCCGGTTGACCGAAATCGGCATTTTCGCACCGATCCGGTTTAATAGCCATACCTGCTGTGATGACATCAAATTTACCTGCGTTCAAACCAGCAACAAGTTCACCAAACTCGGAAATTTTTCCATTTACCGTATCAATACCCATGTCGGCAAATACGGCTTCAGCAATATCTACTCCTGCACCTTTCAGTTCTCCACTGTCATCTTGATACCCATACGGTTTTTCATTCGCAAAGCCAATGGTAACTTTTCCTGCTTCTTTTAATTCAGCAAGTTTGCTTTGATCCCCACTTTCACCATTTTCCTCCTTACCACTCGTTTCCTCTGAGCCGCCTGATCCGCAAGCAACCAGAAAAAGAAGTACAAGTGTAAAAATCGAAAGTAATTTTAATCCTTTCATTGTCTAAATGACCTCCCTTTATTTTGGGATAAACCGAATGTCCATTAATGATATGGACGCTCTGTTTATCCTAGACTTCTTAGTCTTTCCGGATTGGGATAAGATTTGTTTCATGATATGCATAAAAAAACGTATGTAGTACAACTTTTTATTAGCAGCAGAATAGTAAAAGCAGTGAGAAAAATGCTATAATATAATCCTATAGGGATGTTGAATGGAATTCAAAGAGCATTTTTTCAGATAATTTGGAATATACAAGCAAAGCAGTGTGTGAAGGATATATAACTTGTCTTTACCAAATTATGCTTAAATATAATATATATTACTTGTATATGCTTTAAAATTGTTAGTATTAAAGGAATTTTTGTAAACAAAAAACGGTTGTATTACATCAGATTATTTTGTAGAGCGTTATCGTTGGAGGGAGCAAATGCTGGAAATTATTAGTTGGGTTGTTATAGTTGTACTATTCATCGCAAGCTTTGCAGGCGTCATTTTTCCTGTCGTCCCATCGCCACTCGTGCTGTGGATAGGTTTTCTACTCTATCATTTTGTTATTAATGCCGATGAACTGTCAGTATGGTTCTGGACAGGCATGGTTGTATTGACCGTGATAGTGATCGCAGCGGATGTTATTGCGAATAGTTATTTTGTCAAAAAATATGGCGGCAGCAAATGGGGCGAACGTGGTGCTGCGGTTGCTGTCATCATCGGTTCATTCATAATGCCACCATTTGGTATTATTATTCTTCCGTTTATCACAGTATTTGTGATTGAAATGGTACAAAAGAAAACATCAGGAGAAGCTATACGTGCATCCATTGGCTCTTTGATTGGATTTTTAGGTGGCGTTGCTGCGAAAGTTGTTATTCAACTCGTTATGATTGGATGGTTTTTTGCAGCTATTTTATTCTAATGATAGGGAGTGTTTATATTGCGTATACCATCACGAGTTATGACCTTTGCCGGATCTGCGGCTGGAGGCAGTGCCGGCATTCAAGCCGACTTGAAGACATTTCAAGAATTGGATGCTTACGGAATGAGTGTCGTGACAGCGCTTGTTGCTCATCATCCGGAGACGGATAAAAACGTTCATTTGCAGACGATTGAAGCGATTGAAGCACAGTTTGCAACGGCTATCAAACAAGTAGGGGTAGATGCGCTTAAAACAGGCATGTTATTCTCTGAAGACATTATCGAAAAAGCGTCAAATCTGATTGCCACATCGGATGTCCGTACGATTGTGGTTGATCCGGTCATGGTCGGAAAACTTGATTCGAAGTTGTTGGCTGATAATGCCATTGGTATGTTGCGGGACAGGCTCTTGCCTATGGCGCAGATCATTACACCGAATGTTCCGGAAGCCTCTTATCTGCTGAATGGCAGGGCGATGCATACATTGGACGACATGAAACAGGCTGCTATTGATTTGCATGAACTGGGACCAACGTACGTCCTCGTTAAAGGTGGCCGCCTGAAAGGGGAAGCGATTGACGTATTATATGACGGCGAGACGTTGATCACTTTCGAGGCGCCTAGGATTGATACGGTAAATACGAGCGGAGCAGGCTGTACGTATTCAGCGGCGATCACCGCCTATTTGTCAAAAGGATATTTGGTTCCCGAAGCCGTTCGTTTGGCAAAAAGTTTTGTTACAACAGCGATCGAGTATGGATTTTCCTATAATGATATGGTGGGTCCGACGTATCATGCCGCAGAACGTGTGCAAGGAGAAGCACATACGATTAAAGTGGAACAACTGGTCTAAGCTGAGCACTGATAGAGGAAAGGCCAGGCGACTTTAGCCTGGCCTTTCCGGTTGATAAATTTCAAATCCGGTTGATAAATTTCAAATCCGGTTGATAAATTTCAAATCCGGTTGATAAATTTCAAATCCGGTTGATAAATTTCAAATCCGGTTGATAAATTTCAAATCCGGTTGATAAATTTCAAATCCGGTTGATAAATTTCAAATCCGGTTGATAAATTTCAAATCCGGTTGATAAATTTCAAATCCGGTTGATAAATTTCAAATCCGGTTGATAAATTTCAAATCCGGTTGATAAATTCCCAATCCGGTTGATAATTCAATTAATTAGTAGATTTTCCCCATTGGCTTCGATTAATCCTTGACTTTGCAGCAGTCTCCGTATATATTGGAACATAATATAGGAAACGTTGATGAGGATCAGTACAATTTATCGTCTTTCCCAGAGAGGAAATGGTCGGTGAGAATTTCCAAAGGCGTCATTGGAACCTGCCTCCTGAGTTCGCCGTTCGAAAGGCTTGTTGCTGTAAGACGGCGCGGTGTTAAACCGTTATGATAAAAGTGTGCAGCATATCGGTCATACTGCTGTAAACAAGGGTGGTACCACCAGACCTCGGTCCCTTTCAGGACGGAGGGTTTTTGTTTTTCCAAAAATGGATAGGAAGTAAGGGGTGTTTTCTTTGGGTCAAAACAATAAACAATTTGTTGAAAATATTACGGCTATGGAAGATGACTTTCCGCGTTGGTATACCGATGTTGTGAAACAGGCGGAATTGGTTGATTACGGTACCGTTCGCGGCACGATGATCATTAAGCCATATGGGTTCGCCATCTGGGAAAATATTCGTGATCAATTGGACCGTCGCTTCAAAGAGACGGGCCATTCGAATGTCTATTTTCCGTTATTTATTCCGGAGAGCCTTCTGCAAAAGGAAAAGGATCATATTGAAGGTTTTGCACCGGAAGTGGCCTGGGTAACACAAGGCGGAGATGAAGAACTGGAAGAAAGAATTTGTGTCCGTCCGACATCCGAGGTGCTTTTCGGTGAATATTATGCCAAAAATATTCATTCTTATCGTGATTTGCCGAAACTCTATAATCAATGGAGCAATGTTGTTCGCTGGGAAAAAACGACACGGCCATTCTTACGTTCGCTGGAATTTCTTTGGCAGGAAGGGCACACGTCCCATGCGACCCAGAAAGACGCAGAACAAGAGACGGCGCAAATGCTGGATATTTACGCGGAGCTTTGTGAACATTATCTCGCTTTTCCTGTCCTGCGCGGAAAGAAGACGGAAAAAGAAAAATTCGCCGGTGCCGAGTATACGTTAACGATCGAAAGTTTGATGCATGACGGCAAGGCATTGCAGTCCGGCACATCACACTATTTTGGAACCGGATTTGCTGAAGCTTTCAACATTCGCTACTTGGATGAAGACGGTGAAGAGAAGCCGGTTCATCAGACGTCTTGGGGCATGTCCACTCGGATTATGGGTGCATTGATTATGGTTCATGGTGATAACCGTGGGCTGGTGGTACCGCCGAGAATTGCTCCGACACAGGCGATGGTTGTACCGGTCGCTCAGCATAAGGAAGGGGTGCTGGACAAGGCGTATGACTTGCGCGATCAGCTTCAGCAACTGGTTCGTGTCGATATTGATGGCAGTGACAAAAAACCGGGCTGGAAATTTAATGAGTATGAAATGAAAGGCATTCCTGTCCGGATTGAAGTTGGGCCGAAAGATATCGAGAATGAACAGGTCGTTCTTGTCCGGCGGGATTCCGGTGACAAAGAGTTTGTCCCGTTAAGCGAATTGGAAGAACGGTTGCCGGCTCTTTTGGAGGAAGTACAACAAAACCTATACAGCCAGGCATTAACACATTTGCAGGAAACAACCACCACTGCTAAAGACATGGATGAATTTAAGCAGGCACTTGAAGAGAATCCAGGGTTCATTAAAGCAATGTGGTGCGGTGATGAAGCATGTGAGGAAAACATTAAAGATGAAACATCCGCTACATCACGGTGCATTCCATTTGAACAGGAGGCCGTTTCCAACTCTTGTGTATACTGTGGCAGAGAAGCGAAAGAAATGGTCTACTGGGCAAGAGCTTATTAAAATGAAAAAATTGGGTGCTGCCAGTACTGCCGCCCGATTTTTTCATTAGAAAACCGGAAAGCCAGGCGATTTTAGCCTGGCTTTCCGGTTGATAAATCCCAATTCCGGTTGATAAATCTCAATTCCGGTTGATAAATCCCAATTCCGGTTGATAAATCTCAATTCCGGTTGATAAATCCCAATTCCGGTTGATAAATCTCAATTCCGGTTGATAAATCCCAATTCCGGTTGATAAATCTCAATTCCGGTTGATAAATCCCAATTCCGGTTGATAAATCTCAATTCCGGTTGATAAATCCCAATTCCGGTTGATAAATCTCAATTCCGGTTGATAAATCCCAATTCCGGTTGATAAATCTCAATTCCGGTTGATAAATCCCAATTCCGGTTGATAAATCCCAATTCCGGTTGATCTTCATCCATGAAGAAGCTTTTCAATATCCGGTTTCAATTGTTCCGGTTTTGTTTGTGGTGCGAATCGTTTCACAACATGACCATTCCGGTCGATCAGGAACTTCGTGAAATTCCATTTGATGCGATTGGTTATCATACCTTGGGCTTGCTCGGTCAGGTGAACAAACAGTGGGTGGGCATTGGCTCCTTTTACATCTATTTTGCTGAACAAGGGGAACGTCACACCGTAATTCCGCTGGCAGAAAGCAGAAATGTCGTCATCTGATCCAGGGTCTTGCTGATTGAATTGATTGCACGGAAAGCCAAGCACCGTAAAACCTTGCTCCTTGTAATCGTCGTACAGTTTTTGCAGGCCCTCCAGTTGTGGGGTGAAACCGCATTCGCTGGCCGTATTGACAATGAGAAGGACATGGTCGTTATAGTCGGCTAATGATTGTTTCTTTCCGTCAATTGTTTTCGCATGAAAATCGTAAACGGTAATAGTGAATCATCTCCTTTGTCAAAGAGGATACCAAATGAAATCTGATCCGTACATAAAAAAAGGGCCAGCTGTGTGCGCCGGCCCACCATTATGCATCTTGTTTGGACTGATTCTCTTCCTCAATGTTCGCAAGTTTTTGATTGAATTCTTCCTGGGATAAACTGTGCTCTCTGACATACAAGTTATCCCGGCTCACTCGGCATTCATGCGTACAACCGCGCATATATTTATGTTCATTTTCCTCGGAACAAATGATCTGTTTATTGCAATCGGGATTGGCACAATTGACATAACGTTCACACGGGTGTCCGTCAAAGTAATCTTTGCCGACAATCACGTGTTCGTTCTGATTGATGGGAACTGATATTCGCTTATCAAAGACATAGCATCGGCCATCCCAAAGTTCGCCCTGGACATCCGGGTCTTTGCCATAGCTGACAATGCCGCCGTCCAGCTGATTGACATCTTCAATGCCTTCATTCATGAGCCAACCGGTGAATTTTTCACAACGGATACCGCCGGTGCAATAAGTGAGCACTTTCTTGTCTTTAAGTTGATCCTTGTTTTCGCGAATCCAGTCCGGAAGATCACGGAACGTTTCGATATCGGGACGGATGGCACCACGGAAATGTCCGAGGTCATATTCATAATCATTGCGTGCATCCAAGATAACCGTTTCTTCATCCTGCATGGCGTCATAAAATTCCTTCGGTGAAAGGAACGTAGCCGTTTTTTCCAACGGACTAACAGCCTCGTCCTCATTCATTTTCAGGCTGACGATTTCTGGACGGTGACGCACATGCATTTTCTTAAAGGCATGCCCATCATGTTTGTCAACTTTGAATGTCATGTCGGCAAACCGTGAATCGTTGTGCATCGCTGCCATATATGCCTCCGTCTGTTCAACCGTTCCGGATACCGTACCGTTCAGCCCTTCGTTCGCCACCATAATACGGCCCTTCAGACCAAGATCCTGACAAAAAGCCAAGTGCTCTTCTGAAAATGTGACTGGATCATCAATCGGGACGAATTTATAGTACAGCAAGACGTGATAGTTGTTGTTCTGTTCCATTGTATTACCACCTGTCATTTATATTTGCAAGATACAAATGCGGGGTCGATATTTGATTTTAAATCTTGCGTAGGTTATTATACCAATGTCAGCCATATGACTCAAATCGAATCGCTTACGAAAATGCAGGCATGATAAAATATTTTTCGAAAATAGCAAATCAGACGTTGCAAATGTTTGTATAATGACGTATACTGGTAATCAGCAAATGAAATTGAAATTAGTAATACTTTACGATCTCTTGAATAAGTGGTGTAAAGGTATTTAAGATTCAATTACTTTGCACAACACGTATAAGGAGGTCGTTTATTATGTTAAACGGTACAGTAAAATGGTTTAATGCTGAAAAAGGTTTCGGTTTTATCGAGCGCGAAGAAGGTGACGATGTTTTCGTACACTTCTCTGCTATCAATCAGGAAGGCTTCAAAACACTTGAAGACGGCGAAAACGTTGAATTCGAAATCGTTCAAGGAGATCGCGGTCCTCAAGCATCTAACGTCAATCGTCAATAATGAAATGCGTCCGGAGGTAACATCCTAATGGACGCGAAGCCATAAATGGTTTCCTCAAAAAAAGCTTATCTCACAGCTGGGATAAGCTTTTTTTATGTGTAACAGTCAGAAAGAATATAAAATGGAGGGGACGTCATGAATCAGTCGTTTTGCTGGCATCGGAAAGCGAAAGATGAATGGGATGATCGGGCTGACTTCTGGCATGAACGAAGTAAAAAAATGTGGGATAGCGGAAGTCGACAATCCATTATTCCATTTATCAGAAATCATTTGAAACAGGGCAGCAATATTTTGGATGTCGGTTGTGCGGACGGATACGGTGCATATAAATTGCATCAAAACGGATACGATGTAACTGGCGTCGACTTATCAACGGTGATGATTCGCCAGGCCCGTGCAGGACTGCAGCATACAGGGATCGAATTTTTGCAGGGGGATGCTTGTGATTTACCGGCTGCATCCAAAAGTACCGATGGGTTGATGGCCATAAATGTGCTGGAATGGACTGAAACGCCTTCACAAGCGCTTCAAGAGTTTTCCCGTGTTCTAAAAAAAGATGGTCTGTTGTTTGCCGGCATTCTCGGACCGACGGCAGGGCCCCGACAAAACAGCTATGCCCGTCTTCAGGGACAACCAACGATTTGTAACACAATGATGCCATGGGAGTTTCGTCAGCTTGCTTCTGAATATGGGTTCATGTGTGACGGCGGATTTGGTGTCTACAAAGAAGGGGTTTCCGAGTCCCATTATCAAGGGCTTCCGGATGACCTTAAACAGGCGTTAACGTTTATGTGGGTGTTTATGTTAAGAAAGGCAGGGGATAGCCATGACGGATAACGACAAAGACAAGCAGATTATTGAACGTTACCAGCAAGATGAAAAAATGATGATTCTCGTTTATGCTCAGTGGTGTATTAATCACGATTTGGATCCGAACGCTATTTACAAACGTGCATACCCTGATCAGATACATAATGAGTTATTGGAGGACGTGTTGGAACAAACGGTTTCCAAACAAGAATCGGAGGACATACCTGATCAGACTGTTATCCAGGCTTTGCAGGCATTTGGCAACGATGATCTCGCATTTGCTGTGCAGGAACAAATCGACCGGTTTAAGAGGGGGGAAGGGAGATGGAATGGTACGTAAAAACGTTTAACGAACTATCAAATGACGAATTATATGCGATTTTGAAACTGAGAATGGATATATTTGTAATGGAACAGAATTGTATGTATTCGGAGTTGGATAATTACGACCAAACATCGTTTCATTACTTTTTAAAGGATGGTCACGAGATTGTAGCGAATGTTCGTATTTTGCCGGCGGAGACGAAATTTCCGGAAGCGTCCATTGGTAGGGTTGTGGTCAATCCAAAATATCGCGGCAATGGGTATGGCCAGCAGATCATGCGGAAGTCGATTGATTATATGACTACAGTTCTTGCTGAACCCTGTATTAAAATCCAGGGTCAAAAACATCTGGAGCGGTTTTATACAGAACTTGGATTCAGAAGAACCTCTGAGTCTTATCTTGAGGATGGAATTCCACATATTGATATGGTTTGGGTGCGTGGTGAAAGTTTTTTGTGAAGTCTGGCCCCTGTCACCATGAATTGGAATGATGGACGGTGTATCATCCATAAGGATTGACACATAGTATGGTTAGCAATTCATTTATTGAATGGAGGTTGCTGACATATGATGACAAATGATCAGCTGACACAATGCAAACATGCGTTATTGGAACGGCAAAATGAGTTGATTAACCAGGTGCAGGAACACTTTGGCACCTCTCTGGAACTGACAAAAGAATCGATGGGCGAATTGTCCAATTATGATAATCATCCGGGTGATATGGGGACCGAATTATTTGAACGGCAAAAAGATGTGGCGCTTAATGAACATGCGGAGAAGGAACTGGCCGATATTAATGCCGCTCTTCATGCGATTCATGACGGTACTTATGGTATATGCAGGGAATGTGGAGTAGATATTCCGTTTGCACGGTTGGAGGCAATGCCAACAGCAGATCACTGCCTGAAGCATGCAAAAAGCAATGAGAATCTTGCCATGAATGACCGGCCGGTGGAAGAAGGCGTATTCAGTCCCAATATTAATGCGGATGAGGTGACTGCTGAGGAACAAACAGCCTATGATGCGGAAGATGCGTGGCAGGATGTGAGTCGATATGGTACATCAGAAACAGCTTCCGACTTTTATGGAAACCAGGATTATGATAGTATGTACCCTAACAGTGATGAGCGCGTCGGTAGTGTCACCGATGAAGAAAGTTTTTTGGCAGCTGACCAGCTGGGTAATTTTACCGGCCCGGCACCGAATCATCGGAAATATGAGGAATAATCCGTTTATTTTTGTAAAAGAATGATCGAAAAAAATGAAACGTGAACGCCTTATCATCTGTACAGCATGCCTAAGAGGTGATAGATATGGAAGATAACGATCGAGGTTGTGTAAAATGTGGAAGTGCGGATGCTGAACAGAAAGAAGTGGCCATGTCCGGGACAGGCCTTTCCAAAATGTTTGATGTGCAGAACAACCAGTTTTTAGTGGTTTCTTGCAAAAACTGCGGATATACAGAGTTTTACAATAAGAATAGTTCCACCGCCAGCAATATTTTTGACTTCTTTTTTGGATGAAAAGGGGCTGGGACAAAACGAATAACTACACGTTTTTTGTCCCAGCCCTTTTTCGGTTAAAATCCACCGAGCATGGATCCCATGATATTTCCAATCATTGACTGAGCAAATGCTCGGATGAACACGCCGAACACCAGTGTGGCGAGTGCATATAATCCAAGCAGAATATAGATCCGATCTATTCCTTCCGGTGTCTGTTCCATCAGGATAAACGTTGGAACCATCATTAGTAGTCCCAGTATACTGATGAAAATAAACAGTCCGGCTAAAACAGAAAGGCCAATCAAGGAAAAGACAAGTGCAACAACATACAAAATAGCGAAAGGCACTAAATACGCCCCATATTTAGCCAGAACATCCGCAAAGGTCACTGCTTGAGCAGCAAGTTTCGCCCCGGCGAATGTTATACCTGCCATAATTAATTGCAATAGAATAAAGACGATAAATGGCAACACAAGGCTGTCTATAATAGACACATTCATATAAAAACTTGCCAAAATGGAGTACTGGATAACGAAATAATAGCTGAAGGCAATGATTAACGCGAACAATGCCATAACAATGGCTGCAGAGACAATGTCGGTGTGATTGGCTTTTTTGGCAATACTTGGACGTTTTAAAAGGGCACCGCAAAAATGGACGACATTCGTACCAATTTCTTTTAGTTTTTCAACGAAATCATCATTAGTTTCATAATGATCGGCATCTGAATTGGTTGGCACCGAGTTGTTCTCCAAACCGTTTTGTCCTGAATCCTCTGGAATCAATTGAGACCCACAATTGGTGCAAAATTTACCTTCTGCTGATTGTTGCCCGCACGAAGGACAGTACATGTGATTCACTTCCTTTCCGCATAACAGCTTTAAATGCTCTATTCATAGTGTAACATGTTTTGGTAATTGAGGGGGGAATTGACTTGGGGCTAAATAAAACGGACTCACAGCGTTATAGCTGTAAGTCCGTCAGCTGGAAAACCTTCTTCATATTATGATTCTTCCCGTTTAACAAGTTTCAGCGATTTCGTCTGTGGTTCGCCATCGCGATAAATTTCCAGTTCAACTTTTTCGCCGATTTTGGTTTCGCTATACATAAATTTGCGCAGATCCAATAGTGATGTCACTTTGTTGCCGTTAATTTTCGTAATGACATCAAACTGCTGCAGATTCGCTTTCGCTGCTGGTGATCCGGATTCAACCTTTGCGATAACCATGCCGCCTTCTACATCGTCTGGAATCTGAATCTGGTCGCGGTATTGCGGTGGAACCTGATCAACTGATGCTGTGCTGATTCCAATATAAGGGCGTGCAACCTGGCCTTTATTTTCAAGTTCTTTTATGACAGGTAGTGCAGAGTCGATTGGAATGGCAAAGCCGATGCCCTCCACTTCACGGCGGGCTATTTTCATGGAATTAATCCCGATGACCTTTCCATCCTTGTTAATCAGTGCACCACCACTGTTACCGGGGTTGATAGCTGCATCGGTCTGAATCACCTCGGTCATCCAATCCGGCTGTCTGTCCCCGTTCGTGTCAACGCTTATGGTACGTTCCAGTCCACTGACAATGCCTTTCGTTACGGAGTTTGCAAAGTTCATTCCAAGTGGATTGCCGATTGCGATGGCCATATCACCAACTTGCAGGTCGCTGGAGGAACCGAGGTTTGCAACCGTATCGATTTTGCTACCGTCAACCCGGAGAACGGCTAGGTCTGTCAGGCGATCGGCTCCGAGAACCTCTGCTTGCATGCGTTCATCGTCATTCAATACGATTTCAACGTCATTGGCGCCGTCAACAACGTGATGGTTGGTTACAACGTAGGCATCTCCGCCTTCTTTTTTGTAAATAATGCCGGACCCGGCGCCGGATTTTTTACTTTGTGCCCAGATGCTTTGCTGCTGCTTCCGAACGACGCCAACAACAGCTTTTGTGGCCTCCTGCATGTTTTCCGCCAGATTTCCTTCATTATTGGAAGCTATCGTTTTTTTGACTTCAGGAGCTTTTGATTCCCCGTCCGTTACTGCTGCGGAGGATGTGGATGACGATCCATCCCCATTTCCGTCGTTATTGGCAGGAATGATATTCGTTGAGAACAGAAGAGCGACAATCACAGCGGAAACAAGTCCGCCGAACAGGGCGCTGATAAATTTCCCGGCACCCGCATTTTTCCTTTTATTATTCGTCTGTTGGGACGCTCTCTGCTTTGCTGACTGCGTAATGCCGTTTTCCGTTTGTTGTTCATGCGGATCCGACGACTGGCCTTCTGACTGATTATGTTCATTGAATTCATCCGAGTTATTATTCCGTTCCATGAATTCATCACCTCTTGTGTTAAGATTAAAGCACTTCTTATGATAATGGGTGTCTTTGGTGCAATTTTGGCATATCGTTGGCAGAAATGTGTAAATTGCCTTTTGGTGTTATACCCATTATTATGTAAAAATAATCGTTAGAACGCAATCGATGGAGGTCCGATCTATGAAAAATCATATTGGCGTTGTGGAAGACGATCCAAATATCCAAAATATTGTTTCCGCTTATTTAAAAAAAGAAGGATTTACGATAACGGTCATGGAATCTGCTGAACAAGCATGGGAATGGTGGGAGACACAGCCGCCAGATATGTGGATTCTTGATATTATGCTTCCCGGTATGGACGGCTATGAATTTTGCAAACGTATACGCCGGGAGACGGATGACGTTCCGATCATTATCATTTCTGCAAAGGATGAGGAATTTGACAAAATTCTTGGGTTAGAACTGGGCGGGGATGATTACTTGACGAAGCCATTCAGCCCCAGGGAATTAGTAGCTCGAGTCAAACGGGTGTTCAAGCGTACGAAACCGGGAGAAGATATAGATGCCGGTGATAAGTTAAAAGCCGGCAGTCTGTTGATTCACCAGGAAGAACGCAGAATTTTCTGGTATGGTGAGGAACAGGATGTCACGACGAAGGAATTTGATTTAATGCTTATCCTGGCGGCAAATCAGAACAGGGCTTTTTCCCGTGACGAACTGTTAATGAAAGTTTGGGGGGACGATTATTTTGGCAGTGATCGGGCTGTCGATGATCTGGTTAAACGCATTCGTAAAAAGTTAACAGCCATTCCCTTGGAGACCGTGTGGGGATATGGTTACCGGCTGCGCGTTGACGAGGACGGGCAATGAGACTGCAATCACAGCTTAATGCGGCCTTTACAGCGCTATTGTTGGTTATTCTCACCGTTGCAGGAATTGTCATTTATTCCTTGATCCTCAATATGCTCATTGAGGACGAGCGTGCCGAACTGAAGCAAAAAGGTGAATTGCTTGTGCAAGTATTAAATGAGCAATATCAATCGAAGCGGGGCAATCAGGGTGTCCGTCACTTTTTGCAGCAACAGGATCTGCAGCTGTTTCTCTATGATCGAAGCCGGAATAGGGTACTTTTTTCCACTATGCCGGACCGTTATGTGCAAGGGTTTTCCTCCAAACAGTACTTTGCGGATAACCAGGAAACGTTATGGGATGCAGGTAACAGTAAATTTGTCACATCACGAATTTTGTTTCAGCCGAAAACCACGGGATTGGAATTAATTTTACTGACACCGCTCGATGATTTGCAGGCGATTCAGCAAGATTTTTTCAGACGGCTCGTCATTGTATTCCTGATTGGTACGATCGCTGCGGTAATGCTCAGTTATCTATTAACGAAAAAATTGGTCACTCCACTTACTAAACTTAAAAAACAACTGAAAAAAATTGAAAGACGCAAATTTGATCAGATAGAACCGATCAAGGCAACAGGTGAAATTAAAGAGGTGGAGCAAAGTGTCTATGACATGGCTGCTGAACTCGAACGATACATGGCATCTCAGCAGGCTTTCTTCCAAAATGCATCGCATGAATTGAAGACACCGCTTATGACGATTCAAGGCTATGCAGAAGGAATCCGCGATAAGGTATTTGATGAGGCCGATCAGGAAAAAGGACTGGAAATGATGGTAACGGAAGTGGAGCGACTAAAAAAAATCATTAATGAGATGATTTTTTTGGCGAAATTGGACAGTGACCGCTCAACCTACCATCCTGAATCCATACGTGTTTCTGAACTGTTGGACCAAGTATTGGATAGGGCTTTGCCGATTATAAACGAAAATGGTGTAACACTGCATCATGAGGTTGATAAAAACGTGTATGTTATAGCTGATGCGGAAAAATTTCTGCAAGCACTTCTCAATCTGACGTTCAATGCCATCCGGCACGCTTATTCCCAGGTGAACGTAACGGTTTCGGATACGGCTATTGTTGTTGAGGACGATGGAGAAGGTATTTCAGAAGACATGCTCCCACATATATTTCACAGGTTTGTAAAAGGTAAAACCGGAGAGACCGGTTTGGGGCTCGCCATTGCTCGGGCGATCATCGAACAATCCGGTGGAAAAATAATGGTGCGTGATTCAGATTTAGGTGGCGCGAAGTTTATCATTGTTTTACCTGAATGAACAGTTATGGTATAATAATGTAGTTTTGAGTAATCCTTAAATATAGAGGAGCGTACGTTATGCAATTAAGAGAAGATATACGCAATATCGCTATTATCGCTCACGTTGACCATGGCAAGACGACACTTGTTGACGAGATGCTGAAATATTCTGGGACGTTTCATGAACATGAACAAGTGGACGAACGTGCGATGGACTCGGACGATATTGAACGGGAACGGGGCATCACCATTTTAGCCAAAAATACGTCTCTGCGCTATAATGACACGACTATTAACATTTTGGATACACCCGGGCACGCTGACTTTGGCGGCGAAGTGGAGCGCATTATGAAAATGGTGGATGGTGTTATGCTGGTCGTGGATGCTTATGAAGGCTGCATGCCGCAAACACGGTTCGTCCTGAAAAAAGCACTCGACCAGAAACTGACGCCTATTGTCGTACTGAATAAAATCGATCGTCCAAGTGCACGGCCGAATGAGGTCATCGATGAAGTGCTGGATTTGTTTATTGAACTTGGTGCAGACGAAGACCAATTGGAATTTCCGGTTAAATATGCGTCTGCTATCAACGGAACGTCAGGTGATGAGCCGGATAACCAAGAAGAAACGATGGATCCTGTGTTCACGGAAATTCTTGATCACATTCCGGCACCGGCGGATACTAAAGAAGAACCACTACAGTTTCAAGTTACACTTCTGGATTACAATGATTATATGGGTCGAATCGGCATTGGCCGAGTTGTCCGCGGTAAGATCAGTGTTGGACAGCAAGTGGTTGTTTTGAAAAAAGATGGCACACAGAAATCATTCCGAATCAGTAAATTGTTCGGGTTTATTGGCCTGAAACGAATAGAAATTAAGGAGGCAGCTGCTGGGGATATCGTTGCTATCTCAGGTATGGATGATATTAACGTCGGTGAAACTATTTGCCCGCAGGATCATCCGGAAGGTCTGCCATGGCTCCGTATTGATGAGCCGACACTGCAAATGACGTTTGTTACGAATAACAGCCCATTCGCCGGAAAAGAAGGCACGTATATTACGTCACGGCAAATTGAAGAACGACTGATGAAACAATTGGAAACGGATGTCAGTCTGCGGGTGGAACGAACCGAATCGCCTGATGCGTGGACCGTATCCGGGCGTGGTGAATTGCACCTGTCCATTCTGATTGAGAATATGCGCCGCGAAGGTTTTGAGTTGCAATTGTCAAAACCTCAGGTCATCATTAAAGAAATAGATGGGAAGAAACACGAGCCGGTTGAGCACGTTCAAGCCGATGTTCCGCAAGACTATACAGGTCCGGTCATGGAGGCACTCGGGGCCCGGAAAGGTGAAATGTTGGACATGGTTCATCAGAGTACCGGCCAGGTTCGTCTGGAATTCAGGGTACCGTCACGTGGGTTGATTGGTTATGCCACTGAATTTATGTCTCAAACGCGCGGCTACGGCATTTTAAACCACTCTTTCGACGGTTATGAGCCGATTGCTAAAGGTCAGGTCGGCGGCCGCCGGGAAGGTGTGCTTGTCAGCATGGAAAATGGCAAAGCAACAACCTATGGTATTATGCAGCTTGAAGACCGGGGCGTGATTTTTGTCGAACCGGGAACCGAGGTGTATAGTGGTATGATCGTTGGCGAGCACAACCGGGAGAATGACTTGACCGTCAATATTACGAAAGCGAAACACTTGACGAACGTTCGCTCAGCAACGAAGGACGAGACAGCAACGATAAAGAAAACGCGTAAGCTAACTCTGGAAGAAGCGCTGGAGTTTTTGAATGATGACGAGTATTGTGAAGTGACACCGGAATCTATTCGTCTCCGCAAAAAAACATTGGATAATAACGAACGTCAAAAGGCTGCGAAAAAATCCAAATCAAGTTAAATAGAACTGGAATATACCCGGCAAGAGTTCCAAGTGATCTTTTGTCGGGTTTTTTAATTTATTCCAGGTGAAAAGAAGGTGTAGACGCGTGCGGAAATTTGCTAAACGAATCCGGTTTTTATTTCGTTTTCATAAGTCCATTCCGTTTTTGAAGGATTTTTTTCTTTCCAACGAAGTAAAAAAACGAACGAAATGGTTTTATCTATTATTGATAATTGGTTATGGTCTGTTTCCGTTCGATTTTATTCCGGATTTTTTCTATATGGTGGGAATCTTTGACGATATAACCGTAGCGGTTTTTCTGCTGCAGCGAATGGTACAAGCTGCACCGGACTCGTTGAAAGAAAAACATGGTTTCGACTGATGCCATGGAAGGAATGTTAAAACAGCATAGGGGGGGGAACGATATTGGATTTACAGACCGTTTCAGCAATTATTATCTTCCTGGTGACACTTGTTCTGATTATTTGGCAGCCTAAAAATCTGGGAATTGGTTATACAGCCTGTTTTGCTGCTCTTGTTGCCTTGGCTGTTGGGGTCGTTTCGTTTGAAGACGTGATGGCTGTTGCTGATATCGTCTGGAATGCGACACTCGCGTTTGTGGCGATTATCATTATATCGCTCGTTCTGGATGACATTGGGTTTTTTGAGTGGGCGGCGCTTCATATGGCGCGGTTAGCAGACGGCAATGGATTGAAAATGTTTTTGTACATATCTGTGCTCGGTGCCATCGTTGCGGCGTTGTTTGCCAATGACGGTGCAGCACTTATTTTAACACCGATTGTTCTGGCAATGGTTCGGGCTTTGAACTTTCGAGATGCGTTTATTTTGCCGTTTATTATGGCGAGTGGATTTATTGCCGATACGACATCGTTGCCGTTTGTTGTCAGCAATCTGGTTAATATTGTATCGGCAGATTTTTTCGGGATTGGTTTTTTGGAGTATGCAGCTCGTATGATCATTCCAACCTTGTTTTCACTGACAGCGAGCATTTTGGTTCTTTTCCTCTTTTTCAGAAAGGATATCCCCAGGAGCTATAATATTACGGAATTAAAAGAGCCGCGTGATGCGATTAAAGATGGAAATATGTTTCGGCTGTCGTGGCTGGTGCTGGCGGTATTAGTGATCGGCTATTTCATGAGTGAGTTTATTGCTGTGCCGGTCTCGTTTATTGCGGGAACTATTGCGATTATCTTTTTATTGCTCGGTCGGAGGAGCAGTGCTGTGGAAACAGGTAAAGTCATCAAGGGTGCTCCGTGGGATATCGTGTTTTTCTCACTTGGTATGTACGTTGTTGTCTATGGACTGCGCAACGTTGGGCTGACAGACATGCTTGCAGGTGTTCTTCATTCTGCAGCTGACCAGGGATTATTTACTGCAACGATGACGATGGGCTTTCTGGCCGCTATCCTGTCATCTGTCATGAATAATATGCCGACTGTCATGATTGATGCGCTCGCTATTGCTGATTCGAATACAACCGGAGTAATGAAGGAAGGACTTATTTATGCCAATGTCATCGGCAGTGACCTTGGACCGAAAATAACTCCGATTGGATCATTGGCTACACTTCTCTGGCTGCATGTTTTGCGTACAAAAGGTGTCAACATTTCGTGGGGTTATTACTTCAAAGTTGGTATTGTTCTTACAGTACCGACATTATTCGCAACCTTGACCGGGCTGTATTTGACGTTATGGCTGCTGTAGAACGGTCCGGCTATTCATTTCCATAAAGGAAGGGGCATGAACCATGACGACAAAACCGATTTTATACTTTTTGTGTACTGGAAATTCCTGTCGAAGCCAGATAGCGGAAGGATTCGGCAAAAAACATCTTGGCGATAAGTGGGATGTCAAGAGTGCAGGGATAGAGGCACATGGCTTGAATCCGCTCGCGGTCAAAGCAATGGAAGAAGTGGGTGTTGATATTTTCGATCAGCAGTCAAGCATCATTGATCCGGAAACACTTAACAATGATGAATTGGTCGTGACATTGTGCGGTGATGCGCATGATAACTGCCCAGTGACTCCACCACATGTACGAAAAGCGCATTGGGGTTTTGATGATCCGGCAAAAGCGGAAGGGACGGACAGAGAGCGATGGGCGGTTTTCGAGCGCGTGCGGGATGAAATTGAACAGCAAATTATCCGTTTTAAAGAAGCGGAATTCATTTGATCGAGGCAAGTGCAGGCGGACGTCCAAAAAAACCGCGCCTATGTTGATGTATAACACGGCGCGGTTTTGAAAAATGTGTTTGTGTTTAATGGCCGGCAACATCCCGTTTCGTAAAGAACGTCCATGTGACAGCTATGAAAATAACGTAATAAACAGCCAGAACGATGATAGAGAATCCTAAACTCATCCCTTCAAATAAAGGAGATCCGTTTATATACTGATCCATATTCGTGTTGGCAAATAGGATGTATTTTGCCCAGCTATATTCTGAAAGAAAACTGACAATAGGGCTGCCGGAAAGCATCAGGAAAATAGCAATCCCGATTGCCAAAGAGCTTTGCCGGAAAATAGCCGATATCATAAACGCCAATGTTGCCATCATGACGAGTGTTATCAGCTGGAGTCCATACCCTTCTGCCATTTGATTGATAATGGAGACTTGGGTAAATTCACCAGTCTGATTCAAGACCATTTGCGGATCCATTCCATTCACCCCGAAAAGGAGCGCACCGACAAGCCACGAAAAAATGAGCAGAAACAGCAATGTGAACAACGCAAATAATAAAACGGACACATATTTTGATGCGAGAATGGTTGTGCGCGTAATCGGCCGTATGAGCAGAAGCTTAATCGTTCCCCACTTAAACTCATTGGCGATAATTCCTGAAGCAACGATAATGGTAAACAGACTGACCAGTGATAGCAAAAATTTGTGCTCCAATACAAATTGCCAAGCATCATAACTGCGTGGCTGAATGCCATTGTCCAAGTAAAAGTTATTTTTCTCGATTTGATTGGTAGAGAAATCGTGCATTATGTCGTCTTCTTTCATCTGTTCTTTGATCTCCGCGTTCTCATCCTTCAATGTTTGTCGCCAATTGTCACTCTGATATTTTTCTGTTTGTTCCGCTTCAAAGCTTGCAAGA
Organism: Lentibacillus halophilus; assembly: GCF_055395055.1. Classification (NCBI taxonomy): domain Bacteria; kingdom Bacillati; phylum Bacillota; class Bacilli; order Caryophanales; family Bacillaceae; genus Lentibacillus; species Lentibacillus halophilus. The sequence goes on from NZ_AP043750.1 coordinate 1,203,065, forward strand.
AGGGCGAGCCCAATGACAATTACCCCTAGGAGTATGTACATAATCCATGTTGATTTGCGTATGTACAGCTTGACTTGTTCATTGACCAATAGCTGCAAAAAATTACTCAATCGTATTCTCTCCAATCAGTTCAAAGAATTTATCCTCCAGCGTTGATGATGTCATGGATATTTGAAATAGTTGTATATCGTGTTGAACAAACGTTTGAACAATAGACGGAATGGCGTCACGCTGGGTTTGGATGGTTAACGTATTGCCTGATGAGGAAACGCTCAGGTTGAACTCATTTTTCAAAATTTCCATAGCGTCGTTCGCTGGTTCCGCTTCAATGATCACTTCAGATGACGTTGTTTGTTTCGTTGCTGCCCCAACATCTTGTGTAGCAATCATTTCGCCATTTTTAATCAAGCCGATCCGGTCACACATTTGTTCAATTTCCGATAATAAATGGCTGGAGATAATAACAGCAACATGTTCTTGTTCAGCCAGTTTTCGTATGTACTGCCTGATTTCGCGAATGCCGGCAGGATCCAATCCGTTGGTCGGTTCATCCAATATGAGTACGGATGGCTTATGCAGCAAAGCTTGTGCAATGCCGAGTCGCTGCCGCATGCCTAAAGAATATTTCCCAACTTTGTCATTAATAGGTTTTTCCAGTCCGACGAGCTGAACGATTTCTGAGATACGTTCTTTGGTAACACCAGGCATCATGCGTGCATAATGCTTTAAGTTTTGCCAACCAGTCATAAACGGGTACATTTCTGGGTTTTCAACGATGGCTCCCACCTCGCTGATGGCGTCTTTAAAGTCGGACTTAACGCTTTGTCCCAATATGCGCACGTCGCCACTTGTAATTTTCATCAGACCGACCATCATGCGAATGGTGGTTGTTTTACCGGCGCCATTGGGACCGATGAATCCGAACACTTCTCCTTTATGGATGGAGAAGGACAGACCGTTGATAATGTTTTTGTTGCCGATGTTTTTCTTGACATCGATCAGTTCCATAGCTGTTTCTGACATGAATAATATCCTCCGTTTTCTGAAGTGTCTATACATATGGTGGAACAATGAAACGTATCACTATTAGTCAATTAATGCGCTCTAACCATTACTCCGATTCTTAATCTTCTTCTACTATATATTCCATTAAATCCCCGGGCTGGCACTCTAATGCCTCACACAATGCATCAAGGGTAGTGAAGCGGATAGCCTTGCCTTTTTCATTTTTAAAGATGGATAGATTGGCGGGCGTAATATCTACTAATTCAGAGAGTTTATTGAGTGACATTTTACGCTCAGCCATCATGACATCAAGTTTAATTCGTATCATTTTTAACTCCCTGCTTCGTCTTCATATTGTTTCCAGATTAATATTAACACACTTATTTTTCTGTATTCAATATTAATTTATTGTTTTTCGATAAAATGATATTAAAATGATTGTTTTGTTAAAAGATATTCGTACCCCACAGCAACGATTGTCAAAAGATAGTATAAAGGTTTGGCTGATTAGTGAAACAGTAATGAATACTCGGGGTATTATTCTATCTCGACTATCACTTTTCCAAAGCTTAGATGTGTGCAAATAATGTCGTTTTTTGGCATCAGTCATGTTATCATAAGAGCAAAATGACGAAGGGGTTAAGATACGTGAAACGAAAGTTATCCTTATGGACGTTGATTCTATTTGGTCTAAGTCTTTTATTGGCGGCATGCTCGGGTAACCAAGTGGATGAAACATCAGGATCGGATAAAAAACCTGCCAAAGAGGCGGCAGAACATGAGAAGCCGAAAGAGCCTAACATTACGAAACAAACCATTACTCTTTCTGCCATTGGTGATATGCTGATTCACAGCAGAGTTTACAATGATGCGCGTACAAAGAGTGGAGAGTTTGATTTTCATCCGATGCTGAAGCGAGTGCAACCTTATCTGAACAACACAACGATCACATTTGCGAACCAGGAAACGATGATTGGCGGTGAGGTGTTGGGATTGTCAAATTATCCGACATTCAATAGTCCGCAAGCAGTAGGAGATGCTTTGAAAGAGGCAGGCGTTGATGTTGTCTCACTGGCGAATAATCATACGCTGGATGGCGGGGAAGAAGCCATTCAAAGTGCTATAAAACATTGGGAAAAAATTGATATGATGTATACAGGATCTTATAAGAGTGAATCAGATAGAAACGACGTGCGTGTGCATGAAACTCGTCAAGGTATTTCTGTGGCCTTTTTAGCGTATACATACGGAACAAACGGAATTCCGGTCCCCTCAGGAAAAGGTTACCTCGTCAATCTGATTGATAAAGAGAAGATGAGCAAACGAATCAAAACAGCCAATCAGCAGGCAGATGCTGTCGTTTTAAGCCTGCATTACGGTGATCAGTATGAACGGATGCCGAGCAATGAACAAAAAGACTTGGTCCAATTTGCCGCTGACAACGGCGTCGACGTCGTCTTAGGCCATCACCCGCATGTTTTACAGCCGATTGATTGGATTAAAGGGGAAGATGGTCATCGAATGCTCGCCATTTATTCATTAGGTAACTTTTTATCCGGTCAGGATGAATTTTACCGCCGTATTGGCGGGGTCTTCAAGTTTACAATGGAGAAAACTGTAAAAGGCGGGCAAGAAACGGTTCAAGTGAAGGCACCAAAGTTTCTTCCGACATTTGTGAAATTCCGGAATCAGGCTAATTACGAAGTTGCTCCGATGTACGAGCTGACAAATAACGAACTCGCAGATTCCCAGCAGCACTATCAGGAGATAAAAAGTCATATGTCGCAATGGGTACCGGAGTTGGAATTCATCGAAAAACCGCTGGAGAATGACTGATCTCTACGCGGGTCATGATGGTGAAAGACGACGGACAGACATCATTCCGACGATACGGTCATATGATTGACAAGCATCATTTGATAGGAATGTTACTAAAGTAATGGACAAGGGAGATTTACAATTATGGAATGGAAAAATATTTATCGTGGTGTACTGATGGGAGCCAGTGATGTTATTCCCGGTGTGAGCGGGGGTACCATCGCTGTCCTGCTTGGCATTTATGACCGGTTGATTGCAGCTATCAATGGCGTCTTGAGTAAAAATTGGAAAAAACAATTAGGGTTCCTTGTGCCACTTGGTACGGGAATCGTTATCGCTATATTCTCACTGAGCCATCTGATTAAGTGGCTGCTGAAATATTATCCGCAGCCACTGCAGTTTTTCTTTTTGGGACTGATTCTGGGTATCATACCCTATTTATTTCGCCAGGCGGATGCCAATAACACATTCCGCATAAGACATGTGCTCATCCTGCTTGTTGGTGCGGCCGTCGTTGGGTCGCTGGCTTTAATAGGTGAAAATGAAGGATCGGCTGTTCAGGATCGAACATTAATGACGTATGCTTGGCTGTTAATGGCCGGATTTCTGGCGAGTTCAGCGATGATATTGCCCGGGATCAGCGGCTCGCTTATCTTTCTCATGATTGGTGCCTTTCAAACCGTTATTACCGGCATCAGTGATATGCAGTTGGACGTTATTGCAGCGGTAGGCATCGGCATTGTATTGGGTATTTCGGTTATGAGTAAAATTATTCATTTCTTTTTGGTCCATTACCGTATCGCAACATTTGCCCTTGTCACTGGGTTAGTGATCGGATCGTTGGTGGTAGTATTTCCGGGGTGGCCGGCAACGGTTCCCCTTGTATTGGCAAGTATCGCCACGTTTGCATTGGGACTATCAGCAGCCTACATTCTTGGGAAAGTCGAACATGCGGACTGAACAGATTATAAGACAAATATATGTTTTATAGGTACAATAGAATTAGACGCATAGAAAGAGGAGTGTTCTTATGAATCATATTGAAACTGAAGAACAGTTCAACGACATTATCCAATCGGACAAACCGGTGATTGTGAAAGTTTTTGCAGACTGGTGTCCCGACTGCAAACGTATGGATATGTTTATTGGCGATATTATGGACGAATTCAATCAGTATGAATGGTACGAAGTCAACAGCGATGAAGTGCAAGGCATTGCGCAAAAATATGAAGTGATGGGTATTCCGAGCATTCTTATTTTCAAAAATGGCGAAAAAATTGCCCATCAGCACAGCTCTGATACGAAGACACCGGAGTCGGTAAGTGAATTCCTGAACCAGCAACTGACATAAAGCATCAATTAAAAATCACTCCCATGGTGGGGAGTGATTTTTAATCAAGGAGAGCCGTCCGTCTATCTCAAGACAAAACTCCATGCCTCGGCAAAACGTAACTCGGCATTTTCCAGTCGTGCTGTTTGATGTGTGTAGGGAAGTTGATAAATGGCTGCAAATTCATTCGGATTGTTTATGATCGCATCCAGGGATGATATGTGTTGATCATTGATCATGTTTTCATCCGGCGGTGTATTTTTTACGTCGTCCCATTCGATTAAAAAGGGCCACACATTCTCAGTTGATTCAGATGACGGAAACAGCATCTGCCATTTCAAAAGCTGTCCATCCGACCGTTTTCGGCTTCCCGGGAAGGGTCCAGTGTATGCGATACCCTGAGCATGGAAATGATCGATATATGCATGCATTCGGTCGGTGCGGAGCGCATATTGGATAGTCCCTTCCGTTCCGTTTGAGAGCTTTCCGGCCAGTTGCTGGATTAATGGATTGGTTGATTGGTTTGCAACAGCCCAATCAGCGATGCCGATCCATTCGATATAACAGTCATTGCGGAAGTAGGCGAGATAATTATACGTCCCCCAGTTGGGGTGTTCACTTCCCTGAACGACTGTTATGCCATATTTGTTGGCAAATTCCTGAGCAGCTTGTTCCGGATTATGTGCAGAAATAATAATATGATCGAGTGCAAGCATGGGATTGCCTCCTGTCATTCCTTTTGGCGTCATTTTACGGTTATTCCGGTGTGGCTGGCGAATAATCAGCTCAAACGTCTGCATATTGGTACCATTATCACTATCCTTTGCCGCTTAATACAAATGTAATCTGTTTGTCATATAAGCGTTTTATGCGTTGGAAAAATGGGAAGATAATAAGCGACAACGCATTGCAAAGGGTGTGACCACCAAGGAGGAAGCCAAAGTGAACAATCAAAAGGTTGTTGTCTATATCAGTGATGCCAATAACGATTGCAAACAATTGCTTAGTCAGTTAGATTATTGTCAGATTGATTATGAAACAAAAAATATAACCCAGCATAAGGACCATATGGAACAGCTTCAGGAAAACGGTATTTTTGGCACGCCCGCGACGTTTGTTAATGACCGGTTGATATTGGGGCGACAAATCAATACCATTAAATACGAGCTTGGCCTAAAGCAGCATGAATCATATGGGCGTGCATCGAATGGATAAGGTCTGTGTTTACATGCACGGTTATGTCACCAGTGCATAAACTGAATGTAAGAACAGCTTATAAAAGGGGCGGATTACATGCTGAGGAAAGATACGCCTGATCATCCATCGTTTCAGAACCCCTATCCCCACAGCCCTGTGAATACCGGTTATCCACCGACACCATTTGATGTGTATGCCAAGCCTAAACAACCGATGATGCCGGACCCATATGCAACCAACAACCATACGCCCGGCCAGTCATCTGCATCCGAAAATCTTTTTCATTATTTTCAGGATGATAGTGGTGGAATGGATATTGAAAAAATCATGACAACAGCCGGGCAAGCAACTCAAACAGTTCGTCAGTTGTCCCCGGTTGTCAAGGAAGTGCACTCATTGATAAAGCAAATGACCATTAACACAGACCGTTGACATACAGTTGGACGTGTCCAGAGGGATGTTTGTCAGATTCGGATAAATGAGGAGAATGAGCATGGTCGGTTGTTTAATCATACACGGATATACAGGCGGACCTTATGAGGTTGAGCCGCTAGCAGCCTATTTACGAAACTATACGAACTGGGATGTGCACGTGCCGACACTACCCGGGCACGGCGGAAATCGTGAACTTGATGGCGTATCCTATACAGCTTGGCTTGCATCGGCAGAGAATGCATTGAAAAAAATGAGAGAAAAGACGGATAGACTGTATTTAATTGGTTTTTCCATGGGCGGGATGATTGCAGCCTACTTGGCATCGAGGCATGCGGTTGATAAATTGGTGCTTCTGGCCACATCGAGAAAATACTTGTCATTCCGGCAAATGTCGAAAGAATTAAAGGACATACTTGCGGATGGGGTGAAAGGAAATCTTGGACAAAATGGTTTTTTTAAGCATTATAGAGACAAGTGGCGACGGGTTCCGATGAAAGCGAATCTGGAATTTATTCGGTTGGTTCGATTTACCCAGAGGTATTTACCCCATGTAGAGTCACCGGTATTGATCGTTCATGGGCAGCGCGATATGGTCGTACCATACAAAGCAGCGTTAGATTTGGATAAAGAAATAACCTCTGAGAAGAAGGAAGTGGTGTTATTTGATCGCTCCAGACACTTGATCTGCCTCGGCGATGACAAGGATATGCTGAACGGGATGGTTTATCAGTTTCTGACATCAAAAAAAGCGGCACATATAGAGGAGGCACCGGGATAATGTTCCCTCCTCTATTTTTTACGTTTGCTTTTTCGATAGTGTTACACTCCGTTTTTTTGTTGTGCTCATAATAAACAAAAACAGACCAAATAGAACAATGGTTCCGCCGAGCAACTGAGATGGCGTAACAGTTTCGCCAAGTATGACATAGGCCAGAATAGAAGCCCCAACAGGTTCAAATACGATTCCCATGGAAATGGTTGCTGTACTCAGCCATTTCAAAGCCCAATTGAACAATGTATGGCCAAGAAACGTTGGAAATACAGCAAGTCCGAGAAAAACAAGCCAATGATCGGCCGGATAACCAAAAAATGCATTTTGTCCTATTAGGTTATAAAGAATGAGGGTTACAGAACTGATGCCATACACGATAAATGTATACGTCATTAAGGACAGTCGCTTTCGTGCGCCCTGTCCCATAAGGAAGTAGCCGGTGACCAACACTGCTCCAAGCAAAGCGAGCATGTCCCCCAATAAAGCAGACAAGCTTATTTGAAAATCGCCCCAGCTAATAATGAAGCTTCCTATGATAGCGATAATCATGCTGATAATTGCGCCGTAAGAAAAGCGCTCCTGGAAGCACAGATACGTCCCTAAAAACGCAAAAATCGGCTGCAAGGTAACAAGTACCACCGAGCTGGCAACGGATGTATAATTCAATGATTCGAACCAAACAATAAAATGAAATGCGAGGAAAATGCCAGCCAGAGCGGATAAAATCCAATCTTTTTTGATAATGGAAGAAAATTCATGCCGATATTTCAAAAGGATAACCGGTATCATGAGGATGACGGCCAGCAACAGTCGATAATTGGCAATAATCGCTGCGGGGGCTTGATCAGCGAGCTTAACAAGAACGGCTGACGATGACACCGCAATAACACCGGTTACAACCGCTATATATGGATTAAACGGAGGGATTCGCATCGTTTATCCTCCTTTATCAGTCATTGTTATGCAATCTTGTTTATTCTACCACGCATGATCGGGTTGTAATACCCCTTATAAATAAACATGGGAAAGCCAAAAATGTAAAAAGCGTGGGATAAACAGTATTGAATGCCGTCATCCGTTGAAGATAAAGAAACGTCTCACGAATTAAAGAGTCACGTTATTATCCCTCATTTTAAAAATCATATGAGAAGTAGTGGATATTATTTTAATGGGTGTGTTAGAATAGAGCAGCTGTTATTTTATGGATGAGTTTTTTGGATACGGGCTTTTGTGCAGGAGGGAACGTTTAACAATGAACAATCGAATTATTTTAAAGGCTATTTTGTATAAAGAAGGAGTAGAGTAACAAGGTGACAACATTTAATGAATTAAACATATCACAGCCTATCATGAAGGCATTGGAGAATATGGGTTTTGAGGAAGCGACCCCCATACAGGCAGAGACCATACCGCTAGCTATAGACGGCAATGATGTTATTGGCCAGGCACAGACAGGCACTGGGAAGACAGCTGCGTTCGGCATTCCTATGCTGGAAAAAATCGATGCGAATCAGAAAAAAATACAAGGATTGGTCGTAGCCCCGACAAGAGAGCTGGCTGTCCAGGTTGCCGAAGAAATCAACCGTCTTGGCAAAGGAAAGGGTATCCGCACCATGTCGGTGTTTGGCGGACAGCAAATGGACAGGCAGATCAAGGCTCTTAAAGATGGCCCGCAAATCGTGGTGGCAACACCAGGACGATTGCTGGACCATATGCGCAGAAAGACGATCAGAACAGACCACATTAAGACCGCTGTGCTTGATGAAGCGGATGAAATGTTGAATATGGGCTTCATCGAAGATATTCGAGATATATTGAAGAATATCCCTGACGACAGGCAAACCCTGTTGTTTTCCGCAACCATGCCTAAGGAAATTCGTGATATTGCAACTAATCTGATGAACAGTCCGAAAGAAGCAAAAGTGAAAGCCAAAGAAATGACGGTCAAAAATATCGATCAGTACTTTATTGAAATCCCGGAAAAGCACAAGTTTGATACATTGACGAATCATTTGGATATTTATGCACCGGGACTGGCTATTGTGTTTACACGTACGAAAAAACGTGTCGATGAAGTGACTGACGGCTTACAGACGAGAGGGTTCCGCGCAGAAGGGATCCATGGTGATCTGACGCAAGGCAAGCGGATGTCAGTACTGAACAAATTCAAAAATAACCGTGTTGATGTATTAGTAGCCACCGATGTAGCGGCGCGCGGATTGGACATTTCTGGCGTGACTCACGTTTACAATTTTGACATACCGCAAGACCCGGAAGGTTATGTGCACCGAATTGGCCGAACAGGAAGAGCGGGACGCACCGGTGAAGCCATATCATTTATCACGCCGCGGGAGATGGCTCATTTGCATCTGATTGAGAAAGTGACGAAAAGCAAGATGAAGCGGATGGGGCCACCGACATTTCAAGAGGCAAGACGCGGCCAGCAGCAGGTAGCTGCTGACAAGCTCCGAAAAACGATCGATAAACAGGAATTGCAGGAATATCATGAGACCGCCAGCGAACTTCTGCAGGATCATGATTCCGTGTCGGTTGTTGCTGCGGCTTTGAAAATGTTGACGAAAGAGCGTCGCAATGCCCCCGTGAACATTTCATCCGTTCAGCCGATCAGTGTGAAAAAAGCTCAAAACTCCAGAAATAACAAAGGTGGTAAGCCAGGCAATAAGAAATTTTATGGCAAACGCAGACAGGGCGGCGGCCATAAGCAAGGTGGCCAAGGACGCAATCAAGGTGGTCGCAACCAAGGCGGACGTAACCGCAAAGGAAATGATCAAAGAAATCAAAACAACCGAAAACCAAGCAACTGATACAAGGCTTCTGTGACAACAGACTCTTTCCTTTTGATAGTGAAAACGAAAATAAACACGGTAAATAGCATACGACTTCACCTCGTGGTTTGTATGCTATTTTTAATGTCATAATTACCTAAATACTCAATTACGAAATAGATGAGTCCCTCGATAAATCAGATATTTCCGGAGGCACATGTGATAATGATTCAAATTTTGATATGCTGGCTCATATAAGAGGGGAACGTCAGGTAACGTTTTGAAAACGGAGGGGAATACGATGCGACTGCCACCGATGAACCGGATTGCAAAAGATGCTGTCAGCGCATGGAAAATAACGGCTGCGATATACGTGGGGATACTTTGGCTTGCCGCTATCGCACTGTTCTTTTTGGCATTTTTATATGATATTTCGAATTGGTACGGTGCCATGGCCATTGTTATCAGTGCTCTATGTACATATGTTTTTGTGTTTTTGCTGCCGAATGTACGCTGGAGACGATGGCGCTATGAAGTGTTTGAACAGGAAATCTACATCCAGCACGGAATCCTGGTTGTTTCACGGACATTAGTTCCAATGATTCGTGTGCAACATGTGGACACCCAACAGGGACCCATACTGAAAAAGTACAGACTGGCCAGTGTGCAAATTTCCACGGCTGCCACGACTCATGAAATTCCGGCATTGTTGGAGGAAGACGCGTCGGAATTGAGGGACAGAATTTCTGCGCTGGCAAGGGTGGATGACGATGATGTCTGAGGCGAAACGTTTACATCCTGCGGCTATATTATTTAATCTCATAAAAACAGTGCGTGAATTATTTGTTGTTATTATTGCTGGTTCCATTTCATTTTGGGATAACTGGCTTATTTTTGTACCAATCACAGCGGGCTTTCTTATCTTATTTCTTATTATAGCCATTTTAACATGGTATCGCTATACGTATCGGGTGGAAAATAATGAATTGCGTATTGAATATGGTATTCTCATTCGGAAAAAACGGTTTATTTCAAAAAATCGCATTCAGTCGATTGATTTGACATCAGGTGTTATTCATCGGATATTTGGCTTGACGAAAGTGCAGATTGAAACGGCTGGTACGGGTACAGATGCAGAGGCGTCTCTCAGTGCGGTCAAATTGGCTGAAGGGAAAGCATTAAGACAGGAACTGAAAACGGCGGAACCGACGCAGAATCTTGATGAGAATGCAGTGCATGAATCGGAGGAAGCAGCCAAGCCATCACAGACGATCAGCTTTAAACGGTTGTTTATAGCAGGAACAACATCAGGCAGTGTTGGTGTTATTTTCACATTGGCAGCAGCCGGATTGTCCGAACTGGAACAATTTATACCTGAGTCGGCTTTCAACAGCACCATGAATTGGGTTATCGGTTTTGGGTTCGTTATTATGATTGTGTTGGCTGTTGTGGGATTGCTATTACTATGGTTGCTCGGGATTGCCGGAACGATGATTAAAAATGGGAATTTCACCATTACGAAAAATGACAGTGATTTGTTTATAACGCGTGGCCTTTTGGAGAAAAAACAGTTGACCATTCCTCTGAGACGCATTCAGGCAGTTGGCATTCAGGAAAGTATTATCAGGCAGCCACTCGGCTATGTGACAGTGTTTGCCGAAATCGCCGGCGGATCCATGGATGACAAAGAGGATTTTTCTTCGACCCTTTTCCCGATTATGAAACGGGATGAAGTGGAATCGTTTCTAAAAACGTTTGTGCCGGATTATGCCGGGATTCAACAAGAGCCGACACCATTGCCTAAGCGGGCTCGTAAGTTTTATGTTTTTCGTGCATCAATTCTTTTTGTGATATTGACCTTAGCAACGGGATTCTGGATTCCGCAGTTTATTTGGGTACCGATTCTATTGTTGGCGGGAAGTATGGGTCTTGGGATTTGGCGCCACATGGACGGCGGCTTTCGCCTGGATGGTGACCATGTGATCATCAGGCATCGCTCATTCAGCCGGAACACTGTCATGATGCATCATAAACGGATTCAGGCGTTTGAGAAGAAGCAGCATAAGATTCAGGGCTCGCAGCAACTGGCGACAATGAGATTGTCGATTATAGGAACAATGGGGACAGGTACACACTTTGCCATAAAGGACTTGGAAGAATCGCTCACAGATAAACTGGCAGACTGGTATTCCCGACGTTAATAATGTCAAAAAGGAATCGGTTTATCGCCGATTCCTTTTAATCAGAATATCCGACCGATCAGAGCCAGCAGTACAAGAATCCCAATGGCAATCCAAAGAATGTTTTTGAATAGTTTTTGATTCCGTTGTTTTTTCTGCCAGCGGTTCGGATTAAATTGGATGGAGCCGTCATTGCCATAGTTTCTGTATCGCCATGGTGCATATGGACGAACATTATTCAAGACCATCGGGGCAATGGCAAAGCCACCAATGAATCCGAACACATGGGCATACACATTAATGCCCGGTCTGATGAAAGTCATGACAAGACCGATAATGAAAATGATCGTTATAACCTGGGCGCTGGACTGGTCGATCAAATGTTTCCGAAAAGCAACCATAAATACATAAATGCCGAACAGGCCGTAAATAGCCCCTGATGCACCAACGGACGCATAGATAGCCGGACCCAGCAAAACGGTTGCCAGATTGCCGATAAACCCCGTACCCACATAGGCGAGGATGAACTTCCATTTTCCAAGCATTTGCTCCAAGGCCGGTCCGAATAACACAATGGCAAAGGAATTAAACAAGGCATGCATCAGAGTTTTATGTAAAACCATCGATGTGAACAAACGCCAGTATTCCCCTTGACTGATTAAGAAATTGACCCCACTTCCTAAGCCTTGGATGGTGTTTCCGAATGGTAAAAGACTGTTTAAAAGCCATAGCCCAAGGTTGATAATGACCAGCCAGGAAACGACCGGGTAGAGGTGCATAAATTCTTTGATACTTCGCTCATTCCGTACAAACATCGGCACTTCTCCTTTACCTATACGCATAAAATCGGGTATCATACGGTCAAACGCCATATATTTTTTTATTTTTTACGCGTGATTACTATTAGCTTACTAAAAATGACGGAAACAATGATAACAATATGCATTGGTCGCAGAAAGGTTTGGAACAATGATTATCGGTATTGGAATGGACATCATTGAATTGGACCGCATGGCTGCCGCTATTAAAAGAAATACCCGTTTGCCCGACCGAATTTTGGCAGACAGGGAAAAAGAGGCTTTTTTAGATCTTTCTAATGATCGGCGTCGAACGGAGTATCTTGCCGGGCGGTTCGCTGCCAAAGAAGCTTTTGCCAAGGCATGTGGGCACGGCATAGGGAGGATTCGTTTTCGGGATATCGAAGTTACTCAAAATACCAACGGAGCACCGGAAATGTGTGTGAGGGGATATGAACAGGCTCATTTGTTTGTGTCCATTACACACAGCCGGGAGTATGCAGCAGCACAGGTCGTTATGGAAGAAAAGAACGGTTAGGACATCCTGCATATCTCACAAGGTTGTCTCATATATTCTAGTGCGGGTAGGAGGAAGTAGCGTGTATATTGTCACCGCAGAAGAAATGTACGATATGGATAATGGTGCCATGAACAAGGTGGGCCTGGACGGGAAACTACTGATGGAAAACGCAGGAAGAGCCATTGCCGCGGTTATAAAGGAACGTGTGAAAAACACAGACGTCATCCGCATTTTTGCAGGCGGCGGGAACAATGGCGGTGATGGTTTTGTCATCGGCCGGACCCTTCTGGATGATGGGTATGACGTCACCGTTTATCAGGTTGTGCCGGATGAAAAACTCACCGGTGATGCGCTTTATCATAAACAACGGTTTGAACGTTGCGGTGGAATCGTGTCTATTCTCCAAACATCCTTTGAAGCTGGGCAACTTGCCGGGGAAGCGGATGCTGTTGTGGATGCCATAGCAGGTATCGGTCTGAACGGACGTTTGCGTGAACCACTTGCCTCCATGACAGCGGACATTAACGAGAAGGCGTCCTATGTCTTTTCGGTTGATATTCCCTCCGGACTGCCGGCAAACGAAGGTTGGGATGACTTTGATGCGATACAGGCCAATGAAACAATCATAGCCGGATATCCCAAGATGAGTGCTTTTCTGGAGCGAACCGCCCCTTATTACGGCACTTGGACAGTGGTTTCCTTTGGTTTGCCATCAGTTGTGACTTCTAATTGTTCCAGACGCTCTGTGTGGACAGAAGAGCAGTTCCGCCATACCATGCCGAAGCGAAAGCAGTATTCTCATAAAGGCACACATGGAAAGGGGTTGGCGGCAGGCGGCAGTGCGGAAATGCCCGGATCCATTGCTATGACAGCCAGTGCGGCGTTGCGTTCAGGCGCTGGTCTGATAACAGCCGCAACGGTTAGAAGTGCTATTCCGACTGTCGCCTCCCAATGTGTGGAAGCAACGTATCTTGCGCTTGAAGAGACAGATGGCTTGCTGACGTGTGATCGGCCCATTTCGTTTGATCATTATGATGCAGTTGCCATGGGCATGGGTATGGGAAGGCATGTGGAAGGACGCCGATTTATCCAGGAAGCACTGGAGAAGGCGACGACTCCGCTGATTATAGATGCGGACGGCCTGTACCACGTGAAGGCATTACTGGAATCGTTAAAAAGGCGGTGGGCACCTGTTATTTTGACGCCTCACCTTGGTGAAATGGCTATGCTCGCGGGTATTACTGTATCCGAATTGCGTCAACGTCCATTTGCCTATGCAAAAACATTTGCTGAAAACTACGGTGTCCATCTCGTATTAAAGGGTCCTTTCACCATTATCACGAGCCCCGATGGCTGCCAAACAGTGACCACAGTCGGGAATGCTGGACTCGCTAAAGGTGGCAGTGGCGATGTGCTTTCGGGTGTTATCCTGGCCATGATGATGCAGGATCAGTCCATTATGGAAGCACTAGGCAACGCCTGCTTTGCCCATGGGAAAGCTGCGGATATGCTTGTGTCGGAATCGCATTCGATGTATGATTTAATAGCATCGGATCTCTTGCATGAAATGGTAAACGTCTATCGTACATGCATCGAACAATCGTGACAATACCCTATTTTCCCTGAAAATGTACTCGCAATACGTGAGAAATGAGACAGGGGAGATATATCCATGAAAAAAATGGTAGGTGTCCGGGGTGCAATTCTTTTCGGCCTCATCCTTTTGCTAGCTGCCTGTGGGGAACAGTCTAAGGAAGACGTTCTCGGCAAGCTGGAGTCAAATTTGGAATCCATGGATGGATATAAGGCAAAAGCCGTTATGACAATGACGACCGGGCAGGAAAATCAGACGTATAATATAGACATATGGCATCAAAAGAAAGACTACTATCGGGTTGAATTGGCCAATGAACAAGATGAAAAGGGAAGTCAGATCATCCTGAAGAATGACGACGGTGTGTTTGTTCTTTCGCCGGCACTGAATAAGAGTTTTAAATTTCAAAAAGAATGGCCGGAAAACGGCAGTCAACCTTACCTTTATCAATCGCTCGTCAGTGATATTGCCAATGACGGCGAAGCAACATTCACGACGACTGAGGATCACTATATTTTTAAGACCGAAACGAATTATCAAAGCAACAACAATTTGCCGTATCAAGAGATTTACTTTGATAAAGAGTCCTATACACCGGTGAAAGTAAAAGTGCTTGATAAGGATGAGAATGCACTGGTGCAAGTGGATTACTCTGAATTTAATATGGATCCTGATTTTAATGACGACGATTTTGCTATGGAAAAAAATATGAAGAGCAATAAAGCAAAAGAAACCGTTTCGGGAAAAGACAATGAAGATACATTCACTGTCCTTTATCCGCTGGAGATGGTCGGGTCCGAGCTGGTGGAAGAAAAGGAAGTGGATATGGAAAACGGCAAACGCGTCATTATGTCCTTTTCCGGTGAAAAGAAATTTACACTCGTTGAAGAGAAGCTTGATGTCATTCCAACATCTGCATCATCGCAAATGGTGAACGGGGATATCGTGAATCTTGGACATTCCATTGGGGTTTTATCGGATAACACGATCGAGTGGACAAATAATGGAATGAATTTTATGTTGGCCAGTGATGAGCTGACCAAAGACGAATTGATTCATGTTGCAAAATCCGTTCAAGGCAAAAAAGCGAAGTAACGATGGATGGCAAGCAGACTCATATAGGAGGGGGTCTGCTTTTTTATTTTCTCTTGTTTTTAGGATAGAATAAAAGGAAAAGGCAACGAAGGAGTTTAACGATGGCGAATCATATATATCGCGATACATGGGCAGAAGTTGATTTAACGGCCATTGAACATAATGTAAAGCAAATGAAAGGCAAACTGCCGGATGACAGCTCTATTATCGCCGTCGTGAAAGCAGATGGGTATGGTCACGGTGCCGTGCAAGTCGCAGAAAAAGCATTAAAGTCAGGAGCACAAATGCTGGCGGTGGCCATGCTGGAGGAAGCACTGTCATTAAGAGATTCCGGCTTAACAGCGCCTGTAATAGTGCTTGGATGGGTGTCACCTGAAGATGTTCCGATTGCCGCCGAAAGGGATATTATACTAACGTTTTTTCAGCAAGAATGGCTGCAGGAAGTGAAAAGCTATTCGCTTCCGGCACCGGTGAAAGCACATATGAAATGGGATACCGGTATGGGCCGTATCGGAATCCGTACCACAGAAGAGCTGACTGGGATTCTGAATGAGCTGAACGACACGAATAGGGTGATGATGACGGGTGTTTACACTCATTTTGCCACAGCTGATGAAGCGGATCAGACCTATTTGGAGAAACAATGGCTCCGATTCAAGCATATGCTAGACGCGTTCCGGTCACAATGGAATGCCCCCGTTGCGATCCATATCGGTAATAGCGCCGCTTCCATTCGCTTTCCGGAACAAATGTATGATTATATTCGTTTTGGTATTTCCATGTATGGCTTATACCCTTCCGTCGTCACAAAAAACGAGTGGGATATCGAATTGAAACCGGCCTTTTCGTTGCATAGTCGGCTAATCCATGTTAAAAAACTGGATCCGGGCGAGTCCATTAGTTATGGAGCGGTCTATACAACGACCGATAGCGAATGGATTGGCACCATTCCCATCGGATATGCAGATGGATGGATCCGGCAATTACAGGGATCCGATGTACTGATTGATGGCAAACGGATGCCTGTTGTCGGAAAGATATGCATGGATCAGACCATGATCAGACTAGATAAAGAATACCCAATAGGAACAAAAGTGACATTGATCGGCAAGCAAGGGGACAAAGAAATTGAAACGGACGAAATCGCCGCCCACTTGGAAACTATCAATTACGAAATTCCATGCACCATAACCAGTCGTGTCCCCAGAATATATAAAGACAACAATTGACTGACGTCAGAAGCCGCCTTAACTAACCTTTTATCATGAAGCATAATAATGGCAATATCTCCATAAATATAATGGCAGGGAAAAATTCTTCCAACCAATGGACAGCGTACCCTTTTCTGAAATTTTTCTGATAAGCCTTTGCAAACAAAATGGTACAATGATATGATGAATTGGAATCCAAAAATGATCGTTACAAGTTGTCGGAGGTGCATGGTTTTGTCAGAGAGCTTACAGGAAATTTCTGTACGTTTACCAAAAAATCTGCTGAATGAGGTGGATGGGCTAATGAAGTATGAAAATAGCGATTTGAGCGATTTCATATGCCAGGCTACAAAAAATTATTTGGAACACAAAAAAGAAGAGCATATCCGTCAGTTCCGTGAATCGATGCAGCAAGGCTATATGGAAATGGCTAGTATTAATCTTACCATTGCCTCTGAGGCATTTCAGGCTGAAGAAGAAGCTGAAAAAAATACGTTGCAGCGCTCAGTGATCGGGGTGTAGGGCACGTGATCGTTCAAAGAGGCGAAGTATATTTCGCTGATTTATCCCCTGTCGTTGGATCAGAACAGGGAGGCATCCGTCCCGTATTGATCCTGCAGAATGATATCGGTAACCGGTTCAGCCCGACGGTGATTGTAGCCGCTATAACTGCTCAGATTCAGAAGGCCAAGCTCCCGACCCATGTGGAGATCAGCGCGAAAAAGTACGGTTTCGACCGCAATTCGGTCATATTGCTGGAGCAGATCAGAACATTGGATAAACAGCGGCTGACCGATAAAATTACAAGATTGGATCATCATATGATGATAAAAATTGATAGGGCACTGGAGATTAGTCTCGGTTTGAAGGAAATGTACGATCAATAGGTGATGCCCCCTCGAGCAGGCAGGGGTCTTCCGATATAAAGTGCTCATGAAATGACTCTTCCGGATGTATGGCTGTGATTAAGGCATACATCCGGAAGAGTGTTTTTTATCGGGCTGTCTACCCGAACATTTTGTGTATGACGATGACGGTTTTGTAAAAGAGAAGGGATCGTTGAATGCGCTTTGTGTTATCCATAGCTTTTTCTGTCCATCCCGTGATAATCGAAATTTGCTATGCTTCATGCTAAAATGACATGTATAATAGACTCTTTCTGCTCCATTTACGATAAGTGGATTAACCGGGCGTCTGGAGGGAAAATGTTGGACAAGGATTTTAAATCAATTGTACTGAACAATAGTGATACCATTGTACAGAAATGGCTGGCTGAAATCGATACAATGAAGCGTGCGAACTACAGTGACAGTGTTTCGGAAGAACTATTGGAGAGCACGAACAGAGAATTTGTCAATATCATCTTTAACAGTATAAAGAATCAAGGAGAAACGGAAAAATTACAACAATTTGCGGAAAAACTGATCCATCTTGGCTGGCAGGTGAGTTACATTACAGACGGTCTTCAAGTGTTCAGACGGGTGACCATTGACTTTATTCTTGATCAGTCCGATAAAGTGGACAGCCATTATATTTCCGAGTTGATGCAACAAGTTGACCTTTGGGTGGAACCAGTCATTCGGCAGTTGGTTAATGAGTACTCAGGGAACTGGGAAAATATTATATCATTACAACGGGTGGCTCTTCAGGAACTATCGGCCCCACTCATTCCTGTTATTGATAATATTACTGTTATGCCGCTTATTGGAACGATCGATACCGAGCGCGCCAAGCTAATTATGGAAGGATTGCTGGACGGGGTTATTAAACATAATTCAGAAGTGGTATTAATTGACATTACCGGTGTTCCGGTTGTTGATACCATGGTTGCTCATCATATCATACAGGCTGCCGAAGCGGTTCGGTTGATCGGAGCAACATGCATTCTTGTCGGCATCCGCCCCGAAATTGCTCAAACAATTGTCAATTTAGGCATTGACCTGAGTAAATTTCCGACGAAAAGTTCACTTCGAAAAGGATTTATTACAGCACTCGAAATGACCGGCCGACAAATTGTTGATTCCGGTCAAAAAGATGACTCCATTGAACAGATGATGGATTCCCTCGGTGGAGCGTGATCGCATGCGGATACCTATTTTAAAACTGCATAACTACTTATTGATTTCGATTCAGACCGAAATGGATGACAACACGGCAATTCAATTTCAGGAAGATCTGTTGAGTGAAATTCATCGGACGGGTGCCTCCGGTGTGGTTATTGATTTAACATCCGTCGACATGATTGATTCCTTTATCGCCAAGGTTCTTGGTGATGTTGTCAAAATGTCTAATCTGATGGGTGCTAAGGTGGTATTAACAGGAATCCAGCCCCCTGTTGCCATGACCCTGATCGAACTCGGTGTCCATTTGCAGAATGTTCCTACGGCTTTGGATTTGGAACAAGGACTGCTTAAACTGCGTCAGGAATTGGGGGAATAACGATGGGCCTCCTATCCTGTGTTACTATTAATAATGAATGGGATATTGTCAAGGCGCGACAGCTTGGCCGTGAATGTGCCCGGGACGTGGGGTTCAGCACTGTCGATCAAGCAAGGATAGCAACAGCTGTTTCGGAACTGGCCCGTAATATCTATTTATATACCGACAGTGGCCAATTATGTTTTGAACAGATCAGTCATACTGAACAAAAAGGTATGACCTTAGTGTCGCTTGATGATGGTCCGGGGATGGATGATATCAGTCAAATGATGGAGGATGGCTACTCTACATCAGGTGGCCTTGGTACGGGGCTTCCGGGTGTTAAACGCTTGGTGGATCAATTTGATATTCAATCCGAAAAAGGCAAAGGGACAGAAATAAGGGCTGTGAAATGGACTAGATAATAAATTGAGATATAATGAAGAACAGACATTTGTATCTCTCTTTTTGACTGCTTAAATAAAAGGGGGAGTCAGCTGTATGGATACCCTGAAACCGGACGCAGCGAATTATCAACGTTTATTGAAACATTACATTGCAGCACAAGATGAACAATCGCTATATGGAGCGGAACAAATTAGCAAACAGTTTATTCAAAACAACGTGCCGCCGGAGGATATTGTTAACCTGCATAATCAGGCAATGGCTTCCCTTTATTCGGACATGCCGGCTTATTTCCGCCATTCGATGAATTTTCTTCTCGAAACGATGATTTCCTATGGCGTTATGCTTCAGGAATACCATACACTGAGGGAGGAACAGTCGGAACTTAAGTCAGAAATTGCTGTGGCAGCAAACATGCAGGATACGTTACTGAAAACGACCACCCCTGACATGGAGGGAATGGACATTGGCGTTATCAGTGTCCCTGCTCATCAAATGAATGGGGATTATTATCATTTTGTCACTGGTTCGGATGGTTTGCTCGGGGTGGCTGTTGCTGATGTGATTGGAAAAGGAATTCCGGCTGCTTTATGCATGTCGATGATTAAATATTCTATGGACAGTCTGCCGGAGAAAATTATGCGTCCACAGACGATATTAGAAAACTTGAATCGTGTGGTTGAACGAAATGTCGACGATAGCATGTTCATTACCATGTTCTATGCCCAATTTATCCCATCCGGTGGAACTGTTCGTTATTCGTCTGCAGGACACGAACCGGGTTTTTATTTCAATGCTCAACAAAATACGTTTGAGGAACTTGAAGCAAAAGGTTTGGTGCTCGGTGTTGACCCCGATACAAACTATCAACAGTACGAGCGGGTGCTTCACCAGGGCGACATGTTGATTTTGTTGACGGATGGCGTGACGGAATGCAGGCAAGGGGATCGTTTCATTGAAAGTCAGGAAGTTCTTGATGTGATTGGCCGCTTTTCTCACCTGCCCGCACAGGAAATGGTTGACAACGTGTATAAGCACTTTGAATGGCTACAGGACTTTCACCTTCGTGATGATTTCACATTAATTGTTCTGAAAAAAGTTTAAACGAGGCTTGTCCAGGGTAAAGTTATCTGTTATTCAATGCGATAAAAATAAATGGTCTGAACGAGCACAGGAGGAATGTGAGATGGATTTGACCATTGATGTGACCGATGCTGATAATCAGTCCACTGTTTGGTTATCAGGCGAAATTGATGCTTATACTGCACCGCAGCTTAAAGAGGCATTAGTCCCGTTGACGACATCAGAAGGACATCAGGTAATTGTTGACTTGGAAGATGTAGGCTATATGGACAGTACAGGATTGGGCATCTTTATCAGTGCCTTAAAATCTGCCAAGGAGCATAACAGCAGCATACGTTTGAAAAATTTGCAGGACCGCGTTTTAAGATTATTCCAAATCACCGGTCTTGATGACATTTTTACCATCGATACTGCGATTTGGGGTGGGAATAAATAATGGGAAATTTTGAGTTCAGCGAAATGAGAGTTCCTGCTAAAGCGGACTATGTAGGTATTGTCCGTTTGAGCATATCGGGTATAGCCAATCGCATCGGCTTCACCTATGACGAGATTGAAGATTTGAAGATAGCTGTATCTGAGGCAATTACAAATGCAGTGGATCACGCCTATCAAGAGGGTGATAATGGTGAGGTTTCAGTTGGATTCGGTGTGTATGATGACCGATTGGAAGTCATGGTGGCCGATCACGGTGGAAGTTTTGACTTAAATGATGTTAAAGGGGGTATAGGTCCATATCACAGCTCGGAGTCTGTTGAGAACTTACGCGAAGGTGGCTTTGGTCTTTTCCTGATCGATGCATTGATGGATCGGGTGGAGATTAATAATCATGATGGCGTTATTGTTTTGATGACAAAGTACCTTCATGAAAACGGGGTGGGTCTTGATGACGACCAGATCTCAGCAACACAGTAATAGTCAGGGACAAATATATGAGTGGATCAATAAGTTGCAGCAAAACCCTGATCAAGAAGACATACAGGAGAAAATTATACTGTCCTACGAGGAATTAGTTGATTCCATTGCAAGAAAATACTCTAAAAACAGCAGCATACACGAAGATCTGAAACAAGTCGGCATGATAGGTCTGATAGCCGCTGTAAGACGGTACGATGCCACATACGGTAAATCCTTTGAATCGTTTGCCATCCCCACGATTGTTGGGGAAATAAAGCGGTTCATTCGTGATAAAACGTGGAGTGTGCACGTTCCCAGACGCATTAAGGAGCTGGGGCCGAGAATAAAAAAAGCAAATGATGATCTGACGGCCCGTAATCAGGTTTCCCCAACGATCAAGGAACTGGCAGAGTATTTGCAAGTGCCGGAAGAGGAGATACTGGAAACAATGGAAATGGGCAAAAGCTACAAAGCTCTGTCTGTTGACCGGAAGCTGGAAGCCGATTCGGACGGCAGCACGGTTACCATTCTGGACTTAATCGGCAGTGATGAGGATGATTTTAAGAATGCTGATCAACGTATGCTTCTGGAGAGGATTCTTCCGGTACTGACGGATCGGGAACAAGCAATTTTGCGATGCACCTATTTTGAAAGCATGAGTCAGAAAGAGACCGGGGAGCAGCTGGGTATTTCCCAAATGCATGTGTCCCGATTGCAACGCCGTTCATTGCGTAAGCTCCGTGAAACATTGAATTCCGAACAAGCGGAGGTGCTGGAGTGATCGGTCAAAGGCCCAACGTGATGACAGCGGTATACCAACAAGCGAAAGCCGGGCAGATTGAATGCGGCGACAGTTATTTTTATACCGAAACAGACGAGGAATTCATCTGTGCATTGGCTGATGGTCTGGGAAGTGGCGAATCAGCGAAAGAGTCGGCGGATATCGTTATCAATATTATCAAACATCGTATTTATGCAACGGTGAATCAACTGATTCAGCATTGCAACCAACAGCTTTCGGGCAAACGTGGTGTAGTGGTCGGTTTGTTAAAAATCAATTTCTTCACACGACGTTATACCTTTTCCTCAATTGGCAATATCGGTATGATGACAATCCCTGAAAATGGAGTGAAGAACCGTCATATACCGAATTCCGGCTATCTTGCAGGCTTCCATCAACCGTTTAAAGTTGTTTCAGGAAAACTTGATACTGTCATGAATTTCATTCTTTTTTCCGATGGCGTCAGTGATAGGGACATCACTCAAAACTTCCTGCTGACAAGGAATGTGCAGCAAGTGGTTGATATGTATAGCGCATACAAAAGTGGACAGACACATGACGATGATACGACGATGATTGCTATTCAATATCAAGAGTGAGACCCCGATCGTGCCTATGGTCTTTTTTTATTTGGCAGCTTTTTTGATAGAATGGAAACGGATGTGCATTGTTTGCGTGGTGCATGAGCAGGGTCCTGTATACTGCACAGCCGATTAATAGAGGGAGGAAGCAATTGTGTCTCATGAATTGGAACAATGGGTAGCTGAGAAAACAGATGTTCGTCAGACTGCCGTACATAAAGTTATTGCGCTGATGGATGAAGGCAATACTGTCCCTTTTATAGCCCGTTATCGGAAAGAAGAGACAGGTGGCCTTGATGAAGTACAGCTAAAAATGATTCAGGATAAATGGCAATACGCTGTAAATCTTTCTGAACGTAAGGAAGAGGTTATCCGTCTCATCGACGAGCAAGGGAAACTAACCGAGGAATTAAAACGGGCCATCAATTCGGCTTCCCAATTGCAGCGAGTGGAAGATTTATACCGTCCATACAAACAGAAACGGCGAACACGGGCCACAAAGGCCAAGGAAAAAGGGCTGGAACCACTAGCTGCCCTGGTGTGGGACCAGAAAATAACAAGCATTACTATGGAAGCCGAATCCTATTTGTCAGACGAACAAGGCGTCAGCACGGTGGACGATGCCCTTGCAGGTGTGAATGATATTATCGCGGAGTGGGTATCGGATGAGCCAACGTTCCGTACATTCATACGTGAGGAAACATTCAAACGCGGAATGGTGCATTCCGAAGCGAAGGATGCTGAAAAAGACGAAAAAAGCATATACGAGATGTATTATGATTACGATGAAACGGTGCGCTCGATTGTGTCCCATCGTATTTTAGCATTGAACCGCGGTGAAAAAGAAGGCGTCCTGAAAGTGACGGTCGAACCGCCGGCTGAGCGTATATTGGCTTATTTGGAGAAACAAATTGTTTTGAATGGAACCAATCAGGAAACAACCGATATCTTGCAACAAGCTGCAAAAGACAGCTATAAACGACTGATTCAGCCATCGATGGATCGGGAAATCCGCAATACCCTGACAGAAAAAGCGGAAGAACAGGCCATTTCCGTCTTTTCGGAGAACTTGAAAAACCTGCTTTTACAGCCACCTTTGAAAGGAAAGATGGTACTGGGTGTTGATCCAGCCTACCGGACCGGGTGCAAACTTGCTGCAGTTGATGATACCGGTAAAGTAAAGGATGTTGGTGTCATTTATCCGAATGCACCAACACACGATACAGCTGGATCAGAAAAATTGGTTATGGAATGGATTAACCGATTTGGGATTGAATTGATAGCGATTGGAAATGGAACAGCATCCAGGGAAACAGAGCAGTTCATATCCGATATGATCGGACGTAGTGATCTGGATATTTCCTATATTATCGTTAATGAGGCAGGTGCAAGCGTTTATTCAGCTTCCAAACTGGCCCGTGAAGAGTTCCCGGACCTGCAGGTGGAAGAACGGAGCGCGGCCTCCATTGCCCGCCGAATTCAGGATCCGATGGCCGAATTGGTGAAGATAGATCCAAAGTCAATAGGTGTTGGACAATATCAGCATGATGTCAGCCAAAAGGCGCTTAATGATTCCTTGACGTTTGTTGTTGAAACCGCTGTTAACCAGGTCGGTGTTAATGTCAACACGGCATCAACATCCCTTCTTCAGTATGTTGCCGGCCTCAGCAAAACGGTGGCGTCCAATATTATAGCCCAACGCAATGAAACCGGTAAATTTACAACCCGCAAGCAGTTAAAAGACGTTCCACGGCTGGGCTCCAAAACGTATGAGCAGGCTGTCGGATTTCTGCGAATATTAGAAGGAGGAAATCCGTTTGATCGGACACCGATTCACCCGGAAAGCTATGCATCTGCTGAGGAGTTGCTGAACCGGATTGATTGTACGGTTGATGATATCGGAACTGAAAAATTGCGCGAACAGCTGAAAACAGTGGATATAAGTGAAATGGCTGGTGAGCTTGACATTGGCAAGCCGACGCTGGACGATATAGCTGCTGCCCTTGGCAGACCGGAACGGGATCCGCGTGATGATTTGCCGGCACCGTTACTGAAACAAAGTGTCATGAGCATGGATGACTTACAGCAAGGAATGGAAATGCAGGGCACGGTGCGCAATGTGGTTGACTTTGGTGTGTTTGTTGATATCGGTGTTAAGCAGGATGGACTTGTCCACATTTCCAAAATGGCCGAAAAATTTGTGAAACACCCGATGGATATCACATCAGTAGGCGACGTCGTGACGGTCTGGGTGGAAGACGTGGATAGCGATAAAGGACGGATTGCGCTTTCCATGGTTGGAGACAAAAAAGCTGATGATTCTAAATGATCATCAGCTTTTTCGTGTACAATTATTTAACACTTGCCGGAACCGATAGCCCTAATTCATTAGCAACTCGTTCTCCCCAATCCGGATCAGCTTTATAGAAATGCTCGATTTGGCGCAGTTTAACATCATCACGTGTGGCTTGACGCATATGATCGGCAAAGTTTTTCACGAGACGGGATTTCTCGTCTTCGCTCATCAGACGGTAGAGATCTCCTGGCTGTGTATAATGATCATCACTGTCATGGGCTACGCTATCCGCAACACCCTCTAATTCAAATGCGTTGGTTTTTGATGCCGGGTCTTCAACCGGTCCATCGATCGAGTTAGGTTCATAAACTGGCTTCCCGCCACCATTGCCATTAACAGCCATATAACCATCCCGCTGATAATGATTCACTTCTGCTTTGGGGCGGTTAACCGGTATTTGCTGGTGATTGACGCCCAATCGGTAACGTTGCGTATCTGAATAACTGAATAGACGTCCTTGCAGCATTTTATCCGGTGATGTTTCAATTCCGGGAACCAGATTAGCCGGTGAAAGGGCCGCCTGCTCAACGTCAGCAAAGTGATTCTCAGGATTGCGATTCAATACCATTTTTCCAACTTCGATCCGTGGATAATCTTTGTGTGACACTGTCTTGGTAACATCAAAAATATCCCATTTATACGTTTTGTAATCGTCGTAAGGAATGATTTGAACATAAAGTGTCCATGACGGATAATCACCACTTTCAATTGCATCATATAAATCTTTTTGGTGATAATCCGGCTGCTCACCAGCAAGTTGTTCGGCCACGTCGACATCCAGACCTTTAACACCCTGATCACTGATGAAGTGGTATTTAATCCAGAATGCTTCTCCTTGGTCATTCACCCATTTATAGGTATGGCTTCCATATCCATTCATATGACGGTAAGTTGCAGGGATTCCGCGATCACCGTGCATATATGTGATCTGATGAAGCGACTCTGGTGATAATGACCAGAAATCCCAGACCGCATCTTTGTCTTTCAATCCTGTGCGGGGATTGCGTTTTTGCGTATGGATAAAGTCAGGGAATTTAATGGCGTCACGAATGAAGAAAAGTGGCGTGTTATTGCCAACCATGTCATAGTTGCCTTCATCGGTGTAGAATTTCAATGCGAAACCACGCGGGTCACGCACTGTATCTGCGGAGCCCAACTCACCAGCAACAGTTGAAAAACGGGCGAACATGTCTGTGCGCTTTCCTTTTTCACTGAGGAAGTCAGCTTTTGTATATTTGGAAATCTCATCGTTTGTTACTTCAAAATATCCGAATGCGCCGGTCCCCTTAGCATGAACAACACGTTCCGGAATGCGTTCTCTGTCAAAATGGGCCATTTTTTCTAAAAAGTGAACGTCTTGAATTAATGCCGGCCCCCTATGACCAGCTGTCATTGAATTTTGATTATCACCGACAGGAGCTCCGGATGCCGTTGTCATTCGCTTTTTTTCATTATCCATTCGTTGAACACCTCTCCTAAGAAAATGATTTCTTTTGTTTCTATTATACTATATATCTATTAAAAATCAATATTTATTTAGAATTGTTTTAAATAAATGGGGGTTTTTTTGGTGCACTTATCACCCGCGTGTGGTACGATATAAAAACCATGTATTGTTAAGGATGATCTATATGATACAAATGGATGAAACAGAACTAAATACACGAATAAATGCGTTATCATTGCAATATTTTAATAAACCTTTCATGGACAAAGCCGTTTACAACAACCGTCTACGCACAACAGGAGGGCGGTACATTCCGTCCAAAAGAACGATTGAAGTGAATCCTAAATACGCTGAGGAAACCAACGACGATAATCTGTCCGGTATTTTGAAACACGAATTATGCCATTATCACCTTCATATAGAAGGTAAAGGATATAAACATGGCGACAAAGATTTTAAAGAGCTATTAAAAAAGACAGGGGCACCAAGATATTGCACGCCGTTGCCTTCAGCGGAAAGACAGCTCAAACATAAATATCGGTGCAAGCAATGTGGTCGTGTATATGAACGCATACGCAGAATCAATCTTCAAAAATACCGATGCGGTCAGTGCAAGGGTGAATTATTGTATGCACAGAAGGCTTGATATGGTGATTGATGGGTGGATGTTCTCTTTATTCATACGTTCAATGGTCACTGCAAAAAGGAATGGTTTTTAGTCCCATATTGTATATATTGACTCATGGCAATCCGCATGTTAAATTGTACAGGTCGTTGCGAAATGCGAGATTTTATAGGGAAACACTCCGCAAATTCTTTGTTTGAAGTTATTGACATGCTTTGATAAATGTTGTACTATGTTTTTTGTCGCGATAATAATTGTTTTCTTATTGCGCTAAAAAATCATTTAAGACTCTTCCACAGTAGCTCAGCGGTAGAGCTATCGGCTGTTAACCGATCGGTCGCAGGTTCGAATCCTGCCTGTGGAGCCATTCGGAGAAGTACTCAAGTGGCTGAAGAGGCGCCCCTGCTAAGGGTGTAGGCCGTTTCAGACGGCGCGAGGGTTCGAATCCCTCCTTCTCCGCCATTTTATGGCCCGTTGGTCAAGTGGTTAAGACACCGCCCTTTCACGGCGGTAACACGGGTTCGAATCCCGTACGGGTCATATTCTTTTCATTCTTGGTTGGGTCCGGTAGTTCAGTTGGTTAGAATGCCTGCCTGTCACGCAGGAGGTCGCGGGTTCGAGTCCCGTCCGGACCGCCATTATTGGGATATAGCCAAGCGGTAAGGCATCGGGTTTTGATCCCGTGATTCCCAGGTTCGAATCCTGGTAGCCCAGTTGTCATTATCGATAATCCGCGATAGATAACGGGTATGTTTTACATGTTTGAATAGGAGCCATTAGCTCAGTTGGTAGAGCATCTGACTTTTAATCAGAGGGTCGGAGGTTCGAATCCTCCATGGCTCACCATTTTTGCGGATGTGGCGGAATTGGCAGACGCGCTAGACCCAGGATCTAGTGTCATGGTGACGTGAGGGTTCGAGTCCCTCCATCCGCATTGATATCATTGCTGTGCCACTCACGGCATTTTATTATGTGCTTTATATGCGGCTGTGGCGGAATGGCAGACGCGCTAGGTTGAGGGCCTAGTGGGGTTTCCCCGTGGAGGTTCAAGTCCTCTCGGCCGCATTAAAAAAACCATTGACGCTTTAGCAACAGCGTGATATATTAGCCATCGTCACTCTGAAGCGCCCGTAGCTCAATTGGACAGAGCGTCTGACTACGGATCAGAAGGCTAGGGGTTCGACTCCTCTCGGGCGCACCATATCACGGGAAGTAGCTCAGCTTGGCAGAGCACATGGTTTGGGACCATGGGGTCGCAGGTTCAAATCCTGTCTTCCCGACCATCGGAACGACTTTTATGTTAATGCTATGCGGGTGTAGTTTAGTGGTAAAACCTCAGCCTTCCAAGCTGATGTCGTGGGTTCGATTCCCATCACCCGCTCCATATTCAAGTTAGGGCCTGTAGCTCAGTCGGTCAGAGCGCACGCCTGATAAGCGTGAGGTCGGTGGTTCAAGTCCACCCAGGCCCACTTTGCTCCTTGAAAACTGAACAAAACAGCCAGTATGACAGATGGATGTCAGAGGCAGGGAGTCGGAATGCTGATGTGTATATCGGCTGAATGACTTACCCCTTGAAATCCACAAAATAAGCGAAGCCAATGAACGGCTGATCGGTGTCAGTCGTATCCCAAACTTTTTTTGGAGAGTTTGATCTTGGCTCAGGACGAACGCTGGCGGCGTGCCTAATACATGCAAGTCGAGCGCGGGAAGCAGACAATCGCCCTTCGGGGCGTGCGTCTGTGGAACGAGCGGCGGACGGGTGAGTAACACGTGGGCAACCTGCCCGAAAGACCGGGATAACTTGCGGAAACGTGAGCTAATACCGGATAATGCCTTTCCCCGCATGGGGGAGGGCTGAAAGACGGCCTTTGTGCTGTCACTTACGGATGGGCCCGCGGCGCATTAGTTAGTTGGTGAGGTAAGAGCTCACCAAGGCGACGATGCGTAGCCGACCTGAGAGGGTGATCGGCCACACTGGGACTGAGACACGGCCCAGACTCCTACGGGAGGCAGCAGTAGGGAATCTTCCGCAATGGACGAAAGTCTGACGGAGCAACGCCGCGTGAGTGATGAAGGTCTTCGGATCGTAAAACTCTGTTGTCAGGGAAGAACAGGCGTGGTTCGAACAGGGCCATGGTTTGACGGTACCTGACCAGAAAGCCCCGGCAAACTACGTGCCAGCAGCCGCGGTAATACGTAGGGGGCGAGCGTTGTCCGGAATTATTGGGCGTAAAGGGCGCGCAGGCGGTCTTTTAAGTCTGATGTGACATCTCGCGGCTCAACCGCGAGCGGTCATTGGAAACTGGGAGACTTGAGTACAGAAGAGGAGAGTGGAATTCCACGTGTAGCGGTGAAATGCGTAGAGATGTGGAGGAACACCAGTGGCGAAGGCGACTCTCTGGTCTGTTACTGACGCTGAGGCGCGAAAGCGTGGGTAGCGAACAGGATTAGATACCCTGGTAGTCCACGCCGTAAACGTTGAGTGCTAGGTGTTAGGGGGTTTCCGCCCCTTTGTGCTGAAGTTAACGCATTAAGCACTCCGCCTGGGGAGTACGGCCGCAAGGCTGAAACTCAAAAGAATTGACGGGGGCCCGCACAAGCGGTGGAGCATGTGGTTTAATTCGAAGCAACGCGAAGAACCTTACCAGGTCTTGACATCCTCTGACAGCGGCAGAGATGCCGTGTTCCCTTCGGGGACAGAGTGACAGGTGGTGCATGGTTGTCGTCAGCTCGTGTCGTGAGATGTTGGGTTAAGTCCCGTAACGAGCGCAACCCTTAATCTTAGTTGCCAGCATTAAGTTGGGCACTCTAAGGTGACTGCCGGTGACAAACCGGAGGAAGGCGGGGATGACGTCAAATCATCATGCCCCTTATGACCTGGGCTACACACGTGCTACAATGGATGGAACAAAGGGACGCGAAGCGGCGACGTGATAGCCAATCCCACAAAACCATTCCCAGTTCGGATTGCAGGCTGCAACTCGCCTGTATGAAGCCGGAATCGCTAGTAATCGCGGATCAGAATGCCGCGGTGAATACGTTCCCGGGCCTTGTACACACCGCCCGTCACACCACGAGAGTTGGCAACACCCGAAGTCGGTGAGGCAACCATTTTGGAGCCAGCCGCCGAAGGTGGGGCCAATGATTGGGGTGAAGTCGTAACAAGGTAGCCGTATCGGAAGGTGCGGCTGGATCACCTCCTTTCTAAGGACGAATGAGAAAACGGATGTCATACATGGCTGTTTGGTTCAGTTTTGAGGGAGCAACCCTCATGAATCAGCCACCTTTGGTGGTTGTTGCACCTTGAAAACGGAATAAGAGCCATCCATTTCAATGATTAATAATGAAACAATGGTTAAGTGACCAAGGGCGCACGGTGGATGCCTTGGCACCGGGAGCCGATGAAGGACGGGACCAACACCGATATGCCCTGGGGAGTCGTAAGCAGACGTTGATCCGGGGATTTCCGAATGGGGGAACCCGCTGTCCGTAATGGGACAGCATGCGTATCTGAATTCATAGGATGCGCACGGCACACCCGGGGAACTGAAACATCTCAGTACCCGGAGGAAAAGAAAGCAAACGCGATTTCCCGAGTAGCGGCGAGCGAAACGGAACCAGCCCAAACCGGAAAGATAGCTTTCCGGGGTTGATAGGACACTCCATGGGAGTCATCAAGAAATGACTTAGACGAAACGGTCTGGAATGACCGGCCGGAGAAGGTAAGAGCCCTGTAGTCGACAAGCCATTTCCTCCGGAGTGGATCCTGAGTACGGCGGAACACGAGAAATTCCGTCGGAATCTGGGAGGACCATCTCCCAAGGCTAAATACTCCCCGGTGACCGATAGTGAACCAGTACCGTGAGGGAAAGGTGAAAAGCACCCCGGAAGGGGAGTGAAAAAGACCCTGAAACCGTGTGCCTACAAGTAGTCGGAGCCCGTTAATGGGTGACGGCGTACCTTTTGTAGAATGGACCGGCGAGTTGCGTTCGTATGCAAGGTTAAGTGGCCAACACGGAGCCGTAGCGAAAGCGAGTCTGAAGCAGGGCGCATAAGTATACGGGCGCAGACCCGAAACCGTGTGATCTACCCATGTCCAGGGTGAAGGTCAGGTAACACTGACAGGAGGCCCGAACCCACGTATGTTGAAAAATGCGGGGATGAGGTGTGGGTAGAGGTGAAATGCCAATCGAACACGGAGATAGCTGGTTCTCTCCGAAATAGCTTTAGGGCTAGCCTCAAGGCATGCGTTCCGGAGGTAGAGCACTGATTGAACGAGGGGCCCTCATCGGGTTACCGAATTCAGTCAAACTCCGAATGCCGGCAACGTAACACCTTGGGAGTCAGACCATGGGTGATAAGGTTCATGTTCGAGAGGGAAACAGCCCAGACCGCCAGCTAAGGTCCCCAAGTATACGTTAAGTGGAAAAGGATGTGGCGTTGCCCGGACAACCAGTATGTTGGCTTAGAAGCAGCCATCATTTAAAGAGTGCGTAATAGCTCACTGGTCGAGTGACGCTGCGCCGATAATGTAGCGGGGCTAAACGTATCACCGAAGCTGCGGATTGTTCATCGAACAATGGTAGGAGAGCGTTCCAGATGCTGCGAAGTCGGACCGTGAGGACCGGTGGAGCGTCTGGAAGTGAGAATGCCGGTATGAGTAGCGAAAAAAGAGTGAGAATCTCTTTCACCGAATGCCTAAGGGTTCCTGAGGAAGGTTCGTCCGCTCAGGGTAAGTCGGGACCTAAGCCGAGGCCGAAAGGCGTAGGCGATGGCTAACAGGTCGATAATCCTGTACCACCTCGTGAGCGTTGGAACGATGGGGGGACGCAGAAGGATACGGAAAGCGCACCGATGGATGTGTGCGTCCAAGCAGCAAGGGTGTTGGGCAGGCAAATCCGCTCAACGCATCCTGAGCTGTGACGGGGGAGGGAAATCAAGTACCGAAGTTCCGGATTTCACACTGCCGAGAAAAGCCTCTAGTGAGTTCACAGGTGCCCGTACCGCAAACCGACACAGGTAGGCACGGAGAGTATCCGAAGGTGTTTGGGAGACCTCTCGTTAAGGAACTCGGCAAAATGACCCCGTAACCTCGGGAGAAGGGGTGCTCACTTACGTGAGCCGCAGTGACCAGGCCCAAGCGACTGTTTACCAAAAACACAGGTCTCTGCAAAGCCGAAAGGCGATGTATAGGGACTGACACCTGCCCGGTGCTGGAAGGTTAAGGGGATGCGTTAGCGCGCTCGGCGCGCGAAGCGTTGAACCGAAGCCCCAGTAAACGGCGGCCGTAACTATAACGGTCCTAAGGTAGCGAAATTCCTTGTCGGGTAAGTTCCGACCCGCACGAAAGGTGCAACGACTTGGGCACTGTCTCAACGAGAGACCCGGTGAAATTATACTATGCGTGAAGATGCGCATTACCCGCGACAGGACGGAAAGACCCCGTGGAGCTTTACTGCATCTTGATATTGAATGTTGGTGCAGCTTGTACAGGATAGGTGGGAGCCGTCGAAGCGTGAGCGCCAGCTTACGTGGAGGCATCCGTGGGATACCACCCCGGCTGTACGAACATTCTAACCCAGGGCCGTGATCCGGTCCGGAGACAGTGTCAGGCAGGCAGTTTGACTGGGGCGGTCGCCTCCCAAAAGGTAACGGAGGCGCCCAAAGGTTCCCTCCGAATGGTTGGAAATCATTCACAGCGTGCAAAGGCATAAGGGAGCTTGACTGCGAGACTGACATGTCGAGCAGGGACGAAAGTCGGGCTTAGTGATCCGGTGGTTCCGCATGGAAGGGCCATCGCTTAACGGATAAAAGCTACCCCGGGGATAACAGGCTTATCTCCCCCAAGAGTTCACATCGACGGGGAGGTTTGGCACCTCGATGTCGGCTCATCGCATCCTGGGGCTGTAGTCGGTCCCAAGGGTTGGGCTGTTCGCCCATTAAAGCGGTACGCGAGCTGGGTTCAGAACGTCGTGAGACAGTTCGGTCCCTATCCGTCGTGGGCGCTGGAAGTTTGAGAGGAGCTGTCCTTAGTACGAGAGGACCGGGATGGACACACCGCTGGTGCACCAGTTGTTCCGCCAGGAGCACGGCTGGGTGGCTACGTGTGGTCAGGATAAGTGCTGAAAGCATCTAAGCATGAAGCCCCCCTCAAGATGAAACTTCCCATCACGTTCAGTGAGTAAGATCCCTCCAAGACGAGGAGGTAGATAGGTCCGGGGTGGAAGCGTGGCAACACGTGAAGCTGACGGATACTAATCGATCGAGGACTTAACCACACATTTCACATTGGAATGGCCTAACGTTCTTATTCCGTTTTCAGGGTGCAATTAAAAAAGTTGCATTCTGAGACATAAATGGTATAATATTATTTGCGTGTGAAGCTGTTCCTGAGTTTGTATAGTTTATTTTTACGATTCCTATCTAAGGTTCAGAAAACTGGCGAGGTCATTAAACAATCACGTTGTAAAGGGTGTTATTTCTCTTAGAAATACGCAACACAATGACACTTCAACATAAACAGTTTAAAGGCTTATGTTTCTAATTTAGTATTATTTCATAATATCGCGGGGTGGAGCAGTCTGGAAGCTCGTCGGGCTCATAACCCGAAGGTCGCAAGTTCAAATCTTGCCCCCGCAACCAAAATTATTCAAACTGGTCCGGTAGTTCAGTTGGTTAGAATGCCTGCCTGTCACGCAGGAGGTCGCGGGTTCGAGTCCCGTCCGGACCGTTGTTGCTTTAAGATGAACATGTTTTCCAGCCAAAGGGAAACATGTTTTTAGTAAATATAACACATGATGTCTTGATTATTTTGATTGATATCAAGTGAAAAGGACACTGGGTAGAAATACCACTTGTTGCTAGACCGTTTCGAATGATAAAGAAACGGTTTTGTTATATTGATGACGCATAAATGATCTATCATATCCTCATGTATAAACGTAGGTCAACCATAGACGATAAGGTGGAGGTCCATTCCTGATTTGTCGAGCCATCGTAGAGATAAGACGAACTACCGATTGATTTTTTTCTTTATTGTTTGTCTTTTTCTTTTGCTTTTCTTTTTGCTATTATTAAATTGTTAGTAGTTTGAATGAAGATTCTTATGCAGTAAGGTGATGGGACATGGATGAATTTGCGTTTATTGAACGGATGAAACAATCAGCGTACAGACAATCGTCATTAGTAAAAGGCGTCGGTGATGATGCAGCGGTTTTTCGTCAGTCCGCTCGGGATATCATTACAACTGCCGATACTCTTCTGGAAGGTGTCCATTTTTCCAGAACGATGATGAATCCGTTTTACATGGGATATCGGGCACTGGCTGCCAATATGAGTGATATAGCTGCAATGGGGGCTAAACCTGCCTTTTATTTAGTGTCGATTGTTATTCCCGACTCCTGTTCCGACGATGAGTTGAACAGCATTTACCGAGGTATGTCCTCTGCTGCTTCGTCCCAACACATGGATTTAATTGGTGGTGACACGGTTTCCGGCAATGAATTGTCTATTGCGATTACCGTTATAGGCTTTGTGGCACAGGATAAGGCCCGGTACCGGAGTGCAGCCCGGTCCGGTGATTTTGTTTTTGTGACGGGCACGTTGGGCGATGCAGCGGCAGGTTTTCATATGTTGAACACCCCTAAAGGTTATACGGATAGAACGCATTATGAAAACAGTCATTGCATGCCACAAATCAGATCGGATTTTGCAACCAGGCTGGAATCACTGAATCGAGTCGCGCTGAATGATATCAGTGACGGTATTGCGAACGAAGTCAATGAAATAGCTGAAGCTTCCAACGTTGGGATTACCATTTATGACGACTGGCTTCCGACCCGTTCGTCTTTTACTCAATTTTCCATGGACCAGCAGCGTAACTGGAAACTGTACGGAGGAGAAGATTTTGAATTGATTGGAACGGTTGCTGAGAAAGAATGGGAGACGTTAAAGCTCATTGCAGCGAACACGAATACACAGCTGACACATATCGGCTATGCTGAACCGTCAGAGAACAATGGACATCACGTCACTCTAATCGATCATGCCGATCACAAAACGCCGTTATTAAAAAAGGGATATACCCATCGGAGCAGTGATAAAAATGGCTGATTTTCAACTAACAACTTATACAGATGGAGAAACGCAGCATGTAGCAGAAAGGCTAGCTACACTGTTAAAACCTGGCGACGTTCTTACATTGGAAGGAGAACTCGGTGCAGGAAAGACAACGTTCGCCAAAGGGTTAGCGAGGGGATTGGGGGTCAAACGCACGGTCAATAGTCCAACGTTTACGATTATTAAAGAATATGACGGTGAGCTGCCCTTGTATCATATGGATGTGTACCGGCTTGAGAATACGGACGAAGATATTGGCTTTGATGAGTATTTTAACGGTGATGGTGTTTGTGTCGTTGAATGGGCTCATTTTATCGAAGACTATCTTCCTGATGCATACTTAACCATATCTATTTCCTGTGGAGATAATGACAATCGTGTATTGGCGTTTTTCCCAGGAAATGACCATTATCAATCGATTGCAGCCGAACTGAACGGTTGGTGGTAAGGAGTTACTCGCAATGAATATATTAGCGATGGATACATCCACCCAAACGATGGGCGTTGCCGTATTAAATGACAATATCCCATTGGGTGAACTGTCGACAACGATAAAGAAAAATCATTCCGTTCGGTTGATGCCGGC
Source organism: Lentibacillus halophilus (assembly GCF_055395055.1). Taxonomy (NCBI): domain Bacteria; kingdom Bacillati; phylum Bacillota; class Bacilli; order Caryophanales; family Bacillaceae; genus Lentibacillus; species Lentibacillus halophilus. The sequence goes on from NZ_AP043750.1 coordinate 1,239,099, forward strand.
GATTGACCACGTGATGCGTGAAGTCAATATGGCACCTGCTGAATTGGATAAAATTGTATCTGCTAAAGGACCAGGTTCGTATACAGGTGTGCGCATTGGACTCATGACCGCAAAGTCGATGGCATGGTCGCTGTCTATCCCGATTACAGGGGTTTCCAGTTTGGAAGGGCTTGCCTTGCAAGGTCGTTTTTACCACTCGTATATATGCCCTTTTTTCGATGCCCGTCGCGGTCTCGTTTATACAGGATTGTACCGGTGGCATCACGACACATTGGAACTGGTGATGGCTGAACGTAATATATTAATGCATGATTGGCTTGACGAGCTAGCGGCCTTGGGACACGATATTTTGTTTCTGAGTCCAGATATGTCATTACATAAAGAATATATTCAAAGACGGTTGGCACACAAGGCTGTCATTCCGGCCGATAGTTCTCCGGCAATCAATCCGGTTCATTTGGCATGGGCCGGCCAGAAGAAAGAAGCGGACAACACCCATACATTGACTCCCAATTATTTGCGCCTAGCGGAAGCAGAAGCAAAATGGCTGCAAAAACAAAGGGACGACCTGAATGGATGAGCTGAGCATTCGGAAGTTGAGTGATACGGATCTGGATCGTGTCTTGGACGTGGAGTGTGGCTCGTTTACTGTTCCGTGGTCCAAAGATATTCTCAAGCAGGAATTAACGGAAAATAAATATGCGCATTATTTTGGCGTGTTTGTGGGTGAGTGGTTGGTCGGCTATGCAGGCATGTGGCTTGTGATTGACGATGCGCAAATTACAACTATTTCTGTTATTCCTGATTTTCGCGGACAAAAATTGGGTGAAAAACTGTTTTTGTATGTGATGACTGAAGCCGTCCGGATGGGCGCCAAACGTCTGTCGCTGGAAGTGCGTATGTCCAATACTGCTGCACAGCGCATGTACAGAAAATTTGGGCTTGTCCCCGGAGGTGTCCGTAAATGTTATTATACGGATAATCAAGAAGATGCAATGGTAATGTGGGTGAATTTATCATGAATGACAAAAAAGATACATATATACTAGGAATCGAAACGAGTTGTGATGAAACCGCAGCAGCCATTGTTAAAAATGGCGATGAGATTGTTTCCAATGTCGTCGCATCCCAGATTGACAGTCATAAACGTTTTGGCGGTGTCGTTCCCGAGATTGCGTCGCGGCATCATGTTGAACAAATGACGATCGTTCTGGAGGAAGCATTCGAACAGGCTGACATGACTTGGGATGATGTGGATGCGGTTGCTGTTACGGAAGGTCCTGGTTTGGTTGGTGCATTGCTTGTCGGTGTTAACAGTGCAAAAGCGTTGGCATTCGCCAGACAAAAACCGTTGATCGGGGTGCATCACTTGGCTGGACATATTTATGCCAACCGTTTTCAAACGGAATTTGAATTCCCACTACTAGCATTGATTGTTTCCGGCGGCCATACAGAATTGATTGTGATGCATGCCCATGGTAACTATGAACTAATTGGCGAAACGCGTGATGATGCCGCGGGAGAAGCATACGACAAAATTGCACGTGTTCTGGAATTGCCCTATCCTGGTGGACCGCAAATAGACAAGCTTGCTGCTGAAGGGGAGGCATCGATGACCTTTCCACGGGCATGGCTGGAGAGCGATAGTTATGACTTCAGCTTCAGTGGGTTGAAGTCGTCGGTAATCAATACGATACACAATGCCACCCAACGCGGTGAATCCATCAGTAAACAATCTATCGCTGCGAGCTTTCAGTCGAGTGTGGTGGATGTACTTACAACAAAAACGTGGAAAGCAGCACAGTCGTATCAAGTCCGTCAAGTCATTGTGGCGGGCGGTGTTGCGGCCAATGCGGGATTACGGCGTGCACTGGAGAATCAATTTCAAGATTCCGGGATTCCACTTGCTATTCCGCCGCTCGAGCTTTGTACCGATAACGCTGCGATGATTGCCGCGGCCGGGTTTGTGAATAATAATCAGGGAAAACGATCAGGTTGGGATTTAAATGCAAATCCTTCATTGCCGTTAAAATAATCCACAGCGCCCTACACGGGCCTGTGGATTATTTTTGTGAAAGCACGCCACATCCGTATGGTCTATGTGGGCAAAACATGTGGATAACCGGAAATTATTCTGTGGATAATGGGTATAACTGATAGAATAACCGAACAGAGGGATGTTCATATGTGTATAAAACTGTGGATAAAAATCCTGTGCTATGACACAGGATTGGTTCGTTCGTTTATTCCTCTTGCAATTTTGTCCACTCGTCCATAAGCGAGTCAATTTTTTGTTTCACCTGTTTGGTTTCCTCAGTCAGTTCACTTGCTTTTTCATGATCTTCGTAAATTTCGGGTTCGGTCATTTTCTGTTCCAAATGTGTCAGTTTAGCCTCGTGTTGTTCAATGTGTTCTTCCAGTTCGTCAATGCGTCGTTGGATTTTTCGTTGTTCTCGCTGCTCCTGTTTATTTTCATGGAATTGTGTTTTTCGTTGTTCCTGCTTTGATTCAGTTTCTTGGCTGTCCATCAGTCTTTGAATGGAGGCTTCTTCCTCTTTTTTCTCCATGTAGTAATCGTAATTGCCCAAGTAAATCGTTGCATCTGTATGCTGCATTTCCACAATCTTGTCAGCCAGTTTATTGATGAAGTACCGATCATGGGAAACAAAGAGAATTGTTCCCGGAAAGTTCAACAATGCGGCTTCGAGTACTTCTTTGCTATCAATGTCCAAGTGGTTGGTCGGCTCATCCATGATAAGAAAATTAGCGTTCTGCATCATCAAACGTGCCATGGACAGCCGTGCTTTTTCCCCGCCGCTGAGCGAAGGGACGGGCTTCCGAACATCTTCACCTGAAAACAAAAAATTTCCCAAAACAGTCCGTATATCTTTTTCATCCACATCAGGGTACTCATCCCAGAGCTGATCCAGGACCGTTTTGGACGTTGTCACCTGTTGTTGTTCTTGATCGTAATAGCCAATCTGCACATTGGTACCGATTTTAATATGACCATCAGATGGCTGAATCTGGCCGGTAATGGTTTTTAGCAACGTTGTTTTTCCAACCCCATTGGGCCCCGTTAACGCCATTCGTTCGCCACGACTGGCATGAATGGTTATATGTTGAAAAATGGGTTGATCATCGTAGTGCATGGACAGGTTGTCAACCTTCAGGACGTCATTTCCGCTTGCCCGATTTATTCGGAATGAAAATGATGCTGATTTCTCATCGCCTTTGGGCTTTTCCAAGCGTTCCATTTTTTCCAGTTCTTTTCGGCGGCTTTGTGCACGTTTGCTGGTGGATGCACGGGCGATATTCCGTTGAATAAATTCTTCCATACGCTTTATTTCCGATTGTTGTTTTTCGTATTCTTTCAATTCCTGTTCGTAATCCAGGGCCCGCTGCTTCAAGTAATAACTGTAATTCCCATTGTATTTTTTGGATTGATTCCGGGAGATCTCATAAACAATGGATGCCGTTTTATCCAGAAAATATCGGTCGTGCGATACAATCGCAATGGCACCGGGATAGCTGGTCAAAAATTGTTCCAGCCATGTCATCGTTTCAATGTCCAAATGGTTGGTCGGTTCATCCAATATTAGCAAATCAGGTTTTTTTAGAAGCAGTTTTCCGAGTGCCAGTCGTGCTTTTTGGCCCCCGCTTAATTCGCCAACAGGGGTATCAAATGGGATATCGTTGAAATTCAAGCCGGTCAGCACGGACTTAATGCTTGCTTCATATTCATATCCGCCATTTTCGACGAATCGTTGCTGCAATTTATCATAATCCTCAAGCAGTTGTTCATACGTGGCATCAGACAGGGAAGACGTTTGTGTCATTTTTTGCTCCATCTCCTGTAATTCCTGCTGTTGCATCAAGAGATTATTGAACACCTCGAGCATTTCACCCCAGATGGTTTTGTCCGATTCGAGAGCGCTGTGTTGTGTCAGATAGCCGACAGACAGGTTTTTTGGCTGAAACACCTCTCCTTCATCATAGGAAAGCTCGCCCGCCATGATTTTTAATATCGTTGATTTGCCTGCACCATTTCGCCCGACAATAGCCACGCGGTCGTTCGTTTTTATCTCCAGTTTTATATTCGTTAAAATATCTTCAGCCCCAAATGACTTGGACACGTCATTCAGCTGCATTACAATCATGTCAGTTCACCTCGTCCTTCTTCCTGCAATCGTATCATGAATGAACCCAAAAATGATATTGTGAAACGCGTCACGACGTATGTATGTTTTTCTGATAGAATAGAGGCTGAACATAAAGCAAATGGAGATGAGTCGATGTCTGATTTTACACACTTTAATGAACAAGGAAGAGCACGGATGGTTGATATCAGTGATAAAGAAGAAACCGAGCGGACGGCCACTGCTGCCTCCAGCATTCAATTAACACAGGAAATATATGAAAAAATACAGGCTGGAACGATGAAAAAGGGTGATGTACTTGCTGTTGCCCAGGTGGCGGGTATTATGGCTGCCAAAAATACGTCCGATGTCATTCCGATGTGTCATCCATTACAGTTGAAAGGAACCGATATTATATTTGATTGGGATATTACCGATGACAACTATGACCTGCTGATAACCGTTACGGTTAAAACAAAAGGGTCGACTGGGGTGGAAATGGAAGCACTGACAGCGGCTTCAGCAACTGCACTCACCGTCTATGATATGTGCAAAGCACTTGATAAAGGGATGGTTATCGGGCAAACGTACCTGTGTCACAAAAGGGGCGGCAAATCAGGCGAATATGAGCGTGATGGCAAGGAGGCGTAATTGTGGACCAAAACAAAATACCGCAAGCGACTGCCAAACGGCTTCCGCTCTATTACCGTTTTTTGAACAGTCTTCATCAACAAGGGAAAAATCGTGTTTCGTCCAATGAGTTGAGTGATGCGGTCAAAGTGGATTCAGCAACGATCCGTAGAGATTTTTCCTATTTTGGCGCACTTGGTAAAAAAGGCTACGGCTATAATGTGGAATACTTACTCGGTTTTTTCCGGAAAACACTCGATCAGGATGAGTTGACTGAAGTAGCTCTGGTTGGAGTGGGCAATCTGGGAACGGCTTTTTTGCACTACAACTTTTTAAAAAACAACAATACCAAAATCGTCATGGCGTTTGATGCGGATCCTGATAAAACGGGAACCGACATGGATGGTGTTCCCATTTATCATATTGATGATTTGGAAGAAAAAATCGGTGATGTACGGGTAGGCATTTTAACTGTGCCATCGGATGAGGCACAGCGCATCACGAATCGGCTATCCAATTACGGCATGGAAGGCATTTTAAATTTCACCCCGGCCCGAGTCACTGTCCCGCCCGGGGTGCGCGTGCACCATATTGACTTATCGATTGAGATTCAGGCGCTCGTCTATTTTTTGAAACATTATCCGTTGAATGTATAAAGAAAAAGAAGCCATATATCCATTGGGTATTACTTCTTTTTCTTTTGGCTTTTAATTTTGAAATGAATAATCAACATCCGGATGCCGACACCAAATTCAAGTGTCGCTACAAGGGCAAGCAGGATGGTAGGAAAACGCCATATGGACTCGCCTGTGACTTGCACAGCAACGCTTATGAACATGGCCCCTATCAGAAAATAGATGATTGCCATCGTTTTTGGTGTCATTTTAATCATAATTTTTGCCCCTTGACTGGTGTGTTTGTTGTCATGTTAATGGAACGAGAGAGTGGAGACCATCTTAAAATGGGAAAAGAATGGTTTGCATGTCCTCCAACTGTTTCAGCTTGTTTTCGATATAGTCTGCGCCAAATGTTAATACAAGGACGGAGATGGAGTTCATTGCCATATGAACAATGATAGGCACGATAATACGTTTGGTTTTTACATAAACGAACGCAAAGACAAATCCCATGGAAGCATAGACAAGCGTATGCGCCAACTCCATGTGAATAACACTGAAAATAAGAGCGGAAAGTACCGCAGCGATAAAAAAGTTCATGCGTTTATACAGTTCTCCGAAAATGATTTTGCGGAAAACGATTTCTTCCAGAATGGGTGCTATAATCGTGGTGATGGCAGCAAAAACAGGTACAGAGCGAGTAATATCCATAATCATCTCTGTATTCTGGGAAGTTGGATCAACGCCAAATAAAACCCTTTCAATGGACGATGCCATGGAATTAGAAATATAAGCCATGACCAGACCGGCTGCCGACCATAAAATGATGCGACCGACTCCCGCGGCCTGTGAACTATTATTTTGTTTCATATCCGGCCGTAACAACCATAGAACGACGACAAGTCCAATCAAGAAGCTGATGACCGACCAGTAAATCGTCGCATCATATCTGCTCAAGGGTGTCAGGACCCATAAAAGCGGTACAAACAGTAAACCTGAAAATTGCATAATGATATATGTTAAAATGACATACCAGTACCGTTTTGCCAAAATAAAACGACTCCTTCGTAGAGGTTTGCTTTATACAGTTTATGCGTGGTAAAAAAGATCAATTCTGTATAAAACGCCATTATTATTTTATCATATTTTTTGTATAGCTTATAATAGAATGGTCGACGCTTATTAAAAGTCTAAAATTTTCATCCCGTAAGGCTTGCATTTTTGAAATGAATTATATATTATAATAATTGGAATTAGCACTCGCTAACAAAGAGTGCTAACAAATAAATTGAGATGGAATGAAGGAGGTTGTCGACATGATAAAGCCACTAGGAGATCGTGTAGTCATTGAACTTGTGGAGCAGGAGGAAACGACTAAAAGTGGTATCGTCCTTCCTGATTCAGCACAGGAAAAACCACAGGAAGGCAATGTCGTAGCAGTTGGTTCCGGACGCCCGGCAGATAACGGTGAAAGAGTAGCGCCGGAAGTTAAAGAAGGAGACCGCGTGATTTATTCCAAATTTGCCGGAACAGAAGTGAATTACGATGATAAGGAATACTTAATTCTTCGAGAAAGCGATATTTTGGCTGTTGTAGGCTAACTGTCCGAATATCGGAAATAACATATATCCATTTGAGGAGGTCGAATAGTTATGGCAAAAGAGCTTAAATTCAGTGAAGATGGTCGTCGTGCGCTACTGAACGGTGTTGATACACTGGCAGATGCCGTGAAAGTTACATTGGGACCAAAAGGCCGTAATGTTGTGCTTGATAAAAAATTCGGTTCGCCATTAATTACAAATGATGGTGTTACCATTGCGAAAGAAATTGAGTTGGAAGACCAATTTGAAAATATGGGGGCACAACTTGTATCCGAAGTAGCTTCCAAAACGAACGATATTGCCGGTGACGGTACAACAACGGCAACCGTCCTGGCACAAGCCATGATCCGTGAAGGACTTAAAAACGTTGCATCCGGTGCTAATCCGGTTGGCATCCGCCGCGGTATTGAAAAAGCGGTTGAAGTTGCCGTTAATGAACTGAAAGGTATTTCCAATCCGATTGAAGGGAAAGATTCCATTTCCCAGGTTGCATCCATTTCTTCCGACGATGATGAGGTTGGTAACCTGATTGCTGAAGCCATGGAACGTGTCGGTAATGACGGGGTTATTACGATTGAAGAGTCCAAAGGTTTCAACACCGAATTGGAAGTTGTGGAAGGTATGCAATTCGATCGTGGTTATGCTTCCCCATATATGGTCAGCGACCAGGAACAAATGGTGGCTGAACTGGAAGACCCATATGTCCTGATTACCGATAAAAAGATCGGAAATATCCAGGAAGTATTGCCGGTTCTTGAACAAGTTGTTCAGCAAAGCAAGCCGATCTTAATCATTGCTGAAGACGTGGAAGGAGAAGCACTGGCCACGCTTGTTATGAACAAACTGCGCGGCACATTTAATGCTGTTGCCGTTAAAGCACCAGGCTTCGGCGACCGTCGTAAAGCTATGCTTGAAGATATCGCAACATTAACCGGTGCTGAGGTTATCACAGAAGATCTTGGACTTGACTTGAAAAGCGCGACCATCGATCAGCTTGGACGAGCCAATAAGATTGTTGTAACGAAAGACAATACAACCATTGTGGAAGGCGCCGGCAAGCCCGAAGCTATTTCCCAGCGTGTATCTCAGGTTCGTGCGCAGGCTGAAGAGTCAACATCCGAGTTTGACAAAGAGAAGCTGCAAGAACGTCTGGCAAAGATGGCGGGCGGCGTAGCGGTTATCAAAGTTGGTGCGGCTACCGAAACGGAAATGAAAGAACGTAAACTTCGCATTGAGGATGCCCTGAACTCCACTCGCGCAGCTGTGGAAGAAGGTATCGTTTCCGGTGGCGGTACGGCCTTTATCAACGCGCTCAGCAAAATTGGCGAGCTATCGCTTGAAGACGATGAAGCAACAGGCGCCAATATTGTTCTTCGTGCATTGGAAGAGCCCATCCGTCAGATTGCCCACAATGCTGGAATGGAAGGTTCCATCGTTGTTGAACGTCTCAAAGGCGAAGAAGTTGGCGTCGGAATCAACGCAGCCAACGGTGAATGGATTAACATGATTGAAGCTGGCGTCGTTGATCCGACTAAAGTTACTCGCTCTGCACTGCAAAACGCAGCATCTGTTGCTGCTATGTTCCTAACAACAGAAGCAGTCGTCGCTGACAATCCTGAAGACAGCGATGGCGGCGGCGGAGCACCTGACATGGGTGGCATGGGCGGTATGGGCGGCATGATGTAAGCATGCTCCCATGCCTGTCACAACAGGATTCTGCCCTTGTGAAAAATTGAAAACTTTATAGAAATTAAGCATAAAGGACGTTTTCGTAAAAGTTGTTGACTTTTGCGGAAACGTCCTTTTTTTAGTTACATGTGTTATCGTTAGGATGCATGGTTTAGGATTCGATTGTGTTGCATGTTAGTGATTCCTGAAAACCGCTAGTTGAAGGTTTTCATTATACTATGTCCTATTATTACAGATATCTCAGATCCCCCCTAATAAGAATCTGTTCGATGTCCTTTTTGGTCAGCTTCCCTCACCGCTTCACTTTCAGTAGCTCTGTCGGTGTGTTGCTCAAGTCCTTCAGCCAAACGACGACCGTAATCTTCATCTGCCTTTGTACACATATCTATCATTTTCTGTTGGATGTCTTTGTTACACATGCTTAAATTTGAAACCAAATTATTAATGAGGTCATCGCGCTCTGTGTGATCAAACGCCCGGTACGTGTCCCCTGCTTGTTTGAAATCATTGGTCCGCTCGATGCTTTCATAAACCAAATTGCCCTCAACATGCGGGGTATACTCTTTTTTTGGTGCATTGGTTTCATGTAATCCGTCAAGCCCGGACGGTTCATAGTTGACATGTGGGTTTTGCTCCTCGGCGCCGTCAACATAATAAGTCATTTGCCCATCACGCTGGTTTGTGGCGACATGTTTTTTTGGCGCATTAATTGGAAGCTGCAAGTAATTGGCGCCTACGCGATATCGCTGCGTATCCGAGTAGGAAAAAGTTCGCCCTTGCAGCATCTTGTCATCAGAAAAATCCAAGCCATCGACAAGAACCCCAGTTCCAAATGCGGATTGTTCCACTTCGGCAAAATAATTATCAGGGTTTTTATTTAACACCATACGGCCTACGGGGTACCACGGCACTTGATCTTCGGGCCAAATTTTGGTGTCATCTAGTGGATCGAAATCTAATTCGGGATGTTCGTCGTCACTAAGGATCTGTACAAAGAGTTCCCATTCCGGATAATCGCCATTTTCAATCGCTTCATATAAGTCTTGCGTTGCATGATTGAAATTCTTGCCCTGAATTTCACTAGCTTCTTCCTGAGTTAAGTTTTTAATGCCGTGCTTGGGTTCCCAATGATATTTGATCAATACCGCTTCCCCGTCTTTATTGACCCACTTATACGTATTGACGCCAGAACCTTGCATATGGCGATAATTAGCAGGAATTCCCCACGGGGAGAATATAAATGTGATCATATGAAGGGTTTCAGGGTTTTGTGTAACAAAATCAAACTGCCTCCTTGGATCCTGGATATTCGTTATTGGATCGGGCTTAAACGAATGAATAAAGTCAGGAAATTTAATCGCATCGCGGATAAAAAATATTTTTATATTATTCCCGACAAGATCCCAGTTTCCATCTTCAGTATAAAACTTCACAGCGAAGCCGCGGGGATCTCGCAGGGTCTCCGGCGAATCTTTGCCATGGATGACCGTTGAGAATCTGACAAATACAGGCGTATGTTTACCAGCGTCTTGAAAAACCTTTGCACGTGTATATTTAGAAATCGGCTCATCGCCAACTTTTCCGTAGGATTCAAAATAACCGTGCGCCCCGGCACCGCGTGCATGGACGACCCGCTCCGGTACACGTTCTCGGTCAAAATGGGACATCTTTTCCAGAAAGTGATAATTCTCCAGTGTTGCTGGGCCTCGACTACCTATCGTTCGCAAATTTTGATTATACTTAACAGGCTGTCCCTGCCGCGTTGTTAAAGTCTGCTTATCTTCACCTTCCGTCATATGTTCTTGATTATCATTGTCTTGATCCATTTTTTACCCTCCATAAGTACATATTTACATATTACATTACGTTTATTTTACCAATAGAGGACAAATTTTATACAAATTGCTAAAGGTCCTAAAATTTTAGCTCAAGCTTATACTGTGAATCACCAGATTATTTCAGCTTTGGTCACCATAACCCCATCTTAAGGCTCTTGGCTCCCAAAACAGACTATTTTGTAATTCATGGTATCAATAATTGATTTTCTATGTTACATTATAAAAAAATGAATTATATGAAAAAATCGCTAGGGGAGCTATATGGCTGAGATAAGGTATTCGATATCTTGACCCTTTGAACCTGTGATCTGGTTAATACCAGCGAAGGGAAGTGTTAGCTGTGCGTCAATCTTATTGTTTAATTGACAAAAAGCAGTATCACTCCCGTGGTACTGCTTTTTTATTGCTTTAGTGTAGGCGGAGCATCAAAAAAGATAAAGGTTTTACGAGTAATTACAAGATTGTTAAAGGGGGGAGGATAAACATGGAGAACCTAACATTTGGTCTTGAGTGGTATTTGAATCCAAACCATCTTCCATTTTTGATTGGAATGGAAAAGGGGTGGTTTTCAGAAGTCGATTTAAACGTTGAAATGATAGAGCCTAAGGAACACTTTGATGCGATTGATGAAATACATAATGGGACTATGGATATTGCTGTCACAGAACCTTTGCATTTAGTACAAGATAAGTTAAAAAGTATCGATGTTATTGGAATTACTAGATTTCTAGAATCTGACAGTGGCGTCATGTTTCTAAAAAACAATGGAATTACAAGACCTAAGGATATAATTGGGAAAAGGTTAACCTATCCAAGTGCACCTGGACCAACAGGACTAGCCTTTATGAAATCCCTGATTCTAGCAGATGGGGGGCATTGCGATGTTCACGATTTAATTCCGGTTAACAAAGGATTTTACCATACCGAGGCGTTAATTCATGATGAAGCAGATTTAGCTTTTTCAGTACAACAGCATCATGAAATCATTGAAGCGCGGGCACGCGGGTATAAACCGGGGTTCTTTTCATTAAAAGATTGGGGTCTTCCTGCTGGAGGGAGTTTAATTTTAATTACTTCACCCGCTGTTTTAAGCAGACGAAGTTATGAGATAAGCAGATTTTTGAAGGTATTGAGAAGAAGCAGTGATTTCATTCTAAATGAGCCAGATGAAGCAAAGAAGATTTACTATCAATTCACGAAAAAAAATCCTATGGATCAAGTGGAGGCAGCTATTTTAGACGCAACTTTAAGTTACTTCACCAAAGACTTCTCCATGCCATTCAATTATTTTGATCATTTACAAAGATGGCTTAAGGAGGTGAAGCTTACAGATGCTTCAGGAGATCCCGAGGAATATTGGACAAATGGATTGTTATTCGAAAATAGCAAAGGAGGAATTCATAATGAACATTAAAGACCAGGTTGTATTGGTTACAGGAGCAAGCAGAGGGTTAGGGGCAGAAATCGCCAAAGCATTTGGGCGTGAGGGTGCACGTGTTATTCTGAACTATTACCAAAGTGAAGAGAAAGCGAAAGAAGTCGTAGAGAAAATTGGAAGTGAAGCGATAGCGATTCAGGCCGACGTGCTTGATAGAGACCAGGTGGAAAATATGTTTGAAAAAGCAGAATCGCATTTTAACCATCCCGTTACAACGATTGTCAATAACGCATTGGTGAATTTTAAATTCGATTCAGTGAACAGGAAAGATGCCAAAAAAATTGACTGGGAAGATTATCAAGTCCAATTAGAAGGAAGCATCAAGGCTGCTTTACATACGACGCAAGTTGCCTATGAAGGAATGGCTACACTTCAGTTTGGCAGAATCATTAATATTGGTACCAATCTCGTGCAAGATCCTGTGGTCCCATATCATGATTATAATACAAGTAAGGCAGCGTTAATCGGATTTACAAGGAACATGGCAAGTGACCTTGGTGCGAATGGAATCACCGTTAATATGGTGTCAGGAGGGTTGTTACGAGTGACCGATGCAAGCTCACCCACGCCTCCTGAAGTATTTGATCTCATTAAGGAAGATACCCTGTTAAAGCAGGTCACAACTCCCGAGGAACTGGCCGATACAGTCTTGTTTTTCGCTTCACGGTGGAGTCGGGTGGTTACCGGTCAAAATCTCGTTGTTGATGGTGGACAAGTAATGAATTAAAAATATGACGTATCTTCGCCTTTGCCTGAATAGCTTTAGTACATGATGATGAACAGGTGAGTGCTGCTTCCAAGCAGAATCGATCAAATACATGAAAGGTATTGAAGAGCATTATTGGAAGACATTTTTGTCCGCCGCTAACTTCCCCAGATACTGGTCTTTTAACGTCTCGAGACCGACAAATCGCAAACTTTCGATCACTTGCTCTGATCTGTCCTTTTTCGGGAATTTATTTAGCGCACACAGCTGATAAACTTACACAAATGCACGGGTCTAAAGCTAAAATATAGGGAAAATTGATAACGTGAGTGGTGTAGTGTAAGAATGTACCCTTTGAAATACGCTATACTGACCAAAAGGATAGGATATGGTCATTGAATGAATGTGCTCAAAAAATCGATTAGCAAACAGAGCCTGAACTTTCAGAAATTAAATCCAGCATTTTGTATTAAGAGTTGACTTCTACTAAAGTTTTTGTTAAATTTGCAATTAATTATTTAATATCAGTTTTCTGCTAGGGGCGCCGTCCGGCTGAGAAAAGGAAATATCCTTTGTCCCTTGGAACCTGATCTGGTTAACACCAGCGGAGGGAAGTAGATTAGGCAAAAACTCAGTACGCCAATATTTTGCGGAAAATTTTGCTAATACTTCCTTCTACTAATCTTTAAAAGTTTAGAGGAGGATTTTTTTATGACATTTACTAATCAACTGAAAGAAGCAACAAGGGAAAGTTGGAAAAAAAGCCTGAATCACCCATTTGTACAGGGGATCGTCAATGGGGATTTACCACTGGAAGTATTTAAAAACTATATTTTGCAAGATATCTATTATTTAAAGCATTATGGAAAAGTCCATGCGATTGCCGCATCACAGGCGGATGATTTTAAACATACTGCCATTTTGGCTGACAAGGCAAGAGTTACAGCGCAAGCAGAATTAACTGTTCATCACGAACATGCAAAGATTTTAAACATTACAGAAGAAGATATGGCGAATTTTAAACCTGCTCCCACAGCCTATGCGTACACATCTCACTTATATAGAGCAGCCATGTCTGGGAATCTGGCACAGTCCGTGGCAGCGATGTTGCCTTGTTACTGGTTGTATGCAGATATTGGAAAAATAAACGAAAATGCAGCGCCGGAACCTGATATTTACCGAAATTGGATTAAAATGTACGCGAGTGATCAATTCCAGGATTCGACAAATGAAATGATTGATTTATTAAACACGCTTGTCGAAAACATGAATGAACAGGAAAAAGAGAAGGTAAAAGAACAATTCGTTATAGCCAAAGCGTACGAACTCCAATTTTGGGAAATGTCTTATACCTTTGAAACATGGCTGTCTGAAAGTGAACAAGGAGGAGAGGTTTCACAGTGACAAAGCATACGTTAACAATAAAAGAAGTCATGCTCATTGTCATTATCGCTATTTTATTTGGGGTGGTATATAAGATATGGGGACCTGTTTATACATTTGCAAATGCTATAGCCCCTTTTCTGGGCCAAATCGTATACCCCATGTGGTTCGTTGCAGGAGTAGTGGCGGCTTATATCATTCGAAAACCGGGCGTTGCGTTTTTAGCGGAATTCCTGGCTGCTTCTGGAGAGTTGCTGACCGGCAGTCAATTTGGTCTGTCCATGCTCTTTACCGGAGCGATGCAAGCGCTGGGGGCAGAGATAATCTTTTTGCTTTTTAGATATCGTCGGTGGGATTTTCTAGTATTGGCGATTGCTTCTATTTCTGCTTCTTTGGGGAGTATTTTTTCCAGTTATTTAATCTCAGGGCTTGGGGCCAATACTGGATTCATTCAAGTCATGACAATCAGTGTACGAATTGCGAGTTCCATTGTGGTCTGCGGTGCCTTTAGTAAATGGATAGCAGACAAACTTGTGGCAACGGGCAGTTTAAATAGTTATGAAATTGTGCTATCCACTCAAAAAGCGCGGTGGGAATTATGAGTGCTGTTTCATATGCTGGCTGCAGTGACCTTCATGTGCAGTATCCAGGAAGAGATAACCCAACGCTTTCAGGTATGCAGGTCCATATCCAGCAGGGGGAAAAGATATTATTGCTAGGCCCGAGTGGATCGGGGAAAAGCACACTGCTCCATGTACTGGCAGGTCTTATTCCCGACTTCATTCAAGCAATGATGAAAGGAGATATTTGGGGACCTGAACAGAAAGGGGTTCTGTTTCAAGACCCGGAAAGTCAGTTCTGTATGCTTACCGTGGATGAAGATATTGCCTTTAGTTTGGAGAATCAGCAGGTTCCTCCAGAGGATATGTCTGAAATGATTAATCGAGTGAAAAGACAAGCCGGAATTCATGATTTACCGGGAGATACGCCTATTCATACGTTATCTGGCGGAACAAGCCAGCGATTGGCTTTTGCAACGATTCTGGCATTAGAGCCTGAAATACTGTTCTTGGATGAGCCTACCGCTCAATTAGATCCTTCTGGTACATCAAACGTTATTGACATGCTGCGAAATTTGCCGGAATCTCAAACAGTCTTGATCATCGAACATAAGCTGGAAGGTATCATTGATTGGATGGACCGGGTTCTCTTGATCAATGACGACGGGGAATTGATTGCCGATGGCTCCCCCAAGCAGATTTATACGGAACAAATACATTTGATCGATAAATATGGTATATGGAAACCGAGACTGTGGCCTTATAGCCTGGAAGAGTTAGAAACACTTCCCGATACGATCAAACCTAGAGAAAGAAAAAAGACCTCAAACGCCATTATAGAGATGGAGCGAGGGAAACTTTCATTGAATCACTACACGGTGTGGGACCATGTGAATGTTTCCATCGAAACGGGCGAATGGGTTATGATTATGGGAGCAAATGGCTCTGGAAAGAGTTCATACTTACGTGCATTGATGGGTCTCCATCCTCTCCAGGAAGGTAGAATCCAATATAATTTTTCGGGAAGCAAGCTTGAAACACCAGTTAAAACCGAGATGCTTTCCAATCATATGGGCTTTGTCTTTCAAAATCCGGAGCATCAATTTGTAACGGATTCGGTGGAAGAAGAAATCGCCTTTGACGGTCAAGTGGAGCAATGGCCGGCAGAAGAGACGGCACAACGAGTGGAACAGCTTCTGGAAGAATTTCGACTGAAACATCTCCGAACGGCCAATCCCTATACGCTGTCAACCGGACAAAAACGTCGCCTCAGTGTGGCAAGCATGCTGCTGAAGCGACACGAAGTACTGTTGCTAGATGAACCAACATTCGGCCAGGATGCTAAAATGGCAAAAGAGTTACTGGATCAATTTGAACAACTATATAAAGAAGGGACCACGATTGTTATGACGACGCACGATGTAGAGCTCGCTTACACCTATGCGACCAAGTTAATCGTATTTGCAGATAATCAATTATTGTTTACAGGAGATCCAGAAGTGTTTTTCGCGCAGCAAACTCTCGTTCAACAGGCTCGTCTGCAATTACCCTTAAATATGGAATATAAAGCGTATCAGCAAAATAAGGCTACCGAACAGGCGGTATTTGTATGAGAAGCCTGGGGGAAAACAATCAGCATACAGAAGTGAATCCGTCAGGGAAACTAGTGCTTCATGTGCTGTTGATGGTCCTTATTTCAGTCGTTCGAGATCCTCTTACCACTTTTTTGCTGATGATGATTCCAGCTTTGCTCACATTCGTCTATGTACGGATGCCGATAAAACAACTGATTACTTTTATTGTGCTTCCATTTCTTCTATTGTCCTTATTAAGCTTTTGGGGAATCTTTGCTTTTGCAAAGGGGGAGGAAGTGTACTTTGCTTGGGGCTGGTTCCAATTCACGGAAGTAGGACTGCAAAATGGATTAACAATTGGATTCAGGACACTTGGGTATTTGTTTTACGGAGCGTTATTTATTCTGACTACTGATGTAACCAGTTTAGTGTTGAGTCTGATGCAGCAACTTCGCCTAAAACCAAAATGGGCTTATTCTATTTTGGCAGGTATTCGGTTTATCCCCATATTGAAAGACGATTTCACGCAAATACGTGCGGCTCACAAAGTGCGGGGGGTTCATCGCAGCGGAAAAAGGTTAGCCCAGGTTCGAATGCTTGCAGGTTACACTGTTCCCTTGCTTTCACAGGGGATACGCAAGTCAGAACGCGTTGCCATTGCGCTGGAAGCCCGAAACTTCGACGGATCTTGGAATCGAACGTTTTACAGACAAATCAGCTGGAGTAAATTGGATATCAAGTATGCGGCGATAATGCTCATTTCTGTCTTGATAATCGTAGTTATTGCCACATATCTTGGCTTTATTCGATGGGGACTTGTGAAGTAATTTCGAAACAAGTAACTATAATTTACCTATTTGCAAGGAAGGGATGGACAGTATTAAGGACGGGGTATGGGCGCAAGCGTCCTACCCTAGCTTCCCCAAACATAAAACCTATTAAAACAGGTCAGCCAGTACAATGACTGCCCATATAATACGATCGGGCGCAAGAGTTGAATAAGACACTTTTGTTTGAAGCAAGTGGGAAGAAGGGGCATGTGATGTTTAGCGTAAAGGTGAAAACCTTTACGATTGGAAATACAGAAATGCACTATGTTGTCTTTGTTTATCGATAATATGCTAAAAGTACAGGGTGTATTTTTGCAGTTGGAAGGATTATCTGCCAAAGATTTAGCACCACACCCCGTATTACAGGCATCGACAGTTTATATCAGTATCATGTCATATTCTTCCCTCAATTTTTCATTAAATCATTACATACAGTTAATATACACTTTACATTTAGGTGATATGGTTGATGTGTAATAGAAAGGAGGAGAAAAATGAATATACGTGCATTGTTTATTGATATGGATGGAACATTGCTGACGTCATCAAATGAGATTTCACAACGCAATGCGGAAACGATCAGCAGATTGACAAACCAGGGTGTTAAAGTTTTTCTGGCGACAGGGCGTCAATATGAGATTACAGCACCTTACCATAGTCTGCTTGGCTTGAAAGCACCGATGATCTGCCTGAATGGTGCTTCCATTCATGATGGATTCACGGGAAGGGTTGTCCGGAAGAATCCGGTTGTGCTGGATGAAGCGTACTTTCATCGTGTAACAAATGAAATCCCGTGCAATATCATTGTGCACACAACCGACGGCCTATACTGCAACAAGACGAGCGAGGAAGTTGATGAGTGGACTAGGGAAGGTAGGGTTCCGCCAAGGTATATCGGTGACTTACGGCATGCAGATTACCGGAACGTGCTGAAATACAGTGTCAGGACAGGCTACCATGGTTCGCATATGTCACATTTATTTAGTGATGCAGCGGATGTCATTGACTGGAAAGACGGGTTTGAGATAATTGCTCCCGGTGTTTCCAAATGGGCTGCCATTCGAGTGCTTATTAGAGCGTTTGGCATTAATCCGGAAGAAACAGCAGCCATCGGTGACGGCCCGAACGATATCCAAATGCTGCGTTATGCAGGAATCAGCGCTGCAATGGCGAATGCTGACCAAGAAGTGAAAGCGGCCGCAGATGTTACAACCGATCATCATGAACAGGATGGTCTGACTGAATTTATAGAAAAATACCTCGTTCAGTCATTTGCCATCTGAGGTGTGACGGAACTAAAAAATGATAAACGTGAAGAAATCGTTTAGCCAATGATGATCACTCCCATATAGGTGGTCCCCTTTGTAAAATCCCCGATCATTCTCCTCAAACCAAACCACATCGATCTGATCGTCATGATTTGAATTCTATATTGTTAATTATCATACGTTTGTCTGAAGGTAACGAGGAACTTATCAACTAGTACATATCGTTAGATGGAGCGTGGAGTGCGGGGAAACCTGCATGCTTCATGTGGAGCAGGTGGAAAGTTGGAGATGACGTCAATGGCTTATCTAATGCTCATTTTCGACGGAGTAAGTTGTGCCCCGTTAATGGCGTCGTCGGTCCAGATTGTTTAATAATAAGCCTATCTATTTCAGTCAAGCTTATTATGGTTTGTTGAATGAGTTTGAATAGGATATGGTCGTTGAATGTACTCAAAAAGTAAATCGATTAGCAAACAAGATCTGAATTTCAGGAATGATATCCAGCATATCCAGCATTTTTTATTAATTTACTGGTGAATGCCTTGCTAATCAGTACCGGGCTTACGCTGTTTCACCAGGTATAAATACTGTGTTGCGTGTTTTATGACGATAAGTATGGGATTTGCACTGTTTCCCCACCAGGTATGCGTAGAGTTATGACAAATAAAAAGAAATTAA
Organism: Lentibacillus halophilus; assembly: GCF_055395055.1. Lineage (NCBI taxonomy): Bacteria > Bacillati > Bacillota > Bacilli > Caryophanales > Bacillaceae > Lentibacillus > Lentibacillus halophilus. Next base: position 1,258,050 of record NZ_AP043750.1, read on the forward strand.
ATCAACTCCCGCCATAGTCACCAGCTATCCCAGAATAATGCCGTATACTAAATAAATTTAATAAAGCATACACGAGATCCCCATCTTTATAGGTGGGGATTATTTAATGCTTATAGTTCAATATCGTCTGTTTTACGGAAAATCACCAGCAACGCTGTATCTCGACAACTACACTAAAAACATGGAATAAATATTTGCTCTTATCAAGTATTTTAATAATTTTTTTACAATTAATTTATATGCACTTAATAAGCACATGATATCTTAAAATTACGGGAAACAGGAAGGAAGAAAAAAGGAGGTTAAAACAATGAAAAGAAAACGAAGAACAACGATTCTTATTCAAGGTGATCCAAGTTTGGCACGGAGTCTGGCAGAAATAATCACCACCAACTATGATTATCGGGAAATTGTTGCTCCTAGGTACGGATTAACAATGATGAAGATGCGTGAATCTGCAAAAAACTCACTATTTTATATAGGAGAAGTTCTTATAACGGAAACAAAAGCAGAAGTTAATCAGTGCATTGGTATAGGACTTATAACAGGTATGCAGGATGAATTATCTAAAGACTTGGCTATTATTGATGCAGCTTATAAAGCTAATCTCCCGGAAACAAAAGATTGGGAAGATCAATTAATCGCTGCCGAAGAACAAATAGAAAAACAAAAAGCACAAAAGCAGGCGGAAATTTTTGAAACAAAAGTTAATTTCGAAACGATGGATGTCTAGCTCATCAAAAAAATTACATGATCAGGAGAGATAGTATGGCAATGGTTCAAACACACGATTTACAACAGGTATATCGAAAGCTGCTACATAGCATGTCCAGACCAGGAACCATTTCGATTATGGAAGAGAATGTTCACCAATCAGACAATGGACTTCCTTGTAATCATGCCAGTTTTTTAACGATGATGACGCTGTTGGACGGAGAAGTGACATTTCACATTATATCGGAAAACCAAACAGATTTATATAACAAGATATCCGAATATACGTTAGCAAAACCTGCTCCCATCCAAGAGGCTGACTATATTATTGCATTACGAGACGTTTCTGAAAACAAGGTCATCCAAGCGATGGAGCAATGTAAAATCGGAAATTTAATTGATCCTCAACTATCTGCAACGTGGATTATTGAAAGTGAGACATTATCCAATAATGGAGAATTATTGTTAACCGGACCTGGCATCAAAGAAAAAGAGCAGCTTCATACAAGGTTTACTAAAAATATGTGGCAATCTCGAAATGAACAAACGAAGGAACATCCATTAGGAGTGGATGTTATTTTTACGGATGATATAGCACGAATTGCCTGTGTTCCCAGAACAACATCGTTATCATTTTCGGAGGTGAAATAATGGGGTATGTTGCGGTTAAAGGTGGCACAATGGCCATCGAAGCTTCGATTAAACGATTAACCTATGATCGCTTAAAGGGAGAAGAAATAATTGAAATTCAAACAATACTTTCCACAATGCGGTCGCTGGTCGATCAGGTAATGTCTGAAAGCAGCTTGTATTCACCATTTCTAGCAGCATTGGCTATTAAACAAGCAGAAGGAAGTATGGAAGAAGCAGTCTTCTTGATGCGCGCACATCGCTCAACATTACCGAGACTATATTACAGTCAGACTGTTCAGTCGGAATCGATGCTTGTCGAACGCCGGATATCTGCTAGCTTCAAAGATATTCCAGGAGGGCAGTTATTAGGTTCTACTAATGATTATACACATCGGCTATTAGACTTTAACTTGGCAAATGAAAGCCTAACGGAAAACAAAGAGTGGTTGCAAGATTATCGAGAATCATTACAAAACAACATGGAAGCCTCCGACTCGGTAACGTATTTTCCTAAAGTTGTCGATTATTTACGCAAAGAAAGTTTATTTGAAGAATATGAAGCAGACAACACGCCACCTGATGATATTACCAAGGAAAGTCTGCAATTCCCTGCTTCCAGAAGTGCAAGATTGCAAGTGTTAACGCGAGGGCAGACAGGAGCGGTAACAGCTTTAGGTTATGCATCTCTACGAGGGTATGGTCAGGTTCACCCTACTGTTGGGGAAGTACGGGTGGGTGATTTGCCAATTTACGTTGAACATCCAAACGAAGTTGAACAGGACGATGAAGATCAATTTTATATCGGGGATATCAAAGTTACGGAAGTGGAGTCATTTGTTCCGATAACAAAAAAGAATGAACACAACGAAGAGGAACTGGAATTTGAAATCGGATATGGCGTTTGTTACGGACAAAATGAAACAAAAACTATTGCAATGAGTATTCTGGATCAATGCTTGGAACACCCGGAATGGGAATATCCAACGCACGATGAAGAATTCGTTTTATTACACATTGACTCGGTTGAATCTACGGGCTTCATCTCCCATTTGAAGCTGCCGCATTACGTTACATTCCAATCGAAATTAGATAGCATACGTCAAATAAAGAAAGAGGCGAAAAAGGATGAAGACTAATACACACTTTGCATTTTTGGATGAAGGTTCTAAAAAAGAAATCCGTCGAACAATGTTAAAGGCTGTGGCAATTCCGGGGTATCAGGTTCCTTTTGCATCCAGGGAAATGCCGATCGCCCGTGGTTGGGGCACAGGTGGCCTGCAAATAACATTATCCATCATTGGCAAACAAGATGTATTAAAAGTTATCGATCAGGGAGCGGACGAATCTGTAAATGCCGTCAGTATCAAGAAATTAGTACAGGAAACGACAGGTGTAGAGGTGACGGATCAAACACAGGAAGCTTCTGTTATTCAGTCAAGACACCGTATTCCGGAAGTTGCTTTAACAAAAGAACAGATTCTCGTCTTACAGGTACCAGAACCTGAACCGCTCCGCAATGTGGAAGCGAGTGAATACGTAACAAAGCGGCTTCATTCAGAAGACGAATATAGCGGAGCATGGCTTATGTTGTTCGAACAAATTATGAAGTATAACAAGACGGCGACTGATGCCGATCATCCTGTATATGTAAATGATCGGTATGTCATGGCTCCAAGCCCGATTCCAAAATTTGATAATCCAAAAATGCATCAATCAGAGTCCTTAATACTTCTTGGCGCGGGAAGAGAGAAGAAAATATATGCCATCCCACCTTACACGGATGTGAAATCACTTGCCTTTGACGATTATCCATTTACCGTTGAATCATTTGAAGGAAACCATTGTCATTTATGTGGTGCTACGGATGTTTTTATGGATGAGTTAATCGATTCAACATCAGGAAAAACCGTCTATCAATGCAATGATACGAGCTACTGTGTAGCACGTTTGAATGAAAAGGAGAAGCTGGAGGTGGAAAGCAATCATGCATGAGGAACCGATATTACGAATTGACCATTTAAACAAAACATTTGGTGACGGATGTGCCCATTGTCAGCAATCCGAAACGTATGAGATGAAGATAAATTACTGTCCGTATTGCAGCACAACGTATGCATGTCAAGATATATCACTTGAATTGTATTCCGGAGAGATTCTTGGAATTGTCGGGGAAAGCGGCAGTGGAAAATCAACGATGATGCAATGTTTATATTTTGATATGGATGTAACGTCAGGTGGAGCGTATATAAAGGATACAGAAGTGGAAGAAGAAAATCTTTTCGAATTATCCTCCCAGAAGAAACGTTATGTTCGAAATTATAAATATGGAATGGTCTATCAAAATCCGGTTCACGGATTGAAAATGAACTTTTCATCTGTCGGAAATATCGCTGAAAAATTAATTGCAGCAGGCAACCGTAATGTTTCGGAAATGGAAGCGATCAGTAAGCGCTTGTTGGAAAGTGTGCATATCCCTCCTTATCGAATGAAACAGGAGCCGCGAAATTTTTCAGGTGGGATGCAGCAACGCGTGCAAATTGCGAAGGCTTTATCCAATAACCCTCCCGTTCTCTTCTTGGATGAAGTAACGACTGGTCTTGACTTATCTGTTCAAGCGAATGTGCTGGATTTAATTAAAAATATTCAGAGGGAATTGGGTATAAGTATGATTGTTGTCTCGCATGATTTGGCAGTAATTCGAATGCTGGCTGATCGAACAGTGGTCATGCTTGATGGAAAGGTTATTGAGGAGGGGCTAACAGATCAAATTCTGGAAGATCCCCAGCATGCTTATACGCAGCAATTAGTTTATTCATTACTATAGGAGCATTCCTGTAATGAAAAAATTTGATGTGAAATCGACGAAAACGCCAAATGCATAAAAAAGTCCCCCTTGGTACGATGGAGAGTGTCATTGCAATGACCTCGAATTTAGTACCGAAGGAGGACTTCTACCATGGATTCTACACAAAATCATCGCTTAGCGCAAATCAATGACCAAACATTAATTATCGGGATTGATATAGCCAAACGCAAACATGTGGCTCGAGCGATAGATGATCGGGGCCGAGACCTCGTTAAACGGTTGGTATTTACCAATTCGCAGCAGGGTTTTTCAAACCTTATTGAATGGGCTGATAACTTGTCCAGTGACCACAAGCGCCCCAACATTATCATTGGAATGGAACCAACCGGTCACTACTGGCTGAATCTAGCCTATTACTTGAAAGACCGGGGTATTCAAGTGGTTGTCGTCAATCCGATGAAGGTTAAACGGTCCAAGGAAATGGATGACGATTCACCAACGAAAAATGACACCAAAGATGCCAAAGTTATTGCTCAGATCATACGTGATGGCCGTTATCATGAACCGACCTTACCGGAGGATGTGTACGCTGAATTGCGTGAAGGCATGAAACTCTATGACATGATCCAAGAGGATATGTCCTCGGTCAAAGCCCAAATGCATAATGCGTTAGACCGATACTTTCCAGAGTTTCTCGATGTCTTTAAAGACTGGACTGGAAAGGCTGCCCTCCATCTATTGGAACGAGGCTATTTACCGGAAGATATCCGTAAAGCTTCGGAAGAAGATTTGCTTCTTGAAGTCAAGAAGGCCGCCAAACGCGGTGTGGGCATCAAACGCATTCAGGATTTGAAACAGGCGGCTGAAGGCAGCATTGGCCTCACAGTGGGATTACAAATGGCACGTCAGGAAATGCGTTATTTGATTGATCAGTATAAAGCTCTTGAAGCACGTCTTATAGCTCTTGAAGCACAACTGGAAGACCTTGTTCGTCACATCCCTGGAGCTGATCAGATGATAGCCATTAAAGGTGTCAGTGCCATAACAGTCGCCGGTTTCTTCGCCGAAGTTGGTGATTTATCGAATTATCGGGATCCACGCCAAATCATTAAATTAGCGGGACTCAATCTAAAGATGAATCAATCAGGGATGTTCAAAGGCCAAACAACCATAACTAAACGAGGACGCAAACGATTGCGAAGCTTACTCTATCTAGTGGCACGCCCATTATCCCTGCACAATGAAGGATTCAAGCAACTATACCGTTATTATCGTTATCGATCCGATAATCCGTTAACAGGAAAACAATCATTTATCGCGTTAAGCCGAAAACTCATCAAAATCTTTTATGTATTAGGGACACGAAAGTGTACGTTCCAAGAAGAACGCATGATTCGTGACATCCCCATGATGTCGACGTTACAGGACGTTGCTTAAGAAGGCACACAGCTATCGTTCTGAACCATCTTTTAACAATTGAAGCACGGATTAGCCGGTCGATATTCCATCCGTTAGGGCATAGACCCACCTTAGGAGCATTTCCGGCATCCACCATGGTCAGGTTGAACGAAGGAATTTGCGCGCATAGACGCCGAGAGACATGGGAGGGTCCACCGCCATGAAAACGTGGAGATCCAAGGTGCGATCATAAGATTAGTTATCCATTTAATGGAAATTACCCTGTTAGAGCGTACTCGGCATAACTTACTGATTCCATATATATCCTTAATTGTAATATAAAGGATACACGACCATTGTGAGCTTCAATAAATCAAAAGAAATCGGGAGAAAAACGAAGGAATTCCAAGAAAACATTAATTTATTGAGGGAGGCATGGACACGGTGTACATTGTTCATAATGGAAAGATTATAGCAGAAGAAGCAATTATATACGATCATGCGATTTTGGTTTATAGGGAAATAATTCAAAAAGTCATTCCTGAAGCGGAAATAACCAATCATCCTGACGCAACGCTTATTGATGCTCGAGGAGGTTATATTGCACCAGGATTTATCGACATCCATTCTGATTATATCGAAACGATCGCTTCACCCAGACCGACATTGCTTATGGATTTCAATATGAGTTTGCGAGAAGCAGAAAAAATATTAATCAGCCATGGAATAACAACGATGTTTCATTCACTTTCGTTTTATAAAGACGATGCATTCTCACACAGCCCGATCCGTGATCCGGAAAATGTGCAGAAAATGGTGGATGCCATTGATGCAACGCACAATGAACTGCACCTTATTAGGCACCGTCTGCATGCACGTTTTGAAATTGATAACATTGAGCAAGTAGATTGTTTAGTCCAAAACATCAAAGACGATAAAGTCCACTTACTATCATTTATGGATCATACACCAGGGCAGGGGCAGTATCGAAACCTGGAAGCATACGGGGAAACATTAAAAGGTTATCACAATTTAACCGACGATGATGTGCAAACGATTATTCTGGAGCAGCAAAATACAGAAGTTATGACCATTGCCAAAATGAAAGAAATTGTGGATATTGCGAACGATAAAGGCATTGCAGTTGCATCACATGATGATGATGAAATTCAAAGGCTTGAATTAGTCAAAGACATCGGAATAACGGTTAGTGAATTTCCGATCACCATGGATGTAGCTAAAAAAGCGACAGAAATGGGGTTATTTACGATTGCCGGAGCTCCAAATGTTTTACTTGGTGGTTCGCACTCGGGAAATTTAGCCTCTGCTGAAGCTGTAAAGCATCAATGTGTCGATATTCTTTGCAGTGATTATTATCCCTCAGCTTTACTTCATGCAATATTTGAATTAAGTGATCATCATGGCAATGATTTGCATGACATGTTTACGAAAGTAACCCTTAATCCGGCCAAAGCTGTACGAATGGATGACGAAATTGGCTCGATTAAATCAGGAAAAAAAGCTGACCTAATTGTTATTGAAAGAATGGAGGATGGATATCCGATGCTGACAAAAACAATGGTCAACGGCTCCTTAATAACGAGTACAAATTATCGCACGAAATAAAAAGGAGGAGTGCTAAACATGCCTATGTTGGATGTAAAGGATTTTGGCAAACGATTTACGATCCACCATTTAGAAAAAACGATGCAAGCTGTCGAAGATATTAACTTTTCCATCGAACCGGGTAATTTTATCGGAATCATCGGAAAAAGCGGCAGTGGTAAATCAACTGTTTTAAAAAGTATATATCGTTCCTATTTACCTGATACCGGGATTTTGTATTATCATTCCGAACGTTTTGGTTATATCGATTTAGCAACAGCCACCGAACGTCAAGTTCTGTACTTACGTAAATATGAAATTGGTTATGTATCACAATTTTTAAATGTAATGCCAAGAAGAACGGCCAGGGAACTCGTACAACATGCATTGTTGGAAATGGGCGTGTCTGAAGGAATCGCACGTCTTGAAGCAGAAAAAGCATTACATCATTTTGAACTTGATCGTAAACTGTGGGACACCTTTCCAAATACCTTTTCTGGCGGAGAAAAACTGCGATTAAATATTGCGATGGCTACGGTGAAAAAGCCACGATTATTACTGCTCGATGAACCAACAGCAAGCCTAGATGAGCAATCGAAAGAAAAAGTGCGTGACATCATTAAAAAGTTAAAAGCAAATGGAACGACGTTAGTTGGGATTTTTCATGACATCGCATTTATGGACGGTCTGTGTGATAAAGTTTTTAACATTAAACAAAAACAATTACATGCTAAACAGATAGGTGGTGCTACACATGAAAGCTGATTTACATGTTCACAGCCATTACTCGGATGGTTCTGATTCGGTGAAAACAGTCATGAAAAAGGCAAGCGAAAATGGGGTAACCCAAATCAGTTTTGTTGATCATGATACCGTAAGCGGGATGCCTGAAATGATCAGACTTGGAAATATATTCGGCATAACCGTTATCCCCGGCATCGAAATATCAGCGTTTGATTTTAAACGAAATCGGAAAGTACATGTACTTGGCTATGATTATCGCCCTAAAGCAACAAACATAAAGAGCGCATGCAAGAAGATCCTTTACAGGCGGCAGGCCTATTCGTTGGATCAAATTGAAAAACTGAAAGCTGCCGGGTATGAGCTGGATATTGATGCGATTGTTGAATCGGCAAAACCAAGTACCACCATCTATAAGCAACATATTATGAAACAATTAACGGATGAACCCTACACATCGCCAGAATATAAACAGCTTTATCAGCAATTGTTTAAAGGAAATGGGGTTGCCGCTGGTGATATCACCTATATTGATGCATTTGAAGCAGTGCAGGCAATTGCAGCTGACGGGGGGATTCCGGTTGTCGCACATCCTGGTCAACTGGACTCCTATGCCATCATTCCCGAGCTTGTCGAAGCAGGATTGGCAGGGATCGAACGAAACCATCCAGACCATGGACCGGACGATTATAAGCGGGTGGAAGACTTGGCGAACGCATATAACCTGATCATGACTGGCGGTACAGATTATCATGGCACTTTTGGAGAAGCAATTGAAGTGGGGGATATTACCAGTTCTTCTAGCTTGGGAAAAACTAAAAGCTCACTTATATAGTGAGTAGACGTAAAAAATTGTTTACGACAATTAATTTATAAATCTGAGAGAGGAGAGTTCATAATGAAAAAGCAGTTATATTTTGTTGTTTTACTTATTATAGCAGCATTAGCCTTATCCGCTTGTTCGGAAGGCAGTACGGAAGAGGCATCAAACGCGGATGATGTTATTGATATCGTTTGGTATCCGAATGAATCTGCATCAGATTTGAAATCTTCTCGTAAGGCAATTGGTAAAATGATTGAGGAGGAAACAGGTAAGAAAGTTGAGCATCATTTAACGACGGACTATGCCATAGCGATTGAGACAATAACGAATGGAAATGCAGACATCGCCTATATGGGTGCCCAAGGTTATATTGAAGCTAAAAATAAAAATGATACCATCCAGCCGCTAGCTGTATCTACTGGACCATCTGGCACACTGGAAGATGCTGTATATCATAGCTGGTTAGCAGTAAATACGGATGACCAGGAAAAATACAAGAAAGACGGTGCTTATTCACTCGATACAATTGAAGGTAAAAAATTCTCGTTTGTATCCAACAGTTCAACATCAGGATTTAAAGTGCCTTCTGCCAGAATTATTGGTCACTTTAGCGAAAAAGAAAAATATACGGACTTGACCGAGGAAGACTTAATGCAAGGCGGATCTCTGTTTTCACAAGTGTTATTTGGCAATTCCCACCAAGGCTCAGCGGTTAACTTATTAACAGGAAATGCTAATGTTGCTGCCTTTTGTGATGTATGTGTAGAAAACTATGTTGAAGTTACAGAAGGAAAAGAAAATACAGTAGGAGCTGTTTACAAAGTAAGCGACGATGCGGCCGAACCTTTTAATAAAGTTGCTGGTAGCACGTTTACCTTAATGGATGTTACACCGGTATTAAACGCTCCAATTGCAGCTAATATGGATGCGTTAGGAAAAGCAGATTTTGATACGTTACAAAAGCTGTTCACATCTGACAAAATGGCAAACAACGAAGACATCTTCGTTCCTGAAGATTCCGGAAAATCTGGTTTATTCTTTAAGACAGACAAAGAAAGATTTGCAGAAGTAGACGACTCATGGTTTGATCCCATTCGCGAGCTTTCGAAGTAATCGTTTATTTAGAAAAGTAATGTAGTGTATGCATGTTTGTCCATGCATGCACTTATTCTTACAAATCCCAACAAAAAGGAGAATGTTTATGACATTGTTAGCTCTTGAAGGGTTGGCAAAAACATATGACTCGGAAACAAACGTACTAGAAGATATTAATTTTCAAGTAGAAGCGGGAGAATTTGTTTCGATTATTGGACCATCTGGTGCAGGAAAATCAACACTTTTACGCTGTATCAATCGAATGGTTGACATAAACGAGGGAATCGTACACTTCGAAAATACCAATATAGGCTTGCTGAAGAAAAAGGAATTGCGCAAACTGCGTACAAACATTGGCATGATTTTTCAGCATTACAATCTCGTGCCTCGGCTGCCGGTTATTGAAAATGTCCTTCATGGACGTTTTGGATATAAAACGATGATGCAAGGACTTCTTTCCCAATTTACCGAGAAGGAGAAAAGGCAGGCCTTCTTTCTATTAGAAAAGCTAGGCATTGCAGAACATGCGTATAAACGTTGTGATCAGTTGAGTGGCGGACAGCAGCAGCGAGTGGGGATTGCGCGTGCACTTATTCAAGATCCAAAACTCGTCCTTTGTGATGAACCGATAGCTTCACTTGATCCGAACGCTTCTCAAGTGATAATGGACCATCTTAAATCGATCACCTCTGAGTTGAATATTACGTGTTTAGTAAACTTGCATCAGGTAGAAGTTGCACAAAAATATTCAGATAGAATTATCGGTTTAAATGAAGGAAAAATCATCTTTGATGGACCAAACCACTTGGTTACAAAGGATCGTATAAACCATATATATGGTACAGAATCAAAAAAATTAATCACGGTGTAAGGAGTTATATAACGTGAATGAAAAATTAATGAATAGGCGTAAATGGAATAAAACCATTTTTCTTTTTATCATCATCGTCATTACGTATTTATCAGCAGACATCACGAATTTTAGCTTTATTCACGGAATTACTGCTTTTCCAGAAGCTATGGGATGGATTTTTTCCAACTTATTTATAACACAGGAATCACTTGAAAAGCTTCCAACCATTTTAGAAAAATTAAATGAGACGATTTTTATGTCGATTGCAGCTACGACAACGGCGGCTGTTTTTTCCTTGTTTTTAGGAATTATGGGATCGAAGGCAACGAAGGTTAATAGCTTTTTAAGTGTGTTATCCCGTTTTATTGCCTCTACTGCAAGAAATATTCCAGTGGTTGCCTGGGCATTGATTCTCCTGCTTTCATTTGGACAAAATTCCATCACAGGCTATTTAGCATTATTCGTGGGAACGGTCGGATTTTTAACAAGAGCATTTATTGAGGCTATTGATGAATCAAGCCAAAGTGCTGTTGAGGCATTAACGGCCACAGGTGCTACCTATGCCCATATAGTAAATAAAGCTGTTATTCCAGAGAGCTTGCCGCAAATAATCAGCTGGATTTTATTCATGATCGAAACGAATATCAGAAGCGCCACATTAGTGGGCATATTAACTGGGACAGGGATCGGCTATATCTTTGATTTATATTACAAAACGTTGGATTATAATGCAGTGGCACTTGTGACATTCAGTATTGTTATTTCCGTTATTATCATTGAGCTGATTTCAAACTATATACGGAAGGTGATCCTATAATGCAAGCCCTGTCAACAACAAGTCATATAAAAAGAACAAAACGCGGACGCATTACGATAAAATCCGGTAGTAAAGCGAAACGTGTAATCCAATGGACCATTTTGCTATTTATCGTTTCAACCGTTATGGCGTTTATGTTCTTTGATTATACTGGACTCGATATCATAAGCGCTATAACAGAAACGGCTTATAATCTAAAAGTTATGTTTCTTGAGCCTGCTTTAAGTCATTTCACATGGGCAGAAGCATTTTATCAGGTTGGCATTACCCTTGGATTAGCTGTTTTATCGACTGTTCTTGGAGCTGTTATTGCTTTTGTCTTGGCGTTAATGGCCGCAACGAACTTATCGAAGGAATGGGTATCAAAATCAGTACGAATAATAGTTGCCTTTATTCGTGCGGTTCCAACTGTTTTATGGGTGTTAATCTTTGCAATAGCAGCCGGCTTAGGAAGTGAGGCTGCAGTACTTGGGATGCTTTTTCATTCGGTTGCCTATTTAGTTAAAGCATTCTCAGAAGCTATCGAGGAAATAGATGCAGGCGTTTTAGAAGCACTGCGGGCAACTGGTTCCAGCTGGTGGCATATTGTCACGCATGCCGTTTTACCATCAACGTTTACATACTTATTATCATGGACATTTCTGCGATTCGAAATCAACTTTTCCGTAGCCGTAGCAATGGGAGCAGCAGCTGGTGCAGGCGGGATCGGTTTTGAATTGTTTATGGCGTCCGAATTCTATTTTGATCTGAGCGAAGTAGGTTTTATAACGTACGCTATTTTAATCATAGCGATCATGTTAGAGATATTATCGACTCGATTAAAAAATCGTTATTTGTAAGACCGACGGGTTACTTACTTGTAAATCGGCGTAAGCGAACACAATGTTGAAAAAAGTGTTTATATATCAGTAGGAACCAGGCGTTATGGCGCTGTGGACGGTACATAGGTGCGTGCAAATGCGTGCATTCATAGTGTTAGGAAATACAATAAAGAGAAAGAAGATAACAGGATTCATTTAGTCTAGACACGGATAAATGCATGCTTGAGCTGTATGTTTCTTAGGGGTAAGGAGATAACAAGCAATATCCTTACCTATCCGACAAAATCTATAAATAATTTCAAAGGCCTACCTAATGCTAAGCCTAATTTTTTACTTATAACATCAATAAATTAGGCTTTTTTTATTTGTTTTCTTAATGTTGTAAAAATGTATTTTTCTGGCGCTACCCCAAAAGAATTCCATGATTATGATCATAAAAAGTATAAGAGAACGAAACATGTTTTTGATAAAGAAAAAAATTGGTATAGCACAACTAGGGAAAGTGAAACAAGGTTTATATTGTTTTTATCATCAAATGGAAAGGTCTGGTATTAAAGAAATTATTAAAGCAATTAAAATCATTTAAAACCTAGTAATTTGAGACATTGAATAACTTTGTATTTGTCTATAACAATGGACTTACAGAATTAGAATTATTAAATAATCAAACCAAGCATAGTGCTTTTACTTCGCCATAAAATTTACAGTTTCTTTATATTGATTTTACAGGAAGTTAATAAATGATTGCTATAATGAAACCAAGAAAAAATCAAAAACACAAGGAGGGGTTTAAGTGAATATTTTGAGCAAAAAAAAATTCGCTTCTGTTATTATTTTAGGCACAAGTATTATCGGATTGTCTGCTTGTGGGGCCGAAGACACAACAAATGGTTCATCCATCGAGGACCCCAATTCTTTATCCTTAGAAGAAATTGAAGAAAAAGCAAAAGAAGAAGGGGCAGTTAATAGTGTTGGTATGCCAGATACGTGGGCTAACTGGGAAGAGACGTGGAAGGAGCTGTCAGAGGAATACGGATTAGAACATACAAATACCGATATGTCCAGTGCGGAGGAAATTTCTAAAATGGAAACAGAAGGAGAAAACGCGACAGCTGATATTGGGGACGTGGGCATTTCTTTTGGGCCGATTGCTGAAGAAAAAGCTATCACAGTGCCTTATAAAACCTCTTATTGGGATGAGATTCCAGATTGGGCCAAAGATGATGACGGCGATTGGATGGTTGGTTATCAAGGAACGATTGCTTTTGCCACAGATAAAGAACAGGTAGAAAACGTGCCGTCCTCATGGGAAGATTTACTTGAAGGAGATTATACCGTGAATATCGGAGATGTGCAGACGGGGACTCAGGATCAGATGGCGGTACTTGCCGCAGCACTCGCGTTCGGTGGAGATGAAACGAACTTGCAGCCAGGACTTGATTTCTTTGCGGAATTGGCGAAGCAAGGCAGGTTAAATACAGCTAATAATAACAATGTTTCCGGAATGGAAAAAGGTGAGATGGAAGTTGGGATTATGTGGGATTTTAATGCTTTAGGCTATGCGAATGAGATAAATGCGGAGCGATTTGAGGTTACGATTCCAGAGGAGGCTTCTGTGGTCAGTGGATATGCGACGATTATTAATAAATATGCCAACAATCCGCATGCAGCAATGTTAGCAAGAGAATACATTTTAAGTGATGAAGGGCAAATCAATCTTGCAAAAGGATATGCCCGTCCAATTCGTGATTCTGTTGAACTGCCAAAAGAAGTAGCAGAGAAAATGGTTCCAGAAGAGCAGTATGAAAATGCTGTGCCGGTAAGTGATAACGATGCCTGGGAAGAAACAGCAAAAGATTTACCAAGATTATGGAAAAGTGAGGTTCTTGTTCATGTCGAATAAACTAATTGTCGTGATGGTAGATGGTATGAGGAATGATTTGGCAAGTGAAAATCTTGGTTATATCGAGCATTTAGTGGATACAGGAAAAGCGACACGAAGTCAGATTAAATCAGAGTTGCCAAGTTTATCCCGTCCATTGTATGAAGTGTTATTGAGTGGAACGCCGAGTTCAGTCAATGGAATTAGTTCCAACGGTCCGGTGAGGTTGTCTGAACAGGAAAACCTCTTTCATTTGACGAAGAAACATGGACTAGTCAATGCAACGGCCTCTTATTACTGGGTCAGTGAACTATATAATCAGGCCCCATTTGATTTCTTTCATGATAGAGAACAAGTAAAGTCGGAAAACACGATACAATATGGGAAATTTTATTGGGAAGATGATTATCCGGACAGCCATCTATTCATGGATGGCGAAATATTAAGACAGCAAGTGCATCCTGACTTTTTATACATCCATTCTATGAATGTAGATGATACTGGGCATAAATTTGGAGGTGATTCAAAAGAGTACCGTGAAAAAATCTTGCGAGTGGATAATCATCTTTCTGAACTGATACCAGTTTGGCAAAACGATGGTTATCAGGTTGTCATTACAGCTGATCATGGGATGTCCAAATGGGGGCTGCATGGTGGAACAACTGATGAAGAACGAATGGTGCCGCTTTATATTATTAGTGACCAGGTAGAAAAAAATAGGTTCGAACCGGTTATACCGCAACTTCTTTTTGCGCCATTCATGTGCCGGTTATTGGGCATACCAACGTCAGAAGGAATGGAAAAGTTGCCAGAATCGGTAACAGCCATGCTAAAAGAGAAATAGAATGTCAGTTTCTTCGCTAGAAATGATAGGGAGGTATGATCATTGGCTCGCTTTAAACTATACCCATTACTCGGGCTACTACCGTTAGCCTTATTGGTGATTGGTTTTTTACTGACACCACTAGTGAATATGGTTTATCAAAGTTTCCAATCCAATGATGGCACCTTTGGCTTACAACAATATATCAGTATTTTTAGTGATCCCTTTTACCTTCAATCTATCAAAAACAGTTTGATGATTTCCTTTATTTCCGCATCGATAGCGATTGTTATTGCAGCTGTAGGTGGATATTCGATTTCAAGATTGGCCAGTCGGAAGAACAAGATTATGGTGATGATTACCAATATGACTTCATATTTTGAAGGGATTCCGTTAGCTTTCTCGTTTATTATTCTGTTGGGGAATAATGGATTATTCACGCTGCTTTTTTCACAGCTGGGATTGAATGTGTTCCAGGCATTTGATTTATATTCGTGGATTGGTTTGATTGTTGTTTATATATACTTTCAAATTCCATTTGCGATGATGCTTTTATTGCCGACTTATCAAGGACTGAAAGAGGATTGGCGATATGCTTCAAATTTGCTGGGAGGCAGTAACTTATCTTATTGGCTTCATATTGGTCTTCCAATTTTAATGCCGGGCATCATTGGGACGTATACAATTCTTTTTGCCAATTCGTTGGGAGCCTATGCGACGGCCTATGCTATGGTTGGTTCCACGTATAATCTATTGCCGCTGCAGATTGGTTCATTAATTGCGGGAGATGTATTTTTACAGCCGAATTTAGCCAGTGCACTCGGTGTAACATTGGCATTGATTATGCTCCTTGCCCTGTGGGTGAATGGACGCATTATGCGGAAAGTCAGGAGGGATTTAAAGTGACAGGAAGGTTGAAACACATCGCCATTGTTTCAGTATTAGCGGCCTACCTTTTACTTCCACTGATTGGGACATTACTTTACTCGCTGGCAGGTAAATGGAGCACTACCATTCTTCCGGAATCTTGGACGTTATCATGGTATGCGACTCTTTTTCAGGACACGCACTATTGGGAAGCATTATCTCGATCAGTTTTTGTCATTACATTCTCGGTTGTTTTAACTATAGTTGTGATGCTCCTTGCGATGTTCGTTGTCGTCATTTACTTCCCAAATAAGGAAAAGTATCTTAAACTGATCTCCATGATTCCATACGGTGTACCAGGAGTGGTGTCGGCCATCGGGTTACTGAACATTTATTCTTCTAGCAATATTTCCATTATAGGGACCCCGTGGATATTGATTGGGTCCTATGCAATTCTCATTATGCCGTTTGTTTATCAAGGCATTCGCAACAGTCTGTATACAGTCAATACCACAGAGCTGATCCAGGCAGCAGAGATACTGGGGGCAACCAAGACAAGGGCCGTGTTCTCTGTCGTGCTGCCTAACATCATGAAAGGGGTGCTTTCTGCGGTACTTCTTTCGATCGCGATGTTATTTGGGGAGTTTGCTTTGGCTAATTTATTGGTTGGAGGCCAGTATGAAACGCTGCAAATTTATTTGTACCAACAATTGAGTAAAAATGGCCATTTAACGAGTGCAATTGTTATTTCGTATTATGTCATAATTATGATTGTGACTGGGTTGCTTATCCAATTCCAACAGCCCGGGAGAAGGAAGAAAAAGCGCTCTCTTAAATAACATGTTTCTGCACGTCATAAATATATCGTTCAAAAACAGCAAATAGAAGGTGACATATGAGTTATGTAAATTTATCATCTGTAAAGAAACAGTATGGAGATAAGTCCGTTTTAAATAATATTTCATTCGCAATTAAAAAAGGTGAGTTTATTACGTTGCTAGGACAAAGCGGGTGCGGAAAAAGTACATTGCTACGTTCCATTGCTGGAATTGTTAACATCGATGACGGTGCAATTTCTGTGAGTGATAAAGATATTACAAATTTGCCATCGAGAAAAAGGGAAATTGGCATGGTGTTTCAATCATATGCATTATTTCCAAATATGACCGTTACTCAAAATATCGGCTTTGGAATGAAAATGAAACGGTTGAGAAATAGGAAACAGGAAATAGAGAAGATGATTAAATTAATAGGATTAGACGGGGTGGAAAATCATTATCCGCATGAGTTGTCAGGTGGACAGCAGCAGCGCGTGGCACTTGCCCGGGCATTAATTTTAAAGCCGAAAATCCTGTTGCTCGATGAACCATTAAGTGCCCTGGATGCAAAAATCCGAAAATCTCTGCAGACCGAAATCAAGCGGATCCAGCGAGAGATGAACATCACGACAATTTTTGTAACTCATGATCAAAAAGAAGCAATGGTATTAAGTGATCGAATTTATGTGATGAACAAAGGTGTTATCGAACAAGCTGGTACACCAGAAACAATTTATACACGACCCGAAAACAAATTTGTTGCCGGGTTTATTGGTTCCTATAATATTTTAACAAATTCGGAATTGAAACACTGTGTAAAAGAAGAATTTGATATCAATTCACCAGACATCGCCATTCGTCCGGAAAGTATAACGATGTACACGAAAAATTCAAAACCTGGCAGTCATAATGGGAGTTATACTTCAGAAGGGAAAATTCGCATGAAAACGATTAGCGGAAGTGTTGTTAGTTATCAAATACAAGTAAAAACAAAGCATATTCAAGTAGATCAATTGTTTCAGGGTGAGAATCATTTAAATGAAGGAGATGCAGTTGATTTGGTGATCCCGAAGCAGGATTGTATACCGCTTGAATAAAAGGTAAGAGACCATATTCTTTCTTGCTTCCCTTGGCGTACCATAGTCCTTTAAATCGACCTTTTTCGTATTTGAGGCTGTGCAAGGTTAGGCAAATATTTAATGATCCGCTCGAAGTTTATGGAGAGATTAAAAATCCGCCCAGTAATAAAGATGGTTATGTTCACAAGTATTATTTAACAGACGAAGCAAAGGGATTGATTGAAGTATTGACAGGATGAAAATAATGCTTTGTAAACACAATACGTGAGTAGTTGCAAATAAATAGAAAAAGGTTAATTACCTGTAAGAATTTACTCATATGCTCCAATAAGTCGGGAATATTTGATAGAATAGGGGTAGTGTAATAAGGCTTTTTCATGGGTGGTGGCTCACTTTCCCTTAAAAGGGGGTGATGCCTATGACATTATTTGAGACCATGATTCTAATGATCTCGTTCGGAACATTGATCGTTGGGATAATGTCAAACAAAAAATAACCACCCTTAGCCTGCGCAAACGTTTAGGGTAGTTATTTCATAACTCCTTACGTGAGCCGCCCCTTTGAAGGGCTATTACACGTTGGGCTGAATGGTGTTGGCGCACCGTTCAGTCTTTATTATTGTATGACTTTCTACTTACATTATACCTCATTTTTGTTATTTGTTAAACATTTTACTCAACATTAAGCGGTGAACCCGCACAACTACAGTTGCCGATACGAAATTATAAGTAACCAGTAACATTTAATCCCGATATTATGGCAGTTCGTATCTGGTCGTTTAATTTAATGAGAATGAGTTCTTTCTTGTTATTTATGAAAGAAGAAAAATCAAAGGTTATGCGTTAACCTCTCCACAAGGGGATCACGATATAATTGATTATAAAGAGACTTAATTAAAGACCCAAGTAAACAATGATTTTTCCGATTTGAGATGTTAATGGCATTACAATTGTGCCAATTCCCATCAAAACAAAAAATAACTACTGCAATGTAAGTGAAGAATAATCAAGAATTTGATGAACTCATTAAGAGGGCTCTTCCATCTTATATCCAAGTCCATGGATCGTTTTGATATAAACAGGGTGTTTCAGATCAGGTTCAATCTTATCTCTTAAATGACTGACATGAACATCGACAACTCTCGTATCTCCTACAAAGTCATCATCCCATACAGCAATCAACAATTGATCTCTCGACAAAACCTTGCCTTTATGTTTAGCTAAATAGAAAATTAATTCAAATTCTTTCCTTGTAAATTGTAAAGTTTTTCCATTAATCGTTACTTCATACTGTTCCGGAAAAATAGTTAAGTCAGCAATACGTATAGTCGTTTCGTTGACAACCTCTTTTTTATTAGTTCTCCGTAGGATTGCCTTTATTCGGGCAACCACTTCCTTTGGACTAAATGGCTTGGTCAAGTAATCATCTGCACCTAATTCCAGTCCCAGCACTTTGTCAAGCTCATCACCTTTAACTGTAAGCATAAGAATGGGTGTATCAATTTTTGTTTGTCTTAATTGTTTGCATACTTCTGTTCCATCTAATCCGGGAAGCATTATATCCAGAATGATTAAATCAAAAGAAATACTGGTTGCTTTTTCTAATCCACTTGTTCCTGTATACGCAACTTCGGTCTCAAACCCCGCTTGTTCAACATTGTACTTTAATAAAGTTACTATTGACTCTTCATCGTCCACTATCAGTACTTTTTGACGCATATTACACACCCTTTACAGTATGTATGTTCCACCGTATAATGAAAAAGTGACTTTGTGCATAATTAGTTTATAAACAATTGGCAAACGGTATAAATTAGCCTGTATTGATAAAGTACAATACAGGTTTTTTCATTTGTCAGGATTCAATAATTTAGTTTAGTTTATACGTTTTACCTTTCACGAGATATAAAATGTTTTCACCGATATTTGTGATATGGTCAGCGAATCGTTCAATGTAACGGGCACTGAAAGCCATTTGCATCACATATTGGATTTTCTCTTGGTTTGTGGCCGTTTCATTTAAAATGTCCTTAATAATTAACTCATATAATCGATCCACGTTATCATCCATTTTCGACAGCTTACCGGCTATCGAGATATCTTCATATTCGAATGCTTTCATTGCAATGGTGTTCATTTCAACTGCCATATCCCGAATTTCTTTTATTTTTGGATGAACCGTCAGGCGATGATCTTCCCCTAAATGAAGTGTTGATTTGGCTATATTTTTCGCATTATCAGCCATCCGTTCAACATCGGTTGTTATTTGCAATGCTATCACTAACCGCCGTAAATCCGTTGCAACCGGCTGCTGTTTTGCAATCAATAAAATCGTTTGATCATTTATGGCAAGTTGCTGTTTGTCGATCGCTTTATCGTCATCAATAAGATTTCTTGCTAATTCCAGATCCTGGTTATACAATGTATCAACTGCTTTATTCAAAGCTCTCACTGAGGTATTTGACAATGATATGATGTCTTCCTTTAATTTTTTTAAATCCGTCTCAAACTGCTCTCGGGTAACCATTAAAACTCCCCCTTTAAAATTTATCCGAAGCGGCCGGTAATATAGTCTTCAGTACGCTTGTCATCAGGATTTGAGAAAAGTGCATCTGTGTTGTTGTATTCGATGACCTCCCCATTCAAGAAAAACGCCGTTTTATCTGAAATTCTCGCAGCCTGTTGCATGTTATGCGTGACAATAGTGATACTGTAGTCCTTTTTAAGATTTTGCACCAGTTCTTCAATTTTGGTGGTAGATATAGGGTCTAATGCTGAGGTCGGTTCATCCATCAAAATGACATCAGGTTCAATGGCAAGACATCTGGCAATGCAAAGACGCTGTTGTTGACCGCCTGACAATCCGAACGCATTCTCATGCAGCCGATCCTTCACTTCATCCCATAAAGCTGCTTCTTTGAGGCTTTTTTCAGCAATCTCATCAAGGACCTTTTTTTTCTTAATACCATGCGTTTTTGGCCCGTAGACAACATTTTCGTAAATCGATTTTGGAAAAGGGTTTGGATTTTGAAATACCATACCGACACTTGTTCTTAAATCTTCCACTTTATATTTTGAACTAAAAATATCTTTATCATTATATTTAATGGTTCCGTTCATTTTAACAGACGGTACCAACTCAACCATTCGGTTTAAAGCTTTGATAAATGTCGACTTCCCACAACCGGATGGTCCAATAATCGCTGTCACTTTATTCATGGGGATAGCCATGTTCACTTCATAAAGCGCCTGATTGTCGCCATACCACAAATTAAAGTTGTCCACCTCGTAAATTGTTTTCGTTTCTTCCTTAATCGGTTCGTTCGTATTGATGATTGATACTTGTTTACGATTTGTTGCTGTATTCATGATAAAAACCTCCCAGTTAGTAGCGTTTTGAAAATTTACTTCGTATTAAAACAGCAATGGAATTCATAAGAAGCAATATAATTAGCAAAACAATGATGCCAGCTGATGCCACCAAATGGAATTCTTCCTGTGGTCTTCCGGTCCAGTTGAATATCTGTATTGGCAACACCGTAAAACCGGACCAAATGTTTTCAGGCAAGTAAGCAATGAACGATAACGCTCCTATCATCAATAATGGAGCCGTTTCTCCAATTGCCCGGGATAATGCCAAAATACCACCTGTTAATATACCGGGGATGGCCGCCGGCAGTACAATTCGGCGGATGGTTTGCCATTTTGTAGCTCCCATCGCATACGAAGCTTCATACTGATTTTTTGGGATGGCCCTTATTGCTTCCTGAGAAGAAACCACTATAATCGGAAGTATTAATAGACTCATTGTCAGGCCGCCAGCTATAATACTTCTGCCCATCTCCATTAATCGAACAAAGACAGTCAACCCCAGCAGACCAAACACAACCGATGGTACACCTGCAAGGTTTGAAATATTCATTCGAATAAACTGTGTAAATTTATTTTCTTTGGCATATTCTTCAAGATAGATAGCTGTTCCGACTCCAAGCACCAGCGATATTGGAGCAGTTACTGCCATCAACCAGACAGAGCCTGCAATTGCTGCTTTTATACCAGCTTCCTCAGGGAAACGCGAGGCAAAATTCGTAAGAAAACGCCAATCCAAATATGGCAGACCTTCCGAAAATATACGATATAACAATATGGCAAGGACAACGATGCCGAATGCTGAAGCCAAAAAGAACATCTGGCGCATAATCCGGTTGCTGATGATCCGTTTATTCATTTTATTTTGAACAACTTTTTTATCGACCAGATTCATGTTAGTAATCCTCCTTGAAACGACTGGAGATGTATTGTGACAGGAGATTCATAATCAGAGTGAAAACAAACAATGTCATACCCACCGCATATATGCTGTAATAGGTGGTGGACCCATATGAGGCATCACCCAGTGTTACCTGAACAATATAACCGGTCATTGTCTGTATCGATTCCGTGACATCGGTCGTAAGTTTTGGTGTTGAGCCGGCAGCTACAGAAACAATCATTGTCTCACCAATGGCGCGGGATGTCCCCAGCAAAAATGAGGCTATGATACCAGACAATGCTGCTGGAACAACTACTTTTAGAGCCACTTCCAATCGTGTGGATCCCAACGCCAAAGCGCCTTCCCTCATGTGATTAGGTACGGAACTCATCGCATCTTCCGAGAGAGATGCAATCATCGGGATAATCATAATACCTACAACAATCCCAGGGCTGAGTGCGTTGAAAATAGGCAAGTCATCGATGGCGAGCTGTAGCATTGGTGTCACAAAGGTCAAGGCAAAGAAACCATAGACAATTGTCGGGATCCCGGCCAGGATTTCCAGAATAGGCTTAACAACTTTTCGCACTTTAGGTGGTGCAAATTCACTTAAGTAAATTGCTGAAGCCATACCAATCGGTAGCGCCACAATCATTGCAATAACTGTTATCAACAATGTGCCGGAGATTAACGGAAGAATCCCGTAGCTGGCATTTTCACCAAACGGCCACCATTCAGTTCCTGTAATAAATTCTGTAAATGATACACGGTTGAAAAACGTGATGGTTTCGACTAATAACGTAAGAATTATACCAATCGTTGTCAGAACAGATATAATCGCACACAGCAAAAAAAACGCTGGTACAAGCTTCTCCAAAATACGGAGAAAATGCTGGTTTGACTTCTTCTCATTCATTATTTCTTTAACATTGACCGCCATGACAATACTCCTCTTTTATATACTGGACAGCACCGTATGATAACCAGCGGGCTTATCAATGAGTATCTGCCCTCTATGTTTGCAGCTTGGATTCTCATTACATGTTACGAAAGAGTAAGCTGAGGAAAGTGAGGAAAGTCTGTCAGTTCTTCCCTCACCATGCATTAGTCAATTGGGACCCGGTAACATGCAGCTTATTTCCCTGCGATTTCATCAAGTTTATTTAGCGCTTCTTCATAAGCACTCTCAGGTTTTGCAACATACCCAACTGATTTCGCCATTGCCCCTGCATTTTCCAATGCATATTTTGCAAAGTTGTAAACTGACTCATTTTCCAGCGTTGAATGCTTGACATAAATGAATAATGGTCTTGCGAAAGGATTATATTCACCTGATTGAACAGTTTCCTGATTTGGTGTAACCGCTTTGCCACTATCATTTACAATTGGTACAGCTTTCAATTGGTCTTTGTTCTCAGCATAATAGGCATACCCGAAGTAGCTGATCCCATTTTTAGATCCTGTGACACCTTGTACAAGAACGTTATCATCTTCAGATAATGAAGCATCCTGACGAATACCGCCTTCTTCTCCAAAGACGACTTCACTGAAATAATCGAATGTACCTGAATCTGCTCCCGGGCTGTAAAATTGGATTTCTTCTTCCGGCCATCCTTCTCTGACATCAGCCCATGTCGTCACATCACTGTCTGCTGACCATAGTTTATTCAATTCCTCGACTGTCAGCTGATCAACCCAGTCGTTTTCTTTGTTGACGACGATGGTCAACCCATCAAGGGCTACTTCAAATTCAGTGTAGTCAATACCTGCTTCTTCAAGTGCCGCTTTTTCTTCATCTTTAATGGGACGAGACGCATTTGAAATGTGCGTTTCACCAGCAGCAAATTTTTCAAAGCCGCCCCCGCTGCCGGAAGTACCAATGTTAACGCGGGCATCCGGGTTTTCTTTTTGATATTCTTCAGCAATAGCTTCCATTATAGGAAATACAGTGGATGATCCATCGACTACAACTTCTGTAGTCTCACTTTCTGAAGCACTATTACCTTCTTCACTCGTGTTTTGTTCAGTGTTGCTACTTGCCTCTTCATCTCCACCTTCTTCACTGTTCTCTGTGTTATTGCATGCCGCTAAAACAACCAACAGCAGAGACATTGCAGCTAATAGCAATAATAATTTTGATTTCATGCTTTTTGCCCCCTAATGATTAGCGTTTGTCAGAAAAGATGCTATGTTACCTTCCCTGCAAATCCTATAATAACGAACGAATGTTAACCGCCTATTAATTCAATGTAAATATTATGTAAAGATTGATGTGGGAAAAGTATAGTGGCATATTCGTGGTGGTGATCGATCAGATCAGGAGAAAGGCTCTGATAAAGTAAAAGAACAATTCGTTATAGCCAAAGCGTATGAACTTCAATTTAGGGAAATGTCTTATACCTTTGAAACATGGTTGAATTTTGTCTTGAGGCAAACTGGTCCCTATTCTTAATCGTTTCCTAGGATAAACGTTTTTCAAGGAGGCTTCATTATGGTTATTGATGTCGCTTCCAAAAAAGTGACCAATACAATCGATGGTGTTGAAGGAGTACCGCATAATTTAAACATTACCCCTGATGGGAATACATTACTCGTTACCTTAACACAAAACAATGAGCTCGGAGTCGTTGACCTAGATAAAGGTAAGATGACCACAACCATTACTGTTGGTACTGGCCATCATGTAGTGGACATTACGCCGGATGGGAAATATGCATACGTAGGAAATATTGGCGCAGATTTTGTATCTGTTGTGGATATTGCCAAACGAAAGGAAATGAAACAAATTAACGTTGGAATGGGACCACATGGTACAACCATTTCTAAAGATGGGGAAACCGTTTATACAGCAGTTACTAGTAAAGATCAGGTTGCTGTTATCGATCGTAAAAAAAATGAAGTCGTTAAACGAGTCGATGTTGATTCATTTCCGTTTTTCATTAGTACCTTGGAAATCGCAAGTGAAACGAAAAAGAAAAAGGAATGAGATGAAAAGCCATTATTTGTTGGTGTCATTGCAAACCAATAGATAATGGTTTTTTCTGTTGTGGTTATCGTTGCAGTAGGAAATCTCCTGCTACAATTTAGTGCGTACATGCCAGCATAAAATGAAGATGTTAATAATATTTTTTATTTTTTATCAAACCGTTCCTGGATTCTCGTCGTTACCTTATATAAAAGCAAGTAAGTAGGAGGGAGTAACATGAAAAAATGGATATTTTCCATAACAATTGTTGCATGCATACTTATACTGAGTGCATGTGGAAGTGATTCAGACTCACCATCTAAAGATGAAAACAACAGCAAAGACGAATCAGATACTACCGAAGAAACAAATGATGAAGGAGAAAGCAGTGCAAAAAGCCTACAATTACTGGAGGATCCTGATGCAGGCAAATACCTGGCAGATGAGGAAGGTATGACCCTTTATCTCTTCACAAAAGATGAAAAAGGCACAAGCAACTGCACCGGTGGTTGTCTGGAAAACTGGCCGGCGTTCACAGCAGAGGATGTCGACGTCCCTGAAGGTTATAACAAGGACGATTTTGATACGATAACACGTGAAGACACTGGTAAAGAACAAGTGACATACAAGGGTTATCCACTTTATTACTTTAAGAAAGACAAAGAAGAAGGCGATGTGAATGGTCAAGGCAAGAAAGATGTATGGTATGTTGCCAATGAAACGTCCATTAAGAATCATTTCCAAGACCGATCAACGTCACTTGAAAAAGGTGTTGACGACGTGCTGACCTCGCTTGAAGCGTTAAGCAGCACAGCTGAAGCCTCAGCTAATGATGTAGAAAAAGTAAACAGCAAAGGGAAAAACCTCTCAGAAAGTTGGGAGCCTATCGAGAAAAAGGTTGAAAAACGTGATGCAGAAGCTTATGAAAACATTGAAGAGAGCTTGTACCCACTCATAGACGAAGCACAAAAAGATAAGCCCGACATTGGGAAAATAAAAAAGTTGACAGAGGAGACCACAAACAAACTCACGGAATTTCAGAAGAAACTTGGTTCACCATCCTGAATCGACATTAAAAAGCACACCTTGATGGCTTTAAAGGAACGATCACACTGTGATGGTTCCTTTTCTTTTCATCGGATTGTATAATGTAATTAACATAAATGTAGTAGCAACGATGCGATGGAGAGGAGTGTCTGATAGTTGTGGAGGATCGAACGGATCTGGAACTAATCAACTTAGTAAAGCAAAAACACCGTCCTGCCTTAGAAGAAATTTACACGCGATATATTAAATTAATTTATAGTTTTGCATATAAATTCAGTCATGGAAACGAAGAAGATGCCAAAGAAATGGTTCAATTGACCTTTTTGAAGCTTTGGACGACCAAAAGTAGCTATGACCCCTCCCAAGGCAAGTTCGTTAATTGGTTGCTGACGATTGCAAGAAATGTATGTATCGACTATATCAGGAGGAAAAAAAAGGATGAACATACGAGTCATCACTATGATACCGACCGGACCCTGTATTTAGCAGATCCGAAAGACCATATAGAAGAATCCTTCCAACAAACAGAGATTGCCAAGGCGAAAAGCAGGTTATCCACGGAGCAAAGAAAATTGATTGATTTACTGTATTGGCGAGGATTCACGCTTATGGAGATAGCTGAGATGGAAAATACACCGGTAGGAACCATAAAAAGCAGACTTCACCAATCACTTAAACAACTAAAGAGACACTTGGAAAATGGAGGGTTCATAGATGGAAAGGAAATGTGAACACCTACTTTCTTACATGGCAAATACGCTTAGCGAGGCAGATAAAAATAAATTCGAGGCACATATGAAGAATTGTGACGCTTGCAGAAAAGAGTATGAGGAACTTAGTAAACCATGGGAAGCGTTGCAATTTGACTTTAAAGATCAGCACGTTCCGGAATCACTAAAGGAAGACGTGTTCAATTTTATCTTTGAAGATCAGGAAAAAGAACAAAAGCACACAATAAAAGACAGATTAAAAGCACGGGGAATCCAGCTTAAAAAGCAGTTTACACCATTGACATCGGGTCTTGTCATTCTTTTGTTTGCGGTTGCGGCTATTTTGACGTATGTAAATATACAGTCTGGGAGCCAACAACAAATCGCAAGCAGTCAACCAGCTAAAATTATGACGTCGCTCCATTTAACATCCGCTAACAGCCAAATGCATGACGCAGACGGTTATGCATACGTTGTACAACAGAACAACACTAAAAAGCTGATAGTTCAAGTCAATGGATTGCCTAAGTTGGAAGGTACAGAAACCTATCAAGTATGGCTGTTAAAAGATGGCAAACGTTTGAATGCAGGTATATTTAATACAAATGAATCTGGGTCGGGAGTGTTGACTCATACACTTTCCCAAGAAGAAGATTTTGACAAAATTGGTATTACAAAGGAGCCAAAACTGGATAATACCCAGCCGGAAGGAAAAAAAGTGGTGGGATCGTAAGACTGACATACAAAACTAAAGAATAGGTCTTAGACCGGGTGAAGGAATAACAAAAAGTGATTAATGAAGAAGCACCAGCTGAATTTATTCTTGGTTTTCGCGGCACAGCTGAAGAAACGCGTGGAAATGAAATTGGCTACAGTATAAAAGACAAGAGAATTGTATAAATAATGCCGGACTGCTCAAAAAACCAATCCGTTTAAGTGTTCTTAAAACGAGGATTGGTTTTTTATAAAGGTTAATACTGGCCACCCTTAGTAAATCGGGCTACCCTCCTAGTTTGATCCGCTTGGTCATGTGATCCAATGTCCCTAATACGCTCATTGCTGCCAGATGACTCGTTTTCGGATTTTCCGCGAGTGGGTTATTTGTCACCGATAAGGACGCAGATCCAAAACTACCCTCAATGTCAATGGTATGTATGTTGTTTTCGACGGTCGGATCGGCGATAATGGTCACATTCGTTTGCTCGATACCGACACCAGCAAGTGATAAAATAATTGACACGTTTATATTTTTTGGAAATTGCTTGATCGCTTCTGATGCATGTCCATCAAATACAACAACTTCTTTCGATACATATTCATCAATTAGTGTTTGGGCAGGCTTTCTGGTCGTTAACGATACAGAAGTGACCCCGCCGCATGTATGTGCATTTTGCAGAAGATCAAGTCCGCCTACCGCGCCCGTAGGTAAATGGATTGTCCGCTTGTAGGTTTCTGCCAGATCGTTCATTTTGTGGAGAAAGTCTTCATCGGCTAATGCTCCGATGCTGATTAAAACAACATCCTTCTCAGATAGAATTTTGGGAAACAAATCGTGAACAGCTGCAATATTTGCTGCTTCTACAACAATATCAATACCTGAGTCCAGAAATGCATCAAGACGATCAAATACCTTTATATTGAATTGATGTTCCAGATTTTGATATTTTATTTGATCCCGAACAAACACACTTTGGATCCGCATTTCGCCGACTCCATTGTGATTAATTTCTTTCATCAAAAAATTTCCTATTGCGCCTGCTCCAACTATTCCAATATTCATGGTAATCCTCCCTCGAAATTAATATTTCCTTAGGTCTTATTCGTCAGGTGGAGCCATTATGTCACTGATCTGCAGCCCCTTCCTCTTCTTTTTCATCCTCTTCACCCTTATT
Organism: Lentibacillus halophilus; assembly: GCF_055395055.1. Taxonomy (NCBI): domain Bacteria; kingdom Bacillati; phylum Bacillota; class Bacilli; order Caryophanales; family Bacillaceae; genus Lentibacillus; species Lentibacillus halophilus. The sequence continues at coordinate 1,286,690 of NZ_AP043750.1, forward strand.
GTACTCAAAAACAGAAGCGTTGGCATCATATTTTTGATTGATTTTTCCTAAGTATTGAGTAGTTATATGTGTATCCCCTAAATCCTTCATGTTCTTCATTGACTGATAAGAAATGGCGTTATTTTATCATAGGATCTTCCCATCAGTTTTTAGAAAAAATAGTCTTGCCTTTATGTGATTTTTGTGTAAATATAGGCGTCAAGACATATGTAAATAATGTGTATATTACCTAGTGTTTATATCGTCGCGGACTTAAATGTATCGTCTGAATCTAGGATTTATCGGTCAAACCCACGATATTAGCCCAAACATTTAGAAATGAGTACTAGAGTTAACGGGCGTGGTCACTTAATATATCATAACATGTGAATTAATTCACAATTAATATAAGGAGCGATAAGCATGAACAAACTAAAATTACGTACATTACTGCAAAGCTTTTTACTTGAGGATATTGGCGATGCCGATTTAACAAGCCAGTCTATTTTCCCTTCAGATCAAATAGGAAAAGGGGTGTTTATCGCCAAGGAAGACGGTGTTGTTTCCGGGGTTTCCGTTATACAGGAAACTTATTGGCTTTTAGATTCCTCCATATCTGTACAATTATTTTTTCAGGATGGGGATAAGGTAAACACGGGAGACATACTTGCAGAGGTAAGGGGACCAGTCGCTCAGCTGCTTACAGGAGAGCGGGTAATTCTGAATGTTATGCAGCGTATGAGCGGAATTGCAACCTTAACTGCAAGGTGTGTACGGGAGTTAAATAATTCTTTCATTCAGATTTGTGATACACGAAAAACGATGCCAGGCTTGCGGATGTTTGATAAATATGCCGTGACATGCGGTGGAGGCAAGAATCACCGATTCGGTCTGGATCAAGGTGTCATGATCAAAGATAATCATATTTCATTTGCTGGTTCGATCCAAAAAGCTATTGAGCAGGCCCGGGAAAAGGTTGGTCATATGGTAAAAATCGAAGTGGAAACAGAGACAAAGGAAGAAGTATTGGCCGCAGTTGAGGCGGGGGCTGACATCATTATGTTTGATAATCGTTCTCCAGAGGAGGTAGAGGAATTCGGCCGACATGTACCAGAATCGATTATCACAGAAGCATCCGGCGGTATTACCTTGGATAATCTGGCAACCTACCGTGATTCAGGGGTTGATTATATTTCCTTAGGTTTTCTAACACATTCAGTAAAGGTTTTGGACATCGTTTTACACGTGCAACCCGGAGAAAACAAACAGACTTCACAAGGGGATGAAGCATATGTTTATTAAAAGGCTATTACTCGTGTTGCTCACACTTGTAACCCTCGCCGCATGTGAAACAAAAGATACAACTACATCCACGAATGATACTGGTGGTGAAAACAAGTCAATGCAAACCGGGATCATTGGTGGACGTACCGGGGGTGCCTGGTCTGTTTTCACAGAAGGAATAGCGGAATCCATTCGCCGGAATCACCCCACTTCTGTGATTACGGTAGAGCCAGGCGGAATAGTAGAAAACCCACCAACGGTTGGTACGAACACCATTCCGTATGGGATATCCTATACGATGACGGCTTATTCAGCTTACAGAGGTGAAAAACCATACGATCAAGCATATAAGGATATTCGGGCGGTAAGTGTCGTGATCCCTGCTAATTATTATCAATTAGTAGCCAGGGAAGAGCTGAAGTACGATTCACTGGAAGAAATCATCGAACATAAGGCACCTATCCATCTTGCTGTAGATCAGAAAGGCTCTGCAGGAGAGATCATCACGCGAAACTTTCTCAAGGAACATGGTGTAAGCTACGATGACATAATTGCCTGGGGTGGTTCCGTTGACCATTTTAGCGGAGCAAAAGCATTCGAATTAATGGCAGATAACCGTATTGATATGACAGGGGATGCCGTATCGGTTCCTTCCAGTGACATTATCCAAGCTAAAACTATGATAGATTTAAAAATGCTTACCTTAAAGAAAGATACCAGCAAGGCTGTCGCAGACCAACTCGGAATGTTATCAGGTACTATCGAAGCGAGCAGCTATGATTTTCAAAATAAAAATATAAATACCGTAAACACACCTGCCATTTTACTTGTCCATAAAGATGTACCTGAGGAAGAAGTGTACAAGGTAACAAAGGCAATCTATGAAAATCTGGATTATTTACGAACGGTACATGAGGAATTTAAAAATCTATCTGACGAAAATATGATGAATGTCGGTAAGGTTCCCTTGCACCCAGGTGCCAAGAAATTTTTCAAGGAAAAGCGTATCACGGAGTAGAAACAGACGATACAAACATAATGTTGTTTCAAATTAAGAGAGGGATACAGCATGAAGTTAAAAAACAAATGTACCAGCCTATTCCAAGGAGGGGGTAGACGTACACTCTTAGGTAAACAGTTCATACTATTTAATGTTATGGCAATTATTTTAGCTGTTTTCCAAATCTGGTCAGTTATCTGGGGAAAATTAAATCCGATAAATCAAATGGCTATTCACCTTGCACTTATTCTGGCTCTGACCTTTATAAGTCCGGTGAAAAAGTCAAATTGTACTAGGAATTTCATTGCTTTATGTCGAATATAGTCTATAGAACACTTATAAAAGGGTGATTCATTTATGCATTCGCCAAAGCAAAATCACATTCAACCTAACATGTTTCAATATATTGATATGGAGGATCTCGTTCCCGGACACCATATCCTGAGAAGGGTGAAAGATGCTATTGACTTTTCAGCTGTCCACGATCGGGTGAAACCTCTCTACTCCGAAAAGACAGGCCGGCCATCTACGAATGCTGAATTGGTCGTGCGGCTGGTTGTACTTGAGTATCTATTTAATCATTCGGAACGGGAACTGTTTGAAACGCTCCCCATGCATGCAGGCTACCTGTGGTTTTGCGGCCTTGATTTTGAGTCTTCACTTCCTGATCGAACAACACTTGTTAAAACAAGAGCACTTTGGCGTCGCCACGGTATTTTTGATGATATCATGATGCATGTCGTTAATCAGTGCATTGCTTCCGGCCTTGTTCGTCCTAACGTTCATGCCGGTGTGGATGGCACACAAGTGCGTGCAAACGCGTCCATTCATAGTCTGGAAGACATAGAGCTGGCCCCGGTTCAAACCATTGAAGATTATCTGGAAGATAAAAAGCAACGTGATGAAGCATCTTTGAGCCAACCAGGCAATCCGGACAGCAATGATGATCAAACGCCTCAGTCGCCGAAACCAAAGAAACATCACCAATCGGATCACCTTCAGGAAAGTGCCAGCCATGAGGACTTTCATGGTAAAACATTTTCCAATCAAACCCACCGTAGTACAACAGACCCTGATGCCCGTCTGTACAAAAAGAGCAAAGGACAGGAGGCCTGTCCGCGTTACCTTGTGCACAACCTGGCAGATGTTGAGTCAGGCGTTATTTTAAAGACCAATGCAAGCATTGCTTCCGGTAAAGCGGAAAGAGAAATAAGCCAACAACAGCTGGCAGCTGTTCGTTTTCAGCACCCGCAGATCCATATTCGGACGTTATCGGGTGACAAGGCCTATGGCACACCAGCATATTTGGCCTATCTATTTTCTCAAGGCATCATTCCTTTGATTTCTTTGCGAGACCATGAATTGGAAGAGACCCCGACTTGGCAGAGGAAAACCCATAACCCTGAGCACCAAAGAAAACGGCAGGAAAAGGTCAATAACGTCAAGGCCAAAAATCAAGCAAAGCAAATCCAGATTGACGGCAAATACCAGAACATCCAAAACAAGCGTGTCCAGTGTGAACATGGCTTCGCTGAAGCCAAGACAGTGCATGGGCTGGATCGTGCCAGAAGCAGAGAACTCGACTGCATGCAGGAGCAGGCACTCTGTACCGCCATCGTTCAGAATCTAAAGAAGTTAAGCCGGTTCAAAGGAAAAAGACCCGGGACCGGTGTTTCAGCATGCGCTGAAACGAAAAAACGGAATGAAAAAAACCACAACAATCACTTTATTTCCCTTATATTTAAGGGAATCCGAGAAAAATTCGTGTCTTTGATTACATCTTCGATGGATAGAAAATATAGTTTTTCACCGGTCTTTTATGACATATCGCTTTTCCAAACAGGCAGGAAAATGGGCTTCCATTGGTGATTTTGCTGCTATAATACTTGCACTTGCTGCTGGGAGCCATTTCACATTTCATGCCGAACGAATCGCCATTCGCATACCGATTATGGATCCACTAACGAATCTGGACATCGTTTTCGGATTGGTATTTGTGCTTTTAAGTTTGGAAGCGGCCCGGAGAACGATTGGCTTTTCTATTGTCTTAATCGCACTTATCGGTATAAGCTATGCGTTATGGGGGCATTATTTTCTGCCCTTAATTGTTCTTATCACATTTTTGTTACTTGGCTATAGTGCATCGAGAGCCGGCTTCTATGGTATCCTTTGGATTGTCCTTATCAGCTGGCTTCGAAAAAACACACGGATGGGTCTGAAAGAAATCGCAGGAGCAATGATCAATGGTTCCAATTCCTCCATCTCGGTAACCACGGCCTGTGCCGCATCGGGGTTGGTCATAGCAGGAATCATGTCAACGGGGCTTGGGGGGAAGTTAACGAGTATTGTGCTCGGATTTACAGAAGGTATGATCTTTCCAACATTGTTGTTGATCATGCTGCTCTGTATCATTCTTGGAACGGGAATGCCTGTAGCTGCTGCGTATATTTTAACCGCTATGCTGGCAGCACCTTCCTTAATTGAATTAGGGGTTCCTGTTATGGCAGCCCATTTATTTATCGTGTATTTTTCGGTTTTCTCAGCGATCACACCGCCAGTCGCTGTCGCTGCGTTTGCTGCAGCTAATATTGCGGAAACCAATCCAATTCGTGTCGGACTTGAAGCTGTCAGACTTGGCTCAATTGGGTTTATCATACCATTTATGTTTGTGCTTAAGCCTTCGTTATTAATGGATGGCCCGATCGAGCAGATCATTGTTTCAATTACTACTGCACTCATAGGAGTCATTCTGCTAGCATCCGGTTGGATTGGTTGGTTTGCCGTCAAATCCAATCTATTTGAGCGCATGCTATTGATTACTGTCGGTTTTCTGATGATGTATCCAGAAGTTATTTCTGATTGGATGGGGGTAGGTTTAGTTATTGTGGTCGTACTTATGCAGCGGAAGCGAGTCGGAAGCAAGTGGGAAACAAGGACGGAGGAACTGTCCCAAACTATACAACATTAAAAATGGGACAAGAAGTCTATCATAGCCCAACCTCATATTTAAAAATAACATAGGGATATAGTTTAAGGTTTATTCATACCTTTTTTCAGGAAAAACAACAGTGTCAAATACTATTATTTATAAAAGGATGTGTCTCATGATTGAATTCAAAAATGTATCCAAGACATTTTCTGATGGCACAGAAGCCGTCCGCAACATATCCTTTAAAGTAAATAAAGGAGAGATGCTGACGTTGATCGGCCCTAGTGGCTGCGGAAAAACAACAACAATGAAAATGATTAACCGTCTAATTGAACCGACAGATGGGGATATATACATAGAAGAAAAAAAGGTCAAAACATTTAATGTGCATGAATTGCGTTGGAACATCGGCTATGTCCTTCAGGAAATTGCACTTTTCCCCCACCTCAACGTGATGGAAAATATCGCGGTGGTACCGGAAATGAAAAAATGGAAAGCTTCAGACATTACCAAACGATCAAAAGAACTTCTAGACATGGTTGGATTGGACCCTGATACTTATGCCAAGAAAATGCCTGATGAACTTTCCGGCGGAGAGCAACAGCGTATAGGTGTTATCAGGGCTTTGGCTGCTGACCCCGACATCATTTTAATGGATGAACCTTTCAGTGCACTTGATCCGATCAGTCGGGAACAATTGCAGAAAGACATTTTGCAGCTGCAGACAAAAATCAATAAAACGATTGTATTTGTCACACACGATATCGACGAGGCACTGGCCCTTGGTGATCGCGTATGTCTGATGAAAGAAGGCGGTATTGTTCAAATTGATCAACCTCAAAACCTCGTCACACATCCGATCAATGATTTTGCCGATCATTTCATCGGCTCACGAAAATCACCTTGGCAAAGTGCAGTGGATGTCATTGCCGATACTTCCTTTGAATATGTTGTACGAGCCAGTGACCTGAATACAAAAAATAGATACAAAAATGGCATATGGGTTGTTGTGGATGATTCAAATTATTTTCAATATCTGCTCAAAGACGGACAGATTGTTGAGAGCGATGTCCTGCCCAACGACATGACGCTTAATCAGGCATCTTATATCGTTGAAACAAGTCCCTATGATCTTGTTCCCATTGTCAGAGATAATCAGCTTATCGGTACCCTGTCCAATCGAAATATTGTCAGATTTTTGCAGAAGCATGCCGACAAAGGGGATGGGGTGAAACACCTTGAATAATATTATTACAACTTTCCAAAATCGCAAAGATGTGTTTTGGGAGGCGATTTGGGAACATCTGCAGATCTCTCTCATCTCGTTGGCCATCGCAATCCTCATCGCTGTGCCCATTGCTTTGTGGCTGACCCGTCATAACAGAATTGCTGAACCGATTATCGGAACGTCAGCGGTGTTGCAGACCATACCAAGTTTGGCCGTTCTCGCGTTTCTCATTCCTTTTTTTGGGATTGGCAAAATTCCCGCCGTTATAGCTCTTACGTTATATGGCCTCCTGCCCATAATGCGTAACACCTATACAGGTGTCATAGAGGTTCCTGGACCTTTAAAAGAAGCAGCGACAGGAATGGGGATGTCTTCATTTAAGCAATTAACCAAAATAGAACTTCCCATCGCTATGCCAACCATTATGGCCGGCATCCGCACGTCTATGGTCCTCATAGTGGGGACTACAACGATTGCTGCTTTAATCGGAGCGGGCGGACTTGGTAAACTTATTCTGCTTGGAATTGATAGGGGTGCAGAGATCAACTTAATTTTACTCGGAGCAATTCCGGCTGCTCTTTTGGCCATCGCTCTGGATTATATTTTAAGATTATTTGAGTATTTTTCCAGACGATCGGGTTTAAAATCTCTCATTGTTATGATTGTGGCAGTGGTACTTGTTTTGGTGGCGCCCTTTGTGATTCAAGATGGTAAACAGGAAGAACTGATCATCGGGGCCAAACAGGGTGCAGAACCCGAGATACTGATCAATATGTATCAATTATTAATTGAGGATGAAACAGATATCAATGTCAAGCTTGAACCAGGACTCGGAAAAACAGCATTTGTGTTCGATGCACTGGAAAGTGGAAGCATTGATATTTACCCTGAATTCACAGGAACTGCCATCGTTACGTTTATGGAGGAAGAAGCCGACAGTAATGATGAGTCAGAAGTGTACGAGCAGGCTCGTGAAGGTATGAAAAAACAATTTCAGATGGAATATTTAAAACCCATGGCATTTAACAACACGTATACGGTATCTGTCAAAAATGATTATGCCGAAGAAAATGGGCTTGAAACCATTGGGGATCTAAAAAAAGTGGAAGACGAGGTAACAGCTGGTTTCACTCTGGAATTTAAAGATCGGCAAGATGGTTACCAGGGCATGAAAGAATTGTATAACCTCGATCTCGATATTCAAACCATGGATCCGGGCCTGAGACAGAAGGCTATCGATCGCGATGAAGTACAGATAATCGATGCTTATGCAACTGACAGTTATATGGTTAAACTTGGACTGGTATCACTGGATGATCCAGAGAACCTGTTCCCACCTTATCAGGGCGCACCATTAATGCGAGAAGAAACTTTGGAAAAATATCCTGAATTAGAAGATATTCTAAACCAGCTCAGCGGTAAAATTACCGATGAACAAATGAGAGAGATGAACTATGAGGTTGATTATGAAGACCGCGATCCCAACGATGTTGCTGAAGAATTTCTACTGGGTGAAGGATTACTGGAATAAAATAACTGAATTGACTGAACTGGTCCAAATGCAGCCGGCATCTGGACCAGATTTTATATCGCAGCATCAATTTCTTCCGATACGTTAATTGTTTTGCCGGAACCAAAAAAGTACCACCTTTTTACCAGCCACCAGGTTCACCCAACCAAAAGAGATAGTATTCTACCTTTTTATTTTGTTAGCGGGCGCATTCGCGGAATAAATTTGGTTTGGAATGGAAGTGATCATCCAAAGTCCGGGTCATGTTTTGTTGCCATAATTCACTCTTCATATTTCTTTACATGGATTGCAGCTTCAAGGGAATACTTAGATTGTACCAAAACTTGTCGGGAGGTATATGCGCAATGAACGTGGTAATTATGGGCGCTGGACTGTCTGGTTTAGTCTGTGCAATAACCCTTGAAAAGAACGGCATCACACCAACTATTTTTGAGAAAAGAGACCAAACCGGGGACAGATTTGTTAATGGAGAGATTATGCTTGATATCCTAAATCGTCCGGTTGAGGATGGTATTGCGCATTTGGCAGTTGAATATGGCATTTATCTTAAACCTACATCAGCTATACAGAAATTGAAACTTTATTCAAAAAATGAAAAAGCAGTTATTGAAGGGCATCTTGGTTTTTCCAACATTCGCGGCAGAGTACAGAATTTGTTTGAGTCCCAACTGGAACAACAAACAAAGTCACCTATTTATTTCAACTCAAATAAAACATATGCACAATTGCTTAGTGAATATACACATGTAATCATGGCCACCGGGGATGGGGATGATGTAGCAGAAACTAAATTTCCAAAATGACTTAACTGTATCAATTAAAGGGGCGAGTGTTAAAGGGAGAGTTGAACGTCAAGCAGCCATGGCTTGGTATTGATTATGGAACCCCTTACTGTTGGTTTGGTTGGCTACTTTAACTATAACAGAAACCGGGTTCTTTTTTCATTTTTTTGGTGCATACTCAATATTGCTGGAAACCTTGGCATTCAAGAGGTTAGACCATTAATCAAAGCTTTTCTGTGAATAATTCAGGTGTATATTTTTATTTTAGCTGTTATCACATTCCTAGCTTTATATAAAATAATCAGAGCGATAAATATGAATTATTTACTCGTCCTTGAAAAGACACATGAGATTAATCCCAATATAATTACGGATGAGCATAGGGGAAGCCGTTTTTCATTTTGGAATACAAAATAAAAAAGCCTTATGCTGTATTGATTTTAATTAGGAGGGGCTTCTAATGGCTCATTACCGGAAATGATACTTGATTTACAGTTATGGGGGAAAAATGTTTCGTTTATCATAGCTCTTTAACGATCGCATTTATTATCCTAAAAAAATTTGCCACTAAGATCACCCTCCTAGAAATCACTGTATGTCATCTGCAGGTTGACACATGAAAGGCAATACTATATAATTAAAATATCTCGATTTCGAGATAAAGGAGAAAATCATGAATAACAAAAATCAAGAAGAATACGAAGAAAATTTGTCGTTGAAGACATTTGTGGTTTTAACTCGTACATTACAATCCATTAAAGAACGTGTGGAAGAAGATATAAAATATTTAGGACTAAACCCAACAGAGTTTGCTGTTTTAGAATTAGTCTACAGTAAAGGCGATCAACCGATACAAAAAATTGGTGAAAAAATATTAATTGCAAGTAGTAGTATTACTTATGTTGTAGATAAATTAGAGAAAAAAGACTTAATAAAGAGAAAGCCTTGTCCGAAAGATCGACGTGTAACATATGCTTCAATAACAACTGATGGAACAGAATTGATGAATCAAGTCTTTCCTGATCATAAAAAAGCTTTAAAAGAAATTTTAAGTGGATTAGATATGAAAGAAAAAGAAGAACTAATTGAACAGTTGAAAAAATTAGGTTTTCATGCACAAAGCATGTAGTTTTTTTAATTAAATATCTCGAATTAATAGTATATGAATTAGTATTAAATGAGGAGTTATAGAAGGCAAATACAAAGGAGTTTATTAATGACAGATGGACTACTAGGAATTCACCATGTTACGGCCATGACGGATGATGCAGTGAGAAACTATGAGTTTTTCACAGAGGTACTCGGAATGAGGTTAGTTAAGAAAACGGTAAACCAGGATGATATTCACACATATCATACATTTTTTGCGGATGATGTCGGTTCACCGGGGACGGACATGACATTCTTCGACTTCCCGAACATTCCGAAAGGAGCACCGGGAACGAACTCGATTTCCAGAACAGGACTAAGAGTACCTGACGACGCAGCGCTTGACTATTACTTGGAACGATTCAAGGAGTTTGGTGTGAAGAATGAGGGCATTCAGGAGATTTTTGGTAAAAGCGTGCTGCCATTTGAAGAATCAGACGGTCAGAAATATCAACTGTTCTCTGATGAAAACAATGAAGGCGTGGCGCCAGGAAAACCCTGGAAAAATGGACCGGTACCTGTAGAAAAAGCCATTTATGGGTTGGGACCGGTTGAAATTACGGTAAGTTATTTCGAAGATTTCAAAAAAGTGCTCTCTGATGTTTATGGTATGAAACCAATTCTTGAAGAAGAGAACATGACACTATTGGATGTAGGCGAAGGTGGCAACGGCGGACAGGTCATTCTGAGAAATGATGACACAACGCCAAGCCGTCAGGGCTACGGACAGGTTCACCATGTATCGTTTAGAGTGAAAGATCACGAGACTATTAAACAATGGGAAGCGAAATACAATGAAATTGGTATGGGACATTCCGGTAATGTAGATCGCTTCTACTTCGAAGCACTCTATACACGTGTCGGTGATATTCTCATTGAGCTCTCAACAGACGGTCCAGGTTTTATGGATGATGAACCATATGAAACATTGGGTGAAAGTCTTGCACTGCCACCATTACTCGAGCCGAAACGTGAATATATTGAGGCGCAGATCCGTCCATTCGATACCAAACGTTCTTAATAGAGGAAAAGGGGAAGATTAAATGGAAGAAATTAAAATAATCCATCATATCTCAGCTATTGTAGGTGATCCTAATGAAAACCTGAGATTTTATAGAGATGTTTTAGGACTTCGTTTGATTAAACAGACGGTGAACTTTGATGACCCGGGTGTCTATCACCTGTACCTTGTTAAATCATAATGTCACACTGGGGACAGTCATCACCTTCTTCCCGTGGTCAAACAATAATTATGGAAGGAAAGGCAGCGGTCAGGTCGGAAGGATTGCCTTCAGAGTACCAAAAGGCAGTCTGGACTACTGGAAAAAACGTCTAACGGCTCAAAACCTCCAAGTTGAAATGACTCAGCTTTTTGGTGAAAACACACTTGAATTCGATGATGTTCATGGACTCGAGATCGCAATTGTCGAGGGCGAAACATTTGCAGATAATAATGACATACTTGGTTTCCATGGGTCTGTATTCAAGATATTTACAGTAGAACGACCTGAATCATAAGAATTGGAGTGAACATTAATGGAACACATTTACAAGGAAAAGAAAAAGGGAGCCCCGTTATTTATACTTCTCCACGGCACAGGTGGTACAGAAACAGACTTGGTCTCTCTTGCTGAATTGCTTAATCCGGAGTATAACGTTTTAGGCATCAGAGGAAATGTACAGGAAAATGGTATGAATAGATACTTCAAACGTCACGGAGAAGGTCAGTACGACTGGAAGGATTTTGAATTCCGTGGTAATGAACTTTATGAATTTATCGTGGAAAAATCAAAAGAATATGATTTTCGGCTTGAAGATGCAGTTCTTGTCGGATTTTCAAACGGCTCTAACATCGCCATACAAATGATTCTCCAAAACCCTGATACGTTCAAAAAAGCAGCTTTATTCGCGCCACTGTATCCGGCAGATGTGTCAGAAAAACAGGACTTCAGCGATGTGGACGTATTCTTGTCACTTGGCAAAGGTGATCCGATCGTACCAGAATCTGAAAGCACGCGGGTCATCAATCTTTTTAAAGAACGAGGTGCAGACGTTGCAACGGCCTGGGTTAACGGACACAACTTGACACAGGAAGTCGCCCTGGAAGCAAAAAACTGGTTGAATTAAATGGTAGCTAGGGAGACTATTTACGTGAAAAACCTTACTTCTCATTATGTTGATCTATTTAATTGAAAAAAATGCGTACATGTCGCAGAGTGTCTGGTGGAAAATTGATCGTTTTTAACGAATAGTAAAAAGAATTGGATAAAGAATAGAAATTAAATATTATTGGAGGAGATTGACATGACACAAGCAATATGGAACGTTGACAAGGTACACAGTACAATAGGATTTGCGGTAAGACATATGATGATTTCGAACGTAAAAGGAACATTTAACGATTTTGAAGGTACTGTCGAAGCAGATCCACAAGACTTAACAGATGCATCCATTGATCTTAAAATTGATGTAAGTAGTGTTGACACACGCATGTCGGATAGGGATGATCATTTACGCTCAGCTGACTTTTTCGATGCGGAGAATTATCCAACCATAACATTTAAAGCAACAAACATTGAGAAGAAGTCTGAAGATCACTATGATGTAACTGGTGATTTTACAATTAGAGGCACAACAAAACCAGTCACATTTGATATTACATTTGAAGGTGTGGCCAAAGATCCCATGACTGGAGATGAAGCTGCTGGATTTTCAGGCAGTACAAAGATAAACCGTGAAGATTTTGGTTTAACATGGAACGCGGCACTTGAAGCAGGCGGTGTTGTAGTAGGTGACGAGGTAAAAATCAATATCGAAATACAATTACGTAAGTAAGCTTTATAAATACGTTTGATACCTAGTAAAAGTAAATATAATTTGCGAAGAGAACCCCTTTTGGATATGATAATTAAAAGGGGTTTTCTACATAAAAATGAAATCAACTTTATATTATGAGCGGCCATTTTAAATTAATTATTTATAACGAGATAAATCGGTTGATTTAAAGGGGGAATATGCCCAATAAAAGGAACACACACCACTCAACGAAAGATTTTTGGGTGTGTTTTTCTTTTTATTTATTATTTTGTTCCTCATTATCGGATGCGATTAAGTAATGGTACTTAATAAGTAATTATTTTTTGAAAGAAGGCAGATACGTCATGGCAAATACAGAAACGTTTGATTGGAAACAATATGTTCCGCTTTTTGTTGTATTACTATCCGGTGCTTTCATTACCATTTTGAACCAGACACTTCTTGGGACGGCGCTCCCGCCCATTTATTCAGAACCAGCGTGTCCAATGTGAGCATGGATTCGCCGAAGCCAAGACAGTGCACGGGCTGGATCGTGCCAAAAGCAGAGGGCTGGACTGCATGCAGGAACAAGCACTCTGTACCGCCATCGTTCAAAATCTTAAGAAGTTAAGCCGGTTCAAAGGTAGAAGGCCCAGGACCGGCGTTTCAGCATGCGCTGAAACGAAAAAACGAGATGAAAGACACCATAGCAATCACTTTATTTCCCTTATTTTTAAGGGGGTCCAAGAAACATTCGCATCTTTGATGGATGAAAACAGTAGTTTTTCACCAGTCTTCTAGAGAGTTTCTCATTAGTTCAAGAAATTTTGAGGAACTTTTTTTATAATTCCGCTGTTAGACAAATGAAAATTTCTAAATGCATCGTTGACATATTACATTATATGTAATAGTATAATATTTAATGAAAATGATTATCATTATCGAAAAAGGAGAGTATATATGCTAAATAACCAACTACATAAAAAATGGGGACTACTTTTATTTGTTTTAATTATGGTTGCAGTGCTTGCAGCTTGTGGATCGGAAGGAGATTCTTCAGAAAATGCTTCATCTAAGGAAGGTGAGAAGTCTTCAAGCGATAATTCAAAAGAGCGGGAAATTGAGCACGCTATGGGGACCACAACTATCGAGGGAACCCCTGAAAATGTTGTAACGCTTTATCAAGGAGCAACGGATACAGCTACTGCATTTGGTGTGGAGCCAGTAGGAATTGTTGAGTCCTGGGTAGAGAAACCTATTTATAAGTATCTTAGAGATGATTTAGAGGGAACGAAATTAGTGGGGGAAGAGACCCAACCGAATTTAGAGGAGATTTCCAAGTTAGAACCGGATGTTATTTTTGCATCGAAACTTCGTCATGAGGAAATCTATGAAAAACTAAATAAAATTGCTCCTACTGTAGCCATTGATCAAGTCTATGCATATAAGGAAACAGTTAAATTAATGGGAAAAACGTTGAATAAGCAAGATAAATCAGATGAAATCCTGACCAATTGGGATGAGCGGATTAAAGATTTTAATAAAAAAGCTGCTGAAAAGTTAGGAGATGACTGGCCGGTAAATGTTTCTATCTTGAATTTCCGAAGTGATCATGCCCGTATTTATTTTGATAGTTTTGCAGGAACGGTTCTTAGAGAAGCTGGATTCACTAGACCAGAGAATCAACAATCAGATAAATGGGGTATGAAGCTAACCGATAAAGAAAGTATTAATGAAATGAACGCTGATGTTTTCTATGTTTTCATGAGTGACGACCCAGCGATTAAAGATAATTATAAAGAATGGACAAACCACCCTCTTTGGCAGAACCTGGACGCTGTGAAAAATGATGAAGTTCATATGGTCGATGAAGTTACATGGAACATGGCCGGTGGAATTCGAGCCGCTAACTTAATGCTTGATGATTTGTATGACAGGTTTGATTTAGAAAAATAAATGACGAAAGATAGGAGGATTTCTCCTATCTTTGTTTCTTTGGGGAGAAAAGTAATGATTAAATCTATAACCAATCGACATATAAGGTGGATGACGCTTTTTGTCCTATTGCTTTTATTTGTAACGGCATCTTTTTTAAGCATATCATTAGGAAAAACCTCCATACCTCTCTCTACAGTTTGGGACGCCTTCTTCCATTATGACCCCTCTGACACAAATCAGGTCATTATTCGTACGTCGCGCTTAACCCGAACATTAATTGCTATTACCATAGGAACAAGTCTATCGATTGCCGGAGCTCTGATGCAAGCATTGACGCGTAACCCTTTAGCAGCACCTGATATCTTTGGGGTGAATGCAGGAGCACTATTCTTTATCGTTGCGTCAGCTACCTTCTTTTCAGTAGAATCCTTAAGCGGGTATATGTGGATTGGTTTCATAGGAGCTGGAGTTGCGGGGGTGATCGTATATTTACTAGGTTCAATGGGGGAAGATGGCTTGTCTCCAATTCGCATTGTCTTAGCGGGTGCCGCGATCAGCGCGCTTTTTATCTCATTCACGCAAGGGATGCTCGTTTTGGATGAACAACGTATACAAAGTGTTTTGTTTTGGCTGGCTGGTTCTGTGGCGGGCAGGGAATTAAACCTTCTTCTACCGGTTCTTCCTTTTATCTTAGGAGCAATTATTCTTTCGTTATTGGTTGGAAAGCCACTGAACATTCTTATGTTTGGTGACGATGTGGCTAAAAATCTTGGTCTAAACACCGGTTTGGTTAAATTGGTAATCGGAATCATTATTGTGTTTTTAGCTGGAGGATCGGTAGCTGTAGCAGGATCTATCGGATTTATTGGCCTGGTTGTCCCTCACATTGTTAAAGGAATCATAGGACCAAATTATCAATGGATTTTACCGATCAGTGGTATATTCGGGGCTACTTTGTTGTTATGTGCTGATATCGCAGCACGACTCATCATTGCTCCTCAAGAAATGCCCATAGGAGTTATGACGGCTCTTTTCGGAACGCCATTTTTCATTTATATAGCTAGAAAAGGGGTGAAGAAAAGTGGGTGATTTCTACACAATCAGAAGCAAAAATGACAAATTTTCGATGAAATTTCATAAAAAGTCGTTGTTTATTTTGATTTGCTTATTGTTGCTTACAGTAGTTGTCTTTATCATAAGCCTTTCAGCAGGAAGCAGTTATATTCCTGTGGGAGCGGTTTTTCAAGAACTCATTAGTGAAAGTGATCATACTTTTATACTTAATGAACTCCGAATGCCTCGTGTCATAATGGGCTTCCTTGTGGGTGCAGGACTTGGGGTTTCCGGGTTAATCTTGCAGGGGGTAATTCGTAATCCCTTAGGTTCTCCGGACATTATAGGGGTAACAGGAGGGGCTTCTGTAGGTGCGGTTTTGTTTATGGTTTTTTTACTGGGTGAAATGAGTGTCAATTGGCTTCCCCTAGCTTCGATTATTGGAGCAGCAGTTACATCAGCCATTATCTATTTATTATCATGGTCAAATGGGGTGACCCCCATGCGATTAATTCTCATTGGCATTGGTATTTCTGCATTGACCAATGCCATAGTAACCATGTTTATGGTATCGAGTGAGTCTGCCGTTGCTTCTAAAGTATATCTATGGTTAACCGGAAGCTTATATGGTTCCAATTGGCAGGAAGTAACTATTCTCCTTCCAATCATCCTTACCTTGATCTTTTTCTCATTCTTTTTTACAGAAATTGTGAATGTCAAGCAATTAGGAGACGATATAGCGATCGGTATGGGCGTTCGAGTTCAATTCTTCCGCTTTCTATTACTTGCCTTGAGTGTTACATTAGCTGGCGCTGCTGTTTCTTTTGCTGGCGGCATCGCTTTTGTTGGATTAATCGCGCCTCATATCGCTCGTATTATATTGCATAAATCGTTTGCTAATTTAGTAGTTGGTTCTGCGCTTATCGGATCGTCGATAGTGATGGGAGCTGATATCATAGCTCGTACGGCCTTTTTGCCATCGGATGTCCCTGCTGGAGTCTTTACAGCTGGGATTGGAGCACCATTTTTCATTTATTTATTATACCGTAACAGAAAGGGGTTTCGTTAATGACTCCTGTTCTTGCATTAATGGAAGAGGTAAAAGCTTTTAATTAAAAAGGAGATAATCAAAATGAATAAATCTTTAATAGTAATTGTTGTGGCATTCATGTCGGTACTGTTACCATAGGCGGCGCAGTGAAATCAGGAACATTTTTTGACCCAGATTGGATTGCTGAAGCATACTGGGAACTTTTTACGAAGCACGATAAAAAAGAAATCCTATATCAGCAATAATCTGTGAATCCCCATTGATTCTGGGGACAGTCCCCAGAATCACTATTCCTTTCTACGTTCTAAC
Organism: Lentibacillus halophilus; assembly: GCF_055395055.1. NCBI lineage: Bacteria > Bacillati > Bacillota > Bacilli > Caryophanales > Bacillaceae > Lentibacillus > Lentibacillus halophilus. The sequence continues at coordinate 1,303,719 of NZ_AP043750.1, forward strand.
ATTTCTTTCAGCTCTTTTTGTTCTTTTCGGACGAAACCTATCTCCTGTTCCAATACATCTAATTTTTTAGTTACCGAGGTTAAGGCTTCTTCCAGCATTCCCTGCAATCGCTGTGCTTTTTCATTTTCGCCTGTTTCCATGAGTTTACCCTCCATTGTTATCCGTATCTATTCATAATATAACGCAAATAGGGTCAGAAGACATTATGTTCACACACACATTTAAAAAGTTGTCACTACTATCCGGGTACTGTCCCCAATATATAATTTATTTTAAAATAAGAAAACTAATCATCGTTCCATTACGACTATAATAGTAGAAAAACAGGATGGAGCGAGTGAATGGATGTGAACGACAGGAATGGCACAAGAAACAAAGTGGATAAAGGCAATAAAGAAAAAAGCAGATGAGCAAGCTGCAAATAAACTTATTCAGACATATTACAATGAAATATTTGGGTTTGTGTATAAACAAACGTTAGACCAGGAGCTCACCAAAGACATTACGCAAGAAATTTTCATCAGTATGCTAAGAACGATTCAAGGCTTTGATGGCAGGGCATCATTTCGCACGTGGTTGTATAAAATTGCTAATTCAAGGCTGATTGATCATTATCGATCAAAATACTATAAACAAAACAAAAACACGGAATCCATTGACGAAAAAGCTGTTCCCGGAACGGCTGAATTCACGCTGGATGTAGAAACAAAGGATGACGTTGAAAGAGTTCTAGAAGTGCTCTCGCAGTTCGACCGGGAACTCCAACAGATTGTACGATTGAAAGCATATGCAGAGTACACATTTCCTGAGATAGCGGTCAGTCTGGCTCTTCCTGAATCAACGGTCAAGACGAAATGTTATGCAACAATACGTAAACTGAAAAAGTTATTAAAGGAGAATGAGGATGAAGCATAATGCGCGAGATATACCATTTTTGAACGAAAGCTCAAAGCAACGAGAAATTTCAACGATTATCACGAATGGCTTAGATCCTAAAGCATCGTTTTGGTCCTATCTTGCTAATATGTATAAACAGGTTGGGTTTAGATTCATGTTTAAAGACTTTGCGGAAATACTTTTCACATTACTTATATCAATTGTGATTGTTTTGGCATTCATATTAAGCAGTATGGATTACATGGATACGCAAAATGTCAACTTATATACCATTATATTCATTTGGTCTCCGGTCACGTATCTGCTGATGGCGTATTTGTTCTTTCTGAATCAGAAAAAAAAGACAACGTATGAAGTGGAAATGACGTGTAAGTATAACCTTCACCAGTTAGCAGCCTTTCGTATGCTCGCCTTTAGTGTGGTTAGTATGATAATAAATGGTCTGTTTATATATGCACTAAATTTTCAACACGATTTAAATTTTCTTTATGCGTTCTTGTTATCAAGTTCATCGCTATTTTTGTTCGCGTTGATTTTTCTGTATGTGCAGCTGCATACAAAAACTCGGGCTTCTAAAATCATTCTATTAACGATTTGGTTGTCGAGTAATTTGCTGGCTTCCTATTATAACACAAACCTATATATGAACGTCTTACAACAAATTCCGTTTTATGTGTATGGTGTTATGGCTATTGTTTCGATCATTCTTTATGTCAAAAATTTAAAGGAAATGTTACTTGTCAAAAAAATGAAGGGATTGATTTAAGTGTTGGTTTTGAATGATGTAACCAAAAAGTTTGGAAATTTTACGGCTCTGGAGAATATAAACCTGGAATTCAATCATGGTGTCTATGGTTTATTAGCACCCAATGGGGCTGGGAAAACCACGTTAATTAAAATGCTTGTCACACTTTTATTTCCGACGAAGGGTGAGATTTTATACAACGGAGCCGAGATTACGTCACTTGACGAAGAATATAGAGATATACTCGGCTACCTTCCTCAAGAGTTCGGCTACTATAAAAACTATACACCGGAAAAATACCTGATGTATTTAGCGGCATTAAAAGGGCTGAACAAGAAAGAGGCCGATAAAAGAATTCAAGAACTATTAAGGACGGTTGGTTTGGAAGAAGTGACACGAAAAAAAATGAAAAAGTTTTCCGGTGGAATGATTCAGCGTGTCGGAATTGCGCAGGCGATGTTAAACGATCCGAAAATACTGATTCTCGATGAACCAACGGCAGGATTAGACCCGAAAGAACGGGCACGTTTCCGTAAATTATTAACACACTTGTCACACGACCGGATTATTATTCTTTCCACCCATATTGTTTCGGATGTTGAGTCGATTGCCAACGAAATCGTCATGATGAAGAACAATACGATTTTATATAACGATACGGTGTCCAATATTAACAATACGTTAGCTGGATCTATATTTGAGACAGAGGTGCCTTTTTCAGATGTTGAGCGATTCCGTGACAACTACCAGATTATATCGGAGAGACAAGACCAGGAACACATGACGATTCGTTTTATTACAAATGATCAGGCAGATGAAAAATGGACAAGCGTGACACCGACCTTAGAGGATGTATTCCTGTATGTTTATGAAGATGATCAGACGCTGGCGGGTCGTGTGTCATGATACGGAAACAAGAGTTATTAAAGCTGACAAAAACACCAACTATTCCGTTGCTTATCATATTTTTTGCAGCACTAAATGTTGTTATTGTGATGAGCAATACCCACCTGAAGAAGGACTTATCTGTACTGACCAATCTCGTTGAAACGTATGGTTATGAGATAAATGAAGATATGATGAAACAATTTGGTAACGATTATCAAGAAAAAGTTAAATGGGTTAACAAAATCGCTCCGGGTGATGATAAGACTTATAAACACCCCTCCGAATTACTGTCGGATGATACGGTTCGTCGTGAGAATACGCTAAGCGATAGTGAAAAACAAAAACTACTTAAATATGGTGTTATTGAGCAGTATCACCGAACGGCTCAAAATATTGATGATTTTTATAAAAACATAGATCTGGACAGCAGTGCGGAGTCAATAATAAAAATGCACGGATTTACTGGCAGTGCTGCTGATGAGGTTCGGGATCAATATCAAACATTAGACGGACGCCTGGATGAGCTCATTGATAATGGGGAGCATAAAAATCTATTTTTTAAAGGAAGTTTATATGAGATGCATTCTTTTCTTTTTAGATATATTGGAATGGCATTAATATTTGAACTCATGATTTTGGTCGTACTTATAACCGCCGCTGTAACAAATTACGAGTTTGAACATCGAACGGCTCTTGTCACCTATACAGCCAGAAGAGGCCGGAAGCTAATTATAGATAAACTGATAGCGGCAACGATAGCAAATGGTGTTGTCATGTTCGCATTAATAGGTGTGACACTTAGCGCTTTTTTTCTTACCTATGATTACTCAGGTCTCTGGAATGTGCCCATAAGCAGTTACTTTAACGCGGAAATGCCACTGCCATATATATCATGGTGGAACTTATCCTTTATAGAATACGTGGCTATTTTTGTTCTCTTAATGATGGTTAGCCAGCTTCTATTCATGGGCATCTCTTTTATGTTATCTGTGTTTTTGAAGAACACGTATTTGGTATTTTTTGCTTTTGTGATTTTGCTGGGATTAGGGATATTACTTCCCAGTTTTGCACCGATGAGCAGTCAGTTGGTTTTTTGGTTATATTACAACCCGTTTGCATTTATTCTAAATCCGCACTTGTGGTTGATGGGAAATGGCCCGTTCACGATCTACGCTAATTATGAAATAGTAACAATAAGTGTATGGGTATTTTTATTAGGGCTTGGCGTTAGTTATAGCATTTATCGATTTCACCGACAACAACTGCAGTAAGGGGAGAGACTATGAGAATCATTTGGTATGAAATAAGAAAACTACTAGATTGGAAAATAATTAGCTTAGTATTACTGATTAGTGTACTATTTTTTGAGCTTTTTTTGAGTTTTGATTTTGATCATTTTCCTAATGGTCGGCCAAAAGGGGATACGTTTAAGGTTACGAAACAAATGATCGATCAATATGGCACGGAAATGAATGAGAAAGAGTTTCAGGACTTTAAAGAAACTTATCAAAAAGAGGTGGACAAGGCCGGCGATTATTTGCAGTCCAGGGATGACTTTGTGGAGGCAGGCGTAACGACTTATGAACAATTCAAAAGTATGGCTGACGGGAAAGAAAAGTTGAATGAATTACACAATGATATCATGTTCGATAAAGGCATTGATGTCTTTTGGGAATTACAATCCAGAGAAAGTATTATGGAATCTTATGAGAGAAAAAAAGAGGATTTTTTCAAAGACACGGCTCATATTCATAATTCGGCATGGAAGCAGGACATTGTGAAGGGATCATCGCTGAATGCTATACTGCCCCATTTCGTCTATGAAAATTATAACAACTTAATCACGATGTTTGCCATCCTTATTATTCTTACTGTGATGATTGTTGTCGGAAGGGTTTTTATTACCGATCAGCAAAATTATGCGCTTCACTTGCAGTATACTACCCATATTGGTCGCAAGCTGTTTAAGAAAAAAGTTATCGCATCGATGTTAACGGCTTTCGTGATTACCAGCGTATATATCGGTGTGTTTTTGCTTCTATACGCCGGCAATGACCCACAAGCCTTTTTGCAATCAAGTCTGCGCTCCTTTGATGCTCATACCATTCATTGGCTGGATATGTCGTTTTTGCAGTATATTTATTTGACAATCATGGCTGTATACTTGCTAGCATTCGTCGCAGCGGCCATAGCGATGTTTTTATCAAGAGCTGTCAATCAATATATCTCACTAATTGGTGCACAGGTCCCGATCGCAGTCGTTTTAATTTTACTGATATCCGAGTACCTGGTTTCAAATCTGTTTGGCATTGCTTATCCCATGTATATGACAATCGGAACTTACGCAGGCTTGTTAGTTCTTGGAGTGGCCATTTTAATAACAAGATGGCGAAAAGAACGGAAAATGGATATTAAATAAGTGCCAGGCACGTACACAATTCAGAATTGTGTATGTGCCTGGCACTTCGTCTTTACTTCATACATGTTAGCGTCCGCTTTGGAGATCAAACTCTCAAATTCATCGGCTCCTGAGGAAGAGATAGCCTTTCCTATTGAAACAGACAGGCTTTGATATTCCCAATCCTGGTTTTTCAATGCGTTTTCAAAATGAGCGATCTTTTGATTTAAGTCATTTTGATCAGCAAATGAAGAAATGATCAGGAACTCATCACCTCCCCATCTTGAAACAATATCTTTGGAGGTAAAGCTATTTGCCAAAAGTTTAGATATACTTTTTAAAATCAGATCTCCAGTTTCATGCCCAAAGCTGTCATTAATTTGCTTAAAATTATTAATATCCAAAAGAATGATTGCTAACGTATTGTTTCTTTTTTTAGTCTTTAAAATGGTCTTATGTATTTTTTCAAATACGTAACGCCGGTTAAATAAGCCCGTTAAAGAATCTCTGTTTGCTCTATACACTGATTTATCGTATTCTTTTCCAAGATACCATCCAATGATGATCGGAATGATCGCAGGCAACGGAATTGGATGGGGTGCTGCACCAAAATGCGATTTTACTACTGTTCTTATAGTAAAAAGTATGATTGCTACAAATGCTATACCCGTAATTCTTCCTTTATACCCCATTTCATCCCCCATTTAACCAATCTGTTTGATTCTCTCACCCAAAACCCCTGAATTTCCACCATCGGTCTATTATATTGAACAACACTAGTGAAAATTGTATAAAATTTTTTCCAATAAATCAAAAAAAAGTGCCAGGCACGCACACAATTCTGAATTGTGTTCGTGCCTGGCACTTAATTAAAAAGCATTCAATTCTACATTTTCCTCCATGATCAAATCCGGTTCTGTCGTCGCTTGAATATCCTCTAATGTATAGCCTTGGGCCACTTGGATCAGCTTGAGTCCTTCGGGAGTAATATCAATCACAGCGCGATCTGTTATGATTCGGTTAACGACACCTGCGCCTGTCAACGGTAATTTACACGCTTTCAAAATCTTGGGCTCCTCATTTTTGTTTACATGGTCCATTATGACAATGACACGTTTTGCGCCATGAACGATATCCATCGCGCCACCCATGCCTTTGACAACTTTACCTGGAATCATCCAGTTTGCCAAATCCCCGTTTTCAGAGATCTCCATTCCGCCAAGGATCGCAACATCAATATGTTGCCCACGAATCATTGCAAAGGATTCCGCATTGTCAAAATAGGAAGCACCTTTTACTGTTGTCACGGTTTCCTTGCCGGCATTGATTAAATCAGGATCCACTTCTTCCTCTGTGGGAAAAGGCCCCGTGCCAAGCAACCCATTCTCTGATTGAAGGACAACCGTTTTGTTCTCCGGTATAAAATTCGCCACCAACGTTGGCATACCAATGCCAAGATTGACATATGAGTCGTCGGAGATCTCTTTTTCGGCCCTTTTGGCGATTTTCTCTCTTTGCATCGCTTTGTCTGATGTCATCATTAGGCCTCCTTTCTTGTCGTTAATTTCTCGATCCGTTTTTCTTGTTTGCCTTGAATCAGGCGCTGAACATAAATGCCTGGCGTGTGAATCTGATCGGGATCTAGATCTCCGGACTCAAAGATGCCCTCCACCTCAGCAATCGTGACACGTCCTGCCGCTGCCATGATTGGGTTAAAGTTACGTGCCGTTTTGTTATAAATTAAATTCCCCATCTTGTCGCCTTTGGCAGCACGTACAAGGCTAAAGTCAGCCGTCATACTTTTTTCAAGTAAATAGTCCTTGCCATCAAACGTACGGACCTCGCGTTCTTCAGCAATGGGCGTACCCACACCGGCTGGCGTATAAAAGGCGGGGATACCTGCACCACCGGCACGGATGCGTTCTGCAAGGGTGCCCTGGGGAATGAGTTCCGCTTCCAGTTCTCCCGACAACACTTGCCGTTCAAATTCTTTATTTTCTCCCACATAAGAACCGACCATTTTTTTAATTTGCATGTTTTCAAGCAGCAACCCCAGTCCCCAATCATCAATACCACAATTATTAGAGACAATCGTTAAGTCTTTAACGTTGGCACGTTTTAAAGCAAGAATCAAATTCTCCGGAATGCCAACTAGTCCGAATCCGCCGACAAAAATCGTTGCTCCATCGCCAATATCTTGGATGGCTTCATCAAAAGATGATATAACAGGTTTCAACTCATCACATCCTTACCAAATAATAATGACTATTGTTGACGTTCAATAATGGTCGCAACACCTTGTCCGCCACCAACGCAAAGTGTCGCTAAACCATACTGCTCGTTTCGCTTTTCCATTTCATGTAACAGCGTAACAAGAATACGAGCCCCGCTTGCGCCAACCGGATGTCCCAGTGCAATGGCACCACCGTTAACATTTAAAATGTCATCATCGAACATTAAATCTTGTTGTACTGCCAGAGACTGGGCTGCAAAAGCTTCGTTAGCTTCAATCAAACCGATATCCTCTACCGTTAGCCCGGCTTTTTTAAGCGCTTTTTGGGTCGCTGGAATGGGACCCAGACCCATCACACTTGGATCAACACCAGCAACGACATTACTGCGAATGGTTGCCAATGGTTGGATATCCAGCTCATTCGCTTTTTCACGACTCATTAAGACAAGGGCGGCCGCCCCATCGTTAATCCCTGATGCATTACCGGCGGTTACTTTTCCATCTTTTTTAAAAGCCGGCCGTAGCTTTGCCAATCCCTCTTTAGACGTGTCTGGCCGTATCCCTTCATCTTGTTCAATAACTTTCGGCTCGCCTTTGCGTTGGGGGACGGAAACCGGAACAATTTCGTCCTTAAAACGACCTTGTTCTGCAGCTGCAGCCGCTCTTTTCTGGCTTCTTTCCGCAAAATCATCGAGAGATTCTCTTGTCAATTGATAACGTTCATTAATATTTTCGGCTGTTACGCCCATGTGATAATCATTGAACACATCCCACAGGCCATCGTGAACCATACTATCAATAACGGTTTTATCTCCCATGCGGTAACCGCTACGAGCTCCTTTTAATAAATAAGGAGCTTGGCTCATATTTTCCATACCACCGGCAATAACGACGTCATTTTCTCCAAGCATGATTGACTGGGCGGCAATCTGGACTGCCTTAAGACCGGAACCACAAACTTGATTGATCGTCATGGATGGTACAGTTACCGGTAGGTCAGCTTTCATGGATGCCTGGCGTGCTGGATTTTGTCCTAAGCCTGCCTGCAAGACATTTCCTAAGATGACTTCATCCACCTCATGAGGATCTAAATTTTTTTGGATCAGTGCTTCGCGAGTCACAATAGCTCCCAGCTCGGGTGCGGAAATATTCGACAGGCTGCCCATCATTGTTCCGGTTGGTGTTCGAATGGCACTTGCGATGACTGTTTCATGCAAAGACACGATTCATACCTCCTTATTAAAAATGTGTTAGCGTATGTGTGTCAGATCAATTGGTTTTGGTTCATGTTTTGCTGAAAGAGTGTTTGAGAAAGGCATACGCAAAGACTTATACAACATTAATGGAACAATATTATTACTAAACCGCTTACTTCTTTACTATCTTCAAACTGACGTGATACTATGCAAAAAATCAGTGCCTGGCACATACACATTTCAGAATTGTGTATGTGCCAGGCACTTGGTTTTAGAAAAACACGTGGTAAAGTAACCCCACCTCGGGGTATAGTATATATTCTTACTGTCTTAGTTTTGCTATTACTTCTTCTATAAAAATAAAAAATACAGTTCTTGTTTTCTCAAATGAACGTAAGTCATCACTTTGTTTAAATTTGGATAAATGAAATATATAATCAGCTAGGAAATGACGTTTATTATCGTACTCTTCCAAGATCAACATTGAATCTGCGCCAGTAGCTTTGGTTCTTTGAAATAAAGTATCAAAAGAAACAAATTTACCGGTTACGGAAAAAACCAGCAGGAGAGTTCCTTCATTTGCCAAGCGTTCTGCATAGTCCTCGTGTTGTGTAACCGTGATATTTTTATCAGTTACCGTGGCAAGCTTATAACCAAAATATTCAGCACTGATAAAGGAAGGTCCCAATCCATAAATAATTATTTTGTTATACCGCTTGATAATCGATAAAAAACCGTCTACTACTTCCGGATCGAAATTTTTTAGGAATTCCATTAAACGCTCCAGCTCAGTCGATGTTTTTTTCTCTTGAACATCAACTTTCTGCCCGCTAAAATAAAGTTTATACTGCTTAAACGTTTGGAACCCCAGTTTTCGCACAAACTTCGAGACTTTAGATGGGGACGTGTTACACATATTAGCAGCTTCAGTTATTCTCAATTTAGCACTTGAGGCACTGGCCTTTGATAATTTCATATGCATTTCTTGTTCCAACTTTGTTAGATGATCCGTATTTAGTTTTAACATTAGCTCCCGCCACCTTTCTTATCATTTCCCACATCTTAACCAATTTTAATTAAAGGACAATAACGAATGTCTTTAAACTAACATTTCTTTTGTATAACTATAATTTTTCACAAAAAATAACCAATACTTTTTGTATAGCATTTGCCAAAAAGTATTGGTCATCCCCATCGTCTGGAATAAATGCGTTACCAGTGGGGATATCGGTATCTTCTATAATCATTTTCATATTAACCAAAAACAGGGTGAGTTAGTTTTAGAACCTCGTCTGTATACTGACGAATACGTTTTACGACTGTATCATTTATTTCATTATAAAAGACATTGTTTTCTGAATTGGGGTAAAATGTATAATCTGTTTTTACAGTGTTACTGATTGCTTCCGGATAACTCTGATAAACATTTAAATATTTATATACACTGATAGCTGCTCCCAAGGAAGCGCTACTGCTTGCTGAACGCCTATGCACAGGCAACCCGAACAGGTCCGATAAAATTTGCATCATCAAATCGCTTTTAGAGCCACCACCTATAGCAACGACTTCATTTATATCTGTATTCATCTCTTTCAGCATTAAATCAATATTGTTTTTTATGTTAAATGCAATTGCTTCCAAAATGGATCGATAGATATGATATCTTGAATGTCTTTGATCGAAACCAATCATTAAACCTTTTCGGTATGGTTTATCAGATTCAGGAAGCCAATCCAGTATAGTGATTAATCCTTCACTACCCGCCGGTATTTGCTCGGCTTTAGCGTTCAAGGATGCTTCTTTCGATAAACCTACATCAAGCCCTTCTGATACCGACTCTTCTCCAATCAGTTTTTTAAACCAGCTAACTGTCCACATTCCTCGTCTGATCCCATTTGATTCATATACATATTTAAACGGTACCGCTGCCAATGTCGGAAAAAAATTTTTAGCGTTTTCGTAATAATTATCTCTAAGCAGCATGGCCGAAATAAAAGTTCCGAGCGAAATCATAATGGTATTATCTTTTTTTATTCCAGAACCAAGCACTTCAACAGCTTTGTCATTGGACGTAGCAATAATGGGTGTTTGCTTATCTAACCCGAAATCTTGTGCTAGTTGATTACGAATAACACCGAGCTTTTCCCCTGGTTTTACCAGATGAAATAGCATGTCTCTTGTTAAGCCATGGTCGGCTATTATCTGATCATCATCCGACCAATCCAATGATTCTAAATCCAGTGGCCAGTTCACTTCATAATTTCCCGCTGTATCAATCATCTGACCAGTTAATTTAAATGCTAAATAACCAGATGTGGTAGTTACATATTTTACACGATCATCTTCATGCTTATAAGGTTCGGATAGTCTATCATCCGCCCAGTTTATTGCTGGGTAAGCGAGCGATCCATCTTTATTTAACAAAATCCGACAGCTTCGAATTGTACATAAACCAATACCTTCAATTAATTTGGGATCTTCTTGAAAATTTTCCAAACATCTTTTTATACTATTATATACACTGTCCCATAGATCGTCATCCGGATGGAGGACAACACCGGGTTCAGGAGACACAGTTTCCTTCAAAGGGCAGGAACCATAGGCAATTTCATTTCCTTTTAAATCAAATATGACGACTTTTGTACTTTGGGTTCCATTATCGATACCCATTACATATCGTTTGCTCATCTATACACCTTCTTAGTCCCCAATGTATCTTTTAATTTCAGCTTCTTGGGGGAAAATTGTTCCGTGGTTCATGATGCCGTTTGGATCATAAGCTTCTTTTAATTTCTGCAGCATATAATAGGCTGACCCGTGCTCCTCCTTAGTCCATTCAGAACGGTATTTTCCTATTCCATGGTGGTGACACATGGATCCGCCCATTTTCAGTGTTTCTTCAATAATAATTGCATGGATAGGATGATGATATGTAATCAGTTCATCTTCCGGTGCGCAATTAATCGTATAGTTGTATACAAAATACATATTGGTTCCGTTAAGATAACTGTGAGATGAATGTCCTCCGAGCATCGTTAAATCATCGGCTTTGTTAAATTCATTTTTGATTCGTTCTATAACATTATTGTAAATGGTGATGATGTTCTCCCAATTAGCAGAGATTTCCGTTGTAAATCCATCATGTTTATCATTAACCATCATGTCATTGATTTCTTCGTCAATTTGGCTTTGTTCCCAGTTTAAATTATAGAACCAAGATTCTATTAGAGAAGGATCAACTTTTTCCACACCGGTTTCGCTAAACTTGTCCACGGCCCGATGAATCGCTTCATTGGTGGCTTTGACAATTCCCGCTGGTCCTTCCGCCATAAAAATCAGCACACATTTACCTTTATAAAAGTGACTGAAATGTTTTCTGGCATCTTCTTCGGAATATAATCTGGCAACAGATGGATTAAACCCATTGACTATGACTTCCCGAAGCATTTTAATGCCTGATTCCATATTTTCCAATAAGTAGCCGTGAAAGGTGTTGTTTTCCGGGTAAAATTTAAATATTTTCAGAGTTACCTCTGTAATATAGCAAAGGGATCCCTCGTTACCAATGGCAATGTGGCGAATATCGGGACCGCCTGCTCGTCTTGGAACATTCTTGATTTTAGAAATATCTCCTTCTGGAAATACACACTCAAGGCCAACCACCATATCTTCTATTCCGCCATATAGTGTAGAAAACTGACCAATGCTTCTTGTGGCAACTAAGCCTCCTACTTGTGCTACCGGTTTGGATTGTGGGGAGTGTCCTGTTGTATACCCCAAGTTGCGAAGTTCATCTTCCAGCGTTTGTAATTTCACACCAGATTGTACGGTAACTTCCATATTGTAAGTATCAATGTTTATAATATTTTTCATTCTGGAACTATCAACAACAATCGTTTTCTGCTTCCAGTTTTCCAATCCACCTTCCGTTGCTGTCTTTCCGCTTCTTGGAATGACATTGATTTCATTGTCATTACAGAAAATCAGGATGGATCTTACCTCTTCCGTTGTAGTAGGATAAACAATGGCTAAAGGACTTGGAACATCCAAAACAGATTTTGTTTTTGCATATTTTTTATATCGGTCAGCGGATGCATCATATAATTCCTTTTTATCTGTTGTTATTTGTTTTTCTGAAATGATTGATTTCAGTCCTTCTATGGTCTGTTCAAACAAGATTCGCGCACCTCTTTCTTTAATTTTTATCGTACCAAGTAACCGCCATCTACATTGACTATTGTCCCGTTCACATAATTGGAAGCATCCGATGCTAAAAATACAAGTGTCCCCATTAGATCAAGGATATTGCCCCATCGGTTGGCAGGAATGTGATCCAACACTTTTTGGTTGGTTTCAGGGTTTTCTCTAGTTTGTCTTGTAACATTTGTTGCAAAATAGCCGGGCGCAATTCCATTCACTTGAATATTATATTGCCCAAGCTCATCACAATAAGTTTTTGTAAAACCCGCAAGTCCGTGTTTTGTCACAGCATATGCCGGAGACCACTGTCCGCCGAGGAAAGAAAATAGCGAGCATACATTAATGATTTTTCCGCTTTTTTGTGGAATCATATATTTAATAATTTCACTACCCATTTCAAAAGCAGCTGTTAAATTAACCGAAATCATCTTATCCCATTGAGTGCGGGTGAATTTCGTAACATCTGGTTCATTGATGCCGATACCAGCATTATTAATTAAAATATCAACTTTACCAAATGTATCAACACAATTATCAATGAGTTGTTTACATACGCCATCTTTTGTAATGTCGGCTAGTTCTAAATGATAGCTCACTCCTTCCGCTTCAATAAGATGCTTCGTTTCATTGTCGTCTTCTTCCATGCTTACCGCAAAAATGTCTGCACCTGCTTTGGCTAAAGCAAGTGCAAACCCCTGTCCCAGACCAGAGTTTCCACCCGTAACCATAGCTACCTTTCCTTTTAGGCTAAAGAAATCCATGGTAAAGTCTGTGATTTTAGTCATGCTAGATTCCATAGTCTCACACCCATCTAAAACGTTTAAAAATTAGTCTAATATACTTCGACAAATTAAACAAGGATTTTAAGGAAAATTTCTCTTTAATAAATTAAATACCTTAGTAAAAGGAAAATTTTCTTCATAAAAAGCAAATTTTTTTGTTATATATTGTCGACCGTTGAAACACTGCAATGATGCGGGTTAGAAAAGTCTGTACACTATAAATTAAACAATTTGTTTGTACTGTTTATAAAAATACTTCTTGACTGTCAAGTTTGTATGCTATTAGACTTAATTCATCTTCAGCGATTTTCCTGTTTGTATCAGTGTCTCTAACTTTTGATAATTTTCAGGGTATGATCTTGGAAAGAAAGACACTTACAAATGAAACGCTTATGATAGGGAGGTGTATATCGATTATGATTCAAAAAATTATGGATTTTGCTGTCGATTACAAGGAAACATTGCTGTCTTTAACAGTAGAACATATAGAACTCGTTGGTTTGGCAATTATTATTGCCATTGCAATTGGAATTCCACTCGCTATTTACTTAACGACCAATGATTCTCTTGCAGAGATGGTTTTACAATTGGCCTCTATTATGATAACGATTCCGAGTTTTGCTTTATTCGGAATTATGATCCCTGTCCTATCCATTATTAACCAGGGAATCGGCTTTGTTCCCGGTGTGGTCGCCTTAGTTCTTTATTCACAACTCCCGATTATCCGCAACACATATGTGGCTATTAAAAATGTGGATCCAGACCTTCGTGATGCAGCCAACGGCATTGGTATGACGACTTGGCAGCGTTTGCGAAAAATAGAAATCCCCAATGCTATGCCTTTGATTATGGGAGGGATTCGAACGGCTGTTGTATTAAATATCGGTATTGGAACGATTGCATCATTTATTGGATCTGGCGGACTCGGCGTCATGATTAACCAAGGTATTGGTCGCCATAGTGAACCTTTGATCATCGGGGGGTCTGTTGCGGTTGCTATTTTGGCGATTGTCGCGGATGCTTTGCTTGGTCTTTTACAATTGTGGCTAACACCTAAAGGGGCTAAATCATCATAAAGGAGTGTATTTGAGGTGAGAATATATGATTGAATTTGAAAATGTTACGAAAGCATACAATAGCAGTCGTACAAAAGCCGTCAATAATGTTAGTTTCCATGTACCCGAAGGAAATACCGTTGTCTTATTGGGGCCTTCAGGGTGCGGTAAAACGACGCTCCTCCGCATGGTTAATTGTCTGGTTCCCATTACGGAAGGAACTATTAGAGTTAATGGAAAAGACATTACATCGATGGATCCGATTGAATTGCGCCGCAGTATCGGTTATGTGATTCAGAGTAATGGTCTTTTTCCTAATATGACGATCAAAGAAAACATCGTCATTGTTCCTGACTTGTTAGGTTGGAGCAAAAAGAAAAAACATGACCGTTACCTTGAGATGATGGAGTTAATTGGTCTGGATGCTAAACACTACCAGAAGCGATATCCTTCTGAACTATCCGGAGGACAGCAACAGCGTATCGGTATTGCTCGAGCATTAGCCGCTGATCCACCCGTAATGTTGATGGATGAACCATTTGGCGCTTTGGACCCGATCAATCGTACGCATTTGCAAGAGGAACTTTTGTCTATCCTTAGAAAGGTTAAGAAGACCATTTTATTTGTCAGCCACGACATTGATGAAGCGATTAAAATGGGAGATAAAGTGGCAATTTTCAAGGAAGGAGAATTGATGCAATATGACCATCCTTCGGATATCCTCACTCATCCCAACAGTGAGTTCATTGCCCGGTTCCTTGGAAATGATCGAGCGCTAAAAAGTTTGAGTCTTTATTCAGTCAGAGATTTGATTGAATCCTTTGATTTAAAGCCAGTTGATGTAAATGCAGAAGGCAGTCGACAAATTTCCTTAAATAATAATTTAAGAGACACCATTTCTACGCTTTTAAATCAGGAGGCTAGCCAGCTTGTCGTAATAGATGAGTTCAATAAACCTTTAGGCGCTATCACCTCAGATCGAATTGAAGCCTATTTACATGAAATAATCAGGGGATCAGCGTCTCTGCAAGGGGTGGAACAATGAATATAAGCCGGTGGGTCACCACAATTATTCGATTTCTATTCATAGCCCTGGTTATTGTGTTTTTTGTGTGGGCCTTTCGAAATGGATACTTTGGTAAAATTTTTAATCAACCTGACAAATTTTTATTATTGCTAAAGCAACATTTAAAGATTGTTGGACTATCCTCGTTTATAGCGATAGTGATGGCATTGTTAGTTGGTATTTTGGTTACTAGAAAGACGTTCCGTCGAATTCAATGGCCGTTTATGTTTTTAGCAAATTTAGGACAAACATTACCAAGCCTTGCTGTGTTGGCCCTTGCTATGGGTTATTTAGGCCTTGGATTTAAGCCTGCCGTATTTGCTTTGTTTATCTATTCAGTCTTGCCAATTCTCCGCAATACGGTTGCCGGCATTGATTCCATTAGTAATGATTTGATTGATTCGGCAAAAGGAATGGGAATGAAACCCCATCAAATCTTGTTTCGAATTGAGTTGCCCAATGCCGCTTATTCCATTATGGCCGGCATCCGAACCTCGGTTGTCATTAATATCGGCACTGCTGCTCTTGCTTTTCTAATCGGGGCAGGGGGACTTGGAAACTGGATTAATACTGGCATCAGTTTAGTTGATAATTCCTATCTATTGTCAGGAGCTGTGCCGCTCACTTTGCTCGCACTCGCTGTGGATTTTCTATTTCGCTTGGCTGAAAGAATTGTGGTTCCCAAATCTTTGCGGAAATCAATTACCGATGCCAGTTAGGAAAACATCGTAAATCATAGCCTAATAGACAACCAGAAAAATTCAAGACATTGGTGACAAAATGGGAAAACTGCATGAATTAAACGATATTAGTCAAAACATTGTATCAAGGAGGATATAACTATAATGAAAAAACTTTTAATATTAATTTTATCATGTACCTTTATAACTGGAATGCTTGCGGCTTGTGGAAGTTCCTCAGCCAGCGGAGACGATGACAAGGAAGTAACGATTGGTTCAAAAAATTATACTGAACAATTTCTTTTATCTAAAATTACAGCTCTGTATTTAGAGGACAACGGATTCAAGGTCAAGGAAAAAAGCAATCTCGGAAGTTCTGCGCTTCGGAAGGCTTTACTCAACAAACAAGTAGACTTCACGTGGGATTATACAGGCACTGGCCTCGTGAACTATTTGAAAAAAGAGCCGATTTCCGATCCCCAGAAGTCCTTTGAAACGGTCAAAAAGATCGATAAAAAGAAAAACGACATTAATTGGATCAACATGTCAGGTGTGAATAATACGTATGCAATCGCCATGCAACAAAAGAAAGCAGATGAATTAGGAATTGAGTCACTTAGTGATTTGGCTGAGTATATCAACAAAAACCCCAATAAGATTCAGTTGGCTACCGATACGGAGACTGCCAACCGTTCTGATGGCATTAAAGGATTAGAAAAAAGCTACGAGTTCGAATTTGGCTCGGAAAATATGAAACTAATGAAGGACGGCTTGCAGTACGGTGCGATTGAAAAAGGGGAAGTTAATGCAGTTAAGGTTAACACTACCGATCCTCAAATTAAAGATCAAAATTTGGTCGTCTTGAAAGATGACAAAAGCTTCTTTCCATCTTATCGCGCGGCGGTATCCATTCATCAAGATGTATTGGATAAGTACCCAAAATTAAAGGATCTCACCGCGGACCTTGCCAACAAACTGGATGCCGAAATTATAGTTAAACTGAGCTACCAAGTGGATATCAAAGGAAAACAAGTGAAAAACGTGGCCAAAAAGTGGTTAAAAGACAATGACATGCTAGGGGATTAAAGTGACAAAACCATAATGTTCCATTTTTAACTAATAAGATGCGGAGGATTTAAAATGAAAATAGGATTTATTGGATTAGGAAGTGCGGGATTGGGAATGGTATGTAACCTTGCTCGTGAGGGTTATCAAGTCACGGTAAATGATCTTGATCGTTCAAAGGCAGAGCCAGCATTAGAGCTTGGAGCAACATGGGGGGAGACACCAGCTGAAACAGCTGCTGGTGTAGATGTTCTGATTACTAGCCTTCCATCTTCAGCAGCAGTCAATGAGGTGTTGACAGGTGACAAAGGTGCATTCTTAACACTCTCCCCTGGTACAATCTGGATGGAGATGGGAACGAACATTGAGTCTGAAATTATACGTCTTGCAGAAATTGCATCCAGCCAAGGTGTTGAAACGATAGAAGCCCCTGTTACAGGTGGTATACATCTTATTGATTCAGGAGATGTGACCATTCTATGTGGAGGCAAAGCAAATATCCTGGAGCATGTAAGACCGTTATTAGACGTTATGGGTGGAGAGGTATTGCACATAGATAGGGATCTAGGTAAAGCCACAACTATTAAGGTTATTACTAATATGCTTGCATTCATTAACTTAGCTGGTGTTAGAGAAGCGCTAATGCTTGCAAAAAAGTCAGAAATTGATCTTAAAACAGCCTATGAAGCAATTCGCTTGAGCTCTGGGAACAGTTTTGTGCATGAAACCGAGGGTCAAGTTATCCTTAATGGGAGCTATAACATATTATTCTCAATGGAACTTGTGCGTAAGGATATCGGTTTTGCATTAGAAATTGCTGAGCAAAATGGTGTTCCAGTTCGTCTTGCTGAGCTTGTTGCTGATATTTATGAAGAAGGTATAGAAAAGTATGGTGGACAGGCTGAATCACCACAAATTGCAAAACTCCTTGAAGACGAAGTAGGGGAAGAACTTCGTGCTGAAGGTTTCCCTGAAAAGTTAACTAAGGGAATTAATGTATAGTAGGGGATAGATATATTGCTGATTAAGGATGGAAAAAATACTAGCTTAACACAGAGATGTTTCTAGTATATTGATACGTAATTGAAGAAATTCCAAAATACTTGGAGGGATACCATTGGGAAAGATGTATATTAATGGAGAATGGGTTAAATCGAAGACTGGTGAAACACGAAAAGTTATTAACCCTTATAATCAAGAGGTGATTGATACAGTTGCTGAAGGAAATCGCGAGGATACGATATATGCCATTCAAGCAGCCAGAAAAGCATTTAATAATGAAGATTGGAGACAATTGACTGGAGAAGAGCGAGGAGATCTGCTCTATCAAATCGCTCAGTCGATAAGGAAGGAAAGAGACGAGTTGGCACGTCTCGAAACGTTAAATACAGGGAAGGTGCTTACGGAAAGCATCGGCGATATTGACGGTGTTGCTAATGTGTTTCAGTATTATGCAGGTTTAGCTGATAAAGATGGAGGAAGTGTCATTAATTCTCCTAACCCAAACTCAGTAAGTCGAGTTGTGAGAGAACCAGTTGGTGTCTGTGGTTTGATCAGCCCATGGAATTTTCCTTTACTGCAATTATCATATAAAGTCGCTCCTGCTATTGCCGCTGGTAATACAATGGTAATCAAACCAAGTGAGCTTACACCATTAACCACAATAAAGTTAATAGAGATTATGGAAGAAGTAGGTTTTCCTTCTGGTGTTATAAATTTGGTTTTGGGACAAGGCTCAACAGTTGGACAAGAAATAGCAGAAAGTTTAGATGTAGACTTAGTCTCTTTTACAGGGGGGACAGAAACAGGCAGAACAATTATGCAGGCAGCAACCAGTAATTTTAAGAAGACATCCCTTGAGTTGGGAGGGAACAGCCCGAATATAATTTTTGCTGACGCTCAATTTGAAACTGCCGTGGATTATGCATTAAATGCTATCTTCTTTACAACAGGTCAAGCTTGCAACGCAGGAACAAGACTATTAGTTGAAAAATCGATTCATAATGAGTTTGTGAATGAACTTGTCAAAAGAGCTAAGAATATTCGAATGGGTGACGGGTTAGATCCAGAAACGGAAATGGGACCTCTCGTCTCTGCTGCTCATCTGAATAATGTAGATAATTACATTCAGATTGCGATTGAAGAAGGTGCAGAGTTGGCTGTTGGTGGAAAAAGACCAGAAGGTGAAACGTTACAAAAGGGCTTTTTTATTGAACCGACTATATTTAATCATTGCCATTCAAAAATGAGTATTGTCCAAGAGGAAACGTTTGGCCCTATCCTGACTATTGAAACATTTGATACAGAAGAAGAAGCTATACAATTGGGGAACGATACTAGATATGGATTAGCTGCAGCCGTGTGGACAGAGGATACCAATCGAGCTGAACGTGTCGTTGGACAATTGCTTGCTGGAACTGTTTGGGTAAACGATTTTCATATCAATTTTCCTCAAGCTCCTTGGGGAGGATATAAACAGTCTGGTATAGGTCGAGAAATGGGTAAAGAGGGTCTTGAGGAATATACTGAGTTAAAGCATGTGTACAAAAATACTGCTCCACAACCCATGGGATGGTTCGGTAATCAATAGTAATACGTGCCAGGCAGAGCGACCGGGCTTAGGTCGTAACATATAGTGGGTGGGATGCCCGCCGAGTAAGAGTTAGCCACTCGCTCGTAGCAAGTTTTGGATGATGGAAGGTAACTTCCATCATTAAGCGTAAACTGTTAGCTAGTGGGCCGTAAACGACGGTTGAAGGGATTGAGCCCCGAAATACTCAATGAAAGGGCAGATGGTTTTGCCAGTCCAGAATGCAACATCTTGATAAGTGAAATAGGCGAGCTTATTAAGACCTTTCCGGGGTCGGTGACCACGGCACGCTAGACATGGATATGTTACGGCAACCCGGGAGGTCCTATCGGGTCTTCCTGCGGAAGCAGGGAGTATGGCGTACAAGCGATACAAAGTGAGGAAACCAAATGTCTGATAGGAAGTCGGAGGGCTACATAGTACCGTTGAAGCCGGGTAATTCCGGTGGAGGAAAGGTAAGCCCCCTATCATTTCTTATTAGGGACACATTATCTACACACAGAGGTGGAATTATAATGGAAACAAAACTATCGAGAATAGCGGAATTAGCTAGATCTCACCCCAGGATGCAATTCACATCACTGGCGCATTTGTTGGATGAGGAGTCTTTAAAGCAATGCCACTATGAATTACCCGGCAATAAAGCTGCAGGTATTATGGGGGTTACAAAGGAAGACTACGGTGAAGAATTGAATGATAATGTCGAGAACCTCGTTCATAGAATGAAGAAGAAAAGCTATCGCCCCCAACCGGTCAGACGAACCTATATTGATAAAGCTGGTTCAAGGAAGAAACGCCCATTGGGGATACCGGAGCACGAGGATAAAATCGTGCAGCGGGGGTTGGCTAAAATTCTTAACACAATCTATGAAAATGATTTCCTCGACTGCTCCTTTGGCTTTAGACCCAAAAGAAATTGTCATGATGCCTTGAAGATTCTTAATGTCTACATTGAACAGAGGTACACGAACTACATTGTAGATGTAGATATTAAAGGATTCTTTGACAATGTGGATCATGATTGGATGCTGGCATTTCTGGAACATCGAATTAAAGATCCCAGTATACTGAGGCTCGTAGCCAGATTCTTAAAGGCCGGATACATGGAGGAAACCAAGCGATATAAGGAGGAGTTTGGCACACCACAGGGTGGTGTTGTCTCGCCTATTCTGGCAAATGTTTATCTCCATTATGTCCTGGACTTATGGTTTGAGCGTAAAGTACGTAAAGAATGTAAAGGACAAGCGTACCTCGTCCGCTATGCGGACGATTTTGTGTGCTGTTTTCAATATCAGCAGGACGCGTATAAGTTCTTTGAAGGCCTCAAACAGAGATTGGCGAAATTTAACCTTGAAGTTGCAGAGGACAAGACGAACATTATTCCCTTTGGCAGATTTGCGGAAAAGAACAGTAGGCGGAATGGAAATAGGAAACCCCCGACGTTTAATTTTCTGGGTTTCACGCATTACTGCAGCCAAAGTCAGAAAGGCAAGTTCAGAGTTAAACGGAAAACTGACAACAAGAAGATGAGAGCGAAGTTGCGTCAAACTAAGAAATGGCTAAAAGAAAACAGAACCGAAGGTGCCGAATTTATCATGGATAGAATTCGAAAGTCACTTATAGGATACTATAATTATTATTGTATTACAGACAATTCGCCAACGGTTGATTTGTTTCGTGACAATATAAGAACGTTACTCTTTAAATGGCTCAATCGAAGAAGCCAGAAGAAGTCTTTTACATGGGAGAAATTCGTTTTATTTCTAAAGAAATTTCCACTTCCAAGACCAACTGTGAAAGTGAATATATACCAACTTAGAGATCATATTAGTTACATTCTGTGAAGATGATAGGTGGAGCCGTGTGCGGGAAAACCGCTCGCATGGTTCTGAGAGGGGAGTGATACACAATCAGCCGTTAGGCTGAGAGGTTCACTCCTACTTGACCATACGCAATTCTGAATTGTGTATGTGCCTGGCATTTGATTATAATGGTCTAAGAACGAATATGACGAGGAGGACTCAAAAGTATGATCGATGAAACAGATATGAAGCACCTGCGCCGTTCTGTTGACTTGGCAAAGACTGCTTTGGAAAAAGGGGACGAGCCATTCGGTTCAGTCCTTGTCTCAGGCAATGGTGACGTACTCGCCGAAGATCATAACCACACTTCAGGCGGTGACCATACGCAGCACCCGGAGATTGCGCTCGCACGTTCGGCAGCTGAAAATATGTCAGCTAAAGAAAAAAGCGAGGCGACCGTCTATACCTCAGGTGAACATTGCCCGATGTGCGCTGCAGCCCATGGATTAGCTGGTTTGGACCGTATCGTTTATGTTAGTTCATCCGATCAGCTAGGCAGATGGTTCAGTGAAATGGGGATGACCGGATTGCCCCGTGTCCGCAGCCTTCCGATCGAGGATGTGATTCGTGACACGACAGTTGAAGGCCCTGTTCCTGAGCTTGCAGAAGAAGTCCGTGAGCTCCATCGTCAGTATCATATGTAAAGTTTGACTAAACGGGGCTGGGAAAAAGACTGAACAAATCGCTTCTAAATACGAACGATATATTTAAGGCGTGGCCATCGCTCCGGAAAAACACTGCGCTTTCCGCGGGCGCTGATAAGCCTCCTCGTGCTTACCGCACTGCGGGGTCTTATCTAAGCTTTTCATCCCGCAGGAGTCTCCGTGTTTTTCCTGCGCTAAGCGAAAAATCCGAACTGATTAATATTGTTTGTGAGTCATAGTTCGGATTTTTATTTGACTAAACGTCTTTTGTCCCAACCCCGTTTGTTTATTCGATAATGATGACTTCGCCGTCTTTCAGTGTTTTAAAGGGGGTGTTATGATTTTTTATATAGGCAATAGTCCGGTCGATATCCTCGGATTCCGGGATGCCTGACTGATAATGCGGAACAATGGTATAATCTAATATGTTTAGTCCATCCCAAACTGTCGGGTAATCTTCGCCATATGGTTTTTCATCTGGATCATCCGTTAAATGAAGACCTTTTAACGTCGGTCCAAGCATACAAATGCCTGCACTGTACCCGCCATATAAGACGTTTTTGTTATCTCTATAATATGTTTTAACAATACTGTCAAAACCACTTAATCTCGTGGCCTGTGCCAAAACAAACGTATTGCCGCCTCTAACCCAGAGGACGTCGTACTGATCAAGTTTGTCTTCCAGAGCCCCTGTATTATGGAAATATTGTTTCAGATCGATGATATCCACAGTAAAACCTAGACGCTCTAAATCGGCTGCGTTACGTGCATCACTTTGATTCTTCTGGTTGATATCTGTCATAAAATCCATGGCATTATTGATAAAAGCTACGCGTCTATTGCCATCCTTTGTCATGTCTTTGAGTTTTTGTTCCTCACGACCCACGTCTTGAGATGACAGGTAAAAGTTCATATGATCCTCCTGCTTTTCATTAAAATAAATCCTTATATTACGATGTTAACATTAAAGCATCAGCGTTGGGAAATGCTACATTAAAGCCTGCGTTTACGGCCGGCTTTGGGTGGTCTATAATAGATGTAAAGAAGAAGTAAAGATGGGAAGTGCCTATGTCTAAGCGAAAGAATAGTGGCTATAAAAAGCCTGATAAAAATAGCAAATCTGATAAATCCTACAAGAAGCCGAACCACGCAAAAGGAAAACCAAAAAGCGGAAAACCAAGAGGTCAGACTGCAGTAACTAATTCGCGCCAACATGGACAGAAGGCCACAACGGCGACAGTTACATGCTCAGGTTTGACCGGTGAGGGCAAGGGTCTTGTTAAGTGGGAAGGAAAGCAGCTGGAGGTTGCGCATCTGCTGCCTGGTGAAACGGCTGAGATACGTGTGTCCAAAAAAGGGCGGTATCGTAACGCAGAGCTAAAGCGGGTGGTCAAACAGTCTGATGACCGCGTCGATCCGCCTTGTCCGTATTACTACGAATGCGGGGGATGTCAGTTGCAGCATATGAGCAACCAGGCGCAAGGGCGTTTTAAACAAAACATCATCGATTCGATTATGAAACCGTTTGGCAAGCCGGAACCCATTTTGACGATGGACCATCCATATGACTACCGGAATAAAAGTCAAATGACATTTGGACGGAATAAAGAGCGGCAGATTATTGGTGGGCTGTACGCTCAGAACACCCACCGAATCATACCCATGGACCGGTGTCTTATTCATGATCCAAAAGCGGACGAGATCGTGCAAACGATTAGGGGCCTGATGAAATCCTTTAAAATGCAGCCGTACAACGAAGATACCGGCCAAGGCTTTCTAAGGCATGTCCTGATAAAAGTTGGTCAGGTCAGCGGTGAAATTATGGTGGTGCTAGTAGCGGCCTCACCTGTCTTCAAAGGCAAAAATAATTTTATAACGGCCTTTCGCAAAGCTCATCCTGAAATTACGACGCTTTTGCTGAACGTCAATAAACGGGATACCAGCGTCGTTCTGGGTAATCAGGAAAAGGTATTGTTCGGCAAAGGGACAATCACA
This sequence comes from Lentibacillus halophilus, assembly GCF_055395055.1. NCBI lineage: Bacteria > Bacillati > Bacillota > Bacilli > Caryophanales > Bacillaceae > Lentibacillus > Lentibacillus halophilus. Next base: position 1,328,015 of record NZ_AP043750.1, read on the forward strand.
GACACCCTCTGCGGAATGACGTTCGAGATATCAGCAAAGTCCTTTTATCAGATTAATCCGGTTCAGACCGAAAAATTGTATGCAAAGGCCATTGAAATAGCAGAGCTGACTGGCAAGGAAACGGTGGTTGATGCGTACTGCGGAATTGGTACCATTGGTCTGGTTGCCAGTCAGAAAGCTGGAAACGTTATTGGCGTTGAAATGAATAACGATGCCGTTCGCGACGCCATTCGCAATTCAAAACGTAACGGTGTAAAAAATGCCCGATTCTATCAGGGCGACGCTGGCGAGTTTATGATGCAAATGGCAGCACGCGGCGATAAAGCCGATGTGGTGCTTATGGATCCGCCACGAAGCGGAAGTGACGAAGCGTTTCTGTCAAGTGTGGTAAAACTCCAGCCAAAGCGAGTAGTATATGTCTCGTGTAATCCGGAAACACAGGCGCGGGACTTAAAGTACTTAACGAAGCATGGGTATGCGGTTGAAGGCATTCAGCCGGTGGATATGTTTCCGCAAACCTACCATGTTGAAGCCGTTACAAAATTAGTTTTGGAGAAATAGCCTGGGACTTTTTCTATAACAAAACGGGCTGTTCGCCATATGCTTGTAATACTTGGTAATAAAACGGATCATCACCCATACAGTATATTCGATCACAAGTTTGCGTAATTTGATCGAGATCGTGTGATGTATATAGAATCATTTTTTCTTGTGTTTTGGCCAGACCCGCTAAATAGGATGCAATGTCTTTACGGGATTTCAAATCAATGCCTGCGGTCGGTTCATCCAGAATCAGCAAGTCAGGGTCATGAATCAGGCTAACGGCGATATTCAATTTGCGCTTCATGCCGCCAGATAATTGTTTGACCGTTTCGTTCCATTTGTTCAATTTCATGTCCTGGCACAGTTGCCTGAGCTGTTCAGTGTTTTTGTGGTTCCATGACAGTTTTTCAAAAAACCTCATGTTTTCTTTTACGGAAAAGTCCTCCCACAAAGCAATATCCTGTGGCACAAAACCGATTTGTCTGCGAATGATTTTAACGTCTGTTCGGTAGGATTGATCATATAACATGATCTCGCCGGCACTCGGCTGGGACAGTGTAGCTAAAATCTGCAGCAGGGTTGATTTGCCTGCGCCGTTCTCTCCGACAAGTCCAATCACTTCCCCGGGGTGTACGGTGAAGGAAAGATCATTCAAAATTTGTTTTCTGCCATAGGCTTTGGACAGTGTCTGGACCTCAAGCATGATATTGCTCCTTTCTCATCAGCCATAATACAAAAGTCACCCCGATTGCCAGCGGCCACAGACTGAGTAAATTTCCAGCAAGCAGTGGGCTCAGCGGGCTTGCAAAATCAGGAAGCCAATCCGCTGTAATGCGTGTCGGAAGCAGGGCGCCAGTGCCAATACCAGCCAATAATACAAGCGCGAATGCCACTGTGTTATAGTAAAACGGACGTTTAAACAAATGGGCCAATAAAAATGCCGCTGTGCAAATGAGCAACCGATAAACCAGGAGATTGGCGGGATTGAGCCATTCGCCAAATATATAATACAGCGAAACAGCTGTCAGCATATCTGTCATAAACAGAACGAGCGTGTACAGCAGGGAATTCAGTAGCAAGTAGGATTTTAATGACCACCGGGAAAATGTCAGACGCCATATGGCTTTCGACTGTTTTTCTTTAATAACCCAATCAAACAGAAGCATAGCGGAAAGAAGACTGAAAATCCCCCACAATCCCCAGACATTAAATGGCCTCTGGGTGTCATTCATCGTTTCATGATCACCGTGGAATGTCAGATTGGTAGACAGCAGATCTTCCTCTTTTTGTATCGTTTTGCTCTTAGCAACAATGTCTTCAATTGTCGACTGTGTTTGACCTGAATAGCGCTTTTCAAGTTCCTGAATGGTAAAAGCTGCTTTAGCGCGGCCGGTTTCCTGCTGAACATACGAGACAATCATTTCTTTAACCGGTGAGTAGGCAAGCGATAGATCAGATTGATAAGCGGTGATCAAACGGCTCCTGTTATTCTGCTGAATCTTTTGCTCAAAGTTGCTATGAATTGTAAATACACTGTCCAGATCATGTTTCTCCAGGCGATACAGTGCTTTGTCTTCAGGCAAAATTGTCGTTCTGATAAACGGGGCCGATTTGATTTTTTGAACGAGTGCCTCTGAAGCATCTGTTTCCTCCTTCAGAACAACACCGACAGGGATCTGTGCATCATCCTGCAGTGCATCGGTGATCATGATCACGCTGACTGTTGCCACAAACGGGAACAAGAGCCAGAACATGAGGCTTACCCACTGTTTCTTCCAGTGCATTAAACGCGTTGTGATAATCTGTTTCATTTAACAGCACGCTCCTTCCAGACGGACGTGCCAATCAGAATCATAACAGTGCATAGCAGCATCAGCGTCATGGGTATATAGTCCGCGTAAAATCTGCCGTTTAATATGATTTCCTGCAGCCAGCGAAAGCCTTCACTGGCAAATAAATACGGGAGCAGATGCTGCATATACAATGGAAAATATAGCGTTGGTATAATGGCACCGCTTGCCAGCAGCACTAGCAGCGTCAGTAATGACTGCATAAGCAATCGAATTTTATGCCCTGTAAAAATGGTTTCCAGCATAGCAAGAATACCCAAGTAAATTAAGCAGTACAGCAGGGTAAGAAGAGCGATTCGAATGTAGTCCTCACTGTATAATGGAATGGCCATTATTGAGACATACAGATAAAAGGAAATGGCCCCCAAAACGCTCGTGATCAGACATGTGGCCGTGATTTTGGCCGTGAGCTGCTGAAGCACCGTCACCCCGTATAATCGCATTCTGTTTTGCATACGAATTCCGTCATCATTCGAAAAAAATGAGTAAAATGCCAATAGCCAGATCGTAATGATGATAAACCAGGCGGCAAGACCGTAGTAGTGAACAGGCGAGCTCGTGGCCTGATTGGTGATTTGTTCTTCGCTTAGCAGCTTGTCTTTACCGGCTGTATAGATGAGAAAGTCCTTAAATTGCTGCACCAGTATATCTTTTCGCTTGTCATCAGCAATGGGCAATGGTTTTAAATAATCATCAATGGTTAAAATGTTGGCTTGTGACGTCCGAATATGCCTGGCAAGGCTGTCGAGCAATTCTTTAACAAGATAGCTTTCTGTCCGTCTTCCGGCATTGCCAGTTACTTCCAGTGTGACGGAATCCCCGTTGTACAGACTTTCAGTAAACCCTTTCGGAAAACTGACATAGGCGCTTAATTGCTCGTTTATTTGTTCGCGGGCCTGTTCTTCTGTCAGGGCTTCCATTTTGATATAGTTCCCTGTTTGTGATGAGCTTTCGATTAACTCGATAACCATTTCCGTTTCCTGCGACTTATCAAGATCCACCAGTCCGACACGAAGCGGTTCATCTTCATCCGGCTGAATAATTGATATGGCAATGACAGCCATGAGGGAAACAAGTATAACAGGGAATAGTAAAAGCAGAGGAAGCACCGGCAGCTTCCTCTGCAATGTCTTCAGATTGCTTTTAAAAAACAGAAGGCTATGTCTGATAAACGTCATACCTGCACATCCTTAATTAAAAACCGTTCATGTTGCCGTCTGGAGCCCCCATAATCTCCGTAAGCCATTGTTGGTATTGTGGTGCTACCGTCGTCCGGAAATAATTCCTCAGCTCGCTGGGTGACATTGTGCCAAGGTCTTTAACGTTATTATCCTCTGGTTTATCTACTTGCTTAATAACTTTGGCATCCCGGCTGACAGTCAGACTTACCATATTCAATGCCTGTGGAAGGGTTGGTGTTTCCACTGTTATATTATGCTCCGAATTCATGCGATCATTGTCATAGGATGCCTCACCAGTCCAGATCACACTTCCGGTTTGATTTGGTCCGGTACCGTTAACAGAAATTTCACGTTCAAATTCCCTTGTACCGTCCTTAAGTGTGGAGGAACCCTGATATGATAAGTCAGCACCATCTGCACTGATGGATACAGAATTTTCGAGTTCGTTATCCTGGTTTGACATATCAGCCTTCACTGTTATGGCATTGTCATTGGCAGCCAGTGTATAATCCAAATCTATTGTCGTATCATTTAATACTTGTGTGCCATTCATACTGAGGTCAACCAGTTTTCCATTCTGAGCTCCCATACTGATGGCTGACTCGCGTTTAACAATCAACCCGTCTTTAACCCAGATAGTGGACGTTATTCCCTCAGGCATTCGGATTTCTTCCAAACTGTTAATGGCTTTGTCGATATTTTTTTCATAGTTTTTAAGGATGGGATCGGCATTGTTTTCCGATGCACTGGCTAAAGTCGTCGAATAACCATTCAGATCTTTAATAATGTCTTTTACTCTATCATCCTTTTTAACTTTTTCAAGAAGGGCACTTACTAGATCTTTCACTTCTTTTTCAGAAAGCTGTAATGATAACTTTTCGGCTTCAATTGAATTATCCTGGATTTTGACTGATTCATTGGCGGACTCAAACGAATCATCCGACAGTTCTTCGTAGATCATTTGTAAGTATTCTTCCCGTAGATATGATTTATCATCCTCTGATAATAAGTCATCCACATGATTGAAAAAATCTGCAAAATCGATGGATTCGCCATTGAACGTCAGGTTCATGTTCTCCATCAGCTGAGCCAGGTCATCATCCTTAACCTGCAACGTTTTTTGCATAAAGGGCAGCTGAAGCATTAAACGGTCGTCATCCAGATATAGATTAATATTTTTCAGTTCAATACCGGCAACGTTAACTTGTAAATCCGTTGCGAGCTGCTTGTTTTCTTTATCCGTTTGCGTCGTTAACTGCAGTTTGGAATTATTGATGATTTGGTCCGGACTTATTCCCATTCCGCTGCTGGGAGGACCATTATAGTTTCCGGATAATGTCACTGTGTTTTCAGTTGGCTTTTCTTTTGTTGTCTTTGCCCAGTCGAATTCCGGTTGATAGCTTGTCGTTACATTTTCGTTCATAAATTCGAGTGTATTTGTTTCAGCTTTGAAGTATTGTGTTTTTGGAGAGTTGTTCATCAGTGAAAACGCTACTATACCCCCAACAACAACCAATACAGTGGCTGCAATAATAGCTGTGATCTTTTTAGGAATACCTTTTTTTATTTGATTGTTTTCTGTCATTTGATATCAATTCCTTTCTAAGTCTTTTCTGAGTCCTTATGACTTATATGTATTTATAGAACCCATGTCTTAATACAACAATTCAATTATATACCATTCCTGGAAATAATGGTAGATTATGTCGAAAAATGCTTTATTATAGTCAGAAATAAGTGCCAGGCACATACGCAATTCTAAAGTGCGTATGTGCCTGGCAGAGCGACCGGGCTTAGGTCGTAACATATAGTGGGTGGGATGCCCGCCGAGTAAGAGTTAGCCACTCGCTCGTAGCAAGTTTTGGATGATGGAAGGTAACTTCCATCATTAAGCGTAAACTGTTAGCTAGTGGGCCGTAAACGACGGTTGAAGGGATTGAGCCCCGAAATACTCAATGAAAGGGCAGATGGTTTTGCCAGTCCAGAATGCAACATCTTGATAAGTGAAATAGGCGAGCTTATTAAGACCTTTCCGGGGTCGGTGACCACGGCACGCTAGACATGGATATGTTACGGCAACCCGGGAGGTCCTATCGGGTCTTCCTGCGGAAGCAGGGAGTATGGCGTACAAGCGATACAAAGTGAGGAAACCAAATGTCTGATAGGAAGTCGGAGGGCTACATAGTACCGTTGAAGCCGGGTAATTCCGGTGGAGGAAAGGTAAGCCCCCTATCATTTCTTATTAGGGACACATTATCTACACACAGAGGTGGAATTATAATGGAAACAAAACTATCGAGAATAGCGGAATTAGCTAGATCTCACCCCAGGATGCAATTCACATCACTGGCGCATTTGTTGGATGAGGAGTCTTTAAAGCAATGCCACTATGAATTACCCGGCAATAAAGCTGCAGGTATTATGGGGGTTACAAAGGAAGACTACGGTGAAGAATTGAATGATAATGTCGAGAACCTCGTTCATAGAATGAAGAAGAAAAGCTATCGCCCCCAACCGGTCAGACGAACCTATATTGATAAAGCTGGTTCAAGGAAGAAACGCCCATTGGGGATACCGGAGCACGAGGATAAAATCGTGCAGCGGGGGTTGGCTAAAATTCTTAACACAATCTATGAAAATGATTTCCTCGACTGCTCCTTTGGCTTTAGACCCAAAAGAAATTGTCATGATGCCTTGAAGATTCTTAATGTCTACATTGAACAGAGGTACACGAACTACATTGTAGATGTAGATATTAAAGGATTCTTTGACAATGTGGATCATGATTGGATGCTGGCATTTCTGGAACATCGAATTAAAGATCCCAGTATACTGAGGCTCGTAGCCAGATTCTTAAAGGCCGGATACATGGAGGAAACCAAGCGATATAAGGAGGAGTTTGGCACACCACAGGGTGGTGTTGTCTCGCCTATTCTGGCAAATGTTTATCTCCATTATGTCCTGGACTTATGGTTTGAGCGTAAAGTACGTAAAGAATGTAAAGGACAAGCGTACCTCGTCCGCTATGCGGACGATTTTGTGTGCTGTTTTCAATATCAGCAGGACGCGTATAAGTTCTTTGAAGGCCTCAAACAGAGATTGGCGAAATTTAACCTTGAAGTTGCAGAGGACAAGACGAACATTATTCCCTTTGGCAGATTTGCGGAAAAGAACAGTAGGCGGAATGGAAATAGGAAACCCCCGACGTTTAATTTTCTGGGTTTCACGCATTACTGCAGCCAAAGTCAGAAAGGCAAGTTCAGAGTTAAACGGAAAACTGACAACAAGAAGATGAGAGCGAAGTTGCGTCAAACTAAGAAATGGCTAAAAGAAAACAGAACCGAAGGTGCCGAATTTATCATGGATAGAATTCGAAAGTCACTTATAGGATACTATAATTATTATTGTATTACAGACAATTCGCCAACGGTTGATTTGTTTCGTGACAATATAAGAACGTTACTCTTTAAATGGCTCAATCGAAGAAGCCAGAAGAAGTCTTTTACATGGGAGAAATTCGTTTTATTTCTAAAGAAATTTCCACTTCCAAGACCAACTGTGAAAGTGAATATATACCAACTTAGAGATCATATTAGTTACATTCTGTGAAGATGATAGGTGGAGCCGTGTGCGGGAAAACCGCTCGCATGGTTCTGAGAGGGGAGTGATACACAATCAGCCGTTAGGCTGAGAGGTTCACTCCTACTTGACCTAGATAGTCCCTATGATTTCCGTGGTACTTTAAAGACTGCGATGACTAGTAACAGGAGCGGTATGATAGTTTGAAATAATACCGAGTAAATGATACTGGTTGTGGCGAAATACTGACTAATTTCCTGTATACCGGGTGCCCACACTGTAAAACCAATGATTAGAAAGCCAATTGGCCAGACAATCGGGCGATAATCATCGAGTTTCAACCAATGGGCAGTACCAAGAACCACTACGTAATAAAATACGGCGGTTTTGATGAAAATTCCGCTTACCCAAATGGCCATTACGAGCGCTTCAATGTGTTGGAAAAAATCAGCGATGCTGACGTAACGAGCAGCATCCATGACTGGGTAAAAAAATCTTGTTGTAATTTCTCCAAATATAAGTAGAGTGGCTAAGTTTGTAATGACCATCGTAAACAGCACACTGGTCACAGAATGCATGCCCCATTTTAAGCTTTTTTTATGATCTTCTATAAAGGGAAGTAAAAAGGCGACCATAATAAATAAGCTGAACCAGCTCTGAAGAATATATGCTCCTTTAATAGATGGCATCATGCCATCTCCCATAATTGGAAACATATTATTCGGTTCCAGTTCAGGAATCAGTAAAACGATAATGATTATCCAAAGCAGGAAAGTCACGGGTATAAAGATCTGAGCTGTTCTTGCAATGGTTTCCAAACCTCCTCGTACGGCAATTCCGCAGACAATAACCATTGCAATATTAACCACAATCATCGGTGTTTGAGGAAGAAAAATACCCGCGACAAACTCTCCGTACTGATTCACGACTAGGGATTCGTTGTGTAAAAAGTAGAAGATATAAAAAAAGCCAATAACTTTTCCTGGAATGAAGCCAATAATATGTTGGCTGTATTGAATCAATGTTTCCTTCGTGTAAAGTGTGTTTAGCTTGTATGCATTATACACAGCCAGATACCCAGCTAGGGAGCCCCAAACAGGGGACATCCACATATCATGGTCTGCGTATGCAGCAGTCGTTGCCGGTAAGGAGAGAATAGCGGTTGCTAAAACAGCTGGATACATTAAAACCGCCATCTGTAAAGCTGAAATCCTTCCTTTCTCCACCCTATTTCCCCCTTTATCATGGATGTGATAACCAGAATATTATTCTTTGGTTTTAAATCCGTCATAAGAATATAGGGACTCTGTACCTCTAGTCTTCTTTTTCCTCACTTATGGCTTTTATAGCCTGTCCGCTCTTATCATAGAATATTCATCATAAGAAACTTGTGTCGCAACCATCCAATTAGAAGTAAGTGCCAGGCATATACGCAATTCTAAATTGCGTATATGCCTGGCACTTATAATCCATGGAGAAGACAAAAAGAGATATTAAAGGGAGGTTTCAATCTCCCGTTAAAGGTCGTTTCATTGATTCTATACACAGAACCGGGTCAGTCTATCTGGATTTAATGGCGGTTCCTCCAATCATTCCTCTTTTCCTGTGCATGTCAGGCAACTATCGTCTTTCAAAAAACTCCGCATGATCTTCAACATATTGTCTGAACGTAATTGGTTTCCGCCCCAGTAATTTTTCTGCCTCATCGGTCACTTTTTCTGCTGTACCGAGTTTTGTCATTAAGTACAGCATCATCATCACATTAGCAAACGTTTTTGGTGTTCCTCTTTTTATAAATGCCTTCCTGAATTCAAGCAGTCCCGGATTTGTATAGATTATATCCCGGTGCAACACATCTGACATGATGGAAGCAGCCTGATAATAGGTTATCGCTTCATTGCCGGTTAGCGTATAAGCTTTGTTTATATAACCATGATCTGTGAGGCATACAGCTGCACAGGCTGCTATATCTCTTGTATCAATAAAATTGGTTTTAGCATTGCCGGCAGGTATAAATAATTCCCCTCGGTATAACAAATCCTTACGATGCGTCGTATTTAGATTTTGCATGAAAAAGCCAGGGCGCAAAAATGTATAATTAAATCCTAGATCACGTATGAACGACTCAATTTTTCGGTGTGGAACGAACGGATTTTTCTCAACGCCGAATAGCGAAACGAATACAATGTGCTCTACGCCAGCTGCTTTGGCGCTTTCTAAAAATGGAAGCATATCTTTTTCTGGTGAGGACAGGTGAGGCGGGCGCATAAGAAAAATTTTCGTTACATCTTCCAGCGCTTGTTTATAGGTTTGCGGGCGCAGAAAGTCGAATGCCGTCACTTCTGCATGGCTGTTTGAGAAAAATTGTTTTCCCTTTTTTACATCCCTGACAGCAGCCTTAACTGTCACCTCCTTCTGTAATAGTTGATCTACCACATAGCTGCCTATATTCCCAGTCGAACCTGTCACCAATATTTTTGTCATAACGTCGCCACCTCGCGTTTCATATAACTGCTTTAACTTCAAAGTACATACATATTGACAAAAATTCAAGTTCATTATAAGATACATTTTAGAGTTTGTGACCAACCGGTATCTAAATGTAACCGTACAGTACAAGGAGGATTTATGTCAACAAAAAAGCAAGAAATCAAAGATATGGCGATCCATCTGTTTGCGGAGAAGGGGTATTATGTTACATCAGTTCAGGAAATTGCTCAAACGTGTAATGTATCCAAAGGAGCTTTCTATAAGCATTTCGATTCGAAGGAGAATTTGCTTATAGAAATTATCAAAGATCATCATGAAAGTCTGTTCAAAAAAGCGCATTCCGTTCAATATTCCGATGCACTGTCCGCCACGGAAGTGCTGCAAAAAAGAATTACGATTGAATTAGAAGAAATGCAAAAGAGCAGCTCTATTTTTTTCATTGTGTTAAATGAATATTCACCTAATGACCAAAGTGAAGTAGCTGACATGATGGAAAACTTCCGACTGGAGTTAATGGAGTGGCATAAACAATGGTTATTAGAAGCGTTTGGTGAAAAAAATCACTCCATTATATGGGATTTAGTAGTTATTTACGAAGGCATTATGAAAGAGTATACATCATTATTTATTTTTCGAGGGATAACACTTTCCATTAATCATTTGGCGAATTTAATCACCTCTGTGTTAGAAGAAGCAGGAAATTCAATGCGAATGATGCACCCGATTCTCACGAAAGAAAAACTATTTAAACCAATGAATGAAGAAGAAAAAGTTTCATTAAAAAGCAAAATGAATCAGCAACTTTCTCAAATGAAACTATTGGTGAAAAGTCTTTCTTTACAAGAAAACGAAAAGGATAAATTTACACAGACGGTTAACCATCTAACAAAAGAGGTAAGTATGGCTGAACCAAAAATGTACTTAATAGAAGCGTTGATTAATTATTTGAAATCAGAAGAAGCGCTAAGAACCAGCGCTATCCGATTGGAACAGACGATAAATAATCATTTGCGAGGGAAGGGTGAACATGCATGGTGACAGAACAGTCGCAAGTTAGCCAGAAGCAAGAACGAATAGGACCAATGATTGCAGTGATGCTTATTGGCGCATTTGTTGGTATTTTAAATGAAACATTACTGGCAACAGCTTTACCATCCATTATGGATGATTTTGGTATTAATGAAAACAAAGCACAGTGGCTGACAACGGCTTTTCTATTAGCTAACGGGGTTATGGTTCCTATTACTGCTTTCTTAATTGAAAGGTTTCCCACAAGAAAACTATTCCTAACTGCGCTGAGTATCTTAGGATTGGGGACCTTAATCAGTGCATTTGCACATGTATTTCCACTATTATTAGTTGGCAGAGTGATACAGGCAGCAGGATCCGGAATCATGCTGCCATTAATGATGACTGTTATACTAACAGTGATTCCAAAAGAAAAACGAGGCAAAATGATGGGGCTTGCAGGCATTGTCATTTCATTTGGACCAGCTATCGGACCAACACTTTCCGGTTGGTTACTGCAGCATTTTTCATGGCGTGCGCTATTTTATGTAGTTTTACCAATTGTTGTCTTAACGTTTATTTTTGCATACATTGTTATAAAAAATGTTATCAAGCTTACACACCCGAAAATGGATATACTTTCTATAATCCTTTCTTCATTGGGTTTTGGAGGTCTATTATTTGGTTTCAGCAGTGCAGGAGATGGCGGATGGACCAGTCTGAAAGTGATTGTGTCACTGATTGCAGGAGTTATTATTCTTGGACTCTTTATATGGCGACAATTAAAACTGCAAACACCTTTGCTTCAATTCAGGGTTTTTAAATTTAAAGCGTTCAGTGTTTCTATTGTTATTACCATGATAGTAATGATGTCTATGATTGGTGCGGAGACACTCTTACCATTATATATCCAGAATTTAAGAGGTTTTACGGCTTTACAATCAGGACTTGTACTTCTTCCGGGAGCCGTTGTTATGGGAATGATGTCTCCTGTTACTGGTGCATTGTTTGATAAATTCGGTGCAAAGTGGCTGGCCCTTCCAGGGTTAACAATCGTTGCCGTAACGACGTTTATATTCACGGATATGACATTGGAAACGCCGCTGTGGTTCATAGCTGTTATATATGCAGTGCGCATGTTTGGACTATCTTTTGCTATGATGCCGGTTATGACATCAGGATTAAATCAGGTACCAATGAAGTGGAATGCGCATGGATCAGCTATGGCGAATACGATGCAGCAAGTATCTGCTTCCATCGGCACTGCAATACTAATTACAGTAATGACGTCGGGGGCTAAAAGTTACGAACCAGATGCGTCGGCACTTCAAGGCCTGACACAACAAGAAGCGAAATTGCAGATAGCTCATCAAGCGCAACTAAGTGGTTATAATGATGCGTTTATTTTTGCGACCAGTATAGCCGTTGCCGGGGCGGTCTTTTCTCTGTTTCTTAAAAATAAATCAGCTTCCGAATAACAAATGTACTTTACATTTCAAAAAATAATATTAACCTCTCATGTGTTAATGTTAGCTCATAATGGGACTTCTTTAATGTGTTCTTATGAGTACCGAGTAGCCATAACTGTAGTAAATGTTTTGCATGAGCCTCTTTCCGAATGTCGGTGTGGGAATAGCCTGGAAACTACCCATTTCAGGCATCATCTCCGAAACTTGGGTGATGTTTGAACATCCGATTGACACAAACACTTGTTACCACTGTCTTCATTTTTTTTGCACAGATATGTTATTCTTAACTTTAGTTACGCAGAAATCTAGTTATTAGAATAAGTAACGAAATACAGTTAAACGTTGGAGGTATTATGGAAGCTATTGGTTTTTTAATTATACGCGTTATTGTTGGTCTGTACTATTCAGCACATGGAGCCCAGAAAGCATTTGGATGGTTTGGTGGTAATGGCCCTGGCAAGACAGGTGCATTTTTTGACAAAATTGGCGTAAGGCCAGGTAAAACGATGGCTTTATTAATAGGGATAAGTGAATTTATTGGCGGTATTTTATTTCTATTAGGATTGCTGATGCCTTTGGCAGCTTTATTATTTGTTATTCCCATGATTGGTGCTATTAAAACCGTTCACGGAAAAAATGGCTTGTTTGTCGATAAAGGTGGCATTGAATATAATGTGGTATTAATCGCTGTTGCACTGGGTATCACATTGTCAGGTCCTGGGCTGTTAGCATTGGATACCCTTTATAATATTCATTTTTGGTAAACATTTGTTCGGATTAAAACGTTCAACTATCGTAAAAAGCATGGCAGCAATAAGCGGTTACCCCGTTTCGCAGCCATGCTTTTTGATTGGTCTAATTGGCTTTAGTATTCCAATAATTATTTGCAGCGGCCACTGTTTGAAAATGCATAGCTATAACATCCGAGGCAGCTATGAGACTATTGGCGTTTTTGGAATACTTGGGACGCAGTTTTTTTCTGATTTTCAAGGAAGGTTGTGTATATTCCACGCCTTTTTGAGCAAGTGTGATGGCCAATTCAAATCCTTCTTGTGGTGTGTCAGTTTTCAAACTTTTTATCCATTTTTCCACGAAACCCATCCCCTTATATACCAATTTTTATAGCGTATGAACGAACGGAACCAAATGTTATGTTGCTTACGTTCATCCATACATTTATACAGTCCAATAAGATGTTAATGACCAATTGGCCCGAATCCTCTTTTCAACGAGGGTCTCTCTGTCGTTGGAGGTTCGACAGGTTCTTGTATGCTTGAAACTCCCTCCCGCTTGTTTTTATTTTATCATTTACTTCTCTGTTTAAATCCAATTATAATTAACTATACCTGATTATAACTATTATAATTGGAGGGTGTAACATGAAGTATGTAAAATGGTTGATGATCGCCTTTGTCGCCGTGCTGGCAGCTTGCAGCAGTGATGGCGATAATAGTGATGAAGAAAAAGAGAACGTTGCTTTGACCATTTCCGCTGCTGCCAGTATGACGGATGCGATGAAAGAATTAAAAGATGTTTATGAACAGAAAGAGAACGTCGCATTGACGCTTAATTTTGCAGGATCTGGAAAACTGGCTCAGCAAATTCGACAAGGTGCGCCGGCCGATGTTTTTATTTCTGCCAATCAGGACTGGATGGACAGGTTGGAAAAGAATAATCGGATTATCCAAGAGACTCGAAAAGATGTAACCGGTAACAGCATTGTCCTTATTGCAGGGGAAAATTCTGATCTAGATTATCAATCGATGGATGCTATTGAACCGGACGATGTGGATCAGATTGCCATTGGCAACCCAGAAAGTGTGCCAGCGGGAAAATATGCCGATCAAACACTAAGGTCACTTGATATACGGAGTAAATTAGAGAAAGAACTCGTATTTGCGAAAGATGTGCGCCAAGTCCTTACATATGTGGAAACCGGAAATACAGATATTGGGTTTGTCTATAAGAGCGATGCACTCATTTCCGATAAGATTCAAGTGTTGACGAAAGCTGCCGCCGAAACACATGATGCCATTATCTATCCGGCTGCTGTTACAGCCGATACAGAGAACAAAAAAGCGGCCAAATCGTTCGTTCAATTTTTGCAATCAGATGACGCTCAATCCGTTTTTGAGGAATATGGATTTGATATGCAGGATGGGTGATGATAATGCCTGATGTAAACATTTCGCCGTTATGGCTTTCCTTTAAGACAGCCGCCATTGCAACAGTTATTGTATTTATTATTGGTGTTTTTCTAGCAAGGGTGATGGCACGGAATCACTTTTTTGGGAAAAGTGTTGTTGAAGCCATTTTTATGCTGCCACTCGTCTTGCCGCCCACCGTTGTTGGGTTTGGACTACTCGTTATTTTTGGGAAAAATGGCCCCTTAGGTTCGATATTGGAGACGGTTTTTGATATGCAAATTGTGTTTCAGTGGAATGCTGTTCTCATAGCAGCCGTTGTCGTAGCTTTTCCATTAATGTATCAAAGTGCCACGGCGGCTTTTCAGCAATACGATGCCAATGTGGAAAAGGCGGCATATACGATGGGGGCCTCAAAATGGAGAGTGTTTTGGACCATTTCCTTCCCCATAGCATGGCCGGGGTTGTTGTCCGGGCTTGTCTTAACGTTTGCCAGGGCGCTTGGCGAATTTGGTGCAACATTGATGCTTGCAGGCTATATCCCTGGTGAGACGAATACGATACCGCTTGCGATTTATTTTGAGGTTCAAGCAGGGAATACGGAAGTAGCCGCCTTTTGGGTGATTATTATTATTGCTCTTGGTTTCAGTGCTATATTGTGGCTGAATTGGTGGAGCAAACGAAATATGATGCGCTACAAAAGCAATTCCAGATGATGAGGAGAGTTCGATATGTTGGATGTGGCAATCGAAAAGCAGCTGGCCCATTTTACGTTACATATGTCTTTTCAGGCAGCGGATGAAATCATTGTCCTTTTTGGTCCATCGGGTTCAGGGAAAACAACTGTACTGAACTGTATTGCCGGTCTGACCAATCCGGATGAAGGGCATATCCGATTGAATCAGCGCGCGTTATTTGAAGCAGAAGGGAAGACGCTGCCGATTCAAAAACGCCATATAGGATATCTTTTCCAGGATTACGCATTGTTTCCTCATAAGACGGTCTGGAAAAATATTGCTTATGGTATGAAGAATGAATCATTGGTGCTTGACTTAATGCGGGAGTTGCGGGTTGAACATTTGCAGCAGCATTATCCCCAGCAAATTTCCGGCGGGGAGAAGCAGCGGGTGGCATTGGCACGCGCGCTGGCAACCGCGCCTGATTTATTGCTGTTGGATGAACCATTTTCAGCACTGGATGATAAAACACGTGAACGCAGTCACGCTGAGCTATTGCGTCTGCATCGAATGTGGAAAATACCGGTTATACTCGTAACCCATGCCAAACAGGAAGCGGAAAAATTGGGTGACCGGATACTGTATATGGAGGAAGGCGCGTTGCAATCCAACTTACCGAAGTAACCGGCACGACATTGTGCAGACAGACCACGTTATGACGATATGACCTTTATTTAATTGTCAACAATTGATCAATTTGACGATATGACAATATGGCGTTATGATAACTTACGGAAGCATGCTCATATTATAGATTCAAAGATTATTATGAACAGAAATGCGCGTTCGTACAAAAGGAGATAAAAAATGATAAACTTAAAAATGTACAGTAATGGCGAGTGGAAAACGTCAGCGAATGATGACTTTAATGAAGTGATTAACCCTGCTACCCAGGAAGTCATTGCAAAAGCACCGCGAGCGACAAAAGAAGAAACGGACGAGATAATCCAGATAGCTAAAGATACATTTGAAAGTGGCGAATGGGCAGACACCCCTGCGCGGGAGAGGGCTCGGTTTCTGTTTCAAATAGCTGATAAAATTGAAGAGAGACAAGACGAACTGGTAGAATTGGAAGTTATTAATAACGGCAAAACAAAAAGTGAAGTGGCATTTGATGTGGCCGATGCAGCCTTTTGCTTCCGCTATTACGCTGGGTTGATTACAACGCCGGATGGACAAACATACCACGTTCCTGATGCTATGCAATCCATGACAGTAAAGGAACCTATTGGTGTGACAGGATTGATTGTTCCCTGGAATCTACCATTTCTAATGAGTGTTTGGAAGATTGCGCCGGCGTTGGCTGCAGGAAACTCGATTGTATTTAAACCGGCCGAACTCACTCCGGTAACAGCCATGACATTGTTTGAAATAATGGATGAAACAGGAATACCCAAAGGCGCCGTTAATATGGTAATGGGTAAGGGATCCGTTGTTGGTCAGACGATAGCGGAAAGTCACCAGGTAGATGCGGTATCTTTCACTGGAAGCACGGATGTAGGCCGAGGTATTATGCAAGCTGCTACAGGAAACTTGAAAAAAGTGTCACTCGAGTTGGGAGGGAAATCACCCAATATTATATTCGATGACGCTGAATTTGAAACTGCGGTTGATTACGCTTTGTTTGGCATCTTTTTTGGCTCAGGTCAAAATTGTTCTGCAGGAAGTCGTATTCTTGTACAAGAGGGCATATACAATCAATTTGTCGAACGATTTATTGAACGAGCGAAGAAAATAAAAGTAGGACCTGGAATGGACGAAGGCGTTGAAATGGGAGCGATCGCAAGTCACGCTCAACTTAAAACCATTCTTAACTACATTGACGTAGGCAAACAAGAAGGCGCAACATTAGCGCTTGGAGGCAACCAGTTGAAAGAAAATGGGCTGGAGAAAGGGTTTTTTGTAGAACCAACCGTATTCACGGATGTTTCATCTGACATGCGCATCGTACAGGAAGAAATCTTTGGTCCTGTCGTAACGATACAAACATTTAAAGACGAAAAAGAAGCCATCGATTTAGCGAATGATACCGAATTTGGTCTGGCCGGCGCTGTATTTTCCCAGGACGGAGCAAAAGCTATGCGTGTTATTAAAAAAGTGCGTGCCGGTATCACATGGATTAACACGTATCATCCGACATATGTGGAAGCGCCTTGGGGTGGATACAAACAAAGTGGTATTGGTCGTGGCTTGGGAACCTTTGGATTAGAGGAATTTCAAGAGGTGAAACAAATTAATATCAATCAAGAAATGGAACCATCCGGCTGGTTTTCAGAGTAATAGCTGTATAATTTAATAGTATTGTTGACAATAAGACAATGTATGTTATAGTTTTTGTGGAAGTAGATTTGTTGGATCTCATGGAATAGATGAAATATGAAAGGAGATTATGGCCAATGGCAGAAAGCAAACAAAAGCAATCAAACAAAAAACGCCCAATCATCGATGTGGATATTCACGAAGGAGCTCTTTACGAAGACCTTCTTCCTTATTTGGATAATCCTTGGAAGAGGTATATTACCGATAGCGATTGGGTTATGGAAAAACATTTGCCTTATCCCATACCAGGGCCGGACGGATTGAACCGGGCAGACGCTAAGACACCAGACGGTCGTCCAGCGGGAACCGACCTTTCTTTCATGCAAGAACAGTTGCTTGATGAAGTAGGACATGAATATGGGATACTGACAAGTGCATTTGATCCATCTCCATCATCGATGCACGGCTGGTATGAAATGGCTCATGCATTAGCTTCGGCGTATAACGACTATCAAATAGATCATTGGTTGGATAAAGACGAACGATTGTATGGATCAGTCCATGTTGCAGCTCAAGAGCCCCAATCCGCTGTCCGTGAAATTGAGCGGGTCGGTTCTCACCCGAAAATGGTGCAAGTGATGCTGCCAATTGATGACAGACCATGGGGTGACCCATATTATCATCCGATTTTTGAAGCTGCCGAGCGTCACAACTTAATGATTGCTATGCATCATAACGAACCGCCATCCTATTATGGAAAATATCCGCGCTATTTTGTTGAATGGCATTGCGTAATGCCTAACACACATATGGTGCAGATTAACAGTATGGTATTCAATGGTGTTTTTGAAAAATATCCGAATCTGAAATTAATGATGGTCGAAGCAGGCTTTACATATGCTCCTGCGCTCATGCGGAAAATGGATCAGCAATATAAAGCCTTGCGTCATGAAGTACCGTGGATCAAACGGTTGCCAAGCCAAATCATTCGAGAGCATGTTTGTTTTTCAACTCAGCCTTCGGATGAATTGAGTTCGGAGGAATTTATGACATTCGTTGATCTTATGGGATCAGACGAAATGATTTGTTTTTCAACGGACTATCCACATTGGGACTATGATTCTCCATTCCAGGCATTGCCTTCACTCGGCGAGGATTTGGAAAACAAGATCTTTAGAGAAAATGCACGAAACTTTTATCCAAAACTACAAAATACGAGGAGGCCAGTATCCCAATGAAAGAAATCGTATGCAAAAAAGATGAACTGCAACCAGGTCAAACCATGAGAGCAAAGATGGGTCCTTTCCCTATTATTGTATGTCGTACACCAGACGGAGAGTATCACGCTTTTAATAATAAATGCGCTCACCAAGGCGCTCCCATGTCTGAAGGGGTAATGTGCGGAGCTTCCGTACCTACGGATACACCGGGGGAGTACGACTACCAGAAGGAAGGCGAGATTCTTCGTTGCCCTTGGCATGGAATGGAATATGATATAAAAAATGAAGGACGTATGCTAGCTGATCCTGAACAAAAACTTAAAGAATTCAATGTCTCTTTTGAAGACGATGATGTAGTCGTCTCATTATAACAATAAATGGTTGTTGTTTAATGAGTATACTAGGATTGGTCAACTTCTTCTGTCAGGCAACAAATGGATAGTTGGTCGAAAGGAAAAACTTTTAGAATACAAATAGATCCCGAAAATATGGTCTGAAGCCGTAGGACACGTTAAAATAGGGAGTGAGTGAACGCGGCCTTTGTTATTACATCACCTTGTATGAGTGAAAAGGCAACGTAATGCGAACTTTTTAATAACAATACTATTATTGCGGCCGTCGGTCATGTACGTACATTCATGAACAGGTTTTACAGCTCATTTAATAAAACTTACAAAATGGGGCAAGGCTGTAAGTAGAGATATTACCATTTTGCGATGTCGTGTAAAATGTTCACAATCATTTATGGATAAATCGGCCTTCAAGAATGCACTATGTAAAATGATGTAGTATCTAAAAGGACTTTTTTAGCAAAACTTTAGCCTGAAGATCGACTTTAGTCGTTAACGCATATGTTTGAATCCATCTGTTTAAGCAGGTGGATTTTAGTCCTTTTCTGATATGAGACAATTTGTTCCATAATGAAATGCTATCAGTTTGAAATGCTAATTCAACAAACATGGTGTTGATATTAGTTACGAAAGGATGTTTAACGGTGAATATGAATGTCAGAAAAGGGTCATTAAAACATCAGATTGCTGAAGAAATCCGCAAGGCCATTTTTCGCGGGGATTTAAAACCTGGCGAAAAGGTAACAGAATTAAAACTATCAAAGGATTTTGAAGTCAGCAGAGGACCTATCCGTGAGGCGATGCAATTATTAGTTATGGAAGGGCTGCTTGTTTCGACAACGTTTAAAGAAACGAAGGTGGCCAATATTACTTCTGAGGAAGCGAATGAATTGCTTGTTCCCATCAGAATAAATATTGAAACATTCGCTTTGAAAAAAGGTTTTCCACTTTGGGGTCAACAACACTTTGAACAATTTGAGGAAGTTTTGGAGCAGATGAGACGTGCGGCGAATTTTAATGACACACCTCTCTTCAGCGATTTGGATATGCAATTCCATGAGTTGATTGTTCGTTCGTCCAACATGTATAATGTGAAAAGTTTGTGGGATTCTGTTTTAAATCGAAGCCGTTTGCTGTTTATATATGAAAATGACTTACCCTTTGATTTGCAAAAATATACTGAGTTTCACCGCACTTTATTGGATTCGTTTAAAACTGGTGATTTAGATTTCGCCATTCGAACCTTAAAGGATCATATTATTCAATCCAACTCTCTTAACATTGAATTCCCTATCGAGGGCGACAAATAAGACCAGAAACATGAAAGATGTCTGGTTCTCATAATAGTAGAGATAGAGACGGTCCCAGTGATCGTCGTTTTTTAATTGGTATAACAAACTGACGACGTATGTATCAGCTTGAGAACCAGTCCCCCAAACCATATGCCAGTCCAACTTTTTTCATTCAATTATTTTAACATGATATCCAAAATAAAAAACGGACACGATTTAAGGGTTTGGTGTGCTATATCACGCATATCCAAGTTTAAATCATGCCCTGATAATGTTACCTAGTTTCAATTAGGATCAGAAAAGCACTCTTATTTTTAGGTAAGATATCATCTTTATTGGTTACTTCTTCATCTACGACATGCTGGGTTTTTGTTCCAACAGGTTCTTCTAAAAACCATGTTCCCATACCTGAGACTGTGGGGACATCCTGAATGGTGTAGAGAACCGCATTTTCATGATCCGATGTGTTACAATGTTCATGCTCTAACCAAGCTGGGGAGAAAAATACATCTCCTTTTTCCCACTCGAGTTTTTCCCCGTTAATAATACTATAACCTTCACCTTGAAAGACTATAAGTGTTAGCTTAGTAAGCTTAATCACGTAACATCAGGACTTTTTGTACTGATATAGGGTCTTTATAGGTGGATAACTTTTTGGTATAACTTATGCAAATTCAGGTGTACGCGTAAAGACGCGACGTACCATCGGTTCAAAAAACTCAACTGGATAATGAACATAATTCGGATCAAAACAGTTTTGATCATAGTTTTTACAGAAGTTAATGCACTCTTCGTAGTAAGGGCTGTCTTTAAAATAGTCACGCGCATTTTTTTCTTCTTCTGACATATGTGCCATATAGTGTTGTTGGAAAACACCATGATGTTTAACAATCCAAGCAGCCTTTTCTGAGACGAATGGTTTAAGGATAGCAGCTACCATTTCACCGTGTGTATATGGTGCAAGTTCATCGCCAATATCATGAAAAAGAGCGGCCATAACCATATCTTCGTCTTCATTATTTTCATAGGCACGTGTTGCTGATTGCAAGCAATGTTCGTAACGCGAAATGCGGTACCCACTGAAACTATCTTTCAATCCGTCCAATGTTTTCAAAAGCCGGTCAGGCAACCCCAGGTTAAACCCATCTTCTAATTCATCCAAAAACTCAAATTCCTCTTTTGTGCCATCTTCCATTCTTGTAAAGTCTACGATTTTTTGCATTCTAATATACCTCCTCAATCGATTTGTTACTAGGTTAATAAATCAGGTTGTTCTTCAGTAATGCGTTCCCACAATGGTTGGAAATTTTCCCAGCCATCCTTTTCCCGTCCAACTTGTTCGGCTGTTAAAGCAGCGTTCTTGTCGTCAATTGGATCGACAATGCCAGCTGATTCGGCTAATAATTGAGACTGACAGGAACGTTCCATTGTAATGAACCAAAAGGCCGCGGAATCAACCGATTGTCCAACGGTTAGTGGGCCATGGCTCTTTAAAAGAACCGCCTTATTGTCTCCCAAGGCTTTAGCAACCTTTTCTCCTTCGCTCTCATCATATACAACACCGGAGAATTCATTCAAAACTGAATGATCATTGAAAAAGGCACAGGAATCCTGTGTCAACGGATCAAGCAATCGTCCGGCTGCTGACCATGTCTTACCATGTATAGGATGAGCATGTGCCGAAGCTATCACATCGGGACGAGCCTGATGGACCGCCGAATGAATAGCGAAAGCCGATTGATGAACACCGTAGTTTCCTTCGACGACTTCACCATTATGATTGACAAGAACAAGATCCGAAGCCCGCATTTTCCCGAAGTGAAGGCCATAGGGATTCACCCATAAATGGTCAGTAAATTCGGGATCCCGATATGTAATGTGGCCGGCTGCTCCTTCTGAGAAGCCAAAGCGGGCAAACAAACGAAAAGCGGCAGCTACACGCTGCTTGCCGTGTTCTCGTTCTTCATCTATTCCATTAAAGGATGGCGGTTGAAGATAATTTTGAACATGTTTGCCACTCACATACTCTTTTGAAGCTTGATTCATTTAGATCCATACCTCCTTTTTATAATGAATTTTTATTTGTAACTGTTAGTCTAACATGTAATGTCCGATTGTCAACAATTATTTGGTCATATTGTTGACAATGAAATTAGACATGTTATGCTTTTTAATGAAGTTTGAAAAGTAGCGTAACTATAAACTTATGAAAATTAAACAATATTATCAGGTTGAAGGAGGGATTGGCTCGCGACGTATATCATTACATAGAACGTAAACATGCCGTCGTCATCGAGAGACATATGTAAAATGTTTTGAAGACTCTTCTATTATTAAAAGGAGTGATTAACAGTGGCAGGATCACAGAATAAAAAACAGATTATTGATACAGATATTCATGAAAGAGCAACATACAAAGATCTTCTTCCCTATTTGGATAATCCATGGAAAAGATATATTACCGACAGCGATTGGGTTCAGGAGAAACATCTGCCTTACCCTATTTTAGGTGCGGATGGTTTGGACCGTGCCGACGCTAAGCCTCCAAGTGGTGGTCCAGCAGGGAATAGCTTATCCTTTATGCAAGAGCAGCTTCTTGATGACATCGGTCACGAAGCCGGGATTTTAACCGGAGCATTGGACCCATCTCCTTCTTCCATGCACGGTTGGTATGAAATGGCGGTTGCATTGGCGACAGCTTATAATGATTGGCAAATTGAGAATTGGTTGGATAAAGATGAGCGAATATATGGATCTGTCCATGTCGCTGCTCAAGATCCACAAGCGGCCGTCCGTGAAATTGAACGCGTAGGTCCTCATCCTAAAATGGTGCAAGTGCTATTGCCAATTGATGACAGGCCATGGGGAGATCCATACTATCATCCTATATTTGAAGCGGCGGAGCGCCACGACCTTACGATTGGGATGCACCATAACGAGCCGCCATCCTATTATGGCCAGTTTCCTCGTTATTTTGTCGAGTGGCACTCTGTTATGCCTAATACGCACATGGTTCAGATTAATAGCATGGTTTTTAATGGCGTCTTTGAAAAATACCCAAATCTTAAATTGGTGATGATTGAGGCTGGCTTCACTTATGCACCGGCTTTAATGAAGAAAATGGATCAACAATACAAAGCGCTTCGCCATGAGGTACCGTGGGTTAAAAGACTACCGAGCCGTATTATTCAAGAACATGTACGGTTTACAACCCAGCCGGTTGATGAATTAAGCCAAAAGGAATTTATGCAATTTATTGAATTAATGGGATCAGAGGACATGGTTTGCTTTTCCACTGACTATCCTCATTGGGATTACGATTCACCATTCCAAGCGCTCCCTGCACTAGGCGATGACCTTGAAAGAAAAATCTTCCGGGAAAACGCCAGGGCCGCGTATCCAAAATTGCCACAAGCGGCGGGAATGGTCAATCAATGAAACTGTGATGTGTGAAAGAAACGTTTCCAATCAAATTGGCCAGGGTTTAAAGACGAAACAACCGTTGTCTTAAACACAGAATTACTCCCTTATTCAATTTTAGGAATGTGACTATTGACGAAAATATTGCAATAAAGGAAATGGGCTTAGACGCAATGCCCATTTCCTCTGAATTTTTTATTCTATGTCATACAGAGAAATTTTAGATAATGCCTTTAAAGATACGTACAATCTTGAATTCGAAAAGCAAACCAAATGGGGATAGGACTCGTTTATGATACTGTTAAAGAGAAAGATGTTGAAATTGATGGGAAGGATCCAAAGAAAGTAGCTTTGACCTATTTAAAAAATCAAGAAATATTGGATTAAAGGAAGATGGTTACACGAGAACAACAGAGAAGTTGGACCATGAGTTCTGTTTCGCTTTTCCTTGCCTCAGCCCCCTGAACAATAAAGTTTTTTATAAAGACTAGATTAATATTTATGCCATATTGTCAACAATAAATCAAACACATTGTTGACAATAAACTTAGACATGTTATGATTTTTAACATGACTTAAAAATCAAAAAATCAAAAACCTATAACAAACAAGCAGTTTTTGTTGAAAGAAGGAGGGATTGTATAAGAATAATTCCATAAAAGGTCAAAATGCCACGATCAGAGGATCAAATCTATTAGGAAGGCGGAATCACAAATTAATAGATGAGAACCAATCACACGATATGGACGATCTTATTGACAATTATGGATTTATTTCGTCTCTCTTGATCTCCCATGAACGATGAGACGACTAATTCGACAAAATGAGGTGTGCTGTGAATGATTCAACTTGAAGGAATTAATAAAACATTTGATGATGGGTCAGAAGCATTAAAAGATATTAATTTGCATTGTAATACTGGTGAAATCACGGTTTTAATCGGGCCGAGTGGCTGCGGCAAAACCACGACAATGAAATTGCTCAATCGTTTGATTAACCAGTCCGAAGGAAAAATTTATTTTGACGATAAAGACATAACCAATATGAATCCTGTGGAACTCCGGCGGGGGATTGGCTATGTTATCCAGCATGTTGGTCTGTTTCCCCATATGACGATTGAAAAAAACATCGGTGTTGTCCCGAGGCTGTTAAAGTGGGACGACGATCGCATCAAAACCCGGGTGAATGAACTATTAAACATGGTAGGACTGGACCCGGATACATACGGGCAACGTTACCCTTCCGAATTGAGCGGCGGTCAACAACAGCGAATCGGTGTTATCCGTGCGCTTGCCGCTGAACCCCCGATTATCCTGATGGATGAACCTTTCAGTGCCCTTGACCCCATCAGCCGTGAACAACTGCAGGATGAACTTATTCGTTTACAAAAAAATATTCAAAAGACCATTGTCTTCGTTACGCACGATATGGACGAAGCGTTAAAAATTGCGGATCAAATTGTGCTAATGAAGGATGGTGTCATCGTTCAACAAGGAACACCGGAAGAGATTCTAAGACATCCGGCTGATGACTTTGTTAAAGACTTCATCGGTCAAAAACGACTGCAACAGGTGCAGGATATACCGACCGTTGGCGAGGTTATGAATGAAAAACCCGTGACCATTGCTCCGGGGCGGGGGCTTGCTGAAGCTATGAAAGTGATGGAAAACAAACGCGTGGATTCCTTGATTGTCGTTGACGGAAATAATACATTGGAAGGCTATATTACCGTTTATGACGTCACACAGGCGTTTGATAATGAGGATCAGCGGGTTCACGATATCATGCACACATTCCGCCATACCATTCATACGGACCTGTTATTGTCAAACGCCATTCGTATGATGAATGAGCTTCAGACTCCGTACTTACCTGTTGTGAAAGACGAAAGTTCCTTAGTTGGCGTGCTGACACGTGGTAGTATTGTAGGCCATATAGGTACAGCGTATTCATCGATTAAGGAAGGTGTGGTATAAGTGTATGATTACAATTATTTTTCAGTCTTTTATAAACGCCTGCCAGATCTACTAGAAACACTTTACGAACATGTTATTATATCGGGTATTGCAATACTCCTTGGTTGTATAATTGCCATTCCGATAGGTATTTTTCTATCTTGGACTTCAATTCGATGGATAAAATCTACAATACTTAATATCACTAATGTTTTTCAGACGATCCCGACTTTAGCATTACTTGCCATGCTACTTCCTTTGTTTGGTATTGGAATGAAACCTGCTATTGTGGCATTGTTTCTGTATTCTTTGATGCCAATTATGAAAAACACATATGCTGGTTTTGAATCTATTGATTCAGAAATTATTCAATCAGCAGAAGGGATGGGATACAGCCCGTTGCAAAGATTATTACAAATTGAAATTCCATTGGCGGTACCTTATATCATGTCGGGTATCCGTTTAACAACCGTTTATATTGTTAGTTGGGCGGTGTTAGCTGGACTGATCGGCGGCGGTGGCTTAGGTCAACTAATTGTCACTGGTATGGGACTGAATGATCAACCTCTCATCATTGCTGCTTCCGTTTTTTCGATGATTCTTGTTTTAATCACCGATTTTCTTCTTGGAACGGTGGAGAAACTGTTTTCAAGAAAAGGACAACCTGAAAAACAAAATGTTTAAATGTGGAGGGTTTTAAAATGAAAAAAACCGTAAGTACAGTACTATTGTTGTTATTTTCCTCAACTCTTTTACTTTCTGCGTGTTCTGGAGAAAACACGATCACTGTTGGTGCTCAAACTTATTCAGAAACCAAAACTATTGGCTTTATGTACAAGGAATTAATCGAGGCAAATACTGATCTGTCAGTAAATGTGAAGACTGACATGTCTACTGATACCGTTATATTAAAGGCAATGATGAACGACGAAGTAGACATAGCTACTTCCTATACTGGAACTGCACTAACAAGTTTTTTTTCAATGAAATACCCAAAAGATCGTGATGCTACATTGAAACAAACTAAAAATGATTTTGCAGATGAATATAATATTAAAGTGCTAGATCCGCTTGGCTTTGCAAATACTTATGCCATAGGTGTAACGCAAGAATTTTCTGAAAAAAATAATATTAATGCCATTTCCGATTTAAAAGATATAGCTGGAGATTTAACGTTCGTGTCAGATACAAGCTGGATGGGACGTAAAGAGGATGGTTATAAAGCTTTTACTAAGTTATATGGTTTTAAATTCGGTGAAACAAAACAGGTGAATAATCTTCAATATAAGGCTTTAAAAAACAACGAAGCAGACGCTGGTCTGGTTTATTCAACGGACGCTCGTATTGATTCTTATAACCTTACGACATTAAATGATAACAAAAACTTCTTTCCACCATATGATGCAGTTCCTTTCGTTAGACAGGAAACTTTAGATAATCACCCGGAGATTAAAGAAGTGTTCAGCTCATTAATTGGAAAACTCGACCTTGATACGATAAGGAAACTAAACCACCAAGTAGATGTTGAGGGTGAAGACCCACATGATGTAGCTGTGGACTTCCTCAAGAAACAAGATATGTTAAACTAGGAGGATTTTAATATGGATATCATATTGCAATTTTTCGGCTACATCAGTGAAAATTGGTTTCATCTTATTACTTTAACATTTGTTCATATTTTGATGGTAATTATCGGATTGGGACTGTCACTGCTTATAGGGGTTCCGCTAGGTATTCTTAGTGCTAAAAACGAAAAATTTGCTGCTCCTATTTTAGCTTTGGCCAATATCATTCAAGTATTTCCGGCCCTTGCACTTTTAGCGATTTTGATGGTGTTTTTAGGTCTTGGTTTTAAAACGGTGATTGTCGCATTGCTTCTTTATTCATTACTACCGATTATTCGAAATACGTATATTGGATTAAAAGAAGTAGATGAGACTATATCCCAAGCTGGTATAGGGGTTGGAATGACACCCTTTCAACTTCTTTTAAAAGTACAACTCCCGTTATCAGTGCCATTTTTGCTAGCAGGTGTACGTGTTGCAACAATTGTTGCAATTAGTCTTGCAACCATTGCTCCTTTCATCGGTGGAGGAGGCCTTGGTGAAGACATTCTTTCTGGCATTAACACACATCAGCCAGTGAAAATGTATAGTGGTGGGATTCTTGCTGCATTGCTAGCAATCTTTATCGATCTTATTTTAGGGAAGGTCCAAGAACGAGTAGAATATAAGTAGTAGGAATTTATTATGATAAAGCTTTGTATAACAACCAGATCAATGAAACGATGTGACTCTAAGTAATAAATTAAATTTATCAAAGTGACTCTACACGGAAGTTTATTATAAAGGCAAATTACTGAGATACTTTTGAAAGTGTATGGGCTGGATCGTGTGTTCTGTTAATTGCCTCAATATGGATTTGCTTTGCTTGATTTTTGGTCTAGACTTTATCGATTTTTTCTTTGGTACTCATGTTTGTGAGTTTCCCTTTGCCTTTTAATGCATGGTCTCATAAAGCAAAGAAATGATGTCTGGGGAAAATAGATAGGATGAATGCGCCGGTGCTTTAACAGTCCCGGTTTTGAGTGAATGTCATTAGGGTAAATAACTAATTAATATAGTAAAGGGTGATATAGAATGAAAAAAAAGGCATTTAATAAACTTGAAGAACTTTTCAATGAGATGGTCGAACTAAGAAGGCATTTTCATATGTATCCGGAGTTATCATTTCAAGAAGAGAAAACAGCACAAACTATTGCAGAGTATCAAAAGAAACTAGGTTTAGAAGTACAGACAAACGTTGGAGGCAATGGTGTGGTAGCAACTCTAAGGGGGGGCAAACCTGGAAAGACCGTAGCCATTCGAGCAGATTTCGACGCTTTGCCAATTGAAGAAGAGAATAACGTTTCATATAAGTCAAAAAACCAAGGTGTAATGCACGCTTGCGGACACGATGCACATACGGCAATAGCTTTAGGTATTTCTAATGCACTTGCTAGTATGCAAGAAGAATTAGAAGGAAATGTAGTATTCATCCATCAACATGCAGAAGAAATGGGAACAGGTGGAGCGATACTGATGATTGAAGACGGCGCATTAACTGATGTTGATGCTATTTTTGCAACTCATGTTGCAAATGATGTACCTATTGGTAAAATGTTGCATAGCAATGATTCTATAATGGCAGCTTCGGATGACTTTACGATAGAAATCAAAGGCTTTGGTGGGCATGCTGGATCACCACATAATTCTATCGATGTAATATCAACTGGCTCTCAGTTAGTTAATAACTTACAACAAATTGTAAATAGGAAAATTGATCCAATAATACCTGCTGTGCTTACAGTTGGTTCATTTCACGCCGGAACAAGTACGAATATCATTCCGGAAAAGGCTACGTTGGAAGGTACAGTCAGAACAGCCGATGAACATATTAGAAAAGAAATCCCTGAATGGATAGAAGAAATCACCGAACACACAGCAAAAACATTTGGAGCAGATTATAACTTTGATTACCAATTTGGTTACCCAGTTACTAAAAACGATTACTCAATGAATCAAATATTGGTTCATGCAGCTAAGGAAACTATTGATGAAGAAAATATTATTGAAATGAACCCAGAAATGGGATCTGAAGATTTTGCTTACTTTCTGCAACATATTCCTGGTTCATATTTTAGAATAGGCTCAGCTAATGAAGAAAAAGACCTTATCTATCCTCATCACCATCCGAAATTTGATATTGATGAAACCGTATTATTAAGTGGTGCTAAGACGTTATTAGCTGCAGTATTTGCATACTGGGAGAATCAAAACTGAACATTTTCTTCTTCAAGAATGACAACCAAAAATAAAATAAAGAGCTTATTCATGAAAAAATAACCGAAGATCTTTCCTAGTAAAATGCAAATTTTAAGTTTGGAGTTTTTGAGAAATTAAACATCATGTCGTTACTTTGAATAGAATGAGTTTTTAAAAATTTACTTTAGAAAGAAGGTTTTATAATGTCAAAACCACATGTAGTCATAGAGTGGAATGATACTGAAACAGATGCAAAAGGTTGGTTAGTTGTTCATAATTTTGTGAAGGGTTACACAGGTGGCGGTACGAGAATGCATCCATCTGTGACTAAGGAAGAAGTTATAAGACTGGCTGAAACAATGGCTTACAAGTATGTGGCTTGTGAAAGTGATACGACTGGAGGATGTAAAGCAGGTATTGCTTATGATTACAAGGCACCAGATGCATATGATGTATTAAGAAGGTTTCTAATTGCCATGATGCCTTATATTGACACCGGCGTATCTTTAGGAGCTGATTTAGGGACTAACTATGAAGATATACTAAATATATTTAATGAGTTCGGCATTGATATCCCTCTAACCCCATCAATGAAAAATGATTTAAGCGTCCTTAAAGGGATTAAACAGTTTGATGATCTATTAGAAACAAGAGTTGATGGTATACCTTTAAATGATGTGGTTACCGGATATGGTGTTGCATTTTCAGCTGATGAAGCTTGGAAGTTTAAAAATGGGAAAGATGAAGCTAAAGTTGTCATTCAAGGATTCGGTTCTGTCGGCGCAAGTTGTGCATTAAAATTGTATGAATTGGGTTATCAAGTCGTGGGGATTTCGGATGCAAACTTATTGGTAACGTGTGACGAAGGATTGGATGTCCGGAAGCTTTTCAATCATAAAAATGAGCATGGAGAAATGAATCAGCATTATTTTGAACCGCATTATACTGTAATGTCAAACACAGAATGGCTCGATGTGGACTGCGATATTCTAATCCCATGCGCTTTAGAGGATGTTATTAATCAATCTAATGCAAATATTGTCAAAGCCAGTCTGATTGTGGAAGCTGCAAATATTCCGATTTCCACTGAAGGGGACGAAATCATCCAAAAAAGAGGAATTGATGTTGTCAATGATTATATTGTAAACATAGGGGCAACGAGATTTAGTGAGGCAGTTATTTTTGGGCTGATAGATTCAAATCCAAAAGCGGTGGTTGATGATATTGAAAAGCTATGCAGGAAAAATACGCATCATCTTTTTACAGAAGCTAAAAGACAAAACAGATATCAAAAAGATGTTGCTCATGAAATTTTTAAACCGGAAATTAGTGATTTACTGGAATTCTCTAAACCCTATGAATATTTAACATAAATTAAATATATTGCACAATGAGGAGGCTTATAACGCATGAAAACATCAGAAAAAGTAGAATTTACTGCCGCCGATTCCGTTGTACAGGAACTCGTAAAGGCAAATGTTGAGATCGTTTTTGGCATTGTGAGCATACATAACATGCCGATTTATGACGCAATTGCAAAGAATAGTGATATCCATATGGTGGCAGCACGCGGAGAAAGTGGCGCGGTCAATATGGCCGATGGTTATGCGAGAGCAACAGGGAAATTGGGTGTGGTAATAACAAGTACTGGGGCTGGAGCCGGTAATGCTGCCGGTGCACTGACCGAATCATGGAACAAGGGTACGCCATTGCTTCATATCACTGGTGAAGTGGCTTCGGATTATATTGGAAAAGGCAAAAGGTATATTCATGAATGCAAGGATCAACTCGCCATGATGGAAGGTGCCAGCAAACAAGCTTTGTTACTGCAAGAGCCTGAACAGACGTCTACCTTCATTCGTAAGGCGATCGGCAATTCAAAAACACCTCCTGTGGGTCCGATAACAGTACTTGTTCCAACCGATTTACAGACGGTAATTACCACAAATAGTGAAGTTATAAATCCAACTGAAGACACGTTGGAGGAATTTAAAGAACGTACCGCCTTTTTTTCCGAAGAAATGATCCAAAAAATTTCCGCCGCCAAACGCCCCATTATCTGGGCAGGTGGTGGAGTGATCGATTCCGGTGCCTCAGAGGAAGTTAAACAATTAGCCGAGCGAATGCAATCAGCTGTAATAACCAGTGAGTCAGGGAAAGGGTCCATACCCGAAAATCATCCACTATGTATCGGTAGTTTTACTTCGGAGCCACAGGTTGAAAAAATAATAAAAGAGTCGGATCTATTGATTAGTATTGGCACCCGTTTTCGTGGGGAAGAAACCAACGACTGGACCTTGCCATTTCCGGCGGAGCATATCCAGATTGATGCTGATCCAGAAGCAATCAATCTTAACTATCAAACAAGTTATGGACTTGTCGGTGATGCGAAGTCTATTTTACAAAACCTTGTTCATCAATTATCCGAGAAGGAAATGGCATCAGCTAAGTCTTATGCGAAAGAGATAGAATCCGTCCGGAACCAGGTGCGATCAGCATTGCGGGAAGCTGTTGCGCCCTATGATCAATTTGCTGATGAGATGCGTCGTTTGATGCCCAATGATGCCATACTCGTTCGTGATGTCACCATTCCGGCCTATCTGTGGGGAAATCGGTTAATTGACATTTATCAGCCGAGAACATCTATATCCGCTTCAGGTGGCGGAATTGGACAAGGTTTACCCACGGCGATTGGGGCCCAAATCGATGATAAAGATCGTACAGTCGTCTTAATGGCAGGTGACGGCGGGTTTATGGTGAATGTCGGTGAATTGGCCACAGCGGCCGAGGAAGAGCTTCCTTTGGTTGTTATTTTATTTGATGATGGTGGATATGGCATTCTGCGTTATCTGCAAAATGCTGCATATGGAAGATTGGCAGCTGTCAATTTAAATAATCCGGACTATGTCATGATGAGTCAATCAATGGGTTTTGAAGCTGAGAAGGTCCAATCTGCAGGCGAATTCACATCTGCATTGGAAACTGCGATTAAACGGAGAAGGCCATCGATGATTGTTGTTGATATGGATGCTGTGGGTCCGATGAATCACCCATATGAAGAATCGGCTGAATACATTGAGTCATTTCATCCGAAAAAGTTGTCGCATGACGGATAAGAAGACAAGTTTTAGCTTATACCGGATAGAGGAAACGTGAAACAGAACTCATTGATTCTTACAACCTGAGCGGACGATTGCGATAGAATCAAAATGTAATTGATCATACACAATATGCTGCAACACCCCCTGCACAAGGGTCTTTGTTTGTAAAGGCTGGATTAATATTCTATGTCATATTGTCAACAATAATTTGGTCATATTGTCAACAATAGTTTTAGACATGTTATGATTTTTAATGTAGTATAAAAACGGAAAAGTCAAAAACCCACGACAAATAGCAATTTTCGTTAAAAGGGAGGGATTGTATAAGAATAATTCCATAAAAGGTCAAAATGCCACGATCAGAGGATCAAATCTATTAAGAAGTCGGAATCACAAATTAATAGATGAGGACCAATCACACGATATGGACGATCTTATTGACAATTATGGATTTATTTCGTCTCTCTTGATCTCCCATGAACGATGAGATGACTAATTCGACAAAATGAGGTGTGTTGTGAATGATTCAACTCGAAGGAATTAATAAAACATTTGATGATGGGTCAGAAGCATTAAAAGATATTAATCTGCATTGTAATACTGGTGAAATCACGGTTTTAATCGGGCCGAGTGGTTGCGGCAAAACCACGACGATGAAATTGCTCAATCGTTTGATTAACCAGTCCGAGGGAAAAATTTATTTTGACGATAAAGACATAACCAATATGAATCCTGTGGAACTCCGACGGGGGATTGGCTATGTTATCCAGCATGTTGGTTTGTTTCCCCACATGACGATTGAAAAAAACATCGGTGTTGTCCCGAGGTTGTTAAAGTGGGACGACGATCGCATCAAAACCCGGGTGAACGAGTTATTAAACATGGTAGGACTGGACCCGGATACATACGGGCAACGTTACCCTTCCGAATTGAGCGGCGGTCAACAACAGCGAATCGGTGTTATCCGTGCGCTTGCCGCTGAGCCCCCGATTATCCTGATGGATGAACCTTTCAGTGCCCTTGATCCCATCAGCCGTGAACAACTACAGGATGAACTTATTCGTTTACAAAAAAATATTCAAAAGACCATTGTCTTTGTTACACACGATATGGACGAAGCGTTAAAAATTGCGGATCAAATTGTGTTAATGAAGGATGGTGTCATCGTTCAACAAGGAACACCGGAAGAGATTTTAAGACATCCGGCTGATGACTTTGTTAAAGACTTCATCGGTCAAAAACGACTGCAACAGGTGCAGGATATACCGACCGTTGGCGAGGTTATGAATGAAAAACCCGTGACCATTGCTCCGGGGCGGGGGCTTGCTGAAGCTATGAAAGTGATGGAAAACAAGCGCGTGGATTCCTTGATTGTCGTTGACGGAAATAATACATTGGAAGGCTATATTACCGTTTATGACGTCACACAGGCGTTTGATAATGAGGATCAGCAAGTTCAGGATATTATGCATACATTCCGCCATACCATTCATGCGGACATGTTATTGTCCAATGCCATTCGTATGATGAATGAGCTTAAAGCCCCTTATTTGCCTGTTATCACTGAACAACATTCATTGGCCGGCCTTATTACAAGAGGCAGTATTGTCGGTTATATGGGGGATACCTACCCCTCTGTCAGAAATGGAGTGGTATAAATGAATGATTACGGTTACTTGTCCATTTTTTCCGCCCGGGCCAATGATCTTCTCATTGCCCTTGGTGAACATATGCTGATCACGTTTGCATCAGTCATGCTGGGATGCTTGGTGGCCATACCACTCGGCATATTTTTAACGAAAACAGATATAGGATGGATCCGATCGATCACATTCACCATTACCAATGTGTTTAACACGATACCCAGCCTCGCTATGCTGGCAATGTTGCTTCCCTTGTTGGGTATTGGGCTGGTCCCTGCGATAGTGGCTTTGTTCCTGTATTCGCTCATGCCTATTCTGCGCAATACGTATGCCGGGTTCACATCCATTGACCCACATATTATTGAATCAGCCAGAGGCATGGGATATAGTACCACGCAACTTTTGTTTCAAATTGAACTCCTACTTGCGGTACCTTATATTATGTCGGGTATACGTCTGACAACGGTCTATATCATTAATTGGGCCGCATTGGCCACGTTGATCGGTGCAGGTGGCTTAGGGGAACTCATTGTCAGCGGATTGGGCGTTTATGATAAGCCGTTAATTCTTGCAGCGGCCATCCTGGCAATGCTTCTTGCGCTTGTCGCCGATTTTTCACTCGGAAAAGTGGAGAAGTTCTTTTTCAAAAGCGCACATTCGACGCAACAACAAAATTAAACTGGAGGTTAACCAAATATGAAAAAACAATTATCCATTATTCTTTCTGTGTTAATATTAATGACATTGTCACTTTCGGCATGCAGTTCAAGCGGAAGTGGCTCAGGCGGATCAATCACCATTGGCACGCAAACGTACACTGAAACTAAGATTTTGGCGGAAATGTATAAGGCATTAATTGAGGATAATACCGATGTGTCTGTGGATATCAAGACAGATCTAGAGACGAGTCCTGTCACACTTAAAGCCATGCAAAGCGGTGACATACAAATGTCAACACAGTATACCGGTACAGCGTTATCCGCATTTTTCTCGATTGAAAATCCTAAAGATCCTGAAGCAACATTGAAACAGGCCAAGGAGGATTTCAGCGGCGATAAATTTAACTTCAAATGGTTTGATTCTGTCGGATACGCCAATACGTACGCGTTTGCTGTAAGGGACAGCCTGGCAGAAAAATACGATCTGGAAACCATTTCAGATTTAAAAGGCAAAGCAAATAATATGACCGCTGCTTTCGATACAAGTTGGTTGGAGCGGGACAACGATGGCTATGATGCCTTTAAGAATACGTATGATCTGGAGTTTGGAAAGACCCGCCCAATGGAAATCGGCCTTGTGTACGATGCGGTTAAGGAGAAAGATGTCGATATTGCTCTTGCTTATTCTACCGATGCCCGTATTGAAGGGTTCGATCTCACCATTTTAGAGGATAACAAACAGTTCTTTCCACCTTACGACGCATCGCCTGTGGTCACTCAAAAAGCGCTTGATAACAATCCGGGAATTTCAGATGCCATCGAACCGTTGCTAGGAAAACTGGATGAAGCCAAAATGGGGAAACTAAACGGGAAAGTTGATCTGGATGGAAAGGATCCAAAGGACGTAGCTCTAAACTATTTGAAAGATCAAGGCATGTTGAAATAGGAGGCTGACCAATGGACGGTATTGTGTCATTGTTTCAATACTTTCAGGACAACTGGGCTGAGTTACTGTCTCTAACATATGATCATATATTAATGGTAGTTGTCGGGATGCTATGGGCGCTGGCCGTGGGCATTCCTTTAGGGATTATCTGTGCCAAGAACAGCAAACTGGCCACCATTATTCTGGCTGCAGCCAATATTATTCAAGTATTTCCGAGCCTGGCCCTTTTGGCTGTGCTCATGTTGATATTCGGTATCGGGTTTAAGTCCGTTGTGATTGGGTTGTTTTTATATTCCTTGTTGCCAATTATCCGCAACACCTACGTGGGGTTGAAAGAAGTGGATTCAAGTGTCATGCAGGCTGGTAAAGGCGTGGGCATGAATAGTCTTCAAGTCTTATTAAAAGTACAATTCCCACTGTCCCTGCCCTTTCTGCTATCGGGGGTACGTGTCGCAGCCGTCCTTGCGATTGGTGTGGCAGCTTTGGCCCCCTTTATAGGTGGGGAGGGCCTCGGACGGACCATATATTCCGGTATTAACTTACGGGATCCGATGAAAATATATAGCGGGGCCATGATTGCAGCCGTTCTTGCGATTGGCATTGATTACTTTTTAGGACGAGCGCAGGAAAAGTTAAGCAGGTGATTTTATTTACGCAGAAACGCCTGATGAGTCAATCAATGGAAACAGTATGCCTAATAAGTATGAAGAACGGTCTGAATATATTGAGTTTTAGAAACTGGTAAATTAGAAACGGTTCTTTTTGTTGGATTGAAAAAGTAGAATGGTTACAGTGACTAAAAAATTACGACGTTCTACCATAGAACTATTTTTGGAACTAAAAGCCGAACCTTTCCTACACTAGGGGAGGTTCGGCTTTATGAGTATGTTGGGAATGTGTTATGTCTAGGGAATGAAAGTCTCCTACTCGATGTAGTAATAACTGCTACAATGTTAATAGGAAAAACAAGCCTATTTAATGAAAAAATTTAATTGAAAACCCTGCAACCAACTAATCTGTTGCAGGGTTTTCAAAGTAAAGGCAATAGGGAGAGCCACCATGACGGATTCCTACTCCCATATAACTTAAGAGGAAATTTTATCCTCTTTAAGAGATTGCGTTCCCGCTAATACACATCTACTATCATAACAATTATTAAATAATAATCAACCCTGTCAAATGATTCAGTACCTGTGGTCACAATAGAGCCATTCAGTTTGACCCGGGTTGAACGGACGTCCCCGGATAGCATTTAATTCAAAAAAGACGTATTATTGAATCGTTCTAGAAGTCCGGTGAAAAAGTCAACCTGTTCTAGGAATTTCCTAGCTTTATGTCGAATATAGTCATACAGAACACTCTAGAAGGATGATCCATTTATGCATTCGCCAAAGCAAAATCACATTCAACCCAACATGTTTCAATATATTGATATGGAGGATCTCGTTCCCAGGCATCATATCCTGAGAAGGGTGAAAGATGTTATTGACTTTTCAGCTGTCCACGATCAGGTGAAACCTCTCTATTCCGAAAAGACAGGCCGACCATCCACGAATGCTGAATTGGTCGTGCGGCTGGTTGTACTTGAGTATCTATTTAATCACTCGGAACGGGAACTGTTTGAAACGCTCCCCATGCATGCAGGCTACCTGTGGTTTTGCGGCCTGGATTTTGAGTCGTCACTTCCTGATCGAACAACACTTGTTAAAACAAGAGCGCTTTGGCGTCGCCATGGTATTTTTGATGATATCATGATGCATGTCGTTAATCAGTGCATTGCTTCCGGCCTCGTTCGCCCAGACGTTCATGCCGGTGTGGATGGCACACAAGTGCATGCAAACGCGTCCATTCATAGTCTGGAAGAAATAGAGCTGGCCCCGGTTCAAACCATTGAAGCTTACCTGGAAGTTAAAAAGCAACGTGATGAAGCGTCTTTAAGACCATCAGGTAATCCGAACAGCGACGATGATGACCAAAACCCTCGGCCTCCGAAATCAAAGGAAAATAATAAATCGGATCAGCTTCAGGAAAATGCCAGCCATGAAGACTTTCACGGCAAAACGTTTTCCAATCAAACCCACCGGAGTACGACAGACCCGGATGCCCGTCTGTACAAAAAGAGCAAAGGACAGGAGGCCTATCCGCGTTACCTTGTGCACAACCTGGCAGACGTTGAGTCAGGCGTTATTTTAAAGACCAATGCAAGCATTGCTTCCGGTACAGCAGAAAGAGAAATAAGCCAACAACAGCTGGCAGCTGTTCGTTTTCAGCATCCACAAATCCATATTCAGACCTTGTCGGGTGACAAGGCTTATGGGACACCGGCGTATTTGGCCTATCTCATTTCGCTGGGCATCATCCCTTTGGTTTCTTTGCAGGACCACGAGTTGGAAGAGATCCCGACTTGGCAAAGGAAAACCCACAAGCCTGAGCAGCAAAGAAAGCGTCAGGAAAAAGTCGACAAAGTTGAGACCAAAAATCAAGCAAAACACATTCAGATTGACGGCAAATACCAGGCTATTCAGAACCAGCGTGTCCAGTGTGAACATGGATTCGCCGAAGCCAAGACAGTGCACGGGCTGGATCGTGCCAAAAGCAGAGGGCTGGACTGCATGCAGGAACAAGCACTCTGTACCGCCATCGTTCAAAATCTTAAGAAGTTAAGCCGGTTCAAAGGTAAAAGGCCCAGGACCGGCGTTTCAGCATGCGCTGAAACAACCAAATGGGATGAAAGACACCACCGTAATATCTTCATTTCTTTTGTTTTTAAGAGAATTAAAGAACAATTCAGGTTCTTGTTCGCATCTTTGATGGATCAAAACTGTAGTTTTTCACCAGTCTTCTAAATGGATGTCGATTAACTCACTGATAAAATTATCTGTCGATATATCTGCGAGTTCTGTATCATATGTTTGTCTGACGAGGCCATCTTCTTTTAATTCTTGAGTGGTTTTATAAACCTTGGCATGGGGTCGGCTAAAATCAATGATAACCAATGCACATCGTTCGTACTTATGCTTGTCCTCATCTATATCATCCCTTCCACTCAAAAAGTGGAAAAAATTAATGTATTTTTCCAAGTCGGTCTGGGATTGTTTAAATGCAACTCTGTTGTGTTTCATGGCAGTTTCATCATATTCATAAACAGGAATGATATAAATTTCCCCTAATACCATTTTAGGATATGTTATGTGTAAGTTAAGCGCTTCAGCAAACATTCGTTCAAATAATGTATCTGTGTTTTTGGCAAGGCTGCTTAACTGGCTTCGTACGTTGACGGAAAGAATCTGCTCAGATAAGTTTGGACCGTCTGCACAATATAAATTGGAATGAACCATTGGTCCCCAATTTACCAAAGTTTTCTCAGCTCCAATATTTGTGGGTTTTGCACAAATGTCCTGATCTTTTTGTTTAAACATACCAGTAACTTTTAATTCAGGTTTCGTTTGTCCCAAAGGTGGGAAAATCGTTTCCGATCGTATATTATTATCCACCATTTCATGTTTAACGAATTCATGTATGTAATTGATTAACGTGCTTTTCCTGATAAGAGAAGTTTTTGCTTCCAATCCATTATTAAAAGTATCTCCTTTGCCATTTTGGCGTGAGCCGTTGACTGTTAAGTTTGTAATCGCCATCTCCATGTCCTGTTGGATTAAGTTTGCTGCCTGATGAATGTTCATGGTACCACCCCTTATGATGAGTACTATTTTTTAGCCATACGAAAGTATTATCTTTAAAATAGGGATATTATTATAGACCAAGAGTCGCTTGTTTTGCAATTGTAGTTGATACGTTATAATTCTTGTTAGGTTGCCGTATCGTATAGGAAGGTGATGCAGATGCTCCAAAATTTTGAAGACGAGGATGTTCATTTTTTAGCGATTAAAAAGAATCTGCAGCGAATGACCTATGATTTTAAGGAAATACAATCCGAACTGGTCAGAGCTTATTTAACATATAATGAAATTGATGAATCCAGTGTCAGCAATCAACTTGTACGCGCATTGTTGCAACGGGAAAACAGGTTCATTCGTGAATACGTCCAAATGCTTCCTGTTCAATGGAATATTAAGAACTTGGAGTCCATGTTTTACATGTTCTTTGATAAGGATGCTGCTCGAACAAATGGCATTATTTTCACGCCGACGTATGTTTCCGATTATATCAATGAAGAACTTTTTAAGGATGCAACGCCAACGAGTACGGTTTGTGATTTTTCCTGTGGAGCTGGTGAATTTCTCATTTCAGCTTTAAAGCAATTTAAAAAATGGTTTCCAGCGTTATCCCGAATAGAAATCATTGAAAATAATTTATACGGAGCCGATATTCTGGAAGAGAATGTGTATTGTACAAAATTATTCTTAACACTGTATTCATTATACTTTAATGAGGATAAAGATGTCATTGCGTTTAATATTATAAATGCTGACAGTACTCAACCGAATGTACTGCCCAAATTTCATTCATACAGGGTTCAAAATGGGTTTGATTTTATTATAGGGAATCCTCCTTATGTCAGAATTCAAGATATGGATAAAGACCAACGAACAATGTTAAAACAACATTTTAAGACGTGCAATTCCGGAAGTTTCAATTTGTTTTACGCCTTTATTGAGTTAAGTTGCCAATCTCTGCGTGAGGATGGAAAAATGGGCTATATTATCCCCAACCATCTTTTTAAAATGAAGTCAGCACAGCCTTTAAGGGAGTTGCTCATCAATGATCAAGTAATCACGAAAGTTATTGATTTTAAAGATAATCAATTGTTTGAGAATGCACAAACATATTCAGCGATCGTATTTTTTGATAAGGCTCCGAAACATTATATGTATTATAAAACGATTGATGAACGTTTCAATAATATGGATATCCATCAATATTTGAATTCACGCGAATGGGAAAAGGTACCTTATAGTGGTCTTGACGCAGAAGCGATTCATTTACTTTCTGCAAAGGATTATAATAATGTGACCAAAATAGAAAATCAACCTTATTTGTTGGACATATCGACAGGAATTGCCACTCAAAAGGATAAGCTTTATATGATTGATATAACCCAATCAATGAATAAAAATGAAAATGATCCTTTTTATTACAAGGAATATAACGGAAAACTCCACAAAATAGAAAAAGGAATTACGATGTCCATTATTAAAGGCTCGGGCGACAAGAAAGTTGACTTAACAACAAACTTTTACGAATTTAATAAAATTATCTATCCTTATAACATAAAGAATGGGAAAGCTTCGTTGATTTCAGAGAAAACAATGGCGGACGTGTATCCCCATACGTTAGCGTACTTTAAGGCTATTAAACGGGAACTTAATAAACGAAACGGGGGAAACCCTTCAACAAAAGCATGGTATGAGTATGGACGATCGCAAGCCCTCCATAGTTTTGTACCAAAAATAATATTCCCCACTAACTCTGGAAAACCAAACTTCGCCTACTTTAATGATTTTGCATTGTTTCATAATGGTTATGCTATTTATGGCCTTAAAAATAATAAGGAAGGAATGGACCTCCCCTTATTAACCAAAATTCTTAATTCGAAAATAATGGATTATTATATTCAACTGACCAGTTATATGATCAGTGGCGGTTACTATTGTTATCAAAAAAAATATTTAGAGAACTTCACGATCCCTGATTTTTCAGAAGAAGAAAAGCAATATCTTAAAAGCATGACGTCAAAGGATGTCATTGATGAATTTCTTATCCAAAAATATGGGCTTGAACGATAATATACAAATAGTAGACAGGTAACAGGGGTTCGGGTACTTTGGAGGCGTTGTAACAGTGGTATTTGTTTGGTTTGTATCAGCGGCTGTATTAACGGTTTTTACAGCAAGAAAGTTATCACTCTATGCGGATGTGATAAGTGAAAAAACGGCAATGGGTGGCATGGTTGTCGGGACGATTCTTCTGGCTGGTGCGACATCATTGCCGGAAGTAACGACCAGTTTTTCCGCGGTAATGATTGATAATATTGATATAGCGATTGGAAATATGCTTGGTTCCAATCTGTTTAATGTGTTCATACTCGGCGCGTTGGACTTTTATTATAGAAAACGACGATTATTTCATCTTGCCAGCAGTAATCACAAATATACGGCGTCGTTAGGATTTGTCCTAATGATGTTGGTAACGCTGGCTCTATTGGTACGCATGGATTATGCCATCGTTGGAATAGGCCTGGATTCACTACTGATTGCAGCTGTTTACATAGTTGGGATGGCGATCATCAGAAAACTGCCGGCGCCTTCTCTCAGTCATGAGGAAACAGCGGATGTGGAAGAGACTGACGGAGATAGAGAATCCATCTCTGTTGGACATGCTT
Organism: Lentibacillus halophilus; assembly: GCF_055395055.1. Lineage (NCBI taxonomy): Bacteria > Bacillati > Bacillota > Bacilli > Caryophanales > Bacillaceae > Lentibacillus > Lentibacillus halophilus. The sequence continues at coordinate 1,370,007 of NZ_AP043750.1, forward strand.
TTGCAGGTTTTACTGTTTCGGCATTGATTATCTTAGGAACAGGAACCCTTCTTTCAATAACAGGTGATGACATTGCAGTTATTACCGGGCTTGGGTCGAGTTTTGTAGGCAGTTTTCTCATAGCCGCGACGACCTCTTTACCGGAAGGGGTATCCGTTTTAGCAGCGTTACGATTAAAAAATGTGAATTTGGCGGTCGGCGCTATTCTCGGCAGTAATATGCTGAATATGTTGATTCTTGCTTTATCGGATGTGGTTTACAGACAAGGATCATTGTTGGCAGATGGAAGTGGATCGCATGCGTTGTCCGCGATTGGCGGAATGTTCCTTGTTTTCGTTGTCATCTGGTCTTTCATGCGGAAACAGTCGCCATCCATATTGGTTTACAGTATTCCGTCACTGGTCATTATCGTCGGCTATTTTCTTGTTCAATACATGATATTTACAAGTTGAAAAATAAATGTTGTTAATGGTGTCATTACTATTGACTTATATTCAAAATTATGCGACATTAATGAAGAGATAGTAAACAACTGCATAGAGATAACACTAGGGGCGCTGAAAAGCTGAGAAAGACTGGTTTGTCTTGACCCTTGAACCTGCACTGGCTAATACCAGCGAAGGGAAGTGGAACACGTTGTCATGACACATAACATGTATCTTAATGGAATGATACGAGGAACCGCTTCTGTTAGAAGAAGCGGTTCCTTTATTTTATCACGCATTAATGAATGGTCATACCTCACCTGTGAACGTGGGCAAACCATTTACGTGAAGGTTTGGGATAAACAACCCGCAATGTTTGATTCGTTCAACACCATTCAGTTGGTAAGGTGCCACCCAGTGACTTTACTTTAAAGGAGGAATAGTACATGCATCATTTACTGAATCATCTGGTAAATCAAGTTGACTATCGACAGGATGAGCTTGTTGATTTATTGAAAGAACTCATTCAATTTAAAACGCCCGCACCACCTGCCAGAAATACCGAGGAGGCGCAACAATTTATTGATTCATTTTTACAGGAAAAAGGGTTGAGTACGGATAAGTGGGACGTTTATCCAGGAGATCCGAATGTTGTTGGCGTTCGTAAAGGGACGCATTCCGATTCCCATAGGAGCCTGATTGTGAATGGGCATGTCGATGTTGCTGAAGTGAATGAGGATGAGGCATGGGTGAGCGATCCATTTACGCCATTTGTTCGAGACGGCCAGATAATTGGCAGAGGTGCAGCGGACATGAAAGGTGGTATGGCTGGTGCTTTATTTGCCATCCAGTTGCTGCATGATTCCGGAATTGAATTGCCGGGTGATTTAACGTTTCAATCCGTCATCGGTGAAGAAGTTGGCGAAGCTGGGACATTGCAATGTTGCAAGCGTGGTTATAAAGCCGACTTTGCGATTGTTGTTGACACAAGTGATTTGCATATACAGGGGCAGGGAGGTGTCATCACAGGCTGGATTACCGTAAAGAGCAAGGAAACGTTCCATGATGCTACGCGTAAAGATATGATTCATGCCGGTGGAAATCTGTTTGGCGCCAGCGCAATAGAAAAAATGACAAAAATTATTCAGGGGCTACAAGAACTGGAAAGACATTGGTCCGTTATGAAAAGTTATCCAGGCTATCCTGCTGGAACCAACACGATCAATCCGGCTGTTATTGAAGGTGGAAGACATGCGGCTTTTATAGCTGATGAATGCCATTTATGGATTACTGTTCACTTTTATCCCAATGAAACGCACGAGCAAGTGGCAAGAGAGATAGAGGACCATATCCGTGCCGTTGCAAATGGAGATCCATGGCTTCGGGAAAACCCACCTGTGTTTGAATGGGGCGGGTCATCCATGATTGAAGATCGTGGCGAAATATTTCCATCGTTGGAAGTGGATTATGACCATGATGCAGTCCAGACATTAATACAGTCGCATCAACGTGTACAGAATGAAGCGCCTACCGTCGATGTTTCTCCATCTGTAACGGATGGGGGCTGGTTTGGCGATGCAGGTATTCCTGCTGCTATTTATGGTCCGGGGAGTCTTCGGTACGCTCACGCAGTCAATGAACAAGTTTCTATTGAGCAATTGGTTGAATACACGAAAACGTTGTTAACGTTTATATATGAGTGGTGTCATACAGAAAAAGAATGAATGAAAACTAGTATGGTCATTTAAAGGGAGATGAGGATTGCAGATGAGTAAAGAAGCATTAGCGTTTAATGATGTGACATTTCGCTATCAATCAGAAAAAAGTGTAGAGTCCGTTTCCATTTTGGACAAGATACATTTTCATGTGGATGATGGTGAACTTGTCAGTATTATTGGGACCAGCGGATCTGGCAAGAGTACTATATTTCGGTTAATTACCGGGCTTGAACAGCCGGATGAAGGTGATATTTTACTGGATGGAAAGATAGCAAAAAGTCGATTAGGACAAGTAGGTTATATGCCCCAGGAAGATTTATTAATGCCGTGGAGAACGATTATGGAAAATGCCGCACTGCCATTAGAAATTAAAGGGACAAAAAAGGAAGAAGCCCAAAGCCGTGTATTAAAACTATTGGCTGATTTTGGTCTTGAAGGTGTGGAGCATGCCTTTCCTGGTAATCTATCAGGCGGTATGCGTCAGCGGGTATCTTTTTTACGAACGATTTTGAGCGGATCCAATCTTTTGTTATTGGATGAACCATTCAGTGCTTTGGATGCGATTACCCGGATAAACATGCAGGAATGGCTGCTTGAACAGTGGAAGAAATGGGAGAAAACGATTCTATTTATTACACATGATGTGGAAGAAGCGTTATTTTTATCTGATCGTATTTTTATACTGACACAAAAGCCAAGTAATGTCATCCAAGAGGTAAAAGTACCTTTAGAGCGCCCAAGGACGCTGCGTGATTTAAGCCAAACGGATGTTGTAACACTGAAAGAACATTTAATCGAACTGCTTCGTTCCAAGGTGAAAATATGAAAAATCTTCATTCGTATTTGTTATCGAGCTTACTGGTGCTTGTATTCCTGATTGTTTGGGAAATAGGGGCGAGCTTATATAATAAAAGTTTTATATTGCCAACGCCCACAGCAATAGCTGGAGAGTTATGGGAGTTGAAAACGGTTTTACTGTTGAACCACCTCCCATCGACTTTGTTAATCATCCTAATTGGCCTTGTGGTGTCCATCGTGATGGGTGTCACTTTGGCCGTATGGATGAATATGAGTAAAACAGCGGAAAAAACGTTCTATCCACTGATTATTACATCCCAGACAATACCGGTTATTGCGTTAGCTCCCATTTTTGTTCTCTGGTTTGGATATACGATTTGGAGCAAAGTCGTTGTTGCCATTTTAATCACGTTTTTTCCGCTTACAGTCAGTACATTTGATGGGCTACGTTCATCCAATAAAGATTTGAAAGAATTACTGCTTACAATGGGAGCTTCCAAAAAAGATATTTTCTTTAAATTGGATGTGCCATCTGCCTTGCCATCTTTTTTTTCAGGGTTAAAAGTTGCTGTAACGATGAGCGTGATTGGTGCGGCAATAGGCGAATGGTTAGGTGCACAAGCCGGGTTGGGATATTTTAGCCGCCGAATGATGACCCAATTTGATGGTGCAGCTGTATTTGCTCCAATCGTTTTATTATCAGCAGTCGGCATTTTCTTATTTTTACTAGTCATATGTCTGGAAAAAATTATATTAAAATGGAGGGAAAAGCAATGAAAAAATATATAGGGATAACTTTATGCTTATGGATTATTTTGTTACTGACTGCTTGCGGAGGCACTGATGCATCGCAGAAAACAGATAAAGAAAAAGGGACAAATGAATCATCGAACGCAGATGACCTAAAAGAAGTCAGTATTATGCTCGATTGGTATCCAAATGCCGTACATAGTTATATCTATGCAGCAAAAGAAAAAGGTTTTTTTGAAGAAGAGGGTATAAAGGTTGATATTCAGTTCCCGACCAACACGACAGATCCATTAAATCTGGCAGCCGCTGGTAAGGTAACATTGGGTTTATATTATCAGCCTGATGTTATAACCGCTCGTGCCAATGAAAATGTTCCTGTTAAATCGGTCGCCTCGATTGTACGTTCTCCTTTAAATCATGTTGTTTTTCTGGACGACAGTCCCATTCAGTCTCCTAAAGATTTAGAAGGCAAGAAAGTAGGCTACCCGGGAATACCACTAAATGAGGCATTATTGAAAACAATGGTAGAGCATGATGGTGGAGACTATAGTAAAGTTAATAAGGTGGATGTTGGATTTGAGCTTAGTCCTGCTGTGGTTTCCAAAAGGACGGATGCGGTAATCGGTGCCTACATTAATCATGAAGTACCTGTATTAGAAAATAAAGGATATGATATGCGTTATTTTAATCCAGTAGATTATGGTGTACCGGATTACAACGAGCTGGTTTTAGTAACTGGCGATGAGACCTGGAGTGATGAGAAAGATGCTATCCAGTCCTTTTGGAAAGGTGCTGAAAAAGGCTACCAGTTTATGAAGGACAATCCGGATCAAGCGCTGGAAATATTACTGAACAATCAAGATGAGTCGAATTTTCCATTAGATAAAGAAGTGGAACAAGAAAGCCTTGAAGTACTATTGCCTAAAATGGAAGCAAAAGGAGTGGAGTTTGGTTCACAGGATAAAAAATCATGGAGAGAAGTAAGGGATTGGATGTATCAGGCTGGTTTGATTGAAACAAAACCGAACGTCAATGAAATGATTGTTAATATGAACAAGTAATGCAATGGTAAGCCGGTTTGCATAAAGCAAACCGGCTTGATTGTTGCTAGCTGACCTTTTGTAAATGGGACTGCAGTATTTGTTGTAATGTTCGTCTCTCCTCTTCATTCAGAGGAATCATTGGCAGGCGAACATTACCGACCATAACCCCTTGCATGTTGAGGGCTTCTTTGAGTGGTGAGGGGCTTGGCTGGGCAAACATGGCTTTCATGATTGGGAGAATGCTTTGATGAATTGAAGCGGCTTGTTGCACATTGCCATTTTTATAGCTCGTGATCATATCCTGCATCTCATTCCCGATAATATGGGAGGAAACAGATACCACACCGGCTCCACCGACTGCCAACGTTGGCAACGTCAAGCTGTCTTCTCCAGTGTACAGGGTGAAGTCGTCTGTCGTTTGGCTGATGATGTTGGTCACCGCATCCAAATCACCGCTTGCCTCTTTCACTGCAACTATATTGGGAACCTTGGACAGTCTGACGGTTGTTTGAGCGGAAAGACCCACAGCACTTCGGCCGGGGATGTTATACAGCATAACAGGCAGTACTGTTGATTGAGCAATTGCTTGGAAATGCTGAAATAGCCCTTCCTGTGAAGGCTTATTATAGTAAGGTGTTACAAGCATAATACCATCGATTCCTGTTTTTTCCGCCTGTTGCGTTAAATCGATAGAAGCCTTCGTGTTATTAGAGCCTGTACCGGCCAAAACAGGTACCCTTCCATTGGCTGTTTTGGCAACGAAGGAGAATAAATCCAATTTTTCTTCTGTTGTTAATGTTGGGCTTTCACCGGTTGTGCCGGCTACAACCAAACCCTCTGATCCATTGGCGATTAAATGGTTAACAAGGTTCCTGGTTGCGTTAAAATCAATGTCACCGTGCTGATCGAATGGGGTAACCATAGCGGTTAATACTTGACCGAAATACATCTCTTCACATCCTTTAAAATTTTTTGCGTTGAATGGTGAAGGACTGTTTGATAACCGAACATAAAAAAGCAACAACGAAAGGCTTCGCTGTTGCAGTTAAGCATTGTTATCCGCAAACGTAAGATAGCCCTTCATATAGTTTCATTTCCTATATGACAGTCCTGTGTTTCTTCAACACAGTCCCAGCCTCAAGAGAATGAGCTCTTTCAGCTTCGGCAAATTCCCCTTTCCACAAACATCAACAGATCTCATTTTCTTCTGTTTGTGTACTAATGGTTTTTGCACCCTCTATCCTTACTTCAATCACATTGAAATAGGGATTATTTAATTATATTCATCTTAGCAAACATTAGATACAAATACAAGGTTTTTTTCACTTTTTTAGAAAATTTCAAGAATCCAGTGTGAAAGGCGGCCGATATAACCTTCTCATTCCACATTGTGATAACCCTTGATGGCGGGGCAATTCGATAAGGCTGTTTCATGCATTTGTCCGTCTCTGGTATTCACTCTCACGTCTCAAAAAGGGATACGAATCCTTGAAATATACGTCAATTTTGCTCGGAGAAGGGAAGAGTGACCCAGAATGTGTTGTTATGTTCGTCAGTTGTTAAACCAATCCGACCGTTATGCTGCTCGATAATTTCTTTGGCGATCGCTAATCCAAGACCACTGCCATTGGTTTGTCGGTTTTGTACGTCAGTGCTTCTGTAAAAGCGTTCGAATATCCGATCATGATCCTCGGCAGGGATGTGTTCACTTGGACTGCTTATGGATAAATAATAATAGCCATGTTCGATCTGTCCTGTCAGACGAATGCTGTCATTGCCTTGGTCATAATCAATGGCATTTTCAATTAAATTGTTGATAACTTGCCGTATGCCTTTTGCGTGAACAGATACTTCGAAAGATTCTACATGAGCATCGATGATCATTTGCTTTTGTTCCAATTTCCATTGAAACACTGTAATGCATTGGTGGACGAGTTCGGCGATATCGACGTCACTGTGTTCGGTATAAACGCGGGAGGACATATCGCCCCACTCTTTCAGCATTTCCATCTGTTTCGTCAACTCCATCAGATGCTTGGTTTCCTTGTGTAACGCTTCATATAACGAGTAATTTCCTTGCATATCTCCGTCCCGCAATGCTTGAAGATAGCCGTTCAAATTGGTGATAGGGGTACGTAATTCATGCGACAGGTCGGAGATGATTTTTTGTCGGTTTTCATCGTTGGTCTCCAGCTGACGGATAAGTGCGTTGAAGTGCGTTACCAGCTCGCCGACTTCCCCTTGAGCTGTATCCGGCGCTGGGGCTGGGTACGCCCCTTTTTTTAATTGTTTGGTCGCTTCAATCAAATGGTTAATAGGCTTGATAAGCTTTTTTGTTAAATAATAATGAAGCAGGCTTCCCGTAATAAACGTTAAAAGAGCGAACATCAGTAAGTATTGAAGCAAAGTGGCATTAAAACGTTGCTGTTGCGGCCTATTGAAATTTCCCATGGCATCCGCCAAAAAACAAGCCGTCTCGTAAATGGCCAAACCGCTCAGCAGAATAGCAGCGGCGATAATCATCATGTTAAGGGCGGATAGCCGCCATAAAAATCCCTTTGGCAGCAGAGACAAAAGTCGTTTAAACACGTGCAAATTTATACCCCATTCCCCGCACAGTCAAGATATGTTCCGGTCGGGAGGGTGCTGTTTCGATTTTCTCCCGGAGTTTTTTAATATGGGCATCAACCGTCCGGTCTAGTACAGTATGTTCAGCATGTGGATAGAGCTGGTCGATTAGTTTTTCCCGGCTGAATACAAAGCCTGGGTTCTGCATGAATAAATGTAGCAAATGGAACTCATGTGTCGTTAGCTGGATCGGTTCATTATTAAGATGTACTTCCCCTTCTCGTGGCTTGATGCACAATCCGTTATGGACCATGGCTTGGCAATGATGGCTTGTTCGGCGCAAGACAGCTTCGACATGGGCCACAAGTTCTTCAGGTTCAAAAGGTTTGGTGAGATAGTCGTCAGCTCCCATTTTTAAACCTGAAATTTTGTCATCGACGCGAGATTTTGCCGACAGCATAATAATGGATGGTTTCGTCTGTTCCTGAGCTTGAACCCATTCACAGAACGCTTCGCCGCTCATAGTCGGCAGCATCAAATCGAGTATGATTAAACACGGGTTGTATTTGCAATAGGCTTTTTGAGCTTCTTCTCCGTCGTGCGCTTCCACAACGTCATATTGATGCTTTTCCAGATGCATTCGTATCAATCCACGAATCATTGAATCGTCGTCCACGACCAAAATGGTTTGTTTCATTCAGAACACCTCTATGTTCCATTATAAGACAACGTGTTCATCATTTCATCTTTTCAAACTCCTGGACCATCTGTTCATAATTCATGGGTCCCAGCTGTTTATACTGAATGCGGCCTTCCGAATCAATCATATACGATGTGGGAATGGGCTTAATCTGATACGTATTGGCGACGTTGCTATTTTTATCCATCGGTATCGGAAAGGTGAGGCCGTATTCATCGACGAAATCCACCACATCGCTTTCACTGTTTTCGGCCGTTGTTAAGTTAACAGCTAAAATTTCAATATCTTTATTCTCATAAAATTTCTGCATATCCGGCATTTCTGCGCGGCAAGGTGCGCACCACGATGCCCAGAAGTTAACGAGAACCCGTTGCCCTCGGTAATCAGTCAAGGAAACCTTTTCTCCCTGCAACGTTTGCAGTTCAAAATCAGGGGCTTTTTTCCCGATTTGAAGCCCATACGAATCGGCACCGCTGTTGTCACCACTGTTTTCATTTTCCTCCGCTGTGGTAAAATCTGAGTTATCAGCTGTGTCCTTGTTATCGGAACTGAGTGCCAAATCATAAATAGCCCACACAAACATGCCTGCCAAAACGACGATAATAATGGTTTTTTTCATAAGCGAATCCTCCCGTTCATCCTAAATTTCCCATCCATGTCCCCTCGACCAACTTCAACAGATAACTGGAAATACGTGACATTTGTCCGGTGAATAATAATACCCCCATGACAATCATAACCGCGCCGCCAGCTTTCATGATCTTTTGGCTTTGCCGGACAATCCACCGTGTGGAACCAAGGAAAAACGTCAGTATGAGAAAAGGGAGTGCAAAGCCGATAACATACATGATCGTATAAATGGTTCCCTGTCCTGGGTTACTCGCGGCTATAACCAAGATGGAAGAAAAAATCGGACCGATGCATGGGGTCCATCCGGCTGCAAACCCGATGCCGACAAAAATGGTACCGATATAGCCAACCGGTTTTTTCGTGAATTGAAGACGTTTTTCCTTCATAAAACTGCCAATTTGCAGCCATCCCGCAACAAACAGTCCCATGACAATGATGAAAATCCCTGCTATTCGCTGCAGAAACAGACCGGACTCTCCTGTCAGAAGCCCCTGAATCCATTGTCCGAGAAACGATACACCGACACCGAGACTAATGAATACCAGGGAAACGCCAAATAGGAAAAAGACAGAGTGAAGAAGCAATTTGCTCCGAATCCTAATATCTTTGTTACCTTCTAATTCCTTTACACTCATGCCTGTAATATACGACAGATACGCCGGGAAAATAGGCAGTGTGCACGGGGAAAGGAACGACAGAATCCCGGCTCCTACTGCAAGCAAAATGGTTACGTCTGCAGACATGATGCCACCTTCCTTCTGTTAAAAATAAGTACGATGATACTCGTGATAAATACGGGAAGCAAAAACCAAACTGTCATCATATACCCGAATAGCGATGTGAATGGCAAAAAGAACGATAGGAGCAATTGCCCCGCGCTCCAACCGGCAAAGATCATACAGGCCATAGTGACGGGTGCAAGCTTTTCCCGCAGCAACATAAAAGCAACCATAAGTATGAGCAGCAGCCCTTGCTGCCATAGGGATAAATGATTGCCATGCCAAATAATATCCAGAAATTCATAGGAAAACGCTGCCCCTAGAAAAACGGGCAGAAAAGCTGTCAAAAATCCGTGGATATCCATCGCGTGGCGTTTAACCCGATATGCCACATTCACCACCATTAGGATAACAGCTGTGAAAAAAGCGGGTGAAGCGCTTGGGTAAGCCAGAACAGCCAGCGGATCTGACAGAAATATAGGGAGGTTCATTAATAGTTTGCCTGCCCATACAAACAGAATAAAATTGATCAAGATTGATACTATTTCCTCCCGTTCCTTCTTTTTTCCGGATTTGCGGGCGGAGGTGGCTATGTAATAAAACAAAAGACCGCCAGCCAAGCTTGCTATAATAAAAAATACGTTTTCCAGTGACCATGCATTCATTGTATTGCCTCCATTTGTATTTTATTATAAACCACTTATGTGAACGTTTGATGAAAATAGAGGATATTTTTAAAAAGAATTATTTCCTTTCATTTGAACAAACTAAAAACCATATTACCGAATTTCTAACTAGCACAATCGGTGTAACCAGTAATATATGTCTGAAAAGGTGTGTATTTCGAGCATTTTGGAGGAATTTTGCGATATAAACCTTGTAAACATTATAAAATAAAAAATGTACGGATTTTTAAAAGTTTATAAATGTATTTGCTTGTTTTCAGAATCGTGACGTTTCTTCTATACTAACCAACATGAGTTAAAGAAAGTCATTATGGAGGTGTGAACAATTGCTATCGTTTGAAAATGTGACTAAGCAATATACAGACGGAACACCGGCCGTCAAAGATCTTAATTTGAATATAGAAAAGGGTGAGTTTGTTTGCTTCATCGGACCGAGTGGATGTGGCAAAACAACCACCATGAAAATGGTCAATCGGTTAATTGATATTACCGGAGGCAACATTTATGTGGATGGAAAAGATATTAAGGAGCAAAATGCGGTTGAACTGCGTCGGTCCATCGGCTATGTGATCCAGCAGATTGGTTTGCTGCCGCATATGACGATCAAGGATAATATTGTCCTGGTCGGCACGCTTCTGAAATGGTCCAAAGAACAAAAAAATGCCCGTGCCCGTGAACTACTGAAGCTGGTTGACATGCCCGAAGATTATTTGAATAAATATCCGCATGAATTAAGCGGAGGCCAGCAACAGCGTATTGGCGTGTTGCGTGCACTGGCGGCGAACCCACCTTTGATTCTAATGGACGAGCCATTCGGGGCGCTTGACCCAATTACACGAGATTCATTACAGGAAGAGTTTAAGAAACTGCAAAAAGAATTGCATAAGACCATCGTTTTCGTGACGCACGACATGGACGAGGCTTTAAAACTCGGCGATCGCATCGTCATCATGAAAGACGGAGAAGTCGTACAAGCGGACACGCCGGAAGAAATACTCCGCAACCCCGCAAATGATTTCGTTGAAGCATTCCTTGGTAAAGAGCGTTTGATTCAGGGGCGTCCGGATGTCACAACGGTTGGTCAAATTATGGATGGGTACCCAGTGACAGTCCAAACCGGTACAACATTGAAATCTGCTATTGCCACGATGCGTGACAAGCATGTTGATTCGTTGCTTGTTGTTGATTCAAACAATACGCTACAAGGATTTCTGGACGTTGAGGCCATTAATCTTAATTATAAAAAAGCCAATACAGTCGAAGAGGTCATGGAGACGGATCTCTTTTACGTATCCGAGGATAGCCTGTTGCGTGATACCGTCCATAAAATCTTGCGCCGTGGTGTGAAATACGTCCCTGTTGTCGATGAAAACCAGCATTTGGAAGGCATTGTTACCCGTGCCACATTAGCAAATATTGTATATGACACGATTTGGGGCGATGGAACAGAATTAGAAGAAATAGCAACCACAACACAATAGGAGGTGAATAACAATGATGGATTTTTTTGCAGAACACGGTAGCAACCTAATGTACAAAACATGGGAACACTTTTATATTTCATTGGCAGCTATGTTGCTTGGCGTCATTGTCGCGGTACCATTGGGCGTAGCGCTTGCAAGAATTCCCAAATTCGCTGATCGCATTATTTCGCTCGTCGGTATTCTGCAGACCATCCCGAGTCTTGCTATTTTAGCGTTTTTCATACCGATCATAGGTATTGGGAAAATTCCGGCCATTATTGCCTTATTTGTTTATTCCCTTCTGCCGATTTTGCGCAACACTTATATTGGTGTACGTGATGTTGACCAAGGTGTAATAGAAGCAGGCAAAGGCATGGGGATGAGCCATTGGCAAGCTATCGCGAAAATGGAACTGCCGCTGTCCATCCCGGTTATTATGGCCGGCATTCGTCTGTCAACCGTTTATTTAATTGGTTGGGCAGCGCTGGCCGCATTTATCGGCGGTGGTGGTCTTGGTGACTTTATATTTGATGGACTGAATCTGTATAAGCCATCACTCATCCTGGCAGGAACCATCCCAGCCACTATATTGGCGGTGATAGCGGATCGTTCGCTTGCGCTTTTGGAAAGCAGTCTTACCCCTGAAGGGATGAAGGATACCCAGAACGCAACATAATAAACGTAATAATGGAGGTGAATACGGTGAAACGCGCACTTTATAAAGGGAGCATCCTTCTGATTCTCGTAATGGTATTAACAGGATGTTCCTTGCCCGGACTGTCCGGAACATCAAAAGAAACCATCAACATCGGATCACTGACGCAATCAGAATCCCAACTCATGGCAGAAATATTGTCGATCATGATTGAACGGCAGACCGATGCTCAGACGAATCTGGTTACCAAACTCGGTTCATCCATTGTGCAGCATCAGGGTATGCAACGTGGTGACCTTGATATTACAAGCACACGCTATACGGGGACAGATATATCCGGTGCTCTCGATATGGAGCCAATCAAAGACCCGGAAAAGGCGTTAAAAACCGTCAAACGCGAATTTGATGATCGCTTTAATCAAACGTGGGCCGAAACGTATGGATTTGCAAACAGTTATTCCATTGCTGTAACACAGGAATTCGCTAAACAGAATAACATTGAAACGATATCCGATCTGGAACCTTACGCTGACGATATGGATTTTGGCGTCAATAATGCCTGGATCAACCGGGAAGGTGATGGTTATGACGGATTCAAACAGACGTATTTTGACTTCGGTCAGGTTTTTCCGATGAATCTCGGTCTGGTATATCAGGCAGCGGCCAGCGGTAATATGGATGCTGTACTGGCGTATTCCACCGATGGGCGAATTAAAGAATATAATCTAAAAGTTCTCAAAGATGACAAACGGTTCTTTCCGCCTTATGATGCATCACCGGTCATTAATAACGAGACTTTGGAAAAATATCCTGAAATCCGCGAAATTACAAAACGGCTTAGTGGAGAAATTTCAACCGAAGAAATGCAGCAGTTAAATTATAAAATGGATGTTAAACGCATGAACCCACGCAAAATTGCAAAGCAGTTCCTTGAAAAGAATAATTACTTTAGAAATACCGGAAAAGGAGGGGAGTAGTATGGAGACATTGCAGGAATTTATTAATTATGCCAGTGCAAACGGAAATTACATTTGGACGCAATTTTACAGGCATTTTCTTATGGCCATATACGGCGTTCTATTTGCATCCATTATCTCTATTCCTCTAGGCATCCTCATTGCCAAATACACGAAATTAAGCAGTTGGGTGCTGGCTGTTGGAAGTATTATTCAGACCATTCCGGCATTTGGTGCTATGGCTGTCATCATGCTTATTATGGGACTTGGAACCAATACGGCTATTGTGACATTAGTGCTGTATTCCATCCTGCCGATCACACAGAATACGTACGTTGGTATGAAAAGCGTTGATAAAACAGTTGTTGAGGCAGGGCATGCTTCCGGGATGACCAAATTTCAATTATTGCGAATGATTGAATTGCCATTGGCGGTCAGTGTGATTATGGCCGGCGTTCGGACAGCACTGGTCTTAGGCATTGGAATTGTTGCCATCGGTGCATTCATTGGTGCTGGTGGACTGGGCGCCATTATCGTAACAGGGACAAACGCGACGGACGGAACACCTATTATATTGGCGGGAGCTATCCCGGCAGCATTGATGGCCATTATCGCGGACGTGGCTTTGGGATGGACAGAACGCTTATTGCAACCTGGTAAGACGTAAATGATATAAACATTATAAAATTTAAATTGTAAACAGTTTATGTTTTTCTTGCCTCTTTATGATTCCATATGTTTCTATGTAGACAGGTTCGGAATTTGATCGATGATGATTTATTAGGAGATGATTGGATAAATGAAGATGGGGGAAGAAACAGGTGATAACATGGAAAAAATTGAAGACATACGAACGCAATTTATTGAAAAAATAACAGATAATATGAATGCGTTCGGTGCACCAACAAGTGTTGGTCGTGTTCTGGGAATTATTTATATGAACGGGGAACCGATGACACTTGATGAATTATCCGATGAAACCGGAATGAGCAAAACTAGGATGAGTCAGGTTGTCCGGGAAATGATGGATATGAATGTGGCTGAACGGGTCTTTAAGAAAGGTGTCCGCAAAGATCTTTACCAGGTTGAAGAGGATTACTACCAGACGTTTATTTCCATTTTTACGTCGACTTGGCAAAAAGCCATCAGCCGGAGCCGTCATTTTGAACAGCGTTTGATGAAAAAACTGGACGAGCTTCAGCAACAGCCGGAATTGTCGGATGAGGACGAACAGGCGATTAATGACTTGTTAGCGGAACTCCATGAATGGACGGAATATTATGATTGGATACGCCGCGTAACCGACTTCTTTGAGAGCGGCGAAATATTTAATTATGTACCCAAAAAGCGAGCAGGAGGAGATTCGAATGAGTAAAAAAGTAATGCTTTCATGTGCATTGACAGGAGCTGGAGAGACGACGTCCAAAAATCCGGATGTGCCGGTGACACCGAAAGAAATCGCCGATTCAGCGATTAAAGCAGCGAAAGCCGGGGCCACAATCGCTCATATTCATGTGCGAGATCCGGAAACCGGGCAACTGAGTCACGACGTCAACTTGTTCCGCGAGACGGTGGAACGCATTCGTGAATCGGAAACGGATGTCATTATTAATATTACGTCCGGCGGCGGCGGTGACTGGATTCCAAGCGATGCCGATCCAACCAGAGGTGGCGAAGGAACGGATATACAGACACCGGAAGAACGCCATGAGCCGGTAGGTGAACTTCTGCCGGAGATGTGCACCCTCGACTGCGGCAGTACGAACATTGGCGATATGATGTATGTTGGCCCGACGGACTGGTTGCGCCGGCAAGCTAAACTCATCCAGGAAAGCGGTGTGAAACCGGAGCTAGAATGCTTTGACACAGGGCATGTACGTTTTGCGAACCAGCTCATTAAGGAAGGCCTTATCGACGAGGATCCGCTTTATCAATTTTGCTTGGGCATTCCATGGGGAGCAGCAGCTGATGCGGAGACATTGGCTTATATGAAAAGCCGCATCCCAGAAAACGGCAGATGGGCATCGTTCGGAATTGGCCGGATGCAAATGCCGATGGTCGCCGAATCCGTCCTGCAAGGTGGCAACATTCGTGTCGGCCTGGAAGATAACCTGTACTTGAAAAAAGGCCAGCTGGCAACCAATGAACAACTGGTTGATAAAGCGGCCGGCATTGTTGAAACGCTTGGATCAGATCTCATGACACCGGCAGAAGCCCGGGAAGAATTAAATTTGCGTAATCCACACGGAAAGGAAGACTAACATGACTGCACCATCATCCATCAAACAAATTACCATTGTCGGTACAGGTGTTATCGGCAATGGTTGGATCACCAGATTTCTGGCCAACGGTTACCGTGTAATTGCCTCCGATCCGGACCCGGAAGCGGAGGCGCGTACGCGGGATTCCGTTAAACGGTCTTGGAGCTCGGTGGAAAAAATGGGGCTCGCAGACGGGGCTTCTCAGGATAATCTCATTTTCGAGCCGGATTTGCAAAAAGCTCTGGCTCAAGCTGATTTTATTCAGGAAAATGTTCCCGAACGTGAAGAATTAAAACGAAGCGTGATTGCGTCAATTGATCACTATGCCCCGCAGAATGCTGTTATCGCGTCAAGCACATCCGGTATCCTGCCCAGTACATTGCAGGCTGATTGTGTGCATCATCCGGAGCGGGTCATCGTTGCGCACCCGTTTAATCCGGTTTATCTTATGCCGCTTGTTGAACTGGTTGGCGGTGAGAAAACGGATGATACGTTCGTTGAAAACGCTAGGCAGTTTTATGAAAGCATGAATATGAAACCACTCGTTGTTCATCAGGAAATTGAAGGGCATATTGCTGACCGCCTGATGGAGGCTATTTGGCGCGAATCGTTGCATATCGTCAATGACGGTGCGGCGACAACGGAGGAAATTGACGCGTCCATTGTGTATGGCCCTGGACTGCGCTGGGCATTGATGGGGCCATTCATGACGTTGCATATGGGCGGCGGCAAACAAGGCATGCGTCATATGCTGGAACAGTTCGGCCCGGCCTTGAAACTGCCTTGGACCAAACTCGAAGCACCGGAATTAACTGATGAACTGTCGGAAAAAGTTGTTACCGGCTGTGAAGCACAGACTGGTGATGTGGAAATGGAAAAACTGGAAGAACGCCGGGATGCTTTTCTAATTGAACTGCAGCAGCTTCTGGAAAAATACTGGCCAAGTGCCAATTTATCCGCAGGCGTGAATGAAAAGGCCTAACAGCAACTAAAAAGGGGGCAAATAGCGTTGAGCGATGGTAAGGTGATAATCCAACATCACGTACCCGACGAATGGATAGACTACAACGGTCACATGAACGACGCCGAGTATGTACGTGCTTTCAGTTGGGGCGTTGACCGTTTCATGAAACACATTGGTATTACTGATGCATTTCGTGAGCAACATATGTATACCATTTACACATTGGAAAGCCATGTATGTTATCTGGATGAAATGAAACAGGACGAACCGTTTGAGGTTCACTTGCAAATGATTGATTATGATGCCAAACGTGCTCATGTCTTTTTTGAGCTATTCGGCGAAAACGGCAAACGTGCCGCCACGAGTGAACAAATGCTTATGGGCATTGACCAGGAAAGCGGACGACCGTCTCCTTTTCCGGACGATGTATGGACCAATGTTGAAGAATTGGCGGAAAATCATACACCGGCGGAAAAACCGAAAGAAGCTGGCCGTGTTATTGGTATCAGACGAAAAAAATAGCAATGTACAACGTTTCCCGACCGAAATGCCGGTTTGGGAAACGTTTTTAGTACGATAACAACTGGAATGACTATGATTTTCTCTCAGCCACACGAGAACGTTTAAGGAGAGGAAATGTCCTTGAGGCCACTTCTCTCAGCCACACGAGAACGTTTAAGGAGAGGAAATGTCCTTGAGGCCACTTCTCTCGGCCACATAGAGAACGTTAAAGGAGGGGAAATGTCCTAGAGACCGCTTCTCTCGGCCACATAGAGAATGTTAAAGGGGAGAAATGTCCTCGAGAATGTCTCTATTGGACGTCATAAGAGAATCAAGGGCGCTAAACGTCGTCGAGACCGTCTTTAATATTCAGGCGGGTCAGATTCATCACATAGAAAAAGGGCTCTTATGCAGAGGAGTATATGAATCCTTTTTTATTATTTCGCTGATTGACCTCGCTTAAGTAATAGCCGGTGCATGATCCAGCCCACAATAAGACCGATAGGCAAAAACATTATTGGCAGCCACATCGGACCGATAAGGACACCAAATATGGTAAATGAAGGCGAAAAAATTAATCCCACGGTGACAAAGTAGGCAGCAGAAACGAATACTACAAAGATATATGGTTCACGTTCACCTGAAGCATCACGGTAGGCATCCCACATAGCAAAAAAATAAAGACACGGATAAAACATGAGCCATTGGTAATTGGTATGATCAATGGCTTGTTGAATGTCTCCATGGAAACTAAGGACAATGACCTCATTAAAATTTCCCATCACATTAATAATAATTTCCAACGCAATAAAAATAAACCCTTTGAAATAGTTGTTGTTCAGTAATTGAGCAAATCCGGGAAGGGCAATACTCCAGAGCAGCTTTTCGAGTTTATCATGCTTTTTTCCTGTCGCTGTCTTCATATGCCCGACCTCCTAAAAAACGTTGTACGGATAGTTTGGCTTATACCAAATGTCTTATACCGTATAAATAACCAACATTTAGGGAAAGCGAAGGGCAGCGGTTAAAGTTGGGAGGGAAACATATGGGACTTGGATCATTATTTAAACGAAAGGACAAACAGCCATCGAAGCAGGAGCCAACGATTGAATTTGATGCTGAGTTGAAGGCCAATCTGGATCAAAACCTTGAAACCTTGGAAATCATGCTGGAAAAACCGAACGACCTGGTCATCCGCCCATTTTCCCTTGGATCACAGGATCATCGCTGTGCGGTTGTCTATATTGATGGATTGGTCGACAAACAAGAAATAAACAATAATATATTGAAAAATCTGCAATACTATGCGGAGGAACAGGAACTTCCGACTAATAGCCATGCGTTACTGGATGAAATCGAAAGTGATCTTGTATCCATAGGTGATGTCAGTAAAGGAAAAACCCTTGATGAATTGTCATTTGCTCTTTTATACGGCAGCGCCATTCTTTATGTGGATGGTGTTGATCAAGCGTTAATGTTTGATTTAAAAGGGTGGGAGATGCGTGCCATCGAAGAACCTGTAACCGAATCTCTCATCCGTGGGCCTCGGGAAGGGTTTATCGAAAATTTACGCACAAATATGATTTTGATCCGGCGGCATATTCGCGATCCAAATTTGCGCTTTAAAACATATCAAATCGGGCGACGTTCCAAAAAGAATCTTGTTGTTACGTACATAGAAGGCGTCATCCATCCGGATATTGTAAAGGAGGTCAATCGGCGGTTGAAAACCATCGATCTTGATGATGCACCGGAATCCGGATACGTTGAGGAGTGGATCGAGGACAGCTTTTTATCGCCATTTCCGCAGTTGGCCAATACGGAACGGCCAGACCGGGTAGCCACATCGTTATTACAAGGGAAAATTGCCATTATGCTGGACGGAACACCGTTTGTTTTGGTTGCACCGGTTACATTGGGAAACATGCTGCAGTCACCGGAAGATTACTATGAGCGCTGGCTCATTGGGACGTTTCTCCGTTTCCTGCGTTATGGGGGAGCATTCCTGGCGATGTTTTTGCCGTCATTGTATATTGCATTAGTCTCTTATAATCCGGGGTTAATCCCTGCTAAATTGGCTTTTTCGATTGCAGCTACACGTGAGGGCGTTCCGTTCCCGGCAGCGATTGAAGCATTCATCATGGCCTTTACGATGGAATTGCTACGGGAAGCAGGTGCCCGCCTCCCGAAAACCATTGGCCAGACCATCGGTATTGTAGGGGGGCTGGTGATTGGTGATGCTGCAGTTCAAGCAGGGATTGTCAGTCCCATTATGGTTATTGTGGTGGCGGTGACCGCTATTGCATCATTTGCCATTCCTTCATACAGTGCGACGATTTCGTTTCGTCTTATCCGGTTTGGTTTTATGCTTGCGGCGTCGTTCCTTGGGTTATATGGTGTTATTCTCGTTTACATTATGATCAATATTCATATTGTCAATCTGAAAAGCATTGGGGTTCCTTATTCAAGTCCCTTTGCACCAAGCTTTTTCCACGATTGGAAAGACCTTGTACTGCGGACGCCGGTTACAATGCGGACAAGACGGCCGGCTTATATGCAGACGGTTGATAAAAAATCGAGGAATAAGGAGAAAAGCTGATGAAAACGTTTGAGTATGCGGATGATCAAATCAGTGATAAGGAAATAATGATTGCCACCCCATCCGTTGTTATCGGCGTTAGTGTTCTTTCGCTCCCAAGGACACTTACTTCACCGACCAATGGCATGGACGGGGTGATCGCGTTGGGGGTCGCAGGGCTGTTCGTGATAGCTTTGACGTGGCTGGTAGCGAAACTTGCTGTCCAATTTCCACACGAAAATTTTTATTCGTATGCGTCATCACTCATCCCGAAGCCCGCAGCCAGCATGTTTACGATGTTGTTTGCGGTTTATGGACTGTTGACCACCGCCTATGAAACGCGAGTCATCGCTGACGTTGCCGAGCAATATTTGTTCACCCGGACGCCGTTTGGTGTCATCGCTCTTACCTTTTTATTGGTTGTTATATACGCGGTTTCCGGGTCAAGGGCTGGGCTATTTCGGTTGCATATGATGTTTTTTCCGTTTATTGTTCTGATTATTTTAACTTTGGTACTGTTCACGTCTGGACTGTTTGACCCTGACAATCTGTTTCCCGTTTTGACGACCGGCGCCGGCAATCAATGGCCTGCATTCATTGGCAGCACGTTTTCTTTTATGGGATTCGCCCCTCTGCTATTTTACACATCATTGGTGAAGAAACCTCGTAACGTTCCGAAAAAAGCCGCCATTGGTATGTCTATAGCAGTGACGCTATATATGGTGATTGCTGTCATGAGCATTGGAGCATTTGGCAATCTGACAGCAGGCAATTTGCAATACCCGACGGTTGAGCTGGCTAAAGATGTGGAGATTCCCGGGGGGTTCTTTGAACGGTTTGAAACGGTCTTCTTTGTCATTTGGATCATGACTATTTTTAATACAACCATCATGTTTTTGGATATGGCTGTTTTTGCCATGAATCAACTGTTCACAAAAATTAGTAAAATGCAGCTTATTTTTATATGTTCCCCGTTTATATACATGGCTGGTATGATCCCAAAAAATAATGAGGACGTTGATGCACTTGGGACGTTTATCAGTATGTATGGGTTTACCGTTGTGATTCTTATAGTGGCGTTGTTCTTTATAGCACGGAAATGGAAAAGAGGGAAAAAACAATGAACCGTCAAACGTATTGCTATGTGCTCATGGGTCTGTTGATGATTCTGTTGCTTACCGGGTGCTGGGACCGGGTGGAGATAGAGGATCGCGGCTTTGTTGTTGGTGCAGCATTGGATTTGCCGGAAGACAGCGCACAAAGCAAAAAGGTGAAGCTTACGAATCAATTTGTCGTTCCATCCGGAATCGGAGCGCCCAGTCAGGGCTCATCAGGCGGACAGCCGGCTCATGCGAATGTCGCAGCCACCGGCAAAAGTCTGCTTGCGATCGAACGGGAAATGGGAGCTATGACGAGCCGTTCGCCGTATTTACCGAATATGAAGCTGATTTCCCTTTCCAGTGAGTTGGCCAAAACAGACATGTTTGAAAGCGTGCTGGATTTGTTTATTCGGGATCATGAAATGCGTCGAGGCGTTAAAGTGGCCATTACGGAGGGAAATGCAGCGGGGATATTTAATATTGATGCTAAGAATGCAAAGCTGCCAGTCAATCATATAGAATCGGTCATGAATAATCATTTCAAGTATTTAGGCAATATCAGACCACTACGGGTTGGGGGGTTGCATGAATATTTGCTGAAGAAAGAAAGCTTTCTTGTTCCGAAAATCACGAAACAGGGAAATGACATGACGTATCAAGGGGCGGGGGTTTTCCATGGGTATAACAATCGTATGACCGGCGTTATGAATGTGAAGGCGACAAAAGGCTATAATTTATTGACCGGCCAGGCCCACAGCGGCACGATAAAAATAAAGATGGACGATAGTCCCGTTACATTGGAACTTATGGAAGTGACTAGTTCAATGAAAGTCAGAAGCCAAGCACAATCGGCTATTAAAGCGTCGATCCAAACAGATGTCGAGTCGAGGGTAGCCGAAACATTTGCCAGCCAAAGTTTACAAAACGAAAAAAGACTCCAAACGATGGGAAAGAAAGCCGAAAAGAAGATGGAGAAGCTCATGAAAACAACTATAAAAAAAGCTCAGAACGAATGGAAGGCTGACATTTTGGGAGTGGGCCGGAAATTGCATAAATACCATTATGACGTGTGGCAAACAGTAAAGAAGGACTGGGATCGCGGACAAAATTATTTTTCTGAAGCGGACATCGATGTTGCATCGGATATCACCATTAAAACTACGGGGGTTACGGATCAGTCGAAAAAATAGGAGGTGTGGCCATGTGGCATGCGGTGCTTGAACACATTCCGGACATGTGGGTGTTTTTAAATGCGTTTCTTGTTTTTATCATCCCGTATACGATCTATAAAGTGAACCAAAAACTTCATCACTACGGCGATCCGCCCTGGAAGAAAGACAACCAGGACGAATAGATAAGGCAATCATTCATGCACGTCGTCGGAACTGGCTCTAACACGTGATACAATGGGATCATCTGATAAAGAAGTGGAGGAGTATCGTTGAAGTTCGAGACGTACGCACGTTTGCAAGCAAGAGATATGGCTGAGTTGGTGAACATGAAGGAGATTCGTCCTTGTGAGCTGTTGGAAGCGGCTTTCACACGGTTGGAACAAGTGAATCCGTCTTTAAATGCGGTCGTCCATGACCGGAAAGATCGGGTGATGGCTGAAGCGGATGACATAACGAATGGACAGCCTTTTAGCGGAGTACCGTTTTTATTGAAAAATTTGTCCCAGTCATTGGCCGGAGAACAAATTACATCGTCATCCCGATTGTTGAAAAAAACAGTCAGTAAAACGGATTCCCATTACGTCCGGCGACTCCGGGAATCAGGTCTGCTCATGATGGGGCATACGAACACACCGGAATTTGGTCTGAAAAATACGACCGAACCAGAGTTGCATGGTCCATCAAGAAATCCTTGGGATACGACGCATTCCCCCGGTGGTTCCAGTGGCGGGGCTGCGGCGGCCGTTGCTGCTGGTGTCGTTCCGGCTGCCGGTGCAAGTGACGGTGGGGGCTCGATTCGCATCCCGGCCTCATTTACCGGCCTGTTCGGGTTGAAGCCGACACGCGGACGTACACCTGTTGGCCCTGGTGCAGGACGGCAATGGCAGGGGGCGTCGATTGATTTTGCACTCAGCCGGAATGTGCGGGACAGTGCTGCATTGCTGGATGTGTCACAGGTTGTCCAGCCGGAAGCGGCATTTCAGACCCCTTTGTTTTCCGGTTCGTACCAAGAAGCGATAGCAGCCCCGTTTAAGCAGCCGCTTCGGATTGCCTATACAATGACGTCGCCGGTTGACACACCGGTTTCCAGAGACGCACGAAAAGCGGTGGAAAAAACGGTCGGATGGCTGGAGCAGCAAGGGCATATTGTGGAAGAAACAGATAATGGCGTGGATGGTATTCGGTTAATGCAAGATTACTATACTATGAACAGCGGGGAAATTTCATCCGTAACCCAGCGGCTGGAATACGCCATGGGACGAACACTCACTGCTGACGATATGGAAATCGAAACGTGGTTAATGCATGAGGCCGGAAAATCTGTGTCAGCTGCAGCCTTTTCCGACAGTTTGAAATCATGGGACACGGCAGCGGCATCCATGGAAGCACTGCATCGGACCTATGATTTGTATATAACGCCTGCCACAGCGTACACAGCACCGAAAATAGGCGAACTGTCGCATTCGCCGGCAGAACAGGAAGAATGGCGCCGAAAAATGAACGAAGCAGAGGGAAACGATCAGCAACAGTTGATTTGGGACATCTTTCTTCCAAGCCTGACGTACACACCGTTCTCGCAATTGGCTAATTTGACCGGCCAGCCGGCTATGTCGGTTCCGGTTCATCTGTCGGAAGAACAGCTGCCCCTTGGTGTCCAGGTTATGGCGTCCAAAGGTGACGAAAATAAACTGTTGCAACTAGCCTTCCAGCTTGAGCAATCGGATATTTGGGTAGGTCAGAAAGGGAACCCAATGATGACAAGTACATGAGCCGACTGGTGAGAATTCGCTTTTACTTTATAGGCCATTTTTAGTATGATAAAAAGTGTATACGTGCTAAAGATGGGGAAGGAGTTTTGGCTCATGCAGGATACTGCTGTTTATAATGAAAAAATCGAACGCGTGTTAACCAATATAAATAATGTCATCGTCGGGAAACAAAAAGAAGCGGTGCTGAGCCTGGTTGCTCTGTTGGCCAAGGGACACGTTTTGCTGGAAGACGTGCCGGGTGTTGGTAAGACCATGCTTGTCAGAGCCCTTGCCAAATCATTGGGTTGTGATTTCAGACGGATTCAGTTCACACCTGACTTACTGCCAACCGATGTAACCGGTGTTTCCATTTATAATCCGAAAGAAATGGAATTTGAGTTTCGGGCCGGACCAATACTCGGGAACGTGGTTCTAGCCGATGAAATCAATCGCACCTCACCCAAGACACAATCCGCCCTTCTGGAAGCCATGGAAGAAAAGAATGTAACGGTTGATGGTACCACGTTTTCGCTCAAGGAACCGTTCTTCGTTATGGCAACCCAAAACCCGATTGAGTATGAAGGCACCTACCCGTTGCCCGAAGCCCAACTTGACCGGTTTATTTTAAAAATGCGATTGGGTTATCCATCAGCTGAACAAGAGATGCAAATGCTTGGTTTGACGTCCAAAGACCACCCAATCGACTATCTGTCAGCTGTTATGAATCAGGAAGAATTGTTAGCTATCCAGGACGAGGTAAACCATATATATATGGATGAGAATGTACAGTTTTATATTATTAAACTAGTAACCGCTACCCGCGATGATGCATCTATTTATCTCGGTGCCAGCCCTCGTGGATCCATTGCTCTTATGAAGGCTGCGAAGGCCTATGCCTATATTCAGGGGCGTGATTATGTGCTGCCGGATGATGTCAAATACCTTGCGCCGTTCGTTCTGGCCCACCGGATTATTTTAACCGGTGAAGCTAAGTATGACGGTCTTTCAAGCCATCAGGTCATTGAAATGGTGATTAAAAATACACAGGTGCCGATACGGAAGGAATTTCATTCATGAAAGCAATAATCCAATTCGTGGGAAAGCTAGCGTTTGCCATTATTTTGTTTTTGCTTCTTTTTTCGTTTGCCATGTTTCAAGGTGGCTTTGTCAGCTGGTTTCTCTTTTTTGGTTTTTTGCCTATTTTTTTATATCATCTTGGCCTACTATTATATCCGATACAAAAGTGGAAGGTAACGCGGGAACTCTCCCGTCGTGTTATCCGTGCCGGTGACCGAGTTTCTGTGACCATCCGGATCAAGCGTTCCACTCCTTTTCCACTATATTATTGTATTTTTGAAGAGGTTTTTCCCGATACATTGCAGGAGGTGGGTGGTGCCCCAGAGCGTTATTCTGATCTGGACAGACCGGATAAGCGGCATGTGAATCGCACCATTAAAAAGATCATTTTCCCCGGGTTCCGGCGTACCATTAAACTTCCCTATGTGATCGAGCAGGTTCCGCGCGGGGAACATAAACTGACGTCAATTCGGATCCGGACCGGGGATATGTTTGGAATGGTGACGAAAGAGCATGTATTTCAAACAGCGGATCGGTTAACGGCATTTCCGAATGAGCGCCCTGTCCGAATTCCGGAAAACACCACCCGCGTTGAACAGGAAGCGGTCCCGTCCCAGGCCATGAGTGCGAAAAATACCAATGTGGCAGCAGGCATTCGCGAGTACACGCCGGGAGACAAGTTTTCCTGGATTGACTGGAAGCAGACAGCGAAAAAGAATACGTTGATTACCAAGGAATTTGAACAGGAAAAACGGACGGACACAGTGATTGTGTTGGATGCCTGTCGCTACCAGGGCATGAATGAACTGGCGTTTGAGGCGGCTGTGGAGCTGACGTTGTCCTTGCTCGGTGTGATACGTAAACAAACATCGCAAGCAGGCTTTTTGTCTGTGGGCGAACAAGCGGCATATTTTCCATTGACTCAGGACCCATTGAACCAGGATTGGATCAATCGGTATTTGACGAGGCTTCATCCGGGTGGGAACGTTTCGTCTCCGGTGAGATTGCGTGAAGAAATCATGCAGTTGCCCTCGAGTGCTGTCATGATTCTGGTGACAACTCATATGGATTCATCATTTCCGGAAATGATACGGCAAACCGGTCGACGCATGAAAAAAATAGCGGTTGTTTTGATTCAAGGATCTTCTTGGCTAACACACGATGTACAGATGATTATCCGGCAGCTTCGTTTGGAAGGCGTGACCGTTAATGTACAGACCGAAAACGAACTAAGTCAAAAAACGATTGAGGTGATGATGACTTGAACACAAAAGTTCCTTTTCTGTTCACCTCATTATTGTATATATGTGCTTTTCTTCTGTTTTTGGAATGGCTCTACCCGGTGCGGGAGATTGGTGACGTAACCAATCTGACTGTATTTATCTTATACACACTTTTTTGTTTTCTTTTATCCATGCTTCATGTGACTTGGTGGCTCTCCATTCCGTTAAAAGGAATTGGTATGCTTGTGATACTGGATGCCCTGTATTTGCCGGGACCATTTCTGGGCAGTCAGTGGATGACGGCGTTGGCAACACAGATCAGTTTTAATGTCAATGTGTTGTTTTCCGGGCAATGGCATGAGTTGACACCAATGTTCCGAAGTGTGCTGTTTCTCATCATGATCTGGATGTTGAGCTATCTGCTTTATTATTGGTTTATTGTCATGAAGCGCATTTTCATTTTCATTATGCTGACGTTTGTGTACTTGAGTGTGCTGGATACATTTACGGCGTATAATGCGAACATGGCCATTGTTCGTACCTTTATCGTATCCTTTGCCGCGTTGGGAATGTCCCATTTGTATAAGGTGGTTGATCAGGAATCCATCCGATTTGCGTGGTTAAAGAAAGCATTGTTTTGGACCGTTCCATTGGTCGCTGTTATTGCATTGTCCACATTGATCGGCTATGCGGCACCAAAGTTTTCCCCGCAATGGCCGGATCCGGTTCCATTCATCCAAAATGTTGCCGAAAATGGTCCTGGTTCCGGCTCCACCGTTCGGAAAATTGGCTATGGAAGCGATGATACCAGGCTTGGTGGCGGTTTCGTACAGGATGACACACCAATCTTTCATGCAACAGCGATGAATGATCATTACTGGCGGGTCGAAACAAAAGATATTTATACCGGGAAGGGTTGGAAAAAATCGGATAACGCAAGCTTTGAGCCACAACCGAATGGAAACATTTCATTGGACACGTTTCAGGATTCCGTGAAGACGGAGCAACGAATGACCACGGTGGATTTTCAAAAACAGGAAGCGATGCAAAAACTTGTTTACCCCTATGGAATCGACAACGTGGAAACAGCGCAACCGACAAAATGGCTGTTGGATAACACATTTGATGAAATAAGGCCGGAACGTAACGGAAAAGCGGTTGGTCTCAGCCAATATACCGTGACGTATGAGGCGCCGTCCTTTTCGGTGGATAAGCTCAGGGACGTGAGTGACAATGACAGCGGCCTTACGGAACGTGTGCAGGCACGTTATACACAGCTGCCCTCGTCATTGCCGGACAGGGTTGGGGAACTTGCTGCGGAGATAACGGCCCAGGATGATAATCGCTATGACAAGGCCAAATCGCTTGAAACCTATTTTGGCCGAAATGGTTTTACGTACCAAATACAAAATGTGCCGGTTCCGGATGAAGATCAGGATTATGTTGATCAATTTCTGTTTCATTCAAAGGAAGGGTACTGTGACAATTACTCCACGTCCATGACTGTTATGCTCCGTTCGCTGGATATTCCCGCCCGATGGGTGAAAGGTTTTACAAGCGGGAAGATTATTCAATCCGGTGATAAGCCAAATGACGACGATGTGTATGAAGTGACGAACGCTAACGCCCACTCTTGGGTGGAAGTCTACTTTCCGGGATCAGGATGGGTGCCGTTTGAACCGACACAAGGTTTTTCCAATCTGGCAGATTTTCATAACGACGATGGGGCGACAGAGGATGATGAGCTGAATGCACCGGATAACGAAGACCAGGAACAGCAACCGGAAGAGGAAACGGAACCGGAAACGTCGCAAAACGCCGAAAGTGCAACAGGGTGGATCCGGAACGGGTGGTATATACTGGCCGGTATCCTTTTGATAGCAGTTGCTGCATGGCTTGCCTACCGCTGGCGTTTTCGATGGATGACGGCATACGTATTCCGGAAACTGCAGCGGAAAAACGATGCAAAAGCATTCCAGGACGCGTATCATTATCTACTGAAGGCATTGGCCCATTATGGCATGCCGAAATATCCGGGGCAGACACTAAGGGAATTTGCTGAACAAGTTGACAAACACTATAATATGGAGGCTATGAAACCATTGACCCTATATTATGAACGAGTGCTGTACAATAATGAGCTGTATATGCGGGAAACGAATGACTGGTTGCAGTGGTGGAAACAGTTGATGGATCAGATACTTTCTTGACGTCCCATTGATTGCTTAGTAAAATATTGTTCGTTATGACGATAATAAACGATAAGCATCATATATCCTCGATAATATAAGCTGACATTTTTGCGAAAGCATCGGCCCCTGCCTTGATGCTGAAGACGGACTATGCTTTGACAAAACGATTAAGAAAAACAGGAAAAGCTAAAACGCAGATGGTAATTGCCATAGAATGGAGCGAAATGACATGGAACACAATGAAAAAGTTGTCGTGCTGGATTTCGGTAGCCAGTATAATCAACTGATTACAAGACGAATCAGAGAGCATGGTGTATATAGTGAGTTACATTCACACCGGATAAGCGCTGATGCCATTAAGGAGATGAATCCGAGTGGTATTATTTTATCGGGTGGTCCGCACAGTGTGTATGATGAACAGAGTTTCCGTTGTGACCCGGATATTTTTGAATTGGGTATTCCGGTGTTAGGTATATGCTATGGAATGCAGCTGATGGCATCGCATTTCGGCGGTGATGTGTCTAAAGCGGCTAACCGGGAGTATGGAAAGGCGGAGATCAATCTGCAGAGTGAGCCGACGTTGTTTCAAAACACACCAACGACGCAGACTGTTTGGATGAGTCATGGCGATAAAGTGTTGGAAGCACCGCGATCATTTCGGATCGATGCCACCAGTCCGTCCACACCGATTGCGGCGATGAGTGATCAAGACCATCGGCTGTATGGGGTGCAGTTTCACCCGGAGGTGCACCATACCGACCACGGCGATACGTTGCTGCGCCAATTTGTGTACAATGTTTGCGGATGCATCGGTGATTGGACCATCGACAATTTTATTGACATGAAGGTCGAGGAAATCCGCCATCAAGTGGGAGACCGGAATGTACTGTGCGCCTTGAGTGGTGGGGTGGACTCATCCGTTGTTGCTGCGCTTATTCATAAAGCGATCGGCAATCAGTTGACATGTATCTTTGTTGATCATGGTCTCCTGCGCAAAAATGAGGCTGAGGACGTGACAACAACCTTTTCAGACGACTTTGATATGAATTTTATTAAGATCGATGCTGCTGATCGGTTCCTGTCCAAGCTGGAAAATGTTACGGACCCGGAACAGAAGCGAAAAATTATCGGCAACGAATTTATTTATGTTTTCGACGACGAAGCGGATAAACTGACCGACATTGATTTTCTGGCACAGGGAACGCTGTATACCGATGTGATTGAAAGCGGCACGGAAACAGCGCAGACGATTAAATCCCATCATAATGTCGGGGGATTGCCGGAACATATGCAATTTGATCTGATTGAACCGTTGAATACCCTGTTCAAAGATGAAGTCCGTGAGCTTGGTCTGCAGCTGGGATTGCCGGAAACGATCGTTTGGCGGCAGCCGTTCCCCGGTCCGGGACTTGGTATTCGTGTTTTGGGCGAAGTCACCAGGGAAAAACTCGAGATTGTTCGTGAATCGGATGCCATTCTTCGTGAAGAAATTGCCGCAGCCGGGTTGGAACGCGACATCTGGCAATATTTCACTGTTCTTCCGGATATCCGCAGTGTCGGCGTTATGGGGGACGTGCGCACCTACGATTATACCATCGGCATTCGGGCCGTGACGTCGGTCGACGGCATGACATCGGACTGGGCGCGTATTCCATGGGAGATATTGGAGAAGATTTCCACAAGGCTCGTCAATGATGTTGAACAAATCAACCGCGTTGTGTATGATGTCACCAGTAAGCCGCCGTCAACCATTGAATGGGAGTAAAATACGAATGTTGAGACGAATAGATAAATAAAAGTTCGCAATTTATATTGACGTTTTCTCTTTTTTCACGTAAACTCGCCTCGTAAATAAAACATGGCGTATAACTTCGGGGATATGGCCCAGAGCGTTTCTACCGGATCACCGTAAATGATCCGACTACGCAAGCATGTCATTATGAGGCTGGTTGAAATGATGATGTTTCTAATGACTAACGCTTGTATTGCTTTTTCAGCCACTCTTGTCCCAGGGCAGGAGTGTTTTTTTATTTGATGTTTATACGTGAATAAATGGCATGTCTGTTTGTTCGGATGTTTATTTTATAAACGTGACGTAACCCTGAGGACATCGGCCACGAAGGAGAGAGTGGAGGCAGAAAACGCCCA
Organism: Lentibacillus halophilus; assembly: GCF_055395055.1. Classification (NCBI taxonomy): domain Bacteria; kingdom Bacillati; phylum Bacillota; class Bacilli; order Caryophanales; family Bacillaceae; genus Lentibacillus; species Lentibacillus halophilus. The sequence continues at coordinate 1,400,082 of NZ_AP043750.1, forward strand.
CGAGGTCACGTCTTTTGGCTGAACATTAAGAAATGCTATATAGGAATAAACAGAAAAGCTGGGGGGAGAACCTTTGAGGAAGTATTTTCGCTTTAACGAACTGAATACGAATTACAGGCAGGAATTTATGGCTGGCATGACCACATTTTTAGCGATGGCGTATATTTTATTCGTTAACCCTTCCACATTGGCTCTCGTCAGTGTCGACGAACTGCCGGAAGGGATGACACGGATTGACCAAGGGGCAGTGTTTACGGCGACAGCTATAGCTGCTGCACTCGGGACACTGATCATGGGGGTCTTTGCAAAATATCCAATCGCTCTGGCGCCCGGAATGGGATTGAATGCGTTTTTTGCCTATACGGTTATCTTGGGCTACGGAATACCTTGGGAAACCGCTTTGGCCGGTGTGTTGGCATCCGGATTAATATTTATTGTGTTGACACTGACCGGCCTCAGACAAAAAGTGATCAATGCTATACCATCCAATTTGAAAATGGCTGTTGGTGCTGGAATAGGTCTTTATATTGCTTTTATCGGCTTTCAAAATGCCGGCATTATTGTCGGTGATGAGGACACGTTGGTAGCCCTTGGGAACCTGACCTCGCCGACCGTCCTTCTCGCAGTCTTCGGTATCGTTATGTCGGTCATTTTACTGAGCCTGAATATAAAAGGCGGTATTTTTTACGGCATGATTATCACAACGGTCGTTGGTATGGTCACGGGCTTGATTGATCCGCCCTCGGGTCTTAGCGGGATTGTCGGTGATGTTCCAAGTGTAGCGCCGACATTTGGACAGGCGATTTCGCATTTCGATGATATTTTTACGCTTAATATGCTTGTCGTCATTTTAACGTTTTTGTTTGTTGATTTCTTTGATACGGCCGGTACGCTTGTTGCGGTTGCCACACAGGCGGGTCTGATGAGGAATAATAAGCTTCCGCGTGCCGGAAAAGCATTGTTTGCCGATTCGGCTGCGACTGTTGCTGGTGCGGTTATCGGAACATCGACAACAACATCGTATATTGAATCCACGGCCGGCGTTGGTGCGGGCGGCCGGACAGGGTTTGCTTCCATTGTAACGGCAGGATTCTTTCTTCTTGCACTGTTTTTCTCACCGTTATTAAGTGTTGTCACACCGCAAGTGACAGCACCGGCATTGATCATTGTCGGGGTGCTCATGTCTGCTTCCCTCAAAGACATCGCCTGGGATCAGTTTGAAATCGCGGTTCCGTCGTTTTTGACGATTGTTTCGATGCCCCTCGCGTACAGCATCGCCACAGGTATAGCGATTGGATTTGTTTTTTATCCGATCACGATGCTTTTGAAAGGACGCCGCAAGGAAATTAATCCGGTCATGTATGGATTGTTTATTATCTTTATTTTTTACTTTATATTTTTGAGTTAATAATAGAAAAGGCGCGGGACTATCATGAATTGGTTCCGCGTCTTTTTCCGATAGTCAAGACATGTTTGAATTGCTATTTTTTCCGTCATGAGGATACAATAAAATGAAAAACGTCAGTAAAACGGCTAGTCATCATCGTCCAATTGGATGGACACTTTGCTGCGGTTGGTTTCCTCCGATATAAGTCGGTGTAAATGAATGATCAGTAGGCCGTTGCGATAGTTGGCATGCACTTTATCTTTTCGTACGGGGAATGGCAACGTCACCTCCCGTTCAAAAACACCTTGAAGAATTTCGTCTTTAATAACCGTCCCGCCGGTATAAGCTATGTCAATGGCTCCCTTAAGTTCCAGGGTTGCATGATCCACATAGATGTCAATCTTGTTAAGATCTCTTAACCCCGGCATGCTGGCGATGCATATGATTTCATGATCGTACTGATACATATTGATGGCTGGTATTGTTGGTTTGACGATATGTTCAAATTCATTCCAGAATTGCTCACCGAAAAAGTGATCCATATTCCTTCGCCAGTCAGTCATTTGTTGAAATGGATCCATGATGATACCCCCATTCGGCAAATACTCTTTACAATCTATGCATAGGCGCGTCGTCCGGTGAATAAAATCGTGAGCTGTCGTTAACTGATTTCCTGTGTGACCATCAATGAAGGAGGGGTTATATTGCTTGATAATGCCATAGCTATGGTTACGATTATTCTGATCATCAATATTGTTTATGTGTCGCTTTCCACCATGCGCATGATTCTCACGTTGAAAAATCGTCGCTATATGGCTGCGTTTGTCAGCATGTTTGAGATTGTCGTCTATGTTTTGGGGTTGGGTCTTGTATTGGACAATTTAAATGAAATTCAAAATCTGGTTGCTTATGCGATTGGCTTTGGTACGGGGGTGATTGTCGGCACGAAAATTGAAGAAAAATTGGCGCTTGGTTATATTACCGTCAATGTCATTTCCTCCAATCCGGATATTGATTTTACAAGACAGGTTCGTGACAAAGGGTATGGTGTCACGAGCTGGTTCGCATATGGCATGGAAGGCGATCGTCTGGCCATGCAAATTTTGACACCCCGAAAGTATGAATTGCGATTGTACGAAACGATTAAGCAAATAGACCCGAAAGCATTTATCATTTCCTATGAACCAAAACAGATTCACGGTGGTTTCTGGGTGAAACAAGTGCGAAAAGGCCGGCTGTTTAATCAAAAAAAGAACGCAAAGGCCAGCGATGCGGTAGCTACGCAGCATTTACCTCAGTCAAAACCGGGTGGCGATCAAGAAGATCAATAGCTTTGTCGTGAATCTCTTTAGAGCAAGGGTTTTTATTGATACAACATATTTAAAAGCAGCCTGAGCACGTGACAGGTGCTCAGGTTATTTTCTTTATTATCATTATCACTGTCGGCATTTTGTTCCTCATTATTACCATTACAGGCAGCCAATACAAACAATATCAATGTCACTGTAACAAAAACCAATTTTTTCATGCATTTCGCTCATCATTATCTGATTGAGATTGAATCCATTCGATGGAATCATCCATTCGCTTCCTCCCGCGGCTGCGGGGTATTTTGTTTGGATAGCCAACTTGAAGCACTGCTATCAGACGTTGCTTCTCAGCCGATAACCCGACAGCTTTGATGAATATTTCATCGAGTAATACAGGTTTGGCCGTCCACATCGTTCCTATTCCTTTTTCCCATGCCAGCAACTGAAAATTTTGAATGAATGCACAAACTGCAGCATAATTTTCATCATCCTGATAACCGGCGTCATTTTCTTTATCCATGTAAAAAAGAATGTGATGCGGTATCGAATAAAAAAAGCGATCGTATTTCCGTCGGGCTTTTTCCAAGTCTTCTTTTGAAAGGTTGTTTAATAAACCAAGCCGTATGTAACTTTCAACGATTTTCCTGCCGAATACCAACCGTGCTTCATCTTGATATACTTTTAACTTCCACGGTTCTTTCATATGATGATTCGGTGCATATGCTGCATCATTAAATAAGGAAATAAGCAGATTGTGATCAATCTTCTCAGGCTTGTAATCAAAAATGGTACGTCTGCCCAGAATGCTGTCCCTTATATTTATTTTTCTCACCTACTTCGCATAGTTTGTACTGATAAAGATTATCATTATCAGTAATAATCATACGTTTCACCCGAAAAACTGTCAAGGATGTGTTTTTGAAATCACTTGCTTTTTTATTTTAAAAATAAATCCCCATCAGTCGCTCTGTTGATGGGGATAGTGTCCTATTGCATATTCTGGACGAAATAACACACACGTAAGTATACAGCCCAGTGCCCCAATTCTTTATATGTCCAGTTTATTTCCTAATTAGTCAGAAGTCGATGATTTTGAGAATCATTATCATTAAAACGCTGGGGAAACAGCATAAACGAGCATTTGGCACGTCATTAGCTTATTAATTATCATTAATTTTGACGTTTTCGCTCTAAAATACGAACAATAAGAAATGAAAACATAATAATATTCGATTTATATTGACTGAGGTTCAGATGCTTGTTATACTTGGGCCAATAACATACGGTACCTCATATATTTTCGGGAATATGGCCTGAAAGTCTCTACCCGGCACCGTAAATGCCGGACTATGAGGGGAGATGACTCATGGCTTGTGGGCCAATGATCTGTTTTGTCAGTGAGGAGTCCATTCATCTTCTCTTATGGATTTATGGGGAGGAGAATGGATTTTTTTATTTAAATAGTGAAGGATGAAAGAAGGGATTCAAGTGGCGCAAGTTGGTGTTATTATGGGCAGCATATCAGACTGGGAAACGATGACACATGCTTGTGATATGCTGGACGAATTGCAGATCTCGTATGAAAAAGAAATCATTTCCGCGCACCGCACCCCGCAGGACATGGCGACGTATGCAGCATCGGCACGGGAGCGTGGATTGCGGGCAATTATTGCCGGAGCGGGTGGCGCTGCCCATTTGCCGGGCATGGTGGCGGCGCAGACGACACTCCCTGTCATCGGCGTTCCGATGCAGTCCAAGGCATTGGATGGTCTGGATTCCCTCTTGTCCATTGTGCAAATGCCGGGCGGTGTGCCGACAGCTACTGTTGCCATCGGCCGTTCCGGTGCAAAAAATGCTGGTCTGCTTGCCGCTCAAATGATAGGTGCGTTTGATGGTACAGTGGCATCCCGGCTGCAGGAACACCGGGAGACGATGAAAGAATCTGTGACAGAAATGAGGGAGGAGCTTGACAAACAATAATGTCATTCTTCCGCCGAAGACAATCGGAATCATCGGCGGAGGACAGTTAGGACGTATGATGGCGATTTCGGCAAAATATATGGGATACAGGATTGCCGTTCTTGACCCGACATCGGATTGCCCTGCCTCTCAGGTTGCTGATGAACACATTGTTTCCAGCTATGATGACGAGGAAGGGATCAGACAGTTGACCGACATGAGTGCTGTTGTTACGTATGAATTTGAAAACGTCGATGCGGATGCAGCTGAATTGGTTAAACAGCAAGGAAAACTTCCGCAGGGGACGGATGCTCTGGAAGTAACCCAGAACCGGCAAAAGGAAAAATCGACGGTGGATGAGTCCGGTTTGCCGGTACCTCCCTTTTTCATTGTTACGAATGCTCAGGAATGCAAAACAGCTCTGGAAGACATGCGATTTCCGGCTGTTGTGAAGACACTCAGCGGTGGTTATGACGGCAAAGGACAGCAAAAGGTAACGGCTGAGGAAGATGTACCCGAGGCCTGTACATTTGCTGAAGAACATGATTCCTGTATTGCTGAGGAATGGATTTCATTCGACAAGGAAATTTCTGTTGTGTTCACACGAGGTCAGTCGGGTGATATCACGTATTTTCCGATTGGTGAAAATGAACACAAGGAACAAATCTTATACAAAACCACTGTCCCCGCGTCTATTAGTGAAACCGTGCACCGTAAGGCGATTGAAGCAGCGGCGATTATTGCCGAAAAACTTAATGTTGTTGGCACCTTTGCCGTTGAAATGTTCGTAAAAGATGATTCTGTTTATATCAATGAAATGGCACCGCGCCCACACAATTCGGGTCACTACACGATTGAAGCATGCAACGTATCCCAGTTTCAGCAGCATATCCGGGCTGTTTGCGGACTTCCACTTATGCCTGTCCGGCTGCTTAATCCAGCCGTAATGATTAACCTGCTTGGGGAAGAGACACATCCAGCATTGGCTCAGTCATCCGTATGGGAACATGCATTTGTTCACGTTTACGGCAAGGAAACAGTGAAACCGAAACGCAAAATGGGCCACTTGACGTTTACTGGCGAATCGTCGGCTGAAGTAAGCCGTAATGTTGCTGTCTATCAGGAGGAAGAGACATGATTGATCGTTATACACGAGAAGAAATGGGAACGATTTGGACGGAAGAAAATAAATATAACGCATGGTTGGAAGTAGAGATTCTAGCCTGTGAAGCGTGGAGCGAACTCGGTGTCATACCTGCCGGTGATGTGGAAAAAATCCGCCATAACGCTTCCTTCGACGTGGAGCGGATCCAAGCGATTGAAGCGGAGACCCGGCATGATGTCATTGCCTTTACACGGTCGGTTTCGGAAACACTAGGCAACGAACGCAAGTGGGTGCATTACGGTTTGACGTCCACCGATGTCGTGGATACCGCACAGTCGTATTTGCTGAAGCAGGCCAACGATATTTTGCGCAAGGACTTGCACCAGTTTTTGGACATTTTAAAGGAGAAGGCCATCGAGCACAAATATACGGTGATGATGGGACGGACACACGGTGTTCATGCCGAGCCGACAACATTCGGCCTGAAACTTGCCCTTTGGTACGAGGAAATGAAACGTCATCTCGACCGTTTTGAACAGGCCGCGAACGATATCGAGTATGGCAAGCTGTCCGGCGCGGTCGGCACGTATGCGAATATTGACCCGTATGTCGAGGAGTATGTGTGTGCCAAACTTGGCCTGACACCGGCCCCGGTATCAACACAGACGTTGCAGCGGGACAGGCATGCAGCGTATATTTCGGCACTGGGGCTCATTGCTGCATCGATTGAAAAATTTGCAACTGAAATCCGCGGCCTGCAAAAAACCGAAACGCGCGAAGTGGAAGAATTTTTTGCGAAAGGACAGAAGGGGTCATCGGCCATGCCGCATAAACGCAATCCGATTGGTTCGGAAAACATGACCGGCTTAGCCCGTGTGTTGCGGGGACATATGGTAACCGCAGCTGAAAATGTGTCTCTCTGGCACGAACGCGATATTTCCCATTCCTCAGCCGAACGGATTATATTGCCGGATACGACATCTGCCCTCAACTATATGCTGAACCGTTTTGCCGGCATTGTCCGCAACCTGACCGTTTATTCCGAAAACATGCGGGCGAATATCGACCAAACATACGGCGTTATTTTTTCCCAGCGTGTGCTGCTTGAGCTTGTAGAACATGGCATGACCCGTGAGAATGCGTATGATCTTATCCAGCCGAAAGCTATGGAGGCTTGGGAACAGGGGATTTCTTTCCGGGATTTGCTTGAAGCGGATGAACACGTCACTGACAAGCTGACATCGGCTGAATTGGATGCGTGCTTTGACCCGACTCATCATTTAAAAAATGTCGATCACATATTCCGTCGAATTGGACTGGATGGCTGACCTTGAAAGGAAAACTGCTGTGTGAAAAAAGCTAAAGGGGCTTGTCTTTGCAAACAAGCCTGGAGAACTTATCTACACTGATGCTTTGCGATATAACGCATGAGGACGCGACGACGCAGATGTGCACGATCATATTCGAATATGACTGGTCGCATGACTGGTCAACCATTGGAGGGATACCCATGCCGTCAACGCATGACGTTACACCGGAAAAGATTGAACAGGAAAAATTGTATTTGGATTCAGGATTGAGTAACGAGGAATACAGACGGGTGAAGGACATACTGCAGCGACGTCCAAACATGACGGAAACCGGAATTTTTTCGGTAATGTGGTCGGAGCATTGCAGCTATAAAACGTCCAAGCCGTTGCTGAAAAAATTCCCATCCAACGGTAAGCACGTTCTCCAGGGACCTGGGGAAGGTGCCGGCATTATTGACGTCGGTGATGGACTGGCTGCCGTTTTTAAAATTGAAAGTCATAACCATCCGTCTGCTGTTGACCCCTACAATGGAGCAGCTACCGGTGTTGGCGGCATTGTCCGTGACGTTTTTTCCATGGGGGCACAGCCTGTTGCTTTAATGAATTCATTGCGATTCGGCACGTTGGGAACGGAAAGAGTCAATCATTTGTTTCAGGAAGTCGTCCGTGGTATGGCGGAATACGGAAGTGGTGTCAGTATTCCGGCAATAGGCGGTGAAGCACAGTTTGATAGCACCTATGAAGATAATCCACTCGTTAATGCCATGTGTGTTGGACTTATCCGTCATGGCGATATCCAAAGAGGCATTGCAGCAGGCCCCGGCAATACGGTTTTGTATGCGGGGGCGCCGACAGGACGAGACGGTATTCATGGTGCAACATTTGCCTCCGGTGATCTGGCAGACGACGAATCGGATCCGGAACTTCCGACTGGGGACCCGGCCATGGAAAAACAGCTGATAGAGGCGTGCCTGGAGGTTATGCAGTCCGATGCGCTTGTCGGAATACAGGATATGGGTGCTGCCGGATTGACATCATCGGCAAGTGAAATGGCCAGTAAGGCAGGAACCGGTATCACGATGGACTTGGATTCGGTACCGAAGCGTGAATCGGATATGAATGCGTATGAATTGATGCTGTCAGAAACCCAGGAACGCATGCTGCTTGTCGTGAAAAAAGGTCGTGAACAAGAAATCATCGACGTATTTGCCAAGCATGGGCTGGACTGTGCCGAGGTAGGGAAAGTAACCGAAGATACATCGTTCCGGTTGCTTCAGCACGGAGAAACCGTAGCCGACGTACCAGCTGATGCTTTGGCCGAAGAAGCTCCAGTATACGACATGCCGTCGAGGGAAGCAGACTATTTCCGGTCATTTCAGCAGATGGAGGATACAATTCCTGATGTGGATGACCATCAAGCCATGCTCAGACAAATTCTCCAGCAACCGACCGTCGCCAGCAAAGAATGGGTGTATAACCAAATGGATTCCGACAGCCAGACGAATAACGTTGTCGCATCAGAATCGGAGGCGGCTGTCATACGTCTGGAAGGAACCGATAAAGCCCTCTCTATGACGACTGACTGTAATTCTCGTTATCTGTATCTTGACCCGGAAATGGGAGGAAAAATCGCCGTTGCTGAAGCGGCCCGCAATATTGTCTGTTCCGGTGCTCAGCCGCTTGGACTGACAGACGGACTGAATTATGGCAATCCGACCAATCCGGATGTTTTCTGGCAGATGGAACAAAGTGTCGATGGTATGAGTGCCGCCGCCAATGCTCTTGAAACACCCGTCATCAGCGGAAATGTATCTTTATACAACCAATCCAATGGGTATTCTATCTTTCCGACACCGGTTGTTGGCATGGTTGGTTTAGCCGCATCGCTTGATCACATTACACCAAGCTTTTTCCAACAAGCGTATGACGTGGTCTATTTGATCGGTGAAACAAAGGCTGAATTCGGTGGCAGCGAACTGCAAAACATCGTTTCCGGACGCTACGAAGGAAAGGCACCAGCAATTGATATGCAAGTCGAAGCCAATCGGCAGGAACAGTTGCTGCAGGCGATTCAAACCGGTCTGGTTCAATCCGCTCGGGATGTCAGTGAGGGCGGACTGGCTGCAGCACTGGCAGAATCCGTGTTCAACGGCAAAGGACTAGGTGTTAAAGCATCTGTCACAGGTGATGCCACGGCTGCCCTTTTCAGTGAATCCCAGTCACGGTTTCTTGTCACTGTACGACCGGAGAATAAAGATGCCTTTGAAAGCATGGTCGCCGACGCAGCACCTATTGGCTATGTGACAGACAATGATCGATTGGATGTCCATGTTAACAAAAGATCAATTATTGATGAATCAGCCAGCATGCTTGAGAACCTGTGGAAAGGAGCTATTCCATGCCTGCTGAACAAAAAAGCATAACCGAAGAATGCGGCATTTTTGGTATTTGGGGGCATCCAAAGGCAGCGGAACTGACGTATTATGGTCTTCACGCAATGCAGCACCGTGGACAGGATGGAGCCGGCCTTGTCGTCAATAACGGCAAGCGTCTCCTCTCCCATAAAGGACTCGGGTTGGTCAATGATGTATTCAGTTTTGCTGAATTTTCCCAACTATCAGGCAATGTTGCCATTGGTCATGTGCGAAGTGCTACGGAAGGAAGTCAAGTGTATGAAAATGTACAGCCGCTTTTGTTTCAGTCACAGATACAAAGCATGGCATTGGCGAATAATGGAAACCTCATGAATGCTGATAGGCTCCAATCCGAATTGGAACACAAGGGAAGTATTTTGCAGACATCATCGGATACGGAAGTGGTTGCTCACCTCATGAAACAACGAAGTATGGAAGTCAATGAAACAGCCATTGCCGATGCGCTTAATCAGACGAGCGGTGCTTACGGCTTTCTGATTCTTACCGATGACAAACTGTATGCGGCTGTTGATCCAAATGGTATCAGGCCATTGTCCATCGGCCGCTTGGGTGATGCCTATGTGGTGGCATCCGAATCGTGTGCGTTTGATCAGATTGGTGCTGTTTTTGAACGGGATGTGCTTCCCGGGGAATTGGTGACCATAAGCGACGATGGCCTCCAATCATCCAGATTCGCCATGCGGGGTCAGCGGAGAATGTGCGCCATGGAATATGTGTATTTATCAAGGCCAGACAGTGATGTGAACGCCGTCAATGTCCATGCGTCACGTAAACAGATGGGGAAGGAACTGGCCTCTGAAGCACCTGCTGCGGCTGATATCGTTGTTGGTGTTCCGGATTCCAGCATTTCCGCCGCTATCGGTTTTGCGGAAGAAAGCGGACTGCCATATGAGATGGGGATTATCAAAAATCGTTATGTCGGCCGCACATTTATACAGCCGTCTCAGGAATTGCGTGAACAAGGCGTGAAAATGAAACTGGCCCCTGTCAGAGGAATGGTTGAAGGCAAAAAGGTTGTCATGATCGATGATTCGATTGTGCGCGGGACGACGTGCAAACGGATTGTGCAAATGTTGAAGCATGCAGGTGCCAGCGAAGTGCACGTCCGCATCGCATCACCGACCATACAGCATCCATGCTTTTATGGTATCGATATGTCAACATACGATGAATTGATTGCAGCTAATTATTCGCTGGATCAGATACGAAGCATGATCGGTGCCGACAGCGTTTCCTTTCTGAGTGTAACGGGTCTGGAAAAGTCCATCATCAAAGATAAAACCATCCATCAAGGTATTTGTGCCGCATGTATGACAGGCTATTATCCGGTGACAACCGATTCAACCAATTCAGGAAATACCGGTTCACAAGTCGGTTTAAGAGGGGGTAGTGACCATGGAAAACAGATATAAACAAGCCGGTGTCGATGTGGAGCAAGGATATGAGGCCGTTAACCGAATGAAAACACACATCCATCAGACATCCCGGCCGGAAACGCTCGGTGGAATCGGTGCGTTTGCTGGTCTTTTCGATTTAACATCATTTTCATATCAAGAGCCCGTTCTTGTTTCCGGAACAGATGGTGTTGGTACGAAACTCAAATTGGCGGTACAGATGGGCAGACATGATACCATCGGCGTGGATCTGGTGGCCATGTGCGTGAATGACATTGTTGCCCAGGGTGCCGAACCGTTATTTTTCCTTGACTATATAGCAAGTGGGAAAACGGATCCCGAATGGGCTGAACAAATTGTCTCCGGCATTTCCGCCGGGTGTGTTGATGCTGGAGCTGCTCTGATTGGCGGAGAAACAGCAGAGATGCCGGGTATGTATGCGTCCGGAGCCTACGATTTATCCGGTTTTGCAGTAGGCATTGCCGAAAAGTCACGTCTCGTCACTGGTGAATCGATCGCTGTAGGTGATGCGGTCATCGGGTTACGTTCCAGTGGGATTCACTCGAATGGCTATTCCCTCGTTCGCAAGCTGGTAGAGGACCTTGAACTGACCAAAACATATGATGGGTTGGATGCTCCGCTTGGGGATGTGCTGCTGACGCCGACAAAAATTTATGCCACACCCATTCAGTCCGTCATGCAAGACGTGACAATCAAAGGAATGGCCCACATTACCGGCGGTGGTTTTCACGAAAATCTGCCCCGTATGCTGCCGGAAGGAATCGGCGTTGAGCTGCATACGTCGAGCTGGGATGAACCCGGTATTTTCACATTCTTGCAGGATATCGGCGACATGTCGGATGAGGAAATGTACCAAATTTTTAATATGGGTATTGGGATGAGTCTCGTTGTTGCACAAAAAGATGCGGACACGGTACTGCGTATTCTAGCTGATATCGGTGAACAAGCGTGGGTCATCGGTGAAACGGTGTCGGATGAAGGAGTGCATATCAAACGATGAAAAACATGCGTGCTGCTGTATTTGCATCTGGAACCGGGAGCAATTTTGAATCCATCATGAATGACACCGAACGTGCGGTCGACGTGGTCCTGCTAGTTTGTGATCGATCGGATGCACCAGTCCTTGAGAAAGCGGAAAAGTTTGGGGTGGAAGCATCCGTTTTTCATCCAAAGACGTTTGCCTCTAAAGCAACGTATGAACAGCTAGTGTTGGACAAACTGCGCGAAATGAACGTTGCATGGATTTTCCTAGCCGGTTATATGCGAATTATTGGAGAAACATTGCTGAAAAATTACGAAGGTAGAATTATTAATATTCATCCCTCCCTTCTTCCACAATTTCCCGGCAAAGATGCCATCGGCCAAGCTTACCGGGCAGGTGTGCGAACAACCGGGGTGACCGTTCATTATGTTGATGAGGGAGTGGATACGGGAGACGTGATTGCACAGCGGGAGGTTCCCGTTTTGCCTGATGATACGGAAGATACGTTGGCTGAACGAATCCAACAAACCGAACATCAGTTATATCCTGCTGTCATTCGGCAGTTGCTCGAACAACCGGAGTGACCGGAAAGCATGCGTTTTGATTTGTAAATCGATAAACAAAAGCGAGGAGTTCATGTTATGAAACGGGTACTGATAAGTGTATACGATAAACGTTATGTAGAATCGTTCGCGTCCGAACTGGCCGGATTGGGCTATGAGATTGTTTCTACCGGCGGTACGTTAAAAAAGCTTCGTGATGCCGGCGTTGACGCCACCGCTGCTGAGGACCTGACAGGCTTTGCGGAAATGCTCGACGGACGCGTGAAAACGTTGCATCCGGCGCTGCATGGCGGTATTTTAGCTGATCGCGGAAAAGATGTGCATCTGCGCCAGCTGGCCGACAATGACATAAAGCCTGTTGATATGGTCGTTGTTAATCTTTATCCATTTAAACAAACGCTTGATCAACCAAGTGCGACAGAAGAGACCATTATTGAAAACATTGATATTGGCGGCCCAGCCATGTTGCGCGCAGCTGCTAAAAATATGAATGATGTGACAGCCGTCGTTGATCCGGATGATTATGAAGACGTTCTCGATGCGATTCGTAATAACGCGCTCGACCGCAGCAAACGGAAAGCATTGGCTGCAAAAGTATTCCGCCATACGGCACAATATGATGCTTTGATTGCTGGTTACATGACGGAAGAGGCATTTCCAGAAAATTACACCGTTACCTATGAAAAAGTGCAGTCACTAAGGTATGGCGAGAACCCACACCAGCAGGCGGCATTTTATAAGAAGCCGCAGCAGACAGCAATGAGTCTGACCTCGGCGAGCCAATTGCACGGTAAACAGCTTTCCTATAATAACATTCAGGATGCCAATGCGGCACTGGCCATGATTGCTGAGTATGATTACCCGACTGTTGTGGCGGTTAAGCATATGAATCCGAGCGGCATCGGGGAAGCAGCCGATCTCAATGATGCTTTTGCCAAAGCCTACGATTCAGATCCGGTTTCGATTTTTGGCGGCATTGTTGCTTGTAATCGGACGGTCGATAAGGATGTTGCGAAAAAAATGGGAGAGATTTTTCTAGAAATTGTGATGGCGCCGCAATTCACCGAGGATGCGATAGCTATTTTAACTGAAAAGAAAAATATTCGTTTGCTGAAAGTGGATATGCAGCAAACAGAAACAGGGTCCCATGAGCTGACAGCTGTTCATGGCGGTGTGCTGATTCAGTCCGGTGATGACGGTTCCATTTCGGATAAACAGCTGGACTATCCGACAGAAAAACAGCCGACGGAAGCGCAAATGACGGACTTGGCGTTTGCCTGGAAAGCTGTGAAACATGTGAAGTCCAATGCGATTGTTTTGGCGAAAGAGAAGCAGACGCTCGGTGTCGGTGCCGGACAAATGAACCGGGTCGGTGCTGCGGAGATTGCGGTGACGCAGGCAGGCGACAAAGCGAAAGGTTCTGTGCTGGCGTCAGATGCCTTTTTTCCAATGCCGGACACCGTCGAAGCCGCTGCCAAAGCAGGTGTGACGGCGATTATACAGCCAGGTGGATCGAAGCGGGACCAAGATTCAATTGACATGTGCAACCAGTATGGTATTGCTATGGTATTTACAAGCATGCGTCATTTTAAACATTGACATGGGAAGTAGGTGTTTTTGTGAATTTATTGCTTATTGGACGAGGTGGACGGGAGCACAGCATTGCTAAAAAGTTGTACGAAAGTGAACGGGTGGACCGGATTTACGCGGCGCCCGGCAATGGTGGCATCCGTGATATTGCTGTTTGTGTGGACATTGATGAAATGGATACGAATGGATTGGTGGACTTTGCCACTGAAAACGTGATTGACTTGACGATTGTCGGCCCGGAAAATCCATTGCTTGCCGGCATCACGGATCGGTTTCATGAAGCAGGTCTGCCCATTTTTGCACCGACAAAAGCAGCGGCTATGCTGGAAGGAAGCAAACGTTACGCCAAAGACTTCATGTTGCACTATGATATTCCGACGGCTGCGTATGCTGGTTTTACCGAGCCAGCCGATGCCAAAGCCTATATCAATAAAATTGGCGTACCGGTCGTTGTGAAAGCGGATGGCCTTGCTGGCGGTAAAGGTGTCATTGTTGCGCGCACTATGGAGGAGGCACTTGAAGCCGTGGATCAGCTGTTGCCCCATGACGATCATTCGGATGAGGCATCGAGTATTGTCATTGAAGAATGCCTGGAAGGACCGGAACTCTCGCTCATGGCATTTGTCCACGGAAACCATGTGTTCCCGATGTTGCCTGCACGTGATTATAAACGGGCTTGTGATCATGATGAAGGACCGAACACGGGCGGAATGGGTGCTTATGCTCCTGTGGACGATGTGTCTCAGGAAACCCTTGATGACATAACAGAACACGTTTTACAGAAAGCCGCAGATGGCATCAGCCAGGAAGGGCATCCATTTACAGGCATTCTGTATGCGGGAATGATGATGACGGCGAAGGGACCGAAAGCCATCGAGTTTAATGCGCGATTCGGTGATCCGGAGACACAAGTCGTGCTGCCGCTGTTGGAAAATGACCTGCTGCAAGTATTGCTTGATGTACTGGATGGCAAGGATCCCAAGCTTTCGTGGGAATCAAAAAGCTGTGCCGGTATCGTCCTCGCATCCAAGGGGTATCCGGGTCCATATGAGAAAGGTGTTCCATTGCCTGATCAACTGACGGAAGATGGTGCATTCGTCATTCATGCCGGAACGCGCAAAGAATCTGACCAATTAGTCTCAGACGGCGGGAGGGTTCTTCTGGCAGGTGCCAAAGGAGATTCACTTGCCGAAGCTATCACAGATGCATACGAATGGATGGATCGTCGCATCCATTCCGACCGTTTCTATTACCGGAATGACATCGCACGATCTGCGGGAACAACATAATTAGTCGGTATGACAGTTTGCATTTTTGATACCCTATCCATTTCAAACAGCCCGCATGCCTTCTCAGGCGAATGTGGGCTGTTACATTTCCTGGACAGCTCTGATTATACCGGACTGCATATCAATTATGTCACAAAAGGTTCATTTTCTTTTATGAAAACGCTACCGCATACACGTGATATTTATGTTACGATGGATAAAACCATTTCTTTGGAGCATTGATTAGTATGTCAGAGAATAGATTTCAATGGAGAAACCGAGAATTGAGGGAACATGTCGCTGTTATGGATGGAAATGTTTCCCCAACGATTATCTTAAAAAATGGAATGTATTTAAATACGTATACGAAACAATGGCAACAGGCGAATATTTGGATTTTGTGCGACCGAATTGTGTATGCCGGTGATGCGATGCCGGAGAAGTACGACCGAGCGGAAGTGATTGATTGTTCGGGTCAGTATCTTGTTCCTGGATATATGGAACCGCATGCCCATCCATTCCAACTGTATAATCCGGAATCACTTGCACATCATGGTGCCGAATACGGAACGACAACATTTATCAATGATAATTTGCTTTGGAACTTTTTGCTGGACAAAGAGAAAGCGTTTTCCTTATTGAACGCTCTGGACCGATTACCCGTTTCCATGTACTGGTGGGCGCGACTGGATTCACAAACCGCGCTGCAGAAGGATGAGGATTTGTTCAGTACGTCGAGTGTCATGTCATGGCTTCAGCATCCTTCCGTTATTCAAGGGGGAGAGTTGACGGCCTGGCCAAGCTTATTGGACGGGGATGACCGTCTCCTGTACTGGATTCAGGAAGCTAAACGTCTGGGGAAACCAATAGAGGGGCATTTGCCCGGTGCATCAGAGCGGACATTGACGAAAATGAAATTGTTGGGCGTGTCAGCAGATCATGAAGCCATAACCGGAAAAGAAGTTATGACACGTTTGCAACTTGGGTACCAGGTTGGACTTCGTTATTCATCCATTCGGCCCGATTTGCCCAATTTGATTGACGAGCTGTTGGCCGAGGGGCTTCATTCATTCGATCATTTAATGATGACAACGGATGGATCGACACCGGGGTTCTATGAAAATGGTATCATGAACGTCTGCGTCGCTATTGCCATCGATAGGGGAATTCCGTTACCTGATGCGTACCGGATGGCTTCACACAATGTAGCCGCCTATTACGGCCTTATCGAAGAAGTCGGTTGTATTGCTCCGGGGCGGCTGGCAAATATTAACATACTGGAGGATCCAAACCATCCAACCCCGGCCGGCGTTCTTGCCAAAGGGGAATGGATTCATAAAGATCATCCCTCGAATGAGACAGTTTCGAGTGTTGACTGGTCCGGTCATGATATTCAACCGGTGACCTTCAACTGGGATCTGACGTTGGATGATATGCAATTTTCCGTTCCGCTCGGGTTGCAGCTTATTAATGATGTGATCATAAAAGCTTATGCCATTAATACGGATGTAACGCTTGATGTTATTCCGGACAATAACGATGATGCTTTTCTAATGCTTATGGACCGACAAGGGCAGTGGCGTGTGAATACTGCCATTAAAGGTTTCACTAATCGATTGGGTGGATTGGCAAGCTCATATTCAGCGAGTGGTGACATCGTCTTTATCGGTAAATGCAAGCAGGATATGTTATTAGCATGGCAACGGATGAAAGAGCTTGGGGGCGGTATTGTTGCTGCGCATGACGGAGAGATTTTATTTGAGTTGCCATTACCCCTTTCCGGAAGCATGTTCGCAGGTGGCATGCGGGAATTGATTGAGAAAGAAAAGACGTTGCAAACCCTCCTGCAATCGTTCGGCTATCCGTTTGACGATCCGGTTTATGCGATTTTATTTTTGTCGTCCACCCATCTTCCATATATCCGCATTACACAGCAGGGCATTATCGATGTAAAGAAACGGGATGTTCTCTTTCCAGCAACGATGAGATGACGTATAATAAATGTAATCAGTGATGGAAATCGGCTGTAATGCCGATTTCTTTTTGTCGAATAAAGGAGTGGGATTTTGAGACGAATTTTTATTTTTTTCGGACTGGTTGCGCTGTTCTTGACCGCTGCATGTTCGAGCAATGACGAGCAGCCGGCGGAAGATAGTGAAGCCAAAGAAAATGCTACTAATCAGAAGGCTGAAGCGTCAGGTGCGCTGCATACCTATCCTCTGACAGGGGTAAAAACCGATCAGCCTGTTGACAACCGGATGGTCGGTGTGATGGTCAACAATCATCGCAAAGCGCGTCCGCAGACAGGGATTTCTAAAGCGGATATTGTTTTTGAGGTGCTGGCGGAAGGAACGATTACTCGCTTTCTCGCCATGTATCAGAGCGAGACGCCGGATGTTGTTGGTCCGGTGCGTAGCGCAAGGGAATATTATTTTGAGCTCACCAGAGGCTATGGGGGACTCTACATTTATCACGGTGCAGCCCATTTTGTTAACGACATGATTCAGAACCGTGGCATTGAGCATCTGGACGGAGCTTTACATGACAATGACGGCCAATTGTTTAAACGGGCATCATTCCGGACTGCGCCGCACAATTCCTATTTGCAGTTCGATGGTATTGATGACGCTGCCCAGCAGAAAGGCTATGACATGACCCGGTCTTATGAGCCGCTCCCGTTCGCATCAGAAGAGGAAGCTGCGTCGATTAACGGTGATTCGGCTGAACGTGTTACAATTGTATATTCCAATCGTCCGAAAAATATTGTAGAATATCGGTATAATGCGGAAAATGGGACGTATACACGATATAGCGACGGAACGAAAACCGTGGAACGAAATGGAGAAACAGCTATCACGACAGATAACATATTTATTGTGGAGACCCCCCACCAAGTGATTGATGATGCCGGCCGCCGACAAGTAGACATAACATCAGGCGGTGATGCGTATCTCATTCAAAAAGGCAATGTCCAAAACGTCCAGTGGGAAAATCGTGATGGCCGGCTGATTCCGGTCAAAGACGGAGACCCTGTTCCGTTTGTCCCTGGCCAAACATGGGTTAATATTGTTCCATCAAGTCCGGGTATGGAGCAATCTGTCACGATTTCAAACGAATAGAAAGCGGGTGGTTCCAGAATGCAGATTGATAAGTTGCGCGGTGAACAACTCGATCAATTGTTTGATGCCATTCTCTCTTTGAAAAATCGCGAAGAATGCTATCAGTTTTTTGATGATATCGCCACTATGTCAGAAGTTCATTCGATTGCTCAGCGCCTGCAGGTGGCTAAAATGCTGCGGGAGGGCTATACGTACAATGTCATAGAAGAGGAAACCAACGCTTCCACCGCGACGATTTCGCGTGTGCGTCGATTCGTTAACTACGGCAGTGACGGTTACCAAATCGTTCTTGACCGTTTAATAGATATGGAGACATAATGGGTACATGGAGCGCTGTCTTCCCCCTTGTGATAGCGCTCTGCTACGCTCTTTCATGAGTCAAGCGCCCGCATACCTGTGTCAGTGGTTCAAATGGCCATGACATCACCCTCGAATACCCATATCCTCAAAAAATAGAGTCCGTTATCCCCATTCTGAGCGTTATTTTTGGTATACTTAGAACCGGTGGACTGGCAAATCGACTTGGTTATGCCTGATCCAATGATTATGGTCAAATTGATGGAGGATGAGCATTGAATTATTCTTTACACGAATGGAATCATATATTTAAACTGGATCCTGCTAAAGACATTGCTGATGACGACCTTCGAGACATCTGTGAATCAGGGACAGATGCTATTATTGTAGGAGGAACGGACGGAGTGACGTTGGATGGCGTGCTTGATTTGCTTTCCCGTATTCGCCGTCATACCGTGCCGTGTATATTGGAGATTGCCAACATGGAATCCATCACGCCAGGCTTTGATTATTATTTCATCCCAATGGTCATGAACACGACGGAGAAAAAATGGATGATGGATTTGCAGCACCAGGCCATCAAGGAATATAAGGAACTGCTGAACTGGGATGAAATGTTTGTGCAAGGTTATTGCATCCTCAATGAGGAATCCAAAGCATTTAAGCAGACCAAATGTGTCATGCCGGATGCGGATGACGTGGAAGCCTATGCCCATATGGCCGAAAATGTTTTTCATTTGCCCATTTTTTATATGGAATACAGCGGGACGTACGGGGATCCGAAACTGGTTGAAAAAGTGAGGCAACAGTTGACGACGACCAAGCTTTTTTATGGCGGTGGTATTGAAAATCAGTTCCAGGCTCAGGAAATGAAAGAACATGCGGATACGATCATTGTCGGCAATCTCGTTTATGATAATATCAAAAAAGCGTTAAAAACGGTCCAGGCCGTCAAGAAATAATAACTGCTCACATCTTGAAAAGGTGGTGTCTTGATTGAGTCAGACAATGGACGATTTACTAAATGGATTAAATAACGAACAAAAACAGGCTGTCAAGCATACGGAAGGCCCGTTGCTTATTATGGCCGGAGCGGGAAGCGGCAAGACACGTGTATTGACACACCGAATTGCTTATCTGCTTGGTGAAAAAGACGTCGCTTCGAGAAATATTCTCGCTATTACGTTTACGAATAAAGCAGCACGTGAAATGAAAAATCGTGTTAACCAACTCATCGGTGCGGAAGGGAAACAGATATGGGTTTCCACTTTTCACTCCATGTGTGTCCGTATTCTAAGGAAGGATATCGACCGAATCGGATACAGTTCGAATTTTACGATTTTGGACAGTAGTGATCAGCTATCGGTCATGAAGCAGATTTTGAAAGACTTGAACATCGATACGAAGAAGTTTGACCCACGTGCGATGCTTAGTCAGATCGGTGGGGCCAAAAATGAATTGACCACTCCGGAAGAATATAGCAAACAGGTGTCCGATTATTTCCACGAGACCGTGGCGCAAATTTATGATCGGTATCAAAAAACATTGCGGAAGAATCAGGCGCTCGATTTTAACGATTTGATTATGCAGACGATTCATTTGTTCAAGCGGGTCCCGGAAGTGTTGGAATACTATCAGCGCCGGTTTCAGTATATTCATGTGGACGAATATCAAGACACCAACCATGCGCAGTACTATTTGGTGAAGCAACTGGCGAGCCGGTATCAAAACCTGTGCGTGGTCGGTGATTCGGATCAGTCCATTTATCGCTGGCGGGGTGCCGATATCAGCAATATTCTGTCGTTTGAGGAGGATTACCCGTCATCACGGACGATCTATTTAGAGCAGAATTACCGGTCGACGAAATCCATTCTCGATGCGGCGAACCATGTTATTGACTATAATACCGGACGAAAACCGAAGAACTTATGGACAGAGAACGATGACGGAAGAAAAATCCGTTATTATCAAGGGGCGACTGAGCAGGAAGAGGCACTTTATGTGACGGATAAAGTCCAGGAACTCACAGAGGAAGGACGTTTTTCGCTGAATGATATGGCCGTGTTGTATCGGACCAATGCCCAATCACGTGCTATTGAGGATACGTTTAGAAAATCAAACATCGCGTATCAAATGATCGGCGGTACGAAATTCTATGAACGAAAAGAAATAAAAGATTTAATCTCGTATTTGCGGCTTATTACGAATCCGGATGATGACATCAGTTTTGAACGGGTCGTGAACGTGCCGAAACGCGGCATCGGCAAGACGACTATGGATAAAGTACGGGCGTATGCTTCTGACCATGACATCTCATTTGCACAAACGATTAAGGAGATCGACTTTACTGGTGTATCGAAAAAAGCTGCGCAAGCACTGTCGGAATTCCTGAATTTTATCAATAGCCTTGTGCAGCAGCAGGAATTTTTAACGGCAACAGACATGGTTGAGACGGTTCTCGAACGGACAAACTATGAAACCATGCTGAAAAATGAGCGTAGTCTGGAGTCACAGAGCAGGCTGGAAAACTTGGAAGAGTTTAAGACCGTGACCAAGGAATTTGAAGAGAGCGCTGACGATAAAACAGTTGTCGCTTTTCTGACGGACCTCGCCCTTATTGCGGATATTGACCGTGTTGATGAGGATGAAGCGGACGATGAACCCAAAGTGACGATGATGACCCTGCACGGCGCAAAAGGATTGGAGTATCCGGTCGTGTTTTTAATCGGTATGGAGGAAAATGTATTTCCGCACAGCCGATCAATGATGGATGATGAGGAAATGGAAGAAGAGCGGCGTCTTGCCTATGTTGGTATGACGAGGGCTGAAGAGGAACTGTTTCTGACCCATGCCAAAATGCGTACACTGTATGGAAAAACGAATATGAATCCCATTAGCCGGTTCATTCATGAAGTTCCGGAAGAGTTGGTGGATGGCGTCGAACAAATACATGCCACGATGTACGGCGGGACTAATAAATCCAAAGAACCATCTGAGCTAAAACGTCGTGCAGGCCGGATGCAGCAAACAACCGGGGCCGAATCCAACACATGGAGCCCCGGTGATAAAGCGGAACATAACAAATGGGGGGTCGGTACGGTTGTCAACGTAAAAGGCGAGGGCGAATCCATGGAATTGGACATTGCATTTCCGGCACCAACCGGGGTCAAACGGCTTTTGGCCAAATTTGCGCCGATTACGAAACAATAGGAGGTGCCTCCTGAAGTGGATAAAGACACAGCACAGCAGCAGATCAAGGCATTAAGGGAGCAGCTGAATCATTACAATTATGAGTATTATGTCCAGGATAACCCAAGTGTTCCCGATGCTGTCTATGATCAGCAAATGCAGGAACTCATCAAACTGGAAACGGATTTTCCTAGTCTGGTCACAGCGGATTCGCCTTCTCAACGGGTTGGCGGCGAACCGTTGGATGCATTCCAGAAAGTACAGCACCGCATCCCGATGCTTAGTCTCGGAAATGCTTTTAATGAAAGCGAGGTACGTGATTTTGTCCGCCGTGCCAGTCAAGGATTGGATGAGCCCATTTCGTTCGTTTGTGAATTGAAAATCGACGGGCTCGCGGTATCGCTTCTTTATGAAGACGGGATGTTCGTCCGTGGTGCAACTCGTGGCGACGGTACAACCGGTGAAGATATTACGGCCAATTTGCGCACCATCCGCAGCATTCCTCTGTCGATTCCAGAAAAAAATACGATGGAAATCAGAGGAGAAGTGTTCATGCCGCATCGCTCATTTCTTAAATTGAATGAAGCACGGACGGCGAATGAAGAGACACCGTTTGCTAACCCACGCAACGCTGCCGCAGGGTCCCTCCGTCAGCTGGATCCTAAAATAGCATCCAATCGCCATTTAGATATTTTTTTATACAGCGTCGGTGAATGGGAAGCGGGGTCGCTGACTACCCATAGCGAGCGGCTGACGTATTTGGAAGAGCTCGGGTTAAAAACGAATCCGGAATGGCGGAGATGCGCAACGATTGAAGACGTTTTGGACTATATACGTTACTGGGAGGACAAGCGTCCGTCATTGGATTATGAAATCGATGGCATCGTTATTAAAATCGATAACCTTGCACAGCGGGAAAAGCTTGGATTCACGGCTAAAAGTCCGCGCTGGGCAATTTCGTACAAATTCCCTGCCGAAGAAGCGCTGACCGTCCTGAAGAATATAGAATTGAGTGTGGGGCGTACCGGCGTGGTGACACCAACGGCCGTTCTTGACCCGGTACAGGTTGCTGGAACGACGGTGAAACGCGCTTCGCTGCACAATGAAGATTTGATCCGGGAGCGGGATATCCGTCTTGGTGATAACGTCATCATAAAAAAAGCAGGGGATATTATTCCGGAAGTTATTCGATCTGTCGAGGACGAACGAACCGGTGCCGAAAGTGAATTTTTGATGCCAGATGAATGCCCTGTATGCGGCAGTGAACTCGTCCGTCTGGAAGAAGAAGTCGCATTGCGCTGTATTAATCCCAACTGTCCGCAGCAATTGAAAGAAGGCTTGATTCACTTTGTTTCCCGGGAAGCCATGAACATTGATGGACTCGGTGAAAAAGTCATTAGCCAGCTGTTCCGGAATGATCTCGTTCATACCATTGCCGATTTGTACCGTCTGCAACGGGACGATTTGCTGCAGCTGGAACGCATGGGCGAAAAATCTGTGGATAACCTTTTGCGGGCTATTGATGCGTCGCGGACCAATTCGCTTGAACGGCTTCTATTCGGGTTGGGAATCCGATTTGTCGGATCGAAAGCAGCGCGGACCTTGGCCGCTCATTTCAAAACGATGGCGGGTCTTCAGCAGGCGTCATTTTCCGACGTTGTTGCTATCTATGAGATTGGTGACAAAATGGCTGATTCCATTACACGCTATTTTGCCGAAGATCACGTAAAAGAACTGATTCAGGAATTGAAAACATTGGGCGTATCGATGACGTATGATGAGCCAGGGAACCAGGACATAAACGAGGAGACACCATTAACCGGAAAAACGGTTGTATTAACAGGGAGAATGGAGCAATTTACCCGTTCGGAAGCGAAAAAAATGGTGGAACAGCTCGGTGGCAGCGTTACCGGCAGCGTCAGCAGCAATACGGACGTTGTGATCGCCGGAGACGATGCCGGTTCAAAACTGGAAAAAGCGGAACAACTCGGGGTTACGGTATGGAACGAACAACAGCTCAGGGAAGCTTCAGACGGATAAGGGGTGGAGAATGTTGAAGAACGTTGGAATCTGGCTGATGATCACCCTCCTGATTCTATCAGGCTGTGCCCCATCGCTAAACAAGAACGAAGATGAAGTGGTACAAAAGGAAGATAAACAAAAAAAGCAGGAAAAGTCCATCGTTCCCAGTTATCAACTGTCGGATGAAACGTACCGGACCATTCTGCCGTACCGCACCAGTGCTTCACGTGGGGTTATTACGAACCAGGTCATGAACCGGATGGACATTGGTGAAATGGAGACAGGATTACGACGCCTTTCCAAATCGTATTACGATCCAGAGAAATATTTTTTTGAAGAAGGACAATATTTAACGTCTGACATGCTTTACAAATGGCTGGGCAGGAAGCTGACGAAAAAACAGTTGAAGAAAGCAGTCCAGGATCGAGTAGCGTTTCTTCAAGAAAGAGGACAGAAGGTTGATGAGGAACGGAAGCAGGCCATTCGTCACGACTTCCAGCTTGGTTTGAATCCGACGATTGCGAATGATAAATCCAAGAAACAGCAAAAAAATAACCCGAAGTATTTAACGCACATTCTGGAACACAACTTTTTGAAGAGGAATGACGACGATACGGTTGAACTCATCGGGGCATCCATCGGCATTGCAATGAAGTCCGAGTATGCGTTTAAGACGGAGATCGGTGGACCGACGTATCATAAGACCATCGATAAAGAAACGATGATGAAAAAAGGCAAGGCCATAGCGCAAACGGTATTAGAGCGCGTGCGGAACATCGAGGGACTAAGCGATATCCCGATCATGTTTGCTCTTTACCGGGAAGAGGACAAGGGATCACCGGTACCGGGCAGTTATGTTGCCAAGACCCAAGTATCGGATGATGACACGAACATCGGTGACTGGGAAACGGTCCACGAAGAAAATATTCTTTTTCCATCGGACGAAGGAGAAGAGAAATATTATGATCAGCAGCAGCAAATAAAAGATTTCGCTGATAAAATCCAGGAGTACTTTCCCAACTATACAGGTGTTATCGGTGAAGGTTTTTATATCGATGAAGAACTGCAAAAATTGACACTGGAGATACCGCTTGAATTCTATGGGAAAGGGGAAGTGATTGGATTTACTCAGTATACGTATGGGTTGGTCCAGGAGATGTTCCAAAATTACTATGAGTTGGAAATAAAAATTAAATCCAATAAGAAAATGGAAAGCGTCATTTACCGGAAGGCCGGTGACAACGAACCGAAAGTCCATATTTTTAACAAGTGAACAAACGTAGATACATTTGCCTGAAAGGATGTTATCTTAGGCATTCTCACGTAAGGTGCCAATCTGACTAGGAATTCTCTCTTACTGATTGCGATTTTGCTTTATTTGCTGAGTGATGCGAACTTTGCTATTATCAATAGTGTCTTAACCATCATAATGACGATTGTGCTATATAAACGATTTATTTTGGAGGTGTCGAACATTGACCGATATATCAAAAGATCAGGTGAAGCATGTTGCGGATTTAGCAAGACTCGCTGTTACCGAAGATGAAGCTGACAAATTTGCCAAACAGCTCAGTTCCATCATTGATTATGCGGAGCAGTTGAATGAATTGGATACCGAAAATGTGGAGCCGACAACTCATGTCCTGGATTTGAAAAACGTCATGCGCGATGATGAACCAAAAGAATGGATATCCAAAGAAGATGCATTACACAATGCACCGGACAAGCAGGATGGTTACTTCCGTGTGCCGTCCATATTGGAATAAGGAGGGAACCGCATGGCTTTATTTGACCATAGCATCAAACAATTGGAACAAATGATTCATCGGAAAGAAATTTCAGCCGAAGATCTCGTTGAAGCCTCGTACAATCGGATTCATGAAGTCGATGATCAAATCGGGGCATTTTTGACGTTGGATGAAGAAAATGCTCGCAGTCAGGCGAAACAGCTGGATGCCGCTCCGGACCAGCAAGCACGTTTATTTGGCATACCGACTGGCATTAAGGACAATATTGTTACGAAAAATTTACGGACGACGTGTGGCAGCCAATTTTTACGAAATTTTGATCATCCGCTTTATAATGCAACGGTCGTGGACAAGCTGGATGTGGAAAAAAACGTCACGATCGGTAAATTGAATATGGATGAATTTGCCATGGGGTCATCGACGGAAAACTCAAGCTTTACACCGACCCGCAATCCGTGGAATACAGCGCATGTTCCGGGTGGTTCCAGTGGTGGCTCCGCAGCGGCAGTAGCGGCCGGCGAAGTGCTATTCTCGCTTGGATCAGACACCGGCGGATCCATCCGGCAACCGGCGTCGTTTTGCGGTGTGGTCGGAATGAAACCTACATATGGCCGTGTTTCCCGCTTTGGTCTCGTGGCCTTCGCGTCATCGCTTGATCAGATTGGACCACTTACTCGCCGCGTGGACGATAATGCACGTGTCTTGGAAGTTATTTCAGGCATTGATCAAATGGATGCCACAAGTGCCAATGTGGCTGTTCCTTCCTATACGGATGCTCTGACCGGGGATGTCAAGGGGCTGAAAATTGCAGTGCCGAAAGAATATCTTGGTGAAGGGGTCGCACCAGATGTGAAAGAAGCGGTTATGAATGCTTTGAAAGTCTATGAACAGCTCGGTGCCGAATGGGAAGAAGTATCCCTACCGCATTCCGACTATGCCATGGCAGCGTATTATCTGTTGGCATCATCGGAGGCGTCGGCGAATCTGGCTCGATTTGACGGGGTTCGTTATGGTGAGCGTTCCGATAACTCGGACAATATGATGGATATGTTTAAGTACTCCCGCAGTGAAGGGTTCGGCGATGAAGTGAAACGCCGGATTATGCTTGGAACGTTCGCTCTGAGCTCGGGCTATTACGATGCTTACTATAAAAAGGCCCAGCAAGTACGGACACTGATCCGCAACGACTTCGAAAGCATCTTTGAAAACTATGATGTCGTCATTGGCCCGACAGCACCGACACCAGCGTTTCAAATCGGCGAAAAAATGGATGATCCACTGACTATGTATACCAACGATATTTTAACCATACCGGTGAATCTGGCCGGTTCGCCGGGGATATCCATTCCGTGTGGTTTTTCCAATAACGGACTGCCCATCGGTATGCAAATTGTCGGCAAAGCGTTTGATGAACATACAGTTTACCGCACGGCTTATGCGTATGAGCAGGCAACAGACCATCATCTCAAACGACCGCAGCTGGGAGGTGCTGAAGCATGAATTTCGAAACAATCATTGGACTTGAAGTGCACGTGGAGCTGAAAACGGAAACGAAAATATTCAGCCCAAGCCTGAATGCCTTCGGAGATGAGCCTAACGCTAACGTGAATCCGATTGACCTTGCGTATCCCGGTGTATTGCCGGTCATGAACAAAGAAGCGGTGAATTATGCGATGAAAGCAGCGATGGCGTTGAATTGTGATATTGCCACTGATACCAAATTTGATCGGAAAAACTATTTTTATCCGGATAATCCGAAAGCTTATCAAATTTCTCAGTTCGATAAGCCGATCGGTGAAAATGGTTGGATCGAGATTGATGTCAATGGTGAGAAAAAACGCATAGGCATCACACGGCTGCACATGGAAGAAGACGCCGGTAAGTTGAATCACCAGGATGACGGCTATTCCCTTGTGGACTTCAATCGGCAGGGCACACCGCTCGTTGAAATTGTTTCCGAACCGGACATAAGCTCGCCGGAAGAGGCATACGCCTATCTGGAAAAACTGAAAAACATTATCCAGTATACAGGCGTTTCTGATTGTAAGATGGAGGAAGGCTCACTGCGTTGTGATGCGAACTTATCCATCCGTCCCGTTGGCCAGCAAGAGTTTGGTACTAAAACGGAATTGAAGAACCTGAATTCGTTCTCCTTTGTTCAAAAAGGACTGGAATATGAAGAAAAACGGCAGGAAGAGGAACTGCAAAACGGCGGCGAGATTCTGCAGGAAACGCGTCGGTTTGATGAAAAGATGAAAAAAACTGTCCTGATGCGCGTTAAAGAAGGTTCTGATGACTACCGCTACTTCCCTGAACCCGATCTCATTCCATTATACATTGATGAGGACTGGAAAGAGCGAATTCGTCAGCAGATTCCGGAATTACCTGATGCCCGGCTGCAGCGATATATCGATGAACTCGACTTACCGCAATATGATGCGGCCGTTTTGACCAATTCCAAGGAAATGTCTGATTTCTTTGAAGAGACGGTGCAAAACGGTGCCGATATCAAACAGGCGTCCAATTGGATTATGGGCGATGTATTCGGTTATATGAATAAAAACTACAAAGAACTTCATGAACTTGCTCTGACCCCGGAGGCACTGGCACGAATGATTAAATTGATTGAAGACGGCACCATTTCGTCCAAAATCGCTAAAAAAGTGTTTGCTGAACTTATTGAAAACGGCGGCGATCCGGACAAAATCGTGAAGGATCAAGGACTTGCCCAAATCTCGGATGAAGGGCAGTTGACGGAAATCATCACGAAAATCCTTGATGAGAACGAACAATCCATCATTGATTACAAAAACGGAAAAGACCGTGCCATTAAATATCTCGTCGGGCAAGTCATGAAAGCAACAAAAGGACAGGCTAACCCACCCATGGTCAACAAGATTTTGCAGACCGAGATTGATAAACGGTAAAAGGAAAAAACGCCAAATAATAGCACGAAATCGCCAAAGTATGTGCTGAAAACGCCAAATAACATGATAAAAACGCCAGACTTGATGATAAAAACACCAAATTGGGGCGATTTCCCCATCCAGTTAATCGTCATTGCCTTCATGACCGCTGCCATAAAACGGCAGCGGTCTGATTTCATTTCGGAAAGCTTTTCAAAACATATAAAAAGAGCTATGATGGATAGTGGTATACACCAACGATGAAGCAGTGGGGAGGAGCACTATGAAAAAAGCCCGTATCATTTACAATCCAACTTCCGGCAGAGAATCGTTTAAAAGGGAACTGCCGACTGTTTTGGAGCGATTGGAAGTTGCCGGGTTTGAAACATCCGCCCATGCAACGGTCTGTGAAGGGAACGCCAGCAGAGCGGCCAGGTTAGCTGCGGAACGACAGTTTGATTTGGTGATTGCCGTCGGCGGTGATGGGACGATTAATGAAGTTGTCAATGGAATGGCCGAACAGGAATACCGACCGAAACTCGGTATTATCCCGACCGGCACGACGAATGACTTTGCCCGTGCGCTTTGGATTCCCCGCGACATTGAAAAAGCAGTCGATGTTATTCTATCAGGGCAATCCATGCCTATGGATATCGGACGTGTCAATGATCAATACTTTATGAATATGGCTGGCGGCGGAAAGTTGACGGAATTGACATACGAAGTTCCGAGCAAACTGAAAACAATGCTTGGTCAGCTGGCTTACTATATGAAAGGGATTGAAATGCTTCCATCGCTAAAACCGACTCATGCTAGAATCGAATACGATGGGACGGTTATTGAAGAAGATATTATGCTTTTTTTGGTATCCAATACAAACTCAGTTGCCGGATTTGAAAAACTGGTGCCTGATGCAAAATTGGATGATGGGTATTTTGACTTACTCATTCTTAAAGAGATGAACCTTGCTGAATTCGTTCGCATAGCGACTCTTG
Organism: Lentibacillus halophilus; assembly: GCF_055395055.1. NCBI lineage: Bacteria > Bacillati > Bacillota > Bacilli > Caryophanales > Bacillaceae > Lentibacillus > Lentibacillus halophilus. The sequence goes on from NZ_AP043750.1 coordinate 1,429,682, forward strand.
CACAAAGAGGATCACATTTGACGAATCGAAAGATCATTTATACCCAGGCGGAATATATTAACGTCGAAACGGACGACGATATGCAATTGAATATTGACGGAGAGTTCGGCGGCATGCTTCCGGGGGAGTTTCTGAATTTGCAGCAGCATATTGACGTGTTCATACCGGAAAGGTTTTTGGAAAAAGATAACCAAAACGACTCACACCAAACCAATGGCATGTTTGATGACGAGTAATGCCTATTGGTGTCTTCTTTAACTCTTTTGTCCCGACATTGTCGGGATATGTTAAGAAGATATATACATACACGTACAAAAAGGAAGATCGTATAATGGCCAAACCATCAGCACCAGTCCAAAAAAACCAGACCGTTTCTCTTGCGTTTGAGGATTTGACTCATGAAGGCAATGGCGTCGGAAAAATCGACGGGTACCCATTGTTTGTCCCATATGCGTTACCTGGGGAAGAAGGCGACGTAAAAGTGGTCAAGGTAAAGAAAAATTTTGGGTTCGGCAAATTACTCAACCGGCGTCAAACCAGTCCGGAACGTGTGGAGCCGCCTTGTGATGTTTATTATAAGTGCGGTGGATGTCAGCTGCAGCATATGGGCTATGATACGCAGCTCACGATGAAACAGAATCAGGTCAAAAATGCAATGAAAAAAATGGCGCATTTGGACCATGTCCCAGTTCATCCGACTATAGGCATGAAAGATCCGTGGCGCTACCGCAATAAGGTGCAGATGCCTGTCGGGGCTAAAGCAGACGGCGAGCTTATTACCGGTTTTTACCAGAAGCGCAGCCACCGGATAATTGAAGGTATGGAAACGTGTATGATTCAAGATGAAGAAAATGACCGCATGGTGGAAGCGGTTCGTCGAATAGCAGATAGGCTTAACATGACGGCATACCATGAAGAAAATGACCGCGGTGTTCTTCGTCATATTATGGTACGGACAGGCGAAGAAACGAATGACGCGATGATTGTGCTTGTGACACGTACGCAAACGCTCCCGCACCAAGATGAACTTATAAAGGAATTGACGGAGACATTTCCCCATGTTAAATCCATCGTTCATAACGTTAATGATCGTCAGACGAACGTTATTTTTGGTAAGAAAACGGAAATCATTTGGGGCGACGGCTATATTTATGACAAAATCGGCGACATCACATTCGCCATTTCCCCGCACTCGTTTTACCAGGTCAATCCGAAACAAACGAAAGTGCTGTATGAGAAAGCGATGGAGTACGCACGGATTAAAAGCACAGATACCGTTGTCGATGCTTATTGCGGTATAGGTACGATTTCTCTGTTTCTTGCCCAGCAGGCTAAACAAGTCTACGGTGTGGAAGTTGTTTCAGAGGCGGTTCATGACGCTAAGGAAAATGCTAAACTGAACGGCATCACCAATGCGGCGTTCTATGTCGGAGAAGCGGAAAAAATTATGCCTTGGTGGACGGCTCAAGGCATGCGCCCGGATGTCATTGTTGTTGACCCGCCACGTAAAGGGTGTGACGAACAGTTGCTGACAGCCATGGCCGGCATGAAACCGGATCGGATCGTCTATGTCTCCTGCAATCCGTCCACACTCGCCCGGGACCTGCGAATACTTGAGGACAGCGGCTATGACGTTCAAGACGTGCAGCCGGTAGATATGTTTCCACAGACCATGCATGTGGAGTGTGTATCGCATCTAACGTTGAAAGACAAAGACGTGTAGTCGGAAGTGGATTGAAAAAAAGCGGCCCATAAAGCTGAAACGTTTGTCCTTTCGCTATAACGCAAGGACATCCGGAAAAGTGAATTTTGACAATAATCATGCCCGTGATATAATATCGTTGAATGATTCAAATGATATGGAACGTATTGTATAAAATGAGCTAGAGATATAAAGAAAGGAAGACGATGGTGGAACAAGATTCAGATATGCAACAGATTGAGGAATCGCGGGATATTTTGATCAGTGCCATTGCACAAACGATGGTTATTTATGGCGTCACCCCATCTGTTGGACGAATTTACGGTGTCCTTTATTTTGCCGATAAGGCACTCAGCCTGGATGACATAAAGGATCAGGTTGCCATGAGCAAAGGAAGCGTCAGTACGGGTTTGCGCGACCTTCTCGATACGGAGATGGTCATTAAAGTCTGGAAAAAAGGAAGCCGGAAAGACCACTATATAGCCGAAAAGGACTTCTTTAAAAACTTTTTCTCCTTTTTTATAAAAAACTTGCGCCAGGAACGTAATATTATTTCAAGGGCCAACGAACAGGTGGAAGACACTCTAAAGGATATTGCGGCCAATGGGACATCCGAGGAAGCTAAAAAAATGGCCCAGGGGGATTTGGAAGATATTAAGCAAACCATGATTTATTTTGAATGGACGATGAAATTAGCAAATGCCATGGAATCGCGGGAGATCTTTAAGTACTTTCCAGTTAACAATGACGACGATAACGATCATGGATCATCCTGAAGCCGTACATATTGATGCGCTCTATTCGAGTGACCCTACCTTGATCAACGTTTATTCACACTGTTATAGTTAGAGACACATAAAAATTAAAACCCGTCATGACAACGATTTCAAATAGTTAAGCAAGTCGCAAAACGCTCAGTTAAAGGCTGGGCTTTTTTTGTATGATGGGGGTTATGAAAGCCTTTGCCCAATTTTCGTAAAATATATTGACACAAAATAGCTGGTCAGCTATGATTATCGTATAATTCTTACTAAATTTATAGGAAAAGGATGATTACTATGGAATCCAAGACACTGGTTACGGCCATAGATGATAAAAAAACGTTAAAAAATGAAAAGGATACAACGTTAAATAGACCGCAAATGCCGCTCATTATTAGCGGATTGGTGATTGGAATGGCACTTCTGGTGTATCTGATGGCGACGCAAACGATTGTCCAGTCATTATTGCTCGTCATTGGTCTTTTGCTCGGCTATACGCTGTTTCATGCGAGATTCGGGTTCACATCTGCATTTCGTCGGTTGATGAGTGTTGGAAATGGGCGGGCACTGAGATCCCATTTGGTTATGCTGGCTGTCGCTGTTACGCTGTTCGCGCCGATTTTGGCTTTGGGTTATTCATTTTTCGGAGATACCGTCTCCGGCTATGTTGGACCGATTGGAGTTAGCCTTTTCGTTGGATCCTTCCTGTTTGGAATTGGCATGCAGCTTGGCGGTGGATGCGCTTCCGGAACATTGTATGCTGTTGGCGGTGGCCGTTCGGTGATGTTGGTAACATTACTATTTTTTATTATCGGTTCCACCATTGGTGCCTATCATCTTCCCTTTTGGACAGAAGAGTTGCCGTCATTTGAGCCTGTCTCCTTGGCGACGTCAACAGATCTTGGTTATGCAGGTGCATGGGCACTGTCGATTGCTCTGTTTGCCCTGATTGCCTGGGTAACGTTGGTTGTGGAGCGTAAGAAACGGGCGCCAAAAATGGCTTCGAACCCTTCTACGCATGGTTGGAGACGGTTATTCCGGGGGTCCTGGCCCTTATTCATCGCAGCCGTTGTGTTGGCCGTTCTCAATGCACTGACGCTTATGACCCGGGGTGCGCCATGGGGCATTACGTCCGCTTTTGCCTTGTGGGGATCAAAGGCGGCACAGTTTTTGGGAATGGACGTGGCCAGCTGGGGATACTGGCAGGGCGCCAATGCCGAAGTCCTGAATGCGTCCATGTTTGCTGACTCAACAACCGTCTTGAATATCGGTGTTATATTGGGGGCTTTTCTGGCCTCAGCGGCTGGTGGATTGTTCAAACCGTCCGCATTCACCGGAAAAAATGCAGCTGCATCCGTATTTGGCGGATTGCTGATGGGATATGGGGCTCGTTTGGCATTTGGTTGTAATATCGGAGCTTATTTCGGTGGTATTGCCTCATTCAGTCTGCATGGCTACATCTGGGGCGTGATGGCACTTGCGGGAACATTCGCAGCACTTTATATGCGGCCCAAATTCGGGTTGTCTGTACCGAAATCAAACGACTCATTTTGCTAACATCATCGTATGAAAATTAAATGAACAAATTGTGACCTTTTTGTGTATTTTTTATTAATAATTTGTTACAATGCAAATAGGAAACGTTTTCATGATTTAAAAGGAGATGTTACACAATGGGTATTATTCTTGCATTTATGCTGACATCAACACTGACACCCTTCTTCTTTTTACAGTTAAGAAAAAAGTCGTTTGCCATTGTACAAACCATACTGTTGATCGGCATGTGGGTTTACTTCTTTCAGGCAGCTTTTCAAACGGCACCGCCTGTATTGTCCGTTACATCGATCATGTTTTATGCAAGCTTGGTCATGGCGGAAGTCGGATGGATCATGTTTATTATCCATCACGTTAAAACAGCCTCGAATAATCAACAGGCTTATATATAAAAAAGCTCGCTCTTTCGAATGAGCGAGCTTTTTTATATCATGATAGTTGTTTTTCCATAGCAACCAGTTGCAGGATGGCCAGAGAAGTGGCAAGAACGGCGATGGCTGCTGCAATCCCTTTGAACGCATAATGAGAGTAAAAGAACGTCCATAGTGCAAAAGCCGATAAAATGATGCAGGCTATAAACCCGATCACGCATTTCCACTGCAACGCGTCCGATTGTTTCGTGTGTTCATCATCATTATGGTGTGGCATGTCATCACATCCTTTTATTCGTCTAGAAGTCCGGTGAAAAAGTCAACCTGTTCTAGGAATTTCCTAGCTTTATGTCGAATATAGTCATACAGAACACTCTAGAAGGATGATCCATTTATGCATTCGCCAAAGCAAAATCACATTCAACCCAACATGTTTCAATATATTGATATGGAGGATCTCGTTCCCAGGCATCATATCCTGAGAAGGGTGAAAGATGTTATTGACTTTTCAGCTGTCCACGATCAGGTGAAACCTCTCTATTCCGAAAAGACAGGCCGACCATCCACGAATGCTGAATTGGTCGTGCGGCTGGTTGTACTTGAGTATCTATTTAATCACTCGGAACGGGAACTGTTTGAAACGCTCCCCATGCATGCAGGCTACCTGTGGTTTTGCGGCCTGGATTTTGAGTCGTCACTTCCTGATCGAACAACACTTGTTAAAACAAGAGCGCTTTGGCGTCGCCATGGTATTTTTGATGATATCATGATGCATGTCGTTAATCAGTGCATTGCTTCCGGCCTCGTTCGCCCAGACGTTCATGCCGGTGTGGATGGCACACAAGTGCATGCAAACGCGTCCATTCATAGTCTGGAAGAAATAGAGCTGGCCCCGGTTCAAACCATTGAAGCTTACCTGGAAGTTAAAAAGCAACGTGATGAAGCGTCTTTAAGACCATCAGGTAATCCGAACAGCGACGATGATGACCAAAACCCTCGGCCTCCGAAATCAAAGGAAAATAATAAATCGGATCAGCTTCAGGAAAATGCCAGCCATGAAGACTTTCACGGCAAAACGTTTTCCAATCAAACCCACCGGAGTACGACAGACCCGGATGCCCGTCTGTACAAAAAGAGCAAAGGACAGGAGGCCTATCCGCGTTACCTTGTGCACAACCTGGCAGACGTTGAGTCAGGCGTTATTTTAAAGACCAATGCAAGCATTGCTTCCGGTACAGCAGAAAGAGAAATAAGCCAACAACAGCTGGCAGCTGTTCGTTTTCAGCATCCACAAATCCATATTCAGACCTTGTCGGGTGACAAGGCTTATGGGACACCGGCGTATTTGGCCTATCTCATTTCGCTGGGCATCATCCCTTTGGTTTCTTTGCAGGACCACGAGTTGGAAGAGATCCCGACTTGGCAAAGGAAAACCCACAAGCCTGAGCAGCAAAGAAAGCGTCAGGAAAAAGTCGACAAAGTTGAGACCAAAAATCAAGCAAAACACATTCAGATTGACGGCAAATACCAGGCTATTCAGAACCAGCGTGTCCAGTGTGAACATGGATTCGCCGAAGCCAAGACAGTGCACGGGCTGGATCGTGCCAAAAGCAGAGGGCTGGACTGCATGCAGGAACAAGCACTCTGTACCGCCATCGTTCAAAATCTTAAGAAGTTAAGCCGGTTCAAAGGTAAAAGGCCCAGGACCGGCGTTTCAGCATGCGCTGAAACAACCAAATGGGATGAAAGACACCACCGTAATATCTTCATTTCTTTTGTTTTTAAGAGAATTAAAGAACAATTCAGGTTCTTGTTCGCATCTTTGATGGATCAAAACTGTAGTTTTTCACCAGTCTTCTAGGGATTCATCGATTTGTAAATCAAGATTATTTACCAGCCAAACGTCATGGTAAACAAGGATCCCGCAACGATAATCGCTGCCATGACGAAACCGTGGAACATCATATTCCAAGGGACATGGCCATTACCACTGGCGGATTCGGTCACGTGCATGAACATAAATAACTGAATTCCGGCCTGCAGAACAGCCATTACCATAATGCCTGCAACGACCCAGGATACAGGTAAATCAGATCCTAAAGCGGTCCAAGCTGCGAGAATTGTAAGGACAATGGAAATGACGAATCCGACAATGTGTTTTATAGGATAACGTTCGGTACGTTCTGACATATTACATCACCATCCCAATCAAGTATACACCGGTAAAGATGAATATCCATACAACGTCAAGGAAGTGCCAGTACAGGCTTATGATAAAAACTTTGGTTCCGGTCGTCGGGGTTAATCCACGTTGGGCCAATTGAATGAGCAACATGATGGCCCAACCGATACCAAGTGTTACGTGCAGACCATGCGTGCCGGCCAGCACAAAAAATCCTGACCAATAGGCACTGGCTTGTAGAGTAGCCCCTTCCCCCGCATAATGGGCGAACTCATATATTTCAAAACCTAGAAAGCTAAGACCGAGTATAAGTGTTACGATCAGCCAGGTGAGCAATGATTTCAATGATCCATTCCGCATACTGTGAATGGCCAATCCACACGTGAAGCTGCTCGTCAACAACAAAAATGTCATCGTCAGTGCGGTTCCCGGTTCAAACAATTCTCCCGGTGTTGGTCCATTGGCGGTCCGTCCGAACAAAACAGCATAGGTGGCAAATAACGTTGCAAACAGTGCCATTTCTGCGCCCAAAAAGATCCAAAAACCGAGGATGTTCATTTGGCCGGTTTGTGTCCGATATTCCAGCGGTCCGGTTTTTGATTGAGGAGCACTCATGTTATAACCTCCTTGCTGATTGTTCATATTTTTTAATCTCATCGGTTTCGATATGGTAGCCTTCATCATAATCAAAGGACCGCAACCCCATAAAGATAAGTGTACCGATCAAGCCGATAATAGCCAATGTAATCCATTCAAATACAAGAGCAAAGCTTGCAAAGGCCAAAATCGCCATCATAAGAAACGGTCGTCCACTGTTGCTTGGCATGTGAATGGGTTCCACCTTGGCTTCATCAAACGTTGTTTCGCCCTTTTTCTTCATTGCCATAAACGCATCATGTTGATCGATGTGTGGCAACGTCGCAAAGTTGTAATGCGGTATTGGTATCGGTGTTGCCCATTCAAGCGTTCGACCATCGCCCCATGCATCGCCGGTGGTTTCACGTTTGCTGTGGCGATAGCTGTAATAAACGTTGTAAACAAATATCGCAAAACCAATTCCCATGCCGAATGCACCGACTGTGGCAATCACATTCAATGGCATCCATTCCGGAATGATCGTAAACACACGACGCGGCATTCCATCGAGTCCGGCAAAATAGAGCGGGAAGAAACAGACATGGAATCCAATGACGAAAAACCAGAATGCGTATTTGCCTATTCGTTCGTTCATTTTGTGACCGAATATTTTCGGGTACCAGTAAATCAAGCCGGCAAAACTAGCAAACACCGTCCCTGCAATGAGAACGTAGTGGAAGTGTGCAACTAGAAAATACGAGTTATGGAATTGAAAATCGGCAGCTGCCATTCCCAGCATAACGCCGGTCACACCGCCTATGACAAAGCTTGGGATAAAGGCAAGGGCCCACATCATAGGCACGGTTATACGTATTTTCGACTTATACAGGGTCGCCAGCCAGTTGAATATCTTTACTCCTGTTGGCACGGCAATCAGCATCGTTGACACCGAGAAAACTGAGTTGACGAATGATCCCGCACCCATGGTAAAGAAATGGTGTACCCAAACAAGGAAGCTTAGTCCAGCAATTATCACCATTGACCAAACCATAGCCGTATAGCCAAATAACTGTTTACGGGCAAATGTGGCGATAACCTCGGAAAAGATACCAAAAGCCGGTAAAACAACAATATATACTTCCGGGTGACCCCAAAGCCAGAAAAGGTTCGCCCACATCATAGGCAGTCCTTCACCTGTCAGTGTGAAGAATTGGGACCCGAATATCCGGTCGATGGTCAACAGGGCCAGTGCTACCGTTAAAATCGGAAAAGCAAAGACGATAATAAAACTTGTCACCAATGTTGACCACGAAAATATCGGCATTTTAAACATTTTCATGCCAGGTGCACGCATTTTTAAAATCGTGACCATTAAATTGATTCCCGTTGCCAGTGTCCCAATACCGGATAGCTGCAGCCCGAGTAGATAAAAGTTCTCGCCGGGACCGGGACTCATGGCTGCACCAGCAAGTGGCGTATAGCTTGTCCATCCCGCATCGGGTGAACCACCAATGACGAATGAAACGTTAAACAGCATAGCGCCAAAGAAAAATGCCCAAAAGCTCATGGCATTTACATACGGAAACGCAAAGTCGCGGGCGCCAATTTGAAGCGGAACGATAATATTCATGAGCCCGATCAGAAACGGCATGGCCATAAAGATAATCATGACCGTTCCGTGCGTGGTAAAAATTTCATCATAATGTTGTGCGTCCAGAAAATTCATATCAGGAAAAGCCAGCTGTACCCGCATCATCAGCGCATCAGCGCCACCGCGGAACAACATGGCTAATGCACTTAAAATATACATAATTCCTATTTTTTTGTGATCGACTGTTGTCAGCCATTCACGCCATAACCATCCCCACTTTTTAAAATAGGTTAATAGAAAGATAATCGCTGACGTTACAAGCGCAATCGCCACCATTCCGCCGTAAATTAACGGTTCGCCAGTGACAAAAAACTCATCTAATTTCATCGGTTCACCTGCTTTCTATGATTATTCATTGTTGTCATCGTCTTTCTCATTTTTCAGGTGTAATAATTGGTCGTACGCATCAGGGTGCCGTTTGATGGCATAATCACTTCCGGACATTGTTCCATGATCAACCCATTGAAGGTGCGTGGAAGAGAACGCCAATTCCTCCGATAAACCGGGAGCAAGCAATGAATTGTACTGCTTTTGTGTTAATGCCGGGGCATCGTCTTGGGTTTTTTCTACCCATTCCTCGAACGACGCGGTGTTCTCGGCGTGGACCTCAAACGTTTGTTTCGTGAATCCTTCCCCATTAAAGTTGGCATTGCGTCCGGTATAAACGCCACGGTCATCAGCCTGCAGATACAGAATGTTTTCCATACCAGCCATGTTGTACTTTTGTCCACCGAGTGCCGGAATCCATAATGCGGCCATCGAATCGGCCGAAGAAAGACGGAATTCCACTGCCCGATCGGTCGGTATATGCAAATAGTTTACCGTTTCAATGTTTTGTTCCGGGTAACTGAAAAACCATTTCCAGTCAGCAGATGTCGCATACACAACAAGTGGATCTTTATCCTGGGAAACGTCCGGTGGCTGCTCCAGATCAAACAATGTTTTAACGGTTGGAACGGCCAATGCAGTAACAATGATAAGAGGAATTATTGTCCAGAGCGTTTCTATTGCTAAATTACCATGGATGTGTGGCGCATAATCACCTTCTTTTCGATTCGGGTGATCACGAAAGCGTATCACCATATATGTGAACAAGCCGAACACAACTACAATGATGCCGAGCATGAACCACACAGAATACATAATCAGGTCTTTCTGACTGTCCCCGACCGGCCCTTTTGGGTCAAGCACAGTGATGGCATCACACCCACTTAAAAACAAAATGAAACCGAGCGGCAGAATCGCCAATAGTTTTTTAGCATGATGTTTAGTAACTTTCATCGGTGTATCACTCCATATCATTCATACTGATCGTTCGGTATTGAGTTTTTTATCAAAATACAGTATTGATTATAACAGACGAAAAGGAGGAACAGATGATAATAGCGGAAGTTAACCATCATCTTCATCGAATTGTGGATATTTCGAAATAAAATGTTCACAAAAAATACATTGACCTTTATTGATTTCGTATTACGATGGATGCAAACGACGTAAATACTCATGTTCATGGTCGTTTCATCAAAACGACGTATGGTATGAAAGAAAAAGGATATATTAAAACGGAATACCCTGTTTAGGCATTAACAATTCTTTCTGCTTACATAAACGGATGAAACGGTCTATAATAGACGGTAGTGTGTTTATTAGCAACGAAAATTAAAGGGATGAATCAAATGAGCAAACAAATGATGACGTCATCAACCATGAATCAAGCCGAATGGGTGCCTGATAAAGATAGTGAAACATCACTCGCTGCTGATTTAAAATCTTTGTTTAAAATCACGGTTTTGGTAGCGAATGTCGTTCCTGTTTTTGCTGGTTTCTGGCTGGCTGCGTATTTTACCGAAGCCTCTTTTGCTGCAAATATTGATATATTTCTGCTCGTCATGATTGGGAGCACACTGGTTATGGGCGGGGCCCTTGTTATTAATAATTGGTACGATGCCGATATTGATTTGATTATGTCCCGAACACAATCCCGGCCAACCGTGACCGGGAATATACCTCCCCGAACCGCTCTGCGGATTGGTGTTGCAACCAGTATTGCCGGATTTATTTTGTTGATGTTTACGACGGCTGAGGCAGTGCAATTTGCTTTTATAGGCTGGTTTGTGTACGTCGTGTTATACACGATGTGGTCCAAACGCAAATATACGCTGAACACAGTTATTGGCAGCATTTCCGGTGCTGTGACACCGCTAATTGGCTGGGCCGCACTCGCTCCGGTTTCGCATTTTGCTCCCATTGCTCTGGCACTCATCATTTTCATTTGGCAAATGCCGCACACGTTTGCCATCGCCATTCGTAAATATGATGAATACAAAGCAGCGGATGTGAAAATGTTGCCGGTCGTTCACGGTATTGAAATAACGAAGCGGCAAATGATTATTTATACCGCCTGCCTCTTGCCGCTGCCGTTTTACTTGTTTTCACTCGGAACCGCTTTTGTCGTCATCACAAGCGTTCTTAATGTTGCCTATATCGTCCTGGCTATCAGTGGGTTGTTCGCTAAAGATAATGTGAAATGGGCGCGCAATATGTTTCTTGTCTCGGTTAACTATTTATTGATTATTTTTGTGATGGCGATTGTTGCCACGCTTCCTTGGTCAGGATGATGGGCTGAATGATTATGTTTTGGCCGGAACGGGAATACTTATTTCAAGTGATAATCTATAAAGGAGGCCGATGTTGGTGGAAATTAAAAAAGGCGACGGCAAATTTTATATCGGGGATAATGAGCAAAACCCGACGGCAGAGATTACGTTTAAGCCAATCGGGGATGATAAGCTGGATGTGGATCATACGTATGTAGCTGAAGAACTGCGTGGGGAGGGAATTGCCGGAAAACTGACGGAAAAAATGGTGTCCCACGCAAGAGATGAAGGAAAGACAATTAAACCAACATGTCCGTACGTAGCGGATAAAATGGAACAAACACCGGAATATCAAGACATGTTGGCTGACTGACAGCTGTGCGCCAGGGTTGAACCACCTTGGCGTCTGTTCGTATCGGATGAAAGCGCAAGATTGTAGAACCAAAACGCCAATTGTCTAATGAAAAACGCCAAATTCACGATCATGAAGCGACTGTGAAATTCGGGAAAGAAATTGACCTTTTTTCCGTTGAATGACATCATCAATGGCCTGTGCTATTTTTTGAATGGTTTTATCCGAAATGATTGGCGTGATCAATATAACCTCCTTATCAGGTGTGTTTAATGAATGGGGTGAATCGGTAATAATTATATCCGTTTCGGCAGGTATATCGTCGTCACTTGTTATACGAGATGCATCCCTTGTTTTAAAATAGGCTTTGCCCTCAAAATGTGTTTTTAATATCCCGTTATTATCCTTAACAAAGAACGACCGTGACGTTAATACTAAAATGTTGGCTTTTAACGCTTCTAAATTGTGGAGGTGACGATTTAATAAAATAGCCAACGAAATCATATTGCTTTCATGAAAAACGAAACCTGCTTCCTTGGACCATTCATGACATAAGCAATGCACCATTGTGTAAACGTGTTTTGCGTTATTCTTTGCTGAGCGCAAAATGGATTCCTGTGGTACATATTGAATATCAGGAGCTACGCTTCGCAATAGGGAAACTTGGTATAAGTTAAAAATGTCAAACAACAGATCTTTATCATCCCATATCGCAATTCCTAAATGCTCCTCCAAAAACTGTATGAACGTTTTGAAAGCATCGTGATCTTTATGGGTTTGAAGGATCTCGTTTCTGTTTTCGGCAAAGACAATCGTGAATTGAAATTCCGTATAAAGAAGACCAAGGTAAATATAGATTCTTTCATGCAGAGGAAATGCAGCATTCATTAATTCCTCCAGATAATCAAAAAAATCCTGCATATCGATGAACAACGATTCTTGTTGGACGTTGCTGCTGATGGAGAAGGGGAGTTCATCTGCGGGAAAGCCGTCTTCAGAACGGTTTATGCATAACATCAAAAAATTATAAAATGCATTCAAACCGTAATTCGTTAAACGGATACCGTAATGGTTTTCCAAATAATCTTTAGCGGGTTGTATGTGCGAATAGTGAGAATGAATAGTGTAGTGATCAGAAATTCCTTTCCTTGATAAGTTAATTTCAAATAATAATAATCGTTTCATTCCTTCACTTCCAATAATTTGATAAGGATTGCGTTTCATCCTCAGAAAAAACGACTGAACAAATGACTCGGCGGAAGAGATCAATTGTAATGCAGTGTTTCGACTTACATACATGTCCTCGCATATCGCTTCCAATGAATAGGATTGATATGTAAGCAACAATTCCATAAAGTTAAATAACGTATCGTTCTCATCATGCGAAAAAATACTGGAAACGGTTTCGCTTGATGGTTGAATTAAATAAATGCCAATGCCTTTTTCGGTCGGTATTGACCAGCCGTTCGGCAATTCCTCTCGTAGCGTAATCAACTCATTTTGGACGGTTTTGTACGAACAATCAATTGTTTCTCCAACCTCCTTTAACGCTATAGCGTTAATGCTCTCCTCCAAGCATTTTAAAATATCATATTGTCTTTGAGAAATAGCAATCTTTTCAGTAATAGAACCACCCCTTATGGGTCATGACACATATGCATCATGGCAATCGTTTTATAGGAATATGGTTTGAATGAATAGGTAAAATCTATTATAGCACATTTCCATTACAGTGGAAAAAATAAATATTGTTGTCGTTATCATTGCAGGTTAAAATAATAGATTGAAGGAATGAAAATTGTGCAATTGGGGGTGTGAAGCATGTTTCGTTTATCCGATATTGCTTACTGCTCTGTATAGATTCTATTTTATTTTGAAATTTTGAAGGTAGAGGGAGGTTAAAGGAAGTTGCAGCGAAAACTATCAATCTTATTTACTGGCATGCTATTGTTTCAAGTGATCTTTGGTAATTTACCAATGATGGCCCAGGTCAACGCGCAATCTGAGGATTCTAATTTATTCAAATCAGTAACGCTCGTTGATAGTAAGGAAAACTCTAAGGATGCAGACGTCAGCCCTCCCTATTTAAACATTGAATGGGGAACGAAGGACGTTAACCTTGAAGACAACCCATCCTTTTCAACAACAAATGTTGTCCCGGACGGTTATCAAATTGCTGAAAAGCAAGAGGGAACGCTGACAGATGAGGAAAACTTGGGCACATATACAGCTGCGAAAGATAATTCGATAACTGCTGAAGTGAATGCCGACGCTAAAGATGCCAGTGGTGCGTTCAAGGTAAAGGTGCAAGCGACTGACACCAAGCAAGAGTCAAATCCTACCAGTAATGAAGACAACACGTCTGGCACAGATGAAACAACGGGTGAAGGATCTGACGACGGGTCAGCCACGAATAACAGCCAAGATAAAAACCCGGACAAAGGGCAATCTGAGGAACAGCCAACAGGTGATTCATCAGCTGGCGATGACCCCAATAAATTTGATGAAAACAATCCATCAGACAATTCGTCAACAAACGGACCGAAGAATGAAGGATCATCCTCTGAGGGTGGCAATCAAGACACAGCAACTGAGGAGCCAGGTGGGTCTGGAGATGGTAGCGGATCTAACTCACCGGGAGATAAGACAAAAGAAGATGACAGTAATACTGATGGAAACAATCAATCAGGTAATGCGCCATCAACCGATACAGGGAATGAAGAGCAAACTGACACAGGAAATAAAAATACTGATATAAAAGAAAATATTATTGATACATTCACTCTAGAGACCAAAGATGGTAAAGCTGTTGAGGATATCGAAGGAATTGATTTAGAAGAAGTTGGAAAACTGGAATTAGCCCTTGATTGGTCATTAGACAATAACCATGGATATACGAATGGTGCGCAATTTGAATTTCAATTGCCAGAACAATTTGCGGAACTTAGTTTACCAGACGGAAAATTAGATGGCTATGGAGATTATTCCGTAAACAGTGATGGATTAGTTACCTTTACATTTAATGAGAAAATCGAACAGGAATCAAACATCGAGGGATACTTCGACATTGAAGTGGAACTGGACGAACAAACTATCACGGTAACTGAGGATGAACTACAGTTTATTGTGAACGATGAGGTTGTTAAAAGAATTCCAGTTAACTATGAACCCACAGGCGGTCAGGCGATCAATAAAAGGGGATCGCATGGCGAAGGTGGCAAATTCAATACAAAATCCATTGATTGGGAAGTTGATATTAATACGACCTTGGAGTCATTGAAAGGTGCTACTATTAAAGACGCGATCAATGAGAATCAATCTTTAGATATGGATTCTATTGAACTTTATGAAGCTGACGTTGATATTGAGGGTAATATTACCAGTCTTGATGATACGCCAGTAACTCTCGGTGATGATAATAAATCAAGCGAAAATGAACTGAAATTAGATCTGGGAGACACGGATAAGGCTTATCGGCTAGTATATACCACCGATATCACAGATGATGAGGGCACTGAGTATTCGAATGAAGCCGTTCTGTCATCTGATGGAAAAGACAATGCTTCGTCTGGTGCTACTGTCTCGGTTCAACGTCAAGATCATTTGAATAAGTCATCTGAGGATTTCAACAAAGATAATCACAGTGTTGATTGGGAAGTCGAATACAACTTTGATGAAAAACAGCTGGATAAGGGGAACAAATTGACTGATGAGTTTACCTTTACATCTAAAGGCGACGACTTGAGTGAAAGATTTGAAGTGACAGACATTCAAATCGAACAAGTTGATTCATTTAATGGGGATGGTTCGGTTAATGAAACGACTCCAGCTAATGATGCGTTCGATAAAAACATCGATGGTAATAAAGTCACTTATACACTTAACGAAGACACAAATAAACCATTTAACATCGAATATACGACACAATTAAAAGACGATAAATACATCACGCATGATGGCGAGATTTCCAATACTGTTACCGTAGACGGTGAGACTAAGAAAAGCAGTCAAGGTGTCTATCAACAAGTTGGAGATAAGAGTCATTCTGATATTAACTATGAAGACAAAACCATTGAATGGACGATCAAAATCAACCAGGATAATCGTACTTTAAATAACTTCAATCTGGAAGATGATTTCAGTGGTTCTGGTCAGAAGCTGGATGGCTCAATCAATATTTCACCGGAAAAGTCTGACGCAACAATAACCAAGAAAACAGATTCAGATGGCCTTGTTGATGGATTTGATATTGACTTCGGAACTATCTCAGAATCATACACAATCTCCTATACAACGAAATTCACGTATGATTTTGCCAATAAGGATCCAGAATTAGCGAACAAATTGGATTTGATATATGAAACAAGTAATGGAACAGAGTATACTTATGAAAAGCAGATAGGCGATACACCAAATGACGAAACAACAAGTAATGGAGCAAAAAGCGGTAACGTTGATAACGATTCAAAAGTAATCACTTGGAAAACGGACATTAACTATAATCAGCTCGACTTAAAGAATGCTAGTTTTACAGACCCCATTGAAGATAATCAATCCTTAATAGATGGTTCGGTTGAAATCTATAAAACATCAGTTGATAGCAGTGGAGATATTTCAAAAGGTGAAAATGTAACAGATGACTACACGATTAAAACTAACGATGGCGAAAAAATTAGTATAAACTTTGGTGAGATTAATCAAAGTTACCGTATTGAATTCAAAACAAAAGATAAAGATGATATCTACAATGATGATGAGACATATGGAAATACGGCTACCTTTGAACCCAGAAATGGTGAATCACACGAACTTAAAGCACACGTGACAATCCCTCATCAAGGCGAATTCGTGGGCAAAAATGGAACTCACAATAAAGACGAGTGGACCGTTGATTGGGAAGTCGATATTAACAAGTCAGAGTCTGCGTTAACGGACGTTATAGTAACAGATGATCTAGGAAGTGAAGATGCTCAAAAACTATTGGAAGACTCATTTGAGCTAACAAAGAATGGCGAACGGTTAGAGGAAGGAACAGATTATAATCTCGATATAGCAGACAACGGGTTTACCCTAGATGGACTCGGGGACATCAATGAACATTATGTACTAACCTATTCGTCTTATATCCTGACAGAGGAAACGGCGAATCTAACCAATAACGCACATATAAAATCAAATGAGGAAGTTACAGGTACAACTGAAAAAGAAAAATCCATCGAAGTGAAAATTGGCTCAGCATCAGGCGGTGCCACGGGAGAAACAGCAACACTCGCTGTGAACAAAGAAGAAAAAAGAACTAACACACCTGTAGAAGGCGTTCAATTCCAGCTTGAAAAAACTGTTCAAGGTCAAGACATCATTGTCCGGGAAGGAAAGACCGATGAAAATGGAGAGCTTAACTGGTCGGGCTTGAAATATGGTGACTACACCCTGCACGAAAAAGTGCTTGATAACTACTTTGCAGACCCGGATTATTCAGAAGGTTCTAAGGATGGCTATGTTTCTAAGGATATAACAATTGATAGCGAAAATATGACAGATAACAATGTTCAAACAGAAGAAGTGAAGAACGAACGCAAGACAGGAACAGTTAAACTAATCAAAAAAGATTCCGTTACCAATGAATCTTTGGGTAAAGCAAAGTTTAAGATTACGAACCAGGAAACCAGGCAAACATTTGATTTAGAAACGAACAGCAATGGAGTTACCGGGGAAGGTGTACCATTTGGTACGTATTCTATTGAGGAAATCAATGCACCCGATGGATACAAATTGACTTCAAATATTGATGATTTCAAAATTGAACCAGCAAAACTTAAAGAAGTAGAAGTTCCAAATGATGCTGTTATTAACGTAACAGTTGATAAGATATGGGTTGAGGTCAATGATAAATATCGCCCGGATGCCGTTACAGTTCAAGTGAAAGATGATGATGGCGTTGTTAAAGAAAAAGAATTAACAACAGACAATGACTGGCAGCATACGTTTAATGGCCTTAGGAAGTATGATGATAATGGCAATGAAATAGAATATAAGGTAGCAGAGAAAAATCTCGAAGGTTATGAATCAGAAATCAAAGAGCCAGAAGACAATAGCTACGAGATTACAAACACACAAAAGACAACGGATATAAGCGTAAAGAAGACATGGTATGATAACAATGATGCAACAGGGGATCGTCCGGAGTCTATCACGATTAAATTAATGAATGATGGTGAATTTGTTGAAGAGCAAGAGATCACAACAAATGGTGACTGGGAATATACGTTTAAAGACTTAGCCAAGTATAACAAAAATGGCGATAAGATAAACTATACAGTCGAAGAAGTAGATGAGGACTACTCAGACAAGTATAAAACGGACATAAACAAAGCTGAGGATAATGAGAACATTGATTTTTATATCAATAATACACGAGTCGGTGAAACGTCCGTTAATGGCGAAAAGATTTGGAAGGACAACGATGACGAAACAGGCGATCGTCCAGACTCCATCACAGTTAAATTACTGCAGAATGGTAAAGAAGAAGCTTCCAAAGAAGTAACTGCTGAAGACAATTGGGAGTATAGCTTCAAGGACCTGGAACGTTTCGATAACAGCGGTACCGAATACGGATATACCATCGATGAGGAACCTGTTGACAATTATGAAAAATCACTTGACGGAAATAACCTTATTAACGTTCGTACAGGTAAAACGAGTGTATCTGGCACGAAGACCTGGAAAGACAATGAAAATGCACAAGGCGACCGTCCGGATTCTATCAAAGTGAATCTGATGCAAAACGATACAGTTTTCACCGCTCAGGAAGTCACAAAAGAAGATGGCTGGGACTACGAGTTCACTCATTTGCCTAAGTACGATGATAAAGGTAATTCCTATGAATATAAAATCAAAGAACAAAACGTCCCAGGGTATGATTCAGAGGTAAATGATTTTGATCTTACTAATACACGTTCTGAAACGACATCGTTTGAAGTTACTAAATCATGGCTAGATGATGATTCCAGCGACAGACCTGAATCAGTTGAAGTTGAATTATTCAGAACTCCTGCAGACGGAGAAAAAGAATCTGTTAAGACATTCCAACTTTCAGACAGTAATAACTGGTCACGAGAGTTTGAAGATTTGCCAGCCTTCACTGATGATGGTAAAGCTTACAAGTATAGTATTGTTGAGGAACCAGTCGATGGTTATGACACTACGGTGAATGGTTTTGACATCACAAACACGCGTACTGGACTAACTGAAGTTAATGGTGAGAAGACATGGGAAAATGATTCATCTTCAGACAGACCAGAAACCATCACGGTCAATCTGCTGCAAGATGGTGAGGAAATTGATTCTCAAGATGTAACGGCTGAAGACAACTGGTCCTACAGCTTCACAGGATTGGCTGAATTTGATGAACAAGGATCACCTTACAACTATACGGTCGAAGAAGAAGCAGTCGATGGTTATGAAACAACTGTTGACGGTTATGACATTACCAACACGTATGACGACTCCTCATCCGAAGACGACGATTCCGGTGGTTCTAACGGCGGAGGAAATTCCGGCGAACCAACCGGCTCAGGTGATTCTGATGACGATCGCGTTGACGTAACAGGAACCAAGACATGGTTGAATGATGAAGCGTCCAACCGCCCGGATTCCATTACCGTTAATCTTCTTCAGAACGGAGAAACGATTGATTCGGTCGAGGTTTCAGCTGAGGATGATTGGGAATACAGCTTCACCGACCTTGATGAATTTGACGATGAGAATGATGCGTACGACTATACCGTCGAAGAAGAAAAGGTCGCTGGCTATGACACAACCATTGACGGTTACGACATTACGAACCAGCGTGTCGAAACAACCGACGTCACGGGAACAAAAACGTGGGAAAACGACGAAGCATCCGATCGTCCAGAAACGATTAAGGTCAATCTGCTACAAAATGGCACCGTTATTGACGGAAAAGAAATCAGTGCAGACGATGATTGGACGTACAGCTTCACTGATCTGGAGACATATGATAATCAAGGTGAAACGTATGATTACTCGGTGAAAGAACAGGATGTGCCAGGATATGATTCTGAAGTCAATGGCTATGACATCACCAACACGAAAGTCGAGACTAAATCGATTAACGTAACGAAATCGTGGTTAGATGATAATGCCAACGACCGTCCGGAATCTGTAACCGTTGATTTGCTGCAAAATGGCAATGTTCTTGACACTGTTGACGTCACAGCCGATGATGATTGGAGTTACACTTTCAATAATCTGGAAGCTTATGACGACAATGGCATTGCGTATGAATACAGCATTCAGGAAAATAATATCGACGGCTACAAAACAACAATCGATGGTTATGATATTACCAACACGCGTGTAGGTACAACGACCATCGATGTATCCAAACAGTGGGAAAATGATGCGCCAGAAGATCGTCCGGAATCCATCACGGTCGAATTGCTGCAAAACGGCAACGTGATCGACACAGTGGATATGACGGCTGATCAGAACTGGACGCACACATTCACAGAATTGGATCAATACAATGATAAAGGTATTGCTTATAACTATACCGTTCGCGAACAGGATGCAGCCGATTATCAATCGAGCATCAATAAAACGGATAATGGCTATACCATCATTAACACGCTAGAAGATACGCCAGAAGAAGACGAATCTGGCGAGCCGGGAGGTTCCGATGAGTCGGACGAACCAACAACTCCCGACGATTCTGATGGTACGGACGATCCCAGTGATGATAGCGGCCAAGGCAACTCGGATGACACCCTTCCACAAACTGGTGAAGAGTGGATGAGATATCTGCTGATCGCTGGATTGTTAGCCATAGTTACAGGCGGTGTGCTTCTGTTCAGCAGCCGTAAGAGAAAATTGGACTAATGACACGAAAGGGTGAGTTCAATGAGAAAAACTAAAAAAACAGCAGGTATATCGTTTATTATCATTGGACTCACTCTCTTGGCTATCCCGTTGTATTATGAATGGGATAAACAACAGGAGACTAAGGCGATGGAAGAGGCAATGACGCTGATATCCGAATCGGACAACGGTGATGTAGATTTGTCCTCTGTTGACAATTTAACGGTTCCGAAAGAGCAATTGGAAAAAACGTTGAAACTGGAAATACCAGCGATTGATCTGAAGCAAAAGGTGCTTCCTAAGACAACGGAAGAAAACTTGAGTATTGCACTGACCCAGATCAAATCAGAACAAACTCCCGGGGATGGCAATTTTACCATAGCCGGGCATCGGGGATATCGCGGCGACCGCCATTTTCGGAATCTGCCGGATGCCCCGGTTGGGTCTGAAGTGATTTTGCATCAAGGTAATGAGGAATTCACGTATACCATTACAAGCTCGAATGTTATTGAACCAACCGATGTTGACATTTTAAAAAGTCAACAAGATCAAGATCAAATCACGCTAATCACCTGTACGATCGATGGAAAACAGCGAATTGCCGTTCAAGGCACTTTAAATTAAAGTCGTATAAAAACCCGGAGCACTCAGCGTCTTCCGGGTTTTTTTACGTATGAGTGGGTGTTTTGTTTTATTTTAATGATAAATTTTTGACGACAACCGTCCGTAACGAGTAGAATAAGTGATAATAGGATTAACATTCGTCTTCCGAAAGCTGATTGTTTGCGCTCATTTCGGAATTCCGTTATACCTAAACGATCATAAGGCATTCATATTCCTTCGGGGCAGGGTGAAAGTCCCGACCGACGGTGATAAGGTACAACCTTAAAGTCCGTGACCCGTGCGGTTAGAAACCATAACCAAGCGGTGGACCCGGTGTGAGTCCGGGACCGACAGTGACAGTCTGGATGGGAGAAGGAATTTTTCAGGTCATAAGCAAGCAGGTAAGCGGTATCATATCATGCTTGTGTTGTTTATATATAGAACACACCTGTAAAATTCAGCTCATCCACCTCTGAAGGGACATTCAGGGGTTTTTTTATGTGTTGAAAACAAATGAAGCCAAACCATAAAGCTGTTTTGGCTTGCGGAGGTATACAGCGATGGACGATGAATACTATATGACATTGGCCTTGAACTTGGCCAAATCAGCGTCAGGGCAGACCAGTCCGAACCCTCCTGTTGGAGCCGTTGTCGTCAAAGACGGTGAAATCCTGGGGATGGGAGCTCATCTTCAGGCCGGGGAGGCTCATGCGGAAGTACACGCGCTCCAGATGGCCGGGGAAAAAGCGAAGGGTGCAGACATTTACGTCACGCTTGAGCCGTGCAGTCATCATGGAAAGACGTCGCCGTGTGCTGATCTCATCGTGGGAAAAGGCATCAAACGTGCCATCGTTGCTGTTATGGATCCAAATAAAAAGGTCGCTGGACGCGGATTGGAAGCATTGCGTGCAGCAGGCATTGACGTGAAAACCGGCGTTTTGGAAGAGGAAGCCGCAAACGTCAATCGCGCATTTTTTCATTATACACAGACCTCGACGCCATTTGTAACAGTGAAGACGGCCGTCAGTCTTGATGGAAAAACAGCGACAAAGACAGGGAAAAGTAAATGGATCACCGGTGAAGAAGCTCGTATGGATGTGCACCGGCATCGCCACAGTCACGATGCGATTTTAGTGGGTGTGAATACGGTAATAGCTGACAACCCAAGTCTGACTGCTCGCCTGCCCAACGGTGCGAAAAATCCACTCCGCATTATTCTTGATTCCAACTTGCGCACGCCGCTTGAATCGTTGGTTGTAACCGATCAAGAAGCGACGACATGGATCATCACCGGCAATCAAGTGAGCGATGAAGTGATTAAGCCTTATAATGAATGTGGTGTAAGGGTTATCCCGCTACGTGCCACAGAACCCGACACCGTTCTTCCCTATTTGGGACGTCACGGTGTCATGTCGCTGTTTGTGGAAGGTGGTGCAACTGTCGCGGGATCCTTTTTGCTGAGCAGACGGATCAACCAGCTCGTGCAGTATATGGCCCCCAAATTGATTGGCGGGGTGGAAGCCCCCGCATCCGTGGGTGGACAAGGGTTTGAGTCCATCCAGAATAGCATGCCAATGACAATAACATCTATGGAAAAGATAGGGGACGATATGAAACTTATTGCGGAACCACAGGAGGACGATGCCAATGTTCACCGGAATTGTTGAAGAAATGGGGCGAATCGGTCAACGGGATGTTATTTCTGAAAAAGCAGTACGGCTGACCATCGAAGCAAAGGTTGTTATTGAGGATGTGCATATCGGTGACAGCATCGCGGTCAACGGTATTTGTCTGACGGTAACAGATGTCGACAACAACTCGTTTGGCGTGGATGTCATGCCGGAGACGATCAACGCGACGTCCCTTCGCACGCTGGACGAAGGGTCACCTGTCAATCTGGAACGATCGATGCCTGCTGATGGCCGGTTTGGCGGACACTTTGTCACCGGTCACGTGGATGATACAGGTACCATTATTCAGACATCCAAGCAGGAGAATGCGATTTACTATACGGTTTCCATCCCGCCGGAACTCACCGCTTACGTTATTATGAAAGGCGCGGTCGCTATTGATGGGGTAAGTTTAACCGTTTTCGGCATTCAGAATCGACAAATAACGCTGTCTCTCATTCCCCACACGGTATCGCAAACAGTGTTGGGTTCCAAAGGTGAAGGCGACAACGTTAACGTGGAATGCGATATGCTGGCGAAACATGTCCACAACCTATTGAATCATCAGCAAAAGCCAGACGAAACTAGATGAAAGGGAGCGAGTCGCGTGTTTCATACCATTGAGGAAGCAATAGATGACTTGAAAGCTGGAAAACCAATCATTGTCGTGGATGATGAGGAGAGGGAAAACGAAGGAGATTTGGTTGCACTGTCGGAAAAGATAACACCGGATACAATTAATTTTATGATTACACATGGGAAAGGGCTTGTGTGCACATCCATCACATCGGATCAGGCATATCAAGTAAATCTTCCATTTATGTCCGATGACAGCAGTGACCCATTTGAGACAGCCTTTACCATCAGTGTTGATCATCGAGAAACCATGACAGGCATCAGTACACAGGATCGGGCCAAAACCATACATGCATTGATTCAATCAAACGCAGAAGGGGCGGACTTTAAAAAACCCGGCCATGTTTTCCCGTTGATTGCCAAAGATGGTGGTGTACTGGAACGTCCGGGTCACACAGAAGCATCCCTTGATTTGGCAGAATTGTGCGGGGCTAATCCGTCCGGTGTGATTTGTGAAATCATTAAAAACGATGGAACGATGGCACGGGTGCCTGATTTGCAACAAATGGCTCAAACGTTTGATTTAAAACTGATAACCATTGCTGATTTGATCGCATACCGGAAAATGAATGAGGTGCATGTAACCAGGGAGGTAGAGACGAATGTGCCGACGGAATACGGATCGTTTCGCGTGTACGGATATACCAACGATCTGGATGGAGAGGAACATATCGCGCTTGTCAAAGGAGACATTCACTCGGGAGAACCGGTGCTCACCCGAATACATTCGGAGTGCCTGACCGGTGATATATTCGGGTCTTACCGTTGTGACTGCGGATCGCAGCTGCATGAAGCACTCGATCAAATCAATGCAGCAGGCGCAGGTGTACTCATTTATATGCGCCAGGAAGGCCGGGGTATCGGACTTTTAAACAAATTGCGCGCCTATAAGTTGCAGGATAACGGGATGGATACCGTGGAAGCGAATGAACAACTTGGATTTCCCCCGGATATGCGGGACTACGTTCTAAGTGCTCATATTTTGAAAGACTTGGGCATCACCCATGTGAAACTGTTGACCAACAATCCGGAAAAAATGGATGAGTTGCAGTCTGATGGGATTCAAGTGTACGAACGAATACCGATTGAGACGAATGTCCGGAAAGAAAATGAACATTATATTCATACAAAAATAAATAAAATGGGACATATGCATCAAAGGTGAGAAACCATACCGTATGGGAAACCACGGTTTAATAAGGAGATGGTAATGGTGGGAAACGTTTTTGAAGGAAACCTTGTTGGAACGAATTTAAAAATCGGTATCGTGGTGGCGCGGTTCAATGACTTCATAACTGAAAAATTGCTTGATGGAGCGGTAACCACCTTCAAACAGCACGGTGTGAAAGAAGCCGATGTGGATATAGCCTGGGTGCCGGGAGCCTTTGAAATTCCGGTCATTGCTCAAAAAATGGCATTGAACGCGGACTATGATGCGGTTGTGGCGCTCGGGGCGGTCATCCGCGGATCAACGCCTCATTTTGATTATGTCTGCAGTGAGGCAGCGAAAGGGGTATCCGCCGCTTCGTTGGCATCCGGCAAGCCGGTTATTTTTGGGGTTTTAACGACGGAAACCATTGAGCAGGCTATCGAGAGAGCAGGAACGAAAGCCGGCAATAAAGGCGCGGAAGCAGCAGCGGCCGCTATTGAAACGGCGAACGTTGCTGGCGAACTGAATGCATCATCTCAATGATGGTGAGGGTTTATAATGGAAAAGGGACGGCTATATAAGATAGACTATAAGGACAGTATGCCTATGTCTGGAGGAAACGGAACATGAAAATCATGGTTTATCAAATTATCGGAATAGGTATTATTTGGACTGGTATGGCCTTCTTTTTCCAGGATATGGACCAATTGAGCAAAATTATATTTTACGTCGTCACATCATGGCTGTTGTTTTTAATTGTTCTTCTGATAAAACAGTTTATAAAAGGGAATGAGGACGATGATGAATCCTCAATAGGAAGGTAATCGATATGCTGACAGTTGATCATTTATATAAATCTTACGGCGACAAGACATTGCTGAACGGGGTAAGTTGCCTTATTAAACCACATGACCGCATTGGTTTGATCGGTGTCAACGGAACAGGGAAATCGACGTTTCTAAAAATTCTCGCCGGTATTGACACTGCAGAGCGTGGCTCCGTCAGTCATGCCAAGGATTATTGGGTGGAATATTTGGAGCAAGAGCCTGATCTTAATCCGGAACTGACGGTTATGGAACAAATTTATTATGGTGAAACCCCCATCATGAAAGTGATGCGGGAATATGAACAGACGCTTCTTGACTTACAGGAGTCCCCTAATAACGAACAGGTTCAGGAACGGCTGCTCACCAAACAACAACGGATGGATGAATACGAAGCTTGGGAAGCCAATACAGCCGCTAAAACTATCCTCACCAAACTGGGGATCACCGGCTTCACCCGTCCGGTGCGGGAGCTATCCGGTGGTCAACGCAAAAGGGTGGCCATTGCCAAGGCATTGATCCAGCCGGCCGATTTGCTAATTCTGGATGAGCCGACCAACCATCTCGATAACGATACGGTCGAATGGCTGGAACAATATTTGGCATCGTATAAAGGCGCCCTATTGCTTGTCACACACGACCGTTATTTTTTAAACCGTGTCACCAACCAGATTTTCGAACTTGATGACGGGAACTTGTACACATATGAAGGCAATTATGAGTTGTTTCAGGAGAAAAAAGCCGAACGGGAAGCATTGGAGGAACGTTATCAAGAGAAACACCAGAGCATGCTGAAAAAAGAAATCGCTTGGATGAAAAAGGGACCGAAAGCGCGCGGAACGAAACAAAAAGCACGCATTGACCGAATTGAACAAATGAAAGAAAAGCAATTCACTTCCGAGTCCCATGATGTATCCATTGATGCAGGGTCCGTCCGACTCGGGAAAAAAGTCATGGAACTGGAGAATATCACGAAATCGTATGACGACAAACAACTGCTCGATGATTTTCATTTTCTGATCGTCCCGGGTGACCGTCTCGGAATCGTTGGCCCTAACGGCTCAGGCAAATCAACACTCTTGAATATTATGGCGGGATTTGTTGAACCGGATAACGGGCATGTGGAAACCGGTCCGACCGTCAAAGTCGGTTATTACACACAAACCGATGAAAATTTGGATGACAACAAGCGTATCATTGAAGATATTCGCGAAGTAGCCGAAGTTATTCGGACGAAAAATGGAGACGAAATAACAGCGGAACAGATGCTGGAACAATTTTTGTTTTCCCGGTCCCAACAGTGGAATTATATTCGCAAACTGTCAGGCGGTGAAAAGCGGCGTCTGTATTTGCTGAAAATCCTGATGACCGAGCCGAATGTGTTGCTTCTCGATGAGCCCACCAATGATCTGGATACACAGACGTTAAGTGTCCTAGAGGCGTACCTTGATCAGTTTCCGGGCGTTGTCATTACAGCTTCACACGATCGTTATTTCCTCG
Organism: Lentibacillus halophilus; assembly: GCF_055395055.1. Classification (NCBI taxonomy): domain Bacteria; kingdom Bacillati; phylum Bacillota; class Bacilli; order Caryophanales; family Bacillaceae; genus Lentibacillus; species Lentibacillus halophilus. The sequence goes on from NZ_AP043750.1 coordinate 1,456,691, forward strand.
ACCGGGTCGTTGATCACATGCTTGTCTTTAAAGAAAATGCCCAGGTGGACCATTTCCATGGCAATTATCATGATTGGCTTGAACGGGAAAAACAACAGGCGCAGGAGCAAAAGGAGACAAAGTCGAAACCGGCTTCCAAAAAATCTGCCCCCAAAAAAATGTCCTATCATGATAAAAAGGAATGGGAAACGATTGAGGATGATATAACGGAATTGGAGTCACACATTGATGAACTTCAAGAACGTATCGCCAATGCCGGTAGTGATGCGGGTGCTGTCCATGATCTATACGAAGAACAAAAAGAACGGGAACAGGAATTGGAAGCCAAATTGGAGCGCTGGGAAGAGCTGTCATTACTAGTGGAAGAAACCGAAACCAAACCCTGATTGGTAAACGAGAAACAAACAATAGAGAAACATTTGTGTTTTTGTGGAAATTATGTTTAATTTATATGGTATGAAGGAAACTAAAAAAGATATAATGATGGTAAAGAAGGAGGTATTACTGTGAAGTTATTTCAAGTCAGGAAGGGACAGTTCGTCTATTATAAAAATGAACTTCATAAAGTATATTCCGTTAAGCCGGTTTTTAAACAATCCATCCACTTGTACCGTATGAAAGACATGCAGCAGGATTTAACAAGTGCGAATAACATCGAACCATGCCGACCGAAACATAATGATACATTTATATTTTACGGACGGCGTTATACGATTGATAAGAATAAAAAGCCGGAAACAGGCGACTATATTCTCATTACGAAACCGACACCCGATTTTCTCGACCATTATTCGCTAAATGAAATTGAAAAAGTGGACAGCGTGGAAGACGGAAACGTGGTGACGACAAGAGATAATGGTGTGAAACATAGTGAATATGTCGTCATGGTCCCTGGCAAAACCGAGGACAGCGACGATATAGCTTACTTTGACAAAGCGCTTGTATCGGATGCTCAGTTGCAGGAAGATGAATCACCCGGACTGCCGGAAGAAACGGATAACTTTGATGGCCCGGTCGTCGGTGATATTTACTATGATGTCGAGAATGACTTGAAGGCCATGATTGTTGCTATGACAGATGATGAGGTCATCTTTGGTCATCAAGTTCGAGTGCACATGAAAGATTTAATGGACGAGAACAAATACCGAATGATCTATCGATTTGAAGAAGGCTTTTAAGTATAGCTCCTGAAGGTTTTGCTTTCGGGAGTATTTTTTGCGAAACGTGAATGCAAGCTGTCATACAGAATAAACCGGGGCTGGGACAAGACTGAACAAATTAATTCTAAATACGAACGATATATTTAAGGCGTGGCCATCGCTCCGGAAAAACACTGCGCTTTCACCTTGCCAGGCACAAGCGCGACATCTGTTCAAGCTTCCTTTGGTCGCTTTCACAGTGTCTTCTTTGCCGCGGGCGCTGATAAGCCTCCTCGTGTTCGTCGCGTTGCATTCTTATTCGTCGAAGCCTACTCATGGAAGCTTTGCCTTGTGCTTATCGCACTGTGGGGTCTTATCTAGGCTTTTCATCCCGCAGGAGTCTCCGTGTTTTTCCTACGCTAAACGAAAAATCCGAACTTATTCAGATCTTTAGCGAATCATAGTTCGGATTTTTATTTAACCAAACGTCTTTTGTCCCAGCCCCATCACTCAAGCATGCTGGAAGCTTTGTACCCAATAATATTGACGGGGTCTTTCGGTGACGAGTACGGCGGTGCGTAAGCAAGCTCCAGGTCAGGCAAGTCATGAACGGTCAAACGCCCCTTCATGGCGGTTGTCAGGACAGCGAGCCGTTTATCAGCACCGTCTTCGCCGATGACCTGTGCTCCGTACAATGTTCCATCCTGTGGGCTGACTAGAAGCTTTATGGACACTTTTTCCGAACCTGGATAATAACCAGCATGGGAGCGCGATTTGTGAGTTACTTCCTTGTACGTCATGCCCAATGCATCGAGTGATGTTTTATTCAAGCCGGTTGCCCCGACCGTCAGATCAAAGACTTTAAAAATGGCTGACCCTTGTGTGCCATTATACGTGTCATTGGCTCCTTGCAGGTGGCTGGCGATAATGAACGCCTGGCGATGAGCCGGCCAAGCCAGTGCAATGTGTCGCGGTGTCCGGACAAGGCGATCATGGGTCTCCACGGCATCCCCTAAGGCGTATATATCCGGATCGGTTGTCTGCATAACATCATTAACCTGAATAGCGCCTGTATCCCCAATGGCCAGTGAGCTGTCGACAGCCAGTTCCGTGTTGGGTTTGATCCCAGCGGCCATTAATGTCATATCAGCCTTGACTGTTTTCCCGCTGGACAAATGCAAGAGAGATCCATTTTCTGAAAACGACGCAAGTTCTTCATCGAGCATAATCGAAACCCCTTGCTCCTGCATATGCTGTTCGATCACGGTTGCCATGTCACTGTCAACCATTTTGGAGACGTGTTCGGATCGGTCAATGACTGTACAGTCGATGCCAATCGCCTTAAGATTTTCCACCATCTCCATACCAATAAATCCGGCTCCGACAATGGCGCACGTTTGGGGCTTATGGGTTTGAATGTATGTGTGTATCAGATCCATATCCGGAATGGTATGCAAGGTGAATGTCCGGTCTTTATTCATTCCTTCAAATGGAGGCATAACGGCCGAAGCCCCAGGTGAAAGGATCAGTTTATCATATGGTTCATGGTACGTGCCTGTTGTGTGTCGACACATAACCTGTTTTTGTTCGCGGTCAATGGATGTAACCATTGTGTTGGTTTGAACCTGCACGTGATACGTTTGGGCAAAAGATTCTGTATCGACAAGCAAATCATCCCGCTTGTTGACGATGCCGCCAATATAGTAAGGCATTCCACAGTTGGAAAATGCAATATGTTCCCCTTTGTCTATGATAAGAATATCAGCATCCTTATCCTGGCGTCTCAGTTGTGCTGCAACCGTGGCACCACCGCCGACCCCGCCGACAATAACCACTTTTCTTGACATTCAAATCGTCCTCCTTCTCTTGTTACTTATTCCCTTTTCCTTACGTTTTTAACCTGTATGCTGACGAACCTTTTCTAAAACGTTACAAGAGTCCAAGAAAGTATAGGAACACAACAATAATGCTGACAGGGGTCGGCCAACGCATCATGTGAAAGCAGATTTTAAAGAAATAATAGCAATACATCATTTTTACAAAAATCTATTGATTAAAAACAATTGAAATTTTTTAACGTTTATTTTATACTTGTAACTGAAAGATGAAATGCCGTTTTAATTAATGAAATGGGAGGAGATGGAATGGTCTTTACCTCGGATAAGGTGAACCAGTTGCCGCCTTATTTGTTTGCTTCGTTTCAGCAAAAAAAGAAGCAGATGGAAGCCGATGGTGTGGATGTCATTGATTTAGGGATTGGTGCCCCTGATCTGCCGACACCGTCATTTATTGTTGAGGAGTTGGCGGAGGAAGTGAAACATCCGTCCAACCATCGTTATTCCACGTACAGCGGATGTGCGGCATTCAGAGAAGCCGTCGCTCATTTTTATAAAAACCAATATGGGGTTAACGTGGATCCCGAGACAGACGTTCTTGCCCTTATTGGGTCTAAAGAAGGGATAGCCAATCTGATGCATGCGGTTATCAATCCCGGCGACAAAGTGCTGGTTCCGGATCCGGGTTACCCGGTTTACAAGACGGCAGTCCATCTGGCCGGTGGTGAAAGTTCCTGTCTGCCACTGGACGCTGAAAATGGCTATGTTCCGTTATATGAGCAGGCAGATCTGGATCAGGCAAAGGTGATGTTTTTGAATTATCCAGCCAATCCGACGGCGGCGACCGTAAATTACGACACTTTCTTGCAAGCGGTTACAAAATCTGCGGAACATGACATGCTGCTTGTGCACGATGCGGCTTATGACATGGTTACGTTTAACGGCTATCAATCACCAAGTGTGTTGCAGGTGCCGGATGCCAAAAAGCATGCTGTTGAATTTGGCTCTTTGTCGAAAAGTTTTAGCATGGCCGGGTGGCGGATCGGCTATGCGGTCGGTCATCCAGACGTTATTCAGTCTCTGGCTACGCTCAAGAGCAATATGGATACAAGTCAATTTTTGCCGATTCAAAAGGCTGCTGCTGCGGCGTTAAAGAGTGACTTTGCGGTTGTTCATGAGTATAACCATATTTATCAGAACCGAATGGAAACGTTGTACACAGGCTTTCAACAATTAGGCATTCATGCAGATAAACCGAATGGCACTATTTTTCTTTGGGCAGAAGTTCCTGAGGGGTACTCGTCCATGGAATTTGCCGACAAATTGCTGTATGAGGCAGGGATCATTGTGACGCCCGGCCATGCATTCGGTTCCCGCGGCGAAGGTTTTTTCCGCATAGCGCTAACGGTTCCGGAAGAACGTCTGGATGAGGCGATCAACCGAATGAAACAGCTGGATATAACATAAACGTCTTTAATTGGGACGATTACTATCCCATTAATGCGCGAGAAAAGGAGGCCATTCGTAATGGATACAACAAAAGCAACACAAACATCAAGCACGATGACAGCGGCACAGGCGATTGTTGAATGTATGAAACGGGAAGACATACCTTTCGCGTTCGGTGTCCCTGGGGAAAGTTACTTGCCCTTATTGGATGCTATTGGTGATGAGCCATCGATTCATTTCATTTCTGCAAGGCATGAAAGCGGTGCATCGTTTATGGCGGAAGGATACGCCAAATCAACGTTGAAGCCGGGTGTTGTAATGGCGACCAGGGGGGTTGGCGCGTCCAATCTATCCATTGGCGTGCATACAGCTTTTCAGGATTCAACGCCAATGGTTGTTTTTCTTGGTCAGGTGCACAGCAAGTTTCGCAACCGGGAAGGATTTCAGGAAGTCGATCTGGACCGTTACTTTGGTCATATTGCTAAATGGGCGGTGGAAGTCCAGGATGCTGATCGGATCCCGGAATTGGTACAGCGGGCATTCCTCACGGCGCAGTCCGGGCGTCCAGGACCTGTCGTTGTTTCATTGCCGGAAGATGTTCTCCCCGCAGAGTCGGATATGGTGTTCGGTCCGGCTACGGTTAAACCAAAACCGGCACCATCACCAGAAGATGCTGATGAGGTTGAGCAACTGCTTGCAGAAGCGGAAAAGCCGCTTATTATAGCAGGAGGAGGTGTGAAAAGTTCTCAAGCAGAAGACACACTCGTGACGTTTGCCAATCGATATCACGTGCCGGTCATGGCTGCATTTCGCAGACATGATGTCTTTCCGAATGATCATCCATTGTACGCGGGCCACTTAGGACTTGGCACCAATCCGGCTATCCTTGAAACTGTAAAAGAAGCCGACCTGATTATCGCTCTGGGAACCCGTCTATCAGAGGTGACGACGCAGGATTACACCATTATCACAACGAATAAACAGCTGGTTCACATTGATATCAACATGGACACCATTGGCAAGGTTTACCGTCCGAATGTCGGCATTGCGGCGGATGCGAACGAAACGTTGAGGACGTTGTTGACAATGGACATCCATCCTCGCTGGAAAGGATGGGCCGACACACGCCATCAAGAATACGAACGTGTTAGCCGTTTGAACGTTTCGCATAATGATGGAATTCATCAACATATAATGGCAATGTTGAACCGAACATTACCAGCAGATGCGCTTCTGACAAATGATGCCGGCAATTTCGCAGGATGGCTGCATGCGCATTACCCTTTCACGAAAAAACATACGTATGTCGGACCGACGTCAGGGGCGATGGGGTACGGCATGCCGGCAGCGCTTGGGGCAAAACTGGCTTTTCCGAATAAACCGGTCGTCGCCCTTTCCGGTGATGGCGGTTTCATGATGACCGTGCAGGAACTGGAGACGGCTGTTCGGAATCACATTCCCGTTATATGCGTCGTTTTTAACAACAACATGTACGGAACGATCCGTATGCATCAAGAACTGCAATACCCGGAAAAAGTCGTTGGTACGGATTTAGGAAGTGTTGCGTTTGCTGATTTGGCAGCCAGCGTCGGAGCGGATGGGTATACCGCAGAATCATCCGAGGCGTTTGCCGAATCACTTGAGACAGCGATGCAAGCTGATCGTCCGACCGTTATTGAGGTGTTTACAGATAAGGAACAAATCTCTGTTTCGTCCACGATTACGCAAATTCGTAACCGTGCTAAGTAAATAAACAAATTTAGGAGGTATGCTGTATGGCTAGTACATTGCTTAATGCAACAACATTGAACCATTTCATTGGTGGAAACTGGGTTGGGGATAATAAGTCTGCTGACGTAACGAATCCGGCGAATGGGGAAACGATCGTCCATGTTCCCCTTTCCGATGGTGGTGCTGTAGATACGGCGGTTGAAGCGGCGAAAAAAGCTCAAAAAGAATGGGCAAAGGTTCCAGCACCGCAGCGGGCGGAAGTGCTGTTTGAAGCCGGCAATAAGATGAAAGCACGAAAAGAACGGCTTGCACAATTGTTAACGATGGAAAACGGAAAAGTGTTGGAAGAAGCGCGTGGAGAAGTACAGGAAGGCATCGATATGGCTTTTTACATGGCCGGAGAAGGGCGACGCTTGTTCGGTCATACGACGCCGGCAGAACTTCCGAATAAATTTTCCATGAGCCAGCGCTGTCCGGTTGGTGTGGTTGGCATTATTACGCCATGGAATTTCCCGATTGCCATTGCTACTTGGAAGTCATTCCCAGCTATTATTGGAGGTAATGCTGTTATTTGGAAACCGGCAACAGAAACGCCGATTATGGCGCATGAACTGGCTAAGATCTTGGAAGAATCTGGTCTGCCAAAAGGCGTCTTGAACGTCGTATACGGAAAAGGATCAACGGTCGGGGATGCGATGGTGCATCATGATGATATTCGTGTCATGTCGTTCACCGGATCCAATGACACTGGGCGCAATATTGCTAGTGAATGCGGAAAACAACTGAAAAAAGTGTCCCTTGAAATGGGGGGGAAGAACGCCATCATTGTTATGGATGATGCCGATCTTGACCTGGCCGCAGAAGGCATTGTCTGGAGTGCATATGGCACAAGCGGTCAGCGTTGTACAGCGGCTAGCAGGGTGATTGTACATGACGATGTAAAAGAGCGTTTGGAAGAGCGGCTGCTTGCTAAAATCGAGGAATTGACAATCGGTGATGGGCTGGATGAAACGAACAACGTCGGTCCTATTATTAATCAAGCCGGCATGGAAAAAATTCAATCGTATATCCAAATTGGCCAGGACGAAGGAGCCAACCTGATTGCCGGTGGATATGTGTTAAACGATGGTGATTTAGGCAAGGGGCATTATGTTGCACCGACATTGTTCACAGATGCCAAACCGGAAATGCGTATTTCACAGGAAGAAATTTTTGGACCAGTTGTCTCTTTGATTCCTGTAAAAAGTTTTGATGAGGCCATTGAGGTGAACAATGGCGTATCGTATGGGTTGTCGAGTTCCATTTTTACGACGGATGCCAACCGTGTGTTCCAGGCACAGCGCGACCTTGACACGGGTATTGTTTACGTAAATGCCGGTACAACCGGGGCAGAAATCCATCTCCCATTCGGTGGCACGAAAGGTACAGGCAATGGTCACCGCGATTCTGGTGTGCAGGCATTGGACGTGTTCACTGAATGGAAAGCTGTATATATTGATTACAGTGGTAAACTGCAACGCGCACAAATCGATACGGAATAAGAGAGCAAACCAATTAGATAAATGTGATTCTATTAAATTGTATGTCGGTGGTAATCCGTTCGTCCGGAACCACCGTTGGCATACAATTATATTTTTCCATGGAGGGGTTTTTGATCATTACACTGACCCGGCGTTGATTATCCGTAATGGTGTTAAACAAAAATGACGTCATTAATTGAAGTGGAACAGGTTCGTTTTGCAAATTTCGGCCCGTTTAAGGCCTTACACATATCGGGCGGTCCATCAACTCTATCCTTAACCTATCCCTATCTGAAAACACTTGAGTATAAAACAAACCGTTATCCGAGCCATGCAGAAAAATGTACTTGTTGATTTGAATTTGACACGGACAGATTATACGGTAGACTTAAATGGAGAACAGGTTAACCCGCGTGAGGTATGATTAAGGTGCTTGATCCGATTGTGGATCTTGGTGACAAAGATGATGGCTCGATGTAGTGTCACCATTCATGACGATCTATCAATCTGAAATTTGACACGTCCCCGCACCCTTTTAGTTCTATTGAGCGGCTGAGGCAGGCAGAGGAGAAATAGGGATGAATCAAAGTGTATTAAAAGCATTGCAACTACTGAATTACTTTTCGACAGAGACACCGGAGTTGACATTGAAGGAACTCACCCAAAAGTCAGGGATGCCTAAACCAACTGTGTATCGCTTGTTGACGGCGATGGAGCATCAACATGTATTATCCAAAACAAAAGAAAATGAACACGACAGCAAGTATCAATTAGGACTCAAATTACTGGAACTCGGTCAGCTGGTTTCCGATCAATTAGAGGTGCGCACGATTGCATTGCCTGATATGGAACGTTTGGGTACGGACATTAATGAAGCTGTCCATTTGGTTATTGCTGATCAAGGTGAGGCTGTATACATTGAAAAAGTGGATAGTTCGCGAGCGCTTAGATTGAATACACGCATCGGAAAACGGTCTCCGCTCCATCTTGGTTCCGGTCCTAAGATGCTACTGGCAAATATGGCTCGGGAACAGCAGCAAGACATGGTGAATAAAGCTGAACGGTTTTACGCTGCGGATCATCAGCCCATTAATAAAGACCGATTGCTTCAGGAGCTCGGGGCGATTTATAAAAACGGTTATGCATACAGTATTGGCGAACAGGACCCTGACACAACAGGGATTTCTTACCCTATTCATGATTACAATAACCAAGTCATTGCTGCACTCGCTGTAAGCGGCCTGTCCAGTCATTTTGACGGGGAAAACCTGGACGTACTGAAAGCCAAAACACGTCAAACAGCCGGGGCGATATCCAGAAAGCTGGGTTATCGCGGACCGACATGGCAACAGGGGGATGATGATTGATGAACACGGTTTTTATCGCCGGTCATGCCAGACTTCCATCCGGAATGGCCGCCAAAAGCATCTATGAAACATTGACGATTACTGCGGAAATCGACAAAACGTATGGCGTTATTGTAACTGCCAATTGCACGCTGGCAACCGAACACGGCAGGGATTTCGTCCATCATCTATTGAAGGGGCACAGTCTCCAGGACGGTATTGATACGCCGGAACACATAATGAAAGAACACTACTTAGGAAAAGCCGGCAATGCTCTTGTGTCTGCTTTAAACGATTTATACCGGCAGTATGAACATTATCAGGAGAATCACGGGTAGAGCCGTTCCGTTGGTTTTGCTCTGGGCTCCTTTAAGTAAATCGATTTAATAGGTGCGTTGGATATCCGAATGGTTAAGGAAATTTGGATATCTATGAAGAAAAGCTTATAATCCTTACAGTACGGGGCAAAGGACATCCTCTGTGCCCCGGATTTTTGTTGCTTCGGAGGATGAGTTATGCGTATTTTATTTGTTGAAGATGATAAAACGATTGCATCGGGACTTGAGTATTCGTTGCAGCAGGAAGGGTATGACACAGTCGTGTGCCACGACGCGCAATGTGCCAGAGACGTTCTCTCCGGACAGCTCGACACCATTACTCTCTGCCTATTTGATCTATCTCTTCCCGACGGCAACGGCTATGATTTATGCGAACGCGTTAAACAGCAACGTGACATACCGGTCATTTTTTTAACTGTCGTTGATGATGAAGGCAATGTTGTTAAGGGACTTGATATGGGTGCAGACGATTATATTACGAAACCATTCAGACTTCGTGAGCTGATGTCTCGGATCAAATCGGTCCTGCGCCGGTACCAGCAGAAGGAGCCGACGAAGTCTGTCCTGACAATCGGAAATATACATATCAAAACCGCTCAGGCTACGGTATATAAGGATGGAGACGAGATCCAGCTCACAGGTTTGGAATACCGGCTCTTACTGACGTTTGCTAATCACCCCGACCAGGTGCTTTCAAGAGATCAACTGCTTGACCATATTTGGGATGTCGCGGGTGACTTCGTGAACGATAATACACTGACCGTCTATATCAAGCGGCTGCGGGACAAGCTGGAAGATGACCCACAACAACCACGACTGATTAAAACGGTCCGCGGTTTGGGTTACAAGGCTGGTGATTAACCATGTTCCGAAACCGTGAAATGAGACGCTTGTTCATGACTATGGTGACTGTTGGAATCGTTGCCGTCGCCATTGCTGCTTTTCTATCTACCATGGCCATAATACTTGTTACCGTCCTGACGCTCCTTTTGATCGGCACCACACTTTGGGCAACCATGTGGCGCTACCGGGAAATCGGGAAGCTTTCTGGGTATTTACGTGATATCTCCAGTGGCAACTATTCAATGGATGTGCGCGATAATGAAGAAGGGGAGCTGAGCATTTTAAAAAATGAAATTTATAAGGTTACAAGTATGCTGGCCGAACATAAAAGCTCGCTGCAGGCAGACAAAACCCATTTGACTGATGCTATTTCTGACATTTCCCACCAGTTAAAAACACCGCTCACATCGATGCGGGTGATGACCGATCTCTTGGAGGATCCCAACTTGCCGGAGTCAAAACGGATAGAATTCACACATAATATCCATGTCCAACTTGAGCGTCTGGATTGGCTCGTCACATCGCTTTTAAAACTGTCCAAAATCGACGCTGGTACTGTGCAGTTCAAGCAGGATGTGATTCTGGTCAGGGACCTTATTGAAAAGGCCTTAGAATCGCTCCATGCCCCAATCGATGTAAAAAATCAACGCGTATCCATACAAGGGGAAGATACTGTCTCGTTTACCGGTGACCTCAACTGGACAGCAGAAGCACTGGTTAACATTCTGAAAAATGGTATTGAGCATACACCGGAAGAAGGCAGCATGTCGATCCGTTTTTCCGAAAATACCCTGTTCACCGACATCGTTATTACTGACAACGGACCAGGCATCCCAAAAGAAGACCTTCCATATATTTTCAACCGGTTCCATAAAGGCAAGCATAACAGCGAAGAAAGTGTCGGTATTGGCCTGGCAATGGCTCACGGCATCATTGCTAACCAAGGGGGGACCATCGATGTTGACAGCGCGGAAGGTCAGGGCACCCAATTCCATGTCAAATTCTATAAACACAATATTTAACATGTAAAGGAGTAGAGTTAGATGTGGGTGAATGCTGTGCCTTCCCTTAAGTGACTAAATTGTCATGAAGTCAATCACTTGTCTGTCACTTTGGATGTTTAGACTGGAATTAAGAACCGACATGGAGGTATTCATATGGAGATATTAAATGCCAGCAATTTATCCAAAGTTTATGGACAAGGCGCAACAGCTGTTAATGCACTTGATGACGTCTCCTTTGCCGTCAATAAAGGGGAGTTTGTTGTTATTATTGGTCCGTCCGGTTCCGGGAAATCGACGCTACTGCATTTACTCGGTGGGGTGGATAGGCCAACGGATGGAAGCCTGTCTGTTGAACATACGTCTATTTTTGATTTGAATGAAACGCAATTGGCGATTTTTCGGCGCCGTCAGATTGGGCTTATTTATCAGTTCTACAATCTGATTCCCGTTCTGACTGTGGAAGAAAATATGACGTTGCCACTTCTTCTGGACGGGCATAAAGTAAACAAGAAGCAATTTAATGACATTGTGACGGCATTGGGTTTAAACGAACGTTTGAACTATTTACCTAATCAGCTCTCAGGTGGGCAGCAGCAACGGGTATCCATCGGCAGGGCACTCATTAGTAACCCGGCGTTAATGCTTGCCGATGAGCCAACAGGGAACCTCGACAGTAAAAACAGCAATGATATTATGGACCTACTCAAGATGTTTAACAAAACGTATAACCAAACACTTATTGTGATTACCCACGATGAGCGGATTGCCCTGCAGGCGGATCGGGTCATTTCCATTGAAGATGGCCGGATTGCCAAAGACGAGGTGACCCGTCCATGAACATCATCAACAAACTGACGCTGCGCAATTTGAAGAAGAACAAAAGCCGAACGCTCGTGACCATTATTGGCGTCATTATCTCTGTTGCCATGCTGACAGCGGTGTCGACACTAACCGTTTCATTCATGAATTTGCTGCAAAAACAGGAAATGGCCAACAACGGTGAGTGGCATGTGTTATATAAAGATGTCAACGCTGAATAGGTGGAGGCTATACAAAGTGATGAGGAAACGGAAGATGTCGTCCTGTCCAACAATCTTGGCTATGCCCGGTTGGAGGGCAGTGACAACGACTATAAACCCTATGTATTCGTCAAAGCGTTTAATGACCAGGCTGAACGAACATTTCCGACCGAACTGACGAAGGGTGAACGCCCGGAAAATTCCAATGAAGTGGTTGTTTCGAAGCATATAGCAACGGACGCAAATGTGTCTTTAAACATTGGAGATACGCTGAAACTTGGGATCGGTAAACGTGTTGCCGGTAAAAGTGCGCAGCCTCTGGATCAAACAAATCCTCTCCAAACAACAGAAGCTGGAAAAAACATCGAAACGCTGAAAAATAAACAAACGAAAACATTCACTGTTGTTGGTGTCATGGAACGGCCGTCGTGGGAACCACTTTCCGCACCCGGCTACACCGTGATGACTCATCTGGATAAAACCAGCATGGAAGATAATGAAACAGTTAATGCTTCTGTTATTTTGAAGGACGTTAACCAGTCACTGTTTGACCATGCACATGAATTGGCAGCCAATCAAAATATTAAGGACGTTCAATTTAACAATGGCCTACTCCGTTATTATGGCGTAACAGACAATCAGGGTCTTCAAACAACGCTTTATTCGCTCGCTGCCATTATTATCACGATTATTGTTGTCGGGTCCGTCTCACTGATTTATAACGCATTTGCCATTTCAGTGGCTGAACGTTCGCGGCATTTGGGCATGCTGTCCAGTGTCGGCGCCACAAAAAAGCAAAAACGGAATTCTGTCTTTTTTGAAGGTGCCATTATTGGCGCGATTGGGATTCCGCTCGGCGTTGTCAGCGGAATAGTAGGCATTGGCATAACGTTTCACTTTATCAACTCACTTATTCAAAATGTGTTTGATTTCGATCAGAATATGACCGTAGTTGTGACGCCATGGTCGATTATCACGGCCTGTCTGGTGTCGATTTTGACTATTTTCATATCAACGTATATTCCGGCAAGGCGCGCATCAAAAGTGTCAGCCATTGATGCGATCCGGCAGGCAGCCGATGTGAAATTGTCCCGCAAAAAGGTTAAAACATCCAAGCTGACACGTAAGCTTTTCGGGATTGAGGCGGAGATTGGCCTAAAGAACCTGAAGCGCAATCGCCGGCGTTATCGGGCAACCATCTTTTCACTTGCCATCAGCATCGTACTGTTTTTGTCAGTGTCATATTTCACGGAAAATTTGCAGAAGTCATACGATCTATCGCAGGCAGATATTGATTACGATATTAAAATGTTTACAAGCAACGGATTTTCCGAGCCGTTTGTTGATGGCGTGAAAGCGTTGGACACGGTATCAGAATACACTCGCGTCAAGGAATTGAAAACCCGGTCTATGGTGGCTAAAGAAAAAACAGGTGAAGAGCTCCAAGGGGGTAACCATGCATTTGAAGATGGCAAGTATGAGTATATCATCAGACTTCACGCCTTGGATGATGACAGTCTCAAAGCCTATGCCAAAAAAACCAAAGCAGATTTTGCCCAGTTAACAGATCCTGACAGCCGCTCAGGTATTGTCATTGATACGATTGACTACCGTGATCCGGACACAGGCAAATTCAAAGTCACAAAGGTCATTCATGCTGACATCGGACAGACACTTGAATTGACATCAGAAAATAACGATGATCTGGGCGATATTCAAATTGCAGCATTAACCAATACCGCACCAACAGGCATTAAACCATCGAATGCCGGTGTGCTTAATATTGTTGTCAGTCAACAAACGATGAATCAGATACTCGAACATGATTCCGTGGGTAATGTCGATACAAATATCTATTTGTCAAGCGATGATCCACTCAAAACCCAGAAACAGCTTGAGAAAATAAAGAAAAGTAACTTTCCGATTTATAATGTTTATCAGCGTAGACAGCGGATGGAACAAATGACTCTGCTCATGTCGGTGTTTGTATACGGCTTTATCGCTTTGATTACCGCGATTTCCGTCGCCAACATTTTCAATACGATTTCCACGAGCATATCGCTTAGAAAACGGGAATTTGCCATGCTGAAATCAGTCGGCATGACACCGAAAAGCTTTAACAAAATGATCAACTATGAAAGCTTGTTCTACGGCATCAAATCGCTGCTGTATGGACTGCCTATCAGCATCGGTATCATGTATTTGATTCACCAGTCACTTATGAACACATTTGACTACGCTTTTTCACTGCCGTGGATGGATATACTGTTCGTTACCATCGGCGTCTTCATCATCGTTGGATCGGCCATGCTCTACTCAAGTGCCAAAGTGAAAAAGGAAAATATCATTGATGCACTGAAGCAGGAAAATGTTTAGAAAGATATGAAAAAAAGCCGCATGGTTTCCTTTAAATGCGGCTTTTTCATGTCTTAGTGTCGATATTCGTTGATATCGATGCTAAGCTCAGTACCTTTTTGTAACTTTTTTATACTGTGGCATGATTGCCTTCCCAAGCCGGAAGCATGTTGTTTAATGGTTTATCCTGACGATAGCCGAGTGCATAGTCCGCTTGCATAAGGGTGTGAATTTCTCGCGTTCCTTCGTAAATAACCGGAGCTTTTGAGTTCCGCAAATAGCGTTCGACTGGATATTCATCGGAATAGCCATTGGCACCGTGAACTTGGACGGCATCATCGGCCGCCTTATTGGCAAAATCACATGCTTGCCACTTGGCCATTGACGTTTCTTCGGTGTTACGTTTTCCTTCGTTCTTCAGCTCGCCGGCCCGATAAACCAGCAGGCTGCTCATTTCCAATCCTGCTTTCATGTTGGCGATCATCTGTTGAACAAGCTGGTGTTGGCCGATTGGTTTGCCGAATGTTTCCCGTTCGTGGGCATAGTTGACACTCGCTTCCAAGCATGCTCGGATTTGTCCGACGGCGCCAGCAGCAACCGTGAACCGACCGTTGTCGAGGGCGGACATAGCGATTTTAAATCCTTCCCCTTCGTCGCCCAGCATGTTTTCTTCCGGTACTTTGACGCTGTCGAAAAATATTTCACCAGTGTTGCCGGAGCGTATGCCGAGTTTTCCTTTCGTTGCCTTGGAGTCAAAACCTTCCCACTCCCGTTCCACAATGAATGCTGATATGCCTTTGTGTTCGTTTTTCTTATTGGTATAAGCGAAAACAAGGAAGTGATCGGCGGAATCACACAGGGATATCCATGATTTGGATCCATTCAGTATATAATGATCGCCCTGTTTGACCGCTGTGGTTTGCAGGGATGTGACGTCGGAACCGGCGGCAGGCTCCGTCAGTCCGTAAGCACCGATTTTCTCTCCCTTTGCTTGAGGAACAAGGTATTTTTGTTTCTGTTCTTCGGTGGCCCATTGCAGAAGAGTCATGCTGTTTAAGCCGGTATGGACAGAGACGGCTGTGCGGAAAGCCGTGTCCCCACGTTCGAGTTCTTCACAGACAATGGCCAGCGCGTTATAGTCCATACCGCTTCCTCCGTATTCTTCCGGGATGCAGACACCCATCAGTCCAAGATCGGATAGTTTCTGCATGATGGATGGGTCAAATTTGCCTTCCCGATCCCATTCGGCAATGTAGGGAATAATTTCGTTGTCCACGAAGTTCCTGACGGTTGTTCGCAGCATATTTTGTTCTTCTGAAAAATGAAAATTCATTTATTCAACGCCTCCTGTAATAGATGAAATTTTTGGATGACAGCGATTTTATGGCTTTTGCACTCAAATCAGAATGTCCGTCACGGATCATTTGATCATGCCGAGTTGCTTAAGCAATTCCTCATTATGTTCGCCGGCATCGGGCGGATGGTGTTTGGTTTGAACAGGTGTCCGTGACAATTTCAGCGGACTGCCGATCATACGGATGTTACCCGCGGTTGGGTGTTCGGCGTCGACAAACATTTCCCGCTCGTTCAACTGCGGGTCATCGGCCACGTCGTTCATAGACTGAATTGGCCCGCACGGAATGTTATTTTGTTCACATTGCTGTTGCCAATAGGCGGTGGACCCGGTCAAAAAGATGCCCTGAAGTAGTGGAATCAGGTCGTTCCGGTTGGCCACACGGTCCGGATTTGTTCGGAATCGCTCATCGGATGCATACGCCGGTTTTTCCAAAATTTTGCATAAGTTTTGGAACTGATGATCGTTGCCTACTGCAATCACCATCTCCCCATCGCTGGTTGTAAATGTCTGGTATGGGACAATATTGGCATGCTGATTCCCGAGTGCTTCGGGAATTTTCCCTGCCATTAGATAGTTGCTTCCGACATTCACGAGAGCGCTGACAGCTGAATCATACAGAGAAAGGTCAAGCTTTTGGCCTTTACCTGACTGTGTCCGCTCCAACAGGGCACCCTGGATGCCAATACAGGCGTACAGCCCCGTCAAAATATCCGTAATGGCGACTCCGACTTTTTGCGGACCGGATTCCTGATCACCGGTAATGCTCATCAGGCCGCTCATCGCTTGAATGATAAAGTCATAGCCGGGCATGTTCTTGTATGGACCCGTTTCACCGAACCCTGTAATCGAGCAGTAGACCAAACCGGGGTTGATCTCGGACAGCGTTTCATAATCAAGCCCGAGCCGTTCCATGGTTCCGGATTTAAAATTATTAATGACGACGTCGCTGTCACGGATGAGATTTTTAATGGCTTCATTGCCTTCCTCGGACTTTAAATCAAGCGTAATGCTTTTTTTGTTCCGATTGGCACACAAATAGTACGCACTGACCCCGTTTTGAAAAGGCGGTCCCCATTTCCGTGTCTCGTCACTGCCGCCTGGTGCTTCTACTTTTATGATTTCAGCACCAAGGTCTCCGAGAATCATAGTTGCATAGGGACCGGCTAGGACTCTGGATAAGTCAAGAATTCGAATATTTTCAAGTGCTCCAGCCATCATGTCACCCCTTTCTAAATTAAAATAAGCCACTCCAAAAAGACGACAGATTCACTGTGGCAGTTGAGATAACCAACTGCATAAGTGCAACTAAGGCAATCGCCTGCACCTAAAAGGCTTGGCGCTTACCAAGTTTTCTTTACTGTTCGTCGATTTGAACTGGCTTTTATCTGTTGAAGCAGAACTGGAATGGAACTGCAAACAGATTGAACAGTTATAAACGGATTTGTCATGATTTCAGGCACCTGTGAGGCAATGATATGTGTTATTCACCCCTGAGGTGTCCTCATTCTATCATGCGGTGCAGCGTGGAAGCGCTTCAACATGATTAAGGTCATTATATACTATTCTGAACAATTTGTAAACCATTTTTTTCACTATTCATGGGCTGTCCTATCCTTATTTCCAAACGTGGATCAGTACATGCGTGAAGGTGGGCTACAAACGGAAAAAAACCGCGCCCATCATAGGAATGGATCGCGGTTGGGATAGCTGTGTCATTTATACTTATTTAGCCGCTTTCTGCAGTTTGGTGATCATTTTCAATGAACGACCGGTTCCGATCGCAACGGATTCCAGTGGATTGGGTGCGATATGAACGGGGACGAACAGTTCGTCGGAAAGCCAGTCCTTCAATCCGTTCAGCAATGCCCCGCCGCCGGTCAGTACGATGCCGTGGTCAACGATGTCACCGCTCAGTTCCGGCGGGCAGTTTTCCAGCGTGGCACGAATGTTTTCAAGAATTTGATCAAGCGATTCTTTCAAGGCAGAGTAAACTTCCTTGGAAGAAACCGTGACCGTTTGCGGCAAGCCGGAAACCATATCACGGCCGCGGATATCCAATGATTCTTCAGGATGGTTTTCATCGGCATGTCCAATTTCCATCTTAATATTTTCGGCTGTTCGTTCACCGATTAATATGTTGTACTTCTTACGGATGAAATTGACGATTTCGTCATCCATAGTGTCGCCGCCGGTGCGGATGGAACTGCACGAGACAACGCCACCGAATGAAATGATGCCCACCTCGGACGTGCCGCCTCCGATATCAACGGTGACGTTGGCAATGGGTTCATCGACCGGTAAATCAGCACCGATGGCAGCTGCCACAGGTTCTTCAATCAAATGAACATGTTTGGCCCCGTAGCTGCTGACAGCATTATGAATCGCACGCCGCTCAACCGTTGTGCTTCCGGATGGGGTGCAGACGACCACCGTTGGCTTACGCATGGACATTCCGATGGTCTTACTTACTTTTTTTAAAAATTCCTTCAGCATTTGTGCCGTTACATCATAGTCGGCGATCACACCATCTTTTAATGGTCGGATCGGGACAATGTTTTGCGGGGTTTTGCCAACCATTTCTTTTGCCTCAGACCCAACAGCGACGACATTTTTTGAGTTCAAGTCAATGGCAACGACGGATGGCTCGTTGAGAACAACCCCTTTTGTTTTGGAATATATCAGTATATTTGCGGTACCAAGGTCAATTCCGATTTCTGCAGTTGATAACATCCTATGTTCCTCCAATGATGATAAATTAAACATCTATGTGATAAATGTTACATACAAATTCTCTTATACCATTATTCTACTATAGCACAGTTTACAGGGGTTATAAATAACGAGAAAATAATGGTTTATACTCGAATTTTCTCCATTATTGGAGGGGATTTCAAGTAACATTTTGATTACATATTATCAGTATATGTAACATAATCGAAGGGTGTAGAAAGCTGTCAATATGTCATCTTGTTCAATTATTTCCAGTATAAAATATACCTTCCAGTGATGGTACTGAATAAAAGTAAGCCAATCCTATGATGAGGCGGTTTTCCTGAAAAGCATATAAGCTTGTCACGGCTTATGGAAATATATTGCATAAATATTACACTAATCGTATGCTACGATAATGACGAAACAAAAAACACAGGAGAGGTGCTATACATGCGGAATAAATTAATGACGGGGACGTTAACGATCGCACTATTGTTTGGCGGAGCTTTTCAAATGACAGCGGATGTCTCGGCAAATTCAGCTGATGTACCAAAACAGAACAATCAGGAAATAGTTTATTCTACCATTGAGGATGATGGTTGGAGTGAATTGTCATCAAGTAATTTCCAGGATGTTATAAAGCAATATTTCCCGCAAGCCAATTTTGACTCAAACAATCAACAGGATACCAACGAAAACGATCAAGAACAGAAAAAACAGGATCCGAACAAGCAGACCAACCAACCGGCTGAACAACAGCCAACGGAACAACAGCAAAAGCAGCACCAGCAAAACGCTTCCCAATCACAGCAACTTAGTGAATTTGAACAGCAAGTGGTGGAGCTGACAAATCAGGAACGGACGTCACAAGGTCTCGATCCGCTGAAAGTGGACACCGAGCTCAGCAAAGTAGCACGAAAAAAATCACAGGACATGGCGGACAATGGCTATTTCGCACATAATAGCCCAAATTATGGATCACCGTTTGATATGATGGAACAATTCGGTATTTCTTATCAGACAGCCGGTGAAAACATTGCAAAAGGGCAAAGTACCCCGCAACAGGTCGTGGATGGATGGATGAACAGTGAAGGTCACCGTGAAAACATTATGAATCCTGATTTCACACATATTGGTGTTGGCTATGTCGAACAAGGCAACCACTGGACACAACAATTTATTGGGAAGTAAATAGGATGATACCAATGGACTGATCTTGCGTAAGGTCAGTCCATTTGTTTTTCGATTATGCTGGAACGATCATCTCCGTATATTGACACAATCGCCGCACCAACAGCTAAGACAATCATTGACCCGCCGACAACGGCATTCATCTCAACCGAAGCCCGTTCAATAACCAAACCGCCAACCAGTGACCCGACCGCGATACCAAGATGAAGCGCCGAGTTATTCAAGCTTTGCTGGATGTCGGATGTTTCCGGAGATAGTCCCATCAAATAGCTTTGAGTGGCCGGTGCCAACGTCCAACTCAGCATGCCCCAAATGACAACGATAGCCAGGAAAGCCGGCCATGCAACGGTTGCCCCTGGTATGCTGAACATAATGAGGGTGAATAGCAAGGTTGTCAGCAGGATGGTCCGTTTAGAACCAATGGTGTCGGATAAAAAGCCACCAACGCCACCACCGCTGACGGCAGCCGCCCCGAAAATTAAATAAATAACACTGACCCATGTTCCACTGGCATCCAATGTTGTTTTAGCAAACGGGGTTAAGTAAGCATAAAGCGTTGTATGTCCCGCTAAAAATAGAAAGGTCACCGTTTGCCCAAAAAATATTTTCCGGTTTTTCAAGGTCGCCAGTTGCTTCCGGAGTGGGTAGGACGGATTTGGTTGCACACGGTCCATTAACATAGACACACCGACTGCTGAAAGGACCGTCAGAAACGTAATCAGCACAAAGGGAGCGCGCCAGCCAAATGCGTTTCCCATAAGCAGTCCCACAGGCAACCCCAGAACAATGGATGCGCTGATGCCCATGGACACAATTCCGATCGCCCGTCCGCGGTATTTCGGATGAACGATGGATGGTGCGATGGTCAGACATAAAATGACTAACAGTGAACCGCTCAATGCCAAAATGACACGTCCGATAAATACGACCGCATACGATAAGCTGAATACGGTTACGACGTTGCCTGTAAAAAACACAGCAAGGGATATAAGCATCAGCCGCTTTCGTTCCATGGATGCTGTCCATACAAGAAGCAACGGTGAGCCGATAGCAAAGATAAGGGAAAATATCGTAATCAGGAATCCAACTTTTCCAAGCCCCACGTTCAGATCATCGGCTATTAAATCAAGTATGCCACCAATAATCAATTCAACCATTCCGACGACGAATGCGACAACAGTTAAAAAGTATACTTGTTTATTCATAACAGGACGCCTTCCTCATAATAGTGATATCATTTGTCTATCATTAATGGTAAATCCGTCCATAATAAAATACAAGGTCATGGTTCACCCTAAAAAGCAATCATAATATCTATTTCTATATAATGGAACAATTTATGAATGGAAAAACAATAGTCAAACATATCAACATCATAGGTATACGATTTACAAAGGGGTGATAAGATGGTTCAAGGGATGGCAAACTGGAATACGGGACAGACGCAGAAATGGCTGCAACAGTACGTGGATGACTGGGTTGCGTTTTACCGGAAGCGTACGAACGACGGGGACGTTGCCTCCTATATTCCGGCTTTGGCGCAGGCGGATCCAGATGATTTAGGTATTTCAATTATTGGTAAAAGCGGTATGACCGTTCGTTCCGGTGATACCGACATGTCGTTTACCCTGCAGAGTATTTCCAAAGTCATCAGTTTCATTGTTGCCTGCATGGAATGCGGTGTATCTTATATGCTGGACAGAGTTGATGTGGAGCCGTCCGGTGAAGCGTTTAATTCCATCATGCATTTGGAGATGCAGCAAGTGGAAAAGCCGTTTAATCCATTGATCAACGCCGGAGCGATTACGGTGGGATCTATTTTACCAGGAAAAACGTCGGACCAACGTCTGGAGCCAATATTTCAACTGCTTGAAAACATGGTGGGATACCGGCCGAAACTGAATGTGGATGTGTATGAGTCGGAGAGGGATTCATCGATGCGGAACAGGGCGATAGGCTACTATTTACTGGAAACCGGCTTTTTGGAATCGGATTTGAATGTCACACTGGAGACGTATTTCAAGCAATGTTCCATCGAGGTGACGATAGATGACCTTGCCAACATAGGCATGGTGCTTGCCAATGATGGAATGAATATAAAAACAGGTGAAGCGATTATCCCGAGACAAATTGCCCGGATTGCTAAAGTGCTCATGCTGACGTGTGGTATGTACGATGCATCAGGAAAATTTGCCACCTATGTCGGCATTCCGGCTAAAAGCGGGGTTTCAGGCGGGATCGTTGCAGCAGTGCCGCCGAGGGTCAGAGATGAGCCTATGCCATTTACGGACGGTTGTGGTATCGGGGTTTACGGGCCGGCGCTGGGGGATGAAGGAAACAGCATTGCCGGCATTCGTTTGTTGCGGCATATTGCCAACCAGTGGGATTTGAGTATTTTTTAGTTGGGAATGTGTAGGGTTATTTTTTCAAAGAGGAGAGGAGTGGCATTATGTGTGGACGATATACATTGCTGGCGGATGAAGCGGAGATTTTGGACAAGTTTAGCATTGAACAGTCCATTCCCGATTATGAACCCAGCTATAATATTGCACCGGGACAGCAAGTACTGGCGGTGATTCATGATGGGGACAAAAAACGGGCAGGCTATTTACGCTGGGGGCTTATTCCTTCATGGGCAACGGATGAAAAAATTGGCTATAAGATGATCAATGCCCGCAGTGAAACAGCTCATGAAAAGCCCAGCTTCAAACACCTCATGACCCGGAAACGTTGTTTAATTGTCGCTGATAGTTTTTACGAATGGAAACGGGTCGGAAACGAAAAACAACCGAAGCGCATTCAGTTGAACGATAGGAAATTATTTGCGTTTGCCGGTTTGTGG
The DNA here is from genome assembly GCF_055395055.1 of Lentibacillus halophilus. Taxonomy (NCBI): domain Bacteria; kingdom Bacillati; phylum Bacillota; class Bacilli; order Caryophanales; family Bacillaceae; genus Lentibacillus; species Lentibacillus halophilus. Next base: position 1,479,372 of record NZ_AP043750.1, read on the forward strand.
GATAAATGGGAATACGGTGATCAGAAACGGTTCACGTGCACGATTCTGACTAAAGCAGCTAATCGATTTATGCAGACCATTCATCATCGCATGCCGATTATTTTACCTAAAAGTCATGAGGATGCGTGGATTACAACAACCAATCAGTCGGCGGATGAGGTGCATCAATTTCTGCAAGAGGTGGAAACAGAACCGTTTCAGGCGTACGATGTGGCCAGCTACGTGAATGCAGCGAAAAATAATGATGCAGGGTGTATTGCTCCGTTGCATAAATAGAAGATAGTGGCCTTTCCAACTGTTGGATAGTATAATAAACTCAGCTATACGAATTCATACATCGGACAGGGGTGAGCGGATGATACGTGTGTTATTTATATGTCTCGGTAATATTTGCCGGTCACCGATGGCGGAGGCTATTTTCCGGGATTTGGTGAAAAAAGAAGAATTATCTGATAAAATAGCAGTGGATTCGGCTGGAATTGGTTCATGGTACAGTGGGAAAATGCCCCACGAGGGGACCATGCACATTTTGGACAGAGAACACATCCCTTATAGTGGCATAGCATCCCGGCAAATACATACGGATGACTGGCACAGGTTTGATTATATGATTGCCATGGATGACGAGAATATAAGCGCTTTACAAGACATGGCAGGTTTTGGGGATGGTGTCGAGCCTCGCAAACTTATGGATTACGTTGATGGAGCAGACACCTCCAATGTAACGGATCCGTTCTTTACGGGTCATTTTAACGATACGTATGATTTGGTTTCAGAGGGTTGCAAACAGTTTCTTCAGCATATCAAGGAAACGAATAACATATAACGAAAAAGGAGCGATTTAAATGGGTAAACAAAAATTATGTTTAGGAATGATTATTGGAACCATAGCGGGTGGGCTTTTGTCTTTGTTGGACCGTGATGCGAGAAACTATACCAAAGAGAAATTGGCAGATGCTAAATACGAATCATCGTATTATGTCAAACACCCGTCAGCAGCAGTGAAGCGTACGAAAAATAAATTCGACCGATTAAATACGCAACTATCGGCAAGTACAAACAACGCCATTAATGCGCTGGAGCAGGTGGAAAACACATTGGATCAGTTCACTGATGATAGAGGAACGAAAAGACTGGGGCAATAAGTTAATAATAACGTGGGGTTGATAGAATGTGGGAGGAGATCAAGGATTTTATCCAAAAATTGTACAGGCAAATCACGAATCATGACATTTTTGGACTGGGTGCACAGCTGGCTTATTTTTTCCTTCTTTCTTTATTCCCCTTTCTATTGTTTCTGATGACTTTGGTAGGCTATTTGCCGCTCAATGACTTGGATATTATAGGCTTTATCGAAACATACGCACCCGGTCAAATAGCGGATATGATTCAACAAAACGTTCATCAGCTAGTCAATAATCAAAATGGGCAACTGTTGTCCATCGGCATTATTGGGACGCTGTGGTCTGCATCCAATGGAATAAATGCAATTATGCGCGGTTTTAACCGGGCGTATGACGTGGATGAAAATCGTTCGTTTATTGTTACGCGGTTGATTGCCATCGTTTTGACGATTGCTATGATTCTTGTCATTTTTATCGCATTTCTACTGCCTATTTTCGGAAAAGCCATTGGTGCCTACATTTTCACATTCTTTGGTGGGTCCCAACAATTTTTGCAAATATGGGAAGGTATGCGTTGGGCCATATCGTCAGCCGTTTTCTTTATCGTACTTGTGGCATTGTATAAAATGGCTCCCAATAAACGGATTTATTTTAAAAATGTGGTGTGGGGGGCCTTGTTTGCGACCGTTGGCTGGCAATTGACGTCGCTGGCATTCTCCTTCTATGTCAACTCTATTGGTGATTACTCGGCAACGTATGGAAGTCTGGGAACCGTTATTGTGTTGATGATCTGGTTTTATTTATCCGGTATTATCATTATGATCGGCGGTGTCATCAATGCCACATTGCGGCAAGAAACAATTACAGACGAAGAAAAATAGCTGTCACTCGGGTGACAGCTATTTTAGTAATCGGAGTCCGTTCAGGATAACAAGTATCGTGCTTCCTTCATGCCCAATGACACCAAGCGGCATATCGAGCAACTGTGTGAAATTGGAAATAATCAGGACAGCGATAACCGTTAAAGAAAAGATAATATTTTGCTTAATAACGCGGTTCATACGACTGGAAAGACGTAAAGCTTTCGTGATTTTAGGCAATTCGTTTTTCATCAGAACGACATCGGCTGTTTCCAATGCGACATCTGTTCCTTCTCCCATAGCAATCCCGGAATCGGCCGATGCCAACGCCGGAGCATCATTGATACCATCTCCGACCATCGCGACGTACTTATACGTTTGGCGAAGGTCTTTGATATGATCCACTTTTTCCCCGGGCAAACATTCTGATCTGAATTCATCGACGCCTGATTCGTTCGCGACCGCACTGGCCGTCTGCTCGTTGTCACCGGTCAGCATAATGGTGTGAATACCCTGGCGTTTTAATGCTTGAATCATTTTTTTGGTGTCGGTACGAATCGTGTCTTTCAGGGCATAGAGTCCCACAATTTTTTCGTTCGCTTTCACGAAAATGACGGTTTTTCCTTCGCCGGCTAAACGCTCAGCGACACCATTATGAAACAGGGATGCTTGTTCATCGCCGACAAACGATGCTTTACCGATTGTCCATGTTATACCGTTAATAACGGCTGTGACGCCTTTTCCACTTTTTGTCGTCGCTTCCTGAACACGAATGGATGACATATCCGTTTGTTTTTTGGCATGTTCGGTAATAGCCAGTGCCAGTGGGTGAGTGGATTCATTTTCAATCGCTGCCGCGGCTGTCATGATGTCTTCGCGGTTGTCGCCCGGCAGAGTCAAAAATTCTGTGACGACCGGTTTTCCGTTTGTTAGTGTACCGGTCTTATCAAAGGCGACAGTATTCATGTTGCTGAGATTTTCCAAGTGGACGCCACCTTTAAACAAAACCCCCCGTTTGGCGCTGTTGGAAATAGCAGATAACGTTGCAGGCATAATGGATGCAACGAGTGCGCATGGTGATGCTACAACCAATAAAATCATGGCCCGGTAGATGCTTTCAGAAAGCGGCCATCCGAATATGAGCGTTGGTAAAAACATCATGGCTGCCACGACGGCCAGAACGACTTTGACATAAATCCCTTCAAACCGCTCAATAAACAGCTGGGAAGGGGATTTTTCGTCCTGTGCATCCTGGACGAGTTGAATGATTTTTTGGAACAGGGTTTCGCTGGCCGGTTTCGTGATTTGGACCGTGATGGATCCATCAAGTGCCATCGTACCGGCAAAAACGTCATGGTTATTCGTTTTGCTGACAGGCACTGATTCTCCTGATATGGCACTTTCGTCGATGGCAGTGGCCCCTTTGACAATTCTGCCGTCTGCAGGGATTCGTTCGCTAGCACGGACGAAAATGGAATCCCCCGGTTGCAGCTCGGAAACAGGAACCAATTCTTCATTGCCCCCGGTGATACGAACGGCTTCTTCCGGCTGTATTTGCATCAGCGACGATATTTCACGGCTGCTTTTGTTCATCGTATACGTTTCCAGCGCCCCTGACAAAGCAAAGATAAATATAAGAATGGCGCCCTCTGTCCAGTAGCCGATAGCAGCTGCCCCGATAGCCGCAATAATCATTAATAATTCTACATTCAAATCTTTATGATGAATGGTTTCCAGAATGCCTTCCTTCGCTTTCGCATATCCGCCGATGATAAATGCGGATAAGTGAAGCGTAACCCACCATCCATTACTGATATTATTTTCAAGTAGCCATGCAGTTAAAATGAGCAATCCACTGAAAAGGGCTGCTATTATTTCAATATGCTCATGGATGCTTCTCATCTTGTCAGTGATGGCCTGTTGTTGTTTTTTTGGCGTCGATTGCTCGCATCCAAGTGTTTTTGCCTCCATTTTCATCCTCCCCGAGTAATTGATAACAATAGTCAATTTCATTAGACGGATACGATGTTTTAAAATTCATCAGTACAAATACTAAATAACAATTTAAAATAATTATTATTTAATATTAATTTTAATTATAATGTTGTTGTTATTTAAATGTCAATGATTAAGTCATAAATTCCGCTACTGATTAATGCAAAAACTTATCACATTCATACAACAATTCGTAATATTGAAGTGGGCTTGTTGCACTGTTATAATCAAGTTGAATTTTTGAAATATAACAACAGTCGGGGAAGGAGAGCAGAGTTATGTGCGTCAGGAAATGGACTGTCATACTGCTGACAGTCATGTTTGTCTTAAGTGCGTGCGGTAATAATGAGGCAGAGAGCGGAGACAAGGATAAAGAGGGTAAGAAATGGAAGGAAATCCAGGACGCCGATGAAATCGTTGTCGGCACACCGGGCACGTTAGTCGCTTCCTCATACTATGAAGGAGAAGGCAAAAGCAAAGAACAGCTGACAGGGTATGAAGTGGAAGTGATGCGGGAAATCGGCAAAAGGCTGAATTTGGATATTACATTTGAAATCATCGGCTTTGACAGTGTGCTGTCTGCTATCAAGAGTGGACGAATTGATATGGCAGGGATGGGCATTACAGATAAGCGAAAAAAGACATTTAATTTCACGAATCCTATAAAATATTCGTATACGACCATGGTGGTTAGAGACGATAACTACTCCGGCATACATAAACTGGAGGATTTAGAAGGAAAAGTAGCCGGGGGAGCGTCTTCCACCGTTTACAGTCAAATTGCCCGGAAATTCGGCGCAAAGGTGAAAACCTATGGCAATGCACCCAATGAAGCTTACCTCCGGGATGTGAATAATGGTAGAACCGATGTCGTTATTAACGATTATTACCTTTCCAAATTCGGTGTTGCTGCTTTTCCGGAATTCGATATCACGCTGCACCCGGAACTGAAATTTCACCCGACAAGGAAAGGGATCGTTATGAAGGATGGTGCCGATAAACTTCAGGAAAAAGTGAATCAAGCCATAGCGGATATGCGGGGGGATGGGACCCTGACAGAATTGGCCAAAAAATTCTATGACGAAGATGCTTCAAAAAAACCTGAAGGCAATATCCGGGAAATAGAAGGATTGGATTTTTAAACGATGAACGGATTGGATTTTGGCGGTGTTTTTGACGTACAATTGGCATGGGAAAGCCTGCCATTTATACTGCGAGGATTGCCAGCAACAATTGGTATTGCAATGGCCGGGATGGCACTTGGCATGGTTTTGGGACTGTTTCTCGCTTTAGCCCACAGCTCCAGACACATCGTTTTACGGTGGCCGGCACGCCTTTACATTTCGTTTATGCGCGGAACGCCGATTTTAGTGTTTTTGTTTATCCTTTATTTTGGTCTTCCGTATCTTGGAATAGAGTTGGGAGCGATAATGGCGGCATCGCTCGGTTTTGGATTGAACAGTGCTGCCTATATTGCAGAGATTGATCGTTCCTCCTTGAATAGTATTGATGATGGCCAATGGGAGGCAGCGACATCTCTTAATATAGGATACTGGAAAACGTTATGGTTTATTATATTGCCACAAGCTGCCCGAATCGCCATTCCTCCATTGACCAACGTGTTTATGGATTTAATGAAAGCAACGTCACTGGCGGCGGTTATTACGGTTCCGGAGTTGTTTCAACGGACACAGATTGTCGTCGGCAGAGAATTTGATGCCATGACACTGTATATAGTTGTTGCCTTAATTTATTGGCCGATCTGTGTGCTTATATCGTTTGTGCAAGATCGCCTGGAAGCCAAGTATAGCAAGTTTGTTTCGTGAAGGTATGGCGGTCAATACAAAACGTTTTTAGAAAACAAGAATGTCGTGTACGATAAGAAAAAGAGAACATAAAATTGGTTGATAAAGGAGCGAAAACTATGGAACTTTATTCAAAAGACGAGGGTATGCGCATTGATCTTGGTTACGGACAATTGGACATATCCGGTGATGAAACATATGGATTCCGCCCATTTCAGTTGATGGTTGCATCCATTGCCGGGTGCAGTGCGTCCGTTTTCCGTAAGATACTGGATAAACAACGGGTAGACGTTGAGGAACTGGTCATTCAGACTGACGTGGAACGCAACCCGGATGAAGCGGATCGGATCGAGAGAATTGATCTGCACTTTGTTATTAAGGGGCAGCATTTGGATGACGACAAACTGTATAAAAATCTAGCTCTCGCAAGGAAAAACTGCTCCATGGCACGTTCGGTTGAAGATAGCATCACCATCAATGAAACGCTGGAGACCATTGAACTGAGCCGCTGATAATAATGAAGTATAATAGTCATGTGTCCGTAAAAACTACCATTATCATGTCAATCGTCTGAATCCGTGCACAAGGCAATCATTGAGAAAGGGATGAGACACATAATGGGACACATGAAACCATGGACATACGTCATCATGGCATTAACTGTTGTACTTGTATGTCCTATTAGCAGCGCAGCCGAAGAAAAAAATGATGAAACGTCGGAAGAAAAATCGGAAGTCGACGTGCCCAGCCACGTGTTGACCATTTCCAAGGAAAATACACACCCGAACGTGATTGAAGAGCAAAAAGTCGTGGAACCGAGTAGTCTGACAAAAGAATTAATTGAAGACTCGGACGTGACGATTACCAATCCTGACTTGATCAAAATGGTGAATGAAACATCGATCAATCCTTCCCCATTGGCTTTCGGCTATCGGGGAATGGTGTATATCGGTCGGTGGCCGCTGCACTACAAGTCAACAGATACAACTATGAATTGGGAGTACCAGCCCATTAATACGAATGAATTAAACAATCTGAGCGGCGATTCGGAAAAAACATTGCATTATAATCAAAAGGAACAGAAGAAAGTAAACGGCGCCCTGACGAACAAAATAGCCAACCCGCACGATATTAAGAAAATGATGCTGCTGAAGGCGAAAGAAAAGGTGGAGCTTCCGCTGGCTTTTTCCACAGTCATCGGACAAAACACGAAGAAAGATGACCCGTACCGTGTTCCATCGAAAAAATTGGGTAAATTGCAGGCTTATGCACCGGCCGTAAGTGAAAAGGGACAAGTAACATTCGGCGAGGTGTACGTTCAATTGAAAGGGCATGACAAATCGATTGTCGTTAAAAATGTGACCAAGCAGGATATAGGTGCCTGGGTGCCGGTTCAGGATTATATTTCTCTCTCTTTTCAGTTGCAATAAGTATGAAACCCCTCGGGTAACACATCCTGTGGGGTTTTTTCGATTCAAAAATGAAAAAATCGACAGATGGGTTGATTTTGCCACTTCAATACTTTATCATGATAAAGTATTAGAGAAAAGACTGGAGAGGGGAAATACAGATGGCGTGGGTTGTTGTTATAGCCGTATTAGTGCTAACGTTTCTTAGTTTGCTGAGAGTGAATGTCATTATTTCTATTATTATGTCTGCCATAACAGCAGGACTGCTATCCGGGCTTAATGTGATTGACTCGATTGAGTTGATGGTAAACGGTATGGGGGATCAAGCGAAAACAGCCCTAAGTTATATTTTGCTTGGCGCGTTTGCTGTCGCCATTAGTTATACAGGAATTACAACTATATTAGTCAATTTTATCATCAGAGTGTTAACTGGTAAGAAAACGATGATGGTGTTGGCTATCGCTGGAATTGCGTCATTATCACAAAATCTCGTTCCGGTGCACATCGCATTTGTGCCAATTTTAATTCCACCGTTATTAAAACTGTTTGATGAAATGAAAGTGGATCGCCGGGGTGTGGCGACGGCATTGGCGTTTGGGTTGAAAGCGCCCTATGTCATGATTCCATACGGGTTTGGCCTGCTTTTCCATGAAACAATGGTGGAAGGAATGACTGAAAATGGGGTCAATATAACGACTAGCGAAACGGCACTTGCCATGTTGATCCCGGGATCCGGTATGGTCGTTGGTCTCTTAATTGCCATTTTTATTACATATCGAAAAGACCGCGAAGCGATCCCTGGAGCAGGTGGCTCTGAATCGAATGTTGCTGTTCCACAGGCAGAAAATGTCACGTTTAATAGAAAACATGGCTTGACACTGGTGGCCATTGTCGGGGCGCTGGCTGTGCAGATTGTTGTTAAAAATTTAGTTGCTGGCGCACTGACAGGACTGATTCTCATGTTCGTGCTGGTCGCTGTTCCATTCCGAAAAGGTGAGCAAGTCATGGCTGACGGAATTGCCATGATGGGGCAAATCGCTTTTGTTATGTTGGTCGCTGCAGGGTTCGGCAATGTTTTAACTGAGACCGGTGCGGTGGATGCACTTGTGAAAGCGACATCCGGATTTTTGGACGACAACCAGGCGTTAATCGCCATTATATTACTTCTCGTTGGACTGATCGTCACAATTGGTATCGGTTCGTCGTTTGGAACGATTCCGGTTATAGCTGCGCTTTATGTGCCTATCTGTTTGGCAGCCGGATTTTCCACGATGGCAACAGCCGCACTGATTGGCACAGCTGGCGCGCTTGGCGATGCTGGTTCACCCGCTTCGGACAGCACACTCGGACCGACATCGGGTCTAAACGCCGACGGAAAACATCATCACATATGGGATACATGTGTTCCGACATTCATTCATTTTAACATTCCATTAATTCTGTTCGGCTGGGTTGCTGCAATGGTTTTATAGGAAGAATAAAAACGATTGTTTCAGGTGAAAGTAAGGAAAAAGTGAAATGGGGTGCGCTATGCAAAACTGGATGGCTGCGATTATAACCATTATGGTTTTCCTTGCCTTTTCGCCTTATCAACCCGGTGTCCATGCCCAGAGTGGGTATGGATGGGGGTTTAATAAAAATGATGATCATGAACTTCCTGATATCGGAAAATACAAACAGATGCTCGAGGGAAATGATGCGTATTATGCGGATGAATCCGGAGAAAAGAATATATATCTCACGTTTGACAACGGATATGAAGAAGGCTACACCGATGATATTCTTGATGTATTAAACAAACATCATGTCCCAGCAACATTTTTCGTAACCGGACAGTATGTGGACAGTGAGCCGAACCTTGTTAAACGAATGGCGAACGAGGGCCATATTATCGGAAACCATTCTTATCATCACCCGGATTTCACGACTGTCACCAAAAAGACGATGCGCAAGGAACTCGAATCAGTGGAAAAGGAAGTGGCGAACGTTTCCAACCAGGAGGAGATCAAATACTTGCGTCCACCTCAAGGGACGTTCAATGAAAAGACGCTCAAGTGGTCAAACGAACTGGGTTACATTAACATATTTTGGTCATTGGCATTTACAGATTGGGATACCGATGATCAACAAGGATGGAAATACGCGTATGACAAGATTATGGAACAAATACACCCGGGAGCGCTCATCCTTCTTCATACCGTATCGTCGGATAATGCCAAGGCTTTGGATAAACTGATCACCGATTTAAAAAATGAGGGATATCAATTTAGAAGTCTTGATCATTTGGTGTTAAAAACGATGCTTCCACGTCCCATTTATGGTTATTGATTTTTTAAGAGGAAAACCAAAAATGGTCGAATCGATGATCAAACAGAAATGAAGAAATAACAGAGGGGTTGGGACAAAAGACGTTTAGTCAAATAAAAATCCGAACTATGATTCGCAAAAAAATCTGAATCAGTTCGGATTTTTCGTTTAGCGTAGGAAAAAACACGGAGACTCCTGCGGGATGAAAAAGCCTAGATGAGACCCCGCAGTGCGATAAGCACAAAGCAAAGCTTCCATGAGTAGGCTTCGACCTGCGAGGAGCGTAGGCTTCGACGAATAAGCTTGCAACGCGACGAGCACGAGGAGGCTTATCAGCGCCCGCGGCAAAGAAGACACTGTGAAAGCGACCAAAGGAAGCTTGAACAGATGTCGCGCTTGTGCCTGGCAAGGTGAAAGCGCAGTGTTTTTCCGGAGCGGTGACTACGTCTTAACTATATTGTTCGTGTTTAGAAGTGATTTGTTTAATTATGTCCTATCCCCATATCCGCTCTATGTTTTAATTCGCGTGAAGAAAGGGAAACATGAAATACAGCACTTCTCAACATGTAGCAAAATTTTTTTATAAAAAATAAGCAAAACCTCTTGAAAGTCAAAGAAGGTCAGAGTACAATAACAATTGAAAGGTCAAAGAAAGTCAAAGTCAAAGTTTCATATAATGACCTTTATACCATAAGGGAGGAATCAGATATGCAATGTCAAAATTGCGGTATTCGCCCAGCAACAATAAATATGTCTATGCAAATGAATCAACAACGTATGACGATGCATCTATGTGAACAATGCTTTCAGGAGATACAAAATAGTATGATGAGCGGTGACTTTAGTCAAGGTCAGCAAGGAAATAATGCGGCAAACTTCTTCCAGGGCAATGGCAATCAAGGTCAAGGATTCACTGGAACGAAAACGAAACAGCAATCCGGTAACGAGGACAGTCTACTGGAACAAATGGGGAAAAATGTTACCCATGAAGCCAGACAAGGCATGATTGACCCGGTCATCGGGCGCGATAATGAAGTGAAACGTGTGATTGAAACATTGAATCGCCGCAATAAGAACAACCCGGTTCTGATCGGTGAGCCTGGCGTAGGTAAAACCGCTATTGCGGAAGGACTTGCACGACAAATTACCGAGGGCCAAGTTCCAGCCAAATTAATGAACAAAGAAATTTATTTGCTGGATGTGGCATCTCTTGTTGCTAACACGAGCATGCGCGGACAATTTGAAGAACGCATGAAGCAACTCGTTTCAGAATTGCAGGAGCGTGACGATGCTATTGTGTTTGTCGATGAAGTACATCTGCTGGTCGGCGCAGGCACAGCGGAAAGCTCCCAAATGGATGCCGGCAACATTTTGAAACCAGCCCTTGCACGTGGTGATTTGCAGCTGATCGGTGCAACGACATTGAAAGAATATCGTGAAATCGAAAAAGATGCCGCTCTTGAACGTCGCTTTCAACCGGTAATGGTGCACGAACCATCCGAAGACGATACGGTTGCCATCCTTAACGGTATTAAAGATCGTTACGAGCAATTTCATGAGGTGCGCTATTCCGACGAGGCTATCCGTTCATTCGTCATTTTGTCCAAGCGTTACATTCAAGACCGCTATCTGCCGGATAAGGCGATTGACTTGATGGATGAAGTCGGCTCACGATTGAACCTGGACAATGCGGAGAAAGATTCGGACTCCATTCAGAACCGGATGAACGAGATTGTCCGTGAAAAAGAACAAGCAGCAGAACAAGAAGATTATGAACGGGCTGCCCATTTACGTTATCAGGAAATTCAGCTACAGAAACAGCTTGATAAAGCAAAAGACGAACAGCAGGATATCGATGTCGACATTTCTGATATTGAATTGATTGTGGAAGAAAAAACGGGCATCCCGGTCACCAAACTGCAAGCGGATGAACAGAAGAAAATGCGTGATCTGGCAGAACAACTTGGGTCAAAAGTTATCGGTCAGGACGAGGCTGTACAGAAAGTAGCCAAGGCCGTTCGTCGCAGCCGTGCTGGACTGAAATCAGCATACCGTCCTATCGGTTCGTTCCTGTTCGTTGGACCAACCGGTGTCGGAAAAACCGAATTGACCAAAGCTCTTGCTGAGGAACTGTTCGGCACCCGCGACAGCCTTCTCAGACTTGACATGAGTGAGTATATGGAAAAACATGCCGTCTCGAAAATCATTGGTTCGCCACCCGGATATGTAGGACACGAAGAAGCCGGTCAATTAACGGAAAAAGTTCGCCGCAATCCGTACTCCATTATTTTGCTAGATGAAATTGAAAAAGCCCATCCGGACGTACAAAACATGTTCCTGCAAATTATGGAAGACGGACAACTGACCGACTCGCAAGGTCGTACGGTAAGCTTTAAAGAAACCGTGCTTATCATGACAAGCAATGCCGGAACCGGCGAAAAACAAGTGAACGTTGGCTTCAATCGGGATGAGCATGACGCTGTTTCAACAATGGAAAACTTAAGTGCATACTTTAAACCAGAATTTTTGAACAGGTTCGACAGTATCATTCAATTCAACGAACTGGAAGAAGACAGCTTGCTGCATATTGTAGATCTGATGCTTGCCGATCTTGAAAAAACAATCGAAGAAAATAACATCTCCATTACCATCACGGATGAAGCGAAACACGAACTCGTCAACCTTGGCTATGATCGCCGTTTTGGAGCACGTCCATTGCGTCGTGTCATCCAGGATAAAATTGAGGATCAGCTAACAGATTTGATTCTGGAAAACGATGACATCAGTTCTGTTGAAGCATACGTTGATAATGGTGACATTGTTGTTGCGAATAACACCTAATAGGTTACAACATGGAAAGCCGCTGACTCGTTCAGCGGCTTTTTGTATAGCCTGTTTAAAAATCTTATATGACTGCGTTGGTTATATAATACGCAAATCGTGAAAAAATAAACGAAACAGCTATTAAAGGATGCCTCTATCATGCAGCGAAACGTATTCATGATCATTGTTATTATCGTGTCAACGATAACCATACCTATCCCTTTGCACGCACAAGAATCAGATTTGGATGTCCATTTCATTGATGTGGGTCAGGGAGATAGTATACTGATTGAAACGCCATCCGGTAAAAACATTCTCATAGATGGTGGGCGTCCCAAAGCCGGCAAAAAGGTCGTGACCTTCCTAAAGAAACAAGGTGTCGGCAAAATCGACTTAATGGTTGCAACCCACCCGGACATTGATCATATTGGCGGACTGATTACGGTTATGAAAACATTTGAAGTCAAGCGAATGTTGGATATCGGGAAAATAAATTCAACCAAAACCTATGCTAGATACGTCAGCCAAATCATCAGACAGCAAATTCCCATCGAAATTGCCGAACGGGATGATCTTATAAAAGTCGATTCGGAGCTGAAAGTCCGCATTTTAAACAGCCATACCGGATCGAAAACAGCAAATCAATCATCTATTGTTATGAAAATGACATTCGAGGAAACTGACTTTCTGCTTATGAGTGATGTGGAAAAAAAGCAGGAAAAAAAATTAATGAAAAACTATAATCTCGATTCAGACATATTAAAAGTAGCGCATCACGGTTCCCATACAAGCACAGGATTAAAATTTTTGCGTGAGGTGACACCAGAAGCAGCCATTCTCACTTATGGTCAAAAAAATAAGTTCGGCCATCCGGTGGACCGTGTTATGGACAACTTACGCAAAGTGAATACAGCTATTTACCCGACGGCGATGTTTGGAACCATCACGATTCGCACTGATGAAAAAGGATTTGTCATTATAAACGAAAAAAGCCCGACTAACTGGTTAGAGACCGGTTGATCAAGCATTTACAAAAATAGACAAATCTGATATCATTTTTATATTAAAAATGGAAAGGTGTGTCGGGATGGTTCGTGAAAAAGAAGCGTGGATGATGAATGGGTTTGTGGGGATTTTGGCTATTATAGTTCTGCTCGTTGTTACGGTTTTGAGTTTTTTTGAGACGTTTTTTATTCTGGGTGCTATCAGTTTGATCATTGCCATTGTACTAGCCAGTGGTATAACACTCATTCAGCCGAATCAGTCTGTGGTTGTTATTTTCTTGGGGCGATACATGGGAAGTATCCGTCGGGAAGGTATGGTCATTACTGTACCCTTCTCTTTAAGGCGGACGGTTTCGTTGCGCGTCCGGAATTTTAACAGTAAACTTCTTAAAGTCAATGATGTGAATGGCAATCCGATTGAAATCGCTGCTGTCACCGTGTTTAAAGTGGTCGATGCTGCCAAAGCTGTTTTTGATGTGGAGAATTACGAAAGCTTTGTCGAAATTCAGAGTGAGACAGCGGTTCGTGCTGTTGCCACGAATTACCCCTATGATACCTTTACAGAGGACGAAATGTCGCTGCGTGGCAATGCGGATGAAGTGTCCCATCAACTGGCCAAAGAACTGCAGGAACGACTGACGGTTGCAGGGGTTGAAGTGATGGAAACCCGCTTGACACATCTTGCGTATTCAACCGAAATCGCCCAAGCGATGCTGCAACGTCAGCAGGCAAGTGCCATTATAGCGGCACGAAAACAAATCGTCGACGGGGCTGTTGGCATGGTGGCGGATGCCATTGCACAGCTGGAGAAAGATGGCGTGGTTGATTTGGATGAAGAGCGGCGTGCGACCATGGTCAATAATTTGATGGTATCGATTGTTTCTGACAATGGTACACAGCCGGTTATCAATACGGGATCTCTGTACCAATAATGAATGAGGGTTTGGATGGCTAAAAAAAAGAATTTCCCATTAAGAATCGATCCGAAACTGTACGACATTTTACAAACGTGGGCGAAAGATGAATTTCGGAGCGTTAATAGCCACGTGGAGTTTTTATTGCGGGAATCGGCCAAACAAGCAGGCCGCCTCCCTGAATCACAAGATAAAAAAATAGGCGAAGATTAGAGAACCCCCGCACATAATAAACGTACGGGGGTTCTCTGCGTGTGTTGAATTTTAATAGCAAAAATCATTTCACCGGCATGAACGTACTGTGGTTATCGTCATTTATCGTTGAGAGCATTAATCGATTACATTCGTTCCAGCTCATCAATGAAGGTTCCGAGCATATTATGTACGGAATGCTGTTTCTGGACAGGCAAGGTTCGCATTCGAAACAAGTATTGTTTTAATCGGGGATTTTCCATTATATATTGAACAAGCTCCACAGCTTCTTCATCGAATGATTCTGTTTTTGAGCTGTACATGCGCTTGAAGTCTCTCAACAAATCGTCCCGAAAAGAATGATGTCCGACAAGATGATCAATCGTCACTCCAAAAAGGTTACTCAGTTTCAACAATGATTCCAAATCCGGGGTGACTTTGTGCGACTCCCAGCGAATAATGACGTAACGGGAAATGTGGAGCTGATCAGCCAGATATTCCTGTGTCCATCCATTCTGTTCGCGTAAATATTTAATATTATAAGCAATCTTTTCCAAATTCATAGTATCACACTCTATAACATGATGAACCAATAGTCCACATCATGGTGGATACATAAATCCTATCATGATTGAGAGGCGGAAAAGTCTGGTGGAGACGTGGTAAGCTGCTTGCTTTTGTATCATCAAACGGTGACATGCCTAACAAAAGTAATGATCCTTCGGGCTATGTTTTATGAAGAAGACTTTGAAATTGAGATTCTATTGGAAAATACCGTGATTATTTATGTCTGGAATATTGGAAAAAAACAAATTTGGCAGGCTGCACTGGAATTTGAAACAGCTCGTATACGAGTGGGATACGGGTTTGGGTAAGTACAAAAATGACGTAAGAACAAAGGCATATGAGGTATTAAGTTATACACAGGATTATGAACATAATTAAGGTGCGCCGTATAAGTCATCAACAAACTTGTACACATTATCCACAGAATTACCGATATTCACCCACATAAACATTGTGTATAATTCGAACTGATACATACCTATTCATGGCATTAATCCACAGTTGCACACAAGTTTGTGGATAAATTGTGTATAAAACAAACAAGGGAGTCACAAAACACCATGTGACTCCCTTGTTAAGAGGCCTGGTTATGCTTCTGTTTCCCGCAGTGCTTCTTCCAGGTGTGGATAGGAAAAGTGGTATCCATGTATTTCAGCTTTTGACGGCAGCACGTATTGTCCATGCGTGATCAACATGCTCATGTCACCAAGTATGGTGCGAATGGCTGGCGCGGGAGTCGGTAGCCAATAGGGACGTCGCATCACATGGGCAAGTGTACTCGAGAAATCCTTATTGCGTTTGGGATTCGGAGCTGTAACATTGATCGGACCATTAATGGATGTGTTTTCCAAACAAAATTGAATCATGCCGACGACATCGTCTATATGAACCCAGGATAGCCATTGATCACCGCTGCCAATTTTCCCACCGGCAAATAATCGGACCGGAAGCTTCATAAGTGGCAGAGATCCTTCTTGGCCAAGCACAATCCCAAACCTGGTATATACTGTGCGTATGCCAAGCTGCTCTGCTTGCTTCGCGGTTTCCTCCCATTCATGAACCACCCCGGCGAGAAAATCGTCGCCCGGTTGATCCGTTGCTTCGGTAAAAATCATCTTTTGTGACGTTCCGTAAAACCCAACCGCCGAACCGTTAATAAAAACGTCAGGCTTTTGTTCCATTTGTCCCATCATGTGGATAACGTTTTGCGTCGTGTTGATACGGCTCTTGTGGATGGCCGCTTTTTTCGCTTTGGTCCAGTAACCGAACAGGGAATCACCAGCAAGATTAATAACAGCGTGAATAATCGGCAATTTATCCACAGGGTTGTCATAGTTGATAAAAGACACCATCATCGTATTTGTGTGCTTATCCGGAGATCTAGAGACAATATAGACAGCGTGTCCCTTACGTGTTAATGCTTCGGTTAAATGTCGTCCGACAAAACCAGTTCCCCCGGCAATTAGAATATTCAAATCCATCACCCCATTCATGATATAATATGTCGGGAAAGGAGAGAGACACTCTTGGCGAAAATTTCCCGTATTACGACGCAAAAAAAACATACAGACCGTTATAATATTTTTCTGGACGATGGGCAAAAGGAGACGTATGGCTTCAGTGTTCATGAATCAGTACTGGTCGAACACCGTCTGCATAAAGACATGGAATTGAGTGAAGCACTCATGACAACACTCATCAAACAAGATACGTTCCATAAAGCCTATTCCCTAGCAATCCATTATTTAAGCTACCGGATGCGGACAAAACAAGAAATCCGGGACTATCTGGCAAGAAAGGAAACCGATGATGATCATATCGATGCCATTATGGAAAAACTTGAATCCCATGGTTTGACAGATGACAAGCAGTTCGCTGATGCGTTTGTCCGTACCCGTATGAACACGTCCAACAAAGGGCCCGGGCTTCTGAGGCAGGAACTGTTGGAAAAAGGGGTGGAAGGTGCCATTGCATTAGATGCCGTCGGTCAATATACGTATGAACAGCAATTCGACAAAGCTATGAAACTGGCAACGAAAAAGCGGAAGACCACTGGCAGTAAATCGTTTAGCAGCCAGCTCCTCCAGCTTAAGGGAACGCTGATTCAAAAAGGATTTTCCCACGATGTTGCTCACGACGTCATAAGTGAAATTCAGGATGACAAAGACGATGACGCTGAATGGCAGGCACTGGTAACGCAAGGTGAAAAACTGCTCAACAAGCATCGAATCAAGCTGGACGGGTTCGCCCTTCGTAATAAAATGAAGGAAGCGTTATATCGAAAAGGTTTTACAATTGATATGATTAATCAATTTATCGAGCAGGAACTGGACGGATGAACGATGATGATTCAGCTGCATAAAAAAGCGTCTGCCCTGTCTTATGTTATGAGTCAATCGTGATGTCTTTTCTGCCGTTATCTTCATTAAAAATTTGTCTGGCAACAACATTCGGGTCTTTTAAACGTGACGGGTCGTCCACATGGCTGGAGTTATTCCAGAATGGTGTGTTCATGCCGCCCACGTAAACTGCTGTAATGGCGATCGGGTCATTTTTCCATTCGTTTTGCAGGCTTTCCGTGAAGCCTTTAATCGCAAATTCACTGGCACTGTAAATGGATTCATGATTTTTTCCGGTCAGTCCGGCAGTGGAGATAATCGACAGAATACGACCTTGGCTGGCGCGAATGAGCGGCAATGCTGATTGAACACACAAAATGGTGCCTTTCACATTCGTTTTCAACGTTTTGTCGATATCATTAATGGTGTAATTTTCAACAGGTCCGAAAAGACCGATGCCCGCATTGTTAATCAATATATCCAGCTCACCGATCTGCTGAAAAGCAATGCTGACGGATGCAGGTTCCTGCACATCGCAAAGGATTACTTCCGCATGTCCGCCTTGTCTGATAATTTCAGTCCTGACTAAGTGTAAATTGGTATCGTTGCGACCCAGCAAAAACACTTTGCAGCCGTTCGTGCTGTATTTTAGGGCTAGCGCCCGTCCCAAACCGCTTCCGGCTCCGGAAATGGCTACTGTTGTCATGTTTTTTCCCCTCCTTGAGCAAAGTGTTATTATTTTTATTTTGCTGGATAATTGCTAAAATGTAAACTGAAAATGGAAGGAGAA
Source organism: Lentibacillus halophilus (assembly GCF_055395055.1). NCBI lineage: Bacteria > Bacillati > Bacillota > Bacilli > Caryophanales > Bacillaceae > Lentibacillus > Lentibacillus halophilus. The sequence goes on from NZ_AP043750.1 coordinate 1,497,501, forward strand.
TACGTAAATGGATGTACGATATAGTGATTATACAATTGAACAGCTGCGTGCGGAAGTTGGGAGACTGAAAGAGAAAGCGCAAAAAGCAGAACAATTTGGAAATATAAGTGAAGTGGCGATTAATGAACGGAAAATGCAAATGGCCTTGGCGTATATGCTGAATCCGGATGACTTTAAGCCATACCACGTTTATGAATTACAAGGAGATCCGGGTCATTCTTTTAAAATTAATTATATTAATGGTGTGTTCGCGTGGGGGCATCGGGTTAATTTGCTGAATGACGTATATGAAAAGGAAGAGGCATTACCGATTTCCCTGCTTGGAGACGAGGTGACGGAATAAACGTCCGCAGCATTGGAAAACAAATGAAAAACCGGCCATACAGCCGGTTTTTCAGTCGTCATCCTCTGAAGAAGATGACCGATCGTTTCAAACGGGATAGTCACCAACGTCCAGTTTGTTCTGTAGTTTTTGTTCGGAAAAAATCCATCCTGTATAGGAATTTAAGACACGCGAGTTATCATCAATTTGTACGACGGCAACAAATGGATAGCGTTCATTGGACCGGTAGCGCAGATCAATAAAGCGAACTTCTGTATAGTCGTCATACTCATTGACCTCCCATCGATATACCGGGGAAAATGACAGGAAAGCCGCAATGTTTTTATCATTTTGGGCTAGCCGGAAGAGTTGAGTGTCCGGCAGTGGAATCCGTTTGAACTCATCGAGTATTTCAATATGGCCATCCTGCACGGTCCCGACGTAAAAGTCGTTTGTCGTGGTGATGGCAACCCGCCAATGGTTTTGTTTAATGGTGGGTGATGTGACAATTTGTATGCTGTCCGGAAAGTGATCCTGAATTTTTTTGACAATTTCCCGTTTATCCATATACCGCTTCACATAGTACAAAATAATGACCGCATAAATGATGGCCCAAGTATAACCGGGATTGGACCCGAGCAGCCACGCAACGATTCCGCCGATGTGAAGAAGAAAAATGTATGGATCGAATGTGTTGATGGCACCGTGAGCCACCCATTTTCTTGTAAAAGGTCGATACGCTTGGGTTCCATATGCGTTGGGGATATCGACAAGGACATGCAATACGACAGCCAGCGCTGTCCACGCCCATAAGTGAAGCAGGCTGACACTAGGTGTAAACAAATGAATGATGCTTGCGAGAACGATTCCCCACATGATCACAGCGGGAATGGAATGGGTAACGCCGCGATGATGCCTTATATACGTCGCATTATTTTTAAGCTTTAAAACAGTGTCAAAATCAGGGGCATGGGAGCCTATGATGGTTCCAGCCAATACAGCCTGAAATAGTATAGGATCTTGCTGCACGGTGGGGTCTAATGTTGCCAGACCGCCCAGCGCCACTCCCATGACGATATGGGTTGCTGTGTCCATGAGCGGCAGCCCTCCTTGTTCTGCGTCGGAATAGCAAGTACGTTCGATGTATGGAAAAATTGATAACTGACATATCATTCAGTGGGGATTCTTTTCATCCCCTTGGTCAAGGAATATTTTAATTGTAACATAGAGGATGTATCAAAATGACTGATAAAACTTTACTATATTTTAACATATCCGGTTTTCAAAAAGCATTGATTGAATGGTATCGCGCCAATAAACGGGATCTGCCGTGGCATGCAGACAGGGATCCATATAAGATTTGGGTTTCAGAAATTATGTTGCAGCAGACTCAAGTCGATACCGTTATTCCTTATTTTCAACGGTTTATGTCGAAATATCCGACGGTCCAGGATTTAGCAGAGGCGGACCAACAGGATGTGTTAAAAACGTGGGAAGGTCTGGGATATTATTCCCGTGCCCGTCATCTGCAAAACGCTGTTCGTGATATTGTCACAAATTATAATGGCAGAGTTCCAGATGATCCGAAAGAATTGGGATCGCTGCAAGGTATTGGACCATACACAAAAGGAGCTATTTTGTCGATTGCATTTCATCAACCCATACCTGCTGTGGACGGAAATGTCATGCGTGTTTTGGCACGCATCCTTAATCTGGACGATAATATAGCCAAATCAGGAACCAAAAAGAAAATGGAACAATATGTCGAACCCCTTATTTCTCACGAGGATCCATCGTCCTTTAACCAAGGAATGATGGAACTGGGAGCCCTTGTATGCACACCGAAAGAACCGTTGTGCATGTTCTGCCCGGTGCAGGAGTATTGTCGCAGCTTTCATGCAGGCACCCAACACGAATTGCCTGTCAAATCCAAACAAAAAAGCAAGAAAACCATTCCTTATGTTGTGCTTCTTATTCAAAATGGCAATGGTGAATATGTGATTGAAAAGCGCCCCGATCATGGATTGCTTGCCAACATGTGGCAATTTCCCATGGTACCGATGAATGATGTTGGATATGATCATATTGAGCAATGGTTCCGTATGGAGTATGGTATGGACTTGACACTGCATAGGAAAAAAGGGGCACAGAGTCATGTGTTCTCGCATCGTATTTGGCAGATGGAAGCGTACACGGCTTCAACAGGCGATTTGCAAACAGCAGATAAACGGATTCAATTTATCAGCCATCAAGCGCTGAGTGACTACCCGATTCCTGTACCACATCAAAAAATGATGGCATATATGGATTAATGTAGGAACCAGGAGCCTGTCCAAAATTTTTTATATTATATGCGGCGATTCGGTTGTTCATTCGATTCCATCTGATTCCTCCGACAGTTAATTTTAACAATATGATTGACGGATAGTACGTTCAGTTACGGGCAAATTAATGGACGTGGAGGTGATACAAATGGCTCAAAATCAACAGCCAAACAAAACGGTTTCTGGCACAAACGTACAGCAAGTAAAAAAGCAGAATCAAAAAGCACAACAAGGACAAAGCCAGTACGGTACTGAATTTGCTTCCGAGACGGACGTACAGGAAGTAAAGAAACAAAATCAACAATCTCAGCAGAAGAAAAAATAACGCAGCCACCCCCCAAATTTTTAGAGCTTCCTTTTCAGGGAGCTCTTTTTTCATATCTCTTTCTTATATGTTGCATGAAACGTATAATAGGGCATAGCAATGGAACGGAATGAAGGAGCGATATGGATGGACGGACCTCACGCAGGAGAAACAATACAGATACATAGCTATAAGCATAATGGTCAATTGCATCGAGTTTGGGAACAGACGCTTGTATTAAAAAGTACAGATATGGTTGTCATTGGGGCTAATGACAAGACAACCGTACGAGAGGGTGATGGGCGCTCATGGATAACGAGAGAACCTGCTATTTGTTATTTTCACTCGAATTATTGGTTTAACGTGATCGGTATGTTGCGAACAGACGGCGTTTATTATTATTGCAATATCAGCTCCCCTTTTGTTTATGATACCGAAGCATTGAAATACATTGATTATGACCTTGATGTCAAAGTGTATCCGGACATGACGTTCGATTTATTGGATGAGGATGAGTATGCTGAACATAAGGAGCAAATGAATTATCCCGTTGTCCTGGATCGCATTCTTAAACGAAATGTTGACCATTTATTACGGTGGATCCGGCAACGGCATGGGCCATTTGATCCCGATTTCATCGATCAATGGTATGAACGATATTTAACCTACCGTTGATGAGTTCAATTGATTGAACAACATTGATTAAGGACTTATAATGCATGAATGGCCTAGTTACGATGGCAGCAAGGTTTTAACCATAGATGTAAGGAATTGACGTGTATGAGCAATATTAAACAATATTTGCAGTTTGTATGGCCCTATAAGTGGAAGATTTTGATTACCGTTCTCGTTGGTATTGTAAAGTTTGGCATTCCCCTTCTTATGCCGCTCATTTTGAGATATGTTATTGACAACATTATCAATGCGGAAAATATGACGGATGCAGCTAAGCTAGAACAATTGTTCTGGCTCATGGGCGGAGCGTTTGTTATATTTATTATCGTACGTCCGCCGGTTGAATACTTTCGACAATATTTGGCGCAATGGATAGGTAACACAATCCTTTATGACATCAGGGATAAACTGTTTGACCACATACAAAAATTGAGTCTCAGGTTCTATTCTCAGACAAAAACCGGCGAAATTATTTCCCGGGTAATACATGATGTCGAACAAACGAAAACATTTGTCGTAACTGGACTAATGAATGTTTGGCTGGATATGATCACAATTTTGATTGCTGTCGGTATCATGCTTACAATGGATGTTAGTCTAACCATTGTCGCCATTATTTTGTTTCCATTTTACGGCTTTTCGGTCAAGTTTTTTTACGGAAAACTCAGGCGTCTGACACGAGAACGCTCCCAGTCACTGGCTGAAGTACAAGGGCATTTGCATGAACGTGTGCAGGGCATTCCAGTGACGAGAAGCTTTGCACTTGAAGATTATGAACAGGATCAATTCGATTCACGAAATGAAAATTTCCTGCAAAAAGCATTAAATCATACCGATTGGAACGCAAAGACATTCGCAGTTATGAACACGATTACCGATTTGGCGCCATTATTAGTAATCGCGTTCGGCGGGTATCAAGTGATCAACGGACATATCTCCGTTGGTGACATGAGTGCATTCGTCCTCTTTATGGAAAGGGTGTATAGTCCGCTTCGCAGGTTGATTAGTTCGTCCACGGTATTGACACAATCCGTGGCCTCAATTGATCGTGTCTTTGACTTAATGAATGAATCGTATGATATTGTCGATAAACCGAATGCTGAAAAGCTTGACACGGTTGAAGGTCAAATTGATGTGGATCATGTATCATTTAAGTACGAAGACGAAGATGCTGATGTATTAAAAGATATATCCCTTCATATTAAGAGCGGTGAAACGATAGCCTTCGTCGGTATCAGTGGCGGTGGGAAATCAACACTTGTGAGCCTGATTCCCCGATTTTATGATGTGAGCAGCGGCTCCATTAAAGTGGATGGAACCGATATTCGTGACGTGCAGGCACGTTCGTTGCGTAACAATGTTGGGATGGTTTTACAAGACAACATCCTTTTTAGTGAATCAATTGCTATGAATATCCGCATGGGGAATCCTGATGCAACCGATGATGACGTTGTCACTGCAGCAAAAGCAGCCAATGCGCATACGTTTATCAAAGAGCTTCAGGATGGCTATGACACACAGGTTGGCGAACGTGGAGTCAAGCTCTCCGGTGGTCAGAAACAGCGTATTGCGATTGCCCGCGTGTTCTTGAAAAATCCGCCAATTTTGATTTTTGATGAGGCAACATCCGCCCTTGATCTGGAAAGTGAGCATATTATCCAGGAAGCTCTCGAGCGGCTTGCCTCGGACCGGACGACCTTTATTGTGGCACACCGGCTGGCAACGATCACCCATGCTGACCGGATTGTCGTCATTGAAGAAGGTGAAATCAAGGAAATGGGCTCTCATTCGGAATTGATGGGCCAAAAAGGTCATTATTATAATTTGTATCAGGTTCAGAATTTGGATGACCAATGATAAGGACACACAAGACAAATGTATGAAATCAAAAAATCCGAACGATGATTCGTCTTGAATCAGTTCGGATTTTTCTTGTTGTAACGCATTGACGATGTTACGTTTATCTTTTTGCCATGGCCCTGAATGCTTTCCCAGCTGCTTCAATCGTCTGATCAATATCGCTTTCGGTATGTTCGGTCGTAAGAAACCACGCCTCAAATTTAGAAGGAGCCAGATTGATCCCCTGCTCCAGCATTAGATGGAAAAATTGTGAAAAGGCTTCACCGTTACTGGCGTCAGCCTGTTCGTAATTTTCAACCGTTTCATCACCGAAATAAACGGTCAACGCTCCACATTTCCTATTTATGGAAACAGGAATCTTTGACTCGGATGCTTTATCCAATAGACCGTTTTCCAAGCGCTCACCAAGCCGATCAAGTTCGTCGTAAACGCCATCTTCCTGGAGTACTTCCAGACAGGCGATACCAGCCGCAATGGATGCAGGATTCCCGGACATGGTTCCTGCTTGATAGGCTGCACCGAGCGGGGCGACGTGCTCCATGATGTCCGCCCGACCACCATAAGCACCAATCGGCAGCCCGCCGCCAATAATTTTACCCATTGCTGTCATGTCCGGCTCGACGCCGTATAGCTGCTGTGCGTTGCCATAAGTGAAGCGGAAGGACGTAATGACTTCATCGTAAATAACTAAAGACCCGGCATCATGCGCTACCGTGTTGATCCCTTCCAGGAATCCTTCTTTTGGCTCCACGATGCCAAAGTTGCCGACAAGTGGTTCAACGAGGACGGCAGCAATCTGGTCGCCCCAGTGCTCCATCGCCTGTTTGAACGATGCCAAGTCGTTGAATGGAATGGTGATGACATTTTCAGCAACTGTCTCAGGAATGCCCGCAGAGTCTGGTGTTCCCAGCGTCGCCGGCCCGGAACCAGCTTCCACCAGAACGGAGTCAAAATGACCGTGATAGCATCCGGAAAATTTAATGACCTTATCCCTTCCTGTATAAGCACGAGCGACCCGAACCGTTGTCATGACAGCTTCTGTGCCGGAATTGACAAACCGAATTTTTTCCAGGGACGGGATGGCCTCTTTCAACATTTTAGCAAACGTGTTTTCCAGTTTCGTCGGTGTCCCGTACAGAACACCGTTATATGCTGCGTGACTGATGGCCTCAGCAATATGCGGGTGAGCGTGTCCAGTAATGATAGGTCCGTACGCACCCAAAAAATCAATATACTTATTGCCATCAACATCCCAAAAATAAGCCCCTTTTCCTTGTTTCATGTAAACCGGTGTGCCGCCTCCAACACCTTTGTAAGCCCGTGATGGGGAGTTTACACCGCCGACAATATGGTCTTTGGCTTCATTGTGCAGCTTTTTTGATGTAGTAAAATTCATTGAAAATGCCTCCTCCTACATGACTTCCCCTCGCATGCATCAAATGGTTGGAAAAGTCATGCTATCTGTCTAACCACTCCACTATATCAAACATAAGAAACAAGTGGCATCATACGCAATTTGAAATTGGAAGCAATTTAAAATGTGTTTAAGCATAGAATATGGACAGGCGGGGGATATTATGGATATTATTTCGTGGATTATGATGATAGCCGTTATTATAATTATTGCAGGCAGTATAGGTGCCTTTATTCACAGTGGAAAGCTCCGCAATATGCGTGACAGCCGCTTTTCAGCAGAGGTTTTTTATACGCTTCTCATTATTTACTTGATTGTCATTGTCGGTTTTGCGCTCATTTATTTTGTGTTATCGATGAATCATGTTTTGTTAGTTGAGAACGGAGAGTTGAGGGAAGTCAGTGTCATCGGATCCCTCGTTCATTCCGTTTATTTCAGTGGAGTCACGCTTCTGACAATCGGGTATGGTGACATTGCGCCGGTTGGTATTGGACGTTTGATCGCACTGATACAGGCATTAATCGGCTATATTTTACCAGCGGCGTTCGTTTTAAAATTAGTGCAGTCTAATCATAAAGATGGAGACAGGCATTCGGATATGCTATAATAAAAAAACAGAGTCTTTTGAGGAGGGTTAGAATGAGTACAGAGGTAGGCAAACAAGCACCGGATTTCACACTTCCAGATCAAAATGGAAATAAAGTAAGTTTATCTGACTTCAGAGGAAAACATGTTGTCCTCTATTTTTACCCGAAAGACATGACCCCGGGTTGTACGAATGAAGCCTGTGACTTCCGAGATGCTGAGGAGTCGTTCAGTGAACTGGATGCGGTTATCATCGGTGTAAGCCCGGATGCGGAAGAAAGCCATCAAAAATTCATCGATAAGCATGATTTGCCGTTCACACTGCTGGCGGATGAAGATCATCAAGCAGCAAAGGCTTACGACGTGTGGAAGTTGAAGGAGAACTTTGGCAATGAATTTCACGGCATGGAACGGTCCACGTTTATTATTGATAAGGAAGGCCAATTACAAAAAGAATTCCGTGATGTGAAAGTGGACGGCCATGTTGACGAAGCTCTCAACTTTTTGCGTGAAAACAGCTGAATTAAAAAAGGCAGTCCAGCAGGGGCTGTCTTTTTTATTCAGAGGGTAATAAAGGGTTATGTATGAATGGCGTTCTTAGCCAAAACCATTTACGATAGACATAGTTGCAAGGCAGAGGAGGATCCTGATGGTTATTTTGTCATCGGCAAAAATTTCGGAAAAGCATCGGATGAGACTTCGCGAGCATTACCCGGATGAAACATTTATTTTTTGCACAAATATGGATGAAGCGAAACCAAATATAGACCGAGCAGACATTTTAGTAACCTACGGAGAAGATGTGACAGCTGAGTTAATTGATGAGGCTGCACAGCTGCAATGGATAATGGTGCTCTCGGCGGGAATAGAAGCCATGCCGCTTGCCGCGATCCAGGAGCGGGGGATCTTTGTAACGAATGCAAGCGGGATCCATGGAGTGCCTATGGCTGAATATGCTATGTCCATGTTGCTGCAGGTCCTCCGCCAGCAAGAACAGATAATGGCGAATGAATCTGTACATAAGTGGGACCGGTCCGTACGAATGGATGAATTGGCCGGAAAGACACTTGTCATTGCAGGCACAGGAGCGATCGGGCAGGAGGTGGCCCGTCTGGCTCAAGCATTTCGTATGTCGGTCTATGGTGTATCAAGAAGCGGCCGGGATGTGGATTATTTTGACCGAAATGTCACGAATGACCAACTTGGAGATTTGTTGTCCACTGCGGATGTTGTCGTTTCCGTTTTGCCCAGCACCCCGGAGACACAAGGTTTTTTTACATATGAACAGTTCCAACGAATGCCGGATCATGTCATCTTTTTGAACATGGGACGAGGGGATGCTGTTCCTGAAGAAGATATGTTGAAAGCACTTCAGGAAAGTGAAATTGCCCATGCCGTTCTGGACGTGTTTGACCAGGAACCATTGCCGGAGGACCACTCATTCTGGGAAATGGATAATGTGACGGTTACACCCCATATATCTGGTGTCTCACCGCATTATCAAAAGCGAGCTCTGGCCATATTTGAAGAAAATCTGCAACGGTATCGGGAAAAACAGCAGAACTTTGTAAACATGATTGATGTCAATAGGGGGTATTAATGATGCGCATTTATACTAAAAAGGGTGATAAAGGGCAGACGTCGCTTATTTCAGGCAAACGTGTCGCGAAAAATGATCTTCGCGTGGAAGCATATGGAACGTGTGATGAAGCTAATTCCATGATCGGTCTGGCAATCAGTTTTCTTTCGGATGAAAATCGGTTGGAGAAGGAAGCCTTTTTGAATAAAATGCACCGGGTTCAGACCATTTTGTTTCATGTCGGTGCTGAATTGGCGACACCGGATGATAAAGACGTAACATGGGAATTGAAGAACGATCATATTCAGGAGTTGGAGGACCAGATGGATGCATGGGATGAAGAGCTGACGCCATTGCGCAACTTCATCCTCCCGTCCGGACATAGAGCGTCGAGCGCGTTGCATACAGCAAGAACCATTATACGACGAGCAGAACGTCAAGTTATCACATTAAATGAACAGGAGAACGTCAATCCATTGGTCGTGACTTATTTAAATCGATTGTCTGACTTTTTGTTTGTTGCCGCCCGCTATATCAATCGAATCCAGAATGTTGACGAAATACCTTTGAAAGCTGATTTGTAGACATTGCAAGGCGTAGTTATTCCTTTATGATGAATACTCATTTTTCGTGGGTTAATATTATCGTCACATTTATAATATACGTATATTGACAGAACAGTGCTTATACAGGTACACTTTAATTATAAGAATTATAATATAAGAATATTATCAAACGCCGAATATATGGGAAAGTGGGGTGCATGACGGTGTCTGACGAAAGATTACAGGAAGCCATTAATACACTTAAGGAATCTGGCGTGCGTATAACACCACAACGTCATGCGGTTCTTGAATACCTTCTTCATTCAACGATTCATCCAACAGCTGATGATATTTATAAAGCCCTTGAAAGTAAATTTCCGAACATGAGTGTCGCTACTGTTTACAATAACTTGCGCGTACTTCGGGAAACGGGGCTTGTCCGAGAGTTGACATATGGTGATTCATCAAGCCGTTATGACTACAATTCAAGCGAGCATTATCATATTATCTGTGAAACGTGCGGAAAAATCGTGGATTTTCATTATCCGACCTTGGATGAAGTGGAGTCTCTCGCGGAGAAGATGACCGGATTTAATGTTACGCACCATCGAATGGAAATTTACGGTAAATGTGAAAACTGTCAACATGCTACTACAGCGAAACAGTAATCATGCAAAAAATCCAGCCTTTTTAAGCAGGGCTGGATTTTTTCTTCAGGGTCAGCAATATTTTGTTATGTTCAAAGTTGCCTGAGCGAATCCTATTTTCCTTATTCACGTTGTTACTCCTCGTTGTCGGCTTTTGCTTGTCTACGAAACTTTCGGTTGTTGTATCGTTCATCAAATATTTTTCCTTCCAAATCTTTATCAAGGGTTAGCGGTTGTTTGCAATGCATGCACGCATCAACACGACCGAGCATTTTTGTTCGCTTCTCACAGCTCGGACATACAATGGGAACAGCCCTGGTGGATAGCATGCCGATCCACAAATAAATCACGCAACTTAATAAAATGAACATAAGTCCCAGCAAAAATAATGCGAGCATCAGCCATTCGATTTTTTTAGCCAGGATCCCTCCATACATAACAGCAAATCCGACAAAAATCAGAATAAGAGCAAATGAGCGGATTTTGTTTATTTTACTGGTATAAGCCAGTTTGCCAGCCATTGCTATGACCTCCTTAACGTCCTTCATAAGGTAGTATAGCATATTTTAAAGGATTTTTTGATCCGGAAAAAAGGATTTTACATCATCATAACGAAATAGACAGTATTCACGTTTATGGAGGATCAAGCAATGGAAAAGTTATTCAAACCGATATACGAAGAATACGTAAACCATGTCGATACATTAGGGGTTATTTTAATAGAAAAAACAAAACCGTACAGTCCGATTACCGCTAATTTTGATGTTATCATACTTGTTATTGTCAAAACGCCGGATAAAGACTGGCATGAAAGACATTATGAATGGCATGATAAGATAGCGGCCACGTTTACTATTTCAGAACTTTCACTGAATAAATGGATTGATACAAACATCAACCGTAAAGTAATTGAATGGATTTTTGCTGGCACGGTAGTGTTCGATCGGGATGATCATATAAAAGCATTAAAAAATCGACTAAGATGTTTTCCATATGAAAAGAGAGATTTACGTAAAACAATGGAGTTTGGTAAGTTGTTAAGAAGCTTCAATGAGGGCAAAGATCTTTATGCATCTGAACAATATAAGGATGCTTTCATTAGAATGGTGCACACTCTACACTATTTAGCAAGACTTGCCGTGGTGGAAAACGGATACTATCCGGAAGTGACGTTGTGGAATCAGGTGAAACGGATCGATCCGGAAATATATAAATTGTATGACGAGTTGATGGAAAGCGATGAATCGATTGCGAAGCGTATACAGTTGATGATCCTGGCTTCCGATGTGGCGATCAGTAAAAGAGCAACGGTTTCCGCGAAGCATCTTTTGGATATCATTAATGAAAAAAATGATGCATGGGCTTATGATGAACTTAAGACTCATCCGGAAATCGCTCCGTACGCCATGAATTTGACCGCAATATTGTCTTATCTAACGAAAAAGAATATATTAAAAACAGAAAAAGGGAAAACAAAGGTTGCCGATGTATACAAGCGAAAATATCGGATAACGTGAAGATATGAATGATTGGAAACGTATGTGATCCGAGCATAAATGGCAACTGTATATTGTATTGAATGGCCACTTTTCGCTATACCGTGCTTGCGATAAAAAAGTTATTGACGCATGATTTTACGCATGGTATATTAAATCTTGTCGCAAAAATTCCTTTTGAATTGAACCGACAAAAATTCATTTAAAATTATCCCTTGTTTAATTGAGGGAGCCATGTTATATTAGTGAGCGTCGCTTTAAAGGCGATGCACACTTCTTTCCGAAAAAAGTACAAAAAAGTTATTGACTTTAATCTTGGAAGATGGTACACTTCCTTAGTCGCCATTTGAGAGGCGGCAGGAAATAAACATTCGTTGCTCCTTGAAAACTGAACAAAACAGCCAGTATGACAGATGGATGTCATAGGCAGGAAGTCGGAATGCTGATGTGTATATCAGCTGGATGGCTTACCCCTTGAAATCCACAAAATAAGCGAAGCCAATGAACGGCTGATCGGTGTCAGTCGTATTCCAAACTTTTTTGGAGAGTTTGATCTTGGCTCAGGACGAACGCTGGCGGCGTGCCTAATACATGCAAGTCGAGCGCGGGAAGCAGACAATCGCCCTTCGGGGCGTGCGTCTGTGGAACGAGCGGCGGACGGGTGAGTAACACGTGGGCAACCTGCCCGAAAGACCGGGATAACTTGCGGAAACGTGAGCTAATACCGGATAATGCCTTTCCCCGCATGGGGGAGGGCTGAAAGACGGCCTTTGTGCTGTCACTTACGGATGGGCCCGCGGCGCATTAGTTAGTTGGTGAGGTAAGAGCTCACCAAGGCGACGATGCGTAGCCGACCTGAGAGGGTGATCGGCCACACTGGGACTGAGACACGGCCCAGACTCCTACGGGAGGCAGCAGTAGGGAATCTTCCGCAATGGACGAAAGTCTGACGGAGCAACGCCGCGTGAGTGATGAAGGTCTTCGGATCGTAAAACTCTGTTGTCAGGGAAGAACAGGCGTGGTTCGAACAGGGCCATGGTTTGACGGTACCTGACCAGAAAGCCCCGGCAAACTACGTGCCAGCAGCCGCGGTAATACGTAGGGGGCGAGCGTTGTCCGGAATTATTGGGCGTAAAGGGCGCGCAGGCGGTCTTTTAAGTCTGATGTGACATCTCGCGGCTCAACCGCGAGCGGTCATTGGAAACTGGGAGACTTGAGTACAGAAGAGGAGAGTGGAATTCCACGTGTAGCGGTGAAATGCGTAGAGATGTGGAGGAACACCAGTGGCGAAGGCGACTCTCTGGTCTGTTACTGACGCTGAGGCGCGAAAGCGTGGGTAGCGAACAGGATTAGATACCCTGGTAGTCCACGCCGTAAACGTTGAGTGCTAGGTGTTAGGGGGTTTCCGCCCCTTTGTGCTGAAGTTAACGCATTAAGCACTCCGCCTGGGGAGTACGGCCGCAAGGCTGAAACTCAAAAGAATTGACGGGGGCCCGCACAAGCGGTGGAGCATGTGGTTTAATTCGAAGCAACGCGAAGAACCTTACCAGGTCTTGACATCCTCTGACAGCGGCAGAGATGCCGTGTTCCCTTCGGGGACAGAGTGACAGGTGGTGCATGGTTGTCGTCAGCTCGTGTCGTGAGATGTTGGGTTAAGTCCCGTAACGAGCGCAACCCTTAATCTTAGTTGCCAGCATTAAGTTGGGCACTCTAAGGTGACTGCCGGTGACAAACCGGAGGAAGGCGGGGATGACGTCAAATCATCATGCCCCTTATGACCTGGGCTACACACGTGCTACAATGGATGGAACAAAGGGACGCGAAGCGGCGACGTGATAGCCAATCCCACAAAACCATTCCCAGTTCGGATTGCAGGCTGCAACTCGCCTGTATGAAGCCGGAATCGCTAGTAATCGCGGATCAGAATGCCGCGGTGAATACGTTCCCGGGCCTTGTACACACCGCCCGTCACACCACGAGAGTTGGCAACACCCGAAGTCGGTGAGGCAACCATTTTGGAGCCAGCCGCCGAAGGTGGGGCCAATGATTGGGGTGAAGTCGTAACAAGGTAGCCGTATCGGAAGGTGCGGCTGGATCACCTCCTTTCTAAGGACGAATGAGAAAACGGATGTCATACATGGCTGTTTGGTTCAGTTTTGAGGGAGCAACCCTCATGAATCAGCCACCTTTGGTGGTTGTTGCACCTTGAAAACGGAATAAGAGCCATCCATTTCAATGATTAATAATGAAACGATGGTTAAGTGACCAAGGGCGCACGGTGGATGCCTTGGCACCGGGAGCCGATGAAGGACGGGACCAACACCGATATGCCCTGGGGAGTCGTAAGCAGACGTTGATCCGGGGATTTCCGAATGGGGGAACCCGCTGTCCGTAATGGGACAGCATGCGTATCTGAATTCATAGGATGCGCACGGCACACCCGGGGAACTGAAACATCTCAGTACCCGGAGGAAAAGAAAGCAAACGCGATTTCCCGAGTAGCGGCGAGCGAAACGGAACCAGCCCAAACCGGAAAGATAGCTTTCCGGGGTTGATAGGACACTCCATGGGAGTCATCAAGAAATGACTTAGACGAAACGGTCTGGAATGACCGGCCGGAGAAGGTAAGAGCCCTGTAGTCGACAAGCCATTTCCTCCGGAGTGGATCCTGAGTACGGCGGAACACGAGAAATTCCGTCGGAATCTGGGAGGACCATCTCCCAAGGCTAAATACTCCCCGGTGACCGATAGTGAACCAGTACCGTGAGGGAAAGGTGAAAAGCACCCCGGAAGGGGAGTGAAAAAGACCCTGAAACCGTGTGCCTACAAGTAGTCGGAGCCCGTTAATGGGTGACGGCGTACCTTTTGTAGAATGGACCGGCGAGTTGCGTTCGTATGCAAGGTTAAGTGGCCAACACGGAGCCGTAGCGAAAGCGAGTCTGAAGCAGGGCGCATAAGTATACGGGCGCAGACCCGAAACCGTGTGATCTACCCATGTCCAGGGTGAAGGTCAGGTAACACTGACAGGAGGCCCGAACCCACGTATGTTGAAAAATGCGGGGATGAGGTGTGGGTAGAGGTGAAATGCCAATCGAACACGGAGATAGCTGGTTCTCTCCGAAATAGCTTTAGGGCTAGCCTCAAGGCATGCGTTCCGGAGGTAGAGCACTGATTGAACGAGGGGCCCTCATCGGGTTACCGAATTCAGTCAAACTCCGAATGCCGGCAACGTAACACCTTGGGAGTCAGACCATGGGTGATAAGGTTCATGGTCGAGAGGGAAACAGCCCAGACCGCCAGCTAAGGTCCCCAAGTATACGTTAAGTGGAAAAGGATGTGGCGTTGCCCGGACAACCAGTATGTTGGCTTAGAAGCAGCCATCATTTAAAGAGTGCGTAATAGCTCACTGGTCGAGTGACGCTGCGCCGATAATGTAGCGGGGCTAAACGTATCACCGAAGCTGCGGATTGTTCATGCGAACAATGGTAGGAGAGCGTTCCGGGTGCTGCGAAGTCGGACCGTGAGGACCGGTGGAGCGTCTGGAAGTGAGAATGCCGGTATGAGTAGCGAAAAAAGAGTGAGAATCTCTTTCACCGAATGCCTAAGGGTTCCTGAGGAAGGTTCGTCCGCTCAGGGTAAGTCGGGACCTAAGCCGAGGCCGAAAGGCGTAGGCGATGGCTAACAGGTCGATAATCCTGTACCACCTCGTGAGCGTTGGAACGATGGGGGGACGCAGAAGGATACGGAAAGCGCACCGATGGATGTGTGCGTCCAAGCAGCAAGGGTGTTGGGCAGGCAAATCCGCTCAACGCATCCTGAGCTGTGACGGGGAGGGAAATCAAGTACCGAAGTTCCGGATTTCACACTGCCGAGAAAAGCCTCTAGTGAGTTCACAGGTGCCCGTACCGCAAACCGACACAGGTAGGCACGGAGAGTATCCGAAGGTGTTCGGGAGACCTCTCGTTAAGGAACTCGGCAAAATGACCCCGTAACCTCGGGAGAAGGGGTGCTCACTTACGTGAGCCGCAGTGACCAGGCCCAAGCGACTGTTTACCAAAAACACAGGTCTCTGCAAAGCCGAAAGGCGATGTATAGGGACTGACACCTGCCCGGTGCTGGAAGGTTAAGGGGATGCGTTAGCGCGCTCGGCGCGCGAAGCGTTGAACCGAAGCCCCAGTAAACGGCGGCCGTAACTATAACGGTCCTAAGGTAGCGAAATTCCTTGTCGGGTAAGTTCCGACCCGCACGAAAGGTGCAACGACTTGGGCACTGTCTCAACGAGAGACCCGGTGAAATTATACTATGCGTGAAGATGCGCATTACCCGCGACAGGACGGAAAGACCCCGTGGAGCTTTACTGCATCTTGATATTGAATGTTGGTGCAGCTTGTACAGGATAGGTGGGAGCCGTCGAAGCGTGAGCGCCAGCTTACGTGGAGGCATCCGTGGGATACCACCCCGGCTGTACGAACATTCTAACCCAGGGCCGTGATCCGGTCCGGAGACAGTGTCAGGCAGGCAGTTTGACTGGGGCGGTCGCCTCCCAAAAGGTAACGGAGGCGCCCAAAGGTTCCCTCCGAATGGTTGGAAATCATTCACAGCGTGCAAAGGCATAAGGGAGCTTGACTGCGAGACTGACACGTCGAGCAGGGACGAAAGTCGGGCTTAGTGATCCGGTGGTTCCGCATGGAAGGGCCATCGCTCAACGGATAAAAGCTACCCCGGGGATAACAGGCTTATCTCCCCCAAGAGTTCACATCGACGGGGAGGTTTGGCACCTCGATGTCGGCTCATCGCATCCTGGGGCTGTAGTCGGTCCCAAGGGTTGGGCTGTTCGCCCATTAAAGCGGTACGCGAGCTGGGTTCAGAACGTCGTGAGACAGTTCGGTCCCTATCCGTCGTGGGCGCTGGAAGTTTGAGAGGCGCTGTCCTTAGTACGAGAGGACCGGGATGGACACACCGCTGGTGCACCAGTTGTTCCGCCAGGAGCACGGCTGGGTGGCTACGTGTGGTCAGGATAAGTGCTGAAAGCATCTAAGCATGAAGCCCCCCTCAAGATGAAACTTCCCATCACGTTCAGTGAGTAAGATCCCTCCAAGACGAGGAGGTAGATAGGTCCGGGGTGGAAGCGTGGCAACACGTGAAGCTGACGGATACTAATCGATCGAGGACTTAACCACACATTTCACATTGGAATGGCCTAATGTTCTTATTCCGTTTTCAGGGTGCAATTGAAAAAAACCCTTGCATTTTTCGACGATAACGGCTATAATGATCCTTGGCCTTGATAAATATCGGGTTTGGGCATCCATTATCGTTGATTGTCACAACTTAGGTCTGGCGGTATTAGCGGAGAGGACACACCTGTTCCCATGCCGAACACAGCCGTTAAGCTCTCCAGCGCCGATGGTAGTTGGGGCTTTGCCCCCGCGAGAGTAGGACGCCGCCAGGCGATACCATTTGGATTATTCCACAGTAGCTCAGCGGTAGAGCTATCGGCTGTTAACCGATCGGTCGCAGGTTCGAATCCTGCCTGTGGAGCCATGGAGAGCTGTCCGAGTGGTTGAAGGAGCACGATTGGAAATCGTGTAGGCCGTTATCACGGTCTCGAGGGTTCGAATCCCTCGCTCTCCGCCATTACAATTTAATTATGGCCCGTTGGTCAAGTGGTTAAGACACCGCCCTTTCACGGCGGTAACACGGGTTCGAATCCCGTACGGGTCATCTTTCACTTAAATGTTTTAGATGAAGGCATAAGTCTTGTAACATTTGCACTTATCGTGCATCGGAGGATTAGCTCAGCTGGGAGAGCACTTGCCTTACAAGCAAGGGGTCGCAGGTTCGAGACCTGCATCCTCCACCATAGTTCATACATCGCGGGGTGGAGCAGTCTGGAAGCTCGTCGGGCTCATAACCCGAAGGTCGCAAGTTCAAATCTTGCCCCCGCAACCAAAGTTATTCAAACTGGTCCGGTAGTTCAGTTGGTTAGAATGCCTGCCTGTCACGCAGGAGGTCGCGGGTTCGAGTCCCGTCCGGACCGCCATTTAAATAATTATTATTACATAAAATTGTTGTTTGCGGCTCGATAGCTCAGTCGGTAGAGCAACGGACTGAAAATCCGTGTGTCGGCGGTTCGATTCCGTCTCGAGCCACCTTCTTAATCAGTATGGAGGGGTAGCGAAGTTGGCCAAACGCGGCGGACTGTAAATCCGCTCCCTCAGGGTTCGGGGGTTCGAGTCCCTCCCCCTCCACCATATATTTAATAGGGGTATAGTTTAATGGCAAAACGAAGGTCTCCAAAACCTTTGATGCGGGTTCGACTCCTGCTACCCCTGCCATAATATACATTATGGCGGTCGTGGCGAAGTGGTTAACGCACCGGATTGTGGCTCCGGCATTCGTGGGTTCGATCCCCACCGGTCGCCCCTTCACTTTATAATATTGGGCTATAGCCAAGCGGTAAGGCATCGGGTTTTGATCCCGTGATTCGCTGGTTCGAATCCAGCTAGCCCAGCCATTATATGCGGAAGTAGTTCAGTGGTAGAACACCACCTTGCCAAGGTGGGGGTCGCGGGTTCGAATCCCGTCTTCCGCTCCATTTTTTCTTTTATTTCCCTTTTGGCGGTATAGCCAAGTGGTAAGGCAGAGGTCTGCAAAACCTCTATCACCGGTTCGAATCCGGTTACCGCCTCCATGAATTGACCCATATGCCGGTGTGGCGGAATTGGCAGACGCGCACGACTCAAAATCGTGTTCCTACGGGAGTGTGGGTTCGAGCCCCACCACCGGTATCGATATAAAGGCTTACTGACGGTATTTAGGCGACTAGATACCGTCTTTTTTACGTTCAATTATGGGTAGACGTCAGGAGGCTAGTCGTTTAACCACCCGCGCTTCCCACGAAGGAAGTGCTTTTTTATGGGGATAAACCGACGGGAACACCAACTAAACCCGCGAAAAACAGAAAAGCAATTCAGATTGTACGTGGGGCATCATTATCCAACAGACGTCATAGCTGGAATTATTGTTGGAATTGTATCGACTTATCTTTGTCCAGGAGTATATAATAGAATTTCACATAACAAACATCAGCGTACTTCTGCAATATATATTGATCACTAGCTTAGGAGTGAACACTATTGAACAAAAATGATATCGCACACTTTCGAAAACAATTCAAAGTGAATAATGACTTATTAAAAATTAGCGAAATATTTAATGTGTACATTATGAAAGAATCGAGTGACATTTATCACCAGGAAAGTTCATCATTTGATTTGCTGGAAGATGAACAGAAAGAGTTATTTTTAGACAACTTTAAAAAAGTACTATCAGGCCAGTTGGATCAAAAGTTATTTGAATTGAAGTTCCAAAGCGATGTGGAAAATAACAGTCAGCTCATTCTCCACCACGGTCTCTTAAGTAATGATACGGAAGAATGGAAGCGTCATATGCTTCAACTGGTCGAGAAAATGCTGAAAGACAAGCAATATGAAATGGATGTTGTTGTAACCTTTATACGAGGGGAATATATGAAACCAATGAAACGAAATGAAGAGGCGGAAGAAAATGAGCGCGACACGGTTTATTCCCATCCCTTTATTTTATGTAGCATGAATAAAACACAAGATCCGAAAAAGGAATTACTGTTTGATTATGTTGAAAAGGAGTTCAAATATAATGTCGTCGTAGATCCCATTATTAACCTGAAGGCTCCTATATCAGGATTTCTATTTCCCAGTTTTACGGATAATGCTACGGATGTTAATCACGTACTTTATTCGGCAGGGAAAGCGAATGAACCGAATTATCATTTCATAGAAGACGTCTTAAATGCGGAAGAGGTCGTAACTGCCGAAGAGGATAAGCTTGTTTTTGAGGAAGTTGTCAAAAAGGTAGCGGGTGACCAAATTAATACATCAACACTTTCAAATGTCTATGAAGAGATTCATCGGGCTGTGGAAGAAAATGAAGAGGAAGATGATGTAGCGAAATTAGACTACAAAGATGTAGAAAATGTTTTAAAAGTGAGTGGCGTAGAAGATGTCAATACAGAAAAAGTGGAGTCAGCATTTAAAACAGTGATTGATGATGAGTCGTATGAGTTAAAAGCAAGTAACATTGTCCCAAAATATTCTTCCAAGTCGATTAAAATAAAGACAAAAGTAGCGGATATCTCCATTGGTCCGCAAGACTTAAGCTATGTACGTCAAGTTGAATGGAATGGGAAACGCTGTTTAATGATTGAAGTGGAAGAAAACACGGTGATTGAGGGTTTCGAAATGATTCCGGAAGCTTTATTCCAGAAAGCCAATGAGAACGAAGAAGAAGATGGGACCGATAATAAATAATTAAAGCCTTTTGAGGTAATATGCCCACCTTTTTAGGTGAGCATATTACAATGAAACAGGTTCTACTAAACACTTGCCCTGAGTTAAGAACGATTCCGGCGGTGTCGTTCTTTACCGCCTTTCATATCATTTAATTCTTCTTTGCTTTTATTTTTTTTCTTCTTGCCTTTATCAGTACTCATCTTATTCCTCCTTTACTCATAGTCTGGCTTAAATGCCGAATATCATGTAAAGGTGGAACAGTTTGTTTGAATCCATTGGCTTAAAACTCTTCGTACACAGCTGGATTTTGGTCATTCATGCGGCCATCTTCACGTGTCAATTTGTCCAATGCCGTCATATCAACATCATCCAACACAAAGTCAAAAATAGCGATGTTTTCCAATTGCCGGCTGATTGATGCTGATTTCGGGATGGCAACAGCACCATGCTGAAAGTGCCAGCGCAAAATAATTTGTGAAGCGGACTTGCTGTGTTTGGCCGCAATATCGTTAATGGTTTTGTTATTAAATATGTTATTCGTCCGGGCTAAAGGACTCCATGATTCTG
Organism: Lentibacillus halophilus; assembly: GCF_055395055.1. Lineage (NCBI taxonomy): Bacteria > Bacillati > Bacillota > Bacilli > Caryophanales > Bacillaceae > Lentibacillus > Lentibacillus halophilus. Next base: position 1,518,152 of record NZ_AP043750.1, read on the forward strand.
TTACAACACCATGTTGTTCATGCCATGTCCTCTGTTCTCTTTGATTAAAGAAAGGGTGTAATTCAACTTGATTGATACTTGGCAGCACGCCTGTTTCCTTTTCAAGCCGTTCAAGATGCTCCGGAAGAAAATTGCAAACACCAATGGAGCGGATCAATCCCCATTTTTTTGCATCAATCAAAGCTTGCCACGCCTCCACGTACTGATCTTGTATTGGGTTGGGCCAGTGAATTAAGTATAAATCATAATAATCAAGGTTTGCTCGATAGAGTGATTCCTGAATCGTCTTGATTGCTTGATCGTAAGTGTGATAACGACCAGGAAGCTTTGATGTAATGCGTAATTCCTCACGAGGTATAGATGTCCGCTGAAGCGCCGCACCTACTGTTCCCTCATTTTCATAATTGTAGGCTGAATCAATTAAACGGTATCCATGATTGATGGCGCTTGCGACGGCAGCCGCACCATCATTGCCTCTCAATCTGAAGGTGCCGAACCCAATCGAAGGTATTTGAAAGCCATCATGCAAGGTGATTTCTGGTATTACTTTAGACAATATACCACTCCTTATAAGGTTTGTTGGAAAATTCCCTATCCCGAAGTTCGTTAAACATTAGAAAATGGAATTCGAAATTAAAATAGGTCAATAAAGCTTCTGACACTTTTTGAAATATAGCGATCTTTTAACCAAATGATGGAGGACTTAGAAATGATCGTTGTATCCTTAATTTGTAACTTTCTTATGTTGTCCTGATGTCGTTCCTTAATAGCGGACTCCGGAATAATGGTTGCACCAATTGCCTCATGGACCAGTCCTAAAATCATATCAACATCAGGACATTCACCAACAATATTTGGTTCTAGTCCTTTATTTTCAAATTGGTTCATAATGACTTCGTATTGCCCTACACCAGTAATTCGATGAAGGAGTAAAAGTGGTAAACCGGCCAGTTCATTCAATGAAATCTCATTTTCGTAATTACCTAAATGCCAAGACTCGGGAGCAATAACGACGTAATCTTCATCAGATAAATCGTGCGATGAAAACGATTTCATTTCTAACGGATGTCGCACAACAGCAAGATCGATCTCTCGATTATGAAGCAATTCCGTAAGCCGGGACGTATCTCCTTCCCGTAAATCGATATTAACTTCCGGGAACTGACTCCGAAATTCTTTTATGGGGTGAACTACTTTTGAAAAACAAGATTTTACACAGCCAATGGAAAGTTTTCCTTTAAAGCCTTTGCCTGTTTCTTTTACTTCCATTGCCGTTTCATCCAAAAAATGAAATATATTTTCCGCCTTTTCATAAAGAACCATCCCAGCCTTTGTCAATTCCATTTGTCGCCCATTTCGTTCAAGAAGTGTAACCCCCAATTCATCTTCCAATGATTTTAACGTTTGGCTGAGCGGTGGTTGTGCCATATGGAGCTTCTTTGCTGCACGGGTAATTTGACCTTCATTTGCAATGGTATAAAAATAATTCAATTGACGTATATCCATGGATGACACCTCATTGTATATGAAAAATATATAAAATAATATCATCAGATATTTATAACATTATATAAAACATCTTTTATTTTTTCAATGTTCACATGCAAAGACGAACATATGATACTAAAAATCAAAACATTATGTATACTTTTTTTATATGTTAGAATAATATTTTAGATATTTTTAATATATTTTCTAATGTGGTATTATTAACTCAGAAATAAAAATTCTAATTATTTCAAAGGAGGCAAATCGAATGGAGAATATTGACGCTGTGAAACAACGTATTCGGGGAGCTTCTGTTGTTCCTGTTATTACACCTTTTCATGAAAGCGGATCCATCGACTTTGATGCATTGAAAAATATGATAGATTGGCAAATTAAAAGCGGTAGTCATGCTATATCCGTTACAGGGACAAGTGGTGAACCGAGCTCTTTAACCACCGAAGAACGGGTGCAGGTTATGGAAACAGCGATAAAAGCAATCGACGGCAGAGTTCCATTTTTACCGGGCACAGGTTCCACTAACCACGATGAAACAATGTATTTAACGAAAAAAGCTTATGAAATTGGAGCAGATGCGGCACTCGTTATCGTTCCATATTACAATAAACCAAACCAAGAAGCCTTGTTTAAACATTATAAAACGGTTGCGGATTCAGTAGACCTTCCGATTATCGTTTATAATATTCCGGGTAGAACTGCGGTGAACTTGCACGTGGATACGCTGGCTAAATTAAGTCAGGAATGCCCGAACATTATTGGTGTTAAAGAGTCCAATAAAGACTTTGAACATGTCAACCGTGTATTGCTCAAATGCGGTCGGGACTTCCTGCTGTACTCTGGTATCGAACTGTTATGCTATCCAATGTTAGCTATTGGTGGGGCGGGGTCGATTAGTGCAACCGCTAACGTTGCCCCGACAAAAGTTGCCGAAATGCATAATGCATGGAATGAAGGCGATATCAAACGAGCGCAAGACTTGCACTATGATTTGATGCCATTAAATGATGTCCTGTTCAAGGATACAAATCCGGCACCGGCCAAGGCAGCGTTGGGCATGTTAGGAAAGATCAACCCGACATTGAGAATGCCGATGGATGTTCCGCCAAAAGAAGTACAAGACGAGATCAAGAGTGTACTGGACAGCTATGGTTCCGAACTAAAAGATGCCGCCGCAAACAAATAAACGAATTACCTGATTAAGGAGTGAATGTGCACATGACACAACAACCAGTCAAACAAAAACTACCTGAAAACGTGGATATTAAGGATATCAAACTTTATATCAATGGTTCATTTGTGGATGCGGAATCGAAAAAACAATTTGAAAACGTCAGTCCTTACTCGAATGAAAAAATTAACCAGGTAGCTGAAGGTGACAAATCGGATATTGACAAAGCAGCGGCAGCCGCTGATGCAGCATTTAAAGGTGAATGGGGCAAGATGAAAGTGGCTGATCGGCTGGAGTATATCAAAAAAATTGCTGATGTTATTGATGAAAATATCGAGGATATTGCTCCGTTGGAATCTTATGATACAGGATTGCCGATTAGTCAAACGAAAAAAATGGTTGCCCGGGCCGCCCGGAACTTTCGCTTTTATGCAGAAATGGTCGCAAGTCGTTTGAACGGGGAAGCCTATCAAGTGGATGACCAATTTATTAACTATACGATTCATAAACCGATTGGTGTCGCAGGTTTAATCACACCATGGAATGCTCCATTTATGTTGGAAACATGGAAACTTGCTCCAGCACTGGCAACTGGAAATACCGTTGTATTAAAGCCGGCGGAATGGTCTCCGCTAACAGCTAATAGATTAGCAGAATTAATCGACTCAGCCGGGCTTCCGGACGGTGTATTCAATGTTGTTCATGGCTTTGGCGAAACGGCCGGAGCGTCTCTGGTATCCAATGAAGATGTCAAACTGATTTCGTTCACTGGTGAAACAGCCACTGGTTCCGAAATTACCAAAAACGGAGCAGACACATTAAAACGGTATTCCATGGAGCTGGGCGGTAAATCCCCGATAATCGTTTTTGACGATGCAAACTTTGAACGTGCATTGGACGCTTGCACATGGGGGATATTCTCATTCAATGGGGAACGTTGCACGGCCAACTCGCGCTTGTTCCTGCATGAGTCCATTTACGAGGATTTTGTATCAGCGTTGAAGGAACGTATTGAAAATATTGTGGTTGGAGACCCAATGGATGAAACAACACAGGTTGGACCGCTAATTTCAACAACACATTATCAGAATGTTAAACGTTATTTGGAAATCGCTGAAGAAGAAGGAGCGGAAGTCGTGAGTGGAAACGTTCCCGAAAGCATGAAAAGTGGCAACTTTATTCCACCAACCATGATTTTGAATGCAACAAATGATAAAACTGTTGCTCAGGAAGAAATATTTGGACCGATTTTAACGGTAATGACATTTAAAGATGAAGATGAAGTGATCGAGTTGGCTAATGATATTGACTATGGCTTGGCAGGTTATGTATGGACACAGGATATTCAGCGTGGTCATCGGGTTGCTCAGGGGGTTGACGCCGGAATGCTTTGGATTAATTCCCAAAACGTCCGTGACTTGCGTGTTCCATTTGGAGGCTCCAAATCAAGTGGTATTGGCCGAGAAGGCGGGCATTATGCATTTGATTTTTATACAGAAGCACAAGTTGTTCATGTGGCGCTGACTGATCATCATATACCCCAATTCGGCAAGAAACAATAATGAAGAACATTAAAAGGAGGAAAAATATATGCCAGCAAAGACAGGACAGCAATATATTGATCGGCTAAAGAAAGCGAATAACAATGTGTACATTCATGGTGAAAGAGTAAACGATGTCACTGAGCATCCTGCATTTAAAAATGCTATTCAATCAATGGCTAAATTATATGATTTGCAACATGAAAAACCGGAAAAAATGCTTTACACTAATCCAAATACTGGAAATAGCGTTGGCAAAACCTTCATGACACCAAAGACAATTGATGATTTAATCCAGAGACGTGAAGCAATTATGGAATGGCAAAGCTTGTCTAACGGATTAATGGGTCGCTCACCAGATTACTTGAATGCTGATGTAATGGCCATGGGTGAAGCTAATGAATTTTTTGCTGAGGGCGATCCGATGTTTGCGGAGAACGCTAAAAACTATGCGGAATATGCACGTGAGAATGATATCAGTTTGACGCACACACTGATCCATCCGCAAGTTAATAGAGCTAAAATGCAAGCTGAGCAAAATGATGCGAATGTGGCGCTTCATCTTGAAGAGAAAACTGACGAAGGAATTATTGTTGATGGTATCAGACTATTGGCAACGCAAGGCGGTATTACGGATGAAATTCTCGTCTTCCCGTCTACTGTTAAAAAGTCAGGCGAACTCGATGACCCGTATTCCCTTGCCTTTGCGATTCCTAATAATGCGCCAGGACTGAAATTCTTGTCACGTGAGTCATTTGACCAAGATAAAAATAACTTTGATCATCCATTAAGCTCGAATTTTGAAGAAGGCGACACCATTGTATCTTTTGATCATGTATTAGTACCTTGGGACCGTGTATTTATATGTGAAAACTCGTCCATTTGCAACCGTGCCTTTGGCGAAACAAATGCTGTTGCTCATATGTCTCATCAGGTTGTTGCAAAAGGCGTTAAGAAAACAGAATTCTTGCTTGGTGTTGTCCTGACACTGATGGATTCCATAGGCATTGATGGATTCCAGCACGTAAAAGACAAAGGCACAGAAATCATGCTTAATCTTGAAATTATGAAATCACACCTGTATCGTGCTGAGCATAATGCTCAAATCGATAAGTGGGGTATGATGACACCTGACTTTGAAGCACTGGATGCAGCACGTAATTGGTATCCACGTATTTATCCACGGATGGCTGAAATCATTCGAATTCTCGGCGCATCGGGATTAATGAGTTTACCGACGTATGACGATTTTAATAATGATGAGATTGGTCCAATTCTTCACAGAGCCATGCAAGGTAAGAATGTGGAAGGGTATGAGCGTGTACAAATCTTCCGTCTGGCATGGGACTTGACCATGAGTGCTTTCGGAAATCGTCAAACGCATTATGAGTATTATTTCTTTGGTGATCCAATCAAAATGGGTATGACCTACTTTGATAACTATGATAAACAACCGTATAAAGATAGAGTTCAAGAATTCCTAAATAGCATGAACGTCTCAAAGCCGGGAACGGTTCAATCGTAAAGGAGGGAAATGAATGAGCCACTCATTTAACATCGTCCGTGCAGCACGTGCGATTATCAATGTAACAGATTTGGATGCTTCAAGAGATTTTTACGTCAATGGACTGGGGTTTATTGAAACTGAAGCGGACGAACGGCATATCTATTTAAGAGGATTGGAAGAACGGGGACACCATAGCTATGTTTTACAAAAGTCGAATGAGCCAGGTGTCGAAGTCATTAGTTATAAAGTTTCCCAAGAAAACGATCTTGATGAATTGGCCGCCTTCTTTGAGACTAAAGGAATGGAGCCTGTATGGATGGAAGAAGGAAGTCAGCATGCGGTGGGCCGCGCCCTCCGTGTGCAGGATGTTTCCGGTATTCCGGTTGAATTCTTTTATAAAATGGATAAAGTTGAACGCATGCTGCAACACTTTGATAAATATCAAGGCTCCAAGATGCAGCGGATTGACCATTTTAATTGCATGGTTCCGGATGTGCAAAAAGCGTATGATTTTTATACCAACGAATTAAACTATCGTTGTTCAGAATATACGGCAACCAATGACGATTCCGTTTGGGCAGCTTGGTTATATCGAAAACCAACTGTTCACGATGTAGCTTTTATGAATGGAAAAGGACCACGCCTGCACCATACTGGCTTTTGGCTAAGTGATCCTATGTGTGTTATTAATACGTGTGATGTGCTCGGATCACTGGGATATGCGTCTAATATTGAGCGCGGACCCGGTCGTCACGGTCTATCAAATGCCTTTTTCCTTTATTTACGGGATCCTGATGGCAACCGTGTGGAACTTTATACGGGAGACTATTTCACAGGAGATCCTGATTTTGACCCTATTCGCTGGGATTTGGATGACCCGCAGCGTGCCACATTCTGGGGACATGAACCACCGGAAAGCTGGTTTAACGAAGCGATGCAATTTCTTGACGTGAAAACGGGCGAGAAAATGAAAGTTGATGAAGGCACATTGTCACAAAGAATGCCGAGCTTTATGAATTAAATCATGACACAGTACCAGTACTGACTTAGGAGGAAAACAAGGATGCAAATCGTTTATTTATCACACCCGATAGAGCAAGCATTTACAAATGAGCAAGTCATGGCAATTGGTTTTTTTGATGGGATTCATCTGGGACATCAGGAATTGCTTCATCACGCAAAGCAGGTGGCGGAAGAAAAGAAGATTTTGTTTACAGCAATGACATTCAGCCCGCATCCGGATGAAATCATTAAAGGAGACAAAAATCGAAAATATTTAACGCCTTTGCCCCAAAAAATTAAAAAAATGGCTGAATACGGTGTGGAAAAATTATATGTTGTTACATTTGATAAACGATTTGCATCATTGCCTCCAATAGAATTTATTAATCATTATATTATAGGGACCCATTCAAAACATGTTGTCGTTGGATTTGATTTCACTTTTGGATTTAAGGCACGAGGTGACACACAATTTTTGAGAGATAAGTCACAATCTTGTGGTTATGAATTGAGTGTTATTGATAAAAAAACCTATATGGGTGAAAAAATAAGTTCCACACTTTTAAGAGAACTTTTAATGGAAGGAAAAGTTGCCAGTATTCCCCATTATTTGGGTGAAAATTACTGCGTGAATGCCAACGTAACAAGGGAAAACGGCGACTTTGTAACAGTTGCTGCTTCCGAACGTTACTTGCTCCCCAGCCACGGTGAGTATTATGTGAATATTATAGTGGGAGAAAGCGTTTACAATGGTGTGTTTTACCGAAATAAGCTTACTGAAAATGAATGTTTAGTAAATGATTCAGGGATTAAACAGGGAACAGAACTGACAATTGAATTTCTGGAAAAAGTGCATGTTGAGAGTATGGTTTCTTCATGAAAAACAAGAAAGGAGAATGGTGATGGATAAAAGAACATTTCGGAATGCAATGGGAAAGTTTGCGACGGGCGTTACGGTGATTACAACGAAAGTAGAGACAGAGACTCGTGGGATGACCGCCAATGCATTTATGTCTGTATCAATGGATCCTGAATTGATCACGATATCTGTGGATAATAATGCAGTTATGCTTGATAAAATTAAAGAATCCGGAAAATTCGCCGTTAATGTGCTGTCTAATGAACAACAAAAGATCTCGATGCATTTTGCCGGTCAAAAAGAATCGAACGAAGAAATTGATTTCGATACGATTAACGATGTGCCAGTCATAAAGAATGCTTTATCTTCTGTTGTATGTGATGTTGATCGAACCTATGTGGTTGGTGATCACACGCTGTTTATTGGAAAGGTCATGGACCTGCAACTTGAGGAAGGCGATCCATTGACATTTTACTGTGGAAAATATGGAAGCCATCAACCAGTAGAATATGCATAATAGAAGTCAGTTTAATAGAATTCCGTTTTTTTGGACCAGTTTAACTGCTGGTCTGTTTTTCTTGCATGTTACGAATAAATGGTTGCATATGAGGGAGTGATTTTTGGTGAGTAATGTTACAACGAAATTAAAAGGGATTCAGCAATGGTATGATGGAAGTGTATCATGGAAAGATAACACGATTAATATAAAAAACAAAACATACAACGTGGATGAGCTTCCATTGGATGTACCATTAAATGGCACAGTTTACGGCGCACTGCTTAATGATAAAGGAATGTACGACAAATTTGAACCGTCAATGAATCAAGATCCATATAAAGCTCCTCCCAAAGCTCCTGTTTTATATATAAAACCTGCTAATACCATTATTGGTTCTAAAACTGAGATACCACTGCCCAGCCATGTTTCTCAATTGCAAATGGGGGCTGCCTTGGCTGTTGTTATGGGAGAGCAGGCAACCAAAGTCAAGGAGCAGGACGCGTTTGATTATATAAAAGGCTATACTATTGTCAATGACGTAAGCATTCCGCATGAAAGTGTTTATCGTCCGGCTATAAAGGAAAAAGCACGCGATGGCTTCTGTCCCGTTGGTCCTTGGGTGGTTGATCGGGACTGTATTGACAACCCAAATGATTTAAATATACAAGTTTATGTCAATGGCCAATTAAAACAAGAAAATAACACTAATAACCTTATCAGGGATATCGGAAAACTTATTGCTGACGTCACATCGTTTATGACCCTTTATGCCGGTGATGCACTATTGGTTGGTATTTCAGACGAAGCCCCGCTTGCAGAAGAGGGTGATACCGTCACCATCACTATACCCGGTGTCGGAACATTGGAAAACTCGATACAAAAAGAAGAACTCGCGCTGGGAGGGACAACGTAATGAAACATGCCCGTGTCGTTTATAAGGGAACGATGTATCACGCTTTTGAAAAAAATGGTTCCGTTCAATTGAATGACGGCAGACTTGTGAATGAACATGATGTTGAATGGTTACCACCACTGACGCCAAGGACTGTATTTACGCTGGGGTTGAACTACGAAGATCATGCAAAAGAACTTTCCTTTAATTCTTCGCCAAGAGAACCCTTAGTATTTCTGAAAGGTCCTAATACGTTTACAGGCCATTTTGGTCAAGCGTATCGCCCGGAAGATGTCACATTTATGCATTATGAATGTGAGCTGGCGGTGGTCATTGGAGGTACAGCAAGAAATATTGATAAAAAAGATGCTTATCAATATGTAGCAGGTTATACCGTGGCCAATGATTATGTTATTAGGGATTATCTGGAAAATTATTATCGTCCCAATCTTTGTGCCAAAAACCGTGATTCACTTACCCCATTGGGCCCATGGTTTGTGGATGCTGAAGACATCGAGGATCCGATGCATTTGCCATTACGAACATATATAAATGGTGAATTAAAACAGGAAGGAAATACATGTGATATGATTCTTGGTGTACCTGAACTAATCGAGTATTTAAGCAGTTTTATGACGTTAAACACTGGAGATATTATTCTTACAGGGACGCCGAAAGGATCGGTTGACACAAACGTTGGCGATGAAGTGGTGACAGAAGTAGAAGGCGTTGGCAGACTGGTTAGTACCATTATTGGTGACGAAGCTTTTGTGAAATAATAGGCTGAAACACAAAAGGAGGCATAGACATTGCCACATTTTTATTTAGAGTATTCCGATAACATAAAAAATGAAACAAATATATCTGATCTGCTTCAGAAATTAAATGATGTATTCCTTTCCCATCATCATATTATTCCTGCTGGTGGTTTAAAAATGCGGGCAATGGAGTTTTCGGAATACGTTATTGCTGATGGTAAAGCAGATGATGCATTTGTCCATGCAACTCTGAAACTTGCCAAAGGGCGCACAGAAGAAGATAAAAAAGCGCTTTGTGAGGATCTTTTTGAAACAATGGAAACCCATTTTGACGAATTGCTTCAAAAACGTTATATAGGATTGTCTATGGAGTTTTACGAATTTGCCACACCCACGTACAAAAAAAGCAATATCCATACCCGTTTTAAGTAAGGACAAGGCGTTATTAAAATAAAACAGATTATTATAATACTAGGGCTAAAGAAGGGATCAACACCTTTTTAAGCCCTTTTTTTACTTCTTCATAAACAAAGTTATATACGTGTATTGTTATCCTCATTTTTAAAATCCAAGTTTGCTTGATTTCAACTAACTGAGGATTTTTCTTTTGGTATTTATATGATACAATAAATCCTCAATAGATAGAGTTTTTAATATTCGTAACTCTTGGAGGTTACTATGGATAAAATTGTTAAAAATGAGTCACTTCATCTACAAGCATACAATATCATAAAAGAAGGAATTTTAAAGGGCGATTATGAACCTTCGAAACGTGTGATCGAGGCAAAATTGGCTGACCGGATGGGGATAAGCAGAGGTCCTGTCAGAGAGGCTATTCGAATGCTCATTCAAGACGGCTTGCTCATCTATAACAATGGCTTCGTCCGTGTATACGAACCTACTATGCGGGATGTCGTAGAAATTTTTCAATGCCGCGAAAATCTTGAGACTTTATCGATTTCTTTGGCGATAAAAAACATAACAGATAATCAAAAAGACCAGATTGCAGATAATTTGGAGGAAACAAATAAAGCATTTGAACAGAATGATGGTGTTGAGTTAGGTAGATTGGATCAGCAATTTCATGACATTATTATGCAATCATCAAATAATAATCAACTTATCCAGTTATTAGGAGCTATTCGGACAAAAATACATTATATGCGAAACAGTATGGTGAACGGTGACTTTTATCCCTCATTTGTTGAGGAGCATAATCGAATATATGAATTAATATTGAAAGGGGAGGAAGAAACAGCAGAAAAAATAATGAAAGAGCATATAAGAAAAGGGTTGGAAGGGGTGTTAATGCACATTAACCATTAGCCATCCATTTTTTAAGCAGGTGCTGGTTTGTTTCATTCATCTGCTTATTTTTATTCATTATAAAGTCAACAGTTAACTGTTGACTTATATTTTAGGAGAGTGTATTATCCATTGTAGACAGAATATTTGATTTAAATATAATATTATTATTCTTAGGATTTATTTTTTTGTTCTGTCTTTGAAAGCGCTTTATAGACATGTTGGAATATGGAGAGGATTTGATGAAAAAAGGCTTGCATATGGGGAGTTCGACTTTTTTAACCGATACCGTAACACAGGATATGGTCGCTCAATTTGGCGGGGAGGTCGTTCATCCGGTCTATTCAACCGTGGCTATGGTCTATCACATGGAATGGACATCACGATTACTGGTTTTACCATTTCTGGATGAAAACGAGGAGGGTATGGGAGCGGAAGTATCCGTGAAACACATCGCCCCAACCGGACTGGGAACACAAGTCAATATAACCGCTACGGTAACTGATATGACAGATCATAAAGTTATAACGGAAGTACTGATAGAGAACGAACAAGGTCTGATTGGAAGGGGGGAAGTTAAACAAGCCATTCTTCCTAAAAAAACAGTTGAACTAAAAGTGAAAAAAAGTATGAATGAATGATTTAATGATGTTTAGCGAATGTGCCAATAGTGCGAAAGTGGAGGAAGGAATGATACTTATATAACATATCTTGAAAAAACACAACCTTTGGAACAGGACTTATTTCAAAAAAATGGCTAATCATGAACAGGTTATGTTCTGCAATGACCCATATTCCGGATTACATGCTATTATAGCAATTCACGATACAACACTTGGTCCGGCGCTAGGTGGCATATGAATGTACATTGGAAGCTGCCAAACAAAAAAAGTGAATTGAAGTTAAATGAACAATGTCATCTTAATAATTTCTTTTCACGAAAATGCAGGCCAAAAATGGGTCGTTAAAGATTAATAATGATCGGAAAGGTGAGGTGTTAAATGATGGAAAAGTACCCTTTGTTTCAAATAATTGATAAAAACGGCCATATCAGCAGTGATGACTATCAGACTGAAATAACAGAAGAAAACGTAAAATGGTTATATTATCACATGTTACGAATCCGGACGTATGATCGAAAGGGTGTATCGTTGCAACGTCAAGGACGAATTGGAACGTATGTACCGTTCTATGGCCAGGAAGCTTCGCAGGTCGGCAGTGCAGTTGCAATGAATGATGGGGATTGGTTGTTCCCAACATATCGGGATCATGGTGCATCACTGGCGTTCGGTGCTGATATGGATAGAATGCTTATGCATTGGAATGGTCGGCTTGAAGGATGCCTGCCCTCCAGAAATAAGCATATCATGCCGGGGTCGATACCGATAGCTACGCATCTTCCCCATGCCGTCGGTGTAGCTATGGCGGAAACATATAAGAACGCTGGAAATGTCTCCATTGCGTATTTTGGTGATGGTGCAACCTCGGAAGGAGACTTTCATGAGGGTCTAAATATGGGAAGTACGTTTAGCGCACCTGTCGTATTTTTTAACCAAAATAATGGATTTGCTATTTCCATGCCTGTGGAAAAACAAATGAATTCCGAAACGATTGCTCAAAAAGCAGAGGCCTATGACATTCCTGGAATCCGAGTTGATGGGATGGATGTATTTGCTGTATACATCGCTGTAAAAGAAGCCATTAACCGGGCGCGCAATGGTAAGGGTCCAACCCTGATTGAATCCGTAACATGGCGATTTGGTGCACATACGACAGCAGATGATCCATCAAAATACCGTGATCAAGAACAAATGGAACAGATTCAAAATAGTCTGGATCCGGTTTCACGATTGGAACGTTATATGCAAAATCATGACTTATGGGATAACGAGCGCTTATTGAAGTGCAAACAGATAAAATGGTTGCTGAAATCCCTGCACCAGCAGGAGGAACAATACAATTCATTCATTTCGATACCGGTAATACAGTGTCAGTCGGAGAGGTATTAATGGAAATCAATACGGGGGAGGAAAAAAAGGAGCCATCTTATACAGAGGAATCAAAACAGGTAGAAACAGGCGTTTCTTCGAATAAAACCGAAACAAGTAAGAACACAGCAGCTGTTTCTTCACCGCCCCGACGCATCAGAGCAGCACCGCATACAAGACGAATCGCCCGTGAAATGGGGGTTAATATTGAAAAAATTGATGGAACTGGACCATCTGGGCGAGTCATTGATGATGATGTTTATCGCTTTGCACAAGGAGGCGATTCCGTTAATGACACGTTTCCGGACAGCGATGCAGCTGTAAATAGTACGTCACAAGAAAAAGAAAGCGTTCCATTGACAGGTGTCAGAAAACAAATTGCTAAAAAGATGAGTGACTCTTGGAACACCATTCCACATGTTACCCATTTCGATGAAGCTGATATCACAAACCTGCTTAATTTTCGAGATGAGTTAAAGCAATCCGATGAAACTATTTCCGTCACATCCTTTTTTATTAAGGCTATAGTTATTTCATTACAGGATTATAAAGTCTTTAACGCTCGTTTGGATGAGGAAAATGAGATGATTGAACTGTTCAAAAGCTGTCATATAGGATTTGCGGCTGATACAAAAGAAGGTGTCATGGTTCCAGCTATACAGAATGCTGATAAGAAGACGATTAAAACAATCAATAAAGAAATGAAAGCACTGACTGAAAAAGCTCAGGAGGGAAATTTGTCCCCTTCTGATATGAAAAATAGCACATTCACCGTCAATAATGTTGGACCATTGGGAGGAACAGCAGCAACGCCGATCATCAACAAACCGCATACGGGTATTATTTCCTTCCATAAAACTAAAAAAAAGCCTGCCGTGATTGAAAATGATGAAATAGCGATACGATCTATTATGACGATTTCTTTCTCATTTGATCATCGTGTAGCAGATGGAGCACGCGCTATTGAATTTATCAATCGGTTTATAGACCTGATTGAAAATCCCAAAAAGCTGTTTTTGGAACTAGCCTAAAGAAACTGTCTTTATGGAAGAGGAAGGCGAATCATTATATAGAAAAAGTATCTTAAATTCCTAACTTGGACTGGAAAAAAGCGTGGCAAGGTAATATAGTTAATGTGGGGTTAATGAACGTAAAAATTGAGTAAGGGAGCGTTTACATGTATCGGATTCAGCCTGTTCAAAAGCCTTCTTTCATAGAGGCATTTCTTTTAACCGTTGCCATTATAGCGGTTATTAGCGCTAGTATTATATTTTTGGACGCAGCCCCACATGTTCCTTTGGCGATTGTGCTTTTGGCACTTGTGCTTTATGGACTTATGAAGAATGTATCTTATAAAATACTTGAAGGAGGTATTGTCGAAGGAGCTAAAAGTGGCATGGGAGCCGTATTTATTTTCTTTTTCATTGGTATTCTCGTGGCGTCCTGGATGTTGGGCGGGACGATTCCAACTTTGGTTTATGCAGGATTTAATTTAGTTACGCCAAATTTTTATTACGTCGTTGTTTTTGTTGTGACATCGTTTATTGGTTTCTTTATTGGCAGTTCGCTTACAACCATAGCTACTGTCGGTGTAGCATTTATCAGTATTTCAGGTGCTGTTGATGTATCATTAGCAATTACTGCGGGAGCTATTGTATCAGGTGCTCTCTTTAGTGATAAAATGTCACCGATATCGGATACAACCAACATGGCTTCAACGACATTAAATGTAGATTTGTTTACGCATATTAGAAATATGATGTGGACAACGGTTCCCGCATTTATTGTTACATTGATTATATTTGCTATTATCTCGCCGCAATTGCAAAATGCAAATTTTGAGCAAATGAAACATTTTCAAGCTGGCCTTTTGGACACGGGTCTGATTCATTGGACTAACGCTGTCATCCCTCTTGCCGTGTTGTTTATATGCTCGATTATCAGAATGCCGGCTATTCTTACACTTGCCGCGGGCTCATTAAGTGCAATTATCCTCTCATTTATTAATGGCTCCACATCGATTCAACATTTGTTTGATGTTCTTATGGGAGGCTTTGTGTCGGATACAGGGGTGGAACAAATTGACTCATTGCTAACCCGGGGCGGAATTGAAAGCATGCTATTTACTATTGGTATTATTCTGCTGGCATTGAGTATGGGTGGTTTGCTGTTTTTATTGGGCATTATTCCAACATTGCTTGAATCCATTGAACATCTACTGAGGAAAACGTATCAAGTTATTACGGCATCAGCTCTTACAGCCATCGCTGTCAACGTATTAATCGGTGAACAATATCTATCAATTTTGTTAACAGGTGAAACATACCAGAATCAATATGAAAAAGTCGGCCTTGCCAATAAAAACTTATCAAGGGTGGCAGAAGATGCTGGTACAGTGATTAACCCATTGGTTCCCTGGAGTGTGATCGGTGTTTTTACGGCAACGACGTTAGATGTTTCCACTCTGGCTTATTTACCTTTTTCCTTTTTCTGTTTAATTTCTCCGATTTTAACAGTATTTTTTGGGTATACAGGATGGACATTGACATATAATTCCTCGAGCGATACGGAAAACGGATTAACTAAATAAAGGTAGTATGTATGAATCCGGAACAGTCAACTTTTTTCAGGCATCATTCCGTTGTTTGTTTTAATACTTGCAGCGGCACTCTCGATAGTTGCTTTTGCAATGGAATTCTATCAATTTAATAACATAACGAGCATTATATTTAAATAAAATAAGAACTAGAAAAGAGCCACATACGGAAAAATCGCATGTGGCTCTTTGAAATAATCGGTCGGTAATAGCAGTATGTTATTCGCTTTATTTGCATTGTTGTTTTCAACCTTTTTCCGTTTTTTACATCAATTTGGGCAGGAATGTGACAATCTCTGGAAAGATGAGAACCAAAGCAAGGCATAGAATCATCATAAATAGCATAGGAATGACACCTCGGAAAATACGCTGAATGGGTACGTCTTTCGCGACACCACTAATAATATAAACACTTAATCCGAGTGGAGGCGTGATCAATCCAATGTTCATGACCAAAATCATAACAACCCCAAACCAGACGCCATCAAAACCAAGTGTTGTTATTAATGGATAAACGACTGGCAAGGTAAGTACAAAAATCGCAATCCCCTCTAAAAACAGTCCCAATACAAAATAAATCAGTAAAATAAATATCATAATGAGAACGGCCGGCATATCCAAATTCGCAACAAATTGTGTAGTGGCTGAGGGAATCCGGCTCAGTGCCAAAAATTTACTGAAAACATCCGCACCAATTAAGATAAAAAAGATGGTTGCCGTTAAATGGGTCGTTTCATTTAGTGATTTTTTAAAATCACTCCAGCTTAATCGTCTTGTCAGAATAGCTAGGACGAGCGCACCGAATGCACCTACGCCTCCAGCTTCGGTCGGTGTAAAAAATCCAAAATAGATGCCGCCGATACTGAGTGCAAACAATGCAAAAAAAGGCCATACACTTTTCAGTGACTTTATTTTCACCATCAAACCTTTTTTATCACTTACTGGGGCCAGTTCCGGATTTCGCATAACCATGACGTAAATAACAATCATAAATAAGCCCATCTGTAATAGTCCAGGAACAAGCCCTGCAATCAAAAGTTCTCCAATCGGCTCCATTGTCAAAATGCCGTATAATACGAGGATAACACTTGGAGGAATTAGAATCCCCAATGTTCCACCGGCAGCTACACAGGACGTCGATAATGCATCGTCATAGCGATATTTTTTCATCTCCGGAAGGGAAATACGGGCCATTGTTGCCGTCGTGGCATTAACCGATCCTGAGATGGCTGAAAATAATGCACTGGTACCAATCGTGGTCATAGCCAGTCCGCCTTTAATGTGTCCAATCCAAGCATCAACGGCTTTGTATAAGTCATGGCCGAAACCACTATAAGACAAAAACATTCCCATTAAAATAAACAGTGGGATAACACTTAATGAGTAAGAACTTGCAGTGGAAAACGGCGTTGTCCCCAATTGAACAAGTGCCGAATCCCAATCACGTATCATAGCAAGTCCAATGACCCCGACAAATACCAAAGAAATACTGACAGGAACCCGCAATAAAAACATGGCAAATAATACGATGATTCCAAGTAATCCGATCATTTCTGGGCTCATTTTTTATTCACCGCCAATCCGAAGTACGTTAATGCTTTGAATATCGCAGTTAAGGCAAAGATGATAAGCGCGAACGTAATGACAAAGATAAACGGGTGAATAGAAATAGCCAAATCAGTCGTTGTCGCTTTTCGTTCCATTGTGCGGACACCATTTTCATACATATAGAAGGACATGAAAAACACAATACAGGCTATCAGTATTTCCACTAAGCCATTAATAACATTCCGAACTTTTTCAGAAAAGCGATCCACAAGAAAATCAATTGTAATATGATCGTCTTGTTTATGTGTTACGGCTAAAGCAAAAAATACTAGTAAAGCTGCCCCGAGTTCTGTCATTTCAAATGTTCCTTTTAATGGTTGATTGAAGATATTACGACCGAGTACATCAATTGTAATAATGGACATAATAAAAACTAGAAATATATTTGAAATGAACTGCTGTATACGTACAATTTTTTGTACGAACCTTTCCGATTTCTCGATCATTTTCGACATATTGTATTCCCTTCTCTATCTATTTGTTACTCAATTCGACAGCACGGTCATAAACTTTCTGACCGGGCAGACCACGATCTTCTACATCGTCAATCCAATTTTGGATGGTTGGTTCAATATACTCTTTCCAATTATTCAGCTCGTCGTCGCTCAGCTCGTATATTTCAACACCTTTATCTTTTGCTTGCTTAACAGCATCTTTGCCGAATTGGTCGAAACGCTCACCTGTTTTTTCCGCCATTCGTTTGCCGGTCAGTTCATTGATTGCTTCTTGATTTTTTTTGCTCAGATCATCCCAGACTCCTTGGTTCATAACAACAAACATGGTCGTGGAATAAAAATTTCCAATTGTAGCATAATCGACAACTTCATCCAATCCCCATGTTTTGACAGCTTCCCAAGGTGCGATGGTGCCATCGACAACGCCTCTTTCCAATGCTTCAAAGTTTTCATTCATCGGCATGGAAACCGGTGTTGCTCCCAGCGCCTCAAGCCATTCACTTGTTTCCGGGGAAGGGGAGCGAATTTTCATACCTTCCAGATCCTCTACACTTTTCACTTGTTTTCCAACAGTGAAGAGTTGCCCTGGATCGGTGGTGTATAGCCATAAAGGTTTGGTGCCAGCGTATTCATCATCAAATTCATCAAATTCATTGTAAATTTTCCATAAATTTTTGGAACCTTCAACCGCATTTTCCGACATAAACGGCAATTCCATGACAGAGGTCAACGGAAACTGATTCGGCGTATACCCATGAACACTCAAGGCTATATCAACAGATCCTGTTGCTGCAGCGTCATAATGTTTATCCGGTTCAGCCAAAGAAGCTCCTGGATACGATGTGATGCTGACGTCTCCATCGGTTTTATCCTTAAGATCCTTGCTGAATTGCTTTATTTCTTCTTCCATAAAGTGCGAGGAAGGGAAAAAATGGGAGAAATCCAAATTCTTTGCCGCATCACCACTTGCTTCCGACGTATCATCGCCTCCACACGCAGTGAGTGCAATCAGTATTCCAGTTAACAGTAGACTGAAAAATAGATTGGTTTTAGAAAACACATGTCGCATTTTGTCATGACTCTCCTTTTCTATTGGGATTGTAGGTGAAGCGGAACCACACGTCGTCATGTGCAAACGCTTACTGTTACAGAAACATTAACAAAATTATATAAGATTTCTTATAGGATGACAAGTACTTTTGATTCTATTATTAACTTTTTAAATTGATAAATATATGTTAATAGTGCTAATAAATCGATGACACCCCTGACTCAAATGTAATCTAGTCCTCTTTTTTGTTATTTGCCTAATATTCTTTTCACTATTATACTTTCAATGCTGCGTTTCTATTGTTTAAGGATGTGATATGTAATTCGATCCTTGTAAAATTCAATAGATTATTTAAGAAGCAAACCATCGAATGCTGCATACATTGGAATAGCATGTCGAAATGAAACACCAGTTGTAAGATATACATAAAAGTCATTTACCGTCTGGAAGGAGTTCAGAAATGAAATTAACAGAAACAAAAATTAGGGAAAATGCATTGAAACTTTTTATTCAAAAAGGCATTAATGATACGTCACTCAGTGATATAGGGGAAGAGGTTGGAATAAAAAAACAATCGATATATACACACTTTAAAAATAAAAATGAATTGATTTTGACTGTTATGAATCAGGTTGTTCAAGAAGAGGTTACCTTTTTAAATGATTATTTTGATAAATCTAAGGATCACTCATTATATGAAATATTGTACAATTTTATCAACAAATTAAAGAGCCGGTTTATATCACATGGTGAAGAAAATATTAAATTTTTATTAAGAATGATGTTTTTACCGCCGAATAATATTGAAAACACTGTTATTGTAAAAGCATTTACTTTCTACAATCAGATACAAAGTCATATAGAGGAAACCATTACAAGTCATCAACAAACAATAAATATAGAAGCAGAAAAGGCTAAGTTATCTTATATGAACTTATTTGATGGCCTTCTTGTCGAACTTGTGTATGTAAATATAGAAAACTTTGAGTATAGGTTTCAGCATTCATGGGATATCTATTGGAGAGGGATAACGCAATAGTTGATAGCTACTTTCAGGACACACGTATTTTACGACACGATTTTTTAATAATTCCGACTTGCGTTAATTAGTTGAATTGGTTATAATATCAATAACTTACGAACGTTCGTAAGGATAAATGGAGGTGATTATTTAAAACAGTTATCAAGCTACTAAAAGATGGATATTAAAAATCATTGTATCATAAAGGAAAAATGAGGATATCAAATTAGACTCTTGAAGTTTCATTTTGCCAAGTAGATAAGTAATGTGAGCGCACTGAATGGTAAGATTTTATTCCATTCTTTGAACGTTATGACATTAAAAAATACCACTACGCACGGAGGTTTTATTAATGAAAAATTTGGAATCTAAAGTTAATGAACTTACTGAATTGGATAAAGAACACTATTTACACCCTTTAACACCACCGAAAATGCAATATGAGCAAGGACCGCCGATCATTGTTTCGGAAGGTAACGGAGTTTATGTTAAAAATGAAAGCGGTGACACTTTCATTGATGGCATGTCCATGCTTTGGAATGTGAATCTGGGACATGGTCAAGAAGAGCTTGGAGATGCGGCAAAAGAGCAAATGAAAACGCTGGCATTCAGTTCTTCCTTTAATGGTTATTCCCATGAGCCGGCCATTCGTTTATCCCAAAAGATCGCTTCGATGGCGCCTGAAGATATGAATGTAGTATTTTTTACATCTGGTGGATCCGAGGCTAATGATACCGCCTTCAAACTAGCGAAATATTACTGGAAGCTTAAAGGGCAGTCAAGCCGTAATAAAGTCATTAGTTTAAGCAGGGGTTATCACGGTGTTGCACAAGGTTCGACAAGTGCCACCGGAATAACGGAGTTCAATAGTTTGGTCGGTCCCAAATCTCCGGACTACCTTCATGCTGAGCCGCATCTTCTTGATTGCGAACTTGGCGATAGAAGTCATGAAGATTACCATAAAAGTGTCAGAGGTATTATTGAACAGGAAGGGCCAGAAAATATAGCCGCCATTATTCTGGAACCGATCATGGGAGCGGGCGGTGTATTCACGCCTCCTGAAGGATATTTACAGGCACTTCGGGACTTATGCGATGAGAAAGACGTTTTAATGATTACAGATGAAATCATTTGTGGATTCGGCCGTACAGGTAAAAACTTTGGCGTGGATAATTGGAATGTCACACCGGATATGCTGACATTCGCAAAAGGAAGCACAAGTGGATATATCCCTCTTGGTGGTGTTGTGATGCGTGAGAAAATTCGTGATGAGATGGTTAAAACAGATGATGTTTTATTCCACGGATTTACGTATAGCGGTCATCCAACGTCCTGTGCCGTCGCTCTAAAGAACCTCGAAATTATTGAACGTGACAATGTTATGGATAATGTCAATAACATGGAACAAGTATTCAAAGCGGAGTTACAAAAATTAGAAGATAATCATCCGCATGTAACCAAGTCAAGAGCTGTTGGATTGCTTGGGGCGTTCGAATTATATGCAGACCGTGATAAAGAAAAACCTTTTGATCCGGAAACAGGAGCTTCTTTTCAAGTAGTTGATGAGTGTTTTAAACGAAACTTGATTTTGCGGTCTATTGATTGGAATGGATCAAATATCGTGGCCATTGCCCCCCCATTAATTGCCAATAAAGAAGAAATAGAAGAGATCTTCAAAATTATTGATGAAGGCTTAACGGCATTTGAACAATCTTTAAAATAGTACTTTAGTATGAAAAAGAGCTGGGCAGGTAAACACATGTAAAGAAAAATTTGTTTCAATAACCTGTTTGCCTTCCTGGCTTTTCTCATAAACAATAATCTGAATGTTATGTATTTATAACAAAACTGGAGGTTATCATTCATATGCGTCAAGGGGTTTTGCTTTTTGTTATTAGCATGATGTCTATTGGTATGAGTATCCCAATCGGAGACGTCATGATGGTCGATTTTCCAGTTCTTTTATTCACGTTCATAACGATATTGATAGCCAGTATTATTCTGATTCCTTTCGCGACTATAGTTGAAAAAACAAAATGGAGTCACATAAGCTGGAAAAACTATTTCGGTATATTTATGCAGGCTTTACTTACAGTGACATTGTATACCGTTTTTCAATTATACGGATTGACTTATGCGGGGCCTGTATCTGTTGGGATTATTACTAGTATAACGCCTGCTGTTGTATTGGTGCTGTCATTGTTTTTATTACGGGAACGGTTAAATCTAAAGAAAATTTCTGCTGTTGCATTAGCAATCCTTGCAGTCCTGATCATGGAAATTGCCGGTGTTGATCCCGAAGGTGGAGGATCCAGTATTGGTATTCTCTTTATGCTTCTTGCGGTGATTTCACTATCCTTATTTTTTATTTATGCAAAGAAATTTACTGTGGAACTTCCACCATACACATTAGCAGCAGGTTTGTGTTTTTTTGGGATGTTGCAAACGCTTCCAATAGCTATCTATCAGTTCAACACAATTGATGTATCGGTGTTTAGTGGTATGGAGACCTGGTTGGGGATTTTAGGATTTGCGTTTACAGCTTGGATATTTGCTTATACGTTCACATATTTAGGGTTAGCAAAAATAAATGCAAGTACAGCAGGCATGGCATCAGCTGTTATACCAATTGTCGCAACTACTTTTGCAGTTGTCTTTTTCGGTGCGGCACTCCGGATTGTTGACATGGTAGCACTAGTTTTGGTCATTGCGTCAATCGTTATCGCAGAATACCAGGAGAGGACGAAAGAACCGACGGATGACACATTATGGGATTCTGAAGATGTTAAAGCGAAATAAAAGACGAAAAAAATATGATAAGTGAGGAGAGTTTTAGCATGCAAAAGACAGAGGATAGGACATGGATCAATCGATTAAATAAGAGTTACGTAGGTGGTCAATGGGTAAATGGTCAAAGTGGAAGAGATTATGACATAAAAGACCCGTATGATGATTCAACTTTATCCACGGTAAGCTTGGCAACCGACGAACAAATCCATGAAGCATTTGAAACAGCAAGAGTAGCACAGAAAAAGTGGGCAAAAACGACTGCTGAAGAAAGAAAAACTGTACTGACGAAAGCTTTAAATTATTTGGAAAAAGAAAAAGAAAATATTTTACAATTAATTATGCGGGAAACTGGAGGCACACGCTTAAAAGCCGAAGTGGAATTTGGTTTTGGCATCAATGATATTAAAGATGCTATTACAATGGTGAATGAAGTGTACACACCCAGAGAATATTCGTCTGTAACACCCAATAAAGTCAACCGGGTTTATCGATTGCCGCTTGGTGTTATTACGTCCATCACACCATTTAATTTCCCATTTAATATGGCCACAAGAACGATTTTTCCCGCAATTGCTTTAGGAAATAGTGTTGTGCATAAACCGGATGTCCAAGTTGGGCTCATTGGTGGACAACTGTTTGCAAAAGCTTTTGAAGAAGCGGGACTTCCGGCTGGTGTATTCAATTCATTATTGACGGATTTGGAGGAATCCGGTGATGCGTTTATAACCAATCCAAACGTTGATTTTATCAGCTTTACCGGATCCAACGCTGCCGGCAGACATATAAAAGAAACAACGGCTTCATCGATGAAACAATTAGCATTGGAGTTGGGCGGAAACAATCCCTTGGTACTATTAAATGATGCCGATGTGGATTATGCTGTGGATATTGCTACATTTGGCAAATTCATGCATAACGGACAAATTTGCGCGATAACAAACCGTATTATTGCTAACAAAACTATTTATGATGAATTTGTCGAGAAATATGCTGAACGCGTAAATTCACTTAAAGTCGGTGATCCAAAAGATCCGGATACCATAATAGGACCAGTCATCAATGAAAAACAAGCCGATAAAATCATGGGCATTGTTGAAAAAGCGAAAGAGGAGGGACTAAAAACAGTTGTTGAGGGCGAACGTAACGGAAATGTTATTTCGCCGTATGTTTTCGTTAATGTTCCCAATAGTTCAACACTTGCTTCAACAGAGGTTTTTGGCCCGGTTGCTCAAGTTATTCCTGCTGAAGACGATGAAGAAGCCATTCGTATCGCAAATGACACAGATTTCGGTTTGTCAGCAGCTATTATTACGGACGACCTTGAAAAAGGGGAACGACTGGCACTTGATATTGAATCAGGCACAACACACGTCAATGATATGCCCGCCGTTTTGGAAAGCAACGTTCCATTTGGTGGGATGAAGAATAGTGGTATTGGACGTTTTGGCCATGATTGGGCTATTGAAGAGTTGACTACCACAAAGTGGGTGTCGGTCCAGAAAGAGAAAATGGAGTATCCATTTTAATAACAGCGACCATAACAAATTACACGAGTAAATAAAATTGTCGGTCAATTACGTATTACGTGTTTTAAAAGTATATTCCCTATGGTTGTTCAGTGAGAACCTTTCGAATAATTTTCGAGAGGTTCATTTTTGTTATAAAGCAAATATGCATATTAGAATTTTCTATCTAGACAGAAATGGTTCATTCTAACCAAAATGAATTCAACTTCTGTTTTTAACCCTGATAAAGAATGGATTATTTTTCTTATAAAATAAAATATAAAAATCTTTTGACTAAATTGAATAGATGTTTTAAACTAAAAATTACATTATTTAAAAGAGGGAAGCACAAATGCTTAAAGATCTCTTCCAAGTGACAACACAGAAAGGGATTAATTTAAAAGAAGTCTATAAGGCTGTTAAAAATGAAAACGGTTTAACAAAAGTGGAAATAGCTGAGAAAACAAATTTAAAATTCAGCACATGTGCCAGATTGATTGAAGAGTTATCCGAAAATGGGCTTTTATATGAAAGCGGGGAGGCTCATTCAAGTGGTGGAAGAAAAGCGAAAGAATACAGCATTACGCCAGATGCAAATTATGTCGTTGGAATAGATATATCTCGTACATTCTCTAAAGTACTTTTAATGACTCTGGATTTAAAACCAGTTGAAGAAAAACGCTTTGATATGGATGGAAAAAGTACTCCTGACGTTATGATTGAAGCCTATGTTAATGCAATTAGAGCGATGTTGGAGAAGCAATGTTTGAAAGAGTCGTCTTTGCTTGGAATAGGTATCAGTGCAATAGGCCCTCTTGATACAATAAAAGGCATTATTAACAAACCATTATCTTTCCCGGCCTCCGGTTGGGAAGATGTCCCGATTGTAGATAGGATAAAAGAACACATTGAAACTGAAGTTGTACTGGATTATGGAGAAAACACAGCATTAAGTGCTGAACATAGGCGGGGAGCGGCGCAAGAGGACCGGGACACCTTTTACATTAACAAAGGAATTGGTATCAGAGTGGGAATTATGTTAAATGGTGAGATACTTCGACCGCGTGGTGGGAGTAGTGGGGGTGCATTCGGTCAGGGACATATGGTTGTGGATCTCCATGGAAGAAAATGCATATGCGGCAATTATGGTTGCTTGAATGCATACTCAACTATACCGGCATTGGTAAATGAAATGCAAAAACATTTAAAAAGAGGAAATGATTCTTTACTGAATGATCAAGTTAGTGACTTGTCGGACATTACTTTTTCCCACATTGTGTCAGCACTGGAGTCGGGCGATCAGTTATGTGAGCAGGTTGTTAAAGACACAGCATATTATTCAGGAACTGGTCTTGCCAATTTGGTTACGATTTTTCAACCCAGTAAAATCATCTTAAATGGTCCAATGTATAGAAAGCTTAACCTATTTTATAATACGTCCATTGACACAGCGATAAACAGATATAAAAAGCTTTTTCCTGATTTGGATGTGACATTCACACAAGGTGATTTAGGAGAAAATGCTGCGGCTACCGGAGCAGGGGATCTTGTATTGGATTGGCTGTTATCATCTTGACGATTGATGATACGTTTACTTGGTATTGGTTGATCTATCCACTTATTAAGCAATTAAAATACCTATTTAACACACAAGGGAGGATCTATTGGTATGACAGTTTTAAAATCGAAGAAGTCTTGCAAACTTTATATAGACGGCAAATGGCTGGAGGCAAAGGGTGATTCCACAATTGAGGTTATTAATCCAGCGACGAATGAAAATATTGCACAAATAAGCAGTGGTGGTCAGGAAGAAGCGGAATTGGCAGTAAACGCCGCGGCAAGTGCTTTTCATGATTGGTCAAATAAACCAGCGAAAGAAAGAGCTGATTTATTGTGGGCATTATATAATAAAGTATTGGAGAATCAAGAGGAACTTGCAAAGGTGATGACACTGGAAGCAGGAAAACCATTAGCGCAAGCACGAGGCGAAGTGAGAAACGGAGCCGAATATATTCGTTGGAATGCGGAAGAAGCCAGGCGCATTTACGGAACAACAGTGGAATCAACGGATGCACAAAAAAGACTGCAGGTCAAAAAAGGGGCGGTGGGGCCCGTAGCCGCCATTACACCATGGAATTTCCCCTTTGCCATGGTTGCGCGTAAACTAAGCCCCGCTCTTGCAGCAGGGTGTACCGTTGTTCTGAAACCGTCTGAAGAAACACCGATTTCAGCTATGAAATTTTTTGAGCTCGCTGAAGAAGTTGGTTTTCCAAAAGGCGTTATGAACTTGGTGATCGGTAATCCTCAGACGATTGGTGACGTATGGTTGACAGATAAACGAATAAAAAAGATTACATTTACCGGTTCAACGAATGTAGGGAAAATGCTTTATCAAAAAGCCGCAAACCAAGTGAAACGTATTTCGATGGAATTGGGCGGGCATGCACCTATTATTGTTTTTGACGATTGTGATATTGACAAAGCCGTTCAACAAATTCTGAGGAGTAAACTTAACAATAGTGGACAGACATGTGTTTCGCCCAATCGTATTTATGTTCAAGAATCAATTGTTGATCAATTCACGGAGAAATTAGGTCAAATGGCGAAAAATGTCAAAGTTGGAGACGGGAACAAAAATGACAGTGAAATGGGTCCTGTCATAAACCAAGTAGGTCTTCAAAAAATTGAATCCCATGTGAAAGATGCGATTGATAAAGGTGCTGAAGTAGTGGCAGGTGCAAAGAAATATGAGGAAGACGGCTGTGAAAATGGATTTTTCTACTCCCCCACTGTGCTTAAGCATGTTGATGAGTCAATGACCATAGCCAACGAAGAAACATTCGGTCCTGTTGCACCAATTCTTTCATTTACGTCTGATGAAGAAGTTATTGAAAAGGCAAATGACACCGATTACGGTCTTGCGGCTTATATATTCACTACTGATTTGTCTCGTTCACACCGTGTTACTGAAGGTCTTGAATATGGAATGGTCGGTGTGAATGATACCGTATTGGCGCAGGTGGAAGGCGCTTTTGGCGGCGTGAAAGAAAGTGGGTTCGGAAGAGAAGGCGGTCCGGATGCATTAGACGATTTCTTGGAGGAGAAGTTTATTACCACTATTATATAGGGTTTATTTCTATTTTGATTTGCAGCATAAGTAAAGACTAACAAGGAGGAAGCGCTTTATGGTTATGGATGAAGTGAAAAATCAAACGTCGATAGAACAATTAAAAGAATGGGACCGGAATCACTTTATGCATCCGACGTCCTCTGTCCGTGATCACCAAGAAAACGGAGCTGCGTATACATTCACGAAGGGTGAAGGTATCTATTTAACGGATATTGATGGGAGGGAATACGTGGATGGATTATCCTCTTTGTGGAATGTGAATTTAGGGCATGGACGAAGTGAGTTGGCAGAAGCAGCAAAGGAACAAATGGAAACACTACCATTTTCTTCTTCCTTTAATAATTATTCAAATGAACCTGCTATTAAACTATCCCGTAAAATAGCTGAATTGACACCTGGAAACTTAAATGTAACATTTTTCACTTCTGGTGGATCGGAATCAAATGAAAGTACCTTTAAAATTATTCGGGAATATTGGAAATTAAAAGGACAGCCCCAACGTACGAAAATTGTCAGTCTGCAAAAAGGTTATCATGGGGTGACATTAGCAGCTACTAGAGCAACAGGAATGGATAACTTTAATTCCTTTGGAACGTCGTATGCACCTGGTTTCTTGAATGCAGAACCATATTTAACCGGATGTGAACAGGGGGATAAAACGCATCCAAACTATGAAAATTCAATTCGTGGTGTGATCGAACGTGAAGGTGCCGATACAATTGCTGCAGTTATTATGGAACCCATTCAGGGAGCCGGGGGGCTAAATGTTCCACCTGAAGGTTATTTACAATCGGTCCGCGACTTGTGTGATGAATTTGGTATTTTTATGATTGCTGATGAAATTGTTTGTGGATTTGGACGGACAGGTAAGATGTTTGGTGTCGAAAATGACGGTATCATTCCTGATTTTATGACAGTAGCTAAAGGTATTACAAGTGGCTACATTCCGTTGGGGGCTGTCATTATGAAAGACTCATTCAGAGATGAACTGGCTGAACTGACAGGTGGTGTATTGTTTCATGGTTTTACGTATAGCGGACACCCCACTTCCTGTGCCGTAGGATTAAAAACGCTGGAAATCATTGAAAAAGAAAACATTGTTCCCCATGTAAAGAAGATGGAAACAGTTGTTGAAAATGAATTCAGCAAATTAAAAGAAAAACATCCTCATGTTACAAACGAGCGATGTGCAGGCCTTCTTGGTGCATTTGACGTATTCAAAGATCCTGAAGAAAATATACCATTTAAGCCCGAAGAAGCTGCAGCTCCGACATTAAGTAAATTATGCGGTGACCTCGGACTGATAGTTCGGCCAATCATGTATAAGGGTGCTAATACAATTGCTTTCGCACCACCGCTTATCAGTTCAAAATCTGATATAGAGGAAATATTTAATATATTCTCCCAAGCTTTAACCAGATTTGAAAGACAAGTGAACAGCTGAATTTTCATGGAAGAATGGGATGCAGGAACGTGAATAAGCCTGTATTCCATTAACCAAATAAACGTTATGTAAGCGATTACCCCCAATCAGATGCTTATATGAATTTAATTCACATATCCCGGTAAGAAGTTCCTTAATGAAAGGATGTTATGATGCATAAAAAACCGACATTCACACAAGCCCTTCTGCCACTGTTTGCATTGATTATCACAACTTTTTTCTCCATCTCATTCTGGGATACAGGAATGCAAATCCCACTAATTGTTGGAATTACGGTTGCTTGTCTGCTTGCTAAATATTTAGGGTTTTCATGGTCTGAACTTGAAGAACATATGGTTTCTGGTGTTAAACTTATTATTCCGGTAGTGTTTATTTTATTTCTAATTGGATGTCTTGTAGGAGCTTGGGTTGTTAGTGGAGTTATACCTACACTGATTTATTATGGATTGGACCTTCTAAACCCTTCCATTTTTGTGCCAACGGTTGCGTTAATAACAGGTATCTTGACGATTGTACTGGGAAACAGTTTAACAGCACTGGCAACAATAGGTGTTGCATTTATGGCGGTTGGACATGGATTAGGGTTCCCTGGTCCTTTGGTTGCAGGTGCTATTATTTCTGGAGCAGTAATGGGCGATAAAATAACACCATTATCGGATACAACAGTCACCGCACCAGCAATCGTTGATACGGATCTATTCAGCCACATTAAACATATGATGTGGGATACAATACCAGCATTTTTAATCGCTTTGATTCTTTTTTGGATAGTCGGGAATCAATATGCAGGAGATGCATCTGATATTGGTCGAATTGACAGTATATTAAGCTCTTTGCAACAACAATTTAATATTCATCCTCTATTATTAGCGTTACCAATCTTGACGGTCATTTTTATGATGAAAAAACTTCCAGTTATTCCAACACTTGTGATGCTATCTGCTTTAGGAGGTATCGCCGCTTTTATTTTCCAAGGCAGTAATCTTGCTGAAGTGGTAGAAGTTATGACCAGTGGTTTCAGTGTCAATACAGGTCAGGAATTAATGGATTCTCTTTTATCGCAGGGTGGTATAACGTCCATGACCGGGATTGTTATTATTGTTGTTTTAGCGACAGCTCTGGGCGGACTTTTTGACGGAGTAGGCCTATTTGATTCATTAGTTAGTTCCATGTTAGAGCGTGCGAATTCCACTGGAAAATTGATGCTTACAACTGCATCTTCGTCATTCTTGGTGGCTGCTGCAAGTGGTGCTTTGTACCTTGCCATTATTTTACCAGGGCAGGCCCTGGTAGGGAACTTTAAGGAGAGAGGGTTGGATACCAAAAACCTTTCCCGTTGTTTGGAAGCTTGTGGAACTGTTGGAACATTTTTGATTCCATGGGGTGTACCAGCTGTTTTTGCTGCATCCGTTCTTGGTGTTAGTGCATACCAGTTTGTTCCTTTTATTTTCTTTGCCTTCTTGGTTCCTATCATTAATGTCATATATGGATTCACAGGCATTTCAATTGCAAAGAAAGACTATTCTGGAACCATCAAAGTCAAGCCGGTAGATTATGAAAATAGTCAAAAGGATGCTGTGATGACTAATACAAACTGAGTATAAAACCAAAATTGTCTGAATATAGGTCATATAAAAATGATTGACATCATATAAAATATTATATAAAATTTAATAATCAAAAATATCTATTAACTATGGATTATTTTTAATAACTTCTAACAAAAGTGGTTAAAAGTTAAACTAATATAGGGAGTGACTAATAATGAGTGAGATCAAGAATGGAATTACCATGTTGGGAACAGGCAGTCCGAGACCGGATTTAGAAAGATCAGGCCCTGCACAGGTGTTACACATAAATGGAATGCCTATTTTAATTGATTGTGGTGAGGGCACGACTGCACAGTTGCTGAAAGCTAATATTCCACCAGAAAATGTAAACGTTTTAATGTTTACGCACCTGCACTCTGATCACTTTTTTGGATATGGACAGTTTTTATTAGGTGGCTGGGGAAGAGGGCGTAGAGAACTTACTGTCGTTGGCCCTAAAGGTATTAAAGAATTTCATGAAACCGTGATAAATATGTTCAAAGATGACATCGCTTACAGAGTTTCGCTTGGTAGACCGGAAAATGGTGTTTTGGATGTCAATATTATTGAATTTGATGAACCTGGTGAAGTCTCTGTCGATATTCCGGCAAAAGTCTCCATAGATGAAATGGTTCATAATGTACCGACTTTTGGATTCCGTTTTGAAATGGATAATAACGTTATTGTTTTTTCTGGCGATACAGCGCCTACTCCGAATATCGTCAACTTGGCTCAAGGGGCGGATATTCTTGTACAAGATGGATGTCTTGCCAAAACAGGAATTTATCGAAATACGACTGATCCCGAGTTATTAAAGATTTGGGAGAACTTGCAAAAAGAGCACTGTACACCGGGGCAAGCAGGCGATATAGCTCAGGAGGCAGGTGTTAAAAAGTTAGTAATGACGCATTTCCTGCCCAATGTAATTCCGGAAGAAGTGAAAGAAGAAGCAGAGGAACAATTTGATGGTGAATCGATTGTTGGGGAAGATTTGATGGAAATATCTGTATAATATTTAACACTCATTATCTGGGTTAACATTGGTAAAATAGATATATTCAAAGGAGATCAAAAAAGATGAAACGAAAAAAACAGTTTATGATATTGTTGTTTTTCATTCCTTTTATTCTAGCATTAGTTGCATGTGGAGCGGGAAATACGGGAGGACAGTCTTCGGGAGATTCCAGTGATAAAAAAGAAGCAGGATTGGACTCAATTAAGAACGATAGTAACAGTAATCCCGATGGGGACTCTATTAATTTTGGTGCGCATCAGCCTGGGATTGCTTATCATAGCGCAGCATCTGGTATCTCAAGTGTCGTTAGTGAAAACATCGACGGAAATTTAACAGTTAAGCCTTATTCTGGTCCAAATGCTTGGATGCCTGCTTTAAACAGCGGCGAACTGGATATGGGGATACTGTCTTATGCTGATATGGCATGGGCTAAAGACGGAAAAAATGGCTATCCCAAAAAAAATCCTAACATAAGGATGCTAGTAAGAGGCAATACCATTGTAACGACAGGTTTAACTGTTAGAGTGGAAGATGATATACAAAATGTTGCCGATTTAAAAGGAAAAAGAGTTGCATCCGAATACTCTGGTAATCAAATTTTACAGCAAATCACAACAGCTCAGCTGCAAGCATCAGGTCTGTCATGGGATGATGTGGAGAAAGTGCCAGTGACAGATGTGGATTCCGGAGTGGAAGCGTTACGTGACGGAAGAGTGGATGCTGTATTCACTGGAACTCCTACTGTGGCCACATTTACAGAAGTGGATACAACAAAAGATATTAATGGATTAAATTGGGCCGGGGTTCCACCGGAAGACATTGATCAATATCCGGAAGAGACAGTGAAAAAAATGGAATCTTTCGTTCCAGGCATTCAACCTGCTACGTTTAAAGACGGTTTTTTGAATAAAGAAAAAACATTGGTTTCCTACCCAATTGGGTTGGCTGCGAATGCTGATTTATCAAATGAAGAAGCTTATACCATTGTAGAAGTATTGTGGAATAACTATGAGGATTTGCACGCCCAGTTTAGCTGGCTGGAGACTTGGGCGCCTGAGCAAATGTTTGACCCTGAACCTCCTATTCCTTATCATCCTGGTGTTGTCGAATTTTTTGAAGATGAGGAGATTTGGACCGAAAAAGCTGAGAAACATCAAGAAGAATTATTAAATGAAATGGAATAAAAGATTGTCCGGTTGAAGAAATGCGGATTCTTCTAGGCTTTGGAATCCGCTTGTATGCCGGAGGGAGGGGGAAATAATGGCCGAAAAAAAGAATGAACGATTTCGACAACTGCAAGGTTTTTCGTCTGTTGTTTGGAAAATCGGGTTGCTCCTAATTCCCATTTCTGGAGTTCTCTATATATTAGGCATTCATCAAAAACTGGGTTTTTCCGTTTTTAAGGAACAATATTCTGGTTTGTTTTTGGGATTGGTATTAGCCGGAATTTTTATCGGAGTGCCTTCTTCCAAAAATGAAGATGGAACAAAGGTACCGTGGTATGATTGGATAATGGCGTTAATGGGCTTATTCGCCGGCTTATTTATAGCAGTATATTATCCGGTTATAGTTAATTATTTCGGATACGTGACACCGGATAGGGTTGTTATCAGTATAATGGCAATCCTTTTAATCCTTGAAGCGTTACGGCGTACATTTGGTTGGTCTTTAGTCTGTGTCGTTGGGGTTTTTTTAATCTATGCTTTTTTCCCTTCTATCTTCCCGGGTCCTCTCCAAGGTGAACGAAGTGCAATTGATGACCTGTTCAATTATTTATATTTAGATACAAACAGTCTTTTATATATGTTGAATATTGCGGCCACAGTTGCCCTCGCTTTTATTTTATTTGGACAGATATTGTTAAAGTTTGGTGGCGGAGACATTTTTAATGATTTAGCCTTTTCATTTTTCGGTAAATTTCGCGGCGGCCCGGCAAAAGCATCGGTAGCTGGTTCAAGTTTGGCAGGGAGCATTTCCGGCGGGCCGGTTTCCAATGTTATGCTCACAGGAAGTATGACGATCCCTTTGATGATACGGAATGGATATACCCGCAAGCAGGCTGGAGCGATTGAATCCGTAGCATCGACTGGTGGAATGATTATGCCACCTGTCATGGGGATTGCTGCCTTTATTATTGCAGAAAATCTTGGGGTTCCATACGGGGAAGTTGTTATAGCGGGAATCATTCCAGCGGTACTTTATTATTTGTGTGTATTTGTACAAGTGGATTTAAAAGCTGCAAAACAAGGAATCTACGGAATAGATAAATCGGATTTGCCCAATGCGAAAGAAATTTTAAAAATTGGGTGGATTATTATTCCAATTTTCGGGGCGTTACTTTACTTCTTGTTTGTTGTCGGTTATTCACCAACAACAAGTGGTGTATATGCGGCTGTTGTAGCAATTCCTTTTCTATTGATTCAACGATCGGTTTGGAAAAGTGTTGGAAATCGACTTATGAATGCGCTTCTTGGCACTGGTCAAAGCTTGTTGGATATTGGAATAATCTTAGCAGCAGCGGGAATTGTTACAGGAATCGTTAGTATTACCGGTTTAGGATTTAATTTGGCATTGGCACTTACTCAAATCGGAGAGACTAATTTGTTGTTGCTTTTAATTACAAGTGCAGCTGTCTGTATTATTTTAGGAATGGGTATGCCTGCTGTTGCCGCCTATGCACTTGTTGCTACTTTAATAGCACCCGCTTTGGTCGAATTGGGTATCCATCCTATGGCAGCACATTTATTTGTATTCTACTTTGCTAATATGTCCAGTTTCACGCCTCCGATAGCAGTTGCCAGTTTTGCAGCCGCAACGATTGCAAAAGAAAACCCTTACAAAATTGGATTTTCTGCAATGGCCTTTGGAGTTGTCGGTTTAATCGTTCCATTTGTATTCGTTTATTCTCCGCATCTGTTGTTAGGTGTAGGAGAGAACAACATTGGTACAGCAATGATAATGAATTTTGCAGCAATACTGGGATTTATTATGTTATCGATAAGTTTCGTGGGTTATTTATTTAATGATTTAAAGGTTGGAACACGATTGTTGTTTGCAGTTGCCGCGTTTCTTCTATTGTTCCCGATTAATCAAGGTTTCGCCTTTCTCTGGTCTTTAAAAGGAATTGGGCTCATCCTTAGTGCAGCTTTGGTTTTTTGGGAAATTAAATTCAAACATAAATCTGGAGAAAATAAAACATTTTATTCATCGGAAACTATGAAAAGTTTATAATGAAAGGTGTTGATCAATTAAATTTGTTCATTCTGACATATATACTTAATTGACAGCCACTTTTATCAAGAAAAGTCAAAAGCTTTATAAGTGGAAAAACCAAAGAGGGAATACAATGATAAAACGATTTAGATTCAGCGAGTCGGCTTCCTCCAAAATGAAAAGCATGAAATATCTATATAAACTTATTCGTAAACAAGGTCCTGTTACAAAAGGTATTCTAGTTGAACAAACCGGATTTAAACAAACAACCTGTGCAAGGATTATTGATGACCTTCTGCGGGAAGGGTTAATCATTGAAAGTGGCGTTGGGACATCAAGCGGTGGCCGTAAACCGATTATGTATACTATTAACCATCAGCTTTATTACAGTATCGGCATTGATATATCACGTACGTTTACGAAAGTGTTGTTGTTGGATCTTCAACTTAATGTGATAAGTGAAATTAGATTTTCAATGGATAAAACAAGTACCCCACAAAAGACGCTAACCTTCATTCAACATGCGATCGAGCAGATGTTGGCCGAGCATCAAATCGGGCAGGAACAGTTGCTGGGAATAGGGATTGGAGCGGTGGGGCCACTCGACAGACATAACGGGATTATGGTTAACCCCGTTAACTTCCCAGCTGATTATTGGAATAATGTGCCGATAGTCGATGAGCTGGAGAAGACATTTTCCACGAAAATATTATTGGATAAAGGTATCAATGCAGCGGTGGTTGCAGAGCACCAGCTGGGATTAAATGAAATAGTGGGAAATTTATCGTATATGATAGCAGGTGTCGGAATTCGTTTGGGTATCATGACAGACCATCGTCTTTTAAAAAGTGATGCCGAACGCTTTGGGAAATTTGGTAGTGGCCATATGATCATTGATACAAACGGAAAAAAATGTATATGCGGTGATTATGGTTGTTTTCATACATGCTCCACGATTTTATACTTGCAGGAAGAAATTGTCCATCAATTGAAACGGGGGTACGCTTCCATACTGACTGAAAAAGTCGATGATCCGGATGATGTTTCATTTGAGGATATTTGCGCTGCAGTAGAAGCAGGAGACAGTATGTGCATTCAAGTTGTGAAAGATTTTGGTTTTTTTACTGGTGTTGCTGTATCAAATATTATAACACTGCTTCATTCTGATTATTGGGTGTTGAGTGGACCGATGTTCAACCGTTTGAACTTGTTTTATGAAACGGTGGTTTCGACCGCTGCCAACCGTATTAGTAGGCTTTATCCCGGATATGATGTGAAATTCAGAAAAGCGCAGCTCGGGGAAAATGCTGGAGCAATTGGTGCAGGTGGTATGATTGTTGACTATTATCTTGGTTAGGCGGATTTCGTACCAGGTTGATTTCCTTTATATTTATTGCAAATGTTCTAGGATGAATCAGTTTCAAACAGTTCAAAAGGGTTTTCATGCCATGTCCCCAATCATTGTATGATATAATGACATTTCCGAAAGTTTTAATGGAAAGAAGGATGATGGCATGGTCCACGTATTTCGCTGGTGTATTTATTTGCTTGGAGTGTTGTTTTTTAGCCTTGGCATTACAATCGCCGTGAATATGCAGTATTTAGGTATTCACCCGTGGGATGTGCTAAATGTTGCTCTGTTTGACTTGGTGGGATTGTCGATTGGATCATGGCAAATAATAGTCTCATTTGCCCTGATCGGTATTTCATGGGTACTTGACAAGTCATACATTAGAATTGGAACGTTTTTAAATGCTGTGTTAATTGGGGTGTTTGTCGATATATACATGTGGCTTGATTTTTTACCAACAGCGACAAACACATGGACAGATATTGTTGTCATTATTGTTGGTATTGTCATTATGGGATTAGGTGGCGGCATCTATAATTCAGCGGGAATCGGATCAGGACCGCGTGATGGGTTTATGCTTTCCATTTCTGATAAAACAGGAGCTTCCATTGGGAAGGTGCGCATTATTACGGAAAGTGGTGTGTTGGTTGTCGGGTTGCTATTGGGCGGTCCGGTTTTTATTTTCACGTTTGTTTTTACATTTATTCAAAGTCCGTTGTTCCAGTTCAGTTATCATCAGATGAGCCGTGTTGTGGACACCTTCTTGCTGTCTCGTATGAATAAGCAATACTCCAGGTTCAACAGCATGGGATGAAGTGTTCCCATGGCTCGCTCGTGTATCGCGAACCCCAAATGTGATATAGTGATAGTGAATGAAAAAGCAAGGGGGCTCATGTATGACTGAAGACCAATTTCTTATATATAATAGTCAGCAAAAGCCAATACGCGTAAAGCCTGAAAGAATGGTGTTCTATCGACAAGCGGAAATAATCGAAGCTGTTAATGAAAGCCAAGAGATGTATTATTTGTTCTTCTATAACTATCATTTTCTAACTGCAGCCAAGGCAAAAAAGCTGAAACGCGGTTCATTTATTGCATCGGCCTTTAAACATGGTATGGTGTTCCATGCGCCGCATCCATTTATTAATCTTTTGTTCTCATTTAATCATTCACCAATCATCAGACATTTTGATACGTTAATGAGCACGTTGAAGAAACGCTACACCCTTCCAGAAAATGCGTTTATCCTCACATTTTTTGAATCATTTGTCTCCAAGAAAAGACTTTTTCAAGAAATAAAGGCAATGTTTTATGTTTACCGTCGCAGCGGACAAACGTTTCAAGGTTATCGTATTATCCGCATCCTCATGGAATTTGCACCCGAACACCGTTTTGTCAGGGAAATGTCCGATGACAAAAGTTTCACCCCTTATCCGGATCGTTATAATAGTTATGATAACGAAATAATTCAAGCAGACAGCATCTTTGCGGAAAGAACATACTATGCCCACAGACATGACACTTCCTATTATCAACCGCTCATCACCTACTTGGAATCGTATTCTCGA
The DNA here is from genome assembly GCF_055395055.1 of Lentibacillus halophilus. Taxonomy (NCBI): domain Bacteria; kingdom Bacillati; phylum Bacillota; class Bacilli; order Caryophanales; family Bacillaceae; genus Lentibacillus; species Lentibacillus halophilus. The sequence goes on from NZ_AP043750.1 coordinate 1,555,513, forward strand.
TGGATGGATCTGCTGGCGCTATACAGCGAGCAATTAGCCATAAACCCTTCGACTGCTCTCTATCAATCGTTTATTAGTCTAGCTGAACACCACTTGGATACCTGTCAGATCATACAAATTCTTGAAGGATTATATTATTATATATTGGATTTTCCTCCCCTTACATCGGATTTATTAAAACGTTATGCGGATTCACAGCGTGTGGAAAAAACATTAATACTGTTGAACAGACTTGATATGGTCCCACAAGATGCACCAATTGACGCGATTAGGAAGATGCTGTCACATTTGGATTTAACGTCCCATTCATTGCGGGTGGAATTGCTTCATACACTTATTCAAACTGTCGCTCGTTTCTGTGCTGAAGAAGAAGCAAGAAACATATTTCATCATATTTTATCCGTCTTGCTGGTCACCCACGAACCTGAATTTATCAAATCTCTTCTGAAACCGTTTATGGATAATCGGAGTGTCCACCCATTTTATGTCAAAATGGATCGAATGGAGACATTCTCTGATGATGTTGAGCAAATGCAGCCACTTGGAGAACTGTATGAAGAATTTGATCAACTTCCCAAAGCAATGGAATGTTTCAGCTGGGAGATGGAGCTGAATCCATATAACCCGACACCTGTTAAAAATGTATCCAATATCTATAAGAAATGGGGGTATGAAAAGGAAGCAAAAGCCTATCGGGAACTTTTAAAAACCATGCAGAAACAATCCTGACCCATGTCTTCGTTAAGAATGAAAATTTGGCTGTTTGACACCGGAATGGTTGTAAAATAGCACGTAACATGATAATTTTTGTAAGAGGAATATGCTCGCTGCAAATGCGTGTATCGACGTACTTGGTTTATTATGGTAGATGGTTGGCATAATAAGCTGAAAAACAAAATGGGAGGTAGAGACGTGAATATAATAGTAGCAGGGGGAGACGGCTTTTGTGGATGGCCGACTGCTTTGTATTTATCAAAGCAAGGTCATGATGTTTCCATTATTGATAATATGATAAGAAGAGAGATGGACAATGAACTACATTCCAATTCGCTCACACCCATCGCATCACTTAAAGAGCGTGTAGCAAAATGGAAGGAATTAACGGGTAAAGAAATTCGGACATATGAAGGCGATTTGAACCATTATGACTTTTTGCGTCAGGTTCTTATGACGGAGGAACCCGATGCGTTTGTGCATTTTGCTGAACAACGCTCGGCTCCTTATTCCATGATCGACCGAGAACATGCTGTATTTACGCAAACCAATAATGTTGCAGGAAATTTGAATGTTCTTTATGGTATAAAGGAAATCGTACCGGATTGCCACTTAATCAAGCTTGGCACAATGGGTGAATACGGAACTCCGAATATTCCTATTGAAGAAGGGTATATTGAGATTGAGCACAAAGGAAGAAAAGATGTTCTTCCATATCCGAAACAACCGGGATCGTTTTATCACCTTTCCAAAGTGCATGACAGTCACAACATTACCTTTGCCTGCAAAATCTGGGGCATACGGGCAACTGATTTGAATCAAGGTGTTGTTTACGGTCTTGACACGGATGAAACAAAAATGGACCCGATTCTTGCCAATCGATTGGATTATGATGGTGTGTTCGGCACGGCTTTGAATCGTTTTATTATCCAATCCGCCACTGGACACGATGTAACCGTTTATGGCAAAGGTGGTCAGACTCGCGGCTTTTTAAACATTAAAGACACAGTTCGCTGTATTGAAATTGCTGCGGAAAACCCTGCCGATAAAGGGGAATTCCAAGTGTTCAACCAGTTTACGGAGGAATTTTCTGTTGGCGAGCTCGCTGACAAGGTGAAAAAGGTTGCACAGGAAGAAGGTCTTACCCCCAATGTGGCTTATCTTGACAATCCGAGGGTTGAACAGGAGGAACATTTTTTTGAGGCGGTTAACACGAAGCTTAGAGACCTCGGTCTTGAACCGCATTTGTTGGACGATGGTGTGATCAGAGAGATCCTGCATACCGTCATGCAGCATAATGACCGTGTCATCCAGGAAAATGTCATGCCACAAGTATCGTGGAAGTAACAATCAGGTTTTTAAAAGACTTGCTTGCGGCAAGTTGTTGCTATATGGATGAAGAGGAAGTGTCGTAATTGAAAATTGCCATTATAACAGAGACATTCGTACCTTCCACTGATGGGGTGGTCACCCGTTTAAAAGCGTGTATTCGCTATTTTAAGAAGCAAGGTCATGACGTTCGGGTTATCGCTCCGGATCTTGGTGTTCATGAATTCGAAGGAGTGGAAATAAAGGGTGTTCCAGCCAGAACACTACTGCTCTATCGCTCGAAAAAATTTGCGCTGCCCACCAGGAAAGTGAAAAAGCTGCTTGAGGAATATGATCCGGATGTCGTCCATGTGGTCAATCCGGCTTTGGTTGGCATGTCCGGCGTGCGTTATGCCGAAAAACTCGGTTATCCTTTGCTTGCTTCCTTCCATACGCAGGTTCCCAAATATGCGGATTATTATAATGTTCCAATGTTTAAAGGCTTCCTGTGGTGGTATTTTCGCAAGTTGCACAACAAAGCGGATCTGAACTTATGCACGTCTGAGGCTGTAAAGGAAGAGTTACTGGAGCAGAATTTTCACAATGTGCATGTATGGAAACGTGGTGTGGATACAGAATTGTTTGATCCGGATAAGTATGACAAAGACATGCGGGACAAACTTTCGAATGGACAACCGGATAAAAAACTGCTTCTGTTCGTCGGGCGTCTTGCTCCGGAGAAAGAAATTGAAAAAATCAAATCCGTATTGGACACGTCCGATGAGTTTGCACTGGCTATCGCCGGCGACGGTCCGCATCGTCAATCGCTTGAGAAACATTTTGCCGGGACAAATACGGTGTTTACCGGATTTTTGCATGGCGAGGAGTTGGCTAAAGCGTATGCATCCTCTGATGTGTTTGTTTTTCCATCAACTTCCGAAACACTCGGACTTGTTATTACTGAAGCGATGGCATCGGGACTTCCACTTGTCGCTGCCAAAAGCGGCCCGACGTGTGAACAGATTGAGGACAACCGGACTGGATTGCTTTATGACAAGGATAAACGGAATGATTTCACCAATACTGTTTTGCGCTTTGGCGATGAAACATTACGTAAACGGATGGCGAAAAATGCCCGTCGTGACATCGCGGAAATGAGCTGGGAGGCACAGTCAAAGCAAGTACTTGATTATTATAAGGCTATCGCGGGAATAGAAGGCATGACTTTGAGGCAGGATAGTGCCAATCATTCCAGCCTGTAAACTGAAAATGAAAGAAGAGAGCTAATAATGAATAATCTGCTTGCAATTAAAGGACGGTTCATTAACAACCTTTAAAAGGTCAGCGTTCCGGCTGTTCTTGTTTCACCTGGGATCAGCGTGTACACGTGACTGATTTAACTCGCCGGAACAACCTGACAAGACAGGCATATGAAAAGGATTATATCATGGCACAGAATAAACAAAAACGAGGTCCCATGCAATTTTTGCAGTTTGGTGTTATCGGTTTTGCCAACGCAGCTATTGATATTGGGACACTGAATCTGTTACTGCTTTTATTTCATACGGACGCTAAAGGGTTGCTTTTATTGTATAACACCATCGCTTATACGTTAGCTGTGGCAAACAGTTATTACTGGAATGTCATTATAACGTTTAAGCGTTCGGCTGAAGGAAGCAATCGTCAACGAATATTGTTTATCGTTCAAGGGTTGGTCAGTCTCGGTGTGAATAATTTGATTTTTCTTGGTGTTAACGAATTATTGCAGTTAATTGGCATTAATAATTGGCTTCAATATAATGTTGCCAAAGGGATGGCCATGTTCCTTTCATTTTTGGCAAGTTTCTTCATGGTGAAGTACGTTGTGTTTCGGGATTACGGGAAGCGCTATATCGATGAAAAGAACTGAGCTATTTTGGCTTGGTTTTTTTTGTTGTTTATGCAACGATGACACGTATAGAATCCTGTTATAAACGAATCCTACGTGGTAAGAATATCATCGTCTCAGGAGGAACAGTTATGGGATGGTTAGAACGTGTCAAAAAAGGGAACACATCTTCAGGTGTCGCTGCTATTGGCAATACATTTCTGGCTGCTATTAAAGGAGTGGCGGCTTTTTTCAGCGGGAGTGGGTCCATGTTTGCAACGACGATGCATTCATTGGCCGATGCCGTTAATCAGGGATTTGTGTTTTTTGGAAGTGTTTTGGCGGAGACACCGCCGTCCGAGCGGTTTCCGACAGGCTTCGGGCGGGTCATTAACATATTTTGTATGATTGCCGTTGTGGTTGTGACCATTATGGCGTATGAAACATTCAAAGAAGGCTGGCACCTGTTTTGGAATCCATCCAGTTCAGGAAATATTTGGTTGAACATTGGGGTGTTGGTTACGTCACTCGTCGTTGATGGTTATGTTCTGATAAAAGCAATGAAAGAAATCACAAAAGAAACTGATCAAAATCATGACGGATTTTTATTAACACGGGCTTTTAAAAGTGCGCAAAAGTCGGCACCCGCAACACGTCTTGTGTTTTATGAGGATCTTGTTGCTACATCCGGTGCGGTATTTGCTCTGTTTGGTGTGCTTTTGGCACAAGTATTTGGCATTCTTCGGGCGGACGGTATTTTTACCATGTTGATTGGTATCCTCATGTCTTTTGTCGCTTTCCGTGTCGGTTATGACAATATGGTCGGGCTAATTGGCGTTTCAGCGCCAGACGAAATTAGGAAGAAAATTACTGATATGCTGCTGGAAGACGAAAAAGTCGTCGATATTGATGAGATACGCGTCGTTCAGGAGGGCCGAAGCTATCATGTAGAAGGTACGATTGAACTGGAGAAAGGGCTGTCATTGGCCACAGCGGATGATATAAAAGCGCGGTTAAGTGATAAACTCTTGCGTTCGTCCGAGGTGGATGATGTCGTGCTCGGAATTATAGAAGATGATGATAAGCAGGAAAAGAAACAGCAATAATCGTTATAACGACCGGCCCGGGGACCTAGACAAAAGGGAATCAGCGACGTACTGATTCCCTTGTTTTTTAAATGGTATCCGTAATAATGGTTTCTGCTTCAGACTGAATATGCCGGGATGCATCCTTATCCACGTCAAAGTTGATCATCACATTTTTCAAAAAGAACCAGCCGAAAATCAGTACAGCCAATGTAAAGACAATAACAAGGATAGCCGCTTTTTTGCCGCTCACAACGATCCCCCCATTATTCTGATTTTGTTTGTTTAATCAGCGATGGCACCAGCTACGTCATAATCAGTCAGCTGGATTTCCGTCTCTTCACCAAGGGCAAGCTTTGCTAATTGTTGTCCGATGAATGGACCGGTTGTCATTCCGGATGACCCCAAGCCATTAGCAGTCAGCAGGCCATCTACACCAGGGACTGGACCGATAACCGGCAAAAATCCTGGAGTATACGGGCGGAATCCGGCACGCGCTTCCAAATATGTGCTGTCGGTCAAGCCAGGTGCAACCTGCAATGCTTTTGTTAGAATTTCATGCATTCCACCGGCCGTAATACGATTGTCAAATCCGGCTTCATGTTCATGTGTTGCACCAATCAGGGTCCGGTCATTCCACGTCAGCATGAATTGATCATTGGGTGGCATGACGACGGGCCAACTGGATGTATCTCTGTCAGGTGTCTGCAAATGTAAAATTTGCGCTTTGGACGGCGTCACATTAAACTTGATATGGAATGGTTTCAAAAGTTCACTCATCCATGCACCGCATGCAGCGATGACTTGATCGGCTTCAAATGTTTCGCCATGAACGATGGCACCGGTTACGACGGATTTGCTGTGCAACAAAAGAGCGTGGCCATATATTATTTTTGCACCATGTTTTTGTGCACCGCGCAGAAGAGCGTTCCGAATGGCTCGCCCATTCACCCGTGCTCCGCCACTGACATAGACCGCTCCATAGTCATGATGCAGGTGGGGGAACATGGTTTTCGTTTCCTGAGGTGTCAAAAGGTTGATTTCCCCGATTTCAGGTGCATTTTCCCGGCGTTTCAGCGCCCGTTCTTTCATAGCAGCCAATTTTTCCTGACTGGTATGGATACTGATGGCACCGGTTTGCGCATAGCCTGTTTGAGTTTCACCATCCGCAGCCAGTTCTTCAATAAGGGATTGATAGATCCGTGCTCCGCCTTTAGCAAGTTGATACCAAGCTTTGTTTCGACGTTGGGACAACCAAGGGCAGATAATACCTGCCGCAGCATCAGTCGCTTGGCCAGTATGGAACTGATCGATAATGGTCACATCGGCTCCGGCTTTAGCTAATTGGTACGCTGTGGATGTACCGAGGATGCCTCCTCCGATAACGATATATTTTTTCATGAAAAAATCCTTTCTGTGCTCTTCCTCAACTATATAAAAAAAAGATTTGAAAATAAAGGGATACTTCGTTATATCATCGAATCACCAATGAAAAGGAGACGATAAGTATGTATAACAATCAAATAGCAAAAATATTGTTTGTGATTGGGTTAGCGTTAATGGGGGCCGGAGTGATCAGCGGACTGCTTCTTATCAATATGCCCGGCACAAATTGGTCGACCTTTTTTAGCTCTGCCTTGGGCGGTTTCGTGTCTGGGATGCTATTTATCGGTTTTGCTGAAAATATCCGCTTGCTTCAAAGCATTCATGATCGACTAACCCCGGAAACAGAAACCCGGGAATCGGAAACTCTAGAGAAGCAAAACATAAATGATCGTGTTGTTCAATGGACACTGGAGGATAGTGAGAAGGAAAAAATATCCGACTATTACCGGGATGAAGTCGTTGACATTATCCCATCCCCGAAAACTCACTATTGTTTGGTTCAATTAAGAAATGAACAGGAATACTATGTAAAAGTTGTTTATATTGGAGGCTTTGGAGTGCAGGAAACAGAAAATGCCGCAATCAGGCACGACGTTATTGCGTGGTACAATGCAAACGACTGATAGTTTATCGGCATTTAGAGCACGGGAAATGGTCAGCAAGGAATACAACAATACTGACGCATTTATTTATACAAAGGTTAGTTGACACAACGGCTGGTGAAAAAGGTAACAGGTCATGTCCACGATCTTTATCGCATGTTTCATGATTGGGATATTGCCTTAAATAACTACGGCGCATATGATAAAATATGGAATATGACAGAAACACTAAAAACGACAAATTAGTGTTCAAAAGACCTGTTTATATGATAATCTAAGGTATGGATGGCAGAAGAAACCACGTACAAAAAGGAGTAATGGATATGGCCAAAACATTAATCTTTGGACACAAAAGTCCTGATACAGATACCATTTGTTCAGCGCTTGTTTATGCAGATCTGAAAAAAGAGCTTGGTACGGATGCGGAACCAATGAGACTCGGACCTGTTAATAAGGAAACACAGTATGCGCTTGACCACTTTGGTGTGGAAGCACCGGCGTATATGGAAAAAGTGGATAAAGATGTAGACGATGTTATTCTGGTGGACCACAATGAATTTCAGCAGAGTGTCGATAATATAAACGATGTCCGTATATCCGAAGTAATTGACCACCATCGTATCTCCAATTTTGAAACGAAGGAGCCGTTGTATTTCCGTGTTGAACCGGTCGGCTGCACGGCTACCATTTTGAATAAGATGCACAAGGAGAATGGTGTGGTTGTTTCTAGGAAAAATGCCGGGCTTTTGCTATCGGCCATTATGTCGGATTCCCTGCTGCTCCAATCACCAACCTGTACTCAAGTTGACGTTGACGCGGCTCATGAACTGGCCGATATTGCCGGTGTGGACCTCGAGACGTATGGCTTGGAAATGCTGAAAGCAGGTGCTGATGTCAGTGACAAATCCGCCCATGACCTTATTACCTCAGATGCGAAAGAATTCGCTATGGGTGATGCACAAGTCCAAATCGCACAAGTTAACACCATTGAACCGGGAGAGATTTACAAAGATCAGACGGCAATTGAAGAGGAAATGAAGCAGGTTATCAATGATAAAAATCTTGATCTGTTCCTGTTTGTTGCCACTGGTATTCTAAGTAATGACTCCGATGTACTAGCCTTGGGCAGCGCAAAAAGCAATGTTGAAAATGCATTTGATGTTACACTTGATGCAGATAACCGTGCCATTCTCAAAGGTGTCGTCTCCCGTAAAAAACAAATCGTAACGAAACTTACGGAAACATTCACAAGTTCTCGTTCGGCGTAACCATGATATGTAGAATCCAAAATGGTATATAAAATAGCTGAAAGCCCTGCACGCTTTATGTGTCAGGGCTTTTTGCCATGCATGATTATAAATAGAAAGTCTCCACGCTGACGGAGAACGATTCAAGTGCGTCATCGTCAATGAAATACCCAATACCGGGTTTGTCCGGTACAGTGATCATACCGTTGGAAACGGTTACTTCAGGTGTAATGATGTCTTGGTTCCAATAGAGAGAGGAGCCTGCTGTGTCACCCGGCAAAACAAATTGCGGCAATGTTGTTAAGGCAATGTTATGCGCTCGGCCGACTCCGGCTTCAAGCATGCCGCCACACCAAACTTGGATGCCCTGTTCTCTGCAATAGTTATGTATTCGTTTCGCTTCTGTTAAGCCGCCGACTCGGCCAATTTTTATGTTAATAATTTCACAGCTCTCCAGTTCAACCGCCTTTCTAGTGTCCGCCAAGGAATGAATGCTTTCATCCAGGCAGATCGGTGTCGTTAAGGAAGCCTGCAATTGCGCATGATCAACAATGTCGTCGTGGGCAAGCGGTTGTTCAATCATCATCAGATTAAGTTCATCGAGCTTTTTTAAATGGTCTATATCTTCCAAAGTATAAGCTGAGTTGGCATCGGCCATGATCGGAATGTCAGGAAAATGCTTGCGTACGTCCTTAAGTACCTCATAATCCCAGCCAGGTTTGATTTTTATTTTGATTCGTTTATACCCTTCACGGATATGATGGTCGATGGTCTGGAGTAAATCGTTCTTATTCGGTTTGATTCCGATGCTAACGCCAACCTCAATGTTCTGTTTGGTACCGCCGAGGGCTTCGGCAAGCGGTATGTCTTTCTGTTTGGCATAAAGATCCCAAACAGCGCCTTCGAGGGCTGATTTAGCCATAGGATGGCCCTTGATCGGTTTGAACACGTCTGTTACGTCATCAGGATGGTTGATGGTGTTTTCCCGAAGCAAATCGATAAGAAAATCCTTGATCACGTGATGGTTCGTTTCCACCGTTTCTTCGCTGTACCATGGGCTTGTAAATGCAACCGATTCGCCAAATCCGCGTCCTCCGTTGTCATCAAGTACTTCTGTAATGAAAAATTCCTTTTCTTGAAGGGATCCGAAGCTGGTGGTAAACGGATGATTCAGCATCATACGCAACCGTCTCAGTCTTACTTGGTTCATTGGCATAGCCATGTTATCTCTCCTTATTAGCAGTTCCTTGGATTTTGTGAAATCTATTTGCGTAAGCTGTTTAATCGTAAAAGGCGTTGTCATGGTTGATATGGCTTCCTTTTATCGGTTTTGAGCCTCATATTAAGGTGGGAATACGACTATGATATCTGAAAATTTGTTATTGATCCAACTATTTAATGTCTGTAATGCTATCAGAGTCAATAAGGCCTTTAAAGATTGTCGGAGTGAACAGTTGGCATGCATCGTGTAGAAACTGATAGTATTAGAAGTGTCGATGATGTTGTCGCATAAAACATTTTCAAGGGAATGATAACAATGTCTGATCGGATCATTGATGCACATATACATTTGGATAGGTATGCACCGGACGATCGTTCGCTAATTCTTAATAATATGAACGATAACGGCGTAGATGCTCTTGTTTCTGTTTCCGGTGATCTGGACTCCGCACAAAAAAATTTACAGATGTCTCGTGATGACAGTCGGGTTAAACCGGCTATCGGTTTTCACCCGGAACAAGAGCTTCCAACGGATGAAGATGTTGCTGATCTTCTGGCGCTTATGGATCGTCATCGGTATGACATGGTTGCTGTCGGGGAAATCGGACTGCCTTACTATTTGGAACAAGAAGGCAGGATAGCCTCTCGAGAAGCGTATATGGAAGTGTTGGAGGCTTTCATACAAAAAGCGGTTGAGCTGGATAAACCGATCGCTTTGCATGCGGTTTTCGATGATGCCCCGATGGTGTGTGATCTTTTGGAAACATATTCGACAAGCAAGGCCCATTTTCATTGGTTTAAAGGCGATTGGCGAACGACGGAGCGTATGTACCGCAATGGTTATCTTGTTTCCGTTACACCGGATATTTTATATAAGACGAAGACCCGAAATCTGGCCGCGACGTACCCATTGGAAAAACTAATGGTGGAGACGGATGGGCCATGGCCGTTTGAAGGCACTTTTAAAGGGAAAATGACGCACCCAGCGATGATCCACCAATCTGTTCAGGAAGTAGCAGCCCTTAAACAAATGTCGGTCGGGGAAGTTTATGATGAGTTGTATAATAATACGTGTCACTTTTACGAGTTAAATACAGGGTGAGTGGGGGATCCTATGAAAGTACTGGCAGTGACTGGCTATAAACCGATGGAGTTGAATATATATAAACCGGATGATGATAGGATCAAATATATTAAGGCCGCTTTGGAAAGCCGTCTGGTTGGTTTTATTGAAGACGGCCTTGAATGGGTAATCATTTCCGGTAAAATGGGCGTCGAGCAGTGGGCTGGAGAGGTTGCGCTCAGCTTAAGGGAATCGTATGATCTTAAACTGGCGGTTATTCCGCCATTTGAACATCAGGATGAGCGGTGGCCAGAACATATTCAGCACGTTTATCAGGAGTTGATTTCGAGCGCTGATTTTTTCCGCCCGCTTTATAAAGGCCGATACAGCGGCCCATACCAATATCGAACCTGCAATCAATGGCTGATTGACAAAAGCGATGGTTGTTTGCTGTTATTGGACGATGAATTTCACGGGAGTAACCGCTATTTTTATCAGGAAACACAGTCGCATGCAGACGATTACCCGATTTATTTGATAACACCATCTGATTTGGAAGATGCGGTGGAGGACATTCGGATGACGAACCCGGATTATTGGGAATAAGTGGATGCTTTAAAAATAACGTTCAAATAATGGATTTGTTAACGTTGAGTGCTCAAATTGACGCTCGTGCAACGGATGCACCCTAACTCTAACTAGGATGCATTCGTTTTTAGTGATATTACCACAAATTCTTAATTATGTCGTTCTGAAAGAGGTTTGTATCAATAAAAACGTTTATATTTACATATATATCAAAATTTGATAAATTTAAATAATGGCAATTTATAAACAAAAGTGACTTATCGCCATTACCGAGGTGATAAGCCGTTTCTTGTATCATCGTTTGGAAAGGAAGTGGTCATCATGCGGCTTGTTCGCGCCGGTATCCATTTTTATCTGATCGGTATTTTTATTCTGACCCTGGGTATAGCATTGACGATTCAATCAACACTTGGTGCTGCGCCGTATGATGCACTTTTGGTCGGTTTGAACCGGACATTTGGCCTCACTGTCGGCACGTGGGAATATGTCGTCGGACTTACCATGATTCTGGGTAATGCACTCGCTGAGCGGAAGAAACCGGAATTTTTTGCGTTGATCACTTCTTTTGTGACTGGATTAGCGATTGATTCCTGGCTTTTTTTGCTTCGCGGTCTTGTTGAGCCGGTTACATGGGTTGGCGCATGGGCGATTTTGCTGTCGGGAATTGTACTGATGGCGTTAGGTGTCGCCATTTATCTGCAGTCGACGATAGCCCCTAATCCATTGGACCGCTCCATGATGGTCGTTTCGAGATTGACCGGCTGGAACGTTGCCTACGCAAGGGCATCCATTAGTACGGTCCTCGTCATATTTGCGTTTTTCCTTAGCGGCGCAATTGGCGTTGGAACGTTTATTAATGCTGCGTTATCAGGGGTCATGATTTCGTTTTTAATGTCTTATATACAAGTGCTGAAAAAAAGTGTTCTTTGCAAACGTGGAGAGGGATTGGCTTCCTAATACGGTTTCTTTGTATAGACTTTTCGTTTTCGTCAAAAGCTATACGTGAAACGGCAAAGGAGGAAAGATCTATGGGTGGAAAACCTAAAGGACCAAAACAGCAGAAGCAACCTGATTTGCCGCAAAGCCCAAAACAGCCATACGGCGAGCCACTCCAAGGATCCCACAAAGTTAAACAACAGAATCATTCGCGGCAAAAACAGAAATCGCATCATGATATGTAAAAAAGGCAGCGCTATGCTGTCTTTTTTTTTCGTCAGCCGGGAAGGGAAACGCCAAAGTCAGGTTTTTTTACGATGATTCCACCCAGTAAAATTCGGGGCATATTTTGTCATAAAACTCTGTTACAATGGGTTAAGCATGTATGCAAGAGGGGGATCGTGATGGTAGAAGCGGCAATCAAACTGACGAATCTAACGAAATCATACCGCAAACAGGAAGCAGTGAAAAATTTGGATCTCACTGTACATAAAGGTGAATTATTTGGGTTTCTCGGTCCGAATGGCGCCGGAAAAACGACAACCATCAAAATGCTGACAGGGCTGCTGGAACCAACGAACGGATCAGCTGAAATCAAGGGTGTTGACATTTGGAAGCACCCCATGGATGCTAAAAAGAAAATGGCTTATGTACCTGATCAACCGAATGTTTATCCAAAACTGACTGGATGGGATTATCTTGAATTTATTGCGTCTGTCTTTCAAATTCCGAAAAATCAATTTCAATCCAAGTCGAACGAACTGTTGCAGGTGTTCAATCTGACCGATCAGGCGAATGATCTGATTGAAAGCTATTCGCACGGGATGAAACAGAAAATCGCGATTTGCGGTGCTCTCATTTCCAACCCGGATGTGTTGTTTATGGATGAACCGACTGTTGGATTGGATCCGAAAAGTGCACGACGTTTGAAAAATTTGCTCCGTGAACTTTGTGATCATGGTATGACGGTTTTTCTGTCAACTCATATTCTGGAGATAGCCGAGCAAATGTGTGACCGGGTCGGGATTATTTTCGAAGGTGATATTATTGCGATGGGTACCATGGATGAACTGAGATCGGGCGATGATTCTGGTCAAAGCCTGGAAGATATTTTCCTCGAATTGACCGGCGGCGAGGAACAACAAGCGATCATCAGTGAAATCTCTGACAACGGTGATGCGACATGATGAAAGCTCTTTTGCGCAATCAGTGGAGAATATTAATGAATACAGCTAAGTCACAGCCTGGTAAAAATTATATCAGTTATCTGGTGATATTTGCCGTATTTGCTGTTCTGTTATATTGGCTGTCTTCAGGAATCTGGGCTATTGCTGACGCCATTACAGAACCGATTTTGGCCGGCATTTTATCCTATGGGTTTTTGCTAGCCATCGGGTTTATTATTTTGATGGGATTGCCGCAAGTGTTCAAACATCTATATTCCGCAACGGATTTAAATTTGCTGTTTACGATGCCGATTCCGACACGATACATTTTTTGGGTAAAATATATCCAAAGTTTCGCCGGTGTGCCATTATTGGTGTTTGTTCTCGGTATTGTCCCATTAGTCGTTTATGGTGTGTTCATCGACGCTAATTTGCTGTTTTACCCGGTCACATTACTTGTTCTGCTCTCTGTGATCATCATCGGCTTGTCGATTGCATATTTGTTTAATCTGTTGCTCGTGCAGGTGGTTCCAGCGAGTAAGGCGAATGAATTCATGACTGTGATGAGTATGTTATCAGGTTTGTTTGTTTACTTGTTATTCATACTTCCGGATGTGGTCAACGACCGACCTTTAACGGAAACGATTTTGGATGGGCTGCCGTTATTTCCGGAATGGATGCCGATCACGTGGGCGAGTGATGCGATTGTTCAAGCGAGTGCCGGATCTATTGATTTTCTTCTGCCGTTTATCATGATTGTTGTGTTGTCGATCGTCTTCTTTTTTCTGACATCAACGCTGGTGGAACGAGGTTTCCGCACCGGATGGGTGAAGTTAAGCGAAGGCAGTGGCAAGAAACGAAAGAAAGCAGCAACAAAATCCGGACCGAAGTTGCATCACCCTGTGATTGCAGTTGGCAAAAAAGAGTGGTATGCCGTTAAGCGAGATATACGTGAATGGCTCGTGTTTATGCCAATTATCGTATTTCTGGTGTTCGGTGTTCTTGGTGCCATGTCGGGCGGCGCACAGCTCAGTGACCTGAGAGGACCAAACGAGATAACCTGGCCGATTGCGCAGGCGGTGCTTCTGTTCCTTTATGCGATGTTCAACGGGCAAATCGCCAGTGCGACCATTGCCCGAGAGGCGACATCGTTGTGGATATTGCGCGTTCTTCCGTTATCTGGAAAAACGATTGCGTTCGGGAAACTGTGGATTAGTTGGCTGCTTCCCATCGGGCTATTGACGCTGATTGAAGTCGTTATCGGCGTTTTTCTTGGATGGACCCCATGGCAATTGATTATAGGCATTGCCATGAAAGCCGTGATTACGATTGGCATCAGCAGCATTGGTATGTGGTTCGGTGCCATCGGAGCAAAATATAATCCGTCCAATCCGCAAAACAGGCTGAAGTTTGGCATATCCATTTTATTGCTGGTTACGTCATACGTATATCTTTTCATTGCGTTGATTCCATACGTTATGCTGATAATACCGACTGAAGCAATGGATTTGGCACAGGAAGTCAGTCAAACGACTGGTGGCTTTTTTGGTATGCTCGCAAGCCTTGTTTATGCGATATTGTCCTGGAAAGCAGTGAGCCCGGTTTCCGTTGTCATTGCCGGTGTTGTGCTGATGCTCATCATTTCCCTTGGTACTGCTTATCTGTTTGCCATGATGAGTGCACGCAAAATAGATCGAGGCATTGAAATTGAAATGGTTCAGGATACCAAAACAAAACCATCGCTTGGCAAAAAATTTGGTAATTTGAATTGAAAAAGGAGGTATCCCTCTTTTTCCTGCATCATGGCCGGAATACTCAAGTAGCATGAAATACATGGAGGAATTGATTATCGGACTGCTTATTAATGTAGCATTTTTCGCATTATCTGCTTACATTGCCTACCTTGTCATAACCATAGCTGTTCGTCATGGGATTGACAGTTCTGAAGTTGGAAAGATGTTGAAGAAACAGAATGGATACCAAGAGGAAACATTTCACCCCAAAGATGACCTCGATAAGGACTAGGGAAACATAAAACGGTATACGCCGGTGTAAATAAGTGATACAATTTAATTTATCATTTTGAATTTTTTCATATATAAGGGGGATATTCGAATGCTTCAAGCAATTATGTTCGATTTGGATGATACATTGATTTGGGATAAAAAAAGCGTGGATGAAGCATTTAGAGTTGCTTCCGAGCAGGCTGCGCAACACTATTCCATTGACCCGGACGTGCTGACAAATAAGGTTAAGGAAACGGCCCGCAAGCTTTTTTCGTCTTATGATACATATAGCTTCACGGAAATGATCGGCATTAGTCCGTTTGAAGGGTTGTGGGGGGTGTTCGATGACGAAGGAGACTCGCTTCAAAAACTGAAGGAACTTGCCCCTGGATACCGAAAAGAGGCGTGGACGAAAGGGCTGACGGAACTAGGAGTGGATGATCCACAGCTGGGTTCTCAATTAGCTGATACGTTTAAGCGGGAACGCAGCACCAAGCAGTTTGTGTATGATGAAACGTTTAATGTGTTGGATCAGCTGAAAGGAAACTATCAACTTCTGCTGCTTACGAATGGTTCCCCGGATCTCCAATGGACTAAATTGCATGTAACGCCGGAGCTTCAATCTTATTTTGATCATATTGTTATTTCGGGAGCCTTTGGAAAAGGAAAACCGGATCCTTCGATATTCCATCACGCATGCCATCTTCTGGGCGTTGAAACAGATGAAGCCCTGATGATTGGGGATAATTTGTATTCCGATATTCTGGGTGCGTCTCGTGCAGGTGTGTCGTCGGTATGGATTAATCATCATAACACGGACAATAACGATGTATTCCCGACGTACGAAATAGACCGGCTGGGTGCACTCTCATCGATTATTGATGCGCATCATAAAAAGACCGGACGGTAACACAAACAAGCCTGATATTGACACACAAAAAGGTCAGCCACTGAATGATGTGCTGACCTTTTTGATCATTGCAATTAGCGAACCACAAGTACCGGAAGTTCCGAGCGATTCAGTACGGCATGCGCAACACTTCCAAGGAGTGCCCGGTCGAAAAACCCGCGTCCATGACTGCCGACAACGATTAAATCAGCATTCTTTTCATTGGCGACATCACAAATGGTTGTACTCGGATGGCCCACTTTGTGTACAAAATGGACACGATCTTTACACTCTGTATACATTTGATTTTCGACGGTGTTTCGTATCTCTTTTTTTATTTGGTCTTCGTGACGATCAACGACATCTGGAATATAATCATAAGCATAATTTTCTTTAGAGGTTACGTAAAGCACGTATAGCTCTGCTTCCGGCCAGGCCGTGAGATAGTCCTTAACCATTTCTCCAGCATTCTCTGATGATTCCGAGCCGTCAGTGGCGAACAGAATAGATTTCACAGGAAAATCCCCCTTTTTTTAAACAATAAAGTAGACAATAACGGACAATGCTACCGATGTAACAGTCATTGCTGCCAACGGACGTAAAGCACGTGTGCGCAGATCCTTCAAGCTGACGTTCAGACCAAGACCCACCATGGCAGCTGTTAATAGCCATGTTGTCAGTGTGAAGACACCTTCCATGACATTGTCCGATACAGGGATGGATTCCCCAAATACATAGCTTCCCAAAATACTTACAATGATAAATCCGACGAGAAACCATGGAAATTCAATGTTGGTATCTTCAGCTTCATTTGTTTTGTTTTTGCGCTTCATAAAGGCAATGAAAATAAAACAAAGTGGGACCAGCAAAAAGACACGGCCTAATTTTGCAAGCAGTGCGATGGCTAACCCTTCATCACCAGCAGGTGCTCCTGCCAAGGCAACATGGGCGACTTCATGCAGGCTGGATCCGGACCAGACGCCGTATTCAATGGCATCAAGCGGAAGCACAGGACGCAATATCGTATAAACAATTGCAAAAACCGTACCCATCAGGGCGATAATTCCAACGCCAATGGCTGTATCTTCATCTTTTGCTTTCACAATTGGAGCAACTGCGGCAATAGCTGCAGCTCCGCAGATCCCTGTACCGACTCCGAGTAATAGGGATATGTTCTTATCCGCTTTAAACACCCGTGCCAGCCAGATAGTTGCGAAAATAGCGAATACGATGACACCGGCGTCGCGCAGCAAAAGCCCGAGTCCATCACTCAACACCGTATCAATGCTGAGTTTCAGTCCGTATAAAATGATAGCCGCGCGCAGTAGACGTTTGGTTGAAAACGCAATGCCTTTTCGAATTGCCTCAGGATATCCGAAAATCTGCCGGTAAAATACAGCAATAATAATGGCGCAGGCCAGTTGTCCGACGCGGTCAAATCCAGGCACAAGAGCTAATAGATAGCCTAATAGTGCAATTAAAAACGTGAAGGCCACGCCGCCAATCCATGCTGCTTGTGGTGATAATTGTTTCGTTGATTGTGGGCTTATTTGTGTATTTGCTTCAGCCATTGAAACACCTCCTATATTTATCATAAAGGATGGTTATTTATAAGAAAAATAAATATTTATAATGATACCTATAAGTAAAGGGTTATGTAGGTATATAAAAAAACGCTTGAAGCGATTCAAGCGTTTTTCGGTCATATGCTTTTTTCCTATAAGTCAACAGCTGTTACATCACTGATTTCTTCCAATTGTTTCAATGCGGTCATTTCATCTTTATCCAAAAATTTATCCACGGTCAGAATCATGATGGCATCGCCACCGACGTTGGAACGGTCCACCTGCATGGTGGCAATGTTAACATGATACTGGGAAAGAAGGCTGCCCATATTGCCAATGACACCCGGAAGGTCCTTGTGGTGGATAATGACAAGATGCCCTTGTGGAACCACATCAACACTGTATTGATCAACTCGAACGATACGTGGCCCCAAACCATTCAGCAATGTACCGGAAACACTGCGCGCTCCCGAATTAGTTTTCACTTCAACGGTGAGCAGATTGGTGAAGCCTTTGGTGGTTGCCGTTCTGCTTTCGTTAATTGTTATCCCTTTTTGTTCGGCAAGGTATAGGGCGTTAACGTCGTTTACATGGCTGCCAAGGTGCCGTTGAAGCAGTCCTTTTACGGCATTCCGTGTGATTGGTGCCATTTTCACGTCCGATAACTCACCAGAATAATAGACGTTTACCTCTTCCGGTACATCCTCAGTCAAGTGAATAAGGAACGTTCCCAGTTTGTCGGCAAGATGAAAGTATGGTTCAATTTGGCTGAGAACATCGCTTGGGACAGATGGCATATTGACCGGATTTTGAGCCATCTCACCAGTCAGATGGTTTATAATATCACGGCAGACATCAATGGCCACATTTTCCTGGGCCTCGACTGTGCTGGCGCCAAGGTGCGGTGTGGCAATCACTTGGGGAAGCTGCAGCAATTTGTGATCCTGGAACGGTTCGTCTTCCAGTACATCAATGGCAGCGCCTGCTACTTTCCCGGATACAATAGCATCATATAAAGCATCTTCCTCAATAATGCCGCCGCGGGCACAGTTCATAATGTGGACACCGTCTTTCATTTTGGAAAAGGCGTCCGCATTAATCATATGATGGGTGTCTTTTAATAACGGTGTATGAACGGTGATATAGTCCGCTTCCTGAAAAACGTCTTCCAGTGTTCCGTATTCGATTCCCATCTGGTCAGCCTTTTCTTCCGTAAAAAATGGATCATAGGCTATGACATCCATGCGTTGCCCTTTGGCTCGGTAAGCGACTTCGGTACCGATGCGTCCGAGTCCGATAATGCCAAGCTTTTTGCCTTTCAGCTCAAAGCCGACGTATTTTTTCCGATCCCACTTGCCATTTTGCAGGGATAAGTGTGCTTGGGGAATCTGTCTGGAAAGCGCCATGGTCATAGCCATGGTATGCTCGGCTGCTGAATTCGTGTTTCCATTTGGTGCGTTGACCACAAGGACACCGTGTTCGGTAGCGGCATCTAAGTCAATGTTGTCCACACCCACACCGGCTCTGCCAATAATTTTTAACCTGGATGCCTTTTCGATAACAGAACGCGTTACTTTGGTTTGGCTTCGGACCAATAGTGCGTCGAATTGATCAATGCGATTTTCCAGTTCATCCGGAGACAGGCCTGTCTCGTCTGTAACGGTGACGTTCGGATCATGTTGTAAAACGCTCAACCCTTCTGTGCTGATCGGGTCAGCGGCCAGTATATGAAACAATGTTAATTACCCCCTTTGAGCAGGACTTCTTGCGCCGCCCGGGTTCCTGCGCCCAGTACAATTGATTTGCCGATTCTGTGCAAGGCTGTTTCGATGATGCTGATCGTCTGCAGCACATCAATCGGTGAGCAGTATCCCATATGCCCGATACGGAAAATCTGTCCCTTTAAATGCTGCTGGCCACCAGCTGCGGAAAGACCGAATTCATTTTTTAGAACTCCCCGCAGTTTTTCTGCTTCGAAGTCATCCGGTTTGATGGCTGTAACTGTGGGCGATGATACTTCGTCCGCAGTTAGAAGCGGTATATTCAATGCTTTGAAAGCGGCGCGTGTCATCTCTTTCATTGTTTGATGTCGTTGATAAACCTGCTCCAACCCTTCCTCTTCCAGCATGGACAGTGTCTGTTCGAGTCCTAGTAATAATGAAAGTGCTGGTGTGAAAGGGCTGGAGTTATTCGCTAATGAATCACGATAACGTTTGAAGTCAAGATAGAATGATGGACGCTCGTTTCTCTCAATGACATGCCAAGCTCGTTCGCTCACGGCGGCGAATGTCAGCCCGGCCGGCAGCATCATTGCTTTTTGAGAACCAGTCACCAGTATGTCAATCCCCCATTCATCCATCTTCGTCTGTACACCACCGACACAGGAAACCCCGTCTACAATAAATAGGGTGTCCGTTTGTTGACGGACAACCCGAGCAAGTTCCTCTATCGGGTTCAGGACACCGGTTGAGGTTTCGCAGTAAGTAGCAAACACGGCCTTGATTTCCGGGTGCTCTGAAAGATATGACGCAATGGCGTCGGGTGAAACAGCCTCTCCCCATGCCACATCATAGCGGTGGACAGAAATCCGGTATTCGTTACATATTTTAACAAAGCGGTCGCCAAAAGCACCAGTAACGATGACAAGAACGTCATCATCGGGTTGGACAGCATTGACAACGGCTGCTTCCAGTCCGGCGGTGCCGCTCGCGGAAAGAATAAGTATATCTTGCTCGGTTCCGAAGATAGGCTTTAATTTTGGGGTGATCGTTTTCAGAAGATCTTTCGTTTCCTGATCACGGTGGCCTATCATTGGCTGA
The DNA here is from genome assembly GCF_055395055.1 of Lentibacillus halophilus. Classification (NCBI taxonomy): domain Bacteria; kingdom Bacillati; phylum Bacillota; class Bacilli; order Caryophanales; family Bacillaceae; genus Lentibacillus; species Lentibacillus halophilus. The sequence goes on from NZ_AP043750.1 coordinate 1,575,975, forward strand.
CTCATTGCCCGTTGAACACTGGGCGGTACGGGAGTTGGACCCGGAATACGCAACAACGTTTGATCTCGGAGCATGATGTGTTCTCCTTTCGTTTTCATAACTGAACTGTGATTTATATAGCATAGCAAACATATACATTATGTCAATAAATTCAATTAAATTTTATTTTCCAAATGTTTGATGACGACACTGAAACATTCTCTATTCTTAGTATCGACCTCTTCAATCCATCACATCTCATTTTATCACGCTTTAATGGGCTGTCCCACCCCCGCTTTTAAACGCATGTCGATCACATGAATGAGAGGAGGCGATAATATGTCCATATTGCTTAACGCGCGTCGAGGTATTCTTCAAGAGTCATATTCTTTGAATCAATCGTTTGTGCAGCCTTTTGGCCGACATAGCGAAGATGCCATGGTTCATATTGATAACCTGTGATGTTTGTCTTGCCTTTAGGATAACGGATAATGAATCCGTAGTTGCTGGCATGTTTCTTGACCCATTGACCTTCATCCGTATTTGCAAAATCTGTTGTCAGTCGGAAATTAATATCTGCGCTCGTAACATCCATGGTCAATCCAGTCTGATGCTCACTTTCACCGGGCTGTGCACTGAATTGGTTGGCAGCCTTTTTGCCATGCTTTCTGGCATTGGCGGCAAAAATGGCTTCTTGCCGGTCAAATGAACGGTATCCGGATTGTGCAAAAAGATCAACCCCATCTTTATCACCAGCCACAAACATTTGCTCAAGAGCATTTGCAGCATTCTTCCGCATTTGCTTTTTTGGTAAATCCGCATCAAATGGAAACCGGACATTTGGTATGACAAGCTGATTCGGGATATAGTCATTCGGAAGACGATGGTTTTTATTGACGAGAACAAGTATGTCAGATGGGTTGGAAACAATCGTGTAGTTTTTTTCCTGATCATCACGTTCCTGTTTGTCAGAATGGCTTTCCGAATCTTGAGATATGCCATTTCCCGGGTTGATGGTCAATTTTCCTTCGACCGCTTGTAGAAGCCGGTCCCGTGTGTTCGGTCCATATACACCATCCACATTCAATGTTTCAATTTGTGCCTGGAAATCTTTAATGGCCCAAGCAGTGTTCTGATCGAATAACCCATCTTCCGTTAATGAATATCCCAACTGATTAAATGTCTGCTGCACACTGCTGACATTATTACCACGGTCCCCTTGGGTTAATGTGATACTTGGAAGTACTTTGTCGTTGGTATTATCTGTCTGATTATTCCCGGAATTCTCGTTATCTTTTGCAGTGTCTTTGTTTTGTTCCTGGGATGAGGAATCCTGTTTTTGCTTTGATGGATTTTCCTCTTTATCTTTATGCGTTTGTTCAGGGTTGTCGATTAGTGTTTTGTTCTTTTCTGACTGTTCGGAGTTGCTTGCCGGTTCAGCTTGATTAACCGGGCTATTGTTGTCACATGCAGTCAGTGACAAACAGGATAATATTATTATAATTAATACGTTTTTGTAGAACACAAGTTATCCACCTTTCGTTGCGTATATCGTTAATGGTTACGAATAATATTCTATAAAATAGACGGAATGAATAGCAAAAATTATTCAATGTTCGGTTAAAAATTTTTAACTATCATCCTTCCTCCTCTTAAGAATGGGGAAATGGTTTCATTTGAATGAGCATATCGAAGGTACCAATTTCCTGAACAATCACTGGCACTTCAGAATGATTTCACTTATAACCCGTTTAATTCTTCGCTATTATGTGAAAAGTTATAGTGAAACGATATTGGAAAGGGGTTTTGCAAATGAAGCGCTTGGTTTTGCTTCTATTTCTATTAACTGTAGTTGCCACTCTAGCGGCATGTGGTGGTAACGAAGACAATGATAACACGAACGCGCAGAACAACGAGGATCAGGACGATGAAGTGACCGAACAGAACGATGATAGTGATGATTCGCAAGAGGTTCAAGTAGACTTGCAAAATGGTGATAAAGAATCTGTCGGCACGGCAACCCTGGAGGAAGAATCGGATGGCGTTGAAGTCACGATTGAGGGTAAGAATCTACCAAAAGGCACGCATGCGTTTCATGTACATGAAAAGGGCGTATGTGAAGCACCGGACTTTAAATCGGCAGGAGGGCACTTTAATCCAGAAGATACCGATCACGGATTCGATACCTCGAATGGGCCACATGTTGGGGACATGCCTAATATTGCAGTCGGCGAAGATGGTACCGTGGAACAGTCATTTCTTTTGAAGAACGCCACATTGAACAAAAACGACGATCATTCATTGATGGGAAAGAATGGGACATCGCTTGTCATACATGAAGGTGCAGATGATGGTGAATCGCAACCATCTGGAGATGCCGGCAGTCGACTGGCTTGCGGATCCATCAGCAAATAAAAGGAATAAATTCCATTAAAAGGACGAACGACCCAAATGGTTGTTCGTCCTTTTTTATCAGTCTTCCATTGTCTGTTTTCGTTTGTGTTCTTCGGACAGGAAATTAAAAAATGTTTGCATGCTGAATTTGGGTTTAGCTTTCACATTTGCAATATATTGATCTTTGGTATAGTCGTTTACGTGGTCACTTTGTTGGATCCGTTCGATAATGTGGTTCATCCCGATTTGTCGTATTTCTTTATTGACGTGTCTGGATTCCTTGTATAATGCTGCTCCAATGGCACCCAACAGGGCATAAACGCCAATGGTGATAAGCATATCCTGTGTGTAGCCATTGATGACAAGCATGAAAAACAGATTGATGATCGAAATGCTTAATAATGGGATGGAAACAACCATATATTTGGAGCTCTTTTTCAGTTTTGGTTTCACCAGCTCGTCAATAATTTCCAGTTCCCTTTCAATGAATGCAGGCATGCCTTTGGACATGAATTGGTTCATATAACTTATCCGCTCCTTAAAAAAGGATTATCATTCCGCCTGTACACGATTCAATAGGTTTATTTGATTATCTCAATTATATAACGTTAACGGGCAATTTGTCATTCAAACAGCTTTTTCAAAATATGTTTTCCAAAAGGGAACGCGTTTGCTTGTACAGGAATGAATAAATGCGAGACAATAATGTTGGAACATTTGATGAATAGATGGAGGGAAACATCATGGCAACCATGGATGACTTTAATGAACTGGATATGCGTGTTGGAACGATTTTGAATGCAGAACCATTTCCTGAGGCAAATAAGCCAGCCATTAAACTGAAAATACATTTCGGAAAAGAAATTGGCATAAAACAATCGTCAGCACAGATTACACGACGCTATGAACCAGACAAGTTAATTGGTCGACAGGTGATTGGTGTCGTAAATTTTCCATCGGTTCGGATTGCGGGATTTGCATCAGAAGTATTAGTGTTGGGAGGTGTTCCCGGGGAAGGGGATGTCGTGCTTTTGAACACTGATGATCCGGTTGACAATGGAACTCCGATTTCATGATCGCCTTTATCACCATATGATACTGGTTATTTATAGAATGAAAAAATACGTGATTCTGGAGGTCCATCCATGCTGTCAACCATCAAGGAGTACAAGGAAGAAGTTATTGAGACAGTGTTTGAAAAATCCCATTTTTGCTTTGTTGCTATTGATGAAAACGGAGTGATAACGTATTTGAATAACAGTTATTGCCACTTTCTTGGAGTGACCAAAGAAGAGAGTATCGGAAAACATGTTACAGCTATTATTGAGAACACGCGCTTGCATGTGGTAGCTGAAACTGGTCAAGAAGAAATTGCTGATCTGCAATATATACGGGGAAATCATATGGTTGCTAATCGGATTCCCGTTTTCTCCAACGGGAAGTCTGTTGGTGCTGTTGGAACGGTTTTATATAGGGACAAAAAAGAATGGATGAAAATGAACACCCACATTAAAAACCTGCTATTAGAGATAGAACATTATCGGAAACGGCTTAATGATGACCATGGCGCAACGTATTCCCTTCACGACATTGTAGGTAGTTCCCCCCAGCTATATGATGTCAAGGGAAAAGTCAAAAAACTGGCACCGGGTGACATTACCATTCTTCTGCAAGGGGAAAGCGGCACGGGAAAGGAATTATTCGCTCATAGCATTCACCAGCTGAGTGAACGCCATACTGCACCATTCATTAAAATAAATTGCGCGGCCATTCCAGAGGGGCTGCTGGAAACGGAACTTTTTGGTTATGTTCCGGGAGCTTTTACCGGTGCAAAAAAAGAAGGAAAACAGGGCAAGTTTCAACTTGCTGACGGTGGCACACTTTTTTTGGATGAAATTGGTGATATGCCATTGGATGCACAAGTCAAAATTCTTCGCGTTCTTCAGGAGGGGGAAGTGGAACAAATTGGCTCTGAAAAGTCACAGAAAGTGGATGTGCGAATTATTGCTGCTACGAACCAATCATTGGAAACATTGGTCGAGCAGCAACGCTTTCGAGAAGATTTGTATTACCGGATCAATGTTTTGCGACTCCGAATCCCGCCGCTCAGAGAACGAAGGGAAGATGTTCGCATACTTGCCAAATATATGATTCATAAAGTATCCAATCGCACTGGACAACGGGTAGTGGATGCCGATCCGGACGTTTTGCAGTTTTTTCAGCAATATGATTGGCCTGGTAATGTAAGGGAGATGGAAAACGTCATTGAATCAGCGGTTCATCTTTCTGATTCAGAAATGATTACAATGGATGATTTACCAGATCAAATGCAGTTGGATGGATATATAACCAATCAGGATATGACTTTGAAAAACATCTTGGAAAAAGCGGAACTGCAAGCAGTGAAACATGCATTGAACAAGACGAATGGTGATAAGCGAAAGGCGGCAAACCTTCTCGATATAGGCAAATCCAGTTTCTATGAGAAAGTAAAAAAATATGATTTGTAATGTTCCGGAATGTTGGAAATGAATCCAGTTTTCCGGAAAGCCATAGAATGATCTATTGAAGTCATTTTAGACGGTGTTTGCCAATAGCAAAAAAAGCCCGGATTCCGATTGAACGGAAACCGGGCTTTTTTTGTTAATTTAAATTTCCTGTCATATCCGTTGTGAAGGACAGTGAAAATGTTGGCATATTTTTTGCTTTATAATTGTTGAAGGAGCTGATAGAAATGAAAGCGATTTATACCTCGTTTGATGAGGCCGTAAAACAAATACAAAATGGTTCTACTATTATGGTTGGAGGCTTCGGGTTGGTTGGAATACCTGAAAATCTCATTCAGGCCCTTGTCAATTCAGATGTTCGTCATTTAACGGTTATTTCCAATAACTGTGGTGTTGATGATTGGGGGCTTGGGTTGCTTTTGCAAAATAAACAAATCGATAGAATCATTGGTTCTTACGTCGGGGAAAACAAAGAGTTTGAACGGCAAGTGCTGGCCGGAGAATTGGAAGTGGAACTGACGCCTCAAGGAACGCTGGCAGAAAAAATTCGTGCAGGCGGCGCTGGCATTCCAGCGTTTTACACCCCGGCAGGCGTTGGCACACCAATTGCTGAGGGTGGAGAAGTCCGTGTGTTTAACAATAAGGAGTATTTGCTTCAGACAGCGTTAACAGCTGACTTTAGTCTTGTACGTGCGGCTCGCGGTGATGTGGATGGCAACCTGATATACAATAAGACGGCACGTAACTTCAATCCCATAATGGCGGCAGCAGGTGGGGTTACGATCGCTGAAGTCGAACAACTGACGGAACGAGCTTCTATGGATCCGGACCACATTCATACACCAGGTATTTATGTTCAAGGTCTGGTTGAAGGGCAGCAGGAAAAACGAATTGAACGGCGCACCGTCAGACAAGGATCTTAAATGTTAGAAGGAGGTTTGAAAGATGGTTAAACAAATGGATAAAGCAGCAATGAGAGAACAAATGGCTAAACGTGCTGAGAGAGAAATAGAAAATGGTTTTTATGTGAATTTGGGGATTGGCATGCCAACGATGGTTGCTAATTTTATAGAGAACGGAAAACAAGTCGTCTTGCAGTCTGAAAATGGCTTACTCGGTATTGGCAAGTCCCCGTTGGAGGAAGAAGTTGATCCGGATTTGATTAACGCCGGTAAAGAAACGGTTACTGCTCAGGAAGGTGCATCATTTTTTGATAATGCGGAATCCTTTGCCATGGTTCGTGGCGGCCATCTTGATCTTGCCATTCTTGGAGGGATGGAAGTATCTGTTTCCGGTGATTTAGCCAATTGGATGATTCCGGGTAAAATGATCAAAGGTATGGGCGGTGCGATGGATATTGTGCATGGGGCTAAAAAAGTCGTCATTATCATGGATCATGTCAATAAGCATGGCGAGCCTAAAATTTTGAACGAATGCAAGCTGCCACTGACGGGCAAAGGCATCGTCAATCGCATCGTTACCGATCGTGCCGTTATTGATGTGGAGGAATCGGGACTGAAACTTTTAGAAGTTGCTGAAGGGTGGACCACGGAGGACGTTGTTTCCGCCACCGAACCGGAACTTCAGATCAGTGACCAGCTGGAAATGGGGACGTATTAAAACGAGAGAACCATTTTGTGAAAATCAGGAGCATTAAAGGCAAGAAAATGAATAGGCAGGAGGAATGATAAGAATGGCAGAAAATAGCGTCGTCTTTATTACAGGGGCAGCGAGCGGAATAGGTTATGAAATTGGTTTGGAATTTGCCAAAAATGGTGCAAACGTAGCTTTGTCAGATATAAATAAAGAAAAAGTGGAGAGTGTGGAAAAACAGTTGAAAGAAGATGGACATCACTGTATTGGCATTACATGTGATGTAACGAAAGAGGATGAGATTCAGCAAGCCATCAATCAAACCGTGGAAACGTTTGGCAGGATTGACGTTTTAATAAATAACGCCGGAATGCAGCATGTTGCATCTGTTGAAGCATTCCCAACAGAAACATTCGAGTCGATTACCAACATCATGCTTGTAGCCCCATTTATGGTCACCAAACATGTCTTTCCCATTATGAAAGATCAAGGGTTTGGACGAATTATTAATATGGCTTCGATAAATGGGTTGATCGGATTTGCTGGAAAAGCAGCCTACAATAGCGCTAAACATGGTGTGATTGGATTAACAAAAGTAACGGCTCTTGAGGGAGCTGACCATGGCATAACTGTCAATGCTATGTGTCCAGGGTATGTTGATACACCGCTTGTCCGCAACCAATTTGAAGATCTGGCTAAAAACCGCAACGTCCCAGTGGAAAAAGTGCTGGAAGAGGTGCTGTATCCGCTGGTTCCACAAAAACGGCTGTTGGAAGTAAAGGAAGTAGCTGATTATACGATGTTTTTGGCAAGTGATCAAGCAAAAGGGGTTACCGGTCAAGCTGTCGTTCTAGATGGTGGGTATACGGCTCAATAAGAATGGAATGGAGGCGAGTTAAATGGACCATGTATATATTTTGGAAGGGGCCAGAACCCCTTTTGGCACGTTTGGTGGCAGTCTGAAAGATGTTGATCCGACAGAACTCAGCGTAACAGTGAGCAAAGAAGCAATCCGGCGCAGCAGTGTTAATGAAGAAGACATTGATTTGACAGTCATGGGCAACGTCATTCATTCATCGCAGAATGCACCTTATATGACAAGACATATGGCACTTCAGGCGGGAATTCCGCTTGCAAGTCCCGCATTGACCGTTAATCGGTTGTGCGGCTCAGGCCTGCAATCAGTCGTATCCGCTGCCCAGTCCATCATGCTGGGAGACGGCGACGTGGCATTGGCAGGTGGCGTGGAAAGCATGAGTCTTGCACCACATGCATTACACGGCAGCCGTTTCGGTACCAAATTGAAAACACCACAGATCGATGACATGCTCTGGGCGGCCCTGACCGATGAATATATCGGTGCTGGTATGGGGGTTACAGCTGAAAATCTAGCTGCGGCGTATTCTATTACGCGTAAGGAACAGGATGAATATGCGGCATTGAGTCATCACCGTGCGGCAGAAGCCAGAAATAACGGAAAATTTGCTGAAGAAATTGTTCCAGTTGAGCGAAAGACAAGAAAGGGAATGGTAACGGTTGATACCGATGATCATATTCGAGAAGATACAACTTCTGATCAATTGAGCAAGTTAAACCCTTCCTTTAAGCAAGACGGGACAGTCACAGGAGGAAATGCCAGTGGCATTAACGATGGTGCGGGGGCAACCATTATTGCAGGTGAAGACTACGTTCAGCGACATGGTCTCAATCCTGCTGCCAAAATCATTTCTTACGGCATTGCAGGGGTGGATCCGTCTATGATGGGCATTGGCCCCGTTCCTGCTATCAAGCAGGCCCTCGCAAAAGCTGGCATGACTATCGACGAAATGGATTTGATTGAAGTGAATGAAGCATTTGCCGCCCAGTATTTATCCGTTGAAAGAGAATTGGGACTTGACCGTGACAAGACCAACGTCAATGGAGGTGCTATTTCGCTTGGTCATCCAATTGGTGCAAGTGGAACGAGGGTATTGTACACATTAATTCGGGAACTGAAGCGACAAAATAAAAGATACGGCATTGCTTCTCTCTGTATAGGGGGAGGACAGGGAATTGCAATGATTGTGGAAACACCTTAAAAATATTAACGGAGGGGTTTTATGTTTGGCATCCTTTTAGGGCTAGTTGTGTTAATGGTTTTGGCTTATTTGGGTTGGTCGATTATTTGGGTAGCACCGATTGCTGCCGGTGTAGTGGCACTCACAGGGGGATTGGATTTACTAAATGCATATACAGATACGTACATGAGTGGGTTTGTGGGTTTTGCCAAAAGTTGGTTCCCTGTTTTTATGTTAGGAGCGGTTTTTGGGAAATTAATGGAAGATACCGGGATGGCAAGATCCGTTGCTGTTGCTTTAACGAAGCTCATTGGAACTAAGCGCGCCATCCTTGGCGTACTCGCGTCTTCTGCAGTGTTGACCTATGGAGGTGTCAGCCTGTTTGTTGTTGTCTTTGCCGTCTATCCATTAGCTTTATCACTTTTTCGTGAGGCTAATATAAGTAGACGGTTAATTCCCGGTACTGTTGCACTTGGGGCATTTACATTTACAATGACAGCCGTTCCAGGATCACCACAGATACAAAATCTTATTCCGACCGATTATTTTAATACAACAGCCATGGCAGCCCCGGTGATGGGAATAGCAGCAACGATAATCATGGCTGTTGGTGGGTATTTCTATATGCGGTATCGTGAGAAACAGTTAACTGCCAATGGTGAGTACTATACGGAACCTCAGGATAAAAGTGTTATAAACATGGAAGGCGATACACCGAACTTTCTTTTGTCTCTTTTGCCATTATTGACAGTCCTTTTGACACTGAACGTATTGGGATGGGACATTGTTGTCGCATTAATGTCGGGTATTGTTCTAATTATGTTGTTGAACCTGCCGAAATTCAAAGGTTTTGTAAAAGCGATTAATGCAGGGGCCAATGGATCTATTGTAGCGATTATTAATACCAGTGCTGCTGTTGGATTCGGTACTGTTGTTCAAGCTGTACCCGGTTTTAATCGATTGACCGAACTATTAATGGGAATTAAAGGTAATCCGCTTATTTCTGAAGCAGTGGCGGTGAATATACTGGCAGGTGCAACTGGATCAGCCTCTGGCGGTATGGGAATAGCGCTGGAGTCATTGGGATCAAAGTATTATGAAATAGCTATGAATACTGGGATAAATCCAGAGGCATTTCACCGAGTCGCTTCCCTTTCATCTGGGGGTTTGGATGTCCTTCCGCATAACGGTGCCGTTCTGACACTGTTTGCGATAACGGGAATGACACACAAAGACAGTTATAGGGATATATTTGTTGTTGGTATCGTCATTCCGGTTATATCCGTCGCTGTTGCCATTCTGATTGCTTCCATGGGAATCTATTAAAGGAGAAATGTTCTTTTAAATTGACAGAATAGGAATAATTTTTTAATATTTAGATTATACCTGTTAAAATGCTGTCGTTGTCTATCGTGCAACCACAGCATTTTTTAATTTCATATGCATTGCATTAAAATCAGAGACAATTCCTGATATAATGGAATGGAATGGAGGTCGAACATGCGCATTAAAGTAACAAGTATATTTGTAGACGATCAGGAGAATGCACTTCAATTTTATACGGATATGCTGGGATTCCAAAAAAAGAAGGATATGTATGTGGGTAATGGTGACATGAAATGGCTCACCGTCGTGTCGCCAGAGGATCCGGATGGGGTCGAATTGCTTTTGGAACCAAATGATAATGAAGCGGCCAAAACGTATCAAAAAGCTATATACGAACAGGGGATTCCTGCCGCTTCGTTTGTAGTCGATGATATTTGGGCTGAATATGAACATATGACGTACTATGATGTGAACTTCACGCTCGAACCAACCAATGCAGGATCAATGACGTTTGCTATTTTTGATGATACGTGCGGAAATTTAATTCAGTTATCACAAGCTAGGTAACGACAGTATTTCGAAGGAGGCGCATGTAGATGCAAGATACCGGGAAACGTATAGAAGCCGTTGAAGAATTGCGAAAGGTTCTGTCAGAGGACCGAGTGACCATGAATGAAACCATGCTGGAGCAGCATAGTTCGGATGAATCGTATCACACCCCTTACTTGCCTGATGTCGTCGTATTTCCGGACAATGCGGATGAAGTGAGTGACGTTATGGAGGTTGCTGCCCGTTTGGATATGCCTGTTGTGCCTTATGGCTATGGTTCCAGTCTGGAAGCCAGTGTCATCCCGCATCAAGGCGGTATTACGATTGACTTTGCCAATATGAACAACATTTTGAAAGTACGGGAAGATGATTTTTTAGTCACCGTTCAGCCGGGTGTTACACGATCACAATTGGATAAAGAATTAAAAAAATACGGTCTGTTTTTCACCGTTGATCCTGGTGCGGATGCGACACTGGGCGGTATGGCTGCAACGAACGCGAGTGGAACAACATCGGTTAAATATGGCATTATGCGTGATCAGGTGCGCGATATGGAGGTTGTTCTAGCAGATGGATCGACCATACATACCGGCAGCATGGCAGCAAAGTCATCATCCGGCTATAATTTGAATGGGCTCTTCGTCGGTTCGGAAGGAACATTGGGCTGTTTTACGGAATTGACTCTCAAAGTTACCGGTATTCCCGAGCATATTATGGCGGCAAGGGCAGAATTTACCTCTGTTGATGATGCTGTGGAAGCGGTTATTGCTATCATGCAGGCGGGTATATCCATTGCAAGGGTGGAATTAGTGGACGAAGAAGCCATCCGGCAGATGAACCTTTACAGTGATACCAGTTATCAGGAAGTGCCAACCTTGTTTCTCGAACTGCATGGCAATGAAGCAGGATTGCAGCATGACACTCAGTTCATGGAAGAGTTGGTTGTGGATATGAATTGCCGCCAAGTGGAATTTGAAACGGATACAGCTGGCCGCAATAAGCTATGGGAGGCTCGTCACCATGCAGCCTATGCGTTTATTCACAATCATCCAGGCAGGCAACAAATGGTCACCGATGTCTGTGTGCCGATATCCGAGCTCGCCGGTGCGATCAAGGATGCACGGGGAGCCATTCAAGCATCAGGTTTGTCCGGGGGGATTGTCGGGCATGTCGGTGATGGAAATTACCATATCCTTCTTATGCTTAATCCGTCAGACCCCTATGAAATGGAAAAGGCTGATCAAGTGAACGAACAGATCGTTAACTACGCTCTCGAGCGGGGTGGAACATGCACTGGAGAACATGGCGTTGGTACGGGAAAGCAAAAGTATCAACAGCGCGAACATGGCGGTGCTCTGCAAGTTATGCGGAAAATCAAGCGCGCCCTTGATCCGGACGATTTGTTGAACCCTGGCAAGATCATCGAATAGTTGCCGGAAAGCAGAATAATGGGGCATAAGCCAATTTGTATCCAATTTCCACCACCCTTTGTTAAACTGACATATAGATGGTAAACCAATAAAGTGGGGTTGATACGCAATGAATTCGTTGTTATCTAATCATGCATGGTATGAGCTGATAAGTCCGGTTACGTTGATAATGGCAGTGCTATTATGTTATTGGTATTTCCATGCCATTATTAAGAAGCCACATTACGGTTTGACAAACACGCAGAAGACGTACTTTTTCACGTCAGTCAGTTTATTTTTTCTTGTGGAAGGAACACCTTTGGATGTGATCGCGGACGATTACTTGCTCAGTGCGCTTGTGCTTCAGGTGTCGGTTATGGCCTTTGTTGTGGTTCCATTGTTTATTCTGAGTTTACCGGCGCAGTATTTGTCCGTCTTTTTTTGGCGCCACAAACGTACCAAGTTTGCCAAAAAGCTATTTGCCTACCCGTGGATATTAGCGCTTATCTTTAATGGTCTTGTTACGATGTTTCTCATTCCTTCGTTCTTTGACGCCATTCATGCGAGTTCATTGCTTCAATTTTTATATGAGGTTGTTTTAGTTACATTTGCTTTCCTTACCTGGTGGATTATTATACAGCCATATGACGAAGTGGCTGACAACAGCTATTTTAAGCGGCTTGCGTATGTATTTTTTACCGCTTTATTTTTGATGCCGATCGGTATTTTTTTACTGGCAGTACAACAAACGCTATATACCTCTTATATGGATGTATCAGGTGATTTGATACCGGTATTGAATGTTGTTTATGATCAGCAGTTGGCCGGAGCGTTGCTTAAAATTCTTCAGTTATCCAGTTATTCCATTGCTTTGTTTTATTTGTTGAAAATGTGGGGCATTAGTGATAGTGAGCAAGAAGAACAGGACGATGATAAACGTGTTGTCCAAGGGATTGTCATTCAATTGAATGAACGCAACAGGAAAAACAAGGGGCGAAAAAGGTAATATCCGAAGAACATTCAGCGACTGGATTTGCGGAAACCAATCGAATATTAATGTGTTGAAGAGACACAAAAGAGGGACACATCAGCTTAAGCGCTGATGTGTCCCTCTTGCGTTAACATATTATAACGGAATAGATCCTCATCATAGTTATCATGGTTGTGTTGATTCAGGTTGTCAAAAAGGTTTAATAGCGTGTCCAGCTGTTGGCTACAAATGATTGTATGTTGATCTGTGAGACCATACGTTACGCCCAGCTTAATCATTTCTTCTTTTTTATTGGTAATAGCCATTTTTAGTATTTCCATGATACACCAGTCTTCCCTTCCAATATAAATGATATAGGTCATTTGTCATTTCTAACAAAATCGCACAAAAACTATTCTCTCCATTTTTATTAAACAATGCAACCATTTCGTCAAAAACAGTCAAAATATCTTACAGCTCGACAAAGCTTTTCTTAATTCCCCAAATCAGTAGATAAGGTGATAGAAGACTATGACTTAATAATAGTGCCTGACTGCGTTTCAAGCCCTATAGACAATGGCGATAAAGACATAGAAATAGTCAAGTAGTCCATTCCATTAAAAAAGACTGCCTGACGTTGCAGACAGCCTTTTTATTGGGTATCATTTAGTTTGAAAGAACGTCATCAACCGATTGATAATTATAGCCGAGATCACGTGCAACAGCTTCATAAGTAACGTTACCATTAAGTATGTTCACGCCGGACTTCATGGCAGGGTTGCTTGTGATAGCTTGTTCTACACCTTTATTAGCAACCTGCAGGGCGTAAGGGATCGTTACATTCGTCAACCCGATCGTCGCTGTACGTGGAACGGCGCCAGGTATGTTGGCAACGGCATAGTGCAGGACACCATGTTTCTCGTAGATTGGATCATCATGCGTTGTAATATGATCAACAGTTTCAAAGTTTCCGCCCTGGTCAATGGCAACGTCAACCATTACAGAACCGGGTTGCATGGCTTTGACCATATCCTCTGATACAAGTTTTGGAGCTTTGGCACCTGGAATCAGGACAGCGCCAACGACAAGGTCTGAATCTTTAACGGATGCTGCAATATTGGCCGGGTTGGACATAAGTGTCTGCACATTTCCGCCAAAGATGTCTTCAAGTTCGCGCAGACGGTTCGGATCCAAATCAACGATGGTAACGTCCGCACCAAGCCCCACTGCAATTTTCGCTGCGTTCATGCCAACGATGCCACCGCCAATAATGGTGACTTTTCCACGGTTGACCCCTGGAATGCCACTAAGCAGTACACCTTTACCTCCCTTGGCTTTTTCAAGATATTGCGCGCCGAGTTGGGATGCCATTCGGCCGGCTACTTCACTCATTGGGGATAACAGTGGCAATGCCTTATTGACAGTAATGGTTTCATAAGCAAGAGCTGTCACGCCATTTTCCGCCAGAGCTTTTGCCAGCTCAGGCTCTGCTGCTAGGTGAAGGAACGTAAATAGGATTAAATCTTCACGGAAATAGCGATACTCGGATGGGAGCGGCTCCTTCACTTTAAGAACCATATCCGCCTTTTCCCATACGTGCGAAGCGCTTTCAGATACTTCAGCCCCGGCTGCTTTGTATTCATCATCGGTAAAGCTGCTTCCGACACCGGCATTCGCTTCAACCAGCACTGTATGTCCAGCATTCACCAAGTTGTCCACCCCTGCTGGTGTGATCGCAACACGGTTTTCATTATTCTTAATTTCTTTGGGTACACTGATAATCATGTTAAAACTCCCCCTTATCAATACAATTTGTCTTATTCATTATAACTCTTTTATAGGAATTTTTCATTAGTAGAAAAACAAAAAAAGGATGAGGATGTTTGTTAAAAATCACAAATGCCCCTTATCAATGGATTCTATCAATATATCAAGATATATCGTCATTTTTTGATTAGGATTCTTTAAATTGATTTCCCCAATGGTACCGATGCGTTTCAATCGGTAATTCAATGTGTTGGTATGAACGTGCATTCGTTTCGCCGCGTTGTAAACATTGCCATCACAAGCCAGATAAGCATGCAAGGTTGCCACTAAGTCCGAGCCATTTTTCTTGTCATAGTCCTTAAGTCGTTCCAACGCATCATTTTGGTAGTTGTCACGGTTCCGAATGGCCCGAAGTTCATATAGAAACTGGTAAACACCAAGTTCATAATAACCATGAACATCATGTAATGTAGAAGGAAAGTGCTCTTTCAGTTCAAGAACATTTACAGCTTGTCTGTAACTGTCTTTCATCGATTCAGGTGTGGTATAGACCTGACCGAAACCCCCTTTCACATGATGGATGTTCAAGCGCTCGTGCATTTTTTTGGTAAAGTTCTGCACGAATGTTTTCAATGCTTCTCGTGCGTGTGTTTCTAGGCTGAGGAGAATAATCAACTGGTTTTGATCAAATAGTCGACAAACAGTATACGGCTGTTGAAATGTTTCTGTTAGATAGAAAGCATGTTTTTCGATGGTTTGGGATATGTCGGAATCAAATTCAATAATGGCGATGGCATGATAATTTCCGAATTTCAGTCCGAATCGGCTGGCTTGACGTTGAATTTCCGCACTCTGCTGTATGTGACCGGATAAGAGCTGACGGAAGAAATTCTGATAACTTTCTTCAGTTTTTTTATTTTTGAGGTGATGCTGGTGAAGTTGGTTTTTAACAAGTTTCGCTGCATCTTTCATAAGTGATAGTTTGTCATCGGTGATCGTGGCCTCATTAATTTGTGCCCATATAAACCCAAGCACTTCACGATGTTTATGTACAGAGATAGCGATGCGATTCCCAAGCCCCACTTTATCAATTTTTGGTACAATCACCGGTTCGCTACTTTCGAACAGACGTGTCATGACACCGCTTTCCCATAGGCCATTAATAACATTTTCCGGTACGCTTCGTCGTATAATCGTAGCCACCCGTGCATCATCGACATTTTCCTCATGTTTGCTATAGGAAATAATCCGATGATTAACGTCCTCGATGGTGACAGGGCATCCCAGAATGTCAGCAATGCGGTCGGCCAGCCCTTCCGGCGAATCGAATGTATCATAGAAATGGTTTTGATGATCGATTGAATGGCTCATGAGTAGGTCTCCTTTATCTGTGGAGGCTATCCTATATTATCATGCTTGTGATTAAGAAGAAATGTCCTGTTATGAATGATTATTGCACGAAGGGTCGATTGGATAACATTAACTGAAACAGGGGTCATTATATTTCATGAAGCTATCCATACGTGTGAAAGGCGTGTCACGCTAAAATGCGCGGCTATTATCGTTTGACAAAAAGGGGCGCATGTTTGTGTCCGGCTGATATGTTTAAAATGAATTCCATTCCTCAAGAACATCGCCAATTTGACGTCCGTGAATGACCTGGTCTGCAAATTTATCCAGTTCGGTCGGTTCACGATTGACAATGACGAGTCTTGCACCATTGTCTTTGGCGATGAGTGGGAATTGATTGGCCGGTGTTACACTCAATGACGACCCCAGTGCGATAAATAATTCTGCTTTTTCGGCTTCAGCGAGTGCCATTTGAAAATCCTGTTGTGGCAATGTTTCCCCGAACAGCACGATGGAAGGACGTAATATTCCTCCACAGTGGCAATAGTAGTCACGGTCAATGTATTCATGACTGTTATATTTTTCTCCGCACGATTGACAATGCAGTTTTTGCAAAGTTCCGTGCAGTTCAGCCACCAGCCTATTGCCGGCTTCTTGGTGAAAGCCATCGACATTTTGTGTAATAATGGACTGGATAATCCCGCGTTGCTCCCAATCAGCTAAGACATGATGTCCTTTGTGGGGTTGGTACTCTTTAACATGTTGAACACGAGTTTGGTAAAAATCAATGAATGCATCAATATTATTATTTAAGGCTTCTGTACTGGCAATTTGGCTCGGATCTTGTTTAGTCCACAGACCATGGCCTGTCGATCGGAAATCCGGGAGACCGCTTTCCGTAGACATGCCTGCACCAGTAAATATCACCGTGTAATTTGATTCCTTCAGCCAATCATGAATCATGAATCTACCTCCATATATAGACATTGCATTAAATGTATCACGTTCCAGGATATTCATAAAGTTTGACGATTTCAGGTTCGACTTCAGCATTTTTATCACAACTCTGACGTTTCACAAAATACATGTAACGTTTTTCGCTTCACACCGTCTGTAGTTGTAAAATGGGGGGTCAATCATGGAAAAAAAGCTTGTCATATGTATGGTTATGACTATTAGTGTGCTAATAGTCGGATGCAGCAATCAGCCGGGTGAAAGTGGTTCGACTGACCAAGCCGATCAGTCGACGGAAGAAGCCATAGAAAACAATGAATCGTTTACAGCTGCCGATGACAGCGTTACTGATAACGAGAGAGAAAACAGTGGTAATAAAGATAACAATGCTTCCTCACCGTCTGATAAGGCTGCCGACACGGATCGAAAAGTCATTTATAAAGCCGATCTGCATATCGAGGTGACCAATTATGAAGAGATGACTGCTGATATTCGAAAGCAGGTGAATGACCGGGGCGGCTACATCGTTGAATCAAGCATGCACGATAATTCCACCGATGGTTCTGTCAACGGGCAAATCAAGGCACGTATTCCGCAGAAGCATTTCCGGGAATTTGTTCAGCTTGTCGAGGATGGCGGTAAAAAAGTAGTGAACAGTTCGATTTCAGGACAGGACGTAACCGAGGAGTACGTGGATCTGGAGTCGCGTTTGGAATCCAAAAAGGTTGTGGAAAAACGGCTGCTTTCATTTATGGAAGATGCTGAGAAAACAGAAGATTTGTTGAATGTTTCAGAAGATCTTGCAAACGTCCAGGAGGAGATCGAGCAAATTACGGGACGGATGAAGTATTTACAGAATAAAGTTGATCTTGCCACCGTCACCATTCAAATGGAGGAAACGAATGTAACGTTAACGAGTGACAAGGATCTGAATACGTGGGAAAAAACAAAACAGCAGCTTATGAAAAGCGTTAATTTTCTTCTCTCAGCGTTCTCAGGGCTGTTTGTCTTCGTTGTTGGCAATCTTCCAGTATTGATTTTATTAGGGGCCATTGGTGTGGTTGTCTTTTGGATTATCAGAAAGCGAAGTAGGAGCAGGCGGGAAGAGTAAGATTGGTAGTGGACTGGGGCAATTTTGTAACAGTAAATTGTCCCGTAACTTTAGACCTTGAACATGAATAAGGGACCGCAATGGTTGGTGTTTTGCAGTAAACGTTGTTGATTTATTAAATATTGACTATTCCCAAAAGGCTTAATTGATCCATTTTCATTCGTGAAAGGTTTGCGTTATACTGATTGTCATGTCGTTTATTTTAATGTGGATACATGAAGGAGTATGAAAATGGTTCAATTTGTATCAAGAGGATTGCGGTTATCGATTTTTTTGTACGCTCTCTTACATTTCATCAATTATTTCTTTAATATTGAAAGTATTGCCTATATACATGCCGTCATTGGTTTTGTCATGTTAATTTTGTCCGCAGTGAATTTAACGTTAAATCGTTTTAAATTGCCCCTCTTTCTTATAACGGCTGGGGTTATCACCTTAGTGGTAACCGGTGGATTAAGTGCAGAACATATTAAAAACGGTTTGCTTCAAATGAGCGATATTATTGGTTTGCTCGCGATTGTTCCATTGATTGGCTGGGTGTTGCGCCAAGAGGCTTATATCAATGAAATGATCGGCCTCGCGCATAAGCTGCTTGATTCCAGCCGGAAGTTTTATTTCGTCATGATTTCATTCACCCATATTCTTTCGTACTTTTTACTATTCGGCGTTATTTCGCTAATGTATCAATTTGTAAGCAATATCCTGCAACATCAGCGAGGTGAAGCTTGGGAATATTTTAAAGGTACAGCACTTCTGCGCGGGTTTGCTTTATCAACGATATGGACCATCAGCATACCAAGCTTTGCCTTTGCGGTGGAAGCGTTAAATGCATCGTTATGGCAGTCTATTCTACAAGGTTTTTTTGTGGCGGTGGCTGGGATCGTAATGGCTGTCTTGTTTTCCCGTTTTGAAGAAAAAAGTTACGGAATTGATTTCACCTCCGAGATTAAAAAAGAAATTAGTTCGGTCCTTGAGCAATCATCTGATAAAAAAGACCAGTTACGCACTACAGGAGAATTTATTTTTCTCTTTATCACGTTATTTGGATCTATTTTTCTATTATATGAGATTCTTGCGGTAAAACTGATGCTGCTTATTCCGTTTGTAATTATTGTCTGGTCCGTTATATATTTTTTGGTCAAGCGAAAAATGAAACATATGGTTGCTGAAATGAAGAATTATTATGCGAATGGATTATCATCTCAAGCCTATCAGTTCAGTGTGTTGATATCGGCAGGCATTGTTATATTGGCCGTGAACCAGAGTGGAATCGGCAAGGCTGTTGTTAACCGTATTTACTCGCTTCAGGAAGTTCTGCCGTTTTTCAATATGTTGTATTTCCTTCCATTTATCGTTATCATTCTTGGCTTTATCGGACTCGGGCCGCTGACGGTTATGGTTCTGGTAGCAGGTATTCTAGAAAGCATTTCACTGCCGTATCCACCGGAGTTGATAGTGCTGGCAGTCACATCGGGAAGCGCCATATCGATTTTAGTGTCGCCATTAATTATGCCGGTCATTATTTTAAGTGGAACCAATGGATTAAGTCCATTTAAAAATGGTCTGGCGTTTAACTACAAATTTGCGATTGCTTTTTATATCCTTGTGCAATGCTATATTCAATGGATGGTGAGCTGAGGACAAGATGTCGTGAAAAAGATCATTCACTTGCCATACCCAGTATTAATGAACACGCTGACCTCATTTTATTCAGTGATAAATGTTGAGGTCAGCATCCAGATCAAACATAATACCTGCCCGGCCGGCTTTCATTAACTAATTGTTCATGGCCATACGACTGAGGGGGCTGTTTTCCGGGATAATATCCTGCAGCTCATAAACAGAAATCGGGAACGTTGGAATTCCGAATACATGTGGCGTGAACTCCAAAGGTTGGAAATAAATGACGAGCGTTTTGTCAGCTATATAAAACGATTGTTGTGGACTGATTCCGGTAAAGTTATGAATTGTGGGAATGTCACGTTCGGCTATCTGTTTCTGAATTATTGCTGAGATGCGTTGAGTATAGTTGCTCCTTGGTTTGAACAAATCACTGAGCCGGCATTCATTTCCGTTCATCAAATCAAATGTTAAGGAATTCATGTACGTCATGCCGTTTGCCGCCATATAAGGTATGGCATAGTTGGACAGGGTTAAGCTCAATACATTCCGCTGATTATTTTTCATCTCAAACCCGCCGACCATTTCCGCAATATTCCCTGACATATCGTTGGTTTGCATATCGATGAGTTGTTGCGTATTCCGTACAATTGATTGGTTAATAAAAGCTTGCAAGGACTGATTAGCCATATTGTAGACTTGTGGGTAAACCACATGCTTCCCGGGTCCGTCCTTGATCTCATATGGTTTGATGGGAACTGGTAGGGACATAGGCATATTCCCTTCCTCCTTTTTCGTGTTCTGAGCCCATTATATTCCGGAAAAGCAAATATGTGCTGCTGCCCCCTTTTATGGCACCGGATGAAAGTTCCGCTTTTTCAATGTAGTTTTTCATGGTATGCTATATTATGGTTGTTACATGTTAGGCATCATTATATAAAAATCAATCGCATGGATTAAGCTTTTTGATTATAAAATAAAAATCGATCCAAAAAGGAGTATGACGACGTTGCAGATAGGTATTGATAAGATAGGACTTTATGCCCCTCATTTATATGTCGATATGAATAAACTGGCTGTCCGACGTAATGTTGACCCTGAAAAATTTACGATTGGCATTGGCCAGGAAAAAATGGCAGTGGCCCCCATCACACAAGATGCTGTCACAATGGCGGTCAATGCAGCGCTCGAAATCGTCGATGATAAGGATAAGGAAGCGATCGATTTCGTTATTTTGGCAACAGAATCAGGTATTGACCATTCCAAGGCCGGAGCTATTTATGTCCACCACTTGCTTGGGCTCCATGAGCACGCTCGGTCCGTTGAATTGAAACAAGCTTGTTACGGTGCAACGGCGGCGATTCAGATGGCAAAAGGACATATAGCTTTGCATCCTGACAGCAAAGTGCTGGTGATCGGTTCGGATATTGCGCGTTATGGATTAGCCACAGCAGGGGAAGCGACCCAAGGTGCAGGTGCTGTTGCTATGCTTATCGGTGCTGATCCGGATATTTTGGCGCTGGAAGAGAACAGTGCGTTTAAAACCGATGAAGTGATGGATTTCTGGCGGCCGATTCACTCGGACAAGGCCCTGGTGGATGGCAAACTTTCCAACGAACAGTATATCGCTTTCTTCACTAACGTATGGGAACAGTATAAAGCGCAGTCGGGTTTGGGACTGGCTGATTTCGCAGCCATCACGTTTCATCTTCCGTATACAAAAATGGGCAAAAAAGCGTTAAAAGCAGTGATGGATGAGGGAACGGATGACGACGCGGAACGACTGATGACCAATTATCAAATTAGTGCCGAATACAATCGGATGGTCGGTAATATTTACACCGGTTCCCTGTACTTAAACGTGCTTTCGTTGTTGGAAAACAAGGAAGATTTGCAGCCCGGGACACGTATCGGTTTGTACAGCTATGGTTCCGGCGCAGTTGGGGAATTTTTTGCCGGTATCCTGCAACCAAATTACCGCAAACAGTTGCCAGTGAAACAACACAGTCAATCGCTTACTTCCCGGACAAAAATTAGTGTGGATGATTATGAGGCGATTTTTGAAGAAACGTTGCCAACGGATGGCTCCGAGGTAACACTGGATGTATCCGCTGATCCAGCAGAGGTGTGTTTGGCAGGCGTGAAAGATGATATGCGCCAATATGTTCGCAAATAAGTATCAGTAGGATAAGAACGTGTGTAACGAAAATGAAAAAGGCTGCTCGTCAACGTTGAGCAGCCTTTTTCATTTTTGGTTGTTGTTTTCTTCGTCGTTGCCGGCACCATCGCCGACCGTGATCGATTGTTTCGGCATGGAGTGCGTCCCATGAGCCGTGGTGTGGGCGAACATTTCATAAACGCCATCTTGATCCAGAGTCACGTCGGCCGTATAGGTTCCATCGCCATTGTTAGTCGATTCAACCATCGTGCTGTCATCCTTGTTTCCCTTTTTCCAGTATTCGAACTCCATTTCATCTGCATCCGTTACTTTTTTATCGCCATAGGTCACAGTCGCTTTTAACTGGACGGTTTTGTTTGCTTTAGTGGATTCCGGAACATCAAAGTTGACCTTTAGTTCCTTCAGTTCTTCTTCTTCATTTTCCGATGCATGCTCTGTGGAATTATCCTTACTGTTGTTGAGAACGATCTTTAAGTCGTCAATGATTTTTGGTATTTCCTCCGAATCGGTGCCGTCATAATATTTGATGACCTTTCCCTCGGGATTAACTAAATAGAACCGGGTGCCATGTGTAACCTGATCGGTCCCTTCTGGTGGCTTTTTTACAAGTGAATTAAACGACTTGATGGAAAACTCCTTAATCGTTTGAAAGTCGTACCCGGTTAAAAATGTCCAATTGCTAAAGTCAACTTGGAATTGGTTGGCAAACTCTTTCAGTGCTTCCGGTGTGTCATTCTTAGGTTCAACACTGAAGGAAACGAGCTGGGCATTCAGATCTTCTTCTTTCATTTTTTGCTGCAGTTCGGCCATGTTCATGGTCATGGGTGGGCAGACAGTGGTGCAGTTGGTAAAGACAAAATCCGCTATCCACCATTTTCCTTCTAAATCCTTGTTAGATAGTGTTTCATTGTTCTGTGTGGTAAAAGAAAAATCGCTCACTTCTTCTGATATATTTGTCTCAATTTCTTCCCTGCACGCAACAAGAAAAAGCGTAAGCAACAGTACCGGAATTTTGAATCGCTTCATCGTTTTTATCCCTTCCTTAACAACCCGGATGATATGTTAACACCAAAAACGGCGAGATGGCTTGCTTAATTCATACAATTCTACATTAATGATAACATATCAGGCGTGTGGATACGCGTGGATAGTATGACCTTTGTGTGAACAGAAATGGAATGGCTTATAAAAAGGGGGCTGGTGTATATCGGTACCGAGTCATAGAACCTGCTCGGTACCAACATTGGTGGGTGAAGCGTTAAGATTAAACGACTTTTTTCGTGTCTATATAAAACCTGCCAAAATAATCGTTTGTTTCACTCGCAACAACTTTATATAATAGCAAAATGCCAATAAGGTTAGGAATCATCATCAATGCGTTTGCCATGTCGGCAAATGCCCAGACGGTTGTCAGTTTAGCAATGGTTCCAACGAACGTGGCACCAACATAAATCAGGCGATAAATTCCCATATAGTTTAAGCCAAACAAATATTCAAAGCATTTGGATCCATATACATACCAGCCTAAAATAGTCGAGAATCCGAAGAAAACGACGGAGACCGACACCATGTATTCTCCGATGGCGCCTAATGACGAACCGAATGCTGCGCTTGTCAGGGCACCAGCATCAAGGCTTGCATCGTGTGTGACACCTGATAGCATTCCTCCCGTCGTATCCCAAAACCCAGTAACGATTAACACCAGACCTGTCATCGTACAAACGATTATCGTTACGATAAATGTGCCAATCATGGCTACTAAAGCTTGTTTGACCGGGTGGCTTGTCTTGGCATTTCCGGCAATTAATGCAACAGTACCCAGGCCGGCTTCGTTTGAAAAAATCCCTTTGGAAACACCGCTTTTGATAGCTTCGGAGATGACGATCCCGGAAAATCCACCAACTGCTGAAATGGGGTGGAATGCGTACGTAAATATCAAGTCAAATGCCGGAAGAATGCTATCATAATTTAATACCAGAATAATCAGTGCCGCAAAGATATAAAAAACAGCCATAATTGGTACAAATATTCCGGCTACGGAACTAATCCGCTGCAGCCCTCCGAAAATAATTAAAGACGTCAGAATAACAAGAATAATGCCTGTCGTTAATCCGCCTACACTAAAACTATTTTGCATTACATCGGCAATCGTATTGGATTGGACACTATTCCCGATACCAAGCGCCGCAAACGCCCCGAAAAAGGCAAATGCGATGGCCAGTGGTTTCCATTTACTTCCTATACCATGTTCAATATAATACATAGGACCGCTGGAATATTCGCCGTCTGCATTTTTAACACGATATTTCATTGCAAGTAATGCCTCGGAATATTTGGTTGCCATTCCAACCAGTCCGACGATCCACATCCAGAAGATGGCTCCTGGTCCTCCCAGTGTCACAGCTGTTGCAACACCTGCAATATTACCATTCCCCACCATACCGGCAAGGGAGGTCATCAAGGCTTTAAAGTTGCTGACATCCCCTTCCGTGCTGTCATCTTCTTTGTCCTTTGAAAAAGCTAGTTTGAAAGCATAAGGCAATTGCCTGAATTGTAATCCCTTAAGAATGAGCGTTAAAAATAAGCCTGTGCCAACTAATAGAATTAAACTCGGTGTTCCCCAGAGAATGTCATTAATAGTATGAAGAATGTTCAGCATATTTATCCTCCTGAAGTAAAATATCATGATGGTCATCAATGACAAGCAATATGGCCTGCCGGAAACCCCTTATTTATTGATGAGGATGCGTTTTCAAACAAGTAAAAAATAATACTTGCAAGCTTATAACACAACTATTAATACTAATAGATTTTTGCCATAATGTACACACATTTTTCCTGCTTATAACGTAACCAACTATGATTCAAACAATTATTTGAATTATACGTATTGACATTGTGTTTGCGGTAGCATACACTACAAATAAATATTCAAACAAATATTAGACTGAAGGTGATCATGTGAGTGAAAAGGTTTTGACGACGACAAATACAGATACATGTGACACGTTTTGTTACGATGAAGCGTTGGTTCAAAGAGTTCAGCCGGAAATGGGCAATGTTGATGGCGTGGAGTTGATCTTTAAGGCTTTATCAGATGCAACACGAATGAAGATCGCTTATGCCTTGACGTTGGAAAAAGAATTGTGTGTTTGCGATGTAGCCAATATTATCGGCTCAACGACGGCAACAGCGTCGCATCATTTACGGTTGTTGCGCAATATGAAATTAGCCACATACCGCAAAGAGGGAAAGCTCGTTTTTTATGCTTTAGCTGATGATCACGTCCAACAACTGGTATCCATTGCTTTGCTTCATGCAAATGAAGGCTAACATAATGTTCATTGTGTAACAGGAGGGATAGACATGCGACAAACAGATAATGCAGCACCATCAGGTTGTTGCGCCAGTGATCCGGATTCAACCAGTGAAGCCGATTCCTGCTGTTCGGCGAAGGAGACGGACGACGGAGAGCGGAAATCGCTTGGAACTGACAAACAAAACATGGTGGAATACGCCATTCACGGGATGGATTGTCCGTCCTGTGCAGCCACTATTGAAAAAGGTTTACGAAAAACGAGCGGTATTCAATCGGTGCAAGTCAGTTACGGAACGGGAAAAATGGCAGTAGGTGTAGAGGATGCTACCATTGATAAACAGATTCCTGGGCGAGTACAAAAATTAGGGTTTAAAGCGGAACCTCTGCATGCAACGCAAAGCACAGAAACCTATCAAATTGACGGTATGGATTGCGGATCCTGTGCCGTGACGATTGAAAAACACTTAATTAAAAATCCAAGTGTGCACGACGTGAGCGTCAATTTTTCGACTGGAAAAATGCACTTGGACCACACAACCAATCCAAAAGACATCGTCAAGGAAGTACAAAAAGCAGGGTTTAACGCATCGTTGGACACTCGTGAACAACAATCCGAACCATCATCGGACAGAAAAAAGAACGTGTTTTCCACGACGAGCCTGTCCGGCGTTTTCCTGGGTTTTGGTTTTATTGGATCATTCACACCTATCAGCCCGGATATAATGACAGCATTATATGCCATGGCCATTCTTATCGGAGGGGCTAAACCGGTAAAAAGTGGTTTTTATGCCATTAAAAGCGGCTCTCTGGATATGAATGTACTTATGGCCTCAGCAGCGATTGGAGCGGCTTTTATAGGCGAATGGCTGGAAGGTGCTATGGTTGTATGGCTTTTTGCATTAGGAAATACCCTGCAAAACAAGTCGGTTGAGCGGACACGGAATTCCATAAGAGATTTGATGAACCTTGCTCCGTCTGAAGCGACTGTTAAATCAGGAGAACAACTTGTCCGCAAAGCTGTGGAGGACGTAGCGGTTGATGATGTCATCGTTGTTAAACCAAGTGAAAAGATACCATTGGACGGGGAAATTGTGTCTGGATCATCCAGTATTAATCAAGCACCGATCACCGGAGAATCTCTACCAGTTGATAAACAGCAAGACGATATGGTTTACGCCGGTACGTTTAATGAAAATGGATCGCTGGAAATTCGAGTGACAAAATTGGTGGATGATACGACGATCGCCAATATTATCCATATGGTGGAAGAAGCCCAGGAACAGAAGGCTCCAACCGAAGCATTCATAGACCGATTTGCCAATGTCTACACGCCGATTGTTTTTGCTTTGGCTATTTCTGTTATGGTATTTCCGCCACTATTCGGGGTTGGTGCTTGGGGCGATTGGCTTTATAAAGGTCTTGCATTATTAGTGGTAGCATGCCCATGTGCCCTCGTCATTTCCACACCAGTGTCGATTGTATCAGCTATTGGGAATGCAGCTAAAAATGGCGTTTTAATTAAAGGCGGAACGTTTTTAGAAAAGGCCGCGTCTATAAAGGCCATGGTTTTTGATAAGACTGGTACTTTAACAGAAGGAAAACCCAAAGTGACAAACGTCATCAGTAATATGAACGATAGAAATGACCTTATTGCGATAGCACGGACCATTGAAGCGCATTCCACTCATCCGATTGCTCAAGCTATAACGACGTACGCAGACGAACGTGCCATTGGTATGAAGGAAGGGGGAGCGTTTAAAACGATCACTGGTAAAGGCGCTCAAGCCACCATTGATGGGATGGAGTATTTTGCGGGAAATCCTGCGCTATTTCACGATATGAACGGGTTGCCTCAGGAAATGGAAAAACAAATTGATGCATTACAAGAGAACGGAAATACACTTGTCATCATTGGCACCCGCTTCGACATTCTTGGAATCATTGCCGTTGCGGATACTGTTCGCTCGATTACGGTTAAGGCGATTCAGACGCTTAGGAGGACAGGAATGAAGGAGATGGTCATGCTGACAGGAGATAATGATGGTACAGCGAAAAAGATCGCCGACGAAACGAGTGTCAACCGGTACTTTGCTGACTTATTACCAGAGGACAAAGTGACGGCCATTAAGAAACTGCAAGGTGAGGGCCAACGTGTCGCTATGATTGGCGATGGGATGAATGATGCACCCGCGCTTGCCACGGCTGATCTAGGAATTGCCATGGGCGGTGCGGGAACGGATACAGCCATGGAGACCGCTGATATTGTACTCATGGCGGATAACCTGGAAAAACTTCCGCATACGATTCGTTTGAGCCGCAAAGCCCGTAACATCATTAAGCAGAATGTGTGGTTCTCTTTATTGACTAAAGTAGCAGCACTTGTTCTCATATTCCCAGGTATCTTAACGTTATGGATGGCTGTTTTAAGTGATACAGGTGCAGCATTGCTCGTCATTTTAAACAGCATGCGGTTGTTAAAGCAAACATAACGAAGCCGTTCTTTGGTACTTTATAATAAAATCACCTCAACTATTTCCCTATATAGTTGAGGTGAATGGTTATGAGGAGCAAATGAGCTATTGTCATTATCACTAAGTTAATCGATGCCTGACAGTATCGCTATTACTTAAAGCTTCAAATGTAGTAAGCGTTCATTCTTTTAAGACATCGGTTACTTATTTTTCTCTGCTTTAATATTTCTTTCCATTTTTGATTTTTCCACACGATAATGCATCATCACGTGTCTTGCTTTTTCTAACTTCTTTTGACTCACCTTTATATATACCGGGCTTTCTTTGTATCCGAATCGATAAAAATTTTCCCAGTTATATGGAATTTGCAGCCTAACCGGGATGTTATAATTTTTTAGAAGCCAATAATAGTCGTTCGCCTCACTCAAACTTGATTCAGTGCCACTGTAAACGGTCTCGTATCTATTGGTATCGCTGAATAAAATTATCAGAGTTAAGACAGATGTGATTAATATTATCTCAAACATGGCAGATCCCTCTTTACATATGATGTGGAATTGAAATCAGTAGCGCCATAAGAACGTCAACGTATTAAATACAGCTTTTATACTCCTACAACAAAGTATAATCAACTGGTCAGGTTGCTAAAACCTGTTAGGAATATTTATACGGACATATCTGCATTCAGTGTGTCCATCTGTTCAGTTATAACGACACCATTTCTTGCCTTCTCCCCTTCTCTAATGATATTCCATAGTCTGCACCCCCATTTTCTGCTATCATAGGCCTAGATTCTGTTAATGAAGGATGGGCGACATGGGACAATTAACACAGCATGAACTGGAATCCCACCTGTGGGAATCAGCGAATATATTGCGGGGGAGCATTGACTCGTCCGATGACAAGAATTACATTTACACTGATGGAATTGAAAGAAGTACATTATAAACATGTTGCGTATTGATAATAAAAGCAAGTCTAAGGAGTTAAAGGTAATATGCCCGGAACAAGAAGAGACCATATAAAAATAGGACAAAACGTGCGTATTGTACAAAAACAGGATCAGCGCTCCGGTAAATTGACGGAAGGAATCGTATCAAAAATACTAACCAATTCTGCGTCCCATCCACATGGGATTAAGGTTATGCTGGAGAACGGCACTGTGGGAAGAGTGAAAGAAATATTGAATTAAACACGGCTGTCGATTGCTCTTGCCTTGTGTGGTTAGTCGCTCAGTTTCTTCAAGTGGTGTTACACCAAGACTTTGCACAATGAGCGAAATGAATACAGCTGCAAAAGACAGAGATAAGATTATTTGCGGAATGAGAAACACGGACATTGGTGATAAGCAATCCAGTAATGGTATTCCACATTTGTCATAGAAAAGTTGCAATGATTAGCAGGGTTTGGACAATTTTTGTGTTATAGTGCAACTAGGAAGGAAATGGCTTCCTGAATTCGCAATAGGGGGATGTCTATGAAACGACGCATACTGGTTGCTTATGATGGTTCTGAATTTTGTCAAGAATCCCTGAATGAGGCAAAGCTCCAGGCAATGGGGGATCCCGAAACAGAAGTTTATGTTATCTCAGTTGTGACGCAGGCCGCGCCCAGTACGAATGCAGCGGTTGCACGGAACATTGAAATGGAGATGGCTGAAACATTGCGCCCTGAAATGGAAAAAATAGAAAAAGACTTTGAAACGAACGATGTAACGGTCTATACGGATGTGGTTATTGATACCACTCAGCGTAATGCAGGGGAAAAAATTTGTTCGTATGCTCATGATTATGATATTGATCTAATTATTATTGGAAGTCGCGGACTTGGCAACGTGAAAAGTATGCTTCTGGGCAGTGTGAGCAATCGAGTCGTACAACTCGCACAATGTCCGGTTCTAATTATTAAATGATTAGAGTCTTAAGTTAGATTTTGTGTTGTGAAAATGCTTGGAAGCACATCCAAGCATTTTTTAGTGCGCCAGGATGAGAGCCCATTTTCCGGTGGACCGGTATTGTTTGGTCATTCATCGGCATTATGAGAGCCCATTTCGCCGCTATCATGATGCAAATAAAAAAATGCAGTGCATGCACACTGCATTTTTTGCTCATTGCAACGATCGATTAACGCTCTTCTTCTAGGTATGTTTCCTGTGGAGCTTCCTTGATAAATGGGGATGGTTCATCTGTACTAATCATAACCAGCGCGTGCATGGCCCGTGTGCATGCTGTATAAAACAGTGTCCGGTCGGCTTCACTGGTGTATTTGTTTTTGGATGCGTCGGGAATGATGACAGCATCCATCTCGATTCCTTTGGCCAAATAAACGGGCAATATTAGCAGTCCTTTCGGTAGATGACCAGTGGACTCATCAATTTGTGTAAAAGCGATTGTGTCTTTCAAAAGCTCGGCAACGTGATGGCTTTCTGCTTGTGTTTTGCAAATGATACCGATCGTTTCAAGCCCGTTCTGACGAAGGTTGTTCGTTTCTGTCATGATTGTCTCAGTAAAATGCTCCTTGTTTTGCCGGATCAGCAGTGGCTTATTTCCTTCCCTGTTAAATGGTTCTACTCTTTCGTTGCTTGGTGAAAAAGGTATTGTGAACTCAGAAATTTGCTTTGTCGAGCGATAACTTTTGGTCAATGTAATTTTTTTATAGGATGATCGCATCGGACCTGCTTCAATCAACGGATTGTCATCGGCCATATAACGATATATCGCTTGATTGACGTCGCCCAATAGCGTCATTCTGGCATTCGGGAAAATGTGCTGAATACAGGCGAATCCAAATGCAGCATAGTCCTGTGCTTCGTCAATGACAAGGTAGCGAACGGACTGGTCATGAGGGGTGCCAAGCAAACAGTGTTGAAAATAAAGATATGGTGCTGCATCTTCCCATGGCAAAAAGTTGTTCTCCAGATTGGCGGTTGTAAAAGAACAAATCGCTTCCCAGTTTTCTGGAGATTTGTCGGGTGTCCAATGGGTAAATAGCATTTGATAGGTGGCTGCAGTGCGGATGAATGCATAGTTGTTTACTTTCTTTTTGATGGGGGCAAAAACCCGTTTAACCACCTTTTTCCTTAGTATGTTTTCCTCGTGGACGGTTTCGTTTGTTTTGTCTTCGGTCTGTTTTTGTACTTGGTCAAACGCATCTTGGTAGTCTTCTTTATTAAGTAATTCCGTTTTTTCAAATACCCAGTCTTTATCTAGTTCGTGGCGTTCTTGTTTTCGTATTTCCTGCAGCAGCCACCCGGCCACCAGTTCCAGTTTATTCGGGATGGAGAGGGCATCGTCCAATGAATAAAAATAATCATGCATCTGCTGTTTGGAAATAAGTATTTCATCACGGAATGTAATGTTGCGGAACTGCATGTCTTGTTTGTTTAAATGGTTGATATACGCATCGATAACATGTTTGAAATGGAGATTCGATTTGCAGTCGATATTCTTCATCCTACTCGATTGGCTCTCCTGTTTGGTTTCCGTCATGACATATTCCATTTGTTCGAAGGGTGATTCAATAGTAAATGGATGGTTTACCTCGTTCTCCATATACTCATGAAACGTGGTTTGTCGCACATTTGTTTCACCGAGCTCTGGGAGCACATTGGCGATATAGCTGGAAAACAACGGGTTTGGTGATAACAGCACAATATTCTCGGCGCTCAAAATGTCACGATGCTGATACATCAAATAGGCCACTCGCTGCAGAGCGGCGGATGTTTTGCCGCTGCCGGCTGCTCCTTGGACGATTAAGTATGGATGGCCCTTATGACGAATGATTTTATTTTGTTCTTTTTGAATTGTGGTGACGATGCTTTTCATTTTAGTGCTAGCGTTGGCGCCGAGTATTTCCTGCAGCAGACGGTCGCCGATTGTCACGCCTGTGTCAAACAATCCTTTCAGAATGCTCTCACGGATGATAAATTGCCTTTTTAGCGTTATTTCACCGTTAATGGTTTCATCCATCGTATCGTATTGTGCTTCGCCTGGTGCATAATCGTAATAAAGGCTGGATATCGGTGCGCGCCAATCGTATATCAGGAAATCGCCGTCATTGCTGTCCATCAGGGAGGAAATACCGATGTAGATTGGCTCCGGTGTCTGTTCCGTATCTTCGCGGAAGTCTATGCGTCCGAAGTAAGGCGATTCACGCAGGCGCTTTAACGTTTTAAGTTCATCGTCAAGTTTGCCGTGGGATTGCTCTTTTTGGGTAAGCAGTTCTGCCTGCTGTTTAATGCTGGCCTGAGTTTCAATCACATCATCCGGTTCGTCGATGTTGACGGTGACATCTTCCCAGAAATCTTTGCGCAGTTGAATGACACTTTCTTTAATACTGGAGGCTCTGTCAATTACTTTTTTGGCTTTTTGATCGATATGATAGGTGACACGATCAATTCGCTGTTGTTCGGTTTCATGTGTATGGTTGGTTGATGTCATAAAATCAGCCCCGATCTGTCAATGGTAAAGGTTTCAATGGTACTCTATGTTGTTGGCATGTTATATGATTGTAACGAGGATGACAGGGTGATTGCAAGGCGGTGGCTGTCCCTTTGTGTCCTGTCATACGTTTGATGTTTGGACTGGTAAACACGTATGGTCCGTCGTCAGTCAATGGAAAAAGTGAAGCGTCCTTCCAAGTCCCGTCCGGCAAGAATGTGCGGCTGATCTTTCCAAAATCCGGCTGGAGCGGTCGGGCGCTCGAAATATTCGTCCCGGTTTGCGGCCATTATCAGTTTGTATGTCGGATGATTTCCTATATGAAAATTGATGAGACACATATTGCATCAATCCTTTTTACTTCATTAGTATATATTGTAACGTGCTCATTCCATTTATGTGTTTGTTTATACATTTCCAGTCATATTCACAAACATAAAGAAAAAAGTAATCGGCGGTAGACCGATTACTTTTCGCAAGCTGTGTTCATTGATAAAGGTGTTTGACGTTTTCTGTCATTTTTGGTGTCTCACCGGTGGGATCATTTCCCATTTTTAATTCAGTTTGTGACGTAATAAGAATGTTCCCAGCTTCAATTTTCTTACTGTAGTCATTTGCCTGGCTCTCGGAAAGGCCTTTTTTTAACAACTGATCGTGGATATCGCTCGTTTTATAAATATCATTTAAAAATACTTTTTTAATTTTACTGAGAAATGTTTGGTCGTGTGTTTCTTCTTCCGATTCGAGACTGGTTACACTGACATCAGTTAGATCATTAATTTTGTCTGCATGATTACCGTGTGCAAATATGGTAATGTTTGTGTTGCTGTATCCTTCCAGTTCAAGTATATTGACCGTTTTTACTGTTTCTTCCACCGACTCAAAGGGTCCGAAAATTTCTTCTGCCAATGATGACACCTCTCTATCAGAATGTTTTGTCAACTAAATTCCCTGATTATGCTTTTATTAAACGTTATGCACCGGGATTTTAAAAAAGACTAAGAGAGGATTAATCACAAACATCGGTGGGGTAGGGCAGATCATCTCGGTTAAAAGCATTGTTTGCTGAGACTTTTACACCTTGGGACAGACATACAGGACAGGTGATTTGGATATATTTATATAGAAGTGGCTGGTTCAGATGTGATCAGAGTGGGTATGACTGGCACACTGAAACAATTATTTTCCAAAAAACAGAAAGGGGTCGTTAAGATGCGTATCTTGGTTGTAGGGGCGAGCGGCACGATTGGAGCGAATATTGTCAAGCAGCTGGAATCGAAACATGATATCATTCGGGCGGGAAGAAATGGAGCGGATGTTTCCGTGGACATTATGTCTCCTGACAGCATTGCTTCTATGTATGAAACTACCGGCCATGTGGATGCCGTTATCAATGCGTCAGGTGGAGCGAATTTCAGAACGGTTTCGGAGTTAACTCCAGCCTGGAATGAAAAAGGGATAGAAAGCAAGTTGAAGGGGCAACTTAATCTCGTTCTGATTGGTCAGGATTATATGCGTGATGGAGGCAGTTTCACGTTGACCACAGGTGTTATGATGGATGATCCGATACCAATGGGAGCATCTGCAGCCATGGCCAATGGTGGTGTTAGGGCTTTTGTAAAAGCCGCATCCATTGAAATGCCCAGAGGGATCCGTATCAATAGCGTGAGCCCCAATATCGCTGAAGAATCATGGGATAGGCTTGGCAATTATTTTCCCGGTTTCACGCCTGTTCCTGCCGCCAAAGTGGCTCGAGCGTATGTGAAAAGTGTGGAAGGCGCACAGACCGGTCAAAATTATGACGTTTATCAATAATAAATAACTGACGATGCAGCAGTCATTGTTGTAATATAGATGCAAATATTTTGTACATAGAATGGAGGAAACCAATTGAACAACAAACGTTGGCTTGCATTGGGAATAGCGGCGATTTTATTGGTCCTTTCGCTTGGCTTTCGATTTATGTCAAGTCTGTTCACGACCGATGTGGAATCGATGCTGGAAACGACGCAGAAGAAATACCAGGAAGAAGTTATCGAAAAGGGCTCCGGTAATAAAATTGCCATACTTGAGCTTAATGGCGTTATTCAAAACACGTCCACATCGTCGCTTCTAAATTCAAGCGGTTATAATCATGAACGCTTTCTTGAAAAATTAGAACATGCAGGAAAGGATGAAAGTGTTGATGGCGTGATTTTACGTGTGAATACACCAGGTGGGGGTGTCGTGGAAAGCGATGAAATCCATGATAAGGTCGTTGAATTACAGGAAGACTACGACAAACCTGTTTATGTATCCATGGGCAACACGGCAGCTTCCGGCGGCTATTATGTGTCTGCTCCTGCTGATAAAATTGTGGCCCATCCGGCAACACTGACCGGCTCAATCGGTGTTATTATGGAAAGCTTTAATTTTGCAGAATTAGCTGACGAATATGGTGTTGAATTTAACACGATAAAGAGTGGGGAATTCAAGGATATTATGTCCCAATCCCGAAAAATGACTGAAGAAGAACACAAAATTTTGCAGCGCATGGTGGATGATATGTACGCTGACTTTGTCGATGTCATTGTTAAAGGTCGTGACATGTCCGAATCCAAGGTTCGTGAACTCGGAGATGGACGTGTGTATACCGGGGAACAGGCAGCTGAAAATGGTCTGGTCGATGCAACTGGTTCAAAAGACGACACCATCGCCATGATGAAAAAAGATTTCGACTGGTCAAATGCAAAAGTCGTTGAATACAAAAGCGGATTTGAACTGAATCAATTTCTAGGCAGCACGGTGAAAAGCATGTTCGGTAAGGAAACCGACCTGATTGATATGAAGGAACTCTTGCGTCAATCCGAGGGGCCACGTGCGATGTATCTATATTCGAAATAGGGAGGTGCCGGAATGAATGAAAATCAGGAAACGACTACAGAAATCGTGACCTCGGATGGCGATCGTTATGCCGGGTTTTGGATGCGTTTTTGGGCGTATTTGGCCGATCTCGTGATTGTTTTCAGTTTAAACGGCATCCTGCTTAGTCCCTTGAAATTTATTGGTAATGGGGCGATTGATGTCGGGTTTTGGACGGTTACTGGAGTAGTCAGTGCTATCGTCTTTTATCTTTATTTTTTGCTGATGACTAAATATTACGCGAAAACATTAGGGAAAATGATCTTTGGTCTGCGTGTCGTGCGGCAAGACCGTGAGCCGCTGACATGGAGTGATTTGATTTTTCGTGAAATCATCGGCCGCTTTTTTTATCGGGTATTCTGGTTTATGTTCGTGCTATATTTATTGATTGCATTCACGGAACAGAAGCAGGGACTTCATGATTTGTTTGCTGATACGCGTGTTGTGTTGGACCGTTAATCATCCCCGGAGATCAGGAAGAACGTAGCAGCACAACTCAGGCATAAAACGCCTTTTGCCGAGAAACAGTATATGGTGGAGGTGTTATTATGGCTGACAAACAGGATAACTGGAAAAGCCGTCAAGTCAAGACAAGTATTAATAAACAAGGATTAAGCGAAGATGCATCTGATCAGCAGCCTGACAGCCAACTTGAGCAACGGGCCAAAAAGAAAAATACAAAAATATAGCTCTTTCAATCATAACCCTGTTTACGGAAACAGCTGAAATACTAACTTTAGATTGGCTGGGTGATGATGATCGATAACGATAACACACTGCATTTTTTACGTGAATCATTGGTAAACACAAGTGAAGACGCTATGACGCAACAAATCATCACAAGGCTAGAGACACATGACTACAAAAACGAACAGGAATTTGTCAAAAGCCTGAGTGAAGAGGAAACGGAATACCTCGATTCCGTCGTCGAAAAAGAATTAAATTATGCCCGAAATGCTGAGGACGATGTACGTGCTCAACAGTTAAATGACGTTTATGAATTGCTTATTTAAGTGTGTTTTGGCACATAAGCATATAGAAAAACGTAAAGGGTAAAATTCCCATTGATTTTACAGGTCAAATCCGTTAATATAAAGTTACAAGCTGCATTGTTCGTATTTAATTAAGTTTTAACCTCTAACAGATGAATAGGGAGTTTTATATCGGGATTCTAATGTCGTGCCTCCATTGTGTGGAAGACAGGACGATCCCTGCAAGCACCCACTTGGCGAAGTGGCGGTTTTAAAACTTTTTATTTTAAAATACGGCAATTGTGGCTGCTGATTAAGTAAAAGACAGACCAGTTCTCTCAGACGGAGCTGGTCTTTTTTTTCGTCCTGCTATTATGGAATTTTTTCGCCATTTGTCATATAATTTGAATAGCGAGGAGGACGTTTACATATGAAAATAAGCCGATTCATGCAATTTATCGGCGGCCGTGATTTGTTTTTCGGATTGGTTCTGATACTTCTACTTGGTGTCATTGTATTTATTTATACGAAGGTATCTTTTATTTTTGATCCAATTCTGACCATTGGTTCAACGGTTATTCCGCCGCTGATTCTTGCCTTTATTGCCTATTATTTATTGAACCCGATCGTTAATTTGCTGGAACGTGCGCACATCGATCGCATTTGGGGGATTGTCATTCTCATTCTGGGCATCAGCGGACTTTTTACTGGCGTTATTCTGCTCACAGCACCGGCCATTGAAACACAGGTAAAAGATCTGGCTTCCAATTTCCCATCATACTTAAATCAGATGGGAGCGGGAATTGATAATTGGATTCAACAGTCGTTTCTTGCACCATACTATGAACAAGGGTACGACTGGTTCACATCCAATCTGAGCAATTTAACGAACAAAGTCATGGAATACATAGGTGGTGCGGTTGAAGGGGTGCAGAATATTGCCAATGTGATTACACGTATTATAGTGGCACTGGTGACATTTCCATTTATCCTGTTCTTTTTATTAAAAGACGGTGATCATTTCAAAGCATTTTGTCTGAAGTTGCTCCCTCCAAGATACAGGGATGGTGCGGACGAGATCTTGAGGAATATGGATGTTCAGGTTGGCTCCTATATTCAGGGTCAGATTATTGTCGCTTCATGTATTGGTGTTCTTTTGTATATTGGCTACCTAATCATTGGTCTTGATTATGCCATTACACTTGCTGTCGTTGCAGCTGTAACCAGTGTTGTGCCTTATCTTGGCCCGATGATCGCTATTTCTCCTGCTATCATCATTGCCCTCGTTCAATCACCAGTCATGGTTCTCAAACTCGGAATTGTGTGGGCAGCGGTACAATTTTTAGAGGGAAATTTTGTATCACCAAATGTAATGGGCAAAACAATGCATGTACACCCACTTACCATTATCATTGTCTTATTAGTCGCCGGTAATTTGTTTGGTGTCGTTGGCGTAATTCTTGGCATTCCGGGATACGCTATTTTGAAAGTGATCGCTGTTCATGCATTTAAACGGTTTAAAATTCGCTATAATCGGTTTTACGGTGATGAATATGATCCTTATGAAGAAACGTAACGAATTAGCCTTTTGAACATTTTAGATGGCTGCCCGAAACGTCTTTATGAAAGTTCTTTACTCCCACGCCACGTTTTGGAATCATGCATGAATGAATGGTGACGATTCATATAGTTGATAAAAACAGGAAAAGGAGTGGGGCAGCCATCGATATTCGTTTATTGGGAATTCATGATGCTGAGGCCTATCGTGATCTCTGCCTGGAGGCCATGTTGAACAGTCCGGAATCCTACACCTCCAGCTACGGTGAAGTGAAAAAGCAGTCCGTGTATACGTTTAAAGTTCGATTGCAGTCGGAGAACATATTTACATTTGGTGCTTATTCAGGTGATGAATTGGCAGGTATGATAACACTCATGAGAGAGGTGAGACAAAAGACGGCTCACCGAACAGCGCTGTTTATGTTGTATGTCACACCATACGAACGCGGGAAAGGAATCGGGAGACAACTCATTCAGACCGCTGTTGATCATGCGAAATCATTGGACGGTGTGGAGCAAATTAATTTGTCGATCATTGTCAATAACAGTACGTTGAAACGGTTTTGTTATGCCATGGGGTTTTCCCCGATTGGCGTGCATAAACAGGCTGTAAAAGCGGGGGATCATTATTATGATGAAGAACATATGATCATGCTTGTGCATTAGAGAGTGCCAAGCAAATCGTTTTGGAGGAATGAAAGAGTGCAAGTAAAGGTGAAACACGCATTAATCGATACGCAAACGATTAATCAAATGGTTACCGAACACCATCTCCGGTCCATTGCAGACTGTCATTTGTTAGCGCGAGGATTGAATGACACCTATTATTTGGAAGACGAGCAAGGCTACCGGTATATCTTCAGGCTTTACCGATCAAGGTGGCGGGATAAACAAGCGATTCTTTTTGAATTGGAAGCGATCAATCTGCTTTATAGGCAAGGGTTTCGAGCATCCCACCCCGTCAAAAAGCGCAATGGTGATTACTTGTATGAAGCAGAGGCACCCGAGGGACTGCGTTATGGCGTGTTATTCAGTTATTCGGAAGGGGAGCGCCCGCCGATCAATATGGAAACGTCTGAGTTAATCGGTGCAACGCTTGGCCGCATGCATCAGTTAACAACTGGTTTTACATCGACGTATGAACGGGGGTTTGAGCTGGGGATAAATGATTTGTTGGATAATCCCGCTGACATCATTTCACCGGTTATCGACAACTATCTTGGTCATGGAGCGGTTGATCTATTACATACGGTTGTGAAAAACACAAAGGCTGATTTGGCCGATCTTGACTTGGAGAGAGACTTTTGCCATGGCGATTTTCACAATCATAATATGCATCTTTCCAGCGACGGTATGGAACTGTTTGATTTTGATGACTGTGCCATAGGATTCAGGGGATACGATATCGCTGTATCATGGTGGAATTTACTGAATAATTATAAAAACATGGAAAATGAATGCTGGGACGCGTTTTTAAAAGGGTATACGGCGAATCGGGATTTGGCGGACGACGATTTCCGTAGTATTCCACGGTTCATTACTGCGAGACGTATTTGGCTGATGGGCACGATGCTCGCTAATGACGATGTCTGGGGGACCAATTGGATCAATGAACGGACGTTGAAGCTGTTTATGGGGCAGCTGCGGACAGACCGGCCTGGCGATAAAGATTTGCAGGAGCTGGATGATGAGGGGATCATCTGATGGACAAGCCGTTTCGGATGAATCCAGCGCTTCTGAATTTCTAAGAAGTACCATGATGAAAATGGCCAAATTGCCTGCTTTTTTCTGTATAATGGCGTTGGAATGACAGATAGAAAGGAGGCATGGCATGAAACGAAAAAAGTGGTTGAAGATTGGTATAGGATTATTAATTGTCCTATTAATAATAGATATCGGTGCAAGTATTTATTTTTATCAGTTGGCTATTGACCGAAATGAAAAAGACTTTTTGCAGGGAAATGACGATTTGGAAGTATCCGCTGAAACGATGGAAGTACTAACGGAAGGAGACTGGCGGACATGGGTTGATCAGCAGGATTTTGATGAATGGACCATGACGTCCCGTGACGGCCTTGACATGAAGGGGTATTTCCTTGAAGCAGAAAAACCATCGAATAAAGTAGTTGTCATGGCGCATGGCTACCTTGGCAATGCGATGGATATGGGTCTGTTCGGTCAGTATTATTATGAACAGAAAGGCTATAATATATTTACAGCCGATGCACGTGGACACGGCGCCAGTGGTGGTGATTATATTGCATTTGGCTGGGATGATCGGCTGGATTATGTGGATTGGATCAAGCGCATTATCGAGCAATATGGAGAGGATACAGAAATCATTCTGCACGGTGTATCAATGGGCGCTGCTACGGTTCTGATGACGGCTGGTGAAGATCTTCCGGACAATGTGAAGGCTGTTGTTGCGGATAGTCCATATACAAGTGTTTATGATTTATTCTCATATCAATTGGGCCGCATGTTTCACTTGCCGGCTATTCCAGTTCTTCCGTCAACCAGTGTTGTTACCCAAATGCGGGCTGGCTATTCTCTGAAGGAAGCATCGGCGCTAGATCAGGTTAAGAAGGCGGATGTCCCTATTTTATATATCAGAGGAAGCGATGATACGTTTGTCCCATCGAGGATGTCGGAAATGTTATATGAAAATACGAAAAGCGATGCTGAAATGCTGACAGTAGAAGGAGCAGGGCATGGGGAACCATTCGTTGTCGGTAAGGACAAATATATTGATAAATTGAATGACTTTTTAACAACGTATACGGACTGGCAGTAGAATAAGAGACGCTTTCAAATGACAAGGCGTCTCTTATTTTGTCTCGTTCTTGTGCTGGTGTGTGAACGTTCATTGAAGGTTACATGTTCACATGCGGAATACCGGCATCCTGTTCATAAGCGTATTGAAGTTTTCTGGTGATAGTGCCTGGTTTGCTGTCAGCGATACAGATACCGTTGACTGCAACGACCGGCATAATTTCAGATGTGGTACTGGACAAAAACATTTCGTCAGCGTCCGGAATGTCGTCTATAACGAAGGCTTGTTGGACAAACGGAATGTCTGCTTCAGCTGCAAATGCCTCAACCCGCATGCGTATACAGCCGTGTAGAATACGATTTGTTGCCGGATGGGTATAGATGGTATGATTTTTGACAAGATAAATAGTCGATGAACTGTTTTCGGTTACTCGTCCATTTTGTTCGAAAATCGCCTCATAATGGCCGTTCTCCTGTGCTGCCTGCTTGGCGAGCACGTTTGGCAGGAGATTCAGACTCTTAATATAGCAATGTTCCCATCGGGTGTCACGCTCCGTCATGGTCGTGACGCCTGTGGACAGTTTATCTATGTTGCGTGGCAGGTCCTGTACATAAGCGTATGCATTTGCAGGCACATCACCGGGAAATGCGTGAGCGCGTGGCGCTGAACCGCGGGTTGCCTGCATATATATAATGCCATCGGACACCATGTTATTTCGTTCGAGAAGCTCGGTTAATTGATTCGTTATTTCCTGTATGGAAAAAGGCAATTCCAGTCTGATGGCTGCAGCAGACCTGAATAGACGGTTCATATGCTCTTGCAACAGATAAGGCTTCCCTTCGTAAATACGGATAACTTCATAAATGCCATCGCCAAATTGCAATCCGCGCTCGTTAAACGGATAAGTGAGCTGATCGCGATGGACAAAACCAGTTTGTGACAGTGTAACGGGATAGACAGCCACGGTATTCGCCTCCCTTGGAATATAACGATATTTTATACGTTTCATAAAAACCTGTAAAGTCATAGTTAGTAGTGATTATTATCACATAATGGACGTTTGTTATCTGGTATGATGCCTATACTATGAATATGAAAAGGAGCGTGATTATAAATGGATCCTATTTTAGAACGACTTTATCATGATGAATATCATTTATTGTTGACGTATGCTGAGCCGGCAACGTTTCGGAAACATGCTCATATTTTTAATGAAGGTGCTCCTGCTGAACATATGTTTTTTATTGCAAGCGGAAAAGTGCAAGTATATAAAACGATTGGATACCACAGCTATCTTACTGTATTTACACGTGGTGAAAACGATGGCGTCGGAGAAATCGGTGTCTTTGGAGGCGATCATTATCCGAATAGCGCCCAAGCCGTGGAGGACAGTGAACTGTACGTTCTTGAACGGGGAACGGCTGAAAATCTTTTATCTGAAAATGGTGCTTTGAGTCTGCGATTTTTACGGTGGCTTGCTGAGTCATTGGATGCAAGCGAGTCTCAGTTGCGTGACTACACAGCATTTGGTTCCGAAGGGGCTGTTGCATCGTTTTTTGTGCGTTACGCCAACATGTATGGTGTTGTAACACCATCAGGTATCCGCATAACTGAACCACTGATTATTCAGGATATCAGTAACCATATAGCCGTATCGCGGGAGACCGTCAGCCGAATTGTGAGTAAATGGAAAAGTCGAGGTCTAGTAGAAAATCACAATAAATATTTTATGTTGAAGAATATGGATTATTTTAATAGACTCCTCGCCTGTGATCAATGCGGTGTCGAAAACTGTATATTGTAAGTAAAATATCAAAAAATCGATTGCTGTTTTTTTACTGACATGATATACTTGTTTGTGTTATGACAAAAAACAACACATTTATACATCATTTGCGGTTATTGTTTAATGATAAAATGTACATTTTGAGCAATGTTTTCGATGCATACTTTCAGCAATTTGCAAGTTGTGAGGAGTGTAAGCTCCATCGAAACAACTTGTAACGTGACAAGCATATGGATCAATGAACGACCAAGCAGGATTTTCTTCATACAACTCGCGGGTGTAGTTTAGTGGTAAAACCTCAGCCTTCCAAGCTGATGTCGTGGGTTCGATTCCCATCACCCGCTCCATACATAAAAAGTCCCAACGCAGTGTTTCGCAGTCATCCGAGGCATTGCGTTTTTTCATATTTCAAGCTGTGGCGTTTTGACACATGGCTTGAAACTGTTTTGGGCAACATGTATTCTGAATTCGATACTACAATTAATTGAGGGATTTTATGAAACAATTAATGCAGACATTGCAGCAAATAGATGGAAAAGGATACAAAGCGTATAAAAGCATTCAAGGTCATTATAAATTTTCCGATTTTGATTTGTATGTTGATTACGTCCAAGGAGATCCGTTTGCCGCGCCATCTAAAATTCGGGTGGTTATCCCTGCGAGGAAACGTCCTATGAAGGAGGACTGGCTGCAATCACGGTTGCGCAACGTTGCAGTTGAGGATATCCTCGCACGCAAGGTAGGGTATGCCATCGCGAAAAGCAACTTTTCCATTAAAGGGTCCGGAAAAAGCGGCAGTATTCAGTTTGATCGCCCTGGTCAGGAAGTGTTGGAGCGAAGTGCCGTACAGGCTGACTCCAGCTCAATTACAGTGT
The DNA here is from genome assembly GCF_055395055.1 of Lentibacillus halophilus. NCBI lineage: Bacteria > Bacillati > Bacillota > Bacilli > Caryophanales > Bacillaceae > Lentibacillus > Lentibacillus halophilus. The sequence goes on from NZ_AP043750.1 coordinate 1,618,832, forward strand.
GTATTTCAGTCGGTTTACCGGCAAATGGGCGAAAGATCAACGGCAAAGAAGCAGAGAAACTGTTCACACAAGCTGTTCCTGATATTTTACGGAATTCCATTTTTACGATAACGGATGATGACATCGAGCACGCGGTACAGCTGGCCGATCAACAGCAAGCCATTATCGAAGCCATGCGCCGTAATAATTGGATCGCCTTCATCGCCAATGGGTCCATTTTGCCGCGGGAGAGTGGTGTGAGCAATCGTCCGCTTAAGAAGGCTGTGCCGTTTCAGAGTCCAAAAGACAATGAAGTGGAAATCGAAGTGCCGCACCGGGAAGAGCCTATCACCGGCATGGCTGTTGAACAGGGCATTACATTGATTGTCGGCGGAGGTTATCATGGTAAAAGCACCATTCTGGAAGCTATGGAGCGTGGTGTTTACTTCCATGTGCAAGGCGATGGGCGTGAGTACGTACTGACAGATCCGGACGCTGTTAAAATACGTGCGGAAGACGGGCGGAAAGTAACAGGTGTTAATATTTCCCCGTTTATCACAAATCTCCCGCATCGTCAGGATACCACTTTCTTTTCAACAGACAATGCCAGTGGGAGCACATCGCAGGCTGCAAATGTGATGGAGGGACTGGAAGCAGGAGCGACCACACTTCTTATTGATGAAGATACAAGCGCCACCAACTTTATGATACGCGATGAGCGCATGCAGCAACTCGTCCATAAGGATAAAGAACCAATTACGCCATTCATTGATAAAATCAGACAGTTGCGTGATCAGCACCAAGTGTCAACGATTCTTGTTATGGGTGGTTCCGGTGACTACTTTGATGTTGCGGACAAGGTCATTATGATGGAGGCGTATGTCCCCTACAATGTCACCGATGAAGCGAAGTCCATTGTCCAGTCGCGTCCGATTAACCGGGAAGCCTTGGAGGATACTGCTTTTGGCGATATAAGCAGCCGAATTTTTCAGCAGAAATCGCTTCAGACAAGAAAAGGTAACAAATCCAAAACACAAGCCAAAGGACTGACGACTATTATCATGGGAGCGACGGATATAACGTTTCATGATACGGAACAGTTGGTGGATTCATCCCAGACACGAATGATTGCCGAGATGATTCAACACTTGGAGAGGACGAATGCGCTCGGGGAACGGACGCTTTACCAATTGCTGGACGATATCGAACAGCAAATGGATCAAAAAGGACTGGCGTCGTTTACCGCATTCCAGGATCAACACCCTGGTGATATTGCTCGGCCGCGGCGATATGAGATTGCCGCTGTACTGAACCGCATGCGTACGGCTTCTATCAAACAGACGCACTGACCCAGGATAACGAGGAGGGATAGGATGAACACGAATCAACTTCGACAGGAAATTATTGATTACAGCAAGGAAATTGGCGTTGATAAAATTGGATTTGCTTCAGCTGACGTGTTTGCAAGCTTGAAGGACCGGTTGAAACGACAGCAAGAGCTGGGGTATCAATCCGGCTTTGAAAAGGGGTCGGTGGCGGAACGGACGGAACCTGATCGGCTGCTTCCGGAAGCAAAATCCATTTTGTCTATTGCTTTGGCCTATCCTTCCCGGATGAAAGACGCTCCCAAAAGCACGAGAGACGAACGGCGCGGTATCTTTTGCCGTGCATCCTGGGGTGTGGACTACCATAAAGTCTTGAAGGAAAAACTGGAAAAACTGGCAGCCTTTATAGAGGAACATATGTCGGATGCCCGCACCAAACTGATGGTGGACACGGGTGAATTGTCCGATCGGGCTGTTGCGGAAAGGGCCGGTATCGGATTCAGTGGTAAAAACACGTCGATTATTACACCGGAATTCGGTTCGTATGTCTATCTCGGTGAACTGATAACGAATGTGCCGTTTGTGCCTGATACACCGCTGGAAGATGGCTGCGGATCCTGTACGAAATGCCTGGACGCCTGTCCGACTGGTGCTTTGGTGCAGGGCGGTCAACTCAATGCCCAACGTTGTCTCGCATTTCTGACACAGACAAAAGATTTTATGCCAGATGAGTTCAGACCGAAAATGGGCAATTTTATTTATGGATTTGATACGTGTCAGGCCGTCTGTCCATATAACAAACAGGTTGATGTTCATAACCATCCAGAATTCGAACCGGAGCCGGAAGTGGCCAAGCCGAAGCTTAAACCGATGCTCCGCATATCAAATCGGGAATTCAAAGAAAGATTTGGTCACATAGCTGGGTCATGGCGCGGGAAGAAACCGTTGCAGCGAAATGCGCTTCTGGCTCTCGGGCATTATAAGGATACAACAGCCGTTGACGACATGATTGCGGTTATGACCAATGATCCACGGCCCGTTATTCGTGGTACAGCTGCCTGGTCACTCGGCAAAATTGGGACAGATGAAGCATTTGCGGCCATCCGGAAAGCCAAGGATAAGGAAACAGATGACGACGTATTGGCCGAAATGGAAAAAGGTCTGGGGTTCGCTACATCACCGACAAATTAAAATCGTATGAAGGAAGTGCGTGTGGACATGGCACTCTATTATGATGAACTGGATTCACCCATTGGACGTATGATCATTATTGCAGATGAAGATAAAGTCGTACGAATCGACTATGCTACTGTATCGTCTGCGGACAGCAGAAAAGCTTGGTTAGGACGCTACTTTCCGAATGTCGATCTTATTCATTGGCCAGAACAAGTTAAGCAGGCGAAGCAGGAACTCCTGGACTATTTTCAGGGTATGCGTCAACAGTTTTCGTTTGCTTTTGCCTTTTACGGAACCCCATTTCAGAAACAGATTTGGCAATCGCTGATCAATGTCGCTCCGTACGGTGAAACAACGGCTTATAAAGCAATTGCAGAAGCCATTGGCAATCCGAAAGCTGTCCGTGCAGCAGGCGGCGCTATCAGTAAAAATCCTATTTCCATTGTTGTTCCGTGTCATCGCATCATAGGTTCGGACGGAAAAATGGTCGGCTATAATGGTGGATTGGATAAGAAAAATTTTCTTTTGACCCATGAAAAAAACTGTTGTCAATAACACAGAAGCTTGTGCTTGAGACAACCATTCCCCCCATACAGTGATAGTGGAGGGGATTTTTAATGGAAATGATAAAAGAAGCTTGGTTGCGTTTTTTTCAATCAGATGAACAAACCGATTGGTGGAAACGAAAAATAAGGTCTTGTCGTAACCGTGATGCGAACATAGTCCGTATTAACGGACACGGGCATGTTTATGAAATGATTCGGTATGGACGTAAGGAAACGTACCATTATTTGCTTCATTTAGCCTTGCTAATCAGGCAAAACAGTCAATTCATTAGAGAGGAGCAAGTCATTCCGTTTAAGATGCAGCTGGAAAACGACCGAATCACCGAGCACCGAAAGATGGAAACGGATCTTTCATCAGCTAAGACAGGGTACGCCCGTATGGAAGCAGACATTAGCGGCAGCAGATCTGAACAGCGGTTTGCTTATGATAGACGTGCTGCTGTTCAGTATGCTCATCGGTGGTGGAACAGTTATAACCCGGCGTACCGAACATTTGATGTAGACTGCACGAATTATGTGTCTCAGTGCATGCGTGCCGGAGGAGCTCCTATGCGTGGTGCACCGAACCGTGAGCAAGGTTGGTGGTACCAGGATGATAATTGGAGTTACAGCTGGGCGGTGGCACACTCGCTTCGTTGGTACTTAAGCGGGTCGACAGAAGGTTTGAAAGGGAAAGAGATGGAATCAGCAAGTGATCTTATTCCGGGCGATATCATTTGTTATGATTTTTCCGGAGATGGCCGGTGGGATCATAATACGATTGTCGTTGATAAAGATACTAATGACATGCCGCTTGTCAACGCTCATACGGATAACAGCCGTAACCGCTATTGGTCGTATGAGGATTCGCTTGCATGGACGTCGGATACACAATATAAATTTTTCCGGATTGGCGAATAATGCTATAATGTGTGATAAAGCTTGTAATGAAGAAAAGGAAAGAGGAGAAGCATTGTGGGTTTGCATATCGTATTATATCAACCGGAAATACCTGCTAATACAGGAAATATCGCCAGAACGTGTCTCGGATCAGGAGCCACATTGCATCTTGTTCGGCCTTTAGGGTTTTCGACAAGTGATCAGATGGTTCGCCGCGCCGGGCTGGATTACTGGCAATACACGGATGTCCGGGAATATGACGCGCTGGATGATGTTTATGCCAGTTATCCGCACGGCACTTTTTATTATATTGAAAATGTCGGTTCCAATTACTATACCGATTATGATTTTCGCGACCCGGAAGGCGATTTGCTGTTTGTGCTTGGACGGGAAAGCTCCGGATTTCCACCGGGTTTTCTGACGGGGAAAGAGGACCAATGTTTGCGTGTGCCGATGACTGATCATGTCCGATCATTGAATTTATCGAATACGGCTGCCATTATCTTGTTTGAAGTATTGCGGCAGCGCGGCTTCCCTAATATGGCCTGACGCACTGTTATCATAAGAAAGCATCGGCTAAAAGCCGATGCTTTCTTATGGTGTATGAGCATGAAGGGCGTTTTTATTATTGGTTGTTTTTCGGTGTCCCTGGTTTAGCTTCATATCCAGCTGTGAAGCAGGATACTAAGAACGTAACGATGACACCCATCAATAATACAAGTTTCATGGAATCCTCCTTTGTTCATGAATCATAGTGTATATGGCGTTTCGCATGGTTTCATTATACCTGATTATGATTGTGATGTGAAATGGAAACCCATGCTGTTATTGATGTCTTAATATGTGAATTGTTTTATTTTTTGAATCCCTTGTACGGCTGTTGTTTCCACTGATGAAATAGGTTATATTAGTTGATGAAGATCAGGCAGAGTTCTATAATAAGAGTTGGATATGAAAGGCCGTTGCATAACGGGGATAAAGTTAACTTCTTACTGGGGGTATATGACGTGACGCATAATGGAGAATCTCACGAAGGATTTTGGGAGAGTTTTCATGGTCCGAATATGGGTTATATCGAGGAACAATACGAATTATATAGGGAGAACCCCGACGCTGTTGATTCTTCCCTGAAAGAACTGTTTGACGAGCACGGTGCCCCTGACTGGGTATCAAAGTCTAAGGAAACAGCCCAACCGGAATCGCAATCAACAGCTACTCCATGGGATGTCAAAAAACTGACCTCAGCAATGAAACTTGTTGAGGCTATTCGTCGTTTTGGACATATGGAATCCGATATCTATCCGGTGGGTCGTGATGAACGCCAAACCAATTTGGTTAATCCGGAGACTTACGGGTTGACGGAGGCGGATTTGCGGGAGATACCGGCTTCCTGGCTATGGGAACAGGCGCCAAGCGGTGTTCAGGATGGGTTTGAAGTCATTGAGCGGCTTAAAACGTTATATTCTGGAACAATCACGTTTGAGTATGATCATGTTAACCAGGATGATGAACGGGCGTGGCTTCTTAATTACATTGAAACAGCCAGATACAATGAAGGGTTTTCTGATAAAACGAAAAAAGGATTGTTAAGACGTCTTGCAGAAGTGGAAGGATTTGAGGAGTTTCTTCAAAAAACTTTTGTTGGTCAAAAACGTTTTTCCATTGAAGGTTTGGCATCCATGGTTCCCATACTTGATCGTATTGTGAAAAACTCAAATGAAGACAACATTGAACACATTATGATGGGAATGGCTCACCGCGGACGACTCAGTGTATTAGCGCATATTTTAGGTAAACCATTTGATAAAATCTTTTCCGAGTTCCACCATTCACCGGATAAGGAATTGATCCCATCGGAAGGGTCAATAGGTATTAACTATGGATGGACGGGCGATGTAAAGTATCATCTTGGTGCAACGAAGGACGTTAAAGCAGATGATCAAACATCCGGAACTCGAATCACCCTTGCCAACAATCCGTCTCATCTGGAATTTGTCAATCCTGTTGTGGAGGGATTGGCACGGGCAGGCCAGGACACCCGTTCGCAAAGTGGCTATCCGGGACAGGACTTTAACAGCGCTCTCCCGGTGCTGATCCATGGGGATGCATCCTTCATCGGTGAAGGTGTTGTTGCCGAAACATTGAATTTCAAAGGATTGTCGGGCTACCAAACAGGCGGAACGTTGCACATCATTGCGAACAACCTTCTCGGATATACAACCAATCAACAGGATGGACGTTCCACTCGTTATGCCAGTGATCTGGCCAAAGGGTTTGAAATTCCAATTATTCATGTGAATGCCGATGACCCGGTTGCCTGTGTTTCTGCTGCGATGATCGCTTATGAATATCGTCAAACATTCCATAAAGACTTTCTGATTGATCTAGTTGGCTATCGTCGTTATGGGCACAATGAAATGGATGAACCGAGGGCAACCCAGCCGAAATTGTACAAACATATTGATAACCATCCGACAACATCCAGTGCTTTTGCTGAAAAACTTCAGCAGGAAGGTATTATCGGTCAAAATGATCTGAACACCATACAGGATGAGGTGATGGCTGGTCTGCGTGATGTGTACGAGAACATGAAAGAAAATGATGCTGCTGAAACGGAATCGAAAAAAATGCCGAGCGTTTTGTCAAATGGGCTGGATCGATTCAAAACAGCCATTCCTCTGGACAAATTGGAAATGCTGAACAAACAAATGCAGAAGCGTCCGGATGGTTTCACCGTGTTCAGGAAATTGGAGCGGATTCTTAAACGCCGCGAAAATGTTTTGGAAGAAGGCAACAAAGCCGATTGGGGTACCGGCGAAGCGCTGACCTATGCATCCATCCTTTACGATGGCACTCCAATCCGGTTGACCGGCCAGGATACAGAACGTGGTACCTTTGCTCATAGACATATGGTGCTTCATGATGCAGAAACCGGGGAAAAATACAGCCCTTTGCATGGGATTGAAGGTTCAGAGGCATCGTTCGACATCCGTAACAGTCCGCTTTCCGAAGCTGGCGTGTTAGGGTTTGAATATGGCTATAGTGTCCAGTCTCCTGAAACACTCGTTATTTGGGAAGCACAGTTTGGTGATTTTGCTAATGCGGCACAAGTGATCTTTGACCAATTTATTTCAGCGGCACGAGCAAAATGGGGAGACAAGTCGAATCTTGTTATGCTCCTTCCGCACGGGTATGAAGGACAAGGACCGGAGCATTCCAGTGCACGTTTGGAACGCTTCCTTCAGCTTGCGGCGGAAAACAATCTAATTGTTGCCAACGTCACATCGTCGGCTCAGTTTTTCCATCTCATCCGCCGGCAGGCAGCCATGCGCGGCCAAGAGGAAGCTCGCCCCTTGGTATTGATGACGCCAAAAAGTTTGCTGCGTAATCAGCGGGTTGCTTCGGAAGCGAAAGAATTTACTGAAGGCAAATTTGAACCATTGCGTCGGCAGCCGAATTTGCATGTGAATAATCAAGATGTCAAGCGTCTCGTGATTGGCAGCGGTAAAGTTATGGTGGATATCGAAGAAGAAATGGCCAATTCGGATGAAACATTCGACTGGCTGGATGTGCTCCGAGTGGAACAAATTTATCCTTTCCCGGTGGAAAAACTGGAAAAGGAATTACAGGGACTTCCGAACCTCGAGGAGATTGTCTGGGTGCAGGAAGAACCGCAAAATATGGGCAGCTGGGACTTTGTGGATGATTACTTGCGCGATCTTCTGCAAGAGGGACAGATCCTTCGCTATGCAGGACGCCCGCAACGTGCATCACCTGCAGTCGGCGAGCCAAATGCCGATAAGGCTGAACAGAGACAGATTATTCAAGATGTCATTACCCCGTCAAAAGGAGGAGATTCCAGTGAACGAAATTAAAATCCCGGAACTTGCAGAATCCATCACAGAAGGAACCATTTCGCAGTGGCTCGTCAATAAAGGTGATCACGTTGAAAAGGGTGACCCGGTGGTTGAGCTGGAAACGGACAAAGTCAACGTTGAAGTAAATACCGAGTACGGCGGTGTTATTACGGAAATGGTCCGTGAAGAAGGCGACGATGTGGAAATTGGCGACGTGATAGCCAAAGTGGATGAGAACGGGCAAGCAGCCAGTTCTGAGCCATCTGAAAAGCAAGAAGAATCGTTTGCTGCATCCACTGAGCCGAAAAAAGAAAAAGCGCCACAGGCATTATCTGCCGAACAATCGGATGCCTCAGATGACCAATCCGGAGAAGACGTAGCCGATCAGTCCGGTGTTATTGCATCCCCTGCTGCTCGTAAACGTGCACGGGAATTGGACATTGATCTGAATAAGGTGCAATCACGCGATCCATTGGGTCGTATTCGTCCGGAAGACGTTGATTCCCATGCAAACAGCAGCAGTGAGAAAAAAGAAGAGAAACCAGCAAAAAAAGAAGAGTCGAAACAGTCGGAAAAGACCACATTCGACAAGCCGGTTGAACGGGTGAAAATGTCCCGGCGCCGTCAAACGATTGCGAACCGACTTGTTAATGTGCAGCAGGAAGCAGCTATGTTGACAACATTCAATGAAGTCGATATGTCAGCTATTATGAATCTTCGCAGTCAGCGGAAAGAAAGTTTTGCGCAAAAACATGATATCAAGTTAGGCTTTATGTCATTCTTTACTAAAGCTGTTATTGGTGCTTTGAAAGACTTCCCACTTTTGAATGCGGAAATTCAGGGTAATGAAATTGTGATGAAGAAATTCTATGATATTGGAATTGCTGTTTCTACCGAAGAAGGTCTTGTTGTGCCGGTTGTCCGTGACGCTGATAAGATGGACTTTGCCGGCGTGGAAAAAGAAATTTCCAACCTTGGACAAAAAGCGATCAATAAACAATTGTCATTGAATGACCTGCAGGGTGGAACATTTACAATTACCAACGGCGGAACGTTTGGATCCATGCTGTCAACGCCCATTCTAAATTCACCACAAGTCGGTATTCTTGGCATGCATAACATTCAAAAACGCCCGATGGTTATGCCGGACGATTCAATCGAAGTTCGTCCTATGATGTATCTTGCGGTATCGTATGACCATCGAATCGTTGATGGAAAAGAAGCTGTTCAATTCCTTGTACGAATTAAAGAATTACTGGAAGATCCTTACGATTTGCTTTTGGAAGGTTAATATCTTCTCAAATCCCCGCATGGACCGTTTTGTTCAGCGGGGTTTTTGATTGGTATGGATAAGTTTTTTATTGAATATAATTCATATAGTTCTGGTCTTATGGTTGACGATTGATCAATGGTCAGGATAGTAATGGCTCATTTATATCCATAAGATGAGCCCTATTGAACGAAATAATTGAAGCAATGGTAACATATCAAGTTCAGTATTGATATTTCATACATCCCCCTTTTTTTCCATATCGTTTTCCATTAGGATAGAAAGGGTAATTGGAATTCAATTTGTTTTGTGCTGCGAAAGAAGGAGTGCGTGGGTTATGAAAACCAGTCGAATCCTGTTTACCGGCGGCGGTACTGCCGGACATGTTATCGTCAATTTGGCGTTAATTCCAGTGTTCCGGAAAGAAGGATGGAAAATAGATTATATCGGTTCCGAACAAGGAATCGAACGCAGGCTAATCGAGTCACTGGACGGTGTTGCCTATCATGCTGTTTCCACAGGAAAATTGCGCCGTTACTTATCCAAAGAGAATATAAAAGATCCGTTTAAGGTGCTGAAGGGGACGTTTGAGGCATGGCGCATCATCGGCAAACGGAAGCCGTCGGTCGTTTTCTCAAAAGGAGGCTTTGTCTCGGTCCCAGTTATTGTTGCTGCGAAACTGCGGGGAGTTCCGGCGGTTATACATGAATCCGACTTCACCCCGGGACTGGCGAATAAACTCGCTATGCCATTTGCTGAACATGTGCTGTCCACGTTTCCGGAAACGATGGACTATTTACCGGAAAAAAAGGCCGAATATGTCGGCGCTGTCATTCGCAATGAACTGTTTGAAGGCGATAAAACGCGCGGGCTCAGTTTGTGCGGTTTTACCAACGAAAAACCAGTCTTGATGATTATGGGCGGCAGTGGTGGTTCTGAAAAAATTAATCAGACAGTCCGCGAAAGCCTCGGTTCGTTATTATCCGAATTTCAAATTGCTCACATTTGCGGTTTGAATAAGGTGGATTCGTCTCTTCAACACGATGGCTATGCACAGTTTGAGTACGTGAATGACGATTTGAAGGACATGTTTGCTTCAGCCGATTTGGTTCTGTCGCGTGCTGGTGCTAACGCCATATTTGAGTTTCTAGCATTGCAAAAACCAATGCTGCTCGTCCCATTATCCCGATCGGCCAGCAGAGGCGATCAGATCATCAATGCTCATTCGTTTAAAGAAAAAAATTATGCCAATGTGCTGGAAGAGGAAGAATTGACAAGCGAATCATTGGTGCAGGCACTAATGACGCTGAAAAAACAGGCCCCGGTTATGATCGATCACATGAAAAACTACCACAGTGAACGTGCACGCAGTCGGGTGATAGAGATTATTAAAGAAGCAGCGGGCGTGAAGACGAACTAAATTACATAAAAGACGGGAAAGTTAATTAAATTGGGCACCGAAGGCCATTGGTGTGAAAGTGAAGAATATTACGGATGGGTCACTAAAAAAACCGGCTCCTTAAGCAAAGGGGCCGGTTTTTTAGTGACTATTAAGCCTACTAAAGGGGGCCAAGAATCATTGCCCTTTAGTGACGAGATCAATTTTGCCTGTTTCAGGATCAATGGTCAGCCCGTGAACGCCCACATCGTCTGGTATCAGCGGATGATTCTTAATCACGGAGACGCTTTCTTCCACGGATTCCTCCACTGAATGGAAGCCGGCAAATTCTCGGTCCAAGTCAATTCCAGCATGGTCAATGGTTTGCAGCGTCTCGGCGGATATGCCTCTATGCTTCATACCCTGTTTGAAAGCTTCTGTTTTCATATGTGACATACCGCAGTCATGGTGGCCGATAACGATGACTTGTTCTGCTTGTAATTCGTAAATAGCTACCAAAATGCTTTTCATAATACTGTCAAACGGATCACGTAGGATAGCGCCTGCATTTTTGACCATTTTAACATCACCGTTTTGGATGTTCAGTGCTTTCGGCAAAAGTTCTACTAGCCTGGTATCCATGCATGTAAAAATAACTGTCCGCTTATTGGGGATATTATTGGTCCGGTACGGTTCATAATCTTTTTTTTCTACAAAACGCTGGTTGTATGACAGCATGTCGTCAAGGTTCACGTTCATCAGTCCTCCCGATTATGTATCGTTTATGTCATTTCCCATTTTTCCCGATATAATGTACCCACTCTTGCTTTGATAAAAATAGCTATTTCCCAAACTAAAGCGAGCAGTACCACCCATGCCCAAACATCCATAAAGTTCCGCTGAAATGAAAATAACCAGTCGGGCATAGAATAAAACGGATTGGTCTGCATGATCAACGAAAATGTGTAAAACATGCCGAATGTAAAGTTTCTGGACCATTGTGTCACGTTATAGGTAAATAGGCCTTTATTCCATCCATATTGCCTGATCCGTTTAATGGCACGAATCACTTCGATCAATTCCACGGCGACAAGAAGAACAAACACCAGAAGCCAAAAATAGATAACAAATCCGGGCGTAAACGTGTTTGTCGTAACAATGGCCAAACCAGTAATGGACAAAGCACCGTGAATGATGCAGTTCGTGTTCGCCCAGTCATCTGTCAGGGTCCAATCATGGTGTTTAATGTAGCGATTAACGAGCAGAGTGGCACCTGCAAGGTAAAAAAGGATTCCGAGCAAAATAATGGATTGTGAAAAGTAGACCGGAAATTGAAAAAATACATTATTCAACAGAATGATAATGGATTGTGTTCCAACAGTCGAAAGCAGTATCGCACCATGAACGGGATAATCCCGGTGGTCGACTGTCAGTTGTTTAAAATTATAAATGCAATTCACTAAAAAGAAAAGCCATAAGAATGTGTTGAGAATACCCATAGCTTGTGTCAATAACAGTATTTCAGGAAAGTAGCGGAGAAACACATTGCATAAAACGGATACACCAGCAATCCATGTCCCGATCACAAACGAATGAACCGGATTTTGGATGAATGGGATTATAAAATCACGATGAAAAAACTGAATCGTTAAGTCTTTATAAATTATAACCCATGCCACGAGAAGAAAAAAAGCCAAATATTTACCATACACTTGATCAAGCGTTGGAAAAGCTTCAACAGCACCGATCAGGAATATACCATTTGCCATGATAATGGCACCGGAAGCAGGTTCAATTGTTTTGTAATTTCCTTTAAGAAACATATCTTATTCACTCATAACAAAGTATCATTTTAGTGAATTATAACATGTTTTTCTGTTTTCACAGAGTATGTAAATAAAAATGTGATACTTATCACTAAAAGGACATTGTTGAACAACATCCCGATTGACGATACCATTTGGAATTCTGTAATGACCATTCTTTATACGCATTGATCAATGATATAATAAAAGCATGAAAGCGAATATTTCTAACGGGATGAATAATACGGAAAAAATGAGTGGTGATGGTTTTCATGAAGGAATCCAACGATGATCGCGACATTATTGATGACGATTTATATGAAGAGCTTGATGAAGACGAGTTGAACGAACTTGTGGAACAAGAGCGCGAGAAGGCCATGGAACGGTCTGGGAAGGAAGCGACCCGAAAATCCAAACACCCATTTCCGAAATGGGTGTTTTGGTTGATTGCTATTGTCATGGTGTTAAATGTTACCGCTCTTCTTCCCAGAACATTTTCCATTCCGGCCATTGACTTTTTAATGACATCTGCTCAACTGTCAACCCAGGAAAACATTCAGACTTATAAAGAATCGGTCGTAGTCGTGGAAACGGATGACGGAAAAGGGACTGGGTTTTCCATATCCGCGGATGGAACGATTCTTACCAATCATCATGTTGTCGAAAATAAGGAAACGGTTACCGTAGCCTTCCCCGAAGAAGGACTGTTTTCCGGCGATGTCATGGAAACGTATCCAGATGTTGATCTCGCGGTACTCAACGTGGATGATAAAAATCTTCCGCATCTTGATCTGGCGACAGATAACGAATGGCAGCCGGCTGAACAGGATGTTTATTTTATAGGCAATCCACTCCGTTTCAATGGTATTGCCAACAAAGGAACGGTACTGGAGTATATTACCCTTGATGATTGGAGAAAGCCGGTTGTCATGATGGAAGCGCCGGTGTATCGGGGGAACAGTGGAAGTCCGGTAATTAATCAAAATGGTGATGTCATTGGAGTTGTATTTGCAACACTGCGTCATGATTCTTATGGCAGAGTCGGTTTATTCATTCCGATTAATTATTATCAGCAACGCTAAGATCAGTCATGGTTAAGCTTGGTAAAGCATTCTTAAATAAACTGTAATTATGCTGTGATAGCTGTTTGAGAAGCCAATGAGTTATGATGGGAGTGCCGGTGAATGGAACTGAGAACATGACGATTTAGAGTCCTAAAAATGATAAACAAAAGACGAATAGCATAATGCTTGGGGGTGCTGCAGGTTGATGCCTGAATATATTCCAAAACAAAGCATGCTTGAAGATATGGTTACTGCAGCCCAAAATGGAGACGATACGGTACAGGATTATTTGCTCAAAAGCTATAAGCCATTTATTGCAAAATGTGTTTCGGAAGTGTGTAAACGGTATATTAACCCAATGTTGGACGATGAATTCAGTATTGGTCTTATTGCTTTTTATGATGCGGTCATGACGTATTCATTTGAGCGGGGCGGCTCGTTTCTCTCCTTTGCAAACCTGGTAGTGAAGCGAAAGGTCATTGATTACATCCGTTACGTGCAAAAAACACCGGTGATAGCATCTTTGGATGAACATATAGACGAAGAGCAGTTAGAAAACCCTGCTGAGGTCATTGCTGTCAAAGAGATGCATCAGGAGAAACTGAAATCATGGCATTTACGCGAAGAAATTTATGATTTTAAAGAACAACTCCATGGTTACAAACTGTCACTTGCGCAAATTTCTAAAGCCGCACCCAAACATAAAGATGCACGACAAACATCGATAATGACAGCGAAAACACTTTATGATGATGCGGTTATGAGAGCGTATGTACAGCAAAAGAAAAAACTGCCTATAAAAGATTTGACACAAAAAGTGAATGTGAGCAAAAAAACATTGGAACGAAACAGAAAGTTCATTCTTGCGATATTTATTATACTGCTTGACGATTTCACATATCTTAAAGAATTTCTGAATGTGCCTTCGGAGACCAATGAAAAATGCACCAGCGATTAAACTGGTGCATTTTCGTTTATATTTGCATCGCAACAGGCGGTGTATATTGCATGGCATGGTCAATATAATACAGTAAACTGTCGTGAGATTCGACAATTTTTGTTTGATCAGGCGAATAATGGTAGGCATGCAGAAAAAGCTGTATTTTCTTGGAAAGCATATCATCATCTGTACGCACCATCAGAATAAGAAGTTCGTCCCATTGGCCCCACAACGTATAATACAAGGCTTTGTCATAGTCAGGGATTTCCATTTGTACCCTCCTCCAATCGAAAGGGATCCTTTTTAGCCTCCCCTGAATAACAGTTATATTTTCGAATTCATTAATGGTGCTCCTTCCAATTTTTGTGAGCGAATAAATAACGTATTCCGCTGCATACTAAGAATAAACAGGAAGGAGGATTCAATCTCAAATGAAATGGAAACTGTTAAGTATGTTATTTGCGGCCGTCGTTGTACTTGGCGCTTGTCAAGCGGACAATGACCCGCAAAACAACAATGACGGTGATGGGGACAATGTGGAACAAACCCGTTATGAAGGGGATCAGGATACAAATAACAGAAATGACCGCAACAACCGTATGAATAACAACCGGATGGGGGATAGAGACAATCCCGGCAATGACAACAACATGGGCAATAATAATGGTGAGAACCAATATGAATTGGCCGATGAAGCAGCTGATCAAATAAACCAAAAAGTGGACGGGATCGATAATGCCTATGTTATGAAGACAAATAACAATGCTTATGTCGCAGCAGAATTGGACAACGATAACAATGCAACCAATAATAATGATAATAACAACGGCATGAACAATAACAACGATGCGGACCAAAACAATTTCATGAACAATAATAACGATGCGGATCAGAACAATCTCACGAACGATTACAACAATAATGACCGCGGAGAAGAAGTAACCGATGACGTAAAAGAAGAGATATCCCGAATTGTGAAATCAGTTGATCCTGATGTGGATAATGTTTATGTATCCACAAACCCAGACTTTTTCGACTTGGCCGGCAACTATGCTGACGAAGCTGACAACGGTGAGCCGGTGGAAGGAATGTTCGATCAGATAGGCAACATGATTGAACGTGTTTTTCCGCAAAATAAAGACTAATCGATGAGCGAGTGCTCCCACATTGTGAGCACTCGCTTTTTTTATAAAATGGACCGAAAAAGCTTCTGTATTCACAAATGATGGGATATTTGCTATTGTGGAGGAAGGACGATAATCAGGAAAGGAGCGACTATAATGGCAGAAAAAATGAACGTGGAAAGCTTCAGTCTTGATCATACACAAGTAAAGGCGCCATATGTGCGGCTTGTTGGTGTTACCACCGGTGCAAACGGTGATAACGTGTATAAATATGACATCCGGTTTAAACAGCCAAATCAGGAACATATGGATATGCCCGGTTTACACTCAATTGAGCATTTAATGGCAGAGAATATACGCAATCATCTGGATAATGTACTTGACATTGGTCCTATGGGATGTCAAACCGGATTTTATTTAACAGTATTCAATAATGACAGTTATGAAGATGTACTAAATGCGCTTGAAAAAACATTTCATGATGTGCTTCAAGCCAAAGAAGTTCCGGCATGCAATGAAGAACAGTGCGGATGGGCGGCTAACCACAGCTTGGAGGGTGCTCAGGCCATTGCCGAAAAAATGCTTAATGGAAAAGATGAATGGCGACAAGTCTTTGCAGAAAAAGCCTGAGATGATTTTGATAAAAAGGACAGTCTGTGGTAAGGCTGTCTTTTTTAAGTCCGGAACGAATCCGGGCACTTACTTGATTCGTTTTTCATGCGTAATATGCTAAAATGGAGCAAAATGAATGGGAGGAATGGGAGCATGAGTGAACAGGCAATCAAGTATTTATCCGATAATCGTGATCAATTGCTGGACAAACTGCGTGACTTTTTGTCCATACCGAGTATCAGTACGGATCGTCTACATAATGAAGATGTTCAAAAGGGGGCGGATTTTGTAGTCTCCTATTTACGTGACATTGGATTTGACCGTGTTGAGCAACAGGACACGGGAGGCCATCCGCTTGTATATGCTGAACACCTTCAAGCCGGACCGGATGCGCCGACTGTTTTATTTTACGGTCATTACGATGTGCAGCCTGTCGATCCGATTGATCAGTGGAAGAGCGACCCATTTGAACCGGAAATTCGGGATGGCCGCCTGTATGCCCGAGGTTCAAGTGATGATAAAGGACAAGTTTTTATGCATCTTGCTGTTTTTGAAGCTTATATGAAAACAGAAGGGACATTACCGTTGAATGTCAAAGTGTGTATAGAAGGCGAAGAAGAAATCGGCAGCGAGCATTTATATGCCACGCTTCACGACAAAAAGGAACAATTTCAAGCTGACTTTGTCGTTATATCCGACTCAGGCATGGTTGCCCCGAACCAGCCGACGATTCTATATGGGTTAAAAGGGTTCACTGGTATTGAAATAAATGTAAGCGGCCCTGACCATGATCTGCATTCTGGATTGTATGGCGGTGCTGTCCGGAATCCAGCAATGGCTTTGAGTCACATTCTCGCCTCCATGAAAAACGATGATGAAGTGGTGACCGTAGATGGCTTTTACGATGACGTTGAACCACTGTCTGATCATGAACGGGAACTAATTGACCAAATACAAGGCGAAGATTATTTGAAATCAACAGGAGCCACCGAAACGGCGTCGGAAAAAGGCTACACGGTCAAGGAACATACCATGGCTCGGCCAACCTTTGAAATTAATGGCATTTTTGGCGGCTACCAGGGAGAGGGAACAAAAACGATTATTCCATCACAGGCAGGCGCCAAAATTACATGTCGTCTCGTCCCGGGACAGGATCCGGAGCATATCCAGTCACTGCTGGAAAAACATATCCATCATGCTGCTCCATCCGGTGTCACTGTTGATGTTAAAAAAGAAAAGTTGTCCGCTAAAGCCTATAAAGTGGATACGGACCATCCATTGATTCAAAAAGCAGCGAAAAGCTATACAGAAGCCTTCGGAAAAGAAACGGTTTATATGCGGATGGGAGGGTCAATACCTGTTGTTAAATGGATGGAGAGTATCTATAACATCCCGATCGTACTGCTTGGATTTGGAACACCGGATGACCGTCTGCACTCACCGAATGAAAGTTTTCCACTCGGCAGTTTCGATAAAGGAATGGAAACACTTGCTCGGTATTGGGCAGAAGTGAATCAACGTTGAGTAGCTATTTTGACATAAACATGGTTAAACATATTGAAATAAGAATGCAGTGACCATATCATATTAACAATTAGGGGGATCATCCGTATGCGTTTTGCAGTGGTAACCGGTGTATCAAAAGGATTGGGCGAATCCGCGGCCAAGCTTTTACTGGAATCAGGTGTACATGTCATAGGAATTTCTAGACGTTCGAACAATTCACTTAATGATTATGCGAAAACAAACAATGTAACCTATCAGCATTATGCCTGTGACTTGGGTGATATCGATAGAACGGAACAAACAGCAAATGAAATTAGTGAGTCCGTTTTTTCCCAGGATCCTGAAACCGTTTATTTGATTAACAACGCAGCAGTGCTTGAACCGGTCGATCAATCCATGAATCTGCCAAGTGACGATTTGGCATACCATATACAAGTGAACACGATCGCTCCCATGGTTATGATGAATGTGTTTTTGAAACAGGCTGCTGAAACCGATGTGCAATTTATCGGAACAACCATCACATCCGGTGCAGCGGAACGGCCTGTCTATGGCTGGAGTGCCTATTGCACTTCCAAAGCAAGTATGAATATGTTTACTACGACAGCCGCACTCGAACAGCAGGAGCTGGGGACAGAAAGTAAAGTAATCGCGTTCAGTCCCGGTGTGATGGATACCGATATGCAGGAAAAAATTCGTTCGAGTGACGCAGATGCATTTAAAGATGTCGACGATTTCCGGGAATACAAATGGAAGAATCTGCTTAAAGATACGGATGTCGTCGGTGGTGTACTTGTTGATATTCTGACCGATGAAGCGGCTATTACGAATGGTAAAATTTATTATGTAAAAGATTACTTGTAAGCGAAACATCTCACCTTATCCTGCTTTTTCGTCTGCAACAGGCGAAGCAGGATGAGGAACCCAGTTTCAGAAAGGACGACCGACATGATAACACGGAAAAGCAAACGTGAAATAGAAAAAATGAAAGCAGCAGGTGATTTGCTGGTCCAATGCCATAAAGAAATTGCTAAACGGATCAAACCGGGCATAACGACGATGGAACTTGATTCGTTTACGGAACGATTTTTGGCCGATCACGGCGCCACTCCTGAGCAAAAAGGGTATAGTGGATATCCATATGCGATTTGTTCTTCTATTAATGATGAAATTTGCCATGGTTTTCCGCGGGAAGAAACGTTGCAGGATGGTGATATCGTAACGATAGATATGGTCGTTAATCTTGATGGAGGACTGGCTGATTCGGCATGGACTTATCGCGTTGGTACAGTTGATGATGCGGGCGAGAGGCTGTTGAATGTATCGAAAACGTCGCTTTATAAAGGCATTGAACAGGCACAACCCGGTAATCGAATTGGTGATATTGGCCATGCGATTCAGACGTATGCGGAAGGAGAAGGGTTTTCGGTTGTGCGGGATTTCACCGGTCATGGAATCGGACCAACCATCCACGAAGAACCACATATACCGCATTTCGGCCTTCCGAACAAGGGCCCTCGGTTAAAAGAAGGGATGGTTGTTACCATTGAACCTATGATTAATGAAGGCACTTGGCAAAGCCAGATGGACAGCAACAATTGGACGGCACGAACGACCGATAACGGACGGTCCGCGCAATACGAGCATACGGTCGTGATTACCAAGGATGGCCCTATGCTGACAACCGATCAGGATAAGTAACCGTATTGAATACATTTTAAGGACCGCGTCAAGGAATAATCCGTTGGTTGAAGTGAAAGCTCATTTTACCATAAAAATCCGAACTGATTCGAAATTTTTTGTAGGAATTTTGAGTCATCGTTCGGATTTTTCTTTGATTAACATGGTTGTTTTTACGTTAAAATTTTGGTCGATAAATTCAGAAACCGGTTGATAAATTCAAAATTCGGTTGATATCTCGCTAATCTGGTTGATAAATTCAAAATTCGGTTGATATCTCGCTAATTTGGTTGATAAATTCAGAATCCGGTTGATACCCCTCTGATCCAGTTCGGATTTACCAGTCAGCAAGTCGCAATTAAAGAAAAGTAACGAATCGTCTGATATAATAATCATTCAGTAAGTTCAGAAAGCAAGGGGAGTTAATCGATGGTTAGGATCTATATGCTTTTATTATTGGTCATGTTGATATGGGGATTGAATGTGTCTGCGATCAAGGTGCTTGTGGAAGCGATTGACCCAATTGTGCTGCAATCATTTCGGGTAATGACAGCAGGCATTGCCGTCTTAGTGATTTCAGCAGTGATGGGTATATTCAGACTTCCATACAAGCACGAATGGCTTATCATTTTTTCCATTGCTATTTTTAATGTGATATTGCATCATACGTTTCTTGCAGTTGGTCTCGAAAAGACGAGCGGAATCAACGGGTCACTAATTTTGGGGATGAACCCGCTGATAACGGTGATGATGGCTTTTATTATTTTACGGCAGCGTGTGACGTGGCTGAGAGTTTTCGGGTTTATTCTAGGGTTTACAGGTGTGGTTGTTACAACATTGACTGGTAGCGGTGAGCTAACAGGTGTTTCGTTGGGGGATCTCATTGTATTTTCAGGCGTTTTTGTACAAAGTTTCAGTTTTGTTTTGATCAGCAAACTAAAACCTACATTTGATGCGAGGCTTGCGACAGGTTATATGCTTGTGTTCGGTTCAATCGTCATTTTTTTAACAAGCCAGGCAATCGGTTCCGACATACAGGAAATAACCCGTTTGTTTGATTGGCAGTTGATCGCTGTCTTCCTGTTTAGTGCTATCTTAGCGACAGCATTTGGCCATATGACTTATAATCACGCGATCAAACAAGTTGGCCCAGCTGAATCAGCTATCTTTATTAATATGAATACGCTTTTTGCCGTCACTGGATCGGCCATCTTTTTAAATGAAACGATTACCGCTAATCATGTGATTGGGTTTACTTTAATACTGTGCGGTGTGTTTATAGGTACTGGTGCATTGGAGTATGTGTTCATGAAACGAAAGGGGCAACGAGCTTGATGTGCCAGACATTTCAGTGCCCTAGTGGAATGCAGGGGGGTCGACAATGAAAATAAACCAATCGACGTCACCGACAATCTCCATGATTCGAAAAGGGATCGGTGTGGGATTCCCTATTATGCTCGGTTACTTGCCAATAGCTATTACATATGGGGTGTTGGCAAAACAATCCGGTATGTCATTGACGGACCTAACATTAATGAGTGTCATGGTTTTTGCTGGCGCCAGTCAGTTTATGGGAGCCAATATGATCGCCGTTGGTGCGGGAGCGATGGAAATTATTATCGCCACGTTTGTGCTGAATTTTCGGCACTTTGTCATGAGTATGTCGTTTATGAATCGTTTGCGGACGTTGAATTTGAAATGGAAGGCGCCTTTATCGTTAGGGCTGACCGATGAAACATTTGCTGTGTCTTCATTGCATACGAAGGAAGCGGAATCGGACAAAGGCGCTTACTTTTATGCAGCAATCATATTAACAGCTTACGTGGCCTGGATTGGAGGATCCTTTTTAGGCGGAGTGCTCGGAGATATTATTCCAGCTCCGTTAAGTCAAAGTATGGGCATTGCTCTGTATGCGATGTTCATCGGTTTGCTGATCCCATCAGTAAAGAAAGAGTGGCGAGTGGGACTGATCGCCGTTATAGCTATGCTGATCAATACTGTTTTCAGTCAATTTACAAGTGACGGTTGGGCCATTGTAGCCGGGACGGTATTAGGCGGATGGAGCGGTGTATTTCTTTTGAAGGAGGATGAATCATGATTGTAGCTATCATCATTGGCATGGCTTTAGTCACAATGGTTCCACGGGTTATTCCGGCATTTATCGTGGATAAGCTGCAGTTCCGTGATTGGATGAATCGCTGGCTGGACGCGATCCCGTTTGCTGCGTTGGGAGCACTTATTTTTCCTGGCATCATGACCGTTATTCCTGATGAACCATGGATCGGTCTAATCGGTGGGGCTGTGGCAACCGGGCTTGCCTATCTCGGTCTAAATGTTATTTTAGTGGTTGCCGGTGCTATTGTCACTGTGTTTCTCTTGACGATGTGACAAACGATAGGCTTCGGAAAAATGTGGATGGTTCCTGAATTGGATAAATCAACGTTCAATGTAAACATTAATGGTAGTGTTGATTATTCAGTTAAAGGAATGAATGGACGTTATGAAAAGTCGTTACAGTGGACAGGAAAAACGATGGATTGTCATGTCATTGGCATCCATCCCTTTAATTATGACGCTTGGAAATTCGATGCTTATTCCCATTTTGCCGGTGATGGAAAAAGAGCTGGATATATCCAAATTGCAATCAAGCTACATTATTACAGCATATTCCGTTGTGGCTATTTTCCTGATTCCGGTTGCGGGATTTTTGTCAGACAGGTTTGGGAGAAAGAATGTGATTGTGCCTGCTCTGATTATTACTGGCTTGGGCGGCCTATTGGCTGGCTGGGCGGCCCACGTAATGGATAATGCCTTTATTGTTATGGTCATCGGCCGGATTTTGCAGGGGATTGGTGCATCTGGTGCATTTCCGATTGTGCTGCCGCTCGTCGGGGATATATTTAAAGATGATGAGGAAGCGAGCACCACCTTGGGGATCATTGAAACGTCCAATACGGTTGGCAAAGTATTAAGTCCCATATTAGGTGCAGCATTGGCAGCACTCGTCTGGTTTATACCATTTTACTCCATTCCGGTATTCAGTGCTATTTCGTTGCTTATGGTATTATTTCTGGTTAAGGATAAGGGCGGAAAAGAAGATCAAACGCGTTTAAAAGAATATATGACGTCTGCGAAAGATGTCCTTAAAGAACATGGAAAATGGCTTCTGGCTGTATTTGCTATTGGTGCGATTTTAATGTTCATTCTGTTTGGTTTTCTATTTTACTTATCCAGCATTCTGGAAGAAAAATACGATTATGAAGGGATTTGGAAAGGGATGCTGCTGGCAATACCATTGCTTGCCCTTTCAATTGCATCGTTTGTAAGCGGTCGAAAGATTAAAGATAATCTGACCGTCATGAAATGGGTGACGTTTATCGGTATTATTCTTGCCGGTGCATCCGTTGCTGTTATTCCTTTCATGGATCACCCTGTTTATTTGTTGTCCATCTTTTTCGTTTGTGGTGTCGGAATTGGTATGTCTTTGCCATGTTTGGATGCATTGATCACAGAAAGCTTGGAAAAAAGTGTGCGCGGCGTTATAACCTCCCTTTATACAGCGATGCGTTTCATTGGTGTTGCCTCAGGGCCGCCGGTGATTGCAGTTCTAATGAGAGGAAACGTTATCTGGTTAGCCAGTTTGTTATTACTGTGTGCACTTGCGGCCGGTATACTCGGTTATCGAAATATTAATCCATAATAACGAATCATTTTTAAAACTTTCCCCTTGCAACTTTTCCGATTTTTTAGGATAATGGAAAAAAGGAGCAAGGGGGAGTGTTCCATGAATCAACAAAAAATGGGGTATCGGTTGTATCGTTACACTGGAAATGCACTTTATGCCAAACGTGAAATCTCGTATGAAATGCGTCTAACGGCACAGATGATGCTGGATGAATTGTGTTTCGAATGGAATAAAAAGCAGCTGAAGTCAGCGATCGATCAATCGATTGATGCAAACGATAAACAATGGTTTCTACAGCTGAGTCAATCTTATAGAAGTTATATTTGGGAATAAACGTGTAATAATAAAAAATGCCTTGCCGGCAGGAGGCAAGGCATTTTTGTGCTGACAGAATGGTCCGTTTTGCGATATCCTGTCTTTTCTGTTAACCATACTCAATCGTATTTTGTTATACTTAAGAAGAATGAGTCTGTTACATAAGGAGGTAACGCAAATGGAATATCGGGTTGAGAAAGATACACTTGGAGAAATGAAAGTCCCTGCTGACAAGTACTGGGGAGCACAAACCCAACGGAGTAAGCAAAACTTTCCAATTGGAAATGAAACAATGCCGGACGAGGTGATTAAGGCATTTGCTATATTAAAAAAAAGTGCCGCCCGTGCAAACCATGAACTGGATCTGTTGGAAAAGGAAAGAGCTGATGCGATTGCCCATGCGGCTGATCAAATTATCGACGGCAAGCTTGATGAACATTTCCCATTGGTTGTATGGCAGACAGGAAGCGGTACCCAGTCCAACATGAATGTCAATGAGGTAATTGCCCATGCTGGGTCAATGTGGCTGAAAGAGCAGGGCAGTGAAGCGAGACTCCATCCGAATGATGATGTAAACAAATCACAAAGTTCCAATGACACATATCCGACGGCTATGCATATTGCAATCGTCTTGAAATTGGAGGACATCGTGCTTCCAGCAATACAGACGATGAAACAGACACTGAATGAAAAAATGAATGCGTTTCAGGAAGTAGTTAAAATTGGTCGCACTCACTTGCAGGATGCAACGCCATTAACGTTGGGTCAAGAAATAAGCGGCTGGCATCGCATGCTTGAAAAGTCTGAGCAAATGATTGAAGAAAGCATGCATCATGTTAAACATCTTGCCATTGGTGGAACAGCTGTAGGAACAGGCTTGAATGCCCACCCGGATTTTGCTGAGACGGTCACGAAAGCTATAAGCCAGGTCACTGGTAAAGAATTCATTTCCGCGCCGAATAAATTCCATTCACTGACCAGTCATGATGAAGCGGTATTTGCCCACGGCGCCTTGAAAGGTTTAGCTGCCGATTTGATGAAAATTGCCAATGATGTCCGTTGGTTGGCGAGTGGTCCCCGCTGTGGAATTGGTGAAATTTCTATACCGGCCAATGAACCCGGAAGTTCGATTATGCCCGGTAAAGTTAATCCGACACAAAGTGAAGCCATTACTATGGCTGCAACACAAGTCATGGGCAATGATGCAACCATCGGATTTGCTGCCAGCCAAGGCAACTTCGAACTGAACGTCTTTAAGCCCGTCATTGCCTATAATTTTATGCAATCCAGTCAACTTCTTGCCGACAGTATTCAATCATTTAATGAGCGTTGTGTGCAAGGTATTGAGCCAAACTATGAACAAATTGACAAATACCTGCGTGATTCGCTGATGCTTGTAACAGCGTTGAACCCGTATATCGGGTATGAAAACGCAGCGACCATTGCTAAAAAGGCGTTCTCCGATGATTCCACATTAAAAGAAGCAGCCGTTAAGCTGGACCTTTTGACCGAGGAACAATTTGATGACTATGTGAATCCAAAAGAAATGACATATCCAAAATAATGAAGCAAAAACCCCACGGTTCCTGGAAGAGGACCGTGGGGTTTTGAATGCCGGATTATCGGGGCTTGTCTTTTCCTACTGAAGAAACAATTACCAACGGGAATCCGTGATAATATACCCTTTTTTGCTTACAATAATGCGTACAGGAGGTGATAAACATGGCAAACAACAACAGTCAAAACTCAAATCAGTTGGTTGTACCTGGTGCAGAACAAGCATTGAACCAAATGAAAACGGAAATTGCACAGGAATTTGGTGTGAACCTTAGTGCCGACACAACATCCCGCGCAAACGGTTCTGTCGGTGGTGAAATCACAAAGCGACTGGTTCAAACAGCCCAATCCCAGTTTAGTGGACAACAACAATAACAATGGCTTCTCAAAAGACTGAGATCTTTTGACATGACAGAGGGAAGTTGATCATGGCTTCCCTCTTTTTAAGATGTCGTTGGTATTTTTTACATAGAATTGATTTTATATACCATTTTTTCATGGTTCTCAACTTTCGCACCGCAGAATGAGCCTGTAACCCTTGATATGCCTTGATCTAAACCAAACTGACTATGCTGCTTGTGCGTTAAATTCCTCATTGCCAAGAAATGTTTTCTTTAAAAATTGCGGGAGGTTATCAAATAGCTCATCGATGATGGATTTGACTTTTTCTTCTGAAAGCACTGGTTCATTTGAAAGTGTTGACTTTAACGCATCTATGATCATCATGAACGCTTGGGCAAACCGAATGTCTTCCATTTCATCGCAGCACAAATAGAAGAGCTGTCCAATCGTTTTTGGATCTTTCTCTTCACGGGAGCTTATCGCAAGCATGATATAGCGTGTGAAGACGATTGTCGTATGGGCTACGAGCGCATCATAATGACGTGACTGGCATTCTTTCGCTAAACGTAGATGGGATTTGGCGACCTTGAAAAAGCACTCGATATCCCAACGCTTCCCATAAAGGCGAACAACTTCTTCTTCCGGCAAATCCAGATTTGTAGAAAGAAGCGCCAACCATTGTTTAGAGCGGTTTCGATCCCGTACAAAAACAATACGGGCTTGTATATCCTTACCATTGTCATCTAATCCCAGGCTGACAACAACAGAAGCAAGAATCTTAGCACGTCCCCGTTTTTTTCGCACTTTTTTATAGAGTTGGTTCAAGGTATATTTCTCGCCTTCGTAGGTGTAGTAAACCCGATGCATGCTTTTGAGCATACAGATGACATGAAGAGGATAGTCAGAAACAACGCGCTTAATCACTTTAGGAAAGGCAAACCAACTGTCAAACAACAAGGTTCTGGCACAAAGCTGTAACGGATTAACGTCATCCAAGAGATCAAACATCGCTTCAGTTGATTTTTGCAGGGCTTCCTGACGTCGCTTGTAGCCAACCGTGCGCTTGTCAATTTTGGAGTTTATCTCCTGAAACCGGTTCTTGCGCTGTTTGGAGCTTAATAACGAGAAAGCCAATGGAATGAACGTATTCCCATCTGACCAGCCAAGTGTAAGCATTCGAAACCCTTTGACAAACTGCCCTGTGGTATGGTCATGCACACGAGCAAGCAGTTCGACGGTCTTACTGCGAGCACGGCTGTATAAAGAATCATCGAAAATAAGGACGCGTTCACGGTCACTTGAGACCAGAGACAACAGGCTGGTTACAATCACATTCCTGCTCAACAACACAAGAAACTTTCGCCAGTTGTATCTGGGATTGTTGAGAAAACGGTGGACTGCATCTTTTCTTGGAGCATCTGAAACACGGTCCGAATCAAGAATTCGAAAAAGGTTCTTGCCGTGCAGGACAAGCGAAAAAATAAACTGGAGAAGGAACACGGGAGAAAATCCATCTTCTTTTCGAATGTTCGCCTGATTAAGCAGTGACCCCAGTTTATTTTCCTTGAAAAAGCGTGAAATATAAGAATTAGCCTCGTTTTTTGGTTCAGAATTTGGTAAAATAGTAGCCATAAATACATCCCTTTCTGGTTTTAGTTGTGGTGACTATATTTTACCAAATTGGGATGTATTTTTGTGTGATTTTTTAATATTGTTTTCCGGATTAGCTCAGTCATATCAAGGAATTATTAGCGTTTTTTAGATGCGAAAGTTGAGATGGTTTTTTTAATGACAATATTGTCTTAAACAGGCTAATTGCTCTCACAAGCTTTAACATGGATCAAATAAGCAGGTGATAAGCAGTTTGTGACCGCCAGATTTTTTTAAACTTTCCATGCAGGATCACAACATCCTGAAACCGGCATTAGAAGAGAGAAAAATCATTTTTGTGATCCAAAGAAGCATGAAGAAATTCTGTTTTCTTCACTGTTTGTTGCTTTATCGTAGTATTGCGATTAATAAAATCATGAATGACGGATTTTTTAGCGTTTTCTTGAAAGGTATACATGAAGCACAACGTTTGTTATAGTTAATTTAGTTAACATGAAGGAGGATCCAGTGTGTCCAATATTTACGATACTGCATACGATTTGGAAAAAGCCATTCGCAATAGCGAGGAATTCACGAACTTGAAACAAGCCTACGACAATGTCATGGCAGATCCACAAGCTAAAGAGATGTTCGAAAATTTCAGAAATACACAGATGGAGTTGCAAGATAAGCAAATGCAGGGCCAGGAAATTTCTGAAGAGGAAGTGGAAGAAGCGCGAAAAGTTGTTGATTTAGTGCAGCAGCATGAGGATATTTCCAAATTAATGGAAGAAGAACAGCGCTTAAACGTTGTTATTAACGATGTTAGCCGGATTATTACAAAACCGCTGGAAGAATTATATGGTAGTCCGGAGGAAGAAACAAACGAATAAACGACATTCTGCCCGTAGTGGAACAAAAGCTGCGGGCTTTTTTATGATAATGTGCCTGTTGTTCTTCCCCTGGCCTGCTGATAAGTTATAAATAGTAATACTTTCCAATGACAAATGAAACCGCTTGTTTACCGATGAAATAACACAAGTGTCGCATCCGGTGATACGCAGCGGTGCGTGTATTCGCTGTATCCTTTTTCGGCCAGCTGTTCTTGGCCGATTTTTTTGGCTTCATCGTTATTGGCTGCTTCAAACGACTCATCAAGCAGTTTTTCCCCGGATTTGTCAAACGCCGTCAATACATATGTTTTCATAGGGTCTTCCTCCTTGGAATTTGATTGGTATATGTGGTAGCCATTTCCTTTCAGAAGGTTCCGAAACATAAGGTTATGATATAATGAAATGTATCATAAAAGACGAAAGGAGAGAAGTGAAATGACTCTGAAATTGGAAAATGTGTCAAAACGGTTTGGAAGCACGATTGCGATTGACCATCTTTCCATTGAAATTCCGGAAAAAGAAATGGTTGGTTTTTTGGGCGGGAACGGTGCTGGCAAAACAACAACATTCCGTATGATATTGGGCTTGTTAGATATGACAGAGGGTGCTATTACATGGAATGATGCACCTATCGGTTATGACAGAAGCGATTTAATTGGGTATCTCCCGGAAGAACGGGGGTTGTATCCTAAACAAAAGGTATGGGAACAACTGGTCTATCTTGCCAAATTGCGAGGGATGAACAAAAGGACAGCTTTAACCGAATTGGAAGGATGGCTCCAACGTTTTGACGTACCTGAGTATAAGAACAAAAAGGTGGAAGAGTTATCAAAAGGGAACCAGCAAAAAATTCAATTTATTTCCGCTGTTATACATAAACCAAATCTGCTTATATTGGATGAGCCATTCTCCGGTTTGGATCCGATAAATGTAGAGTTGATGAAACAGGCTGTCGTAGATTTGAAAAACGAAGGAACGTCCATCGTATTCTCGTCTCATCGGATGGATCATGTGGAGGAGCTATGCAACCATCTGTGCATTTTGCATGAAGGGAAGCCGGTGGTGCATGGGAAATTAAAAGACATCAAACGATCATTTGGAAAAAAGAAAGTCATTGTCCATGCTGATTTCCCATTGGAATTTCTGAAACAGTATGCAGGTGTTCGTCAATATAAATCAGTCATGGAAGGCTGTGAACTGCAAATTGAAAATGAAGCTGTTGCTGAAGATATTTTCACGGACCTCAACGGAAAAGGGTTTGTCCGCAAATTTGAGCTGGAAGAGCCTTCGCTGAATGATATATTTATAGAGAAGGCGGGTGCTTCGTATGAATAAGTTTGGAACGATTATGGCCTATACATATATGACTCGCTTTAAAACGAAATCGTTTTTAATCAGTACCATTCTTTCATTGCTGTTTGTCTATGCCGTCGCAAACGTACAAACGATAATTGATGTGTTCACCAGTGATGAAGCAGAAGAAATTGCTGTTCTGGATCAAAGTGGAGAATTATTTCAGTCATTGGAGGAAAAGGTGGAAGGCACCAGCGACGATATGGATTTAGTTGCATTTGACGGTACGGAGGAAGCAGGCAAAAAAGCTGTTAAGGATGAGGGTTATAGCGCATTTGTTACGTTATCAAGGAATAGTAAACAGTTGCCCCAAGCAGCTTACTATGCAAATAACATAACTGAAACCGGCCAACAATCGGTTATTAAACAGCAATTGCAGCAGATGAAAATAGCGGTAGCCACTGAGCAGGCCGGTATCGATCAGGCGACGATTTCCGAAATATATGAACCTGTCACATTTAATACGATGTCCTTGGATGAAGATGCCAAAACATCGGAGGAATTAAATCAGGCAAGAGGGATTGTTTATGTGATGTTATTTTTGCTGTATTTGTCGGTGCTTATTTATGGAAATATGATTGCTACCGACATCGCTACCGAAAAATCATCCCGTGTCATGGAAATTTTAATATCCAGTGCATCGCCAGTTACTCATATGTTTGCCAAAATCATAGGAACAGCTTTGCTTGGATTGACTCAGATTGCTGCAATTGCAGGATTAGGCTATGTCATGCTGGTTGTCAAACGAGATGAGCTGACAGGTGGTATTTTTGACTATTTTGGTTTGCAGAATGCATCTGCCTCCGTTTTCATTTATGCCATTGTATTTTTCGTACTTGGATACTTATTGTATGCGACATTGGCTGCCATGCTGGGGTCGCTCGTCAGCAGGCTGGAAGATGTGCAACAGATGATGTTGCCGATGACATTTCTGGTTATGATTGCATTTTTTATTGCCATATTTGGACTGGGTATGCCGGAATCAATGATCGTCAAGGTATCTTCCTATATACCTTTCTTTTCACCGATGCTGATGTTTTTGCGTGTTGGCATGCTTGATATACCAGTGTGGGAAATAGCTATTTCCATCGGTATTCTAGTTGCAACGATTGCTTTATTTGCTGTGATAGGCGCTCGTATCTACAAAGGTGGTGTTTTGATGTATGGCCCCTCAGCAACTTTTAAGGATTTTAAAAAAGCAATAGAATTGTCCAAAAAAGAATAAATAAGATAACCGACAGAGATTCGATGTCGTTTATTTTTCGATCTCAACAATTCGAACGTGCATTCGCTTTTCGTTTTTGGTAACATGGAGGAAAGACGAACCATCACAGGGAGCGGAGAACAATGGGGCACTTATCATTCATTCATGCGGCTGATTTGCATTTGGACAGTCCATTCAAGGGGCTTTCAACTATCCCGGAATCCATCTTTCATCAAGTCAAGGAAAGTACGTTTGAAGCACTTGACCGTCTTGTACAGGCTGCTATCGCAAAACAGGTCGATTTTGTTTTGCTTGCCGGGGATGTATTCGATAATGAAAAACAGAGTCTAAAGGCGCAAGTCCGATTGCGGAATGCGTTTGAACAACTGCAGCATTATCATATTAAGGTATATATGTCCCATGGCAATCATGATTTCACTGCTGGTAATAGCAATCCGATCACCTATCCGGATAATGTCGTTGTTTTTCCGGATGAGACGGTGACCCACGTTACTTATAAAAAAAACGATGAAACGTTGGCCGCGATATATGGTTTCAGTTATAAAAATCGTGCCGTTACATCCAACAAGGCTAAAGAATTTGTTCCGGTTTCTGGAGGGGTCCCGTATCACATTGCCATGTTGCATGGAAGCGTGGACGGCAACAAGGAACATGATGTCTACGCCCCTTTCCATATATCAGATTTAACGGACAAAGATATGGACTATTGGGCACTTGGGCATATTCATCAGAAGGAAATACTCAAAGAAAATCCGGCCATTGTTTATCCCGGCAACATACAAGGTCGAAACAGCAAGGAATCAGGACAAAAAGGCTGTTATCATGTGGAATTATCGGAGAAGGGTGCAATATTGACTTTTCTCCCATTACAGTCGATGGAATTCAAAAAACAATCTGTGGACATATCCAGCTGTGATGAGCCTCATCAGCTGGAGCGCATTTTGTTAGAAGCTATTGATCGAACGGACAAGACTTGCCCGGAATTGGTCCATCTAACACTGAACGGAGTCCGGACACATCTCCGCAAATGGGAAGAGACTGCCGAGGAAGTAGTTCAGCTTGTGAACGAAGTGCTTATGCATCGCACGAACTGGACATATATTTACCGTTGTCAGCTGACAGCGGTAGAGAAGGAATCATTCCATTCGTTGAAGCAAAGTGGCCATTTTGCCGGCGAATTACTTAAATATGTTGATAAAGCTTCCATACAGCCGTATTTGGATGAATTGTACCGGCATAGGCAGGCTAAAAAATATGTACAGGCCATGTCATCGGAGCAGGAAAAGCGGGTGAAGGACAAAGCCAAACAGCTGTTGATCGATGAGTTATTGTATCAGGAGGGAGACTGACGTGCACATAAAAAAAGCCGTCATTTATGGCTTTGGTAAATGGGTGGATCATACCATAGATTTTACAGATGAGTCGTTCGTTTGTATGTATGGCAACAATGAATCAGGAAAAACAACCGTTCAACAATTTTTGTTATTTATGTTGTTTGGGATGCCTCCCCAAAAGCGGGCCGGATACAAACCGAAAACAAGTGGAAAAATGGGGGGGAGACTGACGGTTCACGATGCGGATATCGGTGCATTTGTCATTGAGCGGTTGCACGATGTGTCTAATGGGAAAGCCATTTGTTATACATCGGATGGCAAAGAACATGATGAATCGTGGCTTCAGAAGCAACTGAAAGGGATGACGAAAGAGATCTATCAGTCCATTTTTTCATTTTCGGCACTTGATTTGCTCGATATTCGAAATATGCACGAAGAAGAACTGGGAGAGGTGTTGCTTGGCATTGGCATGACCGGGTCCAATCAAATACACACCTTAGAAAAAAAGCTTGATGATCAATTAAATAAACTGTTCAAACCCTTTGGCAAAAAACCGGAAATAAATCAGCAACTTGCATCTTTGGATACACTGGATCATGCTCTGAAACACTATCAAAAGAATGAACAGGATTACCGGACTAGCAAGGAATCGCTTCATCAGCTGGACAATGAATTAATTTTGCAACAAAGACGACTAGATGAGACGCGAGATGCCGTGTTTCGACTGAATCAACAACGGCAGGCTCTTCCCATTCTGAAAGACTACCACCGGCTGAAGAATCAACATCAGACATTCCCCGATGGATTCTCGTTTCCGGAAGACGGTATAAAACGGATGGAACAGGTTGATGAAAAACTGCTTCCGTTAAAAAGCGAATGTTCCGTGCTTCAGAATAATAAAGACGCGTATGTTACCAAGCGGAATGACCTCCAAAATGACCTTTATGATGAGACAGTATATGAACAACTGGCCGCCTTTTTAGAAGAAAAACAAACCTGGCTGGACAGACAAAAACAGATCGACGAGTATGCAAAAACCATTCAAAAATCAACATGGCAAATAAATGAGGAACTAAAGCAGCTTGATGCCGGTATAACAATGGACGACCTGTCATGGCTTCAGCTGCCTTTTTCCGCAGAAAAGACGTGGAATCAGCTTAAAAATGAGTGGGATCAAGTCGAATTGACCAAAGCAACGTTGAATGAGGAGCATAGACAGCTGTTGAAAGAACAGGAATACTTGCATGTGCAAAAAGAAACATTGCAGGCATCGCTGATGACCACCGAACAAGAATATGACTTGCAGGAAACCGTTCGTCAGTACTACCGTCAGAAACAAATACAGGACGATGTGACGGAGCAAGCAAAAAATTGGTATCAACTGAAAAATAGACAAAAATCACAAACGAATATATGGGTTATCGGTGGTATTGTCGCATCCGCTCTGATTAGTATTGTCGCTCTTGCAATAGACCGGATGCTGCTATTGAGTGCAGCGGGAGTTATTCTGGTTGCATCTGTCGGACAATGGGTGCTCGGAAAACGATCTGTTCTGGAGTTGGACGAAATGATTGCATCAACGAATACCGATTCTATTTCTGTAACAGAAGAGGAGAAACAAGAAGCCGAACAGCTTTTGAAATCAAATGATGACAACAAACAGGAATGGTCCATTTTGCAAGACAAATGGCGCTCCAATGACATGGCTTTTTGGAAATGGGAGGAGAAACAATCCGAATGGAATCATCGAAATAACCGTTTGCAGAAACAAGTGGCTGAACAAATCAGACAATATCCATTTCTCAAACAAATAGATCTGTCACACTGGCCAGCTCTTTTTCATTCGGTTAAACATGTACTGGACGAGCAACGTCATAAAAAGTGGCAAGAACAACAGTGTGAAGAATTGCTTCAGGAAAACCGTCGTTATGAGGAAATGATCGACCAATTTTTTCATGACAGTGAATGGATCACAACTAATCGGTCGACCATGGATCAATTGACGGAGATGGAGAACATCCTACACGAATACCGAAAATCATTGTCCCTGATTGATCAATATAATGAATGGATTGCTGATACAGAAGCCAAAAAGAATAACATACAGGAACACATGCGTCTCTATGAGGATGAGTTAGCGCATCTTCTGTCCATTGCAGGGACTGATACAAAGGAAACCTTTTTAGCCAAGGGAAAGCAACTCCAGGAAAAGCAAGAATGTGCGATGAAAATAGCTGAGCTAGATGATCGATTGGTTCAACTTCTGTCCGGAGATGATTATGAAACATTAATTGTCAACGAGCCCCCGGATGAACGTGCACTCGAATCGGCCTATGAAAGAGAAACGGACCGGATCAGCGACATCGAGCATTTTATGGAACAAAAACGACAGGAACGTGCAGATGTGAAGGCATATTTGGCCAGCTTGGAATCATCCGAATCGTACTCAGACACATTGCATCGTTACACTGCGGAACAGGAAAAATTCGAAAATATGGCGGAGGAATGGGCCGTTCTAAAATCGGCCAAAGCGATGTTGGCTGACACCAAACGTCATTATCGTCAAACGTATTTACAGCAGGTTATGGAAAAAACAACACACTTTTTCCACTTGCTAACAGAGACGTCTTATTGTAGAATTTATCCGCCTGAAGAAAATAAGTCATTCCGTGTTGAGTCCTGTGATGGTATCAGATATGATGTTCATGAACTATCACAAGGGACAATTGATCAATTGTATGTATCCTTAAGATTAGGTATAAGTGACGTCATGAGCCGGGAACATAGGCTTCCATTTATTATTGATGACGCATTTGTCCATTTTGATCCGGTCCGTACGAAACGGATTGCCGAATTGTTGTCTTCTGTCTCCAATAAACAACAAGTTATTCTGTTCACATGTAAACCGAATGTCACAGAAGCTACAGCGAATGTGACAACCATTCATGGTCGCATTCCTTTGGTATAAATGATAAACTGATTTCAGATAAAGACAAGGTTGTCCCGCAGCATTTATAATATTGTAGAAGCATATGGAGGGAATTCCAGTGCAGAACGATGAAAATAATTCCATGGAAAATTTGAAATATGAAGAGACGATTGAAAAATTCATCCAAGTGATGGCCAAAAATATGAACTTATACGGTATTACTTCCTCTGTGGGACGGTTGTATGGCGTTCTGTATTTTTCGGATGAACCGATGACGTTGGATGATATGCGCAATGCCCTTGAAATGAGCAAAACGAGTATGTCGACTGGCGTCCGTACCCTGTCGGATATGCGAATGGTTGAATCAACGTTCCGAAAAGGCATTCGCAAAGATTTATATGAATCGGAAGAGGACTGGTATAAATCGTTCACGTCCTTGTTTGCCAATCGTTGGCGCCACTATACGGAAACAAATATAGAGGAAACGGATGAAACGATACGGGAACTTCGGAAAATTGCCAGGCGAACGGATGATGAACAGCTGAAGAGCAAGATTGCACGCGATATCGACCGACTGGAATACGCTAGAAACTATTACAAGTGGCTGATGGATTTTATTCAACTTGTTGATTCAGGAAAGATATTTGAATACTTGCCAAGACATGATGAGGATGAAAACAGTGACCATGATGCAATGGATTGACGAATTTTAATTTTCATTCATTGCTTTTAATTGGGGGAGGAGATGCATTGAAAAAAGGGATAGGAAACTACAGTATCGGGGATGCATTTGACGATTTTATATTGATAAAAATGTCTTCCAGAGGAGTCGCGAGCAATGGTAAACCGTTTCTGACATTAATTCTGAGAGATGCCTCGGGTGAGATTGAAGCAAAACTTTGGGATACGACGAAAGAGGATGAGGATGTATTTGTTGCAGAACAGATTGTCCGGCTTTCCGGAGAGGTCAATCAGTTCCGCGGTAAGCCACAATTAAAAATTTTTTCCATCCGGGCCGCCGGTGAGGCTGATGGTGTCCAAGTATCCGATTTTATTGCCAAGGCGCCGGTGGAAAAGGAAGTCCTTTTGGAAAAATTAACAGAGGCCATTTTTGAAATGGAAAACTCATCCCTGCAACGAATTGTGCGGGCATTGGTTAAAAAACATCAAGAGAAGTTGTTGACATATCCCGCTGCATCTAAAAACCATCATGACTACGTGTCTGGACTGGCCCATCATATTGTCAGTATGCTGGAACTGGCAAGGAGCATGCATGCCCTGTACCCGGAAATCAACAAAGACATGCTGTATGCCGGTGTGATTCTTCATGACCTGGGCAAATTAAAAGAGTTGTCCGGCGTTGTTACAACCTCTTATACGCTGGAAGGAAAATTGGTCGGCCATATTCCTTTGATGGTGGAAGAAATTGGAGATATAGCGAAAGAGTTACAGATTGAAGGGGAAGAAGTTTTGGCTCTTCAGCATTTAATTTTGTCCCATCACGGTAAGGCTGAATGGGGAAGTCCCAAACCCCCGCTTATCCGAGAAGCTGAATTGCTCCACTTGATTGATTTGGCTGATGCGCGGATGCACATGCTAAATCGGGCACTTGCCAAAGTGAATCCCGGAGAATTCACAGAACGGTTATTTGCCTTGGACAATCGATCTTTCTATAAACCATCGTTTGAACAGAATTAAAATTATTTCATTCGCATATATCGGCCCGTTTGTTCATATACATCAAACAGATTGATGGACAAGGGGGCTGATTATGATTTTTGGAGTGCCTTGGTGGGTGTTTATGATGATTCTATTTATATTTTTGAGCGGAACAATGGCCTTCCGTGCAATGCGTGCAGAGCAGAAACTGGAACATCATTATATTGAACAAGAAGGAAAGGTTTATATTGATCGGATAAGACAAGAGCGTCAGCACCGTGAAAATAAGAGACAGCGTCAACTCTCTCAATAAAGGGAAGCAGAACCATAAAACGACGAACCCATTTGCAGTTATGAGTTCGTCGTTTGTTTTATGCTTATTTGTCTTTTTCCTTATCTTTATTCTTATCCTTGTTGTCAGATTTATCTTCAGACGTCTGTTTTGCAAAAATACCTTTCAGTTCTTCTGGTTTTACGTCAATATCTGCGTCTTTCATCAGTCCGTTAACTTTTTCACGTGCTTTTTGAACATTCATCCGTTGGTTAATGATGTCACGACGGATACTACTCTTATTTTCCTCAAACGAGCCGATATCTTTTTCTTTCTTTTTCCTATCCGTCACTTTAATAATGTGATAGCCTTTTTTGGTTTTAACAGGGTCACTGACCTCCCCTTTTTCCATGCTGTAGACTTTATCTTCAAAAGGGGGAAGCATTTTTCCGGTAGGAACAGAATCAAGTTTACCGCCTTGCTCAGCCGATTTTTTGTCTTTGGAGTACTCTTTGGCCAATTTGGCGAAGTCGGCACCGTTATCCAATTTTTTCTTTATTTCTTTTGCTTTCTCTTCCTTATCAACTAAAATGTGACGAGCCTTCACCTCGGTTTTCATGCGGTCATATTTTTCTTTCAGTTCCTTTTCTGAAATATCCATATCCTCAGCTACAGCCTCTTCCTGCAGAAGGCTTAATTTGAGCATACGGCGGAACGCTTCCTCATTTTTGAGTCCTTGTTGTCGCAGAGCGGCCTTGAATTGACCTCCCAGCTTGTCTTTCGCTTTTTTCACTTCTTTATCAATTTGGTCATCGGTCACGTCGTATTTACTATTCAGAACTTCGACAGTCACCAATTCCCGGAGAACTTTTTTCCCGTGGCGATCCTTTAGTTCCTGGTAAAATTCATCTTTCGTAATGTTGCCTGCATTTGTTTCCGCGACCACTTCCGAATCGCCACTGCCGGAATCGCATGCCGTTAAGGTGAAAATGCCTGCTGTCAGCGTTGCAGCAATTGCAATTTTTTTCATCCATGAACACTCCTATACTATTGGTTGCTTGATTAATCGCTATTTCAATGTAACATAAAATGCGTTAGAAATTGTGGTATAAATGTGTAATCCAATGCTATGTTGTCACATTCAATACTTTCATATAAGAGGACACCAATAATATTAAAATCATGATATTGATAACACGGAACATGGTCGATTGCTTTTTATCTTTCATTTCCATTTTTATACAAAAACGATACGTCAATGAATTAAAAATAAGAAAAATAAATACCGCATAAAATAAAAATGGTAAGATCATCGTCATGCAAAAACCCCCTTACAAGACATCTATAACTTAATAATTGTCCATTATTATCCTTTCCCCAAATATAAAAGACTAAGGAAGATGGCAGATAACAGACTACCATCATGACGACACATTTTTGACAAAGAAAAGTCATTTTCAGTGAGTGATGTGGTATCGAAGCTTTCTTTGTCCTGTGCGTCAAACTCTAAAGTATAACGTTTCTCTATATACTGTATCAAAAGTTAACTGGGATGAACAGAGTAAAATGTGTGAAGAGAAAAATCCGGGCATCTACCCCTTTTGGAAGTGGGGTTATGCCCGGTGACGTTAGAATGATTTGATTAAAATGGCAATTTCATTATTGCTGTTTTCGATATATGCTTCCTTTGGTGCTTTAGCTATATACAAAATATATAGGAAGTCGGTAAAGGTCATCCCGATGTGAATGGATGTGAAAATCAAAAAGTATACATAGTAGTCGCTGAAAGAATAGGCTGCTATCATACCGGGAATGGTAATGAGCAGCGTTGGTGCAAGTGCAGCGAGCAATGATACGTTTTTGGATACATATTTTTTTGTATAATAATTAATATTTGAAAAGAGAAGCATATTTTGTTTATAAATCAGTTTTGCTTGTTTGTTCATCATTATCAAGGGAAGCATGTGCATGAATACATGTAAAAACGGCATGAAAAGAACTGCTAGTAAGAGTGGGAAAATGCCGAATTCATCCATAGCTGACATGTCATGCTTGATGGAGACAGGGACATACATAATCACAAAAGCTAAGAGGCCGGTCAAAAATGATTGCAAATATAATCGGTTCCATCCATACTGTTTATTCAAATTAACGATTCTTACACAATTCATTTTTGAATCCCTCCCCTATTTGGATTTTCCTATAAGATAATAGTACGGAAATACTTAAAAAGCAATAGGTTTATCGAAAAAATTATATTCTTTTTTATGAAGCTGGAAATACTGTCACAACAATCGTCAAGAATCGTGGCAACATAGGGGTGTTGGGTAGATGAAAGCCGGTTTATAATCTTTTGACGGCATAAAAAAAGAAGGAACCGATCCTTCTTTTTAATGAAAAACGATATACTCAATTTAGGAAAGTGACGGTGAACAGGCAGGATGGCTTTGAAAACGGCACGGGAGAAATCGAACGTTAATCATTATTCAAATGGCGAAATGATGATTCAATTTGTTTATGAAAGTCAATAATCTCATTTAAATGATCGGCTAATGTTGATGTATCCGTTTGAAAAATTTGAAGTTCTTTTTGTATATCTTCGAGAGCATCTTTTTGAAGGCTGGATGCTTCCAGCCATTTATTCACATAGTAGTGCATAAATGTTTTATATAGCTGGGTATTGGCCTCATATAAATCTTTGCGCACACCTTTTTGCCATACGCGGTTGACAAGGTTGGATTCAGATAAACTCCGGATACTTGTACTCATCGATGTCTTGCTTTTTCCCAGTGCTTCAGCCATTTCATCCAGTGTTTGAGGATCTTCCTGAAGATACAGATGAACAAACAATCTTGCCTCAGCAGGAGTAAGACCGAACATTTCAATCGTTTTGGCGAATTCGATAATAATTTTCTCGGTAATATTTTCCATTGTGGACCCGCACATAAAATCCTCCTACAATTCCTGGTAGTATAAAGGTTACATGAAAATGCTCAGTAATTAAAATTATGAGTGGACAAGAAATCCCGCGAAAAACAAAGAAATTAAGCGAAAAAAGCTGCACATCTTCATACAGAACAAACTGAACAAAAAAAACGTACAAAATCAACGGTGTTTATTATTTGAAATATATAAGCTATTCGGTATATAGTATAAAGAGTGGATGACGAAGCGAGGATTCTTTACTATAAAACTATTATCCTCGTCATGATAATGATATACCAAAAGGGGGAAAATGGTGTGACTGACAATTCCACGGAACCAAACCTCCCATTTCATTTATGGAAGGTGCCCGGGTTATCCGCAGACACCGAAATTATTTCCACAGCAAAGAATCAACAGACGAAAGCATTTTTAAAGTTAAGTGAGGTGAGGACATGACCAGTATAATAAAAGTAGACAAATTAACAAAGATTTTTGGCAGACGGCCTCGACAAGCCATTAACTACTTGGAAGAAAACAAATCCAAAGAAGACATTCTTGAATTGACTGGTATGACAGTAGGGGTTAATCAGTCTTCCTTTGAAGTTCAGGACGGAGAAGTGTTTGTTATTATGGGTCTTTCCGGAAGTGGAAAATCAACACTCGTCCGTATGCTGAATCGGTTAATTGAACCAACATCGGGAGAGGTGTGGTTGGATGATGAAAACATTACCGATATGGATAAAGAACAACTTCGGCAATTGCGCAGAAAAAAAATGAGCATGGTTTTCCAAAACTTTGCGCTTCTCCCGCATAAAACGATTCAAAAAAATGCTGAGTATGGTCTTGAAATCCAAAAGATTGATAAAGAAGATCGGGCTCAAAAGGCAAAGGATGCGCTTGAATTAGTTGGTCTGGGTGGTTATCTGGATAAATATCCAAGCGAATTATCCGGCGGAATGCAGCAGCGTGTCGGTTTGGCCAGGGCACTCGCTAACGACCCGGAGATCCTTTTAATGGACGAAGCCTTCAGTGCGTTGGATCCGCTCATTCGTAAAGATATGCAGGATGAATTGATGTCTCTGCAGCAATCCGTTCATAAAACCATTGTTTTTATCACACACGACTTGAATGAGGCTCTTCGTATTGGTGATCGGATTGCCTTAATGAAAGACGGAAGCATTGTGCAAATCGGCACAGCTGAGGAAATTCTTATGGAGCCGGCGAACGATTATGTTGAGCGCTTTGTGGAAGACGTTGATTTAGCAAAGGTTCTGACAGCTGGCCATGTTATGAAACGGGCAGAAAGCGTGTCCGTTGACAGAGGTGTCAATGTTGCTCTTCGTTTGATGAAAGATAGTGGCATCTCCACAATTTATGTGGTTGACAAAAAGCAAAAATTGCTTGGCTATGTAACGGCTGATCAAGCAGCGGAAGCCTCCAAAGAAGATAAACGTTTGGAAGACATACTTACATCCGATATACCGAAAGTTACATCGGATACATTGCTCACAGATATGTTTGAACCAATGACCGGTGACAAAGCCCCACTTTCTGTTGTTGATGAATCTGATAAGCTCCTCGGAATTGTGGTACGTGGTTCTGTGATTGGTGCACTTGCTGGTGACAATCAAGTATTGAATGACAATGGGGGTGAAGTAATCGATGGATAATTCCGGTACTCTTTTACCAAAACTGCCGCTTGCGGAATGGATTGAAGCATTAGTTGAATTTTTAAAAACCTATTTTTCGGCACTTTTTGATGCTATTTCCACAGTCATTGAATTTGTAACCGAAAACTTTGTAACAATAATGGAATGGTTTCCACCATTGGTGTTATTGATACTTATTGCATTGTTGGCATGGTGGGTGGTAAACTGGAAAATGGGTTTATTCGCACTCATAGGACTTGGTCTTATTAATAATTTAGGCTATTGGCCAGAATTGATTGAGACGATTTCATTAGTTGTCGTATCCGTTGTGATTTCGATGATTATTGGAATTCCATTTGGTATATGGATGTCACAAAAAGCACCTGTACAAGCTATTATTACTCCTGTTCTTGACTTCATGCAGACAATGCCCGCGTTTGTTTATCTGATTCCGGCCGTTGTCTTCTTCAGCCTTGGTATGGTACCTGGGGTTGTGGCAACGATTATCTTCTCGATGCCGCCGACAGTCCGGCTTACCAACCTTGGTATTCGACAGGTCGATCAGGAACTTATTGAAGCATCCAATGCATTTGGGTCATCGACTGGTCAAAGGCTGACAAAGGTACAAATACCGCTTGCTATGTCAACCATTATGGCAGGTATTAACCAGACGATTATGCTTTCATTATCGATGGTTGTTATCGCCTCAATGGTAGGCGCACCGGGCTTAGGAACCGTTGTGTACAGAGCTGTAACACAAGTTGCCATTGGACCGGGCTTCGAAGGTGGTTTATCTCTTGTTATACTAGCAATGTTGCTGGATCGTATTACACAAGGGGCAAGTAAAAACTAGTATGTTGACAAGCCTGTTGCATCTATACGATGCCTCGGCTTGAGCAATATAAATATAAATTATTATTAGAGGAGGGTCTGTTCTTATGCTTAAGAATCTTAGATTTATAGCCTTGGCCGCGGCACTGCTCTTAGCCGTTACATTGGTAGCTTGTGGCGGTGGAGACGATAGTGAAGGAGATAATGGCAACTCCGGTGACAGCGGTAATGGTGACGGTGGTGACAGCAGCAGTGGTGTGGAACTCGGTGAAAAAGAATTGACAGTTCCATATGTCGCATGGGCTGGCGCCATTGCTCGGACACCACTGGTTAAACAGCTGTTGGAAGAAGTCGGTTATACGGTTGAAACCAAGCAAGTTGAAGCAGGTGCGATGTGGTCGGGTGTTGCCGAGGGCGATGCATCATTTATGACAGCCTCATGGCTTCCTGCAACACACCAGAGCTATCAGGAGAAATATGGTGATAAAGTAGAGGAGGTTGGCATTTTTGTTGATAAAGCCCCCCTTGCACTCACCGTTCCATCCTATATGGATGTTGAATCAGTTAAAGATTTGAAAGGCAACAAAGACCTCGGTGAAGCTGTTGATTGGACAATCAATGGTATTGATCCTGGTGCCGGCATTATGCAGAATACACAAGATGCTTTGAAAAAATATAATCTTGAAAAATGGGAGCTGCAAGAAGCATCAGAAGGTGCGATGATTTCCGCATTGCAAGAAGCTATTGATAACGAAGAAAAAATTGTTGTACCACTCTGGAAGCCGCATTGGGCATTTGCCAAAATGGATCTGAAAATGCTTGACGATCCTAAAGAAATCTACGGTGGTGAAGGAGACCGTATCGGCGCCGTAGCCAAGAAAAGTTTCAAAGATGATTCACCAGCGGCATATAAATTCCTTGAACGTTTCACGGAAGATTATAATCAGGAAATTGAGAACGTCCTGCTTAAAAAAGGCAGAGAAATGGAGCCTGAGAAAGCAGCGAAAGAATACATTAGCAACAATCAGGAAAAAGTTGATGAGTGGACAAAAGGTCTCGGCAACTAACTATCGAAAAAAAGCTGTCTCATAGAATGAGGCAGCTTTTTTCGTTTGTAGGCATGGTGTTTACTTTTTATGTCAAAGACTCAAAAATAAATAACAAGCCCTCCGTTCCGTTAAAGTGGAATAGAGGGCTTGTTATTAGTTGGTTTCGTTTTGAACTTTGTCTTCAAGTTCTTTAAGGCTCGTTTCGATTTGTTCGAGGTATTTCTGAATGTTTTTTTGGTGTGGTTCTACCGTCGCTTTCCATGCAGTAACAGAACTCTTCATTTCTTGAGCCCATTTTCTAACGAGCACGACACTCTCTTTTGATGTTTCCACCATTTGTTTTTGTAATTGAATACATTCATTTTTCAGTTTTTCCAATCGTTCTTCCCATTCCAATTGCTGATCTTTGACTCGGTTACGTA
The DNA here is from genome assembly GCF_055395055.1 of Lentibacillus halophilus. Taxonomy (NCBI): domain Bacteria; kingdom Bacillati; phylum Bacillota; class Bacilli; order Caryophanales; family Bacillaceae; genus Lentibacillus; species Lentibacillus halophilus. Next base: position 1,662,022 of record NZ_AP043750.1, read on the forward strand.
TATCCTGGCCAGATTCTGGTGTCAGCAGTAGTGCTGCAGCAGCACCGGCCGCTCCACCGGTAACGATGCCAAGAACAAACGATTGTTTGGTTGCCATAGGTTTATGCTCCCTTCAATGGTTTACTGACTTATTATTTCAGTCAATGAGATCCTGTTTGGGATCAGGTTAAAAATCCCCTGGACTTTTGATATGCCAGGGGATCAACCATTACTGTCGCATGCTGTGCATTAAGCTGTCATCAGTGGCTGTGATCGTTTCAAAATGGACTGGACAATAGGATAAATAACTATCATGAATACGGTATTCAATGCAGCTGCTGGAAGAACAATCGTTGCAAACAGCAGTGGGAATGCGCCGTTCATCAGTCCTATGATATATAGGGCAGCCATCAAAAAGACAGCACCACTGATCATTGTTCCGGCTGCGGTCAGTACTGGCACATGTATTTTGCTGTTCATACGATGTTTTATAAGAAGCAGCAGTCCGAAAAATAGGATGCCGGTGATCGGTTTATCAATCATGTTGGCAATTTGTCCCCCGGGTGTCTGTGTTGTCAAAGCTGAAATGACACCGGCTGCCACTGACAAGACGACAACATATTTCGCTCTGGGAAACAGCAATATTCCCAAAAACATCATCGACAGCAGCATGTCAGGTTTCATTCCGTAAAAGAATGGCGGAACGATAAAATGCAGTACAGCACCCATTCCCAGCAACAGTGATAAAAGCACCAAAACTCTTGTATTCATTTCTGACCTCTCCTCTTCTCATCTAAGCTCGTTTGGTTTTCCAGCTGTGCGCGTCGCCAACTGCGAAAACGTATTAACATTATACCAAAAAATCGGGCAAATAAACAGTAGTAATTTTCTAAAAGGCTACATGGATGCATTTATTTTCTGAGCAATTGACTGCAAATCGGCTTGAGTATAGTCATCCGCATGTGCGGCCCAGTTAGAGGAAAAACCGTCATTGTCCCCGTAGCGCGGAAGCAGATGAATATGTAAATGGAACACGGATTGATCAGCTGGTTTCTCATTGTTGTTCAAAAGATTCATACCGATGGGCTGATAAGCCTGTTTGATTGCGGCGGCAATTTTCGGAACGCGTTCAAACAATTGGCTTGCTATCTCTGGTGGTGTTTCATAAATATTTTTTACATGTGTCTTTGGAATAACAAGCGTATGTCCTTTTGTCACTTGGGAAATGTCCAGAAATGCATACACTTCTTCATCTTCATAAACGTTCGCGGATGGAATGTCACCGTCAATTATTTTACAGAAAACACACTCGTCATGCGTCATATTAATCATCACCCCATACCTGTTTTTATCCATTGTAAATAAAGAATAAGGAAGAAGTAAAGCAATCTGATAAAAGAAAAGCAGACCGGATTCACGGTTGTGAACCGGCCTGCTTGAATGAAGCAAGAGGATGACTACATCTAACGTTGGGGACTTTTGTAATATGGTTAAATAACATTTGTATTTAACGTTCATTACAAGAAACCGCTTTGTCAGTATCCCAAGAAAATTGAGACGTTCTGACAAATTGGTTTTAATGTTAGATGGTACCTGTTGATCTTACGTGTGCTATATGCAGACGCTTAGCTCAATCAGAAATGTCAATCACTTAATTATCGATCGCCAACACCTCATTTGTGTTTATCACGAAATTAATGATATTTTGCATTCCAATAGAAGCAATGGCTTTAAGCTTTTGCCAAATCATTTAATTGCTTTTCGCCAACACCTCATTTGTTGTGCATCACGAAATTACATGATTTTGTTCATCCCCTTGGCTTCATTCATTAGTATGGACCGGAAAATCTTTTTTAATACACATTTTTTGTCGATGAGTTTATTTTGGATTGGTTCCCGAAACATGATAAAATTTATAGGAGTGATGACGGGAGGGACAAGTTGTGGAACCTTTGCTGCATATCGACGATCTGTATGGTGGATATACACATAAAAACATATTACATGGCATCTCTCTTGATGTTTTTCCAAGCGAAATTGTCGCGCTTATTGGACTCAACGGTGCAGGAAAAAGCACTACCATTAAACATGTTATAGGCTTAATGCAGGCCAGAAAAGGAACCGTTGCCGTTAATGGCAAAACGTTTCAGGATAATCCGAATACCTACCGACAACAAATGGCCTATATTCCAGAAATGCCTATTTTGTACGACGAATTAACACTTTATGAGCATCTAAGGCTGACAGCCATGGCTTATGATATACCTGAAGAAACGTTCGAGAAAAGACTTGATCCGTTACTAAAGGCATTTCGAATGGAAAAAAGACTAAAATGGTTCCCGACGCATTTTTCCAAAGGAATGCGCCAAAAAGTGATGATAATGTGTGCGTTTATGATCCAACCGCCGTTATATATCGTGGATGAGCCATTTGTCGGGTTGGATCCGCTTGGCATTCAATCGTATTTGCAATGGATGGATGACATGAAAGCGAATGGATCAGGTGTGTTAATGTCGACACATATCCTTGCAACAGCGGAGAAGAACTGCGACAGGTTCGTTATTCTAAATGATGGTAGAATCAAAGCGAATGGTACCCTTGCTGAATTGAGGCGGGATTTTAACATGCCGGATGCATCTTTGGATGATTTATATGTGGCATTGACAAAGGAAGATAGCCATGTTTGATGCGCATAAATTTTTTAAAGAGCGATTTGCCGCACATATGAAGGAGACCAGCCGCTATCTGCGGTATATTTTCAATGGGCATATCGCTTTTGCGATGCTGTTTTTTATTTCTGCTGCAGCTTATTATTATCAGCGATGGTTGGCAGAACTTCCGGAACAGTTTCCAACTGCGGCGATTATAGGCATCATATTTGGTTTGCTCGTCAGTTACAGCCCGGCCCGGACGTTGCTGAAAGAGCCTGACCTTGTCTTTTTAATTGCTGCCGAACATAAGATGGGGCCTTATTTCCGGAACACACTGATATACAGTTTTGTTGTCCAACTTTACTTAGTGCTGCTTGCCGGTGCAGCATTCGGTCCGCTGTATGTTACGTCGTATCCGGACAGAGACGGCAGTATTTATTTATGGACGTTATTGGTCGTGCTTATTTTCAAGGGATGGAATTTGATGGCCACCTGGTGGATGATGAAAGTTAGGGAACCGGGCGTGCGTCAAGTGGATCAGACGGCCCGCACATTATTGAATATGGCTGTGTTTTATTTTGCGGTGCGTGGTGAAATGCTGTGGGCATCGATCACAACAGTGCTATTTGCGTTTGTTTTTATTTATGATTGGCGGAATTCCGTTAAACAACCGGGGATTGCGTGGGAGTTACTGTTGGAAAAAGACCGAAATCGCATGCAGACGTTTTATCGGATTGCTAACATGTTCACCGATGTTCCGCATTTGAAAAATCAGGTAAAGCGGCGTCATTGGCTGACTGGACTTGTAAAACGTGTGCCCTTGAACCAGGATTATACCTTTGACTATTTGTATCGTGTCTCTTTTGTCCGCAGTGCTGATTATTTAGGAATGTATGCGAGACTCCTCGTTATCGGTGGTCTGTTTATTTATTTTGTCCCGAACATATGGTTGAAGCTTCTGTTTGCGCTATTGTTTATGTATTTGAGTAGTTTTCAAATGGTATCTCTGTACCGCCATCATCGTACCATCATGTGGTTGGATTTGTACCCTGTTGGACTCGACGTGCGGCAGCGATCATTCGCCAAACTGTTGTATGAGCTCGCTATGATTCAAACGGTTCTGTACGCCCTTCTGTTTGTCTTCATGCAGGATTGGGTTGGCTCGCTGGGTGTCATAGCTGCAGGGGTATTGTTTATTTACATGTTCGTACGAGGTTATGTTCAAAGGACGATCATGGTTTAATGCTTCTATCGACCGTTTCAATCGTCATAAAAAAAGCATGCTCATCAGTAGATATTGGATGGGCATGCTTTTTTTAATCATTACTGCTTCTGGTACTCTAGATAAGTAGCGATCAGTGTCTTGGCTGCGGTGGGAATAGCCCGCTCGTCAATGTCAAACATAGGGTGGTGGTGCGGATATGGACTGTCTTCTTTGCGTGCACCGGTAAAAAAGTAGGCTCCTGGCTTTTCCATCGTGTAATAAGCGAAGTCTTCCCCGGCCATAACCGGCTTTACTTCTTCGCTTGTGTGGATAGCACTGACATGATTGGCCGCTTGAAAAACCAATTCTGCGTCCTGTTCGTTATTCACAAGCGGGGGATAGCCTTTTTCATAGTTAAATGAATACGATACGTTATGGCTTAAGCAAATGCCTTTAATGATTTTTTCCATTTCTTGAATCACTTGCTCTTGAACATCGTTGTCAAGATAGCGGACGGTACCAACAAGTCTTGCCTTGTCAGCAATGACATTGAAGGCATTGCCCGCTTCGAATTGACCAACAGAGACGACAGCGGTTTTCAATGGATCGAGCCGCCGGGAAACAATTTGCTGGAGCTGGGTTACCATTTGTGCTCCAATCGTGATGGCATCTTTCGTGTCATGTGGATAACCGCCATGTCCGCCTTGCCCCTGAACGATTATTTCAAAACGGTCCGGACCAGCCATAAAGACATCTTTGGACGTCTGCAGGACACCGAGTGGTGTTGGAGTCCACAGATGGGTTCCGAATACCGCATCCGCATTATCCAAGGCGCCGGATTCGATGATTGGCTTGGCGCCGCCCGGAGCATATTCTTCCGCATGCTGATGGAGGAACAGGATGGTCCCGGGCAATTCGTCCTGAAACTCTTTCATGGTTTTCGCAAGTGTCAGGAGGGATGCCGTATGACCGTCATGGCCACATGCATGCATAACGCCATCGACTTTTGATTTATACGGAACATTTTTTTCGTCTTGAATCGGCAAAGCGTCAAAATCAGCTCTGAGCGCAACAGTTTTACCCGGTTTTCCACCTGTTAGCGTAGCGATGACGCCATTGCCGCCAACATTCGTTTCATAGGGGATACTGAGTGTTTTATAATAATTGGCGATGTATTGGGCTGTTTCGGTCTCCTGGAAAGACACCTCAGGATACTGGTGTAGATAACGGCGTATATCAACCATTTCCGGATATAACTCATCCAATTTACTATGTATCGCTTGAAGCAATGAAAAGCCCCCTTTAACTGTTTCCATCTATTGTAACATTAATTCAGCTTGAGAGGGCAGAAAAATTGCAAAAACTCAGGATCTATATGCAGTAAAAAGAACTGCCCGTCACGAGCAGTCCTTGTTTTCTTATTAGGCATGTACTCTTGAATCACTCAGTAGTCGTTCGATTTCTTCTTTGTGACCTGTTTCGTCGGCAATCATATCTTCCAGCTTGACAACAAGGTCGGTGTAGCCGACTTTTTCAGCTTGCTGTTTGCGTGTTTCATATCGGTCAATGGTCGCTTTTTCTGATTCCAGGGAAGCTTCCAGCAATTCTTTTACTTCTGTTGGTTGCGGAATATCAGCGGCTTTCGTTGTCGGTGTTCCGCCCAATGCCTTTATTTTTTCAGATAAATATAGTGCGTGTCCCATTTCATCATTAATTTCGCTTTCGAAAAAAGGTTTTAATGCCGAGCGATAAAGCCCCGAAACGACTGCTGCGCTATACGTGTATTGAATAGCAGCTGCATATTCGTGCGCCAAATCGTCATTCAAACCTTCAATGAGCTTTTGTACCTCTCTATCCATTATTTAACCCAACCTTTCGTAATAATGTGACCACATACTTATAATTCCACATTTTATTTTTTTAAAACATCTGCGAACGGTAAAATATAAAGAAAATGACGATTGTTTTATCAGCCATGAAAAGCTGGAAATAGGAGGCGGGAGGCAGGGTTATGTTCAACAAATTAAACGGTGTGACCATCATGTTACTATGCATCATCTTGATGACAAGCGGCTTTTGGATCGTTCGTATCAGTCTGGGACAGCCGCTTTATCTGGATCAATTGACACGTGTTTATGTCAATGGATTAGCAGGCAGTGCTGTATACATCTTTTTCCGCTGGGTGACGGAGTTAGGATCGGGCACATTTTTGACACCATTTGTTGTGGTGATGTCCGTTGTACTCTGGCGACAATTCCGGGACTGGCTGCCGATTATCTTTTTTTCCATGGGCACACTGACGGCAAATGGGTGGAATGTTCTGATTAAACAGCTTGTTGAACGGGAGCGACCGAGTATTTTCGTGGCAGCCAATGCGGAAGGATACAGTTTTCCATCCGGTCATGCCATGATTCCAATGGTCTGCTACGGATTTCTTGCATATCTGTTAGCCCGGAAGCTGCGTTCGGATAAAAAAGCCATTGCCATTCGGTCCGGTTTTGCCTTGCTTATTTTTTTGATCGGCATTAGCCGCTATGTGATTAACGTCCATTATTTAACCGATGTTCTGGCCGGATTCATTTTTGGATTTGTATATTTAATGGTATTGATTTACGTTTATGAATGGCTGGGTAAAAAAAACATGAACGTTAATTGATTGATTCAAAAACCGAGCTTTGTGTATACTTTAAACGTTATGATTTATATATAGTTATTTTGAAAAAGTGGGAGGAATTGATGTGAAACAGAAACTGTTGATGATATTAGGCCCGATTGTTGTACTGCTTATCGCTCTGTATTTTGTTACAGATTTTAAAAGCCAGCAGGACACTGACGATCAGAAAAACCCTTATGGAAAAGATAACCTTGACCAGGCAACAATTGATCAGCTGGATAATCCGGACTATCAAAATCAGATTGTACCGAATGAATTGGACGAAAAACTGGAAAATGGCAAGGATATGTTCGTTTATTTTTATCATCCGGAATGCCCGCATTGTAAGAAATTGACACCGAGGTTAGTCCCGTTGGCACAGGAGATGAGTGTCGATATGAAAAAAGTGAATCTTTTGGAGTTCAAGAATGCTTGGGGCGCATATGGGATTGAAAGCACGCCGACGCTTGTGTACTATGAAGATGGTAATGAAGTGAACCGCGTCAATGGTGCACAACCGAATGATATGTTCCGGGACTTTTTTAATGAATATGCCGTTGATGATTCTGACGAAAATGATCAAGCAAGCTAAGGAGATAGGCTCGGCTTGCTTGATTTTTGCTGAATGAGCGAGAATCTCCACTCTTTGTTTAGAAGTGGAGAGCAGTTCATACGATATGTTAATCGGCTTCGATCATATGGTAACTCGTCACGAAAGGCTGATCTAAAAAATAGGCAGGAGGTTTGGCATCTGAGCCGTGTTTATGGGCTTGTTTAAATGCATCAGAGTTCTTCCAGTTGTCATAGTCGCTTTCTGAGGTCCACTGTGTCATAACGACATACGTGTTCCCTTGTTTTGGCCGGAGTAGTCGGAATGCTTGAAATCCCGGCATGGATTCTACGCTCTGCTGACGTTGCTTGAATGCATCTTCAAAGGTAGGCTTGCCGTCATCAGCGACAGGAATGTTATTCATAACGACGAAGCCATTCTGATGCATACTGCCATTTTCGATGACGATATCATAAGTCCTTCCGGAAGCGAAAACGTTTTTTCCTTCCCCTTCATAATACACAAGCGTACTAGTACCTTCCCGCATAAAATAAAAGGTGATATCGGTGTGCTTGGCGGGAATTTTTTTTAAAAAATCGAGTGTTCCATTTGTCATATACGCATTCATAGCAATGCTCCTTTCAGTGTCCTTACACTAATATACCATACCCGAATGACAGGTTACGTACCCTTTTTGCCATTACTGCCGCTGTCAATAACAGTTATCAACTAATAAGACGTATTATTTTCTTTCGTTAATGTAAAAATTGTCGTATACTGAGAAAGAGGTGAATGGATAAAACGATGAAACGATTAAAATGGCTTCTTCTGTCGCTCCTGTTTCTTTTGGTTATCGGAATCATTGGCTATGCTGTTATTCTGTTCGGCGGCCGATTTGTTGTGGATGAGGACGATTTGATCCTTGATGCCACAACAACGTTAGAGACACGCAACGGAGAAGTCATTGGTAAATTATATCATGAAAATCGGATACCCGTCACGCTTGAATCCATACCGGACCATGTGCAGGAAGCGTTTATAGCGACGGAGGACAGGCGTTTTTATGATCATGCAGGGATTGACTTCCAATCGATTGCCCGCGCTGTTTACCGTGACATTATTGCTATGGACAAAGTGGAAGGTGCCAGCACCATTACGCAGCAACTTGCGAAAAACTTATTTTTAACAAATGACAAAACATGGATGCGCAAAACGAAAGAAGCTATGGCTGCTATTCATTTGGAACGCCGTTTCTCTAAGAATAAGATCCTGGAACTGTATTTGAATGAGGTGTATTTCGGGCACGGTGTATATGGAATTGAGGCAGCATCCAGGATGTATTTTAACAAATCGGCACAAGATCTCACTCTTTCCGAAGGGGCACTTCTGGCAGGTCTTGTAAAAGCCCCAAATGGCTATTCCCCCATCAGACACCCGAAAAAGGCTGAAACACGCAGAAATGTGGTTTTGGAGGCAATGGAAGATACCGAAAACATTGCAACACAAAAGCGTATGCAGGCACAGGGTCGGACGCTTGGGCTAAACATACAGACATACGAACCTAAACCATGGGCAGCCGGTTTCATTGATTTAGCTGTTCAGAAAGCAGCGGACCGATACCATTTATCTATGGACGAATTACAGCGCGGCGGCTATCGAATTGTTGTCACCGTCCATCCGGAAGCACAGAAGATTGCTTACCGACAATTTCAGAATGATAGCCATTTCCCGGGGAATACCGACGGCGTGCAAGGGGCGTTTGTGATGCTGGACCAACAGTCCGGTGAGGTTGCTGCGGCTATGAGCGGACGGAATTATGAATTCGGGAATTTGAACCGGGTGACGGTAAAAAGACAGCCCGGATCGGCAATAAAGCCGCTTGCAGTCTATGGTCCTGCCATGATGACAGGCAACTACGACCCGTATTCATTGATTCAGGATAAGAAACAAGCGATTGATGGGTATACCCCGACCAATTATGATGGACAATATGCCGGTTCGGTCTCCATTTATCAAGCGCTTATAGAATCAAAAAATGCTGCCGCTGTCTGGCTTTTGAATGATATTGGCATCCCGTATGCTAAAGATTATCTGAATCAGCTCGGTATGCCTATTCAGGATGATGGATTGGCGATTGCACTAGGTGGCCTGTCTGAAGGGGTGACGCCACTAAAAATGGCGCAAAGTTATCGGGCATTTGCCAATAGCGGCAAAACCATCGACGCATTCGCTATTGAAAAAATGATGAACCGGGATGACGAGGTAATTCATCAAGCAGATCCAGAAACGACATCGGTATTTCGTCCGCAAGTGGCCTGGAATATGACACGTATGCTCTCATCAGCTGTTGCGGATGGAACAGCCAGCGCGGGACATTATTCAAAAGCGCTGGCCGGTAAAACCGGATCCACACAGCATCCGCATGTGGAAGGGGCCGTCAAGGATGCATGGTTTGCAGGATTTACGCCCAAGTATGCCATGGCTACGTGGATAGGATATGACACATCCGATAAGACCCATTATCTGACAACTGGCAGTGAAGCGCCGACACGTTTAACAAAGGCTATTTTGTCTGAAATGAACAACCAAACCCCGTTGACAGCTTCCTTTGATAAGCCCGCCAATGTTTCAGATTTACCGGAACCAATAGACTTACCAACAAACATAACATTACACGGGAATCATTCATTTGGCGGTCTGTCATTTCTGAAAGGAACATTGGAATGGACGGAGTCTGCTGATGATCGAATCGTTTATCGTATTTATCGGGAGGAAGACGGCTCGGATGAACAAATTGGCAAAGTAAAAGGAGATAACGAGTATACGATTAAGCCTTTCCCATTTTTCGACTCGTCCCGATACTACGTGGTCCCGTACAACCCGTTGACAGATAAGGAAGGCAAGAAGTCCAATACGGTCAAACTCTCTCTGAATAAGACAAAATGATGACAATCGTCGTTGGTTGCTATGCAGTACAGCTGGAAAGCGCTATAGTGAATACAGATGAGATACGTTTTAATAAGGGTGAAAATAAGTGACTACAAACATTAATGATACCATTATCAAAGCCTATAATGGGGAAAAAACAGATTATACACCCGCTTGGTTTATGCGTCAGGCGGGTCGCTCGCAGCCGGAGTATCGGCAACTGAAAGAAAAATATTCGCTGTTTGAAATTACACATCAGCCGGAACTTTGTGCTTATGTGACTCGTTTACCGGTCGAGCACTATGGGGTGGATGCGGCTGTTTTGTACAAGGATATTATGTCCCCGCTTCCGGCAATGGGAATGGAAGTGGAAATTAAAAAAGGCATCGGCCCGGTAATCGACAATCCGATCACGAATTTTCAGGATGTGGAGGCACTGGGCATGCTTGACCCCGAGCGGGATGTGTCCTATGTACTCGATACGATTCGTTTGCTTACAGAAGAACAGCTAAATGTGCCGCTCGTTGGTTTTAGCGGGGCCCCGTTCACACTTGCCAGTTACATGATTGAAGGCGGTCCGTCCAAAAATTACAGTAAAACAAAAGCATTGATGTACAGCCAGCCGGACGTCTGGTTTGCATTAATGGATAAACTGGCGGAGATGAGCATTGCTTATATGAAAGCACAGATTGATGCCGGAGCGAGAACGGTGCAAATTTTTGATTCGTGGGTTGGTGCACTGAGTGTGGATGATTACCGTTATTACATCAAACCGGTGATGCATCGTATTTGTTCCGCACTGCGGACAAAACAGGTGCCGCTGATTATATTTGGTGTTGGCGCGCGGCATTTGCTGCTGGAATGGAATGACCTTCCGGTTGATGTCATTGGGCTTGACTGGCGTACATCCATTACCGAAGCGCGAAAGATGGGGATTACCAAAGTGCTGCAAGGCAATCTCGATCCGGCTGTGCTGATCAGTGATTGGGAGACGATTGAGACGAAAACAAAAGCGATTCTTGATGAAAGTGTCGCGGATGGGAACCATGTATTTAACCTCGGACATGGTGTTACGCCGGACGTTAAACCGGAAACACTTGAAAAACTGACAACATTGATTCACACGTACGCCAAGCGCTAAGATGAAAGCAGAGGTGCAGTAAAAATGAAAAAAAAGAAATTGGGACTGCTCGTTATGGCTTATGGGACACCGTATAAGGAAGAAGATATTGAACCGTATTATACGGATATCCGCGGTGGGCGAAAACCGACAGAGGAACAACTTCAGAATTTGAAAGACCGCTATAAAGCCATTGGAGGTATTTCGCCACTAGCCAGAATCACCGAAGAACAGACGCAAGCTCTTGAAGACCAATTGAATTCGATGCAGGATGAGGTTGAATTCAAGGCGTACATAGGTTTGAAACATATTCATCCGTTTATTGAAGATGCCGTCCGACAGATGGCGGATGACGGTATTACAGAAGCTGTGTCGCTTGTTCTGGCGCCGCATTATTCCACATTCAGTGTCAAATCGTATAACAAACGTGCTAATGATATCGCAGAAAACTATGGGATTGACATAGGATCAGTTGAAAGCTGGTATAACGAGCCGGGCTTTATTAAGTACTGGGCTGATCAAATCGGCTCTGTTTATGGCCGTATGCCGGCTGACGAGCGGGATAAAGCCGTGCTGGTCGTTTCCGCGCACAGTCTTCCGGAAAAGATTCTGAAAGACGGCGACCCGTATCCGGAGCAGCTCAAGGAAACAGCACGGCTTATCTCCGAAGCGACAGGCATCGATAACTATGCGATCGGTTGGCAAAGCGAGGGAAACACCCCTGATCCATGGATCGGCCCGGATGTGCAGGATCTGACTCGCGAACTTTATGAACAGGAAGGCTACGAGTCATTTGTTTATGCACCGGTCGGGTTTATTGCTGATCATCTCGAAGTATTGTATGATAACGATTATGAATGCAAGGTGGTTTGTGATGAACTTGGTGTTAACTATCACCGCCCGGAAATGCCGAATAGCCACCCGCAGTTTATCGCAACTCTTGCTGATGTCGTGATGAAGAAAGTGAAGCGTGAAGTCCAATGAGCACACATAAAAAAATACTGATAGCAGGCGGTGGCATAACAGGTTTGACAACTGCCTACTACTTGCAAAAAGAAATCGCGGAAAAGGATTTGCCATATGACGTGACGTTAGTTGAAGCGGGCAACCGGCTCGGTGGTAAGATAAAAACAATTCGCCGTAACGGGTTCGTCATTGAACAGGGGCCCGATTCATTCTTATCCCGCAAACAACCTGCTGTGAAACTGGCGTATGAACTCGGCCTTCACGATCAACTTGTCCGAAATGGGACAGGGCAGTCTTATATTCTCGTCAATGACAAGCTACACAAAATGCCAAAAGGATCCTATATGGGCATTCCAAAGCAAATCCGCCCCTTTTTATTCTCAGGCATATTGTCACCAGCAGGAAAGTTACGAACAGGAATGGATTTGATTATGTCAAGGGGGAAACAGGGGGATCAGTCATTAGGGAGCTTTTTCCGACGCCGTTTTGGCAATCAACTGGTGGAAAATCAGATTGAGCCCCTTTTGTCCGGTATATATGCTGGTAATATCGATGAGATGAGCATCAAGGCGACATTCCCGAACTTTTACGATTTGGAACAGACGTACCGCAGTCTGATTAAAGGGCTTCAGGAAACCGACCCAAAACCAAAAACCAAAAACGACGGAAAAAAACAAGGTGTGTTTTTTTCTTTCAAAAACGGATTGGAAACATTAATCGAGGAACTTGAAGCGTCTCTGGGTGATATTGTGGAAAAAAATGCCGGAATTGATCATGTTGAGAAAAAAGAGCACGGTTATCACGTGCTTCTGAGCAATGGCGATGTTCATAAAGCAGATGCGATTGTGATGGCCACACCGCATTATACCGTGCCTAAAGTTTTCAGTCAATTTGATCTGTTTGACAGCTTTCAGGAGATTCCCTCTAATTCGGTTGCGAATGTGGCCATGGCTTTTGATGAATCTGCTATCAAGCAGGATATTGACGGAACCGGTTTTGTTGTATCACGAAACAGCGATTATCGCATTACGGCATGCACCTGGACTCATAAAAAATGGCCGAATGCGGCACCCGAAGGCAAAGCGCTTGTCCGTTGTTATGTTGGTAAACCGGATGATCAGGATGTGATCAATCTGTCGGATGATGACATGATCGACATTGTGCTGAATGATTTAAACAAAACCATGAATATAACACAAAAGCCTGAGTTCAGTGTTATCAGCCGTTGGAAGAATGCAATGCCGCAGTACACAGTCGGTCATAACGATATGCTTGAGCATGTCCGTGCATCGATGCACAAAGAACTTCCCGGTGTATTTTTGGCCGGAAGCTCCTATGAAGGCGTCGGCATCCCGGACTGTATCGGCCAAGGAGAACAAGCCGTCGCAGACGTTCTTGATTTTTTAAAAAACTAGAAAAAACGGGCTGGGACAAAAGACGTTTAGTCAAATAAAAATCCGAACTATGATTCGCGAAAAATCTGAATCAGTTCGGATTTTCATTTAGCGTAGGAAAAACACGGAGACTCCTGCGGGATGAAAAGCCTAGATAAGACCCCGCAGTGCGATAAGCACAAAGCAAAGCTTCCATGAGTAGGCTGCGACCTGCGAGGAGCGTAGGCTTCGACGAATAACCTTGCAACGCGACGAGCACGAGGAGGCTTATCAGCGCCCGCGGCAAAGAAGACACTGTGAAAGCGACCAAAGGAAGCTTGAACAGATGTCGCGCTTGTGCCTGGCAAGGTGAAAGCGTAGTGTTTTTCCGGAGCGGTGACTACGTCTTAACTATATTGTTCGTGTTTAGAAAGGATTTGTTCAATCTTATCCCAGTCCCTTTCTTTATTCAAAAGCTTTCTTCCAGTTCATCGACGAGCTGTCCAACATAAGCGACGGCTTCTTTGATAGCGTCTGGACTGGACATATCGATGCCGGCCTTTTTGGCGAGTTCAAGCGGTTTCAAGGTGCCGCCGGCTTTTAGAACAGAAAGCCAGCGATCCACGGCAGGCTGGCCTTCATTCCGGATTTGTCCGGCCATGGCGGTAGAGATGGTCAGTCCGGCTGAGTACGTATACGGGTACAGCCCCATGTAATAGTGTGGCTGACGCATCCATGTTAGTCCTGCTTTGTCATCGATGGTTACCGCATCGCCCCAGAAGTTTTGCAGGGCTTCTTTCTTCTGTTCCGTCAAAATAGATGCTGTCAATGCTGTTCCTTCTTCAGCCAGTGTGTACACGCGGCGCTGGAATTCGCCCTCAAGCAGATGGGTGACAAAGTTGTGATAGTACGTTTCTAAAAGCTGGCTGATAACCCAGCGTCGCATTCGTTTGTCGTTAGTTCTGGCAAGCAGATGATCGGCCAGTAGCAATTCATTCAAGGTGGACGGTGCCTCGATGAAATAAGTGGATGGACTTGTATTGACAAGGGACTGGTTTTCGCCTGCCAGATAAAAATGACCGGCATGCCCAAGCTCGTGTGCCAATACAAAAGCGCTCCGCATGGTGTCGGTCCATGTCATCATGATATAAGGATGGACGTCATACGGGGGGTCACAGAACGCTCCGGACTGTTTACCGATATTGTCTGCCCGGTCCACCCAGCGATTGTTAATGCCTTTTTCTATGATGCTGCTATATTCTGGTCCCATCACCTGCAGCGCCTCAAGGATGGTGTCTGTTGCTTCATCATACGTTGTTTCCGGATTAAATTCCGGGTCAAGAGGTGCCTTCAGGTCGGCAAAATGCATGTCTTTGAGTCCGAGTTGTTCTTGTTTTAGACGGGCAAACCGGCGCATGTGCGGTGCCAGCTCGTCCTGAATGATATCCAGCTGTTGGTGATACATAGGTTTCGTGACTTGCTGCGGGTGCAGCAGCATGTCCGTGACCGAATCAAAGTAACGTAGACGTGCCATGGTCACCTGTTTGGTAACTTCCGTGGCATACGTTGCGGCATAGGTGTTTTTGTAGTGATTCAATGTTTTAAAAAACGTGTCATATGCCTGCCGCCGAATCGTTGTATCCGGTGATCCTTCATAACGGTCCTCAAACAGGGATTCGGACATGGGCCATTGGTCGCCGTTACTGTCCGTGATCGGTTCAAACGACATATCCGAGGCTTTGCTGCGTTCATAGATCATATAGGGGGCGTTATGTATCTCCTCAAGTGCTGCGACTGTTTCTTCTATTTCTGGTGCCAGGGTGAACGGTTTTTTCTCCAGTATGTCCTTAAGGCTTTTTCGGTACGTTTCCAATTCCGGTTCTTCTGATAGAAAATAATCAATCGCGTCCTGGGAAAGCGCCAGCAGTTCGTTTTCGACAAATGCCAGCTTTGCCCCGACAGCAGCCATGACCGATGCCGTTTTGGCCGAATCGGCTTGGTTTTGGGGGTCCGATCCATCGGCGCTTGCTTTCAGACTGGCGTAGGTGGAAACGCGGATGAGCCGTTTTTCGAAATGGTCTTTTGCTTTTAGTCCGTTTAATAACTGCTGAGCACTGGTTGTCAGTCTTCCTTTATATTGGGTGACATCACTGACGTTGGCCTGAAGGGCGTTCAATTCTTTTTCCCATGCTTCTCTCGTTGCAAATAGGTCGGTTAAATCCCATGTTTCTTCTTCCGGTACTTCCGAGCGGACGTTCCGATTGGCAGTCATTACCTTACTCCTCCCCTGATATGATTGGTTTTCATATCCAATTATAAACGATACAAGATGGAAATAATATGATTTCCCCCACCGTTTCGCCAAAAAAAAATACAGCTGTGTGCATAGCTGTATCAGTGGAAAGAAAATATAGGTTTAACGTACAATGGAAATAGATGGGTGATCATAGAGCAGGATGATCACATTCATCGCATAAGTTGCCATAGCAGTCGGCTTTCTCATGCATGGTATGGCCGCAATGATGGCACTTCTTCTCCGGCAGGTTACGGAAAAACTCAACAATGTTATACATATGGCATCCCCCTTTGATTTGTTATTTATATTGTAATATAACAGTATGCTAAAAGTCAATACTGTGTTACAACAAAAATTAAAAATCGAGGTGATTACAGGTGAAGCTGACCGTTATTGGTTTCTGGGGGGCTTACCCGGCTCAGGATAGTGCGACGTCTGCTTATTTATTGGAAAAAGATGGTTTTAATCTGTTGGTGGATGCCGGCAGTGGTTCGTTGTCCAAACTGCAAAAACAGATACATGTGATGGATTTGGATGCGGTTATCCTTTCACATTATCACAGCGATCACGCGGCGGATATTGGTGTTCTGCAGCATGCTTGGCTCGTGCAGTCTTATTTGACAGGACAGAAGGGTGTGCTGCCGATATATGGACACACGGACGATAACGACCATTTTCGTCAATTATCTCATAAATTTACGGAAGGTGTTTCTTATGATCCGGATACTGAATTGGTGATCGGACCGTTTTCGATCACTTTTCTGAAGACTATTCATCCGGTTCCGTGTTACGGGATGCGCATTACGGATGGCGACACGACGATTGTTTATACAGCAGATACAGCGTTTATGGATACATGGATGAATTTTGCCAAAGACGCTGATCTTCTTATAACGGATTGTAATTTTTATGCGGATCAAAACGGATCGGTTGCAGGCCATATGACAAGTGAAGAAGGGGCCTCCATTGCAGAAGGGGCGCATGTCGGTGAATTGCTGCTTAGCCATCTGCCGCACTATCGTAATACGCATGATCTAATTGATGAGGCCGGCGTGTATTTTTCCGGAGACATTTATTTGGCGCGGGAAGGACTGACTTGGGAAAAAAATAATAACTTTTGAATGGTATAACCATTTCGGTTACACTGATAGATATGGAATATTTAAGTCAAGGGGGCGTTGCTATGAAATTTATTGATAATCAGGGTATCACCGACCCAATGGTTAACTTGGCGATCGAGGAATACATTTTACAACATTTCGGGGAAGAGGATACATATCTGCTGTTCTATATTAACCGGCCTTCGATTATTGTTGGGCGGAACCAGAACAGTGTGGAAGAAATTAATACGGACTATGTGGAGGAAAATGATATTAAGGTTGTCCGGCGTCTTTCCGGTGGCGGTGCGGTTTACCATGATGAACAGAATCTTAACTTTAGTTTTATTACACAGGATGATGGGGAAAGCTTTCAGGACTTTGCCAAATTCACTCAGCCTGTCGTTGATGTCTTGAATAAATTGGGTGTGCCTGCCGACATGAAGGGCCGTAACGACCTTGCTGTTGAAGGACGGAAAATTTCCGGGAATGCGATGTTTTCAACCAAAGGGCGTATGTTCAGCCATGGAACACTGATGTTTGACTCCGCTATTGAAAATGTTGTGGAATCTTTGAATGTTAATAAAGAAAAAATCGAATCAAAAGGTATCAAATCCATTCGCAGTCGCGTTGCCAACATTTCCGAGTATCTCGATGAAAAAATATCGATCGAATCGTTTAAAGAATTGATTTTGAAATATGTTTTTGATGTGGACGATGTGAACGATGTCCCTCGTTATGAATTGACTGAAGCGGATTGGGAGGAGATCCACAACATTTCCGAAAACCGCTATCAGAGATGGGAATGGAACTTTGGGCGATCACCGAAGTTCAACGTACAGGCGTCACATAAGTTTGACGGAGGCCTTGTTGATGTGCGGCTTGATGTAAAGAATGGCATCATCGAAAATTGTAAAATCTATGGAGACTTTTTCGGACTGGGTGAAATCAGCGAACTGGAGGACAAGCTTACCGGTGTCCGTCATGAGCGTAAGGCTATTGACGAAGCACTTGCCGACGTTGATGTTTCCTACTATCTCGGTAAAATTTCGAGAGATGAGTTCGTTGGTTTGCTTTATTGAATGGAAACAGACGTTCATGTGACATCTATTTCCGAACGCATCATCTATTTGGATCAACTCTGTCCAGCCGACGCTGAATGGTATTGGTCCTTTTTTTATGAAAATCGAATTTCCTCTATCATTTTTGCAAAAAATCTGGTAAATTATAGTCATGCCTCTTTCTTTTCATGCCAATGAAAGGATGAAAATTAAATGATCAATAATATGTATTCATCGACATATGAAGTTACTCCGCTTACGATGGCCATTGTGGCGGCCCCCGAAAACCATACAAAGCCATCAGCCATGGTGTTGGAAGAGGAGGGAACATGGATAGTGGAAAACACCCCAAGCAAGATTATGGAAAATGCGTGCAAATTTTTTGGTTCGAGTCTCAAAGGTCGTCAAGAAGGTACACGCAGTATTTGCGGCATTACCCATAAGGCCCCGATCTCCATTGCTCCATCATGCGGTATGTATTTCTTTCCCACCGCATCACCATCCAGCCACAAGTGTTCATGGATCGCCCATTCCCATATTGAACAGGTGAATAGAGGTCCATACCGGCAAACAGAAATCATTTTTAAAAACGGCAAAACCATTTTGCTGGACGTATCTTTCGGCTCTATCCTTAATCAGGTGCAGCGCACGGCTCAATACAGGTACATGTTGGATAATCGCATTAAGTATGCGCAGCGGGATCATGTTGATGTGGTGGCTGAACCTTATCCATAAGTTCCTGCATAATTGATTTTACTCGCTTGCGAATAACCGGATTAAAGTAATTTCGTTTTTCCTCTCGTCCGCTGCAAACGAATAAGTAGGATGAGAAAGAATGGCTCTTGTTCAACGCAACAACCTGTACGTTTCTGTCCCGCATCATTTTCCGTAAATCATTGCGTTCATTGATGGCTTTAGTGTTCATGGCTTCCAATAGGTTAAGATAAGGCTCCTTTATTTTGAATGTCCCGGCCTGAATATGCTGGATATCCTGCTGTATGACAGTGATTGCCATGGAAAGAAATAAGAACCGTGAAGCAAGGTGTAATTCGTCATCGGTCAGATAGCGCATAGAATCTCCTCCGTAAACGAACATTTGTTCCATTTCATTATATGATAAACAATCAAAAAAATACACTAAAATGAAAAGAAAGAGGCAAAAAAATTATATTCTGCTAGGCAGATGTAGACGTTTATTTTAAAATGATGATAGAAATACTAATTGTGAATCGATGCATGGAATGGGTGAGGGGACAATGATGTTATGTACTTGCTAAACGTCAGCCTGATGGATTGGAGGCTGTGGCTGGAGCAGGGAAAGATGGATGAATATATCCTGGAATTACTGAATGAATATGAAAGCCTTGGTCCACTGCCGGGAATCCTTTTACCATTTATAGAAGCATTTTTGCCTTTCTTGCCGCTCGTAGTGTTTGTGTTTGCCAATGCAGCGGCGTACGGTCTTTGGAAAGGGTTCATATTATCATGGTTGGGAGCGTGTGTTGGATCCATTCTCGTATTCCTGGTCATTCGTCGACTAGGAGATAAGCGCATGTTCAAAGCCATTCGTCGAAACAAACAAGTGCACCGGGTGACCAACTGGGTGGAACGGCATGGCTTCGGCCCCTTGTTTCTGCTGATGTGTTTTCCGTTTTCACCGTCGTCAGTTATCAATGTGGTGTCAGGGTTATCCAGAATAAGCACACATCAATTTATTCTTGCGGTCCTGATGGGCAAATCAGTTATGATTTTTTCCATTGCGTATGTAGGATCCAGCATATTGGAATTCGCCAAAAATCCGGTAAAAACCATTGTCGTTGGAATATGTATTCTATTGTTCTGGGTGTTTGGGAAATATATGGAACGTCGGTTAAATCGGAGAGCCACAGAAAAAGAATTTTCGGAAAAACATCAGGTTAAAAAGTAAACGACCGGGGTATGCTGTTAAAAGCAGAATCACTTGCTTTTTCTGCAAAACGAAACCCTGGAGGAACATGCTATGAAGAAAAAAAGTATACGTAAATATTTTACCATCATTTTATTGGCTGTTGTTCTGGCTTTCGTTTTCCGGTCACAGCTGTTTGCCAGCTACATTGTAAATGGTGAATCGATGGAGCCAACCCTTTATGACGGCAATCTGTTGATGGTCAACAAAGTCGTTTACGATCTTACGGATGTGGATCGATTTGATATTATTGTATTCCATGCCAATGACACGGACGATTATGTTAAACGGGTCATTGGTTTGCCGGGTGATGACATTGTTTACAAGAATGATAAATTGTTTATTAATGGTGAATATATGAAAGAACCGTTTTTAAAATCGTTCAAGAAAGCCAGCGCCATCAGGCCTTATACCGGTGATTTCACATTGAAAGAAGCAACCGGAAAGACAACGGTGCCGGAAGGGAAATTGTTTGTTATGGGCGACAATCGCAAAGATAGCCTGGACAGCCGCAAAATCGGTTTTATACCGATTGACACCGTTGTTGGCAAAGTGGACATTACGTATTGGCCTTTTTCCGATCTTCAGTTGGGTTTCGGCTGACCAGACTCTGAAGGGGCCCAGAGCATACATATATTGATAAGTGTCATCAAACCTGTTCTCTGCTAAAATGAGAACAGGTTTGATTTTTTCATTAAGGGAGCGGGAGAGATGGGACTCCGATTCTTACTGGGAAGAGCCGGAACCGGCAAAAGTGGAAAGATTTTGGATGAAATCAAAGAAGCGTTGACTGCTGATCCACAAGGGGCGCCTATCTATTATATGGTGCCTGATCAAATGACGTTTCAACAGGAATATGCTCTGTTTCAAGATGAGAAAATAGAGGGAAGTACCCGTGCCCATGTCGTTAGCTTTTCACGACTGGCCTATCGCGTGCTTCAGGAAACCGGCGGCGGGACAAGACAATTTATCAGCTCGGTCGGTACACAAATGATGCTCAGGAAAATTATTGAAGAAAAGGAAACCGAATGGACCATTTTTCAGAAAACGCTCGAAAAACAAGGTTTTCTTGAGCAACTGGAAGCCATGATTACTGAGTTCAAACGGTATCGAATCACCCCTGATATGCTTTATATGCAAGTTGAACAAATGAAACAATTTGTCCATAAGAAGCCAGGTGAAATGACACTGGCCAGTAAATTGAATGATTTGGCGTATATGTATGAAAAATTGAATATGGCTCTGCAAGGTCAATACGTCGACAGCGAGGACCAACTGCAGATGCTTGCCGATCAAATAAAAGATGCCCCGATGTTGGAAGGCGCAACCATCTACATGGACGGATTTCACCAGCTGTCACCGAAAGAACAACTCGTCGTGAAAGCTTTACTGAAAAAATGCCGGTCAGTGACAGTGGCATTAACAACGGATATTCCGGGTGTAGAACGTCCCTCTGAGCTTGACTTATTCTATCAGACGAAGGAAACATACCATGTGCTTCAAACAATCGCACAGGCGAACGGAATTTCAACTTATGAGCCGGACGTACTGGGGACCGAAGTTGACAGATTTTACACCCGGCCCTATTTCGCTCATTTGGAGCGATATTTTGATGTGCGGCCGGCACCAGTTTATGAAGGCGAAGCGCCCGTTCAGATTGCCGAAGCGGTTCATCCGCGAGCTGAAGTGGAAGGTGTTGCTCAGGAGATTCTTCGTCTCGTCAGAGAGGAACATTATCGTTTCCGGGATATAGCTGTATTTATGCGTCAGACCGAGGTCTATCATGACTTAATTGAAACAATTTTCAGTGATCACGATATCCCGGTATTTATTGATGAAAAACGTACGATGCTGAATCACTCAATGATTGAGCTGATTCGTTCGGTTCTGGAGGTCGTTGACGGTAACTGGCGTTATGATGCGGTGTTCCGCGTGCTGAAAACCGGCTTCATTCCGCCTGCTCATTCGACATACCCATTGAATGATGATGCGATTGACGAATTGGAAAATTACGTCCTTGAATATGGCATTCGATCACGTGAGCGTTGGCTCGGGGAGGATGAATGGATTTTCCAGCGTTTCCGCGGTTTTGATCGCTCTACTCAGACGGATGCGGAAATAGAGACGCAAAAGCGAATTAACGCCTATCGCAGCCAGGTTGTGCAGGCATTGCAGCAGTTTGACCGGGAGATCCGTCAAGCAAAAACCGTACGTGAACGATGTGAGGCTATATATCTGTTTTTGGAACGGGTGAACGTACCTGGACGACTGGAACAGATGCGGGAGATGTATGACTCAGAAGGTGATCTGGAAAAGGGACGGGAACAAGAACAAGTGTGGAATGCGGTCACTCAGCTGTTTGATGAAATAGTTGAAATGGCCGGCGATGAAACGATGACGCTCAAAACGTTTCGCTCGGCTGTTGAAGCCGGATTCGAATCACTCACGTTTGCCCACGTCCCACCCAGCATCGATCATGTTATCGTCGGAACCATTGACCGTTCGCGCATTAGTGGTGTCAAGTGCTCCTTGCTGCTTGGGGTGAATGACGGCACATGGCCGATGAAGCCGGAAGAAGATGGCGTGATCAATGAACAGGAACGTCATCTTCTTTCTGAGCATGGCATTGAGCTGGCTGAAAGCGGGAGTCGCCAACTTCTTGATGATTGGTTTTATATGTATGCGGCTTTTACGTCCGCCAGTGATTACTTATGGGTCAGTTATCCGTTAAGTGATGAAGAAGGCAAATCAAAAATGCCATCCCAACTGATTAATCGACTGGAAGAACTATTTCCGGCATGCGCAGACCATATGCTGCTGCAGGATCCGGATGAATTGCTTGATGCTGAACGATTCATTACGACACCAATCAAAACACGAGCCGCACTGACGGCACAACTAGCGCGCAACCGTAAAGGGTACCCCATGAAGGATGTATGGTGGCATGTGCTGAACTGGTATATACAACATGAACCGAAAGACAGCACCACTTACAACATATTGCAAAGCTTGCATTATCAAAACCAGCCTGTCCACTTGTCGCGGGATACAGCGCATCATCTTTATCCAAAACAGGTGCGAGCAAGTGTATCGAGACTGGAATCTTATTACCGCTGTTCGTATCAACACTTTGCAAATTATAGCCTGAATCTGCAGGAGAGAAAAACGTATAAATTGGATGCTCCGGATATTGGCCAACTTTTCCATGAAGCACTAAAAAAAATTACCGAATGGATTCAGAACGAGGGAAAAGAATTTGCCCAAATCACGAAAACGGACAGTGCCGGCTATGCTCATCAGGCTGTCGAGAAACTGGCCCCCGCGTTGCAACATCAAATTTTGCATAGTTCCAACCGATATAAATACATTCAAGAGAAACTCCAGGAAGTCATTACCCGGGCAACGTACATGTTGAGTGAGCAAGCCCGGCAGAGTGAGTTTACTCCAGTGGGTCTTGAACTTGGCTTTGGGGACAGGCAGACACTTGAACCGGTTACTCTCGCATTACCAAACGGCTTTGAGCTGATGCTGCGCGGGCGTATTGACCGGGTTGATAAAGCAGAAAATGACCATGGCTTATTTTTACGAATTATTGATTATAAATCAAGTGATCAGAGCTTGAACTTACTCGAAGTCTATTACGGGCTGGCCCTGCAAATGTTGACGTATCTGGATGTGGTTCTGTCCCAGTCGGAGCAATGGCTCGGCACCAAAGCAAACCCAGCCGGCGTGCTTTATTTTCACGTGCACAATCCGATGTTGTCCATCAGTAAACAAATGACCGATGCTGATATTGAAAGGGAATTATTTAAAAAGTATAAAATGCAAGGATTGCTGTTGTCCGATGAAGAGGTTGTTAAACTGATGGATACATCCGTCGAATCCGGAAAAAGTCACATTGTTCCGGCCGGCGTTAAAAAGAACGGAGGGTTTTACAGCGATTCCAGAATAACGGACCAAGAATCGTTCTCCGCGCTGCAGCAACATGTTCACCAGCTTATGATTCAAGCCGGTGTAGATATTACTTCAGGCGGCGTTGATTTAAACCCGTATCAGCATAAGGGGCGGATTCCGTGCACGTATTGCCCGTTTTTATCGGTCTGCCAATTCGATCCGTCGCTCGAGGAGAACAATTACCGAAAGCTGACGGATATGAATGATGAAGATATTTTTGAACAAATCCGCCACAAGCAGAGGGAGGAATAACGTTGAGCACTTGGACAAAAAAACAAGAAGAAGCTATTTATACAGATGGCAGCGATGTCCTTGTTGCCGCTGCGGCAGGTTCGGGAAAAACCGCCGTATTGGTGGAGCGGATTATCCAAAAGCTTATTCGCCAGGAGAATCCCGTCGATATCGATTCGCTCCTTGTTGTCACCTTTACGAACGCGGCAGCACAAGAAATGAAAAGCCGGGTTGGACAGGCACTTGAAGCGAACCTGGCAGAAAACCCGACCTCTAACCACCTGAAAAAGCAATTGTCAATGCTGCAGCGTGCGTCGATATCAACGTTCCATTCCTTTTGCCTTGATATTGTACGGCGACATGCCTATTTGCTTGATTTGGATCCTGCTTTCCGGATAGCCGATAATATGGAGGCGGATTTGATCAAGCAGGACGTTATTGATGACTTGTTTGAAGAATGGTATGGGAAAGAAGGCGAAGAACAGGCGATGTTTTTTGCTGCTGCCGACCGTTTTTCCAGTGACCGCAGTGATGCTGATATGGAGGAACTTATATTAAAATTATATACATTTGCCATGCAGAATCCTTGGCCGGAATCCTGGCTTGATTGCCTTGCGGATGTGTACAAAGTACCGGATGATTGGCAGGAGGATGATTTGGATTGGTTGGATATTATTAAAAATGAGGTCCGCAACGAGCTGGACGCTATGGAACACGAAATGCAGCTGGCGATGAACGTAACGAGAGAAAGCGATGGTCCATATCACTACGCTGATGCCGTGGAATCCGATTTTTCCAATTTACAGGAAGCACGTAGATGCCTCCATTCGTGGGATTCGCTCCAATCGTTTATGGTTGCCAGCTCGTTCAGCCGACTATCCGGAAAAAAAGTAGACTGTAACGAATCCAAAAAAGAAAACGTGAAAAAATTGCGTGACCGCTATAAAAAACGCTGGAATGACATGAAAGAAAAATGGTTCAGCCGCAACCTGTCTAATCATATTTCTGATATGCAGGAACTGGCACCGGTTATCAGCCATTTGGCTGAACTTGTCAAACAATTCCGAACACGTTTCACCGAACAGAAGCGGGAACGGGCGGTAGTTGACTTTTCTGATCTAGAACATTATTGTATGCAGCTTTTGATGGATCCAACTTCACAGCCCGGATACGTCCAACCGTCAAATGTAGCGTGGAATTTGCATGAGCAATTTACCGAGCTGCTTGTGGATGAATATCAGGATACCAATCTTGTTCAGGAAACGATTCTGTCGCTTATCAGTGATCAACAGGGCTCCGGCAACATGTTTATGGTTGGTGATGTGAAACAAAGTATCTATCGCTTCCGTCATGCGGAACCGTCGTTGTTTATCAAAAAGTATAAACGTTTCGCGGATGCAGCCAGCCTAGCTGGACGTATTGATTTGTCCAGCAACTTCCGAAGTCGGGAAGACGTGCTTAACGGGGTAAATTTTGTGTTCCGGCAAATTCTTGATGAGCATGTTGGCGAAATCGACTACAATCGGGATTCGGAATTAATGTACGGCAATGACAGGTATGATGCCCTTCCGCTTGCTGATCCCGAGCCGGAGCTGCTCATCATTGATCGGGAAGCACCGGACGAACAGGAGGATGTATCGCTGGAACAGGAAGACTACCAGGATTTAGAAAAGGCTCAGTTGGAAGCGAGAGCTTATGCGGAAAAGATCAAAAGATGGATCGGAACAAATGGAAACACACCGTTGCAAGTGTATGATAAAACAATGGATGCACAACGCGACTTGCAATACCGGGATACCGTTATTTTATTACGTTCGATGACATGGGCACCAACCATTATGGATGAATTGAAAAAACAAGGCATCCCTGTTTATGCTGATTTGTCGACTGGTTATTTTGATGCGATCGAGGTAAAGGTGATGTTAAACGTTTTGAAAATCATCGATAACCCAAGACAGGATATTCCGCTTGCTTCAGTGTTGAAATCACCGATTGTCGGAATGAATGAAGAAGATCTTGGTCAGATTCGCCTGGCGGATAGGGACGGGGCGTATTATGACGCGCTAAGAGCTTTCCGGCGTCAACATACGAACGAAACAGCCGTCAAAGCTGGCCGCTTTCTGGATAGTCTTGCTCGATATCGTCTTGCATCACGCCAAGGTGCGCTGTCCGAATTGATTTGGCAAGTTTACAGAGAAACCGGTTATTATGATTTTGTCGGTGGCATGCCGGGCGGACGCCAGCGGCAAGCGAATTTACGAGCTCTGTATGATCGGGCACGCAGCTATGAAACAACGTCATTTCGTGGCTTGTTCCGATTTTTGCGATTCATTGAACGAATGGAGGAGCGCGGAGACGATTTAGGCGCAGCACGCGCACTCAGTGAACAGGAAGATGTCGTTCGAATTATGACTATCCATAAAAGCAAAGGGTTGGAATTTCCGGCTGTCATTCTTGGCGCGATGGATAAACAGTTTAACTTGCAGGATTTAAATAACCGTTATTTGTTGCATAAGGACCTCGGTATGGCGAGCAAATTTATCGACCCGATCAAGCGGATTATATATCCGACACTGTATTATCATGCGATAAAACAGGAAAAACTCCGTGAGATGTTGGCTGAAGAAATGCGCGTTCTGTATGTTGCCATGACCCGCGCAAAAGAGAAATTGCTGATGGTTGGCAATGTTGCCTCTTTTGCCAAAAAACAGGAGAATTGGGAGCAGATGATGGTCCATAAAGAATGGATGTTACCGGCCCATTATCGTGTGCAATCAAGATCCTATCTGGATTGGGTTGGGCCTGCGCTGATCCGTCATAAGATGAATGATTCCCTTCGATCGATCGATTTGCCTGATAGCGTTATGGAAGCCATACGTCTGGATCCTTCCGAATGGAAGACAATGGTGGTACATGGCAGTACTTATACCAATCTTGGAGAGGCTTCTGAATCAGCGGAAATACATCTCCAGGAAAAACTGATTAACTGGGAGCCATTGGAACTGGAGGAGAATGCCTATACCAAAGCAGTCGCCAACCGTCTGTCGTATCAATATCCATACCAGCAAGCTGCTAAATCCCGTTCCAAACAGACCGTTACTGAGCTGAAACGTCAGCATGAGCAGAAGGATGAATACAGTGGTGATCAATTTATCGCCCCGTTTCAGCCCCCTATTATTAAACGGCCAGCATTTATGCAGGAAAAAAAAGAACTAACTGCTACCGAACGAGGAACGGCCATGCATACTGTCATGCAGCATATTCCATTGGAAAAACCAATTTCGTCGGCTGAGATTGCCGAATGGGTGGAATCATTGGTGGAAAAGGAATTTCTTACTCGGCAGGAAGCGAATGTGATCGATATGGGCGCGGTAGAACAATTTTTCATGACAACGATTGGTCAAACAATCATGAACGCCGATAAGGTCCATCGCGAAGTTCCATTCAACTTGTCGCTGCCTGCAAGCAACGTCTATGCTGACTGGAGTAGTTATACAGACGAGCACGTTCTTGTTCAGGGTGTAATTGACTGTGTCATACCTATGGACGGTGGCTGGGCGATACTTGATTACAAGACGGATACCATTACTGAAAATGTAACCGAAACCGTAAAGGACGACTTGCGCAACCGGTATAATGTACAAATGAACCTTTATAAAGAAGCCTTGGAACGCATTTGGAAAAAACCAGTAACCGCAACGCATCTTTATTTCTTCTCCCGTCAACTGGAATTGAAAATGTGACATATGGATGGGGACAAATTGTGATGCTGCTGTGATGACATAACCTTTGCGAAAAACAACTTGATGAAAATATGGAATCAAAAATCCGAACGATGATTCAAAGGTTGTTTATATTTTTTGAATCAGTTCGGATTTTAAATATCCGTCTTAAGGGTTGAACAGTTCAGTTATGTCTCAATCCCTTGATATCTCACTTTATGCGTTGGCTGTAACATTTTGATCACTAACATCGGAATCCAGCGGGTTGGTTGAACTGACGCCATTATTCGTGCAAATGAAATCACCTGTATTTTGTGCGCCGGAGCCGGTGCTTGTTTTGGAGGAACTTTTCGGTGAAAGATAGAAGGAGTCACCAAAATTGACCACGCCACCTCCAACACTGTTTATCTTAATGGGTCCGACCATCGATGGCATAACAACACCTTCTTCATTTGAGATATGATGATATGATAGCTTATGAATCCGCTTGGTTCGTGTGTATACTACCGTGCAAATACTGGCGGAAATGTTTGATTCGTGCTTCTCCGGTCACTTCGTGGATACTGCCTACTTGGAAGATGGAAGCCTGACTGACACCGGTAACGTTGATGTCCCCAACATGGATGGTTTCTTCGTGCTGGTGTGTTCGTTTTTGGACGGGCGATTTTTGTGCCGGAACATTCGCATTCCTGTCAAAGAGAGAGTAGTCTTCAAATTGCACGTCATCATCACCGGAAAAAACAGCACCTTCTTTTTGCACGGCGATTCCCTTGGCGTTTGTACGGGCATAGGTTGCATCACCGATATTAACAATACTGCTGTATGTTAAACCGTTTAATTTAATGTTATGAACGGAAGATGTACGCTGCTGCATGGTTTGTCACCCTGATAAAGGAACAATGGACCCAATGGCGGCTGCTTCAGGCGGGGTGTCATAGAACGACGAGAGAGTGAAGCTTTCATTATCACCCACCAGGAATACGGATGATGCACTTACGGTACCAACGTTCACATGATCGACATGAAGCCCCCAATTGTGTACTTCCATATTCATCTATGATCATTCCCTTCCATATAGTTGCTTAAGGAGTGGCGGATTTCATGTTTAATCTGGTCCGCAATATACGATTTTGTTTCATCGTCGTGAAGGTTGCGCTGATGACGTTTAGCCTCTTGTTCATAGAAGGCGATCCGGTCAGGAAGCTGTTTGGCAATATCCTCTATAAGAACAGTCGAATCGATGGTTTCCGGAGAGATTTGGTGCTGCGATGCTATTTCACGGACGAGTTGTTCCCCGTTTCTATTCAGATACGTGTTCAGTTCGGAATTCAATTGTTGATGAATCGGAGACGTTTCTGTGTCGGGAACAGATAGGTCTTCTATGCCTTTCATGTCATCCGGGGATAAACCGATATGCAGTGTGCCTTCCAAGTTTTCAATTTTTAACTGATCAAAATTGTACTCCACTTTTTCAACGGTTTGCTGTTTGTTGTCGTCTTTATGGTTTTCGGCAACCTGCATTCTCGTTTCAAGTGACCGGATGCGCTGATCCTGTTCATCAATCCGCTGATGAAGATAATAGATATAATCATTCCAGTTATTCATGGAGTGTCCTCCTTTAATCTGGGCAAAGACCTATCACATTCTATGCGTGGGTAAGCAATCTGTGTTAATGCTCAGGTTGCTTCAATCGAATGATGGCAGGCTCGCCAATCGGTTCCGCTGGTTCAGCCGGTTCGATGTATCCACCTGTATTGTGAATATCCGATTGTGCCTGGACGCTACCAGTGCTGCCAATTTGAAAGACAGAGGAATTGGATATCGCCTCAATTTTAATGAAATGGATGGCGATGGATTGATGGATAGTGAAATGCATAGGGATACCACCTCCTGTTCAAAAAATGATATTTTGATCCGACTGATCGTTATCCATTACATACGTTCGTGACTGTCCGAGTCTGATGTATGTTCCGTCACCAGTGTTGAAAGAGCCGCCGCCAGCATAGGTTTTTGCAGTGCTTTCTGGAGACATGGCATAGACGTCGCCGATA
Source organism: Lentibacillus halophilus (assembly GCF_055395055.1). Taxonomy (NCBI): domain Bacteria; kingdom Bacillati; phylum Bacillota; class Bacilli; order Caryophanales; family Bacillaceae; genus Lentibacillus; species Lentibacillus halophilus. The sequence continues at coordinate 1,691,803 of NZ_AP043750.1, forward strand.
TTAAAAATGCTGGAGTTTCCGATGTTGTTAATTTTAACTGCACCTACTTTTGCCGGCATTGCACTTCCCCCCTTTGATGTATATAGTTTATGCGTGCATGTGTATTTGTGAAACCTTGAAGCTATATGGAAAAACGAAAGGGGCAGCTCCTTCTGGTGGAGCTGCCCCTTTGACGATGTCAGGCTTTTAATACATCTTTAATCTGTCCAATCGCCCAATCGAGATCGTCCTTCTCAATGACAAGCGGCGGCGCAAAGCGGATAACTTTGTCATGGGTTTCTTTGCACAGAAGTCCTTTTTCTTTCAGGGCTTCACAGTATGGACGAGCTGATTCGGTTAATTCAATACCGATAAAAAGCCCTTTGCCACGTACTTCTTTGATTTTCGAATTGCTGATTTTCTTCAATTCATTCATCATGTGATTACCCAATTCGAGGGAACGATCAGCCAGTTTTTCTTCCTCGAGTACTTCTAATGCGGTAGTGGATACGGCACAAGCAAGCGGATTTCCACCGAATGTCGACCCATGTGATCCAGGATTGAAGACACCGAGAATTTCCTTATTGGCCAGAACGCAGGAGATAGGCATGACGCCTCCACCGAGGGCTTTTCCGAGGATCAGAACGTCCGGTGTGACATCTTCCCAGTCACAGGCAAACATTTTTCCAGTACGGCCGAGACCTGCTTGAATTTCATCAGCCATGTACAATACGTTGTTCTCAGCGCAAATGTCATACGCTTCTTTTAAAAATCCTTCCGGTGGTATGTTGATACCTGCTTCTCCTTGAATAGGTTCGAACAAAAAAGCAGCTGTATGCTCGGTGATGGCGTCTCTCAATGCGTCTGCATCACCGTATGGAATGATTTTGATGCCTGACAGCAACGGGCCGAAACCACGTTGATAAGCAGCTTCGGATGACAATGATACGGGTGTCATCGTCCGACCGTGGAAATTTCCTTCACAGACAATAACTTCTGCTTGGTTGTCGGCAACGCCTTTGACATCATACGCCCAGCGTCGAGCTGCTTTAAATGCTGTTTCAACCGCTTCCGTTCCGGTGTTTACCGGCAATGCCATTTCTTTATTGGTCAGCTTGCAAATTTTTTCATACCAGGGACCGAGTTGATCGTTATGAAAGGCACGGGATGTAAGGGTCAAAGCATCGGCTTGATTTTTTAACGTCTGGATAACTTTGGGATGGCGGTGTCCCAGATTCAGCGCAGAGTATGAACTGAGCATATCCATATAGCGATTGCCTTCCGGATCATTAACCCAGACACCTTCAGCTTCGGATATGACAACAGGAAGTGGATGATAGTTTTTCGCACCATATTCCTGTGTTTGGTCAATAATCTGCTGGCTTGTTTCCTGCATAGTATCCCTCCGAATTAAAACTCCATTCCATCCTATTATAACAGTTTTTGTGTCTTTTTACTTCTTTTAATCCATTCAAATAATTTTCAAATGAATTTCATGCAGGCACATGTTAATATAGTATATATGGTAAAAGGAAAAACTATGGTTGAAGGAGGAACAGGCAATAAATGAATACACATTTGCACGTGACAGCGTGGGTATTGGCATTCATCCTTTTTATCGTTGTTCTTGCATTGAATAAAGCGGACAAGTCGAAAGGTGCCAAAATTGTTCAAATGATTCTTCGTTTGGACTATTTATTGATTCTGTATTCCGGTGGCTCCTTGCTTGGTGCGTACTTAAACAGTCCGCAAATGGGAGAGGCGATTTTCAAAGCATTGGCCGGTATTTGGGTCATATTCGCGATGGAGATGATCAGTCTGAAATCAGGCAGAAACGAAACCACAAAAAGTTGGTGGATCCAACTCATCATCGCTGTTATACTTACATTGCTTTTAGGATTTGGTCGACTTGGTCTGGGCTTTTTGCCATAATGAATCAGGCTCTCTCCCGGCGAGAGAGCTTTTTTCAGAAGAAGTCACTTTCAACAACACCCCACAACGGGGTGACTATTGGCATTAATGGTTAATCAAAGAAGCAGAGTTATTATTTTATCCATGAAGGAGTACATATATGAGGTTTTTAGCAATAACGATACTGCTTACCGCCGTAATGCTGACTACCGGGACGGTTGATCCGGCTGCTGCCGAGAATGAAACAGAGATGGTCAATGATGAGATTTTTTACAATATCCTGGTCGATCGCTTCAATAACGGGAATCAGTCTCAAGATGTGCCGATTGATTTGAATGACCCGGGTGCATTTCATGGGGGAGATTTGCAGGGAGTGATAGACAAACTTGGTCATTTGAAGGAAATGGGGTATACAACCCTTATTCTTTCCCCGATTATGGATAATGCCCCTGGTGGTTATCACGGCTATTGGGTGGAAAACTTTCGTAAAATTGATCCGCACTACGGCACTATGAAAGATCTGAAAAAATTGGTGCAAGAAGCTCATAACAGGGATATGAAAGTGGTTCTTGAGTTTGTTACTAATTATGTGGCTGAAACAAGTCCTATGCTTGATGAACCGAATAAAGCTGATTGGGTGCAGGACACGAATCCGGAAGTGTCGCAGCGCTGGCTTGGAAAGACGAAGAAGCTGGATCAGACGAACCCGGAAGTTCAATCGTTTTTGAAGCAAACAGTCGACTTTTGGATGGATGAAACAGACATTGACGGTTATCGGTTCCATGCAGCTGATAAGGCGAATCAAGCCTTTTTGCAGAAGCTAACAGACCATATTAATCAGAAGGATGCATCGTTTATGCAGTTGGCTGACATCCTTGATCCTGATGATTACAATGGGGACCTTGCCGAGCTAACGCATATGAGTGCAGTGGACGCCCCCGGTTTGCACAACCCTATGTCCAAAACCATTGCTAACCCCGGTGCGCCGGTTAAAGATGTATATGACGCTTGGCAAGCGGATGGCAAACCCAAAAGTCTGAATTATTTGGATAACAAGCATACTGAGCGATTCACGAAACGATTGGTTAACAACGGGCGGAATCCCCTGACAACATGGAAATTGGCATTAACCTATCTGTATACAGCCCCTGGTGCACCAATGATTTTACAAGGGTCCGAAATTCCGATGGCAGGGAAGAATTTTCCTGACAAACAGCGAATGGTGCAATGGAACAGTGCCGATGACGATTTGCAAACATTCACCGGTCGTATAGCGACAATCCGTTCGAAATTCCCAGCACTAAAATATGGAGATTATGAGCTTGCTGGTTCGGATGGTGCGATGAGTGTCTTCAGTCGATCTTTTCAAGGAGAGACGGTCTATATTGCGATTAACAATGATACCCATTCACGCTCCGTCACGTTAGATAACATCCCTGACGACAAACAGCTAAAAGGGCTTCTCGAAGATCATCTTGTCCGTGCTGATGAAGAAGGCACATACCGGATTGGATTGGCGAGAGAAAAAGCTGAAGTTTATGTTACCGAGAATGATACAGGATTGAATTGGTTGGTCATTGTACCGTTTGCTGGAATCTTTGTTATTTTTATAGCTGGTATTATTTGGTTGTCACGGAAACAAAAAAGTGGAAAGGCTAATGCATAGTGCACAGCCTTCCAACGTTTATAACCTATGTATATTCATGGGCTGAAATGGCACCTTGTCGATGCAAGTAATGGTAAATTTTCCGGTAATGACATACGTCGATATTTCCAGTGATATACTGACGTTGGTAAAAATCCAATAGAGCGTTAATGGACTCCGGTGGTTCGTTTCGTTCTTGTTCAAAAATGGTTATTAGCTCAAAAATGCTCATTCCGGTATTCGCCTCCGTTCCGGTTAAATGGATTTACCGGAAATATATGCTGAAGACGATAGAATCATGTTGGGTTTTTAAATAACCGTATTTTAGAAAAGAAAGAGCTGATCGGTGATGTCCGGATCAGCTCCATGCTTTTTCCTATTTATATGAGCTATTCAAAAAGAACAGGGCGAGTGTTCCCGGCCCGGAATGTGCGCCAATAGTCGATCCAACCATTTCGACGATGGTGTCGGCGGGGTTGAATCTTTCCTGAATTCTGGATCGCATCATTTCAGCTGTTTCTGCATCATCACCGTGACTGATGCCAACCGTCTGACGTGAAATATCAGCACCGCGCTCCTCCAAGAGATCCAGCATACGGTTTAAGACTTTTTTGGAGCCGCGTATTTTTTCCAAAGGGACCAATCGGCCATCGTCCACGTGAAGAATGGGTTTGATCTTTAGAAACGACCCGATGGATGCAGCTGTTTTGCTCACACGTCCGCCACGGTACAGATAGTCAAGATCATCGACAGTGAAAATGTGTTCCATATGGTTCGCGTGGTACCGGGCCGTTTCGATGATGTCTCCAATAGCAGCACCGTCTTTCGCTAGTTTGGCTGCACGTAAAATGACAAGTCCGTATCCAATGGAGGCGCATTTTGTATCGATCACCCGGAGCTCGGCATCCGGCCATGATTCTTTCACATCCTGTTCTGCTATTTTCGCTGCTTGATAGGTGCCTGACAGTTCCGAGGAAAAAGCCAAATACACTAATGGTTGCTTTTTTTCAGCGTATGATGTAAAAATAGTTTTGAATGTTTGTGGGGATACTTGGGACGTTTTTGGATGCTTTCCTTCTCTCATGGCATCATAAACGGACTTTGGTTTTATTTCCAGACTGTCTTTGAACGTTTGATCATCCAATTGAACGGTTAATGGTACCATGTCAATGTGGTAGGCATTATAATGTTCTTCCGTTAAATCACATGCGGAATCAGCAAGTATCATCGTATTCATATTTTCACCTGCCATTCCCATTTTAAAATGGGTATATTGGTTTTCAGTTTAAAGCGGCGGGTTGTAATAGTCAACGAAAAGTAACCGATGACTCACCCTGTGACCATGCGAGAGGAGGCATTCAATGTTTCTGGTTGAGGCCAAACGGATTGTAATTGTTATATTCGGCGCCATTCTGAATGCGCTGTCCTTGAATTTTTTCCTGATCTCAGCAAATGTTTATGCGAGTGGTTTTACAGGTGCGGCACAGCTCCTGTCCAGTATTTTTCAAGATTTTCTGAGTATCGGGCTATCCACTGGTATTATATTATTTATTTTGAACATTCCGGTGGTCGTGCTCGGCTGGATGAAGGTAGGAAAAGGGTTCACGATATATAGTGTGATATCTGTTATCGTGGCTACATTCTTCTTGGAAGTCCTTCCTGTCGTGCAACTTTCAGAAGATATCATTTTAAATGCCGTGTTTGGCGGTGTGTTGGGCGGAGCCGGTGTTGGTATCACGCTCAAGCACGGTGCGTCAACCGGTGGAATGGATATTGTAGCCATGGTTTTGTCCCGGATGAAGGATAAACCTATCGGGACGTATTTTTTAATTTTGAATGCCGTCATTATTGCACTGGCTGGTATTTTGTATGAACCGGAAAACGCGTTGTATACGTTACTGACATTGTATGTCACGACTCGTGTTATTGATGCCATCCATACACGTCATGAGAAAGTAACGGCCATGATTATTACCCATAAGGCGGAAGAGTTGCAGCAGGCGATCCATGATACTATGGTGCGCGGCATTACGATCCTTCCTGCAAAAGGAGCTTATACGCGGGATGATAAAAACATGATGTATCTCGTTGTCACACGGTACGAGCTGTATGACTTGGAACGGATTATTGGGGAGGTGGATCCCAACGCTTTCACCAATATTGTGCAGACAACGGGTATCTTCGGGTTTTTCCGGCGGGATTAAACATAATAACGTGAACCATCAATCAGTGCGCGATAAAAGGAGTTATTACTCATGCAAAAATGGGCCATCTTATTAGTTGTCGCCGTCATATTAGCAGCATGCAGCAATACAGATGATCAGCAGCCAACGGAATCACTCGTTACATTCCAGGATATGGACGTGACAACGACAAACCAAACAGCGCAATTAACCGCCAAAGCGAAGACGAATAACGATAGACTTTATTACACGTTTAAACAAGGTGACACCGTGCTCGTGGACGAACGTGACGGGGGCGTCAACAAGTTTGTGTAAATGACCCTATCCCTTTTGAATTTCGTTAGCCAGTGTTTTTATCGTTTAAACTTTCTCCTCTAGCGATTCAAACATTTGCAGTAATTCAGGCTTTGCCTTTCCAAAGCCTCTGTGGCACCGCATGCCAAACTTATGGTTATAATCTAAAAACTGGGTCACCAGGAAACGTTCCAGGGCATCTTCATTGGGAAATTGTTCTTTGCGTTTGACGTAACGTTTGATTTCTTTATTAAAACCTTCGATGAGGTTTGTTGTATAGATGCTGGGTCGGATGGATGCCGGAAAATCATAGAACGTTAATAAGCGGTCCTGTTTCATCACCGCATCGACAGCACGTGGATACGTCTTATGCCATTTGTCTTGAAATTGGTCCAGGGCATTTAGAGCCTCCTGGCGGCTTTCAGCCTCGTAAACAGCCTTGAAGTCATCCAGAATGGCGGCACGATCTTTCACACGCACTTTATTAGCGATATTGCGGGAAACATGAACACAGCACACCTGATGTTTAGCTTTTGGGTAGACGCGATGCAGCGCATCCGTCATACCGTTCAAGCCGTCTGAAATAAAAAGAAGAACGTGCTCGACACCGCGTTCAGATAAACGCTGGACCAGCTCTTCCCACACCTCGGCAGATTCCGTTGGGGCGATGGTAAAGTCCAGCACTTCTTTGCCGCCATCTTCTGCGATGCCAATGGCAATATAGACCGATTCTTTTTCAACGCTTTGGCGCCGGATCGGAATTTGCGTGGCATCCAGATAGATGCAGACATAACGCTGTTCCAGCGTTCGCTCATGAAAAGCCTGCACATCTTCTGACACGAGACGAGTCAGGTTGGATACGGTCTGTTTAGAATAATGCTGGCCATACATCTTTTCGATTAAATCGGCGATTTCATCCGTCGTGATGCCCTTTTCGTACAAATGGATGATAAACTGTTCCAGTGTGTCGTTGGAACGTTTATAGGGCGTCAGAGTTTGTTGCTGAAAGGCACCGTTGCGGTCTCTGGGAATATGCAGCTCAAGGTTGCCGTATTCCGTTTTGAACGTCCGGCCGTAAAATCCATTACGGGAATTACCAGAGTTAACGCCAGCCTGCTCATAAGGTTCATAGTCCAGAAAAGCCGTTAGTTCATGTTTTAAAAGCTGATTGATCGCCGTTTCCAAATGGCAGCGAAAAACTTCTTCAATATCTTGTTTTTGGGCTAGTGCTTCAAGCAAATCTGTAGTAAGATGGCTCATAGGGAAGACCTCCTGTGGGTTTGTTGTGACTAACTCTATTCTACAGGAAAGGGTCTTCCTTTTTCTATGACCATCTTTCATCATAGCCGTTTACACAAACTATGTTACGCTCTCAACGTGACATTGATCTTCAAAAACAACAAGGGATAAATTCGATCACGATTGAACTTGAGCTTACTGAATCGATCAAAAACGCCAATGACGTTCCCATTGTCATTCTGTATGCCAAAAATGAAAACGGGAAAAAGGTGAACAAGAATCACATTCCAATTGATTTGAACGCCGACGAAGACAAGAATTAAAAAAGACAGCCTTGTATGCTGTCTTTTTTACGTTCGTATTAATTGAGAAATAAGGGCTTTAGTATCCGTGTTTTTCAAAAACTTCCATAACACGCGGTTGAAGCTCGTCCCATTCAACATCAAACGCTTTATTAACGGTAATGAAATTTTGATACCCAAATACGTTATCAACACCATTTACGTCCATCAAATCATTCATAATGGCATGTTCGCTTGTATCTCCCGGCATAACAGAAATGCTATTGTCACCTTGAAAAATAAGGCTGTCTGTGGTGAATTTCAGTGCATTTGGATTTGGTGTGGATTCTGGTCTTACTCCCATATTCTTTACCTCCATCAATCATAATACATACTTGATTTTTATTGTAGCAGAAAGATGTTGAAAAACAAAATAAAAACACCCTTATTCGATAAGACGAATAAGGGTGAATGCTGTGAGTCTTTTATCATTCCCGCCTCATCTTGTTTGATGTGCGTAGAATTCGTAAAAAACCCATGCATTTTTTTAGAAAATGTGATGGAGGTTATTGCAATTGATTTTTTTGCTGCAATTGCTGTTCAAGCTGTTGAAGTTGCTGCTGTTCTTCAGAAGATGCTTGGCTTTTCGCAGCTTGAATGGCATTTTGTGCCGCTTGTTTTTCCTGCTGGTTCGCATTGGCTTTTCCATTGGTCATTGTGTTAACAGCTTCACGGGCACGTTGCATCAAGTTATTGTTTTGCTGCTGCATTTAAAACCCTCCCATTGGATGCCTGTCTGATTCCTCTTGTTCGCGTTCAGCTTCTGAAAAACGCATTTTGTAAGGGAATCGTTCAGCATGTTTTCGGACAGCATCTTCACTATGCTGGCTGAAACGCTTTGATTTGCTTTGTTTTCCCATCGGTTATTCCCCCTGTGGAATGTCTTGCCAGAGCTTATGCGTTTTGTAAGCCTAGTGGCAGGACGGTTGATGGAATGAAGAGCAAACGTTAAGTGAACGCTTCTTTCGCGTTCATTTATAGTTTGACCGGATTTTCACCGGGTATGTCAGGAAAAAATTAGATAAGTTTTTTTGGATGAAGCAAATAATTTTCAAGAAAAGAACTGATCCCGTTGTGCTCATTTGTGTCCGTTACATGATCAGCTATGGCTTTCAAGTCATCAATCGCATTGCCCATGGCCACACCAATGCCAGCAAATTCAAGCATTTCCTGATCGTTGTCTTCATCCCCGAATGCAATAATCCGCTCATTTGGGATATGATAGTAAAAAGCGATTTTTTCCAGACCGATCGCTTTATTCATTCCTTTTTTGACAATTTCAATAATATTCCAGGGTCCCCCCCCATTTTCGGTGTTCAATCAGTTCGGCATGATCGTCCTCCAAATGTTTACGAATGGATTGGATATTTTCTTCCTTGGGGTGAATAAGCAACGATGTTGGGTCATGTGTTAAATTATTTTTCAGGCTGCCAATCGTGAACGGGGAATTCGGTGATGTTTGAAATATATCAATAAGTTGTTCGTCATATCGGTCAAGGTAAACATTGTCCATAACCTCTGCCACAATATTGTGTGTGCTGATTTCGTAACAGGCGTCGACAATCCGGAGAGCGGTTCGTATTGACATCGGATTGTGCAATACATTCCATTGATTATTTGCTGGATGATGAATAAGGGCTCCGTTAAAATTCACCATTGGTGTATTCAGACCGAGCGTATGATAATGATCAATGCTGGAACGGTGCGGTCGTCCAGTAGCAATAACAACAATATGGCCGGCATCTGCTGCCTTTTCAAGCGCCTCCAAATTACGCTTGCTGATGGTTTTATCATCGGTCAGCAGTGTGCCATCCAAATCAACGGCAATTAAGTGCTGTTTTGTTTCCATTATGCTTCACCTCGTATTCTTATCAGTTTATCGGGCTTGTTGCGATATGTAAAGGATTTGTTTGCAATTTACAAAAATGTCGTACTATGATAATGATATTAAGCACAGAAAGAAAGGTGACGGTCATGATCGGTATTGATAACATAATGCTGGCATCGATTCCAAGCTTAATGGTGGCTGATCAGGCATACGAACAGGAAGCCTTGCCGGTGCTTACATATTTTCACGGTTTCACCAGTGCAAAAGAACATAATTTGCCGCTTGCTTATTATTTGGCGCAAAAAGGTTACCGTGTCGTTCTTCCGGACAGTTTATATCACGGCGAACGGGAAACAGACGCGTCTGTAATGGAAAAACAATTATCGTTTTGGGATATTGTTATGCAGAATGTGCACGAGTTAAAAGCCATCAAACAGGCACTGGCTGATCAAGGATTGATAATGAATGGCCGGTTTGGCGTGGCTGGTACAAGCATGGGCGGTATTACAACCACAGCAGCATTGAGGCACTATTCGTGGATTCAAACGGCTGCCATCCTGATGGGTTCCCCGAAAATGACTGATTATGCCAGGATATTGGTGGACCAATTAAAAAAGGACGGTGATCTGTCGGTTACGGATGAGTCAATTGCGCAACTTTATGAGCAACTTCAAAGTTATGATCTGTCTGAACAAGTCAGCGCACTGAACGAGCGCCCTGTCTTATTCTGGCACGGAGACAGTGATCCTGTGATACCGTTTGATCATTCCCATACATTTTATGAACACGCACGATACTATTATACCAATACCGAACATATTCAATTGTTGAAAGAGCCAAATCGTGGGCATAAAGTGAGTCGCTATGCAATTCTGGAAACGGTAAAATGGTTTGAGAAATATTTATGACATGATTGTCCATCCGTCAATCATATATGGAGGGATTGTCTGGAGAGTTAAGGTTATAAAGAATCCATTCATGCGTGATAAAATGGTCAGAAACGTCTGATGTGTGAGGGAAATCATTTAAAAATGCGCTTGTTTATGTTTAAATAAACATAGGAACCATGAAGGAGGGTTTTTAATGGATGAGGCTTTGCAGGAAAACATCCTTGGCGGTTTGGAAAATGTTATAGACCCGGAATTAGGCATTGATATTGTTAATCTCGGGCTGATTTATAATGTTGATCTGGATGACAATGGTCTATGCACTGTTACCATGACACTGACGGCAATGGGTTGCCCTCTTGCTGCTCATATTGAACAGGACGTGCGCCGGGCTATTGCTGATATTCCTGAGGTTGAAGAAATAGATGTCAATATTGTCTGGGACCCGCCTTGGGATAAAGACAAAATGTCGCGTTATGCCAAAATTGCTCTCGGCATTCCGGATTGATTCCGGCCGGTCTTCGGAAAGGTTGATTCATATGATAGTGAATCGGCCTTTTTTTGTATCGAATGGTGAATGATTTTATAAGCATGAAAAGGTCAATTGGAAAGCAGAGGTTGCTGTATGCAGATTTGTCAGATTACCGGGTACAAACATTCCGGAAAGACGACGATCATGAGTGCATTGATCCGTTATTTTTCGGATAAAGGATTTCAGGTCGGCTCCGTCAAACATCACGGTCATGGCGGTGATCCGGATATGGTGGAAGGAACCGACAGCGGGACACATCTTGAGTCCGGATCCGTCATTAGCGGTGTTCAGGGAGAAACCGTAACACAGCTATCGTTAACGATCCCATTGGGCTTGGATGGGCTGATTAATTTGTACCAGCAATGGCCGCTTGATTTATTGCTTGTAGAAGGTTATAAACAAGCGGATTATCCAAAGATTGTTTTGCTGAGGAATGAAGCGGACCGATCGCTTTTAGAGGAACTATCAGCTATAATAGCTGTGGGAACATGGGATGGGGATGGCCGTTGGTTGAACGATCTTGATATGCCCGTGTTTGACATGAATCAATTGGAGAAACATATATCAGCACTGGCTGAAAGAATAAGAAGGGAAATGTGATGGATAAAAACTATTGGATAACCAAAGAGCCGATCAATCCAGGTGATTGCATTGACAAAGTCGTCCGGAACGAAGCGGGAGCTGTGAATACGTTCATGGGCACAGTCCGTGAGTTTACCAAAGGAAAGCGAACCCTTTTTCTTGAGTATCAGGCTTATGTACCCATGGCGGAGAAAAAACTGGAACAGATCGGTGACGAAATAAAGGAAAAGTGGGGCAATGCTGAAATTGCCATCGTACATCGGATCGGACGCTTGGAAATCACCGATATAGCGGTGGCCATTGCGGTATCCACGCCACATCGCGCTGATGCGTTTGATGCCAGCCGCTATGCCATCGAACGGATCAAAGAAATGGTGCCGATTTGGAAAAAGGAACATTGGGAAGACGGGGAAAAATGGCTTGGCGATCAGAAAGAAAATATATCATATGAAGCAAAAATTCCTTCCAAGGAGGAGATGCGCGATGATTAATGTTCTATTTTTTGCTGAGTTGCAGGAGACGTCCGGGCACGAAAAGGTGACGGTGGATGAGGATGGGTTATCAGTAAGCGAACTGAAATCCAAACTGTCAACGGCTTACGAATTGAGCCGACTGGATCAGGCGATGATAGCGGTCAATGAAGAGTATTCACAGGAGGATACGGTTGTCAACAGCGGCGATGTTGTGGCATTTATTCCACCGGTAAGCGGCGGATGAACAACGCGTGAATGAACTCTGCCTGGCCTTGGAATGAGCCAGGCAGTGCTTTTTTTAGAAATGTACCGGAATTTAAAATAACTCATCTTCAAGGGTGTCGACATTAAGCACAATAGCTCCTTTATTGTCGGTTGAGAGAAGGTTCTTTTTTTTAAGCTGGGTGATGGTGCGGCTGACAGTTTCGCGGCTGGAGCCAATCATATTGGCGAGTTCTCGATTGGTAAATTGCGTTGTCAGCTTCATCTGCCCTTCATTTATTTCCTTACCATAACCTTTGGAAAGCCGCAGCAGCAGCATGATGATTTGTTCATATGTATTATGAAGAATTTTTTCCTCCAGACGCCCTTGCAAGTCAACGATTATATCTCCGAGCACGCGGAATAATTTAATGGAAATTTCCGGATGTGTGATCAAAGCGTTTTCAAAGGAAGGAATAGGAATGTGGATTAAAATGGCATCGTCCAGCACTTCAGCGTGGGCAGGGCAGTCGTCCTGCCTGAAAAATCCCTGATGTGGAAACATATCCCCCGCCTGCAGCACATTAACAATTTGCTCGTTTCCATGAACGTCGGTTTTATAAATTTTCACTTTGCCTTGATGAATAAAATAAACGTTGGTTAACAGGTCGCCTTGCATAAAAATGTAGGTGCCACGCCGGTACATATCATGTTGAGCTATGTCGACGATGGGTTCTATTTCATACTCGGTTAGATCTTTAAATAATGGAAATCGTTGCAGCAAATTTTTGATCGTATCGTTATTCAATGCATTCGCTCCCTTCGTTCAAACGTCCAATTCACATCATTATAACAAGTTGCCACGATTTGCGGTCTATTATATCGTATCCATCTTTTTTCATGATTTAAATGGAAGCTAAAATGATTAGAACGATACCAAGCATGGAGACCTCCTTAACGATCCGCTATTCTTGTCCATATCCTTTACTCATTGTAACCCCTTTGTTTATTTTATTAAAAGGCCGATAAATGAATATGTTATCACGTATCTCTTTTTTAAGTTGGACTAGTATAGCTTGTGTGTTAAAGAGGTTTTGTTTCATTGATTTCATTCAAATCAGCCTTTGATGGAAGTATGGTGATGCAGGATTCTTTATAAAAACAGAATGACAAGCAGCCCAACCGCAAAACAATAATAAGCAAAGTATTTGAGATTGCCTTTGGCCATAATGTTCATGAACCAACGAAGGGAATAATAGGTTGCAATAATGGAAGCGGCAAATGCCAGGATCACTGGGATAGCAACAATGCTGAGCCCACTTTGACCACTGACCAAATCACTGGCCGACATCATGGTAATGCCGAGGCTGACCGGAATGTACAGCAGGAAAGAAAATCGTAGAGCCGTTTGAGTTTTCATACCGACAAGCATGGCTGCGACAATCGTGGCTCCCGAACGGCTAATACCGGGAACGAGTGCAACGGATTGGGCCAGTCCAACAATAATAGCATCGCGCACAGTGATGCCGCCGTCATTTTTGCGACCGCGCAAGTTGCGGATAACCCATAAGGCAAGTCCCGTTATCAACAGCGTCACACCGACTACCGAAACGAAACTGAGCTTGTCCTCAATATAATCCTCAAACAGAAGCCCGATAATCCCAGTTGGAATGGTTGCAATGACGAGATAAAGAACGAACTGACAATCATCTTTCGCATCCGTCGCACGAGTCATTATGTAGCGGACGGTGTTTTCGATAAGCCGGTAAATATCCTGGCGATAAATGATCAATACCGCAATCAGGGAGCCGAAATTAACCATGATCTCAAATGACAGCCCTTCAATGGATATGTTGAAGAGCTCCCTAACAATGACCAAATGGCCGCTTGATGAAATGGGGATTGGTTCAGTAAATCCTTGCAGCAAACCAAGAACAATGTATTTTATTAATAGCCAAAATTCGTTGATAGCTTCCATGTAACGTTCCTCCTGTATCAATGTATTGGTCGCACAGAGTCGGTCACCAACCACTGGGCAAATGCATAGTCTGGTTGGTGAGGAGGCTGAGAATATGCACTACAATCAACAACATACGTATGACATGTGTAAGAACCATATGCACGCCTATGTGCTGGTGGAAGTGAATGACGGAACACAAGTAGATGGCATCATTACCGGATTGGATAACGACTATGTTTATATGGCGGTACCGATAGGTCAGGAACCGGCATATGACAGCAATTGGCGTCCGAATGAATTCGATGGGTTTGGCTATGGCTACTCCGGATATGGTTACGGAGGTTATCCCGGCTATGGGTATCCCGGTCCCGGCTATGGCGGCTCCCCCGGATATGGTTACGGGGGCAACTATCGACCGAGAAGATTCAGGCGGCTCGTTTTGCCATTAGCCGCGTTGACAGCTTTAAGTGTACTGCCTTGGTATTAATGGAGTCTTATACCTCCCTCTTGTTATGGATGCGTCGTGTTCGGAACAAAACACAAAACCCTTGCCACCACGATCGTGAGGCAAGGGTTTATCATAAGCCACTACGTTGTGCCGTTTTTACTGTTCGGCTTCATCGTTCAGTATGCCGTCACCCAGTATATAAACGCCAAGTGTAATAATAATGGCAATCACTAGTGTACTTATGATGTTGAATGGATTTCCGGCCATGCTTGTCAATACATAGGAAATGACACAGCTAATGAAAAATGCCCAGAAAAATGACCAAAAGAATCGCATGTTGATACACCTCAATTTTTAAAGCATTCCTTAATTAGTTTATCAAAACGATGATAAAAATAAAAGGCTTATTACAGAAAGGAGAAAAATGAATTGAATTACATGGTCCAAAATTGTTTTCATTGGATAGGTTACCACATCCTTAATGCTCTGCTTGAAAAAGGATACCGAGTGGATGGTGCTGATGATCTTACCACAGGTAAAAAAGAAAACCTGGCCATGTTTGTCGGACGGAATGATCTGTTCCGGCATGTTCCGTTAAATAATGATGACACCGAGTATGACGTAAGCATAACGGTTAAGGGTAATACATTGATTCTATGTAAGCAGAAGACTGTGACCATCCATTTACCGCTTTTATTCGGCAAATGGATGCCGATGAATCAGCAAGGCATTTATTACGGGGATGCGTTTTACTCATTTGATGCGGAGGAAGTTGTCACACAGGCGGTGCATATAGAGGATTTGTTGGAAAGCCTTATGCAATGGATTCATGCCTCCTGTCTGCCATCTTCATTAATTATCAAATCCAGAAACGACCATTCCGATCAAGATGACAGGCATGGTACCATTCTTTATATTCGGCAACGATGGTCGGTAAAACAGGCATTGCAATCGATAAAGAATCATTATGAGACATACAACGCATTCTATTGATTCAGCGTATTGTCATTTTACGAAGCGAGTCAACCAACTAAAATAAACTGTTGTTTCATTTAATTTAGGGGGCCAATGATTTCAGGATGAGGAGATTTCTCTCGAAGCGTTCAGTCCGGATGTACCTCAAGAATTCCAGGAGAAAAATGAAAAAGAAAGAGACCACGTATATCGATGCCAGTTTGCTTCCGAATGGGCGGGGAATGGACTGAGGAATTCAGACTTGCATTCATGTCTCCGAATACATTAAAATTAGTACCAAGTCATAAGAATAGCTATAAATTTGCAAGGGGATGAACATATGAACGCTGGTTTGTTGGGCACCGGTCATTATGTGCCAGATCATGTTGTGACAAATAAAGACTTGGAAAAGATAGTGGATACAAATGATGAGTGGATCCGGACGAGAACCGGTATTGAAGAACGTCGGATTGCCAATGATGACGTTAATACATCGGATATGGCGTATTACGCAGCCAAGAACGCGTTGGACGAGTCAGGTGTACAGGTAGAGGATCTTGACATGATTCTGGTGGCAACCGTCACACCTGACACACCTTTTCCATCGGTCTCATGTATGTTACAGGACCGACTCGGTGCGCGCACGATACCTGCCATGGATATCAGTGCAGCTTGTTCCGGTTTTATGTATGGCGTGATCACGGCCAAACAGTTTTTGGAAACAAATGCTTATCGCCATATCCTTGTTGTCGGTTCGGATAAATTATCCAAAATCACTGACTGGCAAGACCGGAGTACCTGTGTTCTGTTTGGTGATGGTGCTGGAGCAGCAGTAATCGGACCTGTATCAGAAGGCAAAGGGATTCTGACCTCTGAGCTTGGTTCGGATGGCTCCGGCGGCAAGGACTTGTACCAGGATCAGGAAACAGACTATTTATCCATGAATGGACGGGAAGTTTTCAAATTTGCCGTACGTCAAATGCCGGAATCATCTGTTAAAGTCGTTACAGAAGCCGGATATGCCAAGGAAGATGTCGATTATCTCATTCCACACCAGGCAAATATCCGAATTATGGAAGCTGCTCGTGAACGGTTGGGAATTAATGAGGATAGAATGGACATATCTGTCAAGTCTTATGGGAACACATCGTCTGCGTCCATACCAATTGCTTTATCAGAAAGTGTAAAAGGTGGTAGAATAAATGATAATGACTTACTCGTTCTTGTCGGTTTCGGTGGAGGACTGACTTGGGGTGCGATTGCATTGCGTTGGGGACGATAAGGTTTTATCACGTATTAAGGCTGACATATCCTCATCGCTCAACATGGGTCAACCACATAACAGGATGGTGACGTATATGCAGCCTCTGAGTCCTTGATTCATTCAACGACCATTCAGCGGGGAGTCAGGGAACGCCCTGTGAATGACGTTTTATTTTATCAGCTTATAGGAGGAGTATGAAATGGTGGAAAGAAGAGTAGTTGTGACTGGTCTTGGCACCGTATCCCCCAATGGCAATGATACGGACGTCATGTGGGATAACGTTGTTGCTGGAAATACCGGGATTGATTATATTAGTCGCATAGATACCGGGGATCTGTCAGCTCAAGCGGCTGCGGAAGTAAAGAATTTTGATCCAACGAACTATATGGAAAAAAAAGACGCCCGGAAAATGGACTTGTTTACACAGTATGCAGTGGCAGCGGCGCGCATGGCCATAAATGACGCTGGTCTGACGATTGATGATTCTAATGCAGATCGTGTCGGTGTCTGGGTTGGCTCCGGCATCGGTGGTATGGGAACGTTGGAAGACCAGCATCGAAAACTTTTGAATAAAGGTGCGCGGCGTGTCAGTCCTTTTTTTGTGCCGATGATGATTCCGGATATGGCCGCTGGGCAAGTATCTATTCAGCTTGGGGCCAAGGGTATTAACTCGTGTACGACGACCGCCTGTGCCTCCGGTGCCAATTCCATCGGGGATGCTTATAAAGCCATTGAACGTGGCGATGCGGATATTATGGTCGCAGGTGGGACAGAAGCGCCGATTACGGACATGTCATTTGCTGGATTTTCTGCGATGAAAGCATTGTCAACAAATGAAGATCCGCATAAAGCAAGCCGACCATTTGATAAGGATCGTGATGGGTTTGTCATGGGTGAAGGAGCAGGCATTTTGTGCTTGGAAACACTAGAATCGGCCTTGGACCGCGGCGCTTATATATATGGCGAAATCATCGGCTATGCGGCTACCGGTGATGCCTATCATATCACTGCTCCTGCTGAAAATGGAGAAGGAGCGGCGCGTGCTATGAAACAAGCTGTCGCTGATGCCGGCATTGCGCTGGAATCAGTGGATTATATCAATGCGCATGGTACGAGCACTGAGTTGAATGATAAGTATGAAACCCAAGCTATTAAAGATGTGTTTGGTGACCATGCGGACAAGCTTGCTGTAAGCTCCACAAAAGGCGTGACCGGTCATCTGCTAGGGGCCGCTGGAGGTCTGGAATCGGTTATAGCTATCAAAACAATTGACGACAGCATTATACCTGCAACAGTGAATTATGAAACACCGGATCCTGACTGCGATTTGGATTATGTTCCGAATGAATCAAGAGATCAGGATGTAAACGTTGTGATGAGTAACTCACTCGGCTTTGGCGGACATAATGCCACTCTCATATTCCAAAAGTATCAATAAGCACACTGACTGCTCCGGCGGTCAGTTTTTTTGTAAAACGCTGAAGTCAATGGACTTATATAGAAGGAATGGACATGCGTCATTAATTTCCACTCAGTGCATACAATGAAATAGGTGATACGGACAAGCATGGGTGGTGATCCGATTGGGATATTTGTTTCTGTTTTTGACAGGATTTGGACTGGCTGTGACTGGTGGCGTGACTGCCATAGCTTATATGAATTTTCTTCCGGTGGGTATTTCCTGGCCTGATTATTTTATATTTATTGCGAACCGGCCGGAATCTTATTTTCTTCCTGCGGGTATGCTGTTGATCGCCATCGCACTTCTCCGCTATCCAAACGGCTCCTGAAATGTTCCGGTTGTCGGGTTGTGTTTGTTGTTGAGTCAGCCTTGGTCGAAAGTATTTCCCGCGTTTTTCCAATGAATCGCATAAATTTTTTCATAATGGTCATAATGTATGCTAAACGATTCATTCAATAAGCGAGGGTTGTTTTATGCTATATTTACATGACGTTTGGATAAACTGGTTCGAAGGGGAAGAAAATGGCTACAACGTTTGTTATTTCCACGAATGGCGTAAAGACGATGGGGTTGAGCTGCTGGACCAAGTTCCGCTTTTATACATATCAGAGGCGCTTTTTGACTACATTGAAAATGATCTGCACGACTTGCCTGAAGATTTGATGCAACAAATATGTGAGCGTGCATATGTACGTAAAGGCCAGGAACGGAAACCGCTTGAGTATGCAGCCGTTGTCACGGATGGAAATGATATTATTGCATTTGATACCATTGGTTACCAGATCCCTGTTCGTAAAAGCAGACTCATACCAAGACAGGAGCAACTCGCATTCGATATGATCAAAACGACACAGCCGGAATCCTTTAATTTTAACGAGAGAGACATTGAAAAAGAATACCATATCCTGTCCATGGAACCACGGCTTATTCATGGTCTGACACGCAAGGAACGTAATCTGAAGCAAATTTTAATGATTGCGCTTGATCAGTTACGGACGACAAACAATCTGGAAGAACTTCGCTACTGGCTGACAGAGTGGGATCCGAAACAATACCCATACATCAGATATATGAAGGAAGATAGGGTATGGGAAACCCTATATGAAGGTGTAAAACACGGGTGGAGCAACTGGCACGAAGATTTGTGTGCCAAAATGATCAAAGGGCAGCCGTTTCTGGAAAAAATGTGGGAAATGGAACAGGAAACGAAACAGAATACGTCCAACCTGAATTGAGATACCGCATGGCTCGACCTCTCGTGGATAGGGATGCTGTGACTCATCGACAAGGACCATTTTTCAAAAACGCTTGGAATCCAATGAATGATTATCCAAGCGTTTTTTCGTGCACGTATTCAATTTTTATCGTTTGTTGGTCACGCGTCCGAGCCCCATTGCTTTTTTGGCTTTTCGGAGCATTTTATTGGCTTGATAGGATGCTTTTTCCGCACCTGTGTCCAGGATATCGTCCAGGGCATCAGAGTTAATCAACTCATGGTAACGGTCTTGAATCGGTTGCAGCACATTAATGACTGCTTGCGCCAAATCTTGTTTGAACGTCCCATATCCTTTATCCATATACTCAGTTTCCAGTGCTTCTATGGATTTCCCGGAACAGCTTGCATAGATGGTGAGCAGATTGGATATTGCCGGTTTGTTTTCTTGATCAAATGCAACAACACCTTCCGAATCGGTGACAGCACTTTTTATTTTCTTTTCGATTCTTTTCGGGTCATCCAACATGGAAATATATGCTTTTTCATTCTCATCCGATTTGCTCATCTTTTTGGTCGGGTCCTGAAGAGACATAATGCGGGCTCCTACCTTTGGAATACTGATTTCCGGGGCGGTGAAAATGTCATTGAACCGGTTATTGAACCGCTCCGCTATGTGTCGTGTTAATTCAAGGTGTTGTTTCTGATCCTCTCCGACTGGAACGATATCGGTTTGATATAACAAAATATCTGCAGCCATTAATGGCGGATAGGTTAATAATGCTGCGGATACCCCTTCTTTTCCACCAGTCGATTTATCCTTGAATTGCGTCATGCGCTCCAGTTCACCTATGTAGCTAATGGATTGGAGCATCCAATTGAGTTGCGCGTGTGCGGGGACTTCCGATTGAATAAACAAGGTTGACTTTTCCGGGTCAATGCCGGAAGCAAGGTAGAGTGCTGCCAGGGAGCGAATGTTTTGACGTAACTCGAGTCGATCCTGTGGCACTGTGATTGCATGCTCGTCCACAATACAGAAGTAGCAATTATTTTCTTCTTGAAGTCCTACAAAATGTTGAATAGCACCTAAAAAATTTCCAATCGTCAATGTTCCGCTCGGTTGAATGCCTGAAAAGATGGTTTGCATGCCGTATTCACTCCTATCGTTTTTCTGAACAATAAAAAAGCCCATTAATCCCGCATGAAAAGGGACGAATGAACCGCGGTGCCACCCTGTTTATCACACAGCAAACACGTGTGATCACCTTTTTGTCAAAAGCTCCAAAGTCCAATTCCAATTCACCGTGATGCTTGTTTTCAGCAGCCACAAGCTCTCTGAATAGTTAGTGGGTAATCGTACTGTGTCTTTTTCATTGCTGGGAATATCTATGTTTTAACTATTATATAAATCCTATACTTGAAATGCAAGAAGAAACTCTCTTGGAGGTTGTTCAATGTTGGGATGAGCGCCCGAACGAGCTATCTCCCGACGCAAAAGTTAATCATTGCCGTTATGAAAGCCCGAACAAGACAGCAATCCGAACAAAAAGTCACTCATCGTTGTAATGAGCGACCCAGGAAACACAATTATATAAATTATTCATAATACGTCCACTGGCGAACCCCAACCGCACGAAAATGACTTGGGTTTTGTTCTTGATTTATAAAGCACAGCATTGTCCACATCCTTTTTAATACTATTATATATTAGTTTTATAAAAGAAGTTTTTATCATGCAGAAGCGGATTGTCTTATACCAGCCATAAAATGAACTTATGTGAATTTACTTTGACAAAGCACGGTTAGCCGTTGCATTTCAAATAAAATATGATAATTTATGACACGTGTATGATATAAATGTTTATTCTTGTGTGGGATTTTTAAGTTATTTGAGATTAAAATTTAACTGGAGAGAAGGTAAATAAATTGCGTCAACAAAGCTATCGTTTCGCCGTCTTTACTGCCATCATGACTGTTTTAGCATTAATTATTGGCAACTTGGTTGTGGCAACCGGGTCCGGGGACGCGTGTGGAACCGATTGGCCAAAATGTAACGGAAGTTTTCTACCAGATTTTCTGGATTACAAACAAATTATTGAATACTCGCATCGGTTATTCACCGGTTCGCTGGGATTTGTTATTTTAATTAATGCAGTGCTGGCATGGAAAAGAAAATACACAGGAGAGACGTCCATTAAAGTACTCGCGTTGCTTACCTTGATACTACTGCTTGCACAGTCCATGGTAGGCGCATTGAACGTTGTGCTTGGGACACCGCCCGGTTTTACAACGCTAGATGTGATAATCAGTCTATTTTTATTGACGAGCACTGTTTTTCTGGCTGTGGCTCTGCAGCGGATTGACGTCAATTCACCGAGAAGCAAAGAGAAAAACAGATCCTTTCAAACGTTTTTTAAACCTGCATTATGGGTGTTTGTTATTTACTTTTTAGAGGTTTTAGTGGGAGCTTTTCTAAAGCACAGTGGAGCCAGTAAAATAATCAATGATATAATGACAAATGAATCGTTACTTCATTCGGAATCACTGTCTCAAGTTATTTATAGTGTCCATGGTATAAGCAATACATTAATCGTTATTGGGGCATTATATCTTTTATTTATGTCCATTAAGAAACGTTTCCTGGTTCCGGCAGCCGTTGCCTTTTTCCTATTGATTGTTGCGAATGGAATCACTGGCTTTATGACTCAACTTTCTGTGTTGGCTGAATGGGCGTCATCCATTCATATGATTGTTGTTATATTGACCGTATTTCAAGGTGCCTACTTGGTTGCTAAAACTTATTTTGGACCTTACTTTTTGTACGGAACGGAGAAAGGGGGATGAGATGTCTATTAAAGTACCTGTCATACCGGTGTATGTATTGAATATCAGTTATATCGTTCTGTTCTTTATAGCCAGTTACATGACAAGTTTATTCATTACAGATGTAGTATTCCAGCATTTGATTGTTTTTACCGGTGTCGTTATCGTTTATTGGTTCATCGCAAATGCCATTACAGGGTTATACAAACGATCGAAAAATATAAAACAGATACAACTTAAAACGACTGTCAGTCTTTTGGTAATAATGGTCGTATCTATCCTCCAGCAGATTCTGTTTTTTAAGATACCAATCGCATCGACGTTTCTGTTCTTCGGAATAAGTTTATTGTTTCTTCTGTTGCTGCATTCGGCGATTTTTCGGACGAGACTTAGAGCTGAATAACAATCATTTTTATCATAATGATGTTAGTGGCTCGTTTTGGTTGTTGTTAATCAAATATGTTTGTAGCAAGGTAAAACAAGAGATGGAGGCCTTTATGAAAAAAAGAATGTGGGAAATAATCATAGCCATTGTTGGCATGATCGTTGTGATTGGTTTTTTTATTCCTGCAGAAACAACGCCATCTGCCGATACGAGGATTATTCTTGAACATACGAAAAAAACGTATATTGCTCCACCATGTTTTAAGCAGTCCAATCCAACAAACAATTTGGCGGATTCCACGTTGGGGGAAGCAAACGA
Organism: Lentibacillus halophilus; assembly: GCF_055395055.1. Lineage (NCBI taxonomy): Bacteria > Bacillati > Bacillota > Bacilli > Caryophanales > Bacillaceae > Lentibacillus > Lentibacillus halophilus. The sequence goes on from NZ_AP043750.1 coordinate 1,714,725, forward strand.
ACTGAATTATAAAGCGAATGGAACGTGTACGAAAAATGCTTTCAAGAGTGAAGATGATTCGCTGCTTATGAATCTTTTTAAAAATATGGGGATCGTGGCAAAAAAATGGGATGATTGGTGATTTATCACAACTATTTGAAGGATGGGGATGAACTTAATATGTGGTAATCGACTATATCGCGTCATCCCCGATTTAGAAGAATTTATACTTTTTCATTAACGACTTTAAGGGCATCCCACCGTTTGATGGAGCACTGACCACGGGGTGCCCTTTTGTAATATTTAAAGCATGAAAGCGTCTTGATCCAACATTCAACTTGATTAATGGTTCAACTGTTTCCGCCTCTGATTAAACTGAACACTTCTGATCGGGATGCCGCGTCATTTTGAAAAATACCCCGGACAGCTGAAGTGACGGTTTTCGACCCCGGTTTTTTAATACCGCGCATGGTCATGCACATATGTTCTGCTTCAACGACAACGATAACGCCGTGTGGATCAAGTGTTTCTTTCAAAGAATCGGCAACGGTTGCGGTCACCCGCTCCTGCAGTTGTGGGCGGCTTGTTACCGCTTCAACGGCACGTGCCAGCTTGCTCAAGCCGGTGACTCTGCCACCCTTTGGTATATAGCCAATGTGAGCGACACCGTGAAACGGGACAAGGTGATGCTCACACATGGAATAAAAGGGAATATCTTTGACTAAAACAAGCTCCTCGTGGTCCTCACCAAAGACGGTGGCGAAATATTCTTTTGGATCCTGATCCATACCTTGAAACACTTCGTCATACATGCGGGCGATACGACTTGGTGTATCAATAAGACCTTCCCGGTCAGGATCTTCCCCAATGGCCTCTAACATCATGCGCGCTGCTTGTTCAATTTTTTCGTGATCAACTGCCATGTCATTACCTCCATTATTACAAAGGACACATCCTTAATTGTCACAATCATTATATCAACCTACATGATACTACAAAATTTCACTACATTCGATTCTTTTGCATTTGGATAGAAACAATTGGCAGTTATGGTTGTTTTGATCGTTATTGGTATGCTAGAAAACGTTCAGCCGCTTTTGATAAACGGTGGTTTTTAAGCCAAATAACAGATGGCTCTATAAAAAAGTCAAAATTTTTCATGTCAATGGCTGCAATATCATGGTAAAACGCTTTTTGAATTGCTGATTTAGGCAGTATGGAGAGCCCAACACCTGAGGCGACAAGGGCCAATAAAGTCGAAATATCCTTACATTCCATAATTACATTTGGAGAAAGATAATGTTTATGAAAATGTTGGATAATATTTTCATAAACAGCGTATCCCTCCATTGGTGCTAGCATTAGAAATGGATAGTTGACAATTTGATTCAATTGAACATCATCTGTAACGAGCTGCTTTTCCCATTGTTTTGGTGCTGCAATGACAAACGGCTCGGAAGGAAGCTTAATAAAATGGTACGCGTCTAGTTTCATCGGCAGCAGCATGAACGCCATCTCAATAACCCCTTCCTGAAGCAGTTCTTCCAAATAAGACGAATCACCTCTCCAAATTTTTAAATAGACGTTCGGGTGTGCAGCTCTGAATGTTTTAATCATCTCCGGCAGATAGGAAATACACGTTGACGATACACCTAAGGTCAATGTGCCACGCGTTCCCTGACTGAATTCCTGAATTTCCGTTACGATATCTTTAGATTTTTGCAACATGTTTACCGCATGCTTGTATAACGTGCTGCCTGCTTCGGTTAATTCCCATTGCTGATTGGTTCGATGAATTAAAGTGGCATCCAGTTCCGTTTCCAGTCGTTTTAAATTTTGACTTAAAGGCGGTTGGGCCATATACAAGGTTTTTGCTGCTTTTGAAATACTTCCGGCATCTACTATTGTTTTAAAATAAGAGAGCTGTTTTAAATCCATAACGTCTCACATCCATATATCATTTTTATAATACCACTATCATAATACATATATTTTATATATAAAACGAACCTTGTTAAACTTAGTGGGTGTTAATATTGAAAGGTAACAAACGAATGGGAGGGAAACGTTTGATGAAAACACACACGCTATGGTCCAAAAACTTTATCTTAATTGTTGTTGCTAATTTATTTGTCTATCAGGGATTTCAAATGTTGATCCCAACATTGCCGGTTTATATCAAAAATCTTGGCGGAAGTGATCTGCAAGCCGGATTGGTCGTCAGTCTATTTGCTTTATCGGCATTGGTTTTTAGGTCGATCACCGGAAAAGGTGCTGACTCAATTGGCAGAAAGCCATTTTTATTGATCGGATTTTTCATACTGATTTTATTTAACGTTAGCTTTTTTGCGTTTTCCATTGTAGCGATGCTTCCGCTTTTACGTTTATTCCAAGGCGTAGGGTGGGGAATGACGTCGACATCAATCGCTACGATTATGTCGGATAACGTTCCGGATGCCCGGCGCGGAGAAGGGACAGGCTATTATGCATTATCCGTTATTCTTGCAACATCCATTGCGCCGATTATTGGCATTGCGGTGTTGAATCATTATGATTTTAATATGATATTGATTTTAACAACGGTATTTATGATCATCGGATTTTTGTTCACCCAAGGCATTTCGATTCCAAAACTGGATAAGCTGGACAAGCAGGCAAACAAACAAAAAGAATCCTTCTGGAAAAGTCTTTTCGAAAAGCAAGCACTGCTTCCATCACTGCTTTGTTTACTGTTAGCCATTCCGTTCGGTGGTTTAATGAGTTTTATTGCCATCTTCGGTGAAGAAGTAGGAATTGAAAATAGTTGGATTTATTTCGTCGGGCATTGTTTAATGATTTTAATATCCCGACCATTTATTGGTAAGTTATTTGACAGCAGAGGTCCTGCTATTGTTGTATTTCCAGGAGCCATTTTAATGCTTATAGGATTACTGCTTTTATCATATACAACGACCGTGCCTATGCTGATTCTGACGTCTGTTTTTTACGGGTTAAGTTTTGGGGCGGTTCAGCCATCACTGCAGGCGTGGGCTATTGATCGATCGAACTCAGACCGGAAAGGAGCCGCAAACGGTACCTTTTTATCCTTTATGGATTTAGGAGTGGCATTAGGATCGCTAGTGCTAAGTTCTATTGCTGCTGCAACCAGTTATGCGATGATGTATCGAATGTCTTCCATTTGCATGGTAATTTTTATCATCGTTTATGGTGTTTATTTATTGAAAAGTCGAAACAAGAAGCACGCCGACGTTTACGCTCAAACGGCGTATCATTAATTAAAAAAAGCAGGTGAAGATGAATGTTTTGTGAAAGAATAGTACTCGCCTATGATGGTTCCGATGTAGCTAAAAGAGCTTTGGAAAAGACAGTGGCGATTGCTGAAACAAATGTATCGATTAAAGTTGATGTGTTATATACAATCGAACTGCCGCAAACACCCTACGTGATAGAAGATGTATTTGAGGATATGCAACAGTCGATGCATGAATATGGCAATGCGGTTCTTTCTGAAGCAAAAGAAAAAATGGCGACACTTCCCAATTACGTGGACTTTTACGCCGTGGAAGGGAAAGCATCTCAATCCATTTTAGAACATGCCGATGATCAAGCGTGTGATTTAATTGTGATTGGCAGCAGAGGACTGACAGGTATTAAAGAGTTTCTCGGAAGCGTTAGTCATTACGTCGTTCATCATTCGCACGTTCCGGTATTGGTTGTTCGATGATAGGTATCGTTTTTGAAAAAGAACCATCCTGCAATAGTCTGTCCACTATGCAGGATGGTTCTAAATGTGAACCGTTTCTCGTAGGTGTTAAGCTTTTGTCCGATAAGCCACATTATGATTTTTTAGTGTTTCGTCTTGCCCGAACAAGAAGTGTTTCTCCATATCCGGTGAGTATTTGGAGTTGATTGTGTTCACACCAACGGCTTCAGCTACAGCACGTAACATTGCCGGTGATGCTCCACAGCACAGGCCAATATAGTTCAAACCGATATCTTTTGCCTGTTTGGCCCATTCGGCCAGTTCATAACGGTTATGGTATAAAGGATCAAGTGCCGTCGGGAATGTTGTTTCTAACGGCAGATGACAGCTACATCCCCCATCAGGCAAGTTGAAGAATGTCGGGTGTTCTTCTGATGTCCGATACGGGATTGGCAAGCCGGCAACATATCCGCCCACATTTTCGCGGATCTTTTCCAAATATGGCTGCATCGTATTCGGACCGCGGAAACAATTCATACCAACGACAAGCGCTCCTTTTTCTGAAAGCAGACGAGAGCCCTCTTCTACTGTATAACCGTCCCGTAAAATGTTTTCGCCCATCATCGCGAATGTAATAACAGCCGGTAAATCCTGTTTCTGAATTTCTTCAAGTGCAATGAGTGCCTCTTCGTAATAGTAGAATGTTTCGCCGTTAATAAAATCGACGCCTTCTTCCTTGCACCATGAAATCATTTCAGCAAACATGTTTCGCACAGTATCTTTGGAGGCGGGGTCTTCCGGATCAAAAATATTGGTATTGGATATATTGCCGGCAACCAGCGCTTCTTCTGTTGGGTGCTCTTTGGCCACCTCTTTTGCTAAACGAATGGCATTACGGTTCAGCGGTTCCAGCTGATCTTCTTTGCCGATAATCCGCATTTTTTCACGATGGGCATTGTATGTAAATGCCAAAACGACATCGGAACCGGCATTCATATAGTCCCGGTAGGTTTGTTTTAAAACATCCGGATGTTCCAAGGCCACCTCTGGCACAAAGGAACCGGCCTGTAAATATCCTCTTCGTTCCAATTCAAATAAATACCCTTCCCCGACAATAACGGTTCCTTCGTATAATCGTTGTTCCAAACTGCGCTTCATGCGTATTCCTCCCTCTGTTTTCATATAAAAAGCCTCTTCTTAAAGTAAGAAGAGGCTAAATATACAATGTTTGGCGTCTCTTCTTATCTTCAGCATGTAGCATCTGGAATTGGCACAGTACTTTGACAAGTCCGCTGCCGAGGCTTCCAAGGGCCAGTCCCTCCACCTCTCTGGATAAGAAAATTGAAATATTTTATAATGTGATATGAATCATACACTTGATTTAAAGTGAAAGTCAAGGGTACAAAAGAAAATGGACACGTTATACGATTTACAAAATAGTCTTTGTGCATCTTAACGTGACGTAAACATAAAAATCTTGCTTATGTTTGTCAGAGTGGCACTGTTTTTAATCGAAGTGCATTTAAAACAACAGAAACCGAGCTTAAGGCCATTGCTGCTCCGGCCAACCAAGGAGCCAGCACACCAATCATAGCAAAAGGTATCATGATAACGTTGTATAGAAACGCCCAAAATAGGTTTTGCTTTATATTCCGCATTGTTTTTTTACTAATCAGGATGGCATCAACCAATCGATTTAAATCGCCTTTGATAATCGTGACATCTCCGGATTCAATTGCAATATCTGATCCCGTCCCAATTACTGCTCCGACATCGGCAACAGCAAGGGAAGGGGCATCATTAATGCCATCACCTGCCATCAGAACCGTACTTCCGTTTTGCTGTAATTGCTTGATGACATCAGCTTTATCGTGTGGAGATGCCTCTGCTTGATAATTATTTATGCCCGCTTTTTTTGCAATAACCCTACTTGCATTTGTATTATCACCTGTCAGCATAGAGATATCGAATCCTAACTGTTTTAAACGGGAAATAGCGTCTGCAGAAGATGTTTTCATATCATCAGCAACGGCAATGATTCCAGCAAAACGTGAATGGATAAATGCAATCATAGCTGTTTTTCCTTCTGCCTCCAACTGTGTCATCAGTTGATATGCTTTTTGCGGGAGGGGGTAGTTGTTTTTTATAAAGTATTTGGCTTTAGCAATCGTTACTTGTTTTCCGTGTACATACGCCTGTACACCATAACCTGGGAGAGAAACCACTTGAGATGCTTGAGGAATCGCATGCATTTTCGTTTTCGCTTTATTGACAATTGCTTTTGCTACAGGATGCTCGATATTGTTTTCGACCGCGGCGATTGTTTCCAGAAATGCATTTTCACTGAAATGCTCAACGTAAATGTCTGTTATGTGAGGGGACCCTTTTGTAAGTGTCCCTGTTTTATCTAAAATTAAGGTTTTGCAGTTACCTAATAATTCTAAATGTTTCCCTTCCTTAAATAGAATCCCTAACTGCGCAGCCCGTCCGCTTCCAATCATAATGGATGTTGGTGTGGCTAAACCGAGGGCACATGGACACGCTACGATTAAAACAGCAATGACTTTTTCCAGTGCTTCGTTAAACGACATCTCCAGAAAATTTGTATACCATGCCGCTAATGGAATACATGCGATAACGATAACGATAGGTACGAAAACGCCTGTGATTTTATCGGCTATGTGCTGTATAGGCGCTTTGGAAGCTTGTGCCTCCTCTACAACATCAATAATTTGCGATAAAACCGTTTCTGAATCTCGCTTCGTCACCTCTATGGTTAGTAGACCATTTTGATTAACAGTTCCTGCATACACTGATTTCCCAGAGTTTTTTTCCACTGGTATACTTTCACCGGTTAAAAGAGATTCATCCATCATGGAATTTCCTTTAATCACTTGTCCGTCAATTGGAACCTTTTCGCCGGGCCTAACGATAAGAATCTCTCCTGGTAATATTTGGTTAACAGGCATGTTACATTCTTGGCCATCTTTATATATTATTGCTGTTTTGGTTTGCAATTGATAAAGCTTTTTGACAGCCTCAGTCGTTCGCAATTTCGTTTTTGCTTCCAATAACTTACCTAATAAAATAAATGTTATAATAAAGGCGCTCGTTTCAAAATATAACGTCGGATGTCCTGGGGGTAGTGCAGAATATGACACAAACGTGATATAGTGACTGTAAAAGAAAGCCGCTGATGTACTTAATACGACTAAAACATCCATGTTGGCGCTACCGCTTTTTATTGCCTTCCAGGCCCTTTCATAGAATGGAAAGCCGATTATGAACTGAATGGGAATTGTAATGACAAGCTGAAAAAACGGGTTGGTCAATATTGTGGGGACATACATAAAGGAAGCCCAGTTAAAATGCGCAAACATGGCCCAAGCTAAAGGAAAAGTTAGTAATGCCGAAACAATAAACTTCAACCGAAGAATTTTGATCTCCTTTTGTTTTTGATGATTAGACTCGTCATTACTTTTAACGATTTCTTTAGCTTCAAAGCCAATTTTATTAATCCTACTGATGATAGCTGACATGCTTGTCCGATTTGTGTTAAATGTAACACGTCCCTTTTCAGTTGTTAAATTAACGTTTATTTCGGTGACCCCATCTATCTTAGAGACGACTTTTTCAATTCTGGCAGCACACGCAGCACAGTGCATCCCTGTGATATCCAAGTAATTGGTTTCCTCCACCCATATCACCCACCTTTTTATACACTATGCTGTATTTTATTTTAAATAGAATACATTTAGAACATATAAAAAGCAGTCTAACTGAGTAGACTGCAAAAACGTGGATCGTGTCTGTTATGAGCTTGGAATGGAAGCTCTGAATTTATCCCGTAACTTAAATGTCACCATCAATCCCGCCTTGTGCAACCCTAGCATAACGATTCCCGCCATCAATTGATCAAACTTTGTGTTAAAGGGAGGAGGAAGTAAACTGAAGGAACCGGCTTGCGAGGGAGAACAGTATGGGGCTGTGGTTTGACTAAGAGACGTATTATTTCCAATATCAATGACAGCCATAAAAATTAGCAGTAAACATGCTGGCATTAAAATGATTCCGCTTAAAAACGCATAACGTTTCATGTCGCTTCTGCAAAGTCGCTGATTAGAGTCGGGTGCTGCAATGGGCCACCACATCCCAAAAGATAATAGGAATAAAACGAATATATAGCCACTTTGCATTTGTGCACTTTTGGAGAGAATCATTAATACAAATGGTAGGTGGTACATAAAGAATAATGCGGCAAACGCATAAAGCGCTATTTTAGGGGCGAAAAATAGTTTGCTAATCCTGTTCAATTTAAGAATTTGAAACACATGGTTAAACAGTTGATCGGGGATACCTAACAAAAAAACAGGCGGGATTAGAAAATAAAGAATGCTCATTTGTATCATGTGTAAACTTAATGAGAGGTGACTAATATCGGCCAAAGGGCTGCCAGCTGTGACGTATAATAAGCCTAAACCAAAAAGAAAAAAAAGTGGCTCTATGTGAATCAATTTTAGTTGCGTATAGCGTTTGATCAGAAAAGCATATAAAACGGCTATACAACAAAGGAAAGCTAATAAGGGATACCCCCATTCCAATTGACCGCCTACCAATAATTGAATGTATTCAATCAAATAAAAATTACCTCCTCTTTAAACGTTTCTAAATTTATATAGTATGTTAAGGGACCCCATTTTATAACATTTAAATAAAAATACTTTCAGAAGTATATTCACGGCCTGTTCACAGAATATTCATTGATAAACAAGGAACCTATTATTATAATAATGTTAAATATTGTTTTGATTTGTTATTAATTAAACGTATTTGTTTAGCGGAGGAGAAAACCTGTGTACGAATACAGGTATCCAGGATGGAAAGTAGGATAATCGGTGAATTGCCACCACTAATAACAGTATAGATAACAACATAATTAGAAGGGAAGGAACAACATGCTGCCAGTTGAAAGACAAAATCGAATCAAAGACCTAATTAAGAAAAAAGCCAACATGAAGATTTCTGAATTAAGTACGGAGCTGGGTGTTTCTGAAATGACCATTCATCGGGATCTTAAGCCTTTAATCGAAGAAGGCATTATTATTAAGACGTTCGGAGGTATTATGCTTGCCAAGGAAGATCCAATTGAATTCACACGTTCAGATGAATGTGTATTTTGCAGTCGCAGTATAAATGAAAGGTTGGCTTATCGACTTATTCTTTCTGAAAGCAAAATCGAGATGACGTGTTGTGCACATTGTGGACTTTTGCGGCACCGGCTATTGGGAGATAACGTCATCCAGGCAATCAGTCAAGATTTCTTAAGACAAACAACTATAAGCGCACCATTAGCCTGGTATGTAATGGACACGTCGATTCATATAGGGTGTTGTCAGCCGCAAGTGTTGGTTTTTGAATGGCAGGAGCATGCTGAAAAATTTGTTCAAGGGTTTGGTGGAAAGGTCTATCAATTTCATGAAGCAATGGAAGCGGTCTTTGAAAAAATGAATGGAAACAACCATAACTGTAACGAAACGTGATGAGAATGAGAAAGATAGAAACTAAAATGAAATCGTTTAGGAGGCGGGTGAGATTGAAACAAGTACTATTACTTGCAACGTTTCTGTTACTAATCGTCATAGGCTCGGCATGCAGCAGTGAAAAAACAATCTCCGACAAGCTGGACTGGGATGTTCAAAAGTTTGAAGCGACAGACCAGAAAGGGGGTGCTCTATCATTAGCTGATCTTAAGGGTAAAGTCTGGATTGCGGATTTCATCTTTACGAGCTGTACTTCAGTGTGTCCACCAATGACGGCCAACATGGCGAAACTCCAGAAAAGATTGAAAGAAGCGAATGCTTCGGTTGACATTGTTTCATTTAGTGTTGATCCGGAACGTGATACACAAAGTATACGGAAAAAATATATTTCAGCACGCGGAGGGGATTTATCAAACTGGTCTTTTTTGGGTGGCTACGATTTTGATTATGTGAAAGACCTTTCCGAATCGTCGTTCAAGTCTGCCGTTGAAAAGCCACCGGAAGGATCAGACCAATTCACACATGGAACACGATTTTTCTTGGTGAATCAGCAAGGCACCATTGTTAAACAGTATGACGGCTATTCGGATGTACCTTATGACAAAATAGTCGACCATGTGAAAATACTAAATTCGAAAGGGGGAGAATAACCAATGAAAAAATTATTCGTATTAATCATTGTATTGTCACTTACGTTTCTGGCAGCTTGCGGCAGTCCTAATGATGAGAACGCAAGTAATTCTAAAAATGATCAAGGAGCAGAACAGTCTTTAAAACCATTAGAAGTAGAATTTTTAACAGAAGCAGATGCCTTCCAGCCTGGAAAAGAAGGAACAATCAAAACGCAGGTAACAAAAGGCGACGAAAACGTTGCTGACGCAGAAGACGTCCAATTTGAAATTTGGAAAGGCGACAATCAGGATGAATCGGCAAAGTTTAAACCCGAAAACAAAGGGGAAGGTGTTTATGCCTTAAAACACACCTTTAATGAAAAAGGAATTTATAAGGTGATTGCACACACAACAGCCCGGGGCAGTCACACCATGCCGATACAGGAATTTAAGGTAGGAAACGTTGAAAAAACCGATCCTAAAAATGATCACCACGATGTAGATGTGATGGCTATGTTAATGAAGCCAGATACGATTCAAGCAAACGAGGAAGTCACGCTGATCGCGCATTTGCAAAAAGGTAACAAGCCTTTCACCAGTGCCTCAGTGAAGTTGGAATACTGGAAAAGTGGTCAGGAAAAACATAACTTTATAGAAACCGAAGAAAGTGAAAAAGGAAAATACCAAGCAAACGTAACTTTTGACGATCCAGGAAATTATACAGTAAAAGTGCATTTCAAAAAAGAGGAGATACACTCCCATAAAGAAGAAACAGTTGACGTTCAGCAGTAGTTATACGGCTCAAAGGAACGGTCACTTTTGTGATGGTTCCTTTTTTTATTATGAATCAAACCAATTGGTGATTTTGTACGTTATATAAATGTAAGCATATCTATAATATAGGGGGATTGGTTGGAAATGAACTGGAGACTATTCTTTGCGCGTAATTTGAAGTTCGGCCGAAAGCTTACACGTCTGCATCACATCAACGCTATTCTTTTTCTAGTTTTGACGGTAACTGGATTTGTATTGTTTTCTTCGTATTACCGTTCAACCTTCCCCGGGTCGCGTGTGCTTGTAAAAGACTTTCATGTTTGGATTGGTATCCTCAGTACGCTCCCTGTTTTATTTTACATACCAAAAATGACGAAGCATCTGAAAACATTACGGAAAAGGAAAAATCACCGAATGAATTTGTACGCTGTTCTTAGTGTATTGGCTTCATTGATCGTTTCTGGATTGTTGTTAACGTACCATCGGCAGATTCCGCCGCAGCTCAGCTCTTTCGCTTTAATCATTCATGACCTTGCTACATGGTTGGGTGTCCCATATGTTATCTACCACAGTGTAACCAGAAGTCAATGGTTTAAAAATCTTGGTAAACAACGGCAAACAAAACCGCAAAGTGAACCAATGCTGATTGACCGCGAAAATCCTATTTTAAAACGCCGTTCTTTTCTCAGGGTGCTGACGGGAGGTATATTGGCGGCTGTCTTTCTTCCGTTGTTTGGTAACTGGCTGCAACCCTATTTACCGACAATGGCTGGCTCCTCCTCACCCAAACCGGATCGCAATAAATTCGACCCATTACCAGAGCCGAAAAATCCCGAACCGATTGGCGGAGAACGAAAAGGACAATTTCGCAATTACACCGTTACAGAAGTCCCGACGTTCACCGACGAAAATTGGGGCTTTACCATTGATGGACTGGTGAAAAAGCAACAAAAATATAATTGGCAGGAATTTTTAGAGTTGGAGCGGCGTGTTCAAGTAAGCGACTTTCATTGTGTGACTGGCTGGAGTGTTTATAACGTTACGTGGGAAGGGATTCCACTAAAAAAAATCTTACAGGACTCCGGAATTGATCCCAAAGCAAACTATGTGAAGTTTTACTCGGGAGATGGGGTTTATACCGATTCGTTAACAATAAGCCAGGCCATGCAAGATGATATGATTGTCGCGGTTTTAATGGATGGGGAATTAATACCACAACAAAATGGTGGTCCTGTTAGATTAATTACTCCAAAAATGTATGGCTATAAATCGGTTAAGTGGCTAACCCGTATTGAACTGATTGAAAATGAACATATTGGTTATTGGGAGAAGCGCGGTTATAAGAAGAACGCTTGGGTGACGTCATAATACGTAAAATCAGATATCCCCATATTCTATAATTTTTTAAAATAAATTCATTAACAGGCAAACCGTTATTGGGTTTCATACGTTACCTAAGATGAAAACATTAATTGACTGAGGGAGGGACGACAATGAAAAAATGGATACTTTTTTTAAGTATTCTGGCAACCATCTTTTTATTGGCAGCGTGTGGTAACGGATCAAACGAAGAATCACAGGACGACAACAACGATAGTTCAAACAGTGAGGAAACGAGTGGAGATGCAGATGACGGAGCGAAAAGCCTGCAATTAATGGAAAACGATAAGGTGGGCAACTATTTAGCTGATTCAGAGGGCATGACGCTTTATTACTTTACAAAAGATGAAGAAGGAACAAGCAATTGCAGTGGCAAGTGCTTGGAAAACTGGCCCGCATTCACCGCACAAGATTTCGACGTGCCGGAAGGGTTTAACAAAGATAATTTTAGTACGATAACCCGTGAAGATACTGAAGACAAACAAGTGACGTATAAGGGCTATCCGCTTTATTATTTTGTGAAGGATAAGGCAAAAGGTGATGTAAACGGACAGGGCAAGAAAGATGTCTGGTATACCGTGAACAGTGAAACAACCTTCGATAAGGCTGAGGGCGAAAACGCCAGTAGTGAATCAGCTTCCTTACAGATTATGGAAAACGATAAGGTGGGCAACTATTTAGCTGATTCAGAGGGCATGACGCTTTATTACTTTACAAAAGATGAAGAAGGAACAAGCAATTGCAGTGGCAAGTGCTTGGAAAACTGGCCAGCATTCACCACACAAGATTTCGACGTGCCAGAAGGGTTTAACAAAGATAATTTTAGTACGATAACCCGTGAAGATACTGAAGACAAACAAGTGACGTATAAGGGCTATCCGCTTTATTATTTTGTGAAGGATAAGGCAAAAGGCGATGTGAACGGACAGGGTAAGAAAGATGTCTGGTATACCGTAAACAGCGAAACAGCATTTAAGTAAAGGACGGCTTAGAGGAACGATCACCTTATGTGATGGTTCCTTTTCTTCTTCCTAGCTTGTATAATGAGAAAATAACGAAAACATTATAGCAATGCGAATGGAGAGGAGCGCCTGGTCGTTGTGAAAGAGAAAACGGATGCTGAACTGATTAACTTAGTAAATCAAAAATACCGTCCTGCATTGGAAGAGATTTATGAACGATACATAAAACTAATCTATAGTTACGTATATAAATTTAGTAATGGAAACGAAGAAGCCGCCAAAGAGATAGTGCAACTAACTTTCCTAAGACTTTGGACGACGAAAAGTAGTTATGATCCCTCCAAAGGCAAGTTTATTAATTGGTTACTGACAATAGTAAGAAGTGTATGCATTGATCATATCAGGAAAGAGAAAAAGCATGCACTTCCGAATCATCACTATGATACGGATCGAACGCTGGATATGGCTGACCCGGAAGATCAACTAGAAGAAATGCTGCAAGATACGGAAATTTCCAAAGCCAAAAACAGATTATCTGCTACACAAAGAAGATTAATTAATCTGTTATATTGGCAAGGATATTCACTCACAGAAATAGCAGAGATGGAAAACGCACCGGTGGGAACCATTAAAAGCAGGCTGCATCAGTCGCTAAAACAATTAAAGAAACACCTGGAACTGGAGGGGTCATAAATGGAAAGGGAATGTGAAAACCTACTTTCATATATGGCAGGTACACTTAATGAAATAGATAAAGAGAGATTTGAAGCACACTTGAAGCAGTGTGAAGCATGCATGAAGGAATACGAAGAACTTAGCGATTCGTGGGAAGCATTGCAATTCGATTTTGAGGAACAGGAAGTACCGGAAACGCTAAAAGCAGAAGTCTTTGATTTTGTATTTGGTGAGGAGCAAAAAGAGGAGAAAACTACCATAAAAGACAGATTAAAAGTATGGGGTGTTTCGCTGAAGAAACAATTCACTCCTCTATCAGCAAGCCTGGTTATTATTCTGTTCGCCATTACATCTGTATTGACTTATACAAATGTTCAATCAGCAAATGAACAGCCAACCACACCTAATCAACCAGCTGAAATTATGGATTCATTAAATTTGACGTCGGCCAATGGACAGATGAGTAATGCAGGCGGTTATGCGTACATTGTTCAAGAGGAAAAAACAAAAAAACTGGTTGTTCATGTGAATGGATTGCCAAAGTTAAAAGGTTCGCAAATTTATCAGGTTTGGCTGCTAAAAGATGGGGAACGCTTGAATGCTGGTATTTTTAATACGAATGAATCAGGCTCAGGCGTTTTAACGTACGCTTTATCGGAAAAAGAGGTGTTTGACCAAATCGGCATCACTGTGGAACCAGATCGGGATAACACTGAGCCTGAAGGAAAGAAAGTTGTCGGTTCGTGAAAGGCGAAGACTCATGCGCTTTTATGTTTAGCCGGTAATCCAAATCCTTTGATTAACAATATCAACAGGGAACATACAGGGAAGAACAGCTGAAGAGTGTTTCGTTTAAAATGCAGTGTGATGCGATGCGCACTGCATTTTTCCTTTTATCAAGGTCTGGATTCTGTTTCCCAGAAAATAAGCGCTCCTATTGCCGATGAGTTACTGAACAAAGCGGAATTTCCCAGCAAAAGGCACTCATAGGGTCGATGAGTTACCGAATAAAGCGAAAATTACCTGCAATAAGCACTCATACCACTGTTGAATTACCTACCAAATCTAAACTAACTTGGAAAGGGTCCTTCATAGCACTAAGGAGTTACCGTACAAAAAGGGACTTCCTTAAATATAGTTGACATTTGATTTGATTCTACATAACATGAACACATGCTGATATATGCATCTAATAGGTATATACTTTGGAATAGGAAACGAAAAGGGAGGGTATTTTATGGAAGAAAGCAAAAAAGGTACAAACGCTGACATAAACGCAGACTTAGATGAAGAGACGCTGTTTGTTGTTTCCCAAACCTTTAAAGCGCTTGGTGATCCGACAAGAATTCGAATTCTCCATTTACTTTTTCATAATGAATATGCCGTCAATGGAATTGCAGAGAAACTGAACCTTAGACAATCCACTGTTTCCCATCAGTTGCGGTTCTTGAAAAATTTACGATTAGTTAAACACCGCAGGGAAGGCACCACGTTGTATTATTCGCATGACGATGAGCATGTGATGGATATGTTAAAACAAACAATAGACCATGCTTGTCATAGTTAATATGTGACAATAAACGAAAAAAGAAATCATTTGTTTCTTCAATATGAGTATATGAGCATACACAACCAGAAACAAATGCGTTGAGGAGGTAACAAAATGGGACACGATCACGACCACGACCACTCCCATCATGCCAATAAGAAAGCGTTAATGATAAGTTTTATTATTATTACGGGTTATATGGTGATCGAAGCGATAGGAGGATTTATTACCAATAGTCTCGCTTTGTTATCGGATGCCGGTCATATGTTAAGCGATTCCGTATCACTGGGTGTTGGTCTTTTAGCCTTTACGGTAGGGGAAAAAGTAGCTGATTACAGTAAAACATATGGCTACAAACGATTTGAAATATTGGCAGCCGTGTTTAATGGCGTGACCCTTGTGCTCATTTCGCTATACATTTTTTATGAGGCTTACAAACGCTTTTTAAATCCGCCTGAAGTCGCCTCGACCGGAATGTTAGTGATCGGGTTTATTGGATTATTGGTCAATATTGTTGTCGCATGGATGCTGCATCGAGGCGATACAGAAGAAAACTTGAATTTAAGAGCAGCCTTCCTGCATGTTTTAGGTGATTTGCTCGGTTCAGTCGGGGCCATTACCGCTGCCTTATTAATTATGTTCTTTAACTGGGGATTTGCTGACCCGCTAGCCAGTGTTATTGTCGCAATTCTTGTATTAATAAGTGGTTGGCGAGTGACGAAAGAAGCGGTACATGTGCTGATGGAAGGAACTCCGAAAAATGTGGACTTGGACGATATTATCCATACGGTGGAAAATACAAATGGCATCAGAAGCATCCATGATTTGCACGTCTGGTCCATTACAAGCGGGGAAAATGCACTTTCCTGTCATGCCGTCGTCGATGGTGATTTGTCCATCCAGGAAAGTCAAAAACTATTACAAACGATTGAACATGATTTGGAACATAAAGGCATCGGCCATGTAACCATTCAGATGGAGAACCAAGAACATCCCCATGATGACTCGCTAATGTGTCAGAATGATCAAAACGCATCCGCTCACGACCATGACCATTAGCATTGAATAAATCAAAAAAGGTAAGCATGCCTGTAATGATGTGCTTAACTTTTTCTTATTACGACGTACGACGTTCGCTGTCTTCTCGGTTATTTCTCAAAAACATATAGAACGATGCACTGAAAATAACGATGTATCCAATGACACTCCAAATATCTGGAATCTGTCCGAATAGGAAAATGCTGATAAGCGCCGAATACACGACCGTTGAGTAGAAGAAAATCGAAATTTCCTTTGCCGGTGCATACTTGTAGGCAACCGTGATCCCGAATTGCCCCACCGTGGCAAAAATCCCCGCTGCGAGCAGATAAACCCACTGTTGCCAATGCATTGGTTCATAAAAAATGATGACAAACGGCAGCAATACCATGGTCGTGAAAAAAGAAAAATAAAATACAACGGTATAATATTGCTCCTTGTCGCCGAGTACCCTCAGGACCGTATACGCTCCTGCAGCGAAAACCGCTGAAAAGATCCCGGCAATATAAGGAATGGTTTGGAGGGAAAATTCCGGCTTAATAATGAAAAGCGTTCCAATAAAAGCTATCACGATTGCAACGGTTTGAAACAGTCGTGCACGTTCTTTTAAAAAAATGGCTGCAAAAACGATGGTTAAAAACGGGCTCATTTTATTCAACATGTCGGCATCGGATAAAACAAGATGATCGATGGCATAGAAATATAATACAATTCCGGCCGCGCCCAAGGACGAACGCAGCAGGAGATATGTTTGATTTTCCTTTTTGCCAAACAAGCGTTCCTTGTAGTGTAAAACAAACCCAAATGCAATCATCATTGAGACCGCGTTGCGGAACAACGTTTTTTGGACGGTTGGAATATCCCCGGAAAGTTTAACAAATGCTGCCATAAGGGAAAATCCAAATGCCGATACCAATAATAATATGATGCCTTTATTCCGGTTGTTCATATGATCCTCCCATTACGTCTTTTGTTGTGTCATCTCTTATCATAGTCCGTTGTTGTGTGCTATAGTTTGTTGGTGATGTTCCTGGTTGACAAGAAACGGAACGATCATTGGCACAGTGATAATAATGATGACAAGCCTTGATACTTGTATCGCAGCAACAATACTGGCATCGAGATCCAAAAGCGCTGCTACTGAAGCCATTTGCGCCGCACCAGCTGGAACAATAGCAAGCAAACTTGTTGTGAAATCCAATGGTGTCATCAAATAAAAAATAAAGGTTGTGATAAAAGTCAATACAAAAAAGGCCGTCAATATTCCCAAACTGGTCCAGCCGATACGTTTAAATTCTGCTACGGACTCCCGGTCAAAACGAGCACCGATAATGACCCCCAGCATAGCCATTCCTCCGCCAACCATGACGTCAGGCATTGAAGGTAATGGAACAGCGAAAGAATGGACTAAAAACCCGAGCATGATAGAATAGATAAACGAAGCAACCGGTATTTTCCATTTAATCGCGAGTGCTAGTGCTGTCATAACAATCAACGTATATGCTACAAGGGCCCCCCACATGGGTATGGTGTTCCCTTCTGTTGCTTCCAGGCCGCTGTTCTTGACCACCTGTGTATCTAGCAGAGGTGAAATATACCCGGCGATAATGGGGATAGTAGTCACCAGCATCATGATCCGAACACTTTGAAAGGCAGCAACAATACTCAGTTTTGCTTTGTACTCTCTGCTCAGGGCAATCATAACGGACGCTCCTGCTGGTAAACAGCAAAACAAGGCGGTTATCGCATCAAGGTTGGAGAACCGATGCAGAAATTTAGCCAAAAAAAAGCAAGCAACAAAAAGTGTCACAAGGCTTACAAGCTGTGGCAACAAAAAGCCGGCCACGTCCTTAAACATGTCAATCTTGATGGATAAACTGATACTGACGCCGATAATGGCAAGGGCTGTGTCAAAGAGAAGCGGCGGAAACGTTATGTCAGCTATGAAAAGACGGTAAATAGCTCCGACAGCAATGGCTCCTAATAGCCAACCAGCAGGTACGTGTAAAAGTTCGAACAGATAGCCATTTAAAAAGCCGACCAAGATTACTACAACGTTTTGCATAAAAAATCACCTTGTTGTCTGATATACGTTCAATGACTGAGCAGATAATACGAAAAAGTATAGCACATAACCATGGTACTGGACGAATAATTAATTGCCAAGAAAGAAGGTCACGCCCTGCTGGTTGAAAAGAAACAAATTCAAAAGCTGTTTCATATAATCATAAAAAAGAGGTGATAAATATGTTGGAAAAAGATGAACGTATGTTTGCGATGCTGATCTATTTGATCAGTATATTCTTCCCCGTTCTTGGTCCATTACTGATTTGGTTGTTTAAACGCGATGAATCCGATTTTGTTGATTATCATGGAAAAGAATATTTTAATTTCTTAATATCGTTTACGGTTTATTCCATCATTAGCGGTATTCTGGTTCTATTAGTAATTGGCTTTATATTACTACCTATTATAATCATTTTAGCATTTGTATTTACCATCATCGCATTACTTAAAGCTAATAATGGTGTTCGCTACCGCATACCACTTGTGTTTCGGATTATTAAATGAAGCAAAAGAGCATTTTTAAGCGTTCACTTGCAGCTGTGCTAATACGTATTATTCATCATCTATGCATGTTTCGTTTCAATTCTATGTATAGGAAGTCCCCGGCCATTGAATGCTGCCGGGGAAGGCTACTTGTTTTTTAATAGCCACCACGGGTGAATTCCGGCCTTCTAACATTTAAACGCTTCATCTTATTACGTTGTGCCGCTTGGGTCATCGTGATCCGATCGGAAGGCTGACAGATCTTTATTATGTCGCAGCAGGTCGATGAATATTTGCAGGGCCTTCGTTTGGAACGGGGAAGTTGTAATAATGGAAAATTGTCTCCGGAAAGGCAATCCTGATACTGGAACAACGGTCAGATCATCATGTTGCAGTTCTTTTTGGATAGCCCATTGGGATAATAAACTGATTCCTAACCCAGCTTCAACAGCTTCCTTGATCGGCTGGGTACTGCCAATGTTCATAATCTTGTCGGGTGCAATGTCATTTTGTTGAAATACACTATCTGCTGCCTCTCTAGTTCCGGATCCATATTCTCGAAGTACCCACGTTGTTTTTTCCAGATCTTTCATTGATATGACATCATTCCTCACCATCAACGGATGATTCGGTGCCGCAACAACAACCATATCATCCTCTGCAAATGGTTCTATCTGCATGTGCTCTTCATCTTTTAAGTGCCCCTCGACAATGCCTACATCCAGTTGATGCCGCTTGACTGCATCAGCTATTTCAGTTGTGTTGCCAATGATAACGGTAGGGCTTATATTCGGGTATGCCTCGTTCAATTTCGCAATAATATGCGGGAGCACGTATTCGCCAAACGTATAGCTTGCCCCAATTGAGAGTGGCCCGCTGGCTTTGTTAGTTAAATCATCTACTAAATTTTGCATTCTCGTGTACAATCCGATGATTTCTTTGGCATGATGATACACCATTTCCCCAGCTTTATTGAGCTGTACATATTTGCTTGTCCGCTCCAGCAGGCGTACTCCCATAGTCTCTTCAAAAAGTCGAATGTACTGACTCACCGCGGGTTGTGTCATATGCAATGTTTCTGCTGCTCTGGAAAAATTCTGCTTTTCTGCCACTGTGACAAAAACATGTAAATGTTGGTCCATATTATCTTCACCACAATTTATCATTTTCTTTCGTTTATTATATCATGTTTTATAACTAATAAGCATAAAATGCATGACCAGGATTTATCGGTTAACGAATTAAGGGGTAGATATTTAAAATATTGTCGGATTTTGAAAAAGATTGTTCCATTTGTTGTCGATTTCTTTTATAATATATTTAAAAGGAAAATGGGAGACTGATAGAAAATGAAGCGAATTTACCTCGGGATATCAGTTTTTGTTCTTCTTCTCCTGCTCATTGTTGCGATTATACCGCTTTCCTCCAAGGCAACGGACAGTGAAAAAACATTACAAGCAAACCCGAACACCGAAAGACAGACGACCGTAACCTCTATAGACACGGAAAAGAAAATGCAGCGTTTCACCTATGATGCCGGTTTGGACTTTACATATCCTGATGCAGTCAGAGGTGTTTATGTCACTGGTCCATCAGCAGGCGGGCAGCGATTTGATACTCTCCTGAATTTGGTTGAGAATTCAAAGCTGAATGCTATGGTGATTGATATTAAAGAGGATCATGGCAATTTGACCATCAGTGTCCCGGATGATTCGCCTTATAAGGATATAGCCACTAACTATATAGATGAACCCAGAAAAATGCTTGAAGTGCTGGAGGAAAAAGGCATTTATCCGATTGCACGAATCGTTGTTTTTAAAGATTCTGTTCTGGCCGAAAAGCGGCCGGATCTATCATTCACTGAAAACGGACACGTATGGACGAATAATAAAGGAGACTCATTTGTTAATCCCTTTCAAAAAGAAGTATGGGAATATAACCTTGGCATAGCCAAAAAAGCGGCCGAACTTGGGTTTCAGGAAATTCAGTTTGATTATGTCCGTTTTCCCGAAGGTTTTGAACACTATGATGATGAACTGAATTACAACAAAGGCGATTACAAAAACGAAAATTTAAGTAATGAGAAACGCCGAGTGAAAGCTGTTACCGATTTTGTCCAGTATGCCCAAAAGGAGCTGGATTATTACGACATTGATGTCGCTGTCGATATTTTTGGTTATACGGCGACAGTTAAGCGTGCTCCTGGAATCGGACAAAATTTCCCTAAGATAGCCAGCAATGTGGATGTTATCTCTTCCATGATTTACCCGAGTCACTGGACATCTTACTTTGGCATTGACTTCCCTGACAAGGAACCTTACAAGACCGTCGCAGAATATGCTAAAGTTGAAAACGATATGCTCGATGAATTGGATAATCCGCCGACATCACGGCCATGGTTGCAGGATTTTGAGGCGCCGTGGCTGTACAGCGGTGCACCAACGCAGTACGGGAAAGCAGAAGTGGAAGCACAGATTAAAGCGTTGAATGAAAAAGGCATCAATGAATTTCTGATTTGGAATGCCGGCAACGTATACACGGAAAATGTGGATTATACACCACTCGATTGATATCGTTGGTTCATTTGCATGCAGGTAGTGGTCCATCAACAACTTCCGGAAAGGCCAAAATCAGTAAAAACCAGATATCTTTGAATAAATGCTGGTTTTTCCATTCATACTAATATTATATCACGTTTATCACGCATTAAAGGGCTGTTGTAATCCCCGCCTTAGCTCATTAATAAGGTGACATGAACGTTCGCTTTTATTGGGTGGGGGACAGCGACAACATTTTTCATCCATTTTCATTCTTGTGACGTTTAATGAAAAAATGTTCAGGGTATATAATAATGGCTATTAACGTGGTTCAATGCGAACATTTTGTGAACACATGAATAATTTTTACCAACTTTTTTAATATAGCCTCTACCTTTTGATTGACAATTGTAGTATAATTTTATATATAGACAATTTAAACTTATTTTAATGTAATAATAAGTTGGTAACAGTTCATGAAATGACTATATACTTATGAGAATGAGGAGTGAAGTTACATGGTAACACTTTATACCTCACCCAGCTGTACATCTTGCAGAAAAGCTAAAGCATGGCTGGAAGAGCATGATATACCATTTGAAGAGCGCAATATCTTTTCGGAACCATTAACACTTGATGAAATTAAGGAAGTACTTCGCATGACAGAAGACGGCACCGATGAGATTATATCAACACGCTCAAAAGTATTTCAAAAACTGGATGTTCATATAGATCAATTGCCTATGAAAGACTTATTTCGGTTGATTCAGCAGAATCCTGGATTGCTGCGCCGGCCGATTATTTTGGATAAGAAACGACTGCAGGTTGGCTATAATGAAGATGAAATCCGTCGCTTTTTGCCGAGAACAGTCAGAACCTTCCAATTGCGTGAAGCTCAGCGTCTCGTCAACTAATTATGCTGGTTTCCATTATAAACATCAAAAACGTAGATCCTTTTATCAACTGAGATCTGCGTTTTTCCTATATAAAAGCCTGTATACCACCTATTATGTTGTCTAAATCGATTTTTGAAAAATGGGATGGTCCATTTTTCTTTGAACTAGTGACAACAGAAGAAAAATGGGTTAAAATTAGAAATTAACCATTAAAATAGGCAAATAAATTTTCAAGAATTCCAAGTTCGTAATATAATAAAATTACAAGTCCTTGAATGGTTATGAATATGCTTTACAGGGAAATTATAAACAGACATAAAAATGCTGTCTCTTCCACCATTTGGATTTGACTTTAAGAGTCCGGATTCTTTATATGAAGGGGGAGAAAAAGGATGGAAATAGAACGGATTAATGAGAATACGGTGAAATTTTATATTTCATACGTTGATATGGAGGATCGCGGATTCCAACGTGAGGAAATCTGGTATAATCGTGAACGAGGCGAACAGCTATTTTGGCAAATGATGGAAGAACTTAATTATAAAGAAGACTTTACAGTTGATGGCCCATTATGGATTCAGGTTCAGGCATTGGAAAAAGGATTGGAGATTGTTGTGACAAAAGCACAAATCTCCAATGATGGTGAAAATATTGAGCTCCCAACGGAAAATGGTAAGACTGTCGATATCTCGGTTGATGAAAGCCTTGATGACATGGTTGACGACAAATTCGAATCGGATAAACAAGCAAACACAGTAAAAGATGAGAATGACGATGGCATGTTATCGCTGATTGTTCGTTTTACCGATTTTGAAGATATCATTCAACTGAGCCATTACCTTGATACCAGTGAAACAACATTAGAAAATACCTTATTCCATTACAATGATGCTTATTATCTGTATATTGGTTTTCCGGAAGAGGATGATGACAGGCAGGAAGACTTGCTTAGTCAGATTTTTGAATTCGGCAATGACTCGGATACAACCATTCATTTTCTTGAAGAATATGGAAAGCGAGTTATGCAGGAAAATGTGTTTGACCAAATCCGGACCTACTTCCCTGCAACGATTAGACGCTCTGAATAAGGGTGTCTTTTTTTTGGTTTTTAGACTATTTTTAGATCATTTGTACAGAAACAAAAGCGTAACCAGCACTGGTTACGCTTTTGTTTTGGGAAAAGAAGGTGCAATAAATCATTATGCATTCTGTTCATCCCGCAATGTAACTTAATTTAAGTTTTACTTTATGGTGACCATTGGTTATTCACGATCGCGACCAGCTTTCGTTTCCCATTATAGTTTTGAAATACAAGTGTTAGACTCCGCCAGTCCATTTCGGTGTCTGCTGACCCGTCATTGTAAAATTCAACCGTTTCTGCACTGGGGTACATGTCGAGAATCGTATTCCGTGTGTTTCCGCGCTGTTTGATTTCGTTGATGCTTATAGTATCAGCGGAATCAGGCGTGAACAGCTGCGGACGGACGTATTCCTCGATGTAATCATTGGGCGTCATTTCAATTGGGCTTCCCTTGCCAGCTTTTATCCCCCATGTATAGGTATCTTCCTGATCGAGCAAACCGGGAATATCGTGTTTGGGGATCGTGACGTCATCGGCAGAAACAGAAACGTGTGGTGAAAACCGCAGTCCTTTTTCAGGATGTACAAAAGACATGAGCTTGTTCATATTTTTTTGCATCAGCAAATCAATAATTCGGTAAGCTTGTTTCCGAGTAGATAATTGTTTGCCAGTTGCATATTTTTCCGTGAAAAAGACATCTGTAAACGCCTTCAGCTCACCATCGCCTGTCCGGTAATAGGTTCCATTAATGTTGATAGCTGCTTCATCGCCGAATTGGATATCGGCCATTTTGTCGCCCTCATTATCATAAAGTGTAATCGATTGTGACAATGCCTTACTTCTTGTATCTGTCTCCACCAGCTCTATTGATTCCGTTGCTTCGTGGAATGCTTGCAGGATTTGATTGCTGTCTGAAACGTAGTCATTTGTCCCATCTGTTCCGGCAATTTTGGCGATATCACCGCTGATGATTTCTGAAAAAGATTGCATAGTCATTCGCTGCTGGCTGTTGATGAATGTTATGGCCAGCAGAAAGACAATGAAGCAGGCTGCAGCAGTACCAGCAATGGCCGAGTATCTTCGGAATGTGCCTGGCTTTTTATCATTCATAATGGTTTGTTTGATTTCCTGATGTTTATCCTGGCTTACACTTGGCTTTGGCATGGACGAAAGATGATGATCCACCCAACTGTTATTTTGCTTTGTCATGGGTATCCCACCCCCTTAAGGTATTATTCAGTGCAATGCGGGCGCGGTGTTGGGTTAATCGGACCTTGTTTTCACTCCATTTAAGAATATCGGCCGTTTCATTAATGGACAATTCCTTAATGCCTCGTAATATAAGCACATCCTGATAATTGGCTTTAAGTGTCCGTATTGCCTGATAGATTATACGGTATTCTTCCTTCTCAGCAAATATGGATTGCGGTGATTGATTTGTCTCTGGTTCTTTAGTCTTCTCAAGCGGAATATGGTCTTTCCATTTCCGTGCTTTTTGCCTTCTTATTTCATCGATTGCTACATTTCGTGCAACACTGAACAGCCACGTCTTCGGGCCGGACTTTTTCTGATAGCTGTGAAATCGTTTCAATGCTTTAATGAACACTTCCTGGAGCAAGTCCTCGGCCTCATGGGGACCGACGCGGTAAATTAAAAAATGGTAAATATCATTGCCATATTCATCAAACCAAACAGCCACCGTCTGTCGTTCATCCATGTGCATCACCTCCAATAACCGCTGTTGATTAGACGAATGCATTTAAAAAATATTTCAATGTATCGTGACATAAAAAAGGAATTAATCCAATTTTGGCGAATAAATACCGTGGAGGTGATTTTTCGATGCTGCAAGCGAAAATAAAAGATGGAACGTTTGTGACATTAGCAACCAAGACGAGACAGGAAATATCGTTACTAAGAACGAGGGAGACATTTTTTTGCCCGGTATGCAGTCAGCCAGTTATTGCCAAAGCAGGGACAAAAGTTATTCCGCATTTTGCCCACGAAGCAAAAACAGACTGCCCATCACAGGAAGGCGGAGAAGGGTCCTACCATGAAAAGGGAAAATTGCTGCTGTATCAGTGGTTGAAAAAACAAGGGCTCGACGTCCGACTCGAATTTTATATTTCGGAAATAATGCAGCGACCGGATATACTGCTACAGCTGAACCATAGGATGATTGCGATAGAATATCAATGTGCCCGAATTCCAACGGAGCTCATTGCTGAACGAAGCCGCGGCTACTACCGAGCGGGAATCATACCTATTTGGATTTTAGGAGCCAATACGTTCCGCAGACATGGCCGACAACAATTAAAAGTGGACTCGTTCCACCTTCCATTCATTCATCAATTTTCTGCTGAATTTCCGCGCACGCTATATTTCTTCTGTCCGGAAACCCACCAAGTGCTATTTTTTCAAGATATTTATTTTACAACATTACGTACAATCACAGGTAACCTATCTATCCGCAAATTAGAGAAAATGATTTTCACGGATTTATTTCCTGTTTTCCGATTCACCCAACAAGAACTTTTTCATATTTGGCAGCAAAAAAAGCGAACATTTCGTCTGTATACGCCGGGGCGTTTGTACGGCAGGGAGATGGTATGGCAGCAATGGCTGTATACGAGACGCGCCAACAGGCAAACGCTTCCGTCACCGATTTATTTGCCGATATCTTCCCAGCACTTGATGAAAACACCACCTTGGGATTGGCAAAGTCGTCTTTTTTTAGATATCATCACACCACTTGAGGCTGGCTCAGCGTTTTCATATCAAATCTGCATTCATATGCTTCGCAACCATTTTCATGCACCGTCGTTATTTCCACTTATGCTTGAATCAGAAAATCCGATTCGTGAATACTTTTATCTGCTCGAAATTTTGCAGCTGATTCGTAAAACGTCTGCAGACCATTATATCAAACAGAATGAATGGTCTTTTTATGACCATATAGAGGAGGCGTTGGATGGTGATGCTCGTATGATTGAGCAGATTATGAAGCAAAATGGTGGCATGATTCATGGATGATTCGTCATACTAAAGAAATGGAAGGATTTTTTGGAAAGTATATTGAATAAGTGAAAAGAAAACGAATGACAGGAGGAATAAATAGTGGTCAAAACAGCAAAAGAACTGCCAAATCGAAATGAGATTCCGGAGGAGCGCAAATGGAAACTGGAAGATATTTTTAAAACGGATGACGACTGGGAAGAGGAACGGAAGGCACTTGAAAACGATCTGCCATCTATTACCGCCTATCAAGGCAGTATTGCCGATTCAGCACAGAATCTCTATGATGTTCTTGTGTTGCAGGATCAGCTGGCTGAGCGCCTTGGGAGATTGTTTACATATGCCCACATGCGCAATGACGAAGATACCACGAATTCGACGTATCAAGCGCTGAATGAAAAAGCAGAAAGCCTTCTGACTCAGGCATCCAGTTCGATGAGTTTTATCGTTCCGGAGATTCTAGCAATGGATGATGCTAAGGTGCAGGAATTTGTTAAGGAAAAAGACGAATTATCATTTTACAACAAGGTTCTGAATGACATTAGCCGTCAGCGCCCACACGTATTAAGCGAAAAGGAAGAAGCATTGTTAGCAGAAGCGTCTGAGCCGATGGGAAGCGCATCTAATACGTTCAGCATGCTGAATAATGCTGATTTGACGTTTCCAACGATAACGAATGAAGATGGGGAAGAAGTGGATTTGACACATGGCCGCTACATCGGATTTCTTCAGTCTAAAGACCGCAATGTACGTAAAGCCGCGTTCCAGGCGATGTATGAGACGTATGGCAAATTCATCAACACATTCGCCTCCACATTGACAGGAACCGTCAAAGCCGATAATTTTGAAGCTAAAGTACGAAATTACGATTCCGCGCGTCAAGCCGCACTGGACAGCAATCATATTCCAGAGCAGGTTTATGACAATCTGGTGGAAGCCGTCAACGAAAAATTGCCGCTCATGCATCGATATATCCGCCTCCGCAAACAAGTGCTCGGTCTGGATGAATTGCATATGTATGATATATACACACCACTAGTCAAAGATGCCGACATGCATATTCCATATGAAGAGGCACAAGAGCATGTGCTGGAAGCCTTGAAACCGTTAGGCGATGATTATGTCAATATCCTGAAAAAAGGGTTTTCAAGCCGCTGGATTGATGTGGAGGAGAATAAAGGCAAACGAAGCGGTGCTTATTCATCCGGTGCATATGGGACACATCCATACATTCTGCTTAACTGGCAAGATAAGCTGGAAGATTTGTTCACACTGTCTCATGAACTTGGCCATTCCTTGCACAGTTACTATACACACCAGTCACAGGCTTTCCGTTATGGAAATTACTCCATTTTTGTAGCTGAGGTAGCATCAACGACAAATGAAGCGTTGTTGAACGACTATTTGCTGAACCAAGTGGACGATGAAAAGCAGAAGTTGTATTTGCTAAATCATTTTCTGGAGGGGTTCCGTGGCACGGTGTTCCGCCAGACGATGTTCGCCGAATTTGAACATGATATTCATAAACGGGCGCAAAACGGGGAAGCGTTGACAGCCGATAAACTGACGGAGATTTATTATAACCTGAACAAGAAATACTTTGGCGATGATATTGTTTGCGATGAAGAAATCGGTAAGGAATGGGCCAGGATCCCGCATTTTTACATGAACTATTACGTTTATCAGTATGCGACCGGCTATTCCGCTGCGACAGCGCTTGCCAGCCGGATTCTTAGCGGGGAACAAGGTGCGGTTGAAGACTACCTGAACTTCCTGAAAGCCGGTAGCAGTGATTATCCGATTGACATTCTGAAAAAAGCTGGTGTTGATATGACATCGAAAGACCCGATTTTAGCGGCCTTTGATGTGTTTGAAGAAAAACTGAATGAAATGGAAGACCTTCTATTAAAATAAAACAGTTGAAAAACAGGCTGTCACTCTGAGTGGTGACAGCCTGTTTTGTGACGTATGTGCTTTTGTTCAACCACGGAATCTTCCGCGGTAGGCGTTCCGATGGGTAAAGAAATAAACTGTCAGATAGATGGATAAGAACAGTGCCGGTAATGTGACAAAAAGTGGTATCAGTTGCATAAGCCCGAATAAGTTTAGGAATGCAACGACTAAAGTTAGCAGTAAAAAGAAAAATGGGAGTATGTCCCGCATAGAATCACCTCTCCCTATATATGTCAGTTACTGAGACGCCTTGGAAAAACCTATGGTCAACCGGTAGGTACAACGAACAAATGGTCCATATGTTTTATGATCAGTGTATGTGACAAACTTGTTTCTTAGAAGTGTGACATTTTTGTGAAAGTGTGAACAAATGGTTGTGAAAAGCAATGGCACTTGTTATGATAATAATGTGAGATAAGTCACAAACAAAACCCCTTTGTTTTGATTATGAAACTTTCTCCCATCCCCCTTTGTTTGTTTAGAGATGGAAAAAAGATGTGCGCAGCCCCGCACATCTTTTTTTATTTGCATTCCATAGGGTTATACAGTTGCTATTCTCCAATGTATTCCCAGTATGCATCATATTTCACAGGTGTTTTTTTAATGGCTTGCTGCAGTTTTAATTTTTTTAATTCCTTTTCGGTCTTGGCTTTGGTCCAATCGTAAACAACAGAAATTTCTTTTGTGCCGACAACTTGATAATAGCGGATAAATCGTTCGAGTGGAGGTTTGCATGATGGAACGGGTTCCCGTTGTAAAATTTGTTTCAATATCATAACATAGATGTCGTAAGGGTAAAGGCCGGAAATTTTAATACCCTGCTCCTCAGTATCCTGATTAAAAAATACGATTGTTGGAATGTAGTCCACTTCCATTTCCTGCGTCAACTTCAGGTCGGATTGAAATGCTTTTTTGGCTGTATCCGAGTAAAGATCGTCCCGGAATTCCTGGATATCTAGCCGAGCATTTTCAGCGCATTTCAGGAGTACGGTTTCATCGGATATATCCTGTTTTTTTAGGAATGCACTCTCTTGTACTTTTCGCAAAAACATTTTCCCTGCTTTTTTCCCTTGCAATTCCGCCGCTTTAATAGCGAGGGACGCGATCCATGGAGAACGTATGGGGTTATCAATCCATATATCACCGTCACAAGGCATGCCCGTGCGTGAAGCTGTTTTTTCCCATATTTCCTTCAAACGTTTTGGTTTATCAAATACATCTTTATTCAAGGTGTTTAGTTGTCCGCTTAAAATAGGTTGCAGTCTGAAAAAGCGACCATATTCAGTGGACAGTTTTTTAAGATAGGGTTCCAATGACCAGCATTCCGGACAAAGCGGATCAATAAAAACATAAACTTCCACTGGTTTTTGCATGAAATCGATGTAGTTATACGTTGACGATGTGTCTGTGTTATTGAAACGGGCAAGCTCAGGCTGATTCCAACGCACATCGATTCTCCTTTCTTGCCATGTATTCAAAAAGTGTCTGCGCCTATATACGGCATTGCTTGTGCATGCCGGTCTTTGTCTGACTGCTTTCAGAAATATAATTCGTTAATCTGGTGTGTTCATCATGTGTTGTGCCAGCATGGTTAACTTTTCAAATATAGCTGAACGATATGGTTCGTCTATGCCTGATTCAGTAAGTGCTGCGTCCATGCAACTAAGCCATGCATCCCGACGTTCCGGGGTGATTTCAAAAGGGAGGTGCCGTCGTTTCATCATGGGATGGCCTCGGTCTTCTGTATACCACCTTGGCCCGCCGAAAAGTTGTGTCAGAAACAGTCGTTGTTTTCTAGCTGTTTCTGTCAGGTCATCCGGGAAAATAGGCGTCAGTTTTGGGTGGTTTCCGACATGTTGATAAAATGCAGTCACTAATGTATCCACCACGTTAAAGCCACCAATAGCTTCGTAAATGGTTCCGGTTTTTGTCATTGCGTATTCACTCCCCCGGGTGGTTGTATATATTCTAGCAACGTAGTATGGGAAGCGCAACTAATCCGATTGTTCGTCCGATGCTGCCGTAAAGAAACGGCGGATTTTATTCGGTGTATTTCGCTGTTCAATCTGATAGTCATCAAGCAACTGCTGCATTGTGTTCAGGCCGGCTTGTTCAGATTCGGCTTCCAATTCAAGTTCATAGTCCGTCGTTTGAAGATACGTGTTCACATCCAGTACGAGCAATACATCCCCGTATACCAGTTCACGGCGATAGGTTGTCAGACTGCCGTAATACAAAAGGTCAGCAGCAGCTATTCCTTTATCAGCTATTTGTTTCAGTATTCCGTCAGCATTGGTGGGGTTTCCGGACAACCAGCTGTCTGCCTGTTGCTTGGTCAAATGGTCATGGGTTTCCAGTAATCCCGTGGTATGCGGTTCTTTCAGGGTCATCGTATAATCGCCGTTTTTTTCACGAATGCGCAGGGCACATCCCTGTTCTTTTAACGAAAAATTCGCTGTTTCAAAATAATGATTTGTTTGTGTCTGTCCCTCTTTCGGGAAAGGAAGGGTATTTAATAGTTGATCGAATTCATCCGCGGTGAGCATGTTTTTATATTCAATTTCAATTTCTTGTGTCATCAGTATGCCTCCATTTGTTCAGGACAATCAGCAACGGCCTTGTGAAGCCCAATGCTATTGATTTATTATGGCGAATGATACACAATTATGCAAAGAAAAACCTGTTCATGTGTTATTATGAGAATAGGAAGAGACGAGACAGGTGGTGAAAACATGAATTGGGAGGCTGTGCTTGCTCCTTATGCCCAAGCAGTAGAAGAACTAAAAATAAAATTGAAAGGAATCCGTAAACAATATGAGTATGAATCCAAACATTCTCCCATTGAATTCATAACCGGCCGTGTCAAACCGGTAAAAAGTATCCTGGAAAAAACAGAACTGAGAAATATTCCTTTGGACGGGGTCGAGGAACTTCCGGACATAGCAGGGGTGCGTGTTGTCTGTCCTTTCGTAGATGATATTTATGCCATTGTTAACATGATTCGTTCCCGTAAAGATTTGACCATCGCTGAAGAAAAAGATTATATCACCCATAAGAAAGCTAGTGGCTACCGGTCTTATCACATCATCATTGAGTACCCTGTTGAAACGATTCATGGAGTGAAAATGGTTTTGGCGGAGGTGCAAATCCGTACCCTCGCTATGAATTTCTGGGCGACAAATGAGCATTCGCTGAATTATAAATATAAAGGCCAAATTCCTTCTGCTATACAATCACGTCTGCAGCGTGCGGCAGAAGCAGCTTTCAGGCTGGATGAAGAAATGTCAGCTATTAAAAATGAGGTTTTGGAAGCAAAACGGATATTCCATCGAAAGTAGGGGGGCGGATTGTGAAATTTGCAATCGTATCAAAAGGTGATGAACGATCGAATAAAATACAAGCGACAATGAAGCAATATTTGACGGATTTTAAATTGGAATACAATGAAACAAATCCGGATCTGGTCATTTCCGTTGGAGGTGACGGAACCTTTCTGGAGGCTTTTCATAAATATATTCATTGCCTCGAATCAACAGCGTTTATCGGTGTTCA
Source organism: Lentibacillus halophilus (assembly GCF_055395055.1). Taxonomy (NCBI): domain Bacteria; kingdom Bacillati; phylum Bacillota; class Bacilli; order Caryophanales; family Bacillaceae; genus Lentibacillus; species Lentibacillus halophilus. Next base: position 1,746,520 of record NZ_AP043750.1, read on the forward strand.
TACCGGCCATTTAGGTTTTTATGCCGACTGGGTCCCGAGCGAGGTGGAAAAGTTGATTATTGAAATCGCTAAAACGCCTTTCCAGATTGTTGAGTATCCACTTCTGGAAGTTACCATCCGTGGAAAAGATGGTAAAGAAGAAGATCGGTTTTTAGCCATGAATGAAGCCACTATTAAAACAGCCGAGGGGTCTGTCGTTTTTGATGTGGAGATCAAGGGATCCCACTTTGAGACATTCCGGGGAGATGGGTTATGCATATCTACCCCATCCGGAAGCACGGCCTACAACAAAGCGTTGGGCGGAGGCATTATCCATCCGTCGATTGAAGCCATCCAGTTGACAGAAATGGCGTCGATCAACAACCGGGTTTTTCGAACGATTGGATCGCCACTTATATTGCCGAAGCACCATACATGCATGCTGAAACCGCTCGGGAATGAACGGACATTTCTCATTGCACTTGATCATTTCAGCAAAAACTATGCGAACGTAAAATCGATTCAATGCCGGGTTGCCACTGAACGTGTTCGTTTTGCACGCTTCCGACGATTCCCATTCTGGGACCGGGTCCGTGATTCGTTTGTAGCGGACGAAGGGGAATAAAATGAAGAGGCAGGTGCACGCGCATTGCATTGGGTTATCACAAAACAACATGACGGACAGGCCGTTGGTCATTATTTGCAGCACGAGTTATCATTTTCGAAAAGGCTGATCAAGCACATTATTCATGGCGGCGGTGATATCCGGGTCAATCAACAAAGGCAGACGCTGCGCTGCACGCTGCATGAAGGAGATGCTTTGACCGTCACGTTCCCGGCTGAACGAAAAGGTTCCCACATGGTACCGGAAACAATGCCGCTTGATATCGTCTATGAAGATGATGCCGTTCTCATTCTTCATAAACCGGCGGGGATCGCCTCTATACCATCGCGATTGCACTCATCTGGAACAATTGCCAACGGTGTGCTGGCCCATTATGAGAAGCAAGGTCTTCCGTATACGTTTCATGTTGTGACCAGACTGGACCGGCAGACGTCTGGTTTGATGCTGATTGCGAAGCATCGCTGGAGCCATTCAATGTTGTCGCATATGCAAAAAAAGGGATCTATATGGCGGGCATATTATGCTGTTATTGAAGGAAATCCGGAACAAGAAAAAGGTTCCATATGCAAACCAATTGGGCGCAAGAAAGACTCTATTATAGAACGAACGGTTACAACGGATGGCAAACATGCCGAAACGCATTATGAAGTGGTGGACACTTCATCCAGCCATACGCTTGTGGATGTTCGTCTGGAAACAGGGCGGACCCATCAAATACGTGTTCATTTTTCTCATATGGGTCATCCATTGGCAGGGGATGACTTGTATGGCGGATCGACAGACCGGGTTATCCGGCAGGCACTGCATTGCCATCAACTGCAGTTTGACCACCCGATCACAGGGGCACCGATGTGTTTTACCGCAGCCATTCCTTCTGATATTAGCCAGCTGATGCAGACAACATAACATACTGAAAAAGCCACACGATAATGGCGTGTGGCTTTTTCAGGAGGTCTACGGTTGTTCGCCGGTTGATATTTTCATAATTCGGTTGATAAATCTCAAATTTGGTCGATAAATAAGAAGTCCGGTTGATATCCCTACAATCCGGTCTATAAAATCCCTGATTCGGTTGATATTCTCATAATCTGGTCGATAAATTCTAAATCCCGGTTGATATTCTTGTCACCTCTTGCCTCATTAATCATACCACTTGGTTTCTTCAAACATATATTCTTTCGTACGTGAGTGAACATTGAGTACAATCCCGATTGCCAGCAAATATGATAGGGTCGAGCTTCCGCCATAGCTCAAAAATGGAAGCGGGATACCAGTGATCGGAAGCAGCTGAACGGACATGCCGATGTTTTGAAAAATTTGATACGCAAACATGGCAATGATTCCTGTGACAAGGTAACTCCCATAACGGTCATTACTTTGCAGTGCAATATGAATTAGCCGGTAAATCAGTAGGAAAAAAAGAGTGATGACGATGCTTGAGCCGATAAATCCAAACTGCTCCGCAATGGAGGTGAATATCATATCGGTATGTTGTTCAGGTACGTCTACTTCCATGTCACTGATGCCTTTGCCGATCAGTTGGCCGGATCCGATAGCAAGCATAGCTTTAATTAGTTGATAGCCGTCATCCTGGTTTTTATCTGGGTTAAGCCAACCAGTAAATCGGCCGGTCACATGGTCAAATCCCGATTTATCCAGAAATGCACTTACAGCGTCCGGGAAAAATATCCACGCCGCAAATCCTAGCAATCCTGCAGCAATAGCCGCAAGAAAAAGGGCGAACAGAATGTGCCACCGGATGCCGGAGACGAGTATCATGCTGGCGGTGATTGCCCCAAGAACGAGAAATGTGCCAAAATCCGGCTGCGTCATTATAAAAAACATAGGAGGTGCGGCCAGCGCACTGATTTTCAAAAGAAGCAACACATCCGTTTTCATCGTCTTGTCGCTATATTTTTGGTTATGCTTGAAAATGATATGAGCAAGCATCATTATAAGAATGATCTTCATAAATTCACTGGGCTGGACTGTCCCTATAACCGGAATTTGGAACCAGGATACGGATCCCTTTACTTCAGGGACAATGCCGGGTGGAAATTTCAAAAATAACATCACTAGTGACAGCACACCAATGCTGTATAAAACCCAGGTAATTTGGTGGAAGCGATCATAGTCGATCAGCATAATGGCTGTAATGACGACACTGCCACCGACATACCATTTAGTCTGTTGTAACCAAAAATGGATTTCATCAAACTTTGGCGGCAAATTGGGCTCCATCAAATATAGTGTGGATATACTGATAAGACAAAGAAGGATTAAAATGGATAGTAACGTATAGTCTATATTAAGAGTTGATCTATTTTTCATGGGTTTTTAACCTTACTTTCTGCGTAGTCTCGTTTGCTTTTAAACGTTTGGTACAGGGGTTCCTGTTCGGTAAGTAGAGGTAAATTGATTTCCCCAGTATCTTCAGTTTACATGATACAACTCAATAATTTAAGTGCTGTGTTGAAAAATGATTAACGTTTAAGGAAATTTACATGAAATGGTATAATGTGGCCGTGAGGAAGGAAGGACGTGATGTTGTTGGAAAACACAGATGTGAACAAAAGTCAATGGGAGGATCTTCATACATATATTGACAATGATGAAATGGAACCGTTCCGTGACGAATTTCTGTCGATGCATCCATATGATCAATCCCTGTTTTTTGAAAAGCAACAGGAATATGTCCGACAGCATATTTATACATACTTGTCTCCAAATGAAACAGCCGATATCATGGAACATATTGAACTGGTGGATATCAAACCGTTCATAACAGAAATGGATCCGCGATTTGCTGCGATGGTTATTGGGGAAATGGCAACGGATGATGCGGTCGATATTCTGAATGAACTGGACAAAGATGTCGTTGTCAGTTTGTTGACGATGATGGATGCAAAGGACGCTGATGAGATCAAAGAGCTGCTGCATTACGAGGAGAAAACTGCCGGCAGTATCATGACGACAGAGTTTGTCGCTGTTCATCAGACAAAAACGGTTAAAGATACGATGAATTTCCTCAAAGCAGAAGCGCCGGATGCTGAAACTATTTACTATTTATACGTCATTGATGCGGATAAACATTTGGTCGGGGTCGTTTCACTGAGAGACTTAATTGTCGCAGAAGAGGATGTTCGCATTTCTGATGTGATGAATGAAAATGTATTTGCTGTATCGGTTGGAAAAGATCAGGAAGAGGTATCGCAAATGATGCGTGATTATGACTTTCTGGCTTTGCCTGTCGTTGATTTTCAACATCATTTACTCGGAATTATAACATTTGATGATATTTTGGACGTGATGGACGAAGAAGCAACTGACGACTATTCCAAGTTGGCTGGTGTGACCGATACAGATCGTCCTCAGGATGGAGCTTTTGCTGCAGCAAAAAAACGTCTTCCATGGCTCGTCATTCTATCATTTTTAGGCATGCTGACAGCAAGTTTGATTAACCAATTTGAGAAAACACTTGATCAGATGGCCGTTCTGGCTATTTTTATTCCGCTGATTGCCGGAATGAGTGGCAATACGGGAACACAAGCTCTTGCGGTTGCTGTGCGGGGACTGGCGACAGGAAATTTCAGCAAAGAAGGGAAATGGAAACTTATTCTGCGTGAGGCTTCAACAGGGATGATCACCGGTGCTGTCTGTGGAACGGTCATTACGGCTATCGTTTATGTATGGCAGGGAGATTTTTTCCTTGGATTATTGGTGGGTGTATCCATTATGGCGACATTGATTGTAGCCACATTATCCGGGGCCTTGGTGCCTATTTTTATGGATAAGCTTCAAATTGATCCGGCGGTTGCATCAGGACCATTCATTACGACGATCAACGATATCATTTCCATTCTAATATATTTTGGCCTGGCAACGGCATTCATGCAACTTCTCATATAGAAAATCCTGGGATTTATAGGCAAACACACATTCATAAGCCCATTCATACACTAACGTAACGAATGGATACAAAGGAGTGTGTGGAAATGGGAAACAAAAAAAGTGCCAACAGTCCATTGTTGTATATTCAACAGCCGACGACCCGAACACCGGAAGCACCGATGCAAAGCAGTTATAAAACACCAAAAAAGTCAGATACAAAAAACCAATCCATGACAACGAAAAGTTCTGTCAAACGATCAGGCGGCCGGAATTCCTTTTTTGAGCAAGAAAAGGTTGAAAATAAACATCCGGCTGATACTGCAGGGCCGGCTGATCCACAAGCGAACGATGATGATAACATAGAGGAAAAAGATGCATCCCACAATGACACAACAAGCGAACACCGGAAGCAATTTAAAGATATGTCGCTTCAGGAGCGCGTTGAATATTTTCTGAACAGACCGGCACACGTTCCTCCAATGCGCTGTGAAATTAAGACGAATGAACGACGTTATCGCGGAATCATAACCGATTATCAGGACGAAACCGTCTACGTGCGCGTAGGAAGGCGTTCCACCCCGACTGCTATTTCATTTAGTGAGATTCATGATATACAAATGGTTGGGTTTTAACGACATCCGTCCATCCATTAAGAAAAAAGGTGCTCCGGGTTGACCGGAGCACCTTTATGATAGGTCGTTAAAATGCGTTTATTGCTGGCAGGCATGTGACATGGCAGAAGCAATTTGAATCAACGGTGATGCAAATGCCGGTTGCACGTAGATTACTGGTATCCTGGTCAACCGGATTATCCGGATTTCTGCTCGTGTCACCCGGGTCACGAAGCAATTCTACGACAGCACAGCAGTCATCATCCACCCGTTTGACCCGGAAGTAGAAGCTGGCCATCATGTCACCAATGTTATCCGGGTTGGCACCGAATCCTTTGAATGGTTCACAGTTGTCTTCACAGTACAGGATAACAGGCACGGTGTCCAGCCCGTTTCCTTGATCGGTGTCACCAAGCAGATCGTTTATTGATTTTTCACAGCTGGTGGTGCAGCAATTCTCAACGACATCGTTTTGCGCGTTAGCAATTTCCTTTAGAATATCACAGACGCAGTTGCCTGTTTCATGATATTTTCCACAACCCATGAATAAATACCCCTTTCATTAGGTGATTGACGTAGTGTCCCTAACAGGGTATGTGCTGATACGAATAAAGTGTGGGCAGGCGTCATGATGGATAAATATTATTTTTACAGATAGAGCCAAAATTAAAAGGGTGGAATAATTATGTTGTGATCCTGGTATAAAAGAAAGGAGAAAACTGTTTCATTGAATGGGCAGTCTTCTCCGGCAATTGTTCCAAAATGGGGACGTCACTTATCGTTGTCTCTTATATTATATGTCATGGCAAACAGATGCTGTTGATCCGGCTGCCATTCCGCATAAGATACATCGTCAACGGCGGAGATGTTTTGCAGGTGTAATGTTTGGACAAGCCATTCTTCAGTCAGTTTAGCTTCTTTCAGGTTATCCCAAACAATTTCGCCATCGCTGATTAATGTTTTGGCGATTTTTACTGGTGCGGGCGGGACGTTTAGATCTGATTTGGTCGGGGTCTGATAATCCGATTTTTTCAAAACGGACACCTTCCCATCCGTCTCCAGCACTGCGTATTCCACTTCTTCCAAAGAAAATACATCTTTTTCCCGCAGTAAATGTTGTAGTTGATCGATATCCAATCGATTTTTTTTCAGTTCATCATACATAAGTTGCCCCTTATAAATAGCCATTGATGGCTTTCCTTCAAGAAACCCCCTGCTTCCTTTGTAGCGCTGGGAAATTTTTTCGATAATGTACAATAATAATCCCCATAATACAATGACAAACGTCATCTCGGTAATTCCGGCCTTTTTTTCAAACAATGCATTCCCGACAAATTCACCGAGAATAATGGCAGAAATGAAATCAAACGGCGTCAGTGCGTTAAGCTGTGATTTCCCGAGAAATTTCACAAGAAAAAATAGGGCAATGAACCCAAATACGGTATCTATAAACATAAAAAAATACTCGTTCAATGCATTTTCCCCCTTTTGATACAGTCCTTAGCATAACCAAAACAGGGATAACAATGCATTGTGTGAAAAATAATGTAATCAATTAGGGCATCAGTCAAGGGCGTTTTGTCGTATATGGCTGATCCACGCACTCCTATGAATGCGTAATAAAAAAGATATCCCCTTTGCTTTAAAGGGATACCTCTGTCACGCTAATGATTTGGTCATGGTCACATGAGGAATGCCTGCATCCATGAACTCATCTGATACCACTTCATAGCCAAGCCGTTTATATAAGGAGACGGCTCGAATCTGAGCATTTAAGGTCGCTGTTTGGAATCCTTTTTGTTTAATGGTGTCTTCCATGGCCCGAATGATTTGCGAACCGTGCGATTTGCCACGCTGATGCTGAACAACACAAATGCGTTCCAGCTTTCCGTAGCTATCGGTGAAGCGTACACGGGATGCAGCAATCGGTTCATTATCTTCATAGCCGACTAAATGGATAGCTTTGTTGTCGTATTCATCCATTTCCAACTCCAAAGGAACGCGTTGTTCTTCAATGAATACGATGGAGCGAACGCTATACGCATCTTCTTGTTCTTTAGCTGTCGCAGCTTGTTTAATGTTCATACATATTCCTTCCCGAATACAAAGGTTTCGTATACAGTCCAAATGCCATTGTCCAGTTGATAAACAAGGTTGAATCGGTCAATGGTATCCCGTATTTGAATATCTTTCATACTGATGCTGCCGTAAACGTCGGAGTACTCATCATCAGTCAATTCTTGTGCAATGGTAATGTGCGGCACAAATGAGTAGGTCCGTTCACCGGGGAATTTTTCCGTATGCATGTTATCGGATAGATCATATAATTGTTGAGTCGGCTCCACTTTTAAATAAATGGTATTGGTAACCGGTGCAAACGTACTTACTTTATTGATGCTGATAGCAATTGGATCTGTCTGATTGGCGATGTGTTTCAGCTCTGTCACTAGTTCCTCAATTTTTTGATCGTTTGCTTCAAATTCCTCTTTTAGCGTCAAATGCGGCGGAACTAGAGCATAATGCGGGTCATAGCGTTTTCTGTAGGAATTAATTTCATCTTGAACAGGTTTGGTTGGAAAAGCAACAATACCATATTTCATACAAAGCCTCCTTATATTAATGGTTATTCGGTAGAAACAATATAGCTTTTATTATAACAAAAAAAGGCTTGCATTAGAAAGTGAAACGGTTGAGAGTTTTGTGAATTCAATTAAAAAGGGCTGCGAAAGCGTGTTTCAAATCGTCTTGCCAATATTTCCATGTATGGTTTCCATGTTCTAGCTCGTGATAAACACTTGGCAATCCTTTTTTCTTGATGTGTTCGTGCAATTGGCGGTTTGGTGTAAGAAAATCAGCCTGTCCGCCATCGGTCGTATGAACCGTCGTTTCATCGGTTCCAATGGTATGATAAGTGGAAACAGGATGCAGTGTTTGGGCTTTCGTTACTGTGTCAAGGACGGTGTCATCGACATAAGGAGACTGCATAATGACATTACCAAACGTTTTCGGATATTTCAGAGCAGTCATTAAAGCCAGTGTCCCCGCCAGCGAATCACCAATCAAGGCACGGGAATGCCCCACTTGGCTGGAGGGAAGCCGCTCGTCCAGAAAGGGCACAACTTCTTGTACAAGAAATGACATGTACGCCTTCTGCTGACTGCCATTTGGATGGTACTTTTGTTGTCGGTCATACTTGTCCTGATAATGGATACCAATAAGAATAGTGTTTTCCATGTCTCCATTCTCATGCAACCGGTCACTCAGTGTTGCAGCCCGTCCAAGCTGATAATAATCATCACCATCTTGCATGATGGCAAGGCGATATGTATCAAGAGAGGAAACACTTTCCGGTACATATATTTTTAACAACATGGTTTCTTCTAAATAATGACTGTCCAATCGTTCGTCCATCATTTTTCCTTTGCGTCCGATGATAGTCACCTCATTACTGTTATTTTTTTCTTTTTCATTGTATCATGTTTGTCGCTAAGTCGTTAATGTGGGCAGATTTGTTGTTTTTGGAAATGATTTTTAAGGATAGTTCTCAGCTCTGTTATCAAAACTATGGATTGGGGACTTATCTTTTAAAAAGGAGTGCTGGAGAATGAACAATGTAATGACATCAGTCATGGCTGTTGGTGCTGCAGGGGCAGCCATTTATGGTATTCGCAAAGGGATGCAGAATGGAACATTTCAGCGTATGCCGCAATCGATTTCCAATATGATGAATAACAACCAGATGCAAAACAATGCTAAACAGCAGTCAGCTGGGGGGAATATGCCCACTCAGCAATTTACAAGCCAAATGAAAAACAGCACTACGGGATCACAGAACAAACAGCAACAAATGGGTTACCAAATGACATCCCAGTAAGTAGGAAGAGATGGCTTTTTGTAGCCATCTCTTCATTTACCTATAATTCATGTCCTAGGTGTATATACTATTTGAAAAACCACACATGCAGGTGAGTTGGCTCATGTTGTTATTTATCGGGAAAATCATTATCCTTTATTTTTTTACAATCAGCATTATCAGGCTAATGGGGAAGTCTGCATTTGCTCAATTAACAGCACATGATCTCGCAGGGATATTTTTTGTTATTTCCATAGCCGCCGGTCCAGTTGTTACAGAAAGCTTTTTAAAAACAATTGTCGGTCTTACCCTGGTTGGCTTGATACATGTCGGGTTTTCCAAGTTGATGTTGGTCAATTGGATTAATCGAATTTTTATCGGTAAACCCACGATTGTCATTAAGCATGGCAAATTGATTAAAGCCAATTTGAAATGGTCCACATTATCACTGGCGGAAATTTTGTCAGAAGTACGCGAAAAAGGCTATCCGGACATTACATTAATTGAACATGCGTTAATTGAACCAAATGGTGCTATCAGTGTCATACCCAAACAGAATTCCGCACCCGTAACCCCTGCACAAATGGGGATGAAAATGGATTATCAAGGGGTTCCGATTTCCGTGGTCGTTGAAGGACGTATCCAGCACAAAAATCTGTCTCTTGCCAATCTTGATGAACAGACTCTTAGGAACAAGCTCGATCAAGAGGGATATCCGGATTTGCAAAATATTTTTTACGCTGCTGTCCGTGATCATGATCATTCGCTTACGATTGATACAGGGGACGGAGAACGTGTATAACGATGCGTCGCTTTTTTAGCTGTGTAAAAAAGGAGGACAAAATATATTGACATATGCTAATGAATGGGGTATAGTAATACTTGTCGATAAAAAATTAATCAAAACGATTCCGTAGCTCAGCTGGGAGAGCGCATGCTTGACAGGCATGAGGTCGGTGGTTCGAGCCCACTCGGAATCATAATTGGCATCATATCAACGTTTAAAAGGTTATATAAGTAGTATTTTGTTATCTGGTTGCAGATATAATTGCTACTATTCAAATTAGTCACTTCACATCTAAAGATGGGAGGTGGCTTTTTTTTGTTGTTAAAGTTTGCTCTACAAGAGTTTATTGAAGATAGGGAATTTCAAAATTTATCGGAAACGACGCTAACAAGTTACAAGGATACATTTAAACAATTTGAAGAATTTTGCACATCTAAAGAAATTGTCAATGTCAATGATGTAACGACAAACACCATCAAAAGTTATATCAATCATTGCCGTAAATTAGGAAATAATACAACTAGCACAAACAGCAAACTTAGGCGGTTGAAGGCGTTATTCAATCATCTAGTAAATGAAGAAGTAATAAAAACAAATCCTGCTTCTAAATTATCGTCATCAAAAGAGGATATAAAAATTGAAGTATTTAGTGATAATCAGGTTAAACAAATGCTTAACTATTATAGACGTATCAAGAAACGTGAGAAGTCATTTTTTGCGTATAGGGATTACACAATAATTGTTGTATTACTGTCTACTGGTCTTAGGCAAACGGAACTTACCCATTTGAAATGGGCAAACATTGACTTTAACTATTACACCTTGAAGGTATTTGGTAAATCAAGAAAAATTGAAACAATACCGTTGACCGAGAAGTTAGTTAAAGAATTGGCAAGTTACAAAGTGTATTGTGAGCAGACGTTTGGCAAGGACAATTTAAACGATTATGTATTTACCAATCGTCAAAATAAACCACTATCTGCTAATGCTGTACAGAATGTATTTAAGCGATTATCCAAAATAATGAACTTTAAAGATGTTAGATTAAGTAGTCACACATTCAGACACACGTTCTGTCAAAGATGTATTCAGTCAGGAATGAGTACGTTTGCTGTCCAAAAATTAATGCGCCATTCGTCAATTTCAACGACTGAACGTTATGCGGCTATGTGGGGCAATGATTTAGCGGAACAGAATGATAAATACAATCCATTAAATAATTTAGAGGTGTAAAGGAGAGAATCAAATGGAAGTACAAAATGAAAATGGCAGAATCAAAGTGGAAGCAAGTTATGATGAAATGGCAAACATCATCTATGCGCTAGATATGTTTAATGCAACCAATGACAATCAAACAACAAAAGATTTAGCATTCCAATTACACAATCCAATGGTTGTTAAAAAATAAGCCAAAATAAATAGGGCTAATGTTGTTCACAGCAACACTAACCCCTTAAAACTAAATAGAAACTACCTAAAACCTGTAACCTTATAATACCAAAAAAAACAGGGTATTACAAGGCGTATTTAGTAATGTCTTTTTTAGGTTGTTTCTTTGGTGGACTTGCCAACTTACACCAATCAAAAATAAACTGGAAAGGTATAGGACTGAGCCGATGCAATTAAATCAGTATAGGTGACAATGAACGGTTTCTCTATTACGTTCGTCACTGAAGGGTGAAAGCCACCTTAAAACGCTGATTGTTAGGACAGTTTGAGGTAAATGTACCTGCAAGATATTCCATAAGTACCTTTTAGGGAAACCACTAGGGCAAATTGACGTGAGTAGGAATATTGAGATTATTAATCTCACAACAATAGAGTTTATATACGGATACCATATCGTGATATACGATAATAATTATTAAAGTTGTCTTGTCTTTTGTTCATCTGATAATTATTTTTTATCTTTTGAACATAGGCAAGGCAACTTTTTGGCCGTTGTCCATTCGTTCAACCGATAATAGCCAAAACCCAATTCTGAATCAAGGGAGAAATACTCTTTGCAAATTTTGGTAAAATGGAAAAATTTGTGGTACAATAATATTATAATAAATTAAATGGTTGGAGGTTATTGAATCATGTGGACATTGTTTGTGGTTTTATCAGTGGTTATAATTTTGTTTTTAGTATTTTTAACAGATTATTTACCTAAACATCAAGCCAGAATTGTAAAAATATCAAGTATAATTGGTGTGCCAATTTGTATGTTGCTTTTTGTTTCGATTATTCCATCAAATGATTATGATAGTGATAATTACTACGATACAGAAGATCCTGAAGATATGACAGAAGAACAGTTTGAAGATTTCATGGAATGGAAATTGGAAAAAGATAATAACGAAAATAAAATGTTTGAATAATTGTTTAAGTCACCTAAAAGGTGGCTTATTTTTATGTTTATTTTAAGAAGGAGCGGTGGTGTTAAAAATCATTATACTAATCATAGTATACAGAATATTCTTGACAATTGATTTAATCGGTAGTATTATAGAATTAGGTCAAAGATAGTCAAAGTCAAAATCAAAACAGATTAAAGGAGAGATTTAAGAATGGAATTTAATAATGAGTTGGCAATGTTGGAAGTACCAAAGATCAATGAGGTTGTTGAAAAATTTAGTAACGGTGACATTAATTGGACACAACAACAGTTTGAAAGTTTCCTAGAAGGAATCAAAGTTGACCAAGTAGCAAAGAATTTTCAGGATGATTACTTATATCATGATGTTGTAGGGAATATGTTTAGTGTGGATGAATGGGAAGATATGGATTCACAAGAAGTGTACGATGAACTTAAACTTAACTATCCAGAGTGGTTAGAAGGAATATTAGTAGATGTAGGGTATGAAGAAGAAGCAAATGAACTATCCAAAGAAATTGAACAAAATATGATGACACTTATTTAAAGGTTAGGGATTATACCCTTTCCTTTTTTATGTTGAGGAATTTTTGATGTTTAAGACCGAAAAACTAGCGAAATAGAATGGTATTTATCTTAATAGAATAGAATAACGTTCGATTCTGGTAAATCTTTGTAATCCTTGTGTGTCAATTGATTTGAAGTTTGTATATTTTTGCCATAACAGCAAAAACATTGATTTAAAAATAATATTTATAAAAATTGAACCGTCTCTAAGGGAGAAAAAGCGAGAAAATGGAAATCCTTTAAAGCCCACCATATCAACATTTATTTAAAAATGGTAATTATATAAGTTACATAAACGTTGCCATTACTGTATTTTGTTGAGGTTAAAAAATAACACCATATAGGAGAATAATGTTCGATTCTTAAAAATCTTTGTATCCTTTGTCTGCCAACTGATTTGAAGTTTGGATATTTTTACCATAACAGCAAAAACACTGATATGACAACATTGTTTCTAAAAATTGGATTGCCTCTAAGGGAGACAAATGTGAAGTGATAGAAATCGTGAGAAGTACCATTACATCAACATTGATAAAAGTCAACATACTTTCATTGTTGTCGTGGCAGTGTTTAGTAGTTATGCCATGAAGGAAGATGTGGACAATAAGTGATATTTATCTTATTAGGTGCTATCACAAAAATAATTGCCACGATAAGCGTACTTCAACCACTGTCATATTAGTATTCTTACAGTGCCCAAGTAGAGGGGAAGCATGTAACGACTTTTAACCTGATATTTTTCTTAATAGGTGTATATGATGTTGTAACGATTTAGAAAAATAGAAAAATCCCAAACCCCTTGACATACAAGGGATACAGCGTTTATTGGTATAAGAGTTAATAATGGAAGGGAAGCAAAATGTTAGTATTAGCATTTAGAAGATACCTAAAAATACTTTATACAAGGTACTTTTAGATGTTACCAGTACACATGTATATATGGAGAGAAGATGAAAACCTAACGCAATAGACCCTTATTTATCTTAGTAGGGTGTAAGCATGTAGCGAAATGGAAAAATCCTAAACTTATTGACACACAAGGGTTATAGAAGTTGCTAGTATAAGAGTTAATAATGGAAGGGAAATAATATTGATATATGTTATAGGATAAGTCACTCTATATAGATAGGGTATCTGCTTTAAATATTTAAGGTAATTACACGAAAAAAGTGGTAAAAAATATTCCAAAAGTGCATATAAGGGATGGGGAACTTTAAATATTTAAAAGAGATTAGTACAATCTCTAGCATATTTAAGCATTAATAATACCTAGTTTTACCAGTTTATTTATTACGTCAGAACTTCATGTTTTGACTTCCGTTTTTTGATGGGTAGTCGGTTATCGGCTACCTTTTTTTCTGTTTTTTTATTCATAAATATGAGTATTTTAAAAATTTTTTATTCATAAATATGAACGAGTATATATAATCACTTTTATCTTTAATTGGGGGTGATTGCATGGAATTTTTGACACAAATACCGATTGAAACATGGATGTCACAAGGCGTATTCGCTGTTTTATTTGTATTTTTATTGTTAGATACAAGGAAAGAAGCAAAAAAACGTGAAGATAAATTAAACGAGCAAATTAATAATCAGAATCAGGTACAAGGCAAGATAGTACAGACGTTGGAAAGGTTAGAAACAAAAATATCAAGTTTGACGAACAATAAGGGGGATAAGTAGTTATGGCAGAGATTACAGCAGATGCTTATACGTTACTAAAAAAGCATATAGTAGAAAACTGGACAAGAGTTATATTATTTGATGACAAAGACAATAATATTGTTACCATAGACAGTACCGATAGTCGTTTTAGTTGGATTCATGCAACGAAACAAATGACATTGGGATACGATAGCGTGGGTAATCCAATGAAAGAAGATGTACCAGATTCGCAAACACTGAAATTAGAAATTGTTTTAACAGGTTCAGACAGCGACGTTAGTTTAGATACAACATTTGCCAAAATTGAATTGAATGAAATAACTGGTTCATCCTATGAAAATCCAAGTGACAAAGTTGTATCAACTGAAACATTCACTAACTTCACGATTTCCAAAGATGGCGACAAATTGACTGTGACCCACGAAATTGAAGTACCCCAAGTTAAGTAAAGGGGGGTGTAGTAAATGGCAACCTTAATAAAAACACCCCAAGATTTAGATAATATAAGAAATGATTTATCGGGTACATATGAGTTAGCAAATGACATTGATATGAGTGGCTTTGGTGACTTAACACCATTAAGTAATATAGATAATCGTTTCACTGGTTCTTTTGATGGTAAAGGGCATGTTATTCGTAATCTAACTATTAATAGTACCACAGATTATGTTGGTCTATTCGGTATAGACAATGGTTCAACTATTAAAAATGTTGGATTGTTGAATGTAATTGTATCAAATACAGGCAGTCATACAGGTGCGTTAATTGGTCGATTATACGGAACAGTTGACAAATGCTATTCAAAAGGAACAGTTGATGGTGCTGATAATACAGGTGGTCTAATTGGTTCTGCATATGGTGGAATTACAAATGACAGTTATTCTCATGCAAATGTGACAGGTAATAAATATGTTGGTGGATTCATTGGTCATGGCGGTGCTGGTTATTCAAACGCAGAATTATATAGATGTTATTCAATGGGAACAGTATCAGGAACAAGTGATGTTGGTGCATTTATAGGTTATTATGATGGTACAACCATGAAGAACGCCTATTATAATTCAGATGTTTATTCCACAGACCCTAAAGCAACAGGATTGACAACAACACAGATAGGTCAAAAGTCATCTTATACAGATTGGGATTTCACAAATACATGGTTGATGGATGGAGAACCTTATCTACGAGTTTTAGGTAAACCAACAACACCATCTAAAGAAGAAAGCAGAACCACTATATCATACACCAATCCAATTTATTCCAGTATTAGTATTGACTTACCACCACAATCTGAAAATGTAACGGTAAATACATTCGTAAGTAAGGTCACAGCCAACACAAACGTTGCACAAATAACAAATAAAAATGTCTCGACCTATGTATCCTCAATCCATTCTAAAGCCACACAGGACGCTGTATCACCAAATACAGATACTCGTAATGTAACAGGATATATTAGCCCAATTCAATCAAATGTCATTACAGATACCTTTTCACTAAATAAGGGTAATCTTAATGTAACAAGTTATATAAATCCGATTCAAGCAAATGTCAATGCTGTATTCAATCGAGGGGAAATATCGGTTAATAGAAACGTATCAAGCCATATCAATCCAATAGTAACTGATGTAATCACACCAATAGACAGTTTACCTATGATTGGTCATATCAGTATAATTAAGAATTTTTCAAATACTGAAATACATACCAATCCAACCAATACAACTTTTGTTGTAAATCCATCGTATAGCGAGGTGGTGAAGTGATATATCAAGGTGACACAGTACGGTTAAAATGTAACTTTAAGTCGTTGAATGGTCAAGCAATAGACCCTAGTAATCCTACTTTGACATTGTATGACGATACGCAAAAACAAATTAAACAGATTACATTAGATGACACCAATAAGCAAGATAAAGGTGTCTATTTTTATGACTACACTGTACCCGATGACAAACAAGAAGTGATATTCGAGTTTCGAGGGGAACATAATAAAAATCCAGTTGTAGTCAGGGATAGTATTGATATTGGGTTTGTTTAGTTTAAATGTCCTTTAAATGTAGATGTTTGTTGGCTCGTTTACATTAAAGGTATTTTAAAAGTTAAATTAAAAAAGGAGAGATTTACAAATGGCAGAAGAAAATCCAGAACAACAAGAACAACAAGGACAAGGCAATCAGGAACAGGAGCAAGAGCAAGTGGAAACAGTCAATAAGGCAGATTATGACAAGGTTGTAGCAGAACGTGATGACTTGTTGCAGTACAAGCCACATGAGCCATCGGAAGAAGAACAACAATTCCAACAGCAGAAACAAGAGTTGTTCGACGAAAAGGTTAATTTGCAGTTGGAAAAGAATGGGCTATCTAATTTTAAAGATGTAATCAAGGTAAATGATGAAGATGAATTGAATAATACAATTAAGTCATTAAATAAAATTGTCAAACAAGTCAAGTTGGATTCGGGCTATGTGCCTGAACAACATGCCAAAGATGATGAGTATTCAAAATTTGAAAAAAATGGTAACACAGAAGGTATGATTGGAACTAAGTTAGCAAAATTGTTCAAGTAATGGGAAATATTTCCCAAAATATATAAAACTATAACTAAAACTAATAGAAAAGGATGATTAATATATGTTTACGAATAGTAACTTTACACCGGCAGAACAGGTGTCACTTAGTAATGAGATTGCAAAGGTAGGCGTACAATCTACACCATTTACAAGTATGTTGATGCAGAAAGGTAACATTGAAAGGGCAAATTCTACGATTTATAGTTTCATTGAAAAGGTTCTCGATAATACGGACGATATTACACAAGAAGAAGGCGCAGATGCTACTAATTTTTATTCAAGTAATCGGAAAGAACTTAACAATATTATGGAAATCTTTAGTAAAGGCGTATCTATCAGTGGTTCAGCACAAGCAATGAAACAAGGTCAACTATCCCAAGAGGTAAATGACCGTCTTACCGAACTCAAGATTGCTATGGAAAAGAAGTTAATTACGGGCAAAAAGCAGGATGGCTCTACTGGCAAGCGTAAAATGTCTGGTCTGATTGAGTTTGCCGATTCCAGTAACGCTGTATCTACAACTGGAAATATTAAGGAACAAACAATCAAAGATGCCATGCAGAAGTTGTGGAATAAAGATTTGATGGAAGGCGAATATTATGCACTAGTAAACGCAGACGTAAAAGAAAATATTGACAAGATTTACGAAAATAATTACAATTACGTCCACCAAACCACAAATTTTGGGGCATTGGCTAATTCAGTGAATACCAACTACGGTACGGTACACTTCCTTTTAAGTAAGCATGTACCTGCTAACAAGGCAGTATTCTTTAATTCTGCCTATACTGATTTGGCATATCTTCGTGAGCCATCTTTTCAACCATTGGCTAAAAATGGTGATAGTAACCGTGCATTGGTTGTTGCTGAATCTACACTTAAAGTTGCAAGTCCGAAAGCCGTATCCGTTGTAACAACTAACACCAAAGCATAGTAATCACATAAATATTAGAGGGTATCCGATTGGGTATCCTCTTTTTAATTTAATTATCGTGGTATCTACCACGTTAAAAAGTGTAAATCCAAAAAAGGAGAAAAGAAAATGGAAGAAAAGGAGTTGTATCTATTAAAGCGTAGACGCAAAGGAATCGGTCAGAAGTACCTATCACAAGAATTATCTTGTAACCAATCTCTAATAAGTAAATTCGAGAAAGATAAATGTACAATGTCCGATTACAGGATAAGGAAATACAAAGAGATAATAGATAATTAATTTTTACAAATAATCAAAAAACGGAGGTGAAAATGTGAAGGATACAACATAATTGTCCACTTCTTTGACCGTTTTAGTAAATCAATCGCAATGCTAAAACATTATGGTCTTAGAGTGGCAGGAAGAAAAATGTTCCCAAAATGAGGAAAATGAATAACCCCCCTATATTAGGGGGATAGCCGAATAATTGGAAGTGGAAGATTAGTTTCTTTCACATGTAACAGATGAAAAAAGAATTAAGAGATAAGATGCCTGAATGGTGTTTTGCGCCCGAGCGCAATTATTCAACAGTTTTAACAAATGATATAGATAGTTTAGTAGGTTGTGCCATTGAACATGAAGTAAATGGCAATCAGATAAATTATTTTTATGACTTTGACAATATATATAAACAAGACAAAAATGTCCGAAAGCCATCACTAGGGATTGATTTAGCATTGACATATGGTAAATGTTGGGATAATCATGTCACACGCATACAACATGATAGCCATGTCAATCCGCAATCGGCAAATGTAAATTCAATCCTAAATATATCAGGTAACAATTATTTTGATAAATATGCAGGAAGTACCGCATTATTAATGTGGTCTTTTTACGGATTGCCATTGCCACCAACAAAATTAGGCAAGATGTTGTTATTATCTATTGATAGTGCATTCTTAGGACACTATGACGACAAATTCAAAGACGTACATAACAAATATTTAAGGTTATTAGGATTTGAAGAATTGATAACCATTCTCAATGAAACAGATAAGCAAGATTATTATGATTTGATACGTAAATATAAGTTAAATTCAGACATTAAAATTAATGAAGATGGCTATTTACAGACAGAACTTCCATTTGAAGTGCTGTCAGAGGGCTTAAATTTGCAATTAGATTTACCTAGTCGACCATTCCATTTGCAAAATGAATATGAGAGCAAATATGGTACGGTGACTGGCAACGAATCAGGTAAGTTGAAGCCGAATGTAGTCAGTTTCGCATTGACGAATCGAAAATTTTACAAATACACAGTAAAAATATAAAGGGGAAATTTGAAGATGACTATTAGAAATGAAGATTTATTTTATTGTTATTCTAAAAATTTGAGTGACCATATTTATCATTATACAGGTGGTCACAACGGTGGAATTGTTCCATTGACAGTGGCAATCAATCCAAAGAGTGGGAACACATTCTCACTTTATGCGAAGTCACCTGAATTACAAAAGGCGTTAGACGCTTACAAGAATCAAAATGAGTAATTCCCATTGCAAAATTTTGTGTGTATAGGTATGACATTAGTAGTTATAATATACACCGTTGCAGAATCTTGTATATTTAGGGATAACTTAAAAGCAATCATATCAAGGGTTTTGGGAATTTGGCATATAAAAGTGTGTAAAATTTCTACTTTTCCCTTGACTCCATTGCAGAATTATGTATAATGAGGGATAGGAAAGTAGTTATCCATTGCAGAATTATGTGTACACAGGGATTTATATGTAAAAGTATAAAAAAGTATCTAAATCCCTTTTATGGCAATGGTTTTGGCTATTCAGGTTAAAGAACCCCATTGCAGAATTTTGTATTTTTAGGGGTAACAGAAGGAAATCCACTGCAAAAAAATGTACACATAGGGATATAATTAATTTTAAGTAATAATATTAATAAATTTAAAGTAATATTTCGCGGTGTAAATTTACCATTTAACCGCTTTAACTTTTAACTCTTAAAGATTAAGTTCAAAGTCAAGTTCAAGTTCAAATTCATTCTTGTACATTGATTATTTGTTATTAGTTACATATCTATAAATTTAAAAAGAAGGAGAATCCGTAAAATGAAATTTGATAATTATGCATTACCGAGTATTAAAATCAAATCAAATTGGTTTGATGGGAAAGATAATATGTTTAAGAAAATTGGTAAAGAAGAAGGTTTAAATTTATACTTACAATTATTTAGGTTTAGGTTACATCAAGGTAAATATGATGAACATGTGTTTCGTGTAACAATTGGTGAGTTAAAAGAGTTTACAAAGATGAATTGTAAAACTAAGTTGAGAAATAATCAAGTATTCGATTTGTTAAAGAAAATGTCTAGGGCAGGTATTATTGAATTACATAAACCTGTACGGTGGAATTATTTAGTTGATGAAAATGATAAAATTAAACCTGATACATTAATTGTGTTAAAAGCAATAGATGTTCCGCATACTTATAAAGGTGCTGATAAAAATGGCGTTAGTATTGACAGTCCGACGACGGACAATGATTACTATATAACGATTAATTTTAATACAATTGATTATATATATAACGACCTTTCTTTAACGTCTAAAGAGGTATCTGTTTATTTGTTAATGTTGAAGTTGTCTAATAACAGTGAACACAAAGCGAATATCAATATTAATAAAATAGAAAATTGGTTAGGTTACAGCGACGATACAATAACTAATATACTTATTACTTTAAATGAGAATTATTTACTTGCAACCCATACCAAAAAAAATGGTAAAAAGATTAATTTTGAACATGTTCCGTTGCGTTCATATAGTCGAATTGAAACGTTTAAGAGGGATGCAGATGAAATTATTCAAAAGTTTTTAAAACGCTATGGCAAAGCCGAGAATAAGGAATACAATCCATTTGATGATATTGAAGAAGATATTGATTCGGAAAATTGGGGTTCAAGTCCTAATGGATACGATCAAGAAACAGGTGAAATTAAATTTGATTTAACTCAGTCCTAGATAATGTCTAGGGCTTTTTTTATATACAACTAATCTAAAAAGGGGAATCGATTAATGGAAAATCAGAACGTATTTAAGTTGAAGCAAGATCAAAAAAGTTTAAATGAAAAAGTGGATAATATTGAAAACATGTTAATGCAGAATATCGAGCAAACGGCCATTGTCAATGACGAATGTAAACAAATAAGTAAACAAATTAAAGAAATCAGTAACAAGTTGGAATCAGTGGTAGGTGAGAATCATGAATGAGTTGGAAAAATATTTAAAAAGTATAAATTGGAAGAAAGAGCAATATTTTCGTTGGAAGTTCAACCTGTTTTACGATAAAAGCAAACCTGAAAAAACAGAAGAAGAATTGATGAAGAAAACAGAAGTCCGTACCATGAATAGTTTCTATAATTGGGAAAAAAGTTCCGAGTATAAAGCATTATTAAATCTGTATATGGATTATCGTGCAACGCAGGATTTTGAAGAAATTTATGATTTGATTAGTCAACGTGCTAAAGAACAAGGGAACGAAAAAGATATTAAACTATTCTTGCAGTTAAAGAAGGAAATAAAAGATAACAGAAAAATTGTTAAAGAGATATTCGAGAAACAGGATGATGATGATGAGGTCGAGGATGACGACTTAGAAATATAGAATCGAAAAAGGTGATTAAATGGCAGTAACTAAAAAGCAAAAATTACAAAAGATATTTAATTCGTTTGAGTTGTTTGCTAAGAATTTTATTTACATTGTAAATACGCAAAATCAGGAACAACAGATGACGTTAAACCTTGCACAGCAGGAAATAAATGATTTGATGAAGGATAACCGTTATCTCATTATTAATAAAGCCAGACGTGCCGGAATAAGTACCATGATGTTGGCTAAAGCAATTTTTCAGGCGTGTACACAGCCAAACAGTAACATTTTGATCGTGTCTTATGAGGGTGACAGTGCAAAGGCACTTTTTAACCAGTTAAAATTTATGAATGACAATCTGCCGAGGGATAAATATCCTAATTTGTTTCCTGAAACGAAAAGGGATAATAAACAAGAATTACTTTTAACTAATGGTAGTAGAGTTGTAAGTACGGTAGCAGGGTACAAGGATATTGGACGTGGAATGTCAATTAGTTGGGCGCACTTGTCGGAATATGCCTTTTACAGCAATCAGAAAGAACAGTTATTGTCCATTGAGCAAGCATTGATAGATAAAGGAAGAATTTCCATAGAAACAACCAGTAACGGTATATCGAACCATTATTATAGGTTGTATAATCAAGCCAAACGTGGCAATTCAAAGTACAAGAATTATTTCATTCCATGGTTTCACCCTTTCTATCGTGAAAGTAAAAAAGGGGAATATGACGAAGCAGAAGCATGGTATAAAGCACAAACTGGCGACAGATTACGTTACAAGGATTTGAATGAAGAACAAAGGCGATTATATGAGCAAAATGCCAATTTAAGGCAGTTAATGTGGCGAGAATATAAGTTACAGGACATGAAATTGGAAGATTTCTTCCAAGAATATCCAAGTAATGACATGGAATCGTTTATTAGTACAAATAAATCGGTGTTTGACCAAAATAAGGTATTAGAACGACTTAAATATGTTATGCCAGATATTCCATTGAATGAATTAAGTGATGTTCCTGGTAGTTTGCAAAGATACATAGGCAAAGAGTTAAAGATATTTCATGAATACAATCCTAAGAAATATTACTATGCAGGCGTGGACGTATCGCATGGTGGTGGCGGTGATTCAAGCACATGTACAATCATAGATGACGAAGGTGTGGAATGTGCAAGTTTTGGATCAAATAAATTGCCCGTGTACCAGTTTGCTGATGTATTACATGAATTGTTGATGTGGTATGGACAGCCATTTACAGCGATTGAACGTAATAACGTTGGTATAGTCCTAT
Organism: Lentibacillus halophilus; assembly: GCF_055395055.1. Lineage (NCBI taxonomy): Bacteria > Bacillati > Bacillota > Bacilli > Caryophanales > Bacillaceae > Lentibacillus > Lentibacillus halophilus. The sequence continues at coordinate 1,769,303 of NZ_AP043750.1, forward strand.
TAGAGAAGATGCGTGAAGAATACCATTACCAGAATCTATATAAGGAAAAACTATTCGACCAGAAGGGTAAACGTAAGAGCCAGTTAGGTTTTACCCAAACTGTTTCGTCAAAACCAGTTCTTTTAGAGAAATTTAAGGAAAACTTTGAACGTGGATATATCCTATTGAATGATGTGGAAAGTTTAGAGCAAATGCAGATATATCAGAATTTAGGTGGACAGAAAATGGGGAATAAACAAGGCGAGCAGAATCATGATGATAAGGTTATCAGTTGTTCATTGGCTAATTTGGCTAAAGACCAAAACAAGTGGTATATATAAAGCCGACATTTTTTCGGTATTAGAAAGGGATGATAAGGTGGAGTTACAAGAATATATCCGTAACCGATATGATGGACAGTTTAAAAAGTTCATGCAAGAAGAAGTTAATTCTGTTCCTGCACAACAGCACATACGGGAAATTGTTGATATTAAAGAGTATCTAGGCAAGAATCAGCATAAGATTAATACACGTCCTAATGAAATGTTTAATGGTAAACAGATAGAAGTAGAACGTGTTACATTAAACTATGCTAAACAAATTATTAATTTTAGTGTTAATTTTCTGTTAGGTAAGAATCCAGTCCAATTGGCGGGCAAAGAGAATGTTATTAATGAATTGAATAAGGTGTACAAGAAAGGCAAATACCACAAGATTGATTATCGTGTGTTGAGTGACATTGTGCGCTACGGGGAATCGTTTGAATATGTTTATGTTAAAGATGGGAATATATTCAGTCAGACAATAGATCCCAGTGAAGCATATCCAGTGTATGACCCTGAAACTAATGAAATGCTTTCTTTTGTTCAATACTATCATAGTGACTATACAGATTATTATATTGTGTTTACTGATGATATTGTGGCTAAGTACAGTAACATAGGTGGCGAGGATATACGATTGATTGAACAGCGTCCTAATAATACTGGCTTGCCTATTCATTATAAGACAGAAAATGAAATGGATAGCACACGTGGACACGCAGAGATAAATGACTTCATTGATATTATTGACAGTATGGAGCATTTACTTAGTAAAGCAGTCGATGGCTATTACAGACATATCATGGGAACTCCGGTTCTTACTGGTCAATCGTTGACTAATGCAGAATTGCCGAAGCATGGTGCTGCAGGAGCGCATGGCTTACGATTAGATGATGATGGTGACTTTAAATATGTAACGAATCCATTCGATCATCAAGCATTTAAGGAATTGTATGGAACGTTGAAGAATGCTTTAGGTGATATTGCCAGTATGCCTAATGTGTTATTGAATGGTAGTAGTACAATTAGTAATGTTGGTGACGTGGCTATTGAGAGTATATTTTATTTAAGTTTAATTAAGGCAAACATGAATAGTAAAATACTAACAGATGGCTTTGAACAGCGTATAGAGAAAATGAGGAATGTATTGGCTATGCAGGGTATTGAGTTTAGTGATGATGATTTTGAGGAAACTAATTTTGTATTTAGTCCAGATATGCCGAAAGACGATAGCCAGATGATTGAGAATATTGAGAAGTTGAAAGAGATTGGTGTAATTAGTACGGAGAGTGCGTTGGATAATGTAAGTTTCTTGGATAAGGTAAGTGAGATGGAGAGATTGGCTAGTCAAGGTGCAGATGATGGTGTAGGAAATACGGATGATGATAATGGTGATGGCTAATATTTGCAGGGATACATGTGGCGTTCTGTTGTAGTAGATAATACTATGTGTAGAGTTGTATAAGAATGTTAATGTGATAGGAAATAATTGGGAAATAAAAATGTCAGAAATTTTTCGCTGTTACAATAGTAATTGAAAGTAATTATCAATTATACATAATAAATGATACAAGAGCCAGATACACACTTTAGCAAATTAAAGTAAGGATATAATGAAGTATCGGACATAATATACAAAATTATATACATGTCTAATTACATAAAATATTCTAACAATTTATATAAGCATTGATATGATAGGATTATGTGTGTTGCATAAAACTATGTATAATCGATAATTATGCTATTTCCTTTCATAACTGTCATATCAGTAATTATATTTTATTATTATTTACATAATGTGTATTATGTAAACCTATTATTGTATATTTATAAGTTTTATATAAGAATAATTATAGATGTGTAGGATTATATAACGAACCGACCCCCGAATTATTGTTCTGTTCCATAGCAAACCAAATGTTGTACGCACGGGGGTGAAAAAATAAAGGGATTCCACCAATTTATTTATAACACTTTTTTCCATGTTCTTTCTTTGGTAATATTTAAACAAAGGAATTATTTCCTTGTAAATTTAGGAACTATATTTATTACAAAAGGGGGAATATGGAAAATGAGTAAAAATAACAAAGTAGCCAACGGTTTATACTTAATTGGGGTATTTGTAATGATAGCAGGATTTCTAGGTGGATTAATTTTAGGTGATACGGAAATAGAAGGTCTATATGGAAGTTATTCAGAATTTACTTGGTCAATATTTATTGGTTCTACCATTTCAGGAATTTTATCAGGAGCAATATTTATTGGTTTAAGTGAAATCATTGATTTGTTACAAGAAACGGTTAGCAATTCAAAAGTTGAAAATCAAAATGATAACGTATCGTGAAATAATCACATCTTTAAATATCCTAATTAGCAGGAATTATGGCCTATACTTAAATCAAAAAGGGGAATATGGATTATGAAGAAAGTTTTACTGGTTTTAATGGTTGGGCTTACTATTGTCTTAGTTGGTTGTAATGATGAAGCAAAGGCAGATGAACATGTGAGTCAAGCAGATGAATATAGGGAAAATGGAAAATTAGATGATGCTATTTCATTATATCAAAAGGCATTAGACCTAAAAGAAGATGAAACAACTAGAAAAAAACTTAATGAGACAGAAACGGAAAAAGAAACGGTTGAAGGTATGCAAACTGTGTTAAATACATTTGATGAAGTAAATACATACTATTTACAAGATAATGAAAACATTAGTCCTAAAAAAATTGAAGAAGCGGTGGATAAACTTCGTACTGCTGTTGGCAAAGTGGAAAAGTTAGATGCCACAAAAGAAACTGAAATTAGTACATTTCTCAAGGATTTCAAAGAAACTTCAGGTATTTCCGTGATCAGAGAATATGTAGAAAGTAATTTTACTGATGATGGAGACACAATGGAAACTATGGGATTCTTAGATGAAGATGTTCAAGAGGTAAACGAACTTAATGCTTCATTTTTTAGTACAATGGGAAATTACATTGAAGATATAGCGGATACGGAATTACCTAGCAAATATCAATAACAATCCTTACTATCCTATCCGTTCAAGGTATTTTTTATCAAAATGAGCAGGAAATTATATCCCTTTGTCGAATTAAGTAGACAAAGGGGGTGTGATGAATGAGTTTTTCTGAAGATGAGATTATAACAGAAATGAGTTCAGGGAAAGTATATACTGAAAAAGAGGTATTGTCATTTATAGAATTTCATAATGGCAATGTTATTATCACTGATGTGAGGCAGTTACATGAAAATGGAGATAAGAAATTTAAAGTTACCAATATAGTTGAAGGTTATCTCCATTATAGGGAAGATAGTCGTCCAACACCAAATTATAATAAATATTATATTATGAATAGGACTTATGAGTGAAATTTTATTAAGAAACTGTTAAGACATCCAATAGGGTGTCTTTTTTATTATCCAAAATTAAAAGGAAGGTGATTGTATGAATAACATCCAACGCTTGGAAATGGAGACGAAATCTATATCCTTAAATCAATCGGAATTAATCGTATATTTACAAGAAAATAATCTACAACCACATACAGAGTACAACGCCCAATCTGCAACAAATAAACGTAATATTTTCAAATCAGCACTATCCGTCTTAGAGTCCGTAGCCAATTCACCTGATACACTCAAAAATATTAAGCATGAAGATATGTCTGTTTCAGATTTTGCCACTAATATTCAAAACAGAATAGACCAACTCGATCACAAAATTAGAACACTTAAAACGGATGAACAAGCCCAATTTAACTCTAATACATTCATGTTATTCGATAAATAAGATGGCAAATTGAATTATGTATATCCCAAAAGGGTATGATTTTTAAACTTAAATAAGAAAGTAGGTGATTATTTGTTAGAAGAATCCTTTGCACAATTACTAAATCAATTTGCTGTACCAGTAAAACTGAACGATGAAACGAATACACGAAAAGCCATTATAAGTTCTCAAAATGTGTCTGATTCAATTCCAAACTTTGATGATAAAACAATCCATAGTAATTTTAAAATACAACGTGGCGATATTATCCACTTTAACAATGTGAAATATCTTATTATTACTGATGTTCAAGCCAAACGCACATACGAATATAAGGCAACTATGCGTCCTATGACCAATACATTTGAATTTACATATACCACAGAAGGCGAGTATCATTATGATCGTTTAGGCAACAAAGTATGGGACGTTGAACCAAAGGAAGTTACCGAACCTGTATCATGTATTGCACATCAAGAAGGAAGCCCCACAATAGAAGGTAGTCAGATACGTTTACCAGAAGAACGGATAGAGGTAATCATGCCTGATGACAATGCCAGTAGCCAGATCAAAATGGATTCCAAACATACAATCAAAAATAGTAATTATAAAGTCGTCAATATTAATTTACTTCAATCAGGTCTACGCATATTCACTATGGAATGGACAACTAAATAGAATAGCCGCTTTACAAATCACTGCAATCGGTGTACTAATGAAATTAGTTAAATAAATTAGTGAAGTGGCTAACGATTTTAAACAATTGATATACTAATATATATGTTGATTCCGTTTATTTTACTACCTTGACAGGCATGAGGTCGGTGGTTCGAGCCCACTCGGAATCATTAATAATCAGGCGTTATACCTTATGAAAAGAGGTTTAATGCCTATTTTTTATCCTGCGACTCTACACAGATTTCACATTTATGATCTTCACAATAAAACGCTTTTATTGCTGTGTGCATTGTTTTCGTTTTCAAGGAAACCCTGTTAAAGGGTGATGACGATGAAAGCAAATGAATCTGAAACAAAGACGTTTGATCGGGCTCTGGATGAGATCCTTCATTTGTATAATAATTTGGAGAATGATGAGCCGCTTGTTCAATTTGAAGCCGATGTGGAAGAACATATCGAACGAGCCAAAGCGACATATGGCAACGATGTGGTTTATGAAAAAATCAATACTGTGATTCGAGCGATGCTATCTTGGTTGGATCTGGACGATACGCACTCTGGTAAAAATGGGGGAGAGGAAATGGAGGCTTCTGAGACATTCCGAGAAGATAAGGGCGCGGATTGATTGTTTCTGCCTAAAGTGTTACTTTCCCGCCATACGTCTGCAAACGCGTCTAAACAACATTATAATTCAAAAGGATAAACCTTCCGCCGGTTTAACCGATATTTTTCGGTGAACGGGCGGATTTTTATTTGTTCCCGAGCTTGGTTCAACAAGTGCCCCCTATATAAAAGGCAATATCCGGTTTTGTTTATGGATGAGGGCGCCATTGTTGAGGAAGGCCAACCGGAACAGCTATTTTTTCTTATCCGCAATCAAACCGAACATCGGAATTTTTAAATAAAATTCTATAAATCACTGATTTTTTGCAAACACTGTCATAGCACCGTTTGAAACGGAGATGATTATCATCTGATTACTAATGAATGGGTTTACGATTCAATATTTGAAAGCATTTTTGATGTATGCCATGTTTAATAAGTGAGAGAAGGAGTGAACCCATTTAATCATGTTATATGCCATTTAAAACAAATTGCGTTATCAAACATTTCTGTTTATTATTAATCTAACATTGATTTTTCAATAACTTTGGAGGTGGAATCATCTTAAACAGCGGTAATAGTGTCATGACTAAACCTAAGAAGACTGAAACAGGTTTGCATTTTCGCAGGCCGGCAAAAGATGATGGATCAGGTGTTTGGGAACTGGTGAAGCGTACGGGTGTTCTCGATTTGAATTCATCCTACAGTTATCTTATGTGGTGTGAAATTTTTTCGGACACATCTGTTGTGGTAGAAAGGGAAGAGCAAATCGTTGGATTCATTTCGGGTTTCATTCATCCGGATCAACCGGATACACTTTTTGTCTGGCAAGTGGCTGTTGATGAATCGGAACGCGGTCAGGGACTCGCGACGAGAATGTTGTACCAATTGCTGAACCGTGAAAACTGTGAGGATATTCATTCGGTGGAAGCAACCGTATCACCATCCAATTCGGCGTCACAGCAGCTGTTTCTCGGTCTTGCAAGAAAAATGCTTACCAAATGTGTTATTCATGACTATTTTACATCCGATGACTTTCCTGGAGAAGGTCATGAAGATGAGCATTTGTTTAAGATTGGACCAATACAAAAAGAAAAAATTTTAGCGGAAGGGTGACATTTTGACGATAACAGTATTGAATAACCATGATAAAATGAAAACCTTTGAAGAAATGGAATCGTCTGTACGGAGCTATAGTCGGGGTTGGCCGGTCGTATTCGAAAAGGCTAAGGGCTACACCCTTTGGGATACCGACGGGAATGCATATATTGATTTCTTTGCTGGTGCCGGTGCACTGAATTATGGGCACAATAACGACACCATGCAGGAAAAAATGATTGATTACATCCGGCGCGACGGCATCATCCATAGTCTTGACATGGGGTCGACGACACGGGAGTCATTTTTGGAACGCTTCCGGGATGTGATTCTTAAACCGCGTAATCTTGATTATAAAGTCATGTTCCCCGGGCCAACCGGAACGAATACAGTGGAAAGCGCATTGAAGATTGCCCGGAAAGTGACTGGACGTGACAGTGTTATCAGTTTCACCAATGCATTTCATGGTATGACGATCGGTTCTCTTTCTGTGACTGGGAATTCATTTAAACGTCATGGGGCAGGTGTTCCACTTCATCATTCGGTTTCCATGCCATTTGATGATTACGTGGAGGACCAGGATACCATCGCTTTTCTGGAGCGGTTTTTAGAAGATAACGGAAGTGGTGTAGAGCTGCCGGCAGCCATTATTCTGGAAACTGTCCAGGGAGAAGGTGGCATCAATGCGGCTGGAATGAATTGGCTCAAAAAGGTAGCCGACCTCTGCAAACGCTGGGACATTCTGCTTATAGTGGATGACGTTCAGGCGGGTTGTGGTAGAACTGGTACGTTCTTTAGCTTTGAACCAGCAGGGATCGAACCGGATATCGTCTGCCTTTCCAAATCTATCGGCGGTGTCGGATTACCAATGGCGATCACATTGATTAAACCGGAATACGATCAATGGGATCCTGGTGAACATAATGGAACCTTTCGCGGAAATAACCTTGCCTTTCTGGCGGCACAAGAGGCATTGACCTATTGGGAAACCGATGAATTCAGTCAAGCTATTCAGGAAAAAGGCAAGCTGCTCGGTCATACCATTCAAGGCCTAGTTGACAAATATCCCGCTCTTGACGCAGAAGCCCGTGGAAGAGGCCTGATGCAAGGCATCGCAGTCGGTAAACCCGAATTGACCGATACCATTTGTGGAGAGGCATTTCAACGCGGGCTGATTGTGGAAACGTCCGGACCGGAAGATGAGGTTATTAAATTCCTCCCACCACTGAATATAGATAAAAAAGGGCTCGAACAAGGACTTTCAATACTCGAAGACAGCATAAAAGCTGTTCTGGATAAATAAACGATTTAAAGTAATAGAGAGGTGCTGGAATATGATCGTAAAATCACTGGAAGACCTTATGGGAACAGAAGATGAAACGTCTGATGAAAACTGGAGCAGCCGCAGATTTATCTTAAAAAAAGATAACGTCGGCTTCAGTTTGAATGATACTATTATAGGTGCAGGCACCGATAATTATTTCTGGTATAAAAATCATATAGAAGCGGTCTATTGCATTGAAGGCGAAGGTACAATAGAAAAACTGGAGACCGGTGATGTATACGATATTAAACCCGGTACCATGTATCTGCTGGATGAACATGATAAGCACCGCTTGCAGGCTAGGACGCAAATGCGTATGGTGTGTGTCTTTAATCCACCACTTGTTGGGACGGAGACACATAATGAAGAAGGGTATTACCCACTTCTAACAGAATAGAAGATAGCCATTTTACCCCTCGAATGTTGCTCATCGTTCGGGGGGATTTTTTCAAGAATTTCGTGGGCCATCTGTTGACTTACTATGGTTTGGGGGGTTGATCATTGAATCTCGATCATTTAAGAGTGTTTCACGTTTTGGCAAGTAACAATAACTTTTCCAAAACATCGAATGTTCTCCATATGTCTCAATCGAGTGTAAGTAAGCAGATTCGGCATTTGGAAAACGAATTAAATACGAAACTGTTTGACAGAACAACAAAAAAAGTTCAGCTGACGTCTGAGGGAAAAATTTTGTTGGAATCCGCCGAAAGAATATTTAAAGAAATAAATCATGCAAGAAATAAGTTAGCATCGCTTTGGGAGACGGTTCACGGAGACTTATTCATCGGTGCCAGCTTAACTTTGGGTGAACATATTCTGCCCTATATATTAGGAGACTATCAACAACAATATCCGAATGTCCATTTAGATATGAAAGTGGATAATTCGGAACATATTATTGAAAAACTGAGAAATAAACAAATCCACCTTGCGTTTATTCAATCGTCCTCGTATTATCCGGAATTTACGCAACAGCTTTTTTTGGAAGATGAACTCGTTATTATTGCTCCTCATAAATTTATCTATCCAGAGTTTGATTCTATCGATGACTATATTACGCCACAAATGCTTTTAACATTACCAATGATTATCAGAGAAGAGGGTTCAGGCACAAGACAAGTAATAGAAGAACAATTACGAAACAATCGGCTTGCCCCCAATCAACTGAATGTCCTATTGGAGATGGAAAATACGGAATCGATTAAAGCTGCTGTTGAATCGGGCTTAGGTATCTCTATTATTTCAAAGGTTTCGGTTCAAAAAGAATTACGTTTGAACACGCTTCGAAAGTTGTCCGTTAATGGTCTCCACTTAAAGAGAAACTTTTATTCGGTCTATGACGACCAAAATCTATCATTGCCATCCAATTCCTTCCTTTCATTTATTCATAATTATTATAACTGAATAGACCATTTATCAAGAAACCTCCAATATATGGGGGTTTTAATGTGTTTATAAAAAATATTGATTCAAATGTGTCATAAATCAAATTATTTATCAGAATATGAGAAATTATCGCAAAACATTGACTTCTTACCCCCTTACTGATTAAATTAAATTAGTGAAATCACATTTTCGCGAAGATGATGGTCACTCTCTTATTCATACAATCCAAATCATTTTATGGAAGGTACAACAATGTTAGGGGAGGATAAACATGCAAATGGATAAAAAGATTCAAACGGATGAGGAGGCCGCTTCTGCAACCATTTCAATGATGATTGACAAGGCACGGGCAGCAATGGATCAGATATATGATTATAGTCAGGAACAAGTTGATGAGCTGGTCCAGGCTGTAGCGTGGGCCATTTATAAACCCGGTAATACCGAGGAGCTGGCACAGATTGCTCTTCAGGATACTGGTCTTGGTCGCTATGATGATAAAGTCACGAAGAAAAGACGTAAAACGATGGGAACGCTTTACGATTTAAAAGATGAAAAATCGGTCGGAATCATTAATCAGGATGAAGCCACGGGGATTACGGAAATTGCCAAACCTGTTGGCGTTGTTGGAGCTGTCGTACCGTCAACAAATCCAGGTGCTACCCCAGCAAATATCGCTATGATGGCTTTGAAGGGGCGTAATGCTATTATCATTGCACCTTCACCCAAAGGTCTGTCAACAGCTCAATTGCTTCTGACGTATATTCATCAGGAATTGGAAAAAATAGGTGCACCGCTAGATCTCGTTCAAGTATTACCTGAGCCTGTAAATAAAGCGAAAACAATTGGATTGATGAAACAATCGGACTTTTTGACCGTCACCGGTTCAAGAAACAATGTGCGGTTGGGACAGACAAGTGGCACTCCGAATGTTTGTGTCAGCGAAGGAAATGTTGTATCGATTGTTGATGCAACGGCAGATATTCAAAGTGCGGCCCACAAAATATTTCTAAGTAAAACATTTGATAACGCTACCAGCTGTTCCAATGATAATTCGGTAGTTATTGAGGCGTCGGTTTATGATGACATGATCCGTGCTTTGCAAAAAGAAGGCGGTTATCTTTGCAATCAGTCGGAAAAAGACGATCTGCAAGCTGCGATTTGGACGGATGGAAAGCGGAATTCCAGGACTGTTGCCAAAGATGCGGATGTGATTGCTCAAGCTGCCGGCTTGCAAAATAAGGAAGCAAATGAAGCAACATTTTTTATGGTTGAAGAAACAGGTGTAGGCGCGGATTATCCGTTTTCAGGCGAAAAATTGGCGGTTGTTTTAACGGTCTATAAAGCCAATGATTTTACGGATGCCATTGACATTACCAAAAATATTTTAAACTATCATGGTCGTGGACACTCGTGCGGACTTCATACATCTGATAAAGCACATGTTGAAAGAATTGGCTTGGAAATGGATGTGAGTAGGTTGTTGATCAATCAGGTGCAGGTGTCCGGAAATGGTGGAAGCTTTGATAATGGCCTGAACTTTACACTTTCCATGGGAGGTGGAACATGGGCAGGTAATAACACGTGTGATAATTTATCTTATAAACATTTTCTCAATACAACAAAGGTTTCGGAAGTTATTCCTGAAGTAGTACCGACGGAGGAAGAATTGTGGGGAACATACTGGGAAAAATATGGGCGTGACTAAGGAGTTGAAACTATGAAATTATTTGAGCATCAAGCAAAAGCGTTATTTGAAGGCGCTAACATTCCTGTTCCGAATCGTGCTGTAATAAAAAACAGATCTGAACTTGATGATGCGATAAGTCAAGTTGGTTTGCCGTGCGTGATTAAGGCGCAGGTATTACATGGTGGAAGAGGGAAAGCAGGACTCATAAAGGTTGCCGAAGAAAAGGAAGAAGCAAAAGAAAAGGTAACTGACGTGATAGAACGGGCTGAGAATACACCTGATCTGTTAATTGAAGAGGCTGTTGCCATCGCGAACGAATTCTATGTTTCTATGACGGCAGACCCATCGACAGGAAGTGTCATGATGATGGGGAGTGCTGAAGGCGGCATTGATATTGAAGAAGTTGCCAGAACCATGCCTGAGAAAATAATAAAGACAAATGTAAACGTTAACGAAGGATTGTTACCATATCAAGCACGCGAATTTTTGTTTGATTTAGGAATAGAGAAGAAAATGATTGGTCAGGGTACAAAGCTACTCTTGAATCTATATGATGTGTATCGGAAACATGACGCTGAATTAGTGGAAATAAACCCTTTAATGGTGACCGAAGAAGGAAATTTTGTTGCCGGTGATGGAAAGATTACGATTGATGATAATGCCCTTTTCCGGCATCCGCAGTTTTCCTTAACACGAGAGCATTTTGATGATGATGTTCAGTATGCTGCTGCAATCGAGGGTATTCCATATCTTCAGTTTTCAGGAGACATCGGCTTAATGTGTGCTGGGGCTGGTTTAACTAATGCTGTGTATGACCTGGTCAATGATCATGGTGGAAGTGTTGCCAGTTATTTGGAATTTGGCGGGCCAAATTATCACAAAGCCGTCAAGTCAATGGAGCTTATTATGCAAAATGAAATAAAGGTGTTGTTGGTTGTTACATTTGGCACGATTGCAAGAGCGGATGTCATGGCGCAGGGGTTGGTCGACGCTATTAAAGAACACAAACCGGAATTCCCTATTGTGACTGCGATACGAGGAACAGGAGAAGAAGCGGCCCATGACATATTAAGAGACTTTGGTCTTGAACCACTATCAGATACAGAAGAAGCCGTGAAGAAAGCCATCAAGCTAACGGGAGGTGTCCCTACACAATGAGTATTATTTTAGATGAACAGACACGTGTTTTAGTGCAAGGGATTACAGGCAACGAAGGACGATTTTGGACGCAGCATATGATGGACTGTGGTACGAACGTCGTTGCCGGTGTGACACCAGGAAAAGAGGGGCAGATGGTGAGGGATGTCCCTGTCTTTCATACGGTCAAACGGGCGACCGCCACGATGGATGTAGACGCATCGCTGCTTTTTGTTCCTCCACAACTTGCCAAGGACGCAGTATTGGAGGCGTTGAATGCGGGGATAAAAAAGATTGTTGTTTTATGTGATGGCATTCCTCTGCACGATACGTTGCAAATGAGAAAATCTGCCCAGATGGCGGGGGCCATGGTTATAGGTGGGAATACGTCAGGCATTATTTCGATGGGAAAGGCAATGATGGGATTTTTCCCTTATTGGCTCGACCGTGTTTATAAACCGGGAAGGATCGGAATTATGACGAGAAGCGGTTCATTAACCAATGAAGTAACGTCTGAATTGGTAAAAGCGGGTTTTGGTGCTTCTTCTTTGGTTGGAATTGGTGGTGATTCTGTGCCATTAACGCGATTTGCTGAAGTACTGCCATTATTTGAAAATGACCCTGATACGGATGCCGTCGTGATCATTGGTGAGCTTGGTGGAACAATGGAAGAAGAGGTAGCTGAAGCGATGGAAAATGGCATTTTTACAAAGCCTGTCATTTCCTTTCTTGGGGGAAGGACGGCGCCAAAAGGTAAAAAAATGGGGCATGCCGGCGCTATTATAACCGCCGGAAAGGGAACCGTAGAAGATAAAATAGCTGCACTTAATGAGGCTGGGGCATATGTAGCCAAAAAGCCTAGCATGGTTGGCGAACTATTAAAAGACGTTTTTGTGAAACAGAATAATTAGTCTGGGGGAGCGTTAAGGCTCCTTCAGACATGAAAATCTATAATGATGCGAATAAATGAAAGCGCTTTACAATCCTAGGTGAGAACAAAAATCACTTAACCTCAGGGGGCAGTTTTTGATGGGAAGGCGAAAATTAAGTATCAGTAATAAGGTGTTATTACTGCTATGTGGCTTGTACTTCATCGCATATGTGGATCGCGTTAATATCGCAACGGCTGCACCATTTATTGAAGACGACCTCAATCTTTCCTCATCACAAATGGGTTTCATCTTATCCGCATTTGCGTATCCTTATTGTTTTTTGCAAATTGTCGGCGGATGGGCCGGTGATAGACTAGGCCCGCGTAAAATGTTGTCTGTCATAGGAACAGTTGTCGCTGGGACCACGGCACTAACCGGTGCTATTTCAGGAATGTGGTCTGCCATGCTTGCACGTTTGGGACTTGGTGTTGGAGAAGGGGCTGCTTTTCCAACTGCTACCAAAGCCATGACTAAGTGGCTGCCCAGGGAAAAATGGGCATTCGCTCAGGGGGCTACCCACGCATCTTCCCGATTAGGTAATGCGATAACGCCTCCGTTGATTGCCGCCATTATCGTTTCGCTGGGTTGGCGTTCCTCCTTTTTAATTATGGGTGTTGTTAGTGTTATCTGGGTACTCGTGTGGCTTTGGTATTTTCGTGATAATCCCAAAAACCACCCTAAAATAACGAACGAGGAATTAGAACAATTACCACAACAAACGGATACGAAAGGGCAAACAGAGAAGAAGATTGTCCCCTGGAAAAAGTTGAGCAAACGCATTTTACCTATTACGTTGATTGACTTTTGTTATGGGTGGTCATTGTGGGTTTATTTAACATGGTTGCCCTCCTTTTTATATACAGCATACCAAATAGATATCGAAAAATCCGCTCTGTTTACTGCCGGTATCCTGTTTGCGGGCGTTATAGGTGATACATTCGGAGGTGGGTTATCTGATAAGATTTATAAGAAAACCAATAATCTCAAGTTCGCTCGAAAATCAGTAGTCGTCTCGGGATTAGCCGGATCGTTTATCTTTTTATTACCCGCACTATTTGTCCATAATTTAGTGTTAATTTCCATTTCGCTCAGTGTTGCCTTCTTCTTTTTGGAATTGTGTAACGCTAATCTATGGGCTATGCCAATGGATATTGCACCGGATTATTCGGGTACAGCCAGTGGAATGATGAATACCGGATTTGGAATTGCGGGAATGGTTTCTCCTCTTCTATTTGGGTTTTTGATTGATGTAACGGGTAATTGGCAAGTTCCTTTCAGTGCTTCTATTGGTCTTTTGTTTGTGGGTATTATCGTGACATTGTTTATTGATCCTTCTAAAAAGTTAAATGTGAACGATGAGGATAGAATGAATTCGGCAACTTCTGAATGATTACCATGAAAACTACCTTCGTCGATTTGATGGAGGTGGTTTTTCATGCATCCTCTAACATATGGTGGACGGATTGCTTGTTACAAGAGATAATGTCAGTATAAATGAAACATCTATTATTGAATACCGAGGAGGACAAGCAATGAAAAGCATTGTTATCAGCCAATCAGAAGGTCAGAATAAGCTGGAGATGGACGAACAGCCTAGACCGGAAGCAAATGAAAATGATTTATTGATTAAAGTAAAAATGGCCGCTGTTAATCGGACGGATATCCTTATTAAGGAAACGAATACGAGTTATGGATCAAATCCGATTCCAGGGGTAGAGGTAGCAGGCACAGTGGTTGAAGCGGACAGTGACCATTCTTTTGCTGTCGGAGACCGAGTTATGGGGCTTGTAAATCGAGGTGGTTATGCTGAGTACGCTGTAATGCCTGCCGATCGTGCGATGAAGATCCCGGAATCGCTATCATTCAAGGAAGGTGCAGCCATCCCCGAAGTATTTTTGACGGCTTATCAGACACTATTTTGGATTGGCAAGCTGCAAAAGAATGATACCGTTCTTATTCATGCCGGTGCCAGTGGTGTGGGAACGGCTGCTATCCAACTGGCTAAACAATTAACCGGCGCAAAGATAATCGTTACTGCCGGCACAGAACGAAAACTGCAATTTTGTTCGGAGCTTGGCGCTGACGTCACCATCAATTATAAAAAACAGCCGTTTGACAAAGCCGTCCTGGAAGCAACGGATAATCAAGGTGCGGATCTGATTCTTGATTTCATCGGTGCATCCTACTGGGACAAAAATCTGACAAGCATCAAAACGGATGGCCGCTGGGTTCTTATCGGTGTTATGGGAGGGAGCAAGCTTGAAAACATGAATTTAATGAGCCTTATGTCCAAGCGTATCCAGCTGACTGGAACAATGCTCACCCCACGGAGCGACGCGTATAAAGCTGAATTAAGCAGGGAGTTTGCTGAGGAAGTACTGCCCTATTTGGAACAAGGCAGTATACACCCGGTACTGGACAACACATTTTTGATTGACGACATCCACGAAGCTCACCAACATATGAAAGAAAACAAAAATATTGGAAAAATCATCCTGGACGTGGGATCAGAGGCTAATTAAATAAGTGAAAAAAATCGTGCCATCTTAAGGAAACGGCACGATTTTTAGTTGGCTTTCGAGCGTGAATCACTTTATCATTTTCTTGATAAACGGTTTTAAGTACACAACAAATAATCCTTTACTTATGTAATATAATGCAAGCGTTTCTTACAAGTGACATAAGAGTAGCAATCGTCATTATTACAAAAATGACGGTAATGTTCGAAAAGCTTTTTTCAAGATACATCTCGTCCTTAACCTCACCATCTTTATCTAATTGTAACATGTAAATGGAAACCCTTAGGTGAAGAGGAACGTTTCCATCCTGCGATTCACCGTAAAGATTTCTAACATGAGAACAATTGTTTCCTTTACATGTGTTATATGTTAAAATACGAACAAAAGTTCTTGTTAAGGGGTGGCTGCTTTGAATCAATTGCTTTTTCGATCATTGCAAACAAAAATGAAACTTGAAATGATCTACTTAAAAACCGATAATAGAACAAGCTACCGTGTTATCCGTGTGCTTGGTATGCATGGGAATCGGGTAACAGCCTATTGTTTCACCCGGCAGAAAGTAAGAACATTTAAAAAAGATATGATATTGTCAATTGGATCAGTTCAAAAGGGGAAAATGGAGGCATAGCAATGTGTTCAAATGGACAGAGAATAGCACATTGGACAAATGAAATGCAGTCAGAACACGTGGAAAAAATAAAGGAAATTTTGTATGAGTATGAAATGAAAACAAAACAATCATCCCATTAACGATTCTGTTGCCTGTTTTCCGGCTGAATGGTTTTTGTGAGGCCATACATAGAAACCATTCGGCTGGGCCAGACTATTGCGTGCGGAGGTGTTTTTAATGGGCAAAAGACGAAAAAATGACACAGGCATCAGTGATGAACAAGCGGTTAGAAAAGAATTGTCGAACGAATTTGACCATGAATTTGCCAATGAGCCATTGACGGAAAACGAACGTCAGCACAATAAAAAAACGAAAAAGCGGCAATAAAAACAAGGAAGGGATGGATTATCCCCTCCCTTCCCGAAAATACATAAGGGCGGTTATAGTGTGAATGTGCGAATCGAAATAACATATCAGACCCCCAAAGGGAATCAAACAGAATTTACATCGGAAGAGATGCGTGCTGAAAAGGCATTGTTACTGGCAGAAGATCTGAGGAAAACGGGACGAATCAGCACGATCCAGTTCATGGATGATTTTGAAAATAGATGGAATGTGAAAGAACTATCCAAGCAATTGGAGGAAATTGAGACAGAGCCGCATCAAATCACCGTTACCTTCGATGGTAGTTTTGATTGGAAGACACAAACATCCGGACTGGGATGTGCAATTTATTATAAACAAAATGAAAAATCGTACCGACTCCGTAAAAATGCTCATGTGGACGAGTTAGCATCCAATAATGAGGCAGAATATGCAGCATGCCATCTCGCCCTTCAGGAATTGGAATATATGGATGTCCATCATTTACCGGTTACGATTACGGGTGATTCGCTCGTTGTCATTCAACAATTAAAAGGGGAATGGGCCTGTTATAAATCGGAGTTATCTAAATGGGCTGACCGAATTGATGATTTAATCAGTCGTATGGGAATTACTCCGGAATTTAACCTTGTATCCCGAAAAAAGAATAAAGAAGCGGACCATCTGGCATCCCAAGCGCTTGAAGGCACCGAGGTTACAAGCACGAAGGAAATCCCCAACCAATCATCGGGTTCGTAGTGGTTCCTGACTTGCCAGGCTAATTTGCTGATGACACCATACAGATTGTAAATTTCGGGTAAACGTAATACGCCTTCATTCCGGTATGCAATCGTCTTCAGCCAAGGCAATCACACCGGGTCGCGGCATACGGACTGTTTCTGTCATGGGCATCAGCACTTTTTTATCCGCGTATAATTATTGTTTCATGGTAAAAGGCCTGCATCTTATTGCAATATCTGTACTTACGCTAGGCGATCTATGGACAAGCATTCTTCCTCTCATATATGGCACCAGAGTTATGCTCTTCGACGATTATATGAATACATTCCTTATCCAGTCCTCTCTACAACAGACTGATAGCTGCTGAAACGTGGTTTTATTAAATGATCAACGTTTAAACGTCAAATATATTATAATGATGATAGAGATAATTTATGTAACGGGAAAGGAGCATTCGCTATGAAACTATTCCATACAGCGGACTGGCATTTGGGCAAGCTAGTGCAGGGCGTATACATGACTGAGGATCAGAGGTACGTGCTGGAACAATTTATCCAGGCGGTTGAACAGGAAAAACCGGATGCCATTATTATTGCAGGGGATCTGTATGATCGAGCAGTGCCGCCCACGGAAGCCGTGCACTTGCTTGATGAAGCGCTGGATCGAATCGTGCTTGATCTGAAAACGCCTGTCCTTGCCATAGCGGGGAATCACGACAGCCCGGGCCGTCTGAATTTCGGGAGCAGTATCATGAAGGAAAATGGGTTCCATGTTGCCGGCCATTTCAAGAAAAATAGGCAGCCGGTTGTCCTTTATGACGAACACGGACCGGTCCATTTTCATCTTGTCCCGTATGGCGATCCGAGTGTCATTCGCAATGAATTGGGCGATGAAAACATCCGAACGCACAATGACGCTGCTGAAAGAATTATAGAAACGATTCACAGACAAATGGATCCAAACAGCCGGCATGTTTATGTTGGACATGCTTTTGTAACACCATCTGGGGAAGAAAAACAGAATACAAGTGATTCAGAGCGCCCGCTTTCAATCGGAGGTGCGGAATACGTCAACGCTCAATATTTCAATCGTTTCCATTATACAGCATTGGGACATCTGCATCAGACACACTATGTCGAAAATGAAACCATTCGATATTCCGGTTCAATTATGAAATATTCTATATCGGAAGAACATCATCATAAAGGCTTCCATATCGTGGACATGGATGCCGATGGAAACGTGTCCGTCGAAAGGCGCACGCTAATACCGGCAAGAGATATACGGACAGTGGAGGCGACGATGGAGAACCTCTTAAGGCATCCGGTCAGTGATGATTATGTTTTTGTTCATTTGCTCGATGCGGGGCCCGTGTTATCACCAATGGAGCGGATTCGCTCCGTTTATCCGAACGCCATGCATGTAGAGCGAAAACATGTTATTACCGGTCCCCGTGCAGACAACAGTGAGACAAAAAAGGACCGCACCAATATGAGTGACCTTGACCTATTTAAATCGTTCTACAAGGAAGTGAAGGGGTCCGAAGCTACGGAGGAAACGGAAGCTATTTTCCGGGATGTTCTGGAAACAATGTTGAAAGAAGAAGAGAAATCGGATACCTCCGAGAAACAGAAGACATTTGTATCACCATAAGGGCTGGAAGAAAGGAGGAAGCGTTCATTGAAACCACGTAAATTGACATTGACCGCATTCGGACCGTATAAACGGACAGAAACGATTGACTTTGCCGAACTTGATGCATGCAACCTGTTTGTCATATCCGGTAATACAGGTGCAGGCAAAACGACGATATTTGATGGGATATGTTTTGCTTTGTACGGCAGTGCCAGTGGGTCTGACCGGGAAGATCACCGGATGTTGCGCAGTGATTTTGCAGACGACGACACACATACGTCCGTCGAATTGATGTTTGACCTGAAAGGACGTACTTACCGTATTCTTCGTCAGCTGGGTCACGTCAAACAAGGTAACAAGACGAAAACCGGTGAGCGTTATGAGTTTTATGAACAAATGGCCGACAAGGAAGTTCCATGTGTTGATCGACAAGTGGTTTCTGAGATTAATAGACAGATCGAAGCTTTGCTTGGCCTGACTCAGGATCAGTTCAAACAGATTGTCATGCTTCCACAAGGCGAATTTCGGAAATTATTGACTTCGGAAACGGAAAATAAAGAAGCGATTTTACGTCGGATTTTCAAGACGGAGCCGTACAAGTATTTAAATGATCTGTTAAAGCGAAAAAAGGATCATATCCATGAGCAGGTCACACAAGAGAAACAAATGCACGACCATTATATTCAAACAATACCCGCAACATTGCCAGAGCGGGAGGAGTCAACACTGTTTTATGTATTGGCGCAAGATTACTATAATGCGAATCAGGTTATGGACGGTCTTGATAAGGAAAGACAGTTTTATCAGGACCAAGTGACAACGGATCAGCAACAATACGAAAAAGCTTATCATAAACACGCTGAAAAACAGACGGAATTCCACCAAGCTAAAGCAGTGAATAATCGTTTCCAGGAACTTGAGCAGAAGCAAAAGCAGCTGCGGGGACTTCATGAACAAGTTCCGGCGTATACGGAAAAAAAGGAGCAACTGGAAGCGGCTGAACGTGCCGCTGGAATAGAACCTTATGAAAAACAGACCGAAGACCAGCGCCGTGAGGAACAAGAAAAAGAGAAGGCCTATCGCCATGCTGTAGCGGCAAACAAACAGGCGAATACGAAGTTGGATCATGCCCGATCGGTTTTTCAACAGGAAGAACAGAACCAACAGAAACGTGAAGAAACCAGCAAGAAACTCGACCAATTGCAGGGATTTCTTCCAGATGTTCAAGCTATCGATGAACGAAAACAAGAAATGGAGCAACTGCAAAAACAGACCACAGAAACAGCAGCAGACCTGGAAAAACAGAAAAAAGCATTGCAAGAAAAGCGAGAAGAAGCGGATTCCTTGCATCAAAATATTACTAAGATGGATGAGTCTGTCAGTCAGTTGCCTGAAAAGCAAGAAACTTTGAACCACATGCGCGAGCAGGTTAAAGTGCTGATGAGGTATCTGGATCTGCAGGAAAAGCAAAGTCGTCTCCAGCAGGATCTCCGTACAAAGGAACAGGCTTTTCATGATAAAAAACGATTGTACGAAAAGGCCGAACAACGTTGGATGAATGATCAAGCAAGTGTTTTGGCAGCCCATTTGGATGATGGGTGTCCTTGTCCGGTTTGTGGTAGTAAAGACCATCCGGATATGGCAATCAATGATACGAGTGGTGTGACTAAAGAACAACTGGATGCTATGAAAAAAACCATGGATGAAAACGATCGCCTTTACAGGGATGCGGTGGCGAATCAAAAGTCAAATGCATCACAACTGGAAGAGGTACAAGCTGAGCTTCACGAACTTCAAATACAAACCGCCGATGCGAAAGCCTTGAAGGATGACTTATCAGAAAAGGGAAAACAGTTAAATGATGAAGTGGACACATTGAAAAAGAAACGGGAAAAACTGGCCAAAGCGAAAGAAACGCAAGCGAAAGCGGCTGAAGACATTAAACAACTGGAAACAGATAAAGAAAAACTGGACAAAACCTATCACGACAACCAAGCAACCTATGAAAAAGTCAAGGCCGTCTATAATGAACGCATAAGCAAGATTCCGGAAGAAGTGCGTGTCCTGTCTGAATTGGAACGGCACATTAAAGAAACGTCCGACTATAAAGCACAGCTTGAACAAGCATGGGAACAGGCACAGAAACAATTTCAAGAGGCTCAAAATGAACAGACGAAGGCAACAGCTAACCTGACAAACATGCAAAAACAACTGGAGGATGCCAACGAAAAACGGAAAAAAGCAGAGGCGTTGTTTCAAGAAGCGCTTGGAAATGCGCATTTTGATTCCGAAGAAGTGTATCAACAAGCGAAAATGACCGCATCTGAGCGGGATAGGCAGAAAAAAGACATCCAGCAATTTAATGAAAAACGTGCTGCTCTTGAGCAAGCGGTTGCCGAATTGCATGAACAATTGAAAGACTATACAAAGACAGATTTGACCGTGATACAAACGGAGCTTGATCAATGGAAGCAAGCTTACGAAGCCGCATTGAAACAATTGAATCGGTCCAAGCAATATGCACAAGATGCAGCCGATTTACGAATGAATATTTTAGAAACGCAAGAAAAACTTGCCGCAAGTGAAAAAGACCTCGAACGAATAGCTGATTTGCATGATATGCTCCGGGGACAGAATGATCAAAAGATTTCCTTTGAGCGTTATTTGCAAATGGAATACCTTGAACGGATTATCGAAGCAGCCAATGCACGATTGAAAGATTTGTCCAATGGCCAATTTTATTTGATGCGAAGCGACCGGCAGGAATCACACGGCAAACAGAGTGGCTTGGCCCTTGATGTTCATGACGCATATACCGGTCAGACGAGAGATGTCAAAACCCTTTCCGGTGGAGAAAAATTCAATGCGTCTCTGTGCCTTGCGTTAGGCATGTCCGATGTGATTCAGAGCTTTCAGGGCAATATCCGGATTGATACAATGTTTATTGATGAAGGATTCGGGTCACTGGATGAAGAATCGCTAAACAAAGCAATCGAGACATTAATCGACTTGCAAAAATCCGGCCGCATGATTGGTGTCATTTCCCATGTACAGGATTTGAAGACATGGTTTCCGGCACGATTGGACGTTGTGAAAACAAAAGAAGGTTACAGTAGAACAGAATTTACAGTAACGTAAATGAAGGTGAGGGCAAGTACCACGATTGTCACAACAGCTATTATTCCAAAGTTGTTAACTTATGTTAAAAATTGGCGTATGTTATTCCTGTTTTGGTGAAAACTAATGTGTGAGACATCTAAAAACAGGGAGTGACAACGGAATGTTAAAGTTGGAAACAGAACTTGAAGGAAGAAAAGCTTATTTCGGCGACGTTTTTAAAATATTCCGATCCAATGGCTATACATTATGTGGGAACTGGGAATATGACCGTGGCAAGTTTGATATGGTTTTATGCCGGGAAGACGGTGAGACGATTTATGTCCGTGTCCCTTTCAGTGTATTGGAAGGAGAACTGGACAAATCGGATGCCTACCTGCAATTTCGTACACCATATGTCATCAAACATGTCGTGAATACCGGCCTTGACTGGGATGAAAACTCGCTTTTGTCCACCACCGGATTTAATCAGTTTCAAAAACCTGTTGATAAGGATGGGAATATTAGCGATAAAAGCAGGTGGGAAGCAGCAGGCGAAGAAGAAGTGCAAGAGGTGATGGAGTCGCTTCAATCGCAAATATCATAAATGTGACTCGATCTTCATCAATGTATCGGGTCGTCGCGTATGAACCTCCCCGATCATGCCTGATAAATAGGCGCTTGACATTATGATCATGCATTTTATAATAGGATAAAATGGCAAAATGTATAACGATTATTCATACGGATGTTCATACAAAATCGTAAAGCATTCAGGGGAGGTTGCAGTAGTTGACGACACTTTTTCCAACGTATAAACGGTTTGATTTATCGGTGAAACGCACGTCTGGCATGACTGTGGAAGACACTAACGGGAAAACGTACATAGATTTTGGTGCGGGCATTGGGGTCTGTGGTCTCGGTCATCGCCATCCGGATGTTCAAGAGGCTTTAGAGAATCAATTGAACCAATATTGGCATGTATCAAATCTATATCACAACCCCATACAGGAAAGTGTGGCAAATAAGCTGACACGCCATAGTTCAGGTGATCAGGTGTTTTTCTGCAATAGTGGCACAGAGGCGAATGAATCGGCAATTAAACTTGCCCGTAAAGCGACTGGAAATCATAAAATCATTTCATTTGAGAAGTCGTTTCACGGGCGAACTTATGGTGCTATGGCGGCAACGGGGCAGGAAAAAATCCATACCGGTTTTGGTCCGATGCCTGAAGGGTTCCATTACGTCCCGTTTAATGATATCGATGCAGTAAAAGAAGCCGTGGATCATGAGACTGCTGCCGTTATGATGGAAGTGATCCAGGGCGAAGGCGGCCTTAACGTCGCTGATGGTGAATTTGTGAAGGAAGTCGAACGCATTTGCCGTGAACATAACGTATTGTTGATAATTGATGAAGTGCAGACAGGCATTGGTCGAACTGGCAAAGCTTTTGCTCATCAGCATTACGGGATTTCCCCGGACATTATTACATCCGCCAAAGCACTTGGCAATGGTATTCCGGTGGGTGCTATGATTGCTGGGCAATCGCTGAAAAATGTATTTGGTCCCGGCAGCCACGCAGCAACGTTTGGTGGTAATCCGCTTGCCATGGCGGCAGCAAATGCTGTTTTAAACCATGTTTTTCAGGATGAGTTTTTACAAACAGTCGCGGAAAAAGGGACGTATTTTCTCAATCAACTGGCGGAATCCATCGGAAAACTGCCGGTTGTTTCGTCCGTTCGCGGCAAAGGGTTGATGATTGGAATTGAATGCCATCAGGATGTATCAGGAATGGTTGGTTCGCTGATGGAAGAAGGTTTGCTCGTTTTAAGTGCCGGTCCGAACGTTATTCGGTTGTTGCCGCCATTGATTGTGAGTTATAAAGAAATAGATACGGCGGTCCATATGATAGAACAAGTACTGAGTTCTGAAGCGGTCAATCAGTCATAAAAAGTTAACAAAAGCTCCTGGCTTTCTGGAAGTCAGGAGCTTTTGTTATACATGATTTGTCCACCCTCTGAATAGCTATGAAGAAAGAGCGACCAGCAGGGGGAGACGGTATGCTGCAATTGTTTTTGGAACTGTTCACCAGTGAGAAAACCGCGAAAGACATTTTATCGAATTCGACGACGGAACTGATCTTCATGATTTTATTGACGTCCTTTTTCGTCGCCGTTTTGGTTCATCTCAGTTTGTTTATGCGATTGAAAAAATTACGAAATGACATTGATACAACCAATCGTTTGGACATGGAACCGCTGAGCACCTTCCAAGCAGAGTATAACCGTATTCGCCAGGAAGAACCGGTGAATCCGGAGACATTTGTGCAGAAGAAATTTTCCGGCTGGCGTGTGTTTAACGTACCGGTTGTTAATCTCATTAAAATGGTCCAGATGACCGTTTCTGTTTTTATATTGATTGGTGTGTTAGGTACGTTTATCGGTCTGACCATTGCGCTGGGGAGTATCAACGGTGCGGGCAGTCAATTAGTGGAGAATATTGCTTCCGTTCTGTCAGGGATCGATGTGGCATTTTATACGAGTATTGCCGGGATGGGGCTATCCCTTTTCATGACTGTTCTTATTAAAGTGTTAAATACAGAACACATGCTGACTGATATTATGTTAAAAGTCGAATCCAGATTGGAAGCCAGTGAACAGGATGGGATGACCCGGCTTATTGGTGTGTCCGAAACCATTCATCAATCCATCCAACATCTGCAGGAGACGAATCAGCAGTCACTGACAGGGATTGAACAGGCATTCGCCGGATTTCAGGACTATACAAGCGGACTTCAGCAATCGGCGAAAGACTTGGCGGCATTTAATGACGGACTTTCCAGCAACCTAGAGAGGTTTCAGGAACTTTTCCAGCATATGAAAGACGTGACGGATGGATTTGGCGAGTCCACTACAAAGCTGAATAATAATTTTGACGCATTGTTTTCCTATTTTAAAAAGATGGATCATCAATATGAGCGTATGAACAAAGCGTTAGAGAATACGTACGAGCGGGTGAAAGACGTGTCGGAAGCGCAAACGGCGACCTTGAATCGTTTCGAGGAATCCGTCGGAGAGCTGAGATCGTTTACGTCATCCATTATGGAAGAGCAACGATCCATACACACGTCCTTTGAAAACATAACGAAAAAAACGAATGATCTCGCGGAAAAAATGGATGCACATAACAAAGAATTCAAGCAAGTGTTTGGATCGGATCTAAGCGCGAAACTTTCCGGAATCATCACTGCTGTCGGTGATTTATCCAAGGATTTCGATAGGATGGGTGGATCGATCAGTCAATTGCCTGAGGCTCTGGAAGTGATCAATCAGACTCAGGCGGAGTATAAGCATCTGTTGTCGGATCGATTTGACGATTTGAAAGAGTTTAACCGAACGTTCAACAACCATTTGAAGGCTCATTCCGAGGAATCGCATGCCTTTGAAAAACAAATGCGAGAAGCGTCACAAACACATGAAAAGCTTGCCGCACAAAATAATCAGCTGATCCAGGAGATTAACAAGACAATATCCCAGTTGAACCAATCATTTCAACAGCGTGAAAATCAAGTCGAAGCAAGTGTGGATGTTTTAAAAAATACGCTGTCCGATTATGTGGCTAATCTGGAAGGCAAACTCGGGGATAAATTGGATACGGTATCGCGCAACATTAATGATTCGGTGGAAATGACAAACGATGGTCTTAAGAAGGAATTTCAGGAAATACGGCGTCTGTCTGAGGAAGTCCAACAAAACAATAGCCGTTACATCCAAAAAACATTGAAGGACCTTAGAGGGGAGATAGAAGAATTGAATCGGCAGCTTGATCGTATGGACCGACAAGACCGTATGAACGATGAAAGGTTGAACCGCGATGACGACTAAATATGGGCGGTTGTTCAAAAAGGAGCAGGAAGAAGACCACTTCTGGCCATCGTTCACCGATCTGCTGACCATTATTTTGTTATGTTTTATCCTGATTTTTATTGCAATGATGATTATTAAATCCTTGCAGATTGAAGAGATGAAAAAGACAATCGATCAACTCATGGGGGTGCGTTCCGAGCTAGTCAATGAACTGCAGGCGGAATTCAGTGATTCATCTATGGGAATTGAAGTGGATAAGGAGACAGGTGCGATTATTTTTGATACGGAAATATTATTTCCTTATAATAAATCGGAACTGAAGCCGGATTCTTTTCAGTTTTTAGATGAATTCGTCCCGAAGTATTTGGATATTTTATTGCAGAGCGGCTATGAAAAGTATGTTGCTGAAATTATTATAGAAGGCCATACTGATCGTGACGGCGGCTATTTATATAATATGGAGCTCTCGCAGGACAGGGCGTACAGTGTGGCGGAATATATTCTTAGTGATGATTTTCCCTATCAAAATATTCAAGAGCATCTAAAGGATAAATTAACCGTCAACGGCAAGTCCTACACCGACTTCCGGACGGATGATGAAGGTGATTATAGTGCGAAGGCCTCCCGAAGAGTGGAATTTAAATTCCGGCTGAAAGATGAGGAGATTCTCGAGAAAACGCGAGAGATTTTAAAGGAATAAATGGAAGAATCGTTCATTATTGTCACAACGATTTCACAGAAGGTATCCTGCGTTTGGTTAAAAATGTAAACTAATCCAACCCAACCATTGCCAAATGAATAACAAATCACCCTGCTGCCAGGGTGATTTGTTTCGTCCATTATTGATGAGAGTTGGTCCCCTGCACTGAGAACCGCGGGAATCCTGTTGCTATGGCAATCATGCCGGCGATCCCCAGTAAGACCGGGTAAATGCAGTATGGCATAATGGAAACGGGGGAGATGGACGCAACGCCGGCAACTGCCAGTAATTGAGCACCATAAGGTAAAATCCCCTGAAAGGCACTTCCGAAAATATCCAAAACGCTTGCTGTGCGACGTGGGTCAACACCAAATCGTTCAGCAATTTGTTTGGCCAAAGACCCGACACTGATAATAGCGATGGTATTGTTAGCTGTAGACAAATCAAAAACACTGACTAGACCGGCGATACCAGCTTCAGCTCCTTTTCTGGAGTTAATTCGATTGCTGATCGTGTATAACAGAAAGTCAATGCCGCCATTCACGCGGATAAGTTCAACCAACCCGCCAAGTAAAATGGCTAACAGAGCCAACTCCTGCATGCCGGCCATACCATCGCCAAGCAACGTCATTAGACCCATCACGTCGAAAGTTCCATAAATAAAACCAACCAACCCCGCAAGAATAATCCCGCCGATTAAAACATAAAGAACATTGACACCAGCAACAGCAAAAATAAGGACAGCTAAATAAGGCACCACCTTGATCAGATCAAATGGGTGGTCGCCACTGATCGATCCACCGGTATTCCATGTTAGAGCAATGAAAATAACAGCTGTCACGATAGCAGCGGGAAGAGCTATGAAAATATTCACTCTGAATTTATCGCTCATCTTGACAGCCTGTGTTTTGACAGCAGCGATGGTTGTATCTGATATGATGGATAAATTATCGCCAAACATCGCGCCACTGATGATAGCACCTAAAATAAGCGAGATGCTCATGTCTGTTTGCTCAGCCAGTCCGACACCAATGGGCGCAAGCGCAACAGCCGTACCGACCGACGTACCCATCGAAATGGATATGAAACAGCCGATGACGAATAAGCCAACAATGAGTAGATTTCCTGGCAGGATTGTCAGCCCCAAATTGACGGTGGAGTCGACCGCACCAACCCCTTCAGCAACGGCGGAGAACGAACCGGCCAAGAGATAAATAATGACCATGAGCATAATATTGGGATGCCCCGCTCCTTTGGTCAGGGAATCCAGTTTATCGTTAAAGGCTATGTTTCGGTTCATAAATAACGCAGCCAATACAGCGATAAAGACCGCGACCAGTACCGGCAACTTATAAAAATCCCCACTAGCCACACCGGAACCGATAAATAAAAATAGAAAAATGATAAATGGTATTAACGCCGATGCGCGTCCCTTGTTCAAATCTAAAGAATTCATGTCGTTACCCCCATTCATGATTGTATCAAGTGTATTCAGGCTTTTTGATCAAGATCGTCGAATGATCAATGATGTCATTTCGAAAAGGATATCTGCGCCGACGTTTTTAATGAAAAATAAAAAAGCCCTCCGTTTTGGAAGGCGTCAGTCCGAACACCTTATCTGCCAAAACGCCTGAAACGCGAATTGCTGGAATTGGCACCTTGCCATGAATTAAGCAGGTTGCCGGGCTTCACTGGGCCAGATCCCTCAGCCACTCTGGATAAGATATATGAAATTTGTTGGTAGATAAAAAGTATAATAGACAAGTACAGATGTGTCAACGCGTTCTATTAGAGATATATGAATGTTGTTGATTGATTTTGAATACTTTTGATTGATTTTTGTAATCGTTTTCGATATAATGACCGTGAAAGATGATGATGGGGAGGTGGCGTATGCTTACAAGTGACCGTCATCAAAAAATCATTGATTTAATTAATCAAAAACAAACCGTTACTATTCAGGATGTTTCCGCGATAACGGGAGCATCGGAATCAACTGTTCGCCGGGACTTAACTGAATTGGAAAACCAGCATAAGCTGCGACGCATTCATGGCGGTGCGACCATTCATGAACAGATAAATAGTGAATCAAGCATTGGTGAAAAGGCAACCAAAAACCATCAAGAAAAAACAGCGATTGCCAAACACGCAGCATCACTTGTTGAGGAAGGCGACTGTATTTTTTTGGATGCCGGTACAACGACAATGCAGATGATCCCTTTTTTAAAGGGAAAACAGGTAACCGTCGTCACCAATGGCCTCACACATATTGATTCGCTCGCGGAAAATGGGATAGCCACCTACATGACCGGTGGCTATATGAAGTCAAAAACAAGTGCTTTGATTGGCACACAAACCATGGAAATGCTGGAAAATTACCGGTTTGATGCTTGTTTTATCGGAGTGAACGGGTTTGATACAGTGTATGGGTATACAACGCCGGATCCCGAGGAAGCAGTTGTTAAACGTTCAGCATTGAATTTGGCTCGAAGCAAATACGTACTAGCTGACGACAGTAAATATCAAAGTGTGACATTTGCCGGCGTTGCTGAATTAGATGCCGCTTGTTTGATCACGACGTTGACAGACGAGCACATGCTTAACTCTTTAAAAGATCATACTGACGTTAGGAGCGTGTCGCCATGATATATACGTGTACCATGACACCATCGATTGATTATACGACCTATGTGCAGACCTTTCAAACCGGCGACTTAAACCGTACCGAACAGGTTGCGTACTATCCCGGAGGAAAGGGTATCAATGTATCCCGTGTGTTAAAAAGACTGGGTACGAATACGGCAGCACTGGGATTTGTCGGTGGATTTACCGGCGATTATATAGAGACATTTTTACAGAACGAAGGCATTTTTACCGAATTTGTTCGTACTGGCACGACGACGAGGATTAATGTAAAAATAAAAGCCGATGAGGAAACGGAAATAAATGGTCCAGGTCCTGTTCTCGGAGAAAACCTTCAGGCGCAATTATTTTCCAGACTGCAGGCATTACAGCAGGGGGATACGGTCGTGCTTGCCGGTCGGATACCTGACAGTATTCGGGATACATTTTTGGAAAAAGTCGGTGAGTTATGCCGGACACGACACGTGCATCTTGTTGTGGATACGTCCGGTCCAAGGTTAAAAAAGCTTGCTAAACAGCAGCCATTTTTAATGAAACCGAATCAGGAAGAATTAGGCGAACTGTTTGATACCACGATTCATAATTGGCATGACGCACATTCGTGCTCGCAGCAATTAGTGGAACAAGGTGTGAGTAATGTGATTGTGTCGATGGGTGGGACAGGTGCTCTCTTTGTCAACAGCGACATCGCCCTAGCAGCATCGGCTCCTGATGGCCATGTTGAGAACACAGTTGGTGCGGGTGATTCGGTAGTTGCCGGGTTTTTGGCTTCTTATGAAAAAGGATTAAACATGGTGGAGGCTTTTCAATTCGGTGTCGCTTGCGGCAGTGCCACAGCCTTTTCAAGTGATTTATGTGAACGACACCAGGCAGAAGAATTGTTCCAATCAGTAAAACTTTCCACGATAAGCAAGGATGTGATGTAAATGAAAATAACCGAGCTTTTAAAGAAAGACACGCTGATACTCGATTTAAACGCTAATACGAAAGACGATGTGTTAAATGAACTGGTTGAAAAGCTGGATGAGGCAGGGAAATTGACAGAAGCCGAAACCTTTAAACACGATATTTGGTCCCGAGAAGAAGAAAGCACAACCGGCATCGGTGAAAGTGTCGCCATTCCGCATGCGAAATCAGCTGCAGTGAAAACACCGGCCATAGCGTTTGGACGTTCCGGCGATGGGATTGATTTTGCTTCGCTGGACGGACAGCCAGCTCATCTTTTTTTCATGATTGCGGCAAGTGAAGGGGCGAATAACGACCATTTAGAAGCTCTCTCTCGATTGTCAACGTTTTTGATGGATACATCGTTCCGAGATCAACTGTATGCGGCGACGACAACAGACGAAATTATTCAAGCAATCAATGACAAAGAGGCGGAAGTGGAAGGGGAAGAAGATGAGAGTTCCGAGGACACCGCTTCTAAGCTGCTCGCCGTTACAGCGTGTCCAACGGGTATCGCGCACACGTATATGGCTGCTGAAAAATTACAAGAGACAGCTAATGACTTAGGGTTATCGATCAAAATCGAAACAAACGGATCAAGCGGCATCAAAAATAAACTGACACAAGACGATATTGATCAAGCGGATGCCATCATCGTTGCAGCCGATACGCAAGTAGAAATGGCGCGTTTTGACGGCAAACCGGTCATTCAAACAGGCGTCGGTAAGGCCATCCATGAGGCGAAAGACCTGTTAAAACAAGCGTCACAAAGCGATGTTTCCATCTATCATCATGAGGGCGGCAAAAGCGAAAATGAAGATAAAGACGAACGCACTGGATTTTATAAGCACCTGATGAATGGTGTATCCAACATGCTGCCATTTGTGGTGGGTGGTGGTATTTTAATTGCCCTTTCCTTTTTCTGGGGAATTAATGCTTCTGATCCCGATAGCCCCGAATATAACGCGTTTGCGGCGATGTTGAATGAAATTGGTGGCGGTAAAGCATTCTTTCTTATGGTGCCGGTACTGGCTGGATTTATCGCTTCAAGTATCGCTGAACGGCCTGGCTTTGCACCGGGTATGGTCGGTGGTTTGATCGCAACCACGGTTTCCGGTGCATCGGGTGCTTCCGGTGGGTCAGGCTTTTTGGGCGGATTAATAGCCGGTTTTCTGGCCGGTTATGTGACACTGTTTGTAAAAAAAGCATTCAACCGTCTGCCGGATGCGTTGGAAGGATTAAAGCCGGTACTGTTCTATCCGCTTTTCAGTATTGCTTTGACAGGAATCATTATGATGCTCATCAATCCACCATTAACCCAGATATATACGGGTTTAACAAACGTTTTGGAAAGCATGGGTGGAACGAACCAGCTGCTTGTCGGATTGATTATTGGTGCGATGATGGCATTTGATATGGGTGGTCCGCTCAATAAAGCAGCATACACATTCGGAATTGCCATGCTTGATGCGGGAAACTATACGTTTATCGCAGCGGCTATGGCCGGTGGTATGGTACCGCCACTCGGATTGGCTCTAGCTACTTCGTTGTTTAGAAATCGTTTTACAAAACAGGAACGGGAAGCTGGCAAAACCGCTTATGCATTGGGAGCTTGCTTTATTACCGAGGGGGTTATTCCATTTGCTGCGGCGGATCCTGTCCGTATCATTCCAGCCACTGTTACAGGTGCAGCGGTGACAGGTGGGTTGACGATGTTGTTTGATATTGGACTGCGCGCACCGCATGGCGGCATATTCGTAATGGGACTTGTCGAAGGCGGTGCAGGGACAGTACTTCTTTATGCGGTATCGATTATTATCGGTGCCATTGTTACGGCATTGCTGGCAGGCATGTTGAAAAAGCGCATAAACTAGCTGTGCTGCTCCACTGGGAAAAGGGCAGTCACCACGCTGATGAGTGCCCGAGCAATGCGGTTTCATCGGAAAAAGGGTACTCATGCCTTGCACACTAAGGGGCTGGGACATAACTAAATAAATCACTTTTAAACACGAACAATATAGTTAAGATGTAGTAACCGCTCCGGAAAACACTACGCTTTCACCTTACCAGGCACAAGCGCGACATCTGTTTAAGCTTCCTTTGGTCGCTTTCACAGTGTCTTCTTTGCCGCGGGCGCTGATAAGCCTCCTCGTGCTCGTCGCGTTGCAAGCTTATTCGTCGAAGCCTACGCTCCTCGCAGGTCGAAGCCTACTCATGGAAGCTTTGCCTTGTGCTTATCGCACTGCGGGGTCTTATCTAGGCTTTTCATCCCGCAGGAGTCTTCGTGTTTTTCCTACGCTAAACGAAAAATCCGAACTGATTCAGATTTTTGCGAATCATAGTTCGGATTTTTATTTGCCTAAACGTCTATTGTCCCAGCCCCTTGTTCTTACTGCACAAAATCACCTCCCCCCCCCCCCCCCCCCCCCCTGTGTTATTCCTTTTTATGTATCATTATCCCTTAGTGTCCTAGAATATGGTACAATTTGAAATGCATACATATTGACGAAACGTTTTACTAATGTGGATCGTCTATAAAGATACAAAGGGGGAAGAAGATGAGAAGGCAAGTTAGAATTATTGGACTTTTAGCATTTGTTTTAGTCTTATTTAGTTTTGGTCTTACATACATAGTCCATGCCGATGAACAGAATAGGCTGGACATACAGGTAGATGCTGGATTAAATGGAAAAGTGAAACAGCAACAAGGCTATCCTGTTACGTTAAAGGTTACGAATAATAAAGCGGATTTCACAGGGGATCTTGTCGTTACATTACCCGTTGACAACAAGGTAATACCTATTGATATTGCTGCTGATACAACAAAGACGATCACTTTTTCAGTGCCGGCAATGCGAGACAATGGCATGTTGCGACAAGGACCTAATCAAAATGTGCAACGTTTTCATCTATATAAAGGAAGTTGGGAAAATGGCGAGGAGGTAACCATTGACACCAGTCTTGAATGGTCTCCTGCCCATATCTCGCGAGAAAAATTAGTGATTGGTGTTCTTTCGGACCGGCCGGACAGCCTGAATTATATAAAATTAGCATCCTTCCATGGGGAGAATCCGGAAGTCATCCATTTGCAGGCAGACGATCTTCCTGAAGATGCAGCAGGGCTTGATGTTCTTGATTTGCTTGTTATCAACGACTATTCGGTGGCAACATTACCGGACACCATTCAAGCGGCTATTAAAGATTGGACAGGAGAAGGTGGAACACTCGTAACCGGTAGTGAGCCGGGGATGCAGCAACAGTTTGGTGAACTTGCCGACTTATTGCCACTAACGGTTAAAGGTAAAAAAACGGTTCAAACGATTCAAGGTTTTAACAAACTCTACCAAAAGCCGCTTCAGGCGGATAACCTGGAATTGTTTACAGGAACTGTCAATGAAAAAGCTGACGTGCTTTACAAAGAAGGGTCGACCCCGTTAGTTGCTGAAAAGTCGTTTGGCAAGGGTGTCGTTACTCAATTAACATTTGATTTAGGATTACCGGTGTTGGCTGACTGGAAGGGAAGCCAACCACTATGGGAAACCATTGGGAGCGATTCAGGCAGTATGAATCCGCAAATGAGGCCGCCTAACTTGCGGATGAATGATCAACTGGCAAACATGTCAAAAACCTTTCCAACGTTGGCGGACTTTAAGGTTTCAACACTGTCTCTACTATTTGTAGCGTATTTGTTGTTGATTCTTCCTGTTCTTTATATGGTTTTAAAGAAAGCAGATAAACGAGAGTGGGCATGGATTGTCATTCCTGTTATTGCGGTTATATCGAGCGTTGGATTATATACCGTTGGCGCAAAAGATCGGGGTGGTCATGTAAAAACCAATACAGTGTCGGTTATTTCGGTGGATGAGAAGGGTATTGGAAGTGGTGATGGAGCTGTTTCTATGTTATCCAAAGGGGCTGGAACATACACGTTATCTATGGATAGTAAGCTTGATCCTGTATCAGCAACCAATCGACATAATCCACGTCCATCCTTTTCGGATTTACCATTTGTAGAGGCAAAAGGTAATAAAACGGCGATTCACTATCGTGATGTGGAATTTTGGTCACCACGGAGTGCAGCAATCGATTATCCTGTAAAGCAATATGGTCACTTTCAATCCGATTTAACACGGGGTGATGATAACATAAGCGGACAGATTACAAACAAATTTGAGCATGATATGCAAGATATTTATTTAATTAGCGGTCGGAATTACCACAAAGTAGGGGATCTGGCTGCCGGCAAGTCAAAAAAAATACGTTTCAGTGTAAAAAACAAAGACTTTTATCAGCGGCCAACTGAGGGAGTCGCCCAACAAATATTTGGTCAGCGTGGTTCCATGGCCCAAAGCAGTGATAAAGCGTTACAATCGGAACTGCTTTCGAACACCATTCGAAGTAATATGAAGCATAACGTTAATACTCCTGTTTTAATTGGATTTACCGACGAAGTGTTGTATCCGATAACCGTAAATGGCGATGAGACGGTTCAAAATAATCATCATTTGTTCACTCAACCTGCAACCATTCAATTACCTGATAAGGAAAGAGGTTCGTTTTCAACCAGAATGAAGTTACCAAACGTCTCAGTTCTTGACGGTCAAATGATCCACAATGGGACAAAGCAAGGTCATCCTTTCATTGATGCTGAAGCAGGCTCTTATTTATTGACATATGAACTGCCGGCATCGATACGAAATCATTCCTTTCAACTGAACAAAATAGACGTTTCGATTTCAAATCGACGGGGTAGTGCTTCTTACTCTCTTTACAATGCTAAAAAGGATACGTATGAGAAGATTGATCAAAATCAGGCTTCGTTTGATCAGCGTGTTCATAAAAAATATCTAAAGGATAATGATGTCGTCATTCGTGTGAGTTCGTCCGGAGATGGCCCCATCGATGTTCCAACGGTCCGTGTAGAAGGAGTGATAAACCCATGATAGAGATGATCAATTTAACCAAACGATACGGTTCGTTTACGGCACTTGACAATTTGACTTTAACAATCGATAGAGGGACTGTTTTTGGGTTTGTCGGACCGAATGGAGCGGGAAAGTCGACCGCCTTTTCCATATTGGCAACCCTTTTGCCATCAAGTGAAGGATCCGCATATGTGAACGGCTATGATGTCATAAAACATCCCAAACAGGTGCGCAGGCATATCGGTTATGTACCTGATTTCTTTGGTGTATATGATCAATTTAAAGTCAATGAGTATTTGGATTTTTACGGTGCCAGTTACGGCATTTCCAGTGCGGAAAGAAAAGCCGTTATTCCTCAATTACTAGAGCTTGTCAATCTCACTGAAAAAGCGGACAGCTATGTTGATTTACTCTCAAGAGGAATGAAGCAGCGCCTCTGTTTGGCGCGAGCATTAATTCATGATCCGGAAGTATTAATACTGGATGAGCCTGCGTCCGGGCTTGATCCGCGTGCCCGTGTGGAAATGCGAGGAATATTACGCGAGCTGAAAAATATGGATAAGACTATTATTATTTCATCCCATATTCTTCCGGAGCTTTCGGAAATCTGTGACGAGCTGGGAGTTATTGAAAATGGGCAATTGATCGCCAGTGGAAATGTCAGTGATATTGAACACCAGTTGCAGGGGCAAAAAATATTACTGGTAACGGTCAACGACAATGTGGAGGAGGCAGTCGCTTTTTTTGAAGACGATCCTAACGTACGCCAGGTTGACCGGGATGAACAAAACGAGCAATGTTTGCAGCTTTCTTATCAAGGGTCGAGTGATGATCAGGCTGAATTATTAAGAAAAGCCGTCAATAGTGACTTGCCGATTGTAACGCTTTCACAAAAACAAACAAATTTGGAAGATATTTTCATGGAAATCACCGAGGGAGGCGAATAAATGGAGCGGTTACAAGCATTATTCATCAACCCTGTCTTAAATAAAGAAATCAAACTGCGCTTTCGGTCTTTTAAAAACTTTTTAGGCATCTTTTTGTTTTTAGCTATTTGTGGCGCGGTTAGTCTCGCGTTCATTTATATTGAGACACAGTTATCGCATGATAGTTTTACAGCGTCTGACAGCAGAAATTTGTTTATGCTGTTGTCGATGGGACAGCTCGGATTAATTGTGTTTATCACACCTGGATTAACTGCTGGTGCGATTAGCGGAGAAAGAGAAAAACAGACATTGAATATCATGTTGACGACACAACAGTCATCCACATCGATTATTTTAAGTAAGCTGTTTTCCTCCATTTTATTCCTGACGTTAATGTTAGTTGCGTCCTTGCCGCTATACAGTATTGTTTTCTTGTATGGTGGTGTATCGCCGCAAATGGTATTCGCCACATTCGGATATCAATTATTGACGATGTTGACCATCGGAAGCATCGGCATTATGTTTTCGACATTTATGAAGAAGACAATGCTTGCTACCATAACGACTTATGGAATGATGCTGTTTTTTGTTGTGGGTACCATGATTTTGTTTTTTATTATGATTCGTTTCATTTTAGGAGTTACGCCTGGACCGACGGGAGCAGGTCAATCCAATAATATCCTCCCATATTTGGTGTTAATGCTGAATCCTGGTGTTGCCATGTTTACATCGTTTGAAGATTTGTTTTTGCACCAATTTCAGCAATTGGGAATTGATTGGCCACTTTGGCGAGGGTTTACACTATCGTATATAACAATGACGGTGGTTGCGTTGTTGATGGCGATTAATCGGCTACGACCGTCGATGCGATTGAAGACAGCGCGAAAGAAGAAGGAGTAATCTATGGAGGAGCAAAATCAGCTTTTTCAGCTGCTTAAAGACGTGAAAAGAAAATTATGGCTACAAAAGGCGGTGCATCGTTTTTATATTGTCCTGCTATTAGGTGCTGCCGTTGGGTTAAGCTGGCTCGGTCTCAGTCGTATATTTGTCATTCTCTATGTCGGTGAAAAAATAGCGATCAGCTTTGGCTTGCTCATGATTGGTTTTGCTTTTTATGTTTTCGTAAAAAAACCTACCAATCTTGAAGCAGCCAAAAAGTTTGACCAACAAGGACTGGATGACCGAGTGATAACCGCGTTGCACTTTCGAGACGAGACATCGTCTATTGCTAGATTGCAGCGAAACGATACGCTGACAAAGATGAAGCAGGTCTTGCCGGCTATTAAACAAGAAAAGATCAATTGGCTTCCATGGAAAAAATGGATTCTCTTATGCAGCATGGTTCTGCTCGCTTATCTCAGTATGACTTTTCCAAATGATGTAAGAGAAACGGCTAAAGAAACAGAGGAAGAACTGAAAATTGTGAACGAAAACAAAGAAGAGCTTGAACAATTTGCTGAAGAACATAAAGAAGACGTAGGTGAACAGGCAGAAGAAAAAGTGGATAAACTTATGGAAGACGTTAAGCAGGAGAAAAAGGCTGCGGAAATGCAAGAAGATGTCCTGCAGGCAGAAAAACAGCTGAATAAACTAAAAAAACAAGCTAAAACGAGTAAGCAGCAGTTGAACAATGCTGCAAAACAATTAGAAGAAAACGGATTAAACACACTGGCCGAGGCTACCAAACAGATGAATACCGGACAAATGGAAAAACAAATGACGAAAATGCAGGAGAAACTGAACACCTTCGATAAACAGGAGCTACAAGCGCTACAGGAGACATTACAATCGGCAGCGGATTCGATGGGAATGGACAGTCAATCGTCTAAAAACGATGAACTATCTAAGGAAGAACTCGAACAAATGATGAATAATATGGAAAAGCAAATGCAGCAGCTTGCAGAAGACGCCGAAAATGGATCAACGCTTGCGGCGGCGCAGAAAGATTTACAAAAACTTGCTCAAAACATGAATCAGCAAATGGCTTCTGCCGGTCTTGGGTCGCCTGGTTCACTGGCTTTTTCCAATGGTAGCTCATCAGCAGGTAGTACGACTGGGACGACTGGGTCATCCAGCCAAAACCCTCAGCAAGGGCAGTCAGGAAAAGGTTCAAATTCAGGAAATAGCTCGGGGTCAGGAAGCGGTTCAGGCTCCGGGAGTGGAAGCAGCTCAGGATCCGGAAACGGCCAAGGTTCTGGCAGCGGATCCGGCTCAGGTTCTGGTAGTGGTTCAGGATCAGGCAATGGGTCCGGATCGGGCTCTGGAACCGGCAGTGGCTCGGGCGGTAATGGTGCTGGTCTTGGCTCGGGGAACCACAATTTGACGGTTCCTGAAAAATTAGAAGGACAGCAAAATCAAACGGTAGATAAAGGTAAGACGGGGAAAGGTCCAAGCGAGCAACAAATAGCACCGAATGCGCCCATTCTTCCTGGGGAAGTGCGTTCCTATGAGGACGTTTATCAAAATTATGAAAACACCTATCGGCAGTCTATGGAACGGAATGATTATCCGGACCATTTGCAGCAAATGATTAAAGATTATTTTTCTGATATTAAGCCAAAAGAGGGAGCGAATTAGTGTGGAAGCATTACAAGAAGAAGCGATCGCAGACGTAAAGCAGCGAATCGACGCTGTGAAAGCTGAATTGAGTCGCTTTATCGTGGGGCAGGATGATGTTGTTGAGCATCTTTTATGGGGAATGGTGGCCGGGGGTCATGTATTACTTGAGGGGCTTCCCGGCCTTGGAAAAACAATGGTCGTTCGGAAAATATCGGAAGTTATGGATTTACAATTCTCCCGTATCCAATTCACACCAGATTTAATGCCGACAGATATTACCGGAACGAACATGATCCAACCAAATGACCAAGACGGGCAATCATTTGTTTTTCATCAAGGCCCGCTTTTTTCTAATATTGTTTTGGCAGATGAAATTAATCGGGCAACACCAAAAACGCAAAGTGCCTTGTTGGAAGCGATGGGTGAGCGTACCGTTACGGTAATGGGGGATATGCATACATTAAATGAACCATTTTTTGTGCTTGCTACCCAAAATCCCATCGACTTGGAAGGGACGTATCCATTGCCAGAGGCCCAAATGGACCGTTTTATTATGAAAATTAACGTAGCCTATCCAACACAGGAAGAGTTAAAAGAGATAGCTGTACGAACAACAGGCACAAGTGGTCAAGCCTTAGAGCAATTGGTCGATGCGTCTTTCGTCATGCAGGCCAACCAAATGGCAAAGCAGGTGCTTGTAGCTGATCAAGTATTGAACTATGCTGTCACTATTACGATGGCGACCCATCCGGATAACGACCATGCAACAGATGATGTGAAAAACTATGTGCTCTACGGTTCCGGACCAAGAGGGCTGCAAAGTTTAATCGCTATTGCTAAGGTTCGGGCATTATTTGACGGGCGTTACAACGTATCGATAGGAGATATTAAAAAGAGTGCGGTTGCTGTACTGCGCCATCGTATCTTTCTCAATTTTGAAGGTGAGGCTGACCGGGTAGATAAGGACCAATTGATTGAGGACGTACTCGTGTCTGCAGAAGAAAGGGCGTGAACGGATGCATCCGCTTCTATCACCCGTTCTGGCTAACCGTCTGACGGCTTTCAGGCTTACGTCCAAGCGAGTTGTTCAGGGAGGGCATAAGGGCGAACGCCGATCACCACGCCTTGGCTCTTCCTTGGAATTCTCTGATTATCGTTTATACAGTCCTGGAGATGACTTGCGCCAAATCGACTGGAATACCTATGCCCGAACCCAAAAATATTACGTGAAACGTTTCCTCGATGAACAGGAGCTTTCAGTTTCCATTTATTTGGATTGTACAAAATCAATGGGAATAAAACAAGAAAAATGGACAAGGGCAAAGGAATTGGCTGCTGCATTTGCGTTTTTAGCGTTGACCAATTCCGACCGGTTAAGCGTGATACCGGTTGCTTCCTCAACGGATGTTTACCCGTATACAAAAGGAAAAGCAATGACGAAACGTGTGCTGCCATTTATCGAACAAACTTCTTTGACGGATGGGGAGGACGCCTTCGGGGAGCATCTTAATAAGACATTGCATCAAAGCAGAAAAGGAAGTCTTAATCTCGTCATTAGCGACTTTTTAGATGATCCAACCGATTTGTTTGCAGCGCTAAAAAAGATGCAGGCAAAACATCAGCAAGTGCTGCTTATTCAGATCGTATTGCCGGAAGAAGTCCATCCTGATCACTTCGGAGATTTACAACTGGTTGATAGCGAAACAACTGAGCAGCGTGATGTAACGATGTCGCCAAACGTTATTAAGAACTATAAGCAACTATTCGAAGCTCATACCGAATCGATTAAATCATTTTGTCGGCGGCGGGGAATGGACTTAATTACGTGTCCTACTTCCGATAGCTTGGAACAAAGCCTTTTTTCGTCTGTTATGCGCCAAGGTTGGATAGGGAGGTGAAAGCATGGGGTTTTTAGCACCTGCGTCTTTCTGGTTTTTAACTGCTATTCCACTATTGCTGGTCTTCTATCTTTTTAAAAAACAGTATGAATCGAAAACCATTTCTTCTATTTATCTATGGCAACGAACGTTCCAAGAATGGGAATCAGACCGCTGGTGGAGGAAGCTTCAGAAAAATATATTACTGCTTTTACAACTCCTTATCCTGCTTTTTCTGATTTTTGCACTGACACGTCCGTTTCTTGCCGGGGATGACGTCGATGGCGATCATCTCGTTATCGTTCTTGATTCATCCGCAACAATGGTGGCTGAACAAGATGGGAAAACACGATTGACCAGCGCCAAACAACAAGCGACAGATCTTGTAAATCAGCTGGGTAATGAACAGAAGGTCAGTGTCATTCATGCGCAAAAATCTCCTGAATTGCTTGTCTCTCACTCGATGGATCATGGAAAGGCGCTTGAGTCAATTGATCAATTGCCCGTGTCTTACCGGCATGAGAATCTCCGTGATAGTGTGCAGTTAGCCCAATCACTCATGCAACAGGGGACAGGTGAAATACATATTTTTACCGATAATCTAACGGGTGAGGAGTTAAAAGAACGGGACACTGCCAGTCCAATCGTTGTTCATAACAGCCAATCAACACAAAAAAATGTATCGCTCCGAACATTTGGTGTCAAACAGATGGACAATCACGTTTCGGCACTTGTGACGGTAAAAAATGAAGCATCACAAGCCGCAGATGTAACGCTATCGATTCGTCATGATGGAAACAACCTGAAACAGGCAACCGAAACGATACCGGCAAACGAACAACAAACCATTCGGGTTAAGGACTTACCTGTTCACGATTATTATCAAGCGAAAATAGATGAGGATGTCTATGCGCTCGATAATTACACGTATGCATTATTGCCAAAAGACCATTCGCCATCGATTTATTTGGCGGGGGAAGTTAATCCATTTGTTGAACAGGCGTTGTTGTCAGCTGGCATACAGGTGACAACCGTGCCTAAAGACGAAAATGGCGATTATTCGTTTCCGGAAAACAAGCCTGAATCTATTTATCTATTATCCGGAGTGAAAGCAAAACAGTGGCCCACTGGACCTAAGTTAATCATTTCACCTGCTACTGGAGGCCCTTTTGACGTTCAAGAAAAGGAGTCATTAGACTATAGTCTGAAGCAAGTGGCAGATGATTCTATGTTAGCTTATTCCGATGTCGACAATGTTTATTTAAAGCAGTCATTTCCAATTGGTAATTGGCATGGTTTTAAGCCGCTTGTAAAAAGCGGGGAGCAAGTTGTGATGGCGAAAGGGACGTATGAGAACACACCGATGGTTATATTTGCTTTTGACCTGGATGATTCAGACTGGGCGCTGCAACCGGGTTTTCCGATTTTATTGGCCAATAGTGTGACAGCTCTGGCGGGAAGCGGAGATTCACTCGGCTACTATCAACCAATGGAAGCAACTGATATAAATCTGTCAACGACAACGGAGGAAGCGGTTATGGAACGGTTGGACGGGGAACATGTTACTGACGTTTCGTTAGACGAACAAGAAGTAACGATGCCTCGTCAGCCAGGTATTTACCAGCTCCATGAAAAAAAAGCAACCGGCTCATCGTATCGCCGCTTCGTGGTTCAATTAGATAACAACGAACGTACAGCTGAAACGAACGAATCATTTACGGTGGGTGCAGCGGAACAACAGTCGCAGGGAGCACAACCGTCGAAGCAGGAAATCTGGCGTATTTTTGCAAGCGTGGCGTTATTCATCTTGTTGATCGAGTGGGAGGTATATCGACGTGGCATTGCAGGTTGAACATCCGCTGTGGCTCGCTGGATTCATTCCTGTGGTTATTGTTCTTTATTTGTACTGGCGGTCGAACGCACGGTTAACTAGTGGACGAAAAATCGCGCTGACGGTGTTACGTGCACTTGTTTTTACGCTTGTGATGTTGGCGTTGGCCGGGGTGCAAATGCGCTGGTCCGTCGATCAAGTGGCTACGACATTTGTCGTTGACCGCTCACACAGTGCGATAGAAAAGGAACAAACCGCATTAAACCAAATGAATGAAGCGATGGAAGATAAGGCTCCGGAAGACAAGGCCGGGGTTGTTTCCACTGGCAGAAAGGCGGCCGTAGAAAAACCTTTATCAGATCATGTTAATGGTATTCGGTCATTTGAAACCGAAACAAATCGATCTTACACCAACTTAGCTTCTGGACTACAGCTTGGTGGCAGTATGTTTTCTGAAAATGATTCGGGGCGCGTCGTACTCATGACCGATGGCAATGAAAATATAGGGGATGCTGTCAGACAGGCGAGTTATTTACATAATCGCGGCTATGTTGTAGACGTTCTCCCTTTTTCGCCCGATTATAAAGACGACGTGGCCATCACCTCATTTGATGTTCCGGAAACAATTTATACGGGCGAACAAGCTCGTCTTTCCATGACAATAAACAGCAGCATGGATACGTCCGGTCAAGTTCGAATCAAACAAAATGGCCAAACCATTATTGACCAAACCGTTCAATTGAATAAGGGCAAGAATCAACTAGCTTTTAATCAGCTGGTTTCGACAGATGGATTTCTCACGTTTCGTGCTGAAATTGTCAGCGAGGGTGATCAAGTCGTGGAAAATAATCAGCTAGAAGCTTTCGCGGAAACAAAAGGTATGCCAAGCGTGCTGATTGTGGAGGGAAAAAGCGGGGCATCAGCTAACCTGAAGAAAGCACTTGATGCATCGGCGGTTCAAGTAAAAACCATATCACCCGATTTATTACCCGGGCAATTGAGCAGTTATTTGTCGTATGACACGATTATCTTCAGCAATGTGTCCGCACACATGATAACCGGCAAGCAAATGACTTTAATGGAGCGAGCGGTAAAAGATTTTGGGGTTGGTTTTATCATGACAGGCGGGGACCAAGCGTTTGGTGTTGGTGGTTATTTTAAAACACCGATTGAAAAATTGCTGCCGGTTGATATGGAGGTTAAAGGAAAAAAAGAACTGCCGTCGCTTGGCTTATCGATTGTTCTTGATAAATCAGGAAGCATGAATGGAAATAAGATCGCTCTGGCTCGTGAGGCGGCTGCCAGATCGGTTGAGCTATTAAGAGAAAAGGATACACTTGGTGTCATTGCGTTTGATGGTACACTGTGGCAGGTTGTTGAACCAGGCCCGATTGATGATAAAGAAGACGTGTTAAAGCAAATTCGTTCAATTACAGCAAGTGGTGGTACAGATATTTTCACTCCGCTGACACAAGCCTATGACCAAATGGATCCGCTGGAATTAAAACGAAAGCATATTATTTTACTGACAGATGGACAGTCAGCAACTTCGACGAATTATCGGCAAATGATTGAGGAAGCAAAAAACAATGGGATAACCTTATCCACAGTAGCCATTGGCAGACAAGCTGACGGACAGCTATTGAAGGAAATGGCGCAACTGGGTGGTGGTCGTTTTTACCAAGTGCACAATAATTCCAGTATCCCGACTATTTTATCACGAGAAACATCCTTAGTGACCAAAACG
Source organism: Lentibacillus halophilus (assembly GCF_055395055.1). Classification (NCBI taxonomy): domain Bacteria; kingdom Bacillati; phylum Bacillota; class Bacilli; order Caryophanales; family Bacillaceae; genus Lentibacillus; species Lentibacillus halophilus. Next base: position 1,813,208 of record NZ_AP043750.1, read on the forward strand.
TACATTGAGGACGATCCATTTCACCCAAACGTTACTGCGGGCGGTGGTGAATGGGGATCTTTGTTTGAAAAAGGTGTCCCACAGATGAATGCGTATATTGCTACAACACTAAAAGGACGCGCACAGCAAGTGTTAACAAGTGAAAAAAATGACCCGGTTTTGGCGAGATGGCAATATGGATTAGGTAAAACAGTTGCCTGGACATCGGATTTATCCGGCGAATGGGCTGGTGACTGGCCAAAATGGGAAAATTGGTCGCCACTATGGAATGATATTGTGACTTGGACACTTCCACAATATCAGAAAAAATCTTATCATGTGTCGAAAGAAATAGAGGGAAATCAGGTGACACTTAATGTAAAAGCTGCAGATAATAAAGCGTCCAAATTAAACGCGACATTAGTACGTGATAACGGAGAGGACGTTCCCTTCAACTTACAACCGAAAGCGCCAGGTGAGTATCAGGGGTCTTTTGAAGCAGATAACCAAGGTGTTTACTTTTTACAGATCACCGAAAAACAGGGCGATCAAATCGTTGGTTCGTTCAAAACGGGAATCGTTGTTCCGTATTCACAGGAATATGCATTCACCCCTGCAAATGATCACTTGATTAAGGAAATAGCATCAGCAGGAGGCGGCAAGGTTATCGATGGCATGAACAATGTCTTTTCATCAAAAGGATTGCCTCCACGTTACGACAATCAAGACTTGTTTTATCTATTCCTGACGTTGGCGCTGATTTTGTTTATGATGGATGTCGCTGTAAGGCGGTTTCGAATGAACGTTGCTTTTGTAACCAGGATTAGCGAACGCTTTAAACGAAAACAAGAGAAAGAGCATGAGGGTACAGAGAAAAGGGCTGCACGGTTTAGCCAATTGAAACAAGCGTCAACAAAGCGGGTGAGCACCCAATCAAGTAAGGGTAAACCAGCTGCGAAAAAACAAACAAAACCGGTGAAACAAGCCAAAACCACAAGAAATGATAACGAAAATGAAAGCAAAGAAGACCGTCTGCAACGACTGCTCAAAGCCAAACGTAAAAAATGAGGGACAATGTGTATAGAATCATTGTCCTCCTTTGCTAGTAACGTGCTGCTCCACCGAGGAAAAGGGCACTCATGACGCTAATGAGTGCCCGAACGACGCGGTTTCACCGGGAAAAGGGCACTCATAATAGTGATGATTGACCAAACATCGCCGCTTCATCAGGAATAGGGCATTCAAGCCTTGCACACTAAAAATGCTTGGAATTGTTTCCAAGCATTTTTCATGAAAATGGTAACCAATGACCATGGCATTACCGAACGTGTTTAATATGCTCGTAGTTGATGACCATAATCAGCATCGCGCCAAGTACACATGCTCCAGCAACGATAAATGGTATAGCTGGATTATATATTTCAGCCAGTTTCCCCGCAGCAAATGGGGCAATCGCACCACCAATGAAACGGAGGAAGCTATAAGCAGCTGATGCGGTTGAGCGTTCCACATCGGTTGCGTTCATCACCGCGGTGGTTATAAGTGTATTATTATTGCCAAGCATAGCCCCCGCAGCGATGACGGCTGTAATCACAAGCCATTGTGTATCATGCCAAACGCCCATAGCAAGTAAAGCTACCGCAAATAAGACGAGCATGACAGCCATTGGTCCGACCACACCGAACCGTTCCTGCAGACGTGGGGCCATCGCAACAGAAGTAATGGCGAGCAGTATCCCCCAGCCTAAAAAGACGATTCCAAGACCGTGTTCATCCAATCCTAGAATAAACGGAGCGAATGCCAATAAAGTAAAAAACCCATAATTATAAAATGCGGCCGCAATAGCAAATACCAAAAGTGACGGATGTTTTAACGCCCTGAATGGATCTTTTAACGAGGTTTTCGGTTTGGCTTCCTGTTTTTTCTCGGCTTTTGGCATTAAAGTCGTTAATCCTATAAATGCAATAACCATAAGTGTTGCCACACCAAGAAATGGCCCTCGCCAGGACATCGCGCCGAGCCAGCCGCCGAGCAGTGGACCGACGGAAATTCCCAGGCCAATGGCTGCTTCATACAAAATGACGGCTTTGACATTGCCGCTTTTGGAAAGCGTCACAATGGCGGTTAAAGCTGTTGCCACAAATAGCGCATTGCCGAGTCCCCAACCACCTCGCAGGGCGATAAGCGTCCATATATCATTGGAAAGACCTCCAAGGCCAGAAAACAACGCAATGATGACAATACCGGATAAAAGCGTGCCTTTTAAGCCAATTCGTGACGAGATGGTACCGGTAATAAGCATAGCCACTGCCATGATGGCATTATAGCTTGTGAATAGCAACGTTACCTGACTCGGTGCAGCATCGAGCTGCTTGGCAATGGCCGGCAGTATCGGATCAACAAGCCCCAACCCCATAAAGGCAATAATAGCAGCAAAAAATACGGCCCAGACCGATTTTGGCTGTTTTAAAATGTGGTTGTCTTTTTCCTGTAGCTCTTCTGTTATATCCAATGGTTTTTCTTGTTGCATATCAAAACTCCAATCTATTTACGAGGTATTTTATCCAATAAATGATTGTACCATACAACTAAGTAATTGCATAGTACAACTTTATATAACTTGCTCACAGATGAAATGAATTATAGGATAGTCGTGAGGTGGTAACATGGATGATGAATCCTTGGAATTAATTGAGCAAGAAATAAGTGTTTTTGTAAGACGTGTTACTTTGACAGAAAAGCGCTTTGGCAATCTGGAACGTTCCGCATATATCTTGCTGCGTGAACTTTATCATCACGGTCCGATTGGGGTGAAAAAACTGGCAGAACAGCTACATCTTGATATGTCAACGGTCAGTAGACAAGCTGCAGCACTCGTTCAATCCCAATATATTGAAAAAATCCCGAATCCGAATGATGGCAGATCGTACTTTTATCAAATTACGACATCAGGTATCAAGGAAATGGAAGAGTACAGGCAACAGCGTTATCGTTATTTAGCTTATATTTTGGAGGATTGGTCAGCTGAGGAGCAGGCTTATTTCGGAAAACTGCTGCAAAAATATAATGCCATCGTTCATGAAAAAACCGACTGGTAAAGTGGGTACGGGTGCAAATAATGGTGTGACAGACTTCTTTTCAGATAAAATACATGGTATGATAAGAAAAACGACGCGCAAGAAGGAGTGTACAACCATTGAAGAAATATTTCGTAATAGGCTTTGTTCTGGTGATGGTGTTTGTAAGTGCTTGTTCAAGCGGAGAAAATAACGATAAGCCGACAAACAAAGCAAATACGGGAGATGTCCGTGAAACGACCGCTTCAGTCAATGAGCTCCCTTCATTTTTGGATGCCAAGTCGGATGATATGAAAAACCTATATACGGCGGTAGCAAACAGTCAGGATTTACTGGAATCCATTCCTTGCTATTGCGGCTGTGGTGAATTTGGACATACAAGCAACTACGATTGCTTTATCAACCAAAACAAGGATGACGGATCGCTGGTTTGGGATGATCATGCAACGAAATGTCAGGCATGTCTGGATATAGCAGCCGAATCGGTCGTTGAGTGGAATAAAGGCAAATCCATAAAAGACATTCGGAAAATGATTGATGAAAAGTACCAGGAAGCCGACTATCCGGAGCCAACACCAACGCCGGAAATCTAAAAAAGAGCGAGCTTTCCATTCCGGGAGGCTCGCTTTTTAATTAGAGCCTTTCGTAGCTTTTTTCCGTATCATTGCTACGAACAACAATAGAACGGGGATAAGCACATGGACCAGTATGTCATAAAAGGGCCATGTCGTAGCCAATACATGAGCAACTTTTTGTAAATTTGGTGCCGACCAAATAGCAACAATCACTAATAAAAACCCAAGCGGGTACACAAGCTGCTTATAATCAGACAGGTTCAACCATTGCGCCGTACCGATCACAAGCACATAATGAAAGACGGCAATTTTGACAAATGTGCCAGCAACCCAAATCGCCATAACAATCGACTCCAGATGTTGAAGGAACTCGGCTATACTTATAAATCGGACAGCGCTCATGACTGGATAAACAAATGTGGATGTGATGTCGCCAAGTAACAAAAGTGAAAATAAATTAGATATTGCCAGCGTAACCATGACTGCGATCACCGATAACGACCCCCATTTCAACCCTTTCTCACCTTTGCCTAACGATGGCAATAAGAAAGCGATGAGAAAAAATTGCATAAACCAACTCGATGAAATAAACCCGCCCATTATAGAAGGACCTGGTCCATTTTCCATAACCGGCAGCATGTTTTTAGGTTTCAAATCCGGAATGAGCATGATCGCAATAAACAGAAACAAAACAATGACCAACGGGACGAATATTTGCGCACTTCTTGCCATCGCTTCTATTCCACCGCGAACCGCGAATACACAGACGAATGCCATGGTTCCGAGTAAAATAACCATTGGCGTCTCTATAAGAAAATTGCCCTTAACAAACTCGCCATATTCTCTTAAAGAAATGGCATTAAGATGTAAGTAATAGACGAGGAACAGGAATCCGATTAATTTTCCCGGGATTCGTCCGACGATTTTTTCACTGTACTGGATGATCGTTTGCTCTGGATAGGCTTTATTTAATCGATAGGCTATAAAGACGGTCAGAAAACCGGTGATCGCCCCCCATACGGGAGATATCCACATATCTTGTTTGGCAAATTTACCTATGACGGATGGCGCTATTAATACAGCAGTGGCCATGATTGTTGCATAAAGCAAAATGGCCATCTGCATTGCGCTGATTCTTACTTTGTCCATCAATTGGCTTCACCCTCTCCTATCCATACATTGTCCAGCAGCCGTTATTTCTCCAGCAGTTTTCCTAAAGGCTTGAAGATGCTATCGACTAATTGGGTGGGTCCCGGCATTTCAGGAAAATAAACGAGCAGAACGGCCAGAACGACGCTGCCTATCGTGAATACCGTAAACGCTTTTTTTTCCTTTTTCTGATCTTTGGTCATTTTCGGCCACTCATAGAGGGTTATAAGAATGGCAATGACAACAATCCCGAGAACCGTTAACCATTTCATTTCTGTTCCTCCTTATCTGGCGGTACACCTTGTGGCCCCGTTGATCGACCCGGTCTTCTTATCTTTGCGGTACTTTGGATGTTGATTTCTAATTCAGGGAATTTCTCTTCCCACTTATTTTTTGCTTTTTTCCATTGATTTGGATAGGTGCGGTGAAACGCCTCGGCAAAATTAAATACATCGGCCTCCATCCCTTTTTGCACTTTGTCAAGTGTCATTTCAATACGCTTATCGATTCTTTTTTCCAGTTGTTTTTCCAGTTTTTTAGTTACTTTTGGATCCATCATGTCCAGCTTGGTTTCATTCTCGGCAACATCATCTTCAGTCGTGATGTTAACGGTCATCGTCCATGTTCCGTTTTTGATTTTTGGTTTTAATTCCGTACTCGAACGCAGCAGTTTAAAGGAGATATAACCTTTAGCATCTTTCGGTTTAATGGTGACGGTGGATAATTGGATCTGATCAATGAGCCATAGTAGCCCTCTTGTTACCTTATCATCGATTTGTCCAACCAATTGATCTTTTTTGAAAATCGCCGTTCCATTGACACGTAACCCCTCGCCAAGCTTCCCTTTATTGACACTAATTCGTGGCAATGCCACATCTCCCGACTCGCTGGCCATTTGTTGCAGCAGATCCTTGATTGTTACATTCATTCCAATTTGGAGCTGGGCCAGCTCTCGTGCCACTTCTGCTGAATCCACCTCGAGGTTTGGTATCACTTTTAAAATTTTACTTGCTTTCCCATCGGTAAAGAATACATTTGCCCGAAGGCGAGGATTGGGAAACCGGGCAAAAAAATCGATATGCTTTCGAATGCCTGCTTCAGCCAACGATTTGCCAATAATGACAACACGGTTATGCCCTTCAAAAAGCTTCCGTGAGAATTGTTCCTGCAGTTTGGATCTGGCATCAAATATCGTTTTGCCAACAGCTGTCTCAACAGTTACGGGATTTCCGCCGCTTTGCCCGCCACCGCTGTTTCCTTGTCCACCTATGGCTTTCGGGTTAATGATTTGTACTGACAATTTAATATCGCCTTCATCTGTCTTATTGATTCCCATTCCTGAAACAATTGCCAAATCATTAACTTCCGCCCGGTCCCAGCAGCCTGAAAGAAAAATAGGGATCAAGCATAAGAGAAGCACATGTTTCCGATTTCCTGTCTTTCGTAAGAGTTTCATGATTTTCTCCTTTCAACGTTGCTGCTTTGCAGGGAAATCTTTTTCCGTGCCATAGCTGTCAGCAGCAATAGAATCGGAATGATCGTCAGGAAAAAAAGGACATAAAAAGGCCAAGTGGTGCTTGAGAAATGGGATAGCTTTTGCAAACTAGGAGCACTCCACATACTGACAATGATTACCAGAAAACCCATCGGAAACACAATCGGGCGATAGTCGGATAACTGCAGCCACTGAGCCATACCGACGACAATGGCGTAGAAGAAAACAGAAATTTTGATAAACATACCTGTGACCCATATGGCCATAACGACAGCTTCAACATGCTGCAGAAAATCGGCTACACTGATGTAACGTGCCGCATCCATAACCGGATAGGTAAACGAGGAGGTGATATTACCAAACAAAAGAAGCGCGAACACATTCGTTATGATCAACGTTATCATGATAAGCGCTGTTGACAGCATCGCCCATTTCAACCCCTTCTCTTTATGATGCAAGTAAGGCAGCAGAAAAGAGATAAGAAATAATTCATTAAACCATTGGGCAGGGATAAACGCCCCCTTGATCGATGGGGCCACGCCTTTACCCATAATAGGGGATACATTTTGTGGGTTTAACGAAGGAATTAATAACACAACGATAAACAGAAATAACACGATAAAGACAGGAACAAAAATCTGTGAGCTTCTTGCCACGACTTCCAGCCCGCCACGAACCGTTATGGCACAGACAAAGGCCATACTTGCAACAGTAACGATTAATGGTGTCTGCTGAAGAAAATTCCCAGTCACAAATTCCCCGTAATCCCGCAAATTCATACCATTCGTATGAATAAGGAAGAATAATAAACCGAAACCGATCAGCTTTCCAGGGACTGTACCTGCAATCGTTTCACTGTATTGCAGCATTGTTTGTTGCGGGAAGTAGCTGTGGAGGCGGTATGCGATAAAAACTGAAAAATAACCAAAAAGGGACGCCCAGATGGTTGACAGCCACATATCCTGTTTTGCAAATTCGCCTGTAGTAGCCGGCAAAACGAGAATGGCCGTCGCAACAACGGTTGGATAAAGTAAAACGGCCATTTGCAAAGCACTGATTCGTCCTTTTTCTATCATCTGCGTCCACCTCGTTTCTAAAAACGTTAGATTACTCTTTTCCCCGTATTGGACCCGGCTTTTGCCCGGAAGATTGACGATATTTATCATATTTTCCGGTCAGGCGTGGCCGTTTATTTAATTTCCACCAAGGCGAACGTACTAGTACATCCTTTATTTCACTGAAATGCATTGGAGCCATTGGACTCAGGTAAGGAACACCAAATGAGCGCAGTGTCGCCAAGTGCACGATAATTATAATTATTCCAAGCATGATGCCAAGTAATCCTAGGGTTCCGGAAAGGAAAATCATCGGAAAGCGCAGCATACGGATAGTAAAGGCTACTGAATAACGCGGAATGGTAAACGAGGCAATCCCCGTTATAGCCACAACGATAACCATTGGCGCGGAAACAATACCGGCTGAAACCGCCGCTTCGCCAATAACGAGCGCCCCCACAATACTCACCGCAGACCCTACCTGTTTAGGCAGTCGCACCCCTGCTTCCCGCAACGCTTCGAATGTTATTTCCATGATCAGTACTTCCACAAGTGCTGGAAATGGAACCTGTTCTCTCGATGCAGCCATACTGATTAACAGCGACGTTGGTATCATTTCCTGATGATAGGTGAGTACCGCTACATATAACGCTGGAAAAAGCAGTGACATAACAAGGAAAAGGTATCGAAGCCAACGAGTGGCCGTAGCCATTATGTAACGTCGGTAATAATCCTCATTCGACTGCAATAGCGAATAAAGCGTTGTCGGCACAACGAGTGAAAAAGGCGTCCCGTCAACCAATATCGAAACGCGGCCTTCAAGCAAATTGGCTGTTACCGTATCCGGCCGCTCCGTCGCCAATGTTTGCGGAAAAGGGGAGGATGGGTCATCTTCAATGAATTCTTCGATGACACCACTTTCCAGAACGCCATCGACGTCAATTCGATTCAATCGATTGGTCACTTCTTCGATTAACGTTTTGTCCACTAATCCCTCCACATAGGCAATGGAAACGCTTGTTTTGGTATAATGCCCTATTTCCATCGATTGCATTTTCAGTTTGGGACTTCTGATTTTGCGCCTTAACATCGATGTATTGACGGTTAAGGTTTCCACAAAGCCCTCTCGCGGCCCCCGTATCACTTTTTCGGCGTCCGGTGATTCCACCGAGCGCTTTTCCCATTTGGATAAACCTAAGGAAAATCCCGTTGAACTGTTGTCTGCTAGAACGACCGGCTTTCCGGCAGAAACAGCTTGGACACAGTCCGAGAATGTGGTGGCTTCGTTTGTATCGGCAACAGCTACCGTGTTTTTAATCAAGGTATCCACCTGCTGCTCCTGATCGCTGTCTGTTGCTTTCATGAGCGGTGAAAGCACACTGTCATCGATCTCCTCGGTATTGGATAACCCATCTATGTAAAGAAGAATAGCCTGATGCTTTCCACCAATGGTAAAAGGGTGCACGATGACATCGGAACAATTTTCATAAATCGATCGCAGCTGGTTTTCATTATCAGTTATATTGTTATAGAGCGGCTCCTGTTCCTGATTTGATTGTTTCAGGGTCGACTGCTTATTCTTTTTTTCCTTTTTACGCCATTTTCGCCACATACAATCACCCTCTCCAAAAACCGAAGAATATACTATTTTTGTAGTATGTGTGATGTTTGGAATTTTATTCTTAATTGTATAGGTGAAAGGGTGTAAGACGAACAAAAAACACCTTCGTCATTTGGAAGGTGTTTTAAGCTTATCCCTATTCATTTGTTTCAAAAGTCGTTTCTTGTAACGATATCCATTTGCGGCCATTTTGCTCGATTGCTTCAACAGGAAGTTGATAAAACTGTGATAGCGTGGGCTTGGACAATATATTTTCCGTGTTTCCTTGTTCAAAAACGGTCCCTTCCCGCAGCAATAACGTATGACTGAAGATCGGCATGATTTCCTCAATATGATGCGTAACGAAAATGATAGTAGGTGCATCCGATTGTTTTGCCAGCTGCTCAATGGAAGCAAGCAACTCTTCGCGTGCGATAAAGTCAAGGCCGTTGGTAGGCTCATCAAGAATGAGTAACGCCGGTGCGGCCATCAGACCACGGGCAATCAGAACTTTTTGCTTTTCTCCCTGTGAGCATGTTTGGTAAGACCGACCATATAGATTAGCGCACCCAATCTGTTCCATCACCTGATAAGCTCGTTCATAATCATCGTGTGTCGGCTCATCGTATAGTCCAAACGATGCAAATTTACCGCTGACTACCACTTGCTCGACACGATCAGTTCCAGTTCCCTTGATTCGTTCTTGCAGCGATGAACTGACCCAACCAATTGCTTTACGCAGCTCACGAATGTCCGTTTTTCCAAATGTCTGTCCGAGGACACGAACAGTTCCTGTCGTCGGCCAAATATAGCCATTTACCATATTCAAAAGTGTTGTCTTACCGGATCCGTTCAACCCGAGAATCGCCCAATGCTCGCCTTTGGAAACCCGCCAATTGATGGTATGTAAGATGGTTTCATCAGGTCTTTTCCATGAAACGTTTTCGAAATGGATCACGTTCGTCAAAGGGTATTCCTCCCCGTCTATTACTAGTCTTTCAGCTACTTTTGCTTATGTTGTTTCGCTTTTGTTTATTATAGCAAATGGCTACTATTCTGTAATCTTTATAGTCATTTTAGTGGACAAATAGTGATGTTTTGATGGTATTGATTATGTCTGAAAACGTACTAACTGTCATCACGGTACACGCCTTTAACCGCTTCGTACAATATGTCGACCCCGTTCATTAACGCATCATGATTAAAGGTCATATCCGGGTGGTGGAGGCCGGGTTTTAGGTCACATCCCAGGCCAAGCATGGTGGCTTTTAAGTCCGGGCGCTTAATCGTGTAAAAATGAAAATCGTCTCCACCCGGCGTGATGAGTGGCGCATCGACATGGGCCTCCCCGAGTACCCGGGCTGTGGCGTTTTCCATGATTTGAATGGCTTCGTCGTTAACGGCTGCTGCCGGGATGTATTCCATGTCCGTTATCGGGATTTCCACCCCATGGATACTTTCCATTGCCTGAAAAATATCTTTCACCTTACGCGTTAAATCATCCATCGTCTGATTATCCTGTGTGCGCATATCGACCGCAAACGAAGCATTACCTGGAATGATATTCGTATTTTTGCCCCCGGCGGTAATGTTGGTCATTTTTACCGAATGGGGGATACGCGGGTTCAGGTGAATATTGTTAAGCTGACTGACGATGGCCGATGCAACTTCAATTGCGTTGGCGTTCAAATGCGGACGGGCCGCATGAGCATCATGGCCGTTGATGTCAGCTATATACGTGGTGTTCGCCCCGTGGACAATGACCGGCGCTGCGTTATCCATCGTAGTTTCCTCGATCGGGCGGAGGTGGATGCCAAATAAATAATCGACATCATCGACCACGCCTTTTTCCACCATTTTGAGTGCGCCTTCTCCTTTTTCTTCGGCGGGCTGAAAAATGATCTTCAAGGCTACTTTATTTTTCAGCGCAGGATCGTCTGTTATTTTCGATACCAATCCAAGTACCATCGCCATATGCGCATCATGCCCGCAGGAGTGGTTGGCCTGGAATGTCCCGTTCACTTCTTGCCACAGCGCATCCATGTCGGCGCGGATAGCTACGACAGGCAGGTTGCTGTCAAAATGGCCGTATTCGCCGACAACGCCTGTGCAGTCCGAAAACGTCGTCACGGTACACCCGTATTCCTTCAAAATGGATGCGATATACGCCGTTGTTCCTGTTTCTTCCCAGCTAATTTCGGCATGCTGGTGCAAATGGTGAAACGCGTCTGCCACACGATTCTCAAGTTTTGTCATTATTTCACCGCCTTTACCAATTTCATACATCACGACTGAAAATGGTCACTCTACCGTTGATACGTGACCGCATATGTTCCAGCGTTGTCTTGAATAGACACCCCACGATAGCCGGCTTCCAGTAAATGCTGTTGGGTTTCCGTCTTACCCATGTCAACGGTTCTTACGTCATTCGTGGAAGGCTTGTCATCCGATAAAAAATCTCGGAAAAGCACATAGCGCATTTTCCCGTTGTATGTTTCGATGAGCGCAACGATTTCCATTCCGAGCGCGAGCTTATCCTTCAGACTGGCGATATTGAACGGGGCAACCGTTGTCGCCACATACCGGAAGCATTCTCTATCAACATTCGCCATGACCAGGTTGCCCATATATCGCTGCAGCCCATTGCCGCGATAATCAGGGTGGACGACCGAAATTTCGGAATGGATCAGCTTTGTAAAATCTTCTTCCTTGAGTCCAATCTCCATCCCGAGATGCTCCGGATGCTCGACCCCAGGCACCATCATGGCCCGAAACGCAATCAAGTCTTGGTTGACGAACGTTCCAATCATAAACCCGTTCCCCGATAAAATAGATTCAAATTCCTCTGTTGTAAGCGGTTGAAGGTATTCAGAATGGTCCAATGATGCTTTTACAAAGGCTTGCAGTCGCTGAATGTCCGCAAGATCAGTCATGACGAGCTTGTGGACATGAAATGGCTCGCCGGTTGTCTTCAGTTCACCTTTGGCAAGGACGGATGTTTCCATCATGGTGTAACCTCCTCTGAATAAAGGGTTAAATCGTGGAGGATGCGTTCATCAACATCCACGCCAAGTCCCGGCTGTTCATTCAATTGGATAAATGGCACGTCATAATGCAGATTGCCGATATCCCGGGAAAACTTAAGTGGACCGGTGAGCTCGACACTTGTTATCATTTTTTTGGAAAAAGCCACATGAAATCCTGCTGCTGAACCAATTGATGACTCCACCATGGAGCCGACTTGGCAGTCCATACCAGCCATTTCAGCCATAGCTGCTAGTTTGGCAGCCGGATACAAGCCGCCGCATTTCATTAGCTTAATATTCACTTTCTCGGCAGCCCGTTTGGCAATAATTTCTCGCATCTCCTTGAAACCAGTGAGTGCTTCATCGGCCATAACCGGTACCGTAGCCTTATCTTTTACTTCGGCAAGGGCATCAATATCAGATGCTGTTACCGGTTGTTCCAGCCAGTCAAGGGATACGTTGTGTAAATCATTTAGTGCCTGTAATGTGGTAGCAGCTGATTGCCACCCCTGATTGACATCAACGCGAATCTGAGCGCGGTCGCCAACACGTTCGGAGATGGCTTTAATCCGGTCGACATCATCCTGTTTATCGTAGCCCACTTTCAGTTTAAACGATGTATAGCCCTTGGCAACATGATTCTCCGCCTTGTCGGCCATATTTTCCGGCGTATCAATGCTGAGTACATGGGTAATAGGAAACGTGTCATGGAAGCGGCCGCCAAGCAGGGCATAAGCGGGTACACCAAGCGCTTTTCCGGCAATATCGAAACATGCGATATCCAGTGCAGCTTTCGCGGTCGGGGCGCCAAGAATTGCCCGGTCCATCGTGTCGTGCAGTGCTTCCAAATTCAGTGGATTTTCACCAATGAGATGGGGGGCAAGCGTCTTTGTGATTACATGATAAACACTTTCGACCGATTCACCTGTCACATGTTCATCCGCAACGCCTTCCCCGTAGCCCGTCCAGCCATCGTCTGTCGTCACTTTTACAATGACCGACGGCATCTTGTCGTAGGAAACATAACTGATTGTGAATGGTTCGATTAATGGTAGTTCAATGACAAAAGCCTCAATGGTTGTTATTTTCATAGAAATCTCCTTTTGTGTTTGGTATATTTCTTTTTTCTTTTATCTAGTCTATCAGATGACGGTACATTAAGTATGAAAATACATCGGATTGCATTGATTTTCCTGCAAAATACGAAAATTGTCAATTGAATTTGAATGGAGAGGGGGGGAGTGTTTCGATTTTTGAAGGCGGTCAGGAACGTAATGGGTGCCAGATCCAAGACTTTGATGCAATGGGTGAAAGGGTAAACAAATTGCAGGACAGTATGGATCTGCTTGCCAGGAAAACTTCGAAAACGAAACCGAAATATACAGAATCAAAAAGGCAATCGGTCAGCAATGAAATGAACGCAGTCCAAATGGAGTGTTTTTTATTTAGTGGCCCGCGGGAAAATCCCCGCAAGAGAAAGACGTGCGTTTATGCCAGTCTGATCCCATTTCTAATCAGGCACGCCGAAATTATATATGCCAGGCACCCAGACCATTCTCGGACGTTTTGAGCGCTCCCACCTGTTTAAAAGAATATGCAGAAAATGTCGTGGCTATATAAGGGTGAATCTATGTCATCATAAATTCAGTGTAGTAAGGCTTTCATGGGTGGTGGCTCACTCCCTTTTCATCTATACAGAAAGGGGGTGATGCTAATAACAGTGTACGAGTCATTGATTGTAATGATATCGTTTGCGGCTCTTGTAGTTGCCATTCTGTCAGAAAAGAAATAACCACCCTGTAGGGCCTAGCAGGCATTCAGGGTGATCATCTTTACTCTAATGTGAGTCGCCCCCTTGAAGGGCTGTTACATATCTATTTATATTATACATCATTTGTTGGAATAATAAAATTAAAATGTCTGTGACTACTCCAATGACTGGGAATAGAATATGTGTGTTATTTTTCGCATGTGTATCTACAAAATAAAGGAGTCCCAAACAAGGTTTAAGACTCCAATTCCTATTATCCTGTAATCTCTATATTTTCCTTGTCATCTGCTGTGATTAACCCTTTTTCAATATTGAAATCAATAGCTTCCTGAACGTACTTCTCTGTGTTATTGCTGGTCCGGTTGTAGCCGAGCTGCTTGGATATCTCGCGCATCAGATCGGCTTTTGGCAGGCGAAGTGCCGTTTTTGTGATGCCCAGGACGCCATTAGCATATTCAATCTTACTGATATCCTGTAAAGCTCTGCGCTCATGTTTCGTCACTCGAAAGTCACAGTAGGTTTCGAATTGCTCTTCATCTAGCCAAATGAATTTTCCTTTTTCTTCTGTTGTTTCGTAAAATCCTGAATTGGTTAGGGCATTTTGGATAACTCTTTCCAACTTGGTACCGCTTCTTGAGAATCCCCAGGCATTGATAATTAGTTTGGTTAATCTGGAAAAGCTGACCGGTGCTTCTTGATGGATGACTTGCTTGATTTGTTCCCGGATGATCGGTGTGGCCTCATACGTGTAGAAGTCGTCATTTAGCCTGTGAACGTCTTCTAACACAGCTGGTTCATAAAAGGTTTCTTTCTGTTTGGCTTCTTCCGGTAGGGCAAGCTCGTCAATTTTTGCACGGATAGATTCCTGTTCTTTTTTAGGTGGCGTCTCCGGTTTACTGGCCGCCTTTGCTTGATTTTCAATAGTCTCAAGCTGGGCTATCAATTCCGTTATTTGTTTTTCTTCGTTGTGCCACCATTCCACTGACCAGATTTTAATAATATGCCAGCCTAATCTGCTAAGCATAAGATCTCCCAATTTATTGCGGTCACGCGTTGTGGTGCGGCTTGCGTATCGGTGGCCATCCAGCTGAATGGCGGCAAGGTATTGTCGGTTGTTCCCTTTATCAACGACTGCCAGGTCAACTTTGAAGGCACTGTTTCCAACGTTTGTTTCCACCTCATACCCGTGCTTCTGTAGTGCTGTCTGTATTTTTGGAATGATGACGTTGGAATTTACTTGTTTGCTATTTGGCCGGTTTTCCATGGTTAATGCCAGATTGCCTTTTTTCGCGAATTCCATAAATGCTTTCAGGCTATGCACGCCTTCCGCTTTGGTCCGTGATAGATTGATCTGATCCGGTTCCATGGAAGCAACAATCATCATTTCTTTTTTGGCACGGGAAACGGCCACATTCAGGCGACGCCAGCCTCCTTCACGATTCAACGGTCCGAAATTCAGAGTCATATGCCCGGTTTGATCAGGGCCGTATCCAACAGAAAAGAGAATAACATCCCGTTCATCACCTTGAACATTTTCCAGGTTTTTAACGAAGACAGGTTCCTCGACTTCATCGGTAAAATATTTCTCCAGAGAGGCGTCCTGTTTAAGCCGCTCATCAATCATATCTTCAATCAATGTTTGTTGCGGCTGACTGAATGTAACGACACCAATGCTTTGATGCTGTTTTTCCGGGTCCGCCAGTCGTTTAAAAATTTCATTGACAATCGCTTCTGCTTCCATTTTGTTTTGTTTCGTTTTTCCGCGATCATATACACCACCCACATTTCGGAAGGATACCCGTGAATGAATATCATCGATCGATGGGAAGGTGACAAGTTTGTTTTCGTAAAATTGATTGTTGGAAAACGAAATGAGACTTTCATGTTCACTTCGGTAATGCCACCTTAAATGTTTTTGCGGCAGCCGTATCGCCAGACTATCATCTAGAACACTTTCCAAGTCCTGCAGGTCAAAATTATCCTCTTCCTGTTTGGTGCCAAAAAAGTCAGTTGGCGGCAATTGTTTCGGATCGCCAACAATAATGACGTTTTTCCCTCGTCCCATCGCCCCGATTGCTTCACTGGTCGGAAGCTGTGATGCTTCATCAAATATAATCAGATCAAATCTCGGAAATGATGGGTCAAGATATTGGGCAACGGACAAAGGACTCATCAGCATGCACGGTTTGATTTTAGGCAACAGGTTTTTAATTCGGTCAAATAACTGGCGAATGGCAATACCTCGCCCTTTGCTGCGAATAGCCTTGGCCAAGATGCCGGGTTCGGAACTTTCGATGGCATTGTTCAGCAAATCAGGGACACGATCCATTAATTTCACATAGACTTCTAACCTAGTCAGTTCACTGATTTCATCATCAAGGTTGTAAAAGTTGTCGAGTTTATTCTCGAAGCTTGCTTTCGAAAACTGGGCCAAACGTTCACGATTTGAAATTTCTTCATCAATCCGGATACGGTAAAATCCATATAAATAGGAAGGGAGAAGTTCGTGATCGTCCAGTTCCCCTGCCAAGTAAGGCTTGGTCACATGGTGTAATCCGAATGATTCTGCTTCCTGGATGGCGCTTGCCAGCTGACAGTTATCTTTCAGCTGTGGCAATGCATTCAACAAGTTGGCAGCTTTGTTTTTGACGTTGTTTGCCCAGTCCGGCTGTTCAGGTTCATGTAAACCCTCGGCAGCTAATTCTTTCTCAACGGTTTCCCAGTGTTTCATGATGGCTTCATAACCCGCTGTATACGCGTTCATATGCTGTTGCATCTGAGACGTTGTCAGCTGCTGCTTGTTGTCCTGCAGCTGTTGCGCCATAGTTGCCAGCGTATCCTGTGACGGCTGTAATGCTTCGATAGCCGACCGGACGTCGCGCATCCATTGGACGGCAACTTCCATGTCGTCCCACATACCAGCACCGTCATTCCATAAGGCGGGGAAATATTCTTTCATGCGATCATCATGTTGCTGCAAAAATGCTTGTTTCTCCTGTATCCCGCGAACGCTGGTAATGATGGATTCCAGTTCATTTGTCTCGATTTTATCTTTTGTTTTCAAGTATTTCTTCAGTTCTTTTTTGATTTTCCCTTTATCCAGTTTTTCCTTTATAAACCAGCTGTTTTCGGCGAGTCGTAAATCCTGCAACATGGTTTCGGTATCAATTGTTAAAGCAGCTTTGTCGAAACGTTCCTTTATTTTGTCGGCTGCTTCATCGTGCTGTCTGCCAGTGCTGACCACATCATGAATTTTTGACTGAAGCTGGTCGAAATGTTCTTTGCCGATAAGGGTTAAATTGGCGTCTGGCATGTTCGTTAGATAAGGGATTAGCTTATCAATAAATGTGTACCATTGGTGATTTCGGCTGTCATGTGACAATCCAAGCGCACGAAAAGCCTCCTCTAATGGCTGAAGCTTTTCCGCAGCAGGTGCAATGCCCTCCAATTCCGCTTTGACTGTATCCTGCAGACTCAAGGAATAATTAGTTTGTTTGATCCCAATCCATGGGTTAGCTGCCACACTGCCACATGTTTCCCCGATAACAGCAATGTTTTCAATCAGCTGCCTGACGCGTTTTAGTTTTACTTCATCGACTTTCATGACCTTATCTCGCTCAAATTCGATCATGATCTGTGGCTCCGTCAAGTCGGAATAGGTTTCAATCATCTCAAAAATACTCTGGCCAAGCGATGTTGACTGATGAAGTTCATCGACATATTGATTCAATTCTTTCTTTAGTGCTTTGATTTCCTCAAACTTGTTATCCCAGTCTGTCCCCTTCACTTTACGCTGGGCCTCGAAGGATGTCTCCAGCTGATTAAGGATATCTTTTTTCTGTCCTTTATTCGAGTAAACCTCCAGGCAAAAATCACCTAGGCCAATTGATGCCAGCCGGTTTTGTACGACATTCAATGCAGCCATTTTTTCGGCAACAAACAGAACACTTTTTCCAGTTGCAAGTGCATGGGAAATCATGTTTGTAATGGTTTGTGACTTCCCTGAACCAGGGGGACCATGCAACACAAAACTTTGGTCCTCACCAGTTGCCAGAACCGCCTCTGTCTGGGTACTGTCTGAACTTAATGGTGCATAAACCTTTGCTTCTTCATCCTCTTTTGCAGTCAGTGAATCGGTGAATGAAGCCTGACATTCCCAAGTATACGTTCCTTCCATTAAGCTGTTCACGACTTTATTTTCTTTTAATTCCTCTGCATGGTTCACAAGGTCATTCCACATGACAAACTTGGAAAAGGAGAATACACCAATACTAGCATTCTCATAAACGTCCCAATTCGTCATTTGCATAATGATCCGGCGCATCGTCGTTAGAACTTTCCTGACATCAGCACCATAATCGTCTTCCGGAATGTTGTATAATCGCGATGCATCAATCCCAAACGTTTGCTTCAGGTATTCAATTAGGGAGATGTTGATTTGAATCTCTTCGTCCCGCGCCCTGATATAATAGCCTTTTTTCGCAGACATCCGTACCAGATCGACAGGCAGGAGCAGAATTGGTGCAAAGCGTTCTTGGGAATAGGACTTCGGATCATACCATTTCAAAAATCCAAGCGCGATAAACAGCGAATTGGCGCCGGTTTCTTCCAGCGTATTTTTGGCTTTCCGGTACAGTTTCACGAGTTCCTTTTCCAATTTTGTCTCTGTCAGGATTGAACGCAACCGGTTATGTTTCATATCATCTGCTAATATGTTGCTGGTCAGAAGTTCCTTTTGATCTCGGAAATCCCGGACCTTATGCTGCCACTCGTTCGGGAGCGGCTGTATAAACACTTTCTCGCCCATGGACAGAATATCCTCAATCTGATCAAGACCGGATGTGACAACCGGAATGCCCTGTGTATGAATGCGATAGTTTAAAAGACTATTACGAAGGCTCATATCAATTAACTTATTTTGCCAATAATTGATTTTACTCTCCTGCTGATTGAATTCTTCCGTCGATGTCTCATGTTCAGGGATAATCTCCACTTTCTCGAAATCAAAGTTATCATTGATTCGGACAGGTTCTTCCGGCTGGACAGCAGCCTGAATCTTTGCCCCGGCGTTTGCTTGAATGGACAGTGGTTTAATTTGGCCAATCCGGCTTCGGTGGACATCGATGAAAAATTGGAAGTAGTCCGGTTTGTTCAACGTACTTTCCGCGGAATGCACCGCACTGTTAAAATTGGATCTTTCATTGGTTAATAAAGTGGATTCCACCACGACAATCTCATTAATACCACCTGCCATATTTTTGCTGAGCAGACTTTTATCATCTTGAAAACTTTCTGGCGATGCAAAATCGTTCAGCCAAAAAGCAGGATAGGCATGATCTCGGAAAAATACGACGATAGGGTGGATGCCGATTGCCTCCGCACAAGCAGCATACAATAACGTTAAATCTAGACACGTCCCCAGCCGTTGTTCTTTAATGACATCAGGGAAGCGGATTTTCTGTCCATCTGCTTCAAAGCTTGCAGGCGGATTGGCATATGTTATCCCATAGGACTGAATAGCCGAAAAAATAGCAGACAACTGTGCAATAACCCGATTTGGATCACCACTTTGGTAGCCATCCATCGCATTCGAATCCGTGTTTTTCTGCATGATCCGGGATGCTTGTTTGATAATCTCCATCACAAATGGCCGGTTTGGTGTAATAAAACTGGAAATGATCTCCGGCAGTACCGTAGATCCGGGCCAGGAATCAAAGGAGAGAATGTCAACGGGTAAATTTATATGATACAGTTCATCCTCACCAGTTGTAACTTTTATTCCAACATTTCCTGTCATGCTTTCTTCCAAATTACTGAGAAAATCGGCTGATAGCTGTATGTCAGGATGGAGTTTCACAACTTCTCCGGGGTCCAGTTCTTCAAGGTGTATCGTTTTGGGTTCAAAGAAAGAAGGATTAGACGTTATCTCAATGTCAAGGTTTGCAAGTTTATCAGCACATTCATTTTCAATGGACAAATACTTCATAAATGGAACATGATTCTGCTGCAAAGCAAAACTTACCTTGTCATCATATTCGTAATCACAGGTTATGGATGGTTCCATGGTTATACCCCCTTTTGCGCCACTTTTATTCTATTGGGTCTTATTGACTATTATACCAGCGAATGAACACCATTTGCGTAGAAAATTGTTGGAAAGTGGTTGGGTGGGCAAAAAGGTGTGTACCAAGTACCAATTATATAAAATCTTTCCTCATGACACGTTTTCCCTACTACATACGATTATAATGATGAACCCCTCTATGTATACAATCGAAAAAAGGTGATAAGAGGTGTTACCCAGCTTGATTCGAGGGGGCTGGAAGCGGGAAAACATGGCAAACAGTGCCTGGCAGAGCGACCGGGCTTAGGTCGTAACATATAGTGGGTGGGATGCCCGCCGAGTAAGAGTTAGCCACTCGCTCGTAGCAAGTTTTGGATGATGGAAGGTAACTTCCATCATTAAGCGTAAACTGTTAGCTAGTGGGCCGTAAACGACGGTTGAAGGGATTGAGCCCCGAAATACTCAATGAAAGGGCAGATGGTTTTGCCAGTCCAGAATGCAACATCTTGATAAGTGAAATAGGCGAGCTTATTAAGACCTTTCCGGGGTCGGTGACCACGGCACGCTAGACATGGATATGTTACGGCAACCCGGGAGGTCCTATCGGGTCTTCCTGCGGAAGCAGGGAGTATGGCGTACAAGCGATACAAAGTGAGGAAACCAAATGTCTGATAGGAAGTCGGAGGGCTACATAGTACCGTTGAAGCCGGGTAATTCCGGTGGAGGAAAGGTAAGCCCCCTATCATTTCTTATTAGGGACACATTATCTACACACAGAGGTGGAATTATAATGGAAACAAAACTATCGAGAATAGCGGAATTAGCTAGATCTCACCCCAGGATGCAATTCACATCACTGGCGCATTTGTTGGATGAGGAGTCTTTAAAGCAATGCCACTATGAATTACCCGGCAATAAAGCTGCAGGTATTATGGGGGTTACAAAGGAAGACTACGGTGAAGAATTGAATGATAATGTCGAGAACCTCGTTCATAGAATGAAGAAGAAAAGCTATCGCCCCCAACCGGTCAGACGAACCTATATTGATAAAGCTGGTTCAAGGAAGAAACGCCCATTGGGGATACCGGAGCACGAGGATAAAATCGTGCAGCGGGGGTTGGCTAAAATTCTTAACACAATCTATGAAAATGATTTCCTCGACTGCTCCTTTGGCTTTAGACCCAAAAGAAATTGTCATGATGCCTTGAAGATTCTTAATGTCTACATTGAACAGAGGTACACGAACTACATTGTAGATGTAGATATTAAAGGATTCTTTGACAATGTGGATCATGATTGGATGCTGGCATTTCTGGAACATCGAATTAAAGATCCCAGTATACTGAGGCTCGTAGCCAGATTCTTAAAGGCCGGATACATGGAGGAAACCAAGCGATATAAGGAGGAGTTTGGCACACCACAGGGTGGTGTTGTCTCGCCTATTCTGGCAAATGTTTATCTCCATTATGTCCTGGACTTATGGTTTGAGCGTAAAGTACGTAAAGAATGTAAAGGACAAGCGTACCTCGTCCGCTATGCGGACGATTTTGTGTGCTGTTTTCAATATCAGCAGGACGCGTATAAGTTCTTTGAAGGCCTCAAACAGAGATTGGCGAAATTTAACCTTGAAGTTGCAGAGGACAAGACGAACATTATTCCCTTTGGCAGATTTGCGGAAAAGAACAGTAGGCGGAATGGAAATAGGAAACCCCCGACGTTTAATTTTCTGGGTTTCACGCATTACTGCAGCCAAAGTCAGAAAGGCAAGTTCAGAGTTAAACGGAAAACTGACAACAAGAAGATGAGAGCGAAGTTGCGTCAAACTAAGAAATGGCTAAAAGAAAACAGAACCGAAGGTGCCGAATTTATCATGGATAGAATTCGAAAGTCACTTATAGGATACTATAATTATTATTGTATTACAGACAATTCGCCAACGGTTGATTTGTTTCGTGACAATATAAGAACGTTACTCTTTAAATGGCTCAATCGAAGAAGCCAGAAGAAGTCTTTTACATGGGAGAAATTCGTTTTATTTCTAAAGAAATTTCCACTTCCAAGACCAACTGTGAAAGTGAATATATACCAACTTAGAGATCATATTAGTTACATTCTGTGAAGATGATAGGTGGAGCCGTGTGCGGGAAAACCGCTCGCATGGTTCTGAGAGGGGAGTGATACACAATCAGCCGTTAGGCTGAGAGGTTCACTCCTACTTGACCCGTTCACCTAGAGAATCGTACCTATGCTCTCAATGCAACGTTGTTCGTCTACCTTCCACGCTTCTCGCATATGGTTATACAAGAGTGCGGAAAGGGGAAAAGCAATAAAAGAATGAATTATTAGCAAATAGCGTTATTTAGATGAGCAACGGAGACAAGTGGATACCTTTGAAGAAGTATTGGGAAAAGTTGTACGTTCGAATACAACACTTGGGAATCGTTGAATTCGGTTTTCTAAGAGGAGAAAGATGGGAAAAACATAGAATAGAAAGAACAGATAGAATAAGAGCTGGAACGGTATTAGAAGAAAAAGAGAAGTAAAAGTTGAATGCGATTGTTGTGGAACATCGCGTATATTTTTTCTATGGCTGGATAGAATGATTAATGATTATGTATAAATCGTTAATTAATTAAAATTGACTTTTTATTAACAATAAAGCTATAATGGAGGTGAGAGAGGTGAAAATGATGACTGCGACGATATTTGAAGAAACAGAAAAAGACATTGAAAATGCTTATAAGTTAAAAAGTAAATCAAAGATTGAAAAAGAGACAAGTTATATTTTGAGCCAAATTATCGTCATCATGATAGGGACTTTTAAGGATCGCCTAAAGGAAATTACCTTTGATACGACCTACCTTCATTTCAATGAGCAATACATTTTATCGGATAAAAACCGTCTAGCGTTATTAGAATGGTTAAAACGTCTGATGTTACTTAGCATGCCAACCAGTGATTTGGAATTTGGAAAACTTAAGCTGGATTTAGAGGAATGGTATTATCAAATTAGTGGTAAAGATATTATTTTCGAATATCGGGAGGACTATTTGATCAAACCAAAACAAGCAGCAAGTCTTCTAGGCGTATCTAACGTCACCCTGAACAAATATATGAAGCAGGGGTTTGAACATATTGATACGTCTTCTCATAATAAGATTCCAAAACATGCGGTAGATCTTTGGAAGGACCCAGTGTATTGTATTAAGATGCAATACCTCTATCAAGAGAAGAAGCGATTACGTCAAACACCTGAAGAACGGTTAAGTGAAGTTTATGAAGAATTGATGCAATACAAAAAGAAATACAAGACGCCTTATATTGAAAAATCCTTTGAAGGAATAGACATTGATATGATGGATGACCCCTCTGATTATTATGAATGGCGGGATCTCCTTGAAGAGGAAGAGCAGCTAACCAATCAAATTATAGGAGAGAAGGATATTGAGTAGTGAGACGGAAAAAATCCTTCTCCCTGCGAACATACCAGAGATATTAGGGAAATATGGTGACTTGTTCTGCAATTATATTGAATTGTCACCAAAGGATTCGATATACGGTAATTATAAGCGGACCAATAATAAGTTATCAGTGCTGTTTCCACTGATAGAGCACCCTGTACACGGGAAGACAGGGTTACATGCAACCGAAAAATATGAAGATGGCTTTGTTATAGAGTACCATTACCAATGGAAAGTTATCATTCCAAAAATGGGAAAACTGTATAATCATATTTCGGCTTGGGAAAATGAGCTACACGATGCATCATGGACCCCGGGGAAATACAAAATTAAGTCAGAACCTCATCATCATCATCATGTACCCGGTAACAGGGGCCAACGAAAGGAAAATTGGGACATCTTAACCTTAGATGATGCCTTCTCTTTCGTTGATCATTACATACGAAGCGGTGAAGAGTATAAGCCATAAAGGGCTCCTTTACAGAGAAGTTCTACACAAATAAGTTCAAGCATCATAAAATCTCCTCCATTTTCAAAATGAACAGTGCCTGACACTGTTCGCATTAAGATCGGCTGTGGTCTTTTCATACGATGGCGGTAAGGTAAACTAGAAATTTTTATACCAACAACTAACATGAGCGTAAGCGCATCAGGTATGGTTTGATGCAATCCATACCTGATGCGCTTTTTAACTATTAATGTTTGCTGGCAGGTGCGCCATATTGTTCTTGTCCATTGTTGTTGTATAAATAAGGAATAGCTGTTGCATTAACCGGTTTACTCCAATAGAATCCCTGACCTTCATGGCAGTTTTGATTTTGGAGGTAGGCCAATTGGTCATAACTTTCAATGCCTTCAGCCAAAACCGTGAAATTAAGATTCTGTCCCATATTAATGATGGTATTGACGATGACGTCGTCGTCAAAGTCCAAATCATGAATGAAAGATTTATCAATTTTAAGGGTATTGATAGGCAACTGCTTGAGATAATTGAGTGACGAATACCCTGTTCCAAAGTCATCAATGGAGATGTTGACACCCAATGCCTGCAGATCGTTAATGACTGCTGCTGATTCGCTGACATTGAGAATGGTTCCTTCTGTCAACTCTAAATCCAAATAGGCTGGATCAATCTTTGTTTCCGTTAAAATAGCTTTTAAATCATTGACGAAGTCTCGATTTCTTAATTGGACGGGCGATACATTAACGGAAACTCTCTGTAAAAAAATACCTTCATTCTGCCATTCCTTTAATTGCTGACAGACGGACTTAAGAATCCATTTGCCGACAGGGATAATTAGCCCTAATTCTTCCAAAAGTGGAATGAATTCTGCGGGTGACACAGCACCTAAATACGGACTATACCAGCGCAGCAGCGATTCCAAACCAACAACCTCTTCGCTTTCTAATCCGATAAAAGGCTGATAGACAATGGTGAACTGATCATTCTCAAGAGCAAATCTTAGTTCATGTTCCATATGCTGATAGCGTTCCATATCAT
The DNA here is from genome assembly GCF_055395055.1 of Lentibacillus halophilus. Taxonomy (NCBI): domain Bacteria; kingdom Bacillati; phylum Bacillota; class Bacilli; order Caryophanales; family Bacillaceae; genus Lentibacillus; species Lentibacillus halophilus. The sequence continues at coordinate 1,837,961 of NZ_AP043750.1, forward strand.
GGTTTTGACTTTGTGTGTTAAAGCAATACGTGTTGCCACCTTGCTTTTTGGCATGGTACATGGCTGTATCGGCGTTCCGGATAAATGTTTCAATGGCTTTTGACCGATGATCATGCCCTGGCAGGAGTTGATTAGTGCTAATACCTATACTGGTTGTCACCCTGATTGACTGGTAATCAATATAAATCGGCTTCTCAAATTGGTCGATAATCTTACTGGCAAATGTCTCAATATCTTCACGCTTATAGACGTTATCCAGTAAGATGATAAACTCATCACCGCCTTCTCTCACGATGAAATCCGAATCACGCAGACAACTCCGGAGTCTGTCAGCAATTTTTTGTAAGATGATATCTCCTGCATAATGGCCATAATTATCATTAAGTGATTTAAACCGATCAATATCCAGGAAGAAAACCGTTATCTTATGGTTTTCTTCAAGGTTGTTTCCCCATTCGTTAAGCAAATGACGATTGGGCAATGATGTTAGCTGATCATAATACGCCAGCTGCTTGATGGTTTCTTCATATTGTTTCCTTTGCGTAATATCATGACGTATGGAAATGTATTGATACGGTTTTCCATTGTCGTTTAGGAATGGCATGATGGTTGTTTCAACCCAATAATAAGTTCCATCCTTGGCTTTATTTTTGATTTCACCCTTCCAAACCTTACCGGATCCTATCGTTTTCCACAGATTATGAAAAAATGCACGACTGTGATATCCGGAATTAATGATATTTTGATAGCTCCCAATCAGTTCTTCATTCGTGTACTTGGACAACTCAGTGAATTTCTCATTAGCTGATTGAATGACACCGCGATGATCAGTAACAGCAACAATTGACGACTCATTGAGGGCTGTTTCAATATCATGACGGTTTTTAAGTTCTTTGTTTAATTCAGACTCGTAATTCATAGGACCTCCTCATGATTACGGCATTATTATATACCGGGAGAACTATGTCTTTCATACTATTAAAACATAATTAATGTCAAAATGGTGGTTTTGGTGCATGATGTCAAATAATTATCATGGTTTTAAGTTTAGGAGTGGTAGAATTAATTAATAAACACGATAATCCTATAAGAAAGGTGAAAAGTGTTATCTAGCTTGATTCGGGGATTGGAAGCCGGTTGTTCGTAGTTTTGAATTGCTATTTGCGGATGTCTGACTCCCTATTCCCACCTTAAATAATAAAATGAATTTTCACCTGGACCAAATCCTGTATTTCGTCATCTCTTGGACTCCTCGTATATACCCAAACGTCCCCAATATCAGAGGTGGGCTGCCTGTCAAATGGCAAAGAGCTTTGGAAAAATCCGTAAGCTGGTGCACCCTGGCTTGCAGTGGCAGCCCTTTTATTGGATACAATCACGCCATTGCTATCACGAATCTGATGGAGGACATTTCCCTCAAAACTGCGAACCCATCCCGCAACAGGGAAACCATCTTGGATAACCGTTCCAGGTATCGGGTAAGTGACGGTGATATTTGCTGTGGAAGGAAGCGGAATAATTAGTGAATATCCCGGCCAAATGAGATCAGGTGAAAAGCCCGGGCGGCCAAGATTAGCTCTGATTATTTCTGAACGGTGAATGCCAAATCGTTGTTGAATTTGAAAGAGAGTATCCCCTTTCTCTACATTATAAATAAAGGCTGGGACATCAAGCTGCTGGCTGGAGATGATAACATCTGGGTTATTGATAGCAGGGTTCATTGCAGTCATTAATCCATAGGTAGTCGAAAAACGTATGGTAATATCAGTTAGTGTATCTCCGGGTGCTACCATGTAATACGTGTCGATATTGCCGGCAGTGGAGACAACTAATCGTTGACCGGGGAAGATTAATTCAGGAGCGGTGACTGGCGGATATAAATGATTTGCCTCAGCAATTGCTTGTGGGGAACTCGAAAAACGATTAGCTATTTCGTAAAGGGTATCGCCCGCTTGAACGGTGTAAATATAGTGCGTACCGACTGCAATACTCAATTGAATCAACTCCAATAGTGCAAAAGTCGTTATATGTTATGTTTTATAGCAGGCGGGTGTGTAGATTCTGTCAAAAGAAGCCTAGAAATAACTAGGATCAGCGAGCATTGCTCATACTTGCTCGCTCTATGGAACAACCTTTGTTAAGTGCTTTCCGAAAAAACTCTAACAATTGTAATTCACGAATCTGATTCATACAAATATAATACGGGAATGGTGTTATAAGTACGCTCATTAGGAGGGAAGAGAGCTTATGAAATGGGTTATCACAATTGCAATGACAGGAATTCTTGTACTTGGTTTAAGTGGCTGTGGAACACCGGAGAATGATCAGGGAAAGTCTGAGAACACGTCTGGCAATCAGGAACAGCAAACGGAAATGGACGGCCATAGCAACGATGGTTCTGACAAGGGTCAAAACAATCATGAGGCAGATGAGGGACAAACGAAAAACGGACAAAATCAGCCGGATAATAAAGCGGCTGAAAAACCGCCAGTTGAAACATTGAGTCATACCTTTCAACAATTATTGATTCAGGAAACGAACAAGAACGGCCGGGTCCAAACGTTCGATTCAAAATCAGAATTAATCAAGAAGCTAACAGACGTTACAACGAAAGAACTAGCCCAAATGTATGTCAACGAATACTACCATGAAAAAGACGGCAAATTGTATTTGGAGGCGCAAGATGCTCCCGTATGGATTAATACGAATCAGCCGTATCAGACAAAGAAGCTAAGTGATCAAACATATCAAGTTATTCAAGAAGCGGAAAGCGAACTTTACGGGGCTTACACTTTAACCGTAACATTCCAGCTTCAGGATGGACAATGGAAGATCAACAAACGAAATAGGACAAGGAAAGACGTGAATGACCAAGGGAATAATCATGCGAACAACGAACAGGAATTAACAAGAAAAGAGGCGCAAAAGTTGGTTCGTGATCATGCGGGGCTTACAAATAAACCAAATGTAAAAGTGGAATACGATCATATGGAAAATGATCGATACGTCATTCATGTCTATGATGTCGTGGACCATGAACAAGATAGTGCTTCTCATACAGCGACTCGAAACTGGTATTATGTAGAACCAAAAACAGGCGGGATCCAATCAATGTTCTGATAAAGTGAAACGTTATTCAATTGGGCCCTTCTGCCCGCTGAATGGCAGTTTAACGAAGGATAAATGCTGGTAGTAAGGTTAGTCTCAGCATAGGACTCACCAATTACTTCCTATTGTGTCATAACAGCGTTTTATATCCTCCCCGCCGACGTTATCAAAATACACATCATCCCCATTAGGGCAGGCACGCTTCAAGTTACGTTTGATATCGTTTGTTGTCTGGTAATTGATGCCATCATGGGGAGTTATGTGTTCGTTGTTAGTAACCTACTTCCACCACCGCGTTGACAATATACATAAGGTCGTTTGTGTCTTGTTGGTCCTCCAAATAAATGCCACTCGTCGTGGCCATACCTCCGTTCATTACTTCCACAGTGACTGTCCCATATGGAATAAGTGCCTTGATATTCTCTTCGTTCAACTGATCATGATCTTCCGGAATAGCCAGCTTCACATATACGTGCATATTATTCAAGCTATTGTCCGGCAACATGGTTCGCACGCCGGGCATGGAATTATAGTGGATAGCGTTGGTCACAGCCCGTTCCGACGCCACGTTGACATCCTGACCGTGCACGTCAATACCCATTCCCGTTTCAATGAATAGAATGTTTTCCATAACATTTTCCTCCTTCTAGTAAATGTCTAATTTCCTCCAATTTCATTGTATCCTTTCTCGATCGTTGTTCAAACTGATATGGATTAATATTGGTGTAGTAATCGTCTTGCACATTCCTTTTTTTCGGGTATAATAGAATCGTTTGGAACGAGTATCTCCAAACCGTGGTTCGAAACCATCCCACGATAAAAAACTAAGGAGTGATATAATTGAATATCAAAACGTTAACCGCCAATGCACTGGTGGCAGCTACTTATGTCGTTGTGTCATTGGCCATCGCACCGATTGCCTTCTCGAACATTCAGTTTCGCATCCCTGAAGTGTTCAACCACCTCGTTGTCTTCAATAAAAAATATTTTTTCGGCATCGTATTGGGTGTCCTCTTGACGAATTTATTTTCGCCGACTGGTGTGTACGATTTAACATTTGGCGTTGCTCACTCGGCGCTATCGCTAGGAATCATCATACTTTTGGCTAAATTTATTAAACATAAGTTGACATTGCTCGTCATCAACACGATCGTATTTACATTCAATATGTTTATCATTGCGTTTGAACTCTATCTTGCAGCTGGTTTGCCATTTCTGTTGACATGGCTGTTGACTGCTATGGGGGAATTCGGAATTATGGCTATCGGGATCCCAATAATGTATGCTCTAAATAGAAAATTGAATTTTAATGATATGATGGAAAAACGTTAATTCAGTATCAACAATCTTCACCATTGTCGTTGGTGTGCGTCTGTCGTGCAACACGATAGTCAAGCGTTTTTTGTCGTTATAGGTCGTTGGTTTTTGATATAATAAACAAGCAACATGATAGAAAGTGAGGCAAGAAAATGTGTGGTTTTATTGGTTTGATACGCAATGACCCTGCGGTACCCAATGAGGAAGAGAAAAAATCGTTTAAACAGCAGAATAACGTAATGACACATAGAGGCCCTGACGATGAAGGGTATTATCATGATGCTTACGTTTCGTTTGGGTTCCGGCGATTAAGCATTATCGATCCTGACAGCGGTCAGCAGCCTTTAAGCTATGATGATGATACCATCTTAATCGTCTTCAATGGTGAAATCTATAATTATGTTGAACTTCGTCGTGATTTGACTGCAGAAGGTTATACGTTTACTACGGAGTCGGACACAGAAGTTATTGCAGCTTTGTTCAAAAAATATAAAGAAAAGGCATTTGCCCATTTGCGCGGCATGTTTTCCATTCTTATTTGGGACAAAGAACAGGAAACACTGTACGGCGCACGTGATCCATTTGGCATTAAACCGTTATTTTATCGGGAAACGGACGAGGAAATGGTTTTCGCTTCTGAGAAGAAAAGCATTCTCTCCATGTATGAACATGACGATGTCAACCTGGAGGCATTGCAGCATTATTTGAGTTTCCAATTTGTACCGGAGCCAATGACCATGACAACGAGCATTCAAAAAATGGAACCCGGACATTACTTTATAAAACGGCCGTCTGAAAAGATGACGCAGCATCGCTATTGGCAGGCGTCATTCTCCCCGGTATTGATGGACAAGCAGGATTGGATAAAACGTATCCGGGATGTCATGTCTGATTCGGTTAAGATGCATATGCGCAGCGATGTTCCGGTCGGATCGTTTCTATCCGGCGGTATTGATTCAACGATTATTGCCGCCATAGCAAAAGAAATAAATCCGGACATCAAGACATTTTCCGTTGGCTTTGAACGCGAAGGCTATTCCGAAGTTGATGTTGCTAAAGAAACAGCAGACAAACTCGGAGTGGAAAACATAGCTTATCGAATCACCCCGGAGGAATATGTGGCCAATCTCCCGAAAATCATGTGGCATATGGATGACCCGCTTGCTGATCCAGCTTGTGTGCCGCTATACTTTGTGGCACGCGAGGCACGGAAGCATGTCGCCGTCGTTTTGTCCGGTGAGGGCGCTGATGAACTGTTCGGCGGTTACAATATTTATCGTGAACCCGAATCATTGAAACTGTTTGACTCTATCCCGGCTCCCGCTAAACACCTGCTGCGCCGAGTCGCTGATGTCATGCCGGAAGGGGTACGCGGCAAAAGCTTCCTCCAGCGGGGAACCACCCCATTGCGGGATCGCTACATCGGCAATGCTAAAATGTTTGAAGATGATGAAAAGCAAACGTTCCTGAAGTCATTCCGGGATGACTTATCCTATCGGAAAATAACGGAGCCATTATATGATCAGATGAGCGATGGTCCGCTCATTAATCAAATGCAGTATATTGACATTCATACGTGGATGCGCGGGGATATTTTGTTAAAAGCGGATCGGACGACGATGGCTCATTCTCTGGAGCTTCGTGTACCTTTTTTGGATAAAGAGGTATTCCGAGTGGCAAGTCAACTGCCACCTCAATTAAAAACAGCCAATGGCACGACGAAAAGCATATTGCGTGAAGCGTCACGCGGTATAATACCAGATCATGTGCTCGATCGGAAAAAGCTTGGGTTTCCTGTTCCTATCCGCCATTGGTTAAAGAATGAATTGTATGATTGGGCAAAACAGTTGATTCATGACAGTTCCACAGATCATTTGCTGCATAAATCATACATCCTTGAACTGCTTGACGCTCATTGTCAAGACAAGGGGGATTACAGCCGCAAAATTTGGACAGTTCTCATGTTTATGTTATGGCATCAGATTTTTGTGGAGAATAAATATGATTTGAACGCATTGTCCCTGAGTGAACAAGATGTTGGAACTGTCGAAAAGACCGGATGAAATAATGTATATTAAAAACAGGCGGTTACGTTCGCTAACGATCGTAGCCGCCTGATTTATGTTCAATGAACTATTGATGAAAGATAAAAAACCGATAATTGACGTTTTACGTTATAAGAAGCTGTATGGTTAAAACGATTGGCCGGTATTGGTGTGATGTTTATAATACCGCCCTTTGTCAACATAGGATTTTCCAACGCGCGCCATTTCGTCATAGTCTTCTTTGGTCAATGCGCGAACAACCTTGGCTGGTCGTCCTAATGCAAGCGAATAGGGAGGTATGGTTTTGCCAGGTGGAACGAGACTTCCCGCACCGATAAAGGCATATTCTCCGATTTCGGCATCGTCCAGAATAAGGGACCCCATGCCAATCAGGGCATTGTTCCTGACTGTGCATGCATGCAGTGTGACTTGGTGGCCGATCGTTACATCATCCTCAATCGTTATCGGCAAGTCAGGGCTTTGATGGAGCAGCGACAGATCCTGGATATTAACTCTGGAACCGATTCTTGTCGGTGCCACATCGCCACGGATAACGGTTTTGAACCAGACACTGGAATCTTCCTGAATAGTAACGTCTCCGATTACGTCGGCATCGTGTGCAATGAAAACAGATGGATGAATCGTGGGTTCGGTTTGCTTAAAGTGGTCTATCATTTGAATCCGCCTCCAAAATATGGTGATATTAGTAGTATAGTGTTTGTGAAAGAAGGAGACAAACCGGATGTTTTAACAAATGCCAAAGTCCCTTGTCACTGAAGAAGGGGCTGAACTGTTGTCGAAGCTATTGGAGGGAATGGGTTGGGTTACAGCGTACCGAGAACACCTATGACATTAATGACTGCGGTGTATAGATACATCTTCCCAGCAGTCCGTCACGAATTAACACATTGGCAAACGCGTGCGGAACAAATACCGGATAATGAATTGCGGGATCAGGCCCTGGCAAGCATGGGTTCAAAGCGGTTTCATTGTATGGGTGGAGCTGTTTATGCTTTACTTGCCGGCTATCGATGGCATGAGGCGGTGCGTTTCATCGTTGCCTATCAGACGATAAGTGATTATTTGGATAATCTGTGTGATCGGAGCACGTCGATGGATCCGGACGATTTCCGGCAACTGCATCAAGCCATGACCGATGCATTGACTCAAGATAATCCCATTAAAAATTACTATGCATTTCATGATGAGCAGGATGATGGCGAATACTTGGCCGATTTAGTCCGGGAGTGTCAAAAAACGATGCGGAACATGGCCAACTACGGTATTATCCAGGAACACTTATCCGAATTGGAACATCTATACAGTGATTTGCAAGTCCATAAACATGTCAGGATGGATGAGCGAATCAGCCGGTTAACGGCCTGGTTCCATAACCACGAAGGCCCATCCTATTCGTTATACTGGCATGAGTTTGCGGCTGCTGCCGGTTCAACCCTGGGTGTATTCTGTCTCGTTTCCTATACCATGTGCGGCCGAATGAACGAAAACATGGCCACACGTATCATGGAAAGTTATTTCCCTTATATGCAAGGGTTGCATATTCTCTTAGATTATTATATTGACCAAAAGGAAGATACGCTTGAAGGTGATTTGAATTTCTGCCGTTATTATGAAAGCGTTGATCAGATGAAAGAACGATTCTGCTATTTTATCAGGCAGGCAGATCGTTATGTTCAACAGCTGATGGATAGACCCTTCCATAAAATGGTATATCAAGGCCTTATTGGGCTATATCTGGGCGACCCGAAAGTGAACAACCTAAACAACGGTAGGGATATGAAAACACTATTGTTTCGCGAAAGTGGCCATTCTTCATCCTTTTTTCACTGGAATGCGAAAGCTTATCATTGGTTCTGTAAAACAAAGGCCCGTTTTCCGGTAGGCCAAAAGGCAGCGAACCGGAAAAGCAGCAGGGAAAATTAATCGTTTATTCCGCATATAACGAACAGCAATCGTTTGTTATGGGCGTTTTCCTTTAATGTCTTTTTTGAATGGCCAGTATGAAGGGAGGCTCGTTTTTCTGATTGATAAAACCATAATATAAAACATGGTAGTATGTTTGATCGAGCAGACTTACATAATGCAGAAGGTGCTCTTTTTCCTGGTCCCCGCCTTTATGACCGTGATAAATAACAAGTACGATGAGTCCGTTTTGCTTTAAGTGGGACAGAATACCTTCCATCGCCAGAATCGTTGTTTCACTATTCGTAATAACGGTTTTGTCACTTCCGGGAAGATAACCAAGATTAAAAATAGCTCCGCCGAGACGGGTGAGACGGTCAACCGGAATGTGGTGGATAAAGTTGCTATGACTGTCGTGAATAATGGTTGCGTTAGTCAATTGTTCCCGAGCAAGGCGATCCCTGGTATGAATGATGGCCTGCTCCTGAATGTCGAAACCGTAAACATGTCCGTTAGTGCCGACAGTCTTGCTAAGAAAAACGGTGTCGTTGCCATTGCCGCATGTGGCATCGATAACGGTATCTCCCCCGGTAATCGATTCACTCAGCAAATGATGTGCATACTTGAGAATTCCCTTTATCATGAATGTTTGTACTCCTTTATGTAACGTGCTATGATTAGTTTAGCATGAAATAGAAACAATGGAAACGTTACACACTCGATAACATTTGACAAAGATTGGTGCATTAGCTAGAATGCGTTATACATAGCTGACCGTTGAAGAAAAGGAGCCGTAATGAATCGTTCCGGGTAAAGCAAGGCAGTAGCTAGTGTTATCTGTCCCCTGGGGGTTTGTGAACGCACCTTTAAGCTGCACGGACGAATCATCCATCAGTCGTCTTGTGCCGTCCATCTGCGTTAAGGAATAAGTGAACGCCAGTGCTGCGTTAATTTGGGTGGTACCGCGGGAGAAGCTTCTCGTCCCTTACAAGAGGGATGAGTGGCTTTTTTATTAAAAAATGACTGATGCAGACAAGCCCGTATGGAAATGCTGCTTGCCGTCCGTAAAAAAGAATAAGGGAGGACACGTGATGAGCTTCAATCATCAAGAAATCGAAAAGAAATGGCAGAATTATTGGGCTGAACATAAAACATTTAAAGCCGATACATTTTCGAATAAGGAAAAAGTGTATGCACTGGATATGTTCCCTTATCCATCGGGGGCCGGATTGCATGTTGGACATCCGGAAGGCTATACCGCAACGGATATTTACTCCCGGATGAAACGGATGCAGGGCTATGAAGTGCTTCATCCAATGGGCTGGGATGCGTTTGGCTTGCCGGCGGAACAGCATGCGATTGATACAGGCAACAGTCCGGCAGCATTCACAAACGAAAATATTGCGACGTTCAAACGGCAAATTAAAGAACTCGGCTTTTCCTACGACTGGGATCGTGAAATCAATACGACCGATCCGAATTATTATAAATGGACACAATGGATCTTCCTTAAATTGTATGAACATGGATTGGCTTATATGGATGAAATTCCAGTCAATTGGTGCCCGGCGCTTGGTACCGTCCTTGCCAATGAAGAAGTGATCGACGGTAAGAGTGAACGTGGCGGTCATCCAGTTGTGCGCAAACCGATGAAACAATGGATGCTGCGGATCACCTCCTATGCAGACCGTCTTCTGGATGATCTCGACGATGTTGACTGGCCGGATAGCATTAAAGAGATGCAACGAAACTGGATTGGCCGATCCGAGGGTGCTGAGGTGACATTTTCTATCGATGGTCAAACAGATGCATTCACGGCCTTTACAACCAGACCGGATACATTGTTTGGCGCAACGTATGCTGTCTTTGCACCGGAGCATCCGCTTGTAGAGAAAATCGTGACACCTCAGCAACAAGCAAAAGTGGATGCGTATCTAAAGGAGATAGAAACGAAGTCAGAACTGGAGCGAACCGACCTGGCTAAAGAAAAAACCGGTGTCTTTACAGGTGCTTACGCCATTAATCCGGTTAATAACGAAAAAATGCCAATCTGGATTGCCGATTATGTATTGATGGGTTATGGAAGTGGTGCCATTATGGCGGTTCCTGGCCATGACGAGCGCGACTACGCATTTGCTCAGCAATTTGAATTGCCGATTAAAGAAGTGGTTGCCGGTGGAGATCTTTCTGAAGATGCTTATACCGAAGACGGGGAACACGTTAATTCCGATTTCCTTAACGGTCTGTATACCGATGATGCCATTGCTAAAATGATTGAATGGTTGGAAACGAATGACATCGGAACACGAAAAGTGACCTATCGACTTAGAGATTGGCTGTTTTCCAGACAGCGTTATTGGGGAGAGCCGATTCCCATCATTCACTGGGAAGATGGCTCTATGAGTGCTGTCCCAGAGAATGAATTGCCGCTTGAATTGCCGGAAATGGATGAAATAAAGCCATCCGGAACCGGGGAGTCGCCACTGGCAACGAGTCCTTGGGTCCAAGTTCAGGATCCCGAAACAGGTATGAAAGGCCGGCGTGAAACGAACACTATGCCGCAATGGGCCGGAAGTTGCTGGTATTTCTTGCGGTTTATCGATCCAAATAACCCGGACGGATTAGCGGATCCTGACGCTTTAAAAGAATGGCTCCCGGTTGATATTTATATCGGTGGTGCTGAACACGCCGTGCTTCACCTTTTGTATGCGCGATTCTGGCATAAGTTTTTGTATGACATTGGTGTCGTACCGACGAAAGAGCCATTCATGAAGCTCTTCAATCAAGGAATGATCCTTGGTGAAGGCAACGAAAAAATGAGTAAATCCAAAGGTAATGTCATTAACCCGGATGATATCATTTCAACACATGGTGCCGATACATTACGGCTGTATGAAATGTTCATGGGTCCTTTGGAGGCAGCCGTTGCCTGGTCGACAAATGGTTTGGACGGAGCGCGCCGCTTTTTGGATCGCGTATGGCGCCTATTTGTGAATGAGCAGGGCGGGTTGTCTGAAAAGATTGCTGACACGGACGATGCTTCCCCGCTGGACAAGGTGTATCATGAAACCGTTAAAAAGGTAACCGAGGATTTTGAAAATCTACATTTCAATACCGGCATTTCACAGCTGATGGTGTTTATCAACGAAGGGTACAAAGCCGAAACGATTCCGAAAAAGTATGTGGAAGGATTTGTTAAATTGCTTTCCCCGGTTGCTCCCCATTTGTCTGAAGAAATGTGGGAGGTTCTGGGGTATCCGGAAACCATCAGTTATGCGGAATGGCCCGGGTACGACGAAAACAAACTTGTCGAGGATGAAGTGGAAGTTGTTCTGCAGGTGATGGGCAAAGTACGAGCCAAAATGACCGCACCAAAAGATATATCGAAAGAAGAACTGGAAAAACAAGCGCTTCAGCATGAAAAAATTCAGGAGTTTCTGGAAGGAAAAACGGTGCGCAAAGTAATTGTCGTGCCAGGGAAGCTTGTTAATATCGTGGCCAATTAACGTGATTTCGTTTATCAAAAGGATCTCGCCCAGTGTATGGGAGGAGATCCTTTTTTAATAATGGATTATTGCGGGTCAGTCGTCATAAAGCAGAAAGGGAGGACGTGATATTAATTGCTTGGTACCCATTCCGTCTTTAAAATAATCCATTGATCTTTTTCAAAATACCATAAGGTTTCCACCGTTCCGAGTTGATCACTGCGGAACGCGCCACTGATTCGTTGTTTACTTTTTAATCCATATCCTTTTTGCTTATTGATTTTAACTGGTTTAAAGGACGCAATCGGCTCAATCATGGGGGCGTTTTCTTCAATTAACTCTCCATTTTGATCATAAATACCGAGTTCAATGTAACGGGAATCTCGATCACTAATATCCACGATAGAGGGATCTTTATCAGGCGCAATTTTTACTTCCACTTGAAAATCATCTTTGAACATGGCTTGAATAAATGTTTGCTTTGGAAGCGGTATTTGTTTAAGTTGGTTTTTTTGTACGGTATGCAGTTGATAGTCATACAAATTGGCCTTTTTGTTAGATAAACTCTGATACAGAATATCCTTTACACCGTCATGATTTAAATCATGGAAATGCATTTGCGGTTCATAGCCGCCATCATACTGGATTTCCCATTCGCCTCCATCTTTAGAAGATAGGAAAGCCCAGGTATCCATGTAGTATTTTGTATCGTCTGCAAATGATACTCCTTTTAATGTAATGGTTTCCTTCTCCGTATCACCGGTTACATCGTTGTTATAGGAAGCAAGGTGTTTGGGAGCCGGTTTATTATTTTCTTCTGCCATCACCGTAAATGGAATCAGTAATAACGCAAACACTAGTAATCGAATACCATTTTTCATTTATATCACCTCGGACTGTCTGGTTGGATTACTTTGTTCCATTTTCATGCATATTATGTATGGTGTTTATTCAGGAAAAAATTCATTGAATTTCTTTGTTGTATACCATTGACTTTTTTCTTGTGAGGTAGTAATATAACTCTTGCTGCTTAAAAACAGCACACATTTAATTCACTCATTCATTCCATTGATCAATTTTATTTAAAAAAGTATTGACAGTCGGTTATGACGGTGATATAATAATTTTTGCTGTCGGGGAAAGACAGCGACAGACAATTCGTTGCTCCTTGAAAACTGAACAAAACAGCCAGTATGACAGATGGATGTCAGAGGCAGGAAGTCGGAATGCTGATGTGTATATCGGCTGAATGACTTACCCCTTGAAATCCACAAAAATAAGCGAAGCCAATGAACGGCTGATCGGTGTCAGTCGTATCCCAAACTTTTTTGGAGAGTTTGATCTTGGCTCAGGACGAACGCTGGCGGCGTGCCTAATACATGCAAGTCGAGCGCGGGAAGCAGACAATCGCCCTTCGGGGCGTGCGTCTGTGGAACGAGCGGCGGACGGGTGAGTAACACGTGGGCAACCTGCCCGAAAGACCGGGATAACTTGCGGAAACGTGAGCTAATACCGGATAATGCCTTTCCCCGCATGGGGGATGGCTGAAAGACGGCCTTTGTGCTGTCACTTACGGATGGGCCCGCGGCGCATTAGTTAGTTGGTGAGGTAAGAGCTCACCAAGGCGACGATGCGTAGCCGACCTGAGAGGGTGATCGGCCACACTGGGACTGAGACACGGCCCAGACTCCTACGGGAGGCAGCAGTAGGGAATCTTCCGCAATGGACGAAAGTCTGACGGAGCAACGCCGCGTGAGTGATGAAGGTCTTCGGATCGTAAAACTCTGTTGTCAGGGAAGAACAGGCGTGGTTCGAACAGGGCCATGGTTTGACGGTACCTGACCAGAAAGCCCCGGCAAACTACGTGCCAGCAGCCGCGGTAATACGTAGGGGGCGAGCGTTGTCCGGAATTATTGGGCGTAAAGGGCGCGCAGGCGGTCTTTTAAGTCTGATGTGACATCTCGCGGCTCAACCGCGAGCGGTCATTGGAAACTGGGAGACTTGAGTACAGAAGAGGAGAGTGGAATTCCACGTGTAGCGGTGAAATGCGTAGAGATGTGGAGGAACACCAGTGGCGAAGGCGACTCTCTGGTCTGTTACTGACGCTGAGGCGCGAAAGCGTGGGTAGCGAACAGGATTAGATACCCTGGTAGTCCACGCCGTAAACGTTGAGTGCTAGGTGTTAGGGGGTTTCCGCCCCTTTGTGCTGAAGTTAACGCATTAAGCACTCCGCCTGGGGAGTACGGCCGCAAGGCTGAAACTCAAAAGAATTGACGGGGGCCCGCACAAGCGGTGGAGCATGTGGTTTAATTCGAAGCAACGCGAAGAACCTTACCAGGTCTTGACATCCTCTGACAGCGGCAGAGATGCCGTGTTCCCTTCGGGGACAGAGTGACAGGTGGTGCATGGTTGTCGTCAGCTCGTGTCGTGAGATGTTGGGTTAAGTCCCGTAACGAGCGCAACCCTTAATCTTAGTTGCCAGCATTAAGTTGGGCACTCTAAGGTGACTGCCGGTGACAAACCGGAGGAAGGCGGGGATGACGTCAAATCATCATGCCCCTTATGACCTGGGCTACACACGTGCTACAATGGATGGAACAAAGGGACGCGAAGCGGCGACGTGATAGCCAATCCCACAAAACCATTCCCAGTTCGGATTGCAGGCTGCAACTCGCCTGTATGAAGCCGGAATCGCTAGTAATCGCGGATCAGAATGCCGCGGTGAATACGTTCCCGGGCCTTGTACACACCGCCCGTCACACCACGAGAGTTGGCAACACCCGAAGTCGGTGAGGCAACCATTTTGGAGCCAGCCGCCGAAGGTGGGGCCAATGATTGGGGTGAAGTCGTAACAAGGTAGCCGTATCGGAAGGTGCGGCTGGATCACCTCCTTTCTAAGGACGAATGAGAAAACGGATGTCATACATGGCTGTTTGGTTCAGTTTTGAGGGAGCAACCCTCATGAATCAGCCACCTTTGGTGGTTGTTGCACCTTGAAAACGGAATAAGAGCCATCCATTTCAATGATTAATAATGAAACAATGGTTAAGTGACCAAGGGCGCACGGTGGATGCCTTGGCACCGGGAGCCGATGAAGGACGGGACCAACACCGATATGCCCTGGGGAGTCGTAAGCAGACGTTGATCCGGGGATTTCCGAATGGGGGAACCCGCTGTCCGTAATGGGACAGCATGCGTATCTGAATTCATAGGATGCGCACGGCACACCCGGGGAACTGAAACATCTCAGTACCCGGAGGAAAAGAAAGCAAACGCGATTTCCCGAGTAGCGGCGAGCGAAACGGAACCAGCCCAAACCGGAAAGATAGCTTTCCGGGGTTGATAGGACACTCCATGGGAGTCATCAAGAAATGGCTTAGACGAAACGGTCTGGAATGACCGGCCGGAGAAGGTAAAAGCCCTGTAGTCGACAAGCCATTTCCTCCGGAGTGGATCCTGAGTACGGCGGAACACGAGAAATTCCGTCGGAATCTGGGAGGACCATCTCCCAAGGCTAAATACTCCCCGGTGACCGATAGTGAACCAGTACCGTGAGGGAAAGGTGAAAAGCACCCCGGAAGGGGAGTGAAAAAGACCCTGAAACCGTGTGCCTACAAGTAGTCGGAGCCCGTTAATGGGTGACGGCGTACCTTTTGTAGAATGGACCGGCGAGTTGCGTTCGTATGCAAGGTTAAGTGGCCAACACGGAGCCGTAGCGAAAGCGAGTCTGAAGCAGGGCGCATAAGTATACGGGCGCAGACCCGAAACCGTGTGATCTACCCATGTCCAGGGTGAAGGTCAGGTAACACTGACAGGAGGCCCGAACCCACGTATGTTGAAAAATGCGGGGATGAGGTGTGGGTAGAGGTGAAATGCCAATCGAACACGGAGATAGCTGGTTCTCTCCGAAATAGCTTTAGGGCTAGCCTCAAGGCATGCGTTCCGGAGGTAGAGCACTGATTGAACGAGGGGCCCTCATCGGGTTACCGAATTCAGTCAAACTCCGAATGCCGGCAACGTAACACCTTGGGAGTCAGACCATGGGTGATAAGGTTCATGGTCGAGAGGGAAACAGCCCAGACCGCCAGCTAAGGTCCCCAAGTATACGTTAAGTGGAAAAGGATGTGGCGTTGCCCGGACAACCAGTATGTTGGCTTAGAAGCAGCCATCATTTAAAGAGTGCGTAATAGCTCACTGGTCGAGTGACGCTGCGCCGATAATGTAGCGGGGCTAAACGTATCACCGAAGCTGCGGATTGTTCATGCGAACAATGGTAGGAGAGCGTTCCGGATGCTGCGAAGTCGGACCGTGAGGACCGGTAGAGCGTCTGGAAGTGAGAATGCCGGTATGAGTAGCGAAAAAAGAGTGAGAATCTCTTTCACCGAATGCCTAAGGGTTCCTGAGGAAGGTTCGTCCGCTCAGGGTAAGTCGGGACCTAAGCCGAGGCCGAAAGGCGTAGGCGATGGCTAACAGGTCGATAATCCTGTACCACCTCGTGAGCGTTGGAACGATGGGGGGACGCAGAAGGATACGGAAAGCGCACCGATGGATGTGTGCGTCCAAGCAGCAAGGGTGTTGGGCAGGCAAATCCGCTCAACGCATCCTGAGCTGTGACGGGGAGGGAAATCAAGTACCGAAGTTCCGGATTTCACACTGCCGAGAAAAGCCTCTAGTGAGTTCACAGGTGCCCGTACCGCAAACCGACACAGGTAGGCACGGAGAGTATCCGAAGGTGTTCGGGAGACCTCTCGTTAAGGAACTCGGCAAAATGACCCCGTAACCTCGGGAGAAGGGGTGCTCACTTACGTGAGCCGCAGTGACCAGGCCCAAGCGACTGTTTACCAAAAACACAGGTCTCTGCAAAGCCGAAAGGCGATGTATAGGGACTGACACCTGCCCGGTGCTGGAAGGTTAAGGGGATGCGTTAGCGCGCTCGGCGCGCGAAGCGTTGAACCGAAGCCCCAGTAAACGGCGGCCGTAACTATAACGGTCCTAAGGTAGCGAAATTCCTTGTCGGGTAAGTTCCGACCCGCACGAAAGGTGCAACGACTTGGGCACTGTCTCAACGAGAGACCCGGTGAAATTATACTATGCGTGAAGATGCGCATTACCCGCGACAGGACGGAAAGACCCCGTGGAGCTTTACTGCATCTTGATATTGAATGTTGGTGCAGCTTGTACAGGATAGGTGGGAGCCGTCGAAGCGTGAGCGCCAGCTTACGTGGAGGCATCCGTGGGATACCACCCCGGCTGTACGAACATTCTAACCCAGGGCCGTGATCCGGTCCGGAGACAGTGTCAGGCAGGCAGTTTGACTGGGGCGGTCGCCTCCCAAAAGGTAACGGAGGCGCCCAAAGGTTCCCTCCGAATGGTTGGAAATCATTCACAGCGTGCAAAGGCATAAGGGAGCTTGACTGCGAGACTGACACGTCGAGCAGGGACGAAAGTCGGGCTTAGTGATCCGGTGGTTCCGCATGGAAGGGCCATCGCTCAACGGATAAAAGCTACCCCGGGGATAACAGGCTTATCTCCCCCAAGAGTTCACATCGACGGGGAGGTTTGGCACCTCGATGTCGGCTCATCGCATCCTGGGGCTGTAGTCGGTCCCAAGGGTTGGGCTGTTCGCCCATTAAAGCGGTACGCGAGCTGGGTTCAGAACGTCGTGAGACAGTTCGGTCCCTATCCGTCGTGGGCGCTGGAAGTTTGAGAGGAGCTGTCCTTAGTACGAGAGGACCGGGATGGACACACCGCTGGTGCACCAGTTGTTCCGCCAGGAGCACGGCTGGGTGGCTACGTGTGGTCAGGATAAGTGCTGAAAGCATCTAAGCATGAAGCCCCCCTCAAGATGAAACTTCCCATCACGTTCAGTGAGTAAGATCCCTCCAAGACGAGGAGGTAGATAGGTCCGGGGTGGAAGCGTGGCAACACGTGAAGCTGACGGATACTAATCGATCGAGGACTTAACCACACATTTCACATTGGAATGGCCTAATGTTCTTATTCCGTTTTCAGGGTGCAATTGAAAAAAACCCTTGCATTTTTCGACGATAACGGCTATAATGATCCTTGGCCTTGATAAATATCGGGTTTGGGTATCCATTATCGTTGATTGTCACAACTTAGGTCTGGCGGTATTAGCGGAGAGGACACACCTGTTCCCATGCCGAACACAGCCGTTAAGCTCTCCAGCGCCGATGGTAGTCGGGGCCTTGCCCCCGCGAGAGTAGGACACCGCCAGGCAAACTGAAAAGTCAGTGTATCGAATATTTTCGAATACGCTGGCTTTTTTTATTTAGTAAATCATTGACCTTAAAAAGACCGTTAACGAAATCGGTAAACTTGCGCAGTTCTGCGGAAAGTTGCGCATTCAAGGATCAAGTCGCGCAATAATCGGTTAATTCGCGCAGCTTTGGATGAAGGTCACGCAGTTCAGAGCGAAAGTCGCGCGATAATAGGGTGAGGTTGCGCAGTTCGAGGCGAAACTCGCGCGATAACCACACAACTCGTGCGGTCATGGGGTAAGGTCGCGCAACTCAAAGCAAAATTCGAGCGACTATGATGAAAACTCACGCAGCTCAATCCACGCTATCCATAAAAAGCGCACCTATAGCTGATAGGTGCGCGAAAATAAATAATGGGAATCGATCCAGTTAAAACGGCTGACTTTTATTCATTTGAGAAACGACGGGAATCATTTGCTGCATGGCTTGTCCGAAATTACGATTGCTTCTCGTCATGCTATAATAAGTTGCCGCTCCAACACCGACCGATGCAACTAGGGGAAGCCACATATTATTGTTCTGCTGCATGATTGTTCCTTCCTTTCTGTTGGTTAAAAGTCCCCTTACATACTTAGTATGGTTGAAATAACAGAAAAGATGCCCGGAATCAACTGCCAAGAGAGGAAGCTTCCAATGCGGCATTCATCCCTGCGATACGTCCGGTTACCAAGGCGGATGTAATGTTATAACCGCCTGTATATCCGTGGATGTCGAGGATCTCACCACAAAAATACAGTCCATGCATAATTTTGGATTGCATCGTGTTGGGTACGATTTCTTTTATGGAGATACCGCCGCCGGTTACAAATGCTTTACGAAGTGGAAGAGAGCCATGAACATCAAAACGAAATTTCTTCAAATGCTGAACAAGGCTGCGAATCACATTATGAGCGACGCCAGCTGCTTTCTGATCACCGTCCACGTTATTTTGAGCAAGCATATGATCCAGCAGTTTTTCAGGGATCACATGTTTCAAAACATTTCGAATGGATTTTTTAGGGTTGTTTGTTATCGCTGTTATCATGGACTGGAATAATTGCTGTTCGGACTCATCAGGGAACACATCAAGCTGCATGGGAACAGCTTCCCGTCCTTTCATCAGCTCTTTGACAACGAATTGAGAACACCGCAGGACAGCTGGACCGGAAATACCAAAATGGGTGAAGATCATGTCCAGCTGGTGGGTGATCATTGGTTTATGTTTTTTATTCAGTACAGACAGTGCGACATTTCGTAATGACAATCCTTGTAAGTGTTTTTGCTTGATGAATGGTTCGTCTGAGGTTAAGGCTACTTCGGTCGGATAAAGTTCCGTCACTGTATGACCAGCTTTTTTTGCCCATTCATAGCCATCTCCGGTTGACCCGGTGTGGGGGACAGCTTTTCCACCCACAGCGATAATTACTGATGATGCCTGGATTTTTTCACCGGATTCAAGGATAATCGTATGTTCCTGCTCCCCGTAGTGAATGGCTTTCACCGGGGTGTTCATGCGAATGTCAATATTTTGTTCGCTGAGTTTGTTGATGAGTGCATTGACCACGGATTTGGCTGAATTAGATACAGGGAACATGCGTCCATTGTCTTCTTCCTTTAGATGGACACCCATATTCTCAAAGTAATCAATGATATCGTAATTATTGAAAACGGCAAAGGGACTGTACAGAAATTTTCCATTACCTGGGATGTGTCGAATCACTTCTTCTTCGGGAAGTCGATTCGTCACGTTGCAGCGTCCCCCGCCAGAGATGGCCAATTTGGTCCCCAGTTTTTTTCCTTTTTCAATTAAAATTGCTTTGGATCCGTGCTCGGCGGCAGCTATTGACGCCATTAATCCGGATGGTCCGCCACCGATGACTGCTGTATCGTAAGACAATAGGCTTCATTCCTTTCGTTGGCATTTTAGCACGGATTACGGCAAAAAACGACTGGATGTACATAAATTTATCTTTGGTATTATTCCACATTTGCAGGCTAATAAAGACCATTCCCAAAATGATATTCTCTTTATAATGATTTTTGTATGATGTATGCTAAAATAGCGAATGTGTAACTTATACGTGATGCAGGTGAAAACATGTCAAATATTATTAAAGGAACAATGATGCTTACCAGTGCAACATTTTTATCGAAATTATTAGGAATGATTTACGTTATTCCGTTTAATGCGCTCGTTGGGAAATCTGGTGGGACATTGTTCCAGTTTGCCTATACGCCTTATACGATTTTAATCAGTTTCTCGACCATCGGTGTACCAATGGCTGTTTCCAAATTTGTTTCAAAATATAATGCGCTTGGTGATTATGAAACAGGCATGCGTATGTTCAAAGCAGGCATGATGTTAATGGCGGCAACGGGTATCATTGCTTTTCTCATCATGTTTTCCAGTGCTAATCTTTTGGCTGAGCAAATGATTACCAATGAAAAGGAAGGAAGCATAGCTGCATCGGATGTCGCTATGGTGATCCGGATGGTAAGTATAGCGCTGTTGGTTATACCGTCCATGAGCATTGTTCGCGGATTTTTCCAAGGGTATGAATCCATGGAGCCAACAGCAGTTTCGCAAGTTGTGGAACAAATTATCCGGATTGGTTTTATTCTAAGCGCTGCATTTGTTATTACGGTGCTGCTCGACGGATCCAAGATTACTGCGGTGGGATTTTCCGCTTTTGCGGCATTCATCGGTGCGCTGGCCTCTAGTGCTGTTCTGTGGTGGTTTTGGCGGCGACGCAAAACACAAATATACGCCCAAATAAATAAACAAAACTACACGTATGATTTGTCGATGAAAAGGTTATTTGCCGAATTGTTTCGCTATGCTGGTCCGTTTGTCGTAGTTGGTGTTGCTGTTCCAATGTATCAATTGATTGACCAGTTCACATTTGAGCGGGCAATGACAGCTATTGGCAAAAAGGACCTGTTTGAAACAGCGAATGCGGCTATCAATTTTTACGGTCATAAACTGGTTATTATTCCGGTAACGATTGCGACCGGCCTGTCTTTGGCTATTATTCCAGCATTGACGAAAACATTCACACAAAAAGACCGGGCTTTAATGAATCAGCAAATCCATCAGGCATTACAAATTGTACTTGTTCTCGTTGTTCCGGCTGTTGCCGGCTTATCAATGTTGTCTGACGTTGCATATGGTTCGTTGTATGGCATGGATCAAATTGGGTATACCGGCAGCTTGCTTGGTTGGTATGCACCGGTCGGGTTATTGTTTGCCCTGTTCACCGTTACATCGTCCATCCTGCAGGGAATTAATGAACAACGATTTGCTATTATCAGTTTAGCCGGGGGTTTGTTGGTCAAAATGCTTTTAAATATCCAGCTGATTCATATGTTTGGTGCCAAAGGTGTGATCTTAGGCACGATGCTGGCTACAGGTACAGCGGTTGCTCTGAATTTATGGCGCATTCGCAAGGCTATTCGATTTCCGTTCAGACAGACCTATAAACGTTTTTTGCTTATTGGTATTTTCACCGCCATGATGTGCTTGGTTATTTGGATTGTCAAAGCGGTATTCGGAATGTTTTTGGCGTATGAAACGAAGCAGTTATCGGCTGTCATTGTACTTATTGCAGGTGTTGGCATCGGAGGCGGTATCTATCTTTGGTTCAGTTATCAGTCCACTTTGCTTGAACGGGTGCTGGGAGATCGTGTGAAGGTACTCGACCATTTATTTCGCAAATGAAGGAGGCTATCGAAATGCGCCTGGATAAATTGTTGGCAAACATGGGCTATGGAAGTCGAAAAGATGTGAAAGCACTGATTAAGAAAAAACAGGTGACCATTAATGGGAGAGCAGTCAAGAACACAGCACAGCAGTTAAATCCTGAAAAAGATACAACTGCTGTGAATGGAGAACCGATCATCTACCGGAAGTATGTTTATATTATGATGAATAAACCATCAGGCTATGTTTCAGCAACGGTGGATAATCGAGATCAAACGGTTGTTGACCTGTTGCCTGATGATTATTATGTTTTTGCTCCTTTTCCTGTCGGCAGACTCGATAAGGATACAGAGGGGTTGTTGCTTATAACGAATGACGGAGATTTGGCCCACAGGCTCACGTCTCCCCGAAAAAATATAGAAAAAACGTATTACGTAACAATTAGTGGGCCCGTGACCGAGGAAGATAAGCAGATGTTTGCCGATGGAATAACTTTGGAGGATGGCTATCAAACCAAACCGGCCGCGTTGACCATTCTGAGGACAGGGGGAACATCGGAAGCCGAAATAACGATCACGGAGGGAAAATATCACCAAATCAAACGAATGGTCGCAGCGGCCGGAAAAAAAGTGCTTTTTTTAAAACGGATCCGAATGGGGCCTTTAACATTGGATCCGGCTTTGGAATCCGGTAGCTTCCGTGAATTAACAGCAGGTGAAGTAGAAAAGTTGCAAAATGAAAATTGAAGCCGATAAGAGATATGTCAGCTAAAGACGGCTGGATATTCGAAACAGAACGCTCAGCCGAATAACACCCGCTGCTGGAAGGATACAATCGCTGAAATCGACTCAGGATATATGGACAGGTTTATCTGTTATTGTCCATTTACCGCGCACAGGACTTTCAACAAGTCCATTATGGGTTAAAATGTGTAAATCCCGTTGCACGGTCCGATCCGTCGTCCCAAATTCGTCGGCAATGTCACTGGTGGAAACAGTCCCTTTTTCTCTGATATAAAGGTAGACAGCTTTCACTCTTGTCAGCATACGCGATGTTGTTTGATTCAAAAAACCACTCCCTAATGAATGTCATTATCTCGTGGTGCTCGTGAATCGTTCTTGTTTACATTTTACACTTAATTTGGTAAAGACTAAAGTGAAAAGTAATTGTGTTGCGAAAACTTTTTCATTTTTAATAAAGTATACGATACATAATAGAAAAAAATGAGGGCTAATTATGAATTTATCTCATTATTTTATAGCCATTCCTCTATCAGAGCAGTGGAAGCAGTGGTTGGCTGTAAGACAGTCTGAGATCAAGAGACAACTACCGTATAAACAGTGGACACACCGTGACGATCTGCATGTGACCATGAAATTTCTCGGTCCCGTTGCCGACAGCGATCTTGATATGCTTCTGGAACAGTTACACGGGCTCGAAACAATATTTGCATTTCATGTTCATGCCGGGGAATTGGGAACATTCGGAAACCCTTCTGCACCGCGCGTGTTATGGACTGGTGTGGAAAAAACACCCGATTTGATTAACCTGCATCAGTGTGTGGAAGCAGCGGCCGCTGATGCGGGGTTCCAACCGGAAAAACGACCATTTAAGCCTCATATCACCCTGGCTAAGAAATGGAACGGGTCAAAAATGGACATGAAGCCGTGGCAAGAACGTTATAGTACGCAGCATGTGTTCACAGTTGACCAAGTGACTGTTTATCGCATTTTTCCGGCCCAGCTGCCTAAGTATCAATCGATCCGTACGTTTGATTTGCTAAAGGGTAACCATTAAGGGGGCAATTGATCAAGCAGCTAGACAACATCCGTGAAGCGTTCGAAATGAAAAAATGATGAATGTATGTGACACAGGGAAATAGGAAAAACTTCTTGGCGAAATGGGAATTTTGCTTGAAAATGCCCGGCATTTCCGATAATCTATTTTCATGTGTCTGTTTATGATTACAAACTTTGAATGATTTGAGGTATGTGCGGTGAATTGGCTTCAACAAGCAGTAGGAAAAGAATGGAATATTCATCCTGCCGGTGGACTGACAGGTGATGCGTATGTAGCGAAAAAAAATGAACAGCGTCTTTTCCTGAAGCGAAATTCCTCTCCATTTCTTGCTGTTCTGTCAGCCGTAGGGATTGTTCCCAAGCTTGTATGGACAAAACGCATGGAAAACGGGGATGTCATTACGGCTCAAGAATGGCTGGAGGGCCGGGAACTACATCCGGAAGAAATGCAGCATTACCGAGTTGCCGCGCTGTTGGCCAAAATCCACCAGTCGTCCGAGTTATTGCACATGCTCATGCGACTCGGCAAAAAACCGGCGACAGCAGATGACCGTTTTACAGAAATGATTGGGTACTTAAAAACAAATGGACTCATTGATTTGCATAAAGAAATCCGTGAGTCCATTGAGTATTTGCATCGTCTTTTGCCTGTCACGCGTAACCAACAGAAAGTTGTCTGTCATTGTGATTTGAATCATCATAATATGATTTGGACCAAGCAGGATCAGCTGTACCTTGTGGATTGGGATAATGCCATGATCGCGGATCCGGCGATGGATTATGGGTTTATATTAAAATGGTATATACCACGGGAAAACTGGAATGATTGGCTTTATCGATATGGCATCACGCATGATAATCAGTTGATTGAACGCATTCACTGGTATTTGATAATGGATTCGCTGTATTATTTAAACTGGCATTATGAACGGAATGAAATCCGGAAAGCGCATGAACGCTTGTCTGATCTGCGTGATTTGAACCATCATGTCAGAACCATTATTTTAGACTGATTCCGCTGATGGCGTTCACCCAACGATCGATATTTTCCTTGTTGGCATGGACGTGTTCTTCGTCATTATGGGCATTTTCACCTTGCCGGCCGTAGTTGTAAATCTCCGGTAAAAATTGAAGGAGCTGTTCGTCTGAGATACAATTATCAGCCATCATCGACTGAACCAGCCGTTTAATTTGTTGATACTCAGATATAGCGCCACAGCAATCCTCTGTTTGTTCTGTCAAAATGTCATGAAGAAGCTGCAATTGATTGTTTACCGTCAACGTCATTGGAATTCACCTCAACATACAGTATGGACAAATTTGGGATATTTATGCTTAGGAATAAAGGGAGGTGCATATGGAATGAGGCAACGCCATCGAGCTTGGGCGGATGACTTTCTGAGGAATAACACGAATTTGGTTATCCCAGAACCGGAAAAACAAAAAGGCCATTGGAGAGAGTTGTTTGCCCGGGACCTGCCTATTCATTTAGAAATCGGAACAGGGAAGGGTCAGTTTATCAATGGCATGGCTGAGCGCCATCCGGATGTTAATTTTATTGGCATTGAACTGGCGAAAAGCATTATCGTCATGGCGGGTTCCAAAATAAAAAATTCCGGTCGGACAAACGCTCTTTTAATCCATGCGGATGCATCTGACTTAACAGAATTATTCGCTGAAAATGAGATTGCTTCTATTTATTTGAATTTTTCCGATCCATGGCCAAAAAAACGCCATGCGAAGAGACGGCTGACGTTTCATACATTTTTACAACAATATCAACACATTTTGCAGCCCGGCGGGGAAATGACTTTGAAAACGGATAACCAAGGGCTGTTTGAATATTCCCTTGTCAGCTTCTCTTCGTTTGGACTCGAACTGAAAGACGTGTTTCTCGACCTGCACGATGCCAATGACCCGGAAAATGTTATGACCGAATACGAAGAGAAATTTGCTGCACAAGGCCAACCCATCTACTGCTGCCGCGCTCAATTTACATAACTTTTCTATCAAAGTTTATTGTTGCAATGGTTCTTATCGTTGACATAGTAAGCGGTATTCAAGAAAATGTTTAATCCGTGGGCATTTTAATTCCCACGGATGGGTTGTGGAGAACATTATTAATTGATGACGTTCTATTTCTCGCCTTTACGCCACTGATTGGTCCACATTCAGAGGCAAAACTATTATTCATTGGTTCATGCGTGATAAACTGACGATAGAGGTAAAGGAGGAGTTATATGGAATCATTGCAAATTGGGCGGGCTGAATTGACGTGGTTGAACGGCGGTGTTAACTTCCTTGACGGCGGGGCCATGTTTGGTGTTGTTCCGAAAGCACTTTGGGGAAAAAAGTACCCCTATAATGAGAAAAATCAGATTGAATTGCGGACAGATCCGATTCTCCTGCAGATTGATGGGAAAAATTATATCATTGATTCGGGAATGGGCAACGGAAAATTAACGGACAAACAAATTCGCAATTTTGGTGTCCGTGAAGAGTCATACATTGATCAGTCATTGGCTGAATTAGAGCTGTCAACCGATGATATCGATGCGATGTTGATGACGCATTTGCATTTTGATCATGCTTGCGGGCTTACGAAACCAACAGATAACGGCTATGAATCTGTTTTTAAAAATGCTGATATCTATGTTTCCCGGGTGGAATGGGATGAAATGCGCAACCCTAATATTCGATCGGCCAACACATATTGGGAGATGAACTGGAAATCTATACAGGGGCAAGTACAGCCATTTGAACAGGAATGGACGGTGACAGACGGTTTGAAGATGATTCACACGGGCGGTCACAGCGACGGTCATTCTATATTGCTGTTTGAAGATGGGGGCGAAACGTGGATTCATATGGCGGATATCATGCCGACGAACGCACATCAGAATAAACTGTGGGCGCTTGCTTATGATGATTACCCGGTAACGTCCGTTCACCAAAAAGAAAAGTGGATGGACTACGGGTATAAAAACCAAGCATGGTATACCTTTTATCATGATGCTTATTTCCGGGCCATTCAATTTAATGAATCCGGTAATAGGGTGAAGGCAGTGGAACGACAACGGCATGACTATGAGTGAGATGATCCAACCAACCGTCTGCTTACGAGTTCCACAGGGGATCGGTTCATGATGTTACCCTATTTTCCGACACCTGCCTAAACGGGAAAAAGCCATCTGCATGGCAAATGGCTTTTTCATAACGTTATGTCGTCTCAACAGCGTCGATGACGACTCCTGAGTCCGCATCAATGTAGAACTCATACTGTTTGTGTTCTCCATCAATGGTCCGGGTGATACCACCGCGGTAAGCGTTATACAGAAGATCGTGTTTTTCATATTGTTCCGGTTTCATGTAAATCCATGAACCACTGATGGGTCCTTGTTGTTTAAAAGTTTCTTTTGCTTTCTTAAGTGCTTTCTCCGGTGTCACTGTCTGGTAGCGATCCAGCTGCTGTTTTACCGTGTATCCTGCCGCAATGCCAGCAACAGCCGCAATAACGATATTTCTTTTCTTCATGTAACTATCACCTCTGGAATTTTTCAAGTACTTTTTCAATATATTTTTAGTATAACGGAAAATAGGAAAAATAAAAACCAATAGAATAATGTCGGTGGAAAGACGATATCTCTTTCCGTTATACTTGTTTTACTACATACACGTACTGTATAAGGAGGAACCATTCATGAATCAAGAAACCAAGGATTTGTTCAAACGTCTGACTGAATTGCCAGGTGCTCCAGGAGATGAGAACGCTGTACGGTCATTTATGCGTGGCGAATTGGAAAAATATGCTGATGACGTCATCCAGGATAATCTGGGCGGTGTTTTTGGAGTCAGAAATGGCGGCGGTCCGCGGATAATGGTTGCCGGCCATATGGATGAAGTAGGTTTCATGGTTACCCAGATCACCCAAAATGGCATGATCCGCTTTCAAACGCTTGGCGGTTGGTGGAGCCAGGTGATGTTAGCGCAGCGTGTGCAAATCATGACCGATGAAGGACGAGTCACGGGTGTCATTGGTTCGACACCACCGCATAATTTGACTCCTGAACAAAAGAAAAAGCCAGTGGATCCCCAAGACATGCTGATAGACATTGGCGCTGATGACCGTGACGACGCTGAGACAATTGGTATCCGTCCCGGCCAGTCGGTTGTTCCGATTTGTCCATTTACACCGATGGCCAATGAAAAAAAGATTCTTGCCAAAGCGTGGGATAATCGGTACGGTTGTGGGCTATCAGTAGAGCTGATGAAAGAACTTCAAGGTCAGTCCATTCCGAATACCCTGTATTCCGGTGCAACGGTGCAGGAAGAGGTAGGATTGCGGGGTGCCAAAGTTGCCGCCAATATGATTCAGCCGGATCTTTTCTTCGCACTTGATGCCTCTCCTGCTAATGATATGACTGGTGATGGCGAGGCATTCGGTCAACTTGGTAAGGGGGCGTTATTGCGGATCTTTGACCGGACGATGATCACTCATCGCGGCATGCGGGAATTTATACTCGACACAGCAGAGTCCAGCGATATCCCGTATCAATATTTCCTATCACAGGGCGGAACGGATGCCGGAAGTGTTCACACCGCTAACGATGGCATTCCATCGGCCGTTGTTGGTATATGTTCCCGTTATATTCATACGTCATCCTCAATCATTCATGTGGACGATTACCAGGCGGCAAAAGACTTGCTGGTGAAATTAATTCAATCGACGGATCAAAACACGGTGGAAACCATTAAATCGAAATAAGGTGACATGATGAAGATTGCAGTTGGTTCAACAAATCCTGCTAAAATAGCGGCGGTTCAGGACGTTTTTTTCTCAGACAGCGTCGTGGCCAACAATGTTCCGTCATTGGTAAACAACCAGCCGTTTTCAGACGCGGAAACAAGACAGGGTGCTATCAACCGAGCATCCGAATGCATGAAAACGACGTCGTCTGCTGATGTCGGGATTGGATTGGAAGGTGGTGTCATGACTGTCGGTGGTGTGCTGCATTTGTGCAATTGGGGCGCGCTCGTCACTGCTGAACATACCGTTTTCACTGCCAGTGGAGCTCGGATTCCGTTGCCTGAACATATAAAGAATGAACTCACAGCCGGAAGAGAACTTGGTGATGTGATGGACAGCTATGCCCAGCGGCAGAACGTGCGTCATGAGGAAGGTGCCATAGGAATTTTCACCAATGAGCATATGGAACGCAAAGACATGTTTGTTCACGTTATCAGGCTGTTAAATGGTCAGTGGGACTATTGGAAGTGAGATACTTCTTTTCTAGAGAAGCTTACTGACCTATTGCCATAAAGCATTCAATTGCTTTTCCCACTTTTGTGTTAACACGGAGCTGGGACAAAAGATGTTTAGTAAAATAAAAATCCGAACTATAATCCAAAAAAGTCTGAATCGGTTCGGATTTTTCGTTTAGCGTAGGAAAAACACGAAGACTCCTGCGGGATGAAAAGCCTAGATAAGACCCCGCAGTGCGACGAGCACGAGGAGGCTTATCAGCGCCCGCGGAAAGCGTAGTGTTTTTCCGGAGCGGTGACTACGTCTTAACTATATTGTTCGTGTTTAGAAGTGAGTTGTTTAGTCTTGTCCCAGTCCCGTTTTTTAATCGTACAAATAGTCAAGAACCTTAAGAGCTTGATCGATCGTTTCTACGGTGACATTTGCTTTATTGGACAATTCTTTCAGCGGATGGACTAACGAATCAGGTCGCACAATAATGGTTGGTTTGTTCATGGTGATGGCAGTGCTGGCATCCATGGCCGTGTTCCACTGTTTATAGTTTTCTCCGAATAGAGCAATAACGATGTCCGCTTTCTGCATCATCACCTCTGTGCGAAAGTTATTAATGGCGGATGCTGCATCGTCTCTGTACATATTTCCCGGCTGTTTTCCCAATATGTCCTCACCGATATTGTCGGATCGTTCGTGATTGGTCTGTGGGGCAACAAACGTTAATGGGAGCTTTTTTTCCGCAGCCTTTGATTTCAGCTGTTCTCGCCAGTCATCGTGAATCTGGCCTGCCAGATAGACCATCAGTTCCAAGAAAATCGCCTCCTTTTATCCTATCTTCCTCCATCTTAACTGGTTTTCTGAACAATGCAATCAAAAGAGGGATTCATGGAAATTTATCACCTTGCCAAATTAAAAAATCGTAGTATCATAAGATGAGGATAAGAAATGGACTTGGAGGCAAAACATTGCGAACAGTATATGTAATCCTGATCATCATAGGAAGTGTTCTTCTGTTGACAGGGTGTAATTTCATGCAATCGGAAAAGGAAGCTGTCAAAAATGCAGGGGAGGAAGCGAAAGAGCTATTTCATGCGGATAGTGATATTGAGAATAATCAAAAATTGGATACATTATCCATGTATGTACCATCTGGTTTAAACGTTGTCAAAGAAGAGGAAAATAATATTATTTTAAAAGATGGCGATCAAACATATATTGTTTTTTATAATAAGCTTGAAGGATCAAAAAGCAAACAGAGTTATAATGCAGCAAAAGCGAAATCAGATGAGGCATTGCTTCTGGATTCCTTTAGCGATAAAAAGAAATTCGGCTATATTCGAATTATGCCTGCTAATGACGATGATCAATATGAACTGCAAACAGGCATTGGTGGCGTTAAAATAACAACTCACACGCCGAAAAGAACGCTTCAAAGCGATGCTGAATCCATGATGAAAATGGCACGATCCATAGCTTTGAGCAACAATCAAAGTGAGTAACTATTTTTTAACAAACGGTGGAGCAAGCATCTTTCTGTCTTTTTTATTTGAATGTATCGGGAATGATTGCCATCAGGACGATTGAATCAGACGGGAATCTTGGATATGATGGGAATGGCAATGGAGGTGGATGGAAATGAAAACATTGGAATCAATGGAACAATTTCAATATTATATTGATAGCAAACACGTTGTTGCTGTATTTTCTGCTGATTGGTGCCCGGACTGCCGTGTTATTGAACCAATATTACCGGAAATTGAAGAAACTTACACTGATTATACGTTTCTTTTAGTCGACCGCGATCGGTTTATCAATCTGTGCCAGACGTATGATGTTTTCGGCATACCAAGCTTTATCGCGTTTCGTAACGGTAAAGAAGCAGGCCGGTTTGTCAGTAAAGATCGAAAAACAAAAGAAGAAATCGAATCCTTTATGGAGGAAGTGAACGGATGAACGGAGGTGCTAGCAGATGGCAAAGATGACCAGCCTAAAGATGAAAAAAATGATGGAAGCACGCCTTGCGAAGCCGGAATTTCGTACGTCATACAATCGCGACAAGGATACCTTCCGCATTGAATGGCAAGATACAGGGCAAGGAATAACGATCACCCTTCCCAATGTTGTCTCTAAATATAATGAGCGTGGCGAGGCTGCTGTTGACGATCTTGAGGAACATGTTATCGAAGCATTAAAAATCATGCATGAAGAGCATGACTTGTCGGGCAAAGAAAAACAGATTTATCCTGTCATTCGTGCAACATCTTTCCCGACGGAAACCAATGCTGGCTCCACGCTTGTTTTTAGAGAGCATACGGCGGAGACGCGTGTTTTTTATGCGTTGGATCTCGGTAAATCTTATCGGCTCATTGATGAAGCCTTGCTGGAGGAAGAAAATTGGTCTTACAGCTGGATTGATGAAATAGCTTCATTTAATGTACGGTCGCTGGACAACGATTTCAAAAAGGATACGGTGGCCGAAAATGATTTTTATTTTGTTGCGAAGCAGGATGGCTATGATGCGAGCCGAATTTTAAATGAAGCATTTTTGGAAGAAATGCTGGCCGATGCCAAAGGGGAACTTGCGGTGGCTGTTCCGCATCAGGATGTGCTCATTTTGGCGGATATACAAAATAAGGCCGGTTACGATATACTGGCACAAATGACGATGAAATTTTTTGCAGAAGGTCGGATCCCTATCACATCATTGCCGTTTATTTATGAAGACAAAACATTGGAGCCTGTCTTCATACTGGCCAAAAACCGACCGGAAAAGAATGAAAAAGAATGATATACGAATGGGAGTTTTTTAGACCCAAAATGCTGCCTGATTTCATGAACAACCTGTGTCTTTTGAGGCAAGGGTTGTTTTTTTGTACTCCCATTCGAGACAAAATATTGTTAAACTAAACATAGTGCTATTTTGATAGAAATGAGTGAAAATATATGTGGGATCGATGGAAAAAGAAAATCAGCAGCCTTTTATTTGCGGAAAACGAAGATAAACATGATACAACTTCAGCGGAATGGGAAGAAAGCAAACAGGAACTCCACACGAAAATGACATACCAATACCCTGCTAGAAAGCCATTTCGCTTTCCTGTCATCCCTGATCATCCATCCAGAGAGGAACCGAATAACACAGAACGACCAGCATACACTCGAAAACAATCAAACGAAACGGATTCGACTCAACAGCAGTCTGAACCGTTAGCAGAGCAAGATAGGAAAATCTATAAGCCGGATAATAGCGAGCCATTTGAACCGAGTGATGTTCCCTCTCCTATTTTTGGGTTTCAGCAACGTGAACAACCGGAAGAAAAAGATATCGATATTCCAGCCTATCAGCGGAAACAGGATGGCTACCAGGAACCTGAATTCAAGACAGCGCAGTCGGAGAACAACATAGCTGAAGACAGAATGGATCAAGCAGCTGCAACCGTTGAGCCGTCTCTTCCTGAAGAAAAAGAAGAAGAAAAAGAAGAAGAAAAACCAAAACATGTTGAAGACAAGACTGAAAACGAGCAGCATGAACCGGTGCAACAACCACAACCACAACAGCGAAAAACGGACCGGAACAAAAGTCGTTCTGCAAATAAAAAAGATAAACAACAAACGAATCAGCAGACTTTACCATTTAATGTCATGATGTCAACCAATGATAAGAGGAAGTCCCAAAGTCGGCCAAAGCCACAACCTTCCCGTGCGTCTGAACCGAATAAGGAAGCAGAAAAAGCTAGCGTTGTGCCGTACTATTTACTTGATGATCCTGAGCCTGAAAGTGTGCAGGATGAACAATGGTTAACCAGCGAAAAGGAACTTCTTGAACAAACGCTAGATCATTTTCATATACGGGCAAAAGTCGTTCGCACCACCCAAGGGCCATCGGTGACACGATTTGAAATACAGCCGGAGCCGGGTGTTAAAGTAAGCAAAATCAAAAATTTGAGTGATGATTTAAAAATGAATATGGCAGCGAAAGATATTCGAATGGAAGCGCCTATTCCCGGGAAAAATACAATTGGTATTGAAATTCCCAACCAGCATGCTCAAAAAGTGGGACTGCAGGAAATTTTCGACTCAGAGCCTTTTCAATCAAGTAAGTCCCCTTTAACAGTTGCTCTTGGACAAAGCATTGAGGGCGCTGTAAAGGTTACGGACATTCAAAAAATGCCGCATGGAATGATAGCGGGGGCAACCGGATCGGGCAAAAGTGTTTGTATCAATTCCATTTTAATCAGCCTTTTATATAAAGCGCATCATGATGACGTGAAATTTTTAATGATTGATCCAAAAATGGTTGAATTAGCACCGTTCAATGGTATCCCGCATCTTATATCACCGGTGATTACGGACGTTAAAGCAGCGACAGCAGCCTTGAAATGGGCGGTCAATGAAATGGAGGAGCGCTATGATGCCTTTGTTCGGGAAGGCGTCCGGGATATGGAACGATTCAATAACAAAATGGCTCGCGAGCACCGCCAGGACGAACGAATACCGTTTATCGTTATCGTTATTGATGAGCTTGCTGACTTAATGATGGCCGCGCCACAGGATGTGGAGGATGCTATTAGCCGGATTGCTCAAAAAGCGCGAGCTTGTGGTATTCATTTGTTACTAGCCACACAGCGTCCGTCTGTTGATGTTATTACCGGTCTGATTAAGGCAAATATCCCTACACGAATCGCTTTCAGTGTATCGTCACAAGTCGATTCAAGAACCATTCTCGATAACGGCGGCGCTGAAAAGTTGCTCGGTAACGGAGACATGTTGTTCACCGAAAATGGAGCGGGTAAGAGTGTGCGTATCCAAGGTGCTTTTGTTTCTGATGATGAAATTGATCGGGTCACTGATTACGCAAGGTCCATTGCCGAACCGGTATATCAATTTGAACAGGAGCAGCTGTTGGCTCAGGTCACCAACGATGATGAAACGGATGATTTGCTTGATGATGTCATTGACTTTGTTGTGCAGAACAATAGTGCGAGTACATCACTGTTACAGCGGCATTTCAAAATTGGTTATAACCGAGCTGCAAGATTGATGGATGCTATGGAAAACCAGGGTATTATTGCACAACAAAACGGGAGCAAGCCGCGCGATGTATTGGTGACAGCTGACCAAATAGAAAGCTATTAATTCATTTGTATGTTTTCGTATGATTGATATATCATAGCGTGTATGAAATAGTATTGATGATAGCCGGCTCGTATTAGCAGTTTTAAATTTTGGCAGAAAAAATCAACAGAAAATTGGCAAGAAGAACATTCGTGGTCACTAATGTATATAATGTGGTAAAGCGACCAGTTCTTCAGGGAAACAGAAACCGGTTATGTTTATCATGTAATAAATGGTTTCCTCCCGCAAAGAGATACAGAATAATAGGAAACTGGAATTACAGTCAATTACATGGTCCATATTTCATTCTGAGAAACATTTTGCTATAATTGCTGAATAGCTGTCGGCTAGCGGTCAGCGTTGGTTATTACGGCATTTGTTTCAGACATATTTTTGGAGGTTCTTTTTATGACAACTTACCATTTTATTGGTATTAAGGGAACCGGAATGAGCGCTCTTGCCCATATTCTTTATGACTCCGGCGAGAAGGTACAGGGCTCTGATGTGGAAAAACGATTTTTTACACAAAAAGCACTTGAGGAAAAAAACATTCCAATCTTCCCTTTTTCAGAAACGAACATCAATGATGGCTGCATCGTCATCGCGGGTAATGCTTTTTCTGAAAATCATCCTGAAATATTGGAAGCACGTCGAAAAGGTTTGACGTTCTATCGTTATCATGAATTTTTAGGGGAGTGGTTGGAACAATTTTTAAGTATTGCTGTGACAGGTGCTCACGGGAAAACATCGACGACAGGTTTGCTAGCTCATGTTCTTGATGCATCCTTTCCGACGTCTTATTTAATCGGTGACGGAACTGGAAAAGGGCATGTGAACAGCAAATATTTTGTGTTTGAGGCATGTGAATACCGCCGTCATTTTCTCAGCTATAAACCAGATTATGCGATCATGACAAATATAGATTTTGACCATCCGGATTATTTTACGAGTATAGATGACGTTTTTCAAGCTTTCCAAATGATGGCTGATCAAGTGAAAAAGGGAATCATTGCATGCGGGGATGATAAACAGCTGCAACAGATACAAACCAAGGTGCCGGTTATCCATTATGGGTTCTCGGGCACAAATGATTTTCAGGCACAACATGTAACGGAAACAGCACAAGGCACAGCATTTGATGTATTTGTTCGTGATACGTATTATGACACGTTCGAAATCCCGATGTTTGGGAATCATAACGTTCTGAACGCATTGTCTGTCATTGCTATTTGTCATTATGAAGACATGAAGACCGAAACGATCAAACATCTTCAAAACTTCACGGGTGTCAAACGACGATTCACAGAAAAACAAATAGGCCATCAAATCCTTGTGGATGATTATGCCCATCATCCAAAAGAGATTACCGCTACTATCGATGCGGCCCGGAGGAAATTCCCAAATAAAGACATCACTGCTATTTTTCAACCGCACACATTCACTCGTACAAAAACGTTTTTGCAAGAATTCGCCGACAGCCTAAATCTGGCTGATCAAGTCTATTTATGCGATATTTTTGGATCCGCAAGGGAAGACAGCGGAAAACTCACCATTTATGATCTGCAGAAGCGTATTGATGGCAGCACTATCCTAAATTTGTACAATACAGATTTGCTTTCGTGTCAAGAAAACAGTGTTCTTCTTTTTATGGGAGCAGGGGATATCCAGAAGTTTCAAGAAGCGTATGAGAACTATCTCACGTCTTTTATGAGTGGCCAAATGAATGCTTGAAAAAAGTGCCTGTGTGAAGCAGGCCTTTTTAATTTTTGTAATAAATTTCAGCATATTTATCGAAATTGAAGAAAAAATTCGTTATAGTAAGAGTGAGTGGTTGTGTGGAATGATGGTACGACTGGTATGTTTAAATTATTGGATGAAGGGAATGGGTTATTAGATTCTTTTCTTTCCTGAACAGCCAGTGTCGTCAGTCTGGACGTAAATACCCGATCATGCATCCAACTGACTGCTGAATGGAAGGAGCTGATTACAAAATGGAATTATTGCTGTATATTGCTGTACTTATTGCTGCTGTTGCATTTGCAGTACTTGTCATCTACACAGTCATGACATTGAAATCCATGCAGCGTACCATGATGAATGCTACGCAGACATTGGAAAATCTGGAAAGTCAGATGGAGGGGGTCACAACAGAAACATCAGAACTGCTGGAAAAGACGAATAAACTGGCCGATGATGTTAATCAAAAATCGGAGAAGTTAAATGGTTTATTTGACAGTGCGCAAGGAATTGGAAAAACAGCCAGTGACCTTAACGGATCCCTGCAGAAATGGTCTGACAGTGTTTCCAAAGCAGCTGCCTATGATCAGGACAAGGCTTCGGAAGCATTAAAGTGGGGAAATGCCGTTGTGGATTTTTGGAGAAAGAAAAAGAATAAATAAAAAATGAAAGCCAAAGGAGGAGAAATAATTATGGGGAACAATGAAGAAGAAGGATTTAACGGGAATGAATTTGCTCTTGGTGCTATGATTGGTGCTATTGGGGGTGCTCTTACAGCACTTCTGCTCGCTCCGAAGTCCGGCAATGAACTTCGTGATGACATAAATTCCGGAGCGTCGGATCTAAAGGTTCGTGCTGGCGATTGGAAAGGTAAAGCATATGAAAAAGGAACAGAAATAAAAGATACAGCCGTCAACAAAGGATCTGAATGGAAAGATAAAGCCTATGAGAAAGGCGCTGAGTTGAAGGAAAAAGCAGTCGATTCCAAAACGAAATTGACAGAGAAAGCACAAGCGATGACATCATCAAAAGACGGGGAAAACCAAAACAATGATGATGCACAGAGTGAAACAGCTGCAACAGATGAAGGAACAGAGCATACATTAACGTAAACACCCATCACTCGGGAGTTAACACAAAATACTATATGTGCAAATAAACATAGGAAGGCCGGTGAATGGTTCCCGGCCTTCATTTTGTCGGAATAAAATAATAACTCTTTCGTTAAAGTGTTAAACCGTGATAAAAGTATGAAATTTAAATGAAGGGATGACAATGAAAAAGCTATGCTATATAATTGTCTCTAATTATTCCAATCTAAATTATTTTCAGATCAACCATATAGTAGGAGGGTAATATCATGAGTAATGATTTGGAACAGCTCCGACAGCAATTAGACAGCATAAATGGACAACTGTTGGAATTGATCAGCCAACGTGCTGAAATTGCTCAAGAAATTGGCGAAGTGAAAAATAAACAAAGTATCAACCGATTTGATCCGGTTAGGGAACGCAAAATGCTGGATGAACTCAAATCGAAAAATGAAGGTCCATTTGAAGACTCAACCATTGAACATATTTTTAAAGAAATATTCAAAGCAAGCCTTGAGTTGCAGGAAGATGATCATCGTAAAGCATTGCTTGTCTCCCGCAAGAAAAAACCTGAAAATACCGTAATTAATATAAGGGGAGAGCAAGTAGGCGATGGCAATCTGCACCATGTTATGGGGCCTTGCTCCGTTGAAAGCTATGACCAGGTAATGGACGTTGCCAAAGCAGTCAAACGTAAAGGAATTAATTTACTGCGTGGCGGCGCATTTAAACCGAGAACATCGCCATATGATTTCCAGGGACTCGGGATCGAAGGACTTCAAATCTTGAAAAAAGTTGCCGATGAAATGGACATGGCTGTGGTCAGTGAAATTGTCAATCCTGCAGATATTGAAAAGGCTGTTGACTACCTTGACGTTATTCAAATCGGTGCCAGAAACATGCAAAACTTCGAGTTGCTTAAAAAAGCCGGCGAAGTGAGCAAACCTGTTCTTCTGAAACGCGGTATGTCTGCGACCATTTCTGAGTTTTTGAATGCAGCGGAGTATATCATTTCAAAAGGGAACGGTAACATCATCCTTTGTGAACGTGGTATACGGACTTATGAAAAAGCAACACGAAATACACTGGATATTTCAGCCGTACCTATTTTGAAACAAGAAACACACTTGCCTGTTATGGTGGATGTGACCCATTCCACAGGCCGGCGCGATCTGTTGCTTCCGACGGCGAAAGCTGCTTTGGCCATTGGTGCTGACGGGGTTATGGCAGAGGTTCACCCGGATCCAGCGGTAGCCTTGTCTGATTCGGCACAACAAATTGACATTCCGACATTCGAACAATTTATAGATGAACTGCAGGCGTATGCCAAACGCTGAACCGACTAATCGTTTTGCAATAAAAAGATTCACGGAATGACGACATCTGTCCCTCAAATATGACAGATGTCGTTTTTATGGTGAAAAGGCCATGAATACGGGGTTCAGTCTTTAAATTTTTTGTGTTTTACGGTAATATAGCGTATCATATTAGCAAAAGGAATCGAAATGGTAAACTGGCTAGGAGGAAAATCATGACTGTAACGATATACGATGTGGCAAGAGAAGCGAACGTATCTATGGCAACGGTTTCGCGAGTTGTCAATGGAAACCCGAACGTTAAACCGGTGACACGCAAAAAAGTTCTAACAACGATACAAGAGCTTGGCTATCGCCCGAATGCGGTGGCCCGCGGATTGGCGAGCAAAAAAACAACAACGGTCGGCGCCATTATCCCGGATATTTCCAGCATCTTTTTTGCTGAATTGGCACGTGGCATTGAAGATATTGCGACAATGTATAAATACAATATTATACTGAGTAATTCTGATCAAAATAAAGATAAAGAATTGCACTTGATCAATGCTATGTTGGAAAAGCAGGTGGACGGTATTTTATTTATGGGCGGTGATATATCAGAAGATCATGTGGAGCAGTTTCAAAGTTCATCGGTGCCGGTTGTTCTAGCAGCCACATACGACGAAACAAACAAAATTCCATCGGTGAACATCGACTATGAAGCTGCCGCATTTGAAGCAACAATGTATTTGCTGACCAAAGGAAATGATCGGGTTGCCTTTATTTCAGGTGTTGATGATACGTTGATTAATAGACAAAAATACAATGGCTATATGAGGGCGTTGGAGGAACAATCCATCTCTCCTGATGATGCATATATTCTCAAAGGTGACTATTCCTATGATTCAGGAATGGAAGCGGCAGAACAGCTTTTAACGAAAGAAGATCCGCCTGCTGCTGTATTTGTAGCATCCGATGAAATGGCACTGGGCGTTATTCATGGGGCACAGGATAAAGGCTATTGCGTGCCGAATGACCTTGAAGTTGTTGGGTTTGACAATACAAGACTGGCAACGATGGTCCGTCCAACGTTATCTACCATTGTCCAGCCAATGTATGATATTGGCGCTGTTGCCATGCGTCTGCTAACGAAATATATGAATAATGAAGAAGTCGAGGAGAATAAAGTCGTTCTTCCGCATCGGATTGTTGAAAGGGATTCAACAAACGAGTAAAAAGGCCGATATAAGAAAAGATGAAATGACCTTATGGCGGTTGCAACAGGTTATGGGTTGGAGAAATGCAAGGCAAGTGCCGGATAATGGAGAGCGACACTTGCCTTTCTACATGTTAATGGGGTTTTGTCGGGCGTATTTCATTGCACCTTGCATAATCTGCTCATTTTTTTCTGTTATTTCGGGTTCTCTTGGGATGTTTGGTACGATATGTTTTGAATCATGCCACATGTCTGGCAAAGTCACTGGTGATTCAGCTTGCCATTTCTTCAGCCACGGTTCCGGCAGCGCCCCTTGTTGAATGGTTCCCGTTTTCATGACATTCCAAATTTGAGCCCAAGTACGCGGTATGACTCGCCACATGTCGTACCCTCCCCCTCCGAGAGCTATCCAGCGTCCATTGCAGTATTCATGGGCTAATTCATGGGCAATCATCGGAATATGTTCAAATGTTGCGGTTGTAGCACATAAATGGGTGAGCGGATCGTATACATGAGCATCAGCCCCATTTTGTGTCAATATCACATCTGGTTTAAAAAACGCCGCCACATTTCGGAAGGCTGATTCGTAAACCGACAGAAAAGAATGATCTTCGGTGAAAGCATCAATGGGAATGTTGAATGAAAATCCATGCCCCTTTTTGATGCCGCGCTCATTAATACTTCCTGTTCCCGGAAATAGGTAGCGTCCGGTTTCATGGATGGAAAGCGTGCATACATTGGGATCATCATAGAAGGCTGATTGCACCCCATCACCATGATGAGCATCCGTATCCACATACAGCACTTTCAAATCATATTTTTCTCGAATGTATTGAATGGCAATGGCTCCGTCATTATAAATACAGAAACCGCTTGCTTTCTGTTTGAATCCGTGATGAAGACCACCGCCTAAATTCAATGCATGACACGATTCTCCTTGAAGAACTGTGTTCACAGCGGTCAATGTACCACCGACAAGATAACTGGATGCGTTATGCATATCGGAAAACATCGGCGTGTCCTCTGTTCCCAAACCGTATGCCATTCCTTGTTCCTCAGACAGTTGGCCAGTCCCTGCCTTTTTAACGGCATCAATGTATTCAGGTGTATGAAATAGCGCGATTTCATCGTCTGTTGCCTTTCGTGGTTCAATGATTTCTTGTGCTGTCAGTAAATCGCTAGCCTCCAGTAGATCCTTTGTCAAGGCGACCCGTTGTTGATTAAATGGATGATCTGAGTGAAAATGATACTTTATAAACTGATCTGTATAAATGAAAGCAGCAGTGCGGCATGTCATAGTTTGGGCTCCGCTATATTGTTCGGCCACATTAATTCGTAACCAGCATCACGCAAATCCTGTATTAACGGAACGGGGTTCATGGTTTGAACGCGAAAGACAAGTATTTTGTAATTAGGATCATCATTGAACGGGTACATGAGGACAGATGTTATATTTGTTTTGCGCTGTCCGAAAACGGCTGCCACTTCCGGTAGAATTCCGGGTTTGTGCGGAACTTTTACGTCGATCTGGGAACTTTGTACATTCGTTCCGGTTAATTGAATCATCGTATACAACATCTCTTTTTCTGTAACGATTCCTGTCAGCGTATCGTTGCTGACAACGGGGAGACAGGCAATGGCCTCATCATAGAAAACTTTGGCGATTTCTTCTACAAAATCCAATGGGTGGACGGTGATAACTGGTTGACTCATTATCGATTGCAGTTCATTTTTTAACAGGTGATGGTTGTTTTCCTCCATAAAAATAGATGGGGACGCCTCTTTAACATCACGGTCTGATACCAATCCGATCAATTGTTCATTATCATTAACTATAGGAATATGCCGGATATGATTTTCTCTTAACGTGTTTAAACCATCAGCTATTGTTGCTGTCGGGGGAAGCGTTATCACTTCTGTTTTCATAATCTT
Source organism: Lentibacillus halophilus (assembly GCF_055395055.1). Taxonomy (NCBI): domain Bacteria; kingdom Bacillati; phylum Bacillota; class Bacilli; order Caryophanales; family Bacillaceae; genus Lentibacillus; species Lentibacillus halophilus. Next base: position 1,879,241 of record NZ_AP043750.1, read on the forward strand.
CTCAACGAGCATCTATAGAGCCTCCCTCATGTCATGGTATTGACTCCGTTGCAAAAATCGCAGTTCATCAAATTGGCTCACGGATGTTTCGGAAACGCGGGTGCCGATTCGAACCATCAAACAATTCGCCGGGTGAGAAATGATTTCCGGATCGTCGGTCGGTGCAGGAAGCAGACCGCCCGAGGCCATCATTTTTTCCATCACTTTCCGATAGTCCCATACACTCAGTCTCGTGCCATCAAGGTCCCAGTGCCAATAGTATTCGGTGGAAATAATGATATAGTTTTCCATGTATTCATCCATCATGGAGACGTCCAGCAGTCCTAAAGCTATCTTCGCACCTCGGTATTTAGGGATGACTTCTATGGCTCCCAATTCCATCAAATCTTCCATGTTGTATTCCGACCAACGTTCCATTGGATCAGGATGCAAATACGTAACATAACCTATGATGGTCCCCTCTGTTCTAGCAATAATAATCCTTCCTTCCGGGCAATCGGCGATGCTCTGGATGGCTTCAAATTGGTTGGGAGCCGGACGGAAAGCAACCAGATGTTCATGGAAATGGTACGTTCCTAATTCCGCTGATGAAAGTGGTCCTTCAATGACAATCGGACCATCAGGCGTATCGCGTATGTCGTAATGATATGTTTTCTCGTGCTTCAATGGTTCACCACCTTGTTTTTAACTGATCCTTCCTGTTTCTGGTTTCCATTATACAGAATAATAGTTTTATTTTTTAGTGTTGAAAAAATAAAAATGAAGAAAAAACGAAGAGGCATAGCGTTCCTCTTCGTTCATCAGTTGCTGTTTTAGTGCTAATCATTGGTCTCGTCATTATTTTTTTGACTGTCATCATTGTTATTCCCGTCTTTTTCATCATCGCCGCTTTTCTGTTCCTTACCAGGCTCAGAGACATTACCGGCAATGACGTCGTTGGATGTTTGTGATTCCAGCCCGAAATAATCAACGGCTTTAACACGGAACACCCCCTTTTGACCGGAAAACGTGAATGATGTTTCTGTTGTGTTACCAACAAGCTGAAAAGAATCGCCAGGCTTGCTGGCACGATAAATGCGATAACCGACAACGTCATTACTATTTGAATCCTGCCATGTCAGCTTGTTGCCGGAAATGGAAACGGAACCAGGTGCGGACGGGTTCTGACCATCATCCTCGATTGTTTTGCTGCTGACATCTGAGGGCGGTAGTCCAATCTTTTTCCAAGCATCTTGATTGGTGCTTGGATATAGCGCAGAAAGGTCATTGAGTTGGTCATACCCTTTCCTTTCCAGAAAATCGGGATTAAAGGTAATACCATCGCCTTCCACAAATTCATTAGGAGTATTGGCTCCGGCAATGACGGCTTTGCCATCCATCATGACAAAAGAGCCTCTCATCAGGCTGTCATCTTTCTCGGTTGGTACATATTTGGCATTAAATATATCAGTTTGGATCAATCCAGTTTCTTCACATAATTTGGATGGACGTTTCCCCGAAATGGCGCAGTAACTGCGGGAGACAATTCCACCCGGGCGTTCAAAGCTTTGATCAGGTGCCACCAGATCCGGATTGATATCCGATGCTGCATTGATCAATTTTGCCCACAGTTTTTCGTTTCTTTGGCTGTAACTTAATGAACACGAACGACATCGAATACTTTTTTCTTCGCTGTAGCCAGTCCAAACCCCCATGGAGACATTTGGATTCACTCCGACGAACCAAGCATCTTTATAATTTTGTGAGGTACCAGTTTTGCCGGCCCAATCAACACCATTATATTTTAGTTGTGATTGTAGATACGTCCCTGTTCCCCGGTCGATAACATCCCGCATGACATCCAACGTTAAGTACGCTGTCTGCGGTGAAAATACATCAACTGGATTTGGTTTATGCTCAAAAATGGTGTTGCCTTCCTGATCTGTTATCGTTTCAATGACATGCGCATCCACAAACTTTCCTTGGTTGGCAAAGGTTGCAAAGGCATTGACATTTTCTTCAACGGTAACGCCTGTATTTGTCCCCCCAATACTGAGCGACAGATGTTTGTATTCCTCATCACCAATGGTAGTAATCCCCATTGGATTCAGGAATTCATTGACCGGATCCTGATCTCTAATGCGATCATAGGTTTTCACCGCCGGGATGTTATATGAGTTGTAGAGAGCCTTTCTTGCTGGAACAATGCCGTGATAGCCACCGGCATAGTTTTGCGGTGTATAAGGCCCTGCTGATGTCGAATAGGTTGTCGGGATATCAGCAATCGGTGTTCCCGGTTGGACAATCCCTTTTTCAAATGCCGGTGCATAGGTGAGAATTGGCTTCATGGTACTTCCGTTTGATCGTTCACCCTGAAAGGCAAAATTGAAAGAACTGTTTTTATCAAAATTCCGTCCACCGACAAAGCTGATAATCCGACCGGTTTTATTTTCGATCAGAATACCGCCTGTCTGGATCTGCTGAGTGATTTTTTTTCGTTCGCCGGTTTCATCGTCCGTTATATACCCCGTCCAATCTGGGCCGTAATAATTATAGTTTTTAGCTGTTTTTTGAAAGGCGTCTTGCATATTTTGATTAATGGTTGTTTGAATGTCGTATCCATTTTGTCGAAGCGCCCGGTCAGCACGCGTGGCGTATTCTTCCATTAATTTATCATCATTCTTCAGATCCTGCATCGTATAACCATCATCTTTGGCCAATTTTTCCTGAATAATTTCTTTGGCACGCTTCTGTGCCAATTGGGTCAGGTATGGATACGCTTCAGCAGGTGTTGATGATTTTTCGGTAAAATCGTTTACAATGTCATAATTTCGTGCTTGGTTGTATTGTTTTTTCGTAATAAAGTCTGCATCATACATTCTTTTCAATACAGTATTCATCCGGTTGATTCCAGGCTGAATCCCTTTTTTGCTTTTTAGCCCGCCTTTGTTTTGAAAGGGTGTGTAGTAGGAAGGACTTTGCGGCAAACCAGCAAGATAAGCCGCTTGTGCCAGATTAATATCCGAAGCGTCTACACCGAATATGCCCTTTGCGGCAGTCTGAATGCCAGCAATATTGTCACCCGAAGCATTACGACCATAAGGAACAACATTTAAATAGGCTTCCAGGATGTCATCTTTGTCGAAGAAGCGCTCCAGGCGCATGGCAATTAAAATTTCTTTTGCTTTACGTTCAAAAGACACCTCGTTGGTCAGTATCTGATTTTTGACGAGCTGCTGGGTGATTGTGCTTCCACCTGATTGCGTTGAAGCACTTGTCACTTGTTGAACGAGGGCACGTACGATGGCTTTTGGCACCACGCCATCATGTTCGTAAAAATATTTATCTTCGGTGGCAATGACAGCATGTTGTAAAACGTCTGGCACTTGCTCCAGTGACGTTTCCTCACGGTACAAATCATTGCGTATATCCCCAATATATGTATTATCGGCAAAGTAAAGAGATGACGTTTCTTCATAGTTGTAAATGTTTTGTTCCATGCTGTCGTACGCCCGTACAGGTTCGTCTTTAACAAGGGATGCGAAATAGCCTGCACCGACACCGCCGACAAAAAATACACTTATAATTATAATCATTAGGAAAAATAAAATAATATTCCAAACGACATCATAACTAATGCGTGATGTTTGTTGAATTCGGCCTGATTGCCAGACGGATTGCGCTTTTTCTGTATAACGATGTGAACGAATTCTGTCCCATGTTGTTTGAAGTTTTTTTATATATTTTTGCCATGATTGCTTGATGTTCACTATAAAACCTCCCCTGAATCAAACCTATTATAGCATAGCAGCATCATCCGTTGTATATTAAGTTGCTGCAGAAATATTGCATTTATATGACAGATATGGTAAGAATGAATGGATAATAATAAATCATAAGCACTGAAAGATCGGAGTAGCTGTGCAAATCCCTTTTCAGAGAGCTGACGGGTGGTGGAAGTCAGTATATATTTGCAAGTGAATTACAATCTGGAGCTTTTCTTTTTTAGGAATAGGTATATATCTCGTTTGTTTGATTATGCCTTGTCCTTGAGAAGACGGCGTCAACACCGTTATGAATCCTGAAGTGGCACAACGATTCATGTGCAACAAGGGTGGTACCGCGAGTACAATACTCGTCCCTTAGCTTATGCAAGGGGCGTTTTTTTATTTTCGGTGAAGTGAAATGATGCGAGATTTGACAAAGTGGAGGTATAAAAATGGATATTCTACATGACCTTGAAGAACGTGGGCTTGTTCAACAGACAACAGACAGAGAAGCTTTAAGAACCCATTTAAACGAGAATCAGGTAACCTTGTACTGTGGATTTGATCCGACGGGCGACAGTTTGCATATTGGCCATTTGTTACCGATTATTATGCTGAAACGCTTCCAACGGGCCGGCCACAAGCCAATTGCTTTAATTGGTGGGGGAACGGGAATGATAGGCGATCCGAGCGGCCGGTCATCCGAGCGTTCTTTGAATGAAGCATCGGTAGTACTTAGGTATTCGGAAAACATTAAGCAGCAACTGGGCCGATTGCTTAACTTTGACAGTGGGACCAATGCAGCACGTGCTCGGAATAATCATGACTGGCTCAGCAATATGACGATTATTGATTTTCTCCGTGACGCGGGTAAACACTTTGGCATTAATTATATGCTAGGCAAAGAATCGGTGTCAGCCCGAATTGAAGAAGGGATTTCGTATACCGAATTCAGCTACATGATTCTCCAGTCGCTTGATTATCTGAAATTGTACCAAGAAGAAAACTGCAGCCTGCAAATTGGTGGCAGTGATCAATGGGGCAATATTACAGCTGGCATGGAACTGATCCGTCGTTCCCGGGAATCGGAAGAAGAAGACGCGGATGTATTTGGGTTGACCGTCCCGCTGATTACCAAAGCGGATGGCAGTAAATTTGGCAAGACAGCAGGCGGGGCCATTTGGCTTGATCCGCAAAAAACAACACCATATGAATTTTACCAGTTTTGGATCAATACGGATGACCGTGATGTCATGAAGTTTTTGCATTATTTTACATTCGTGGAGCAGGATGAATTGGATGAATTGCAGAAGGAACTGGACAACCGTCCGGAACAACGGTTAGCACAAAAACGGCTGGCTGAAGAAATGACCATAATGGTCCATAGTGATGAAGATATGCACCAAGCCCAAAAAATAACCGATTCTTTGTTCAGTGGTAATTTAAAAGATTTATCTGTGGATGATATTCAGCAAGGGTTCAAGGATGTACCGACCTATGACATGGCGAAGGAGGATATCGGTTTGATTGATTTGCTTGTAAATGCGTCCATTGCCTCATCTAAACGCCAGGCACGGGAAGATATCCAAAATGGAGCCATCTACATTAACGGCGAACGACGGCAGGATTTACAATATGTTGTGGGCGACTCCGACCGCATTGGAGGCCAATTTTCGATTATCCGGCGTGGCAAGAAAAAATACTTTTTAGTCCATTTCATCTAGAGCAACAACAGGATGCCTGAATTGGTTTCGAAAATAAAAACCCTGAACCTTCTTCGGAAAGGTTTCAGGGTTTTTATTTACTGAATTTGTTACATTAACGAGAGTAGAATTCAACGATAAGCGCTTCGTTAATTTCGGCAGGAAGCTCGGAACGTTCAGGATAACGGGTATAGCTCCCTTCCTTTTTATCCTCATCAAATGTCAGATAGTCCGGTACAAAGTTATTCACTTCGATGGCTTCATCAACGATGTCCAAGTTTTGAGAACGTTCACGAAGACTGATGACCTGACCAGGTTTTGTGCTGTAGGATGGGATATCAACACGTCCGCCATCCACTTTAATATGGCCATGGTTTACCATTTGGCGTGCCTGACGGCGTGTACGGGCAAGGCCAAGACGGTATACAAGGTTGTCCAGGCGGGATTCAAGGAGAATCATGAAATTTTCGCCATGAACACCTTTCATTTTTCCGGCTTTCATAAACAGGCTGAGGAATTGACGTTCATTCAGCCCATACATGAAGCGAAGTTTTTGTTTTTCTTGCAGTTGCAACCCATATTCAGACATTTTTTTGCGCTGATTAGGTCCATGCTCACCTGGAGCATAAGGGCGTTTTTCAAGTTCTTTGCCGGTTCCGGTTAATGAAATGCCGAGGCGGCGGGATTTTTTCCAGTCAGATCCCTTAATTGGTGCCATAGGACATTTCCTCCTTTGTTATTGGTTTATTTGCATAAAATAAACGACCGTGTTCCTGATCATTGTCCATTTTGTTTTCATGTACCATCGCTCCAGCAGCAGAGAGTTACGTGATACACCTCTTTCATAAATGGATTGATTCCGTATGTTATGCAGTGTCTGAGTCGTTTTTTGTTCCGTTTGCCATAGTTTATTTGCAAGAGGAACAAAATGGGGGCAATGCCGGTTCACATAGGCTACTTTTTTATTTTACACAACCAATAGTATATAACCTATAAATCGGGAAGTCAACCATTGTACTTTCTTTTTCGATTCCGCTATTCAAAGGTTCTGTATGGGCACTTTTAACAGAATGTCTTTACAATGAAAGCCGGTCAATAAAGTAAGGTGTTCTATTTTTCTGTGATAAATTGTTTTAACTCCGCTGTAAATGTCTCCAGATAAAATTGATCAGTTTCGTCAAAGCGATTGATGTTCGGACTGTCGATATCAAGAACACCAAAGATCTGACCATTCATAAAAAGTGGTACAACTATTTCCGACTGGCTGGCACTGTCACAGGCGATATGGCCGGGAAATGCTGCAACATCAGGAACCCTTTTTGTCACCTGTTCCTTAATGGCCGTGCCACAGACACCTTTTCCATAAGCGATCCGTATACATGCTGGAAGTCCCTGGAATGGGCCGAGAACCAATTCGCTGTCATGGTCATTCCAGATATAGAATCCGACCCAATTCACTTCATCAAGAAATTGGTTTAACAGTGCAGAGGCGTTCGATAACAAAGCAATTGTATCTGTTTCATCTTCGGATAGTGCCTGTAATTGGTTGATAAGACGTTTGTAATCGTTTGTTCGGTCACCTGAGTAAGAATCCCTTTGAAACATAATCATTTCCTTTCTAGTACCCATATCGTTTTATTGTTCGACAGGAAGATGATAATTGTCGAGCGATTATGGGAGGATTTTTGCTTATTTCGTCGTAAGAAGCAGGTAAGGAGTTGAATAGGCATGAAAAAGAATCCAACGAAACAAAACGTTATTGATGCAGCATCGTCGTTATTTTTTCAGCACGGTTTTCACGGAACATCCGTCAGAGATATTGCGGCCAAAGCCAATGTCAATGTGTCTTTAATCAGCTACTATTTCAACAGCAAGCAAGGGCTTCTCGAATATGCCGTCACCCAATATTATGAAACGTACTTGGAAACCATTGAGGCAAGCATGCAGCAAAATAAGTCACTGGCGCCCCTTCATCAGTTGAAGAATATAGTTGCAGATATCATACAGTACAAACAGGAGAACTATCAATTATCATGCTTTATACACCGTGAACTGTCACTTGACTCCGTATTTGTTCGAGAAGTGACCGTCACCTACTTGGCGAAAGAAAATTACTTGATCAGCCATGCGTTTTATGCCATTTTTGACGGGAAGAAGAGACACCAGCAAAAACAATTCTTTCTGATGCAATTAAAAGGGATGCTGGTGACTCCGTACGTCATGCGAAATGAATGGAAGGATCAGGTCATTGGTGACTTCTCTCACCAACAGTTTGTAAAACATTATACGCAAACAGTGGAGAAATGGCTTGATTTTGTCGTCTGGCAAGAAAACACGCAGAGTATTAAATAAAATGATTGTCAGAACGTGTGCAAAAAAGTTGTCGAATCAATTATTTTTTTGGATTTTTTTAGCCAAAAATGCTGTTGACGTGGTATTATTGCATTACTACTATTCTCGGTTTCAGAAAAAGAACTAAATTATTTTTATATTGAAAAATTCCTCTATCTGCTGGAATACGGTCAGGAGGCATTTTTATGGCATATGTCATAGGAATAATTGTATTAGCAGTCATTGCACTTATTATTGGATTGATTATGCGAAAACGTATTTATGATGTCGTTGATCGCCTTGAAACATGGAAGATGGATATTATGAATCGGAACATTGCCGCGGAACTGGGCCGCATTAAACGTTTGAATTTGTCCGGTGAAACACAGGATAAATTCGAGTCATGGAAAGCCCACTGGGAGCAGATTATCGCCAAAGACCTTCCTGATATTGAAGAATATTTTTTTGATGCGGAAGAAGCAGCGGACAAATATCGGTTTTCCAAGGCCAAAAAAACATTGCGGCATGCGGAGCAAACATTGGAAACGATTGAAAACGATATAGAAAAAATGCTTGGGGAACTTGAACATCTTATGAGCTCAGAGGAATCCGCACGCAAAGAGGCTGAAAAAATAGAACCAGATATAAAAGAATTGCGGAAATACCTAATTCAGAATCGGTTCTCATTCGGTGGAGCGGAGACAAGTTTTGAAGTGACACTGGACGAACTTGAAGACGAATTCAAACAATATTATGATCTTACCGAGGCAGGGAATTATTCTGAAGCCAGGGACCTTGCTGAACATGTAAAACAAAAATTGGATTCCCTTCATACTGAGATGGAGCAATTTCCTATTACCTACAAAAAATGCAAATATGACCTGCCGGAACAACTTGATGAGCTGTACAAAGGATTACGAGAGATGAAAAATGATGGCTACCGGATAGATCATCTCGATTTTGAAAAAGAATTATATGATTATCAGCACAGACTTACGGCATGCATGAAAGCTTTAGATAAAGGCGACACACAAGAAGCAAATAACATTATACCTGAAGTGGAAGAACGCATAGATGATATGTATCAGCTGCTTGAAAAGGAAGCACTCGCCAAAAATTATGTGGAAACGAAGATAAACAATTTCCGTGATCTGTTGCAATCCCTGGATAATGAATTCCAAATGACCAAAGAAGAAATAGAAACTTTGAAGCAAAGTTATTACGTTGAAGATAGTGATATGGAGAAATTTATCGCCTTGGATAGGTCCATAGCGCAACTGAAAAACCAGCTGGAAGAGATAACAAATGGATTGAAGCAGGAAAGTGCGGCGCATTCAGAATTACGGGATGAACTTGAACAGGGGTTTCAAGAGATAGAGGGGCTTCAGAAGACGCATGAATTATTAAAAGAAGGTATTCATAATCTGCGAAAGGATGAGATGGAAGCCAGGAAAAAGCTGGGGGAAATGAAAGATGAACTCTTTCATGTGAAGCGTAAATTAAAGAAAAGCAATATACCGGGGGTTCCGAGTTATATTTGGAATAAAGTGGAACATGCTGTTCAAAAAAATACACATGTATTTGACATCCTTGAAAAACAACCGCTTGATATGACAGAAGTGCAACAAGCTTTGTCCGAAGCGCAATCAGTTATTGGTGATGTCACAGAACAAACGGATACGATGCTTGATAAAGCCCATTTGACCGAACAGGTTATCCAATATGCCAATCGGTATCGAAGTCAAAATTCATCGTTGGCTTCTAAACTGTCGGAAGCAGAACGGCTGTTTCGTTCCTACGAATATGAACTCGCTCTAGAACAGGCTGCCAAAGCTGTTGAAGAGGCCGATCCAGGGTCGTTAAAACGAATCGAAGCATTTCAAAAGACTGCCAATTAACATGCCGTTTAAATAATGGTTCATTCCCCGGGTTATCCCGAAGTCATCAACTTAGATATAACGATAAGGAGTTATGCACATGATTTATTTGGACAATAGCGCAACGACGAGACCTGATCCTTCAGTTTTACACAGTTTTCAGCAAGTTTCTGAACATTTTTTTGCTAACCCCTCCAGTATCCATCCATTCGGCGGAGAAGCAGAGAAATTACTGCAGCGGTCAAAGGAACAGGCAGCCGAACTTTTGCAAGTGCAGCCGGATGAAATGATCTTTACTGCTGGAGGAACGGAGGGCAATAATCTTGCTGTTAAAGGAATTGCGTTGGAACACCGGAACCGGGGGAGCCATATCATTACAACGGAGGTGGAACATCCTTCTGTTCATGAAGCTTTTCACGGATTAGAGCGATTGGGGTTCACAGTTACGTATTTGCCGGTTGATGCTCAAGGTGTCGTATCTACTGATGATGTGCAGGACGCGATCACCGATGACACCATTTTAATCAGTGTCATGCATGTGAACAATGAAATTGGTTCTGTACAACCTGTTAAACAAATTGGAGAGGTCGCCAAACAGTATCCAAAGTTATTTTTCCATGTTGATAATGTGCAGGGAGTGGGCAAAGTGCCTTTGGATCTTGCTGAAAGTGGAATTGACTTATGCACGATTTCTGGACACAAATTGCATGGATTAAAAGGAACAGGCCTTCTTTATGTAAAAAATGGCACGACTCTTTTCCCGCTTTTTCATGGGGGTGGCCAGGAGAAGTCATTCCGGTCGGGAACAGAAAATGTCGCCGGTGCCGTATCATTGGTCAAAGCATTGCGACTGACCATTGAACGTCGAGAAGTCGGCATCCGGCATATGTCACAATTACAGGCACAGCTACGGGATAAGCTTTACACAATGGAAGATGTGCTGGTTAACACGCCTGAGCAAAAGGCAGCACCACATATTATGAACATATCGATTCCAGGTCTGAAACCGGAAGTTCTGATTCATATGCTTGGTGAGAAGGGCATTTATGTATCAACCAAATCAGCGTGTTCATCGAAAAGGGAAGACGAAAGCAAAATACTTGCAGCGTGTGGATATGGTCGGGATCGTTCCACATCGGCATTGCGCGTCAGTTTCTCGTATGATACAACAGAAGACGAAATAAATACCTTTTTTCAAGAGCTTAAAGAAGCCATCGGTCGATTTAAGGCAGTAATGGAGTAGATAGCAATGGAATACGATCATATATTAATACGCTATGGAGAAATGGCACTAAAAGGCAAAAATAGAAAAAGTTTTATACTTCAGCTGCAGAACAATTTAAAACAACAGCTGGAAGATTTCCCACATGCGGTGGTGAAACGGACTCAAGGAAGAATGTTTGTATTGTTGAATGGTCATGACTCGGAAGCAATCATTCACAAGTGTAAACAAGTATTTGGAATTCATAGCCTAAGCCCGGCTATTCAAGTCAGCAACGATGAAGATGAAATAAAGGCTGCTGCGCTTTGGGCATTACAACACGAACGTGATGTCCGCACGTTCAAAGTAACCGTAAAACGTATTGATAAAAACTTTCCAATCCGGTCACAGCAAATGAACCAAATACTGGGTGCTCATCTGCTCAGTTCTACCTCTGGTTTCTCGGTTGATGTCCATGAGCCTGATATGGAACTGAAGGTTGAAATCCGTAAAGAAGCAACGTATATCACGTCACGCATTATCCCCGGCCTAGGTGGGCTGCCAGTTGGCACATCCGGTAAAACGCTTCTGCTTTTATCCGGTGGAATCGACAGCCCAGTTGCAGGTTTTCTAACGATGAAACGCGGGGTCGAAATAGAGGCTGTTCATTTTCATTCTCCACCGTTCACAAGCGAACGTGCGAAACAAAAAGTGTTGGATTTGGCGGAAAAACTGACACACTATGGCAATACCATAAAGGTTCATATTGTTCCGTTCACCGATGTGCAGCAGCATATCCACCGTGAAATGCCTGAAAAATATGCTATGACAATTATGCGACGGATGATGATGCGTATCAGTGAGCAAATTTGCAAAAGAGAGTCGATTTTATCCATGTCTACCGGTGAAAGTCTGGGGCAAGTGGCAAGCCAGACGATGGAGAGCATGAATACCATCAATGAAGTGACGAATTACCCTGTTTTACGCCCGCTCGTTGCGATGGATAAAGATGACATCGTTAAGATTTCCAAGACCATTGCAACGTTTGATATTTCCATTCGTCCTTATGAAGATTGTTGTACCATTTTTGTTCCCAAGTCACCAAAAACAAGGCCTTCAAGAGAAAAGGTTAATGAGATTGAGGATCAGGCTGATTTTTCAGAACTACTGCGAAAAGCCGTTGATCACACCGATGTCGTCACATTAACCGGAAAAACAGGAACCGAAGATGTGTTTCACGATTTGTTTTAAATACAAAAAATAATTAACAGAAACTACCAGTTTAAAAAAGCCTCCCAGTACACAATATAGGGGTACAAGGAGGTGAAAAGACATGCCAAGTAATAACAGTTCAAATCAATTAGTCGTACCTGGTGCAGAACAGGCACTGAATCAAATGAAGACAGAAATTGCACAGGAATTTGGCGTTCAACTTGGTGCTGATACAACATCCCGTGGAAATGGATCTGTTGGCGGTGAGATCACAAAGCGCCTTGTGAACACTGCTGAACAACAATTTGGCGGCAACATGCCGCAATAACAACGATATAACAATGGCTGCGGGCTGTCCTTTGAAGGGCAGCCCGCTTTTAATGGTCACAAAAATGTGCGCTTCACGCGGTCCCAGTAAGAATTATGTTTCAATTTGACCGTTTTAACGACACTGTTACTTAATGTAATGGTCAAGTTTTGGATATTACGAATGGAATAGGCCTCGTTATCTAAACCGATAATCGGGTAATCATTGCCATCCTGAACCACGTCCAATGTCAATGTTCGGTCTTTGTTTAATATAAACGATGATCCAAGCGTCCGATATCGGTTGTTGTTAAGCGAGGCAATTTCAGAAACTTGGAAACAAGACAGTTTCGGGTCGACAACCGCACCGCGAGTGGATTTATTGTAGCCGGTGCTTCCTGTTGGCGTAGCGACAATAAGCCCATCACCACGAAACGTTTCAAAATGAATATGGTCGATATAGACATCCATAACCATTGTTTTAATTATGGTTGAGCGTATGCTTACTTCATTAAGGCATTGAAAAGTTGTTTCACCGTTCACTTGTACATCAATGGTCGGAAAACGGCGAACTTCCAATGCCTTATGCTGGATGGTATGCAACATGGTATCAAAATTATCGATATCAAAGTCGCAATACAGCCCGGATTCATCAGATTCGGTAATGCCGGTATATAAACAATCCTGGCGAAATCCGGTTGTGCGTACTGCCTGCAAAAAAGCTCCGTCACCACCTACGCTAACAATGATATTGGCATGCTTGGGATCGTCCACAATATGAAAATGGTTATCCCGGGCCAGTTTAAACAGCGGCTTCAGCTTTTGATCCAGTTGTCCATCTCGTCGATAGTAAAAATAAATATAATTTCGTTCCCACATGGCCGATCCTCTCTCTCCTATTTTAGTATGGTCACCCTACATTAGAGTGTACCATGTCTCTGTTCCCAATTGGCAATATATCAAACTGTATAAAAAAGGAAGGCAATGCTCATCATATTTATAAAGAGGTGATCGTTATTTATGGTCATTGGTTTAATCATCGCAATCATCATTAGCGGCATCGTATTCTTGCTTTGCTCAAGATTAAAAGCAGTATGCACTGTCACACTTAATCAGGAAGAGCAAATCCTTTACATAGCTGTTTATTTTTATCGGATACGGTTATTTTATCGTTCAGTTGATCTAATGGAAGAGCCTGCCGAGGAGCAATCCTTTCAGGAAACACTTTCATTATTGCATCAACTCGGCCATGGAGCCAGGCAAAAATGGAATCATTTGCGTACCATTATCTTGTTTGTATTAAAACATATTCGGGTTGATAACGTCAGCTGGACAACCGAAGCAGGAACTGGGAAAGCGGATACGACGGGAACGATTACGGGTGGAATATGGGCAATCAAAGGTATGGTGATGGGGCCGATCATGACCAATGGCACATTTGTTCACAAACCATCTGTTACGGTGACACCATTTTTTCAACAGCAAACATTTAGTTCTGTCTTTCATTGCATGATATCTATTCGCGCGGGGCAGGCTATGTATGTATTCTGGAGAGTGATTCGTAAGTTTCCTGTCAAACGAGAAGCAATGACATAGAAGGAGGATCAATCATGGATGACCATCCGATTCAAGGTTTAATGACGACGGCAATGGAAAACTTGAAAGATATGATTGAGGTTAATACGATTATTGGTGATCCGGTGGAATCTCCGGATGGAAGCGTAATTATTCCGGTTTCCAAATTGGGATTCGGTTTTGCAGCAGGCGGTAGTGAGTTCACAGCTGCTGATGATCAGAGCGATTCAAGCGGCGGATCTATGCCTTTTGGCGGGGGAAGTGGCGGCGGTGTCTCCATTACACCGATTGCGTTCTTAGTCATCAGTCAACAAGGTGTAAAAATGATTCATCTGGATGAAAGTACGCACATATACGAAAAGATGATGGAAGTCGCTCCGAAAGCTGTCGATAAAATGCAGCAGCTGTTAAAGGAATCCGGCCTTCAGGACAAAATGAACCAGCAATCTAAGCACAATAGTAACAATGACGAACAGAAGAAAGATAAATCGAAGCAAAAAAAGCAAGACTCCGACTCCGAACAGTCGGAAGATGATTCGTCGCAAGAATAATTTTCATCATACAAAATCAATGTAAATAATGAATTATTGGACAAATAGTGTAAGACGATTCATAATAAATTGAGAATCCAAATACATGGAGGTTTGATTTTTATTATGGCAAATGTCACATTTAATCAGGATCCCGTAACCCTTGCAGGAAATGAAATCAGTGTTGGTGATCAGGCACCTGATTTCACGGTGTTGTCCAATGATTTGAAAGAGGTTTCTTTAAATGACTATAAAGGCAAAGTAAAGTTAATTGCTGCTGTTCCATCCGTTGATACGGGGGTTTGCGCTGAAGAAACGCGACGCTTCAACGAAGAGGCTGATAAGCTTGATAATGTTCATGTCTTGACTATAAGTATGGACCTGCCTTTTGCTCAGTCACGTTGGTGTGCGGCAAACGGAATCAAAAATCTGGATACATTGTCTGATCATCGCGATGCTGACTTTGGCGAGAAATACGGTACATTGATCAAGGAACTCCGGCTTTTGGCACGGGCTGTTTTCGTCGTTGATTCGAATGATAACGTTACGTATGTGGAGTATGTGAACGAGGTAACCAACCATCCGGACTATGACCGGGCTCTTGAAGAAGCAAAGAAAGCTGAATAATGCCCTGCCATATACTCTCCTGCTTTGATCGCAGGGGAGATTTTTATCCGGTTCATATACAATACGACCGGTCCTTTGATACAATAAATATGCTTTTAGACCATGAATCGGAGGATTGGCACGATGGAAAAAACAGATGTGGAAATATTATATGAACAAATCGATGACACAACGGAATCCGTTCAGCAACATCGAAATGAAACATATTTGGACAGTCTCGCTGTAACGCTTGGGACTTTATTGGATCAACAAACACCCGAGGAGATGGAAGCTCCGTTAAAAAAGGAATTTCAAAAAACGATGGAGCGATTGGATGTAACATCTTATGAAACGACCGATGTCCGTAAAGCCATTCAACTCGCCATTCTTAAAGGGATGAAAGGTGCCACTCAGGAGCAGCATTTAATGACACCGGAGACGGTAGCCTTGTTTGTTGGTTATTTAGCCGGGAAATTGACGAGCGGCCTGGAACACATCCGCTTGTTTGACCCGACGAGCGGAACAGGCAATTTGTTAATGGCTGTTTTGGATCAGTTGGATAAAGCTGCTTCGGTTTATGCAAGCGAAGTGGATCCTACCCTCATTCGTTTGGCTATGCTTAATGCCAACATGCAGAAGAAGGAAGTCGAGTTTTTTCATCAGGATAGTCTGCGTCCATTTCTTTTGGATCCAGTCGATTTGGTTATCAGTGATCTTCCGGTCGGTTATTACCCGGACGATGTTCGATCTGAGGACTTTGAGCTGAAAGCAGATGAAGGGCATTCTTATTCCCATCATTTGCTGATCGAACAAGCCATGCGTTATACGGCTCCTGGAGGCTATTTAATTTTTGTTATTCCGGAATTTTTGTTTGACAGTGATCAATCCGATAAGCTGCATGCTTATCTTCAGGAGTACGCCCATATAATCGGTGTCCTGCAGCTTCCGGAGACGGCATTTAAGTCAGAAAAGAACAGAAAAAGCCTTCTCATTCTTCAAAAAAGAGGTCCGGATACCTCCAGTATCAAACAGCCACTGCTCGTCCAGGTTCCATCTTTTAAAAACACAAAAGCTATGGATGACATTCTTACACAAATGAATGCTTGGTTTGCAGAAAATATGAATATCTAAGGCTTGGGAGGGGGCCGAAACGTATATGTCCAATATTTTGGCAATTAATGCTGGAAGTTCGTCTTTAAAGTTTCAACTGATCCGGATGCCCGAAGAAGTGGTCGAGGCAAAAGGGTTGACGGAACGAATCGGCCTTTCAGGGACTGAATTCACTTTTGAAATGGGGGACAAAGAAGCGAAAAACGTTATCGATCTGTCTGACCACGAAACGGCCGTGAAGCATTTGCTTGATAAGCTAACCTCATCGGGTGTCATTCAATCCATGGATGATGTGGATGCTGTTGGACACAGGGTTGTCCATGGCGGTGAACGTTTTAGTGATTCGGCCGTGATTAATGATGACGTCATCCGGAATATTGAAGATGTGTCTGATCTGGCACCCTTGCACAATCCTGCTAATTTGACAGGTATACGTGCATTCCGGGAGAAGTTGCCGGGTGTGCCGATGGTGGCTGTATTTGATACGGCGTTCCACCAGACTATGCCTGAGAAGTCTTATCTGTATAGTCTTCCATACGAGTATTATGAACAATATGGTATTCGTAAATATGGGTTTCACGGTACATCCCATAAATATGTGTCCCGCCGTGCAGCTCAATTGCTAGGAATACCACTTGAGCAGTTGCGTCTCATCTCCTGTCATTTAGGGAATGGAGCAAGTATAGCGGCTATTGATAAGGGACAGTCCATTGATACATCGATGGGATTCACCCCCCTTGCCGGAATAACCATGGGAACGCGATCGGGCGATATCGACCCGGCTCTTATTCCGTTTATTATGGAGAAAACTGGTAAAACTGCTGAAGACGTTGTTCACATTTTAAATAAAAAAAGTGGAATGCTCGCCTTGTCCGGTTTTTCCAGTGACTTGCGCGATATAGAACAACAAGCGGATAAAAACGATCGGGCTGAATTGGCGCTGGATGTATTTGCGGCACGCATACACAAATACCTCGGTTCCTATGCAGCAAGAATGTCGGGTGTGGATGCCATTATCTTCACAGCCGGTGTTGGTGAAAATAGCACCGTTGTACGGGAAAAAGTACTAACGGGACTGGAATTTATGGGTGTATACTGGGATTCTTCGCGCAATGATATTCGAGGACAGGAAGCTTTTATTAATTATCCGCATTCGCCGGTGAAAGTGCTTGTCATACCAACGAATGAAGAAGTGGTTATCGCTAGAGATACCGTCCGCCTTACTGGACAGGATTAGGAGGGATTCATGTGTCTGTGGAAGAGCATAAAGACAGCAATACGTCCGTTCATTGCATGGTCGTGACGGTAAGTGATACACGAACGGATGCATCGGATAAAAGCGGCGATCTTATGGTTCGTTTGCTGAAAGAAGCAGGCCATTACAACGTGGTTAAGGAAATGGTCCCGGATGAAAGCAGCGCTATTGCCAATAAAATTTCTGCCGGGTGCACGAATCCAGACATTGACGTTATTTTATTGAACGGCGGTACCGGCATCGCCTATCGCGATGTAACAATTGAAACGGTTACGCCGATGCTGGATAAGGAAATGTCGGGCTTCGGTGAGCTTTTCCGGATGCTCAGTTATACGGACGATATCGGCTCAGCGGCGATTCTTTCCAGGGCAATTGGAGGTGTCATTGGTGATACTGCGGTTTTTGCCGTACCTGGGTCATCAGGGGCGGTGATGTTAGCGATGAATCGATTAATTGTTCCGGAGTTGGCCCACGTCGCCGGTGAATTGAAAAAAGACGGTCAAGCATTTGATGAAACAGGTTCATTCAGCAGTGATAAATCGTAAAGCAGGCGCGATCCATTGCTCGCGCCCGCCCCACGTCGGCCTCTGCATGATTTTAGCGGACGACCAGCACATCGCATTCGGCATGCCGAGTGATGCTTTCCGAAACACTGCCGATGAGAAACCGTTCAACCGCGCCCATTCCGGTTGCTCCACAAATAATCAAATCCGCTTCAAAGTTTTCCGCGACGTCTTTGGCGATTTTAACTTTTGGCGACCCGTACTCTACGCATCGTACTAAATTCGTTATCCCCGCACTGTTGGCATTTTCAACATAGCTGTCCACCAATTCTTTGGCATATTCTTCTGCACGTTCCGCCAGTGTCCGGTCATAGGCTTCCGCGGTTGCAAATGTCCGTGAATCAACGACATTAGCAATAATTAACCGGGCATCATTCCGCCGGACGATATCCAGCGATTTCTTGAATGCGTGTTCCGAAGCTTCTGAACCATCCACTGCAACAATAATGTTTTCATACTCAAAATCCATGTTATCACCCTTCCCTTTTGTACTATTGTAATCGCTTTTTGGTTAGCTGGCAATCACATTTACCGAAATTGGCAACGACAAAAATGGGATGATTCTCCTGTCTGTGAGCATACTAAGCATGGAGGTGATAGCAATGGGAAAGAAAAACCATCCATTCACTGAAGATAAAAAAGGTGTCGAAGCTGTTCAAAATCAATTATTTGAAAGTTATCAGAAGGGCGTTATTGAAGATAAAGAAAAGCTTTCCAATAACCGTAGTATTCACACGTATAATAATCAGAAGAAATGATCCAGGCAAAATCCACCCGCCACAGGGTGGATTTTGCTTATGAACGAACGCTACATATGTTAAAATAAAAGCTATGCTGTGTCGTCAAACGCATGAAAGGGGGAGGAACGATTTATGGGACATGCTTTAATAACAGCAGGAACGTCCGGTCTGGGAAGGCAAGTAACGGAAAAGTTTCTGATGGCAGGGCATCGGGTGACAGCTACATACCATCGTGACGGTGAAAAAGCTCAGGCTGTCAAAACGGAGCTGGCTCCTTATCGTGATTTGCTACATACGGAACAGGTTGATGTAACCGACAAACAGGATTTGACTCGTTTGACCGAACAAGCCGTAAATGTGCATGGTGGAATCGATTATTTGGTTAATAATGCCGGCCCGTTTATTTTCAACCATAAGAAACTTCTTGATTATACCGATGGGGAATGGCAAGAAATGGTCAATGGCAATCTTGATGCGGCTTTTCATCTGCTGCAATTAACGGTTCCGCATATGCGCCAACAACAATTTGGCCGAATTATTAACTATGGCTTTCAAGGGGCGAACCATGCTTCCGGCTGGCCGTACCGTTCCGCCTTTGCTGCAGCCAAAAGCGGTTTGGCTTCATTGACAAAAACCGTCGCCGCTGAAGAAGCACCCAATCGGATTACCGCCAACATGGTGTGCCCTGGGGATATTACCGGCGATATGAAAGAAGCGGGCATCGATGCCAGCAGGAATGTGCATGATGATACAACCCCCATTGGCCGACCAGGAACAGGGGAAGATATAGCCAGGACTATCATGTATCTTTGTGATCAGGATTCCGACATGATTACCGGTGCCATAATGGACATTACCGGCGGAGTTGATGTTAAACGTTAGCTTGTTTGGTACCGATTGGCCAGTATTGTTTATAGGTAGAAATATAAATCAATGGACGTTTATCTTTCAGTGTCAGAGGAATGAACGGGTTGTTCAATCCTTATCGTTAGGATGCGGCTGGAAGTTGGGATTAACGCCCTTTGAATACGTGAACAATGTCTCTCATTTGCTTGGGAGGCATTTTTTATTGACGTTCGTTTGAAAAGCATTTATATTAAGTATGTAGATCAGTGCATTACATAACTAATTCACTGGACTCCAAAGGAAGGAGCTCATGCCCAATGGTTGAGATGGAAGGGTCCAAACCGATCTATATCCAGATAGCCGAATGGCTGGAAAACCAAATGCTGAGTGGGTATTTTCAACCACATGATAAAGTCCATTCCCAATATACGTTAGCGGATTTGTTTAATATTAACCCAGCCACAGCAGCTAAAGGACTGAACATGTTGCATGACGAACATATTTTATACAATAAACGGGGGTTGGGAAAATTTGTAACCGGTGACGCGGTAGCCATCATTCGTAAAAAACGAAAGAACGATACATTAAAACGCATGCTCCGGGACGTGGTAACAGAAGCAACTCACTTGCAAATGGATGATGCGGAACTAATGGAAATGCTTAGAGATGCGATTCACGAACGGGGGGAGGATCAAGCATGAATGTTATTGAAGCGACGGACTTGACAAAGACATATAAAGGCGTGCCTGCTGTCGATGGCTTAACAGTAACCATAAAATCCGATGCCATTACCGGTATCATTGGCAGAAACGGGGCGGGCAAAACAACATTGTTAAAAATGCTCGTCGGTTTTATAAAGGAAACATCAGGTGAGATGAACGTGTTTTCCGAACATCCGTTTAACAGTTTGCATGTGTCGGCCAATAGTATTTTTATTGATGATCACATGCTTTTCCCCGATGCATTGACTCTTGGTGAACTTCTGAAGGAGGGGGAACGTTTTTATACTAATTGGGATATGACGTTTGCGAAGACGTTGTTCGACTATTTTTCGTTTCACCCGGATCAACACCACAACCAACTGTCAAAAGGGAAAAAAACGACATTCAACATGATATTTGGGTTGGCCACCCGATCGGAACTGACGATTTTCGATGAGCCAACGACCGGCATGGACGCTGCGGTCAGAAACGATTTTTACCGGGTGCTGTTAAAGGATTACTTGGCTCATCCGCGCACGATTTTAATCTCGAGTCATCATTTGGATGAGTTCGACCATCTATTGGAGGATGTGCTCTTAATGGATGAGGGGCAGCAGGTGCTGCATATGCCGATGGATGATTTAAAGGAATATGCTGTTAGTCTCACCGGTCCCGATGCTGTAGTCGGTCAATGGCTGTATGATAAAACAGTGCTTGCTAAAAAACAGTCTGCTCCCGGGATGATGCAAGCCGTGGTGAAACAGGACTTTGCCATTGAACAGGCAGAGAGATTGGGTATGAAAGCCACACCTGTCGCTGCGAGCGATGTATGTATTTACTTGACCGCCAAAACGAAAGGAGGAATTGATGATGTCCTTTAACAACGTGCCGATCACGCAAATTGTTCTCAAACAATACCGTTATAAACTCAGGGCGTACTATCAAGTATTCACATCGCTTGTTGTGATGCAGCTACTCGCATTGTTATTTTCTTCCGGGGGAATTATGACAAGCGGAGGCGGAAGTTATGGCGTTAATGCGCATCTAAACACATATACTGGTGATCTTATCATTATATTTACTTTCCTGTGGGGATTCATCAATGCAATAACCATTACAACAAAAGCCTACAGGGAAGACGACTTTCTATTTGTCACCAACCGGCAAAGTCAGCATCTTTCCAATATGCTTTTTTTGGCTACAGCGAGCGTCATTGGTGGGTTAACAGCAACATTGGCCGGTTATTTGCTTCGGGTTATTATTTATTGGACGTCAGATGAAGCAACATTTGCCGGTATGATCGATGACCCCACAACGTTTATCGATCCGTTGATCAGCATTGTTACAGTCGCTTTATATGTGGTAATGTTTTGTGCGTTTGGTTACTTGATCGGCAATATCATTCAACTGCACCGGTTATTCATGGTGATCATTCCCGTTTTGGTTGTGGGGGGATTGCTGTTCGATCCACCTATAACGTTAAAGATATATGCGTTTTTTGTCGGTGAAACGAATATACTGCTCTTTCTGTTGAAAACAGTGGTTACAACGGTGTTTCTATTCGCTTGTTCGTTTGTTCCACTTCGGCAAAAGGAGGTTCGACCATGAGTAACGTTTTGATTGGCATTATGCCTATTTTACTCTTGTTAGCTGTAATTGGCTTGTTGTTCGCTGTAGGCATGCGTCTTTTAAAATCCACTAAGCTATCAGGAATCGTCAGACGCTGGTTATTCCCGGGTTATTTGCTCATTCTTGTCATCGCATTTGGATTATCATTTGTTTTACCCCTTGAGGGTGATTCAGGTGCGTCGGGCGATCGGACGTTTCATAAGAAAAAGCTGCCCGACTTGTTCATGATCCCGCAAAATACCGGATCGATTGACATGCTTGATGACTATCTTGTGAATACATGGAAGTTGGAGACGGACGAGGAGACATTGCATCTTGTCATTCGAGGGCAAGAAAACTTAAACAATATTGCTGTAAAGCGAAAAAAAGCGGCTGATGGCGTTGTGGAAGCAGAACTTTATGTTACGCCATATGTCATTGATGGCATCGATATGACGACCGGGTTCCTTCCAAAGACACATATGGAAGTGCATGGACGTACCTTAGCTGTTGAAACACCGGATCGTAAGCGAGTTGATATATCGGTGTTCCAAAAGAACGTTTCTGTCCGTCAGTTCACACAAAAGGGATGGCTCAGTTCATTGGATGAAAGGGGAGGATTTGGTGTTTCAACCAGTGAAACAACCGGAAATAAGGCATCCTCGCCATGGGAATATAAAAACAATGGGCGTTTGCACAGTACGGAATTGCTTTATCTGGAAATACCGGCGGATGTAGAAATTGAAGGCAGAAACAATAAGAACATTTATATGGTTGGAAATGGGCGATAGGATGCGGTCTTTTTCGTAAAGGATTTAATGTAGTATGAAAAGGGGGGATCATTCCCCTCCTCATTCCCGCATTTGCGGTGGCCTCGCGGGCGGCTTGGTCGTTATCCCTGACAGCTGTTTCCACGCTCGATGCATCAATAGCTTTGTTTTTCGCGGTCAGCTTCTCGGCGAAGGGAATACTCGTGACGGTTTTTATCCTTTTAAATGAGCAAGTATGTCCTGTCCGGGTATTCAAAAGGGCCATTTTTTCACATATTCAGTTCCTCCCCCGAAAAGGAAGCAAATCGCTCCATTATATTTTTAAGATGTTGATAGTCCATCGAGGAAAGGCTATTTATATCTACGGCTTCTAACACATATTTAGTGAAACGCCATACTTCTTTTTGAATGGATTCCTCACTAACGATAGCAACTTTATATAACGTGTCTACGATACTATATACAACAGAGATGTCGTCTTTCCCGTAATGTTTAATTTGGTAAAAACTTTTAAATAAATAGTCTCTAAATTTCTTTTGTTCCATGATCAACCTTAAATTCCCATTATTATCGGAATAGTACGTGACAGAACGGTAATTGCCGCCTAACTCTGTAAGCAAACCACCAATGCGATGTATACAATTAATCGCTGTATTTGGATCATTCATACTGGGGGATAATGCCTTTACAGCAATTTCCACCAATTTTTCTATTGAAAATGGAATATCCTGAAGATCAGAACGTTCATCACCGATTGCTAAAAAATAGTCGTGCTTGGCTATTTCAACGTTAGTGTCACCTAAAGACCAATAATAAAATACCGGCATTCCTTTAGGAACATAATCACCGACTTGAAACGTTGCCTCTAATACCATATCGTTGTTAGCTGCCCAGTTAATCAAATAATTATAATCGACTTGTTGAATATAGCCTGATCGTCTGGCTTCTATTGTTTTTCTTTCTCTTTTTCTTATACTTTCCGTTTGCGAATGATCCCAATGTTGATGTTCACCGTACGATCTTTCTTGAAATGTTTCTTTAATTAAATTTGATGTTTTGTTTCGTATGACCCCAATCAAAAAGTTTACTTGTGCCCAGCGCGCCGAATAATGGATAAATAAAACAAAAAAGCCAAGCGAGATAATCGTGAAAATAACAGTGAAAAAGGGACTGAGCAAGTCTTTTTGTTTTGTTTCGGTTAATAGCCATAAATTGATTAGTACAAAAATAAAACCAAACGTGAAAACACCTAGCACGTGTTGTGTGAGTTTACTCTGCATAAAGTCCTGCAGTGCCCGAGGAGAAAACTGAGATGAGTACGTTGTTAGCATAACCATAATCGTCGAAAAGCTTATCGTTGTCATTGTTAGCATTGCTGTTATTAAAGCGGCATAAAGTTGTTTTGCTATACTTTGTCCTGTAAGAAGAATGCTTGGAATACCGCTGGATATTTTGGGAACAAGCCAAACATCCAAGGCTGTTATAGCCAATGCTGTAATGATTGAACATAGCCCATAAACGATGGGGAGAAACCAGAAACTATCACGAACGGTTGACCATTTGGTTTGATTCATGCTACCCCTCTTTTCTTAATTATAATGGCTCTATACCCTTCTGCAACTATATAAAAACTTAAGAGGACTGTATATTAAAAGAGCATCTTATATTTTTAGCCGAACGACGTATTACTATGAATAGGAATTTTTTAAAACGATGCATAAAAAAATGATAAAACGGGTAAAGGACTTATTGGGGCATTTATTGAAGGATAAAAGTGCACATCATTTAACAAAAGGAGCGATAAACATGGACGTATCTTATCATGGCCATTCTGTTGTTCGGGTGAAAACAGATAACCATACCATTTTGATTGACCCGTTTATTTCCGGTAATGAGACGTGTGACTTGGACGCCGGAACAGTTGAAACAGATGTTATTCTGTTGACGCATGGACACAATGATCATTACGGGGATACAGAAGAAATTGCAAAACGGAATGATGCATTCATCGTTGCCCCGAATGAATTGGCTGAGTATTTGGGCGGAAAAGGGTTCAATACGCACCCGATGCATATTGGAGGTGCACATGAATTTAATTTCGGCAAAGTGAAATTAACGCAAGCTTTTCATGGTTCTTCCTTTACAGAAGAAGACGGCACCATTATTTACACAGGGATGCCCGCAGGAATTCTACTGACAATTAATGGTCAAACGATTTATCACATGGGTGATACGGGGCTGTTCAGTGATTTGAAACTGATTGGTGATATGAATGATATTGATCTAGCCTTCGTACCAATTGGAGACAATTTTACGATGGGTCCTGACGACGCCTTGATCGCAACGGATTGGATAAAATCTGAAACGGTTGTTCCGATACATTATAATACGTTCCCTTTGATTGAACAGGACGGGAATCAATTTGCATCCAGCGTAAAAACCGGAAAAGGGCTGGCGATGAACATAGGCGATTCTGTAGAATTATAAGAAATCGAAAAAACGTGAGCGGGGCTGCTCACGTTTTTTTAAACTAAAATGAGTGTCTGCTTTTTTATGATTTAGAGAAAAATAATTCAACATATCCGATAACATGCTATAATGGAAGAAATATGCTTCTGTTGCCTTGCAGCGGATCCGTTTTTAATGTATTCTAAATTTTGGACAAGGAGTCAGACCTATGGACATTCTGTTGCTACTATGTTTCTTCCTGCTCGGCCTCGTTTTCGGCTCATTCTTTTATGTTGTTGGATTACGTGTACCTCAGAAACAGCCCTTCGCTAATGACCGTTCCATTTGTCCGCATTGCCGTCATACACTTACATGGTATGAACTCATCCCCATTTTATCTTACATAATGCAACGTGGGAGATGTCGGAGCTGCGGGCAACGTATAGCCATCACTTATCCCGTTGTTGAACTGGCGAGTGGTGGATTATTTGCTCTCAGTTATGCAGAGATCGGCTTTCAGGCGGAGCTTTTAACAGCCCTCTTGCTGATGGCAATGGTCGTCATTTTATTTATTTCTGATATCGTCTATATGCTTATTCCAAATACGATTTTATTATTTTTTTTGCCGCTATTTATTATCATGCGGGTGATACAGCCGCTTGATCCTTGGTGGTCATCCATCGTCGGGGTTCTTTTTGGAACTGGACTATTGGCACTGATTATTCTCATCAGCCGGGGTGGAATGGGTGCGGGGGATATGAAACTGTTCGGTGTGCTCGGAGTCGTTTTTGGGCTTGAAAAGATCATTCTTACATTTTTCCTGGCAACGATGATCGGAGCAGTGATTGGGTTGCTGATGCTTTTGCTTCAGAGGACACAACGTGGACAGGCTATTCCATTCGGTCCGTATATTGTTGTAGCTGCTGTGCTTGCTTACTTTTTTGGTGATGGTCTTCTGAATTGGTATCTTGGTATATTGAGTTAGGATCTTCTCTGTTCTTACAGGCTGTCCGTTATCATAGAATAATTGATAAAGGAGGGATATATGTGCGCCATTATGCTATATTACGACTATTGCTGGCGAGTTTTTTTCTTTATGTTGCCTGGCCGGTTATTCCGGAGGCTGTAACAACAGAAGCGACCCTGTTCTGGGGCTTGTGGCTGGGTTTTTTCCTGCTGGTGGCCGGTTCCAACTTCGCTTCCCTATTACAGATGGTCACACCCCCGGTAATGGAACAGGAAAATATCCAACGTCGTCAACGTGCTTAACTGTTGAGGTGTGACTGATTCAACTGTATAATAACACATGAGAAGAATGATTAGTACAGTTGAAAGTCGGTGAACGCAATGGCGACCAAGCACGAACAAATTATGCAACATATTTTGTCATTGGAAATTGGTCATAAAATTTCCGTCAGGCGGATTGCTAAATCATTGAATGTCAGTGAAGGTACGGCTTATCGTGCTATTAAAGATGCAGAAACACGTGGTATTGTCAGCACAATCGAGCGTGTGGGAACCGTGCGTATTGAAGAGAAAAAGAAAGATAACTTTGAACAACTGACATTTGCTGAAGTCATCAAAATTGTTGATGGGCAAGTTTTGGGCGGACGAACAGGATTGCATAAGACGCTCAGCAAATTTGTTATTGGAGCCATGCAACTTAACGCAATGATGCAATATACAGAAGCCGGGTCATTGCTTATTGTCGGAAACCGTGTGGAAGCACATGAGCTGGCATTGTATGAAGGTGCGGCTGTCCTTATAACAGGCGGGTTCGATACGGCTGAAGATGTTAAACGATTGGCTGATGAAATTCAGCTTCCGGTTATGTCCACAAGTTATGATACGTTTACAGTTGCCACCATGATCAACAGAGCCATTTATGATCAGCTAATCAAAAGAGAAATCGTTTCTGTTGGAGATATTTATACACCATACGATCATTCTTATTATTTGTACACGAAAGACAAATTGGGTCGATGGTATGAATTGAACGAACAATCAACCCATACCCGTTATCCGGTTGTGGATGAAAAAGGACGTGTAGCCGGCATTGTTACGTCCAAAGATGTTATTGGCAAAAATAAAGACATCTCCATTGAGAAACTTATGACAAAAAATCCGATGGTTGTCCAGGATAAATCATCACTTGCTAATGTTGCCCACATGATGGTTTGGGAAGGCATTGAGCTTGTTCCCGTTGCTGATGAATCGGACAGGCTGAAAGGTGTTATCTCGCGTCAGGATGTATTAAAAGCGCTCCAGGAAAGCCAGCGTCAGCCGCAAATGGGTCAAACGATCGATGATATTATTGCAAGCAGTTTGGTTCAGGAAGAAAGTGACACTACTATGTTTCGTGCTCAAGTTTCCCCGCAAATGTCAAACCAACTCGGAACATTATCCAATGGCGTTTACACGTCGCTGATGACAGAGGCAGCCGGCCGGTTGCTTCGCTATTCCCAAAAGGGGGATCTTGTCGTCGAGAATCTTACTGTCTACTTTTTGAAACCAGTGCAAATTGATGCAAACCTGCTTATTAAACCAGTCATATTGGATGCGGGGCGTAGTTATGCCAAGGTGGATGTGGAAGTGTTTAACGGACAAAAAATGGTTGGAAAAGGGATTCTAATGGCACAGTTAATGAACAGGTGAACAGGATCGGTAAGAGAAGGGATCCCATATGTTGTATTCATCGATCCTGTTTTAGCTGTTTTTTCATTTACGCCCTTAAAGCCTGGAACGGGAGTTAAGCACGCAGGCGCCTCCATTCATTTCTGTAATGCCTTGCTTCTTTCATCCCGACATATAGATGTAATCCGCCAAAGAAGAGGAAAACAATTCCAATGAACAGGGAGAGGCGGGTTTCATAGAACATATACTGGTTAATACCAAAGAAGAAAATGAGTGATCCGAGACAAACGCGGGATTTTGCGTTAAAATATTCCTTGGTCAGTCCGTCACCGCTTTTCAGAATGGCGACTTTGTAATAAATCCAGAAAACAGCGGAAAGCACAATAATAATAGGGAAAATGACCATATGAATCTGCTCCTAAATAGCTGAATTAAAATAACCGGATATACGGTTGCGTGTTGTTCCGTTGCCCCGGTTGAGGTACTGATATGCAATGGCGTCTGGGCATCGTTTATGTACCTTCAACCATTGTAGCTTGTTTTGATTCATGAGGAAAGTGAAAAATGTGACAAAGTAGGGAGAATATGATGCAACATATCCAATCAATTATTGAAGCCATTAAAGCATATGAAACGATTATTATTCACAGACATGTACGGCCGGATCCGGATGCATTTGGGTCTCAAGCGGCTTTGAAAGACATTATAAGCGAGTCCTTTCCGTCTAAATATGTCTTCATCACTGGAGAAGATGATCCATCACTTGAATTTTTAACGGTTATGGATGATGTTGATGATGAAACATATCAAAATGCATTGGTTATTGTATGTGATACAGCAAATGCTGAACGAATCAGTGATCAACGGTATCATCTCGGCCAGCAATTGATCAAAATTGACCATCATCCTAACGTAGGTCCATATGGAGATATATTATGGGTTGATACAGAGGCCAGTTCAACGAGTGAGATGATTTACGATTTGTATCTTTTCGGCAAGGATGACGGTTTGGTGATGACTGATGAATCAGCGCGCCTCATATATGCCGGTATTGTCGGTGACACAGGACGATTTCTGTTTCCGAGCAGCACGAAAAAAACATTCCAACATGCGGCTGAGTTGGTTGCCTATAATTTTGACCGTTCCAGACTTTATGATGGCCTTTACCGTATGAAAGATAATATTGCCAGACTGCGCGGCTATGTGCTGCAACATTTCACACGTTCGGCATCAGGCATGAGTACCGTAGTGCTGACTAAGGATATGCTCGACAGCTACGGTGTCCTTCCGATGGAAACAGGGCAGCTTGTTGGCGTTTTGGGTGATATTCAAGGTGTAAAAGCCTGGGCGTTTTTTATCGAAGAAGACGACTTAATACGGGTTCGTCTGCGTTCCAATGGGCCGGTCGTCAATGGTATTGCTTCTGCCTATAACGGTGGCGGCCACCCGATGGCGGCAGGTGCTTCGATAAGCACATGGGAACAAATGGAACACATCATGAGCGATCTGGATAATGCCTGCCAATCCTATACCGATGAATAAAACACTCATAAAGTGACATGTCCATTAGTGGGCGATAAAAAAAGAACTATTCCCGCAGTTGTTGTCGAGGTTATAGTTCTTTTGAATTTTTGGCCCATGGTATTAATACAACGGAATAAACCAGCAGCCTACATTGGTTTCATCATCATGTACAAGCAAATTTTCCCGTTCAATGCCGCGCTTCATCAGCCGAATTAATTCAGCTGATTCGGCGTATGCGGTTGTGCCTGCCTTCAGCTGTGCCATCTTTTCGTCTCGTAGTCGACGCTGATCCATTACATGCATGGTGAACAATCCTTTCTTGTTTAGTCATGTCAGCTTATGCATTATAGTATATGGAAAAGTGGGCTTTTGTGATGCTCATTTATCTCATTTTTTCGTAGAAATTTAACAATAAAGGACAATTGATTCAAGGCCCGCTGTATGATTCCGCTTTGACGGAAAGCTTTACGGTTGGGGTGATAATGAGCTTCCGTACTGTACATGTAAATGTAAAATCATCGATGGTAAATTCTTTGTTTTCAATGGTGGCCTCCAGCAATTCATCGCTTTCGGAAATGACGGACACCTCTTTTCCGACAATATGGTTAATTTCATCTTTTATTAACTCCTCCAATTCATGGGTGATAAGTCTATCCGGCAAATCGTCATCGTTGGTAATGGTTATGGTGATCGAGCCCACTTTCGCAGATTCTTTCGTTTTCTCATTAAGATCTTTTTTGTCATCAAGCAATGCGTCGTTTTCGTTTTTTAGTTCGGTCACCTCGGATTTTAACTCACGGTTTTCTTCAAGCATTTGCCCGTACATGGAGCCATACATATAAACGAATATCAAATAGCCAATAATCGAACCGGCAAATGCTCCCGCTAGAAACCTCTGCCATGTTGTTTTTTTATAGTAAGGGGGTATATGCATTATTCAACATCCTCCTGTATGACCCACCCAATAATTAATAGAGCTGTTTTAACACCGCCCATGGCAGACACAATGAGCATAATCTGTTTAAACAGGTCATAGGTGGAACCGGTAAAAATCCCTTTTTCAAAATTAGCAATGGCATCAAACGTACCACCGATGGCAGCAACAATTGCCCAAATCCGTAGACTAAGCGAAATACGTTTCATTTGGGTGAAGGGCGCATCTCCAGTGGCAAAAGCGCCGATGCTTCCGATAATAGTGCCACCTATAACGACACCAAATGCTATAAAAAAGCAATGAATGAATTGAGCTAGAAACCGTTCTTCCATGATTTTGGCCCCTTATGTGTGTACTGGTTCATTTTATGATAGCAATGGACAGGATATGTTATGATGCTCGATGTAATCATTGGAGACGCAGATGCTTATTGAGTAAAATAGGAGGCATGCATACATGGCAAAAGGAGGGGCAAGATGTCATTTACACATTTGCAGGTTCGTAGCGGTTACAGTTTCATGAAAAGCACCATGACAGTGGATAGACTGGTTTCCAAGGCACGCGAATTGCAGTTTGGCGCTTTGGCCCTTACGGATGAGGATGTTTTGCATGGCGTCATTCCTTTTTACAAAGCATGCAGACAAAACGGAATCAAACCTATCATCGGTATGAGTGTTACGGTTAATAATGCTGAGGATGGGAGTGACATGTGTGTTATTTTGGCGAAAAATAACGATGGGTATAAAAACCTCGTCAAAATTAGCACCCATGTGCAGATGTCGGGAGAAAATGGTATCAGCAAAGAGGATTTGGAACCGATGAGTGATGATTTAATCTGTATTCTGGTGACAGCAGTGTCCGACATCGGATCCTTACTACAACATGAAACGTATGACCGCGTAAAAACATATTTGAATGACGAATGGCGTATGTTCTATTCAGAGGACTTGTATTTGGGTGTACAGGATCATGGTGCTGAAACGGAGCGACGTGTGAACCAGTCTGTGCAGGCGTTCTGTGACAAATATTCGTTTCCCGCTGTGCTATTACAGGATGTGCGGTACCTCCATGAAAACGATGATTTTGCTTATGACTGCTTGCAAGCTATTGCAAAAGGACAAACATGGCAGATGAAAATAACAGATTCGTCCGTTCAAAATCGCCATATGCGTTCACAGGAAGAAATGAAGGAGGGAATTGGAGGCTCTTGGCCGGAAGTGATCCATGAAACGGAGCGGATTACGGAACGATGTAACGTTACGTTTGATTTCAACCGTAACATGTTGCCCTCGTACCCGGTTCCGGAACCAATGCATACGCATACATACTTAAAAGAGGTCTGCTGGGAAAACGTATTTGCGACGTATGATTCTGTTACGCATACAGTGAAAGAACGGCTAGCGCATGAACTGGAAGTCATTGAATCGATGGAATTCAGTGATTACTTTTTAATTGTTTGGGATTTTATCACCTATGCCAAAAAGAAGCGGATTTTTGTAGGTCCAGGGCGTGGATCAGCTGCCGGGTCGATCGTGGCCTATGTGCTTGGCATTACCGACGTGGATCCGATCAGCCATGGCTTATTATTTGAACGTTTCCTGAATCCAGAGCGAACGTCCATGCCTGATATAGATATTGATTTTTCCGATCACCGGCGTGATGAAGTCATCGATTATGTACGCTCCAAGTATGGAAGTAACCATGTTGCACAAATTATTACGTTCGGCACCTTTTCGGCAAGGGCGCTTTTAAGGGAATTGATAAAAACAATGCAAGTTGAATCACACGATGCCCGGTTTCTTTTGCAAGCGATTCCTGTACAGGCGAATCACACCATAGCAACATACGTACGATCCTCCAACGACTTGCAACAGTATATCAAACAGTCGGAAAAACTGAAAATGTTAGTTGCCGTTGCAACAAAGCTGGAAGGCATTCCAAGACATATGTCCACCCATGCCGCCGGTGTCGTTATCAGTGATGCTCCGTTAATGGAGACAGTTCCCTTAACGGCCGGCACGAATCACACTAATCTGACACAGTTTGCGATGAATGACCTGGAAGCACTTGGTCTCTTGAAAATGGACTTTCTCGGCTTGCGGAATCTAACATTGATGGAACGAATTACTCGTACCATCCGTTATACAGAAGGTGATAATGTATCATTGGCATCGATTCCTGACGACGACCCCGAGACGTATACGTTGCTTCAGCAAGGACGGACAAATGGCGTTTTTCAACTGGAATCCCAAGGAATGAAAGAAGTACTCAGGCGTCTGAAGCCGACCGTGTTTGAAGAAATAGCAGCGGTCAATGCGCTTTACCGGCCAGGGCCGATGGAACAGATTCCGGTTTATATTAATCGAAAACATGGGACAGAACAAGTGACTTATCCGCATCCGGATTTGGAACCGATTCTAAAGAAGACGTACGGTGTGCTTATTTATCAGGAACAAATCATGCAAATAGCGCACCGGATTGCCAACCTTTCGATGGGTCATGCTGATCTTCTCCGGCGAGCAGTCAGTAAGAAGGATGAGCAGCTGATGAATCAACAGCGCGTAGCTTTTATACAAGGGTGTCTGGATAACGGGTACTCGCAACAGGTTGCTGACGAAATATTCGAGTGGATTGTCCAGTTTTCGAACTATGGGTTCAACAAAAGCCACGCTGTTGCTTATAGTAAAATATCGTATCAGCTTGCCTATTTGAAAGCACACTATCCAGCAAGTTTTTTTGCGGAATTGCTGACGTCTGTCTCTTCTCAACAGGATAAAGTGACCATGTACAGAAAAGAGCTGGAAACACTGGGCATGCCATTGCTTCCGCCTTCAATCAATAAAAGTTTTGGAAAATACGTCGTGGAAGGATCAGGTATCCGAATGGGATTTTTGTCAATCAAGGGCATTGGTCATCAGGCAGGTAAAGAGATTATTCAAGTGAGAAAGCAGGGCCAATTCAAAAGTCTGTTTGATTTTTGCATGCGTGTGTCGCAGCAAACTGTCAACAGACAGGTTCTGGAAACATTAGTGATGGCAGGAGCGTTTGATGATGTTTACCCGAACCGGGCGGGTTTGCTTGCATCCATCGATCACGCACTGGAACAGGGCGAGTTGTTTAAAGAGTTCAGCGATCAATCGAATCTTTTTCAGGATACCATTCAATTAGAAGAAACCTATGTGAATATAGAAGATTTCAGTCTGATGCGTAAGCTACAGGATGAAAAAGAATTGCTTGGGTTCTATATGTCCAGTCACCCATTAAAAAAATTCCGCCGAGCACTGCAACAAGCCGGCTACACCTCGTTGAGTAGGGCCAAACATATGCCTCCCGGAGCGCGTAATCTATCCGGTGCAGCGGTTGTTCACACTATGAAAGTCATTCGTACCAAGCGCGGAGATACGATGGCATTTATGACAGTCGGAGATGAGACGGATGAAATAGAGACGGTTGTTTTTCCACCATTGTATCGCCAAGTGAATCGTTGGCTGTCTGAGGAAATGGTGATTACGTTCAACGGAAAAGTGGAAGATCGAAATGGGCAGCGTCAGTGGATAATGAATGATGTACAGCCGTTTAGCCAGACAGAGTGGGAACAAAAGCAACATCAGCGACTGTTTATCCAATTGACAGACACGAATGATAGCGAGGCATTAGCGACTATACGCAGTGTGGCAAAAGACTATCCGGGAAACACGCCGATTATCATTTATCAACAGACGGAAAAAAAGGCCTATCAACTGTCAGGAGAATACGGGGTTGATCCTCAGGCCCGTTGTTTACAGATGCTGCGTGATCGTTTCGGAAGTCAGAATGTGGCGCTGGATGAACGGAAAACAACCGGGTGATGGAAAGAGTGTCGTTCCAGTTGGGGCTTGTCTTAAGCCTCGTCGTCCCCGGAGATGTGATAACAATCTCATAAATGTACTCACTGAATGACGCTTTATGTTTAACTTTACAGATGATCTCCATCTGTTATAATGAATCCATTAATTGGTCAGACCACCTTCCGGGAGACATCTAATACATAAAAGGGAGTGACTATTTTGTCAAGACTGCGTGATGAAGCGTTGCATATGCATAAAGTGAACAGGGGGAAGCTTTCCACAGAGTCAAAAGTGAAAGTGCGGAATGCCAAGGATTTGAGTCTTGCCTATTCACCGGGTGTGGCCGAGCCCTGTAAAGAAATTTATGATAATAAAGAAACCGTTTACGACTACACGATGAAGGGGAACATGGTGGGCGTCGTCAGTAATGGTTCAGCGGTGTTGGGACTCGGCAATATTGGAGCGGAAGCTTCGTTGCCTGTGATGGAAGGAAAATCAGTATTATTCAAAAGTTTCTCGGGCATTGATTCTTTTCCAATTTGTCTGGATTCCTACGATATAGATGGAATTGTACAGACGGTGAAGATGATGGAACCAACGTTTGGTGGGATTAATCTGGAGGATATTGCTGCTCCAGACTGTTTTGTCATTGAAGAGCGTCTAAAAAAGGAAACCAGTATCCCGATTTTTCACGATGATCAGCACGGCACTGCTATCGTAACCGTTGCCGGATTGATCAATGCGTTGAAATTGAGCGGCAAGGCATTTTCGGATATTAAAGTCGTAGCCAATGGTGCGGGCGCAGCAGGTATTGCCATTATTCAATTATTGTATCATGTTGGTGTCCGCGATATGATTATGTGTGATTCAAAAGGGGCAATCTTTGAAGGCCGGTCGTATGGTATGAATGACGTCAAAGAGGAAGTCGCCAAAATGACCAACAAAGATAAAAAAGAAGGCGGCCTGGAAGATATGCTGGAAGACGCGGACGTTTTCATCGGTGTCTCTGTCGGCGGCCTGTTAAGCAAGGAAATGATTGAAAAAATGACAGATGACCCAATTATTTTTGCGATGGCCAATCCAGATCCGGAAATTATGCCGGAAGATGCCAAAGAGGCCAATGTGAAAGTGATCGGTACCGGGCGCTCGGACTTTCCGAACCAAGTCAATAACGTTCTGGCATTTCCTGGTATTTTCCGGGGGGCTCTCGATGTCCGGGCCACCAGGATTAATGAAGAGATGAAAATAGCCGCGGCCGAAGCGATCGCATCCTTGATTGCAGATGACGAGCTGCGTGACGACTATGTTATTCCTGCTCCGTTCGATCCGAGAGTGGCGCCGCTAGTTGCATCCCATGTCGCCAAGGCAGCGATGGAATCCGGTGTGGCCCGAATGGATACCGATCCGGAAAAGGTGGCCGAGAAAACAAGACGATTGACACGGATTGATGAGGACTGATGTACAATACTACCCATGTGCCGGCTGAGCGAGTTTGTCTCGCCGATCCGGCCATCTGTACACCGTATAACCTATAAAAGGGGTGACTCCGGCTGTGTCCATGCTACCAAAACAAAAAGTATACCATGGTATTTTACAGGAGCTTCGGAACTATATTGAAGCGAATCATCTGCAGCCAGGGGATAAACTTCCATCGGAACGTGTGCTCTCTGAGCAGCTGCAGGCGGGACGGTCATCCATCCGCGAAGCATTGCGTGCAATGGAGCTTTTGGGATTGATTGAAACCAGACATGGGGAAGGCACTTTTTTAAGCACATATCGGCCGTACCATACGGTAGAGGTGCTTTCCTCATTTATTTTGCAAAGAAATAGCACAAAAAATGATCTCTTAATTGCAAAAAGAATCATTGAAAAAGAAGCTGCAAAGATTGCCTATGATGATATGCAGGGTGAAGATATCGGTCAATTGATTGACATCGTCTGGGATCAATCACTCAACGAAAATGCCAAACATGTCGCCTTCTTTCAATACTTATTTTATAAGACAGAAAATTTGCTGCTTGCCAAAGTGTGGCAGCTCATGGATGAATTTTCGTATACCATTTCCAGCCTATCATACGATGAGTCCTTTTATTTGCGACTCATCGATCTTTATCAGGGCAACCACTACGCTTCCATCGAGGAATTGTTTCACGATTTGCCGGTGAAAAATAATTGATGTCTTCGATGATTGGTGTGTCCGACTGTTTAAAGCAGACAGTAACGGTCCGGGTTTGTTAGGAAAAGGAGGAATTCCCTTGCTAAAGGATTTTTTCAGCAAAAAAAGAAAATATGCTACCATTCCCAATGAAGATAGTAAAATTGATATTCCCGAAGGTTTAATGAAAAAATGTCATCATTGCAATAAAATATACTATCGAAAAGAAATGAATAAGAATATGAACGTCTGTCCGAACTGTGACTATCACCATCCGTTGAGAGCATGGGATCGGATAGGCAGTTTATTTGATGAGGAGACGTTGGAGGAATGGGATAGAGATCTAACGACGACTAACCCGCTTGAATTTCCCGGATACGAGGAAAAAGTGGACAAAGATCGCCAAAAAACCGGTCTCCAGGAAGGTGTTGTCACCGGCAAAGGTGTGATGAATGGACAGGAAACTGCTTTCAGTGTAATGGATTCCAGTTTTCGTATGGGAAGCATGGGATCGGTCGTTGGTGAAAAAATCACCCGTGCTATCGAGAATGCCAAAAATGAATCATTGCCATTTATCATTTTTACTGCTTCCGGCGGTGCCAGGATGCAGGAAGGTGTGCTCAGTCTCATGCAAATGGCCAAAACATCCGTTGCAGTGAAACGGTTTTCTGAAGCCGGTGGTTTAATGATCTCTGTTATGACGCATCCGACGACTGGCGGGGTTACCGCGAGTTTTGCATCCATCGGTGACTACAATCTGGCTGAGCCTGGGGCCATGATCGGCTTTGCTGGCCGAAGGGTGATTGAACAAACCATCCGTGAAAAACTGCCGGAAGATTTTCAGACATCGGAATTTCTTCTAAAGCACGGTCAGCTTGATAAAGTGGTACACCGTCATGATCTGAAGAACCTCCTGACCGTTCTTCTTTCCATGCATGCACAAGGGAGGGAGAATGCATGAATCAAGTGCTTGATTTTGAAAAGCCGATTGTCGATTTAAAAGAGAAAATTGCTGAGTTAAAATCGTTTACAAACGACAGCAATATTGATCTGGAAACGGAAATAGCAACACTGGAAAAACGGCTGGAAAAATTGGAGAACGATATTTACGGCAATCTGCAACCATGGCATCGAGTGCAAATGGCACGTCACCAAAAACGTCCGACAACAATGGATTATATCGAAGCATTGTTCACGAATTTCATTGAATTCCACGGTGATCGCTCGTTTGGAGATGATGAAGCCATCGTTGCTGGTATTGCTTTTTATCATGATCGACCAGTGACCGTTATTGGCCATCAACGTGGGAAAGAGACGAAGGAAAATATTCGACGAAACTTTGGCATGCCGCATCCGGAAGGCTACCGGAAAGCACTGAGACATATGCACCAGGCGGAAAAGTTCAATCGTCCCATCGTCTGTTTCATTGATACGAAAGGGGCTTATCCAGGCAAGGCTGCTGAAGAACGAGGTCAAAGTGAAGCTATTGCCCATAACCTCGTGGAGATGGCCGGACTTTCAGTGCCCATCATTTGCATCGTCATTGGTGAAGGTGGAAGCGGTGGTGCATTGGGATTGGGTATCGGGGACCATATTCATATGCTTGAGAATTCCACCTATTCCGTTATTTCACCGGAAGGAGCTGCAGCATTGTTATGGAAAGATTCGACTTTGGCCAGGAAAGCTGCTGAAACGATGAAAATCACCGCCTATGATCTGAAGGAATTAGATATTGTTGATGAAATTATTAGCGAGCCAAGAGGTGGTGCTCATCAGGACACGTATCAGCAAGCACAAAATGTGGATGCTGTATTGGCAAAATCCCTTGATGAATTGATAGCTAAGCCTGTTGATGAATTGCTTGAAATGCGATGGGAAAAATATAAGCAAATCGGTGAATACCAGGAAATGTAATATTCTGTATGTTTATAGATGCAGTGATAAAAGAGGTTGACAAACGTCAGCCTCTTTCACTTTATCATCCCCATCAGTATGGATCCGGCAACTGAAATGATTGATATTTTTTCGATTTACATATATCTTGTAGGGAGATAACAGTGTTTAAGTATGAGGTGAAACAATGAGGAAAGTTGGCATTTTGACAAGCGGTGGAGATGCACCTGGCATGAACGCGGCCATTCGTGCTGTTGTGCGTAAAGCTATCTATCATGGCATTGACGTTTATGGTGTGAAAAATGGCTTCCAGGGTCTTATTGATGGTTATATAGAGAAGATGGATATTGGTTCTGTTGGCGACATTATTCAGCGCGGTGGCACCATCCTCCACTCAGCCAGAAGTGAGGATTTCAAACACGATGAAGGGCAGCAAAAAGGGATGGAACAAATGGAGAAATATGGCCTTGAAGGATTGATTATCATTGGTGGGGACGGTAGTTTTCGCGGTGCGGAAAAACTGACAAAAAAGGGATATCCATGCATTGGAATTCCCGGAACGATTGACAACGATATTGCTGGTACGGACTTCACGATTGGCTTTGATACAGCGTTAAACACCGTTATTGACGCCATTGACAAAATTCGCGATACAGCATCGTCACATGAACGATCATTCATCATTGAAGTGATGGGCAGAAACGCTGGTGACTTGGCACTATGGGCTGGTCTTGCTGATGGGGCCGAGAGCATTTTGATACCGGAAAAACAAGATGAACTCCAAGAAATTGTCGATCGTCTCAATCGCGGACAAAACCGCGGGAAAAAACATAGCATTATTATCCTTGCTGAAGGTGTTGGAAGTGCGTTTGGCTATGCCGATAAAATAAAAGAACAGGCTGATTTGGAAACGCGTGTTACCGTTCTCGGCCATATTCAACGTGGCGGCTCCCCGACAGCCTCGGATAGGGTGCTTGCCAGCCGGCTTGGAGCACAATCCATCGAGTTGCTTTTAAACGGTGAAGCCGGGAAGATGGCAGGTATTCAAAACAATAGGCTGGTTGCCCATACGTTCGCGGATGTATTGGCACAAAAACACACCATTGATTTCAGCATGTACCAATTATCAAAAGAGCTGTCGATTTAAGGAGGCTGGAAAATGCGAAAAACAAAAATTGTGTGTACCATCGGACCATCATCGGAATCTGTTGAGACGTTGACACAATTGATAGATGCGGGAATGAACGTAGCGAGGCTGAATTTTTCCCATGGGAATTATGACGAGCATAAAATGCGGATTAACCAAATCCGGGAGGCAGCAGCCAAAACAGGAAAAACAGTTGCCATTCTTTTGGATACAAAAGGGCCGGAGATAAGGACGGGCTCGTTTATTAACGGAGAAGCCGACATTCTGAAGGATAGCATTGTTTATGTGACCATGGATGACATCGAAGGAACCGCCGAACGATTTTCCATCACGTACAGTGGACTCATTGATGATGTCCATCCGGGATCGAAAATTTTACTGGATGATGGATTGATTGAACTGGAAGTGCTGGAAATTGACCATGAAAGACGGGAACTGAAAACTAAAGCCTTGAATGAAGGTACTATAAAAAATAAAAAAGGTGTCAATGTGCCGAATGTTAGAATCAATTTGCCCGGAATCACTGATAAAGATGCGGCAGATATTAAATTTGGCATCGAGCAGGGTGTGGATTTTATCGCAGCATCCTTCGTTAGGCGCCCGTCCGATATACTGGAAATCCAGGAATTGCTTGAAGCATACGATGCCACTCATCTAAATGTCATTCCTAAAATCGAAAATCAGGAAGGTATTGACAATATTGAATCCATTTTGGAAGTCAGTGACGGTCTGATGGTGGCCCGCGGCGACCTTGGCGTGGAGACCCCCGCACAGGATGTACCGCTTGTACAAAAAGAACTGATTGCACAATGCAATACAGTTGGTAAGCCGGTTATCATTGCCACTCAGATGCTTGATTCCATGGAGCGAAATCCACGCCCGACAAGAGCGGAGGCCTCGGATGTAGCAAATGCTATTTTTGACGGAACGGATGCAATCATGCTCTCCGGCGAAACAGCTGCGGGAGATTATCCAATTGAATCGGTTCAAACGATGAATGCTATCGCGAGGAAAACCGAGACGGCTCTGGATCACACATTGATACTGAGCAACCGATCCAAGTCTTCCCATATGACAATCACCGATGCCATCAGTCAATCAGTAACTCATACGGCGATGAATTTATCTGTTAGTGCCATCATTACACCAACAGAAAGC
Organism: Lentibacillus halophilus; assembly: GCF_055395055.1. NCBI lineage: Bacteria > Bacillati > Bacillota > Bacilli > Caryophanales > Bacillaceae > Lentibacillus > Lentibacillus halophilus. The sequence continues at coordinate 1,919,641 of NZ_AP043750.1, forward strand.
GGACATACCGCCAGAATGATTTCCAAATATCGCCCGAAGGTACCAATAGTAGCTGTTACATTTTCCGAAGTAGTCAACAGGCAATTGGGGTTGGTCTGGGGTGTGCATGCTATAATGGGCAACAAAGCGCGTTCAACCGATGAAATGCTGGACATATCCATTGACCAAAGTTTGAGCACTGACTTGTTTGAACGAGGAAGCAGGGTGATTATTACAGCAGGTGTTCCAGTCGGCGAAAGCGGCACAACCAATTTGATGAAAGTTCATGTCATAGGAGATGTAATGGCTAAAGGTCAAGGAATAGGCCGCGGAAGTGCATATGGCAGAGCGGTTACTGCCCGGAATGCTGAAGATGCGCTCGCAAAGGTCGAAGAAAATGATATTCTTGTGACGTATGGAACAGATCGTGATATGATGGAGTCCGTTAAAAAAGCAGCCGGTATCGTTACCGAAGAAGGTGGATTGACGTCTCATGCAGCGGTCGTCGGTTTAAGTCTCGGAATTCCTGTTGTTGTTGGGGTGAAGGACGTGTTCACTCATATGGAAGACGGAATGGACATCACCATTGATGGTGCAAAAGGTGATATTTACCGAGGACATGCCAGTGTATTATAGAATGCCAATTCCGACTGAGCCATTGGCGTCACGATGTTTCATAACGGGGGAACCGTTTACTTTTTATCATAAATGTTATGAAAGCCGAAAAAACTAAAAGGGTGATAGCGTGCGTTGGCTGTTATTAGCTTTACTGATTATACCCGCTTTGGAAATAGGTGTTTTTATTTGGGCGGGCAACATCATCGGTCCCTGGTGGGTTGTCGCATTAATTATTTTAACCGGGGTTGCCGGTGTTTCCCTTGCTAAAAAACAGGGAACTGAGACGTGGCAGAGGGCTCAACGATCCATGAATAGCGGGCAGGTGCCTGCCGATGCTTTAATTGATGGCATCTGCATCTTTATTGGCGGTGTATTTCTGTTCTCCCCGGGATTCATAACTGATGCGGTCGGCTTTATGCTCGTGATCCCAATTACAAGACGTCCTTTCAAACGTATGGTCCAGCACCTATTACGGCACATGATGAATAACAGTAACATTATATACCGTCGATGGTAGACATGGATCAAGCCCCTTTTATGAAATGGGCCAACCAGTGGAAAGCGCCTGCTTGATAGAGAACTTTACCGACAACAGCTATGAATGGTCCTGCCAGCAGTCCGCCTGCACCCCATAATTGAAAACCGGCAAACATTGCCGTCAGTGTCGCCAGGGGGCTGAGTCCCACGTAGTTCGATAACAATTTTGGCTCAAGCAGTTCTCGTTGTACAACGACGATCGCATACAGGATCACCAGCTTAATTGTTATGGAATGATCGCCTGTCATAAATACGTAAATGATCCATGGGATGAAAACAATGCCTGTACCAATAAATGGCAGTATATCCAAACCTGTCGCAAGCAGCGCGATGGTCAGGGCATGATTGATACCGGCTGCCGAAAGCCCTATATAGATTGTCGCTGCTGTTATCGTAAGCAGTACTATTTGAGCTTTGATAAATCCGCATACAGCTCGTCTCAATTGAACCCAGATAGTGCTGCAGATGGTACGGACGGTTGCCGGAACCTTTTTATTCCAGGTGTGGGTCAAAGCATACCAATCGCTTGTCATGAAAAAAGCAGCCATGACAATAAACAGAAAAACGGCTACATAGCCAGGGAGTTTGGCTAATACTGCCGGGATTTGCATGAGAACATTCCGCAATACAACAGCAACGTCATTCGCCCATTGGCTGATCAGTTTATTGACGTGATCATAAATGGTGGTTTGCTGGTCGGAGCTCAATGAATGGAAAAAGGAGCTAAACTTTTCAAATAATGGAAACAGTTTGTCGTCGAACACATCACTTATAATAATCAGCAAATGCTCAAAATAAGCCGGGACGCGCTCAGCTAAATAAGTGGTTCCGTGAACCATTTCGGCCGTAATAAAATAAAGCGAGAACGCAGCCATAACGATAATCGCTGCCATCACAAAGAAAGCAGCCGGAGCGCGCGGCAGCCGAGCTTTATTTTCCAAAAATGTGACGATGGGATTAAGAACTATCGAAAGCAATATAGCAAGCAAAAAAGGGTATATGTAAGGCAATGTATGCTTCAACACTATGTACCCTGCTATAAAAACACCTATAACAACGCATGCGCGCAGCACTGGAAACAACTTTTCTTTGTACAATACCGCCCCTCCAAGTGCCCATTAGACTTGTACTATTTTACATATGATAAACAACGGCGAAATAGACGTCATCCAGCATTATTACATGATGAAAGACATAACTTTTTGTAAGAAGCTTCTTCTTAATGTAGAAATATTGCTGGTTTTAATCAGTTTTCATTCACATTAGTTGTATAATACTTTATAATTGGGCTTGGGGATGGCAATCACTTTGTAATAATCACGGTTACTTGAACTTGATGAATGAACCATTCATAGAAAAGGAGAGGGTTTGTTATGTCAACAGCAAAAGGGTTGGAAGGAATTGTGGCAACACAGTCGTCCGTCAGTTCCATTATTAATGATCAGCTCACCTATGCTGGTTATACGATTGATGATTTGGCTGAGAATTCAAGTTTTGAAGAAGTCGTCTTTTTATTGTGGAATTTACGGCTCCCGAATCAGTCAGAGCTCGATCAGTTTAAACATGATCTGTCTATCAACATGACATTGCCGGAAGCGGTTATTGACCATTTACATTCATATGATCTATCAACAGTTCATCCAATGGCTGCTCTCCGCTCTGCTGTATCAATATTGGGGTTGCATGACGATGAAGCTGATGTGATGGAACAAGCGTCCAATAAGCGAAAAGCGGTGCGCCTGCAGGCTAAAATTGCAACGATCGTAACGGCTTTTGCCCGCATCCGCAAAGGCAAAGAACCCATCCAACCAAAGGAAAATCTGAGCTTTGCGGCCAATTTCCTGTATATGTTGAATGGCGAGAAACCGAAAGACATCGAGGAAGAAGCCATCAATAAGGCGTTAATATTGCATGCGGATCATGAATTGAATGCATCCACATTTACAGCGCGCGTGTGTGTTGCAACACTGTCGGATATTTATTCCGGTGTGACCGCGGCTATCGGGGCATTAAAGGGACCGCTGCACGGCGGAGCCAATGAGCGTGTGATGGAGATGCTCACAGACATTGGTGACGAAGACAGGGCGATTCCATACGTCAAAGAGAAAATGGCCAATCAAGAAAAGATTATGGGAATGGGCCACCGGGTGTATAAAAATGGTGACCCACGTGCGAAATACTTAAAACGAATGTCGAAGGAGTTAACAAAAATTACTGAACAACCGAAATGGTATAACATGTCGGTTTCGATCGAAGACTACATCAAAGAAGAAAAAGGATTGCCGGCAAATGTTGACTTCTATTCCGCATCGGTTTATCACAGTTTGGGTATTGATCACGACCTGTTTACACCTATTTTTGCAACAAGCCGTGTATCCGGCTGGCTGGCTCATATACTGGAACAATACGATAATAATCGCCTGATCCGTCCGCGTTCTGAATATGTCGGACCAGAAACACAGACCTATATTCCCATTGAAAATCGCTGAAACCTTTGAGAACTTAATCATACAGCGCCGGGCTGATGCCATATCAAAAAAGCCCGGCTATTGTATGGCCAATCCGTTTGGTATATCAAGGTTTTACCGTGATACCTGACATTATGGTAAAATGAACGTGTATGAAATTAAACAGGAGGTAATCTTAATGACACAAGGTGAAAAAATTACTGTTGAAAACGGTGAAATGAATGTTCCCAACCACCCGGTTATTCCTTTTATCGAAGGTGACGGCACCGGTCCGGATATTTGGGCAGCGGCACGCCGCGTGATTGAGGCAGCCGTTGAAAAAGCTTATAACGGTGAAAAGCAGATTGAATGGAAAGAAGTCTATGCCGGTCAAAAATCGTATGATCGAACCGGTGAATGGCTTCCGGATGAAACCCTTCAAACCATTGATGACTATAAAATTGCTATTAAAGGACCACTCACAACACCAATCGGCGGTGGCATCCGTTCGTTGAACGTTGCGCTTCGCCAGGAATTGGATTTGTTTACATGCTTGCGTCCGGTACAGTATTTCAGTGGTGTTCCATCCCCGGTTAAACATCCAGAAGACGTAGACATGGCCATTTTCCGTGAAAATACAGAAGATATTTACGCTGGCATCGAATGGCAAAAAGGCACTGAAGATGTAGAAAAAGTAGTCCGTTTTCTGCAGGATGATATGGGTGTTGATAGTATCCGTTTTCCTGAAACATCCGGCATTGGTATTAAACCGGTATCCGAAGACGGATCAAAGCGCCTGATTCGTGCTGCCATTGATTACGCCATTAAGGAAGGTCGCCGAAATGTCACCTTGGTACATAAAGGCAATATTATGAAATTCACGGAAGGATCCTTTAAATCATGGGGTTATGAAGTTGCCGAACAAGAATATGGTGACAAAGTCTTTACATGGGCAGAGTATGACCGGATTGTTGAAAAAGAAGGCAAAGAAGCAGCCAACAAGGCGGAAGATGAAGCAGTTGCTGCCGGCAAATTGGTTGTAAAAGACGCCATTGCCGATATCTTTTTGCAGCAAATTCTGACCCGTCCAAAAGAATTTGATGTTGTTGCAACGATGAACCTAAATGGGGATTATATTTCCGATGCACTGGCTGCACAAGTCGGCGGTATAGGTATTGCGCCGGGAGCGAATATCAACTATGATACCGGTCATGCCATTTTTGAAGCAACCCACGGCACAGCTCCTAAATATGCCGGCATGGACAAAGTGAACCCATCTTCCGTCATTTTGTCAGCGGTATTGATGCTTGAACATCTGGAGTGGAGAGAAGCAGCCAACTTGATTTCAAAAGCGATGGACAAGACCATTGCTTCCAAAGTGGTTACTTATGACTTTGCACGTATGATGGATGGGGCTACTGAAGTGAAAACAAGTGGATTCGCTGATGAACTCATCAAAAATATGAATTGACTGTCAAATCCGGAGCACTCGGCATACTACATTTTCTTATTGGAAGGTGAAAGACTATGTCTATTAGACGCAAGAAAATAACTGTCATCGGTTCTGGATCCACTGGCGCCACCACTGCCCTGATGATGGCACAAAAAGAATTTGGTGATGTTGTATTAGTGGATATTCCGGATAAGGAAGACCCAACAAAGGGAAAAGCGCTGGATATGAAAGAAGCAAGTCCTGTTCAAGGATTTGATGCCAACATTATCGGAACGGCGGATTATAAAGATACAGCAGGTTCCGATCTGGTTATCATTACAGCCGGTATCGCGCGAAAACCCGGAATGAGTCGTGACGACTTGGTTAACACAAATGCCAAAATCATGAAATCCGTCACGCAGGACATTGTTGCTCATTCACCGGAGACGACTATTATTGTTTTGACTAACCCGGTGGATGCTATGACTTATACGGTATTTAAAGAATCCGGACTTCCGAAAGAACGGGTGATCGGTCAATCCGGCATATTGGATACAGCGCGGTTCCGCACGTTTATTGCAGAGGAATTAAACCTGTCCGTAAAAGACATCTCTGGTTTTGTCCTTGGCGGTCATGGCGATGACATGGTTCCATTGATTCGCTATTCCCATGCAGGCGGTATTCCGCTCGACAAGCTGATTTCTCAAGACCGCCTTGATGCCATTGTTGAGCGCACACGCAAAGGTGGCGGAGAAATCGTCGGTCTATTGGGCAATAGCAGTGCTTATTACGCACCGGCCGCTTCCCTCACCGTTATGGCTGAAGCCATTTTGAAAGATCAGCGGCGCGTCCTTCCATCCATTGCCTATCTCGAAGGGGAGTATGGTTATCGTGACATTTATCTCGGTGTGCCAACAGTTATTGGCGGGAATGGTCTGGAAGATATCATTGAATTGGATCTGACCGATGATGAAACAGCAGCGTTGGACCGGTCAGCCGAAACCGTAAAAAATGTACTTGATGTGCTTCGTTCATGACAATAATAGGAAAAGCTTCTCCTACCTTCTTCAAAGTAGAGAGAAGCTTTTTCTATATACCGAATGCAACCATTCATCACTAGCATAACCATGGCTTTTCTGTTACGATCTATTCACATCATTTCCTGTTCATTGTAAGATGAAAACAACTAAGCTGATGGGGAACGGAGAATGTGTCATGAAAAAACGGATTTTGGTTGTTGATGATGAATCATCCATTGTCACGCTTTTGACATTCAACCTGGAACAGTCAGGATTTGAAACGGATACGGCATATGACGGAAAAGAAGCAGTCCGAAAAACAGAAAAAGAAACCTATCATTTAATCATACTTGATCTGATGCTTCCGGAAATGGACGGGAGGGAAGTATGCAGACATTTGCGTTACAAACAGATTGACACACCGATTCTGATGTTGACGGCCAAAGATGATGAATTTGATAAAGTTCTCGGTTTAGAGCTTGGCGCAGATGATTATTTGACCAAGCCTTTCAGTGTGAAAGAAGTCACTGCACGGACGAAAGCGATATTAAGACGGACTGAAAAGACTGACAAAATTTCCGGCGCTTCATTGAACATAGGCAGTCTTGTTATTTTTCCAAATCGGTATGAAGCGGAAATGAATGGAAAACTTCTAACGTTTACCAAAAAGGAGTTTGAGTTATTACATTATCTTGTATTACATAAAGGAAATGTCTTATCACGTGAGCAGCTTTTACGTGCAGTCTGGAATTATGATTTCGCAGGTGATACCCGTATCGTTGATGTCCATATCAGCCGTTTGCGGGAAAAAATTGAACCGAATACCAGAAAACCAATCTATATTAAAACCATAAGGGGACTGGGGTATAAATTGGAGGAACCAACATAATGCGATTGCGTCCATTATTCACAAAACCATTGGCCGCCTATCATGCGAGTATTTTTATACTATTGATTGCAACAGGTGCGATCATCAGCCTACTGACAAACGAGTATATTATTCTCGGATCAATTTTGATTGTGGAATACGTAGGCTTGCTTATAATCATGCTACACGTTTATGAAAAATATATGAAACCCATCAAAAAAACTACAAAAGCTGTGAATGAATTCCTTAAAGGAAATTATCGAACCCGTATTCAACATACAGAAAGCGGTAATATTGGTGAATTAAATAACAAATTAAATGAACTGGCACGGAATTTAAGTGAATTTCGGATGCAAGAACAAATGAAGGAAGAGCAATTGTCCACGGTAATTGATAACACACAGAGCGGACTTGTTTTACTGGATGGAAAAGGGTATATCCATTTGGTGAATCGGAAATTTCTATCTATGTTCGGTGGCGAATCCGGGGATTACCGCAGTTTTTTATACTATGATGTGCTGGAAAATGAAACGATTCATGAAACTGTTCAACAAACGTTTCTGTATGAAAGAAATATTATTGAATCGTTTACACAAGTCATTGACGTCGATAAAAGGTATATTGAGATCATTGGTGCGCCCATTTTTAATGAACGGAATATGCTGAAAGGCGCCGTGTTGCTGCTTTATGACATCACCCATCTGAAGAAACTTGAATTGATGCGAAAAGATTTTGTAGCCAACGTATCGCATGAACTGAAGACACCGATCACCTCCATTACAGGATTTGCCGAAACATTGCTGAATGGGGCGATGAATGATAAAAAAACACTGCATAGTTTTCTAACCATCATCTATGACGAAAGCTATCGTCTGCAAGGGTTAATTGAAGACCTGCTGACGTTATCCGAATTGGAAAAAGATAATTTCAAACTTGCCAAAACAACGGTGCATATGGATAAATTGACAGGAGAGATTATTCCAATTATTCAACATCGTGCTGAACAAAAAGGGATTAACATGGAGATGAATGTTCAGGAAGGGATTACGTTGCAAGGCGATAGGGAGCGAATCAAACAGGTGGTTATCAACTTACTGACCAATGCTATCAATTATTCACCAGAAAATGGCGAGGTGATACTAACCGTGTTTGATGAAACGGAATATGTTCATGTGTCCGTGTCCGATAATGGCATTGGCATTGACCAGGCAGTAATCCCGAGAATTTTTGAACGATTTTATCGAGTGGATAAGGCCCGCAGCCGGAATACAGGTGGAACGGGACTCGGTTTGGCTATTGTAAAACATATTGTGGAAGTTCATGATGGCCATATATCCGTTGAAAGTGAACCGGATAACGGGTCAACGTTTCATGTTTACTTGCCCAAATAAAACAAAGCGGGGCTGGGACAAGACTGAACAAATTGCTTCTAAATACGAACGATATATTTAAGGTGTGGCCATCGCTCCGGAAAAACACTGCGCTTTCACCTTACCAGGCACAAGCGCGACATCTGTTCAAGCTTTCTTTGGTCGCTTTCACAGTGTCTTCTTTGCCGCGGGCGCTGATAAGCCTCCTCGTGCTCGTCGCGTTGCAAGCTTATTCGTCGAAGCCTACGCTCCTCGCAGGTCGAAGCCTACTCATGGAAGCTTTGCTTTGTGCTTATCGCACTGCGGGGTCTTATCTAGGCTTTTCATCCCGCAGGAATCTCCGTGTTTTTCCTACGCTAAACGAAAAATCCGAACTGATTCAGGTTTTTTCGAATCATAGTTCGGATTTTTATTTGACTAAACGTTTTTTGTCCCAGCCTCGTTTCTGTTTTTTGTAAATGATTTCTTTTACTGGTCTGAAAACCGGGAGATAATCTTTTGAATCAGGCATGGATAATGATAAACTATATTTACCAGGCAGACACGGATCGGAGGATTTGACGTATGTCGAACAAACTTGTATTGATTGATGGCAACAGTGTGATTTACCGGGCATTTTTTGCACTGCCGCTGTTAAATAACGAAAAAGGTGTCTATACCAATGCCGTGTATGGTTTTACGAATATGCTTCTAAAAATATTGGAGGACGAACAGCCGACTCACTTGCTTGTCGCTTTCGATGCTGGAAAAACCACATTTCGTCATGAAACCTATAAGGAATATAAAGGAGGACGTCAAAAGACACCACCGGAGCTGTCGGAACAAATTCCACTTCTGAAAGAAGTCTTGGATGCATTTCACGTAGCTCACTATCAGCTTCAACTATATGAAGCGGACGACATTATCGGTACACTCTCAAACCAGGCCCAGGAAAAAGGATGGGATATCACGGTCATTTCCGGAGACAGAGATCTGCTTCAGCTTGTATCGGAGCATGTCACCGTTCATTTAACCAAAAAAGGAATCAGTGACGTTGAACCGTATACCCCTGCTTTTATGAAAGAAAAAATGGACATTACCCCACATCAACTTATCGACCTTAAGGCATTGATGGGGGATAATTCGGACAATATCCCAGGTGTTCCTGGTATTGGTGAGAAAACAGCCACCAAACTTCTGAAACAATTTCATTCAGTCGATAACGTGTATGACCGGCTGGATGAGGTGAGCGGTGCCAAATTAAAAGAAAAATTGGATGATTATAAAGAAGAAGCTTTTATGAGCAAACAGCTTGTCACCATCGATCAATATTCCCCCATTGACGTGACGATAGATGATATTGCGTATAGTGGCTATGCGCAGGCGGATGTCCGAGCCATCTTTAAGGACTTGGGATTCCAGTCGCTTTTGAGCCGGATAAATAGTGAGCAGGCGGTTGAAGAAGACGACGAACAAACAGAACTCCGCGCTATTTCTTACGTGATTGCTGATGATGTTACTGAAGACATGCTTGGCGATAAATCGGCGCTGGTACTGGAGATGCTTGAAGACAATTACCATTATGCTGAGATAGAAGGCATCGGGATTGTGAATGCGACAAATGCTTTTTTTATTCCTACACAAACTGCTTTGAATTCCCATTTGTTTCAGACATGGGTCGAGGACAGCAGCAAACAGAAAATTGTTTTTGATGCTAAAAAAACGTTGGTTGCTTTACTAAACCGAGGCATTCACATCCAGGGAATTGTCTTTGATATGTTGCTGACGTCTTACTTGCTTAATCCCGCTGATAACAATCATGATATTCCAACCATTGCCCGTCGGTTGGGGGAAACCGATGTATTATTTGACGAAGAAGTGTACGGGAAAGGCGCCAAAATGAACGTACCTGAACAGGCTGAATTAAGCGACCATATCGTTCGTAAAGCGAGCCTTCTTTTCCGGTTAAAAGAGGATATGGAAACGCAGCTGAAAGACAATGAACAATATGAATTATTAAAGACACTGGAGTTGCCCCTTGCTCTTATTTTGGGTGAAATGGAATATACCGGAGTGTTAGTCGACACCGAACGCCTGCGGGAAATGGACAACAGTCTGAAGGAGCGTTTGCAGGATCTTGAAGAAGACATTCATCATTTGGCTGGTGAAGAATTCAATCTCAATTCACCAAAACAGCTCGGTCCGATTTTGTTTGAAAAGTTAGGGTTACCAGTCATTAAAAAGACGAAGACCGGCTACTCGACCGCCGCTGACGTTCTGGAGCAGCTGCAGCATGAGCATGACATTATTCCGAAACTCTTGCTGTACAGACAGCTCAGTAAGCTGCAGTCTACCTATCTGACTGGATTGCTACGGGTGGTGGATGCGAACACTCAAAAAATCCATACCCGTTTCAATCAGGCACTGACTCAGACCGGTCGGTTAAGCTCGATTGATCCCAATTTGCAAAACATTCCCATCCGGCTGGAGGAAGGACGCAAAATACGTCAGGCGTTTATTCCTTCCCAAACGGACTGGATCATGTTTGCAGCAGACTATTCGCAAATCGAACTGCGTGTTCTAGCGCATATAGCAAACGACAGTAAATTGGTAGAGGCATTCAGGAATAACTTGGATATCCACACCAGGACGGCCATGGACGTGTTTCACGTTGATAAAGATAATGTAACAGACAATATGCGTCGTCAGGCTAAGGCAGTCAACTTCGGGATTGTATATGGCATTAGTGATTTCGGTTTATCCCAAAGTCTTGGGATTACACGCAAAGAAGCGAAGCAGTTCATTGATCGTTATTTTGAAAGTTATCCGGATGTTAAACGATATATGGATGATATTGTTCAACAAGCCAAACATCAAGGATATGTGACGACGTTGATGAAACGAAGACGTTATTTGCCGGATATCACAAGCAGGAATTTCAACCGGCGTTCTTTTGCCGAGCGGACGGCTATGAATACCCCTGTCCAAGGAAGTGCTGCCGATATTATTAAAAGAGCCATGATCGATTTGAATCACACATTAAAAGATGAAAACATGCACGCACGTATGCTTTTGCAAGTGCACGACGAATTAATTCTTGAAGCACCGAAAGAAGAAATTGACTCTCTGAAGACAATGGTACCAGCTGTCATGGAATCCACCGTAGATTTGGATGTACCATTGGAAGTTGAATACGAATATGGCGACAGTTGGTTTGATGCCAAATAAGGGGAAGATAACATGCCGGAACTGCCCGAAGTTGAAACCATCAAAGAAACATTAAAACAGCTTTGTATTCATAAAACGATTGCTGACGTAACTGTTCATTGGTCTAATATCGTTAAGTGTCCGGATGATACCGATCAGTTTAAGTATCAGCTCATTGGGCAGACCATCCGGGATATCACCCGGAAAGGTAAATTTCTTCTATTTCAGCTGGACGATGTGGTGCTAGTCTCCCATTTGCGGATGGAAGGCAAATTCGGTGTTCACCCTGCACATAAACCGGTTCCCAAGCATACCCATGTCATTTTTGCGTTTAACAATGGGGAGGAGCTGCGTTATAACGACGTGCGCAAATTTGGAACGATGCATCTATTTGCTAAAGGGGATGAATGGGGCCATAAGCCGCTGAACCAATTGGGGCCGGATCCGTTCGATGCAACATTCACACCGGAATATCTGTATCAGCGGCTGAAAAAAACGGAAAGAGTTGTAAAAACGGTATTGTTGGATCAAACGGTTGTTGCCGGTCTCGGCAATATTTATGTTGATGAAACATTGTTTAAAGCCAATATCCACCCGTTGCATAAAGCGAACAAACTAAAGAAAAAGGAATCAAAAGCCATCTGGGAAGCGTCTATAGCAACATTGCGGGAGGCTGTTGATCAAGGTGGAACGACTATTCGCTCCTATGTTAATTCACAGGGGGATATAGGAATGTTTCAACAGCGTTTGTTTGTATATGGCCGGGATGGTGACCCTTGCAAAATGTGCGGCAGGGCAATCGTCAAAATGAAAATCGGTGACCGCGGGACACACGTTTGTGTTTCCTGCCAAAAAATGAAATGAGGGGCTTACAAATGACGTTGACAGTCGGACTTACCGGTAGTATTGCCAGTGGCAAGAGCACTGTTTCGTTAATGTTTGACGATTTCGGTATTCCAGTTATTGATGCAGATAAATTATCCAGAGATGTTGTGATGCCTGGAGAAAAAGCGTATGATCAGATTGTGGAAACATTCGGGGAGAGAATTCTCCGGAAAGACCAAACCATTAACCGCGACGAATTAGGCGCGATTGTTTTTGCTGATGAAGAAAAACGCCAACAGTTAAATCGTATGGTGCATCCCGCTGTACGAGAAAAAATGCTTGAAAAAAGAGATGTTGAAATCGCATCGGGGGCAACATGTGTTGTTTTGGATATCCCATTGTTGTTTGAAAGCAAATTGACTCATTATGTGGATAAGACCGTTGTTGTCTATGTTGATGAGCACGTACAATTAAACCGTCTTATGGAACGTGACGGTTATTCTGAAAAAGAGGCGTATCAGCGAATACATTCCCAAATGCCGGTCAGCGAAAAAGCAGCGTTGGCCGATGCTGTTATTGATAATAACAAAACGAAACAAGCATCCTTCGAGCAGATGGAAGCATTGCTTCAATCATGGGAAATCATATAATCCATGTAAATGAATTCGAAAAAAGTTGTCACATTCACCCTTAATTATGTTATACTATTTAATATAAAGCACTGATAAGTATAACATAATAGGAGGATCGTACATGAATAAGACCCGGATTGCAATTAATGGTTTTGGCCGCATCGGACGAATGGTTTTCCGTCAAGCGGTAACGGATGATAAATTAGAGGTTGTGGCAATAAATGCAAACTACCCTCCTGAAACGTTAGCACATCTTATTAAATATGACAGCGTTCATGGTATTTTTGGCAGGGAAGTGAAAGCGCTTGACGACAGCCTTGAGATAGACGGAAAAGACATCGCTATCGTCCATTCGCGTGAACCTGAAAAACTCCCATGGAACGATTATAATATTGATATTGTGATCGAAGCGACGGGCAAATTTAAAACAAAAGAAGACGCAGGCCGTCACATTCAAGCAGGTGCACAAAAAGTTGTTATTACTGCGCCTGGGAAAGACATTGATAAAACCATTGTTATGGGTGTTAATGATGATATGTATGACCCTGAAACCGATGATGTTATTTCCAACGCATCGTGTACAACGAACTGTCTTGCTCCAGTTGTCAAGGTTCTGGATGAAAACTTAACCATTATCAATGGGCTTATGACGACGGTTCATTCATTCACGAACGATCAAAAGAATCTGGATAACCCTCACAAGGACTTGCGCCGTGCCCGTGGTTGCACACAATCAATTATACCGACATCCACTGGTGCAGCGAAAGCACTTGGAGACGTCATGCCGCATTTAAATGGGAAAATCCACGGCTCAGCACTGCGGGTTCCAACACCAAACGTATCACTTGTTGATTTGGTTATGGATGTGGAAGAATCCGTCTCAGAAGAAATGGTTAATGATTTGTTCCGGAACGCCTCGAAGAATGGAATGAATGGCATTATCCAATACAGCGATGAACCACTCGTTTCCATTGATTACACGACGACGGAGTATTCTGCCATCATTGATGGTTTGTCAACCATGATTATGGATGACCGTAAAATAAAAATATTGGCTTGGTATGATAATGAATGGGGTTATTCCAGACGGGTGACGGACCTTGCCAGACATGTCGGAAGCCACATTTGTCATGATCAAATGGAAGTTAGCCGCTGATAATGGACTTCATAGTAGATTGACTGCTTTTATGAAAGAGCGTGTCAATCTTTTTTATTGGATCAATAATCAGTGTGAAATAAAAAACGACGTTTCACTTTATTTACTTCAACCATGATCATCATGTTATAATATAGTAATATAATAGAGAATCAAAACAATTGATCATAATATATATTTGAATGGTGTTATACGAAACGAATGTGACTGCTTATGAAGGTTCGTAGCAGTCTGCTCAACGATGATAGGAGTCAAACAACATGCGATGCTCAAACTGCCAGAACAAAAATACAAAAGTGTTGGATTCAAGGCCAATTGAAGAAGGACAGTCCATTCGACGGCGTAGGGAATGTGAACGGTGCGGATATCGGTTTACCACGTTTGAGCGTATTGAAGAGGTACCGCTTATTATTGTGAAAAAGGATGGCACCAGACAGGAATACAGCCGTGAAAAAGTGATACGTGGGCTTATTAAAGCATGCGAAAAACGACCGGTTCCGCTTGAATCCATTGAAGAAATAGCCCTGGAAGTTGAAAAAGAACTGCGCGACGAAGGCATTTCAGAAGTGGAAAGCAATGAAGTGGGTGAAATGGTTATGACGCAGCTCTCAACCATTGATGAAGTGGCATATGTTCGCTTTGCTTCCGTTTACAGACAATTTAAGGATATCTCTGTTTTTTTGGACGAATTAAAAGATCTTATCAAAACGGACAGAGAACAAAATAATCAATAACAACAGGGAATACGGTTAATATAGGGAAAGGGTTTGTGCCATGTATGATATTGGAAAAATAGTACCCATTGATGGGTATCGGGTGATACTCGAGAAAGAATTGCCGGCCGATTTTTCAAATGCACTGACCCATTTATACCAGCCGCTTATCGGCATCAGGGCAATGGCATTATATATGACGCTGTTAAATGACATCGAAATGCATCTGGATTCAACAGTGCAGACGCATCATACATTGATGAATTATATGAATATGCCGCTGGATGACCTTTACCGGGCAAGATTAAAACTAGAAGGAATTGGTTTATTAAAAACATTCCAGGAACAGATGGACGACTATAACACGTATACGTATGAGCTACACCCACCGTTTGCTCCGTCCCGATTTTTTGCAGATGATATGCTTGCGCAACTCTTGTATCATCACATCGGACAAGCCAAATTTGACAAGTTGAAAGATCATTATGTCAAACGTCCGTATAATAATAAGGGTGTTAATATGACAGCTTCGTTTCACGATGTTTTTCAAACCATTACTCCGGACAGTAAGACGCAGGGATCGGAACCGGACGCGTTAAATGAAGAGTCATCTGATTGGGTTGGAGAACCGGACTTTTCATGGATGGAACAAATGCTGCAACAACGTATGATTCCGAAAGATCAAGTGTTGACCCAGTCGAACCGGCAATTGATTGCACAAATGATGAGTGTGTATGATTTACCGGACTATGAGGTGGAAAAAGCTGTGCTATGGGCGCTGACTGAAGACAACAAACTTAATCGCAGCGAATTCAAAGACGCATGCCATGATTTGTTCAAAAATCATCAGGGAACTGTCAGGCTGACGGAAAAACAACCGGACACCACCTCCGCTGAAACGGTACAACAATTTGAAACAAAAGAGGATCAGTTAATTGCGGAATTGGAACGGATAACGCCGAAACAGCTTCTTGAGGATTTATCTAATGGGGGTCAGGCCTCTAGTCAAGATCTGAAAGTGATCCGGGAGGTGATGACAACTCAAGGATTGCCGTCTCCGGTCATGAATGTATTAATCCATTATGTATTGCTTCAATCCAACATGAAATTGTCCAAAGCCTATATGGAAACGATCGCCAGCCACTGGTCACGTGCGAATTTGCAGACAGCAAAAGAAGCCATGCGCTTTGCAAAACATGAAAAAATGCAACATCAGGAACGTAAGAACAGAAAAAAATCCGGGCGGAAATCAACATCCAATGATGTGGTCCCCGACTGGTTCACCGAAAGGAAAAAGAAACAGCAAGATACCGGATCGGAAACTGTCCAGCAGCATACCACTTCTGACGACGAGTGGCATGAAACAGAGCAGCTGTTGAAAAAGTTTTCCGGAAAAAGGAATAGTCAATCATAAGGATGATTCACATGAAGCCAGTACAATCCGAACTAAAAAAATGGATGCAGCAAAATAAAAACTTTAAGGAAAATTATCAGCGTGTGCGGGAGGAAGTGCTCAATAACCCGGAGATACAGACATTTTTGTCACAAAACTCCCAGCTCACACAGCAGGCAGTGGATAAACATCTTATTAAGCTTCATGAATATAAGACACAGTCCAAGCAGTGTGACAAATGTGCTTCATTTGGGCAGTGTGTGAACATGCTGCAAGGGTATTCCCCGGTTCTTCAAGCGGAAAACGGTGACATCAATCTAGTATATGAAAAATGTCATAATAGGATCGATATGGAAAAACAGTGGGAACAGCAACGCTTAATTCAAAGTCTGTACATGCCAAAAGAAATATTGAACGCGACGATAAGTGATATTGACCATGATGCGGAGCGCGGAGAAGGTATTCGTCAGTTGCTTCTATTTCTTAATAAAATCAGCGATGAATTGCCGGCAAAGGGCATTTATTTTCACGGCGCATTCGGGGTTGGTAAAACATATATGATGGGGGCACTAGCTAACGCGTTGAAAGAGTATAACTTATCATCCATGCTCATTTATATGCCTGAATTGGTACGGGAAATGAAAAGCTCTATTAAAGATGACTCAATCAATGAAAAAATCAGCTACTTTAAAGAGGCTGATGTGCTCATGCTTGATGATATCGGAGCTGAAACTCAGTCACCCTGGTTCCGGGATGAAATACTAGGCTCGATTCTGCAATACCGAATGATGGAAAATAAACCCGTGTTTTTTACCTCCAACTACAGTTTGAGTCAGCTTGAACAACAAATGGAAACGACGAACCGCGGCGGCAATGAAACGGTGAAAGCGGGACGGATTATCGAACGGATTAAGCAGGTTAGTATGGACGTCAAACTTGCCGGTAAAAACCGACGTGATCAATAACACGCCTTTACAACCCCTCCTTGATCATTTGGACAATACTCGTTACTAGTTTTCATGGATTATACATGATTCTGTAGTGATGTCCATATAATGTAACAGTTTGGTCTTGGATGAGGGTGATGTATTTGCTTGAAGTGTATTTTGAATCGGATAAAGAAGCCATCCGTTTTTGTGAGTATCTTTTTCAAATCAACAAAAAGATTGAACTTCACTGGAAAAACAATAGGGAATGGGGGAATCATTTACAGCTGGATTATCAAGTTCCCGGCAGTGATCTGATGGAAACAATCGCCGAGGCAATGGTCGGTGTGTTTGTATCGCACCGGCTGACGGCTATGCTCAACGGCATCATCAAAGATTATTATTATTATACAGATATGGATGAAACCGAACGTATCATGGATTTGTCCTACCGTATTGTCACGGGAGATATTGACGATGATCAGATCATAAGAAATAACAAGGATCCATGTCGACTGCTTTATGCGCTTTTTTTTGCCAACATTAAAAACTCCGGAGCGGTTCACTTTGATTCCATTGTCAACTTTCAATCAAAAATGTTTAAAGATCAGTTGGCTGATTATGTGGGACTTGCCATAGATGAATTTAAACGTGAAGAAGATCACCAAGCGTTTATTGACATGCTGCGTCACCATATCGGAAAATGCCATTCAATGTACCATGAAGTCCACGTTCTCCAGGGTGAGCCATTTTCATTTTACAAGCCGGAAGGAAAACGGTTTTCAACGATGGAATTACGGACTATCATGCAAAAGAAGCCGCTTTATATGGTCGGTCTTGATGAAAATGAATGGAATCTGGCGCCACTCATTGCCATGTGTCCCGATACGATCAATATCTACGGAGACAGCCCGTCGGATGCCAAAACAATGTCCATTATTAATATCTTTCAGGAGCGGGTCAAATTTCAACCAATGAGCCGTTTTCCATTTCCATATTCATTAACGTAAACATAATATAGAACTTGATTTAAGCCGGAATGGACGCTATAATATAATCAATAATGATGTTACCCCCAATAAAAAGTGACGATAAGGACACGATCATTTGCCTCCGGCAGCAAAGAGAAGGAGGTCATTGGCTGGAAGCTTCCACTGACCGGATAAATGATCACCCCCTTTGAACTCTGTTGTGGAACCTATGCAGTAAACAGCAGCGTGTGATCTGCGTTAATGATCAATGAGCCGTAATATTTATTGCGGAAAATAGGGTGGAACCACGTGACGTGAGCGCTCGTCCCTTTGCTTCAATGATGCAGAGGGACGGGTGCTTTTTTACGTGTGATGCATGATACTCATGAGAAATGGAAGGAGTATGAACGATGGAACAAGTAATGATTACGTTTCCGGACGGAACGACAAAACCGTTTCCGGCAGGGACAACAGGAGAGGATATCGCCGCTTCTATTTCACCGGGATTGAAAAAACAAGCCCTTGCCATTAAATTGGACGATACGTTAATGGATCTCCGGCGGGAATTGCCCCATGGTGGCACAATTGCGATTGTTACCTATGGGGATAGAGAAGGAGTGGACATCTTGCGCCACTCTACTGCACATCTGTTGGCACAGGCTGTCACTAGACTGTACGGCAATGTTAACTTCGGTGTCGGACCGGTGATTGAAGAAGGTTTTTACTACGATATGGATATGGACCATTCTGTGACGCCGGAAGACTTGCCTAAGATTGAAAAAGAAATGAAAAAGATTATCGACGAAAGCTTGGAAATAGAACGTGTGGAAGTTACACGCAACGAGGCTAAGGAAATGTTTCGGAAGATTGGCGATGAATTAAAAATAGAGCTTATTGACGATATTCCGGAAGATGAACAGGTAACCATTTATCAACAGGGAGAGTTTTTTGACCTGTGTCGCGGTGTTCATGTTCCATCCACAAGCAAAATAAAAGCATTCAAGCTGTTGAGTGTATCCGGGGCTTATTGGCGTGGGGACAGCAATAACAAACAGCTGCAGCGCATTTATGGCACCGCCTTTGAAAAGAAGGGGCAACTTGACGAGCATCTGCGTATTCTAGAAGAACGAAAAGAACGCGATCACCGCAAGCTTGGCAAGGAACTAGAAATATTTGACGTTTCTCAAAAAGTCGGACAAGGCCTGCCGCTGTGGCTGCCAAAAGGAGCGACCATTCGTCGCACGATTGAACGATACATTGTTGATCTGGAAGAACGCTTGGGCTATGATCATGTGTATACTCCGGTACTTGGCAGTGTCGACCTTTACAAAACAAGCGGTCATTGGGATCATTACCAGGACGATATGTTCCCGGCAATGGAAATGGATAACGAAGATTTGGTGTTGCGACCGATGAACTGCCCGCATCACATGATGGTTTACAAAAATCAACTTTGGAGTTATCGTAATCTTCCACTGCGAATTGCCGAACTTGGCACCATGCACCGCTATGAAATGTCCGGCGCACTGGCCGGGCTGCAGCGGGTTCGTGCTATGACTCTGAATGACGCACATATCTTTGCCCGTCCCGATCAACTGAAGGATGAATTTGTTCGGGTAGTAGAGCTTATGCAAAAAGTATACAATGATTTTGGAATTAATGATTACTATTTCCGCCTATCCTATCGCGATCCAGAAGATAAAGAGAAATATATTGACAACGATGACATGTGGGATAAAGCACAAGCCATGCTTAAGGAAACGATGGAAGAAATGAATGTTGACTATATCGAAGCAGTAGGAGAGGCCGCTTTTTATGGACCGAAACTTGATGTGCAAGTAAAAACAGCGCTGGGCAAAGATGAAACCCTGTCCACCGTTCAACTGGATTACCAGTTGCCGGAACGGTTTGACTTGACTTATATCGGGGAAGACGGCAACCAACATCGCCCCGTTGTCATTCATCGCGGTGTTGTATCCACCATGGAACGTTTTGTGGCATTTTTGATTGAGGAATACAAGGGAGCATTCCCGACATGGCTGGCACCTGTTCAGGTAAAAGTCATTCCGGTCGCCCCTCAGGCTCATTTGGATTATGCGTCAAAAGTTGCTGATCAATTGCGATACCAAGGTGTTCGCGTTGCAGTTGATGAACGTGATGAGAAGATTGGTTATAAGATCAGAGAAGCGCAGACGCAAAAAGTTCCATTTTCATTAGTGATAGGGGATAATGAAATCGATAATGACGCCGTAAACGTGCGTCGATATGGAGAGAACGATTCGAAGACATTACCATATGAGGACTTTGAACGATTGATTAAAAAAGAGATTGATCAAAAGGCACTTTACAAACAATAATAGACTGTTTCTTATTGTAGTGAAATGGGCGGTTTCTAAGATCTTCTGTTACGTAAACGTGCAGTTATTCTTGAAAAAACAGGCATTCAGATTTAATATATAATGACATAATTTTGTATGCCTGTCCCTGCCTATTTTCACACCTTGATTTAAGCACATGCCGAACTCAAAACATTACGACATCACGGCTTTCCGGTTATTGTGCGATTAAGACGTATCACCTGTATGAAAATACGTATGTAACGCATATAAAGGCAATTATAAAATACTAGCCGGAAAGGAAAGTGAACCTATGGCGAAAGTCAAAGCTGGCATAGTTGGCCCGGAAGATACCGCGAATGTCATCATGAATATATTGAAAGAATTTGAAGAAAGCATCGAACCGTCATTATTCACGTACACAACGGCGGAAGAAACCGTAGAGATTGTGGAAAAGAATCAATACATGGTTGATATGTGGTTGTTTTCAGGATTAACCCCTTATTCCCATGCAAAAAAAAGTAGCGTCCAACAACCTTTTTTCTACCTCGAATTAAATGGCACAAGCTTGACGAGTGTACTGGCTAAAATGCACTATCATGATCATCACGACATTAGCCGTGTAAGCATTGATATGATAAGACAGCGTGATGTTTATGAGGCGTATGATGACTTGCACCTTTCTGTTAATGATATATTTTTTCACGAATACCCAGGATATACAAATTTGGATGAAGTTTTAAACTTTCATCAACAATTATATAATGAAAACAAAGTAAATGTTTGTATGACTTGTTTACGTTATGTTTATGAAGAACTAAAAAAACAGAATATACCGGTCTATCGGGTGACACCGACAAAATCAAATATACGCTCGACGATAGAAACGTCTCTTCAACGGTGGGAAACCATGCAATTTAAACATTCGCAAATTGCGGTCATGCTTGTAAGAACGGGAAATATGGATAGTGGCCAAGACAAACATATTATATCTTATGATTCTCATCGTTTAAATTTGCAGCTTCAATCGGCCATTGTTGATTACGCAGAAGCGATTACCGGCTCGTTTGTCTCATTGGGAATTGGAGAATTTATCGTTTTTTCAACGAGAGGGTCAATCGAACAACACGTGTCCGAAGATTATACGCTTTTGGAGCGACTCGCTTTGATAACCGATCATCCTTCCCATATAGGAATAGGCTACGGAGATACAGCATTAACGGCTGAAGCCAATGCTCGTTTAGCAGTCTATCATGCACAAAACTATGATGAATTCTGTGCTTTTCTGGTTGATCATAATGGAACGATAGAAGGGCCTTTGCAAGAGAGGGAAAGTATTACGTATGGGTATCGTACCGATGATCAGGAAATGAACGAAAAGTTGGAAAATGCTGGTGTTAGTATCATGACATATAAAAAAATGTTATCCGTGCAAAGAAACAGTGGTAACCACAGTTTAACAGCTTTGATTGTATCGGAATGGTTAAAAATGACCGAACGTAATGCCCGGCGTATTTTGAATAGTTTAGTGAACCATGATCTGGCAGAAATTATTGGGAAAGAAACAGCGCAGGCAGGACGTCCAAGACAAATATATCGGATTCGTATCGACACTTAAATGTGTTGCATGAAAGGTACGCTAATCCAGGGGGAACAGTTATGAAAGTACGGGCTGGTATAGTGGGAGCTGATAACTCGGTGAAACGAGTCAGTCATCTGTCTGAATCAGAAGATGGGTTAATCATCATTCCACTTCCTTATCAACATAGTCAAGAGACAGTTGATATAATAAGACGATATGAACATACGGTTGACATTTGGGTGTTTACAGGGATTGTTCCTTATTTGCATGCTGTAAATCATGGCACAAGCCGTCTTTCCTTTTATTTAAAACTTGATTATTCGAGTCTTAAGCAGACGATGCTTGAAATGAGTTATCACCATAAAATGCCTCTGGAAAACGTTAGCTTTGATACCATCACTAAGGACTCGGTAACAAGTGTATATGAAGAATTAAACCTTCCAACCAATCAAATTTTTATCAAAGAATTATCCCACGACGTGAGAGGAATCAATGACATCATTCGTTTTCACGAAAATCTGTATAACAATGATGATGTGAACAGTTGTGTTACAAGTATCAAATCCGTTTATGATTCATTAACAGAAAAAAAGATTCCTGTCTTTAGAATCACACCATCCAAACAAACAATTAAGGAAACATTAACGTCTGCTTCGTTACACTTTCAAACACAGCAATTTAAAAAGTCACAAATCGCTATTATGTACATAAGCTTAGCAGACGATCGGGAGTATTGGTCTTCTCAAATTGATGTTGATAGTTACGACGCTTATCGGTTAAACCTGAGGATAAAAAAAGAAATACTGAATTATTCCGAATCGGTATCCGGAATTTATTATGCTGTGAACATGAATCAATTTATCATCTTTTCAACTAGGGAAAGTTTTCAAAACCCTGGAAAAATGGGGCGTCCTCTTCTTCAAACTATTACTGACATAACACATGCCATGGTCTTTATTGGCATCGGGTACGGCGATACAGCAAGTCATGCTAATCATAAAGCGGCGTTAGCCCTGCAATACGCAGAAGATCATCAGGCATCGTGTATTTTTTTGGGAGATGAAACAAATACGGTGGAAGGCCCCTTGGAAAAAAATCAATCCATTTCTTTCAGTTTTCACACCGATGACCCAAAGGTGATGGAAAAATTGAAGAAAAGTGGTGTGTCCGTGTCTTCTTATAATAAAATCATTTCTGTTCAGAAACAAAGCAAAGAACAAAGTGTAACGGCGTCTCAGCTTGCCACGTGGTTAAACATGACGCAACGCAATGCCAGACGGATATTAAATGGTCTTTTAAATGAAGGTCTTGCTGAGATAGCGGGAGAAGAAGTGCCGACTTCCAAAGGACGACCCAGAAAAATATATAGAATCCTGTGAGAGACATGCCAGTCTATAAATCAATGAATATATAAGTTTAAAATAATCAAAATATTATTGACAGTCTTAATGAGGGAATGTATACTTTTTTTAAGAACATTTAAGGATAATGTCTTTAATGAATTTGGGCCTTTAAAAAGGAGGGAGACTGGGGAACAGATATTTTAAAAACATTGTTATGTATGCGTTTACATTTGTGTTGGATACTAAAAACCGATTTTGGAACGAATTCAGCTAACAGACGAATATTAGTAAAAGAGATTGAAAGTGAGGTGTTGTTGAACGATGAGACCTTTAAAAGCGCTGATGATTATCCTTATCTTGGATATACTGATGTTGGTGGTTCCATTTCTTGCAGGATCCAGTATAACTGTGTTTCATTTACCTCTTAATGTATTTGTGCTATGGGTTTTATATTTAAGTGTTATCCCTACTGTATGGATTTTAATCCATAAAGTTAAAACTTAAAAAAGATAGTCTCGTTGATTAAAAAAGTATTTTTATGCAGGGGGATCACAGATGAATTCAATTATAGTCATTGTTATTCTTTATTTAGCAGCCATGATTTTCATTGGTTTTCTTTACAGAAACAAAGCATCAAAAGATGGGGAAAATTTTTTGGTTGCAGATAGAAGTATGGGACCACGACTTGGAGGTGGCGCACTAGCGTCTACGTATGCCAGTACGTCGAGCTTTCTTGGAACGTTGGGAGCCATGTACGCTTTCGGAGTAGCATTTGGTTTATGGCAAAATGCAGGTGTTATCATAGGGTTTGCATTGGCCACTATATTTATTGCTCCTAAATTTAGAAGTTATGGTGCCCTTAGTTTTTCGCAATTTTTTGAGATGCGCTATAATAAGAAAGTTCGTTTTGTAAGTGCGATTGTCACGATTGTCGCCATGTTTGTTTATATACTAGCGCAATTACAGGGCGGAGCATATGCGGTACAATATGTATTAGGAATCGATTATTGGATAGGAGTTCTTGTCATCGGTGCTGTTTTCATTACGTATGTGGTCATGGGAGGCAGCCACTCATCCATCATGGCGAGTTTTATACAGTTTATAATGATGGCGGTGTCAATGATTACCGTAGCTATCGTTGTGTTGAATGCAGAACCTTGGGGCAGCTCCACGGCACAAGCTCTTCAGAATAAGCCATTAGTATTTGATTTAAAAGGTGAAGAAGGGCTGTTATATGCAATCAGTTGTTTTATCATGATGACGTTGGGAGCCATGAGTGCTCCGTATGTCTATCTCATGTACATGTTTTCAAAATCTAACAAATCAGCACAAACGACTTCTGCATTAGCTACAACATACTTGAGTATATTTTATTTTGTCCTTTTGATTGTTGGGGTTTATATAATAGCTAATTTTCCGAATTTGGATAACCCGGATATGGGGTATTTCCATACACTTGACTTGCTTCCAACAATTGTAGCTGGAATTTTTGTAGCTGCTGTTTTAGCGGCTGCTATGTCCTCAACCGATGCGATGCTGCTCAATGCTACCTCGGCTATTACGAATGATATTTACAGTATTATTGCAGGGAAACATTTGTCTAGTGATGTTGTTGTTTTTGTCAATCGAATTGTCGCGGTGATCATTGGTGTTATTGCTGTTTTAGTAACGTTGAATCCACCTGATTTGATTTTGCTCGTAATGGCCTTGGCGCAATCCTTGATGATCGGAGCATTTTTGGTTCCGCTCGTCCTTGGTTTATGGTGGGAAAAAGCCACATCCCAGGGTGCGCTTGCAGGCATGATTGGCGGTTTTGCGGTGACGGTTATCGCACAGATTGTTCCTATGCCCACTCCTTTTATCGGAGGCCCTTTGGGAGCGATCACGTCACTGATTCTTATGGTAATTATCAGTATGAGAGATTCGCAAAATAAGGTCGGGTATGACAGCCAGACGATTAATCAATCGCAATAATATCGTTATGTTTCAAGTAATAATAATTCTTTTCTTACCTTATTTTTGAATCAGTGTTTCGATTAAATATGCATTAAAATGATGGTTTATTGGGGAGATTTCCTTTCTATGAATACAGTTGACGCATAATAGTCATAGAACAAGGATCTCCTTTTTTAGTTACGCTCCAACTATTGATTTGGTGTAAATAACTTTACACATTTGACGCTATCTTTCAAATTAAAAAAATAGTAGAAATAATATTGAAAGTTACACTTCTCCGCTGTATAATGCTGATAACAGAATAAATAAGGATATTTTCCGTTAATGGGCATATAGAAAGGAGATAACAACCTACGTCGTTGATTAATGTCATGAAGAATCGTAATATGTGAAGAGGAAGAAGTATATGGAGGTGGAAGGTTGAAAACGGGTTATATTTTTGACGAAAGCTATTTTTGGCATGATACAGGAAGCGGCACACTTTATTTAGCGTCAGGCGGATATTTGGAAAAGGATGAGTTTATTGAAGCTCCATCGACAAAACGCAGAGTGAATAATTTATTGGAAAGATCCAGATTTATGGATGAATTGGTGAACCTACGTCCGCGTTCTGCAACCAGAAGCGACATAGAATCCTGTCACACAGGTGCATACATCGATAAAGTGCATCATTTAAGCGATACAACAGGTGGCGATGCAGGGGATCACGCCATTGTAGGCAAAGGTTCGTATGAAATTGCATTGCTTTCCGCAGGAGGTGCGATGACGGCAGTTGATGCGGTAATGGAAGGACGTACGGAAAATGTGTATGCGCTTACCAGGCCGCCTGGTCATCATGCAGAAGCCGACTTCGGTATGGGTTTTTGTATTTTTAACAATGTAGCTATCGCTGCAAAGTATGCCAGAAAACACTATGGGTTAAATAGAGTATTGGTTTTAGATTGGGATGTGCATCACGGAAATGGTATTGAAAAAGCATTTTATAACGATCCGAGCACATTATATGTCTCCATACACCAGCATTTAAGTTTCCCAGAAGGCTCCGGTTATGCAGAAAATATTGGCGAAGAAGAAGGAGAAGGGTACAACGTTAACATACCTTTACCGCCAGGAACAGGAAATGCCGGTTACTTAACGGTTTTAGATTCTATTGTTCAACCATTGGCAGAGGAGTTCCAACCGGAGTTAATACTCGTCGCCGCTGGACAAGATCCAAGTATGTTTGATCCTTTGGGCCGGATGACCGTTACAGCAGAAGGGTTTGGAAAAATGACTACTAAAATGAAAACGATTGCTGAAAATGTGTGTGGTGGAAAATTGGCTGTATGTCATGAAGGCGGATACAGTAATGGATATGTTCCATTTTGCACACTCAGGGTGATAGAAGCGTTGAAAGAAAAGAGAAGCGACGTTGAAGACCCATTTGCGCCAGGAGAAAACGGTTATCCTGATAAAGTCTACCCGAATCAGCAAGAAGCGATCGACGACGTTATCAAAATTCAATCGGTATTTTGGAAAAGTCTAGTACGGCAAGAAGTTAGATAGTAGAACAAAACATACCAGTGTAATAACCCCCCTTCGTTTTGTTCATTTATTAGGAAAACATAACGCTTTTCTAATAGAAACAAAGGGGGACTCTCGTATAATTCCGGTTCGCAATTATTTCATGCTAATTAAGACCGTTCGAATGGAAATCAAGAGATATAGCTAAAAGGTATCCGATAAATGGAGGCGTTTACAATTTCGGGCAATACGAATACATCAATTGAAAGTAAAAGTTATGAGTATATACCATTGGAGCAAAGAGAGGGCAGTCCAAAGCAATTCTTTTTCACTTGGTTTGCTGCTAGCACGGTCTCAACAACGCTTGTAACTGGTGCATTGGCAATTATTGTAGGCTTAAATTTTTGGTGGGGAAGTCTTGCATTAATTCTTGGAAATGGAGTTGGAGCGGGCATCATGGCCGCACACTCTGCACAGGGTCCAAAGACAGGTACGCCACAAATGATACAAAGTAGGGTGCAGTTTGGCTATTTCGGTGTCATTCTTCCCATGGTTATTGCATTTATTATGTACTTGGGCTATGGGTCTGTAAATACCGTATTAGTAGGGCAGGGTATTAATGAAACATTAGGAATAAATCTTAATCTAGTTATTATTTTCAGTATAATTCCTATGGTGTTGTTAGCTATATATGGTCAAGGAATAATTGAACGATCAATGAAATTATATACCATTTTCTTTGCCGCTGTATTTATCGTCCTAAGTATACTTGTTATTAGCCAACTGTCAATGAAGTTATTAAATGAAGGAAGTTTTTCTTTCGCTCAATTTTTACTAGTAGTTTCCACTGGAATCACGTGGCAGCTGACCTATGGACCTTATGTTTCAGATCATTCAAGATATATGCATCCGGATAACGCAAAAAAGACATTTTTATATACTTATTTGGGAAGTTATATCAGCTCCACATGGTTAATGATTTTGGGTGCAGCGATTGCAACAATGACGATTAATGGAGAAGTCATGTCACAGATAAAAGATTTAGGGTTTGGTATCGGGCCTATTATAGCCTTTCTATTATCACTCGGCCTAATAGTGGTTAATTCGTTAAACATTTATGGTGCGGGGATTATTGCATTATCAATTGTCAGTAATTTTGTTAACTTCAAAACTACCATCAGGCTAAGGACTATTACATCTTCTGTAATAGGTTTATTGGTGGTGATGACTTCTTTATTTGGAGCTAATAATTTCATGGCTAATTTCCAAGTATATTTAGGCTTTATTTTGTTCTTCATCATTCCTTGGAGCGTCATTACATTAACTGATTTTTACATCTTAAAAAACACCAATTACGATCCTAGAGAATTAATGAAGAAAAATGGAATATTTGGAAAGATCAACATAAAGACCGTTTCAGTTTATATTGTAACGATAATATGTCAAATCCCTTTTATAAATACTGAAATTTATCAAGGGCCTATCTCCGAAGCATTCGAAGGACTGGATTTAGCTTGGCTGGTAGGAATCATTATGTCGTTCTTTTTGTATTATGCAGTTTCAAGAACAAGTAATACCCTAACATTTACCCAACAATCAGGAGATAAAGAAATGCAACGAGGAGGCTGATTAATGAGTAAACAAATGAAACGAACGGTGGGGTTATGGGGAGGTATTGCAACAGCAGTTGGAATTGTCGTTAGTTCAAGTGCCATGGTCTCTCTGGGAGAAGGATTTGGCTTAGGTGGATCCGGTTTTATTATCGCAATTGGGCTTGCGCTCATATTGAATCTTTTTGTAGCGTTATCGTTTTCTGAACTATCGGGCATCGTTCCCCGTGCAGGCGGACTCAATCATTACACACTTCCCGCAATGGGGCCATTAGTTGGAAATATTGCGGTTATTAGTGGCTATGTGCTGGTCACTGTTTTTTCCGGAAGCGCGGAGGCCGCTATTATCGGTAATGTGTTCACAGATGTGTTTTCCTTGAATGTTAGTCCACTTATTATATCGTTGTTAGCGGTGGCACTCTTAGGCTTCACAAATTTATTCGGAGTAAAAGTTTTCAGTTCCATTCAAGTAGTTCTGACAACTTTCTTAATTTCTTCTACTATTATTTTAGGAATCATTGCCATAACTGGGTCTGGGACCGGTGAAACAGTTTCAACAAATCTTGAATTTAACCCCATGGGTTGGAGTGTGTTAAGTTTAACAGCGCTTGCGTTTTGGCTTTTTGTAGGAGTGGAATTTGTAACGCCGCTTGCTGAAGAAATAAAAAGACCGAATATGTTCATTCCATTATCCATGGTGTTGGGATTGGTTATTATTTTCATAGCGCATACTCTTTTTGGTTTTGGGGCAATTAAATATGCTCCGTTGGATAATCTGGCTGAATCAGGATCGCCGCATGTCGTTGCAGCAGAAGCCATTCTTGGCCAAACAGGATACTTCTGGATGGGAATTGTTACAGTCCTGGCCACAACGAGCACATTAAACACATTGATTAATGCTATTGCGCGAATGATTTACGACATGGGTAGAGAAGGTCAAATGCCTAAAGTGTTTGGAAAGCTTAACCGATGGGGGACTCCATCAGCAGCTATTCTTTTCATGTCGTTTCTGTTTGTGTTTTTTCTAATAATCGGGTTTACTGAAGGAACATCCATCACCACATTTATATTGGCGGGTAGTTTATGTTGGATGATTGCCTACATTATCGCACATTTGAATGTCATTATTTTGCGTTTTAGGTATCCGGCGGCAAAAAGAGGATTTAAATCACCGTTCGGTGTAACATTCCAAATAATAGGTATAGTGGGGCTAATTTACATTATTTTTAATATTTCATCAGACCCAAGTCAAGCCGCTGATGTTTACAAATATTCGTTGATATTTCTGGGATTATCCGTCATTTACTCATATATATGGGTGAAATACGTAATGAAAAGACCTGTTTTTCAGCCGGTTCCGTTGGATGAACTAACCAACCATCGACAGCATTCAACTGAAGAACATTCCATAGACGATAAAGAAGATATAAGTAATGTATAAATGTCTCAGAAAAGATTATATACTGTTGACAAAAATTTAAATATTTATTAAAGTTAAAAATAGAGAATTTTTCTTTAAAGGTTCTTTAACCTTCATTAAAGATACATTATGGTGGTTCAGTGAATGAATAACCAAATTATACGATGTGCGGACAATTGGATGAAGGCGTTGAGACTTATTTGTATAAAGGAATATTTAAGGATTTTTTCCTTAATAGGTATACTGACACTTAAACGTGAGTGAATCAGGAAAGAAATTAGTTGATTTTGTTAATTGTAAAATGAAAGGGGGAGATTATAAAGAAGCTGTTATGTATACGTTTCCCTTAAACTCATCGTCAGTCCAAGGTAGACTGCATATGATTGAGTACACTTGAACCAATCAAAAACTCAAGGAGGTTATTATAATGAGTGATCTTTCACAAGGAATTTCAAAAGAACAAGAAATAGCTGAACTGGATAAAAAATATTATATACATCCAACAACTGTACCTAAAACATTTGTAGAGCAAGGTCCAAAGCTGGTTTTTGCTGAAGGCAATGGTATGAACGTAAAAGATGTAAACGGAGATACTTACATTGACGGCGTATCAATGCTCTGGAATGTTAATTTAGGTCATGGCAATCAAGAACTTGCTAAAGCTGCTTATGATCAAATGACCAATATTGCTTATAGTTCATCTTTCTATGGCTTTTCGAATGAACGGGCTGTTCGATTAGCTGAAAAAATCGTATCTCTTGCTCCGGGGGATTTAAATGCTGTTTATTTCACTTCAGGTGGTTCCGAAGCAAATGAAACCGCTTTTAAACTGGCAAGATTCTATTGGAGCCTAAAGGGACAAGATAAGAAGAGAAAAATTATTTCGGTTTCAAATGGCTATCATGGTGCAACTTCAGCTGCCGGAACAGCGACAGGGATCGATGCCTTTCATAGTTTCGCAGGATCAGAAGACACTAATATATTAAATGCGAAAGCCCATCTTACAAACTGTGAGGCCGGGGATAGAAATGATCCAAATTACGAAGGAAGTATACGTGATATCATTGAAAAGGAAGGTCCTGAAAATGTTGCGGCTGTCATAGTCGAGCCTGTTCAAGGTGCAGGTGGCATTCATATCTCACCCGACGGTTATTTGAAAGCTGTCAGAGATTTGTGTGATGAACATAACGTGCTGCTCATTTCTGATGAGGTTATTTGCGGATTCGGACGAACAGGAAAAATGTTCGGTGTGGATAACTGGGATGTTGTTCCTGATTTTATGAGCCTGGCAAAAGGCATTACGAGTGGGTATACACAATTGGGTGGCGTCCTGATGAGTCAAGAAATAAGAGATACCTTGGTGGAATACGATAAGATTCTTGGGCATGGATTTACGTATAGCGGCCATCCGACAGCATGTGCCATAGGTTTGAAAAATCTTGAGATTCTTGAACGAGATGGCCTTGTTCAAAATGCAAAGAATATGGAAGTTGAAATGAAAAGAGGCTTTGAATATTTAGAGGATAAACACCCACATGTTACAAAAACAAGAGCGCTTGGTTTGCTTGCCGGATTTGAATTACAACAAGATCCAAGTACAAATACGCCGTTTGATGACTCGGTAGGTGCTGCTGGTATTGTTGACGATGAATGCTTCAAACGCAATTTAATTTTACGTACAGCTGATTTTGAAAAAGGCGTGAATATTCTCGCTATTGCACCGCCATTAATCGTAAATAAGGAAGATATAGATAAAATCTTTAATATTATAGATGAAGCTCTGACAGCGTTTGAAAAGAAAATAAAGTAAAATGTGTCAGCTACAACTAACAGTTGATAAACAAGAGTTTTAACTTTTGTTTATCAACTTACATGAGTACAAAGGAGGAAACATAATGGAAACAAAAACAACTGAATTATACCCTAAGGTAAATAAGTTTTTGAATGATAAGAAGAAACTATATATAAATGGAGAATTTGTTGATTCCGACTCTAAATCAACTTTCAACACGCTTGACCCTGCTACTGGAGATGTTTTAGCTAAAGTAAGTGAGGCTGGTCAATCGGATATAGATAAAGCCGTAAATGCAGCCAGAAAAGCCTTTGAAGAAGGAGCCTGGCCAAAAATGAGTGCAGCTGAAAGAGGAAAATTAATGTTCCGATTGGCAGATCTCATGGAAGAGCATATTGATGAAATAGCTCAACTAGATACATTGGATAATGGTAAACCAATTAATGAAACACGTTATGTGGACATTCCCAATGCGATTGAACAGTTCCGTTATTTTGGTGGATGGACGACAAAACTTTTTGGTCAAACGATACCTATTTCCAATTCCTATTTTAATTATACTTACCATGAACCGGTAGGCGTGGCTGGACAAATTATACCGTGGAATTTTCCTGCTATGATGGCGGCTTGGAAGATCGCGCCTGCCTTAGCTACTGGGTGTACCGTTGTATTGAAACCAGCTGAACAGACACCACTCTCTGTTCTGTATCTTGCAGAACTTATCGAAGAAGCAGGATTTCCTCCAGGTGTTGTTAATTTTGTTCCTGGTTTCGGAGAGTCTGCTGGCGAAGAACTTGTGAAACATCCGGAGGTTAATAAAATAGCGTTTACAGGGTCCACAGCTATTGGAAAAAGGATCATGAAAATAGCAGCTGACACAATGAAACGAGTTACTTTGGAATTGGGAGGAAAATCTCCAAACGTTGTCCTTCCCGATGCAGATTTATCAAAGGCAACACCAGGTGTTTTCTCAGGAATAATGGCTAACCAAGGAGAAATTTGCAGCGCAGGATCAAGAGTTTATATTCCGAAAAATAACTTTGATAATGTTGTGTCCGATCTTGTTTCCTATGCTAAAAATGTTAAGCAAGGTAATGGATTAGATAGAGATACGGAGATGGGACCGCTTGTTTCAAAAGAACAACAGGATCGCGTCGTTAGTTATCTTGATAAAGGAAAGAACGAAGGCGCCGAAATTTTAGCTGGTGGGAACCATACTGATAAAGGTTATTTTGTTGAGCCAACCGTCTTCACCGATGTAGAAGACAAAATGTCGATTGCGCAAGAGGAAATTTTTGGACCAGTTGTTGTTGCAATGCCGTATGATAATATAGATGAAATTATTAATCGGGCAAATGATTCACCATATGGGCTTGCTGCTGGTGTGTGGACCGAGAATCTTAAAAATGCACATTATGTTGCAAGTAAATTAAAGGCTGGATCAGTATGGGTGAATTGTTATAGTGTCATCGATCCAGCTTCTCCGTTTGGCGGGTATAAACAGTCAGGATTTGGACGTGAAATGGGATCTTATGCCTTACAGAATTATACGGAAGTTAAAAATGTTTGGATTAATATGGATTAAGTTGTTTGATTAAATGTTAAATTTATATATCTAACGAAAACACTGCTTCCTGGGCTTTTTTCAGGTCTTTAGTGACTTGGCCTGGCTCGGGAAGCTATTAAAGGCATTCTGGGTCAATGCGGTGCTTAGTAGCACAACGTTCTCATTTTTTAAAAATTAAAATGGATAAGAGTCTGATATTTCAATAATTATATAGAGGGAGGAAACAGATTGACAGACATGAAATATTCAGAGAAAGCAGGGTTAGTATGACAACACCAAACATTAACATCGATGCACGTTTGGAGTATGATTTTTTAGGATCAAAGGAAGTGCCTGTTGATGCATACTACGGCATTCAGACATTGCGCGCAACAGAAAACTTTCCCATTACAGGGTATCATGTTCATGAAGAATTAATTAAAGCGATAGCGATTGTTAAAAAAGCTTCTGCCTTGGCAAATATGGAAGCGTCACGATTGGATCCGTCCAAAGGCAATGCGATTGTGCAGGCGGCTGAAGAAATCGTTGAAGGAAAATGGCATGACCAGTTTCTTGTTGACCCGATCCAGGGTGGGGCAGGAACGTCACTGAATATGAATGCAAATGAGGTCATTGCTAATCGGACACTTGAGTTACTCGGTAATGAAAAAGGGAATTATGACTATTTAAGTCCAAACAGCCATGTCAATATGTCTCAATCAACGAATGATGTATTTCCAACATCCATTCACATTGCAGCATTGTCCCTCTTGGAACAATTGTTGGAAACTATGACATCCATGCATGAGGTGCTAAATAAGAAAGCGGAAGAATTTGATTCTGTTATAAAAATGGGACGAACACACCTGCAAGATGCTGTTCCAATTCGGCTTGGCCAAGAATTTCAAGCATATAGCCGGGCTCTGCAGCGTGATATCAAACGCATTCAAGATTCACGTCAACATTTATATGAAGTGAACATGGGTGCAACAGCTGTTGGAACTGGGTTGAACGCTGATCCGGATTATATCGAAAGTGTTGTAAGGAACTTGGCAGATATAAGTGGATTTCCTCTGAGTGGTGCTGAACATCTTGTGGACGCTACGCAAAATACAGATGCGTATACGGAAGTTTCGGCTGCATTAAAAGTTTGCATGATGAACATGTCGAAAGTAACGAATGATTTAAGACTTATGGCTTCCGGTCCTCGGGCTGGATTAGGTGAAATATCATTGCCGTCACGACAACCCGGTTCGTCGATTATGCCTGGAAAAGTGAATCCTGTGATGGCTGAAGTTATAAATCAAGTAGCATTTCAGGTGATCGGGAATGATCATACCATTTGTCAAGCATCTGAAGCGGGGCAATTGGAATTAAATGTTATGGAGCCTGTTTTGGTTTTTAACCTGCTGCAATCAATCAGTGTGATGAACAATGGCTTTCAAGTATTTACGGATTACTGTTTATCGGGAATTACTGCTCATGAAGTCACATTAAAAGATTATGTTGAAAAGAGTGTCGGTACCATTACAGCTGTTAACCCTCATATCGGTTATGAAACGGCTGCCGGTATAGCCAGAGAAGCAGTAGATAATGGGCAATCAGTCCGTGAATTATGTTTAAAATATGGTGTTTTGAATGAAGAGGAATTGGACCTTATTTTAGACCCTTATGAAATGACACATCCCGGAATTTCCGGCGAACAACTGCTTAATAATAACGATTGACATGATAACCGTGTTTAATTGTTTGAAATAAATTAATAGTGAATAAAAAATGTATTGCAATATTGACAAATATTCGAAATCCATTTAGAATCGTAATTAAGGAACATTTAAAGACAATATCCTTAAATAAAAGGAGGAAGGGTTCCATGAGTGCTGAATTTACTGAAGTTGATTCCAATGGAAAACAATTTGTAGATCGTGACCTATATCGTGATGTCATTGGGCATTTTGCAAGCGGTGTCACAATTATTACAACCAGAAAAGATGAGACGGACTTTGGTATTACTGCGAGTGCAGTTGCTTCATTATCGATGGATCCACCGATGTTGATTGTGTGTGTTAATAAACAGACTGGAACATGTAATGCCATCTCTGAATCAAAAAAATTCGGTGTCAACATTCTTCATGAAGATCAGAGTGAATTGGCAAAACAGTTTGCGCGGGCCAATACAGATAAATTCCAAGGTGTAGATACCACATACGGTGAAATGGGAGAGCCTTTACTAAACGATGTACTTGCACATCTGGAATGCCGTGTGGCTGAAGAAGTAACAGGGGGAACACATTCTGTATTTTTGGCGGAGGTCCAGAATGCACAAGCCGAACAAGGGATGCCACTGGCCTATTTCCGTGGTAAATTCGGACATTTTCAAGATGCGAATGATGAACGGGTGTTCAGGGAAATTCGCAAAATGGTACTTGAACGTAATTTTCAACCAGACCAAACATTAAACATTAATGATCTCGCTTATCAGTTTGATGTACCACGTCAAGCCGTTTACTATGCAATGATACGGTTGGAATCAAATGGACTTATTAACCGTATGGAAGAAGATCATTATCGTGTGAGTCCACTTGATACCAAAACACTGAATGAGGCTCTGGATACTCGATCAGCCTTGGAAATTGCTGCTGTCGAGCAGACGGTGGGTCATCTGTCAGATCAGCAACTTGATGATTTGAAAAAACGCATGAAAGACACATTGCCGAAAAACGACGGTTCATTTTTATCAGCTGACCAATACACCGAGGCTAACCAATCTTTTCATGATTTCACAGTAGCCATAGCCGAAAACACCACGCTATTGAACTCATATCGTCAGGTAACAGCGGAAGAGGTGATGGCCAGCGCCATACGTGCTGCTTTGTTGGCCAATGATCAGACGGCTCACAATGAGTTGACCAGTCTTGCTGATGATCATATTGCATTGGTGGAAGCGTTTGAAGCTGGCGATAAAGAAAAAGCTATAAGCGCTATTAAACAACACACGGAAAATGCTAAACGTTTAGGACATTATTTGATTGACAGTGCCGGGGGCCATATCTAGAAACATGATATTTAAGTTAATTATAAATACTAAGGAGGAAAAATAATGGCTTTGATGACAGGCGAAGAATATAAAAAATCTCTTAATGATGGACGTGAAGTGTACATTGATGGCGAACAGATAACGAATGTTGCAGAACATCCTTCTTTCAAGCCCATTGTGGACGCAAAGGCGCGTATGTATGATTTGAATCATAAACCGGAACTGAAAGATAAAATGACAACAACACTTCCGGATGGGGAAGAAATTTGCCGAGCATATAAGCTGCCCACATCAAAAGAAGATTTAGAAGCGATTCGTACGTATGTTGAAACGGTTTTGGATGATTTAGGTGGAGTCGTCTACCGTATGGGTGATGAAACCATCGGAGAGATGTGGTCTTTATATGACGCACAAGATCAATTGAATGATGTTGATCCAAGATTTGCTAGAAATATAGAATATCACGTGGACCGGGTTGCACGGGAAGACTTATTTCACGTATCGGCTAACACGGATCCAAAAGGAGATCGGAGCAAACTTTTTGGCGGAAAAGATGGCGGCAAGCTTCTTCATGTAGTGGAAGAAAATGATGAAGGTATTGTTGTAAGAGGAGCTAAGTTTGAAACGGCAGCTGCTTATGCACACCAAGCATTTGTTAAGCCAACAATTCTTGATTGGCAAGCTAGTGAAGAAAGCATGGCCCCATTTGCTTGCGGATTCATTTGTGACATGGGTGCTCCTGGTTTAAAGCATATTTGCCGCAGTTCCTTTGGCGTTGATAAAAACGAAACGGATTATCCTATTTCAACCAATTTTGATGAAATTGATACACTATTAGTTTTTGATGATGTGCTCATTCCTTGGGATAATGTATTATTCCATCGTTCCCGGGAGTCTGCCGGTTATATCCGCAACACGCTGCACCGTTATTCAGCGTTTAATTATACACTTCGGATTCTGCGCAGAGCGGACTATTTAATCGGTACAGCTTTGTTGAATGCAGAACAAACAGGCTTAACGAAAATACAGCCTGTTAAAGAAAAGCTTTCAGAATTAATTACCTATCGTGAAGGAATTAACGCCCATTTAACGGCTGCCGTCAGCAACGCCGAAGAAAGTCCAGGTGGGTTGATGATGCCAAATCAATCACTGCTTTATACAGGTCGTATTTATGCTATTCAAAACTTTCCGGCTATGCAACATTTAACACGCGAACTGGTAGGTGGGCAATTGGCAATAACGCCTGACTCAGCAGCTCTGTTAAATCCGGATACGAAAGAGTATATAGACAAATATTATACTGTTGGTGAAGATGCTGGTGAAGTATGGACACCAGAAGAAAGGGCAAAACTCTTATATTTTGCTCGTGATCTATTAAATTCTTCATATGCAGGCCATCGTACAACGTTTGAACTGTTTGCCCAAAGTCCACCGTTTGCACAGCATATGGCAGCTTATAACAGTTTTGATATGGAAAAACAGCGTGAATTGGTGCGCAAAGGTGCTAACCTTTCCAGCAAAGAATATGCTAAGTAAATAATAATTTTCTTCCGATAAAGGATGGGAGTGGTTTTATGAAAGTCCATAGTGCTGATACCTTACAATTGCCGGAATCCTTAGTTACCATTGGAGCTTTCGATGGCGTGCATGTCGGTCATCAAACGCTTATAAAAAATGCACGTTTGCAAGCGAAGGCTTATAACGTTCCGTTGGTTGTATATACATTCGACCCTCCGCCTAAGGTTTATTTTCAGCATGCAATACTCCTTACACCTTTATCGGAGAAATTGAAAAAGCTGGAGAAATTAGGTGTGGATCACGTTATCACAGCGTCTTTTGATGCGGCTTTTTTATCAAGAGGTACAGATATGTTTATAAATGAATTGAAAGAGTTAAATCCAATAGAAATATGGGAAGGCCCTGATTTCCGGTTCGGCAGGGATCGGAATGGAGATATAAACACACTGAAAGAGTACTTTTCAGTTGAGGTTTTTGAACCGATTCATTGCGATGAAGGCGAAGTCATTTCTTCAACACGCATTCGTACTCTCCTCTTAAATAATCAAATTAAAGATGCACAACAACTGTTGTTGTTATCTCTGGACCGTACAGGTTCATAGTTGTTACTTATTTGATTCATAGAAATCTAATAAACAATGTCCGAATATAACATAAAAAGGAGATTTTAATA
The DNA here is from genome assembly GCF_055395055.1 of Lentibacillus halophilus. Taxonomy (NCBI): domain Bacteria; kingdom Bacillati; phylum Bacillota; class Bacilli; order Caryophanales; family Bacillaceae; genus Lentibacillus; species Lentibacillus halophilus. Next base: position 1,958,029 of record NZ_AP043750.1, read on the forward strand.
ATGAAGATTGAACGAATCAGAACGTTTAAAACCAAAAACTATTATCCTAGTGATTTGGGGAAGCCTGAACATCACATCGATAATGAATTAAGTATGGCCGTAAAAGCTGGCAACAGAATTTTCTTGCGAGGTCAAACCGGTTTTGATTTTGAAGGCAATTTTCATGGTAAAGGTGATGTAGCCAAGCAAGCGGATAATGCATGCCACTGTGTTAAGCAATTAATTGAAGAAGCTGGCGGTACTGTTAATGATATCTGCAAAATGACTGTTTATCTTCTCAGTCGCGATGATAGAAGCAAGGTTTATCCTGTCATAGCTGAACATTTTGAAGATGTTTATCCGTGCAGTACAGGTTTGATTGTAAATGGTCTTGCGGTACCGGAAATGTTGATGGAAATCGATGTGGAAGCCGTAATAAGTGATGATGAATAACCAATTATCTTATAAATTTTACTACTGAATCTATGGAGGGAATTGTGGAATGGAAGCTACGAATACGTTTTCCGTTGCAGGCCGGTGTCCGGAAACTGGAGCATTGGGAGTCATTGTAACATCGAGCAGCCCAGCTGTTGGCTCTAGATGTGCTTGGGGGAAAAACGATGTGGGCGTTATTCTTCCCCAGAATGTAACGGATCCAAGACTTGCCACTGTTGGTCTTACAGCAATGGAACAAGGATATAATGCGGACGCAGCAATTCGGACAATGAAAGAAGCAAGTGATTACCCAGAATACCGTCAGCTCGCGGTCGTTGATAAAAACGGTGAATCTGCCGTTTTCACCGGTGACAAAGCACTGGGTGTATCGGGAGAATTTTGCTCAGATAATGTCGCCAGTATCGGAAATTTATTGAAAGACCCGGATATCCCACAGGCTATGGGAGAAAAATTTCTGCAAGAAAACAATCTTTCCTTGTCTGAACGGTTGATTTCAGCAATCGATACCGGTTTTGAGATGGGAGGAGAATTGGATCAAGAGCATTCCATTGCGCTCCTTGTGTATAAAGATGTCCCATTTCCATATGTGGATTTGCGAGTGGATTATAGTGAGGATCCACTTAATGACTTAAAGAACTTATGGGAAATTTATAAGCCACAAGCTGAAGATTACAAAGTTAGAGCACTTAACCCTGTAAAAGCGCCATCTTATGGTGTTAAAGGCGATGAATAGCGTTTCTCTTGATCGATCCCAAGCAGCATGCTGCTTGGGATCGATCGTTGATTATAAAAAAATGAATGGTAATTAGAATGAAAACAATATAATCAGTATTGAACCTCGGCACTCCACTTATCCGGCACTAACCTCAAAAAGAAACCCCGCTTTTTCGTGCGATGCACCACTGTCGAGGTTTTCTTGTCCAAAATTTTGAAATTGCCGTTAAATAGTTTTTAATAAATTTAAAAAATTACAATTTTTATTGACAATTATAAGAAAGATGTATACAATCTGAAATAAGGAATCATTAAGGAATTATTCCAATAGTATAGTAAAAAAGAGGAGGTTTTATAAGTTAATGATCATCAGAATTATTTCTTAATGTTGTTTTAAGCAAAATGACACCGCTTTCAATTTAGTGAGATTTTATCTTTCGGAAATGCTGTCGGGATATTCACTTCTCATACTTTTGGAACTCAATAGATAATAAAGAAATAAAAGCTATGCCTTGAAGTCAAGTTTGTTATGTCGATGATTTATAATTTTAGTCAGGAGGTACAAAATGAGCCAATTAAAACGAACAATAGGCTTATGGGGAGCAACGGCTATTGGAGTAGGCATTGTTGTCAGTTCAAGCGCATTAGTTTCGCTTGGACAGGGATTTGGAGCAGGAGGAACAGGCTTTATATTTGCCATGTTAGCAGCATTAATTCTTATGGTATTTGCTTATGCTTCCTTTACAGAACTATCGAGTATTATGCCCGTAGCTGGGGGGATCAATCATTATACATTACCTGCTATGGGTCCTTTTGTAGGAATAATTGCTGTCATTAGCGGGTATGTTTTAGTTAGTATTTTTTCTGGTGCTGCCGAAGCTGCTGTTGCAGGAATCATTTTTACTGATGTTTTTGCGCCGGGACTTGATCCCGTAATTGTATCAGTTACGATAACAGTGATTATTGCGTTAATCAACGTGCTTGGAGTAAAGGCGTTTAGTTCATTCCAAGTAGCATTAACAACCCTCTTAATAGGATCAACTGTTATTCTTGGAATATTAGGTATCTCTGGAATTGAACTTCCGGGAGAACCGGTACAGTATTCAATGAATATGGCAAGTGAGACTGGGTGGGGTGTTCTAGGATTAACCGCACTTGCTATTTGGCTTTTTATAGGTATTGAATTTATCACACCAATGGCTGAAGAAACTAAAAGACCTAATTTTACGATTCCTATAGCGATAGGAATCGGATTAACCGTTATATTTATTGCGAATATGTTATTTGGACTTGCTTCAATAAAGTTTGTATCGCTTGATATATTGGCAAATTCAGCATCTCCTCACGTTGAGGCTGCAAGTGCCATGTTAGGGAGAACGGGACAAATATGGATGGGTGTAGCTGCTATTTTTGCAACAGCAAGTACAATGAATACAATTATCGGTTCAGTTGCCCGAATGCTGTATGGAATGGGACAACGAGGTCAATTACCTAAAGTTTTTGGAAGTTTGAATAGGTTCGGAGCACCTTGGGTAGGTGTCGTATTTTTAAGTGCGCTTTTTCTGATTTTAGTATTATCCGGAACTGCCAATGGCGAAACGGTCGGTATACTTATTTTAGCTGGTTGTTTTTGTTGGTTAGTGACGTACTGTATAGCTCATATAGATGTTATGATTTTAAGATTTAAATATCCTGATGTTAAAAGAGGATTTAAATCCCCATTTGGTATAACGTTTCAGATATTAGGGCTGTTAGGGATGATTTATGTAATGTTTAATATGAGTCCAGATCCTGATGAAGCGAGACAAATATATAAATATTCGTTAATATTCTTAGGGATAACCGTTATTTTTGCTGCTTGGTGGGTAAAGTTTAAGATGAAAAAATCATTATTTGAGACGGTATCTTTAGAAAAAATAACAAATGACCCACACAATGAAGATGAAACTGCATAAAGCACACAATTATACGTATACATCATCTGAGTGGCAAAATGTCCGTTAACTAGATAGAAAATTAAGTAATTCCTGTCTCCGTATCTTAAAATTATTTACGCTTCTAGATACGTTGACAGGAATTATTCTAAAAAGTCAATAAAGTAGATGTTGTAATCAAATTTGCCGATATGATTTCATGTATGCAGTCAGGATAATTTAGCATCTGCACTGATAAGCGACTGTAATAGAACCTTTCCGGCAGCCTCTATATCATCCGGTCTGGTGTATTCCTCAGGACAGTGACTTTTGCCATCGATACTTTTAACAAAAAGCATAACGGATTTCGTGACCGATGACATATGCGCTGCATCGTGTACAGCCATGCTTGTTAATGTTAAGTGAGGTTCATTAACTTGTTCGGCCGATTGATTGAGAACATCGATCAAATCGTTGTCAAGCGGAATCGGATCCTGGTTAATAATAACATCCTCTTCCATTGTAATACCTCGCTTGCTTGCAATGTCTTTGCACTGCGACAGAATTTCCGATATGACGTAGTGAAACATTTCTTTATTGGTTTGACCGCGGACTTCAAATAAGAATTCAACTTCTCCAGGGACAATATTGGTGGCATTCGGATAAACATTTGCCTTTCCAACGGTACCGACGACATCGTTCTTATGTTCCTGGCAGACGTTTTCCACTTGAAGAATCATTTCGGAGGCAGCCGTTAGAGCGTCGGTACGTGAATCCATTGTTGTCGTGCCTGAATGATTTGATTCTCCTATTAATTTAATGTTATTCCTATAAACGCCAGCCATACGGTCAACGGATGCAACAGAGATATTTTGACTTTCCAGACGTTTGCCCTGTTCGATATGAAGTTCGAAAAATGCTTTTTTGTCCTCATATTGGCGGTACATTTCCGGATAAGAATCCAGATTTCCGTCCACTTCCAACAATGCATCTGTCAGTTTTGTACCTGTGCTGTCCGTTACATCTTTCAATTTTTCAAGAGGCAGTTTTCCTGTAAATGAACGACTTCCAAATGTCGATAGATTGAAATCATTGGATTCTTCCGCTGTGAAGCTTACAATCTCTAAATCATGGTCTAACTGTATATTGTGTTCTTCCAATGAAATGAGTAATTCTTTGGCCATTAAAACACCTAAAGGGCCATCAAATTTTCCTCCATTTGGAACAGAGTCAAGGTGAGAACCCACGACAATGGCTCCTGTTTTCATGCCGGTTCCTTTTTTTCTGGCCCATATGTTGGCAGCTCCATCCACGGTAATTTCCAAACCTAAATCCTTTAGTTCATTAATAAATTTATTCCTGACTTTTTTATCCTCTTCTGAAAAACTAGGGCGCGTAATTCCGCCATATTCATTTTTCCCATATTGAGCGTAGTCTTCTATGTTGCTCATTAATCGATCAATATCAATTCCGTGTAATTTGGATAAGGTCAATTATATCACTCCTTTATTAGGCTATAAAATTAATTTATGGAATTAATCCTTATATGTTCCTTAAATAAAATTATAATGAAAAATTGTCTGAATTACAAGTTATTTTAGATCAATTGCACTAATGATACACGCTTATCGAATGTTAAATGTCATGCGGTTCTGGATGTTGACAAAAAACGTGGACCATGCTACACTTTAAAAGTTAAACTTTATATGATCTGAGACAAGCAGAAGCACCCGCTTCTCACCTGATTGACGCATAAGATGCTGTTGACTGGTTTTCCTACTTTAAAGCAAACGACGGATACGTGTGGGTGCATAGTGTGCCCGCACGTTTTTGTTTGGATAGAAGGACCACTTGTCAATGACGGATCAACCAAACCAAAAATGGAGGTGGCTGGGAATTAGCAAAGAAATGAACGTCAATGAAAAAATTCGTGCCAAAGAGGTGCGTCTGATCGATTCGAACGGCGATCAGCTGGGAGTGAAATCACGGAACGAAGCGCTCGATGTTGCTCAAACGCAGAACCTTGATCTAGTTATGGTGGCACCGAACGCTAAACCACCAGTATGCCGGATTATGAATTACGGGAAATACCGTTATGAGCAACAAAAGAAAGAAAAGGAAGCACGCAAAAACCAAAAAGTCATTAATGTTAAAGAAGTGCGTTTCACTCCCGGAATTGGCGAACATGATTTCAAAACCAAATTGAACAACGCCAGGAAGTTTTTGTCCAAGGGTGATAAGGTGAAGGCATCGGTCCGTTTCCGGGGACGTGCCATCACACACAAAGACCTTGGGCGCGAAGTACTCAACCGTATGGCAAATGAAACAAATGATGTAGCAACAGTTGAGTCCAAGCCGAAGATGGAAGGCCGCAATATGTTTATGATGCTTGCACCAATTAAAGAAAAATAAAGCTTAGGCACAAGGAGGATACCAGTATGCCAAAAATGAAATCTCATAAAGGTTCACAGAAACGATTCAGCAAAACAGGCACAGGTAAATTAAAACGCGGACATGCGTACACAAGCCACTTGTTTGCGAATAAATCACCAAAACAGAAGCGCAACCTGCGTAAAACAACGACTGTTTCCAAAGGTGACTTCAGACGTATTAAAACAATGCTTCCTTATTAATAAGCATTGAACTGATTTTGCATAAAAACGACTATTTAATAGTACTCAGGAGGGATTGACTATGCCACGTGTAAAAGGTGGACCAGTAACACGACAGCGTCGCAAACGCGTATTAAAACTGGCAAAAGGATATTATGGTTCGAAACGGACGTTATTTAAACAAGCAAAACAACAAGTGATGAAATCCGGTCAATATGCTTATCGTGACCGCAGGCAGAAAAAACGCAATTTCCGCAAACTCTGGATTGCACGCATCAATGCTGCAGCACGCATGAATGATCTTTCATACAGCCGAATGATGCACGGGCTTAAACAGGCCGGTGTGGATGTTAACCGTAAAATGCTGTCCGATTTGGCCGTCAATGATGAGCAAGCGTTTGCTCAACTCGCTGATCAGGCAAAAGCGGCATTAAAATAAGATCATTTTTCGCGTTTCTCTCCAGCGTCAAAAGAGGTCAAATCCTTTAAACGGGTTTGGCTCTTTTTTTATTTGAAAGGGGAATATCGGAGTGGATAATACAAGCCTGATTATATGGTCTATAATAGGTGTCAACATTGTTTCATTTTTATTAATGGCAATTGATAAACGAAAGGCAAAAAAACATGCCTGGCGCATATCGGAGCGGACGTTTTGGATGATTTCGATTTTTGGTGGTGCGATCGGCACGTTTTTAGGAATGAAACAGTATCGTCATAAAACGAAACACTGGTCGTTCACCATTGGTATTCCTATGCTGATTATTCTGCAAGGAGCTTTTCTCCTCGCTGTGGCATTTCTGTCATAAAGGCTCGTCTATTGTCATATGGATATAGCGATGGTTGGAAAACAGAACAATATGTAGGAGGGAAGATATGGAGCCTTTTGGAAATTATTTGCTGGTATTTATTGAAAATGGCGGTCTGTTCGCACCGGTCTTATTTATCAGTTTTCATTTGTTGCGGCCGCTTTTTTTCTTGCCGGTTGTATTCATATGTATTTCAGGCGGCATTCTTTTTGGACCAGCAGCTGGAACACTGTATTCAGTTATAGGCATAACGCTGTCTAGCATGATGTTTTACGGACTTGTTCATCGGATGCCCCGAACCTTTGCAAAATTTAGCGGATTGAAACAGCGTCTCGTTGGCAGTCATGCCGCTTTTACGACGTCTCAAATTGCGATACTGCGGCTTGTTCCCTTTATCCATTTTCATTTATTGTCTTTGTGTCTTATTGAGATTTCGACAAACTTCCGTGACTATACCAAATCGTCACTTCTGACCAACATACCATTAGCATTTATTTATACCTCTGTCGGACAATGGATGTCACAATTGTCCCCTTTTCATACCCTCTTGTTTTTGTTCGCTCTCTTACCTTTTATCTATTTCCTGCGAAGAAAAGAAATGATTATTAAATGGGATGATTTTTTTCAAGTCAGCACATAAATGCACAATGCACATCCGTCCATACGGGTGTGCATGATTTTTTCACGCGGACAGAGACAACATGTTAAAATGAAGAAAAAGAGAAATGAGGAATATGCCATGGAATGGTCATCGTTATATGTTATGCAAAATCAATTGGATGAATATATTGCATCGCAGCACTACTTACAAAAAGAGGATTTGTTTCATAAAAAGTATCTCGCTCTGTTGACCGAATTAGGAGAATTGGCCAATGAGACACGTTGCTTCAAATTTTGGAGTACGAAATCAAGGAATGAACAGTCCATCATTTTAGAGGAATATGTTGATGGTATTCATTTCATCCTTTCATTAGGGCTGGAAAAAGGCTATCGAAATGAACCGGGTACGATTAACACCGAGTCTCCTAACGAACTCGAGCAATTTATCCGCGTTTATGATGCATGTAATGCTTTTTACCATCATCCATCCGAACAGCATTATCAGGAATTGTTTGGCGAGTATGTAAGGCTTGGGGAATTGCTTGGATTTGATGAACAGGCCATCATTGGTGCGTACCGGGAAAAAAATAATATTAATTATCAGCGTCAAGATGAGGGATACTAGTAGGGGCACTGCTTGTCATTGCCGCTGAAAGCGTTATAATGTAAGAGGATACTATGAGGAGGTTTGCATATGGCGAATTTAGATGAAACCAATACGATGCTGAAAGATTTGACCGATGCTAGAGGAATTCCAGGCAATGAAAAAGAACCAAGGGACGTGATGGAAACATATATTGCCCCGTATGCCGATGACATGTATACGGACAACCTTGGAAGTTTGGTTGCAAAGAAAACCGGAAAAATCGATGGACCGAAAATTATGGTGGCCGGTCATTTGGACGAAGTAGGTTTTATGGTGACCCGAATCGATGATAACGGATTTGTTTACTTCCAGACCGTTGGCGGCTGGTGGAGCCAGGTTATGCTCGCTCAGCGTGTCACCATCATGACTGCTAAAGGGGATGTTACGGGTCTTATTGGTTCTAAACCACCGCATGTTCTCTCCAGTGAAGAACGCAAAAAACCAGTTAAAATAGAGGACATGTTCATAGACATAGGTGCGGCGGACAAAGAGGAAGCGCAGGAATTTGGTGTACGGCCTGGTGACTCAATTGTCCCCTATTTTGAATTTACACAGATGATGAACGAGAAAATGCTGATGGCAAAAGCATGGGATAACCGGATTGGTTGTGCCATAGCGATTGAAGTGCTGAAACAGTTGCGAGAGGAAGATCATCCAAATACTGTTTATGGTGTCGGCACTATTCAGGAGGAAGTCGGTCTCCGCGGTGCACGCACATCCGCTCATGCCATTAAACCGGATATCGGCTTTGGCGTGGATGTCGGTATTGCAGGGGATATGCCTGGTGTTTCGGATAAGGAAGCGGATAGCAAACTTGGGAAAGGTCCGCAAATTATCATTTATGATGCATCGATGGTTCCGAGTAAGGGTGTCCGTGATTTGGTCGTTGATACAGCCGATGAAAAACACATACCATATCAGTACGCATCGTTAGCTCGTGGCGGTACGGATTCAGGATCCATTCATTTAACGGCAGATGGCGTCCCATCATTATCTATCACCATCGCGACCCGCTACATTCACTCGCATGCAGCGATTCTGCATCGTGATGATTTCGAAAATGCGGTGAAATTGGTAGTTGAGACCATTAAAAAGCTCGACAATGATAAGGTGAAGGAAATAAAACTGGGTTAAACAATATTCCGTTAGCATGTGACAATCACTAACTATTTCACATGCTAACGTTCTATCAGAACTTAAAAAAGGAGCTGGGACAAGAGACGTTTAGTTAAATAAAAACCCGAACTATTATTCGAAAAAAATTGAATAAGTTCGGATTTTTCGTTTAGCGTAGGAAAAACACGAAGACTCCTGCGGGATGAAAAGCCTAGATAAGACCCCACAGTGCGATAAGCACAAAGCAAAGCTTCCATGCGTAGGCTTCGACGAATAAGCTTGCAACGCGACGAGCACGAGGAGGCTTATCAGCGCCCGCGGCAAAGAAGACACTGTGAAAGCGACCAAAGGAAGCTTGAACAGATGTCGCGCTTGTGCCTGGCAAGGTGAAAGCGTAGTGTTTTTCCGGAGCGGTGACTACGTCTTAACTATATTGTTCGTGTTTAGAAGTGATTTGTTTAATTATGTCCCAGCCCCTTATGTGGAACTGGACTGCTTGACTCCCTGTTCCAGTGCCTCAATCATGTCCTGTCTATCCTGTTCGTCCGACTGTGTCCAAATTAATTCGAACAGCACGCCCAGACCGGGAAGCATTTTTTCTTCGCCTGCTTGAATGGCATCAACAATCGTTGCTTCCAGTTGTTCTTGATCATTGGTTGCAATATTGGATAAAATCGCTTTGCGTAAATTCAAATCCATATGAAACACCTCTTCTGAATGATAACGTTAGGGATAGTTTGACCTGTAAGGCTAGGAATATGTATGATAAGAGGGAAAAACGATCGCGTGGGATGAAGCATGATAGTGACATCACTGCAAAATGACAAAGTGAAACAATGGGTGAAACTGCATAAACGCAAAGGTCGGTCAAAAGCCGGCATGTTTCTTGCTGAAGGGTTTCATGTGGTGGAAGAAGCTTATGAAAACGGGTGGAATATAGTTGAAATCATTTTGCAGGAAGGGATTGACTGTCCGGGCTGGTGTCAATATTTACCGGTAACTTTCATCAGCAAAAGTGTGATGCAGCATGTTGCTCAGACAGAAACACCACAAGGCATTGCCGCCACTGTAACGATCAAAGAGTCGGAAAAAATCGATGGCGATACAGTGATCTTGCTGGACGGCTTGCAGGATCCCGGCAACGTGGGCACGATTATCCGGACAGCGGATGCTGCCGGTTTTGATAGTGTCGTGCTTGGAGAAGGTACTGTGGATTTGTATAATGATAAAGTCATCCGATCAACACAAGGGTCGCTGTTCCATTTACCGGTTGTACAGGCTGACCTGAAGGAAACCATTTCTTCGTTACAGCAGGAAGGATTTACGGTGTGGGCTGCCTCGGTTCAAAATGCCACGTCGTATGAACAACTGCCGACAACTTCGAAAACGGCGCTCATCGTCGGCAACGAGGGGGCTGGCATTCGTGAGGAGATCATTCGGATGAGTGATCAATCTGTCCGAATCCCAATCCGTGGAAAAGCGGAATCGTTGAATGTCAGCATTGCAGCCGGCGTGTTGATGTACTACATTAACAACTGATGCTTGCAAATTTAATGTAAACTATTTATAATTAAAGAGATTTCTTCGCATATGTTAGAAAGGCTTGGAAAGAGACGGGCTGTAAAACATTGCGCCAGCTAAAGGGAAAAGGTGTCACGGACTGAAAGCACCTTTGTGGGCATTTATAGTCATTTCACTCTGGAGCCGGCACTCGGACCGTTTAAAAAGTAAAGGTGCACCGGATGAGGAATCCGTTATCAAACAGAGCTGGACACTAAAGATGTGTGTCAATAAGGGTGGTACCGCGTTAATATAGCCTCGTCCCTTTTTTTATGGGACGGGGCTTTTTATATGGTCTGAGAAGGCTGGAAAGCAGGATAAGGAGGCATCGTGATGAAAGAACAATTAGAAGCAATTCGCCAGGAAGCACTCGATAACATCGAGGAAGCGTCTGATTTAAAGGCGCTTCAGGATATACGAGTGACTTATCTTGGAAAAAAGGGATCACTCACCAGTGTGTTGCGCGGCATGGGCAGTTTACCTGAAGAAGAAAGACCCGCCATAGGAGAAATGGCTAACGAAATTCGTAAAGCTATTACTGATGAAATTGCGAAAAAAATCGATGTGCTTGAACAAGAAGCTTTGGAGGAAAAACTGGAACAAGAAGCGATTGATGTGACATTGCCGGGCCGGCCGGTTCAGGTGGGCGGGGCCCATCTACTTACAGGTATCATCGAGGAAATAGAGGACTTGTTCATCGGTATGGGATTTGAAGTGCGGGAAGGTCCGGAAGTGGAAACCGATTACTTTAATTTTGAGGCCATGAATATGCCAAAAGGTCACCCGGCACGTGATATGCAAGATACGTTTTACCTAACCGATGAGTTGCTGCTACGTACACATACATCACCGGTACAGGCAAGAACGATGCAACAATATAGTGGATCGAAGGCCGTGAAAATGATTTGCCCGGGCAAAGTCTTCCGTCGGGATACAGATGATGCAACCCACTCCCATCAATTTACACAGATTGAAGGGCTTTATGTTGACGAACATGTCCGGATGAGTGATCTGAAAGGTGTTCTTAACGAATTTGCCAAACGTATATTTGGTGAAGATCGACGTATTCGTTTGCGGCCAAGTTTTTTCCCATTCACTGAACCATCGGTTGAAATGGATATTTCTTGTAAAGTATGCCAGGGAGATGGTTGTTCAGTCTGCAAGTACTCCGGATGGATTGAAATACTCGGAGCGGGAATGGTGCATCCGAACGTTCTGGAAAAGGCTGGTTATGATCCGGAAATCTATACTGGTTTTGCATTTGGCATGGGACCGGACCGTATCGCCATGCTGAAATATGGAATTGATGATATACGAAATTTTTATACCAATGACAAACGTTTTCTCACGCAATATCATTATGCAAAAGGAGGAACTTTATAGTGCTTGTGTCGGTAAACTGGTTGAATAATTATCTTGATACCGGTTCGGTAACTCCTGAAGAACTTGCCGATTTAGTAACCAGGACCGGTATCGAAGTGGACGGACTTCATAATATTGCCGATCATGCCAGCGATCTTGTTGTCGGCTATGTTGAGACATGCGAGCAGCATCCGAATGCTGATAAATTGCATCTTTGCCAGGTTGATATGGGGGATGAGAAACAGCAAATTATTTGCGGGGCACCGAATGTCAAGCAAGGACAAAAGGTGGCGGTCGCCAAACCGGGTTCCCGGCTTCCGGGCAATGTCAAAATAAAGAAAACAAAACTGCGCGGAGTGGAATCCAATGGCATGATTTGCTCTTTGCAGGAACTGGGCATTGCGGAAAAATATATTCCGAAAAATGCTGCGGATGGCATTTTTGTTTTTCCTGATGATACAGAAGTTGGAGCAGATGCCGGGAGACTTTTGAATCTGGATGACACCATTTTGGAATTCGATCTGACGCCAAACCGTGCCGATGCATTAAGCATGCTTGGCGTTGCGTATGAAGCCGCAGCGATATTAGATGTGCCATTAACCTTGCCAGACGAACAGATTCATCCGGACGCCAGGCAGACGACGACCGATTATATATCAGTCGATGTGGAGGCACCTGATTTAAATCCATACTACGGAGCATTTATCGTGAAAGATATCGATATAAAACCGTCGCCGCTATGGATGCGCAATGCTTTAATGGCAGCCGGAATCCGACCAATTAATAATGTCGTTGATATTACCAATTACGTGCTGCTGGAATATGGGCAGCCGCTCCATGCATTTGATTACGACCGTTTTGGCTCCACTAGCGTCGTCGTCCGCCGTGCGGGTGATGGTGAGCATATGGTCACACTGGATGGCGAAGACCGGGAGTTATCGAGTGATCATCTTGTTATTACAAATGGACAGGAGCCGGTTGCACTTGCCGGTGTTATGGGTGGTGCGGACACGGAGGTTAAGGAAGATACGACCACCATCCTGCTCGAAGCTGCCTATTTCGATCCACAGACTGTACGTACGGCTGTCAATGACACTGGATTGCGGAGTGACTCCAGTGTGCGTTTCGAAAAAGGGGTGGACCCCAATCGGGTGGAACGTGCTGGTTTCCGTGCATGCCACTTGTTTGAAAAATATGCGGGTGCAACGGTTCTGAGCGGATCTGCCGCTTTTGATGAACTTGATCGTTCCGAAAAGACGGTTAAAGTAAGTCAACAAGCGATCAATCATCGGCTTGGCACAGAAATAACATCAGCTGAAATGGAAACGATACTGAACAAGCTGCAATTTCCATTTGAGAAAACAGGCGATTGGTTTACGATAACCGTGCCGACACGGCGTGGGGATATTGCAATATTTGAGGATATGTTGGAAGAATTTGCTCGTATGTATGGGTATGATCATCTGCCTTATACATTGCCTGAAGGATCGTCGCAAGCAGGTGGATTAACTGCACGACAACAGCTGAAACGGGAGATAAGCGGCTATTTGCAGAGTGCCGGATTGATGGAAACGATCACGTATTCGTTGACGGATGAGTCTTCTGTGGGGCGGCTGATGAGTCCGGAATTGCGTGAGAAAGAGCCAGAACCTATAAAGCTTCCCATGCCAATGAGTGCGGATCATAATTATTTGCGCTTGACCATGCTTCCGGAACTGTTGAAATCATTAGCGTATAATCAGGCGCGAAATCAAATGGACATTCGTTATTTTGAAATGGGTAACGTGTTTGTTACGAGCGAACGAACACTTTCACAACTGCCGGAGGAAAATTTGCGGCTTGCAGGTGCCGTGACAGGCAAATGGGTGCATCATCCGTGGCAACATGAACAAAAGCAGGTGGATTTTTATCTTGTAAAAGGCATTATTGAAGGGTTGTTTGCCTATTTAAATATCCCGATTTCCCTTGAACAAACGCGCTTGCCTGAGATGCACCCGGGTCGCTGTGCTACCATTTTGACAGAAGGACGTGTGATCGGATTTCTGGGTGAGACACATCCGAATTTGGAGAAGGAAATGGATCTAAAAGAAACCTTTGTATTTGATCTTGATCTTGATCAAATAATTGAACGTTGCACGAATACAACTGGCTATCAACCGATTCCGAAATATCCATCGATTGCCAGAGATATTGCATTTATCGTTGATGAAGCTGTACAGGCTGGAGATATCAAGAAACAAATTGAAACAGAAGGCACACCGCTCGTTAAAAATGTTTATATTTTCGATGTGTATAGAGGGGATAACGTACCTGAGGGCAAGAAGTCTGTTGCGTTCAGTCTGTTCTATCAGGATCCGGAAAAAACATTGCAGGATGATGAAGTGGAAGAGTCCTATCAACAAATCATAGCATCCATTAATGAGACGTTTGATGCCTATGTGCGGACATGATCCGTGCATGATTTGTGTAGAAAGCAGTCACCTATTTGGTGGCTGCTTTTTGTGTATGGTATGAATGCAAAAATACATTTGCATTTCCTTGGTGGCAGTCTTTGTGTTACGATAAATGCGATCATTTTCGTTGATAGGGAGGGCCCTTGGTGACCCAGAATGATAAAACACGCGAAACTGTTGAAATATATAATCGCCATTATACCGTTATTGGTCATGAAAGCTCCAACCACGTCCGTTTAGTTGCGAGTCAGGTTGATTCGAAAATGCGTGACATTCATAACTCCAACCAGCAACTTACATCGACAGAGCTGGCCGTGCTTACAGCCGTGAACACGATGAGCGATTACATGAAGTTAAAAGAAGAATATGCTTCACTATTAGGGTCAATAAACAAGAAAGAGGATAACCGGCATGGTTGATTTCATTCTCATTGCTTTATTAGTATTTGGATTTTTTATGGGCTTGAAACGAGGATTCATCCTTCAGGCATTTCATCTAATAGGATTTATCGCTGCGTTTATTCTTGCCGCTCTTTACTATGATAAACTGGCACCGAAACTGACGTTGTTCATACCATACCCGGATTTGGAAAACGGCGGTGAATGGGCAGATTTCCTTCAATCTGTGCCACTTGAAGGTACGTTTTATAATGCCATTGCGTTTGCTGTTATCTTTTTTGCAACAAAAATGCTTTTGCAAATCGTTGCCTCCATGCTTGATTTTGTAGCGGAACTGCCGATACTGCATGCCGTTAATCGTTGGTTAGGTGCTGTGCTTGGATTTGCAGAAATTTATCTGCTGATCTTTATTGTTTTATACATATTAGCATTGGCACCTGTTCAGCAGATCCAGACTTGGATCAATGATTCGTCTGTTGCACTGATTATCCTGGAAAACACACCGATTTTATCTGAACAAATAAAATCGATGTGGTTCATGCATATGGACGATCTGATGAACATGTAGCTGTGAACTGGTAGCCATAGTGCAACAAGAACGTGATAAAAAGGGGAGAGCCATGACGGTTAATAAAAAAGATGTTATTAAGCTGCTCGAAAGAATAGCTCTTTATTTGGAACTGAAAGGGGACAACCCGTATAAAATTTCAGCATATCAGAAAGCTGCACAGGCACTTGAACGCGATGATCGATCTATTGCAGATATCGATGACGTCACCAAAATTAAAGGAATTGGTAAAGGAACAGGCGCTGTTATAGCAGCCTATATTGAAAATGGGACATCCGAAACATTAACGGAATTGGAAAAAGAAATTCCGGAAGGGCTATTGCCACTATTGAACGTTCCCGGTTTGGGCGGCAAAAAATTGTCAAAAATCTATCATAAACTCGAGGTGACCGATGCAGACTCACTTAAACAAGCTTGTGAAAACGGGCAAATAGAGTCCCTTGAAGGGTTCGGCAAAAAATCAGCTGAAAAAATAATAGCTGCACTGGATGAAGTCAATAAACGTCCAGAACGACTGCCCATTGCTTATATGCTGCCACTTGCTGAACGTGTAGAACAATATCTGGATACCATACATGACATAAGCGACTATTCGCGTGCAGGAAGTTTACGACGTTTTCGGGAAACAGTGCGGGATATCGACTTTATCATTGCTTCCGAACACCCTGCATCTGTCCGTGATCAACTTCTGGAACTGGATCGGATAAAAGAAGTGATAGCCAACGGAGAAACAAAGGTATCGCTCGTTCTTGCCGATGCCTATGATGTCAACGTGGATTTTCGGATTGTTGCCCCTGAGGAATTTGCAACGACGCTTCATCACTTTACTGGATCCAAAGACCATAATGTCGCTATGAGACAACTCGCCAAATCGAATGGAGAAAAGATTAATGAATATGGTGTTGAATCCGAAGAAAGCGGGGACGTAGTGACTTTTGTCAGTGAGGAGCAATTGTTCCGTCATTTGGGATTGCATTATATTCCGCCTGAATTACGGGAAAATACGGGTGAGGTGGAGTCTTTCCATGAATCTGTATCGTTGCTTGAACAGCGTGATATCCTTGGCGATTTGCATATGCATACCACATGGAGTGATGGTGGTCAATCAATTGAAGAAATGGTGAACCGTGCCCGCAATAAGCAATATCACCATATCGCGATCACCGATCATTCCAAGTTTCTTCGTGTGGCCAACGGCTTAAATGAAACAAGGCTTCGCAGACAACGGGAAGAAATAAATAGACTGAACGATAAATATGATGATATCCATATCTTTGCAGGAGTCGAAATGGATATATTGCCTGATGGATCGCTGGATTTTGATGACGCTTTTTTACAGGAGATGGATTTTGTCATTGGTGCCATTCATTCAAGCTTCCAGCAGTCTCAAGATGAGATTATGAACAGGTTGTTTGCTGCATTGGAAAATCCCAATGTATCACTTATCGCCCATCCGACTGGAAGACTTATCGGTCGGCGTCAAGGTTATCATGTTGACATCGACCGACTTATAGAGCGAGCGGCTGAGACAGGTACAGCTCTGGAAATCAATGCCAACCCAAATCGTCTCGATCTTTCGAGTCAATGGACTCGTCGCGCGCAAGAAGCTGGTACTAAGATTGCTATCAATACCGACGCCCATGATTATGATATGCTGGATCACATGACATACGGTGTAAGTACAGCCCGAAAAGGGTGGCTGAATAAGGAAACGGTTTTGAACACATGGTCCGTGGAAAAGCTAAAGGCGTTCATGAATCGTGATGGTCGGTGATTTAGCACAAGGGTTTTCTTTCAATCCTGCAAATTGGATTACGTGCAAAAGGGGATCGTTCTGATGAATGAACAAATATTGGAAACGTTAGAATTTAATAAAATACGGGATCTGTTGAAAAGCCAAGCCGCAACATCCAGAGGAAAAGAACGTGCAGCTAGTTTGCAACCATCAGTTGATATTGAAAAGGTCAATCAATTGCAGGCAGAGACGGATGAAGCACGTCATATTCTTCGACTTAACATGGATATACCGTTGGGTGGTGTTACCGACATTCGCGCAAGCGTTAATCGAAGTGTTATAGGCGGGACACTGACAGCCGAGGAGTGTCTTGATGTTTCTCAAACTCTTTATGCTGTCCGGCGGCTGAAGACGTTTTTTAATCAGTTAAACATTTCTTTACCGATATTGAACGATCTCAGCGAACAGCTTATCACCATACGTCAACTAGAAACCACCATAAACAGCTGCATTGATGACAACGGCCATATTATGGACAGTGCATCCGTCAAACTTCGTGGGATACGCTCATCCATCCGCAGCAATGAAAGCAGGGTCCGCGACAAACTCGATCATTACACAAAATCAAAAAGCAAGATGCTGTCTGATGCCATTATTACTATCCGCAACGACCGGTATGTCCTGCCGGTGAAACAGGAATACCGTGGATCGGTAGGTGGAATTGTGCATGATCAGTCTACATCCGGGGCTACCTTGTTTATGGAGCCGCAAGCAGTTGTTGATCTTAATAACCAGCTGCAAGAATCCAGGGCGAACGAGAAACAGGAAATGGACCGAATCCTTCATGAATTAAGCAATGATATAGCTGACCATGAAACATCTCTTATGGAAAATGTGCGTTTGCTTGCCGATATTGATTTTATCGCCGCACGGGGGAAATGGAGCCGGGATATGCATGCTGCTATGCCGGTGATGAATGATGATGGATGGATTAACATGAAACAAGTCCGCCATCCGCTTATCCCGCGGGAGGATGTTGTGCCGAATGATGTAGAACTTGGCCGGGAGTACACATCGATTGTTATCACGGGTCCAAATACGGGTGGTAAAACAGTGGCACTGAAAACGATTGGTCTGTGTACCCTCATGGCACAGTCTGGCCTTCAAATCCCAGCAGATGATGGTTGTGAAATGGCTGTTTTCACGGATGTCTTCGCTGATATAGGGGATGAACAGTCAATTGAACAAAATTTAAGCACGTTTTCCTCCCATATGAACAACATTGTATCCATTTTGGGGCAAATGGGTTCGAATGCATTGGTGCTGTTTGACGAACTTGGTGCCGGAACAGATCCACAGGAAGGTGCTGCCTTGGCTATGTCCATACTCGATGAAGTCATAGAACGTGGTGCGCGGGTTGTGGCAACGACACATTATCCGGAACTGAAAGCATATGGATTTAATCGTGACAACGCCATTAATGCTTCTGTGGAATTCGATGTGGAATCATTCAAGCCAACTTATCGTTTACTTATTGGCCTGCCGGGACGTAGCAATGCGTTTGATATTTCTGCCAAACTTGGTCTGAATGCATCGATAATCGAGGAAGCAAAAAATAAAATCGGAACCGATTCCCGGAATGTTGAGAATATGATTGCTTCTCTTGAAGAATCGCATCACCAAGCGGAAGCGGCTTATGAAGAAGCTCAAAACGTTCTTGAAGAAAGTGAACAGCTGCATGATGAACTGAAAAAAGCATGGAAACAATTTGAAAATCAGCGAGAAACCCTTTATAAAAAAGCAGAAGAAAAAGCTGAAAAGGCATTGACAAATGCGCGTGAAGAAGCAGAAACCATTGTTAATGAAATACGGAATATGAAAACAGAGGCAGAGTTGAAAGACCATGAATGGATTGAAGCAAAGAAAATGTTGGAAGAAGCAAAGCCTGATTTGTCATCCAAATCATCGCAAACCGTAAACAAACGGTCTGAACCGAATCGCGAACTTCATCCAGGCGATGATGTGATGCTTCTGTCAGCCAATCAGCAAGGAACAATTATCGAAAAAGTTAATGCAAAAGAGTATTACGTTCAAGTTGGTATGATGAAAATAAAAGTAAAAAGAAACGACTTGCAATTTATACAGAAACAGCCAACGGTGCAGGAAAAGCCGGTGACAGCAGTCAAAGGCTTCGGTCATCACGTAAAAACAGAGCTCGATTTACGTGGGGAACGCTACGAAGATGCAGTAAAAAAGTTGGAAAAATATATTGATGACGCACTGCTGGCCGGTTATACATCCGTTTCCATCATCCACGGTAAAGGAACCGGTGCGCTCCGGAAAGCAGTTAATGATGCTGCCGCTGGACACTCGCGTATTGCCTCCGCAAGGCCTGGAAAAGCTGGTGAAGGCGGGAACGGCGTCACCGTTTTACAATTGACGTAGAGCATCGGTCGATCGTTACAACCGAAAATCTTTTGTCAACAGCTGTGCGATGAAGCACAGCTGTTATTTTCATAATATAATTAAGGGGGGAGCAACGTGTTTCTTGATAAATTGGCAAAATACTTGATGGTAGTTGCTGTTGTATTCTTTCTGATTGGAATCATCTATTTGTTGTAATTTTTAATAGCTTTTTTTCGTAAAAAAATTCAAAAATAATAAAAATTCCGGTATAATGGGAGTATGCAGGATTAAAGGAGGTATAGGATGGCAGGGATAAAACGCTGGCACACCCATTATCCGGATGAGATTCCTTTGTCAATGTCGTATGATGAGAAGCCATTGCATACGTTCCTGGAATTATCTGCAGAAATATTCCCAAAAAGGAAAGCGCTTCACTTTATGGGGAAGGAAATGTCTTATGCAGATGTTTTGAGTGAGGTTAAACACATGGCAGGTTATCTTCAATCCATTGGTCTTCAAAAGGGAGACCGGGTCGCTATTATGTTGCCGAATTGTCCTCAGTCGGTTATCAGTTATTACGCAGTATTGATGGCTGGTGGCATCGTTGTGCAGACCAACCCTTTGTATAAGGAACGGGAACTCAGTTATCAGTTAAACGATTCTGGTGCTTTGTTCATCGTTTGTTTGGATGTGCTTTTTCCCGTGGTTGCCAAAGTACGCCGGAATACGGCTTTAGAACATGTTATAGTAACCGGTATCAAGGATTACTTGCCATTACCGAAGAACCTTATTTATCCTTTTATTCAACGAAAAGAGTATAAACAAATTGTAGACGTAGAACCATCAGGTGATACACACGACTGGAAGACGATGAGAAACAACAGTCATAACTATTTTACACAGGTTACCGTTGACCCAAATGATGATCTGGCCCTTCTGCAGTATACGGGTGGTACAACCGGGCGTCCTAAAGGCGTGATGCTTACTCATTTTAATTTAGTGGCGAATGGTCAAATGTGTCGTCTATGGTTTCATCATGCCACACCGGGTGAAGAGACAGTTATGGGGGTTTTACCGTTTTTCCATGTTTATGGAATGACAGCTGTTATGAATATGTCCATTATGTATGGTTACAAGATGATTCTCATGCCTAAATTTGATCCCGGCGAAGTATTGAAAACCATTCACAAACAAAAGCCCACTATGTTCCCGGGAGCGCCGACGATTTATATCGGACTGCTGCACCATCCCGATTTAAACAAGTATGACCTATCATCCATTGATGCATGCATAAGTGGTTCTGCCCCCTTGCCGAGTGACGTTCAGAGCCGTTTTGAACACGTAACAAACGGTAAGCTTGTGGAAGGGTATGGTTTGACCGAAACGTCACCGGTCACACATGCCAATTTTGTTTGGCATAAACGTATAACCGGCAGCATTGGCGTTCCCTGGCCTGATACCGATGCCAAAATCATGGATGTGTCATCTGGAAACGAAGCGGCTATTGGCGACATGGGAGAACTAGCTGTGAAAGGACCACAAGTGATGCATGGTTATTGGAATAATCAGGAGGAAACAGATCGTGTGATGAAAGATGGTTGGTTTTACACCGGCGATATGGGATATATGGACCAGAATGGTTTTTTCTACATTGCCGATCGTAAAAAAGATATCATCATCGCTGGCGGTTTTAATATTTATCCGAGGGAAGTGGAAGAAGTTCTTTATGAGCATGAATCGGTGCAGGAAGCTGTTGTAGCGGGGATACCGGATTCTTATCGTGGAGAAACAGTAAAAGCATATATCGTCTTAAAATCCGGAAGTGACGATGTGAACGAAGGTGCTTTGGATAGATTTTGCCGGGACCGGCTTGCCTCGTTTAAAGTGCCGCGAGTGTATGAGTTTCGCAGTGAGCTGCCGAAAACAGCAGTGGGAAAAATATTACGCCGAAAATTGGTGGAGGAAGATGAAAAACATGTTAATACGAGCACTCATGGTTGATACGTCTATTATTTGGAAAAGTGTGTCATTGACAACAATTGGTACTGGCTGTAAACTGATGGCATGAATGATTATTCATTCATGTACGGAATGATGTTGAGGGGATAGCCATGAAGAAACAAAGGTTAAAGTATAAACAGATTATCGAAGCAGCAGTGGAAGTCATAGCTGAAAATGGCTACCATGCGTCACAGGTTTCCAAAATTGCCAAAAAGGCCGGAGTAGCTGACGGAACCATTTATCTTTACTTCAAAAATAAAGAAGACATTCTTATATCTGTTTTCGAGGAAAAAATGGGACAGTTTATTGAACAGATTGCCAGCAGCATCCGCCATCAAAACAGAGCCGATGACAAACTGGAAACATTGATTGATAAGCATTTCCGTCAGCTTGCGGCCGATCATAACCTGGCTATCGTCACACAGTTGGAATTGCGCCAGTCGAATTCCGAAATCCGTCAAAAAATTAATCAGGTTTTAAAGCCTTATTTGGTCGTTATGGATGATATCATTACAGAAGGAATGGAGCAGAGGGTCTTTCGAGATGAATTGAATATCCCGCTTGTACGACAGATGATATTTGGTACTCTGGATGAAATTGTGACAAATTGGGTCATGAAAGAGCAAAAGTATAACCTCGTTGACCAGGTGCCACTTGTGCATGGATTCATCACGAACGGCCTTTCCGCCCAACAGGAGAGAGGAGGAGCAAATTGACGAAAATCGGTTATGATGTCAATAATCATATTGCGACACTGTCAATTGAAAGTCCGCCCGCTAATGCATTATCTGTTAATCTATTGAACTATATTAATGACACGCTTGATGAAATAGAAAATGATAACACTTTGAAAGTTGTTGTGATGAAAGGGGAAGGCAAATTTTTTTCAGCTGGTGCTGATATTAACGAATTCACTTCCTTGCAGGACTCGTCTGACTATAAGTCTCTGTCAGAAAAAGGACAGAAACTTTTTGACAGAATTGAGCATTTTCCGATTCCGGTCATTGCTGCGATTCATGGTGCCGCGTTAGGCGGTGGACTTGAACTGGCCATGGCATGCCATATTCGTATTGGTGCCGTCAATGCCAAGCTAGGACTTCCCGAAACAACACTCGGCATTATACCCGGTTTTGCCGGAACTCAACGCTTACCTCGTTTTGTCGGAACAGCAAAGGCGTATGAAATGATTTTAACCGGCCAGCCGATCACCGGAGAAGAGGCTGAAGCCAAAGGACTTCTGAACCAAGCTGTTGACGAGGAGTCTGTTTTGGATACGGCACATAATCTTGCCGAAACCATTGCAGCGAAAAGCAGGGTTTCGATAACATCCGTTATGGAATTGATTCCATATGCCAAAACGGAAACATTTCAACAAGGCCTCCAGAAAGAAGCGGCATCGTTTGCGGCTATTTTCGGCTCTGAGGATGCACAGGAAGGCATGCGGGCTTTTCTTGAAAAACGTAAACCGGATTTCAAAGATAAATAGTATCTACCGGCGTATTGATCCATATAATAGACTGGTACAATAAGCAAAGGAGGATGACATATGAACATTTATGTATTACTGAAACGAACATTTGATACTGAAGAAAAAATTTCAATATCGGATGGTCAAATTGAGGATGAGGGTGCTGAATACATTATTAATCCGTATGACGAATACGCTGTTGAAGAAGCGATTAACCAGCGTGATGCACACGGCGGGGAAGTAACCGTTGTCACTGTTGGTGACGAGGAATCGGAAAAACAGTTGCGGACAGCTTTGGCAATGGGGGCCGATCAAGCTGTTTTGATTAATACGGAAGATGACTTGGAAGATGGGGATTCGTTTACAACAGCTAAGATTCTTGACGCTTATTTTGGAGATAAGGAAGCCGATCTGATTCTAGCTGGGAACGTAGCGATTGATGAAGCAAGCGGTCAAGTTGGACCAAGGCTTGCTGAAAGACTGGGGATAAACGCTATTACCACCATCACGGCTTTGGAAATTGATGGAGAAACAGCAAACATAGATAAAGACGTGGAAGGCGATGTCGAAAAGGTTGAAACAAGCTTGCCTTTGTTGGTCACATGTCAGCAAGGATTGAATGATCCGAGATATCCATCGTTGCCTGGTATTATGAAAGCGAAGAAAAAACCACTGGAAGAGTTGGAACTTGATGATTTGGATCTTGATGAAAATGATGTTGAAGCCAAAACGGAAACGACGACTGTTTTCCTTCCGCCTGAAAAAGAAGCTGGTCGTATACTGGAAGGAGACGTTGATGAACAGGTTAAGGAACTGGTCTCTTTGCTGAAAGATGATAAAAAAGTACTGTAATCTTTGTATCAGAAAGGAGAAAAAGGATGGGCAATAAATCACTTGTGATAGGCGAAGCAAAAGCTGGCGCATTGCGTAATGTAACATTGGAAGCTATCGCTGCTGCTAAACAAATGGACGAGGACGCGGAAATAGTGGGCATGCTGTGTGGCGAGAGCGGTATCGGCGACCAGGCGCAGGAAATGATTTATCACGGCGCCGATCGTGTTGTAACGGTCGAGCATAACAATTTGCAAACTTATACACCGGAAGGATACGGTCAGGCGATCATGGCTGTGGCGGACGAAGAATCTCCTGATGCTATTGTAATGGGACATACAGCTATCGGCAAGGACATAACACCTAAAATAGCCAGTAAACTGGATTCAGGTTTAATTTCCGATGCTATTGGTATTGAACACGAAGACGGTGAAACGGTGTTCACCCGACCAATTTATTCTGGAAAAGCATTTGAAAAAAAGGTGATCAGAAGTGGAAGGACGTTTGTGACCATACGACCGAACAATATTAAACCTCTCGAACGTGATTCATCACAGTCAGGAACCGTGTCAACCAAAGATGTGGATGTAAAAGATATCCACACAGTGATTAAAGATGTTATCCGTAAAGGTTCGGAAGGTGTTGATTTATCGGAAGCCAATGTCATTGTTGCCGGTGGACGCGGTGTCAAAAGTGAAGAAGGATTTAAGCCGTTGTATGACCTGGCAGACGCTCTCGGTGGGGCAGTGGGCGCTTCCCGTGGTGCATGTGATGCCGAATACTGCGACTATTCATTGCAAATTGGACAGACCGGCAAAGTTGTCACACCTGACCTGTATATTGCTGTTGGCGTGTCCGGAGCGATCCAGCATCTTGCGGGTATGTCAAATTCAAAAGTCATTGTAGCCATAAATAAGGATGCGGAATCAAATATTTTTAACGTAGCTGATTATGGTATTGTCGGAGACCTGTTTGAGATTATTCCAACCTTGACAGAAGAAGTAAAGAAAATAAAATCATAACTGAAAAACCCGTGATTAACGTAGATGAATCCCGGCCAATCAACGAATACATTGCATAAGCATAGTGTTAGCGAGCACATACTAATGATGATATACTGAGCATAGTTTGATGAAAGAGGAGGGAAATGAAAATGGCAATTGAACATGTCACTGATCAAAGTTTCACTCAGCAGGTTTCCGAGGGGTTAGTGTTGGCCGATTTCTGGGCACCCTGGTGCGGACCTTGTAAAATGATTGCACCGGTATTGGAGGAAATTGACGGTGAAATGGAAGATAAAGTACAAATTGTAAAACTTGATGTGGATGAAAATCAAGAGACTGCTGGTAACTATGGTGTAATGAGCATCCCAACACTGCTATTATTCAAAGACGGTGAGGTTGTCGATCAGGTTGTCGGTTTCCAATCCAAGGAATCACTGGTTGAACTGATTAACAAACATGCAGCCTGACTTCATAACCCAATAACAATGTTTATCCAATCCCTTGTTACACAATGTGACAAGGGATTCTCTATCGAAGGGAAATTTGGTTCGGGGGATGAAATTGAGCATGAATCAGCAAATTAATGAAAAACTAGCCGTTCTTCCATCACAGCCTGGATGCTATTTAATGAAAGACAAGCACGATACTGTGATTTATGTTGGCAAGTCCAAAAAACTAAAAAACAGGGTCCGGTCGTATTTCACTGGGGCGAATGATAAAAAGACGCAGCGGCTCGTACTACAAATTTCAGACTTTGAGTATATTGTTACCACATCAGAGATAGAAGCGCTTATTTTAGAAATGAATCTGATTAAAAAGTATGATCCGAAGTATAATGTTTTGTTAAAAGATGACAAATCCTACCCGTATTTGAAAATAACGTCTGAACGTCATCCGAGACTGCTGATCACGCGCAATGTTAAAAAAGATAAAGGCAAATATTTCGGACCTTATCCGAATGTGCTGGCAGCTAAGGAAACGAAGCGGCTACTTGATAAATTATATCCACTGCGCAAATGCAACAACCCCCGGGGACGTGTCTGCTTGTATTACCATATGGGTCAGTGCTTGGCGTGCAGCACAGAACCTGCATCGAAGGAAACATATAAGGAAATCATTCAAAACATAACGTCCTTCCTGCAGGGAGGGCACAAAACCATTAAGAAAGATTTAACGGACAAAATGCATGAAGCGAGTGAGACACTTAACTTCGAGCGGGCAAAAGAACTTCGCGACATGATTCAGCATATTGAATCCGTGATGGAACAGCAGCGGATGACCATGAATGATCAAACCGATCGTGACATGTTCGGTTACAGTTATGACAAAGGTTGGATGTGTGTTCAAGTTTTTTTTGTTCGTCAAGGTAAATTGATGGAGCGGGATGTCTCGGTATTTCCGTTTTTTGATGACCCGGAGGAAACGTTTTTAAGCTATGTCGGTCGATTTTATTTACATCAGCACCATTTGAAACCAAAAGAAATTCTTGTGCCGATTGGATCGGAGACGACATTGTTGAAAGATCTTCTGGACGTCCAAGTGTACACACCATTCCGAGGCCAAAAAAAACAGCTGGTTGATTTAGCTGTTAAAAACGCTTCTATCGCTCTTGAGGAGAAATTCTCTCTGATTGAACGGGATGAAGAAAGGACAATCCAAGCAGTGGAAAAGTTGGGCGATGTGCTCCACATCGAAGTTCCGCACCGGATTGAAGCATTTGATAATTCAAACATCCAGGGAGCGGATCCAGTTTCAGCCATGGTTGTTTTTACAGATGGCCGTCCCGATAAAAAGGAATACCGGAAATATAAAATTCGCAACGTCGATGGACCGGATGATTATGAAACCATGCGGGAAGTGATTCGGCGTCGTTATAAACGTGTGTTGAAAGAGGAACACCCGCTTCCGGATTTAATTATCGTTGACGGAGGCAAGGGGCAGATGAGTGCTGCTTTGGATGTTCTGGAGAATGAACTTGGTCTGGATATCCCGTTGTGTGGTCTTTCCAAAGATGAAAAGCATAAAACAAGTGAGTTATTGTATGGCACACCGCCAGTGACAATTAATTTGCAGCGGAAATCTCAAGAATTCCATCTCGTTCAGCGTATTCAAGATGAGGTTCATCGTTTTGCTATTTCCTTTCACAGACAGCTGCGCGGAAAAAGCATGTTCCGATCAGAATTGGATAAAATACCTGGAGTCGGTGAAAAACGGAGACAGCTTCTGCTGCAGCATTTCACATCTGTTAATGATATACGAAAGGCCGCCATTGGAGATATAACGAAATTGGGTATCCCACACAATGTAGCGGAGACGATACTGGCTCAATTAAGCGATGAAAAAAGTGCCGAATGATGTTCCGCCGTTTTGTTGAAACGGCGGAACAGGAATTTCTCCAGATTTCCCCTGAATGTCACTTATTATTTTCAATCCGTGAAAATGGTTGTAAATTCTATCTGATGGATTTTTTTATGGATTTCCTCCCGGCATTCACACGGTCTTTGTTTAATGAGGCTAACACATTCGCTCAGGAATCCTGCTTCTAGACGGAACTCCGTGTCCAATGACGAATGCAACCGGTGAACGACAGAATCAGCCATCAGGTGAAACGTAAGTTCCTTCTTTGTTTCCTTTATCAGTTCTAAAAGACCGGTGAAAAACTATATTTTCTATCCATCGAAGATGTAATCAAAGACACGAATTTTTCTCGGATTCCCTTAAATATAAGGGAAATAAAGTGATTGTTGTGGTTTTTTTCATTCCGTTTTTTCGTTTCAGCGCATGCTGAAACACCGGTCCCGGGTCTTTTTCCTTTGAACCGGCTTAACTTCTTTAGATTCTGAACGATGGCGGTACAGAGTGCCTGCTCCTGCATGCAGTCGAGTTCTCTGCTTCTGGCACGATCCAGCCCATGCACTGTCTTGGCTTCAGCGAAGCCATGTTCACACTGGACACGCTTGTTTTGGATGTTCTGGTATTTGCCGTCAATCTGGATTTGCTTTGCTTGATTTTTGGCCTTGACGTTATTGACCTTTTCCTGCCGTTTTCTTTGGTGCTCAGGGTTATGGGTTTTCCTCTGCCAAGTCGGGGTCTCTTCCAATTCATGGTCTCGCAAAGAAATCAAAGGAATGATGCCTTGAGAAAATAGATAGGCCAAATATGCTGGTGTGCCATAGGCCTTGTCACCCGATAACGTCCGAATATGGATCTGCGGGTGCTGAAAACGAACAGCTGCCAGCTGTTGTTGGCTTATTTCTCTTTCCGCTTTACCGGAAGCAATGCTTGCATTGGTCTTTAAAATAACGCCTGACTCAACATCTGCCAGGTTGTGCACAAGGTAACGCGGATAGGCCTCCTGTCCTTTGCTCTTTTTGTACAGACGGGCATCCGGGTCTGTCGTACTCCGGTGGGTTTGATTGGAAAACGTTTTGCCGTGAAAGTCTTCATGGCTGGCATTTTCCTGAAGCTGATCCGATTTATTATTTTCCTTTGATTTCGGAGGCCGAGGGTTTTGGTCATCATCGTCGCTGTTCGGATTACCTGATGGTCTTAAAGACGCTTCATCACGTTGCTTTTTAACTTCCAGGTAAGCTTCAATGGTTTGAACCGGGGCCAGCTCTATTTCTTCCAGACTATGAATGGACGCGTTTGCATGCACTTGTGTGCCATCCACACCGGCATGAACGTCTGGGCGAACGAGGCCGGAAGCAATGCACTGATTAACGACATGCATCATGATATCATCAAAAATACCATGGCGACGCCAAAGCGCTCTTGTTTTAACAAGTGTTGTTCGATCAGGAAGTGACGACTCAAAATCCAGGCCGCAAAACCACAGGTAGCCTGCATGCATGGGGAGCGTTTCAAACAGTTCCCGTTCCGAGTGATTAAATAGATACTCAAGTACAACCAGCCGCACGACCAATTCAGCATTCGTAGATGGCCGGCCTGTCTTTTCGGAGTAGAGAGGTTTCACCCGATCGTGGACAGCTGAAAAGTCAATAGCATCTTTCACCCTTCTCAGGATATGGTGTCCGGGAACGAGATCCTCCATATCAATATATTGAAACATGTTAGGTTGAATGTGATTTTGCTTTGGCGAATGCATAAATGAATCACCCTTTTATAAGTGTTCTATAGACTATATTCGACATAAAGCAATGAAATTCCTAGTACAATTTGACTTTTTCACCGGACTTCTAAATATCCCCATCCTAATTTATCAAAGGCATAGACGATATCGGAAACAGACTGAAATACGAATTTTCTAGCTATGTTTTTTCCCATAAAGTAGAGCAATGTATTTGCTTGATGACCGAATACATCGGGCAGTCCGATATAGCGGACGATATCATAACCAGCCCCAACTGTATGAAATTCCTCGAGCGTTGTAATCGGCAGTGGAGTTTCATGATTTTTTGACATGGGTGTCATCCTTTCCAAAGTGAGCATGAATCTTTGTCGTATGTTTTCATCATTATTATCAATGGAAATCAACGTGCGTGCAACTGCTTTTTTCTCGGAAGGATATATTTATCACATCGTTTTCTTGACGGGTCTCATAGATAGAAGTACAATAAATATGTCATAAATGATACATTTTTTGGGCAATGACTAATAGAAGGCTTTGTCGAAAGGGTGTACCGTATCCAATTAACATATCATTTTTGAGGGGGGTAACGCATGGTCGAGCACCGCGAGTTTTTTTACCGCAGGCTCCATTCTTTGTTGGGAGTTATTCCAATTGGAATCTTTCTCATTCAGCATTTGGTTGTGAACCATTTTGCTGTTTATGGTGAAGAAAGCTTTAACAAAGCGGCATCATTTATGCACGATTTGCCGTTTAGGTTGGCATTGGAAATAATTGTTATCTTTTTGCCGATTTTATTTCATGCCATTCTCGGGGTTTACATTGTCTTTGTGACTAAAAGTAACACAAAACGTTATGGTTATTTCCGTAATTGGATGTTTGTACTTCAACGGATAACCGGTATCATCACCTTCGTATTTATTGCATGGCATATTTGGGAAACACGTGTGCAGATCGGCTTAGGAACGGAGGACCTGAATTATAATCTGATGGAAGATATTCTATCCAACACATTTATGTTCTGGTTTTATATTGTCGGTGTTATTTCAACAACGTTCCACTTTGCGAATGGACTTTGGAGCTTCATGGTAACATGGGGCATTACACAGTCACCGAAGTCGCAAAAAGTTGCTACATACGCCACACTGATTGTTTTCTTGGCCCTTAGCTATATCGGTGTACGGGCACTAATACAATTTGCTTACGGAGTTTAATATAACAATAAGGAGTGAGCATTTCATATGAGTAATCGAAAAATCATTGTTGTCGGCGGCGGGTTAGCCGGTTTGATGGCAACAATAAAGGCTGCAGAAGCAGGCGTGGAAGTTGACCTGTTTTCCATTGTACCGGTAAAACGTTCTCACTCTGTTTGCGCTCAAGGTGGTATTAATGGTGCGGTCGATACTAAGGGCGAAGGAGACTCACCATGGATTCATTTTGACGACACGATTTATGGCGGAGATTTTCTTGCCAACCAGCCACCGGTAAAGGCTATGTGTGAGGCTGCGCCAAAGATTATTCATCTATTGGACCGGATGGGAGTCATGTTCAACCGGACACCGGAAGGACTGCTCGATTTCCGACGTTTTGGCGGGACACAGCATCACCGTACAGCATATGCTGGCTCCACAACAGGCCAACAAATGCTGTATGCACTGGATGAGCAAGTTCGTCGCCATGAAGTCGAGGGTCTTGTTAATAAATATGAGAATTGGGAATTTATTGGTGCTATTACCGATGAGGATCAGGTTGGACGCGGGATTGTCGCTCAGGATATTCGGTCCCATGATATTAAATCTTTCCCGGCCGATGCTGTTATCCTGGCTACCGGCGGACCGGGAATTATTTTTGGAAAATCAACCAATTCGATGATTAACACCGGCTCAGCATCAAGTATTCTCTATAATCAAGGTGCTAAGTATGCGAATGGCGAATTTATTCAAATTCATCCCACAGCAATACCGGGCGATGACAAACTACGCTTGATGAGTGAGTCCGCGCGTGGCGAAGGCGGTCGTGTTTGGACTTATAAAGATGGTGAACCATGGTATTTTCTTGAAGAAAAATATCCGGCATACGGAAATTTGGTGCCGCGTGATGTGGCAACACGCGAAATTTTTGATGTTTGTGTTAATCAAAAACTCGGTATCGATGGAAAAAACCAGGTTTATCTTGATTTGTCCCATAAAGATCCAAAAGAACTTAACGTTAAACTGGGCGGCATTATGGAAATTTATGAAAAGTTCGTTGGTGATGATCCACGCAAAGTACCAATGAAGATTTTCCCTGCTGTTCACTATTCAATGGGTGGCATCTGGGTTGATTATGATCAGATGACAAGCATCCCGGGAATCTTTGCTGCCGGCGAATGCGACTATACACAACACGGTGCAAACCGCCTTGGGGCCAATTCACTGCTTTCATCGATTTATGGTGGATCCGTTGCCGGACCAAGTGCTATCAATTATATTGAAGGATTGGACAAACATGTGGATGACATGCCGTCCAAATTATTTGATGACCGCGAGAAAGAAGAGCAGGAACGTTTTGAAAACCTGATGAAAATGGATGGAGACGAAAACGCCTATCAAATTCATAAAGAATTAGGCGAATGGATGACTGATAACGTAACCGTTGTACGTCACAACGATAAGTTGAAACAAACAGATGAAAAAATTAAAGAATTGATGGAGCGATGGAATAATATTAATATCAATGACACGTCCCGGTGGAATAATCAAGGTGTCATGTTCACACGTCAGTTGGAAAGTATGCTTCATCTGGCACGGGTTATAACGAATGGCGCCCTTAATCGAAATGAAACGCGCGGTGCTCATTACAAGCCCGAATTTCCGGAACGTGATGACGAGAATTTCTTAAAAACAACCATTGCTCAACTGGATAAATCGAATGAACCGCATATTACGTATGACGATGTGGATGTTTCTCACATTCAGCCACGCAAACGTGATTACAGCAAAAACAAGTGAAGGGAGTAAGTGATGATGGCTGAACAAAGCACTGTTACATTTATTATCACCCGTCAGGACAGTCCGGAATCTTCTCCTTATCAAGAGACATTTAACATTCCGTATAAAAGAAATATGAACGTTATTTCCGGATTGATGGAAATACGTCAAAACCCTGTCAATGCAAATGGAGAAAAGACCTCACCCGTCCAGTGGGATATGAACTGTTTGGAGGAAGTTTGCGGAGCCTGTTCCATGGTCATCAATGGAACAGCGCGGCAATCTTGTGCGGCGCTTATTGATGAACTTGAGCAACCCGTTCGACTTAAGCCAATGAATACATTCCCGGTTGTCCGGGACTTATTCGTTGACCGTGAGCAAATGTTTGATTCGTTGAAGCAAATTAAGGCCTGGATTCCGATTGATGGAACGTATGATCTTGGTGAAGGACCACGGATGCCAGAGAAAAAACGGCAATGGGCATATGAATTGTCAAAATGCATGTCATGCGGTGTTTGTCTGGAAGCTTGTCCAAACGTCAATGACAAGTCAGACTTTATTGGACCGGCCGCTTTGTCACAGGCCCGTCTGTTTAATGCTCATCCCACAGGTGAAATGAATAAGAGTGAACGATTGGAAGGACTCATGGAAGATGGAGGAATCTCCGGCTGCGGTAATGCACAAAACTGCGTACAAGTTTGTCCTAAGGGTATCCCGTTGACGACATCTATTGCTGCTATGAATCGTGCAACTAACATTCAATCATTTAAGAATTTCTTTGGTAGTGATCATGCGCATTAAACTAGCAATCTATGAAAGAAAGGCCCTTGCCCCATGGTAAGGGTCTTTCTTATTTTGGGTGTCAATGGTGATAATAAATTATGCTTGACGGGTGGGGGACTAATGGTGAATCTGGATGCGGATTTCGGAAAACCTGTGCCATTATCGGAACAGGCAAAAAACAATCTTCTTTACTATTAAACGTAAATAAATAGTGTGGGAAGACTCCCACACTATTTGGAAGCTGTACCTCACCTAGAGTTGTAACTCCCCCATGCGAAGCAATTCCACTACAGCTTGTGAGCGCCCCTTAACACCTAACTTCTGCATTGAGTTGGAAATATGGTTTCGAACAGTTTTTTCAGATATAAACAGTTCCTGGGCAATTTCTTTTGTTGTTTTATCTTGTACTAGAAGATCAAATACTTCTTTTTCACGTTTTGTGAGCAGTTGCTTTGGTTTGTAGTTGCTGTCCTTCAAATGATAACCCCTCCTTGCTATCAAAGAGCTGCATATGAAGGGTGAATTATTTAGTCACTATAGTTTATGACATCACATGTAAACGGTGAGCACATTTTTCGATCATTATTAATAATATAACAATGCCACCAATTACGTGTTTAGGATCTGAAATTTATGTATACCTCTACAAACCAATAGTTATTAAATTATGATAAAGTGTTACTGTACAGAAAAAATGGGTCGAGCGTCCATAAAAATGATGATGCGACAAAGATCAAGAACAAACAGCGGGGAAGAGGCGATAGATTTGAACAAAGCAATTGGGGTTATTGATTCTGGTGTTGGCGGTCTTACAGTGGCTTATGAACTGATGCGGCAGCTTCCAAAGGAACAATTGATTTACTTGGGGGATACCGCACGATGCCCGTATGGACCAAGGGTCAATGATGAAGTGAGAACATTCACCTGGGAAATGGTTGACTTTTTAATGAAAAAAGATATAAAAATGCTTATCGTTGCGTGTAATACAGCTACGGCTTTTACATTAAATGAACTGAAGTCGAATATGTCTATTCCGGTGATCGGCGTTATTAAGCCGGGGGCACGTGCAGCGATCAACGAGACAAAAACGAATCATATAGGTGTTATTGGGACAGAAGGAACCATCAGGAGTAATGCTTATACAAAAGCATTGAACGACATTCATGCCGGCCTCCAAGTTCAATCCCTTGCTTGTCCATCATTTGTTCCTATGGTCGAGCAGGGAATGCTCAATGGTGAGCAAGCGGAAGCAATGGTTACACGCTCGCTTTATTCATTGACACAGCAGGAGGAATTGGACACGTTGATTCTCGGATGCACCCACTATCCTCTTATCAAACATACGATTCAGCACGTTATGGGAAGAGACGTTGCCATTATATCATCAAGTGAGGAGACTGCCCGAGAGGCAAGTACTATTCTGGAATTTCGCAATCTCTTATATAAAGGCCATAACACCCCATTTCATCAATTTTACTCGACGGGTCAGATGGAGGTATTTGCGACGATTACAGAAGAGATTTTCAAAGAATTTATTGATCATTTTCACTCGGTAACCATTGAAAAAGCTATTCTCTAATTGAAATCGAATCAGATTGCAATTTTTTTAGAAAGGTTGGTCTAAATCTTTGCTGCGCTCGTATATATAATAGTACAAACCATCGTAGGAGGGAAAATCATGCGAAAGCGCAGTCTATTGATTATTAGCCTGGCAATAACGCTTGCTGTTATGTTAACCGGGTGTTTTCAGGGCGGACAATCCCTGAATAATGAAGAAGAAATTGATCCGCCGAAAGATGCTGAAGCGGTCCACCATAACGATTCTACCGGTGAACAAAATAGTGACGAGGGTGAAGAAAAAGCAGATATATCCTCCGATACAGTGGAAAGACAATTGTATTTAATGGATGCGGATGGCATGATAGCACCACAAACATTGGAATTGCCACAACCGGAATCAAAAGAGGTGGCTTCCCAGGCATTGGAGTATCTTGTTAAGGATGGTCCGGTCACGTCGCTTTTGCCGAATGGGTTCCAGGCGGTGCTGCCTGTCGGGACAGAAATACTTGGTTTGAACCCAACGGATAATGGGCAAATGGTTGTCAATGTGTCTGACGAGTTTACAAATTATCAGAAAGAAAATGAATTAAAAATATTGCAGGCGATGACACACACGTTGACACAATTTAAACAGGTGGACGGCATGAAGCTGCAAATTGATGGACAACCTCAGGATACGATGCCTGTCAATGGCACACCAATTGGAAAAGGTGTTTCGCGGACAGATGGTATTAACCTTTTACAGCCGGACAGTGTGGATTTGATGAAGAGTGAACCGGTTACTTTGTATTATCCTTCTGTCCAGGGCGATAACCAGTACTTTGTTCCGGTTACGCAATACGTAGATGTAAGCGATCAAAATATTTATGGTTCGATGATTAACGCTTTATTGGATGGCCCCGATTTCAAAACCAATCTACAGCATGTCTTCAATAGCCAGACTAAGCTGGCGAACAATCCTAGCCTGCGAGATGGTGTTCTGGAAGTGATGTTCAGCCAGGATGTGCTTCAAGACAGTAAAAAACAGGATGGAAATAAACCTGTTATTTCCGACAAAGTGATGGAATCAGTTGTCCGGACATTAACACAGGACGAAGCAGTGGAAGCTGTAGAAGTGAAAGTGGAAAATATTGAAACACTTTTTAATGAGAATGGAAAACCATACAACGAACCGGTGACAAAGCAGAAATTCATGGAAACAGAGAAGCTTTAGATAAAAGAACAAATTGATTTAAATATGAGAACACGTTTGTTTTACTAAAATATCGGTATTATGTTAAATGGTGAATGCTGCCAGAACTGCTGTATTCTCGTACGAGACTGTTCCATACAGTCTTTTTTGTGTCAGATGATAAAACATGTGTCACTGGTTAAAATATGTTAAGATGAGCTTGGATGTATTGTGGGCTGTCATACCTTCCCGACTGTGCATGATGATAAGGGGGTGAACAGCCCTTTATTTCTTAATTTATTTCACTAAGTGGGAGGAAGCCCCTTCATTAAATAATGCTCACCTTATCATAAGGAGGTTTAAAGTCATTGCGAAAGGACAATCGAAAAACGAACGAATTACGGTCCATTTTAATGACATTGGATTACATAAAATACCCTGAGGGTTCGGTACTGATTGAATTTGGGGATACAAAGGTGATATGCAATGCCAGTATTGAAGATCGTGTTCCGCCATTTATGCGGGGACAGGGAAAAGGCTGGATAGCAGCTGAGTATGCAATGCTTCCACGGGCGACAGAAAAACGGAATATACGCGAGTCCTCCAAAGGTAAAGTGGGCGGCCGAACAATGGAAATACAGCGGTTAATCGGGCGAGCACTGCGCTCTGTGGTTGATTTGAACCGAATCGGAGAACGGACCGTTTGGGTCGACTGTGACGTTCTTCAGGCGGATGGCGGGACACGAACGGCTTCCATAACAGGGGCATTTGTAGCCGTCGTGCTGGCATTTGATCAATTAATAAAAGCAGGAAAGATAAAAAAGATGCCTGTCACCGATTTTTTGGCAGCGATTTCGGTTGGTATTTCCTCAAATGGCACCGAACTACTTGATTTAAACTATGGCGAAGACTCTGAGGCCTATGTTGATATGAATATTGTTATGACAGGTGAAGGTGAATTCGTTGAAATACAGGGAACAGGGGAAGAAGCAACATTTACCACCAATCAGCTGCAGGCTATGCTTGGACTCGCTTCTGACGGGCTGAAACGAATTAATGATATACAAAAAGATGCTCTTGGTCAGGCTGCCGGTAGCATCGGTGAGACGAAAAAAACAAAGGAAGACACACCATGAAAGAAATGATTATTGCTACGAAAAATGCCGGCAAAGCCAATGAATTTAAGACGTTTTTAGCTGACTATCAAATAGGCGCGATATCACTACTTGATTTGGATAGAGACGTGGATGATATCGACGAAACAGGGATTACCTTTGAAGAAAATGCGGCTATAAAAGTTGAACACATAGCAAACATGATGCAACGGCCGGTTTTGGCGGATGACTCCGGGATCGAGATTGATGCATTGCACGGCAGACCCGGTGTTTTTTCGGCACGCTATGCTGGTGAACCGAAAGATGATCAGGCGAACGTAGAAAAGGTATTACAGGAATTGGAAGGGTTGGAAGCATCGGAACGAACAGCACGGTTTGTCTGTGTATTAGCGGTGGCTATTCCAGGCGAAGAGACCATATTTAAGCGAGGCACTTGCGAAGGAGTTATTGCTTTTTTACAAGCAGGTGCGAATGGATTTGGTTACGACCCTATTTTTGTGCCAAGCGGTTACGACAGAACTATGGCCCAGCTTTCGTCGGATGAAAAAAATGGAATCAGTCACCGAAAAGATGCGATCATTCAGTTGGGTGAATGGTTGAAAAATTGGAAACAAATGGGGGGGGCGTATGCCGGAAGTACTGATTATAAGTGACAGTCATGGTTCGACGAAAGAGCTTAACGCGATTAAAGAGCGTCATTCACCGGAATTGATGATTCACTGCGGTGATTCCGAATTAGATATGGATGCTCCGGAATTGGACGGATTTATTAAAGTGGCAGGCAATTGTGATATGGATACAAGATTCCCTGAAGAACAAACAAGCACTGTCAACAGTCTCAATTTTTTTATTGCGCACGGTCATTTGCATCAAGTTAAAACCAATCCGATGGTGATTGCATACCGGGCAGAAGAGGTGGGAGCTAACGTCGTATGCTTTGGGCATACTCACACAGCAGGGGCCGAAAAATTGGGTCAACAATTATTGATTAACCCCGGCAGTGTCCTTCTGCCGCGCGGTCGCACTGAAAAAACATATGCCATTATGACATGGGATACGTTAGATGCCATTTGTGTCAACTTTTTCACTGTTGATGGTAATCACATAGAGAAATTGTCACGGCAAATATCTTTATCGTAAAATGAGTAGGCAGGGAAATCGGAATCACAGCCGATTTCCTGATCCCTTAGAAAAATATCTAAAGGTTGACAAATGATGATAAAGTAGATATAATTATTTTTGTCCGTCTATTAACATAGAAAAATGCGGGTGTAGTTTAGTGGTAAAACCTCAGCCTTCCAAGCTGATGTCGTGGGTTCGATTCCCATCACCCGCTCCATACATACCTATGTCCCAGTAGCTCAGTAGGATAGAGCAACAGCCTTCTAAGCTGTAGGTCGCAGGTTCGAATCCTGCCTGGGACACTCAGTTGAGAAACCTGTTTGACAGTAAATAGGTTTCTTTTTTCTTATTAAATGTAAAACGGAAGGGAAAAACGGGTTATATTCCCCTTGTCCCGGGAATTATGATAAGTAAACTGACGTTCAACTATAAAATGTAGTTTTTATCCTCGCCTTCATGTTGATGCCTGCGGTGGGGGTATGATAGCTCATTAATGTGTTTAAAAGGAGTGAGCAAATGGCCGAGAATTCCGAAAACGTCATTCTCTTTCCAAAGTGGCGGGCAACGCTAGAGGAAGAAAGTCTTCAAGCATTAAAAGAAACGCGATTCGACGAAGCACTTGTAAAACTGAATCAATTGCTTGATTACGGTGTACGCGATCATGAAATTATGATAGGCCGGCTCATATGCCTTATGGAACTGAATCGGTATCATGAAGCCCAGGATTTTTGTGAAGAGTTGCTTCTCGCTCCCGACGAGCATTATTATCAATATGTACATATGTATTTAACGGTTTTATTTCATACCAGTCAGTATCAACTGTTGATGGAACAAATTGAAAAGGAACTCGCCTCACATACGATTCCAAAAGAGATGGAAGACCCATTCACGCAGCTTTATGATATGAGTCGGAATCTACAAAAACAATTACGAGTGGAAAAGTCATCCGAATACATCGATGAATTGTTAAGATCTGTAAATGAACAGGATCACCGGAAACAGTACAGGTTGATTGAATACATGCGTACTATAAAAACCAATCCAACCCAGGATCTGCTTTCGCTATTACGTGACGACCAGGTTCATCCAGTGGTTAAAACGGCGCTATTGATATGGTATGAGGAACAGGAAATAAATGATAAAATGATGATCCATAAGTTAGGGGTGCAAATGGAGGTGAATCCATCAGAGCTGACACCGCTTGATTCGCATCCGGTGCTCAAACAGACCCGTCTTATCATTGGTGATCTGGAACAGGAAAACCCATCGTTGCACACATTAATCGATGAACTTATGTATCACTACTTTTATGTGAGGTATCCGATCATTCCGGGGGTTGCGCATGTTGAACACATAGCCCAGGCATTGATTAATATCGGTGAGGATTGTTTGAATATACATATGCGAAAGACAACAGAAGGTAATCAGTTAATAACAACTTATATGGAAGACATCAACATGTGCAAGGCATTATACGCAACCATAATGGATGCATAACCATAAGACGGGAGTGCCCGAAATGCTTGAAAGGCACAGTATATATGTTATAATGAGTTGGTTGCAAATTTGATCTTTATATGTATAAATTATTGTAGAAATTTCAAAACGAATTATAGATTTTGGAGGGTGTTTTATGTCTGCACAATGGGAAAAACAAGAGGGCAACCAAGGGATTCTGACAATACAAGTTGATGCTGAAGAATTTGATCGTGCTTTGGACCAAGCTTTTAAAAAAGTTGTAAAGGATGTTCAGATTCCAGGATTCCGCAAAGGGAAAGTTCCGCGTAAAATCTTTGAAAACCGTTTCGGTGTGGAGTCACTGTATCAGGATGCTGTTGATATCGTGCTGCCGGATGCTTATTCCAAGGCTGTCCAGGAAACAGGGATAGAGCCGATTGAACAGCCGGACGTTGACATTGAGGAGATTGAGAAAGGAAAAGATCTCATTTTTAAAGCAACCGTCAATGTTAAGCCTGAGGTTGACCTTGGTGATTACAAAGGTTTGGAAGTGGAAGAGCAGTCCGTTGAGGTAACGAATGAAGATGTTGACCAAGAACTTGAAAATCTGCGCGAACAGCATGCGGAATTGGTTGTAAAAGAAAGTGGTACAGTCGAAGAAGGCGACACCATTGTATTGGACTTTGAAGGATTTATTAACGGAGAAGCATTTGAAGGCGGTAAAGCGGAAGATCATTCGCTTGAAATTGGATCCGGCCAGTTTATCCCGGGTTTTGAAGAAAAATTGATCGGCATGTCAGCAGGAGAAGAAGCTGAAATTGAAATCACGTTCCCTGAAGATTATCATGCAGAGCATTTATCCGGACAACAGGCTGTTTTTGAAGTGACAATTCATGATATTAAAACAAAAGAAATGCCTGAATGGGACGATGAATTTGCCAAAGACGCTGATGAAGAAGTCGAAACCCTTCAGGAATTAAAAGAAAAGAAAAAAGATGAATTGCAAAAGCAACAGGAACAGGATGCGGAAAATCAAAAGCGGGAAACATTGATTGAAAAAGCATCGGAAAATGCAGAGGTTACGATTCCGGATGCCATGGTAGAGAGTGAACTTGATCGTATGCTGCAAGAATTCGAACAGCAACTGCAAATGCAGGGAATGACCTTGGATATGTATTATCAATTCTCCGGTCAGGACAAGGATGCGCTAAAGGATCAAATGCGGCAGGATGCAGAAAAACGCGTTAAAACGAACTTGACGCTGGAGGCCATTTATTATGCTGAGAATCTGGAAGTGACAGATGAAGATGTGGATCATGAACTCAGCAATATGGCGTCCATGTATGGTGTGGATGTCGATCAACTGAAACAAATGCTCGGCGGGAACACCGATGCCTTGAAAGAAGAGCTGAAAACGCGTAAGTCCATTGAATTTCTGGAGGAACACAGCACAGCTGTTGAATCCGAATCTGCATAACCGAACCATTGTCAACGGGAATGGTTTTAACCATGAAGAAACGAACGTCAAACAAGGTGCCAAATTAGCACCTTGTTTTGCATTATCCCATCCTTTACTTTAATACCACACCCTGTGCCCATCATTAATTTTAAGTTATGTATCCAGTTCAACTGTCATAAACTGATTGAAGAAACATCTGTCTGCTATTACATGATACATAACGTTAAGAAGCTGTTGCGTTAAAAGCAGCCACAATAAATCAAATGGATAACAAGAGTTATTGTTTTGTTTTCTCGATTTGATTTGATATGATGACGTTAAGTTGAAAAGTGTAGGGGAACTACTGGCAAGCAGATTTGACCTTTTAGGAGTGAATATCATGTTTAAATTTAGTGAGGAAAAGGGACAGCTGAAATGCTCATTTTGCGGCAAAAGTCAGGATCAAGTCCGCAAATTGGTTGCCGGGCCGGGCGTATATATATGTGATGAATGTATCGAACTTTGTACAGAAATCGTGGAAGAAGAGCTTGGTACGGAAGAGGAAACAGAATTCACAGAACTTCCGAAACCGAAAGAAATCAATGAAACGTTGAATGATTATGTCATTGGCCAAGATACAGCCAAGAAGAATCTTTCAGTAGCCGTTTATAATCATTATAAACGCATAAATGCACCGAAGAAAAATTCCGACGATGTTGAATTGGCTAAAAGTAACATTGCCATGCTTGGACCAACAGGATCCGGTAAAACGCTTCTTGCTCAAACACTGGCCAGAATACTGAATGTTCCATTTACCATGGCGGATGCAACGTCATTGACCGAAGCCGGTTATGTCGGCGAAGATGTGGAAAACATTTTGTTGAAACTGATTCAAGCCGCTGATTATGATGTGGAAAAAGCGGAAAAGGGTATTATTTACATTGATGAAATCGATAAAGTTGCCCGTAAGTCAGAAAATACGTCAATCACTCGCGATGTGTCAGGTGAAGGTGTACAACAGGCATTATTGAAAATCCTTGAGGGAACTGTTGCGAGTGTGCCTCCACAGGGAGGACGCAAACATCCGCACCAGGAATTCATTCAAATTGATACAACAAACGTATTGTTTATTGTCGGCGGCGCATTCGATGGTATCGATCAGATTGTGAAGCGCCGG
The DNA here is from genome assembly GCF_055395055.1 of Lentibacillus halophilus. Lineage (NCBI taxonomy): Bacteria > Bacillati > Bacillota > Bacilli > Caryophanales > Bacillaceae > Lentibacillus > Lentibacillus halophilus. Next base: position 1,999,540 of record NZ_AP043750.1, read on the forward strand.
TTGGGCAAAAAAGTTATTGGATTTGGTTCCGAGGACAAACAAGAGGATTTGGATGAAAGCGACTTGCTTGAAAAAGTGCTTCCCGAAGATCTTCTTCGCTATGGGCTGATTCCTGAATTCATTGGAAGGATCCCGGTCATTGGCAGTTTGACACCGCTGGATGAGGATGCACTTGTTGATATCTTAACTCGACCGAAAAACGCATTGGTGAAACAGTATGAAAAACTGTTTGACATTGATGAGGTCGAACTCGAATTTGAGGAAGGAGCACTTCGGGCAATTGCTCATGAAGCCATTGAACGAAAAACCGGAGCGCGCGGTCTGCGGTCCATTATTGAAAGTACCATGTTAGATGTCATGTTTGATCTTCCTTCCCGCGAGGACATTGATAAGTGCATTATTACCAATGAGACAGTCGAAAATGAAAATGGAAAGCCGAAACTGGTGTTCCAGGACGGCACTGTTCAGGATGAAAATGAAAAAATACCCAAAGAAAGTGCTTAACGAATTAGATTGAAATAAGTGTTCCGGGACTGACATTACATTTGACTCCTTATTTACCGTGAACGTAGATGGAGCTGTCCAAATGTTGATGTCAGTCTCTTTCTGTATTATCTGCAAAATCAGTCAGCAAACCTTCACAGAATACGTTTTACTTTATCTTCTGTGAGTAGTATTGTTATATGAGGCAATACTAAAAAAGCTATTGATATTTACAAGCATATCTTTTTTCTATAAACTTTACAGAATGAACACCTGCTGTACAGAAATTCCAGTAACAATGGAGGTACATATCGTTATGGCAACAGAATCTACCCAATTTCCTCTCCTTCCATTGCGCGGATTACTTGTTTTTCCATCGATGGTTCTGCATTTAGATGTGGGCCGGGATAAATCCGTAGCTGCCTTGGAAAAAGCCATGATGGATGAAGAGACCATATTCCTTGTCTCTCAAAAAGAAGTGAGCATGGAAAACCCTGAACCCTCAGACATTTACAGGGTGGGAACCGTGGCCAATGTCAAACAGATGCTCAATCTTCCGAATGGCACCATGCGTGTTTTGGTTGAAGGACTTTATCGGGGAGAAATCACCGAATTTATTGATGAAAACGAAGCATTTACAGTTGAAATTAAGCAGCTGGAAGAGGAACACGCTGAACAGGATGAAGAAGAAGCACTAATGCGTTCATTGCTCAAACAATTTGAACAGTACATAAATGTCTCAAGTAAAATTAATCAGGAGACACTATCAACCGTTTCTGATATTGAAGAACCAAGTAGGTTTGCGGATATCGTTGCATCCCACTTGTCCCTTAAAATTAAGGATAAGCAAGACCTATTGGAAATTGCCAATGTCAAAGACCGTCTGCAACATTTGCTCCATCTCATGTCCAATGAGAAAAAAGTGTTAGATTTGGAGCAAAAGATTGGTCAACGTGTCAAAAATTCCATGGAAAAAACACAAAAAGAATATTATCTACGGGAGCAATTGAAAGCTATCCAGAAAGAATTGGGAGAAAAAGACGGAACATCCGGTGAAGCGCAGCAACTGCGTCAAAAAGTACAGGCCTCCACTATGCCCGAGAATGTCGCTGAGACGGCTAAAAAGGAACTGGATCGGTTTGAGAAAGTGCCGCAAAGTTCTGCTGAGAGTTCCGTCATCCGCAATTACATTGAGTGGCTTCTCGCACTTCCATGGACTGAAGAAACACAGGACAGAATAGAAATTAACAAAGCCGAAGACATTTTGGAAGAAGACCATTATGGCCTTGAAAAAGTAAAGGAACGTATCATTGAGTATTTAGCGGTTCAAAAACTAACCGAATCCATTAAAGGCCCCATTCTTTGTCTTGTCGGGCCGCCTGGTGTTGGAAAGACGTCATTGGCAAAGTCTATTGCCCGTTCTGTTAATCGTCATTTTGTCCGTATCTCTCTTGGTGGTGTTCGTGACGAAGCTGAAATTCGTGGTCATCGTCGCACATATATCGGAGCTATGCCTGGTCGAATTATACAGGGAATGAAAAAAGCAGAAACAGTCAATCCGGTGTTTCTTCTGGATGAAGTGGATAAAATGGCCAGCGATCTCCGCGGTGATCCATCAGCAGCTATGTTGGAAGTGCTGGATCCTGAACAGAACAGTCAATTCAGTGATCACTACATTGAAGAGACATACGACCTGTCGAACGTGCTGTTCATTGCCACAGCTAATTACGTTCAAAACATCCCCGGACCATTGCTTGACCGTATGGAACTTTTAACAATTGCAGGTTATACCGAAGTAGAAAAGCAGCATATTGCTAAAGAACATTTAATCCCAAAGCAATTGAGGGAGAATGGTTTGAAAAAAGCCAATCTGCAAATTCGTGACGATGCCTTAATGAAACTGATCCGAACGTATACACGGGAAGCTGGCGTGCGCAATTTGGAACGACAATTGGCAACGTTGTGCAGGAAAGCAGCTAAGAAGATTATTTCCGGTGAGAAAAAACGGGTCATTGTAACAGAAAAAAGCTTGGAAGAACTGCTCGGAAAGCCGCTTTACCGTTACGGGCAAATGGAAGATGAAAATCAGGTTGGTGCTGCAACCGGTCTTGCTTACACAGCTGCCGGAGGCGATACATTGTCAATAGAGGTTTCTCATTATCCGGGTAAAGGAAAACTGACGCTTACTGGCAAACTCGGTGATGTCATGCAGGAATCGGCTCAGGCTGCCTTCAGCTATATTCGCTCAAGGGCAGAGGAGTTAAAGGTGAATCCAGACTTCCATGAAACCTATGATATTCATATTCATATCCCGGAAGGCGCTACACCGAAGGATGGCCCTTCAGCAGGCATAACAATGGCGACGGCTCTTGTTTCCGCATTAACCGGAAGAGCAGTTCGAAACGATGTCGGCATGACCGGCGAAATGACACTGCGGGGCCGTGTGCTTCCTATCGGCGGACTGAAAGAAAAATCGCTCAGTGCGCACCGGGCAGGAATTACAACGATTATTATACCGCAAGAAAATGAAAAAGATATAGAAGATATTCCAGAAAGTGTTCGGGACGGTTTGACGTTTATAAAAGTGACTCATTTGGATCAAGTGCTCGAACACGCATTAACGGAGGAGAAACATGAAAGTAACGGAAGCTGAACTGGTTATAAGTGCCGTCGGTCAAGATCAATATCCGAATGACGATTTGCCGGAGATCGCGCTTGCCGGTCGTTCCAATGTTGGAAAATCATCTTTTATTAATCAGCTTATCCAACGGAAGAGTCTGGCCAGAACATCATCCAAGCCAGGAAAGACACAGACAATCAATTTTTATAAAATAAATAACATGTTTTATTTTGTTGATGTACCAGGCTATGGGTATGCTCAAGTGTCCAAAACGGAACGGGAAAAATGGGGTGTCATGATGGAAGAATACTTTGACACACGACAATCCTTGAAAGCATGCGCGATGATTACCGACCTACGTCATCCACCAACAAAAGACGATGTTCAGATGTATGCCTTTTTGAAACATTATGAACTTCCGGTCGTTGTGATAGGGACGAAAATGGATAAAATCGCCAAGGGCAAGCGGGCCAGCCATTTGCAGCAAACCATCCGGACGCTGCAAGTGGGGACGGATGATACGGTTATTCCTTTTTCCGCTGAAACCGGAGAAGGAAAAAAAGAAGCCTGGCGGATGCTTAGCCAATATATGAACCATTAATAATATCCCCTTCCCGTCGTAGGGAGGGGTATTTATTGATATACTATAACTATGTATAAAACATACATTGCAATAATAACAAGGACATTTTCTGACTGAAACAACGATAAAGGGCAATCTGATTCCGCAGTCAAAAAGAAATACTGGTGCCAATCCGATTCACGAGGCTGGATGATTGAACTCAGTCTGAGGCATGTGATACGTTGCCAACAGTTTAAATGCGATCGTTACGAAGATCATTATCCGGACAGATGTTAAATGATGTTCACAAATCGATGCAAATCTGTTGGCAATCTGTGTTACACTAGAGGCAATTGACGTTTCATAGCGTTTTGGGGGTAATAACTGTGCATATTCTTAAAGTTGGCTTTCATTATCAGTCAGCCCCTTTGGAATTGAGGGAACAATTTACTTTTTCCGAAAATACGGCCGATCAGGCAATGGTGACATTGAAAGAGCAAAAGAGCGTTCTTGAAAATGTTATTGTATCGACGTGCAATCGTACAGAAGTTTATGCTGTTGTCGATCAGCTTCACACAGGACGACATTATATCAAACAATTTCTTGCTGATTGGTTTCAAGTGGATAAAGGGGCCTTCTCACCATATTTGCAAATCAGTGAAGGGGATAGTGCCGTTGAACATTTGCTGCGTGTATCCGCCGGAATTGATTCCATGATTCTTGGAGAGACACAAATACTCGGCCAGGTGAAACAAGCGTTTACGACAGCGCAGGAAAAGGAGACAACCGGCACAATTTTTAACGAATTGTTTAAACAGGCGATTACGTTTGCAAAGAAATCACATAAAGAAACATCCATTGGTGAGCATGCCGTATCGGTCAGTTATGCAGCTGTACAACTTGCTGAAAAAATCTTTGGGCAATTGCGGAGTAAAAAAGTGCTTGTTCTAGGTGCCGGAAAAATGGGCGAGTTGGCAGCGCAAAATATTGTGGACGCAGGTGCTTCTGATATAACGGTGATGAATCGTACATTGGAGAAAGCACAGACAATGGCTGAAAAATTTTATGCACGGGCCGAGTCCATTAGCCAATTGAATGCTCAGCTTCAGGACGCGGATATTTTGTTCAGCTCAACCGGTTCGCAGACAGCTGTATTAACAAAAGAAGATGTTGCGTCCATACAGAAGAAACGAAAAGGCAGACCGATTTTCCTGGTTGACATCGCTGTTCCCAGGGACTTGGACGCATCCATTGGCGATTTGGATAATGTGTTCTTATATGATATTGATGATTTGCAGCATATTGTTGATGAAAATTTAGCTGCTCGAAAAACAGCAGCAGAAAAGATCGAAATAATGATTGAGTCAGAAATTGTCGCTTTTGACGAATGGGTACAGACATTGGGTGTTGTTCCGGTTATATCTGCGTTACGCAAGAAGGCACTTGGCATACAATCGGAAACCATGAAAAGCATTGAGCGGAAAATGCCTGATTTAACCGCCCGTGAAAAGAAAGTGCTCAATAAACACACCAAAAGTATTGTTAATCAACTTCTCAAAGAGCCTATAACTCAAGCTAAAGAACTTGCTGCCCTTGATCGTAAAGAAGAAGCGTTGGAATTGTTTGTTGATATTTTCGGAATTGAAGATGAGGTACGTGAGGAATTGAGTAAACAGGTGAAACAAAATAATGAAACAGGAAAAACAGATGAAACGTTATCTTTTCCCTTTGTGAATAATAATCCATCCACCACTCAATAAGAAGAAAGGGTCACCACTATGGATGAAGCAAAATGGTTTTATGAATTGATTCTTATTACGTATGGGCTGAGTCTGGTGGGGTATTTCCTTGATTTTATACAACATAACCGGAGGGCAAACCGAGTCGCCTTCTGGTTACTTTGTATGGTTTGGCTTATGCAAACCACTTTTTTATTAAAACAGTGGCTCATTACCGAGAGCTTTCCTGTTATAACATTGTATGACGGCCTGTCATTTTATGCTTGGGTGCTCATGACGTTTTCGTTAATCCTCAGTAAATGGTTCCGAATACAATCTATGTTATTTTTTATGAACTTATTGGGATTTTTTATTTTATTACTTTATATTTCAGGCAAAGCCAAAGAAGACATGCACATACAGGGTGTGGAGTTCGTTCATGAAATGCTGATCGCACACATATCACTGGCTTTGATATCATATGGTTTTTTCACTGTTTCTTTCCTTCTTTCCCTTATGTATCTCGTACAATATAAGTTTCTAAAGGAAAAAAAGGGATTCCACTGGATATGGAGGCTCGGGGATTTAAACCTCCTGGATGCGATTTCATTCAGGGCTGTCACACTTGGTGTCCCTTTATTGACCATGTCTATTATACTGGGGGTAGTTTGGGCGTATGTGGCCAACGCCGAATTTTACTGGTTTGATTTGAAAACAATCGGCTCGATCCTTATGCTGATTGTCTATATCATTTACTTACTGCTTCGTTTAGGAAAAGGATATCTCGGAAAATCCATCTCCATTTATAATTCAGCGGCGTTTTTATTGTTGCTGATTAATTTCTTTTTGTTCAGCATGCTATCCAATTTTCATTTACAATAGAATTATTGAGGAGGACGCTTGAATGCGCAAAATTGTTGTTGGTTCCAGAAGGAGCAACCTTGCTCTGACACAGACCGATTGGGTGATTGACCGATTAAAGAAGGCTGGGGCAAGCAATGAATTTGAAGTAAAAAAAATTGTTACAACAGGGGATCAAATTCTGAACGTAACCTTGTCCAAAGTTGGCGGAAAACGATTGTTTGTTAAAGAAATTGAAAAGGCCATGTATGAAAAAGAAATTGATCTTGCTGTACACAGCATGAAGGATATGCCTTCAGAAATGCCGGAAGGTCTTGCCATTACGACTATTCCTGTCAGGGAAGATCATCGGGATGCCTATATCGCGAAAAATAATATTCTATTGAAGGATTTGCCCGCCGGAGCTGTTGTTGGCACAAGCAGTCTTAGGCGTAAGTCGCAAATTTTGGCGACGCGGCCCGACCTTGAGATACAATGGATTCGTGGAAATATTGAATCACGCATCCGAAAACTGCATGAAGAGAATTATGATGCCATTATTTTGGCTGTATCTGGTTTGAAACGTGTTGGCTTAAGTGAAGAGCTTATTACCGAGTACTTGGAATCTGATGTGTGTGTACCATCGGCCGGACAGGGTGCTCTAGCCATTGAGTGCCGTGACGATGATAATGACTTGCACGCATTGTTGCAACAGATTAATGATCCCGATACAGAAAAAACGGTGACGGCTGAACGGACGTTTCTTCAACTTCTGGAAGGAAGTTGTTCGGTACCCATCGGTGCGTATGCGCATCTCGAACATAACGCTATTATCATTACTGCCTTTGTTGGAACACCTGATGGTCAAACCATCCTAAAGGAAACTGTCAGAGGAACTGATCCAGAGGCCGTTGGGTCGGAAGTAGCTGAAAAGCTGATCAGCCAGGGTGCCAAAGACATTATTGAAAACGTGAAACAGGAGCTTGATCTTTGATGCCTCCCAAGCTGTATGGAAGAAACATTCTCATTACCCGGGAAAAACAACAGGCGCAGATCTTTTCCGATAAGGTGCTCGAGCGTGGTGGTAACCCCAGCGTTGTACCTCTGTTAACCATTTCATGCAAAAACCATCAGGACGTTATGAAACCTCTTCAGGAGAATACGTATTTTAGCTGGCTGTTTTTCACAAGTGTCAATGGTGTTCACTGTTTTTTTCAGCTTCTAAATTTTTACAACATAGATAAAGCGGTGCTAGCAGAAAGCAAGCTTGCTGCTGTTGGCCAAAAAACGGCCAAAGCATTGGATGAATACGGTTATCAGGTTGATTTTATCCCGTCTGTTTACAATGCGGAAACAATGCGAAATGAATTCAACTATTCGAATACACACACTGATGAACACATTCTTCTTATTAAAGGCAACCGGTCGCGTCGTGTTCTGCCGGATTGGTTCAAAGAGCAAGGGATTCCATTCGAACAAATGGAAGTGTACGAAACAGCCCGCAATGACGCCTCGAAAGACGAACTGAACAGACAATTGCGGTACAATCATCCGGATATTATTACATTTACCAGCCCATCATCAGTTGACGCATTTATGACCTTGAAAGAGACGGCGATATCGGTGAATGCCACTATTGCCTGTATCGGGACAACAACAGGGGAACGGGCACTTGATTTCGGTTTTCGTTGTCCCGTGGTCCCCAATGAATTTACGATTGATGGAATGCTGGACCAAATAGGCCAATATATTGAACAGAAAGGATGGATGGATGATGAGTGAATCATTTAAACGGCATCGCCGACTTCGTTCGTCAGCAGCCATGCGTTCGATTGTACGTGAGAATGAATTAAAGATGGACGATTTTATTTATCCGCTTTTCGTCATGGAAGGAAACGATATAAAAAATGAAGTGCCATCTATGCCAGGCGTTTATCAACTGTCACTTGACAACCTAAAAGAAGAGGCGGATGAATTGCTGTCACTTGGCATCAAAGCTATCATGCTGTTTGGAATTCCCAGTGAAAAAGATGAACAAGGGACAGGCGCTTTCAAGGAAAACGGCATTGTACAACAAGCAACCCGTCTTATGAAAAAAGAGGCTCCGGAATTGCTTATTGTTGCTGACACGTGTTTGTGTGAATACACATCACACGGCCATTGCGGTGTCATTCACCATGAAGATGTGGACAATGATGAATCGCTGAAACTGTTGGCAAAAACAGCTGTGTCACAAGCTGAAGCCGGTGCGGATATCATTGCGCCGTCAAACATGATGGACGGATTTGTTGCTGTCATTCGCGAGGCACTGGATGAAGCAGGATATAACAATATTCCCATTATGTCCTATGCCGTTAAATATGCATCAGCTTTTTACGGCCCATTTCGTGATGCGGCTGACAGCTCACCACAGTTTGGTGACCGCAAGACGTATCAGATGGATCCATCCAATCGACTGGAGGCACTGCGGGAAACAGAATCCGATATTGAGGAAGGTGCGGACTTCCTGATCGTTAAACCGGCCATGTCATTTTTGGATATTGTCCGAGATGTGCGGAATCATTCGAACACCCCGGTCGTTGCGTATAATGTAAGCGGTGAATATTCGATGGTGAAAGCCGCTGCGTTGAATGGATGGATTGACGAGAAAGAACTAGTGCTTGAAAAGTTGACGGCTATGAAACGGGCTGGTGCGGATTTAATTATTTCCTATTTTGCTAAAGATGTTGCAAAGTGGTTATAACCGATTAACACATTTTTCATTGAGGTGATAAACGATGGGAAACATTGATAAGTCCAAACAGGAATATGAAAAAGCAGTCGATCTGATGCCCGGTGGTGTCAATTCCCCTGTACGCGCGTTTAAATCGGTCGGTATGTCCCCGATTTTTATGGATCACGGGAAAGGCTCAAAGATTACGGATATTGATGGCAACGAGTACATTGATTATGTGATGAGCTGGGGGCCGTTAATCCTTGGTCACGCCGATGAACGAGTCGTTTCCAAACTGAAAGAAGCAGCTGAAGGCGGGACCAGCCTTGGTACATCCACTGTTCAGGAAAATAAAGTGGCACAAATGATCATTGACCGTGTTCCGTCCATTGAAATGGTCCGCATGGTCAACTCCGGCACAGAAGCAGGCATGAGTGCATTGCGTGTTGCCCGCGGCTATACCGGACGAAACAAGATCCTGAAGTTTGAAGGTAATTTTCATGGTCATAGTGATTCACTGCTTATCAAAGCCGGTTCCGGTGTTGCAACTCTTGGCTTACCTGATAGCCCGGGTGTTCCGTCGTCCATTGTGGAAAACACCATAACCGTTCCGTATAATGATTCGGAAAGTGTTCGGTATGCCTTTGAAGAATATGGTGATGACATCGCTGCAGTCATTGTTGAACCTGTATCCGGGAATATGGGAGTCGTTCCATCCACAGAAGATTTTCTGCAGGAATTGCGGAGGGTAACGAATGATTATGGCTCCCTTTTGATATTTGACGAAGTGATGACAGGATTTCGAGTCGGTTATAACTGTGCGCAAGGCTATTTTGGTGTCACCCCTGATATAACTTGTCTTGGAAAAGTCATTGGAGGTGGCCTGCCGGTCGGAGCGTATGGTGGTAAACGGGAGATCATTGAACAGGTTGCACCGACGGGTCCTGTTTATCAAGCCGGTACGTTATCCGGCAATCCATTGGCTATGACGGCCGGATACGAAACATTGAATGCTTTGGATGAATCAACCTATGAGGAATTAATCCGGAAAGTGGATCGATTAGTGGAAGGGTATAAACAAGCTTCCATAGATTATGACATTCCGTTGCAGATTAATCGGGCAGGAGCCATGTTTGGTTTCTTTTTCACCAATGAGCCCGTCTTTAATTTTGAAACAGCTCAAAATGCAGATCTCGACTACTTTGCTCAGTATTATCGAGCCATGATTGACGAAGGCATTTTTCTGGCGCCATCACAATTTGAAGCTGTATTCATGTCAACAGCTCATACGGATGAGGATATTGACAAAACCATTCAAGCCGTACGTACGGCCTTTTCCAAAATCGAAACAAAATAGGTTTTCAGTAAAAAAGCTGTTCTGCAAAAGCCAGGGCAGCTTTTTTATAGCTTCGCCGAGAAAAATAGCAGCATGTTTTGTTTCCGTAGGCATATACCATAGGCACCAGACATATAGTTGCAATGAGACATATAAGCATAAGGATTATCGATTGAGGGGAGGAAGACCGTTGGAAAATGATCGTAATGTTTTTCGTTTTGAATTAAACGAATCCCTCTTTTTTGCCAGAGGACAGGAAGTCAGTGACATGATGGGGGTCTCATTGGACCCGGAAATTTCCATAGATTCATTTAGTGATTACATTTCCATCCGGGGTGTGATCGAGCTCAACGGTACGTATCAAAAAGAAACGATAGATGTTGACGAAACAGAAGATCCTTATGATGTAGATGATGATCACGCCCGTAAATACATGGAAAGAGTGAATGATATTGATGATAACCAGGCTGAATTCACACACCGTTTTCCAGTCGAAATTTCGGTGCCTGCCAACCGTGTAACAGATTTGGACGACGTAACCGTTGGTATTGAATCGTTGGATTATGAAATACCGGATGAACAGCAGCTAAAGTTAAATGCAGTTATCGGGATACATGGTATTGCTGATGAGGTCGACGTTACAGATGGAGCATCTTCAGAGGTGGATTCATCGTCACCTCCGAGGGATGATGAAACATTTGCATTTGATATAAAAATGGAAAACGAAGAGGAGAACACCTCAGAAACGCTTCATGATTCGGAAACGGCGCCGATATGGCCTGAGGGATCTGTTGAAGAAAGTAATCAGGAATCAGTCGTGGAAGATATCGGAAACGATGTTCAGGGTACCGCAGATGACGTTCAGGATAACGAGGACAACGCCCAAGATACCGGAGACGACACAGTTAAGAAAGACGATGACACACCAAATGAGAAAGATCGTTGGAAAGGGAAAAAAACACAAACACTGGCTGAATTTTTTGGAACAGAAAACAAGAAAACGTCCGGAGATGACAGTGTGGAAGCTGATGAAACGGATGGACAGGATGATAATCAGGAAAATGTGGATGAATCACCATCCTTAGCAACGATTTCCGAGACAGCTGATGTGGACGAACAAGGCGAAAGCACGGATGCAATCGTGTCTGATGCAGAAGATGTTCGCTATTTGGCGGATATGTTCCGACGTGACGAGGAAGAATCATTCGCTAAAATGCGGCTGTGCATCGTTCAGGAAACCGATACCGTCGAATCGATTGCCGAACGTTACGGTATATCCGCCCTGCAACTGCTGAGACAAAATCATCTGGGAGAGGAAAGTTTGGAAGAAGGACAATTATTATATATCCCGTCGTAAACAGAAACATAAGGCAAAACGTCAAACAGTGGATGTTTTAATCGTTCGCAAATTGGTTGTGGAAATTGACCACTGTTTATTTCCCGCCCACACATGGATTGCTCCACGTTTAGAGTAGGTATAACGTCCTTTTATGCATGAAAGAAACCTTTCTCTGCTCATTCACTGGAGCCATCCGTTATGTGTCTAACTGCGTGGGCATCGTTCTATCTGATCGGCAAGGTGGTGACCTTACTGGTGACAATGATTGAAAAAGTAGCCAACATGTATGGTATCTATCCCCGTTATATGGAGCAAATATCACCTCGTTTATTCAAGGTGAACGACGGGCGCTATGATTACGCATTGAAAAAAAGCAAGCTGACCGAGGAAACGATTCCATTGTGGGAGCATGTATTCCATCAAGCGTATAAGTTGTCATTGAGAGGTGTTTTGCCTGTTTATTTAACGAAGGAATCCAATCTGTATGCATCGGTCGATGGCGTTTGTTATTATATGATGCCGTGGATGCAGCGCTCCGATTTGAATCATGAGCAGCATCTACGCGAATCTTTTAATATGATTGGGGAAATTCATGCTGAAACGAGACAGGCACAGTCACCGAATGCCACCTTGGTCGATGAGAGATTTCGAGATTATCGCAGCCAATGTCAAAACCAGCAGCAAACATTGCTTGACTTTGTACAGCAATTTGAGCAGAACCGATTCATGTCTCCGTTTGAATTGCAAGTGTGCACGGATTATCATGTACTAACCCATGCACTGACAGAGTTGGATAGGCAGATCGACCGTTTCCTGGATGCCTGGGAAGAGGATCATCATTGGAATGTCAATTTGTGTCACGGGCATTTGCAATCTGACCATATTCTTGGTCGGGAGCGTCTCTGCATCGTCAATTGGGAAGATGCTCACTATGATCATGCTGTTACTGATTTAGTCCCATTGTTACAGGAACAGGTTCGTTACTACGATCAGTCGACCGAGAAATTAGCGCAATTATTTTCTTCGTATGAGCAGAAAAACCCATTAACAACTAAGGAATGGCATTTTTTGATGATTCATTTGCTGGATGTTTCCCGATACATACAGCTTGTTACAGACTATCGTTCCGCGCAGTCCAGACACTCTATGATTATGCAGCAACAAAAGCTTTTGCACACCCGACGTCAATTGCAACTTGGTTTGGATTGGTCTCTTTCTGCAAATAACGATAGTGCGGATGATCAAGAATATCCCGATGAATCTTAAATCCATTCGAAATAAAAAGCAAAGAAAAGACCGGCGAAAAACCCTGTCAAAAATACATCCAGTGATGTTGGGAATAATAATGTACGAATCAATTGAAAAACCAATATGGGCAGAGTTATTTTTTCAATAACAATGATGCAGCGTCTTGCCCACGGTGGTAGTCGGTAGCGGTAAAAACGTGCCATATTTTCTTCACCTCTTCCATTTTGTATCATTGTATGCATAACTGGATGGCTTTTGTGCTTATGTGCAATGAGTGACATAACAGTTGATTTTACCGATTATAAACGGTAAAATGTAATAACATAAACGACATAGCACAAATGCAGCAATAAGGAATAGTAGGCAATGACTGCCCAGAAGAGAGGGAATGCTGGTGGGATTTTCCCGGGAATGGTCATTTCTGAAGTCGCCCTTTAAGCAGCTTCTCTGAAAGAAAGTAGGAGAATGCCGGTATCACCGTTAACGATCAACGAGTGCATAAATAATGATTGTTTATGAACAAAGGTGGAACCACGGAAAGCAAATCCTTTTCGTCCTTATAACAGGACGGAGAGGATTTTTTATTGGTGAAACAGTTTAATGGAGGAGGCATATGCCATGGAAGAAGAGAACAAAACCGTTATGTCATCCAAATATGACTCAGCTAAGGTGGAACGGGACCGTTACCGATTTTGGGTGGACGGGAATTTTTTTGAAGCGGATTGCGATAAAGAAAAAGAACCATTTACCATTGTGATTCCCCCGCCTAATGTCACCGGCAAGCTGCACTTGGGTCATGCGTGGGATACGACGATGCAGGACACCATTGCCAGAATGAAACGCATGCAGGGGTATGATGTGCTGTGGCTGCCGGGTATGGACCATGCGGGCATTGCTACACAAGCGAAAATCGAGGCGAGGCTGAAAGAACAGGGGCAAAGCCGACATGAACTTGGACGTGAAAAGTTTCTCGAAGCTGCCTGGGACTGGAAAGAGGAATATGCTGATTTCATACGATCCCAGTGGGAAAAACTCGGTCTTGGCTTGGATTATTCCCGGGAACGCTTCACTATGGATGACGGATTATCAGCGGCGGTCCGGGAAGTTTTCGTCACAATGTATGAGAAAGGGCTGATTTACCGCGGACAATATATCATCAACTGGGATCCTGTGACACAGACAGCTCTTTCTGATATTGAAGTTGAGTACGAGGAAGTCGAAGGTAAATTTTACCATATGCGCTACCCCATAAAAGGCAGCAATGAGACGATTGATATTGCCACAACGCGTCCGGAAACGATGCTTGGTGATACAGCGGTGGCTGTTCATCCTGACGATGTTCGGTATAAACATTTGATTGGTCAAACGGTTATTTTGCCGCTTGTCGGTCGGGAACTCACGATTGTTGCGGATTGGTATGTCGATATGGAAATGGGATCAGGGGCTGTGAAAATAACGCCCGCTCATGATCCGAATGACTTTGAAATCGGCAATCGACACAATCTTGAGCGAATCCTTGTCATGCATGAAGACGGGAGTATGAATGAAAACGCGCTGGATTATCAAGGGCTTGACCGGTTTGATTGCCGAAAACAACTTGTGCAGGACCTTCAGGAACAAGGATTTTTGTTAAAAATTGAAGATCACGTGCATCAGGTTGGGCATTCGGAACGCAGTGGCGCGGTGGTGGAACCCTATTTGTCCACGCAATGGTTTGTCTATATGAAGCCACTTGCAGATGATGCCATTGCCTTGCAGCAGCAGGATGACGAAAAGGTTCATTTTGTTCCGGACCGATTTGAGCGCACGTATCTGCACTGGATGGAAAATATTAGAGACTGGTGCGTTTCTCGCCAGCTTTGGTGGGGACACCGTATTCCGGCATGGTATCACAAAAAAACAGGTGACATGTATGTAGGAAGAGAAGCTCCCGATGACCTTGAAAACTGGGAACAGGATGACGATGTGCTGGATACCTGGTTTTCATCGGCATTATGGCCATTTTCAACGATGGGTTGGCCTGATGACGATGCAGAAGACTTGAACCGTTATTTCCCGACTGACGTCCTTGTCACCGGCTATGATATTATCTTCTTTTGGGTAGCACGGATGATATTCCAGTCGAAACAGTTCACCGGCAAACGGCCCTTTAGAGATGTCCTGATACATGGGCTGATCAGAGATGCGGAAGGACAGAAAATGAGCAAATCACTCGGCAATGGCGTTGATCCGATGGATGTTATTGATCAGTATGGTGCCGATTCATTGCGTTACTTTCTCCTGACAGGGTCAACCCCTGGACAAGATTTACGTTTTCATTGGGAAAAAGTGGAGGCTACTTGGAATTTCGCCAATAAGGTTTGGAACGCATCCCGATTTTCTTTAATGAATATGGACAACTTTAGATATGAAGACATTGATTTGAGTGGGGACAAATCACTGGCGGATAAATGGATATTGACACGACTGAATGAAACAATTGAACATGTCACCAGGAATACGGATAAATATGAATTTGGTGAAGCAGGACGCCATTTATACAATTTCATATGGGATGAGTTGTGTGATTGGTATATTGAAATGGCCAAGTTGCCGTTATATGGAGATGATGAACACGCCAAAAAGACAACCCGATCGGTACTGGCGTATGTGCTTGACCGAACAATGCGCATGCTGCATCCTTATATGCCGTTCATTACCGAGGAGATTTGGCAACAGCTTCCGCACAAAGGAGACTCCATAACGGTTGCTAAATGGCCGGAGCCCATAGCGTCTTTCCATGATGAGGCAGCGGCAGATGAAATGAAGCGGCTTGTCGCTATCATCAAATCGGTGCGCAATAGTCGCGCAGAAGTGGACACGCCTATTTCCAAACCGGTTCAATTATATATTAAGGCTGAATCCGAAGCTATCGTTCAGGAGCTTGAATATAACCGCGGCTATTTGGAACGCTTCTGCAATCCAAGTGAATTAGTCATAGATACCGACTTAAAAGCACCGGAAAAAGCCATGTCTGCGGTTGTCACAGGAGCAGAATTGTTTCTGCCGCTGGAAGGGCTGATTGACGTCGATAAAGAAATCAACCGGCTGGAAAAAGAATTGGCTAAATGGACAGATGAAGTGGATCGTGTCCAGAAAAAGCTGGCTAATGAAGGGTTCACCAGCAAAGCACCGCAGAAAGTTGTTGATGAGGAACGGCAAAAAGAAGCCGATTATCTGGAAAAGCAAGCCAAAGTGAAAGCACGACTGGACGAACTCCAATCATCCTAAACAGCCATCCGATGAGCGGAAACACCTATCAATAGGCGTTTCCGCTTTTAATATAGGCCAGGAAGTCTCGGACGATATTCTTATCCGATACGGCGCTAAGTGTACGGGAACCGACGACGTCCTCGATTTCGTTGAACAGCAAACCGCCTTCTGTATCGAGAAGAAAATCGATTCCAGCCATGCCAAACCGGAAATAGTCAGTCATTTGATTGATCCGTTTTTTATCTTTCTCCCGCAGCACATACCAGGAAGCCGAGCCTCCAAGCTTATAATTAGCTCGGAAGTCTGTTTCGTTTTCCCGAAGCACGGCACCAATAATGTGTTTCCCTATGACAAACACTCGTACATCTTTTCCAAGTTGTACGTTTTTGGCGGACTGAAAAATAAAGTCACTTCCGGTCGGCCATTGCTCCTGTAATTGGTTCCATGATGAACTATCTTTCACCAATTTGACCTGCTTTCCACCCCGTCCGCCAGTATCTTTTATAACGAAGGGGAATGTCAGAGGGGGCTCATCCGGCAAACTGTCTGTATTGGCTGCAAAAATGGTATCCGCTGTCGGTATCCCTAATTTGCTCACATGAAAATGGGTTTGTGCTTTGTTATTGCAAATTGCCGCTGTTTCAGACGGGTTATAAACGGTAACACCCAGGGACTCTAGTTGCATACTTAGCATCGGATCAATCGTTCGTACAACAGCAAAATCAGGCCATTCAGCCGGTTTATTCTGAAAAAGAATCGTTCGTTTGTTCTTGAAAACACCTACTGTCATGTCTTCTCTGCGAATGAAATGCAGGTTGATACGCTGCAACCGTGCTTCTTTCAAAAACCATTCGATAAATGATTTGTTCTGTTTTGCATCAGCGTCATTGTAGATTAGCCACCCTTGCAAAGCAGCACCTCATTTCATTTTTTTGCGGATGTCATCAATCATGAAATCAGCAATATTAATTCCCGTACAGTCGTACATACTCCGAATATGAGCGTTGGAATTGACTTCGCAAATAATCGGCCGGTCTTGCTCGCCAAACAACAAATCCACCCCGGCAAAATCGGCACCTATCGCTTTCGTTGCTGCAATGGCGAGCTGTTGTTCGTTTTCGGATGGATGATATGGCTGCATCGTCCCCCCGGCGGTGACGTTTGCTCGGAAGTGATTGAATGCCTGTCGTTTCATGGCTGCAGCAACATGATCACCGACAACATGCAACCGCATATCCTTGCCATAACTGGACGCGACAAATTCCTGCAGCATAAACGGTTTTCCCTGCATGTCATGTATTTTGGCAAAAAGTTCTGCTTCGGTGGATACCATATGAACTTGTTCCCCGAATGATCCGAATGCTTCCTTTACAATCATAGGTAGTCCCAGCTGTTCAATTGCCGCCTTATAGTCCGTTGCGCTTATATCTGTTGTACGATGAAACGCCTTTGGTGCAGCAATCGTTTTAGGAATGGATAATCCGTTGACAGCAAACCTTTGGTACGAGGCGATTTTATCGTCGCTGCGGGCGATCGCCTCTGCACTGTTAAAAAGCCGGACTCCCAACCACTCGAGCTGCCTTGCCAAATAAATATCTTTATCCGCAAACACTGCGAAATGCGGTAATTCAGCTTGTTTGATGTGGAGCAATCCTATGGAATCGGTCTCCATAACGCTAAGCAATTCATCATTGCGGTATATGTCTATGGAAATGTGTTGTTCAGCGGCAGCCTGCTGTATTGTTTCAGCAAAATCTAGAAACTTATTTCCTTCCAGGTACCCGTTATAAATGACCCAGCCATGCAGATTCAATTGCTTTCGTCCTTTCTTTAATTTAATCATTGCTGCTATAATAAACACATTGCCAACACAATTGCGGCTAGTAAGGTAATACATCAATTTAGAAAAAGCGGTGTCAATATGTTCAGTTATTATTATCAAGTGGAGACCTTTTTCCATGATCGTAAACAACTTGGAATGAAACCCGGCCTGGACCGAACTCAGCAATTGCTTCAATATCTCGGCAACCCGCAAAAGCAGGTCGAAGCGGTTCACGTTGCAGGAACAAATGGCAAAGGGTCAACGGTACAGTATATCAAAAGCGGATTAATGGCAAACAACGTCCGTGTTGGGGTGTTTCAGTCGCCAAGCATGGATGGGATCAAAGGTCATATTTCGTTGGGTCATCATTATATTCCGGAAGAAACCATCATATCATTAATGAATCAGTTATATCCATGTATTAAGCAGATGGATCAGAAGCACCATGCACCAACGATGTTTGAAATTATAACCGCAATCGCTTTTGTTTATTTTAAAGATCATGCCGATATTGCGATCATCGAGGCTGGCATGGGCGGCCGCTATGATACAACGAATTGTTTTCAACCACTTATAGCCATTATAACAAATGTTGAAAAAGATCATACGGCATTTTTAGGAGATACGATAGAAAAGATAGCGTGGCATAAGGCAGGAATCATCCAGGAAAACAAACCGATTATTACCGGGGAAATAACGGAAGAAGCATATAACAGCATCGTTGCAGAGGCGCAACAGAAGAATGCCCCTATGCTGTCGGCCGGACAAGCATTTCAGACGGAAACAATATATGCTGATAAGCATAACTGGACCTTTCGGTGGAAGGCCGCGCATGAAGGTGTGCTGAATGTCTCTATTAAAGCAAGCGGCAGTCATCAGATCAATAATGCATCTCTTGCCATGATGACACTGTCCATTATGAGACGACGTGGTTTTCAGCTTAATTGGGGTAAAACGTTGCAAGGGTTGGCCACCGCTGTCATCCCAGGGCGGTTTGAATATGTTTGTCAAGACCCCGTTGTTATTGTCGACAGTGCTCATAATCCGGCAGGCGCTCAAGCATTAACAAACACCCTCGCCGTTCAATGTGCCGGTATGAATTGCCACCTTATTTTTGCTGCGTTCAGAGATAAAGACATAAAAGAAATGCTTCGCAGACTGGAGAATCAGTTTGCCACGGTTACACTGACAACCTTTGTTCATCCCCGTGCCGCAAGCACCACAGAGCTGTGTCAATACAGTCAGCGCTCGGACGTTCGACTGATAGATGATTGGAAACAAGCTGTCGACAATGTATATCAATTACAACAAAACAGTTGCTATGTTATAACCGGATCGCTACATTTTATTGCCAGTGTAAGGAAATATTTTGAAGGATGAGCTGATAGGAGATTAATGTAGTTTAAAAGGAATGGTTGTGTGATTTCCGCTTATCATCCAGGATAGCCGGTATTTTTCGTGAATGGAAATAGCACTGTTATATTATGTTGAAAGATTTTTTGAGAGTTTGACAATAATCGCCTTACTTTTTGTTTTGCCTGTGCTAGGCTTGACCAAACTGATGCATAGGAGGAAATCGGTTTGGTCAAAAAGAACCTATTTGTTTGGATGGATGGTCAAAAAGCTAGACTGAAGAACAAACATGCCAGTCCGGATAAAAAATATACCATTAAAGAATTTAACAGGGAACAAGCAGCATCGATTGACGACTCCGATATCCCCGAGTTGGTAAAACGAAAAGGTGTTGATGGGAACGATAGTTATTATTCTAGCCGCAAATCCAAGCTGAAGCCATTCAAGCCTCTATTGCTTGCGTCCATATCAGCTATTATCATCGGGTCATTCCTCGGTATTGTTATGCTGCAATTGTTCGTGGACATTGATAAAAGAATGAGTCAGCAAAACGCCTCCATACCAATGGCTGATGATAATGATAAGAAAAATGAAACAGAACAGATGGAAACAGCAACAATAGAATCGCAAACCGCATTTGTATTGCAGGCAGGGAAATTCACTGAAAAACCAAATGCGGATAAAATGGCAAAAGCGTTTCAGCAGGCAGGATTTGCAGCTATGATCTGGAAAAAAAACGACTCCTTTTTTGTGCTCTCAGGCATCGCTGAAACGGAAGAGCATGCTTCTCATCTGGCTGATACGATGACCGATAAAGGTTTGAAAGTATATGTGAAACCATGGAAGACATCCGAAAAAGAAACGCGCCTGCAGCAAGCTGAAAAGAAATGGTTGCAGACGTATCGCACGCAATGGAACAAGGCGCTGGAAACCGTCAGCAAAGGAAATAATGTAGCCGCTGAAGGATGGAAAGGCGTCGTTGGAGCCATCCCCGAAAAACAGGAACATATTAAAGATCTCACATCTTCAGTAAAAAAAGCATATGAAAACATGAAAAAGACGGATAAATGGAAGGATCATGCGCAGGTGCTGCGATTATGGAAACAGTTTCATCAAACCGTTACAAACTAATTATACGGAAGGCGGAAAAACAAACATTAAGGTATTTTTCAAAATAGATGGTTGCTTAAAATGCATTATCAGCTGGGTGAAAAATAACTTTTTGTTTGTTTCAATTGGTCAAAACGATTTTTTTGCCATTTGTTCCCCCGAAGCGAAATGGGTACGATGGACGTATCATAGCTAAGGGAGGACCGTGTATGGAACCTACGTCTATTATGATCAAAGATGTTCCAAAAGAAGATAGGCCGCGTGAACGATTGGTGTCAGTTGGCCCTGGTCATTTATCTAATCAAGAACTTCTGGCAATACTAATTGCAAGTGGTACGAAAGATGAGTCAGTTATGGTGTTGGCTAACCGGGTATTAATGCATTTTGAAGGAATTAATTTGCTTAAAGATGCAACCATTGAAGAATTGACAGCGATCAAAGGCATAGGCGGAGCAAAAGCTGTTTTGCTTCTTGCTGCCATGGAATTGGGACGCCGTATGAATCGATTGCAACCGAATGAACGATATGTTGTTCATTCCCCGGAAGATGGGGCGGATTATATCATGGAGGAAATGCGCGGATTGAATCAGGAACATTTTGTTGTACTGTTTCTCAATACAAAAAATCAAATTATCCATAGACAGACAATGTTTATTGGAAGTCTGAATGCTTCAATCGTACATCCACGTGAGATATTCCGGGAGGCTGTTAAACGATCGGCTGCTTCCATCATTTGTGCGCATAACCATCCTTCAGGCGACCCCGCTCCTTCCCAGGAAGATGTTCATGTGACAAGACGGCTGGTTGAGTCCGGGAAAATGATCGGCATTGATCTTTTAGACCATTTGGTTATTGGAGATAGAAAATTTGTCTCATTGAAAGAAAAGGGGTATCTATAACACTATCTATGGATGCGATAACTCTTAATAAGATAAAAACATCAAAATATGATACTTCAATCACTATCCAATTTTGGATTTTTACCGTATAATTAAATAGACATTGTCCATAAGCGCCAGTTTTCAGCCTGTGATTGAAATTGGCGCTTTCTACTTTGGTATACATACCATTATTTACTTTGCTGTGGAAGATGGTAAAATAGCTGACGACATAGAGACTGCTTCAGCGAATGGTGGAAAGCCATTGCCATAAATGAATTGCTGCTTGGAAAGGAAGATTGTTTTGGGAAAAATCAGCTTGTCGCAAGATTTAGGAATCGATTTAGGAACCGCAAACACCCTTGTTTTTGTTAATGGTAAGGGAGTCGTTGTGCGGGAGCCGACAGTTGTGGCGAAAAATATCCAAACAGATGACGTGGAGGCTGTGGGCAGTTCAGCACATAATATGATCGGACGAACACCGGGGAATATTTCCGTGGTGCGTCCATTAAAAGATGGCGTTATTGCCGATTACGACACCACCGCCATTATGATGAAATATTTTATTAAAAAAGCCATGCGCATCAGGTCCTTTTTAGCCAGAAAACCGAATGTGATGATTTGCGTCCCATCCGGAATTACTATGGTAGAAGAACGGGCAGTTGTGGATGCGACGAAACAAGCTGGCGCGAAAGAAGCCTTTCCAATTGCGGAACCGTTCTCAGCGGCTATCGGTGCCGGACTTCCAGTATGGGAACCAACAGGCAGTATGATTGTTGATATTGGCGGGGGAACAACAGAGGTGGCAGTTATTTCCCTGGGCGGCGTTGTGACAAGCAAATCGGTTCGTACAGCCGGTGATGAAATGGATGACTCCATTACAAATTATATTCGAAGACACTATAATCTGATGATTGGTGAACGTTCCGCGGAATCCATTAAAATGGATATCGGTGTTGCTGGCGAAGTTGTGGAAAATGTCGAAATAGATATTAGAGGTCGTGATTTGTTGACAGGACTGCCGAAAACCATCACCATTACATCCGGAGAGATTGCAGTTTCATTGCGAGATACGGTTGAATCGATTGTTGAAGCTGTCAAAGACACTTTGGAAAAAACACCACCGGAGTTGGCTGCTGACATCATGGATCGCGGAATTGTCTTATCCGGCGGAGGGGCCTTGTTGCAAAATTTGGACAAGGTCATTAGTGAGGAAACAGAAATGCCCGTATTTGTAACGGATGATCCACTCGAAAGTGTTGCAAACGGAACAGGTAAATCATTGGAATATATCCAACATTTTCGGTCCCATCCGAATGTTTCCTCCCAGTCGATGTTCGAATAAGTAGGTGTACCTATGCCATTTTTTCATAAAAAAAGATTGTTTATATTTTTAATAGGATTTATTATTCTCGTTGCCTTGATTGGATTTTCTCTGCGTGATAGAGAAAATCCGACTAGTGTCGAACAATTTGTAAAAGACGCTGTTGGATGGACTCAAGGTCTTGTGCATGCCCCGATTGATTATGTTACAACTGTTTTTGACAATATAGACGATCTTCAGGACACTTTTCACGAAAACCAGGTGCTGAGAGAAAAGATAGCGGAATACAAAGGATTGTTTTATGACGTGCAGAAGCTGGAAGAGGAAAATGCTGAACTTCGTGACTTATTGGAAAAAGCCAATTCCATTCGATCTTACATACCAATTCAAGCCTCGGTTATTTCCAGATCACCGGAGCAGTGGATGGAAAAAGTAACGATTAATAAAGGAAATCAGGATGGTATTAAAAAAAACATGGCTGTTATTACAGCGAAGGGTATGATTGGTAAAATAGAAACACGTTCGAAATTCACGTCGACAGTGAAGTTACTGACGGGATTTGATCAATTCAATAGAATTTCTGCAACAATCGCCCGCGAAGATGACAGTGATATACACGGCATGATTGAAGGGTATAATCAAACATCAGAAAAACTTGTGTTTAAAATTATAGAGTCATCTGATTCAGACTTGAAAAAAGGTGAATTGGTGTCTTCCTCCGGTATGGGCGGATTATTTCCTTCAGGGCTGCCCATAGGAAAAGTGACAGACGTGAAACCGGATCAGTATGGACTGACACGAACCGCGTTTGTGGAGCCTGTAGCGGATATGTACGAAATTGATCATGTCATTGTTGTAGACCGTGAGCATGATACAGGTAACCAAAGCGGCTCCGGAAAGGATGTAACATCATGAGAAGAATCGTGATTCCAATCTTGCTTTTCCTCTTACTTGTATTGGAAGGCGTGGCACTTGATCTTCTCCCCGCATCGCTTGTCCGTCACGAATGGCAGCTTGTTCCACATTGGGTGTTGATTTTTTTAACCCTGAAAATCATGTTGTTCGACAAGGAAGACACCAATATATCTGTCATCCACGGGCTTATCTTCGGTCTTCTAATTGATGTCGTTTATACGGGGATACTGGGTGTTTATATGTTCAGCTACGGGATCGTTGTTTATTTGCTTTACGGACTGTCACGACTATTGCATGCCAACGTTTATACAACCATTCTGCTCAGTGTCATCGGAGTGGCTGTTGCTGATATGGTGATTAATATTCTATTTTCAGCTTCAGGGATAACGGATTTAATCTGGGGCCAATATTTGCTGTACCGTATGCTACCGACAGTTTTAGCCAACGTATTCTTTTTGTTAGTGTTGTACCCATTATTAGCCAAATGGCTGGAAAAATGGAAAGCGGAACGTTTCTCCAAAAGTTCCGCCTATTTTTAATGGTAATGTCAATGGAATGATTGGGGGAAACATCGTGCTTGATTCGAAACAGATGATTACAATTAAAGGAACAAAGGAAGGATTGACATTATTTATTGATGATCACAGTTCATTTGAGGATGTACTGAGCGAACTCAGTGATAAACTCTCGGAATACAGGCCCAAAAAAGATGAGCCTGTTGTTCCCGTTACCGTTAAACTGGGCGATCGCTATTTGAGTGATGATCAAAAAAGACAAATAAGTGAACAGTTAAGTTCCAAAAACAGCTTTGTTATCCAATCATTTGATTCTAATGTTGTCCACCGCGACGAAGCCTTAACATGGAAAAAGGAAAGTGATATCAAAGTTGTCAATCGAATTGTGCGTTCCGGTCAAGTGTTTGAATATGTCGGTGATTTATTATTGGTGGGCGATATTAATCCTGGGGGCAAGGTTATTGCAACAGGAAATGTTTTTATTATGGGGAGTTTGCATGGTATTGCCCACGCCGGATCGAACGGTGATCGTGATGCGGTGATTGCTGCATCATTTATGAAACCGAATCAACTCCGAATTGCCGACTATATCAGCCGCGCTCCGGACTATGATGCAGAAGGCATTTATATGGAATGCGGACTTATTGACGAAAAAGAGGATAAAATCGTGATTGACCGGTTGCAAGTTCTTTCACATAAACGGAAGGATATAAACGGGTTCGAAAGGAGAATGCTTAATGGGTGAAGCCATTGTGATCACTTCTGGTAAAGGAGGCGTAGGCAAAACGACGACAACTGCAAATATTGGTACTGCTCTCGCCTTGATGGAGAAAAAGGTTTGCCTGATCGATACAGATATAGGCCTCCGAAATCTTGATGTCATTATGGGGCTTGAAAATCGGATTATTTACGATATCGTCGACGTTATGGAACAACGTTGCAAACTCAAACAAGCATTGATCAAGGATAAACGATTTGATGACTTGGCGCTTCTGCCCGCTGCACAGACGAGTGAAAAGACGTCTATCACTATGGATGGAATGATGGCCATCATCAGTGAATTGAAACAAGACTATGACTATATTATTATTGATTGTCCCGCCGGTATCGAACAAGGGTTCCAAAATGCTGTGGCAGGGGCCGACAAAGCGATGGTTATAACAACACCGGAAAAGTCGAGTGTCCGGGATGCCGATCGTATTGTCGGATTATTGGAAAATGAATCGATTGACCCGCCAAAACTGGTTATCAACCGGATCCGGAATCATATGATGAAAAATGGGGACATGATGGATATAGATGATATTATTCAAATTCTCTCCATTGATCTTATTGGCATTGTCATGGATGACGATGAAGTGATCAAGGCTTCGAACAATGGTGAACCTATTGCACTTGAAGGAAATTTAAAAGTATCTATTGCCTATAGAAACATAGCCCGGCGAATATTGGGGGAGACAGTACCATTACAATCCTTGGAAGAAGACAAAGGAATGTTGAAAAAGGTTAAGCATTTTCTGGGCATACGGTCTTGAGCGACAAGTAAAAAGTACAGCAGAGTTCGGTTGAATGCTAATGAATCATTCGCTCGTCCATCATAGTTCGCAAACTTATCTCATATACTCGTACAAACGTGTGATAAGGGTTGTGAGATAAATGAGTAAAGGGATCAACAAAGTCAGAAAATCTATTAACCGCCGTAAAAGATTGCGGGGACCAACGTCTGATGAACGGGCGGATAAACAGTTATTATCGACGTCCTTTCCACAAGAAGAGGAAAAACACGGTTATTTTCCTGTGTTCACAGATCGTTCATCATTATCTCCGAAAAACAAAGACCGCAATATTTCCGGCATTGTCCTGAAAGGCATGCTGTCGGTGATGCTTTTCTTTGCTGCGGCTTTATTATTCGGAACAGACCATCCTATGCTGTCTAAACCGAAACAATGGACGGAAAATGCATTGACGGAAGAATTTCCATTTGCACGCGTGAATCAATGGTACCAGGAAACATTCGGTGCACCGTTGGCATTAACACCTGACGGTAACCAGACAAAGGATCAAGAACAAGCACTCGCATTTCCGGTTAACGGAAGTGTTTCTGAAACGTTCCAGGCGAATGGCACAGGCGTTATGCTGTCACCTGAGACGACATCTAAAGTTTCCGCATTACAGGGCGGTGTCGTTATATTCGCTGGAAATGATAAACAAAAAGGGAAAAAAGTTATCGTTCAGCATGCTGACAACAGTCAAACAGTTTACGGTCATTTAAATGCTATCGATGTTCATTTGTACCAATTTATTAAGGACGGACAAGCCCTGGGGACTTTTAATCCCAATAACGGCAGCAAAAATGTTTATTTTGCCATTGAAAAAGAAGACGCATATGTGGATCCTGTTCAGGTGATTAAAGTTGACGACGCTTCGTAAACTGCTGCCGTCCATTCATATACATCCTGTGCTGCTCGTGTTTATTATCATTTCTTTTTTAACAGGAACATTTGTGGAATTAATGACAATATTAAGCATTGTTGTTGTTCATGAATTCGGTCATTTTATCATGGCAAGCATCTTTCGCTGGCGGATACGAGGTATTATTTTGTGGATATTCGGTGGAGTGATGGATACAGACGAACATGGAACAAGACCGCTTCATGAGGAAGTGTTGGTTACCATTGCAGGCCCAATGCAGCACGTATGGATTTATATCATTCTGTTTCTGCTCTCCGGTAATCAGTTCGTTCCTGCTGGAATGATAGATATCGCTTTCTTTTACAATACGGTTATATTGCTGTTTAATTTGTTACCAATATGGCCACTCGATGGAGGGAAACTGGTCTTTCTGATTATGTCGGCGTTTTTCCCTTATCGCCAGGCGTATTATTCCATTATTTTATTTTCGTTGTGTTTGAATGTTTTGCTTATCGTTTTGCTATTGTCGGCTGTTCCGTTTACATTGAGTGCATTTTTGTTGTTTTCCTTTCTGACCATGGATAACCGAAAAAACTGGAAGGAACGATCGTATGTGTTTATGCGATTCCTTCTGCGCAGGTATCAAGGTGACATAAATGTAACACACACCGGTTTTATAGAAGTCTCTTGCTACGGCTTATTGATGGATGTGTTCCATAAGTTTTACCGGGATAAACAGCATACGATTCATGTCATATTTCCTGGGGGTATCCGTCAATCCATTAATGAAATGGATTGTTTACACAACTATTTCTATAAACGTCAGTACGATAAGCCAATGGGGGAAATCATGCGCCATATATCATGATGATTTATGTGCCGTTTATTGACACAGCCACCCGATCATGATATTATCTACACGTTATTTATCGTAGCACCAATGCTACAACCGCTCAGCAACAGGCTCATAAATCCTTGTCTGTACGGGGATGCCTGTGATGGCGAGTCTTGGTCATTAGGGAGGTGCAAGTATGTACGCAATCATTGAAACAGGCGGTAAACAAGTAAAGGTTACCGAGGGACAAGAAGTTTATATCGAAAAAATGAACGCAGACGCTGACGAATCTGTTACATTTGATAACGTCCTTCTTATCGGTGGGGACGATGTGAAAGTCGGTTCTCCATATGTTGATGGCGCTTCGGTTACAGCGAAAGTGGAAAAACATGGACGTCAAAAGAAGATTAATGTATTCAAGTACAAGCCGAAGAAAAACTATCAGCGTAAACAAGGACATCGCCAGCCGTATACCAAAGTAGTCATTGATCAAATCAATGGATAAGCAGGTATCGGTATGATTTATGTCGATATATATCGTCAACATAGTCAAATAAAACAGTTTACAGTAACCGGTCATGCCAAAAGCGGACCATATGGCTATGATTTAGTCTGTGCTGGAGTTTCAGCCGTAACATTTGGTTCTGTGAACGCGATAATGGAGTTGGGTGAAATGGACTTGCCAATCGAGCAGGGTGGTGAAGGTGGCTTTCTTCGCGTTACCGTTCCACAGAAAGTAACCGTTGATGCGATGAAAAAAGCCCAAACTTTGTTGGAAGGAATGGTTATTTCACTCAAGACAATTGAAAAAGAATACGGCGAGAATATTTATATTCACGACTAAAAAGGAGGTGCAATAGGATGCTACGTCTCGATTTGCAGTTTTTTGCTCAGAAAAAAGGTACTGGAAGCACGAAAAACGGCCGTGACTCAGAATCAAAACGCTTGGGTGCCAAGCTTGCAGATGGTCAGTTTGCAACTGGTGGATCGATTATTTTTCGTCAACGCGGTACGAAAATATATCCAGGAATGAACGTGGGTCGCGGAGGCGATGATACGTTATTCTCCAAAATTGACGGAGTTGTTAAATTCGAACGCATGGGCCGCCATCGTAAAAAAGTAAGTGTTTATCCGGTTGCTAAAGAAGCATAAGCTTAATAAGCGGAAAGAACAGACTCCAGTCATGTTTGGCTGGGGTTTTTGTATGATATTGGGACGGTTTTGGTATCATTTTTTCGTTGGTGGTTTTGTTTGCAAACAACTGGACCCATGAGTATGAGTCATGAGTCGAAGGGGGAAACCATGGAGGAACAGGATGTCATACAGTTGCTGCGACGGTATCGGCATGATGTATTGAATCAGCTCCAGGTTGTGGATGGCTATTTGAGTATGGAGAAATTGGAAAAAGCGAGAGCGAAACTAAAGGATTACACCCAACAATTACAGGAAGAAAGCAAACTGGTAAACTTGAATGCTCCTTTTTTTGCCTTATATGTTTTTCAATGGGATACATTTCATCCCAACTTTCGTTTAACCTATTCGATACATACGAAAAACAGGGATTTACAGTATATGGATTCGTTGCTGGTGAAATGGTGTAACGCTATCATGCACTCGGCAGAAAGCAAGGCTGATGTTTCGAAACTGTATGACATACATGTGCTTATTGATGACAACGATGAAGATATGCTGCAATTGAGATGGCTGATAACCGGCACATTTGCGGATTTACCGGCATTAAAGGATATGTTAAATAATATCGGACAAACGGTAAAAGCCATTGAACACGACAATGGCTTATTATGCACCGCAGACATTCCGTGTAAATGAGGTGACAAAATGTTTGTAGATCAGGTTAGTGTTTACGTAAAAGCGGGAGATGGCGGTGACGGACTTGCCGCTTACAGACGGGAGATATATGTTCCTAAGGGTGGTCCGGCCGGTGGAGATGGTGGTCATGGCGGTGATGTTATTTTTAAAGTTGATGAAGGCTTGAATACGCTGATGGATTTTCGTTATAACCGTCATTTCAAAGCCAAGCGTGGAGAAAATGGCATGAGCAAAAATAAGCATGGAAAAAATTCAGATCCACTTGTCGTCGCCGTTCCCCCTGGTACGACTGTAATGGATTCTGAAACAGATGACGTGCTGGCTGATCTGACGACGCATCAGCAAGAAGCGGTCATTGCCAAAGGCGGTCGGGGCGGACGTGGGAATACACGGTTCGCAACACCCAGAAATCCTGCTCCAGAATTGTCTGAAAACGGAGAGCCCGGTCAAGAACGGACAATTAAAGTGGAATTGAAAGTAATAGCAGATGTTGGCTTGGTTGGTTTTCCAAGTGTCGGCAAGTCCACCCTTTTATCCACTATAAGTGCAGCAAAACCTAAAATCGCTGATTACCATTTTACAACGTTGGCGCCCAATCTCGGGGTCATTGATACACAAGATCAGCGAAGTTTTGTTATTGCTGATTTACCCGGCTTGATGGAAGGTGCGCATGAAGGCGTCGGTCTTGGTTATCAATTTTTGCGTCATATTGAACGGACAAGAGTTATTTTGCATGTTGTGGACATGGCCGGTACTGAAGAACGTGACCCGTATGCTGATTGGGTGAAAATAAATCAGGAACTGGAAGCATATGATCCTAAGCTGATGGAACGGCCGCAAATTATCGCTGCCAATAAAATGGATATGCCCGGTGCTGAGGAGAACCTTCAAAAATTTAAGGCGACATTACGAAACAATGATTCGGTATATCCGATCTCTGCCGTGACAAAACAAGGACTGCAGGACATGCTGTATGCCATTGCTGATACGCTTGATGATATGCCGGCGCATGCATCCGAACCGGAGGAAGATGCAGATAAGGAGGTTGTCTACCGTTATCATAAGGAGGAAACTCCGTTCACGGTTACAAAGGATCCGGATGGTGCATTTGTTTTATCAGGTCCGCGAGTCGAGAAATTATATAAAATGACCGATTTTACACAGGATGAAGCTGTACAGCGTTTTGCACGACAACTGCGGAAGATAGGTGTGGATGATGAGCTGCGCCAGCGTGGTGCCCAGGACGGGGATATTATACGATTGCTCGAGACAGAGTTTGAATTTATGGATTAACCACAACAGGATTGATCGCAGAGGAGGACGAATTGATGGTGAAAATTGGCTACTTAGGTCCGCGTGGGACATTTACCAAATTGGCCGTTGATACAGCTTTTAATGGGGAAAATAAACAGAGCTTCGGAGCGATTCCGGAGTGCATTGACGCCGTAAATGACCGTCAAATCGATATTGGTGTGGTACCGCTTGAGAATGCCATTGAGGGAACGGTGCAATTAACTGTGGACTATCTGGTTCACCAGGTACGGCTTCCGATTGTTGCCGAGATTGTTGTCCCCATCGAGCAACATCTGCTTGTTACATCCGGTTTCAATGGGGACTTGTCATCTGTTGGTCATGTTTATTCCCATAGCCATGCTATTGCACAATGTCATCAATTTTTGCATGCACACATGCCGGATGCGGAGCTGCATTTCACATCTTCAACCGGGAAAGCAGCCGAAATGGTCAGTCACAGCGATGGTGGTATTGCTGCCATTGGCAACAAACTTGCTGCCAGTGAATACGGGTTGACTATCTATCAGGAAAACATTCATGATTACACAAATAACCATACTAGGTTTGCCGTACTAGCCAGTGATCAAGAAAAGGTTTTCATTGACCATGAGGTGCAGACAGAGAAGACAAGCCTACTGATCACACTTCCGAGTGACTATGCAGGAGCATTATATCAGGTGTTGGCTGCTTTTGCATGGCGAAATATGAATCTTTCCAAAATTGAATCGCGCCCCATGAAAACAGGCCTCGGCAATTATTTTTTCATTGTTGATGTCAATGAATCCTATGACGATGTATTGTTTCCGGGTGTGATCGCTGAGTTGGAAGCACTTGGATGTAATGTCACCATACTTGGTACATATCCGGTTTATCATATGGACATTTAGGCATTTCGTAAATGAAGCATCCATATTAACGGGTGCTTCTTTTTTATGTTTTATTACAGTTCAACTTTTGCCGCTTTGCTGCATATGCTGATAACGTGTGATTAGCCCAAATAGAAATGACAGGGAAAGGAGCCGGAATGGATTTGAAAATTCACATTGTCCAAAAAGGTGACACGTTATGGGAAATAGCGAAGGAGTATGATGTAGATTTTGAACAGGTGAAGAATATGAACCCGCAGCTTTCAAGTCCAGATATGATTATGCCGGGCATGAAGATTAAAATACCCGGTTCATCAAAGCCGGTTAAGACGCATGATACGGACCAGAAACACAAACAAAAACCAACGGAGAAACCATATAAAGATACATCTCCAAAGCCAACGCCTATCATGAAGGAAGATGATGATAAAAAACCAAGCTCCGTCCAACCTCAAGTGCCGAAGCAACAGACAGTGCAAGTGCCTATCATGGAACAAAGCACGGAGCAAGAACAAGACATGGATCAGGAAATAAATCATTACACAACCATTAATCTTCCACAGGTGCCAGCTTATAAAACACCGGAGAAAGCACCGGGGTCACCATCTAAAAAACAAGAAACCATGCCGTATCATCACCCATCACAGCCAGTGCCACAAATGCCGCCACAGCCACAACCGTTTCATGGTCAACCGTTTCCAGGTCCCCCCGCAACCGGAATGGGACCATATACTGGCCAACCCGACTGTGGATGCGGCGGCGCCAAACCAATGTATCACCACCCAGTGTATAAACCGATGCAGCAACCAATGCCGCATAAACCCGTCCATCAGCCTCAACCGAATTATCCCGGTATGCATCATCCCCAACCATATCAACCGATGATGGCCCCGTCAGCAAGCATGGGAATGCCGGCAAAACCAATGCATCATCCGATGACGGCCTATCAAACACATCAACCGCCATGTCCGCCAGCGCAACCAGGTATGAATTTTGGTATTCATGAACCCAAGCCACAGCTCACTTATCCATGTGCGCCGGATACGCATTATCAGCAACCGATGCCGCCAGGTTATAGAGACCCCCAATATGCTGCCTATGGCGATGATGGTGAATCACAGGGGCATGCGTAACTAAAACACAAAGGTACCATTAGTCGGCTTATAATGATTTAATCATCCGGAAAAAATATACGTCTTCAGTGTGAAAAAGCGGGTAAGACGTCACCATTCTTTTTAAATAATACAGTAAACATGATATGATTAACACAGAAACGAACCAAACAAGGGTGATGATTGTGGAAAAAATGATTGATGATATCGTGCAATGGCTGCGATCGGCTGTATATGATGCCGGTGTCAACGGTTTGGTGATCGGTGTGAGCGGCGGACTCGACTCAGCTGTTATTGCTCATCTTATCCAACGGGCTTTTCCGGATGATTCATTAGCTATTATAATGCCGCTTAACAATCATTCCGAGGATGTACAACATGCGGAAAGAGTGATCGAAACAAGTGGCATCAACCATTTGACTGTTGATCTGACGGAGACACACCAGATAATGTATGGTCACATACAGGAAAAATTGCAACAAAAAGAGGCTTTCCGATCTGAGCGTGACCAGATGTCCGATGCGAATTTGCGTGCGCGCCTGCGGATGAGCACCCTTTATACGGTTGCCTCCCATTACGGATATTTGGTTACAGGTACTGACAACGCTGCGGAATGGTATACAGGTTATTTCACCAAATATGGGGATGGCGGTGTGGATATATTGCCCCTTGTTGAATTTTTGAAGCGTGAAGTAAAAGAAATGGGGCAGTATTTGGGCGTGCCGCAGGAAATTCTGGCAAAACAGCCGAGCGCTGACCTTTGGGAAGGGCAAACGGATGAAAAGGAAATGGGGACAACGTATGCAACCATTGATGCTTATCTGAACGGGGAAGCCATCCCGGATAAGGATAAGCACATCATCGAGCGCATGCATCGCCGGACAGCGCATAAACGGAATCCGGCGAAACAGTTCCATCGTACGTTCTAAATTCCTTTAATTAACGGTTGTAAAAATATCTCCTTTATCCAAGCTAAGGATAAGGGAGGAATTCCATGCGAGGAATGAATTGGGTGGTAATACCACTAATGTCGTTCGTTTTGATTGGCTGCGGTACGGACGATGATCGTCAACAAACTCAGGATAACAATGATACACAGCCAATCAATTATGAAACAGAACAGGAACGAAAAGATCGGCAGGGCGTGGAAGATGAAAATATCGGTGAACGTGGCGGATATCCTCAGACGGAACAAAAGAGGCTGAATGATGGCGATGAAAATGCACAAAGCGATTCGTTCACCAATGAAATGTCCATGTCGATTGCTGATCAATTAAAACAAAAGCGTAAAGTGAAACAAGCGCAAGTGGCTGTCGCTGATGACCGTATCGTTGTCGGCGTTATGATCAATGCCTCTGCTCCACCGGATATGCGAGAACGTTTGGAAAAAGAAGTACAGAATATGGTCCCTGAGAAAGAGGTTTATGTCTATACGGATGATATCTTTTGGGATCGTATGCGCAATAAAGATTCCAAGCCGGATCAGTTGAATGGCGATATGGAAGAATTTATGCGAGAGTTTTTCAATCGGGACAGGAAAGAAGAAGATTTTTAACAACCGGAAAAATACCCATATGATTAAAGTGTCATGCGTATGGCACTTTTTTTGTACTGTCCTTTGCAGGAATTTCTTTATCCACAAGGCTATATTTGATATAGTGAAAAAGGAAATTCCGGAGAGAGGAGATTGTCCAATGGCTGGTCATTCCAAATGGAACAATATAAAAAAGCGCAAAAATGCACAGGATGCAAAAAAAGGGAAAATTTTTATGCGTCATGCCAAAGAAATCTATACGGCAGCCAAAGAAGGCGATGGGAATCCTGATACCAATGCATCACTGAGACTTGCTGTCGATAAAGCTCGTGCAGATAATATGCCGAATGACAATATTGATCGTGCCATTAAGAAAGCAACCGGTGGCTTGGACGGTGTTCATTATGAGGAAATTACCTATGAAGGATACGGCCCCGGCGGTGTTGCCATTATCGTCCATGTGTTGACCGACAGTAAAAATCGCACTGCGGGGGAAATCCGGCATGCTTTCAAGAAAAATGGCGGCAACCTTGGGGAAAATGGCAGTGTGTCATTTATGTTTGATCGGAAGGGCTACATCGTTGTTGAAGATACGAATGGCACAATTAATGAGGAAGAGATGACGCTTGAAGCCATTGAAGCAGGCGCAGAAGATATCGCTCTGGTGGAAGAGGCTTATGAAATTTATACAGCTCCTGAAGATTTTCAAGATGTGCGCGATTATTTGCGGGAGCATCAATATGAGCTTGCTGAGGCTGAAGTGACCATGTTTCCGCAAACATACGCAAATCCTAATGAAGAAGATATGGAAAAAATGATTCATCTGATTGATATGCTTGAGGACAACGAAGATACACAGGATATCCATCATAACATGGCAACGACAGAGTGACGCTATATACAACGGTTAAAGCATGTGAAACTTCTATTTCCGGCTGAAACAGGAAATGGAAGTTTCTTTCTTTCGTCGAACGGCAATTGTGTTAAAATAGGTAAAAGGGGAAGGTCGAATGATAGCGTATATTCATGGGATGCTTATCAGCGTTCAAACGGAAACGGTGATTGTGGATGTTCAAGGGATAGGTTACGAAATTGTCTGCACGAATCCATTCGCTTTTCAGGCTCACATTAACCAGCCGGTAACGATCAGTACATATCATTATGTTCGCGAAGATACACAAATTCTCTATGGTTTTCAAAACAATGAAGAAAAACAGTTATTCACAAAGCTGATAACCGTCTCGGGTATTGGTCCAAAGGGGGCATTGGCCATCCTTGGAAGCACAGATGCCGGTGGACTTGTGAATGCCATTGAGCGGGAAGATGACTCTTTTTTGGTACGCTTGCCCGGTGTTGGCAAAAAATCAGCCAGGCAAATCATCCTTGACTTGAAAGGGAAAATGCCTGTCATTACAGCGAGTGCCGACAATCATTCGAAGGCAGCGGAAGATGAACATGCTGCGCCGGAGACACTTCAGGAAACGGAAGAAGTCCTGCAATCGCTTGGTTATACGGACAGGGAGATCAGAGCGGTTGCGCCTAGGTTGCGTGAAGAAAACATCACCAATACGGATGAACTGGTGCGCAAAGCATTGGCATTACTAATGGAATAGTGATAAGGTGGGATAATGATGGAAGAACGGATGGTGACAGGGGAGCTGCAGCATGACGAAGACTCGGATGAACGGAGTCTCCGTCCCGCCAATTTGAGCCAGTATATTGGTCAACAAAAGGTGAAAGAAAATCTGAGCATCTTCATTCAAGCGGCCAGAATGCGAGAAGAGGCGCTGGACCATGTGCTCTTATACGGACCTCCGGGACTGGGAAAGACCACCTTGGCATCGATCATTGCCAATGAAATGGGTGTACAGTTCCGTTCGACGTCAGGTCCGGCCATTGAACGCTCCGGTGATCTGGCTGCGATTTTGTCCTCATTGGAACCTGGTGATGTTCTTTTTATTGATGAAATTCATCGGCTACCGAGGTCTGTTGAAGAAATTTTGTATCCGGCCATGGAGGATTTCTTTTTGGATATAGTCATTGGAACCGGTCCGAGTGCACGTTCCGTCCGGATTGATCTGCCGCCGTTCACGCTTGTTGGAGCAACAACAAGAGCCGGTTTGCTATCAGCGCCGCTAAGAGATCGTTTTGGGGTTATGAGCCGCTTGGACTTCTATGATCCGGATGCTTTGTGTGAAATTGTGGGACGCACTGCTGCTATTTTTGAAACAGCCATTACGAATGACGCCTCCGCTGAAATCGCTCGGCGCTCACGTGGGACCCCCCGTATTGCCAACAGGCTTCTGAAACGGGTTCGCGATATTTCCCAAGTAAAAGGTGAGCATCAAGTCAGCCTGTCGACGACAACGCATGCACTGGGAATGCTCCAGGTTGATGAGCAAGGTTTGGATCATATCGATCACATGCTGTTAACAGGCATCATTGATGGTTTTCAAGGAGGCCCGGTTGGGTTGGATACGATTGCTGCAACCATCGGGGAAGAGTCACAGACAATCGAGGACGTTTACGAACCCTATTTGCTGCAGATTGGCTTTATTCAGCGCACACCCAGAGGACGACTGGCAACATCGAAAGCGTACCAGCATCTTGGGTTAAAAAAGGATGACGGCTGAAATGGGAAAAATGTTTATCGTTATTGGCGTTATTTTCATCGCCATTGGCTTGATTTGGTCCCTCGTCGGGAAGCTTCCGGGAGATATTGTTATAAAAAAAGAAAATGTCTCCTTTCATTTTCCTATCATGACATCGATTGTTGTCAGCATTATTTTGTCCCTTATCTTTTATATTGTGGGGAAATTTCGTTAAAATAGTTAGGAGAACATCATGAACACAGAAGACTTCGATTTTGATTTGCCAGAAGAACTGATTGCCCAAACACCGCTGAAAAACCGGGATGCTTCCCGTCTGCTCGTGCTTGATCGAAATAAAAACGAACTGGAGCATAAACCATTTACTGCTATCACAGACTATTTGCAAAAGGGCGACTGTCTTGTTTTAAATGACACCCGTGTGCTTCCTGCCAGACTTTTAGGCATAAAGGATGATACCGGTGCGAACGTGGAAATGCTTCTGCTTCACCAGCAGGAAGCGGATCAATGGGAAGTGTTGGTTAAACCGGCGAAAAAAATAAAAATCGGGACTGTTTTATCGTTCGGCGATGGACAACTCCGTGCCAGGTGCACAGGCATGAAGGACCATGGCGGCCGTGTGATGCAGTTAGAGTATGAGGGGATACTTTATGAAATATTGGATGAGCTTGGTGAAATGCCGCTTCCTCCGTATATAAAAGAGCAATTATCAGAAAGAGAACGTTATCAGACGGTGTATGCCAAAGAAGAAGGGTCGGCGGCAGCACCGACCGCTGGATTGCATTTTACCACTGGGCTGCTTGATGAGATCCGGGCAAAGGGCGTCACCATTGCATTCATTACTCTCCATGTTGGTCTTGGTACGTTCAGACCGGTGAGTGTGGAGTCCGTTGATGATCATACCATGCACGCTGAATT
This sequence comes from Lentibacillus halophilus, assembly GCF_055395055.1. Lineage (NCBI taxonomy): Bacteria > Bacillati > Bacillota > Bacilli > Caryophanales > Bacillaceae > Lentibacillus > Lentibacillus halophilus. The sequence goes on from NZ_AP043750.1 coordinate 2,036,977, forward strand.
TTATCACATGTCGAGGGAAACAGCAGCGATCCTATCCAATACAAGAGCAGCCAATGGTCGGATTATTGCCGTTGGGACAACGTCAACCAGAACACTGGAAACAATTGTCCGGGATAATGATGGCGAGTTCAAAGAGTCCAGTGGCTGGACAGATATATTCATTTATCCGCCATATCAGTTTCGTGCCATTGATGGATTGATCACTAATTTTCATTTGCCTAAATCGACGCTTATTATGATGGTGAGTGCGTTTGCGGGAAGAGAGCGGATTTTAAGCGCCTATCGGGAAGCAGTTGACAAACGTTACCGGTTTTTTAGCTTTGGAGATGCCATGCTGCTTCTGTAAGATATGACGAGCGGTCACCGAATATGGGACAGCCAGCAAGATTTAAAGACATCGTCAGCAAATGGGTTTGGTGGGTGTCTTAATAGATAGTGAAGGATCGGGTGACTATGACAGCTATTACGTACGAACATATAAAAACATGCAACCAGACAGGAGCCAGACTGGGACGGGTTCATACCCCGCATGGTTCGTTTGACACACCGGCATTTATGCCTGTTGGGACATTGGCCACTGTTAAAACAATGAGTCCGGAAGAGTTAGACGAGATGAACGCAGGTATTATCCTATCCAACACCTACCATTTATGGCTTCGACCGGGTGAAGATATCATCCGGGAAGCCGGTGGTCTGCACCGGTTTATGAACTGGGATAGTGCCATATTGACGGATTCAGGCGGATTCCAGGTTTTCAGCCTGAGTGATCGGCGTGATATCAAAGAGGAAGGTGTTCATTTCCGCAATCATCTGAACGGAGAGAAACTGTTCTTGTCACCGGAAAAAGCCATGACTATTCAAAATGCGCTTGGATCCGACGTCATGATGGCATTTGATGAATGTCCACCATACCCAGCTTCGCATGCGTATATGAAGGCTTCTGTGGAACGGACATCACGATGGGCGGAACGTTGTTTACAAGCGCATAAACATCCGGATGACCAAGGACTGTTTGGCATCATCCAAGGTGGTGAGCATGAAGACTTAAGAAAACAGAGCGCCCGGGACTTGGTTTCCCTTGATTTTCCGGGTTATGCCATTGGCGGTTTATCCGTTGGGGAACCGAAAAATGTCATGAACCGGATGCTAGAATTTACAACACCGCTAATGCCCTTCCATAAACCGCGCTATTTAATGGGAGTCGGGTCGCCGGATTCTTTAATTGACGGAGCTATACGCGGCATAGATATGTTTGACTGTGTGCTGCCGACGCGGATTGCCCGCAACGGTACCTGCATGACATCCTTCGGCAGACTGGTTGTCCGCAATGCTAAGTACGCCCGTGATTTTGGTCCGCTGGATGACCATTGTGATTGTTATGTATGCCGGAATTATTCAAGAGCTTACATTCGCCATTTAGTCAAATGCAATGAAACATTCGGATTTAGACTTACTACTTACCATAATCTTTATTTTCTGTTAGAATTAATGAAACAAGTGCGAACTGCGATAAGCGGGGATCGACTTGAAGATTTTAAGGAAGCATTCTTTGAACAATACGGTTTTCATGAAAAGGATGCAAAGAATTTCTAATAAAGGAGGGAATGGAAAATGGAGTCGTCATTATTAACGTTCTTGCCGCTCATTTTGATATTTGTGATCTTTTATTTCCTGCTCATTCGTCCGCAGCAAAAACGGCAAAAGCAGGTCAAACAGATGCAGGCGGATTTACAAAAAGGAGATAAAGTGGTAACTATTGGCGGGTTGCATGGATCGATTCATGCGCTTGATGAAAATACGGTTGTGTTGCAGGAAGAAAATGGTCCGAAGCTGACATTTGACCGTTCTGCCATTCGTGAAGTTAAAAACAGTGATCAATAATACTTTATGCATGTGTACATAAAGCCAATAAAAAAGCCGTCCCATCTGGATCGGCTTTTTTATTTGGTATTAGGATTGTTCGCCTTTGACCATATTGACACCGATAACGCCTCCAACAAGAGCAGCCAGGATAAATCCGGCATGGTTGATCGACTGTGCAGTGGAAAACGTCTGCTGATAGCCAAGAAATTGGATTAGAAATATGAACAATGTAAATCCAAGGCCCGTTGCGGCACCAATCGCCCAGCCTTTTTCTTTTCCTTTGACACCTGCTGTTATTCCTCCAATAAATAAAATAATCAATCCGGCGGTGAGTGTCACCCACGACAGCACATTTTGATCCATGGCTGTCAACTGAAAAAGCAAAGCAATAACGATGCTCGTTACGAACATTAATCCTAGGACTGCAATCCACCCGTACAGCAACGCGGTGAATGATTGTTTATGCATGCCATCCGTTCCCCCTTCTTCCTGATCATTTGTAGTACTACCATCCTATTCAGACAACCTCTGAAATAGACGGAAAATAATTATTGTTTTTGCATCATATAGTGTTACAAGGACGATTTTTAACAAAGGAAGAGGATGACGTATGGATGTCTTGTTGGCAGCAGTCATTTTCGTTGTCAGTTATCTGTTTATTATGATGGAAAAAATAAACCGTGCCATTGTCGCCCTTGCTGGTGGAATGCTTCTGCTATTGACGGGTGTGTATGATGTGAATGACGTGTTTTTTCAATATATTGACTGGAACACCATCGCATTATTATTTTCAATGATGGTACTTATTTCCATTACAGAGAGGACGGGCTTATTTTCATTTATTGCGGTTCGCTTAGCCCAGCAGGTCGGAGGGTCCCCCATTCCGTTAATGGCAGGTGTGTGTGGGTTGACTGCGCTGGGATCGGCATTACTGGATAATGTCACAACGGTTCTTATACTGGTACCGATTGTGCTGAAAATTACCAAGCAACTCCAACTTCCTGTATTCCCGTATTTGCTGGCTGTCATTTTCAGTTCCAATATTGGCGGTACTGCTACTCTTATCGGAGACCCGCCCAATATTATGATCGGACAAGCTGTAGAGCATTTTACATTTTTATCATTTGTTATTCATTTGGCTCCCGTTGCGGTCATTATGTTTATGATTATGATCCTTATGCTCGTGCCGATGTTTCGAAAAAAATTGCAGACGAAGGAAGCAAATAAGAAGCAACTGATGGAGATGGATGCATCACTCTATCTCGTTCATAGTCCGATGCTGTACCAGTCCATTACCGTCCTTTTGATGACATTGACAGGTTTTGTCCTTCATGCATTTCTTCACATTGATTTGACGGTTGTGGCACTCTGTGGAGCTATTCTTTTGCTATTACTGACCGAAAAAGAAATACCGACGGAACAAGTCTTTTCGCGTGTGGAATGGGTGACCCTGTTTTTCTTTGTCGGCTTGTTCGCATTGGTTGGCGGTTTGCAGGAAGCAGGCATTATTGATGAGCTGGCCAGAGGAATCGTACGATGGACGGACGGGGATTACGTCGGTACAGCCATTCTCATTTTATGGATGTCCGGATTGTTTTCCGGTATTGTGGACAACATTCCGTTTGTTGCGGCAATGATCCCCATTATTGAAGAATTTGAAAGCTATGGGATGGTCTATCTCGATCCGATATGGTGGGCACTGGCACTTGGTGCTTGTTTGGGAGGAAATGCAACCTTAATCGGTGCTTCAGCCAATGTCGTCGTTGCCGGTTTAGCAGAAGGAAATGGTGAAAAACTATCGTTTCTGCGATTCATGCTCTACGGTGTTCCCTTTGTTTTGCTGTCTCTTGGTGTCGCTACCCTTTATTTGTATGTCCGTTATTTAATTCCATATATGGGATAGAGATAAGTTTTCAATAAAAAACATAACGCCGAATCATGGCGTTATGTTTTTTAATGTATCCATTTTTGTAAAAACGGTATTTGTCTTAATTCTTCTTTGGTTATGAACCGTAATGCCAGCAACAATACAACATAGATGCAGGATAGAAAAAAGATGATAAGAATGAGAGCAAACAAATTTGATTCAAAACCTGTAAAGATATTTTTTAAATAGTGACCACATAACCATGTTGCGATCACTAGTACCATCATTTTTAAGAGATCATTCCATGGTATAAAGAACTTAATTTCCTTGTAAAGGCTTGCCAAGTGAAGTAAGGTGACGAGAATGACTCCGGCGGACATAGCGATGGCAACCCCATTGATTCCGAACGCCGGATTGGATGCAAGCAGGAAAAGCACTGATAGTTTCATAGCTGCCCCAATCAGGCTGTTCCACATGGCAGGCCGGGCTAAGTCCATTGCTTGCAGGGCCGCCTGCAGCGGAGACTGGATGTATAAAAGAAGAAAAAACGGCGCCATTAACACTAAAAAATGGCTTGCATCAGCGGTTCCATACATGAATGTCAAGATAGGGCTAGCAAACAATGTAAGAACAACCGTTGCTAATCCACCGGAGGCAAAGGAAATACGAATGGCCTGGCGAATACGATAATGGATAGTGTGTGTATGTTTATGGGCATCTGCTTCGGAAATGGTTGGAACAAGAGCAATTGATAATGAATTGGTAATAAACGTAGGCAAAAACAGCAATGGCAAAACATATCCGGTCAATTCCCCGTATTGTTTTGTTGCCATCGAACTGGAAATGCCTGCAAGTGCCAGACTTTGTGCTACAAGAATGGGTTCGAGAAAATGCGATATGTTTCCAATTAATCGGCTTCCCGTACTTGGCAGGGCAATCGAAAAAAGCTCCTTTATCGTTTGTTTGCTAGACGTGATATATTGGAAAAAACGATGTCTGATTCGTACGATTTTTTTTCGTTTAAACAACCAGATCAGAAACATCAGTGACGCAAACTCACCGAGGATTACACTAAACATAGCTCCTGCCGCCGCAAATTCCACCCCATAAGGAAGAAGTAAATGAATAAAAAACGCCACAAACGTAATTCGAACAGCTTGTTCAATAACGAGTGAATAACTCTGTGGTGTCATGTTTCGCCGACCCTGAAAATACCCCTTCAGAATCGATGATAGGGCAATAATAGGAACAATGGGACTAATGGCAATTAACGGATAGACTGTTCGTTCATCGGTGAGAAGGGTTGTCGCAATCAATGGTGCAGCGAGGATCATACCTGCCGTAAAAATAACACTCGCTATACTAGTCAAAACAAGGGATATGACTAGTATCTGCTTCACTTTGGCATGATTGTATCTAGCTTCCGCCTCGGCCACCCGTTTGGATATGGCGACAGGGAGTCCCAGCTGTGTCAAGGTAATGACAAGGAATAATGTTGGCAGTGCCATCATATAAAGGCCAACGCCTTCTTCTCCCATAACCCTGGCCACAACAAGTCGATTAATAAAGCCAAGTAATCTGGTTATCATACCTGCGATAATCAGGATTAATGTTCCCTGCAGAAATGTTTGTTTGGTCAATGTGGTCGACCTACCTTCTCAAAAAATAAAATTTCAGATACAATAATGTATATGCATTTGAGTGGGCCAAGCATGACAAGCATTCCAAAAGCGGATAAGGTCATAAAAAGGGAGAGAATTTTTGTGGGAACAATTAAAACGGTTCACGAATGGAAAACGGACGTAATGCCCGCACTGGAAAGCAAAGCAAATGAACTGCGGCTTTTGGGGTATCATCACGTAACGTCGGGCGATGTGTGGGAATGTTTAAACGAAAAGGTTTGGAAAAATAATCCAACTAAACGACTGTATGAAATTGTACAGGATATTTTTCAGTTGTCATCCAATACGTATATGAGTTACTTGACAATAAATGCCCATCAGGATGATAATTTAATGGCTTCCATTGCTGCACTGACCGAAAGCAATGCACATGAAACAGAATGATTATACATAATTGAATTGACGCAATTAAGGGAGGCTACCATTGGATGAAAAACAGAGGCAGAATTGTTGCCTTTTTTCTGATTGTATTACTGCTTGCAGGCACGATCGGAACAACGGTGACAGGAATTACAAAGAATGTTAACTTAGGGCTTAGTTTGCAGGGCGGCTTTGAGATTTTATATAAAGTGGAACCTGTGGAAAATAGTGGGGAAATTGACAGAGAATCACTTGAATCAACGGTCCGGATACTGAACGAACGCGTGAACCGTCTGGGAATCAGTGAATCGAATATTAACATAGAAGGGGACGACCGGATTCGCGTTCAGCTTGCCGGTATCGATAACCCGGAAGAAGCGCGGGAAATTTTATCGACGTCGGCACGAGTCTCGTTCCGAAATGTCAACGATAAAAAACTGATGGATGGAAGCAATTTGGTTAAGAATGGAGCGCAGCAGGACTTCAATTCTAAAACGAATCAGCCGATTGTTACATTAACGTTGAAAGACGCTTCGAAGTTCCGGGATATTACCAGTAAGCTGGCGAAGAAATATAAACCTGGTATCCCATTCCCGCAGCGCAAGGATCTCCTCGTCATTTGGATGGATTATCAAAAAGGCGATTCCTTCCAGGAAGAAGTGAAGAAAGAAGATCCAAAATATGTTTCCGCAGCCGGTGTTGATGAACCGTTGAATACAACGGATGTCATGATTACAGGCGATTTCACCGTTGAATCGGCACAGCGGTTGGCTGACATCATAAATGCCGGTTCACTGCCGGTTAATATGGAAGAGTTATATTCCAATACCGTAGGAGCACAGTTCGGCGAACAAGCACTCGATAAAACAGTGTTTGCAGGAATCATTGGTATCAGCCTCATCTTTTTATTCATTATGGCGGTGTATCGTTTTCCAGGTGTTATTGCTGCCATCAACTTAAGTGTATACATCTACTTGATTTTACTGGTCTTTAATCTGATGAATGGTGTGCTGACACTCCAGGGGATAGCCGCACTGATTCTTGGTGTTGGTATGGCTGTTGACGCCAACGTTATCACCTTTGAGCGGATCAAAGAGGAGCTTCGGGAAGGCAAATCCATTTTTGCATCGTTTAAGGCTGGTTCGAAAAACTCCTTAAGAGCCATTGTTGATGCCAACATTACGACGTTGTTGGCTGCTGTGGTATTGTTTACCTTTGGTACCAGCTCTGTTAAAGGATTTGCAACAATGCTTATTCTAAGTATTGTTATCAGTTTCGTGACCGCAGTATATGGTACTCGTTTACTGATGGGTCTGTGGGTCAGGAGCAAGTTTTTGCGGAATCGTCCGGGCTGGTTTGCTGTAAAACAGAGGGATATAAAGGATATATCCGACACTGCCGAATACGAACCGAAAATATTTAATAGAAAGCCGGATGTTGTTCCGCACCGAAAGAAATTTTTCATAGCTTCAGCAATTATGGTTGTTCTTGGCGGTGTTTCACTCGGTATCTTTCAGCTGAATCCGGGTATCGATTTCACTCACGGATCACGCATCCAGCTGGCAGCAGAGGACAGTCTCAGTACAGAGGAAATAAAAAATGGACTCGAAGAACTTGAGCTGCAGGCCAATTCCGTTGTCCTGACCGGCAATAATCAAGAAGGTGCTGTCCTCCGCTACGACCGAGTGATTGATGAGGACAGAATCGCTGATGTACAAGCGTATTTCAAGAAAAATTTTGATGCAGACACCAGTGTCAGTGTTGTCTCTCCAATCGTTGCAGAAGAATTGGTTAAAAATGCGCTTTATGCTGTGGCCATTGCATCGATTGGTATTGTTCTATACGTCACACTGCGATTTGAGCTGTTTTTTGCAATGACAGCCATTATCGCACTGGTCCACGATGCCTTTTTCATACTGGCTATTTTCAGTTTGACTCAGATTGAGTTTGATGTAACGATTGTTGCGGCCATACTCACCATCATCGGGTACTCGATTAACGATACGATTGTTACGTTTGATCGAATACGGGAGAATTTGCGATTAAAACAGCGGGTCAGATCGTTTAAAGAACTTGCCGGTGTTGTCAACAAAAGTCTGGTGCAGACGATGACCAGGAGTATCAATACAACCATTACAACCATGATTGCCGTTTTGGCTTTTCTGTTCCTTGGTGCACAGTCCATTACCGGTTTTGCTATTGCATTGTTCGTCGGGATGCTGGCAGGTACGTATTCCTCTCTGTTTTTGGCATCCCAACTGTGGCTCGTCTGGCGGGGCAGAAACATTAAAGACAAACCGGTTGACTTCAGTGAAAAGAAACGTACGGAAGGTCCCCAAGTATAATGGAACGAGGATGGACACAACCCCTGAAACAATTGTTTTGGGGGTTTCTTCAAGGTTGTACGATAACCAAGATGGAAAAATTCTGAAAATAACAACCTTATGATCAGGAGGAAAATCGATGAAGGGACAAAGCTATATCATTCTTTCCATTTTATTTGTCATTATCGTTTCAGCATTTTCAGTGGCCAACGTCGATTTAGTGGAAATCAATTATCTGTTTGGAACTGGAGAAGTACCACTGATTTTCGTTATTTTGTTTTCAGTATTAATGGGAGGATTAATTACCGTCTCAGCAGGTGCTGTGAAGCTATTTCAGCTGCAACGAAAATTGAAATCATTGCAGGCGGAACGGGATCAAATGGAGACGACGTTGTCAGAACATGGCCTCGAAGATATTGCGGCAGCCGGGACAGATGATCATCGTTCGACGGAAGAATAATGTACCAGGAAACGTCATTGATCCCGGTCATTATCTCTTGTATACTGTATTGGTCAGGAGTGACGACATGTTACAAAGCAAAATGAAATGGATGTTTCCGGATTCAAAAACAAAGACGGCACATTTGGATGCCGATAAATTCTCACCCCTTACCAGGGAATTATTAATACAACGGGGCATCACATCAACCGAAGAAGCTGATAAATTTTTATCGCCTGATCGGGCGGGTTTGTATCGTGCTGAACGGTTATCTGATATGAACAAAGCCGTTGATCGTGTACATAAAGCCATTGCAGACGGTGAAAAAATTCTTGTATACGGGGATTATGATGCAGATGGCGTCTGCTCAACAGCTGTTCTGATGGAAACTCTTCAGGAACTTGAGGCTGATTGTGACTATTATATCCCCAACCGTTTTACTGAAGGATATGGCCCAAATGAAGCAGCTTTCCGTACCGCTTATGACAACGATGTTCGGGTGATTTTAACGGTGGATACAGGCATTGCTTCTGTTCATGAAGCAATGATTGCCAAGCAACTCAATATGGACTTGATTGTTACCGATCACCATGAAGTGCAGACAGATGTGCCGGATGCGTTTGCCATCATTCATCCCAAACGATCACCGGATTATCCATTCAAAGAACTGGCAGGGGTCGGCGTAGCGCTTAAACTGTCGGAAGGTCTTCTGGGCCGTTTTCCCGAGCATCTGCTTGATTTAGCAGCTATTGGAACAATTGCTGACATGGTTCCATTAATCGACGAAAACCGAATCATTGCTCATGATGGATTAGAGCAGCTATCCAACACATCCAGACCCGGTTTGGAAGCTCTTAAGTACGTGTGTGGCTTGGACGCCCGTATTAATGAAGAAGATGTCGGTTTCTCGATAGGTCCCAGACTTAACGCAGTAGGCAGACTGCAGGATGCTACGCTGGCTGTTCAATTGTTGCTCTGTAAGCTGTCGGATGAAGCAGCTGAAAAAGCCCAATATATGGAAACCATTAACCAACAACGCAAAAAAATCGTCAATGACATAGTGAAAGAAGCCGAGGAGATGGCACATCCGGTTGACCGTCAAGGTGTCATTGTAGTTGCTAAAGAAGGCTGGAATGAAGGTGTGCTCGGCATTGTAGCGTCCAACCTGGTCCGGAAATACGATCGCCCGGCCATCGTCTTATCCCTTTTTCCGGAAAAAGGGGAAGTAAAAGGATCAGCCAGAAGTATCCCCGCTTTTGATTTGTTTGCAAACTGTATGAAAATAAGAGATGTTTTCACGCATTTTGGTGGACATGCTCAGGCAGCCGGCATGACACTGGCTTATGAAAACATCGAGCGTTTGAAACAGGAACTGGACTCTATGATCTTTCAGCAGCTTTCAGACGAAGACTTTATACAGGAATTGGAAGTATCGAAAACCATCACTGTCCCTGAGATAGATGACGAACTGGTGGCGGAAATTAATCAATTGGCGCCATTTGGCATCGCTAATCCAAAGCCGATATTCCATGTTAAAGATATGCCATCTGCCAAACGTCAGATTGGCAATGGAAAGAATCATTTAAAGATGCAATTTCAGAAAAACGATCGAGAACTGGATGGAATCGGATTTGGACTGGGTTACCTCTATCATCAGTTGTCACCGCAAACCCCCGTTTCAGTCGCTGGTGAGCTTGGTATCAACGAATGGAATGGTTTCCGAAAAGTTCAAATGATCATTCGCGATATGCAAATCGATGAATGGCAGTTGTTTGATCATCGAGGAGCAAACAGATTGGATATGTTGTGTTCGACACATAATACGATAGGAAAAGCAGCTGTTTTTCAACAGCTTCCCGATGAAGAACAAATTCCCGATCATGTTGTATGTTTGACCTACGACACCGACGTCAGCAGTTTGGAAGGGGTTCATACGTTGTACTTGTACGATATGCCTTCCAGCTTGCAACGACTGGAAGCCTTGGTGAAAGAACTCCATCCTGATACGATTCATGCGTGCTTTTATCTAAGGGATAGCGCGTTTTTGAAGGTTTTTCCGGCAAGGGAAGATTTTAAATGGTTGTATGCCTTGTTGAGCAAACGGCAAACAATTGACTTGCAAGATGACTTGCCGTTGATTGTGGATGCTAAGGGTTGGACAAATGATATGGTGATGTTTATGGTTAACGTGTTTTTTGAACTGAATTTTGTTAAAATAGAAGATAACATCATGCAATTGAACAGCAATCCATCACAAAAGGATTTACATGAATCATCTCTGTATCAGGAACGTCTGAACAGAACAGACATCGAAAAAACGCTTTACTATTCGCCCTATCACGAATTAAAAGCATGGTTTTCCCGCTGTCTGGAACAAAGGATGGAGCCCGAGGAGGAAATGATTGATGGATTATAAACAATATATAAAAATCGTTGAGGACTGGCCGCAAGAAGGTATTCAGTTTAAAGATATTACCCCATTAATGGATGATGGGAACGTTTTTAAATCAGCTGTTGATGACATCGTAACCTATGCACATAAGAAGAACATTGATCTTGTTGTTGGACCGGAAGCACGAGGCTTTATTATTGGTTGTCCGGTTTCCTATGCATTATCAGTTGGCTTTGCACCTGTGCGGAAGGAAGGTAAACTTCCGCGCGATGTGGTGAAGGTTGATTACGGATCGGAATATAGCGAAAATGTTCTAACTATCCATAAAGATGCTATCAAACCTGGACAACGCATACTGATCACCGATGACTTACTGGCCACCGGTGGTACGATTGAAGCAACGATTCAATTAGTAGAAGGATTGGGTGGCATTGTGGCCGGTTGTGCATTTTTGGTTGAACTGTCTTATCTGAACGGAGCGGATAAACTGAAAGGTTATGACATTTTAACGCTCACAAGTTTTGAATAATGATTCAAAGGGTCTGATCGATTGGTAGATCAGTCTTGTTGTTATTAAAGGAATCCGGCGAACACAACAGCTTAATGTTTGAGTTTATCTTTTTCAAATGTTTTTTAATACGATAGGGAAAAGATTGATGACGATTTTCCGAACGAACCACGGCTATGCAGTATAAGAATAGACAGCTTAGTATCCCGGGAAACCATCTTTTCCAACTGAATTCAGGTGATTGTTTATGGCAAAAGAAGAAATACTGACAAGTGAAGAAGTAATTGATCGGGCTCGTCAGTATTTGACAGAAGAAGATGCTGATTTCCTTCGGCAGGTATATGCATTCGCCAGGGACGCACACGATGAACAGTATCGGAAATCCGGCGAGCCTTATATTGTACATCCCGTCCAGGTTGCTGGAATACTTGTTGAACTCGGAATGGATCCGGTGACTATCGCGGGCGGCTTTCTGCACGATGTTGTGGAAGATACCGATGTGACACTGGAAGATCTGGAAGCGTATTTTGACCGGGACGTGGCGATGCTTGTCGATGGCGTCACCAAGCTCGGAAAAATTAAATATAAATCAAAAGAAGCTATTCAGGCTGAAAACCATCGGAAAATGTTTGTTGCAATGGCCAGGGATATCCGGGTTATCCTGATTAAACTTGCTGATCGATTACACAACATGCGAACGTTAAAACATTTGCCGCCGGATAAACAACGTCGTATATCGAATGAAACCTTGGAAATATTTGCACCGCTTGCCCATCGTTTGGGGATTTCCACAATAAAATGGGAGCTGGAGGATACAGCCCTGCGTTATTTAAATCCGCAACAATACTACCGAATTGTCCAATTAATGAGACAAAAGCGGAATCAGCGGGAATCCTATATTGATGAAGTTATCCAGGGAGTGGAAAAACAACTGGACGATGTAAATATTGAAGCGGATATTTCAGGACGACCAAAGCACTTATATAGCATATATCGAAAAATGGTTAAACAGAACAAACAATTTAATGAAATTTACGATTTGCTGGCCGTCCGTATTATCGTCAACAGTATTAAAGATTGTTACGCTGTTCTTGGGATTATTCATACATGTTGGAAGCCGATGCCCGGCCGATTTAAAGATTATATTGCCATGCCAAAACCAAATCTGTACCAATCCTTGCATACAACGGTTATCGGTCCAAAAGGGGATCCGCTTGAAGTGCAAATCCGGACCAAAGATATGCATGACATCGCAGAATACGGCATTGCAGCACACTGGGCTTATAAGGAAGGAAAGCGCACGTCGAAAGATAATCAATCATTTGAAGAAAAATTGACATGGTTCCGGGAAATACTCGATTGGCAAAGTGAGACGCATGACGCGGAAGAATTCATGGAAACGCTGAAAGTGGATCTGTTTTCGGATATGGTATATGTTTTCACGCCTAAAGGCGATGTTATTGAATTGCCTTCCGGATCGGTGCCCATCGATTTTGCTTACCGGATTCATACGGAAGTCGGGAATAAGACGATCGGTTCCAAAGTGAATGGAAAGATGGAACCACTTGATTATAAACTTAAAAATGGTGATATTGTAGAAGTCATGACGTCCCAACATTCATACGGTCCGTCTCAGGATTGGCTGTCCATCAGTCAGACATCTCAGGCGAAAAGCAAGATCAAGCAATTTTTCAAAAGACAGCGTCGCGAAGAGAACATCAGCAAAGGGAAAGAAGCCGTTGAAAAAGAAATTCGGACAATGGGTATTGAACCGAAAGACGCACTGACACAAACAAATATGAAACGTGTTTTTGAGAAATTTAATTTTGCCAATGAAGATGATATGTATGCCGCTGTTGGGTATCAAGGAATAACCGCCGCCTTGATTGCGACTCGTCTGACGGAAAAAATTCGTCAAACAAAGGAAAAAGAACAGAATCTTGAAGACACACTGGAAACAGTAAAAAGCGAGACAGCACCGAAAAAAGTTCAAAAGCGTGATTCCGGTGTCAAAGTGGAAGGCGTTGACAATTTACTGGTTCGTCTGTCCAAATGCTGTAATCCTGTTCCGGGTGATCCCATTACTGGTTATATAACAAAAGGCCGGGGTGTATCCGTACATAGGAAGGATTGTCCCAATGTTCAGTCAGATGGAGCTGAGAATCGGTTCCTGCATGTGGAGTGGGAAGAGAATCAAACGGAAAAAAAGCAATTCCATGTAGATCTCGAAATAACCGGATATGACCGGCGCGGCTTCCTGAATGAAATTTTGCAGGCGGTCAATGAAACGAAAACAAATATTACGCATGTCAATGGCCGATCTGACCGAAATAAAATGGCTGTTATTAATATTACCATTCTGATTCATAATACAGGTCATTTAAAGAAGGTGGTCGGACGTATTAAACAGATAAAAGATGTCTATTCCGTTCAACGGACGATTCAATAATGTATAGTTGAAGGAGCCATGAGACCATGAAAGCAGTCACCCAACGAGTGGAGAATGCCAATGTAACCATCAACGCCACAGAGTTCGGCGCCATCGAACAAGGTATGATGGTTCTGGTCGGGGTAACCCATGAGGACACAGAAGAGGATGCGGACTATTTGGCTAATAAATTGGTTCATTTGCGTATATTTGACGATGAAAATGGAAAAATGAATGATTCTTTAAAGGATATTGATGGTCACGTTTTGTCTATTTCCCAATTCACCCTTTACGCTGATACACGAAAGGGGAGGAGACCCAGCTATATGCAAGCGGCCAGCCCCGAACAGGCTAAAAGCCTATACCGTTATTTTAACCATCGTCTCGAACAGCAAAATATCAAAGTGGAAACGGGTCAGTTCGGTGAAATGATGAACGTTCAGCTTGTCAATTCAGGGCCTGTTACCATTATAATTGACAGCAAGGATCGATAAACATACGCATTGGCTTGAAAAGATGTTGCTTTCATCTTACCCCCCTTTTTATAAAATTTCTCCTTCACGGAAAAACTGAAAAGGAGTGAAGGAGGGATAGGGATGCGTGTGAACGAAAAACAATGGAACGCTGTTGTTTCTAAGAGTATATATGGTGCTGACTTTCATCGTTTCATGGAGATGGAAGACCAATCTCATCATATGGACATCGCCGAAGAACTTGGCATTAACCTTGGTGAGGTGAAACGACTGAAGAAAAAAATCACCCGCTCTTGACAACAGACGTAGGAAACATTAAGATAAGAATTATTCCAAGCGACGACGTTCATCACCAATGAGGGAAACAGTAGTCAGATCGCACATGCACAGAGAAAAATGTCAACGGCTGAAAACATTTGGCATGTTGCTCTGATGAATAACATTCCTTAGGTTCTATATCGAATTAACAAACGTAGATATAGACGTTCACAGGCGTTAACTGTGCAGAGTGGATGTTATCAAATGACATCAACCAGGGTGGCAACGCGGGCAGACTCCCGTCCCTTTTATCAAGGGATGGGAGTCTTTTTTATTTGTAGATTGATCCAAGGGGGTATACAGGATGAGCAGTATGAAAGCGCCACGCGGTACTGTTGACTTATTGCCGGAAGAAACGGCTAAGTGGCAATATGTAGAGAAAATGCTGAAAGATATTTGCAATAACTATCATTTTTATGAAATACGAACACCTTTATTTGAACATACAGAAGTTTTTCAGCGAGGGGTCGGTGATTCAACGGATATTGTCCAGAAAGAAATGTATACATTTGAGGATCGCGGCGGAAGGAGTTTGACACTCCGGCCGGAAGGAACAGCATCTGTTGTGCGTTCGTTTGTCGAACATAAGATGCATGGCTATGCTGATCAGCCGGTGAAACTTTATTACTTTGCACCGATGTTCCGGTATGAGCGCCCACAAAAAGGAAGAATGCGGCAATTGAATCAGTTCGGTGTCGAAGTTCTGGGCAGTTCTGACCCGGCCGTGGACGCGGAAGTGATTGATCTGGCGATGTCTTGTTATCAGGAGCTCGGCTTGAACTCACTGAAATTGATTATCAATTCACTTGGTGATCAAGAAAGTCGTGAAAGTCATCGCCAAGCATTGGTGGATCATTTTATGCCATATAAGGATGAATTATGCAGTGATTGTCGGGTGCGTTTGGAACAAAATCCAATGCGCATCCTGGATTGCAAAACAGACAAAGATCATGCAGCAATGGATACCGCTCCATCAGTTCTTGATCATTTAAATGCTTATTCCGAAGACTATTTCGAAAAAGTAAAAAACTATCTTACGTTAATGGGGATCGACTTTGAAGTGGATGCCAATCTTGTCCGAGGCCTTGACTATTATAACCACACTGCTTTTGAAATTATGAGTGAAGCGGAAGGTTTTGGTGCCATTACAACCCTTACCGGCGGTGGAAGATACAATGGTTTGACTGAAGAACTTGGAGGTCCTGCGACACCGGGAATTGGCTTTGGCATGGGCATGGAACGTCTGGTTATGGCATTGGAGGCGGAGCACGTAGCCATCCCTTCAGAAAACGAATTGGATTGTTTTCTTGTGGCAGTGGGTGATGAAGCAGATAAGGCATCTGTCCGGCTTATTCACGATTTACGAAAAAATGGCATTCAAATTGACAGAGACTATCAGGGACGGAAGATGAAAGCTCAGCTAAAAGCGGCTGACCGCTATCGTGCCAAATATGTTCTCATTTTGGGCGAGAATGAAGTGGACCAGCAATTGGTCAATGTGAAAGAAATGAAAACCGGCAATCAAGAAGAAGTGCCATTGAACCAAGCAGTGGCGTATATGCAGGAAAAACTGTCTGGAGGAAATAGCAATGAATGAACGAATAATGGCTGGAACGCTGAGTAAGAAAAATGTTGATCAGGAAATACAGTTGAAAGGTTGGGTACAGCGACGCCGGGATTTGGGTGGTCTAATTTTTATTGATTTGCGTGACAAGTCAGGTTTGGTGCAAATTGTTTTTAATCCAGATCATTCATCAAATGCGCTCAAAGTGGCGGAAACAGTACGAAATGAATACGTCATCGAAGTGCACGGCAAAGTCGTCGAGCGTGATCCGAATACAGTTAATCCGGAAATTGGAACCGGGACCATTGAAGTTCTTGCATCTGACGCCATCATTTGGAACAAAGCCAAAACCCCGCCTTTTATGATTCAGGAAGACACCGATGTGGCTGAGGATTTGCGTCTGAAGTACCGGTATATTGATTTGCGGCGACAAAACCTTCAGGAAACATTTAAGATGCGGCATCACATAACTCAGGCTATAAGAGTTTTTTTAAATGATGATGGGTTTATAGAAATGGAAACGCCCATGTTGACAAAGAGCACACCGGAAGGGGCACGGGACTATCTTGTACCGAGTCGTGTGCATCAAGGGGAATTTTACGCATTGCCACAATCCCCGCAGTTGTTCAAACAACTCATTATGATGAGTGGGTTTGAAAAGTATTATCAAATTGCGCGCTGTTTCCGTGATGAGGATTTAAGGGCTGATCGTCAGCCGGAATTCACTCAAGTGGATATTGAAACCTCTTTTATGACAGGTGAACAGATTATGACGATGACAGAAAAAATGATGAACCATGTCATGAAAAAGGTGAAAGACATCGATTTGCCCCCGTTTCCGAAAATATCCTACGATGAAGCCATGCAACGTTTTGGTTCCGATAAACCGGATACACGATTTGGCATGGAACTGATACACGTTTCAGACGTGGTTACGGATTCCTCGTTTAAGGTATTCAGGGAAGCGATTGAAACCGGTGGAAAAGTCGCTCTTCTTAATGTAAAAAATGAAGCGCAGACCTATTCACGCAAAGATATCGATCAGTTGACTGAATTTGTGAAGATTTACGGTGCAAAAGGAATGCCGTGGCTGAAAGTTCAGGACGGCGATCTCAGCGGCCCAATTGTTAAATTTCTGACTGATGAGGAAAAAGACGGTATCATGAAACGTGCAGAGGCGGAAAATGGTGATTTGTTATTGTTTGCCGCTGATAAATCATCTGTTGTTTTTGACAGCCTAGGTGCCCTGCGGCTGAAACTCGGGAAAGAATTAGGTCTAATTGATTCGGATAAGTTTCATTTCTTATGGGTGACGGATTGGCCATTGTTGGAATACGATGACGATCTCGAACGATATGTTGCAGCACACCATCCGTTCACAAGTCCGGTTGACGAAGACCTGGAAAAATTGGATACAAATCCGGGTGACGTACGTGCCAACGCATATGATTTGGTTTTAAATGGTTACGAGTTGGGCGGTGGATCCCTGCGTAACTATAAAAAAGAACAACAGGACAAAATGTTTGACGTACTCGGTTTTTCAAAAGAAGCAGCCGAAGAACAATTCGGATTTCTCTTGGAAGCATTGGAATATGGAACACCTCCGCATGGCGGAATTGCCTTAGGGCTTGATCGTATTGTCATGCTTTTTACCGGTCGGTCGAACTTAAGAGATACGATTCTATTTCCGAAAACCGCTTCAGCTTCCGACTTGTTGACGAATGCACCAAGCCATGTAAGCGGCGAACAATTAGATGAACTTTCCATTAACGTCGAAGAAAAAGAAACATGAGCAACCCAATCATTCAATAGGGATTCCTTTCCTCTATTAATGGTGTCATGCATTAACGTTTTGTGCGTGTGTTGACGCTACTGTTGATGAACGATTTATTTTTTTAAATTATATATTGCCTAGCCCCTAGGTGTATGTTATATTGAATACACAATAAAAGATTATGAGCCATGGCAATCCTGATGTGTACGTCTGGAGCATTCGTTTTGACCGAACAATTTTTATGAAAGGGAGTCCGCATAGGTTTTCATGTTGCGTGCATGCCTATATCTAGGAAGTGCAATAAACATGGAACAGGACACCCACCTGCCAAGAGCGGGATCAAAACTGAAAGCAGACGGCACTATTGGGATTGTTTATTGCATAAGGTAGAAAAAATCGGCTATTCGCCGATTTTTTTGCTATCTCTTATTGATGGGAAGACCCATCTGAAACCTGCTGAAGATTCCCGTTCTTATCCATTCGGAATGATGGAGCCTGTAAGGAATGTTGGTCTTCAAAAACAGTCATTTTACGGGCTCTGTCCATAATCTGCATAAAAACGTGATAGTCTTCCCGCAGCGATTCTAGTTGTTGTTCGGTTTTGGATAACTGTTCTTTCAGGTAGCCTACATCTTGTTTAAGTGTCTGATTCTCTCCTTCCAATTGCTCAACCGATGCTTTTGATTGATTAGAAGCATGATAGTCTGTTTCCACTTGTTTCAAAAACCGAATGACGTCATCCATCGTAAGTGTTGATGCCTTGTCTGTATTCGCCACTGGTTCAGTATTCGCGGTTGTCTTTTCTTTTTCAGGCATTTCAGGCATTTCAGGCATTTGTTCAACTGTTTCAGGTGTTGATTCTTTTTCAACAGGATTTTCATCCGGGGTCATTTGCGGCATGTTTACGATTGGTTGTTTCGCATTGACCGCATTTGCACGTTTCTTTTCTTTGCGTTGGCGTTTGGCCAATTCGATCGCATCCGTATATGTGTTTCTTACTTCGGCATTCCATCGAAAACCACAAGCGGCAGATGTCCGGTTCAGTTTGTCACCAACTTCCTCAAAAGCATTTAATTGGGTACTGCCCTCCCGGATATGCCGCAGAACAGTCTCCGCCAATAACAGATCATCTTCATGTGACCAAGCATCTTGTCTTATTTTAGCCAATTTGTTCAACTCCTTTTTCCATAACGGTAACGGCGATTGGTATAACAGTTTTAAAGGTTACAACGATCACGCAACTCTTTCCGTGTGAACACGTTTATTCATAGATTTTATCGTTATTGATTAGTGTGGCCGTTTGGAAAAGGGTTTATACGTCTATCATCTAGTATTATTTTTTTCAGTCTTTATATTATCGTGTACCTGTTTCAGAGCTTGCTCAAATTTACCGGTGTTTTTTGGCTCATAATAGTGACTGTTTTTTAAAGCGTCCGGTAAGTATTGCTGGTTCACCCATCCTTCTGTATAGTGATGAGGGTATTGATAGGTGATCCCTCGGCCCATTTCTTTGGCTCCCTGGTAGTGTGTATCTTTTAAATGTGCCGGCACATCACCACTTTTTCCGCTGCGTATATCGGAAAGTGCACCATCAAGCGCTTTATATGCTGAATTCGATTTAGGGGAAAGGGCAAGCTCGACAATAGCATTAGCCAGTGGTATGCGGGCTTCAGGAAATCCGAGACGATGAGCAGCATCAGCAGCGGCTACGGCACGTGGTCCTGCCTGCGGGTTTGCCAGGCCGATATCTTCATAGGCACAGACAATCATACGTCGCTCGATGCTGTCCAAATCACCGGCTTCAATCAATCTTCCTAAATAGTGAAGGGCTGCATCAACGTCACTACCTCTGATGGATTTTTGAAACGCAGAAAGAACATCATAGTGCGCATCCCCATCTTTATCATGTGTAAAACTTTTTTTCTGCATACATTCTTCAGCAGCATCCAATGTTATCGTAATAATGCCGCTTTCATCGGCTGGTGTCGATGAAACGGCCAGTTCCAATCCATTCAGTGCCGAACGCATGTCGCCGTTGGAAGCTAGAGCAAAGTGATCCAGTGCGTCATCCGTCAACCTTATTTTCTGGTCACCAAGTCCTTTTTCGTCATCCTGGGCCGCCCTATGCACAGCGGTTTTCATATGTTCTTCCGTCAGGCGGTGCAGTTCAAATAAATGGCATCTGCTGCGGATCGCGGGATTGATAGAATGATAAGGGTTGCTTGTCGTGGAGCCGATCAATATCACACGGTTGCTTTCAATGTGTGGCAACAAAAAATCCTGTTTTGACTTATCAAGCCTGTGCACTTCATCAAGCACGAGCACCACCTGACCGCTCATTTTAGCTTCTTCGGCAACAACTTCCATGTCTTTTTTCTTATCAACAACAGCGTTCAATTTTTTTACTGGAATGTCGAGACTTCTTGCCAAAGCAAATGCCAAAGATGTCTTGCCTGTTCCGGGTGGACCGAATAAAATCATGGATACAAGTCTTTTTGCCTGAATCATGCGATTGAGTATTTTCCCTTCATTTACCAGATGTTCTTGGCCAATAATATCGTCAATATGTTGTGGGCGCATGCGAAATGCAAGTGGTTGTTGGTCCATTGTGATCGTCCTTTATATAAGAATAGGTTATGTATAAAGCGTAATGGCGATTATGTTAAAATGCAAGAAACAGGCGATTCATGCTATAATGAGCTGTATTGTTATTTTAAGGAATGATGAACTGTTTATAGAGGTGTTGGGAATGAAAATATCGACAAAAGGACGATACGGGCTGACCATCATGCTGGCGCTTGCCAGAAAGCATGGGGAAGGTCCATTATCATTAAAAGCGATAGCACGGGAAAACGATTTATCCGATCATTATTTGGAGCAACTGGCGTCACCGTTGCGTAATGCCGGTTTGATTAAAAGCATTAGGGGAGCATACGGAGGCTATGTTTTGGCTAAGGATCCCGATGAGATCAAAGCCGGGGATATCATTCGTGTTTTGGAAGGACCTATTTCTCCTGTGGAAGGAATGGAAAATGAAGAACCGGCTAAACAAGCATTGTGGATTCGTATCCGGGATGCTGTAAAAGATGTCCTTGATACGACAACGCTTGAAGATTTACGACGTCATGAACATGATGGGTATCAGGATGCCTACATGTTTTATATATAGAACAACAGAAAATAGAAAGGATTGTAACCATGGAACGTATTTATATGGATCATGCCGCAACCACTCCAATGGACAAGCGTGTTGCTGAAGCGATGACTCCCATATTCACTGAAGTTTTTGGGAATCCGTCCAGTGTCCATGCGTTTGGACGATTGGCACGTCAGTATCTTGATTCGGCCAGACGTACCTTGGCCAGGAGTATCCAAGCACGTGAAAAAGAAATGATTTTCACAAGTGGTGGAACGGAAGCGGATAATCTGGCTATTATTGGAACAGCCATGGCGAACAGAGATAAAGGAAATCATATTATTACGACAATGCAGGAACATCATGCTGTTTTGGATGCGGTACAATATCTTGAGGAGCAGGGTTTTCATGTGACATATTTGCCGGTTAATGAAACCGGGATTGTTTCCGTGGATAAACTGAAAGAAGCATTGACCGATGAAACGATTGTTGTGTCCGTTATGTATGTCAATAATGAAACAGGTGTTATTCAGCCGATCGAGGCCATAGGTTCATTATTAAAAGATCATCAGGCTATGTTTCATACGGACGCTGTGCAAGCATTTGGATTATTGGATATTGACGTGAACCGAGAGGGCATTGATATGCTAAGTGCTTCTGCCCACAAAATCAACGGCCCCAATGGCATTGGTGTTTTGTATGCCGGTGATGACATAGCCATGGCATCGATGCAATTTGGTGGGGAACAGGAACGAAAACGCCGACCGGGTACGGAAAATATTCCGGCTGCCGTTGGATTTAAAAGGGCCTTGGAATTGGCCATGGAATATAAATTAGTAAGAAATGATGTGTACGAACAGTACAAACAAACGTTCTTAGAAGCACTTGCCAACCATAACATTCGTTATTACGTGAATGGTGACGCGGAACAAACGGTCCCATCGATTGTTAATATCAGTTTTCCCGGAACGAATGTGGAAACACTCTTAACAAACTTTGATCTGGATGGTGTTGCAGCATCCAGCGGCAGTGCATGCACTGCAGGCTCGGTGGAACCATCCCATGTTCTTGCTGCCATGTTCGGGCGAGGGGATGAACGGATCACGAATTCAATCCGGTTCAGTTTTGGTGCGTTTAATACGATTGACAATGTGTCTGAGGCTGCGGACAGAGTGGCTGAAATTATCAAGCGGCTGACCAATGAAAGGAGGCAGGAAACATGAAACGAAATGAAGATACACGCGTCGTTGTTGGCATGAGCGGCGGTGTCGATTCGTCTGTGGCCGCCTTGCTATTAAAAGAACAAGGCTATGATGTCGTTGGCATTTTCATGAAAAACTGGGATGATACGGATGACAACGGTGTCTGTACGGCAACAGAGGATTTTGATGATGTTGTACGGGTGTGCAATCAACTGGATATTCCGTATTTCGCTGTCAATTTTGAAAAGGAATATTGGGACAACGTATTCACGTACTTTTTGAATGAGTATCAATCTGGACGAACGCCAAATCCGGATGTTATGTGTAATAAGGAAATTAAATTCAAAGCATTTTTGAACCATGCCCTATCCCTTGGTGCCGATTATTTAGCTACCGGCCATTATGCACAAGTCCGGAATACAGGGTCATCTTTTGAGATGCTGCGCGGAGCAGACAACAACAAGGACCAGACGTATTTCCTGAATCAGCTGACATCGGATGTATTGGCCGAAGTCATGTTTCCTCTGGGCCATATGACAAAACAGGATGTGCGTGCCATTGCCAAAGAACGGGATCTAGTGACAGCATCTAAAAAAGACAGTACCGGCATTTGTTTTATCGGTGAAAAGAACTTCAAATCCTTTCTCCGTGAATATCTTCCGGCACAGCCCGGTTTGATGAAAACAATGGATGGTACGGAAAAAGGATGGCATGAAGGCTTGATGTACTATACGATCGGTCAGCGTCAAGGACTTGGAATCGGTGGATCCGGAGAACCATGGTTTGTGCTTGGCAAAAATTTGAAAGATAACATCTTATACGTTGGTCAAGGGTTTGATAATGATAAGTTGTACTCAGATGGATTAATCGCATCGGATGTTAATTGGATTAATAACATGACAGAAAAAACATTCACCTGTACGGCTAAGTTCCGTTACCGGCAAAAAGACAGTGGCGTCACTGTCACACAGATGGAGGACGGATGTGTCCGTGTGGCATTTCATGAAAAGCAGCGGGCCATAACTCCGGGCCAGGCCGTCGTGTTTTATGATGGACAGGTCTGTTTGGGCGGCGCCACTATTGATACGGTGCTAAAAGAAGGGGAAACGCTCGCTTATGTCGGATGATTCATCGGAAAGGAGCAAAACAATGGATAAGAATCAGCAGGCGATTGAACGGATGAAAGAACAGAAGTACGACGAAGCAGCGTCGTTGTTTAATGAGATTATCGAAGAAAACCCAAGTGATCCGGTTGGTTATATTAACTTTGGCAATCTGCTTTTGCATGTCCATGATGCAGAGCGGGCAGAACGGTTTTTCCAACGCGCATTGGAACTCGATGAAAAAGCTGCAACAGCCTATTATGGACTCGGAAGCCTTTGTTATGAAAAGGAGGACTACGCGAAGGCACAAGAACATTTTCAAAAAGCTATTGATATCGGTCTTGACGAAGCGGATGTGTATTTTTTGCTCGGGATGACATTCATTCATCAGGAGCATTATAAGCTTGCATTGCCATATCTCATGCGTGCATCGGAAGTGGCCCCCGATGATTCGGAGTATATGTTCCAGTATGGGCTGGCTCTGGCCCAGAGCGACTATACAACCGAAGCAAAGCCTATTTTTCAGCAGGTACTGGCTATTGATGAGCAGCATAGTGACGCCTACTACAATCTTGGTGTTATTGCGTTGTATAACGATGACCTTTCCACTGCCATGGGCCATTTTGACCAAGCGTTGACCATACAGCCAGAGCATGTTCTGGCAGCCAATGCCAAAAAACAGATCACGGATGCCATGAATTCGGACAATAGCTGAATGAGATAAGCGAGGTTGGTTGCAATGACGTCGGATAAACCATCCAACAACGACTGGACTTTTATAAAAGGCGAGCTTCTGTACACGATTTTTCGGAACGAGCAGGAGTATTTCACGATCGCTAAAATTAAGATACACGAAACAGACGAAGACTATCACGAGAATGAGATTGTGATCAAAGGCTATTTGGCGGATTTGCAGGAGTCCACTATTTATTCGTTTTATGGGACAATGGAATACCATGCGAAATTCGGGATGCAATATAAAGTCCATTCCTATCAGACATTTATCCCTGACACCAAAGACGGTCTCGTAAGCTACTTATCCAGTGATTTGTTTCACGGCGTTGGCAAAAAAACAGCCGAAAAAATTGTCACTCATCTCGGCACAAGCGCCATTACAAAAATCGCAAACGATCCGGATGTTTTGAATGAGGTGCCCGGTTTGAAAAAAGATAAAAAGGACCTCATTTCCAAAGCGGTGATGGAAAATCAAGGGTTTGAGCAAGTAGCCATCCATTTATCCAAATACGGCATTGGGTTGAAACTGGCCCAAACCATTTACCGCGAGTATAAAGAAGAAGCAATGGACGTGCTTCAAGATGACCCTTATCGGTTCGTATTTGATATTAACGGTTTCGGGTTTCAGACAGCCGATCAAATAGCCCGGCAAAATGGGCTCTCCCCTACGCACCCTAACCGGCTTGGGGCCGGATGTATTTATGTTTTGCAAAAAAATATACAGAACGGACACGTTTACTTGCCTGTTGATATGTGCATAAGCGAAGCAATGGCCATTTTGTCTGAACCGGATGGTATATTGACTAAGGATGTTTTAAATGAACGGTTGGAAGCGTTGAACAAGGAAAAACAGCTGATTATGATCGATGACAAGGTTTATCTGCCATCGCTGTATTATGCGGAAGATGGATTTGCTGCCCATGTCAACCGGCTTATAGCGAAACCTGTTGAGTATGAGATTCCCATTGCAGAGCTTATGAAAATTATTGGTGATATGGAAGAGCAAGAAACGATCAGCTATGGAAAAGAGCAATTTGAATCAATTAAGCAGGCATTGAATTCCAGACTTATGGTGGTGACCGGCGGGCCGGGAACCGGGAAGACAACCGTCATTAAAGGTATCCTCCACGCCTATGCAGCGGTGAACGCTATCAAAGCAAGTCCTGATGCTTATGATTCAGAAGCAGATTATCCGTTTATTTTGGCTGCACCGACAGGGAGAGCTGCGAAACGATTGAGTGAATCGACCGGTCTTCCGGCAGTGACGATTCATCGCTTATTAGGATGGGATGGGAAGACAGGTTTTGACAAAGACGATCAGGAACCGCTATCAGGTAAATATTTGATTGTTGATGAATTCTCCATGGTTGACATCTGGCTTGCTAACAGTCTATTTAAAGCAATTCCCGGAGACATGCAAGTACTCTTGGTTGGGGATGAGGATCAGTTGCCGTCGGTGGGGCCGGGACAAGTGCTGGCCGATTTGCTTGGAAGCGGACGTATTCCGTTTGTAAGCCTTCACGATGTCTACCGGCAGAAGGAAGGCTCCAAAATTATTGAATTGGCCCATTTGATAAAAAGGGATCGATGTGGACCGGATGCGCTTACAAATGATCAGGATTTCAGTTTTATCCCTTGTCATGAATCGCAGCTTCTGGATGCTCTGATGACTGTATTCCATAAAGCAGAAGCAAAAGGCATCGATCGGAAAGATATTCAGGTACTTGCACCCATGTACCGATCACAAACAGGAATACACACTATCAATAAACAATTGCAAAAACTCGTTAACCCCGAATCTCCCTCCAAACGAGAAGTGTTGACCAATGATGCCATCCATCGGGTGGGAGATAAAGTACTGCAGCTTGTTAATCAGCCCGAAGATGGCATTTATAATGGGGACATAGGGGAAATCGTCGCTATCTTTCGGTCCAATGAGACGGTTGATAAAACAGAACAGCTTGTCGTTTCCTTTGAAGGAAGGGAAGTTGTTTATGAAAGAAACGATTATATCAATATTATGCATGCATATTGTATTTCCATTCATAAATCTCAGGGGAGTGAATTTCCGATTGTTATTATGCCGGTTCTCCCTGCATACCGGCGGATGCTCAAAAAAAATTTGCTGTATACCGCTATTACGCGCAGCAAACAATCCTTGCTTATTTGTGGTGATCAGGACGCATTTTTACGCGGGGTACAGACACATGATTCCAATCAGCGTTACACCACCCTGCAGGAACATCTTCTCGATCGAGACCACGATACCAATCCAGAAGTTTCAACACATTCGGACGACAGTGGCATAACCCCTTATGACTTTTTATAACCAAGACGTATATTTTTATGCATTTGGGCAATCATAAATAAATAAAAAGGAGTATACGGGGTATGCTGATTTGTCCGAATTGCAATGAGAAAGACATAGGAAAAATAGGCACACATCAATTTTATTGTTGGAATTGCTTAATTGAGTTGGCCATATGGGAAGATACATTGACGATTCATGAAGTGGAAGCGGATGGATCATTGAGTTCATTGGATGATTTATTCACAGAAGAAGAACGGAAAATTCAATGGTAATGCATTGGTCATCTATTATCTTTCCCTCGAATTTCCCTCGAAGAAAGGATGCGGGACATGTTTCAAAACAGTAAGCCGTTAAACTTTCTTTTTTGGACGGCAGCAGGGATTCTTGTCTTTTTATTTTTCTATCTTCTCGTTAAGTTATTTCCGATGTATGATGCTGTCGTTTCGTTTCTATGGCATTTGCTCCTTCCTTTTTTAATTGCTGCTTTTATTGCTTATCTACTATACCCAGTCGTTGAAAAGATGCATCAGTGGAACATTCCGAAAAGCTTGGCCATTCTCCTCATCTATCTTATTTTCTTCGGCGGGGGCATCTATTTGCTTTATCGGGTTTATCCAACCGTTTTGCACCAATTAAGTGATCTTCGTGAGCAGTTGCCGCAACTTATAGAAATGTATCGCAATTTAATTTACAGCCTTTATGAGTATACATCGTTTTTACCGGAAACCGTCCACGATAATATGGATGATCTCATATCTGAATTTGAGGCATATATGGAAAATTTGCTGTCCGATATCGTCCGAGGATTTACTAAGATCGTCGATATGATTATCATTATCACCGTTATCCCGGTGCTTGTTTTTTATTTTTTAAAGGATTTCCGTGTGATAAAAACGTATGTTAAGAAATGGATTCCTCATAAGTATCACGAACGTGCAAGTGCTTTGTGCCACGCTATCAATGAAGGACTTGGCAATTATATCAGGGGGCAGTTGGTTGTTTGTCTGTTTGTCAGTCTTGCTGCTCTGATTGTGTTTCGCACTTTGGACATTCCTTATGGTCTGTTGCTGGCGATAATTATGGGGGTGACCAATATCATACCTTACTTTGGTCCGATTTTGGGTGCGGTTCCGGCAATAGCGATTACCGCGACAACTTCCGGCAAATTGGTGTTGATGGTCGTTATCAGTATTTTTATCATTCAAGTGATTGACGGCAATTTGTTATCGCCGTATATTGTTGGCAAAAGTGTTAAAATACATCCCATCGCTATTATATTTGCTTTATTACTGGGTGGGCAGTTAGTCGGCATTGCTGGTATGATTCTGGCGGTTCCGATTTTGGCCGTTTTGAATGTAGCCGTTCCACATATTTTAGCACTCAGACAACACAATTGACATTTTAAATAAGGTTGTCTATAATAATTTCATATATCAATCGCACCGTACTGGAAGGCTATATGTAAAAACAATGAAGGTTCCGAGTACATGTATCTCGATCATGCAGAGAGGGATTTCCACAGGCTGGAAGAAATCCCGGATGTTGAGCCATGGAATGCTAAGCTGGAGTATGGGTTAATACCTGTCGGTTTCAAACCGTTATCATGTGAAGCGATGAATGGACATCCATTCATAATTA
This sequence comes from Lentibacillus halophilus, assembly GCF_055395055.1. Taxonomy (NCBI): domain Bacteria; kingdom Bacillati; phylum Bacillota; class Bacilli; order Caryophanales; family Bacillaceae; genus Lentibacillus; species Lentibacillus halophilus. The sequence continues at coordinate 2,065,094 of NZ_AP043750.1, forward strand.
GGGTGGTACCGCGGAGTGATCCCGTCTCTAACAATCATATGGAGAGGGGATTTTTTAATTGGTGTAATACATATTGGAATAGGATAATCGTCATGGAGGTAAAACATGGAACAGTTTACATCCGCACAAATACGTCAAATGTTTCTCAACTTTTTTAAGGATAAAGAGCATCGAGTGGAACCTGGTGCATCGCTTATACCACGCGAAGATCCAACACTTCTCTGGATTAACAGCGGTGTCGCAACGTTAAAAAAATACTTTGATGGCCGGGTGATTCCAGACAACCCGCGAATCGTCAATGTTCAAAAATCAATCAGGACGAATGATATTGAAAATGTCGGGTTTACGGCACGACATCATACGTTTTTTGAAATGCTCGGGAATTTTTCTATTGGTGATTATTTCAAAAAAGAGGCTATTGCATGGGCATGGGAGTTTCTGACAGATGATCGTTGGATTGGATTTGACCCGGATCGGCTTGCCGTTACTGTCCACCCGGAGGACGATGAAGCTTATCATATTTGGTTGAATGATATACAGCTTCCGAAAGAGCGAATAATCCGCTTGGAGGAAAACTTTTGGGATATTGGAGAAGGACCAAGTGGGCCGAATACCGAAATATTTTACGATCGGGGAGAGGACTACGGCAACAACGAGAATGATCCTGAACTCTATCCCGGTGGTGAAAATGAACGCTATTTGGAAATTTGGAATCTGGTGTTTTCCCAGTTTAATCATAATCCTGATGACACCTATACACCACTGCCAAAGAAAAACATCGATACCGGTATGGGACTCGAACGAATCGTTTCCGTCATTCAGGACGTGCCGACCAATTTTGAAACGGATTTATTCATGCCGATCATTCGGGAAACCGAAGCCATATCGGGAAAAACCTATGGTGAGACGCAAAACGATGATACCGCATTTAAAGTGATTGCCGATCACATCCGAACGGTGACCTTTGCTGTCGGTGACAAAGCTCTGCCTTCCAATGAAGGGAGAGGGTATGTTCTTCGCAGGCTCTTGCGCCGTTCCATACGGTTTTCCAAACAGCTTGGTATTGATGAACCGTTCATGTATAAGCTGGTACCGGTTGTTGGTGACATCATGCAAGAATTCTATCCGGAGGTTGTGAAGAGCCATGACCATATCAGTCAAGTTATACGATCAGAGGAAGAACGTTTCCATGAAACATTGAATGATGGATTGGAAATTCTCAGTAAAATCATTGACAAAGAAAAGCGTTCGGGAAGAGACGTTTTTCCAGGCCAAGAGGTATTCCGACTCTACGATACGTACGGTTTTCCAAAAGAACTGACGGAAGAGTACGTTCAGGAGCATGGATTCTCAATAGATGAACAAGGTTTTAATGAAGAAATGGAGAAGCAGAGACAACGAGCACGGAATGCTCAGCAACAGTCTGATTCCATGCAGGTGCAGGAAGGTGTGCTTAGGGATTTCACCTTGGAAAGCACCTTCGTCGGTTATGATAAACTTCAAACGGAAACCGTAGTGCAAGCCATTGTGGATGGAAAAGAATGGACAAATATTGCCCAGGCAGGTCAGGACGTGTTTGTCTTCTTAGAGGAGACACCATTTTATGCCGAAAGCGGGGGACAGATAGCAGATAAAGGCTGGTTGTACACGGAGACAGCCTCAGCATATGTTGGTGATGTGCAGTTGGCTCCACATAGTCAGCATGTGCACAAAATACATGTTCATGAAGGGGAAATCCGGACAGGTGATTCAATAAAGACATTGGTGGAAACGGACTTCCGCACTCACATCGTCAAGAATCACACAGCTACTCACCTGTTGCACCAAGCATTAAAAGATGTGCTGGGCGAGCATGTGAACCAAGCTGGTTCGCTTGTTGAACCCGAGAGACTCCGTTTTGATTTCACCCACTTCGGGTCAGTGAGTGAAACTGAACTGGAGCGGATTGAACAGCTCGTTAATGAAAAAATTTGGGCATCCATTCCGGTAACTGTTAACTATAAAACAATGGATGAGGCCAAAGAAATCGGAGCCACGGCATTATTCGGCGATAAATACGGTGATATTGTCAGGGTGGTTGAAATCAATGATTACAGTATTGAATTATGTGGTGGTTGTCATGTCCGGAATACGGCCGAAATTGGCATGTTCAAAATTGTGTCTGAGTCCGGTATCGGAGCCGGATCCCGTCGGATTGAAGCTGTCTCAAGCAAACAGGCGTATATGCATGTCAACGAAAAATTGCACATGTTGCAATCAGTTGCTCACATGTTGAAAACAAGCGATGATCAAGTGCCGGAACGAGTTGAGCACCTGTTTCAGGAAATAAAAGATTTGCAGAAAACAAATGAATCGTTGAGTGCTAAATTAACCAATGCAGAAGCTTCATCGATGACGGAACAAACAGAGACCATTAATGGTGTGCCCGTTATTACACAAAATGTTCATGTTAAAGATATGAATCAGCTTCGTCATATGGTGGATGAGTTAAAACAGAAATTGGGGTCTGGCGTTATTTTATTGGCTGCGGAAATAAATGAAAAGGTTCAGTTTGCAGCTGGCATGACACAGGATTGGACAGAAAGTGGTCTGCACGCGGGCCATCTCGTCAAACAAGCTGCTGAACGCTGCGGCGGTAGTGGAGGCGGTCGGCCGGATATGGCACAGGCCGGCGGCAAAAATCCCAGCAATATTAACGACGCACTTCTCGCGGCTAAGGAATACATTGAAACAGTAACAAGGAAATAAATGCGATTTTATCATTAAAAGAAAAACATGCACGAAGCAAGACAAGCATGTTAAAATGATAGATAAAGGCAATATATGGAATGGGGTGTCACGATGAGTTCTGATAAAACAATGAAATTTAACTTTTCAGAGGACCCTTTTGATCAAAATATTAAAGAAATTCTGTTGACCGTTCACAAAGCCTTGAAGGAAAAAGGGTATAATCCGAACAATCAGATTGTCGGTTATTTATTGTCTGGTGACCCTGCTTATATTCCTCGGTATAATGATGCACGGAGTTTGATGCGCAAAGTGGAACGGGATGAGGTTATCGAAGAACTTGTCAAATTCTACCTCAACGAACAGCAAGAAGGGAATTAGATGAAAATAATTGGTTTAGACGTCGGTTCAAAAACGATTGGAGTGGCTGTCAGTGACGCGTTTGGCTGGACGGCCCAAGGCATTAAAACGATTAAATGGGATGAAAACGACATTTTTTCGGCAGACAAGGAGCTGCAGGAAATAATAGATGACCATGAAATTGGGAAGGCTGTAATAGGATTCCCGAAAAACATGAATGGAACAGTCGGCGAACGTGGAAAGGCTTCGGAAACATACGCTAAGCATGTGGAAGACGTTTTTGGCATACCGACCGCTTTGTGGGATGAACGATTATCGACTGTCGCTGCTGAACGTGTATTGCTTGAGGCGGATGTAAGCAGAAAAAAAAGAAAAAAAGTGATCGATAAAATGGCAGCTGTAATGATTTTACAGGGTTATCTCGATCAGGAAAATCAAAAAGGAGTGTAGGCATGGCACTTGAAGAAAAAGAACGGATTATTATCCCCGATGAAAACGGAGAGGAACATCTCTTCGAAGTATTATTTACGTTTGATGTTGATAAAACAGGTTATTCCTATATTGCGGTAATGCCGGTTGATCAGCAAGAAAATGAAGAAGTGGAAGTGTATGCATTCCGGTATGAGGAACAGGAAAAAGATGATGATCTTTCTTTGTTCCCAATTGAATCGGATGAAGAATGGGAAATGGTGGAAGAAATGCTTAACACTTTGATTGATGAGGACCACGATGATCAGTAGCGTGCTTTGATTGGGGAAGCTGGTATCTCGGTGGGATACCAGCTTATTCCTTGATTGAGTGCAACGTGACACTGGGCATTGGGAAATCAGTTGTATCGGTTAATTATCATTTGACTTATCTTTACGGTGTTTGTCTTTAACGATTGGATTTATGTGGCTAATCCCGTTCTTTTTTAGTATAATATTCGTCGTGAAGGAGGGAAGCTGCATGTCCGATAAGAAAACACCGAATAATGATAAGGACAATCCGGTAACTAAACGTGACGATGCCGGAATCGTACGGCGGATTGCAGCGTTCATTATAATTGCATTCATACTTATTTTTATCATCTGTGGCATATCAGGGTTATGGTATATAAAATCGGCGCTTGAGCCGGTTGATCCTGAAAGCGATAAGGATGTATCAGTGGATATTCCGTTGGGTTCCTCTACATCAGACATAGCCTCACTTCTTGAAGAGAAAGGAATTATAAAGAACAGTACCATTTTTCGCTTTTATTTAAAGTTTAAAAATGAATCAGAATTTCAAGCCGGTGACTATACCCTTTCACCGTCTATGGAAATAGATGAATTAGTGAAAGTACTGAAAAAGGGGAAAGTACTGAAAGAACCCATGTACTCTGTTACGATCCCTGAAGGGAAAACCATCAAGGAAATGGCCTCGATTTATGCTGCTGCTTTGCCGTTCAGTAAAGAGGCATTTTTAAATAAGGTGAATGATCCACATTATATGGATAATCTTATCAATACGCACCCTGACATTTTATCCAATGCGATTTTAGATCCACAAATAAGAACACCATTGGAAGGTTATCTGTTTGCAGCGACATATAATTTTTACAGCAAAGAGCCGGGTGTTGAGAAGGTTGTCTCTAAAATGCTTGAAAAAACAGCCAAGGTTGTCAAGCCACGGCTGGACGACATAGCCTCACGGGACTTAACAGTGCACAAAGCGCTTACGATGGCTTCGATTGTGCAGAAAGAAGCACGTTCCAAAAAGCAACGACGAAAAATTGCGGGAGTATTTTATAACCGGTTGGAAAAAGATATGCCGCTGCAGACTGATCCAACCGTTTTGTATGCGCTGGGCGAACATAAAGAAAAAGTGTTACTGGAAGATCTGGAAGTAGAATCCCCCTACAATACGTATCATGTGGACACACTTCCTGCAGGTCCCATAGCTAACTTTTCTAAAACATCTTTTAATGCAGCGATCAATCCGGAAAATACAGACTATATATATTTCTTGCATGATGATAAAGGCAATATTCATTATGCAAAAACCCGAAAGAAACACAAACAGTTAAAGGCACAATATATTGATTAACGTTACTTTCGCAGGGATTAATCCGTTGTCATTTCTGTATTTGGTAAGACACGTCTACTGCATAACTTTTTAAATGAGGCTGATACGTATGTCTGATACCTTGACCCATTATTTAATGGCGTCGCTTGACGAACGAACAGATGAAATCAAAACGTTAGAGAGGCAAGCAAAAAATGACGGAATTCCTATTATGGATCCATTGGGAATGAACTTTGTCGTACAAATGATCCGGCTGACGAAACCAGAGCGTATATTGGAAATCGGTACTGCTATTGGTTACTCGGCTTTGCGTATGGCTCAGGCTCGCCCTGAAGCTTCGATTGTAACGATTGAACAAGATGGCGAGCGATACAGGTGTGCGTTGGAAAATATTCGCCATATGGGAAAACAGCATGCCATTGATGTGATTCCGGGTGATGCTGCAGAAGAACTGCCCAGGATGGCTGATAACACATTTGATATGGTACTTATTGACGCCTCAAAAGGGATGTATAAGGAATTTTTTCAGCAAGCAGAGCCGCTGTTATCATCCGGTGGCATCGTGCTGACCGATAATGTATTATTTAAAGGATATGTTGCCGATGCCAGCAAATCGCATCCAAGATATCAAAAGATTGCCGGAAAGATTAGAGAATATAACGACTGGCTTTTACAACGTCCGGACTTCACAACAACTATTATACCAATCGGGGACGGCATCGCCATCAGTCACAGAATGTAGGGAGAAGGCGAGTCGTCGAATGAGAAAAATTGCTGGGAAAAGTATTGAAAATTTAAACGCAATCTGCCATAGTGGTTTCTAAGTTATTTGAATTAAAAAGCATAAATATTTGTTATGAGTATGTTATCGTCATTTAATGAGGATAAAAGGAGTGTGTGTGAAGAATGGCAACAGAGAAAAGTTTTTATATGACACAAGAGGGAAAAGAGAAACTCGAAGAGGAGTTGCACTATTTAAAAACGGAGCGTAGGCAGGAAGTCGTGGAACGGATTAAAGTAGCGCGAAGTTTTGGAGACCTTTCCGAAAACTCCGAGTATGATGCTGCCAAAGAGGAACAGGCTTTTGTTGAATCGCGTATATCGCAAGTGGAACAAATGATCCGGAATGCCGTTATTATTGAAGACGATAACCAGAACCCGGACGTTGTGTCGCTCGGCAGGACTGTCACTTTTAAGGAAATGCCTGACGGCGATACGGAATCGTATACAATTGTCGGCAGTGCCGAAGCGGACCCATTCGAAGGGAAAATATCAAATGATTCTCCTATGGCCAGGAGTCTGCTCGGTAAGGAAATCGGGGCGGAAGTATCTGTAACAACTCCGGGTGGCGATTTGTTTGTACGTATTGAAAATGTCGAATGACTATACCATATTTTCCATTTGAAATCACATATATGCGCATCAAAAGGGGAGAGGCTGATGGGCTTCTCTTTTTTTGTAATCAAGATCTATTTGCCATAAATGTGCTTCTAATGGCATATAACGTTGATGAAAAAATATGATATTATCATAGAGAGATACGATTGGAGGGGTGAATCAGTGTCTGACGATGATCATTTATCAAGAATCAATAAATATGAAAAACGGCGAAAAAATACTAGATCGCTGTCTGTATTCATCGTGCTGGGAAGTATACTTCTAATCGCATTGGTGTTGGTTCTTATCTTCAGTGGAGGTGATGAATCGAACACCGGGACAGATGAATCATCAACATCGTCAAACAACGATACGGAGCAAAAGGAAGCGGAGCAACATGATGAAACCGGTCAGTCTCAGTCATCCAATGATCGTGTTGATTCCGAAAACAGTATGGATAAGCCTGCGAATAACAACAGCACGAACGACCAAACGGATGGAGATGACAGCGGCGATAACAACGACAATAATGATTCTATGGACAGTGTCGATACCGAGCAAGTGTCCCCATCCGATGACAATGTCATTAAGGCCTATACCGGAGATTGGAAACCGGTCGGTACTGACCAGTCGGGGCCGCACACTACTGACTATAATGAAGGATCGCAGGATAGAGAGGAAATGCGCGAAGCAGTTGCAGCTGCTACAGGCTTAAATGTGGATACATTTACTATGTGGTATGTTTCCAGAAATGGTGACCAGCAAGTTCTGACAACTGTTTCCAGTAACGATGAATCGACTGTTTATCGAGTTTATTTGTCTTGGATCAAACATAAAGGGTGGAAACCGACCAAAGTGGAACGATTAAAAGAAAACGATCAGAAATGGCGCTACGAATAATGGATATTGATCAGGAGGAAAAATGATGACGGTTGGTATCATTGGAGCAATGGATGAAGAAATAAATGCAGTAAGAGAAAACATGACAAACACTACTGAGGAAACAGTTGCAGGCTGCCTATTGATACATGGCAAACTTTTTGGACATGATGCCGTATTATTAAAGTCAGGGATCGGAAAAGTGAATGCAGCCATGGCAGCAACGGTCATGTTTGAACGGTTTCGCCCTTCACGGGTCATTAACACCGGTTCGGCCGGTGGATTCACGAAAGAACTGGATGTTGGGGATGTCGTTATTTCAACCAGCATTGTTCACCATGATGTGGATGCAACAGCATTTGCTTATACGTATGGACAAGTCCCTGGAATGCCATCCATGTATACAGCAAATTATGAACTGGTTGAGAAAGCGGAACAGGCTATACAACAGTTGGGGTTGACCTGGAAAAAAGGACTGATTGCAACTGGTGATTCGTTCATGGACAACGCCGATCGAATTGCGTTTGTCCGTGAACGATTTCCTGACCTGCTAGCTGCAGAAATGGAGGCAGCAGCGATTGCACAAGTGAGTTACCAGTATCAGACACCATTTGTAGTGATTCGAGCGTTATCGGATGTTGCCGGAAAACAGTCATCCGTATCTTTCGACGCATTCCTTGAAACAGCAGCTGAAAATGCAGCATCTTTAATTATGGCGATGACCGAATCGTTGCATTAGTAAACAACCACGATTTACCTCCGACCGCGAGTCGTTTTATATGTTATGATACGTCGTGGAAGGGGGAAAATGTATATGAAGCACCATAAGGAGAAACTGGCGCTTAAACTGCAGGATTTTCGTCGTTTTACGGCCACGCTGTTTATTCTAGCGATCTATTTATATATGGGAACGATTATCAACACGTATATCGATTACTCTCCTAACGGAAAAGGACTTGCATTATTGACGATGGCTGTCACTGTTGCTGCCGGCCTGTTTATAATACAGTCTCACCGTTTAAAGATTAAAATGTCTGAGGATGAGGGCTCAGAATAAAAATGAGCGCCTTCATTCTCTGCCTCTTTCTTTCCGATAGTATTCATGAAATACCTTCATTAACGCTCTTTTTTCAATTCTTGATACGTAACTCCTTGAAATATCCAGCATTTTCGCAATTTCCCGCTGTGTCATTTCCTTGTAATTATTCAGTCCGTAACGATACATCACCACTTCTTTTTCTCTGCTGTCCAGAACAGCTAAATACTCATTCATTTTTTCAATTTCCATATTCAGTTGAATGTATTCAATAATATTTTGGTTTTCAGCCTCCATAATATCCATCAAACTAATTTCGTTCCCTTCTTTGTCCTGACCAATTGGATCTTGAAGGGAAACGTCTTTCTTTACTTTTTTCAGAGATCGCAAGTGCATTAAGATCTCGTTTTCAATACAACGAGCTGCATACGTAGCCAATTTTGTCCCCTTATCTGAAGAATAACTTTCTATTCCTTTAATCAGTCCAATGGTCCCGATGGAGATGAGGTCCTCCATATCTTCTCCGGTGTTTTCAAATTTTTTTACAATATGTGCTACCAGTCGCAAATTGTGTTCAATAAGCTTATTTCTGGCGTCTTGGTCACCTTCCTGCATTTGTTGGATGTATCTCGCTTCTTCTTCAGGTGGAAGCGGTTGGGGGAATGCATGATTTTTCACATAGGAGACAAAAAAGAGTGTTTCTTTAATAAGTAAAGCCAAAAAACTTAAAATACTTGACACACAAATGCACCTCCTTCTTGTGGCCCGGGCTATTGCCTATATCATCATGTGTATGAAGAAGATGACGTTTTTGTGTCTGTCCCGATTGAAAAAGAAAATGGTGATTTTCATTTTCCGAGCGAAGAAAGGCAAAAATAGGGAGTAAAGGAAAAAGGTGCAAGTGCACAGTAAAAAAAGTGACCCGCTTGTGCAGCTGGCGTCACTTTTGTTTTTGCATATGTTGGTTTATCGTTCGTTCGTATTCATCGGATCGGTTCTTGACAACAGGCTTCACACCATTACGGTGCGCGGCGCGTGAAATCATATGTCCGGATACGGGTGCGGTTAGCAACGTGAAAATAATAGCGAGAAGCAATTTTCCACTGGCGATTCCGTGGGAGACATACATAAATAGAAAGGCACCGATCAATAAGCCGGCAATACCGAGTGTGGCAGCTTTTGTGGCTGCATGGAGCCGGGTATAAACATCTGGAAAGCGGACAATGCCAATGGAACTGGACAGAATGAAAAATGTGCCTGATAGCAAAAAAAACGCAACAACAATGTTCAGGATGATTTCAATCCATGTTTCGATCAATAATAACACCCCTTTCCAGATATTTGGCGACCGCTATTGTTCCAATAAATAAAAGGATTCCAATCAGTAGGATAATGTCATTGAATTTTGTTGTAACTATCAATATGGCCATCAGAGCGGCTAGTCCCATCAGATTCATACCAATGGAATCAAGTGCCACCGCACGATCGGCGTTGGTAGGTCCTATGATAATACGGTACACAAGCAGGAGTAAGGATACCGAAATCCCTGCAAGACTGACGAGCGTTGCAACATACAGAATCGTTTCAGTAAGAGAAAGAAAACTGTTCATTGTGTCACCTCTAAAATGGCTTTTTCAAATGTATTTTTAATGGAATGAATCGACCCATCGATATCATCAATATCCATTGCATGAATATAAATATAGGCATTATCGTGTGAAATGGCGACAGATAATGTTCCAGGTGTAAGAGAGATTAAATTTGCTAGAAGCGTCATTTCCCAGTCGGTCGTTAGATCAGTCGGCATTGCAAAAATACCGGGTTCAAATGTCGTATCTCGCTTATAAACCAACCGGACGATATCGATGTTCGATTGCACAAGCTCTTTAATAAACAAAAAGATCAATTTCATTATCTTCCAAACACGGCGCAAATAAAACGTCCCCGGTATGAATCGATTCAACAAAAGCAGCAACAGGATACCCAGTATGTAGCCGGAGAGAAAACTGGCAAGGGTATAGGTTTCACTTAAAAACATCCACATGACCGCTATGATCAAGTTAATAACAATTTGAAAGGTCATCATATATTACTCCTTCAAGATAGCATCGATATAGATTTCCGGCTGAAGCAAATCAGCGGATACGGATTCAATAAATGGGTAGATAAACTCCGCGCCTATTCCGAGGAAGACGGACAGCGCCAAGAGAATAACAATAGGAGCTATCCGCCCCTTTAACGAAATCGGTTGAATGGATTCGTCTTTTTCGCCCCAAAAGCTGTTGATGAAAATCTTCATAATGGAATAAAGAATTAAAAGACTCGCAAGCAGTCCAATAATAACAATGGCTATTTCTCTACTTGCCAAAGCACCTTTTAGCAACAGTAGTTTACCAATAAATCCACTGAATGGCGGGATACCCGCAAGGATAAACCCTGATAGGAATAACAGCCAGCCGAGAACCGGATAATAATGAATCAGCCCACTAACCTTTCGCAAATCGGACGTGCCGGCGGCATAAACGACCGTTCCCGCAAGCAAGAATAAACTGGATTTTATAAACATGTCATGAATCAAATAGTAGATGGACCCACTTAGCGCAAATTGATTAAAAACACCAATCCCCATTAAAATGAAGCCGATAGCAGGAATAATATTGTAAGCAATAATTAATTTAATATTATTTGTCGACAAAGCACCAATAATACCGAAAATCATGGAGAGTCCTGCGATCCAGATAAACATGTCATGTGTCAGTTCAACGTTATGTACGAAAATTAAAGAAAATACACGGATGATGGAATAGATGCCCACCTTGGTTAACAGGGCTCCAAATAATGCTGAAATAACCGGATTGGGTACGGCATAAGAGTTGGGCATCCAATAATACAAAGGAAATAGCGCAGCCTTGACGGCAAAGACAAAAAACATGAGGATGCCAATGGTTGTCAGAATCCCCTGTTGATCGACCTCATGTACACGCTGGGCAATCTGAGCCATATTAACAGTGCCGACGGTGCCGTAAACGAAGGCGACCGCTGTTACAAACAGCATAGACGAAAATAGGTTAATGAATACATATTTAATGGATTCGCGCAACTGTACCTTATCCCCGCCAAGAACGATCAGGGCATAAGACGCCATTAACAACACTTCATAGAAAACAAACATGTTGAATAAATCGCCGGTCAGAAAGGCGCCGGAAACACCGGATATTAAAAAGAAAAAGAACGAATAAAAATAGTACGTTTCTTTTCTATCTGTTAATGAGTGGGGGGCGTAGAACGAACAGGCTGCTGCAACAATATTTGTTGTAAAAACAAGAAGTGCAGCCAGTTTATCGGCAACCAGAACAATGCCGTATGGCGCCTTCCAGTCTCCGGTTTCCAAAATAGTGGTACCATTGGTGAAGACAACCCATACTAAGGCACCGGCTAAGATTAAATTGAAAAGGATAAAAAGCTTGGACAGCGGACGGACCCATTGCAATTTCTTTGGAAAAAACGCCAGGATAATGCCCGCAATCAGTGGTGTAATGATAGGCAAAACAACAAGATTATTCATTTTCGTTACCCCTTAATTGTTCCATATTATCTGTATCGTTTTCGTTTGCTGTCCGGTATGCAAGCACGAGGAGCAGGCTGGTAATCCCAAAACTGATCACAATTGATGTCAGTATGAGCGCCTGTGGCAACGGATCGGTATAGGGGCCGCCTTCTTCTGTTAATATTGGTGGCGCTCCCCGTTTTAATTTTCCCATGGTCAGGATGAATAAGTGGGCACCATGACTCAGCAGGACCGTTCCAATGATGACCCGCAACAGCTGTTTTTGTAACAAATTATAAATGGCTGTGCTAAATAAAACACCAGCCAAAATGGATATGATAAACTCCATTTATTTTGCCCCCCTATTGTTTTTCAGTTTGATGAGGCTGTAGATGGCAAGTGCTGCAATACCGAGAACCGTTATTTCAAATAGGGTGTCAAGGCCACGCATATCCACAAGAATAACGTTGACAACATTATCGCCGCCACCGAGAGAGTGTGATGTTTCCAAAAAGTAATCGGAAATAGAACTGAACCAGTCGCTGCTGTGGGCGGAGATGCCGATCAGTGTCATCAGAGCACCGAAACCGATGGACACAGTGCCGTTGATCCATCGTGTACGCACCTGTGGCTTTTCGTTACGCAGTTTCGGCAAATGATAAAAGCACAATAAAAAAAGTGCTACGGAAATGGTCTCAACCACAAGCTGAGTCAACGCCAAATCAGGTGCCCGGTAGATAACAAATAAGAGGGAAACTCCATACCCGACAACACCGGCAACCAATATAGCCCCTAGGTTATGTTTTGTAAAAATGGTTCCAACGGCAGCAGCAATAATGACAAGAACGACAGCTATTTCAGTGATGGTGACATCGGCGAGGTTGCTGAAATCGATGGTGAATCCACCTGTTGCCAGCATGAACCCAAACGTGATTAAAAATACAGTGCCCAGAATAATAGCCATATAACGACGCAGTGACCCTGTCATAATAAACGTATTAATATGTCGCGATCCGTTGTCCAATTGGGCGATGGCAGCGTCGTAAATATGGTTGGCACTTGCCCGGCCGGGAACAAAACTATAAATCATGCTCCACTTCCGTCTGGTTGAAACGAGAAGAATACCAGCGGCCACAACCACAAGCGACATTTGAAAGGCAGTGGAACCAAAGCCATGCCAAAAGGTGATTTCTTTGATAACCTCCGTTCCGGCGACGGATTCTGCTGCATGGGCAATAAATGCTCCATTGAATGCGTTGGGAAACAGCCCAATGATAATAACGCCCAGTACCAGAACAAGGGGTGCTATCAGCATTCCGACAGGGGCCTCATGCGGACGTTTAGGCAGTTTGTCCAGCTGCTTTTGGCCCCCAAACGTGCCAAACAGAAAATAGAGCGAATAGACAAACGTAAAGATACTGCCAAACACGGCCAGATACGGAATAACTTCCACAAGAAAGGTCGTTATAACATGCGTCCCTTCTGGAAGTTTCAGTGTAGATTTGAAAAACAGTTCTTTACTGTAAAAACCGTTAAGAAATGGCAGAGGAATACCTGCCATGGAAAACGTTCCAAAAAGGGCTAGTGCCGCGGACATTGGCATAAGCGTCATAAGTCCGCCAAGATTGCGTATATCACGTGTTCCTGCTTCATGATCGACTATACCTGCCACCATAAACAGACTGCCCTTAAACGTGGCATGGCAGAGGATATGAAACACAGCAGCAAAAATGGCCAACTTTGTACCGAAGCCGAGCATAGCCATGATCATACCCAGTTGGCTGATGGTTGAAAAGGCCAAAATAGCTTTCAAGTCTGTCTGATGGACGGCCATGTATGACCCCCAACATAATGTGACAATCCCTGCGATACTGACGATAATAAAAAACCATTCGAAACCGGCAAAAATGGGTGAAAACCGCGCCACCAAAAAAAGTCCCGCCTTCACCATGGTGGCCGAATGCAGGTAGGCGCTTACAGGCGTCGGTGCTTCCATCGCGTCTGGGAGCCAAATATGAAACGGGAATTGAGCTGATTTGGTAAATGCGCCCAGCAATATAAAGCCTAGGGCAAGCGGCATGTAAGGACTGTTCATAATAACTTCTGCATTTTGAATCATGATTTGAATACTCGATGTTCCTGTCATGACCGAGAGCAGAATAAATCCGCCAAACATGCTTAGTCCGCCCAAAACTGTTATAAGTAGGGATTTCAACGCACCGTATCTAGATTTTTCGTTAAAATGCCAATAACCGATCAGTAGAAATGATGAAATGGATGTCAATTCCCAAAACGTGTACAGCACAAAGATATTATCGGATAACACGATTCCAAGCATTGCTGACATAAACATCAACAAATAAACATAAAAATGACCGAGCCGCTCCTGACTATCCAGATAGTAAATGGAATATAAAACCACTAGGGCGCCGATTCCGCTGATAAGCAGTGCAAATAAAAGACTCAAACCATCAAGGTAAAAGTCAAAATTGATGCCGAGAGACGGTATCCAGTTGTACGATTGTCGCATAGGCTCAAAATTTGTACCAACAAAGCGGATAAAGTAAATAAAGATAGCTGATGGGATAAGGAGTACGGGAATACCTGTATGTATGTTATGTTTCATTTTGCTGATGAAAGGTATAAGACAGGCTAATAAAAGTGGTATAAGTACGACGTATAGCATTCGGTAAAAATCCTCCTCAAGAATAAAGGCAGTTTGTCTATTGTATATGTAGTTTAAGCCAGTGTTTTTGTCAGCATCATGGTCAGCTTATCATACTCCTGTCATGGAGAAAACAAAAAACTCCTGTCGATTTGATGACAAGGGAATTGGCGTCGATGTTGGTCAGTTGTACAATTTCATTTTATGCGTCAAATTCCTTCTGCTGATTTCTCTCTCAATAAGGTATATAAAGTCGGGGCTTAAGTTTAATTCGTTCGCTTTGTAATAGGCTTCCAAAAGCAGTTCATCTGACAAGTATTCCATGAACAGACCCCTCCTAATGAGTTGAACGGTTGCTGTAAGTCGTGATGATAGTTAACAATTTATCACGAAATAATAAACAGAACAAGCATTCTGTTATCCACATATGGATGTAGATAACTTGTGAACAAACATGAGAGGTGGGCGAAAAATGTTGATATATCAATGTGGATAATGTGTATGCAACTATCCACAACGCGAAACATGCGCGAAATTGTCGAACGTTTTTAAGCATAGGAGCTACTTGGTATAAAAATTGAAGGATAAAAAAGAGTTCTCTATATGGAAAGGTACCATTAATATACGTTATAATAGGCAAATGTTGTATGTTTTATTACAATTAAATGAAGAATGAACGTTTTTCAAAAAGGAAACATACCATTTGAAATAGAATCCATAAGAGGTGTGAATGGGTTGTTTAAATTACTATTGCCGAATCAGCACGTCAACAGTATTTTTGATATTCATCCGGCTGAACTGCAAAAAAACGGAATTAAAGGGATTATTACGGATTTGGACAATACGCTTGTCGCATGGGACGTTAAAGATGCAACACCGGAAATAACAGAATGGTTCAGACGGATGGATGACCATAATATAAAGGTGACAATTATATCTAATAATAAAATGGAACGGGTGAAGATATTTTCTGAACCGCTTGGAACACCATTTGTATTCAGTGCAAGAAAGCCGCTCAGCCACGCATACAAACGTACAACCCAAGAAATGGAATTATCGAAAGACGCGGTTGTCGTTATTGGAGATCAGATTCTAACGGATATTCTCGGCGGTAACCTTGCCGGATTTTATACCATCCTTGTAACACCTATTGTACAGACGGATGGGAAGGTTACCCGGTTT
Organism: Lentibacillus halophilus; assembly: GCF_055395055.1. Lineage (NCBI taxonomy): Bacteria > Bacillati > Bacillota > Bacilli > Caryophanales > Bacillaceae > Lentibacillus > Lentibacillus halophilus. Next base: position 2,080,913 of record NZ_AP043750.1, read on the forward strand.
AACCGGAAAATTGAGCGTAAAATTTTAAGTTATATGCGCAGGAAGGGTAAAATAACCTGGGAGGAGTAACTATGGAAAAAAAGACTTGTCAGGGCTGTGGCGTTTCGATTCAGACAACCGACCCGGATCAGGACGGCTACACACCGGAAAGTGCACTCGAAAGGGATACGGTTTTATGCCAGCGTTGTTTTCGGCTGAAGCATTATAATGATATACAGAATGTGTCCCTGTCTGACGATGATTTTTTGGGAATGATCCATGAAATGAAGAAACAGGAAGGACTTGTCGTTCATTTGATCGATATTTTTGACGTGCAAGGGACAATTATAAAGAATTTGCCACAGATGATTGGTGACAAGCCGATTATATTGGCGGGGAATAAAATGGATTTACTCCCGAAATCGACCAATCGTCGAAAATTAACCCAATGGCTGAGGTCAGAAGCCAAAAAAGCGGGTGTACCGGTTAAAGATGTTTTTTTAATCTCATCTGTCAAAGGGCATGGTCTGGCTGATTTAACAGAGGCTATTGAGAATCGCCGCAACCGGAAAGATGTATACATTGTAGGAACGACGAATGTGGGAAAATCGACGTTTATTAATAAACTGATTGAGAAAACAACCGGTACAGATAATGCGATTACAACGTCTTATTTTCCTGGAACAACACTGGGTTTTATTGAAATTCCGCTTGATGAGACGTCATCGTTTATCGATACACCGGGTGTTGTCAATAAAGAACAAATGGCTCATTATGTTTCCGGCAATGATCTAAAAGTGATCACACCAAAAAAAGAAGTCAAACCCAGAGTTTATCAGTTAAACAGCCAACAAACTCTTTTCATTGGGGGATTGGCACGGCTTGATTTTCTTCAGGGCGAACGCCAGTCATTTGTTTGTTATTTCTCCAATGAACTGGCCATCCATCGAACAAAACTGCAAAAGGCGGATGATATTTATCAAAAGCACCTTGGGGAGCTTCTATCGCCACCTGACCATGAGACACTGGCTTCTCTTCCGGATATGCATGAACAATCATTCCGCCTGGATAATGAAAAGAATGATATTGTATTTCCCGGGCTCGGATGGATTACAGTGCCAGGAGACAATGTGATGGTATCTGCACACAGCCCGGAAGGCGTGCGGGTGTCCGTAAGAAAATCATTTACGTAGGAGGTTGCTAAATGCAATTACAACTCGGTCTCATCGGTTATCCTGTTCAACATTCCCTCTCACCCTGGATTCATAACCAATTTCTTGAAAAAGCAGGGACAAGCGGAACTTATTCGTTGTTTGAAATTAATCCTGATTCATTTGAAGAAGAAATAAAGACGTTGAAAACGAGAGAACTGAACGGGTTTAACGTAACGGTTCCGTTTAAGCAGCAGATTATTCCCTATCTTGATGAATTGGACCGAAAGGCGGAAATGACAGGTGCGGTCAACACGGTTGTCAAACGTGGCGGCAGATGGATAGGATACAACACGGATGGAGCGGGTTATGTATTTGGACTGACAGAAACGTATCCAACTGTTTCCAAACACACCGTGGACAGCATATTAATTATTGGAGCAGGCGGTGCTGCACGTGGCATATATCAAGCGTTGGCTGATGAGGGATTTGCTCATATAGACATAGCCAACCGGACGCGGTCCAGTGCGGAGGCAATTGCTGCATCAGGCCCTGACAGTGTTCGTACAACCGTCTTGGATTTGACAAAAGCCGAGGAAAACGTTGCTGATTATGACCTGATTATTCAAACAACCGCTGTTGGTATGAAGCCAAATACGCACGATCAGATTATGTCACTGGAGCGTTTGCGCGCAGACAGCATTGTCAGTGACATTATTTATCAGCCGATCACTACCCGATTTCTGCAGGAAGCACAGGAAAAGGGGGCATCGATTCAACAAGGGCACACGATGCTTTTATATCAAGCGCAATACGCATTTCAATTATGGACCTCGGAAAATGTTCCGATCGATGATATGGAAAATCAATTAAAAGAGAAATTGGAAGGAAGATAATATGCTGACCGGAAAACAAAGACGATACTTGCGTTCCTTGGCACACCACGAAAAGCCTATTTTTCAAGTGGGCAAATCAGGTGTGAATGATCATATGACAACTCAAATTAGCGAAGCTCTTGAAAAACGGGAACTTTTAAAGGTGGGTCTTCTGCAGAATTGTATGGAGGATAAGCATACTGTTGCCCACAAACTTTCCAATGGTACCGGAAGTGACATTGTCCAGATTATTGGACATAATATTATCCTTTACAAGGAGTCACAGGACAACAAGCACATTCATCTGCCATCAAGGAGCCAGCCATGAAGTATGTTGGACTATTGGGCGGTACATTCGATCCCCCGCACATTGGCCATTTGATCGTCGCTCAGGAAGTTCGGGAAACGTTGGGGCTTGACGAGGTATGGTTTATGCCGTCACAGCAGCCTCCTCATAAACAGCGTGCGGCTGCTAAAGCCCCGGATCGTGCAGAGATGGTCAGACGAGCCATTGCTGGCAATGGTTATTTTCACATAAGTACCGTTGAAATGGACCGTACAGGCAAATCATTCACATATGATACAATTATATTGCTGATGGAAAAACATCCTAATGTTTGTTTTTATTTTGTTATCGGAGCCGATATGGTGGAATATTTGCCGAATTGGAAACATATTGACAAGCTGATGGAAATGGTACAATTTGTAGGCGTGAAACGAAACGGATTTAATATAAAAAGCACTTATACGGTGACGGAGGTGGACACGCCGTTGATCAATATTTCGTCAACGGATATAAAAATGCGTATTGGCCGCGGGCAATCCATCCGATATTTGGTTCCGGAAGGTGTAAAGAACTATATAAAGGAGAACCATTTATATGAAGAAAGATGAAGCCATTGATATTGTAAGACCTCACCTTAAACAGGAACGCTTGGAACATACATTGCGCGTGACTGACACGGCTGTACAATTGGCGGAGAAATACGATGAGGATTCGGAAAAGATAGAATTGGCAGCCATTCTGCATGATTACGCCAAATATTTTCCACTTGAGGATATGAAACAGCTCATTAAAGAAAATGATCCAGCCAATGATTTGTTGGACTATCATCATGAATTATGGCATGGACCGGCAGCATCGGTTTTAGTCGAACAGCGACATGGTATAACCGATAAGGATATACGAAATGCCATATATTATCATACAACTGGAAGAGCCGACATGAGTCAGATGGAGACCATTCTGTTTGTGGCTGACTACATTGAACCAGGGCGGTCTTTTCCAGGGGTTGATGATGTAAGGGAAACGGCGCAGACAAACTTATACCGAGCAGCCTGGATGGCACTCAGAAATACCATTCAATTTTTGGTTGGTAAACATAATACCGTTTATCCCGATACATTCTATGCATACAATGATTTAACAAAACGTCTAAATGCTGGAGGTAGCGACATTTCATGAACAGTAAAGAAGTTATTCACCAATTGGCACAAACGTGCGATGATAAACAAGCAAAGAATATAACAGCGTTGGATATGCGCGATGTTTCCCTCGTAGCTGATTATTTTCTCATCTGTCATGGCAATAACGAGCGACAGGTTCAGGCCATTGCCAGATCGATTAAGGATGTAAGAGACGACATGGATTTGCCATTGAAACGAATGGAAGGGTTTGAACAGGGACGCTGGATTCTAGTCGATCTGGACGATGTCGTTTGTCACATTTTCCATAAAGATGATCGGTTGCATTATAATTTGGAACGATTATGGGGGGATGCGGAACGGATTGAGCTTTCCGTCAACAATGCAGGCGATAGCTATGACCTATGAGCAGATGGCGTATTATTATGATCTTTTAATGACGGAAGCCCCATACGATCAATGGAAATCATTCACTGAAGCCATGATCGAACAGACGAAAACATCGGTTTCTTCGATTATTGACTTAGGATGCGGGACCGGGCAGATTACGACTCGTCTAGCCGAATCGGGTTATCATATGACAGGTGTGGATTATTCCAGTGATATGCTTACGGTAGCCAAACAGCGCGCGGACAGCGAGCGGGTGCCAATACAGTTTATTCAGCAGGATTTACGAATGCTGGAAGGATTCCCCCTATATGATGCGGCCGTCAGTTATTGCGACGTCTTAAATTACATAACCGATGAAGAAGAGCTTCGTACCGTCTTTCAACGTGTGGCCGGTTTACTGCGCACAGGGGGGTTATTCATTTTTGATGTCCATTCGCTTCAACACGTACATAATTATTACAAGAACCAAACGTTTGCGGATGTTGATGATGACGTCGCGTATATATGGTTTTGTACACCTGGTGAAAGGGAAGGCGAAATGCATCATGACGTAACTTTTTTTGCCTGGGACCATAGCAGCGGCCATTACATTCGATTTGATGAATACCATCATCAACGAACATATTCCATTCATTTTTACAGGCAATTGTTGGATGAAGCGGGTTTTACAATACGTCATGTATCCAGCGATTTTTTAGAAGAAAATAATGCCATTGACGCGGAATCCGAGAGACTATTTATCACTGCTGCGAAACGGCCGGATGATTAACAACGTCCGGTCGTTTTAAAACGTTCACAAAAAATCAAAATAAAAAAGGATTTTGGCGGGTGATGTCGAATAGGATGAGTATACCTCTTTTTTGACTATCCTCAAACTCTTCAAAGGACGTGATGCCTCTTGTTCCATCCGCTAAAAAAATATCTATTTCCCATCATTCTTGTGTTGGCTGTTGCCGTCTTTTTATTCTGGAACATGGATAAGACCGGCGACGTAGATGTGGAAAAGCATACGGATGCTACTGAAAACGACACGGATATGACTGTGGACGGTAAAAAAGATGATCAACCTACTGCGATCATCGTGGACATAAAGGGTGAAGTCGTTGATCCCGGTGTTTACGACGTTAAGCCGGATTCCCGTGTTCATGATGTGATTCAAATGGCCGGCGGTTTCACCAAACAAGCTGACCGGACCACTGTCAATCTTGCCCAAAAAGTCCAGGACGAGATGGTTATTATGGTTTCAAGTAAGGCAAACAACAATCAAGTATCCCCATCGTCCCCTGAATCCGCCTCTGATAAAGTTCGCATCAATAATGCAGACCAAGCAACTATGGAAACGTTAAATGGAATCGGCCCCTCAAAAGCACAGGCTATCATTCAGTATCGTGACGACAATGGATTATTTAAAAAAGCTGATGATCTCCTAGACGTATCAGGCATTGGTGAAAAAACGTTGGAAGCATTAAAAGATGATATTCAAGTTCCTTAGTCAACCGTTTGCAACTGCTGTTTTACCTGCAACGAGCGTTATTGACGAATGGAAAAAAGCAGTTGTAAACTGACGATATAGTGAAAAGGTGGTAAACAATATGAAACGAATTTCATGGGATCAATATTTCATGGCACAAAGCCACTTGTTGGCTATGCGCAGTACCTGTACCAGGCTGATGGTCGGCGCTACCATTGTCAGGGATAAACGAATCATTGCCGGAGGATATAATGGCAGTGTCTCCGGTGGTGTCCATTGTATTGATGAAGGGTGTTATATTATTGATGGTCATTGTGTCCGGACCGTTCATGCCGAGGCAAATGCCCTGTTGCAATGTGCCAAATTTGGAGTACCGACGGACGGTGCAGAGATATATGTGACTCATTTTCCGTGTCTTCAGTGTTGCAAACAAATTATTCAAAGTGGTATCAAGGCCGTTTACTATGCCAACGATTATAAAAATCACCCATATGCGCTTGAATTGTTCGATGATGCTGGCATACATACAAAAAAAGTGGCGTTGACAGAGTTGTCAATCGATGAAAATTATCGAGAGAAAGAAACCTATATACAGAAGCTCTTAAAGGAATTGGAGAGGCAGACAGATGATCAGGAAAATTTGCAGACCTTGAAAGCCGAGGCTGACGCTCTTTTCCGATTATAGGTGCCCCTTATGCGAGGTTATTGGTATATTCCCGCATTGGGCATAATCAGCAGTTTATTGTCTATTTTATTCCAACATGTATGGATTATTGGGATATTCACCCTTTGGATCATCTGGCTCTATGCCCGCAAAAAGCTGGGGAAATGGCTCCTTATTATTTCTCTGGCCGCCTCCCTGCTCGCCTTTTTCTATCTTCCTGATCTTAATGACCCGCCACCGGACCTACCGTACAGCCAACAGCAGCCTATTACAGGACAGATAACAAGTCCAGTGAATAAAACAGAGACGACGGTTGACTTTACTTTGACTGATAATGGCACTGGAAAGGATTTTTTAATTACTTATTTCGGTGATGAGCTTGTGGATGAATCTGTGAAATTCGGAGCTTCATGCACCATTGAAGGTACACCGGAGCTTCCCGAAACAGGCAGGAATCCCGGACAGTTCGATTATCGTAATTACTTAGCTTCCCAAGGAGTATATTATCAGGTGATGCTTGATTCACCGGATGCTGTTACATGCAGTGGAGGGTCGATCATAGAGCCTATTTACCAGCTGCGGTCCGACTTAACGGAATATATCCATCAAAAGGTAAGTCCGAAGACAGCCATATGGCTCAATGCTCTTGTGTTGGGTGATGACAGTGGAATCAGCGATGAAACAAAAGAACGTTTCCAGCGCTGGAACTTAACTCATCTCTTAGCTATTTCCGGTTTGCATGTTGGACTGATTGTCGGTTTTCTTTATCTTTTGCTGGTGACCTATGCAGGTATGACAAAGGAAAAAGCACAATGGACGGTCATGATGTTTTTGCCGATTTACGCATTTCTCGCTGGCGGTGAACCATCCGTCTGGCGTGCCAGTACGATGGTGCTTTTATTCATACTGGCGCGCAAGCTTCATTGGCGAAGCAGTACATTGGATGTGCTGAGTATTGTTTTTATTGCGCTCATTTGCCTTGATAAATACATCGTGTACCAAATAGGTTTTCAATTATCATTCTGCGTTACGTTTGGACTGCTTTTATCAAAGGATTGGATAGCTGCGACGACGAATTCCTTTTTCTCTATTCTTAAAATAAGCTTTATTTCACAAATGATGATTCTTCCACTTCAAGCAGCGTATTTCTTCACCTTCCAACCTTTATCCATTCTAGTGAATACGGTTATCGTTCCTTATTTTACCCTGTTTGTTATCCCGTTAATGTTTGCTGTTTTGTTGCTTGCTCCCGTTGCAGGATTCCTTCTTCCGTTATTGGATGGTCTATTCGTTCAGATTCATGATTGGTTCCTTCTGTTTATGCAGTTGGTTGACCAGGTGGCGTATAAACCTCTGATTATTGGGTCGATTCCGCTCGCAGGTACCGTGTTATACTACATTATTTTCGTCTCGTTTATGATGAAAGCAGAAGCGGCCCGTCACAAAGCAGCGTTTGCGTGGGGATGCAGCTTGACACTTCTGCTCATCATCATTGTCAGTAAACCATATGTATCCCCTGATGGGAAGGTGACCATGCTTGATATTGGTCAAGGGGATGCCATCGTTGTTGAGCTCCCTTATCGGAAAAGTGTTGTTCTTATCGATGCTGGAGCAACAACCGATTATGATACAGGAGAGCCCTCTGAAAATGTTTACAAACAAAGGATTAAGCCCTATTTGCTGTCACAAGGCATTGGTAAATTGGATGCAATTTTTGTTTCGCATGGGGATATGGATCATGTAGGAAGTTTGCCGTATATAACTGCTGACTTCCCAGTCCAATACATTATTACTAGCCATTATGATTCGCTGGACGATTCGGTGCATGAAACGGTAAGAGGTACTGAGACAGACATCGTCCGAGTTGAATCCGGGGACGTTTTGACCATTAGTGGTCATGAGTTTAAAGTTTTGTCGCCGGATGAGGACAATGGATCTCCTAATGAAAATTCGCTTGTTCTATATTCGGAATTGGGTGGAAAGACATGGCTTTTTACGGGGGATATAGGAACAGAAACGGAAAGTGGCATCATCCGTGACTATCCAGGTTTACAGTCTGACGTTTTGAAGGTGGCTCATCACGGAAGCGGAACATCGACAGATTCAGCTTTTCTCAAAGAAATTCAACCCGCTTACGGGCTTCTATCCGTGGGCGAAAATAATATGTACGGTCATCCGGATGCTGACGTCATTCGTTTATTGAAGAAGGAAAACGTACAAAAGCTCAGAACGGATGAAGACGGAGCGATACAGTATCACTTCAGGGGGAAGGAAGGAACATTTTCCACGTTTTTGCCATAGGCTATAAGTGGCTGATGAAAAAAAGACTGCCGGCAGCAGTCTCTTTTCATCGGATAATACAGTCAACCTAGGGTGATCATGTGTGTCGTGTCGCATTCCGGAGATGGTACCAATGGCCAATCATGACCCTAAAACATTGAATATAACACCGATAGCAAAAATCAGTACAAAGAAAATAAATGAAAATCCAAACCCTTTAATGGAATCAACGACATCATTATTTTTTGATTGCACGTCCTGCTCAAATTCGTTCATATCCATCCCTCCTATACAGTTAACAGTTTAAATTAAATACATAAAAAAATCCACTTGTAATCAATAATGTCACAAAAATAAATGGCTTCATTAGAAAGACTTAACAACCATATTTTTAGTAAAAACGGTCAACCTAAAAGTACAAATCCCGTTTAGTATTCAGTTCCTAGGGCTGAACGCTAAACGTTTATATAGATTCAAGGGGGGGATGAAGGGCTTATGTCCCCCTTTGCCTGTATTGAAAATGATCCTGCCATGTCCTTTTTATGGCAGGATATGTCCATATAAAAATGCTTGCGACTTAGATGAATCCATTTTACCATATACCATACGGGGTGAAAAGTATGACATATATGGATGTTTTGCAGCAAGTAAAGAAAAAACAATTGGAATCGGTGTATTTATTATATGGTACCGAATCGTATTTCATACAAAAAATAACAACAGCGATTAAAACGGCCGTGCTATCCAATGATGCCAATTCGGATGAACACTTTACTATTTATGATCTGGAAGAAACGCCCGTGCAGGACGTAATCGCAGACGCAGAAACGTATCCATTGTTCGGTGGAATGAAATTAATTATCGCTACTAACCCAAGTTTTTTAAAAACAAAACCGGATAAATTACCATTTGAACATGACCTTGATAGGCTTACCTGGTATCTTCAAGAGCCTGTTGATTATTCCATCATCATATTTACTGCACCATATGAAAAAATCGATGAACGAAAAAAAGTGGCCAAGCTTTTGAAACAAAATGGTACTACTGCCGAATGCAATCCCATCAAAGAATATGATTTGCGCAGCTGGATTTCGAATTTCGCCAGCAGTATGGGGCTGTCCATACAAGATGATGTCTATGAATTACTCGAATCAGAATTGACGGCTGATTTGCATTTGCTGCGCAATGAATTGTACAAACTCAAACTGTATGTTGGTGAAAATGGTACAGTCACCAGGGAAATAGCGGAAAAGCTCGTTGCTTATACGGGAAACAGCACCTCGTTACGTCTCGTTGATGCCGTTATTGACCGGGACTTGCACCGGGCCATTTTGATCTATAAAGATTTGGAAAAAATAAACGAAGAACCAGTAGGTCTGGTAGCTCTTCTTGCATTCCAATTCCGTGCCATTCTTCGTGTGAAATTGTTGAACAGGAAAGGGTACAGTCAATCACAGATGCAAAAACAGCTAGGAACACATCCCTATGTCATCAAAATGGCCTTGCAGCGGGAAAAGAAATTCACTGCCACCCGTTTACAGGATATAATGGATAAGCTGGCGGAAACCGATCATGCCATGAAAGACGGGAGCATGGAGAAAGAGCTCGCTTTCGAATTATTACTGTATCATCTCGTTCAATAACGTATCATTTTCTCACTGTTGGTTACATATGAGCCATTAAAAAACGATCCTTGCACAAGGATCGTTTTTATTATAGGAATGGCTTATTTAAGCGCTCAAATTATTGACTTCTTCAGCCAGACGGGATTTTTCCCGGTTGCCATTGTTCTTGTGGACGCCGCCTTTTTGAACAGCTTTGTCGATCTTTTTGAATGTAACTGGCAAAGCCGCCTTTGCTTCCTCAGCGTCATTGGCTGCGATCATTTTTTCTAAACGCTTAATATGTGTGCGCATTTCGGTTTTGAAGTCTATATTTTCAGCGCGTTTCTTTTGGTTTACGCCCACACGTTTTTTTGCTGATTTAATATTTGGCATGTGTTTCACCTCCGTTGTCATCAATGCTATAGATTATTGGTAAGTTGCCTGATGTAGTTCAGCAAACTTCATTTTACCAAACGTTCATCTCCTTTTCAACAACTGGGCCCGCATTCTGTATGATTCGGGATGAAAACGTACAGTCTAGAGAATAAATGCATTGATCAATAAGGAGGATCAGAATGAACGACGAGGACCAGCGCTATCATGTACGGACTGATCTTGCTGTCGAAGCAAAGGATATGGTTGTGGAAAAGAATGAAAACAAGACAAAAAACGATATAGAGGGTGTGACTGTTCAAGAAAAACAAGAAGGAGATATTGCCATAACGTATGTGGATATTGATGGAAAGGGTGAAAAACAGATCGGCAAAAAACAAGGGTCGTATATCACGATCTATGCCGATGGTGTCAAAAATCAGGATACAGTCAGTCAAAAAGAGGCGGCGAAGGTTTTTAGCAAGGAATTGAAGGTACTTATGCAAAAAAATGGAATTTCACCGAGTGGCACCGGCTTGATCGTGGGTCTTGGAAATTGGAATGTAACCCCCGATGCACTTGGTCCTATGGCTATTGAAAAAACACTTGTGACCAGCCATTTATTTGCACTGGAACATGAATCTGTTTCCGAGGGGTATCGTTCGGTTGCTGCTGTTACACCGGGCGTTATGGGAGTGACTGGTATAGAAACGAGCAACATTATTTTTGGTATCACTGAAAAATTCAATCCTGATTTTGTCATTGCCATTGATGCACTTGCATCGCGGTCCGTTGAACGGGTCAATGAAACCATTCAAATGTCGGATGCTGGCATTCATCCCGGTTCAGGTGTCGGTAATAAACGGAAAGAGTTAAGTAAGGAAACACTTGGGGTGCCGGTTCTGGCTATCGGTTGTCCCACGGTCGTTGACGCGGTTACTATCACAAGCGATACGATTGATTTTATGCTGAAACACTTGGGAAAAGAGTGGCGTGAAAAAGATAGCCCTTCCAAATCGCTGACGCCAGCTGGATTATCGTTCGGCAGCAAAGAATTAAAAGATGAGGATTTGCCGAATGACGAGCAGCGCAAAACCTTTTTCGGAATGGTTGGAGGCCTGTCCGAGGAGGAGAAAAAGTCATTGATTAAAGAGGTTCTTACACCGCTTGGACACAATCTGATGGTCACGCCAAAAGAGGTGGATGGATTAATGAATGATATGGCTTTTCTGATCTCAACCGGTTTGAATGCTGCGCTGCATGAACGGGTGACAGTGGACAATGCTGCTTCTTATACACGGTAATACTATTTCTTCTCTATTACGGCGCCTGTAGAATCATGGATGGTTCTATTTTACCGCTTCCATTCATAGATTAAACAGAAAGCACATATAGAGGAGGAGGGAAAACGATGCGTTCCCTTATTGTTCTTTTACTGCTAATTTTGTTTTTTTTAACCGGTCTGATCGCAGGAATGGATCGTGGCAGTCATGATGCAGACACGGGTGAAGACGGTACTGTTGAAGGGACTGCAACGAAAGAAACCATCGAAATAACTACGGATAAACATAAGGATAAGACACATCATGAAGCCATAAAACCGGATGCGTCGGATCATTTTATTCAAAAAGCAGCTTCTTTTCTGGAAGCTTGTGTAACCGGGGTTTATGAAGGGATCGTCCGTATAGCATACCAGTTGGCAAACGTTTTTTTCTGATGTCGCTAGTCATGATCAGCACGTTCTTACTTGAAATGTTTGCTGTTCAATTGCTATAATCCACACTGGTGACAAATGTTGAAAATTGGCCTTTTACTGGTTGAATATCGGTAGGCATGTCAGGAGTGGACATCTTTTATGATAAGGAACCAAGCAAACGTACGTAATTTCTCCATTATAGCGCATATAGATCACGGTAAATCCACACTTGCCGATCGCATTTTGGAGAAGACACAAGCGTTGTCGCAACGTGAAATGAAAGAACAATTTCTGGATGGGATGGAACTGGAACGTGAACGTGGCATTACAATCAAGCTTAATGCGGTACGGTTGAGCTATACGGATAAACACAATGACGATTATTTGTTTCACTTGATTGACACACCTGGTCACGTCGATTTTACATATGAAGTTTCGAGAAGCCTTGCAGCCTGCGAAGGTGCTATTCTCATTGTGGATGCTGCGCAAGGAATTGAAGCGCAGACACTGGCCAATGTTTATTTAGCTCTGGATAATGATTTGGAGCTCATACCGGTTATTAATAAAATAGATTTGCCTAATGCTGATACCGATCGAGTGGCTCGGGAATTAGAAGATGTGATTGGTATTGATAGGGATGATGTGATTCTGGCGTCGGCAAAAGATGACATCGGCGTTGATGAGACGCTTGAGCGGATAGTATCGGATATCCCTTCTCCGGCCGGCAGTTCCGAAAACCCACTTCAAGCGCTTATATTCGATTCGCTGTATGACCCGTATCGTGGTGCTATTGCGTATATTTGTGTTCGCGAAGGCTCCGTCAAACTTGGTGACAAAATCAGATTGATGGCGAATGGAAAGGAATTTGAAATTAATGAAATTGGTGTATTTGCTCCAAATCCGGAAAAACGAGACGAATTGACTGTTGGGGATGTTGGTTATTTGACGGCATCCATAAAAAACGTCGGCGATACCCGTGTTGGTGATACGATAACCCATGCTAAAAACCCTGCTGAAAATCCGCTTCCGGGTTATAAACAATTGAATCCGATGGTGTTCTGCGGACTATTTCCGGTTAATTCCGGTCAATATAATGATTTGCGCGAGGCGTTGGAACGGCTTGAGCTGAACGATTCGTCTCTTCAGTATGAAGCGGAGAGCTCGCAAGCCCTTGGATTCGGATTTCGTTGCGGTTTTCTGGGATTACTGCACATGGAAATCATTCAGGAACGATTAGAGCGGGAGTTTAATATCAGTCTGATAACGACAGCGCCATCTGTCATTTATGAAGTGGAAAAAACGGATGATGAAACGATTGAAGTTGAGAATCCATCGGCTATGCCGGATGCGCAGCTCATTAAGGACGTTCGTGAGCCTTTTGTAAAAGCGACTATAATGGTACCGAATGACTATGTCGGATCAGTTATGGAAATTGCCCAGAAAAAACGTGGCGAATTTATCACTATGGAGTATCTTGATGAAGTCCGGGTGAATATTACGTATTATATTCCGCTTTCGGAAATAGTATTTGACTTTTTTAATCAGTTAAAATCTCGGACAAAGGGGTACGCCTCATTTGATTATGATATCTCCGGGTATCGTTCATCCAATCTTGTCAAGATGGATATATTACTGAATGGGGAAACGATTGATGCTCTGTCATTTATTGTTCACCGTGATTTTGCTTATGAACGGGGGAAGCATATAGTCGACAAATTGAAAGATCTGATACCGAGACAGCAATTTGAGGTTCCAGTTCAAGCGGCGATTGGAAATAAAGTTATTGCCAGATCAACAATTAAAGCCATGAAAAAGAACGTGCTTTCCAAGTGTTACGGTGGCGATATTTCACGAAAACGTAAATTACTGGAAAAGCAAAAAGAAGGTAAAAAACGAATGAAAATGGTCGGGTCTGTGGAAGTACCGCAAGAAGCGTTTATGGCCATACTTGAGATGGATGATGATTAATTAATTGTTGAAATGGGAAACATTTGCCAGACGCTTAAGTTATCCCTTTTCTTCGTATAGGAGCGAACATAATGAAAGCACAATCCGTTTATATCCACATTCCGTTCTGTCAGCAGATTTGTCATTATTGTGATTTTACCAAGTTTTTTTATGATGAGCAGTCTGCAGATGAATATATAGAAGCCTTGAAACATGAGGTGAATACTGCTATAGATGGTGAAAAGAACAGCGTGGAAACGATTTTTATTGGTGGTGGAACACCAACGGCTTTAACATTTCAACAGCTGAAATCCCTAATGCAGCTAATTGATACAAAATTTGATATTGCTGGGACTGTGGAATTTTCCATAGAGGCGAATCCTGGTGACTTTGACGGAGAAAAAGCAAAGTTGTTAAACAGTTATGGCGTGAATCGAGTCTCGCTTGGTGTGCAGGTATTTGATAATGCGATGCTCGAACAGTTGGGTAGGATCCATGAAGTGAAAGATGTTTATCATACCGTTGAATTGCTGAAAAAAAATCATTTTTATAATATCAGTCTCGATCTCATTTATGCCTTGCCGAACCAAACGTTGGACCATTTCCGCCAAACACTTAATGAGGCTGTTGCTTTTGATCTTCCGCATTACTCAGCCTACGCACTGCAGATTGAACCTAAAACCATTTTTTATCAGCGGTATAAGAAAGGCACATTACATAGACCTCCTGAAGAAGAGGAGGTATCCATGTATGAGCTGTTAAAGGATACTATGCGAAAAAATGGTTTGAATCACTATGAAATAAGCAATTTTGCCAAACACGGTTTCGAAAGCAGACACAACCTCACGTACTGGAATAATCAGCATTATTATGGTTTTGGAGCTGGCGCTCATGGATATTTGTCCGGGGTTCGCATGGGAAATATCCGACCTCTTCCACAATATGTGCAACAGGCAAAGGAAACTGGCAAACCGGTTTTGCATACAGAAGAAATTAGTAAGCGTGAAATGATCGAAGAAGAAATGTTTTTGGGACTTAGAAAGATGGAAGGAATTAATAAAGAGCAGTTTAAGGCAAAATATGGATTCCCTTATGACGATTTGTATGGGGATGTCATTAACGCACTTACGCAAAAGGGATGGATTGAGGATAGTGGAAAACAGCTCCGTCTGACTGATGAAGGTATGTTGTTTGGAAACGAGGTTTTTGCACAATTCTTATTGGAAGAGCATGACTTGAATCTTGTGCGTTGACAATAAATCACCAATCTGATAATTTAACAATAGCATTAGCACTCATTAGCTAAGAGTGCTAACAGAGGTGGTCATCATGTTAACGGAAAGACAATTATTGATTCTGCAAGTGATTATTGATGATTTCATCGAAACGGCGCAACCGGTTGGGTCACGTTCCATTGCAAAAAAAGAAACCATTAGGTACAGTCCAGCCACTGTGCGCAATGATATGGCCGATTTGGAAGACATGGGGTTTCTTGAAAAAACCCATTCATCATCCGGCCGCATCCCATCTGAGAAAGGTTATCGCTATTACGTCGATCATCTGGTGTCACTCAAAGAAACAATGAACAACATTAAAATTGTTGAAAACGTGATGCAGGAAGGTTTATTCGAATTTGAACAAATTGTTCAACACTCTGCGGAGATACTATCCGAGATCACAAACTATACATCGATCATCCTCGGTCCGGAAGTGTTTGAAACGCAATTGAAACAACTGCAGATGGTAACACTGTCACCATATACCGCTGTAGCCATATTAATTACCAATACTGGTCATGTTGAACACCGGTCATTTTCGGTTCCGGAGGAGATTGACACCTCAGATTTGGAGAAAATAGTGAATATCTTGAATGATCGCCTTTATGGCGTTCCGCTTATTCATTTGCATGAGAAACTCAACACGGAAGTTATCAATCTTATGGGATCGTATGTCAATGATTTTGAGAAGTCGTTTCAATACTTGAAGGCGGCGTTTTTTTCGGATAATCCCGTTAAGCTTTACTTTGGTGGCAAAACGAATATATTGATGCAACCAGAATTCAATGACATTGAAAAAGTGCGCTCATTTTACTCCATGATCGAAAACGAAGATCGATTAGCGGACTTGCTGAAAAACAATGCTGGCGGCATCAATGTTAGAATTGGGCACGAAAATCAAGCGGATGCCATAAAGGAATGTACGCTGATATCAGCAACGTATGAGTGGGATGAGGAACAGATGGGTACGATTGCATTGCTCGGGCCTACCAGGATGGAATATCGGAAAGTTATTGCTTTATTAAACGGCTTATCCAATGAGATGTCGAATGTGTTATATAAATGGCATAAAAATAGCTGACGGGGTCACTCCACAGCTTTTATGTATATTCATTTATTTACTGCAGAAATCATGTTATAGTCTTTCGTGACAATTTGATATTGGAGGTGGCAGGAGTGGCAGATCAAAAAGAAGAACATAACGTTGATGAAGAACAAAATCAACAGCAGAAGGATGCGGACGTTCATGAAGAAACAATAACAGAAGTCATGGATGCCGACGATCAGGTCGAAACTGAAGAAGGGGATACGGAAACAAAAGCAGAGAATTCGTCTTCGTTGCAGGCACAACTGGATAAGGAAAAGCAGGAAAAAGAGGAAATGCACCAACAAGTGCTTCGTGTCCAAGCAGAATTTGACAATTTTAAAAAACGGACGCAAAAAGAAAAAGAAGCGAATCAAAAATATAAAGCTGAAGAAATGGTGCAAGATTTGCTACCTGTAATGGATAACTTTGAACGTGCCTTACAGGTTGACGTTAATGAGGAGACTAAAAGCTTTGCAGATGGGATAACAATGGTCTATCGCCAACTGAAAGAAGCCTTGGCAAAACATGGTGTGGAGGAAATGGAGACAGTTGGAAAATCGTTTGATCCGAATATTCATCATGCCGTGATGCAGGTGGAAGATGATGAAGCGGAATCAGAAACAGTCGTTGAAGAAATGCAGAAAGGCTATTATCTAAAAGACCGCGTAATTAGACCAGCAATGGTCAAAGTAAATAAATAATCAATTGGATCAGCAGTGAAGGAGGAATTTGATTATGGGTAAAACAATTGGAATCGACTTAGGGACAACAAACTCTTGCGTAGCAGTGATGGAAGGTGGCGAATCGGTTGTTATACCAACACCGGAAGGCAACCGCACGACACCATCTGTGGTCGCGTTTAAAAACGGTGAGCGTCAAGTCGGTGAAGTAGCTAAGCGCCAGGCTATCACGAACCCGGATACCATTCAGTCCATCAAACGTCACATGGGCACGGAATACAAAGTAACAATCGGTGAGAAAGAATATACACCACAAGAAATCTCAGCGATTATTCTGCAGCATATCAAATCTTATTCCGAAGAATACCTTGAGGATACAGTGGATAAAGCTGTTATTACGGTTCCTGCTTACTTTAATGATGCGGAACGTCAAGCTACCAAGGACGCGGGCAAAATAGCCGGGCTGGAAGTTGAACGTATCATTAATGAACCAACAGCAGCATCGCTGGCCTATGGCATTGATAAAGAAGACCAGGATCAAACCATTCTTGTTTATGACCTTGGTGGGGGAACATTTGACGTTTCCATCCTGGATATTGGCGATGGTACGTTCGAAGTTATCGCAACAGCCGGTGACAACCGTCTTGGCGGTGATGATTTCGACGAAGTTATCATCGACCATATGGTTAAGGAATTCAAAAAAGAAAATGGCATTGATCTTTCCCAAGACAAAATGGCAAAACAGCGCTTGAAAGACGCTGCGGAGAAAGCTAAAAAAGAACTTTCCGGTGTTAGCCAGACTCAAATCTCATTGCCGTTTATTACAGCTGGGGAAAATGGTCCAATGCACTTGGAAATGAATCTCACACGTGCCAAGTTTGAGGAACTTTCATCCGACCTGGTGGAACGCACGATGGGGCCAACTCGCAAAGCCCTTCAAGATGCGGGTATGGCTGCTAAGGATATTAACAGAGTTATTCTGGTCGGCGGTTCAACACGAATTCCTGCCGTACAGGATGCGATTAAGAATAATATCGGCAAAGACCCGTCAAAAGGCGTTAATCCGGATGAAGTGGTAGCTGTTGGTGCAGCCATCCAGGCTGGTGTCCTTCAGGGCGATGTAAAAGATGTTGTTCTGCTTGATGTTACACCATTGTCACTGGGAATTGAAACGATGGGCAGTGTCACAACTAAGCTGATTGAACGTAACACAACCATTCCAACAAGCGAATCGCAAGTATTTTCCACTGCGGCTGACAATCAGACGGCTGTCGATATTCATGTCCTGCAGGGTGAGCGTGAAATGGCTTCCGACAACAAAACACTTGGCCGTTTCCAATTGACGGATATTCCGCCGGCACCGCGCGGAGTTCCACAAATTGAAGTGACTTTTGATATTGACGCCAACGGTATTGTCAACGTAAGCGCAAAAGATAAAGGCACAAACAAAGAGCAATCGATTACGATTAAATCCTCTTCAGGCCTGTCAGAGGACGAAGTGGAACAAATGGTTAAAGAAGCGGAAGAGAACGCTGAGGAAGACAAAAAACGCCGTGAAGAAGCTGACTTGCGCAATGAAGCCGATCAACTTGTTTTCACAACGGATAAAACTATTAATGACCTTGGTGACAACATCACCGAGGAAGAAAAGCAAAAAGCTGAAGAAGCAAAAGATGCATTGCAGCAAGCCATTGATGCGGATGATTTGGAACAGATCCGGGAGAAGAAAGATGCACTGCAAGAACAAGTGCAGCAGCTTTCCGTGAAAATGTATGAGCAAATGGCGCAAGAGCAGCAGGGTTCAGAAGACCAGCAGGGCGGATCTCAAGGTTCTGATGAAGACGTCGTCGATGCGGATTATAAAGAAGTTGATGACGAAGAAGATAAGGAAGATAAAAAGCAATAAACCGGTAGGACATGAAGGAAAAGTCAAAGTCAGGACTCTCTTGACTTTGACTTTTTTTCACTGAAAAAATAGCGTCTAAATCATGCTTGGTTGCTAGTAGAACACAACTAATGGTATGATAAAATGAATGCAATAGTGTCGGGAGAGTGATGCGAACGTGAGTAAACGCGATTATTATGACGTACTTGGTGTTGATCAAGATGCTTCCAAAGATGATATAAAAAAAGCTTACCGGAAACTGGCACGGAAATATCATCCCGATGTCAGTGAAGAAGAGAACGCATCTGACAAGTTTAAGGAAGCCAAAGAAGCGTATGAAGTGTTAAGCGACGAACAAAAACGTGCCCAATATGATCAGTTTGGTCATGCCGGAGCGCAAAGTCAAGGGTTTGGCGGTGCGCAGGATTTTGGTGATTTCGGTGGCTTCGGTGATATATTTGATATGTTTTTCGGAGGTGGCAGAAGACGGGATCCGAATGCACCGCAGCAGGGTGCTGATTTACAATATACGATGACATTGGACTTTGAGGAAGCCATTTTCGGCAAAGAAACCGATGTCAATATACCGACTGATGAAGAATGTGATACATGTCATGGGTCCGGTGCCAAACCCGGAACGAAAACTGAAACATGTTCTTATTGTAAAGGATCCGGCCAATTGAACATGGAACAGAACACGCCATTTGGACGTGTTGTGAACCGGCGAGTGTGCCACCATTGTGATGGAAGCGGAAAAATTATTCCGGAGAAGTGCCGTACATGCGGTGGAGCCGGTAAGGTGAAACAGAACAAATCCATTCATATTTCTATTCCTAAAGGGATTGATGAAGGTCATCAGATCCGTGTATCCGGAAAAGGTGAAGCGGGTGTCAATGGTGGCCCTCCTGGAGACTTATTTGTCGTTATTAAAGTCAGACCGCACGAATTCTTTGAACGGGATGGCGATCAAATATACTGCGAATTGCCTATAACGTTTGCTCAAGCCGCTCTTGGCGACGAAGTGGAAGTGCCGACGGTTCATGGTAAAGTCATGCTGACAATACCTGCTGGAACACAAGCAGGAAAAACCTTCAGACTTAAAGGAAAAGGGGCACCCAATGTACGCGGATACGGACATGGGGACCAGCAAGTGCAGACGAAAGTAATTACTCCAAACAATTTGACTGAACGACAAAAAGAATTGCTGCGCGAATTCAATGAAATCGGAGGCAATGAATCAACGGATGAACAAGGGTCATTGTTCCAACGTTTCAAAAACGCCTTTAAAAGCTAACGAAACGGACGACTGTGGTAACTTCTGCATGGCCCACTAAACGTGGGTTTTAGCAGAAGTTCTTTCATAGTATCTATTTAGTTATGATGAGCTCCACCATTCAAATCCCAAGCCACTATTTTTGAAGAAACGGGTGAACAACGTGATATGGTCTGAAATTTGTATTCAAACAACAAATGAAGCTATCGACCCAATCTCTAATATTTTGCATGAACATGGAACCAACGGTATTGCCATCGAGGATCCTGCTGATTTGAGTAAAGAACGGGAAACATTTTTTGGTGAGGTTTATGACTTGGATCCGGCAGATTATCCGGCTGATGGGGTTTATATCAAAGCCTATCTTTCAGAGAACACTTATCTGGATAAAACCGTGGATGCCATAAAGCGGGCGATTAACCAACTGCAGCAATACGGTATTGACCTGGGACGAAATCAAGTGACGATTAGTGACATCAATGAAGAGGATTGGGCTACGGCATGGAAAAAGTATTATAAGCCTGTTAAAATTTCCGATAAGATAACCATTATTCCGACATGGGAATCGTATCAACCTACTTCAGGGGATGAAGTAATTATCGAGTTGGATCCCGGCATGGCTTTCGGAACGGGGACCCATGCTACGACGGTCCAGAGTATACAGGCGATTGAACAATACATACGGAAACAGGATGTTGTTCTGGATGTCGGATGCGGTTCTGGCGTGCTGAGTATTGCAGCAGGACTGCTTGGAGCAGGAGACGTACATGCTTTTGACTTGGATGATGTCGCTGTGAAAAGCACAAAAATCAATGCAGAATTAAACCAAATAAATAACAAGATAACCGCGTCACAAAACCATTTGCTGCATGACGTAGCGTTACGAGCCGATATGGTTGTTGCAAATATTTTGGCGGATATCATTGTACGGTTAGCCGGTGATGCTTGGAATGTTCTGAAATCGGATGGGATTTTCATTGCGTCGGGCATTATTAAAGACAAGCAACAACTGGTGCAGGATACATTGCAAGATACAGGTTTTCGTATTCTTGAGGTGAATAAGATGGAAGACTGGATTTCCATTGTGGCTAAAAAGACTCCGAATGAAAGTGGTGCCTGATTTGCAGCGTTATTTCGTACCATCCGAAAACTGGGATGACCACAACGTTTATATTAAAGGTGATGACTTGCATCATATTAGCCGGGTTATGCGGTTCCGGACAGGCCATGACATTATCTGTAATCATCCGGATGGACAAGCGGCAATTTGTGAAATCACCGGGATGGATGAGCACCATATCAGTGCAGAGATCCGGGAATGGCTTCAGGAATCAACCGAAATGCCTATATCCGTGACCGTTGCCCAAGCGCTGGCAAAAGGTGATAAATTCGACCACGTTCTGCAAAAAGGAACAGAGCTCGGTGCATCAGCTTTTATCCCGATTCAGGCGGAACGGTCCGTCGTTCGGTGGGATGATAAGAAAGCAACCAAAAAAATGACCCGCTATTCCAGGATTGTGAAGGAAGCCAGTGAACAATGTCACCGCAATAAAGTTCCTCACCTGCATCCAGCGCAGACGATCTCGGATGTGCTGGCACAGAGTGATGATTTTGACCATAAGCTGTTTGCCTATGAAGAAGAAGCAAAAACAGACGCGTTTCAAACGTTTGCACAATCAGTGGGACGAATGACCTCAGGTGAGAGGGTGCTTTTGGTCATTGGGCCGGAAGGTGGTTTCTCACCGAAAGAGGTTGTGCTGATGAAACAGGAAGGGGTTACCCCTGTCCGTTTGGGCCCGCGCATACTAAGAACAGAAACGGCTGCCATGTATGCACTTGCAAGTATTTCCTATCATTTTGAAGAATGGGAGTGTACCTAAATGACAACAGTTGCGTTTCATACGTTGGGTTGCAAAGTGAATCAATATGAAACAGAAGGCATTTGGAACATATTTAAAGAAAACGGGTATGAACGGGTTGACTTTGATCGTCAATCGGATGTCTATGTCATTAATACGTGTACCGTTACTAATACCGGAGATAAGAAAAGTCGGCAAGTCATTCGAAAAGCCATCCGTAAAAATCCGGATGCGGTTGTTTGTGTGACGGGATGCTATGCTCAGACATCACCAGGTGAAATTATGGAAATACCGGGTGTTGATGTCATTGTTGGAACACAAAACAGAAAGAAAATGATCGATTATATTGAGGAACATAAAAAGACACGCGAACCGGTTAATGGTGTTTCCAACATTATGAGAACCCGTGTATTTGAAGAGATGGATGTACCGGCATTTACCGACCGTACGCGCGCATCTTTAAAAATTCAGGAAGGATGCAATAACTTTTGTACATTTTGTATTATTCCCTGGTCACGGGGGCTGCTGCGCTCCAGGGATCCCGAAAACGTACTGGAACAGGCGCAAAATCTGGTGAATGCCGGCTATAAAGAGATTGTGTTGACAGGTATTCATACGGCTGGGTATGGAGAAGACATGAACGATTACAATTTTGCGCGGCTTTTGCAGGACTTGGAGACAAAGGTTGATGGCCTGAAACGGATTCGGATCTCCTCAATTGAGGCAAGTCAGGTCACCGATGACGTCATCGATGTACTGGATAAGTCCGAAAAAATTGTCCGTCATCTTCATATCCCATTACAGGCTGGATCGGATAGCGTGTTGCATCGTATGCGCCGCAAATATTCCACGGACTTTTACAAACAAAAGATTGATAAAATTCGACAGGCCCTTCCGGGTCTTGCCATTACGTCGGATGTCATCGTCGGTTTTCCGGGTGAAACGGAAGAAGAGTTTTTGGAAACCTATCAATTTGTCCGTGATCTCGGATACTCGGAACTTCATGTGTTTCCATTCTCCAAACGAACCGGTACGCCTGCATCCCGTATGAATAATCAAGTCGATGACGATGTGAAAAACGAACGGGTCAATCAGATGATTGAGCTATCCAATCAGCTAGCTAAAACCTATGCCTCCCGGTATGAAAATGAGGTACTTGAAGTCATACCGGAAGAACAATCCGATGAGGATCCCAGCCTTCTGCAAGGATATACGGATAACTATTTGAAAGTTAAATTCAGTGGATCCCCTGATTTAATCGGCAGTATTGTACGCGTGAAAATAACGGAATCAGGCTATCCGTACAACAAAGGTGTTTTTGTTCGGGTCATGGATGACGCTGTCAAAACCATAACAACATCAGGATGACGGGACACATAGTCATTTGCGAAAGGGAGGTCACCCATGGACCAGGAACTGGCAGCGTATATTGATCATACGCAATTGAAACCGGAAACTAGTAAATTTACGATGAGAAACATTATTCAGGAAGCTCGTGATTACGGGTTTGCATCCGTCTGTGTAAATCCGTATTGGGTTACGTTTTGTCATGAAAACCTGAAAAACACAGATGTCAAAGTATGTACAGTCATCGGTTTCCCGCTTGGTGCAACAAGCTCGGCAACCAAAGCATTTGAAACCAGGCAGGCACTTGATAATGGGGCATCGGAAGTGGATATGGTGCTGAATATCGGTGAATTAAAAGCATCGAATGAATCTTTGGTAAAGAAAGATATGGAAGCAGTTATTGAAACGGCGGATGGAATGGCACTTACAAAAGTTATTATTGAGACATCGTTGCTGACGGATGAAGAAAAAATTCGTGCGTGTCAACTTGCCAATGCAGCGGGGGCGGATTTTGTAAAGACGTCCACTGGTTTTTCCGGAGGTGGTGCAACGGTTGACGATGTGCAGCTTATGCGCCGATCCGTCAGTGACGACATGGGTGTGAAAGCATCAGGCGGTATCCGGGACAGGAAAACTGCCTTGACAATGATTGAAGCTGGCGCAACCAGAATAGGTGCCAGCGCCAGTGTATCCATTGTTCATGAAAAAAATGGGTCGTCATCCTATTAATATGACTTATTTCCAATCATAGAACTATTTTTAAGTTGACCTTGGCATACGAATATATTATAATATGCATTAATATGTGGTGAGGTATCGCATATAGTCTTATTTTTGTTTTTGCTTCGGAGGGAGGGAAATTAGCATGTCAAATACAACTCGCGTTCGTAAAAACGAGTCTCTTGAAGATGCTCTTCGTCGCTTTAAACGCAACGTATCCAAAAGCGGTACATTGCAGGAATACCGTAAGCGTGAACATTATGAAAAGCCAAGCGAGCGACGTAAGAAAAAGTCTGAGGCTGCCAGGAAACGCAAGTAAAAAAGAAGGTGCAGGCATATGCCGCTAGTTGAACAGTTGAATGAGGACATGAAACATGCAATGAAGAACAAAGAAAAAGAAAAACTTGCTGTCATACGAATGATAAAAGCTTCATTGCAAAATGAAACCATTAAACTTGGTAAGAATAATCTTTCTGAAGACGAAGAGTTGACGGTTCTTTCAAAAGAATTGAAACAAAGGAAGGATTCCCTCCAGGAATTTGAATCAGCCGGACGCGATGATCTTGTCAGCAAGATTAATACGGAAATTCATGTAATAGAATCTTATATGCCATCTCAGCTCACTGATGAAGAGCTTGAGGAGATGGTTACATCAACCATTCAGGAAGTTAATGCATCTTCCAAAAAAGATATGGGAACAGTGATGAATACCATTATGCCCAAAGTAAAGGGCAGAGCTGACGGTGCGCGGATTAATAAACTTGTTCAAAAACATCTGAATGCCTGAGTAAGAGGCCCTGTCAAACTGGCAGGGCCTCTTTTCCATATGAGATGGTTTTAAAGAAGATATTCATTGTATATTCGGTCACATATTTTAACGAGCAGAAGAGATGGATTGGCAAGGGGGTTGGCGTGTGAGACGCTACATCATTTGTATAATGGCTTTTATGATAATAGGTATTTTTGTCTTTGGCTCTGTTTCAACTGCTCAAACAGGTGCGAAGAGTGGCAATGGCGATCTTGTATATATAATACCTATTGAAAAAGAAGTGGAAATGGGGCTAAAATCATTTCTCCAGCGCACAACTAGTGAAGCGGAAGAAAATGGTGCCGATCATATTATATTTGAAATTGATACGCCGGGAGGGGCTGTTGCGGCTGCTGAACAAATAGGAGAACTTATGCAGGGACTTAAGACAGAAACAACAGCCTATATCGTCAACAGAGCGCTTTCAGCCGGCTCTTACATCGCGCTCAATGCCGATCAAATCTATATGAGGCCAAATGCGACAATGGGAGCAAGTGGTGTGATTAATCAGGATGGAACGGCCGCGAATAAGAAAGCACAGTCGGCTTGGCTGTCGGCCATGAAAAGTGCTGCGCAATCCAAAGGAAGGAATCCAAGGTATGCGGCTGCCATGGCCGATCCGAGCATTAAACTCCCGAAATATGATGCGGGGAAAGGGAAATTTCTCACTCTTGGACCAAGAAACGCCAAAGAAGTCGGTTATTCGCTTGGCACGGTTGAAAATCGGAAATCGCTTCTGAAAAAGTTGGGATTAAGCGATGCTGAACGTGTTGAAAAAAGCCTGACTGTTTCGGAACATATTGCACGCTTTATCACAAATCCGGTTGTTGTCCCCATTCTTTTATCAATAGCTAGTCTTGGACTTATTACCGAATTGTTTTCACCAGGTTTTGGAATTCCGGGGGGGATAGGAATAGCCGCTTTGGTTCTGTTTTTTTACGGTCATGCTATTGCCGGACTGGCAGGAATGGAAGAAATCGTTTTATTGATTATCGGTATCGGCTTGATTGTTGCTGAATTCTTTCTGCCTGGGGGGATAGCAGGGCTCCTTGGATCAGGGGCCATAGTCTGGTCTCTGCTTCTTTCCGGTCAGGATTTGAGTTATATGGTAATGAGTATTAGCATTGCTTTTATTATCACGTTTATTGCTGCTATGATAATGATTAAGAAGATGGGAATGCGCAAAGGATTTTTTCGATATCTCATCCTTGAAGACCAGACATCATCGGAAAAGGGGTATGTGTCATCAGAAAGTCGACGGGACCTCATTGGTCTTGAAGGCAAAACGATTACCCCTTTGCGCCCGGCAGGTACTGCAGTGTTTCAGGATGAACGTTTGGATGTCGTAACGGAGGGGGGATATATCGGAAAGGATAAACGTGTCAACGTGATACGCGTCGAAGGTGTTCGTGTTGTCGTAAGAGAAGCGGAATAAGTATTATAGATAGGAGGAATCGATATGGAATTGGAATGGATGCCAATTATCATAGCATTAATCATTCTGATCGCATTGGCCATATTATTTACTTTCATACCGGTGATGCTATGGATCAGTGCGCTGGCGGCGGGTGTTAAAGTAGGAATTTTCACCCTTGTTGGAATGCGTTTGCGACGGGTTATACCGTCCAGAGTGATTAATCCGTTAATCAAGGCGCATAAAGCCGGATTGGATGTAACAACGAATGAATTGGAAAGTCATTATTTGGCGGGGGGTAATGTTGACCGAGTGGTAAACGCTTTAATTGCCGCCCAGCGAGCGAATATTGAATTGTCATTTGAGCGTACGGCAGCCATTGATTTGGCCGGACGTGATGTGCTTGATGCCGTTCAAATGAGTGTTAATCCCAAAGTGATTGAAACACCATTTATAGCTGGTATTGCGATGGACGGGATTGAAGTGAAAGCAAAAGCGCGTATCACCGTCCGGGCCAATATTGACCGTTTAGTCGGCGGTGCCGGTGAAGATACGGTTATTGCCCGTGTCGGCGAAGGTGTTGTCAGCACCATCGGAAGCTCACAAGCTCATACGAAAGTTTTGGAAAATCCGGATGCTATTTCGCATAATGTTCTTGGCAGTGGGTTGGACGCCGGAACAGCATTTGAGATTTTGTCCATTGATATTGCCGATGTGGATGTTGGCAAGAACATTGGTGCTACGCTGCAGACAGATCAAGCAGAAGCGGATAAGAATATTGCACAGGCGAAAGCAGAAGAGCGGCGTGCGATGGCTGTCGCTCAGGAACAGGAAATGGATGCCCGCGTTTCTGAAATGCGCGCAAAAGTTGTAGAAGCAGAAGCAGATGTGCCGCGCGCGTTGGCTGAAGCATTGCGATCAGGCAACATGGGTGTTATGGACTATATGAACTATAAGAATATCAATGCTGATACAGACATGCGTGACACCATCGGGAAATTGACCGAAGATCAGGATAATGAAGATAATCAGGATGACAAATAAGACATCACTATCTTTGAGCAAGGAGGGATATAGTGGAAATAATTCTAGTTATCCTTGCCATCATAGGAGCAATATCCGGCCTTTTTAAAGACCGGTCTGAATCCAGCGATCCCATTCCGAAACAAAATGATCGCACGCAGGAAACAGCGCCAAAAACTATGAACGATACCGACACGGATACTAATACTGACAACGACAGCCAGTCAACGGTTTCACCTGTTTCGATTGAAGAAATGCAACAGCAGCAGCGTGAGGACCTGGAGAAACGTATGAATCATGCCGAGACTGTTAATGAAGACACGGAACAGCGCCATGATGCAAATCTTAGTCATCATCCAAGACAGCCGGCCAATGATACGTCGGTTGAACGGCAAAGATTGAAAAAGCGTATGGTGACTAATTTGAACCGGAATGGTTT
Organism: Lentibacillus halophilus; assembly: GCF_055395055.1. Classification (NCBI taxonomy): domain Bacteria; kingdom Bacillati; phylum Bacillota; class Bacilli; order Caryophanales; family Bacillaceae; genus Lentibacillus; species Lentibacillus halophilus. The sequence continues at coordinate 2,108,579 of NZ_AP043750.1, forward strand.
AGTCAATGGCGTCGTCATGTCGGAAGTGCTTGGCCAGCCGCGGGCACTTAAACCTTACCGCAGTATAATTGCCCAGCGGAAAAAATAAACCAATACGATTTTTAACGGTATATAGTTGCAGCACCATTATCGAGCATACCAAACGGTTGCTTGATAATGGTGTTTTTTTGTTCTTATTTCACAGACAAAATCATAAATATGGTGATGAGAGGGGGCTGCATCCGTGAGGAAATGGCAACAACAGATCGCTCCATGGCTTACCAAATATTTTTCACTTCCTTCTGACGCCATGATGGAACTTCCAAGGATTACCATTATTGGCGAATTGCATGTTTATATTGAGAATCATCAGGGATTGGCTGTGTATTCAGAAAATGAACTGACGTTAAAGACCAATAAAGGTTATGTACAAATAACGGGCTCATCATTTGTGCTGAAAATGATGCTCCCTGAAGAAATATTGCTGGAAGGAACAATTAAGGAAGTAACGTTCATCGCCGAATAACATTTGTCTGGGGGAAGATGGCATGAAACATATACAAGGTTCCTTCATCACTGGATCCGTTACTGTCCGGGTTGAGGGGTTGCGTCCGGAATTATTTTTTCAACAATGCACAAACAAAGGTATCGCTGTCTGGAATATTACAAAGAAATCGGACGATGTTTGCACCGGAAATATCAAATTGCAGGATGTTTCCGGATTACGAAAATTAAAACGAGGGACAAACTATAAACTGACATTTACGAAAAAGCGGGGGATCCCATTTCTCACGGGAAAGTTCTTCAGAAAAAAAGAACTCGTACTCGCTCTTTCCCTCAGTATACTGCTTATTTTTTGTCTTTCAAATATCATATGGGATGTCCGTATCACCAATGTCCCCAAAGATCTGGAGAAAAAAATAAGCGAACAGCTTGATGAATATGGTATTCGTCGCGGTTCATGGACATTTACGTTGGATTCGCCGAGCGATGTTCAACAACGATTAATGAATGATATTCCTGAATTGTTGTGGATTGGTGTGCAACAAAAAGGGACAACCTATGTGCTCGAAGGGGTGGAAAAAACGATTGTGGAAGAGGAGGAAGAACATGTTGATGGACCAAGAAATTTGATTGCAACCAAAAAAGGTGTCATTGAAAAAATGTATGTTTCCAAGGGACAACCCAAAGTTCGCGTCAATGACTACGTGAGTAAAGGCGATGTTCTTGTATCGGGCAAATTGCCGTTATCCGATGAAGAAGCCGCTGAAACGGATGATGACGAGGAAGATAAGGAAAAGAAGCATGAATTAACAAAAGCTGAGGGTGAAGTCATTGCAAAGACGTGGTATGAAACAGACGTAACGGTCCCTCTAAAAGCTAGTACGGAATTGCTGACGGGTGAACGGAAAACAAAATATCATTTAAAAATCGGCTCGTTTCAGTTGCCGATTTGGGGATTTGGCGATTCGAACTATAAAAACATTCACCGCGATAACACCGTAAAGGATTTATATTTTTTCAAATGGAAGCTGCCCTTAAATTTAAAAGAAACCATTATAAGTGAGAAAAAACAAAAAGCGAAAGAACGTAGTGTGGAGGAGGCGGTGGATATCGGAATCAAACAAGCGAAAAAAGAACTTCAATTAAAACTTGGTCCGGAGGCAAAAATTAAATCCGAAAATATTTTGCAACAATCCACCGAGAATGGTAAAGTAAAATTAATCTTGTATATGGTTGCTGAAGAAGATATTGTCAGACAGGAACCAATTGACCAAGGAGATTGATTATGGCCGAAAACTTGAAAACCATCGAGCTTCAACTTGCAAATTCCAATGAAGCACTAGCTTTATTCGGAACAAATGATAAGCACTTAAAACAGCTTGAACACTTACTGGATGTGTCCATCATAACAAGAGGAGAAGATGTGAGTGTTTCAGGCGCAAACGAAAACATTGCACTTGTGGAAGATATCCTGTTGACAGTACTGCCTATTATACAGAAAGGCATCGATATAACAGAACGGGATATCGTTTATGCTGTTGATTTAGCTAAAAAAGGCAAAATAAATCAGTTTGAAACATTATTTGAAGATGAAATAACGAAAAATGCGAAAGGAAAATCCATTCGTGTTAAGACACTGGGGCAAAAGCGCTATATCGCTGCCATGAAAACAAATGACCTTGTGTTCGGGATTGGACCGGCCGGAACCGGAAAAACGTATCTTGCGGTAGTTATGGCTATCCGTTCCTTAAAAAAAGGAGAAGTAAAGCGTGTGGTTTTAACACGTCCGGCCGTGGAAGCAGGAGAAAGCCTTGGGTTTTTGCCGGGAGACTTAAAGGAAAAAGTTGATCCCTATTTGCGTCCACTATATGATGCATTGCATGATGTACTGGGAACTGAGCATACGATGCGTCTGATCGAACGTGATACCATCGAAATTGCACCGCTTGCCTATATGCGGGGGCGAACACTTGACGATGCTTATGTCATTTTGGATGAGGCGCAAAATACGACGTCGGAACAGATGAAAATGTTTTTGACCCGTCTCGGTTTTGGATCGAAAATGATTATTACCGGGGACATTACCCAAGTTGATCTTCCAAATGGTGTTCGGTCCGGATTACGTGTAGCTGGCGACATCTTGGCATCAGTGGAAGGCATATCATTTATTTATTTAAATCAAACGGATGTTGTCCGGCACCCATTGGTTCAAAAAATTATTGATGCTTATGACGGAACGGAATGAGCTGCCGGTTTGGTATAAATGTGATCCATGTGGTTCATAAGCTGTAATATCAGCATACCGGCTCCAACAGAACTTCCGGAACATATATCCTTATGAAGGAGGCAGCATCATGCATATAGACTTTCAGGATGAAACACAGTCCGTCCACGCCGATAATATTGATCTGTTGCAGCGTCTTTTAACGTTCACAGCGGAAAAAGAGGTCATTGCCAGTGGCGCGGAGGTTTCTGTTATATTTGTGAACGATAAAGATATCCGTGAAATCAACCGAAATTATCGTCAACAGGACAAACCGACCGATGTCATTTCGTTTGCGATGCAGGAAACATCAGAGGATGAGACGGCTATTGTTGGTGCTGATTTACCGCTTATGCTCGGTGATATCGTTATTTCTATTGATAGAGCGAGGGAGCAAGCGGAGGAGTACGAGCATTCATTGGAAAGGGAACTTGGGTTTCTGACGGTGCATGGTTTTCTTCATTTGCTCGGTTATGATCATATGAACGATGATGATGAGGCACGCATGTTCTCAAAACAGGATTGGGTGCTAGGTGCGTTTGGCCTTGAACGATAACTCTAAAAAAAGAAGGATTGGCTTTGTTTATGCTTGGCAGGGCCTGAAAACAGCAATCAGAACAGAACGGAATTTCAGACTTCATGTGGTTGCTGCTTTCCTTGTCATAGCCACTGGCTGTGCTTTCCGGTTGGAAGCCCTTCAGTGGTCAATTTTGATGCTTGCCTCGGGAATGGTGTTGACTGCTGAGCTGATTAACACAGCTGTTGAAAAAATGATGGATCACCTGACCCCTGAATTCCACCCTTGTACGAAAGTCGTTAAAGATATGGCAGCAGCTGCTGTGCTTGTATCAGCCGTCTTTGCAGCTGCTGCCGGACTGTTTATCTTTCTCCCAGAACTATATGCACGAATAACTTAAGCCTTCCACTTGTGAAGGCTATTGCTTCAACCATTATTTGTCACTTCCTGTCGAAATAATGGTTGTTTTTAAAGGTTTTGTCCATACACATGAAATGGACAAGCTTTTATAGTATGATAAAACATAAGCAGATGCTTCGGAGGCAATAAATCATGCATAACACATTTAAATCAGGATTTATAGCAATTATTGGCAGGCCGAATACAGGAAAATCGACTTTTTTGAATTACGTGATCGGTCAAAAGATTGCCATTATGAGTGAAAAGCGACAGACGACCCGAAACAGGATTCAAGGTGTGATGACCAATGCGGATTCCCAACTCGTTTTTATTGATACACCAGGCATTCATAAACCGAAGCACCGTTTAGGAGACTTCATGGTGAAATCGGCTGAAGATACGTTGAATGAAGTAGACGCTATCCTGTTTATGGTAAATGCTGAAGAAGGATATGGAAAGGGCGATCAGTATATTATGGATCTTCTGCAAAAAGTTAATCGCCCAGTTTTTCTTGTTATCAATAAAATCGATCGTGTCCACCCGGATGAACTCCTTCCGTTCATAGATACGTACAGGGACAAGTATCACTTTGAAGCTATTTTTCCTATCTCGGCATTATACGGGAATAATGTCACCCATTTGATTGAAGAGCTGCAAAGTCATATGCCGGAAGGACCGCAATACTATCCCGATGACTATGTGACAGATCACCCGGAACGATTTATTATAAGCGAATTAATCCGCGAAAAAGTTCTGCAGCTGACATCAGAAGAGGTGCCTCATTCCATTGCCGTTGTTATTGAAAATTTGGAAGAGCGGGACTCCGGAGCCGTCTTTGTTCAAGCATCGATTATGACTGAACGGAAGACACAAAAAGGAATTATTATCGGAAACCAGGGAACCATGCTGAAAAACATCGGCCAAAGAGCCCGGGAAGATATCGAAGCACTGCTCGGATCCAAAGTTTATCTGGATCTGTGGGTAAAAGTTCAGAAAGACTGGCGTAACAGGCAATCGCAGCTTCAGGAACTCGGCTATCGCAGTGACGAATATTAGACTTGGTAAATTTTAATACTTATGGTTTCACCATGCATGGAAAACATAATACTGCAAGACGCTATCAACATGTAAAAGAAAGGCGGGTTTCTTGTGATCGACTTTACGTGGAAGATATTCAGTCAAACGGGAAATATTGAAACCTATTTATTGATGAAAGAACTGGAGAAACATCATTCCATTGCAAATAAGGCCGATCAGCAGGAAAAATCGAAAACATCGTCGGATATTTAAGATGGTCGGTATAGTCCATAGAAGGTGAACGATTTGCTTGAAAAAATGCAGGGTATTGTCATAAAGACACAAGATTATGGAGAAACGCATAAAATTGTCACATTGTTTAGCAATAAATGGGGGAAGATCGCTGCTATTGCCCGAGGCGCTAAAAAACCTAAAAGCCGAATGGCTGCTGTTACGCAGCCATTCATTAATGGTGAGTTTTTCATCTATGTCAACTCAGGATTGAGCACCATACAGCAAGGCGAGGTCCTGGACTCCAACAGGTGGATCCGTGAAGATATCATCAAAACGGCTTATGCTTCCTATGTTGCTGAATTGACGGATAAGTTAACGGATTCCCGACTCCCTGACCTGAATCTTTATAACCAGTTGCAAGGGACATTGAATTGGATAGGAGAACAGGACGATATGGATGTTCCCATTATGATGTATGAATTAAAACTATTTGCCAGAGCTGGCATTACCCCAGTTCTTGACAAATGCGTGCTTTGCGGTGAGGAAACAGGGCCATTTGCTTTTTCCATTGCGGAAGGTGGTTTTCTCTGTGAGCAATGTCAATATAATGACCGACAAACGTTTCCGCTTTCTCTCAAACAGACACAATTATTGCGACTATTTGCAGGAGTGGAATTGGAACGGGTTGGAACCATTTCTGTCAAAGACGAAAACAAACAGTGGCTCCGTAAACTCATCGATGCGTATTATGATGCTCATGGTGGGTACTATTTGAAATCAAAACGGTTTCTTCGGCAAATGGATCAATTGCGTTAGCACGGCGTTCTTGACAAACCAGACACTTTACGGTTATATTTTATACATAATGAAATGATACGCGCAAGGCGGGAGAATAGTACTTATTGAATCCTGTTACGAGCGAGTCCGGGGATGGTGCAAGCCGGATAACAGGCCTTTAAGGAATGGCGCTCCCAAGCGATTATGTGAAAGTGGCTCTTATCAAAAGGGCAAATAGGGTGGAACCGCGGATTGAACCCGTCCCTATGCCGTCGTATCGGCATAGGGACGGGTATTTATATGCACAGGAAGTGGAGGAAAAACTATGACCATACAGGAAGTCATTTTAACACTACAAAAACATTGGTCGGATCAGAATTGCGTCCTTATGCAAGCGTATGATGTTGAAAAAGGCGCCGGTACCATGTCACCGATGACGCTTTTACGCAGTTTGGGACCCGAACCGTGGAATGTCGCTTATGTAGAGCCATCAAGACGACCGGCGGATGGCCGCTACGGTCAAAACCCGAACCGCCTCTATCAACATCATCAATTCCAGGTTATTATGAAGCCATCACCGGACAATATACAGGATTTGTATCTGGATTCATTGAAAGCATTAGGGATCGATCCACTGCATCATGATATTCGTTTTGTAGAAGATAATTGGGAAAATCCAACCTTGGGGGCTTCAGGACTTGGTTGGGAAGTGTGGCTGGACGGAATGGAGATAACGCAATTCACCTACTTTCAGCAAATAGGTGGACTGGAGGCAAGTCCGGTTTCTGTCGAGCTCACCTATGGAATTGAACGGATAGCATCGTTTATTCAAGATAAGGAGAATGTCTTTGACCTGGAATGGACAGACGGTGTTACGTTCAATGACATCTTTTTTCAGCCGGAGTACGAACACTCCAAGTATACATTTGAAGAATCCGACACAGATATGTTGTTTGATTTATTTGCCAAATACGAAAAAGAAGCAGCATCTGCGATGGAAAAAGGGCTTGTTTTTCCGGCGTATGATTATGTGTTGAAATGCTCTCATACATTTAATTTGCTTGATGCCAAAGGCGTTATTTCTGTCACCGAGCGAACAGGCTATATTTCCAGAATACGCAGTCTGGCACGAAGCATTTCCAAGGAATATGTAAAAGAGCGGGAACGGCTAGGTTTTCCCATGCTGAAAGAGGAGGCAGAATGATGGCTGAAGATATATTGGTGGAAATTGGACTGGAAGAACTACCGGCACGATTTATTGATGATGCGGAAAAGCAATTTCTACAAAAGTCGCAACGATGGCTTGACGAACAGCGTATTGCCTATGATTCCATTACATCATTTTCAACACCGCGCAGGCTGGCTGTCATGGTAAACGGAGCCAGTGACTCCCAGACATCGATTCGGGAAGAGGTGAAAGGACCGTCAGAAAAGATTGCCAAAGATGAGAATGGTGACTGGACGAAAGCAGCTATTGGTTTTTCCAAAGGACAAGGAAAAACGGTTGATGACATCTATACAAAAGATGTCAATGGATCCAATTATATTTTTGTTGAAAAACAGATCATCGGTAAAGAAACACGGGATTTGTTGCCAGCGTTCAAAGATATTATAGAGTCGATTTCGTTCCCGAAAAACATGCGCTGGGCGGAGCAATCACTGCGTTATGCGCGTCCTGTCCGCTGGCTCGTGGCGCTCTTTGGTCGTGACGTTATTCCATTTGAAGTGGCGGATGTTCATACAGGTAACCATACATACGGTCACCGTTTCCTTGGCAACGACATAACATTGACATCCCCTACCGAATATGAGAAAGCTTTGCAGGAACAGTACGTTATTGCAAATCCGCAAAAGCGCCAACAGTTAATTGCCAACGGGATGACACAGCTTGAGTCAGATCATGGATTTCATATTCCGGAAGATGACGAACTGCTGCAGGAAGTGCGCAATCTGGTGGAGTACCCGACTGTTTTCACTGGTTCGTTTGATAACAATTATTTAAAGCTGCCGGAAGATGTGCTTATCACATCCATGAAGGAGCATCAGCGTTATTTCCCTGTCAAAGATAGCAATGGAGACCTGCTTCCATATTTTATAAGTGTGCGAAACGGCGATGATTATAAACTTGACACGGTAAGAAAAGGAAATGAAAAAGTGCTCCAGGCACGATTATCCGATGCGCAATTCTTTTTTGAAGAAGATCAAAAACAATCCATTGATTACTACTTAAACAAATTGGAACGCATTGTTTTCCAGGAGAAATTAGGAACTATTGGTGACAAAGTAAGACGCGTGCGGAAAATAACCGAACAGCTGTCACAGAGGCTCGCATTGGATGAACAGACACAAGCCAATGCCCTCAGAGCTGCCGACATCTGTAAATTTGATTTGCCGACACATATGGTCGATGAATTTTCCAATCTGCAGGGAATCATCGGAGAAACGTATGCGCGGAATGCCGGCGAAAACGAATCTGTAGCTAAAGCCATAGCGGACCATTATCTTCCTTCTCAAGCTGATGGAAAGTTGCCGGATACACTTGAAGGAGCCATGGTCAGCGTGGCGGATAAGCTGGACACGGTTGTCGGTTGTATGGAAGCAGGGCTGATACCCAGTGGGTCGCATGATCCATACGGTTTAAGACGGCAGGCTACAGGCTTGTTACGAATACTGCATGAACGGCATTGGGATATAACCGTTGAATCGTTACTGGAATTGGGGCAAAAGCTCTACCTGGATATTGGTATGGAACAAGTCGACCATGAAAAAGCAGCGTCAGAGCTGGATCAGTTCTTGAAACAGCGTGCTGCTTATCTGTTGCAAAACGTTGCATCCGGGCAGGATATCACCCAAGCTTTGTTGCATGATGATATCGGGGTGATGCCTTATACGATGGCCAAAGCGAAAGAATTATCATGGCAACGGAACAATTCAGCATTCACACCTGTTCATGAAGCCCTTGTCCGTACTCTTAATTTAGCCGGGAAAACCAATCGACAAAATGTGGATCCGGATGTTTTCCAAACAGCCTCTGAAAGCGACCTGTTCGCAGTACTTCAACAAGCTGAAAACATGTTTGCGTCTGCAAATTCTCGGCAAAATGCTCATCAGGCGTTACAAGAATTGGCACGACTCGCACAACCCATACATGCTTTCTTTGAACACAATATGGTCATGTCCGATGATGCGATTATTCGTGACAACCGTTTGTCCCTCGTAAACCGTATAGCTGCTTTGGTCTACAGTTATGCGGATCTGTCGGCAATTGAATGGAAACAGCAGTTTGAATCAGTATGACCAGCCTTTTCCTTTTCACCATGAATAGGCTATAATATTAATGAGTAGTATGACATATTGAAAGCACGGGTGGTGAATAAGGTGGAATTATCCAATCGACAGGAACAAATTATTGAAATCGTCAAAGAAAATGGTCCAATCACCGGGGAACATATAGCAGAGCGACTGCATCTGACACGAGCTACATTGCGTCCGGATTTGGCCATATTGACCATGGCAGGTTTTTTGGAGGCACGCCCCCGCGTGGGATATTTTTACACAGGCAAGACCGGAACCGAATTATTGACCGAAAAGATCAAACAATTCAAGGTGCATGAATATCAATCCGTTCCAATCGTCGTGAAAGAAGAAGCTTCCGTTTATGATGCTATATCCACAATGTTTCTTGAAGATGTAGGAACATTATTTGTCGTGAATGCACAAGCGGGCCTAACCGGTGTTTTGTCCCGGAAAGATTTGCTCCGGGCCAGTATCGGCAATCAGGAATTGGACGCGATTCCGGTTCATATCATTATGTCTAGAATGCCAAACATCACCATCTGTTACCGAGATGATTTAATAATTGATGCCGCCAAAAAACTGATTAATAATCAAATTGACGGATTGCCAGTAGTCAAGGAAACAGATAATGGAAAAGAGATTGTCGGAAGGATTACTAAAACAACGATTACCAAAGCGTTTGTGGAATTAATTATGGATGAGCATTAATAAGAGAGGAGCATATCCATGGATGATAAGCCACTTATTTACGTCCTGTCTGATTCGGTCGGCGAAACAGCAGAACTGGTTATAAAAGCAGGATTAAGCCAATTTAATAATGGGAACTATCGCGTGCAACGAGTTCCTTATGTGGATGATAGAAAAACCATTGATGATGCATTGCAGCTGGCAATGGAAGAACAGGCGCTCATTGGTTTTACGCTTGTCGATCCGGAACTGCGGACGTATCTGAATGAACAAGCTGCCGTTAAAAATCTAGAAGCGATTGATATTATGGGCCCGATGCTTAATGCCATGGAACGGGTTTTTCATCGGAATCCGCATATGCAGCCGGGTCTTGTTCATAAATTGGATGAAGATTACTTCAGACGTGTGGAAGCCATTGAGTTTGCAGTAAAATATGATGATGGCAGGGATCCACGTGGGATTGCCCGGGCCGACCTTATTCTCATCGGTGTTTCTCGTACATCCAAAACGCCATTGTCGCAACATTTGGCGCTTAAGCGATTGAAAGTCGCCAATGTTCCGATTGTTCCAGAAGTTGCCCCTCCGGAAGAATTGTTTAACGTTAACCCTGATAAATGCATCGGTCTGCGGATAAATGCTGAAAAATTAAATGATATACGGAAGGAAAGACTGAAAGCATTAGGACTGGACGATCACGCTACTTACGCAAACATGGAACGAATTCATCAGGAAATTGACTATTTCGATGATGTTGTACAAAAGATCGGCTGTAACGTTATTGATGTTTCCCATAAAGCAGTGGAGGAAACAGCTAATACTATTATGCGCATGATGAAATAATGTTGGTGAAAACATTCTGTTCGAAGCAGAATGTTTTCATTTGTTATTAACAATAAAAGAGTTTTTTACTGGTTTTTTTAAGTTGTTTGTATTATAATAGTTGTTTCTGTAAATATATATAATAAAGTGGTGTTACAAAGGGGCAATCACAAAAATGATTAAAACAATAAATCGTGACATTCATGCAGGAAAAACACGTCCGTTGTCGAATATATCTTGTACAAGATGTTAGAGGAGTATGTTTATCGAGGTGATTCAAGAGGTACAATAGTATATGTGTGGTAAATGATTGTTCTTTTTTTGTAAAACACTGTTTTGGTTTGGAAGGATTTTTTCTCGAGGTGATTAAAAAACTTGTCGAAATATGGAGGATTTTTATCTTCCATATCGAAATATGAAACATGGTGGTCCAAATGGCTGATCAACAATTTGATGAAGCAATCGAACAGGTGCGCACGTCTCATGATATTGTTGATATCATCGGAGAATATATTCAGCTGAAAAAACAGGGACGGAATTATTTTGGACTTTGTCCGTTCCATGGTGAAAAGACCCCCTCGTTTTCGGTGACACAGGATAAACAGATTTTCCATTGCTTCGGCTGCGGAAAAGGCGGAAACGTTATAACATTTGTCATGGAGATGGAAGGTTATACATTTTACGAAGCTTTGCAATTTCTCGCAGATAAGAGTGGAACAGATCTACCGGAGTCGTTTGGGCAAAAAGAGTCATCCGTATCTTCGGAAAACCAGCAAATACTTGCTGCCTCTGAATGGGTTGTGAAACTTTATCATCATTTGCTGCGTTTTACAAAAGATGGGAAAAAAGGTTATCAATACTTGAAAGACCGCGGAATAACAGATGAGACGATTGACGCATTCCAACTTGGCTTTGCGCCGGAAGCAAAGGATTTCACGGCTTCATTTCTTGATAAGAAGGGCTTTCATCAGCAGACGCTCATTAAATCAGGTCTCTTATCACAGCGTGATGATAACGGTGTGAGCGATCGATTCCGGGGAAGGGTCATTTTTCCAATCCGCAACCATCTGGGCAAGCCTATCGCTTTTGGAGGCCGGACATTAACGAATCAGGAGCCCAAGTATTTGAACAGTCCTGAAAGCGAACTATTTCAGAAAGGTCGGATGCTTTACAATTTTGATCTCGCCAAAAAACATATACGCAAGCAGGGAGAGGCCATTCTATTTGAAGGGTATATGGATGTCATTTCCGCTTACCAAGCTGGTGTCCAGCATGGTGTTGCAACACTGGGGACCTCGCTAACGGAAACACAGGCGCGACTTCTCAAGCGCTATGTTGACACGGTCATTATTTGCTATGACGCGGATGAGTCAGGCCATGATGCGACATACAAGGCCGCGGGGACACTGCAAAAGGCCGGATGTTCTGTGAAAGTCGCCAACTTAACGGACAACATGGACCCGGATCATTATATTGCAGAATTCGGCGGGGAATCCTTTTGGAATGATGTTATCACGTCCAGCCTAACATTTACAAGTTTTTACATGCGGTATCTTAAAAAAGACTTTAATCTTACTTTGGAAGGTGACCGCATAAACTATATAGAAAAGGTTCTCGAGCATCTCGCCATGATTGACAGTGCGGTGGAACGGGAATATTATTTGAAAGAGCTGAGCAATGACTATGATATTTCCATGGAGTCACTGACACAACAAATTCAATTCCATCGGCAGCAGAAACGGCTTGGCGGGGATAAAAGCAATAAGAACAGTCATACTAATCATGCACCCGGGATTCAACAGTCGAAAAGGCTATTGCCCGCTTTTCATAATGCGGAACGGCATCTGCTTGCATATATGTTGCAAGACCTGTCCATCATTGATAGAGTGCAGGAGGAAATAGGTGCATCCTTTACCATTGATGAGCATAAGATTATTGCTACGCACTTGTATGCTTTTTATGAGGAAAATAATGAAGCAGATGTAAGCAAATTTATCGAGATGGTGAATGACGACCAGGTTAAGAAGCTAGTTACAGAGCTTGCTATGATTTCTGTCCAAGACCATATGACGGATGATGTCATAAATGATTATATACGAATCATCCAAGCTGAAAATCATAAAAAACAAAACATCTATTCATTAAAAGAAGAACAAAAAATGGCTGAACAGCAAAACAATCCCATTAAAGCGGCTGAAATTGCTAAGCGAATTATGGATATGGAGAAACAACGGAAGAATATAAATTGAATGGAGTTGGAAGGAGGGGGACTCATGGCTGAAAACAAACCTTCACAAACAAAAGAGAATAATAACAATAATAATGAGCTTACACTTGACCAAGCAAAAGAACAATTGCTTGAAATGGGCAAAAAACGTGGTGTTTTGGCTTATGAAGAAGTTGCTGAGCGTCTGTCCAGTTTCGCTATTGAATCGGAACAGATGGATGAATTTTATGAGTACCTGACAGATCAGGGTGTAGAAGTAATTGGGGACTCTGAGGAAGACCCAAAAATGCAGGAAATCGCAAAAGAAGAAGAGTTCGACCTGAATGATCTGAGTGTTCCTCTCGGTATTAAGATAAACGATCCTGTTCGCATGTATTTGAAAGAAATCGGTCGAGTGGATTTATTGTCCGCTGCTGAGGAGATCGATCTTGCCCACCGGATTGAAAATGGTGAAGAAGAAGCGAAGCGACGTTTGTCGGAATCCAATTTACGCTTGGTTGTCAGTATTGCTAAACGGTATGTCGGGCGCGGCATGTTATTCCTTGATCTGATTCAGGAAGGCAATATGGGCTTAATAAAAGCGGTGGAAAAATTTGATTACCGCAAAGGATTTAAGTTCAGTACGTATGCCACATGGTGGATTCGTCAAGCCATCACGCGCGCTATTGCGGATCAAGCACGGACTATCCGCATACCCGTGCACATGGTGGAAACCATTAATAAGCTAATCAGAGTGCAGCGTCAGCTTCTTCAGGATTATGGACGCGAGCCAACACCTGAAGAAATCGGTGAAGAAATGGAGTTGCCACCGGATAAAGTAAGAGAAATTCTTAAAATTGCACAAGAACCGGTTTCTCTTGAAACGCCGATCGGTGAAGAAGACGATTCCCATCTTGGTGACTTTATTGAAGATCAAGAGGCTGTTTCACCGTCCGATCACGCATCTTATGAGTTGTTGAAAGAACAGTTGGAAAATGTTCTCGATACACTGACAGATCGTGAAGAAAATGTATTGCGCCTGCGGTTTGGCCTTGACGATGGACGGACACGAACATTGGAAGAGGTTGGAACAGTGTTTGGTGTGACCCGGGAACGTATTCGTCAAATTGAAGCAAAGGCACTCAGAAAGCTGAGACATCCTAGCCGCAGTAAACGATTGAAAGATTTTCTCGAATAGTATGTGTGCAGTCATTGAGCACCATTTTTTTGTGTGCAATGACTGTTCATACATATACAATCGGTTGAGATCTTATAGACCACTTCAATATAAATATCGTAACATAAAAAATGTCATAGTTCGATGATTGACCTTATAAAGTCAAACATCGTTTTTGTGAGGGTCTCCCTTCCTTCCCTTTGGAATGCTTGGATAATTGCGGAATGTAAGACGATATGCGACTGGACAAAGATAGTTACAATGGCGACATAGTTGTATTGTCAAGGGCGTGGCGTATGATTGCTAAAATGTTTTGTTTCCTGACCTCCTCTGTGGATTGATCCAACGTTTGTAAGCGGGAGTATGACAGGTTCGTTCGGTAATGTATGATAAACATGGTTGTTTTATAAATGTCACATCTTTTCCTTTAAAGTTAATAGCTTTTCAAGTAAAATAAAAGTATCGTCAACTTTTATCATAAAAGGGAATACATAAGGAGGAACAGCTATGAAGAAAAATCCAATCATGGCCTATGGTTTAATCGCCGGTCTCGGCATTGTTTTAGTTATTATTGTGTCGGTTGTCGGACTTAATCAGCAGCAAGCTAAGGATGAGCAAAATGGCGAGGAAAAACAAGGAGAGGAACAACAGCAGGACGAGTCCCAGGATAACGGTTCTGGTGGCGGCGGTGAAACAACTGCCAACGGTGAAGAAATTTTCAAGAGTAATTGTGCGTCCTGTCATGGAAGCGATTTGTCCGGTGGCATGGGGCCTTCCTTGAAAACCGTCGGCAATAAATATTCCAAAGATGAAATTAAGCAAGTTATTAAAGACGGCTTTCCTGACGCCGGGATGCAGCCGGGAATTGTTAAAGGCAAAGAGGCTGATGCTGTAGCTGAATTTCTTTCCAAACAAAAATAAGAGTGATTATGCCAGCGCAGGAAAGAGTAAGCTTACTGATATGATGCAGCAAGCTTGCTCTTTTGTACTTAGAAACTGTTAATAGATGAGGAGAACGAGATGGAACCTAGCACTAAACTTTCCAAACGCTTGAAAAAGGTTGCTTCATTTGTACTGCCGGGATCACGATTTGCTGATATTGGGTCTGATCATGCTTACCTTCCTTGCTATGTTTGCTTAAGGGATCCTTCGGCATATGCGATAGTTGGAGAATTGAATAAAGGGCCACTTCAGCGTGCACGACAGACCGTTTCATGGAATGGGTTAACGGATAGGATTGATGTTCGTTCAGGCGATGGTCTGGCTGTTTTCCATCGTGGTGAAGTGAACACAGTAGTGATAGCAGGAATGGGCGGTTCCCTTATCCATACCATTCTAAGCGATGGAGAGGCTCACTTGATGGGACTGGAGCGAATCATTGTTCAACCGAATACGGATGAACGGAATGTTCGTCAATGGTTTTCAACTCATGGTTACAGTATTATCGGTGAATCAATGGTGGAAGACAACGGACGTATATATGAAATTATTGTCGCTGATAAAATGGCTGGTTCACAACAATTGACAGGGAAACAACTACTGTTTGGCCCACATCTTTTGAAGCAGAAACCGGATTTGTTTTATCGAAAATGGGAAAAAGAACATATGAAGCAAAGACACATTATCGATCAGATGACGTATGCAAAATATCCTGATAATCCTAAAATTGCAATGATTGAAAAAGAAACAAAGTGGATAAAGGAGGAATTGGGTCATGACTGTCCGTAATATGGATGTATTCAACTCAATGGAAGCATGGGCACCAAAATGGCTAGCGTATGACTGGGATAATGTCGGGCTTCAGATTGGGTCTTATCAAACATCGGTGAATAAGGTAATGGTTACATTGGATGTTCTTGAGTCCACAGTTGATGAGGCGATTGCCAATAACGTTAATTTGATTATTGCCCATCACCCTTTGTTGTTTAAGCCGCTCAAGCAGCTGGATACTGATTCTCCGAAAGGTCGGGTTATTCGGAAATTGATCGCATGGGACATATCTGTATACGCCGCTCATACGAATCTGGATATGGCCAATGGTGGCGTCAATGATATGCTTTGTGATCGGATCGGCATTTATCATCGAGATATTCTTTCAGTCAACTATACGGAAAAAATGATCAAAATGGTGGTGTTCGTTCCTGAATCCCATGCTGATGAAGTAAGGGAAGCTATGAGTGAACAAGGCGCGGGTCATATTGGTGATTACAGTCATTGCACGTTTCAATCGGCGGGGCAAGGAACGTTTAAACCACTTGAAGGCACAGACCCCTATATCGGATCACAGGACACTCTAGCGTTTGTCGATGAAGTAAAAATGGAAACAATTATTCCACAGTACAAGCTTTCCTCTGTTGTGGATGCAATGATGGCAGCACATCCATACGAAGAGGCTGCCTATGATCTGTATCCAGTGGAAAATAGCGGTCCTTCCTATGGGTTGGGAAGAATAGGTGTTATGGATGAATCCATGTCCTTGAATGAACTGAGCGATAGGATCAAAAAAACGCTAAATATTTCTCGTGTGCGGGTTACCGGTGATTTGTCTGCAACGGTAAAACGCATAGCAGTTTTGGGTGGAAGCGGGGAAAAATATCTGCACGAAGCAAAAAAGGCGGGAGCTGATGTATATATAACCGGAGATATGACACTCCACCCCGCGCAGGATGCACAGGAAATGGGGCTTTCAATGATTGACCCAGGCCATTATGCGGAAAAAGTCATGAAAGATGATACAAAAGCCTATCTGGACAAAGAATTCTCTAAAGACGTATTGAACGTCATAGTATCCCAAGCCAATACTGATCCATTTCAAATCGTTTGATTGAGTTTACGCATAAAAAGGAGTAATCGATCATGACTGAACATTTCAGCCAATTTAATTTTCTGCCTGTCCTGACTGACGTTATTGACAAACTGCAATTTAAGCAGCCAACCTCTATCCAACAGCAAGTGATACCTGCCGTACTTGAAGGCAGGAGTGTCATTGCCCGTTCTCAGACAGGGTCCGGGAAAACACATGCCTACCTACTTCCGCTAATAAATGAACTTGATCCAGATAAACAAGAAGTACAACTGGTGCTGACAGCTCCGACTCGGGAGTTGGCATCGCAAATATACGATGAAGTGAAGACGATTATTGACTATGCCGGTAAGGGTGACGTATGGAAGGCCAAGCTACTCGTCGGAGGAACGGATAAACAACGAATGATGGAAAAACTGAAAGAACCACCTCATATTATTGTCGGTACTCCGGGGCGAATGTTGGATTTGGTAAGCGACCAAAGCCTTTCCATTTTTACGGCATCGGCATTTGTGATTGATGAAGCCGATCTCATGCTGGAACTCGGGTTTATCGAGGACATTGATCAATTGTTGGTCCGCACCCGTCAAAATGTCCAAATTCTCGCATTTTCTGCGACGATTCCTCAACAGCTTGAACAGTTTTACCATAAATATTTGGAAAATCCGCTGCATGTTAAAATAGATGATTCAATGGCACCAGAAACGTTGGAACATCGGTTCATTCCTTTGAAAAACAGGACGGAAACAGATGTGATTGTTTCCATCTCGAAAATGATTCAACCGTATTTGGCCATCATTTTCACGAACGGAAAGGAAGAAGCTGATGCATTGGCTGTTTCTTTGCAACAAAATGGGCTCTCTACCGGTCTTATCCATGGCGGCTTGGCATCAAGGGAGCGCAAGCGGGTACTGAAGGAAATTCAGAATCTCCGTTATCAGTATGTTGTAGCAACCGACCTTGCTTCTCGCGGCATGGATATTAAAGGTGTCAGCCATATTATCAATGCGCAACTTCCAAAAGAAACGGACTTTTATGTACATCGCGCGGGCCGGACTGCACGGGCTGGCATGGAAGGAATGGTTATAAGCCTTTATAAGGATGAAGACGTGCGGTTGTTGGAAAAGTTAAAACAAAAAGACATACCTGTTCCTTTTTGGGATATTAAAGATGGTGATTGGAAACCTGTCCATTATCGAAGTCAACGAAAAAAAGATAATACAGCTGATCATGATATGGATTCGTTAGCGTGGAATCAAGTCAAAAAATATAAAAAAGTTAAACCTGGCTATAAGAAAAAAATGAAAAAACAAAAGGAAAAAGTGAAAGATCAATTAAAGAAACAACCAAACCAAAAACGAAAATGATGTTGGGGTGAGGAAATGTTAAAAATAGGATCACACGTATCCATGAGTGGAAAGAAAATGCTGAAGGGATCGAGTGAACAGGCAGCATCATACGGATCCAATGTCTTTATGATTTATACCGGTGCGCCGCAAAACACAAAACGAAAACCCATTGATGAATTGAATATTGATGCCGGAAGACAACATATGGAAGCGAACGGAATCGTTGATGTTGTTGTACATGCTCCTTATATCATCAATATCGGCAATACCGTTAAGAAAGAAACGTTTGAACTCGGTGTGGAATTTTTACAAAATGAGATTGATCGTACAGCAGCGATTGGTGCCGAACAGATTGTATTGCATCCTGGCTCCCATGTGGGACAGGGAGCTGACAAAGGAATTGCGAAAATTGTGGAAGGTCTCAATGAAGTGCTTGATAAACATCAAGACGTCCAGATAGCACTCGAGACAATGGCCGGTAAAGGATCGGAAATTGGACGCACATTTGAAGAATTAGCTTCCATTATGGATGGTGTAACCCATAATGAAAAACTGTCCGTGTGTCTCGATACGTGCCACATTCACGATGCAGGGTATGATGTTGTTCATGATTTTGATGGTGTGCTTGATGAATTTGACCGCGTTGTTGGGCTTGATCGTCTGCAAGTTGTTCATGTGAATGATAGCAAAAACGTGCAAGGTGCTCGGAAAGACCGGCACGAAAATATTGGTTTTGGTCATATTGGATTTGAAGCGTTGAACCATGTTATTAAGCATCCAAAATTGGAAAACCTTCCTAAAATTTTAGAGACACCATTTGTAGGGGAAGATAAGAAGGATAAAAAGCCGCCGTACCAATTTGAGATAAATATGATTCGAAATGACTCGTTTGAACCGGATTTGAAGGAAAAAATTATAAAGCAATAAAAAAACAGGAATATCGCTTTGTGCACGATTCCTGTTAGGCATGGGGTTGATGCTCACTGAAATAAATGTTCCAGACCGTACGATTGGATCATTTTCTCAAACAGCTTCTGAGCTTTGTCTGCCGTGTGCTGATCCGTTATGCGGGCAAGCTCCTGAAGCATTTTTTCCCGGCTGTGTGGACTGAAAGGATCAACAGTATGCTCTTGTAAATAGTCAGTAATAGCTTCAGCCTGATTTCGCGTCACTGAAAAATGATAGTTGTGTGCGTATTGAAGAATCTCATCAGTCGTTAACCGCTTGAGTTTATTACGCACCACTTGTCTAATGAATGTTGACATACGCCTCTCCCCCTTAAAAAAGTGATCTGTTTTACTGTATGCACCAATTATAAAAACTTTCTTATTTACCCACCCTTTTTAACAATATGTACCAGTATATATGCATCCATCGTTCATAAACTATACATACACCTCGAAAGGAAAGAGAGGTCTTGACGATGGATGAAACGAACCGCAGAGCCAACAATTCAGAAAATGGTTCAAAGCTTGATGAACAATCGGATACGGGCGATATAGTCGAAACCAATTTTAACGATGGTAAACGGGACATGGATGAGGTTCAAAGTAGACGTGATGAGGAATTTGCCGCAGAAATAACCGCGGATGACGCAGAAGCTAAAAAAGATGATGATACCGATGCGACAAGTATTTATGGTTGGGTAGCTGTAGCATTGTCCATCATTTCTTATTTTCTGATGCCAATTATTCTTGGCGGTGCCGGGGTTATCCTTGGATTTATTTCTCGAAACAGGGGTTCAGAAACACTGGGTAATACTGCGATTGTAGCTGGTGGCATTTCCATCCTGATACGCTTATTTATACTGCCATATGTATAAACAAAAGGGGCTGATTCTAATCGGCCCCTTTTTTGTACAATGGAAAAAAATAATACTCACCTGATTTGACATGAAATGGATCAGTATCTGGGTTTATTGATCGAAAGTCATCCAGTATCTTTGAAACAGCCACTTGGTTATTTAGTTCATTGATACTTTCCACAATCGATAAAACGGTATCTCCTTTTCCTGCTTTCACCCGAACGACAGTCAATTTCTCCGTTTCATGTGTATTATCAGTGGTCAATTTCGATGACGTATCGGGGAGTATACCTGTTGTCATATCTTTATAAATGCTGATGACCAATAATATAATGAACATATATAGAATAAATCGTTTCATTACGTCATCACCCTTCACTCTACTTCCCTTTAATATAGTATGATCAACCATTCTGATTTATTACTGTTGGAAATGGTGTGGGTTGTGAAAAAGTGGAATGTAAACTTTATGTTAATTTTTCTAGATTTGCTTTACAAATCATGTCGAATTCTTTAATAATAGGGAAGGTATGTGACAGTTTTCAATAAGAAGGGTGGCGTTTTTTTGGATATCGATGTGCAGACACTGATATTTCAATTTATAGGCGGACTCGGTATTTTCCTGATCGGTATTAAATATATGGGAGAAGGCCTGCAGAAATCAGCGGGAGATCGTCTGCGAGATGTGCTTGATAAAACGACAAGTAACCCATTTCTTGGTGTGCTTTCAGGAATTGTTGTGACAATCCTTATTCAAAGCAGTTCAGGGACGACGGTATTAACTGTCGGCCTTGTCAATGCTGGATTTATGACTCTCCGGCAGGCCATTGGTGTCATAATGGGTGCCAATGTCGGTACAACGGTAACGGCATTCATTATTGGGGTTGATCTGGAAACGTATGCGCTGCCGATAATAGCAGTAGGCTGCTTACTCTTATTCTTCTTTAAAAACCAAAAAGTCCAGAATATAGGACAAGCCATTTTCGGCTTTGGTGCCTTGTTTTTGGGTCTCAGGTTCATGGGAGAGGCAATGGCGCCGCTGGAAAATGTTCAGGCATTCCATGATTTGACCTTAAGTATGAGTGAAAATCCTGTTTTAGGGGTTGTTATTGGAACAGTATTTACAGTTGTTGTTCAAAGCTCGAGTGCAACGATTGGTATTTTGCAGGGATTGTTTTCTGAGGGTGCGATTAATCTGAAGGCTTCATTGCCTGTTTTATTTGGTGACAACATTGGTACAACGCTCACAGCATTGCTGGCATCTATTGGAACCTCAATCGCAGCAAGACGCGCTGCTTTGGTTCACGTAGCATTTAACTTGCTTGGCACAACGCTAGGGTTATTACTGCTCGGCTTCTTCACGCAGTATGCTCTATATCTGCAGTCATCGTTACAATTGAATCCAGAGATGACCATTGCATTTGCTCATGGCAGCTTTAATATCGCAAATCTAATTATACAATTTCCATTTATTGGAGCGCTTGCGTGGTTAGTAACCAAGCTTGTTCCGGGCGATGACACCGTTGTTGAATACAAACCAAAACATTTGGACCCGATTTTTATTCAGCAATCATCCACATTGGCACTCGATCAGGCGAAAGCAGAAATTATTCGCATGGGCGAGTACTCGTACAAAGGACTTGAGGAAACCAATCTGTATTTAACAACGAAAAGTCAGAAGCATTCGGAAATGTCCATGCAAATCGAAGGCGCACTCAATAACCTCGATCGAAGGATAACGGAATATTTAGTGGAATTATCCGGTGAATATATGTCCGAATTGAATAGTGCCAAACATACGCTGCTGATGGACTCTGTACGTGACATTGAACGAATTGGTGATCATTTTGAAAACATTATTGAACTGATTGATTATAAAATAACCAACAAAGTCCATTTAACGGAAAAAGCACAAGAAGATTTAAATAATATGTTTGATTTAACCGTTATGACAGTAAAAGAATCCGTTGAAGCACTGGATAGCACCGACCGTGAAAAAGCATTGGGAGTTGTGCAGAAAGAGGATCAGATTGACAAGATGGAACGTGACTATCGGAAAAAACACATTATTCGTATGAATGAGGGTGTATGTACAGGATCAGCAGGCATCGTCTATGTTGACATCATCAGCAATTTAGAGCGTATTGCTGATCATGCGGTGAATATTGCTGAAGCTGTTTTGGACGAATAGAGAATATCGGCACTGAATTTATCAGCAGTTGCCGGTATTTTATCTGTTTTTGTTTTGGATATATGATGATTTTTTTGGATATTGTGTTTCTTGTTGAAAATAGGGGTTGAACATGCTATAGTTACTAATGTTGTTAATTCTTGCAGCGATATCAGTATCGTACATAATATCCCGGAATAGAGGGTTGACTAATTCCGGGAAGGGTGATAGAATGTATATCGTCGCTGTTGGGAAACAGGAAATAGAATTACTGATTATTCCACAGTAGCTCAGCGGTAGATCTATCGGAAGTTAACCGATCGATCGCAGGTTCGAATCCTGCCTGTGAAGTCATGTGGCGGTGTAGCTCAGCTGGCGAGAGCATACGGTTCATACCCGTAAGGTCGTGGGTTCGAACCCCTCCACCGCTATTCATTTTCTGATGGCGGCCGTGGCGAAGTGGTTAACGCACCGGATTGTGGCTCCGGCATGCGTGGGTTCGATCCCCACCGGTCGCCCCATATAAATAAAGCCAAGGACCCTTAGCTCAGCTGGTCAGAGCTATCGGCTCATAACCGATCGGTCGCAGGTTCGAATCCTGCAGGGTCCACCACTGACATTCGGAGGTATACCCAAGTGGCTGAAGGGATCGGTCTTGAAAACCGACAGGCGGGTCAAACCGCGCGGGGGTTCGAATCCCTCTACCTCCTCCATACATAACGTTGGCAACAACTATAACAAGATCATGTTATAAACGGCTCGATAGCTCAGTCGGTAGAGCAACGGACTGAAAATCCGTGTGTCGGCGGTTCGATTCCGTCTCGAGCCATCTTTTTAAAACAAGCATACATGCTTGTTTTTTTTATACCAAATAACGAGCATAGCTTTAGGTATTAGGAGAAATTGCGTATTGTTTGCAACAGTTTAAGTACTTTGATATATTAAAATTAAAAGGATGATACATAATCCTTTTAACAAATAAAGACAGGAAGGATGGATATAATGGCTCCATTTGAACTACCAGAACTACCATATGCATATGATGCTTTGGAACCGACGATTGACAAAGAAACCATGAATATTCACCACACAAAGCATCACAATACTTATGTCACCAAATTGAATGCCGCGCTGGAAGGTAAATCAGATCTACAGCAAAAATCACTTAACGATTTAATTGGCAATCTTGATGCTGTACCGGAGGATATTCGGACAGCTGTTCGCAACAATGGCGGTGGACATGCCAACCATAGCTTGTTCTGGAAGGTCATGTCACCCAATGGTGGGGGCGAACCAACTGGTGAACTTGCTGACAAAATTAAATCGACATTCGGCAGTTTTGACCAATTCAAAGAAGATTTTGAAACAGCCGCAAAAGGCCGCTTTGGTTCAGGCTGGGCATGGCTGATTGTTAATAATGGTAAACTGGAAATTACTAGCACACCGAATCAGGACTCCCCAATCATGGACGGTCAAACACCGATTTTAGGACTTGACGTATGGGAGCATGCTTACTACCTGAAATATCAGAACCGTCGTCCTGAATATGTCTCTGCATTTTGGAATGTTGTTAATTGGGACGAGGTTGCGAAAAACTATAACGAAGCTAAATAAGTAGCTTTAAAAACACGGGGTTAGCCTCCGTGTTTTTTTAATATAACTGGAAAATATCACTGTTGTAAGCCATCTTTTTCCCATGTTTGTTATTACATATCCGTGCTCTCATTTGTTTACACTATGAATGAACAAAAAGGAGCAATGGATATGCGTAACTATTTACAAGCCTTTACAGGAAAAATGGATATTAACCGGGATCTTATTTTGCTGCTTGTTATAGGCGGCTTGTACTCGTTGAGTATTTTTCTTTCCAATACTTTTGTGAACATATATTTATGGCGTCAGGCCGGTGATTACAGCACCATTGCCTTTTATAATCTGGCCATTTATCTGTTTCAGCCGCTCACCTTTATTCTTGCAGGAAAAATTGCTAAAAAAATTGACCGTGTTATTGTTTTACGTCTTGGTGTTATTGCTTTATCGCTCTTTTTCCTGAGTGTACTGCTTATTGCAGATAAAGCAGCAACGTACAACTTTGTGCTTGGCAGTGTGCTGGGAATAGGATTTGGATTTTACTGGTTGGCTTTTAATGTGCTTACATTTGAAATTACTGAACCTGAGTCAAGAGACTTTTTTAATGGGTTTTTAGGTGTTTTACAGTCATTAGCTGGTATGATTGGTCCGGTCCTCGCAGGGGCCATCATCGCCAGAATGGACGAGACGATTGGGTATACGGTTATTTTTTCAATTTCATTCTGCCTGTTTATTGGTGCGGTTGTATTGAGTTTTTTTCTGAAACGGCGTCAGGCAGAAGGGCGTTTTTATTTCAGGCGTGTCTTATCTGAATGGAAAGGCAATAAAAACTGGCGAAAAATATTGAATGCTCACATATCTCAAGGACTTCGGGAAGGTATTTTTTTATTTGTCATTTCCATATGGGTCTTTCTTGCCACAGGAAGTGAATTTTCGCTTGGGATCTTTAATTTGTTTCTTTCGGGATTATCTTTCGTTTTTTATTTCATCGTAACAAGATGGGTGAAACCGTACATGCGGAAAAAATTTGTACTCATAGGAGCACTGATCTTGTATTTCTCGATTTATATTATTTTGTTTGAGACTGGGTATGTGCAGCTGATGATTTATGCGGCACTCATAGGCACGGCTTATCCAATTGTCAACGTTCCTTACTTTTCCATGACATTTGACGTCATTGGAAAGGCATGGAAAGCAAAAGAATTAAGAGTGGAGTATATTGTCGTCCGTGAAGTATTTGCCAATATCGGTAGAGTGACGGCTATAGTCGTATTTCTTATTGCCATATCCATTTTTTCGGCGGAAACCATTATTCCATATCTGCTCGCCTTTTTCGGACTGGGTCATATTGTTATTTATATGTTTATTAAAGGTGTTCATTTGAAAACAAACACTAAAAACGAATCCATCACCACGGAATCTGTCACTGATGAAAAAAATCGGTGATCCCTGTTAGAAACAGCCGGAAAAAATGGTATAATAAAAACATACTATTTCCAAGGTGAAGGAGAGACATATGGCAGACGCGAAAAAGAAGAAAAAGAAAAAGGCGCAGTTGCCCTTTCGTTTAAATATATTGTTTTTTGTTGTTTTTTTGTTGTTTTCAATACTGATTCTGCAACTTGGCGTTGTCCAAATTCTAAATGGGAAAACGTTTCAAGCGGAAATCGACCGCACGTCCAATGATTACACGGAAATTTCTGTTCCCCGCGGTAAAATGTATGATCGGAATGGCGATTTAATTGTTGGCAATAATGCAGAATACGCTATCACGTATACACCGGACAAAGGCACACGGGCGAAAAAACGACTGGATGTTGCGGAAAGATTGGCCACTTATATCTCTATGGATGAAGGCGACGATGGAGATTACGGTGTTACGGAACGAAATCGGAAAGACTACTGGTATCTTAAAAACACGGAAGAAGCAAAAAGCAGGCTGACAGACAAAGAAGAAAATAACATGGATAACAGTGAGCAATACAGTACGATGATAGAACGAATTACGGATGAAGAAATTGCTCTAAGTAACTTTACCGATCAACAGCTTGAAGTGATGGCAATCAAGAAGGAAATGGACAAAGCAATGGCGCTGACGCCGCAAACAATCACAAAAGGCAATGACGTAACTCCCAGGGAATTTGCACGTGTTGCCGAACATTTGGATAAATTGTCAGGGGTGAACGCGACAACGGATTGGAACCGTAAATACCCATACGATAATACATTCCAGGCTTTTACCGGGCAACTGACATCGGAATCAGAGGGGATATTGGCTGAAAAAAAAGAATACTACTTGACAAGAGGTTACAACCGTAATGACCGTGTGGGCAGGAGTGGTCTTGAACAGGAATATGAGAGCATTTTAAGGGGACGCAAAGAAAAAATCCAATATACAACCAATAAGGAGGATACAGTAGTTGACTCTGATGTTGCTGTTGAAGGACAGCGTGGAAAGGACCTTGTTCTTTCCATTGATATGGAATTGCAGAAACAAGTGAATTCGATTCTTCGTAAGGAATTGAAGACCGCCATCCAAAATCAACCTTATGAGAATAAAGAAATGGACAGAGCTCTTGCGGTAATGATGGACCCACAGACAGGAGACATTCTCGCGGCCGGCGGGCAATATTACAACCGAAAGGAAAAGGAATTTCAAAATTCCGGGCTCAGCACCATACACAATGCATACAGCTTTGGTTCAGCGGTGAAAGGTGCAACGGTGCTGTCCGGTTATGAATCAGGGGTTATTAAGCCGGGGCGCTCCTTTTACGATGCACCAATCAAAATAAAAGGCACACCTGTGAAAAAATCTTATCATAACTTAGGGCAGGTCAACGATTTGGATGCACTAAGACTGTCATCCAACGTTTACATGTTCTACATTGCAATGCGCATGGGTGGAGATTTTAACTACCAGCCGAATGAACCGCTTAATTTTGACCCGGAGGCTTTTACGGAGATGCGCAGTTATTTCAGTCAATTCGGGCTTGGCATTTCAACCGGTATTGATTTTCCGTCGGAATCGACTGGATATGAGGGCAGTGACCCGCGCGCAGGAAATTTGCTTGACTTTGCGATTGGGCAGTATGATACGTATACAACGATGCAAATGGTCCAATATATTTCAACCATTGCCAATAACGGATACCGCGTGCAACCACATTTTTTGAAGTCCATACGCAACCCTGTGCCACACAGCGAGGAACTTGGTCCAGTATATAAAAACAATAATACCGAGATTATCAATAGGGTGGAGATGGATCAGAACTATATCGACCGTGTTCAGGAAGGGTTTCGTCAAGTGTTCCAGGAACCCGGCGGAACGGCTGAACGTTATTTTTCTGATCAGCCATATCAAGCGGCCGGTAAAACGGGTACCGCTGAAGCCGATGTTTATAAAAACGGGGAAAAAGTGCATGATGCGGAGAATTTAGCTCTTATAGGCTATGCGCCTTATGATGACCCGGAAGTAGCGTTTGCACTCATTGTACCCCAAGCAGGAACTGGAAACAAACACCCGATCAGCTATAAAATCGGTCAAGGGATTTTGGATGCGTATTTTAAATTAAATAATAAAAAAGATGAAGAGTAAAATGGTTATACCAGCCTGAGCACTCGTGCAGTGTTCAGGTTTTTTTATTTGCGCTATTCATAGGGGCGCGATTATTTACAGTATTTTTACATTCAATTCATAGGCAGTTAAAACTGTTTCGTTAATATGGGAACTGCAGAGAGGAAACCATCCTTTCTTCCTGACAAAAACAGAAACAGGAGGTTTTTAACATGAGGTCAATGTTTTTACTTGTGACCATTGCTATGTCATTGCTATTAGCTGCATGCGGCAATGCGGAAGAAAGCGCAAATGAACAGGGAAATGGCGGAGACAACAAAAATGCAGGAGACGGGTCGTCCGAAGTAATCGTGGATGGATCGTCCACCGTCTTTCCAATCATGGAAGCCATAGCTGAAGACTATCAGAAACAAAATCCTGATGCCCGGGTTAATATTGGTGTTTCCGGAAGCGGTGGTGGATTTGAAAAGTTTGCGGCAGGTGAAACCCATATTTCCAACGCTTCCCGGCCAATTAAAGAAGCAGAAAAGCAGACACTTCAGGATGCGGGTATTGACTACACCGAATTCGAAATAGCGCTTGATGGTCTTTCGATTGTTGTTAATAAAGAAAACAACTGGGTTAATAAATTGACGGTTGAACAGCTGAAAAAAATGTGGTCTAAGGATGGCGGTGTGGAAACGTGGGCCGATGTGAAAAAAGGTTGGCCTGAGGAAAAAATTGAGTTTTATAGCCCTGGAGCGGATTCCGGCACATTCGATTATTTCAGCGAAGTTGTTCTTGGAGATGCTCAGATTCGTAAAGATGCGTCATTATCAGAAGATGACAATGTCCTTGTGCAGGGGGTAATGGGCTCTCCTAATGGAATCAGTTACTTTGGATATGCTTATTACGCTGAGAACAAGGAAAACTTAAAAGCAGTACCGATTGTGAATAATGATGGGGAAGCCATTAAACCAAGCAAAGAAACCATTCAATCGGGTGCATATAATCCATTTTCACGACCACTATTCTTCTATGTAAAAAATGAAGCACTAAAAAAAGACGCTGTTTATAATTTCACCACATATGCTCTTAAAAATGCCGGTAAAATGGCAGAAACAGTCGGTTATGTCGGAAAACCGGAAAGTGCATATGAAGAAGCACTGCAAAAGGTTGATAAAATAGCCGGTAAATAGGCGAGAGGGATATGTGAGAAAAGTTTTTCTGCTTTTCTTACTTCCTGCGTTTGCCGTGACATATAGGTTATTCAATACAGAGGAGTTTTTGCATGACGGTAAATGTAAAAAACATGATCAGAAAGAAACAAACAAACCGTTTTTTCTTGCGTTTTACGGAAAAGGCTGCACCTGTATTCTTTCTATTGTGTGCGGCAATATCGGTGCTTACGACAGTTGGGATTATTCTGACATTGTTTGTGGAAACCATCACTTTTTTCAACAAGGTTTCTTTTATAGAGTTTATTACAGGAACACAGTGGTGGCCATTTGGCAGGAATCCAAGTTACGGCATTCTACCGCTTGTATCCGGAACTATGCTGATTACGATTATTGCCAGTGCGGTTGCCCTTCCCATCGGTCTTGCATCAGCTATTTATTTAAGTGAATTTGCCGGGGAACGGACACGGAAAGTGGTGAAACCGGTACTGGAAGTTTTGGCTGGAATTCCAACCATCGTTTACGGTTTCTTCGCTCTCACATTTGTGACGCCTGTTCTTGAAATGATTATTCCGGATTTGCCTGTTTTTAATGCGCTCAGTCCAGGGATTGTCGTCGGTGTAATGATTATTCCAATGATTGCGTCGCTGTCTGAAGATGCTCTCCACTCCGTCCCCATTTCGATGAGAGAAGGTGCTTTGGCCATAGGGTCCACACGTCTGGAAATGGCCATGAAAGTCGTTGTCCCTTCAGCATTATCGGGAATTATATCGTCATTTGTTCTTGGAATATCACGTGCCATTGGCGAGACGATGATTGTTGCGGTAGCTGCCGGTGCCACACCAAAGCTGACGTGGGATGTTACAGAATCCATCCAGACGATGACGGGCTATATTGTTCAGGTTAGTCTTGGGGATGTATCGTACGGATCCACAGCCTACTACAGTATTTATGCAGTGGGAATGACGTTATTTGTGTTCACATTAATTATGAATATTATATCGCATTATATTTCCCGTCGCTTTAAGGAGGATTACTAAAGATGAACCTCGTCGATAAACAGATTGTCCAAAAAAGCATGGGCAGGCGAATCCTCAAAAACCAATTGGGTAGAACAGTATTTTTCCTTGCTTCCGTTTTTGGCATTGCGATTTTGGCAGTATTGTTCTATCGTATTTTGTCAGAAGGAATGGGATATTTGGATTGGAACTTTTTAACCAATTTTGCTTCAAGATTTCCGGAAGAAGCAGGTATTAAAGCAGCCATTATAGGCTCGTTATGGCTGATGGCGGTTACGGCTCCCGTATCATTGCTGCTTGGTGTTGGAACAGCTATTTATCTGGAAGAGTATGCGAAAGACAATAAAATGACTCGGTTTATTCAAATGAATATTTCCAATCTTGCCGGGGTTCCATCTGTTGTCTTTGGTCTTTTGGGTCTTACCGTTTTTGTGCGGCTGATGGAGATGGGCAGAAGCATTATGGCGGGCGGATTGACGATGAGTCTGCTGATTCTGCCGATTATTGTTGTATCTTCCCAAGAAGCGATACGGGCTATCCCTAAAAATCAATATGAAGCATCTTTTGCGATGGGAGCAACGAAATGGCAGACGGTACTACGTGTCGTGCTGCCCGCTGCCATTCCTGGTATTCTGACAGGCGGTATTCTTGCCTTGTCACGGGCCATTGGTGAAACAGCGCCCCTTTTGATGATTGGTGCCCTGTCCTTTATTGCCTATTTGCCGGAAAATGTATGGTCCGGATTCACCGTACTGCCGATTCAAATATTTCATTGGACTGGGAGACCACAGGAGGAATTCCATTTGGTGGCTTCTGCAGGCATCATCGTACTGCTGGTTCTATTACTGCTGATGAATTCGATTGCGGTATTTATACGAAACAAGTTTTCCAAACGATCTTAATGGGAGGTTTTTTATGAGTCTGGCTGTAACGAATAAACGTACCTTTTCTGCTAATGCAGTTGAAAATAAAACGGAATTTGCAGCAAAAACGATTTATGACGTTGATAATTTTAACCTCTGGTATGGAAATGATCAGGCACTTTATGACGTCAATCTTGCTATACCAGAAAACCAGGTAACAGCGATCATCGGACCGTCTGGCTGCGGAAAATCAACTTTCATTAAGTCGCTTAATCGGATGGTGGAACTGATTCCATCGGTCAAGATAAGCGGAAATATCCGTTACGCCGGTGGTGATATATTCAGTCCTGGTTATAAAGTGGAACAATTACGAACCGATGTCGGTATGGTCTTTCAAAATCCGAACCCGTTTCCGAAATCCATTTATGAGAATATCGCCTATGGTCCGAAAATTCACGGCATTCGGAAGAAGAACGTACTTGATGAAATCGTTGCGAAAAGTCTTAAAGGGGCAGCACTATGGGATGAAGTGAAAGACCGTGTACAAGAAAATGCGTTTGGATTATCCGGCGGTCAGCAGCAGCGGTTATGTCTTGCCAGGTGCCTGGCTATTGAGCCGGATGTCATTTTAATGGACGAACCGACATCCTCCCTCGATCCAATAGCGACAGCTAAAGTGGAAGAACTTGTGCAAAGCCTGAAACGGGATTACAGTATTGTCATTGTCACCCACAATATGCAGCAGGCGGCTCGGATATCGGATAAAACAGCCTTTTTTCTTAATGGTGACGTAATCGAATTCTCGAGGACGGATAAACTTTTTTCCAACCCGGAAGACAAGCGGACTGAAGATTATATTGATGGCCGTTTCGGCTGATGGGGCGAAAGTGGGCTGGAAACATCCTATATCTTAAATCCCATAATCTTTATTGATAAATGATAAATAAAAGCTGTATTGCACGTGCAATACAGCTTAGCTTGTAATAGCCTCAGCAATTTCATTATGGCTCATATCACTATTCAATTCGAATGTTCCGAGCTGAACCAATTTGCTGTATCCTTCATTTTCCATGTATGTTGAGAATGCATCGGCATTTTCAATAATATTATGTTCTTGTAAAGTGTTACTAATGGTGGATGAAGCTGTGCCGGATTCAATGGTCAAGGTGTAAGTGTTTGTCTGGTTCGATTTAGACTCGTTTTCTTGACTGTCTTTATCGTTTGTATTGTCATCCTGGTTATTGCCGGCATTCGTACCGTTTTTGTTGTTTTCGTCCGATCGTACTGAAGCTGATATATATTCTGATTCGGTCATTACATGATATCCATTTGATTCGATTTTTTGAATCAATGCTTCTGTTGAACGCGCTGGATTATTTGGCTTATCATTTGAGAAATAAAAAACAGCAAGCATAATGATTCCGGCCGTCAACAAACCAAGTGCGAAAAAACGAATTGGTTGTTTCATCTTGTTCTCCTATCTTTCTGTTAATTGTTATTTTAGTCGCGATTTATGGTGCCTTCCGAACATTCATTTGTCGGCAGTTCTTCTTCAAGAGCTTTGATCTTTTGCTTCATTTGATAGTTTTCCTGCATGGTCGAAGTCGATATTTGTTCCAGTTCGCTTTCCAGTTGATCAAATTTATCATTCATGAAAAACGACAGGATCAATAGAACGACGGCAATGACAATAACGGTAATGATTACATAAAAAATCACGGTAGCCACCTCCCCCAATCATTTATCAATACTGTTATAACATATCATGTTGAAAAGAGAAATAATCAATTTTTAACAGCCACTTCTTGAATATTCTCCGGACATCTGCTATCATGATTAAGTCTGAAACGTCATAATAAACGTCTTTGAACAGCAAATTACCATGTTTGGAGGGAAAATAAATGCGCGTAAATATTACACTTGCTTGTACTGAAACAGGCGACCGCAACTATATTTCGACAAAAAATAAGCGGAACAATCCAGAACGTTTGGAGATTAGGAAATATAGCCCGCGTTTGAAGAAACATACACTTCATCGGGAAACCAAATAGTTCGAATCCTTTAGCTCTTGCCTTATTGCGGCAAGAGCTTTATTATAACATTAGGGTGATTTACACGTGTTCAGGAGTGTTTTCATTGCAAAAAAGAAACATGCGAAAAGACGCAAAGGACGAATTAAAAAAACTTTCGGATGCACATCGGATGCAAATCGAAAAAAAGCTTAAACAGAATCTCGTTTCTTCGGATGTGTGGAAACGTGCAGACAGAATCGGTATCACGGTGTCAAAAGGGATGGAGTGGGATACCAACCCCATTATCGAGGCGGCTTGGCAGGAAGGCAAAACCGTCGCTGTTCCGAAATGTTATCCGGATGAACGGAAACTGACTTTTTTTGATTTTCATACATATGACCAGCTCGAAACCGTTTACTATAATCTTTTGGAACCAAACCCCAACAAGACCGACAACGTTAACAAGGAGACTATTGATTTGCTTATTGTTCCTGGTCTTCTTTTTGATCAAGGAGGTTTTCGGATCGGTTTTGGCGGCGGGTATTATGACCGTTTCCTGGCTGACTTCCCGAACCGGACACTGTCACTTGCAGCAGACTTTCAGGTTGTGGAAAAGCTTCCGTCCGATTCGTATGATGTTCCCGTAGACAGTCTCATTACCGAACATGGCATGCTGGACCAAGGAGGTATGTAACGTGGATCTGGCACGGTATTCAAGACAAATGCTATTTGGTCCCATTCAAGAAACAGGGCAGAAAAAACTGACAGAAAGTTCGGTGCTCGTCATTGGTGCGGGTGCCTTGGGTAGTGTCATTTGCAACCAGCTCGTCCGGGCAGGGGTCGGTACCATTCGGCTTATTGACCGGGACTATGTGGAATGGAGCAACTTGCAGCGGCAAATGCTGTTTGATGAAGATGATGCCGTCAACGTTGTGCCAAAAGCGATTGCAGCTAAACAAAAACTCGAAAAAATGAACAGTCATGTGACGGTGGAAGCCATTGTTGGCAATGTGGCAGTAGCCAATATACGGGAACTGCTGGAAGGCATGGATGTTGTTCTGGATGGGACGGATAATTTTTCAACACGCTATTTGTTGAATGATGCCTGTTTTCAGAAGGGAATCCCATTTTCCTATGGCGGAGTGGTTAGTTCACGGGGAATGCAAGCTTTTTTTACACCGGGGGTGACCCCATGCCTGCGCTGTATGGCAAAAGGAGAAGCAGCGAGTGGTCAGACATGTGATACAGCGGGAGTTATTTCGCCCGCGGTCAATATGGTTGCATCCCATCAAGTGACTGAGACGTTGAAGTATTTAACCGGGAATCAGGATGCATTGCGGCAAACATTGAAAACGTTCGATCTCTGGCTGAATAATGGGTATGATATGAGACTATCAGCTTCTGCTCCCGACTGCCCGGTATGTCAGAACGAAGATTATCCATCTTTGAGAAAATCGGCTCAGAATGAGGAAACGGTTTTGTGCGGACGTGATACGGTTCAAATCCATCGTGAGACAAGCAGGGATTTGGAACAATGGGAAACCATACTCACTCCAACAGCTGCTTTGCAGCGCACCCCCTTTTTACTGAAAGCGGTATTCAATGATGACATTCAATTTGTTCTATTCCAGGACGGCCGTGTGCTCGTTCAAGGGACGGAAGATCCTGTTCAGGCACGGATTTTGTATGACCGTTATATCGGTTCCTAGTGCATAATTTCATATTAATGACGGATAACTAAGGACACCATATCATAAGAAAAGGGTGTCCGTTATGAGAGTATTTACTTTATTGACACTTATGGTAACCATAGCAGGGTTACTGTTCAAGTGGCGTTATCGTATTATGAACACACTTCTCGCCATTAGTTTTTTAAGACGTGCAGCAGTGATATTATCCATGAATATGCCAGTGATCCGCCAAAAGCTATTACCCGGTCTTTTTCAACGTTCAACCGAATAATGTATGTCAAAGCTGTCATTCAGGCAGCTTTTTTATGTGTGAAATGCCGTTCGCCTATATTAGGAAATTCCAGTCGGTTCGGGAACAAAAATAAGCACACGTCTGATATGATGGCCAAGAGGAGGAAGGTGCAATGGATCTGAAAGAGAAACACCGGATGTATCACTTGGCATATCATCTGGTCAGCATAGCGGGTTTTGATGTTATTGATTACAACGACGATGACATATGGATGGTAAGACATCATGGAAAAATATCCCAGATTGCCCGTCTATCTCATGGTGGTTTTGACTGGGCGAATCACTTAAAAAGAGATATAGCACACGTTTTTCAACGAGCAAAAACGATGAGACGGGATTTGCAAGGGAAATATATTGAAATACATAATGTTTACATTGCCGATCATGAGCCAGTGGATGATTGGAATATATTAAAAAAGCCAATGCAGTTGCAGGAACGGCATCCGATAAATATGTATGTATATTATTTGTCGAATACGAACAAGGAAGAAGAATTACAACGTCTGCAGTATGTATATGAAGACGCATTTCAGGATAACTCAGCCGACCTTTCGGAATCAGATTTGTCAGAACAGATCTCCTCTTATCAGAAAAAAATAGCCGAACAAATGAAATGGAAGCAACAGGATATGGAGAATTTATTTACAAAAGGCAAGCCGTTTATCACCTATGTGTTGTTGGCTGTCAATGTTTTTTTGTTTCTGCTGCTTGCTATAAATGGAGGCAGCACATCGACGGAAACATTAATCCGCTTTGGGGCGAAGTATAATCCGGCTATTCTGGAACAAGGAGAATGGTGGCGGATTGTCACATCGATGTTTTTG
Organism: Lentibacillus halophilus; assembly: GCF_055395055.1. Lineage (NCBI taxonomy): Bacteria > Bacillati > Bacillota > Bacilli > Caryophanales > Bacillaceae > Lentibacillus > Lentibacillus halophilus. Next base: position 2,143,602 of record NZ_AP043750.1, read on the forward strand.
CATATCGGTATCGTGCATTTGGCTATGAATATGCTGGCTGTTTTTTACTTGGGATCGGCTGTGGAGAGCATATACGGGTCGGTGCGATTTGTTATGATTTATTTTCTGGCAGGTATCGGTGGTGGGCTTGCGAGCTTTGCATTTACAGCAAACATATCAGCTGGTGCCTCCGGTGCCTTATTTGGACTTTTTGGTGCGCTGTTATTTTTCGGTGTGATGCATAAGCAGGTCTTTTTTCGGACCATGGGGATGAATGTGATCCTGTTGGTTGGTATTAATATCATCTTCGGCCTCAGTGTGCCGCAAATTGACAATGGTGCCCATATGGGCGGGTTAATAGCCGGGTTTATGGCTTCGGCTGCAGTCCAGCTGCCCGGAAAAAAATGGCCCGGAATACAAATACCTGCATGGATTCTGTATGGATTGCTTGCGGTTGGATTGATTGTTTATGGAGTGGCAGCCAATACGTAGTCATGTTTCCGGTACCACCGCCCTTTTGCATGAGAGAAGTTTTGAAGGGGCTGGGACAAGACTGAACAAATCTTTTCTAAATACGAACGATATATTTAAGGCGTGGCCATCGCTCCGGAAAAACACTGCGCGTTCACCTTGCTAGGCACAAGCGCGACATCTGTTCAAGCTTCCTTTGGTCGCTTTCACAGTGTCTTCTTTGCCGCGGGCGCTGATAAGCCTCCTCGTGCTCGTCGCGTTGCAAGCTTATTCGTCGAAGCCTACGCTCCTCGCAGGTCGAAGCCTACTCATGGAAGCTTTGCTTTGTGCTTATCGCACTGCGGGGTCTTATCTAGGCTTTTCATCCCGCAGGAGTCTCCGTGTTTTTCCTACGCTAAACGAAAAATCCGAACTGATTCAGGTTTTTTGCGAATCATAGTTCGGATTTTTATTTGACTAAACGTTTTTTGTCCCAGCCTCGCCGGATCAAAAATCAGGGTACTGCTGGATGAGTTTTTTCTTCTCCCCGTTTATTTCAAAAAGGACTATCAGATGGGTCTTTTGTTTATCAAATAAAATAACCGGCACGAAGCTTGTCCATGTTTCGGATCTCGATTCTGTTGTGATGAACGGAATGACATAATTTTTGTATATTCCTTCCCACAATTGCCCGATAATTTGGTTGGTTTGTTGTTGCGTGAACGATGGGAGCGGTTCTTGATTGAATTGTTCCAGTTCAGTCAAGCCAACCGTTTTGTAAGAGTTCTTGTCAATCCCGTAATGATCCATTAGCTGATTCCATGAATAAGATAATTGTTGTTCGGTTGTATGCTCTAGTAAATGGGCCCAATCACGCTCATAATCGGTTGCAGCATGCTTGAATGAATGAGTTTCCGTGTTTGGGGAGTCAATCACATACAACTGATCGTCCGTCATTTCCTGGATACTGGTGATCGCTTCATTGGGATGGTGGATCTCACCGTGATGATACGATATCGCTTGGTAGTAGTTGCTGTCTTCTCCCGTAATCGATTCTTTCATTGCTATGGTATTCGTCTGTTCTTTCCATTTCGTTTTTACGCCACGCAATATGCCATTATGAAACAATAAGGTTGCGTCCTGCCGCAAATATAAGTCGTCTTTACTTTCTGATTGACTTTTCCACATGATGTCATAAGAGTCCTTGGTTTTTTGCGAAGCTAATTGCAGCGTGGTATCCGCTTGACGAAAATTTGCTCTTGGATCCTCCTTGAAATACGTGATGGCTGGAGCTGAGTTGGATGGCCATAAATACATAAAAACAATCGTGCACAGAGAAAGGGTTATTAACAGTACAGTCAGTTGCTTTTTCATCCTATCATCCTTAAAAAGATCTCTTGGTCTACAACAGTGGACACGCTTACGTCAACGCCATTGTATGATGGCACACGTAGGATTATGTATAGAAGGCCATATCCGGCGCACACTATGGGTCAGACTAAAATTGACAGGTGATAGGATGGAAAAAGACAAACAACCCTTATTTTCGTCATACAAACAAAACGTTGCTTACATGAAAGAACGACTGGCTGTCGATAAAAGTTTCGATGTTATTCATTTGGATCTCGAATATGCCGGCAGAAACATGGCGTTATTTTTAATTGATGGATTTGCCAAGGACGAAATATTGCACTATATTATGAAGCTTTTGGCCGATCTTGAACCGGAGCAGTTAGAACCAGATCCATTGGAAAAGCTGTTCAAAACCTATATCCCATATATTGAAGTTGATCATGTAAAGGATTTGAATCAGGCGTCTGACTTGGTTCTCGGAGGACCTGCAGCCTTAGTTGTGGAGGGCATTGATGAAATCATTATGATTGATGCCCGGACATATCCAGTTCGATCACCGGCTGAACCGGATTTGGAACGGGTTACCCGCGGACCAAGGGATGGCTTTGTCGAAACGATTGTGTTCAATACTGCCTTAACAAGAAGGCGAGTAAGGGACCGGTCACTTCGCATGGAATATTTACAAATTGGCCGCCGATCAATGACCGATGTTGCCGTATGTTATTTAGAGGATATTGCTGATCAGGAACGGGTGGACAATCTGAAAGGCGCTTTGAAGGATATCGATACAGATGGCTTGCCCATGGCTGAGAAGACGGTTGAAGAATATATCGGCGGCCGTCACTGGAACCCGTATCCGACAGTGCGCTACACGGAAAGGCCGGATGTGGCTGCTTCTCATTTATATGAAGGACATATACTCGTTATTATTGATGGTTCGCCAAGTGTTATGATTACCCCAGCAACTTACTGGCACCATTTGCAGCACGCTGAGGAATATCGGCAAAAACCAATTGTGGGAGCATACTTACGATTGGTGCGCTATATTGCCGTTTTTGCCTCAATTTTCCTTTTGCCGTTGTATTACTTGTTATCCACTAATCCGGACTTTCTTCCAGGTACGATTTCGTTTATAGGTCCTAGTGAAGAAGGGACCATTCCGCTTCTTCTGCAATTTCTTCTGGCCGAGCTGGGAATTGATATACTCAGAATGGCAGCTGTACACATACCATCATCACTGGCCACGGCTCTTGGACTTGTCGCTGCTATCCTGATTGGACAGGTCGCTGTTGAGGTCGGGCTGTTTTCAAATGAGGTTATCCTTTATCTAGCCATTGCTGCGATTGGAACCTATGCGACACCAAGTTATGAATTGAGTTTGGCAAACAGGCTTGTTCGGCTCTTTCTTCTAATGGTTACTGGGATGTTTGGTGCTATAGGTTATATGGTGGGAATCACACTCTGGCTGTTGTATCTCGTCCGCATGACGTCATTTCAGACAGCCTATTTTTGGCCGTTGATGCCATTTTCCTACCGTGCCTTTCGGGGTATGTTTATTCGTGCTCCAGTCCCGCTTAAAAACCGCAGACCTGTATTTTTAAACCCGAAAGATCCGGATCGTTGATAAACGTGATCCGGATCTTTATATTCCTTTTCTTATCATTCTTTGGTATAATATGATTTGGTGATTGATATGGAAACGATTTATGATGTAAGACAATTGTTAAAGCGATTTGGAACAGTTATTTATGTTGGTAACAGGTTGGCTGATATGGAATTGATGGAAGATGAAATCAAAGAATTGTATCAATCCCAATGTATTGACATAGAAACGTATCAAATGGCACTGCTCCTTTTACGTGGTGAAATGTCACGTCTTCGTGATGAAAAAGGAGCGAATGATCAATGACGATTTGGAAACGGTGGCAGTCGTACAAAAAAGCTGATCCATTGCTATCGGATCAGCTTTTACATTTATCACGCATGAAGGGCTTGTCATACCCATCTCCAAACATGAGTGAACCAATATTGTGATTGTATAAATTGGCGTCTGAGTAAAAGAAAAACGAACATAGCTTGTTCGTTTTATATAATGCCTAATTCCGTTATAATCGTTGCAATGGAGAAAAATCCGAATACCAGTACGGAAACTGCTGAGAAGCCAAGAGCAAATAAGTTTTTAATCCGCATTTGCCGTATAACGGACACAACGGCTAACAACGTAACAAGCAAAAAGATAACACCTAAAGTCATCGTTTAATATCCTCCTTGTCAATGAAAATGCAATACGTTTATTCGTAATATTATGTATCTAACCGTTTCCTATACTTATTTTATAGTATAAAATGGATTTTGTCGAGTTAAATTCATGGCAATTTCTTTTAACAAATTAAGAGGAGGAACTGTAATGAATGTTCATTGTATACCTGCCGGCCCATTGGGGACAAATTGCTATATCGTAAGGAACGGGACGGATGCGCTCATCATAGATCCCGGTGGCGATGAAGACCATATCATTCAATATTTAACAGATGCGGGCGTGACACCCAGGGCGATTTTTTTAACCCATGCACACTTTGATCATATCGGGGCTGTCAGTGCATTGCGATTTTACTATGACATCGACGTCCATATTCACGTCAATGAACAACATTGGTTAGACGACCCGGAAAAGAATGGGTCAAGCCTGTTTTTGGGACGTGGTATCAAAACGGAGCAAGCGGAACACGTTCTTGTTCCCGGTCGTCTTCAGGAAGGTTCCATGTCATTTGATGTTATTCATACACCGGGGCACTCGCCAGGAAGTGTCAGCTTTCTGTTTCATGATGAGCAGGTGATCATCAGTGGGGATGTGTTATTTAATGGTGGGATTGGACGGACAGATTTGCCGGGTGGAGACATACAGCAATTAGAGAGGAGCATACGCACGTCGCTTTATGGACTGCCGGATTCCTATGTTGTTTATCCAGGTCATGGACCGGAAACAACAATTGGCCAAGAGAAGCAACAAAACCCATTTTTTACAATTTAATCATATATGCGCGCATGTTGCGCGGGAAATCGCACAAAACTGCCAACCATCAATGCTGGCTGGCAGTTTTAAGGGGGATGTGCTCTTATCTTGTATTGGTTCAAAATAAAACGTTATTCTAAATTTAGATTATAAAGTCATGTGAACCATCTGTCAATAGTTAATTCAAGCGTGAATAAAAAACCCCAGACTGTTATGACATGCACAGTGGGGTTGTTTATTCAGCCAACCATACACATTCCTCAGAATCCCGGTACTAATATGAATTCCGAATACCAGGTAAAACCAATGAAAAACAGGGTGCAATAAGCTCCGAACAAATACATATACATGCGTTCAGATAATTTCAGATAGCCTATTGTCAGGAAAAATAACGTCTGAATCAGAAACAGTACAGCCGTCTTATTCATTTCCCCAATATAAAACATGACGGTGAAAATACCTGTCCAAAAGGCAAGGACACGAAACATCCGATCCATGTTTTCCTCCTCCTTTATGTAACCTTATCAAGGCTATTATAAACGACGAATCATATAATGTAAATGAATGATGTTGAACGGTTATTGAACATTTTTCCAAATACGTACCATTCACACCGTGAGACAATGTCCGATTTCCACTTAACCCAACTCGTTTATAAAGTTGGTAACATATCGCTTCAAAAAACATTTTCATACCATTTAGGTTAACCCTCAGAAACCATTTTATTCACTAGGTCGTTCAAGCTTAGGTATTTTAAGCCGGTTCCGTATGTTGTACTCAGCCCCTTTGTCGGTTTTGAGAAATAAAAACAGACGGTACTCGTTTTGTAATTTGGCATAGTGTACGACTGCATGGCCATATGGAAACGGATAGCGGACCGGATTCGGAATGTCTTTGTCATACGTTATATCATTTTTAAGTTGTACCCGGCTCATTTGCAATAATGTTTCCAGTTTCACCTGTTCATCATGGTCTTCAGCAATGCTCAATTCATCATGATACAATTGGGTACTGGCCGTAATGCTAATCAATGCAATTGCTATAAAGAAAAGAACAAAGGGGAGAATAAACCCTTTTTGATTATCGATATATAATGATATCTTTTTCATACGTATCCCCATCCGTCATGGTAATTGAAACGCGGAAACCGTGTTTTATGGTTTTAAAATGCACGTCCTGCACATCTTGAAGATAAATTTCAAACCCTGTCCGGTCCACTTTCCGAACGACCCTATTTCCGTGTTTTTCAATAGATGCTATGCTGCCATCCTGTTGTTTAAGATAGATTGTCGAGGATGCCACTGATATATCAGTGGAACGGACGACATCATCGCGTAAAAAATAAAAAAATTGCTGCACTGATAAATCATTGTAATTTGAAGAAAATGAGGTTCCTTTCGCAAGATATCCCATAAAGGGAAGCATCATCACCAAGATGCTCATGGTCAGAAGAACCTCTGCAAATGAAAATCCTTTATTATTGGTCCGGATAGCCGTATAGACAACTTGTATCGCCTCTTTTTTGCGCATTAGTCCATGTCACACATCCTTTAATAAGTTGTGCCTCCTTGGTGAAGGAAAAGATAGCCTCGGTTCCTTTTATACGTTTCGTTGATTCATTGGGAAGGGGTGGGTGATTGCCATTCCATAAATACGTTTGAAGTTCGCTGTGCAATTCATTAACAATGCTGCGTTTTTGTTGCTGTACCATGCGTTCTTTCATCAAAAGATCGGTAGCGGGAATGAGAGAAGTTATGATCATCATGAGAAGACTCGCCGCAACGACCGTTTCAATCAGAGTAAATCCGTTACTTTTCCGCAATGTAGCATCGTCCTTTCCCTAATGGACAAACAATGTTGTAGGTGCTTGATGATGTTTGAATGGAAAACGTGCCTGATTTACGAATCGTTCCTCTCTCGTTGAATGAAATGGCGGGCAATGTCCGTGGCTGAACATTCCATCCATCAGGCACCGTGCGGGTGACCACGATTTCACCACTGGAAGCAAATGTGACATCCTTAATGACGTAATGATGGTCATCAGGAAACGTTAAGCTATAGGTCGTGTCCGCATCATTATAAGACAGACTTTGTGTGTACAATAAATCCATTTGTAACGTTTCTAAAAAGTGTTTTTCTGTTTGTTTTTCCAGTACTGGCAATGGCATAGGGGCCACTAAAAGCAAAATGACCGACCAGACAGCAAGAACGATCAACATTTCAATCAGTGTAAAACCATCTTCATGATGACCATTCATGAGGAAGCATCCGTACCCGTATCTTTATATACCGTATTATTTTCATTAATCTTCAATGTCGTTTCGTCATCCGGGCATGTCGTTTGTTCTTCAGTAATATATCCATTTTCTTTTAATTCCTTGACCGTTTCCGGATAACTATTCATTTCAATATAGTACGCATCAGCCTGGGATTGGACGACACTAATAAGCGCTTCGCAGCCTTTTTTATTGATTTCCTCGCTTTTGTCACCCAGATTTGGTATAAGCAGCATGACCATTACCGATATAATCATCAGAACGACCAGCATTTCGATTAATGTGAACGCCTTTTGGTTTTTAAACATGGATTACATCTCCTTTTAAATGGTTAGTGACTAATTGAAGCATTGGACATAGAAAGGTAAAGCTTAGCCAAAAATAAGCTTCTGCATCCGCACACTAGGAATTCAGCGCCAAGGGCAATACAAAATAGTATGATAGATCGTCCTTCAAAAATCCATGACTAACATTGTCAGCCTGTTGAGACTGTCTAAGTAAGTCCTGAAAAAAGGTCGAGAAAAGAAGGGATGACTGAGCGTTGGATCTGGTCTTTCATTACCATCTCAATAAGCGATGGATTATATCTCTTAAGTGTTTGCCGTGCAAGATATACGATCAACAAGGCATCAGTAAACATAATGATCTAGTTCATACTAAAAGCGGGCTAAGTTTAGTTTGATATACAATCGCTACTTTTTTGTTTACCTGAACCTGCAATATGTCATTAACATCCTTTTCACTCTGATTTTATAGACTGACTACACTGCACGATCTTTCCTACAGAATTGTTTGCAACATTATGTAGAAAAGTGTGGTTTTTCCACTGTGGATGGGTCCTATAAACAGAATAATTCCGTTGCATTTTGTGATTCATTCCTTCTGTTATTAGCTGGTTTGGAAAAAAGAAAAAGCTTATAAAGGGTAATGTTTTTTGCGGAAGAACACGGGTTGCCGGGCCCTCTGTTTGATTGACCGGAAGTGTGGATAAATGAAGTGTGCTATGATTTTGCAGCTGTTCACGGCTAATTGTTCCCATTTTGCGGTTTTCAAAATTCACCTCTGTCCATTTCAGAATATAAACTTATAAATTATAATAAGTAATCAGTAATGGGTATTGGCTAATGAAATCAACTGATGGTGACTTTTTCCCAAGTACTCGAGAGTGGATATCTGCGTGATTGGAGAAAGGATAGAAGTGAATATCCGAAGCATTGGCATTAATAGCATATTGCAGAAGCTGTTCTGAGATTTTTGGAAGCTGTGTCCAAAGAAAATTTCACCTCCTTTGTTAAACTATATTCGACATGTTTTGCCAAACTCCTTCTTTTTTATAAAGAATTTCATAAAATTTTTAAAAGCAGGGAAAATGTGAAATCACTTTATTTAATAGTGGATTGGAAAAGCACTGTAGAGCCTCTTATGTTCTGTTGTATTCGTTTTTAGGCGAATCATTTGGGAATAAAACCCTGAATAAGCTTTGTGCACAACTTTGCTCATACAACAATAAAGTTGATACCACAATAAAAGTCATTTTTCATGGATTCTATGTATTTCCTAATACGAAATGTTTTCTAAAAGAAATGTACGATGTTTGGTTTTAAGATAAAAGTTTTTTCGGTTAAATGGTGCATTCGTAGAATAAGATCTGCGCCATTTATTGATTTATTGGGCCATTTTAGAATTGATTTTGCTACAGAATTTACACAAAATAATTCAAAGCCATTTGTCGAGGTAATAAACTATAAACATAAAGATTTAAAAACGTTAATAACTAATTAGAGGCTGCTGAGTATGAACCAACAAACCGCTGGGCAAGGATTATCTAGCAGTTTCCAAGCAAAAGCAACCGGGGCATAAAAACGTTCGACAAGCCGTTTGCAAACAGCTGGATTACGTTCAGAGAAACTTAAAGCATATCCCGTTCCTTGTGCAGAATATAGGCCTGTTATCCCTGGACAAGCCGCAATATCGTGAATTATTGGTCATACAGGAACTAACCCGTCAACAGCAGAACATGTGTGACCATAAGACACATCAAATATCAAATCGACCATCGCATTTTCAGTATCACCAGCCTTATGTATGTCCGATTGTACGTGGTAAAACAGATGCCAATGTTGAGTTCGGGGCCAAAAGCTCCGTAAGCATGATCAATGGTTATACCACACTGAATAAACTGTCATGAGACGCCTATCATGAAGGTGTCTATCTTCAGAAATCCATTGAAGCCTATCGCAGACGGAGGGGAAACAGTATTCAGCTTTAAGAAGAAATTCAATGGCCTGTGTAGCCCTTCCAACGTGCGGTTTGGCGATGGCTGAATCGCAACGGTATCTTCCTTCTTTAATTGACAAGATTGAAGTGATTTTGGAGGAAGTAGGTCTTATGGAAGAAGAAATTGTAATTCGCATGTCCGGCTGCCCAAATGGATGTTCACGTCCGGATCTGGCAGAAATAGCCTTTATCGGAAAAGCTCCCGGAAAATATAATATGTATCTCGGAGGCGGATTTACCGGAGATCGACTTAATAAACTTTATCGTGAAAATATAGGAGAAAAAGAAATACTGGAAACGTTAAAGCCGATTTTTAAACATTATGCAAAGGAACGTTTGGAAGGCGAACATTTTGGAGACTTCGTAATACGAGCCGGTTATGTCGAAGAAGTGCATTCAGGTCTGGATTTCCATGCAAAATAGAATGGTAGAAGAATAGATATACCGGCAGAAGCACCAGGATATCAGCACATGTAACTATTTAAATGATCAGAAATGGGGTTGAAATAATGGGAAAGGTTTATTTGGTGGGAGCGGGTCCCGGTGATGCGGATTTAATTACTGTTAAAGGGTTGAAAACGATTCAGCGTTCCGATGTTATTTTGTATGACCGTTTAGTTAATGAAGAATTACTGGATTACGCCCCTAAACGAACGGAATTGATTTTTTGCGGAAAGCACCCGGATCATCATGCGCTGACACAGCATGAGATTAATAACTTGCTTTGTGATTTCGCAAAAAAGGAAAGGTTGTTATAAGGTTAAAAGGCGGTGACCCTTTTATTTTTGGAAGGGGTGGCGAGGAAGCTGAAGTACTAAGCAAAAAAGGGATTGACTTTGAAATTATTCCGGGCATTATTTCCGGTTCTGCTGCGCCTGCTTATGCAGGGATTCCGTTAACGCACCGGAATTACAGTTCTTCTGTTGCTTTTGTCTCTGGAGTAAACAAAACAGAAGAAAGCAATGAAAAATACTGGGAGCACCTTGCCAAAGGTCCTAAGACCCTTTGTTTTTATATGGGGGTCAAAAACCTTGCAGCTATTTGTGAAAAGCTTGTTCGATATGGCCGTGATATTAATACGCCAATCGCTATAGTTCAATGGGGTACAACGGCAAAACAACAAACCGTAACAGGCACATTGGAAACGATTATGGATAAATCGTCTGCTGTAAAAAATCCAACGATAATTATTGTTGGGGAAGTTGTACGGCTAAGGGAAAAGCTTCATTGGTTTGCGCAGGAGTCTGATGAAAAAGCGATTGCTGTTTTAAGCAATTTTGCCTGATTCGGAGGGTGAGTATGTGCAAGGGATTTTATATATAAGCCTACACCATTAGCAGCCCGCGGCAGCAAAACAATGAAATGGTTTAAAAAACATGACCTGTCTGCAGCGTTTGTCTCAGAAGACGGTACGATAGACAATTTACTGAAATCGGTGGAAGACTCAAATGCTTTTGGAAACCATGTTTTTTTACAGGCTTACAATCAGGATGATGCATTATTAGAGCAAAGACTCCAGGAGTTGGGCTATACCGTTTATCTATCTAAACCTTATCAATACAGGGAACCGGACAAAAATACCTTTACCAATTTAATACAGGAAATTATCAATCAATCATTAGATGCTGTTATCTTTACAAGCAAAACACAGGTGCAAAATCTGTTTCATAACACCAGCGATGCAAAAGCTCTAACGGAGTCCTTTGATAACCATGTTTTAGCGGTTGCAGTCGGGAAAGTGACCGCTAGTGAACTTACAAATAACGGCGTATCAAATGTATGGTATCCGCGGGAACCAAAAATGGAGGCAATGGTTGTCAAACTAAGGAATTATATTTTGTATTATTCAAGGGAAAAAGCTGGACGTTGAATAAAATAGTTATCACAAATTCCTTGGTCGGATTAGTATGATGAGGTCTAAAATCAGTTGTCAGCAGACTGTTAAGATACAGTAAGGGGTAGGTTGATGATCAAGGAAAATTGGGGCTCAGTGATGAAGAAACCGTACTTGCCATCACGGAAAATCCATATCTGCAGTACTCATTTGTCTGCATTCGTTTCAGGAAAAAACGACATTTGACGCTTCTTCGATGACACATTTCCGCAAACGTTTTAACGCTGATTTTGTCAACGACCTCAATGAACATATCGTTGAATTGCGACGGAAAACAAAATCACAAAAGCAATCGAAATGTGATCCATCGGGGCATGATGATGGCCCTCTTTCCGCAAACGGAAATGAATCAAACAAGCCAGAAGTGAATCAAACAGGATGAGTTTGTTTCTAACTCACTTGTGTGGTTCATATGCCACGCATTTAGGCCCTATTGCTTTAAAAACAGCTGTTTCAGAAAAAATCAATCCGAAACAGCTGTTTTTTTAATATAAACTAAGTCTAATCCCGATTTATTCACAGCTCCAAATTAGAAATCGTTAGATTGAGCTCTTCTCATTATCAGAGCTTTTAGGTTCTGAAAGTCGAGTAAAACATGAATTCATGAATTCAAAAACGAAAATAGCTACTTATCATCAACAAACTCGCTGTTTTGGATACACAAAGCTGGATGCAAGCTTAAATGAAGGACCGTCCCGATCTAACCAGTTTTACTAGCCACTTTGACGTGCTTTGTACGAATGGTCTGTACCTGCATATTCTGGTGACCATTAGGGAAACAAAGTGTCCGCAGCTAGGTGGTAAGATTATACGTCAATAGACTCAACATCATTCGCACTTGGTTGGTTTAAAAGCATGACTACTCATACGATCCAGATAGAAGCCATTTTTCGCTTCCTGATATAATTTTCCACCGTGCTAATCAATGGTTATTGCGTTAAGCCAAATCAAAGGTTCGTAAATCTAGACGTAAGACCAGGCATAGGGACACAAACGTTGCCCATGCATTAGTGGGTTGATCCTTTACACTGTTGTTTCGAAGAGATGGGCAAAAAATATCTGTGATGTAACATGTGCTAGTAAACAAAAAGCTCGGCATGCTACGCAGGCGCTTTTCTTGTCTTTCCACTCGACAGCAAATAGCGATGAACCATGTACTCAGCAATCCCAATGATGATGGATGTTAACACTGCGCCCCAAAAGGTGACATTTGAATCATTAAATATGTTTGATATCACCCAGATTAATATAACTGCAACAACAAAATCTGAAATAACACTTGTCCATAATGAGCCTTTTTTAAGAAGCATGTATTCCATGGCTACGCCTACAATCGCAAGGATCACTCCGAGTACAACGGGGTGCCATATTGCGCCATAACCAACATTGTCGAATAGATACATTGCTAAAATAAGAATCAGCGGAAGTGCGATGATTTTAATTATAAAGCTTGTCATTTCATTTTTCACCTCCCTTTTCCCTGAGTATTTGTAGAAAGTATAAAACTATACCATGGAAAAATCTTGGTGTTGATTTAAAAATAAAGTCTAACCGTTAAAAAATGCTTCATTTGCTCAGACCCGAAGAATAGGTTCGAATGATGATGTAAGTAGTCGACTCTGCTCTGATCAAGTTGTATTATTGTTACCTTATGACGTAAAAACCTCCACCAATCAGATGGGGATCATCTTTGCTAAACAGTTCCCGAACAATATTTATTTTTATATGGATAGTAAGAATGAATTTTGTTAAGGGACTAGTGTGAAAGGAACTCCCTTAATATAGTAATCATTAAAACGATTATTTCATTAAAGCTGAAGGACAGCTTTATTTCACCTTTAACTGTAGGGTGAATTCTGCTGAATTCTTATCAATCGCTAAGATGTATCCCTTAATACGAAGGGCGCGATTGTGGAATAAAAAAATAAATATATTATAAAAAACTGCTTAATCGATATGAGCGGTTTTTTCGAGTTTTTACATGAACAAGAGATAAAAGCAAAGGGCTCTCAGTCAGCAGGAGCCCTTGTCTAATATAGGAAAACATGTTGAATATAAATAACATAACGCTTGAAATTTGCGAATTATAATTTATCTTGCTTGTTATATTTTTCTTTTCTTATCTTTGGATCATCATTGGAAAACAACCAAATAAAGTCAACATATTGCATTATGGCTGCTCAAATTTGGTCACTAAAAGTTTATAAACACATAAATCTGTGTAGTATTAAAAATTTCCATAAACGCTAAAAACATTAATATGAAGGTGGTTTATAGTGATTAGGAAAAACTAAAATGCTTAAATATGAAAGGGGCAGCATGATGTAATAAATGTTTGAAATTTCATTTAAAATTTGTATGCCACTTTCCACCTCTAATTATTTATGTAATAAATATCGTAACGGAAGCTTTCTCCCGCAGTAAATGGGAATGAATGAGGGTTCACCCCCAAAGCACCCCCGAAATACCCCCAAAATTTTAATAAACCTTAAACATGCATAAAATCAATTTTTACCGAAGTGCGGTTGTATCAAGGTTTTTAAAGTGATTTAAAATCGGATGAAGGCAAGGTACAGAATCCGCACTACTGTACAACTTTGAGAAAATTATAATGATCATAAGTGTGGCGATAAATTGACACCCACATTCGCTCACAAAGGATCGCTATAAATTTATAGAAGAGTATTTTTTATATAATGAGACTTTTGACAAGGTAGAGAACATTGTTGATGTGAAGCATAATGTAATTAAAAATAATCAAACCATTTGTTCTAAGATTAAAATTAAAAAAAGCAATAAGACCGTCTATAATGTATAGTGAGACGGTCGATTTTTAAAGAACATTCTTGTTTTTACGCCATGGGTAATTGCCTATAGATTAATGTGAACCCTTTTTGATTGTTGATCATCAAATTCATCTCTTTCTATGGTTAAATCGTTTTGATTAGCTGAAACATCGGCCACATAAGTGATGCATAAATGGCAACGATCATTCCACCGAGCATGATAAAAAAGACAGGCTGTATATAAGTGATGGTTTTCATGATTTTACGATGTGTTTCTTCTGTTTGTAATTCACTGTAAATGGACAAGTCCTTTTCCAATGCTTTTACGTCTGTATGTCTTTGGAATATGCTAGATAATTGTTTGTCAATGAGTGGCAATTGGGTTAATAAATGGGTCATATAAATACCCCTGGATAATTCGTCCGTGAGCAGAGAGGCATAATGGGCGAGTATAGGTTGTTTTTTCTGCCTGGCCATATTGATAAGGATGTCTTTCATGGAAAGGCCGCTCATTAATAAAGAACTGATGTGGACAGCAAAAAGAAATGATATTTGTGTTTGTTTGTACTGCCGGTAGATAGGGATTCTATTGTAAATGTTAATGCGCTTACTGATGTTGATCCTATTTCTGCTGAAACGCCATACAATCCATGCTATGCCGAGAATGATAAGAATCCCAAGAAGGAAGTAGCCTACCATATCAATGACTGCAACAGTGAGCATAACAGTCGGTGCCGTTTCTGTTGTCCCCTGGAAAAGTTTCAAAAATGAAGGGAGGATGGACTGTTTGATAAAGTATAGCAGGAACATAAAGATGACGAAGAGAATGATTGGGTACCGTGCCGTTTCATAAAATTTTTTTAAGTAAGTCAGTCGTTGTTCATACATAACTGCACATTTTTCTAAATTGGTCTCAAGGTCACCGTTATGACGGACGAAATAAAGGTAGGATGTAATGACTGGGTTGAAATGTATATGGTCTAATGCTTCATCCAATGGTTTGCCGTCTTTGAGAGAGTCAATGATGGCAGAGGCAATGGGTTTCAGTTGATCATCCCATTGCATCATATCAAGTGCTTCAACGATGGTGCAGCCATTTTTAAGCAACCTGGCCAACCGGTGCAAAAAACGCAGCTGTAGTTCTTTGCGCGGTGGTTTATGGTTAGTGTCCGGAAGACGATAGCGTATCTTCTGTAATAAACCCATATGCAAAGGCCTTCTTTCGTAAATGATGGAATGTGTCGAAGTGATCTGTCGCCTGTAGGCTGTCATTATTCAGAGTATGTTCAAGGGTTTGCCCGTCCAACATCTCCATAATAGCAGCACGCTCAGTATGATCCTTCAATTTGATTGGTAGCAACTCCAGCGCCGCAACTGCAATGAGCGACTGTTGCATATCGATGGTGCCGATGCCCATTTCCCATAACCGCTGGATGGTTCCTTCAGCACTGCCGGCATGGAGTGTACTGAGCACAAGATGTCCGGTCAGGGACGCATCAAATGCAAACTGTGCTGTAAAACGATCCCGGATTTCGCCAATCATAATGATATCCGGATCATGGCGCAAAGCCGCTTTTAACCCTGTCTGATAAGTGATGCCTGCTTTCTCATTTACCTGTACCTGCAGAATGTCGTGAATATCTTTTTCAACCGGATCCTCAAGCGTGATGGTTTGGTAGGACTTTTCGGCAAGAATGGTCTGCAGCAGAGTATACAGCGTTGTGGTTTTGCCACTGCCTGTGGGCCCTGTGAACAATATGATTCCATTACGGTTTTTTATCCAGCTTTTCAATTTTTTTAGTTGAAATTGGAAAAGGAAAAGTTTTTCAAGAGAATGGTGCTGATCCTGTGGGAGAATCCGAATGGCAAGGCTTTCTGTGCGGTTAAGCGGCAAGGTTGATAAGCGGAGTGCGCAGCGGTTGCCCTCAAGCTCATGAATAATGGTTCCATCTTGGGGTTTTCGTACTTCACCTATATCCATTCCTGATGTAAACTTGTAGTAGGTAAGCAACACGTCATATTGGCTGATGGGAATAGTTTTGTGATGAATACGGCCACCAAGCACCCGAAAATGGATCGTTGCATGGTCTGCAAAAGGAAAAAAATGCACATCTGAAGCGTTCGAGCTGATGGCTTCATGAAGAAGCTGTTCTGCGATTTTGGAAGCTGTGTCCAATGAATGATTCACCTCCTTACACAAGACTATATTCGACATGGTTTGCTGAACTCCTTCTTTTTTTATAAAATTATTTTAAAATTTCTCAAAGGCAGGGAATCATATGAAGCCTATTTATTTAATCGGATTCATGGGAAGTGGAAAAAGTACCATAGGAGAACGGTTGTGCACCAAATTGGATGTTCCGTTGGTAGATACCGATCAGATGATTGTGGATAAATACGGACCGATAACAACCATATTTCAGGAACATGGGGAACAAATCTTCCGTAAGTATGAAACCGAAATGCTTAAGCGCACCGGGGGAATGGAACAAATTGTTTCAACAGGTGGCGGCATGGTTGAACGAGAGGAAAACGTTGCGTTTATGACGCATCATGGCCTGGTTGTTCATTTGAACGCCTCTATGAATGCTATTGCTTCTCGATTGGGTGAAGACCCCAACAGACCGCTTTGGGGAAAAGACTCCAGCGAAAGGGTTCGTTTATACAATCGTCGCAAGGATCTGTACACAGAAGCGGCGGATGCGACTGTGTTGACTGATAACAAATCCATAGAGGCTATCGCAGAGGAAATAGCTGACCTCCAGGCATAAAATCGAGTACCATCGGTATAAAGTATGTGGCAGCAGTTGATAATAATGATACAAATAAGCGAAAGAGGTGTGGGCATTGTCTTTCAATGAGTATGTTAAGTACATGGTTCAGCGGTTCACCAAGTTGCTGGATACACCGGCAGAAGAAAGACAGTCACGCAAAACAGATCCCTCTGATGAGCCGAATCAGGCCATTTATACAACCCGATGGCTAGGGTTGCTGCCATTTGCGTGGAAAGTATTTTTCAATAAGGCTGATTGACAAGCCCCTGGCGTTAAGGGGCTTGTCTCATTTTTTAGCTTGCGTCTTCCGTCAGATAAAAAAGTCCTCCATTAACCACACTGAAATGAATGCATGGATAATAGCGTCTTTTAATTTCATCCATTTCCTTTCTTATGTCACTCTCCTGATCCTCTCCTTTATAAAAATGTCGCAGGAGACTTATTTCTTCCTCCATGGTTTCCAATGAACGTTCCGCCCAATCATGCTGTTGATTACGAATATAATCCTCGAGTACACGTTCGATACGTTTATATCCGCTCGACAAGGTAATCATCGGCGTCATGGTATAGCAGTAATCGGAGATGGATGCTTGTATCGTTTTGTTGCGCAATTCGTCCATCATATTCGCTTTCATCGTTCCGTTGATCAAGTGGAGCCCTATGGAGACCATTTCATCCATTTTTTGTTTTCCTTCATAACTGATTTTTACATTGGTGACCAACCATGGGAAAAGAGCGGTTTTCTGATTGGTATTTATTCGTTCAAATAGTTTTGTGTAGGTTTCATTGTCGTGTAAATGATTCAAAATCTGATGAAGACGTGGACTGCCAAAATGAATCCATTCATGTTTTCCATCGCGTTTTTCGGGATCTGTTATCAAGGTCAGTTGTTTTGGATCACCGGCATATCCCATTTTCTTGATATAATGCCAATAGAACGGACGATTCATTAACGCCCGATCCATAGCTTCCGTCAATTGAATCGTGAGCATACCTTCGTCATTATGTACAATGCTGCACTGATGGGCCGTGAAATACGATTCAAGAAAATGGTGCAAATCTTTAATGGCCATAGTGTTCCACCTCCTCGTGTATTGCGTCGTCATGTGTCTTTTGAATGATCGATGACAGATTATCCAGTTTTATTTTTGCTTCTCCGGTTGATGCGGATTCCGAAAAAATGGTTTGAATTTTGGATTCAATATCTTCAATATCTAACTCGGCCAGAATGCTGTCCAAATTGCCGATAATTTGTTCAAAAAGATTAATTTTTTCATACAGCAGTGTCATAATGTGCTCTTCCACTGTGCCACGGGTAGCCAAATTATATATGTGCACATCTCTCTCTTGACCATACCGGTGGATTCTTCCAATACGTTGTTCCAGACGCATTGGGTTCCATGGCAGATCATAATTAATTAAATGGTTGCAGAACTGAAGGTTAATGCCTTCTCCACCGGCTTCTGTGGCGATCAGCACTTGGGCATGATTTTCAAACAACTGTCGCATCCAATCTTTTTTACCTTTGTTAAAACCGCCACGGTATGGCACCGACGTGATTCCACTTTCCTTTAAATACCATTGCAAATAAAACTGTGTCGCCCGGTATTCGGTGAATACAATTACTTTTTCGCCACCGGCATTATTAATGAGATCGACCATTTTGGCTGCCTTCACATGGTGTGGAAGCTGTTCAATTTGTTCGGTGATCGGACGGATCCATTTGTCGTTTTCTTCCGTATCCATCATTTTTTGAAGGGATAGGTAACAGGCTTCTCTTGACGAACATAACTCTCGCAGCAACGTGACTTTTGAAAAGGCGGGAAGAGTTTCCACTGTGTTTTCCAATTGTTTGTAAACCCTCTGTTCATCTTCGGTAAAGTTTACCCAGACTGTTTCAATATGTCGCTTGATTTGATTAAATCGGGCGTTCTGTCGTGTGTTTCGAATCATTACTTTTTGGATGAGCTGCTTGAGATACCCGTCCTGACCAATCGTTTTCCGATCCTTGCCATATTGATTTAAAAATGTATCATAATCGCCGAGGTGTCCCGGCTTCAGGATGGATACGAGGTTAAATATTTCGGAAAGACGGTTTTGAACAGGTGTTGCTGTCAGCAGTAGGCAATACGTTTTCTTCAATTTCGTAATGAATTCGTAATTTTTTGTTTTGTTGTTTTTCAGTTTATGTGCCTCGTCCACTAATAAAAAATCATAGTCCTGCTCCAAAATGTGCTCGCGGTGCGGGGACCGTTTTGCCGTATCAATAGATGTAATGATAACGTCATACTGATCCCAAGGGTGGGTTTTCCTGAATGTCACCGCAGGGATGTAAAACTTTTCATTCAGTTCCTTGGCCCATTGGTTGACCAACGATGCCGGTACGATAATAAGGGCTTTTTTGACGAGACCACGAAGCATATATTCTTTTAAAATCAAACCTGCTTCAATCGTTTTCCCCAACCCCACTTCATCAGCCAAAATAGCACGTCCGTTCATCTCTTCCATCACTTGTTTGGCACAGGAAAGTTGATGATCCATAAATTCCATTTGCGGGAGATATTCCAGTGCTTTTAACCCATCAAATGATGGCGACATGGTTGTCAGAGCTGCCTCATAATTCATTTGGAACAGATTCCATGGGGCGAAAGGACCTTCTTGTCTCAGGGTCGTTTCCAATCCATCCACAAAATGAGGATCATATGATATATCCATCTGATTCATGTTATACTTCCTTTTTCAAAAAGTTGTGATCATCCCTATTTTTGTGAAGGGACCTATGGTATAATGCATTTAATTACATACTTGAGACGTATATTATCTAATACATAGTGTAACCAAAAAAATGCATATCATGATGCGAATGAATACAAGGGGAGAGCTTACTGTGTACAGTAACGCCGAAGGAGCAAACATATTACGTGAATCTCTCAGGCAAAAAGACTCTTGTAGGACGCGACTCTGGAGAGTGTCCGCCAATAGTATGGTGGACCACCCACGAAGCAAGCATTTTTGTTTTGACAAAAATGTACAACTTTCTGGTTGAAGGACAGAGATTTCCCCGGTGACGGGAGAAATCTCTGTTTTTTATGTAAAAACATAAATGTCTGCCGGGGAAAAGCCCATCAAGTGGGGTTTATTCATTTGATTTGTTGGAATAGTTTGTCTTTTATTTAACATGTTTATAAGGAGTGAAAGACATGAGCGCGTTAAAACAAACACCGCTTTTTCCAGAGTATGCCAAACTAGGTGGCAAAACCGTTGATTTCGGCGGATGGGAACTGCCTGTTCAATTCAGCGGCATCAAACAGGAACACCATACGACGAGAACGCAGGCCGGACTGTTTGATGTGTCGCATATGGGAGAGATTCTGATTGAAGGTCCGGACAGTGAGGCGTTTTTGCAATATGTTGTGACCAATGACATCTCCCGATTGACTCCAAACCGCGCCCAGTACACGTTTATGTGTTATGAGGATGGCGGCACAACAGATGACTTTCTCATTTACATGCTTGATGATGATCAATACCTGCTTGTTGTCAATGCGGCCAATACCCAAAAAGACTTTGAATGGCTGACCGGTCAAAAAGACAAGAGCCAGAACGTATCGATTGAAAACGTCTCAGCCGATTATGCCCAGCTTGCCCTGCAGGGACCATTGGCTGAAACCATCCTCCAAAAGCTGACGGAAACGGATTTGAGTCACATTAAATTTTTCCGCTTTGACAATCCGGTATATTTTTCGGCTATTGATGCCGAAGCCATTGTCTCGCGTACCGGCTATACGGGAGAAGATGGTTTTGAAATATATCTTGATGCAGCTAAAGCTCGTGATTTATGGAACATGATTCTTGAAGCGGGCAACGAATACGGCATAGTGCCAGCAGGCCTCGGGGCAAGGGACACGTTGCGATTTGAGGTGAATCTGCCATTATACGGCCAGGAACTTTCGGAAACAATTACACCGGTGGAAGCAGGCATGTCCTTTGCCGTTAAAGTCAATAAAGAAGCAGATTTTATCGGAAAAGACACGTTGAAAAAGCAAATAGAACAGGGGCCGGCAAGAGGATTAGTCGGAATTGAGATGATCGATAAGGGCATCCCCCGAACAGGGTATACCGTGCTGGATGGGGACAGAACAATTGGCTTTGTAACGACAGGAACTCAGTCGCCGACTTTGAAAAAAAATATCGGACTGATTCTCGTGGAAAGCACTTACACTCAACTTGGAACAGAAGTGTTTGTGCAAGTGCGCAATCGAAAATGCAAAGCTGTTGTTGTTAAAACACCGTTCTATCAACGGGATGAATAAAAGGGAGGTTTCCAAATGGAATTTCGCTATTTGCCTATGACCGAAACAGATAAGCAGGAAATGCTCGATGTTATCGGGGTCGATTCAACAGATGCACTATTTGCTGATATTCCCGAGAAAGTAAGGTTTTCCGGTGATTTAAATCTGAAAAAGCCGGCCAATGAACATTCGTTAAAAAAAGAACTCGCCGGAATGGCTGCCAAAAATGCCAATTTAAGCGAATACAGCTGTTTCCTTGGAGCCGGGGTATATGATCATGGCATCCCATCCGTTGTGGATCATGTTATTTCACGATCAGAATTTTATACAGCATATACACCATACCAGCCAGAAATGTCTCAAGGTGAACTTCAAGCCATATTTGAATTTCAGACCATGATATGCGAGCTTACCGGCATGGATGTGGCCAACTCCTCTGTATATGATGGAGGGACAGCGTTGGCTGAGGCAGTCACCTTGAGTGCCGGACAGACCAAACGAAAAAAAATCGTTGTATCAAAAACCGTTCATCCGGAGTCAAGAGACGTCATTCACACGTACGCAAAAGGGCACAATCTGAATGTTGTCGAAATTGATTATACTGGCGGACAAACGAATATCGAGCAATTGGAAAATGAAGTGGATGACCATACAGCCGGGGTTGTCGTTCAATATCCCAACTTTTTCGGTCAAATGGAACCTATGCAGGACATCAATGCCATCATTCGCCAGCAGCAAAAGACGATGTTTATCACTTCCAGTAACCCACTTGCACTGGGATACCTAACACCTCCGGGGGACTTTGGTGCGGACATTGCTGTCGGTGATACACAAGTGTTCGGAATCCCAGCGCAGTTTGGCGGACCGCATTGCGGTTATTTTGCAACAACCGATAAATTAAAACGTAAAATCCCCGGGCGTTTGGTTGGTCAAACGACGGATGAAGAGGGGGAACGTGGTTTTGTCCTCACATTGCAAGCAAGAGAACAGCACATCCGGCGTGATAAGGCAACATCCAATATTTGTTCCAACCAGGCACTGAACGCCCTTGCCAGTTCGGTCGCAATGACATCAATCGGAAAACATGGTCTTGGACACATGGCTGTTTTGAATATGCAAAAGGCTCGCTATTTAAAACGAAAATTGGAGGATATAGGACTATCAGCTGCTTTTGACGGACCATTCTTTAATGAATTGGTTGTCAAATTGCCGGAAAATGTCACCAATGTTAATGAAAAACTTTTTCAACATGGTATCATCGGTGGCTATGATCTGGAGAAGGCCTACCCGGAACTTCAGAATCATATGTTGATTGCGGTCACAGAAATCCGTACAAAAGCGGAGATAGACACGTTTGTAAATGAATTGGGGGATATTCATGGCTAATAAAGACTTTCCTTTGATTTTTGAACGCGGCCAGGAAGGAAGAACCAGTTATAGTTTACCAATGCTTGACGTACCGGAAACAGATTTGGACAGCGAATTTCAGGATGTCTATATCCGGACAGAAGCACCCGATTTGCCTGAAGTGAGTGAACTGGAGATTATGCGTCATTACACCGCGCTCTCGAATCGAAATTACGGGGTTGATTCCGGTTTTTACCCGCTTGGCTCCTGCACTATGAAATACAATCCGAAAATAAATGAGGACGTGGCAGGACTTAATGGCTTTAGTCAACTACATCCATACCAGGATCCGAAAACCGTTCAGGGAGCCATGGAAATGATGTATGATTTGCAAACGTCTCTGGCAGAGTTAACGGGCATGGATGCTGTTTCTCTACAACCGTCAGCAGGTGCACAGGGTGAATGGACCGGACTGATGATGATCAGGGCTTTCCATGAAGCTAATGGCGACTATAATCGGACAAAAGTGATTGTTCCGGATTCTGCTCATGGAACCAATCCTGCCTCCGTTGCGGTTGCCGGGTTTGATGTGGCAACTGTCCAAACAAATGAACACGGATTGGTTGATCTGGATGATTTAAAACGTGTGGTTGATGAAAAGACAGCCGCATTCATGCTTACCAATCCAAACACGCTTGGCTTGTTTGAAACAGATATTGTGGAAATGGCTGAGATTGTTCATGGTGCAGGAGGACGGTTGTATTATGACGGGGCTAATTTGAATGCCATTATGGGTTATACACGGCCGAAAGATATGGGTTTTGATGTTGTGCATTTAAATTTGCACAAAACATTCACCGGACCTCATGGCGGCGGAGGGCCGGGATCAGGCCCTGTCGGCGTGACAAGCGAACTTGCACCGTACCTGCCAAAACCACTGCTTGTCGAACAAAATGGTGAATACTTCTTTGATTATGACCGTCCGTCGTCCATAGGCCGAATTAAACCATACTATGGAAATTTTGGAATAAACCTACGGGCTTATACCTATATTCGTACCATGGGAGCTGAGGGTCTTAAAAAGGTTAGTGAGTATGCCGTTTTGAACGCAAACTACCTCATGCGTATGCTGGAAAACGAATATGCCATGCCATATCCGCAGCATTGTAAGCATGAATTTGTAATGTCGGGAAAAAATCAGAAAAAATTGGGGGTCCGGACATTGGATATAGCCAAACGCTTGCTGGATTATGGCTATCATCCACCGACGATTTATTTCCCGCTTAATGTGGAAGAGGCGATGATGACTGAACCGACGGAGACCGAATCAAAAGACATGCTGGATAGTTTCATTGATGCCATGTATACTATTTCTGAAGAGGCGAAAAATAGCCCTGAATCGGTTCAGGAAGCACCGTTCCATACATCTGTTAAACGATTGGACGAAACGACAGCAGCGCGTAAACCAATATTGCGTTATTAACCTAATACATGCGGTCTGCATCGCTTAGATCAAACAAAAAAGGACGGGATCTTGTCCCCCGTCCTTTTTTGTTTGTTTAAAACCAAACTGACTGGTTCTGCGTTTATTCGATCATTTCACTTTCCCGGTCCATTTTTTAAAACCGCCTTTTAGCTGGCTTAAATCCTGATATCCTTTTTTGTGAAGTAGCTGAGCAGCTCTGGCCGACCTTGTTCCGCTTTGACAGTAAAGATAGACCGGCTTATCTTTGCGGAGCTCTACAAGCCGCTGTTTCATCTGTGTCAACGGAATATTTCGGGCGCCGAGTATATGCCCTTTTTTAAACTCATTTGGTTCACGCACGTCGATAAGTTGCGCTTTACGGTAACCTTGTCGGAATTGATCTTCAGTCAAGGTTTTTAAAAAATTTCGTTGCCTGAAAAAGCGGAACATGATAAAAGCTAAAAGTGCAACAGCTATTATAATCAAATACTCCATAATCGATCCTCCGTCATTACCATACTTTCAAGTCCATTATAGGCTTTATTCGGTAGTTTTTCAAAGTCTTTTTTGCGTAAGGTCAGGTGCAAAAAAAAGACGAAAGATCATGAAAATGGTTTTCTTGTCGAAATAAGCTTGCTTACCCTTTTATCATCTTGATATACTTATTCTTTCATACCTTTGGCATACCTATTATCATCGTTCTTTTTTATCAATATATTGTATATATTTTTTGTTTAAACACTACATATTGTTTTTTGAGATTGGAGTATGATATGTTGAATGTAATAGCATGATAAAGCACTCATGACGAACAACCATATAAAGGAGTGATTTCATTTATGTCGACTGCTGCTGATTTTCAGCAAACCATCGATGTGCCATCACTAAATAATGATATAGAGCTATTTCCGCAAGTATATCCGGTTACCAACGATATGACCTTGACTCACGAAGGTGTTTCCAGACTCGTTATGCTGGATCGGTATGCATTTAAAGATACGGGTAAGCGGACACTGAAAGCTGGGGATTTTGTTGTTCTCACCGTTAAAGCGGATCCTAAGTTTCCGGCGCGCGGTCTGGGCTTTGTTCAATCCATCGATTGGGACAATTATAAAGCTGATATTCATGTGACCCCGGAATTTCATTCGGCTCTTGACGATGACGAAGAAGCATCCACAGGTGTTGTGCGGCGCTTTTTTGATGTGATTGATAAACCATTGGAGATTTATTATGAACAGATTGCCAAACGAAATGCAAAAGGATTGGCAGAAGTGGAAACATCGAAAAACAAACAGGACGAGTGGTTTGAAGCATTTAACCAGCAATTGAAATCCATGAATTTCATCCCTGCCGGACGCGTTCTTTATGGTGCCGGTGCGGATACGGATGTCACGTATTTCAATTGTTATGTCATGCCATATATAAAAGACTCCCGTGAAGGCATTTCGGACCATCGCAAGCAAGTCATGGAGATTATGTCCCGGGGAGGGGGTGTCGGTACGAATGGTTCCACCCTCAGACCCCGAAACACACTGGCCAGAGGGGTGAATGGCAAGTCATCCGGATCGGTATCCTGGCTCGATGATATCGCTAAATTAACACATCTCGTGGAGCAGGGCGGATCAAGACGTGGAGCCCAAATGATTATGCTTGTTGATTCTCATCCGGATATTATTGAATTTATTATTTCCAAGATGCAAAACCCGAGAATTTTGCGGTATCTTATTGAAAATACAGACGATGAGCATATTAAGAAATTGGCTCAAGAAAAGCTTAAATTTACACCGCTGACTGAAACAGAAGCCGATTTGTATCAGGGTATCGTCAATTATCGGTCCATGCCTGGGCAGGGTGGTTTCACCCAAGCGGCCATTCGTGAAGCGGAAGAGAAACTGTTGACCGGTGGAACGTATACGGTTCATAATCCTGAATTCCTCACTGGCGCCAATATTTCGGTTTGCATTACAAAAGATTTTATGGATGCCGTGGAAAATGATGAGGACCATGAACTTCGTTTTCCGGATGTTGAAAATTATACGGCCGAGGAAATGCGTGATTATAACGAACATTGGCATGACGTCGGTGATGTCCGAAAGTGGGAAGCAATGGGTTATGGTGTTCGTGTTTATCGCCGTATAAAGGCTAAGGAACTCTGGAATCTGATTAATATTTGTGCAACCTATTCAGCTGAACCGGGTATTTTCTTTATTGATAATGCCAATGAACTGACTAACGCTCAAGCCTATGGTGATCAAGTGGTAGCCACCAACCCATGTGGTGAACAACCGCTTGCACCTTATTCGGTCTGTAATCTGGCTGCGGTCAATCTGGCTGAAATGGCGGATAAACAAACGAAAACAGTGGATTTTGACAAGTTGAAACAAACAGTAAGGACTGGTGTGCGGCTTCAGGACAACGTTATTGATGCAACGCCATATTTTCTTAGAGAAAATAAAAAGCAAGCGCTTGGTGAACGGCGTGTCGGACTTGGTGTGATGGGTCTCCATGATCTCTTGATTTATTGTGAAACAAAATATGGTTCAGCGGAAGGCAACGCCCTTGCTGAAAGTATTTTTGAGGCCATTGCAACAACCGCCTATCGGGAGTCCATTGAACTGGCAAAAGAAAAAGGCAGCTTTCCGTTTCTTGTCGGTGAAACAGATAAAGAAACCGACGAATTGCGTGAAGCATTTGTCAATACAGGATACATGCAAAAAATGCCGGAGGATATTAAAGAAGCCATCCGCACCCATGGAATCCGCAATTCTCATTTGCTTACTGTTGCACCAACCGGAAGCACTGGAACTATGGCGGGTGTAAGCACCGGACTGGAACCATATTTCTCCTTTTCGTATTATAGAAGCGGCCGTTTAGGGAAATTTATCGAGGTAAAAGCGGATATTGTACAAGAGTACTTTGATGAACATCCTGAACGGGAATCGGATGAACTGCCGGAATGGTTTGTATCCGCCATGGATTTGACGCCTGAAGAACATGCGGATGCCCAATGTGTCATTCAACGTTGGGTGGATAGTTCCATTTCCAAAACGGTCAACGCGCCGAAAGGGTATACGGTTGATCAAGTGGAAAACGTATACCAGCGATTATATAACGGTGGTGCAAAAGGCGGAACGGTCTATGTTGATGGCAGCCGTGATACACAAGTACTCACATTGAAAGCTGAGGAAAAAACGACAACGGAACAAACCGAACTTTTTGACGATGAAAAGCCAAAAGTGGTTCTTATGGATACGATCCAGGAATTGGATAAAACGAATGTCACTATTGGATCCGACGTTGGTGATACGTGTCCGGTGTGCCGGAGTGGCACCATTGAAGAAATAGGCGGTTGCAACAGTTGTACGAGCTGTGGCGCTCAGTTGAAATGTGGTTTATAACGTTATAGAAAAAAGGATCGGTATAACAGCCGATCCTTTTTTCTGCATAAAAGCTTGTCTAATATGCGCCGATCATGTATGCTTTATACAGAAACAATGTTGCATAAAATAAAAAATATTCCCATGAAATGAGTGATTTAATGCCTACGCCGAGCATGGAGGATTATGTCGAACAAATTCATAATTTAATGCAATCAAAAGGATATGCCCGCGTATCCGATATAGCTGAAGCATTGGAGGTTCATCCGTCATCCGTAACGAAAATGGTGCAAAAACTAGATAAAGACGGCTATCTCAACTACGAAAAATACCGGGGCTTCATTTTAACAGCCAAAGGACAAAAATTGGGCAAACGTTTGGTTTATCGACATGAATTGCTTGAGGAATTTCTTGAGATAATCGGGGTCGACAGTGATAAAATCTATGATGATGTAGAAGGAATTGAACATCATCTTAGCTGGAACTCGATCGATCGCATTGGTGATCTCATTCAATATTTTAAAGCGGACAGTATACGAGTGGATCATCTGAGAGAAACCAATGAGGAAAGTGAAGCATAGCTATACCATCGACTAATCTGTCATGGCACCATCCATTTCCCGCACATTTTCCCATATATAAACATAGGAATAGATGAAGAGCATAAATGTTCCAAAAGAGTGGCGGGAGATGACAATATGAAAATTGATGGTGTGTTCTCCGGTGGCGGTGTCAAAGCATACGCCCTTGTCGGTGCTATAAGGCAAGTGTCCGAACATAATCACACCTTTGAACGAGTGGCTGGATCATCGGCAGGGGCCCTGATGGCTTCTCTGCTGGCATCCGGATTCAGCATTGATGAGATTGAGCAAATCGTTGAGGAACTGGATTTGCAGGAATTACTGGACCCACCGGCTTGGACTCTTTTCATTCCGTTTTCCAAATGGTTAAACCTTTATTTCCGGCTTGGTCTGTATAAAGGCAAAAAACTGGAACAATGGATTGACCATTTGCTGGCTCAAAAAGGTGTGTATACGTTCCGTGATATCAAGCCAGGTTATCTGAAAGTTGTTGTAAGTGATATTTCACTAGGGAAATTAGTAGTTATTCCGGATGATCTGCAACGTATATATGGTATGGATCCGAACCGATTTCCGATTGCTAAAGCTATTCGGATGAGTGCAGGTTTTCCATATTTTTTTATGCCGGAAAAACTTCAAGGTGATAAAAAACGAAAAAGTTTGATGGTTGATGGGGGATTGTTGAGTAATTTTCCATTATGGATATTCGAAAATGGAAGAGAACGGAAGGAACGACCGGTGTTAGGGATGAAACTGAGCGGTTATCCCGATGGATGTGAACCTCATAATATCGGGAACGGACTGGATATGTTTCATGCCTTGTTCAGCACGATGCTTGAGGCTCATGATGCTCGGTATGTTTCCAAATCGGATCAGCATCAGATTATTTTTATTCCTGTTGACCATATTCATGCAACCGAGTTTGCTTTGCCGGATGAAACCAAGAAACAATTGATAGAGACAGGAACAGAAGAAGCTCGTCTGTTTCTGAAACGGTGGCCAAATTAAAACCGGTCCAGTTTAAAAGCTGGCCCGGTTTTTTCGTTTCGACTTATTGCCATCGATGACTCTCAAGTGAGATGCGCGTTTATTCGTTTTTTTCTTTGTTGTGGGGGATTGCTGCTTGGATGTTGTATCATTTGGCTTGGGTTGTTTCTGGCTGTATTTTGATTTGGATTGTTTCACGGCCTGTTTATATTTTTTGGCGTCACTGGAAGAAGCACTGCTCTTCCGGAAAAAGATAAAGTAAACAAACGCAAAAACGACAACCGCAAGTCCAATCATGGTGAGTATACTCATCAGAAAGGAAGCAGTATTGGTGAACAGCTGTGTGATGATGCCAATAATGGCAAGACCAATAATCGCATAAACCACCAAAGAAAATTTACCGCGTATCACGTGAATTCCCCCTTTCATTAAAGCACTGCTTATTCATTGTATACCACGATTCAGCAATAAATATCAGCTGCGCCAGAAATATTATCAACAATATTTCCAATTCATTCGTCTGCTACCATTGTTGCCTGTCTGTTATAAAATATTCATTAGCTATCTAATTTCTATTTTACTAAAAAATCTTCCGGAAGACTAATTTTATTTCTTCACCGATTATTTTCAACAGGGATGATTGGATCTCTCTGCCATTGGTCACACTAAGCGTGGAGGTGTTATGAATTGGGAAATCAAGATAAACAACTGGAACAGAATAAAGAAGAGGAACCACGCTCACTGTTGTCCCGCTCACTGCTGACGGGGTTTATTGGAGGCGTGGTATTTGGGTTTTTTGGGATCGTCCTTTATTATTTCAATTTTTCGGAAGTGACACCGAGGAGCTATCTGCTGCGTTCATGGACATCCGAGGAATGGACAGAACGTTGGCATGGCTACGCATTGACGATCGTCTTAACCGGGTTGTTATCCATAGGGGTGGCGTTTATTTATTATGTCTTCTTTAAAAAAATGGAAACATTCGTAATGGGCGCTGTATATGGGTTGATATTGTGGGGAATTGTTTTTTATTTACTGCAGCCTATTTTCTCAAATGTTCCGCCTTTGGTTGACCTTAATGTGTACACGATTGTTTCGACTATCTGTTTATATATCATATATGGCACCTTTATCGGATATTCCATCTCGTATGACTACAATGATACATTGCACCAATTAAAAGCGAGTAAAGGGGAGCAAGGTTAGACATCGCCATTACCATTAGTCATCTGTCATTAGTGGTTTTTAAGCGTTACTATTATTCAAACGGTTCTGTTTATGATAAACTGTAACAGTCCACAGTTACTCAGAAATGGTAAAGGAATGAGTGCAATGAACCGCCTTTTACTTATGAATGGTCCTAATATTAATTTACTTGGAAAACGAGAAAAAGACGTTTACGGAGAGTTTACGCTGCAGACCATCGAGAAAGAACTGATAGATCTGGCACATCAATACGGGGGCGAAATGGATAGTTTTCAGTCCAATCATGAAGGTGATTTAACGGATTGCCTTCATGAAGCGAACGGTCAATATTATGGGATTTTGTTCAATCCAGCTGCTTACACTCATACGAGCATTGCCTTGCGTGATGCTATTGCGGCTATTGATACACCTGTTATTGAAGTTCATATATCCAATGTGCATGGGCGGGAAGCTTTTCGGCACCAGTCCATGCTGGCAGCTGAATGTTATGGGCAGATTGTTGGTTTTGGGAAAGACAGCTACAGACTGGCTGCATTGGCCTTTTTGGAAAAAATGGAAAGGACTGATTGAATGGGGAAAATAAACGATCTTCGTATAAAATTGGAGGAATCCGGTATTGACGCCATATTGGTGAAGAGTCCGGTGAACAGAAGATACTTGAGCGGATTTACTGGTACGGCAGGAGCGGTCATTGTCAGTCAACATGACGCGCGGCTGATCACCGATTTCCGTTACATAGAACAAGCAAACGAACAGGCAGTCGGATTTACTGTTGTGAAACAAACCAACCCGATTCATCAGGACATCGATTCTCAATTAAAACAGATGAATGTGAATCATCTCGGGTTTGAAAAAGATCATGTCACCTATTCGGATTATGAACTTTATCAGGAAACATTCATGGCTGAACTATCCGGGGTGAGTGGGTTAGTCGAAGATTTGCGTCTGATTAAAACCGAAGATGAGCTGAATGTTCTGAAACAGGCGGCTAACATTGCTGATCATGCCTTTGACCATATCCGGAATTATATTAAGCCGGGTGTTAAAGAAATCGATATTTCCAATGAACTGGAATTTTTCATGCGACAACAAGGTGCCGATTCGTCCAGTTTTGATATTATTGTAGCTTCCGGTTATCGTGGCGCCCTTCCGCACGGTGTCGCATCGGATAAAAAGATTCAATCCGGTGAACTTGTTACTATGGATTATGGTGCTTTATTCCAAGGTTATTGCTCGGATATTACGAGAACGGTTGCTGTTGGTGATATTTCAGCAGATCTGGCGGCTATTTATGACACTGTGTTGCAAGCGCAATTGCGCGGTGTTGATGGTGTGAAACCGGAGATGACCGGCAAGCAGGCCGATGCACTGACAAGGGATTATATTAATGACCAGGGGTATGGTGACTATTTTGGCCACTCCACTGGGCATGGGCTCGGTATGGAAGTGCATGAGGCCCCTGGCTTATCATTCCGTTCGGATAAGACATTGGAACCAGGCATGGTTGTGACGGTTGAACCCGGCATTTACATTCCCGATGTTGGCGGCTGCCGCATTGAAGATGACATCGTTATCACCGATTCCGGCAATGAACGTCTGACCGAAGCACCAAAAGAACGACTTCAAGTAGGTTGAAGGAGGATGTCGATATGATATCAGTGAATGATTTTAAAACGGGATTAACTATTGAAGTGGATAATGATATTTGGCAGGTTATTGATTTTCAGCATGTCAAACCAGGCAAAGGCGCTGCATTTGTCAGATCCAAACTTCGGAATTTACGGAGCGGAAATATTCAGGATAAGACGTTCCGGGCGGGTGAGAAAGTGAATCGTGCTCATATTGAAAGCAGCAAGATGCAATATCTGTATGCATCAGGCGATACGCATGCCTTTATGGATACCGACACGTATGAGCAGTTGGAACTGCAAACCAGTCAAATCGAAGACGAACTCCAGTTTATGAAGGAAAACATGGAAGTGACGGTCACCTCATATGAAGGGGAAATTATCGGTGTTGATCTTCCGAAAAACGTGGAATTAACGGTGGCTGAAACAGAGCCGGGTGTCAAAGGTGATACAGCAAGTGGTGGAACGAAGCCGGCCACCCTTGAGACGGGGTATGTTGTACAGGTCCCATTTTTCATTAATCAGGGCGATGTATTGCTCATCAGCACGTCCGAAGGCAAATACGTATCCAGAGCTTAATACTCTGTAAAGAGAACGGTCCTCAAAACAAAGGGCCGTTTTTTTTATGATGGTACAAAGTCATAATTCAAAGGAGCAGTCATATATTTGAGTAATAAGCTATTGTTAAAGCGAGGACATGCTATGGAAGAAATATTACGATTGTTTCCCGAACGAATAAGACAGGCCATCGATCATAAAGCCGCAAACCAATGGGGCTTTATTCAGGAAATACGTTTTCGGATTCAACAGCCTGTGGAACTGATTTTTGATGATCACACCGAGTGGATAGGGCACGTGCGACCGGACCGGAAAGACAGTTTATTTGTTGTGAATCAACTTAGTGAGTTTTCCTTATACCGCATGGAAGATGAACTCCGGGAAGGTTATGTAACGATTGAAGGTGGTCACCGTGTCGGACTATCAGGTAAAGTAAATACGATGCATGGACAGGTGAAAGCTATCCAGCATATTGCTTCCTTTAATATCCGGATTGCCAAACAAAAAATTGGTGCTGCCAAATCATTTATCCCATATCTGTACCGGAATCATTACGTCAATACGCTTCTGATCGGCCCGCCGCAAACAGGAAAAACGACGCTTATTCGTGATATATCTCGTCTGATCGGAACGGGATGGGGGAATGCCCGTGCTCGAAAAGTCTGCATCGTGGACGAGCGTTCGGAAATTGCCGGATCCAAAAAAGGCATTCCACAGCATGAGTTGGGCGTACGGACCGACGTTATGGATGCCTGTCCTAAAAAGGAAGGCATGATGATGATGATCCGATCGATGTCACCAGAAATTTTGATTGTTGATGAAATAGGAAGTACATCTGATGCCCAGGCGCTTATGGAGGCTGTTAATGCCGGCGTAACAGTAATCTGCACTATTCACGGAGAATCATTGATGGAATTGAAAAAACGTCCCTCACTTCAACCATTATTTGAATACGACGTCTTTGAGCGGTTTGTCTTGTTGAATAGAGATAAACGACCCGGAGATATCCATCGTATTTATAATCAAAAGGAAGAGAACCTGTTGACGAAATCGGGGGGCTTCAAAGATGAAGTGGATTGGCGCGCTTCTTTTTATCGCCACAACAACGCTGATCGGATTTGAAATCAGTCGAACATTCCATGAAAGGCCCAAACAAATACGACAAATGAAAAATGCTTTGCAAATTTTGGAGGCCGAAATTTTATACAGTCAGCTGCCTCTGCCGGAAGCTTTTGAAACGATATCTAAGCAAATACCGGAGCCCATAAGCACGTTTTTTTATAACATGCACATTTCCGTGCATGAGGCAGGGATGGACTTATATAACGTCTGGGACCGATGTGTTAATGATTTGCTGGAAACATCATCGCTGTCTGCCATTGAAGGGGAAATTATCAAGCAGTTTGGAAGAACACTCGGTCAGCATGACTTCGATCACCAGCAAAAGCAGATTCATTTAACCATCAATCATTTGGACCGGCAATTGGAAGAGGCGAGAGAAAATCAATTCAAATACGGAAAAATGGCGAAAAGCTTGGGCGTATTGTGTGGTTTATTTGTCGTGTTGCTGTTGATTTAGATGGGAAAGGAGCACACTTAATGTCTATTGATGCATCCATACTATTTCAAATTGCTGGCATAGGGATAATTGTTGCATTTATTCACACCATTTTGAAACAAATGGGAAAAGAAGACATGGCCCATTTTGCAACCGTTGTAGGTTTTGTCATTGTCATGGTCATGGTTGTTCAACAACTGGCAGACCTGTTTCAGCAGATAAAATCGGTATTCCTTTTCCAGGGGTAGTGCGTAATGGATATCATACAAATTGTCATCATTGGTATCATTGCGAGCATTCTTTATATAATCCTGAAAGATATTAATGCGTCCTACGCTTTTTTATTGGTCGTTATTACCGGAATTATGATTTTTCTTGTTGTCATTAAGGAAATCGGAGCGATTTTTCGGCTGATTGAATCGCTCGGTACGAAAGCAAACGTTGATGGAATGTATATGAAGACCATTCTAAAAATCATTGGCATTGCCTACATTGCTGAGCTTGGGGCAAATTTGACCAAGGATGCCGGGCTTGCTTCTGTGGCAGCAAAAATTGAAATGGCTGGAAAAATATTTATTCTGCTGTTGGCTATACCGATCATCAGTGCGCTGGCCGAAGCAATTATGCGCTTTGTCTCATCCGTATAGGCGTTGTCCGGAAAAGAGGTGATGTGCTCTGTGAAACAGACGAAATGGGCGATAAGTGTCTTGTTTATTTTGTTGGTATTCCTGATTGGACAACCAGTTTCAGCCGAAAAGAATCAGAGTGAAAAAAAGCCCTCTGAGATGGAGGATACACTGTTAAACGATATTTCTCTTGATGGAATTCGGTCGTTCTGGAACACGCTTGAACATGAGTATGGCGGCTATGTCCCCGAACTAGAAAAGACAAGCATTTATGAGTTCATTAAGCAGGATGGTTCGTTTTCCATTAAAAGTATATTATGGGGCTTTGTTGAGTTTTTGCTGCACGAGCTTTTTTTGAACGGAAAGCTCCTCGGCAAATTGTTAATACTAACGTTGTTTTCTGTTATTTTACAAACCATTCATACAGCTTTTGAACAAACTACTGTCAGTAAAATAGCGTACTATATTGTCTATATTGTTTTGATTTTCCTCGCGTTGAACAGTTTTTACGTAGTTGTTTCTTATGCCAGTGATGCCGTTAATACCATGAGT
This sequence comes from Lentibacillus halophilus, assembly GCF_055395055.1. Classification (NCBI taxonomy): domain Bacteria; kingdom Bacillati; phylum Bacillota; class Bacilli; order Caryophanales; family Bacillaceae; genus Lentibacillus; species Lentibacillus halophilus. The sequence goes on from NZ_AP043750.1 coordinate 2,178,581, forward strand.
AGTTTCATGATAGCCCTTCTTCCTTTGATGTTAAGCATTATGGCAACGCTTGGAAATGTCGTGACGGTGGCTTTTTTTCAGCCAGTTATTGTATCGCTTATTCATTTGAGCGGGGTTCTCGTATCAAAGTTTATACTGCCTTTATTGTTTTTATCCGCCTTGTTGCTGATTGTCAGCACGTTAAATGATAACTACAGCGTATCCAAACTCGCGAATTTGATGAAACAGGTTGCCATGGGCACACTCGGCATTTTTTTAACGATCTTTGTCGGTGTCATGTCTGTTCAGGGAGCAACCAGTGCTGTACAGGATGGCGTGGCGATGAAAACGACCAAATTTATTACTGGAAACTTTATCCCCGTTGTCGGTCGAGCGTTTACTGATGCAGCTGATACGATTTTAAGCGCTTCACTACTTTTGAAAAATGCTGTTGGTATGGCTGGTGTGCTCATTATAGTTTTTATTGCTATATTCCCGGCAATCAAAATTTTTGCCATCGCACTTATCTATAAACTGGCGGCGGCTATATTGCAGCCCGTCGGGGATGGGCCGGTCATTTCCATTATGGATACGATCAGCAAGTATATAGTGTTTATTCTCGCATCGTTACTGGTTGTAACATTCATGTTTTTCCTTGCCATCGTTATCTTGGTGGCCGCAAGCAATATAACCATTCTGCTGCGTTAGGGGGCGTAACAATGGGCGCTTTGGTTGATTGGGTTACACAGATTATCCTGTTTTTACTGTTAGCATCTGTGGTCGACCTTATGATTCCGGCAACATCGATGAAGAAATACATCAAATTGATTGTTGGGCTGATCTTGATTCTTATTTTTTTGAAACCTGTATTCTATTTGTTTGATATGGACGTTAAACGTGCCCTGCAAGCCTCTTATACGGAAATGATGAATGAACAGCCGGAAAAAAAAGATCTTGAAAACACGATGGAAATGAAAAAAAGTGAAATACAAACCTCTCAGCGTGCATATATTGGTAAACAAATGGCTGTCCAATTAAAACAATTGGCGAATGAGCCCCTTGAGAAAAATTATGAGCAGCAAATTGCGTCTATTGACCCTCAATTTGCGAAAGAGGTGGATGATACGGATGAAGCCATGAAAAAGAAAATTGAACACATAACGGTTTATCTGAAAAAACCACAAACAGAAGAAGAGGAAGGGGAAGGGGGAGTCGCAGTTGTTGAAAATGTTGTCATAGATGGGGATAAACCGGAATCAGATGAAAACGGCATCGACACGAATGGAATTAAGAATTTATTACACGATGTATGGGGCATAGACAAGGAAAAAATGACCATCGCAAGGGAGGGAGAGCCATCGTGAAGAAATACTTGCAAAAGCTTCTCGGAATGTCAGGGGGCACAGGCAAACCTTCCAAAAAAGCCGGATATATCCTTGTTATTGGTTTAATTGGACTGCTGCTGCTTATTGTAGGAAATGTATTTTCCTCAACATCAAAACAAGACCCGTCCATTAGTGAAGAAATTCCGGGAGAGGTGAAAGAGGAGTCCACGGATGAAACAATGCTGGACAAGTCCAAGTCGTCCAGTTCCGGCGTCAAAGAAATTGAAACAAATTATGAGGAGGATCTCCGTGAACTGCTGAATAAGATACAAGGTGTTTCAGAGGCCGAAGTCATGGTCAATTTGAACTCCAGCAAGGTCAAGGTTTACGAAAAAAATCTGATCAAAAGTCAGCAATCAACCGAGGAAACAGATACAAACGGCGGTGAGAGAGATATAGAAGAAAATTCTGAGGAAACAGAAACTGTTCTGGTGCGACAAGGAGATAAAGAAGTGCCGCTCCTTATCCAGACAAAAAAGCCGGATGTCAGGGGGGTGTTTGTTGTTGCGAAGGGAGTTGATCATAAAAGTGTTGAAAAATGGGTGATGGAAGCTGTTTCCCGGGTGCTCGGTGTACCTGCACATAGAGTATCGGTAATGCCAAAAAATTAGGAGGGTGTAACGATGTTAAAAAAACAAACGGTATGGCTTTTAACAATGCTGAGTTTAATGATTGTGTTGAGTGTCTACTATATGACCTCCCCAAGCAGTGGCGATCTCGCTTACTTGCCTGAAGACGATGATTCCGCGGAGGAAACAGCCTCCGATGCGTCAGAAAATGATGACACAGACAAAAACGATAGTGGCGCCAATGTTGATGACATCTCCAACCTGGAAGAAAATCAGCTTTTCACATCGATTCGTATGGAAATCCGGGAAGAGCGCAGTGCGGCTAAAGAGCGGCTGGATGACGTCGTTGCTTCGAGTTCCGCAAGTATGGACGAGAAAAACGAGGCAAAAAACAAAATAAATAGGATGGAGGAAATATCCAGAAAAGAAAAAATGCTTGAACAATCAATTATTGCCTCTGCTGACTACAACGATGTGCTTGTACGTCATGAAGACGACCAAGTTTTCGTTCACGTAAAAGATAAAGAAAACCTTTCCAATTCTGAAGTGGTCAATATGATGCAAATGGTTCGCGATGAATTCGGAAACATTGAAGTGAAGGTGGATAATCAAGCAATGAATAAATGATGGCATGAATGATAACCGGGTGTATACAGACGCCCGGTTATTTTAATGAGAACAGGGACAAGAGACCGATTTGCCCAGATGTCCATAATTGTCTATTATCATACCGAAAGTCGTTCCGTTCTGGTTGCAGTATGGAATAAAGTTATCGTAAAATGTTAAGAGAAGTTAACAGTATCTATTATCAAACTGTTGTAAACGAAAGGGTGCCAGTAATGCTGAAGATACAAGAATTGCGTGAATTAATAAAAATCGTTGACGAGTCGGCCATTGACGAATTTTCTTATGAAGAAGAAGGAACCTCCGTTACCCTGAAAAAATCTGGTAACGGGACAACTGTTCCAACGGAGCCTACATCACCGGTGGAATACCGTGCTGAACCGATCAAACAGACCGCGCCTGAAACAGATGCTATGTCGGAAGAGCGTCCGGTAAAAGAACAATCGGATGCAGACAATAAGACGGATGATTCTGACCATGAAATTGTTTCTCCCATGGTGGGAACGTTTTATGCGTCACCGAATCCGGAAAGCGATTCTTACGTAACAACCGGTTCCGAGGTTAAAAACGATACCGTTGTCTGCATTGTAGAGGCAATGAAACTGTTTAATGAAATTGAAGCAGAAACAACAGGTGACATTACAGAAATTCTTGCAGAAGATGGTGAGTTGGTTGAATATGGACAACCGCTATTTCGAGTGAAGAAAAAGTAAGGGGATGTTTCGGGTGATCAATAAACTTCTGATTGCAAATAGGGGCGAAATTGCGGTGCGGATAATCCGCGCATGTCAAGAGATGGGCATTTCGACAGTAGCGGTCTATTCGGAGGCGGATAAAGACGCACTTCACGTGCAAATGGCAGATGACGCCTACTGTATAGGCCCCGCACTGAGCAAAGAGAGCTACTTGAATTTCACAAACATCATGAGTGTTGCCACATTGACCGAAGTTGATGCCATTCATCCCGGTTATGGTTTTTTGGCAGAAAACGCTGATTTTGCTGAGATATGTAAGGCATGCAATATTACGTTTGTGGGCCCTGCTGCGGAGTCCATTCAAAAAATGGGTGTGAAAGATGTGGCTCGTGAAACGATGAAAAAGGCAGGTGTTCCGACTGTACCCGGCTCGGAAGGGATTATTGAAAATGAGGAAGAGGCGATCAGACTTGCCGGGGAAATCGGGTATCCGGTTATTATCAAAGCGACTGCAGGTGGTGGCGGAAAGGGCATCCGTGTTGCCAAAAACCAGGATGAGTTAATAAAAGGCATTCGTGTGACCCAGGAAGAAGCTGAAAAATCGTTCGGTAATCCTGGCGTCTATTTGGAAAAATTCATCGAGGATTTCCGTCATGTGGAAATACAGGTTCTGGCCGACAAATATGGCCATGTTCTACACTTGGGTGAACGCGATTGTACCATCCAACGACGGTTGCAAAAATTAATTGAGGAAGCACCCTCACCAGCCATAACACCGGAGACTCGTGAAAAAATGGGCGAAGCAGCTGTAAAAGCCGCCAAAGCGGTTGATTATGTCGGTGCCGGCACCATCGAATTTATTTTTGACAGAAAAACCGCGGATTTTTATTTTATGGAAATGAATACACGAATACAGGTTGAACATCCGGTAACTGAAATCATCACCGGTATTGATTTGATTAAAGAACAGATAAACGTCGCAAACAATGAACCGTTGCCATTTCAACAGAACGATATTAACGTTAGTGGGTGGGCCGTGGAATGCCGTATCAACGCGGAGGATCCGTTTAAAGATTTCATGCCATCACCCGGGAATATAACGATGTACCTTGCTCCCGGTGGTCCCGGTGTCCGCAATGACTCAGCAGCATATCCGGGTTATCGCATTCCCCCGTTTTACGATTCCATGGTTGCGAAACTTATTGCGTACGGAGAAAATCGTGAAGAAGCTATCCAAAGAATGAAACGTGCACTCGATGAATTTGTTGTTGAAGGGGTTCACACAACGATTGCTTTCCACCGGGAAATTATGGATCATCCCGTTTTTGTGGATGGCGACTTCAACACCAATTTTCTGCAAGATAATCCCATACTGAAAAAGGATGATGGAGACTATGAGTGAACAGCCTTTGTTAAACGTCAGTGACGATGAAAGTTTGGGAACGGTCGAGATTGCACCGGAAGTGATTGAAGTCATAACAGGTATTGCTGCGTCTGAGGTGAAAGGTGTCTCGGAAATGCGCGGCAATTTTGCAACCGGTGTTGTGGAGCGATTCGGAAAAAAATCACATGGTAAAGGCGTTAAGGTAGACCTTACGGAAAATGGCATTTTGATTGATTTATTCGTGGTTCTGAATTTCGGTGTGTCCATCCCAAAAACAGCACAGGAATTGCAGGAAAATATTCGACACACATTAAAAACAATGACGGCGCTGGAAATGGATGAGATTAATGTTCACGTCGTTGGTATCCAAATGGAGAACACAAACGAGGGTGAATGAGTTCATGTGCCAAAAAGGAGGATGGGATAAGTAATTTGTTTTGTTTTTTCCCATCCTCCTTTGCTTGTGTCTAGCTTTTCCGCTTAAAGCCGTGTTATGATTTCATCAAGATACGAATTCAAAGGAGTTATGGATGATGAACCGGCATGCAGCAAGAGAGAACGCATTTCAAATACTGTTTCAGCTGGATATGAATGATAAGCAACCTGAACAGGCAATGAAAGACTACTTGGAGACATTGGAGATCGATCCATTTATCCATACGCTCGTCGAAGGAGTGGCAGCGAACAAACAGGCCGTCGATGATATCATTGCCGCCAAATTGGAACATTGGTCTATTGAACGAATTGCTTCGGTGGAGCGAGCCGTATTACGTATTGCTGTTTACGAAATCCGTTGGCAGGAAGATGTTCCTGTTAATGTATCGATTAACGAAGCCGTGGAACTGGCCAACGTGTATGGCGATGACAAGTCCGGAAAGTTCGTCAATGGGGTTCTTTCCAAACTTACAGTATAAACGACTGAAGGAAAGGAGATGGGGTTTATGACCGCCATTGAAATGAATGGAAAAGATCTGTCGCAAAAAGTCAGGTCGGATATAGCTGAGGACGTGCAGCAACTGAAAGAAAAAGGTATCACGCCACATTTAACGGTAATTATTATTGGTGACGACCCGGCTTCCAAATCTTACGTGCGGGGTAAAGAAAAAGCTTGTTCAGAAACAGGTATGTCCTCTGATATCATTGAATTGCCATCCTCTACGACGGAAAAGGACCTTCTGACCCGGATAGATGGACTTAACAAGGATGAAACGGTACACGGTATTTTGGTACAACTTCCGCTTCCCGACCATATCAATGAGCAAAACGTGATTGAATCCATCAGCCCGACAAAAGATGTGGACGGTTTTCATCCCATTAATGTTGGCAAATTAATGACCGGACAAAGCACTTTTCTGCCATGTACACCATATGGCATTATAACGATGCTCAACGCCTATGATGTGACGATAGAGGGTAAGCATGCTGTGGTGCTCGGGCGAAGCAATATTGTCGGAAAACCTGTCGGCCAGTTACTCCTGAATGACAATGCCACGGTAACGTACTGCCATTCAAGAACGAAAAACGTGACGGCCTTTACGCAGGAAGCTGACATCCTTATTTTAGCAACGGGACGAGCCAATAGTATTCGCGGCGAACATGTCAAAAGCGGTGCAGTCGTCGTTGATGTCGGTATTAACCGAATGGAGGACGGTACCCTGTCAGGAGATGCCGATTTTCCGTCGGTGGCTGAGAAAGCATCACTGATTACACCTGTTCCCCGGGGCGTGGGACCGATGACTATTACGATGTTGCTAAAAAATACCATTACGGCTGCTGAAGGATTGGATGCAGTTGGTAAATAGTTACTTAACCGTCACTGCGCTTACGAAATATATCAAACGGAAATTCGAATCAGACGCTCATTTGAAAGATATTTGGCTTCAAGGCGAAATATCCAATTTTAAACATCATAGTCGAGGGCATATGTATTTGACGATTAAAGATGATAACGCACGCATACAAGCTGTCATGTTTGCCGGGAATAACCGTCGTCTCAAATTCACACCCGAAAATGGCATGAAAGTGTTGATTAAAGGAGAAATCGGTGTATTCGAACCATTTGGCCAGTATCAATTGTATATACAGCAAATGGAACCGGATGGCCTTGGATCTCTCTATATGGCGTATGAGCAGCTGAAGGAAAAGCTACATAAACTGGGTTATTTTGATGAGACATACAAACAACCAATCCCCGCCTATCCACGGCATATTGGAATTATGACATCTCCAACAGGTGCTGCCGTACGTGACATAATTACGACTCTAAAACGACGGTACCCCATTGCTCAAACAACCGTCGTCCCGGTGCTTGTCCAGGGTTCCAATGCAACGGAATCGATTGCTGATGCGATTAAACGAGCAAATGAAAAAGATGTGTTCGACCTCCTGATAGTTGGGAGAGGAGGTGGATCTATCGAAGAATTGTGGGCTTTCAATGAAGAAATAACAGCCCAAGCGATTTTTAATTCGTCCATTCCGGTCATATCTGCTGTTGGACATGAAACCGACACGACCATCAGTGATTATGTGGCTGATGTCCGAGCCCCCACCCCGACAGGTGCAGCCGAAATAGCTGTGCCTTCCCAACTTGAACTTATCGAAAAACTGGATAATTCGCGGCGGTATTTAACCAACATGATGAATCAATGGATATCCCATGCTGGACAACATTTAAACCGGGTAAAGCAATCTTACGCATTCCGTTATCCAGAGCAACTGATGAAACAGAAAGAACAGGAACTGGATAAACAGGTTGATCGACTGGAAAAAATGGCGGATATGAAATGGCGGTTAAAGCGGGATGCTTTTGTGCAGATGAATACAAGATTAGCGGCGTCCCATCCGAAACAACAATTGTCCTATGCAGAAAAAGAGTTGGGGCAGTATCAGAAACAGCTGAAAGATCGGATGAACAGCTATTTGGAAAAAAATACGGATAGACTTCAAACAGCTATTGAAAAATTATCCCTGCTAAGCCCATTGGAGACGATGAAACGTGGCTATGCTATTACGTATCATTCGGCCGGCGGGCTGGTCAAGTCTGTCGATCACGTATCGTTGAACGATCATATTGCCGTGAAACTCGCGGATGGGTCACTCGATTGTCATGTAATGGATAAAAAGGAGGAGACCGATGGAGCAGGAGAATAAACTCTCATTTGAAGAGGCCATGCTTGAGCTTGAAAAAATTGTGGAAAAGCTCGAGAAGGGTGATGTGCCGTTAGAAAAAGCAATCACTTATTATCAGGAAGGGATGAAACTTTCCAAGGTGTGCAGCGATAAATTGACCGATGTACAGAAAAAAATGACACAAATCATGAATGATCAAGGCGAACTGGAAACCTTTAATATACAAGGGGATGAATAAGGGTGCAACAGGAGCTGAACGATTTCATGGATGAACAAAAAATAGCTATTGAACAGGAATTGCATTACCGATTGACCAATCTGGATATCCCGGAACGACTGAAAGATTCGATGCTTTATTCGGTTGAAGCCGGTGGAAAGCGACTCCGGCCTGTCCTTTTGCTCGCAGCTCATCGAGCATACAGCCATGGATCGGACGCACCATTCGGGCCGGCCATTGCTCTGGAAATGGTTCACACGTATTCACTTATACATGATGATCTGCCCGCTATGGACAATGACGATGTGCGGCGCGGACAGTCGACAAATCATAAGAAGTATGATGAAGCGACAGCAATTTTAGCTGGAGATGCATTGCTGACATATAGTTTTGAAATGATTGCCGGTGACCCGGGACTGACGGATAACCAAAAAGCGTCTATAACAACGTCCTTTACACAAGCAAGCGGTCCAAAAGGAATGGTGGCCGGGCAAATACTTGATATGAAAGCTGAGGACAGGGAAATCACCCTGGATGAGTTAGAACACATTCACATACTGAAAACAGGAGCACTGCTTCGTTTTGCCGTCAGTACTGGAGCTTATCTTGGCGGTGCCGATTCTGGGCAAATAAGACACCTTGACACATTTGCCTACTATCTTGGCTTAATATTTCAAGTGCAGGATGACATTTTGGATGTGACTGGTGAAGCGGAGAAACTTGGAAAGCCGGTCGGGAGCGATGCAGTTAATGATAAGAATACGTATCCCAAAATTCTTGGTTTGGACGGTGCCATTCGGAAAAAATTCGACTACGTGAAACAGGCGAAAGAAGCCTTAAATCAAGCCGGGGCCAAATCTACTTATCTTTCTATGCTCACCGATTATTTCAGTACAAGAGATTATTAATCGATCGTAGCCATCTTTTATTTTTTATGGTATAATACAATTATAAATGGAGTGGTGCAGTATTCTAGTCGGTCCTCCGTTCCTGAAGGCGGGCCTAAAAATCCGCCAAAGGGCATATCGATGAAGTTCCTTGTGCTGGCTTGAGGCGCCCAGCCTTGGGTCAGTGCTGGGAGTTAAGGTTTTCGGGCGATCCACAAAGGCATGTGGGCGTTGACCCGATTACCGTGGAGGCCCATATCTGTAATGGAGTCTAAGCCTAGGCTCCGTTATGGAATGGGGTATGAACCTGTATAATAGGGTGTGGGAGCCTTATTTGCAGCGTAGCCTGCCTTGAGTGGTGGTGAGGGGATTAGAGCACACACCATGGCTTTATCCGGGCGGCCACCGGTTAGGTTATGTATTCTCTATGAAATCATCACTGCAAAAGAGGCTAAGGAACGGTCAAAGGCTGTCGAGGAAAACTCCTAGACTGCTCAAAGGACATTTGAAAGGGATTATAGTGCGGACTCAGTGGTAATCCAGTCCGACTTTCCGGTGACGGGGTCGAGATGGATTTAAAGGGGAACCGCCTCTATGGCAACATGGGGTATCCATCTGGGAAAACCTACTGGACCTAAGCCGCAGTTTTTACCTTTCAAATGACCATTCCTTCTCTACATATTTTTAAAAATCCGAGGTTAATATGAAACCGCAAACTAAAAAATCGCTTCATTTCAGTGTTACTATAGCCGTTATCACGTTCGTGTTAGCGGCTATTTTTTCAGTGGTGTCCGAATCCATTTTAAGCAATGTGATTTGGGTATTGGGACTGGTCATTGTTTTTATCATTGTATGCATTGGTGTTACGTTTGATATGCTTGGAATTGCTGCTACTGCCGCTAATGAAAAGCCTTTTCATGCCATGGCTGCTGAAAAGATTACCGGTGCCAAGGAGTCTGTTAAAATTATCCGCAACGCTGATAAATTTGCTAGTTTTTGTAATGACGTAATCGGTGACATATCAGGTGTTGTTAGTGGTACTGCATCAGCAACTGTCGTCCTGCAGCTTGCAGAAATTTTTGGAAAGGGTGAGGGATCCGAACTTCAAATTATTTTGTCAGTTGTGCTTACCAGCTTGGTTGCTGCTTTAACAGTGGGTGGAAAAGCAGTCGGGAAGTACGCTGCGATCAATAGCTCCACATCCCTTATTTTCTTTGCAGGAAAAATGGTTGCATTTTTGGAAGGACGTTTGAAAATAAGAGTTCTCCCGAATAATAATAATAAAACTGGAAGAAACAAATAATTTCCGTTATTTTACAGAAGAAAAGGAAATAAAAATGAGCAAAAAACGTTTAGATGTGTTGTTGGTAGAGCGGGGGTTCATTGATACAAGAGAAAAAGCAAAACGAATGATTATGGCTGGCCTCGTTTTCTCCAATCAAACCCGTTTGGACAAGCCGGGCATAAAAGTAAATGAATCCATGTCTTTGACAATAAAAGGAAAAAGCATCCCTTACGTGGGACGAGGTGGGTTAAAACTTGAAAAAGCCATCGACCAATTTTCATTATCGCTAAAAAACAGCATTTTTATGGATATTGGGTCATCGACTGGCGGGTTTACGGATTGCGCCCTTCAGAATGGTGCCCAGTTAAGCTATGCTATTGATGTTGGCTACAACCAATTGGATTGGAAATTACGCAATGATGACCGGGTTATCGTCATGGAACGGACCAATTTCAGGTATGTTACACTGGACATGCTTAATAATGGGAAACCGGATATGGTAGCCATTGATGTTTCATTTATTTCGTTGAGACTTATCCTCCCTGTATTGAAGCTGCTTTTGCCACCGGGAAGCGATATTATAGCACTCATTAAACCGCAATTTGAAGCCGGGCGGGAACAGGTAGCGAAAAAAGGCATTGTTCATGATAAAAACGTGCATTTGGACGTTCTTAAAAACATAACGGATTATGCCCGCCGGGAAGGTTACCAGTTGATCGATTTGACGTATTCACCGGTAACCGGCGGTGATGGAAATATCGAATTTTTAGTCCATTTTGGATGGGATAAAATGGAAGACATGACTAAAATAACGCCCGACTTAAATAATATGGTGGAGGATGCCCACTGTGATCTCAGGGAGAATCGACAGCCAGAGACGAAAAAGGAATAACCTCAGGGAATCCATTTTTAATGGAGGTTTTTATGAGCAAACTTCAGCGCCATATTAAAATACGTGAATTGATAACAGAAAAAGAAATTGAAACGCAGGATGAACTGGCCGATCAGCTCCGGTCCGCTGGTTATGATGTAACACAGGCAACCGTTTCACGCGACATAAAGGAACTTCATCTGGTTAAGGTTCCATCGCTCACTGGAAATTATAAGTACAGTCTGCCGGCGGATAATCGTTTCCATCCGCTTGATAAATTAAAACGCTTAATCCGGGATGTTTTTGTCAAAATGGAGTATACAAGTCATTTTATTGTATTAAAGACCTTGCCTGGCAATGCGCATGCCCTCGGTGCTCTTATCGACAATTTGGAATGGGATGAAATTATGGGAACGATCTGCGGAGATGACACGTGTTTGATTATTTGCAGAAAACCGGAAGATCCGGCCATTGTCCATGACCGTTTTTTAGATATGCTGTGAACAGTGAGGTGACGCATGTGCTGACAGAACTGTCGATACAGGATTTTGCCATTATTGACGAAATATCCATTACATTTGATGAAGGATTAACGGTCCTTACTGGTGAAACAGGAGCAGGAAAATCGATTATCATCGACGCCCTTAAACTGTTGGCCGGCGGAAGAGGGTCAGTGGAATATGTCCGGCATGGAACAAACAAGGCTCAAATGGAAGGGTTGTTTACGCTGGACGACAATCATGGAACATTGTACGATATCGCCGATCAGTATGGAATTGACATCCAGGATAATATGATGGTATTGAACCGAGTGATTACGTCAGGCGGTAAAAGTATCTGCAGAGTGAACGGTAAATTAGTCACCCTTGCGATTTTAAGGGAGTTTGGAAAGCGCCTGATTGATATACATAGCCAGCATGAAACTCAATCATTGATGGAACCGGATAATCATATCCGATTGCTTGATATGTACAGTGAAAACCAACTCACACCAACAAAGCATGAATATGCTCGCTTATATGAAAAATTGTCATCACTGCAAAGCCGGTATAAAGAACTGAGTGCCAATGAGCAAGAAATGTCACAGCGATTAGATTTATTGCAATTTCAACAGAATGAAATTAAGCAGGCGAATCTGGTTCCTGACGAGGATATACAACTTGAAGAGGAACGGAGCCAACTTGCGAATTTTGAACGTATCTATAATGGTCTGCTGGATGCTTATAATGCTCTTTACGGTGAAGAGAGAGGTACTGAATGGTTGAACACGGCAAGTCAGGCGCTTCAGAATAGCAAAGACTATGACACGTTTATTGCTGAAAAAGCTGAAGAATTATCCAATCATTATTTCTTGGTGGAGGAACTGATGTATGATATCCGTAATTATGCAGATTCCCTGCATTATGATCCGGAACGTCTGAATGAAGTTGAATCCAGGTTAAATGAAATCGATCGGTTGAAAAAAAAGTACGGTTCTTCGGTAAATGATATTTTGGAGTACCTTGCTCATATTGAAGAAGAAATTGAGCAGCTTACTGACAAGGATACACATTTGGCAAAATTGGAAGAACAAATAAGGGAAACATATCAGGATGCTTATCTGGAAGCCAAAGAGCTCCATGATTTGCGTCAAAAATTAGCACAGTCCTTAACCACTCAGATACATGAAGAATTGGCGGATCTTTATTTGGAAAAAACGTACTTTTCCATCGCCTTTGAGGTTAAACCCGATACAGAATCAGGAAATGACGTTAAATTGCATCAAAATGGATTTGATTACGTTCAGTTTCTTATCTCCGCCAATCCCGGAGAACCACTTAAACAACTGCATAAAGTCGCTTCCGGTGGTGAATTGTCACGGATGATGCTAGCTTTAAAAAAACTTTTCGCCAAACATCAAGGTGTCACTAGTGTTATTTTTGATGAAGTTGACACCGGTGTCAGTGGACGAGTTGCGCAGGCCATTGCCGAAAAAATTTATCAAATTTCACGGCAATCACAAGTGCTATGCATCACCCATTTGCCTCAAGTGGCAGCCATGGCCGACATTCACAAGCTGATTGAAAAGCATGAAAAAGACGACCGAACAGCCACTGTCGTCGACGAACTGAATGAATATGGAAAAATGGACGAGTTGAGCCGGATGATTACCGGAACGGAATTAACAGAAACAACGAAAGAACATGCTAAAGAAATGCTTGAATTGGCTTCCAAATATAAACGGAAAAATTGAATTGGTTTGCAAAAAACCGACACATGAAAAGCTGGTGTTTTTTTGAAAGGAAAAGATACACAGCTTTTCTTTTTTTTCACCAGTTTAAAACAGGTACGGTTCGGTCAAATTAGAAGTACAAAGAAAAAATAATGGTTTGGGGTTGGCCGAGGAGAGTGAATTGGGTGAAGCAGCAACACAGTAACATTCGAATATGGCTAGGCATTTTTCTTTTAACAGCTGTATTGGCACTGCCTTTTATAAAACCAGTTCAGCAGTACCTTTCCATTCCGGACAAGGTTGTCACATTTTCTGACACCGCATCACCTTTGGATATACCTGCACTCGGCACCAATGTAACGATTAATTCCTCTGGAGACAGCGTCCAAGCAACGGATTCATCTGTATTTTATCCGGATAAGCAAGGAAATAGTCAACTTATGTATGAAGCAGCTGGAATTCCGCTTAAAAAAGTGGATGTTTCTGTCCTTGAAGATATTCGGGTTGTGCCCGGCGGACAGTCCATTGGTGTACAACTTCATACATTAGGGGTGTTAGTCGTTGGACATCATCAAGTTAAAAGTGAGGATGGCGAGAAGTCTCCTGGCGAGGAAGCCGATATACAGGTGGGGGATGTCATTTTAAAAATAAATGGTGAAAAAATAAAAGATATGAACGATGTCAAGCCTTTGGTTAAAGAAGCCGGAAAGAACAACGAAGAGCTTGAACTGACCATTAAGCGGGATAATGAGAAAAAGGAAACGACTTTGGATCCCATCAAAAATGAAAAAACAGATAGGTTTCAAATTGGATTGTATATACGTGATTCAGCAGCTGGTATTGGCACGATGACATTTTATGATCCGGAGACGAAAAATTATGGAGCACTTGGCCATGTGATATCGGATATGGATACACAAAAGCCAATTGAAATCCATAATGGATCTATTGTCCGTTCTGATGTGACGTCGATTGAAAAGGGCAATAACGGAACACCAGGAGAGAAGCAGGCAAAGTTCTCTGTAAATGATAAAGAAATCGGAAATATTACGAAGAACAGCCCCTTTGGTATTTTCGGGAAACTGAATAAACCGATTAAGAAAAATGGCGAATACGACAAACCAATGCCAATTGCATTATCGAACCAGGTGGAAGAAGGACCCGCTAAGATACTGACCGTGCTCGATGGAGAAAAAGTGGAAGCGTTTGATGTGAAGGTTGTCAGCAGCGTTCCACAAAAGTTTCCCGCTAAAAAAGGAATGGTTATTCAAATCACCGATGAGCGCCTTCTGAATGAAACAGGAGGTATTGTGCAAGGCATGAGTGGCAGTCCGATCATTCAGGACGACAAAATCATTGGTGCGGTCACACACGTTTTTGTTAATGATCCGACGAGTGGTTACGGTGTTCATATTGAATGGATGTTGCAGGAAGCCGGAATTGAAGTCAAAAGCCCGTCGGAGAAGGATAAAGATAAAGCAAGTTAAACAAAGCTTGTTATAGGGAGCTGTATTCCTATAACAAGCTTTTTTAATGACATTGAACCCATTTCGACAAAAAATGTCAAAAATGATCGAATCAACATAAAAATTGAAGAAAAAATGATCTAATCTAAGCAAAAGTAAAAAAATATAAAGTTTTTCAAATAAAAAAAGGATATTTGGAACTTGTGTCGAATATAGTGCATAAGAAAAATCGAATTTTTAAGGAGGAAACAACGTGGATAAAGATAAAATTTCAGTTTGCTTAGTTGATGATAACAGAGAACTCATTCAATTAATGGAAGAATACTTTGAAGATCAGGCAGACATCGATGTCACAGGGATTGCCCATGATGGACGGGAGTGTCTGGAAATGCTTGAGGAAAAAGAGCCTGATGTTCTTATTTTGGATATTATAATGCCTCATATTGATGGCCTCGGTGTATTAAATACGATTCGTGGAAGTGAAAATAACAATGATCTGAATGTCATTATGCTGACGGCTTTTGGTCAGGAAGAAGTTATGAAAAAAGCGGTTGATCTTGGCGTGTCCTATTTTATTCTTAAGCCATTTGAATTGGATAATCTGGCCGAGCAAATACGGCAAGTTTCCGGAGAAGGGGTGAATTCAGTTCATCCGCCGGCGTCAAAGAAACCCGCAGGCAAAGAACGCAAAAAGAAGGATTTGGAAGCAAGCATTACGAATATTATTCATGAAATTGGCGTACCGGCACATATCAAAGGTTATATGTACTTACGAGAAGCCATTACGATGGTTTATAATGATATTGAGTTGCTTGGTTCCATTACGAAGGTTCTTTATCCGGACATAGCTAAAAAGTACAATACGACGTCTTCCCGTGTAGAGCGTGCCATTCGTCATGCCATTGAGGTAGCCTGGAGTCGTGGAAATATTGAATCCATCTCAGCTTTGTTCGGATATACTGTAAATATTTCAAAGGCAAAACCGACCAATTCTGAATTCATAGCCATGGTGGCCGACCATCTTCGGCTGGAACATAAAGCAAGTTAATAAAAAACTGTATGTGCTGTTTGCACATACAGTTTTTTTATCCGAAATATGTCTCGTATAATGATTGTATCGCTTGATGAAGTTTGTTGGCTTTTATGCCAAACATCATGGAAACTTCGGAAGACCCCTGATTAATCATTTCAATATTAACATTGGCACCTGACAATGCTGAAGCTGCCTTATTGGCAATCCCTATTGTATTATTCATACCTTCTCCGACAACCATAATCATGGCAAAGTTGTGATCAATGGAAATCATATCAGGATTCAGTTCATTTTTAATCCGTCTGATGACCGTTTCTTCTTTGTTGGGCGTCAGTTGTGTTTCGCGAAAAATGACGGACATGTCATCGATTCCAGATGGAGCATGTTCAAATGAAATATTTTCTTCTTCCAGTATTTGCAGCAATTTCCGTCCAAACCCAACCTCACGATTCATTAAATATCTACTGATGTATAAACTCGCAAAGCCTGTATCACTGGCGATTCCAACGACACATTTTTCTTGTGGCATCTTATCGGCGACAATCATGGTTCCGGGAGAATCTGGATTGCCAGTATTTTTAATGCACACGGGAATCTTCGCTTCGAATGCAGGAAGCAGTGCTTCATCATGGAAAACGGAGAACCCGGCGTAAGAAAGTTCGCGCATTTCCCTATATGTCAATGTGCTTATTTCTTTCGGGTTATCGACAATGGTCGGATTAACGGTATAAACCGAATTGACATCAGTGAAATTTTCGTATAAATCGGCATTCACACCTGCAGCCACGATGGATCCGGTAATGTCCGATCCTCCTCTGGGAAATGTCATTAACTGTCCTTCTTTTGTAAAACCGAAAAAACCAGGTATGACAATAATGTTCTCTTGTGTGCGCAAACGGCTTAGTGCGTCAAAGCTTTCCTGCAAAATGCGTGCTTGCCCCGGCTCATTGCTGACGATAATTCCAGCATCTTTTGGACTCATGTAAACCGCTTGATAACCTTCTGTCCTAAGGTAAGCACTAATCAGTTTAGCGGAACTATCCTCGCCGACGGATTTTAAAGCGTCCATTTTCATATGTTCTGGCTGATCGCTTGCAAGAATTTGCTCGATTGTCTGTTTAATGTCATCAACAATATCTGAAGAAATCGAGAGCTCTTCTGCAATGGAAGAAAATCGGTTCAGGATTTTTTCTTTAAGTTCTCCGGTCGGTTCATTGGCAAAGGTTGCATTGCCCATTGCGATAAGCAAATCCGTTACTTTAGAATCATCTTTAAAGCGTTTGCCAGGTGCGGAAACGACCATTATTTTTCTATCCGGATCACTGGTGATGATGGATGTGATTTTTTTAATTTGTTCGCCGCTTGCTGCGGAAGTTCCTCCAAATTTTGCCACTTTCATAAACATCGCTCCATAACTTAATAGGATAAAAACTGACGAACTATGTCATTTTTTCCCTGTTTTTTTATCTTTCCACTTTTTCCTATCCCGGTGAATGATAAATCCGCCAATAAATGCCAAACCGCCGAGAAACAGCAACAAACCGGAAACAAACTGGATTCCCTGATTCATAAAGACCGGGATGAATGTATTAAACAGCGTGTCACGCATAAGTTTAATACCAATTGCCGACATCAAGCCGGGAATGACGAGCAGAAGCACGGCGATAATACGGATCATGTCTTTTCTCCTTTAATGCGTACATGCTGACTTGCCAAGTATAGCAACAAGTATAGCAAATGGCTGAAAAAATGGAAACAGAATGCACCGTATTTCTTTATATAGTGCATCTTTTTGGTTGGAAATTTGCATGCAAGTTATTGTTTGTTTACAATTATATAATCGAGTATACTTGAAATGCACAAATTGTTACAAGTATGGATTGCGATATGGTCATTTTCACGATACCACTAACGATGAAATGGGACTTTATAATCAGCGTGAGTTAAATGGACCGAATGGCAATCGTTATGATAAACGTAACCGTACCATATTGTCTGCTTGCCATCATTTTGATAACTGCATTATATAATGTCATTGCATTTAGCTACTAATGCGCTTTTATTTTAGTAAAAGTGCATGTTTTTTACTTAAAAATCGATGGTCATAAAAGATGTAGATGCAAACACCATTCCGATGCCATTGACAATGGCTGTTAGGACAGAAACAATCTGAACACTATGAGGAGGTTACAGATGAATATTTTTACATATATGGAAGATGAGGATTATGAACAATTAGTTTTTTGTCAAGATAAAAACTCCGGTTTAAAAGCTGTCATTGCTATTCATGATACAACACTTGGTCCGGCGTTGGGTGGGACAAGGATGTGGAATTATGATTCAGAAGCTGATGCCATTGAAGATGCACTCCGACTTGCAAGGGGCATGACATACAAAAATGCTGCTGCAGGCTTGAATCTTGGTGGCGGTAAGGCAGTTATTTTCGGTGATCCTCAAAAGGATAAGAATCCGGAAATGTTCCGTGCTTTTGGTCGCTATATTCAAAGTCTCAATGGACGGTTTATAACGGCGGAAGATGTGGGCACGACTGTAGATGATATGGACTTGATTTATATGGAAACAGACTATGTAACCGGCACATCTCCGGAATTTGGCTCGTCCGGAAATCCGTCTCCTGTTACCGGTTATGGCCTTTATATAGGGATGAAAGCCACTGCAAACGAAGCGTTCGGAAGTGACGCACTTGAGGGAAAAACGGTGGCCGTGCAAGGGATGGGCAATGTAGCCTATGAACTGTGCAGGCATCTGCATCATGAGGGTGCTGATTTAATAGTGACCGATATCAACCGTGAAGCGGTTCAGCGTGCTGTCGATGATTTCGGTGCCGAAGCAGTGGCACCTAACGACATTTACAGCGTTGATTGTGATATTTATGCACCTTGTGCGCTGGGAGCTGTTATTAATGATGAAACGATTCCTCAATTGACGGCCAAAGCCATTGCGGGGTCCGCGAACAACCAACTGAAATCAGATGAACATGGAGAAATGATTCATGAAAAGGGTATCGTCTTTGCTCCCGATTATGTTATCAATTCAGGTGGTGTTATTAATGTGTCCGATGAACTGAACAATTATAATCATGAGCGTGCGATGAAAAAAGTGAACAAAATTTACGATAATCTATCCGAAGTATTTGCCATATCCGCCCGTGATAATATTCCGTCCAGTATTGCTGCAAACCGGATGGCTGAGGAGCGTATACAATCATTAAAGGCATCTCGTAATCAGTTTTTGCCCAATGGCCATCATACATTAAGCAGACGTTAAACGATCCGACCGTATAAGTATCCATTCCGATGATGATCGAGAGGAGTATTCATGGCATGACAAAAGATTATGATTTAGTTGTCCTTGGCGGGGGTACAGGCGGATATACAGCAGCAATCCGGGCATCACAGCTTGGTATGAAAGTTGCTGTTGTCGAAAAAAAGGAACTTGGTGGGACATGTCTACACCGGGGCTGTATTCCGTCCAAGGCTTTGCTCCGGAGCGCCGAAGTGTTTAGACAGACGAAAGAGGCGAGCGCATATGGTATTGACACAGGAGCACCGACACTGCAATTTGCTCATGTGCAGGAACGTAAAAATCGTATTGTGCAGACTCTTCATCAAGGTGTTAAAGGACTAATGAAAAAAGGCCATATTGACGTTTTTAACGGATTCGGACGGATTCTTGGTCCAAGTATTTTCTCCCCCGTTGCAGGAACGATTTCCGTTGAATATGAAAATGGGGATGAAAACACTGTGATGGTACCCGAACATGTCTTGATCGCCAGTGGATCCTATCCAAATTCCCTTTCAGGTCTGACTATTGATGGGGATTATGTTTTGAGCTCCGACGAAGCTTTACATATGGAATCACTCCCTGAGTCCATGCTGATTGTGGGCGGAGGGGTTATAGGTATTGAATGGGCATCCATGCTGACGGATTTCGGTGTGGATGTTACGATTTTGGAGTATTTGGGACAAATATTACCGACAGAAGATAAAGAGATAGCCGAAGAGATGGAGAAACAACTGAGTAAAAAAGGCGTCCGTGTTGTTAAAGAGGCCCAAGTACTCTCTGAAACATTGCAAAAAGACAAAGGAGTATCCTTGGACGCAGATACAAGTGATGGTAAAGAAACGTTTATAGCCGATAAAATGCTTGTTTGTGTTGGACGTGCTGCCAACACCGACCATATTGGGCTGTCCAATACACGTATTGCTGCCCTCAGCGGTTCTATCCAGACAAATGATTTTTATCAGACAGAAGAACCGCATATATATGCTATTGGTGATGCCATAGGTGGTATGCAGCTTGCTCACGTGGCTTCCCGCGAAGGCATAGTGGCTGTGGAACATATGGCAGGCAAAAACCCACTCCCGCTGGATTATCATCATGTTCCAAACTGCATTTATTCCCATCCAGAGGCTGCTAGTGTCGGGTTAACAGAAAAACAGGCAACAGACAGGAATTTTGATGTTAAAATTGGTAAAATCCCATTTAGAGCAATCGGCAAGGCAATGGTATATGGCGAATCGGAAGGCTTCGTCAAAGTGATTGCCGACCGGACAAGTGATGACCTTCTCGGCATTCATATGATCGGTCCGCACGTCACCGATATGATTTCAGAGGCCGGTTTGGCTCAAGTGCTTGATGCAGCGCCATGGGAAGTGTCACATAGTATTCACCCGCACCCATCGCTTTCCGAAGTGATCGGAGAAGCAGCACTCGCCGTTGATGGCAAGCAACTACATGGATAATGATTAGACGTATAGGAAGATGAACAGTTACATGGTAAACCGTTGAAGGAGGGAGCACGCTATGGCAAAAAATCGTCATGAAACATTGGGTCTGTCTGATGAACAAGTACTGGATATGTACAGGCACATGCTATTGGCCCGGAAGCTTGATGAACGGATGTGGCTATTGAACCGGGCCGGAAAAATACCGTTTGTTGTTTCTTGTCAGGGGCAGGAAGCAACACAGATAGGTGCATCCTTTGCATTGGATCGGGAAAACGATTATACATCCCCGTACTACCGGGACTTGGGAATCGTTCTAGCGTTTGGTATGACAGCAAAGGAATTGATGCTTTCAGCGTTTGCAAAAGCGGAAGATCCCAATTCCGGTGGCCGTCAAATGCCGAGCCATTTCGGGCAGAAGAAGAACCGTATTCTCACACAGTCCTCCCCGGTAACCACGCAAATTCCACATGCTGTTGGTATTGCTTTAGCTGCCAAAATGGATAATAAAGATTTCGCATCGTTTGTAACATTGGGAGAAGGGTCAGCTAATCAGGGTGATTTTCATGAAGGCTTGAATTTTGCCGGGGTTCACAAGCTTCCGGTCATTACATTGGTTGAAAACAACAAGTACGCTATCTCCGTACCTTTGGATAAGCAGATTGCTAGTGAAAATGTCTCCGTTCGGGGGGAGAGTTACGGTATGCCGGGTGTTACGGTTGATGGCAATGATCCATTGGCTGTTTATGATGAGGTGAAAAAAGCAAGACAGCGTGCGGCCAATGGCGAAGGGCCTTCCCTTATAGAAGCAGTAGCCGATCGATTGACTGCTCATTCCAGCGACGATGATGATCGTCAGTACCGTGAAAGCAAGGAAGTGGAAGAAGCGAAAAAAAATGATGGGATAAATACATTTGCCGAATATTTGAGAGAAACAGGTGTCATGACAGAGACAAAAGAAAATGAGCTGATAGCAGACATTGATAACATCATCAATGAAGCTACGGATTATGCCGAAAATGCACCTTATCCCGAGCCGGAAGCTACTCTCGGGCATGTATATGAGGAATAAGGGAGGAACCATCAATGCCAGTCCAATCATACATTCAAGCCATTACAGCCGCATTAAGAGAAGAGATGCTGCGTGATGAGGACGTTTTTATTCTTGGGGAAGATGTGGGTATAAAAGGCGGTGTTTTTGGTACCACGAAGGGGCTTTATGACGAATTCGGCGAATACCGCGTACTCGATACCCCACTTGCTGAATCTGCTATTGCCGGTGTCGGTATCGGTGCAGCTATGTACGGCAAACGTCCTGTCGGGGAAATGCAGTTTGCGGATTTTATTTTTCCGGCCGTGAATCAGATTATATCCGAGGCAGCAAAAATCCGTTATCGCTCCAACAATGACTGGAATGCACCCGTGACTATTAGAGCGCCTTATGGCGGGGGTGTTCATGGTGCCTTATACCATTCACAATCCATTGAAGCCGTGTTTGCCAATCAGCCAGGACTAAAAATAGTCATGCCATCGACGCCATATGATGCCAAAGGCTTATTAAAAGCAGCCATACGTGACAATGATCCGGTTCTATATTTGGAGCATAAACGTGCTTACCGCTTATTAAAGGCAGACGTTCCGGAAGGTGATTATGTTCTACCTATTGGAGAAGCGGATGTGAAACGGGAGGGATCAGACGTTACCATCATCACATACGGTCTGGCTGTTCATTATACGTTGCAGGCCGCGGAAAAGTTGGAAGAAGAAGCGATAAGTACGCATGTTCTCGATCTTAGGACAGTCTATCCAATGGATCAGAAATCGATCATCGAGGCAGCGCAGAAAACAGGCAAGGTCCTGTTGGTTACGGAAGACAACAAAGAAGGAAGCATCACGGGGGAAATGGCGGCAATCATTGCTGAGAATTGCTTGTTTGAACTGGATGCTCCCGTACAGCGACTTGCTGGACCGGATACTCCCGCCATGCCATTTTCGGCGCCAATGGAGGACTACTTTATGATGAATCCGGATAAAATTGAAACAGCGATCCGCGATTTGGCGGAGTTTTAAATGACAGTTAATGTGTCGGAAGGAGGGTTATAATGGTGGCGACAGAAAAAATCAATATGCCGCAACTCGGTGAAAGTGTGACAGAAGGTACCATAAGCTCCTGGTTGGTTGGGGCGGGTGATCATGTTCAAAAATATGACCCGATTGCCGAAGTCATGACGGATAAAGTGAATGCGGAAGTCCCATCATTATTCTCAGGCGTTATCCATGAGCTTGTTGCGCAGGAAGGGGACACTGTTCAGGTTGGTGACCTTATTTGTTATATTGAGTCGGAAGCTGAAAACGGATCGGATAAACTTTCCGAAGCAAGCGTTGGCTATGCAGACGACCAACGATCCGCAAAGGAAATGACCGATGAAACGACATCCATGAAAAAACGATACTCCCCCGCTGTGTTAAAACTGGCACAGGATAACCATATTGATCTTGATCAGGTTGAGGGAACAGGCCGTGGTGGACGGATCACAAGAAAAGATATGGAGCGATTGGTTGCTGCCGGGACCAAATCACCGTCGGCCGAGTCGGCGAAAAGCACAGTTGCACCGGATACCAACAAGCAGGATGCATCACCAATGTTGCAGGAAACGTCATCACAGCAGACAACCAGTGCCGGCGACGTCGAAATTCCTGTATCCAATGTAAGAAAAGCCATTGCTCAAAACATGGTCCGTTCAACACAGGAAATTCCGCATGCATGGATGGCTGTGGAAGTGGATGTCACGGATCTGGTGACCTATCGTAATCAGATGAAAGATGCATTTAAAAAAGAGGAAGGGTTCAATCTTACATTTTTCACCTTTTTCATTAAAGCTATTGCACAAGCTTTAAAAGAATTTCCACAATTGAACAGTACATGGGCGGGAGACAAAATTATTCAGCACAAAGATGTTAATATATCCATTGCTGTGGCAAAGGGGCAGGAACTATATGTTCCGGTTATCAAACATGCTGATGAAAAAAACATTAAAGGAATCGCTAAATCTATTCATGATCTTGCGGCAAAAGCACGCTCCGATTCATTGACCGCCGATGATATGCAGGGTGGCACGTTCACCGTTAACAACTCAGGCTCTTTCGGATCTGTACAGTCGATGGGCGTTATCAATTACCCTCAGGCGGCGATTCTACAGGTTGAATCCATTGTTAAGCGACCGGTCATTGTCAATGATATGTTTGCTGCACGTGATATGGTTAATCTTTGTCTATCCCTTGATCATCGGGTGTTGGACGGACTGATCGTTGGACAATTCCTTGCACGTGTTAAAGAAATACTGGAAAATATCAATAAAGATACAACGAGTGTTTATTGATGGGTGCATCAGGAGGAAGTTGTTCGGATTGATAAATCTGGCTAAAGTTGATATGCTGAAGCTAGTCACACATAAAATTAACGCTTACAAGGAGTGTCTATTATATGGATTTTGACCTGTTCATGAAGGACGTTGTGGATGCTGCACGGAGCGATGTTAAAGAGGCAGGCTATGAAGAGTTGACAACACCTGAGGCGGTCGACGAAGCTATGAATCGTGACGGATCAACCCTGGTTATGGTTAATTCGACATGCGGCTGTGCAGGTGGTGTAGCACGACCGGCAGCTGCGAATGCCATCCATTATGATAAGCGTCCGGATCACCTCGTCACCGTATTTGCAGGACAGGACAAAGAAGCGACGGACAAGGCACGGGAATACTTCGGCGATTACCCACCATCATCTCCGTCCTTTGCCTTTTTGAAAGACGGAAATATTGTCACGATGCTGGAGCGGTCTGAGATAGAAGGTTTCAGTGCTGTGGATGTAGTCGGTAAGCTTCAACGAGTGTTTGATGACCATTGTGAAGAAATTTAAAACAACCGGTGCATAACTAACCGGTACCGAATTGAGGCTGGCTCCATTTGAACGGGTCAGTCTTATTTTGATCATATGATATATCACATCGCTCATGTCATGGCTAATGTGAGCCTGAATGAGTCAAATGTTTTTTCCAGCTAATTAAATATAAGGGGATATAATGGTGCGTATCGGTTACAGGACGATTAAAACAGCAATAGGCATTCCGATTTCCGTTTTAGCTGCACAGCTTTTGGGCATATCCAATTTCGTATCTGCAGGGATTTTAACCATTTTATGTATTCAGCCATCCCGTAAACGTTCCGTATTGAGTGCATGGCATCGTTTTCTAGCCTGTGTGGTCGCTTCATTGTTTGCGGTGATTTTTTTTGAACTGATAAGCTATAATCCGGTTGTTATCGGTATTATGATGCTTTTTTTTATACCTGTAACGGTTTGGTTAAAAGTTACCCCGGGCATAACAACAAGTTCTGTTATTATTCTGAATATGTATGGATCAGGAGGTGTTACCAGCTCATTTCTGATTGATCAGTTGTTATTAATTGTGGTCGGGATTGGCACAGGTCTTTTGATCAATTTGTATATGCCCAGTCTGGATAAACCGCTCAGGCGGAAACAGATTGAACTTGAAAACAATTTTCAGACGATATTGCGTGAGTTTGCATTATACATACGTGATAAAAACGAGAACTGGGACGGAAAGGAACTGAACAGAAGTGAAGAACTCTTGCAGGAAGCCATGAGTTTGGTGTCGCTGGACAAAGAAAATCATTTGCTGCGAACAGAGCATCCATATTATGACTATTTTGTCATGCGCAGAAAACAGTTTGAATTATTGCAAAAAATGCTCCCGTTAGTGACAAAGCTTCCGGAAACCGATGCTATTTCCATAGAGATTGCGGCATTTTTTGAAAAACTTTCTGATGCGGTGCACCCGGGTAATACAGCCGTCCTTTTTTTGGATGAGCTGGACAGGCTTCGTGAAAGTTTTGATCAGGAGGACTTGCCGGAGACGCATGACGTATTTATAACACGAGCCAATTTGTTTCGATTGCTGCATGAGATGGAAGATTATTTAGTGTTGAAGAAAAAATTTAAAGAAAGTGATGTGCCTGTTGGAAAATCAATAAAAAAAAGACCGCGATAGTTTTATCGCCAGTCTTTTTAACAATAATTGAGATTGCGAAGGAGATCAGCATCATTCTTTTCGCTTATATAAACGTGGCCAACCCCATTGTCACGGTGGATAATATCATTGCCACAATCATAAGATAGATGATGACTTTCATTCTGCGTTCACGCTTTGATTTTTTGCGGGGGGCTTGCCTGGTTGCTGGTTTTTGAGCCATTGGAATCCCTCCTTACTCGTATTCATACGTGTATTTTATCGTTAAACGGTATACAAGGCAAGTACCGGCTTATTATTATTTCCGTATCATTGAAGAGATGTATATTGAAATGCACCTTCTGATTATCATTAAAACCGGGCAATCTTGGTGACATGATGGAAAATACTCGACTGGAGCCTGATGGTCATGAAAGCACCAAAAAAAATCGCACATATTGGGATTGCAGTACATGATATGGATTACGTATTGCCTTTTTATACGGAAACGTTGGGTTTGGAATTGGAGCGTGTCGAAACAATCGATACAGAAATGGTAAAAACGGCCTTTTTGACCATTGGGGAATCAAGAATCGAATTATTAGAACCATCAAGCGAACTTTCGCCCGTTCAAACATTTCTTGATCAAAGAGGTGAAGGGGTTCATCATGTGGCTATTGAAACAGACGTTATTGATGACAGGCTGCAGCACATAAAAGACAAAGGACTTCCGCTGATTAATGAAGAACCGAAACAGGGAGCACACAATGCACGTATTGCTTTCATTCATCCAAAAGCGGCCAATGGTATTTTGTTTGAACTGTGTGAATCCCCTGTAAGGAACGATGACTGATGGGAATAGTTGAAATTAATGAATAGTCGGATCACTATTTGATAGGTGATGAATGATCAGAGGAGGAACGAACGATGGTGACGATCAACAGAGAACGATTACTAAAAACGTTTTTTGACCTTGTCCAAATTGATTCAGAAACAGGATATGAAAGTGACATAGCCTACACATTAACCAACCAATTCACGGAACTTGGTCTTGATGTGACCGAGGATAATAGCAAATGGGAAACCGGACATGGCGCCGGCAATTTAATATGCACGCTGCACCGCAATAAGGACGGAGCTGATCCGATTTACTTCACCTCTCATATGGATACAGTTGTGCCCGGGAAGGGAGTGGCACCTTCCATAGAGGATGGCTATATCGTCTCAGATGGTACAACCATCCTTGGTGCGGATGATAAAGCCGGTCTGGCTGCCATATTGGAATCCATTCGCACGTTAAACGAACACGATATGTCACACGGTGATATCCAATTTATTATCACTGTCGGTGAAGAATCAGGCATGGTCGGAGCCAAATCGCTCGATTCCTCACTTCTCCATGCTGAATACGGCTATGCTATTGATAGCAACGGCTCGGTTGGTGACATTGTTGCAGCGGCTCCCACACAAGCCAAACTGCATGCGGTTATGAAAGGTAAATCAGCACATGCCGGGTTGGCTCCGGAAAAAGGCATCTCCGCCATTACACTCGCGGCGAAAGCCATTGCCAAAATGCCACTCGGTCGTATTGATGACGAAACAACAGCCAATATAGGATGGTTTGAAGGTGGTAAACAGACCAATATTGTTGCTGATCATGTTGACATACTGGCTGAGGCAAGGTCGCTTGATCCAGTGAAAATGGAAAAGCAAGTAACCCATATGAAAGAAGCATTTGATTATGCGGCTTCAACGTATGGCGGCCACGCAGATGTAGATGTAGACATTGTGTATTCCGGCTTCAAACAGGGAGACGGTGATAAAGTGGTTGAGGTTGCCAAACAGGCCGCATCTTTCATAGGCCGTGAAAGCAACCTGCAGGCAAGTGGAGGCGGAAGTGATGCGAATGTTATCTCCGGATTGGGTATTCCCACTGTTAATTTGGCTGTTGGATATGAAGAGATTCATACAACGAATGAGCGGATTCCCGTTGAAGAATTAGTGAAGATAACCGAGCTTATCATTGCTATTATATCAGTTTCAGCAGATAGATAACGGTTAAAAAGGAACATAACGTCTGTTTTAGCTATGGTTTACTGGAAGAAAATTTATGTGAAGGAATGTCGCTTAATGGCACAACAGAGTTTAAAAAAAGCCAGGATTATATTCCATGTTGATATGAATTCATTCTATGCCTCAGTTGAGATGGCTTACAATCCACAACTGAAAGGAAAACCGTTGGCGATTGCCGGTAATCCTGAAGAACGAAAAGGAGTTGTTGTTACAAGCAGCTACGAGGCAAGAGCGAGAGGTGTCAAGACAACCATGCCGTTATGGAAGGCACAAAGACTATGTCCGGAGCTGATCGTTCGTCGCCCCGATTTTGACCGATATCGGTCCGTTTCCAAAAAAATGTTCCAAATGTTAGAAGACATCACTCCGTATATACAACCGGTGTCCATTGATGAAGGGTATATGGATGTGACCGGGACAGAGCAGTACAGAAGTCCCATTGAAATTGCCCAAAATCTGCAGCAAGCAATCAAAAATGAACTGGATGTACCTTGCAGTATCGGGATCGCCCCTAATAAGTTTTTAGCAAAGATGGCGTCTGATATGAAAAAACCGATGGGGATAACGATTTTACGGAAGCGGGACATTCAGGAAAAACTTTGGCCGATGCCCATCGAAGACATGTATGGGGTTGGCGAAAAAACGGCGTCTAAAATGCGCACCATAAATGTTAGCACCATCGGCGATCTTGCACAAAGTGATGGGTATCAACTCAAACAGCTATTCGGAATTAACGGCGAGCGACTGAAGAACAGAGCAAATGGTTTGGATGAGCGTTCGGTTGATCCGGATGCAGTGCATGAATTTAAAAGCATCGGCAGTTCACAGACATTACCTGCTGATACGGATGATGAAACCGAAATCAGCCAACTTATAGGAAAGATTGCTGAAAACGTGGAACGACGAATGAAACGAAAGCAGGCAGCAGGAAGAAGCATCCAGATTATGATCCGATACCATGATCGGACAACTGTTACCAGAAGCAAAAAACTGAACGATTATATCGAAAAAAAAGAAACCATTATGGATACAGCTGAGGAACTGTTTCAAAAGCATTGGAACCGGGAACCAATCCGGTTATTGGGGATCACGGTTCAGGAAACGGATGAAAAGCAAAACATCGCGAGGCAACTGGACTTATTCACATATGAGAAAGAAATGGAAAAAGAAAAACTTCAGATCACCATAGACCGACTGACCCGAAAATATGGAAAAGATACATTTAAACAAATGCAGGATGAAACGTCTCACGAGCTGCGCACCAGTTTTCAGAAGGATTTTCTTGATGACTATAAGAAATGATAGCTCAGTTGTTTGTGGATCTTTCTAAAACCTATTTTTCTCTGAATCATCAATAATATGACGAGCCTCTCCCATGAATCATCAGCGGTGGTACCTTCCATTAGCAGATTCAATGGTAATATGATAAAAATCGTCCGCCAGTTCCGTTTGCGGGAAAATGGTCCGGGCCTGCTTGAGAAGCATCTCTGCATCGGAGTTGCTCTGGTATCTCGACGATATATGCGTCAGGACAAGTTTGTTTACATTGCTTAGCCGGGCGAGCTGTGCCGCTTGGGTTGTGGTCGAATGAAAATAAGCGTGTGCCAAATCAGCCTTGTGTTTATCAAATGTAGCTTCATGAATAAGTACGTCCGAATGTGCTGCCAACGACCGGTAAGCCTCTGAAAAACGTGTGTCGCCCATGATCGTTACGATGCGCCCTTTTTTGTCCGGCCCGAGGAAATGATCACGCCGGATCACTCGCCCATTTCCCAACGTTACAAACTCGTTCTCTTTTATCTGCTGATAGACTGGTCCTGGCTTAATGCCCATTTTATCGAGTTTTTCAACGAGCAGCTTGCCTGGTTTATCCTTTTCTTTAATGCGGTAACCATAACTTTCTACGCCATGATCCAATTTTTGTGCTGTCACCGTAAAATTCGCATTATCATACACACAGCCTTCGTTGATCTCTACAATCTCAAGCGGATAGGTTAAATGAGTGCCGCTTACAGCAAGTGCTGTTTCAATAAAAGGTTTGATACCTTTTGGGCCATAGATGGTCAAAAGCTCATCACCACCCTGAAAAGACCGGCTGCTTAATAAGCCGGGCAATCCAAAAATGTGATCGCCATGCATATGGGTAATAAAAATTTTTGTGATTTTCCGTGGTTTGATACTGGTCCGTAAAATTTGGTGCTGTGTCGCTTCACCGCAATCAAACAGCCAAATACTGTTTTGCTCCTGCAATAATTTCAAAGCTATGCTGGAAACATTGCGTTCCTTGGATGGGACACCGGATCCGGTCCCCAGAAAAATGAGTTCCATATTATTGCCATCCTCGCTCATAGGAATACTTATACATTGATGACATATCATTCCGATTTTGAAGGGTGACAATGTTAAATAATCTGGTCATGGGATATCCTCCTGCGATGCTCATTAATTTTCGGTTCATTTCCGCTGCTCCAATGCGGTGTGTGGCACGTCGGTTATAATAGCGTCACAGCCTGATTGAAAACAGCGTCTCATAATGTCGGGACGATTGACAGTGTACACACGAAGGGGCATGTTCGCCTCATCGCTTTGCCTTAGAAGCCGTGGAGAAAGCAATCGATGGTTGATATGTAAAGACCCGGCTCCTAATTTTTCAGTGTATCCGACAAGATTTTTTGCCCTTTTGGATCTTAAGAAACCTATATTGGGTGAATCGCTGAGTAAACGTAATCGTTTGATACTGTGAGGATTCGATGTTGATAATATTGTCCGGTTAGTCAGCCGATACTGTTTCACTTGTTCATATACGAGATGTTCAAGATATTTATAATCGATTTTATTATTTTTCAGTTCAAGGTTTAAATATAATGATTTATTCCGAACCCAATTCAACAATGTCCCCAAAGTAAGAATAGAGACACCTGCATAGTCGGATGAAAACCACGATCCGGCGTCCAGCTTCTGTAGTTGTTCATAAGTGAAATTTTTAATGTATCCGTGACCATTGGTTGTCCGCTTAAGGTGCTCATCATGCATTAATACGGTTTCATTGTCTCTGGTAAGGTGTACATCGGTTTCAATACCTTCAGCCCCCAATTCATAGGCCAGTTTAAAGGAAGGCATGGTATTTTCCGGGGCCAGGCTGCTGGCACCCCTATGCGCAAAAATTGTCGTGGGCAATTCATTCACCTCTTATTTGATTGTGTTGCATTTCAGATGAGAAGTCAATATGAAAACATACCCATAATAACATTCTATTTTAGTCGCCAATTAACATCAAGGTTATTAATTGACATTTGCCAATATTATTGATAAATTAAAGTTAAACTATAATCGTTTTTCATTTCCACTGGGGGTGCCTTTTGAAAAGGCTGAGATCAAAGTGATAAACTTTGGGACCCTTAGAACTTGACGCGGTTAACACCGGCGTAGGGAAGTGGTGGGCTGAGATGGTTTATTTTAAAATAAAGCACACCAACCATTTTCCGATCCATTGAGGGAAGTGGTTTTTTGCGTTTTGCCGGGAATTCAGCAGGAGGGATAAAATGAAACAACATTATGATGTGATTATCGTTGGCGGGGGAATTATAGGAAATTCCATTGCCTATCAGCTGAGTAAACGAAATAAGCACGTTCTGATCATCGAAAAAGATGGACTGAATGAGAAGGCTTCCAGTGCGGCAGCAGGTATGTTAGGTGCACAGTCGGAGCTAGAAGGTGACAACCCGCTTTTTCAGCTGGCCCAAAAAAGCCGAGCTATGTTTCCTGAATTGGCTGAAGAATTACAATCCCTTTCCGGTATAGATATCGAACTCAAACAGAGCGGCATTTTAAAGGTAGCGCAAACAGACGATGAACGTGCCCATTTAGAATCGGTTGCAGCATTGCAGCAATCGATGGGGCAAGAAGCGGAATGGCTTTCGGCGGAAAAAATAAGGATGAAAGAACCGGAACTTTCTGATGCGGCTTTGGGCGGTTTTTATATACCTAATGACGGGCAAGTTTCCGCACCGCTATTATCTCAAGCGTTTGCTCAATCGGCAGCTGTTTTAGGGACAGATATCCTGGAACATATGAATGTGGACGATTTTTTACAGGAAGATAACCGTATCATCGGCGTAAAAACATCGTCTGACTCGTTTTATGCCAAAGAAGTAGTTGTTGCGGGAGGAGCATGGAGCAATGAAATCCTTCGAAAAGCCGGCGTATCACTTGATGTTCACCCTGTGAAAGGGGAGTGTTTTGCGGTGCGGCATGATCAACCAATTGTATCATCCAGCATCTTTTTGGAAAATGGCTATATTGTGCCAAAGTCTGGCGGAAGGATTATTATCGGAGCCACGCAAAAACCAGATGAATTCGATCAATCTGTTCAATTGCAGGGCGTATCAGGTCTGATAGAGAACGCCACAAACATTGTCCCAGCTTTACAGGAGGCCAGATGGGAAAATGCATGGGCTGGCATTCGTCCGCAAACAGGAGATGGATTACCTTATATTGGAAGACCTCCTCACGTCAATGGCTTATCGATTGCGGCCGGTCATTTCCGCAACGGAATTCTGCTTAGTCCGATTACAGGTATACGTGTAGCAGACTTGCTGGAAGATAAGCCAATCGATGCTGCGTTTGCGGTGGACCGTAAGCCTTTGGAGACGATAACGACGTGACATGGAAAGTTAAAAAGAGATTATGCACATGCTTAATATCATAATGGGCATGGATATCGGGTGTACAAAAACTGTTTTCGTGGTATAATGATTACAGATAGTCATATCATATTAAAAACCGCTCCATGTGCTGACATGGAACGGTACAATAGACCAACCCCAACAAGAGGGGATGGCACCATTGGGAATGAATCCCTCATGGCCGGGCTAAAGCACATGAGGGGTTATTTTTTATCGGACATGATCAACGCAATTAATACGCCGAAGGAAATCATCAGCGTTAATACATCGTTCATATCCATTGGCAACACCTCCCTTCCATGGGAAGTATCCCAGAAGAGAAGACGTGTGCCATAGTCCCTCATGTGAAGCCAGTCTATTGTAAAAATAATTATAACATATACGATCATATGTTCCTAGTGTAAAAATTTAAAGTGGATTCATTCACCTGTCATTCAGTAAAGGTCCTCACTATCAACAGTGTGCATAATCATGCTTGATGTCCTCCTATCTTTGAGCTTCGATCGATGGTAATGCCCGCTTTGGTATAGCTTGTAGCACGTAAAATGGCCGTGGGCCCGTATGCGGCTCGAATGTCATCCATTACATAACCGATATCTTTTTTTTGGGTCGTGTTGTCAAATAAACTCAATTGTTCATTTCCATCATCATCGTACAGATTGTTCAGTGTCACATATACATGTCTGATATCGCTTAGTCCATCATAAAATGTACTGAACAACTCCATGCAAACATGATACATGTCCATTGTACTGTTGGTTGACAGCGGAATGGATTTGGACCGACTGAATCCACCTCCTGATGTTTCGGAATAAGTTATGCCAAGGTGAATGGTTCGGCCGGCTTTGTTTGCTGTTCGCGCTCTTCTACACACTTCTTCGCACAAGTCGAGGATACAGACGGCGACATCATCTCCGGAATAATCGCGCAACAAAGAAATGCCGTGACCGAATCCTTTTTGCTCGGTTTTCGTGAAATGGCCAAGCACAGGGCTTAAGTCAATTCCCCAGGCATGCCAGTACAATTGTTCTCCCATAACGCCAAACCGTTTTCTTAATTGCTTGAACGGGAAACGAGCGAGCTGACCAAGGGTGATAATTCCCATTCGGTTCATATTGTGCTGCATTCGCCGGCCGATGCCCCAAATATCCTGGACCGGATGCGGCCACAGTTTTTCTTTGACATCGTCATATGTGCATTCCGCTATGCCTTCTTTTTTGGCGTATAAGTCCATCATCACTTTGGCCAGAAATTTATTGTCGCCTATTCCGATTGAACAAGTAATGCCGAAGTTTTCCAAAATAT
The DNA here is from genome assembly GCF_055395055.1 of Lentibacillus halophilus. Taxonomy (NCBI): domain Bacteria; kingdom Bacillati; phylum Bacillota; class Bacilli; order Caryophanales; family Bacillaceae; genus Lentibacillus; species Lentibacillus halophilus. The sequence goes on from NZ_AP043750.1 coordinate 2,212,152, forward strand.
CCTGTTTAATGGAAGCGGCCATTTGCCACCGGGTACCGAATAATTTCTCCATTCCGTTCACCGTAACCCAGACTTCATCAACGGAATAGGGGTGAATCGCTTCTTTCGGGGCATATTGGTTCAGTAGTTTGGTGATTTCGATGGACACGTCCAGATAGTCGGCCATGTGTGCTGGTGCAATAACGATATTCGGGTCGTTGGGCAGTTCAAAAAAACGGCTGACATTACTTATTCCATGTTTTTCCTTTAATGCCGGAGAAGCGGCCAGGACGATACTTCCCGGCCTGTTCACATCCCCAACGACAGCCAATTGGGCAACCATGGGATCCAGCCCCCGTTTAACAGCCTCAATACTGGCGTAAAAGGAGCGCATATCAATGCACAGGACATTATTCCGCGGGTAACCAGTTTTCTCCATAGATATTCACCTCCAGAATAAGAACATTTGTTCCCTATTGTATACCTTTCGCAACATGGTATCAATGGAAATATGTCCCATTACTGGGGGACACTACTGAAATGGATTCCTCTATATAATAAACGTGGCACATACAATTTTTATGCCACGTCTCTCATCCGACAACCGATTATAAAAGGCTACCGATGATTCGTATACTGAATCGGTTTGGTCAGGTTTTGTATCGTTTTGTATGTTTCATCGTTCAGTGTGGTGTGGTCAAATTGGGTGTTTTCTGTGACTTGTTCCTTGGAACTTGCGCCAAACACGGCACTCGCAACCGCGGGATGCTTCAGCACATAGTTTAATGCCAGAGCATTCAGTGACTCATCGCCTGCAAGTTGTTCCAGTTTCTGCTGAATGGTTTCCAATTCTGCATGCGAATAATCAAGAAAACCGTCTTTTCCTTTTTTAGCAATTTGTTCGTGTGCGTGATTACTGAGCATGCCTTTTGCCAGAGGTCCACGCGTTAAAACACTAATATGATTGTCGTGCAAGAGATCCAATATTTCTTCTTCGGGACGGCGGTCAAGAAGATTATATTGCATCATAACCGCGTCAATATCTGAACGATGCACGTATTCGCGTATGACATTCGGCCGGATGGAAGAGAGGCCGTACGCCCGAATCAAACCGTCTTGTTTCAGGTTTTCAAATGCTTCTATGGTTTCATCGATTGGGTCATCAATCGTTCCGCCATGGAGCATGTAAAAATCGATATAATCTGTGCCCAAACGGTGCAGACTATCCTTGCATCCTTGTTCGATATGTTCTTTGGAAGGATCCCAAAACCAGTCTTGTTTATCCCTGTCGAAGTTGTTGCCCACTTTTGACGTTACAACCATTTGATCACGTTTATTTTTTATCGCATGGCCGACAACTTCTTCATTCCGGCCGAAACCGTACAGATCCGCTGTATCTAAATGATTGATACCGGCATCAAGTGCGCGGTCAATAACAGTTTGCGCTTGTTTGCTATCGGTTCCAAGCGACATGCAGCCGAGAGTTAGTTCAGAAACATACACGTCCGATTGCCCAATTGGATTCTTTTTCATATGACTGACCTCCATTACAATAGTTATTTTCATTGTAAAAGAGGAGTGAGGACAAGTACAATGATTGGTGTTAGAATAAACGTTAATCATGTTGACATAGAAGGGTGACGCTTATGAGTGAATGGGAAGAAAAGACGATTCGGACGGAATCTATTTATGACGGGAACATAATTCAGCTGCAGGTGGATGATGTCCTATTGCCTGACGAGAATATATCCAAGCGTGAACTCATCAAACATCCCGGAGCAGTGGGGATTATCCCGATAACAAAAGATAACAAAATTGTTTTTGTCAAGCAATACCGGAAACCACTGGAGAAAGCCCTTGTGGAAATTCCGGCCGGAAAACTGGAAGATGCTGAAGATCCGCAAGTGACTGCACGGCGCGAATTGGAAGAGGAAACAGGGTACAAAGCGGGTTCCCTTGACTTTGTCGTGTCGTTTTATACGTCACCTGGATTTGCTGATGAAATCATGCACCTGTATGTAACGAAAGACATTGAACCGCTTAAAGACGCCTTGCCGGGTGATGCGGATGAATTCGTGGAACGGGTGGAACTGACGCTTGATGAAGCAAAACAATATGTGAACGAACAGCGGATTCATGATGCAAAAACCAATTACGCCATTCTATACTTGGAACGCATGAAGGAGATGTAGTGAATGCTGCCATCGTTTTTTGCCGATATGCATATTCATATTGGACGCGACAGATACAATCATCCGGTGAAAATAACCGCAGCCGAGACATTAACGCTGACCAATGTTTTAAAAGAGGCTAGTCGGAATAAAGGCATTCATCTTGTTGGTGTGATCGACAGCCATGTGCCGGCCGTGCAGCAAGAGATGAAAGAACTGATCAAAGCAGAGCATGCCTATGAGTTGGATGACGGAGGAATCCGTTTTGAAAATGCAACCTTACTGCTAGGTTCGGAGATCGAAATTTATGATGACTATTGCCAGGGCCCCATCCATATTCTTTGCTTTTTTCCAACATTGGATGTAGTGGAGGAATTTTCTGAGTGGCTGACGACGAAAATGACGAATATAACGTTGAGTTCCCAGCGCTATTACGGTTCTGCTAAAGATTTGCAATATAAAGTAAAGGAACTTGCGGGTTTGTTTATCCCTGCCCATGTTTTCACCCCATTTAAAAGTATGTATGGAAAAGGTGTCGAACGATCATTGACAGAAGTATTCGACCCCGATTTGCTGGACGCGATTGAATTGGGTCTGAGTTCAGATACAGCCATGGCCGATCAAATAGCAGAACTGCACCATTTTACCTTTCTATCCAACTCTGATGCTCATTCTCTTCCCAAAATAGCCAGAGAATATCAGGAGGTAATAATGGCCGAAGCATCGTTCAAGGAGTTTTCCCGAGCGCTTCACCATGTGGATGGTCGGCAGGTGAAACGCAATTTCGGGATGAATCCCCATCTCGGGAAATATTATACAACTGTGTGCAGCCAATGTTTGGAGCCGCTTGCTGCCAATGCTTCAATATGTCATAACTGCGGATCGAAAAAAATAGTGAAAGGTGTGTTCGATCGTATTAAGCAATTGAAGGATACAGATTTCGAAAAGCCGGACCGTCCGCCGTATTTATATCAAGTGCCTTTGGAATATTTACCATCGCTTGGTCCCAAGACGTTCGCAAAACTGTTGCAGCAGTTTCAAACGGAAATGAATGTCATCCATCACGTTCCTTTTCATGAACTGAGAACGGTTGTGTCGGAAAAACTAGCATCAGCCATCACGGATATGAGAGAAGGGAAACTGACTATAAAGGCTGGTGGTGGCGGGAAGTACGGCAGTGTGTCACCACATTGATATCGTTTTGAAAAATCATTTGGTATGTTTGTATGGAATTCTTCATAGATTTCAATAGAGGATGTTCATCAAAGGACACCGAAAAATAGGGGTAATGGAGGATTCCAAATGTATAATAAACGGACACTGCTGATAGACCATGTAAAAGACCATGCAACCATTTACATTTTTATGGCGATCCTGTTTTTAACAGGAATTATCTTTGGTGCCATTATTGTAAATAGTATGAATTTTATTCAGAAGCAGGATCTGTTTTTCTATTTGGAACGATTTTTTGGTGGGATAACGGCTGACGAACAAGCTGCAAATAATGCGATATTGAAAGACAGTTTCTTTTATCATGTAAAATATTTGTTTATCCTGTTTGTTTTGGGTTTATCGGTTATTGGGTTGCCGGTTGTGTGGATTTTATTGTTTCTTAAAGGAATGATTGTTGGGTTTTCGGTCGGGTTCATGGTTAATCAAATGAACATGAAAGGCCTGTTTCTAGCATCCATGTCCATTGCACCGCAAAATATCATTATTATCCCTATCTATATCACAGCAGGCAGTCTGTCTATGATATTTTCCCTGACCCTTTTGGCCAAGCTCTTTTCCCGGAGAATGTCACAACCTGTTCTGCACCCACTCGGCAAGTATGTAACGGCATTCGCATCCTTGATCGCCCTTTCTTTGGCAGCTGCGGTGATGGAAGCTTATGTTGCCAACGAAGCCATGGAAATGATTATTAAGTCCTTTTATAAACAACAATAATTATTATATAATAACAGATATGGATAGCAATTTATAATAATTATATTTTGACACGTATCAGGTGCGTGCCTATAATATATATGGGGATTTATAGGGAGGAGACTTGCCATGGAACACCGCTTGGAACAAATAAAAAAACAACTCCATGCTCAAAGTTATAAACTGACACCACAACGAGAAGCTACGGTCAGAGTGTTGTTGGAACGTGAAGAAGATCATCTCAGTGCTGAAGATGTCTATCTGCTTGTTAAGGAAAAATCTCCCGAGATAGGGTTGGCTACCGTGTACCGGACACTGGAACTGTTATCGGAATTAAAAATCGTTGATAAAGTCAATTTTGGTGACAGTGTATCGCGTTATGATTTAAGAAAAGAAGGAGCAGAACATTTTCATCATCACCTCGTTTGTGTGGAATGTGGATCGGTTGAGGAAATTGAGGAAGACTTGCTGGAGGAAGTGGAACAGATTGTTGAGAAAGATTGGTGTTTTCAGGTAAAAGATCATCGTCTTACGTTTCACGGTGTCTGCCAACACTGTCAAGAATCAGTCGTTGAATCAACCAAATGACAATCGGATTATACGAGAGACCGCCTTTTTTCTGAGTGAGAAGAAAGGCTTTTTGTTTTTCGTTTACTTTTCGGGTGGAATAAGTTATTTTTAAAATGGAAATCTATTCATCCGTTTCCCCAAGCATGTATATTGTCATCTATTTTTGGCATAGATTTATGATAGATAGCCAAAAGAGGTGATGACGTTATGAAACAGTTGCTGTGGGATACGCTGAAAGTATTTGTTATTTTCATCATCTGCACGGTTCTTTTTTATGCAGGGTTAAGGTATATGCATGCTGAATACAAGCAATATAACCGGTATGATCCGCCGGAAGGTCCGTCAGAAAAAGTGTTTAATATAGATGATGATGAGACGGTTATCGACCGTTTGAACATATTTTTCCAGTTGGGGGAGTAATGATCATGCTCAAGCCCGCTTTTCATGAATTTATGCATTACCTGCAAATAGAGCGCGGGGTCTCGGAAAATACCTTGAAATCATACGAGCGGGATTTAAACCAATATGTGCTGTATATAGAGAAGGTGACTCACAAGTCTGCATGGAATGATATTGGACGGGCGGACATTACTGGCTTTTTATATAAGATGAAAGATGACGGAAAATCATCCTCCACCATTGCACGGGCGCTCTCATCGATTCGTTCCTTCCATCGGTTCCTCATCAGGGAACAGTTGACTGATCACGATGCCAGCATACATATTGAAACTCCTCGAAAGGAGCGCACATTGCCGTCCGTTCTGTCCAATCAGGATGTTGATGCGTTGCTTGCCATCAGCGGGAATACCCCCTTGGAAGTTCGCAACAAGGCGATGCTTGAAATGCTGTATGCAACAGGACTTCGGGTGAGTGAGCTGGTGTCGCTAAAGGTGAGCGATTTGCACTTGACCATGGGTTTTGTCCGTTGCTATGGAAAGGGATCGAGAGAACGCATTGTCCCGCTCGGTGATATGGCCAAAAATGCTATCGAAACGTATTTGCAGTCTTCACGCGCACATCTGGTGAAACGGAAACAGGATAAACATGCATTATTTGTTAACCAGCACGGACGTCCGTTGTCACGGCAAGGTTTCTGGAAAATTCTAAAAAAAGTCGTGCACGGTGCCGGAATTAAAAAGGAAATTACCCCGCATACATTACGGCATTCGTTTGCTACCCATTTGTTGGAAAATGGTGCCGATTTACGTTCTGTTCAGGAGATGTTGGGACACGCGGACATATCCACAACACAAATTTACACGCATGTCACAAAAGCCCGATTAAAAGATATTTATCAGGAGTACCATCCACGAGCTTAACCAACGATGAGGATGATAGAAAAAAGCGGAGAAACCAAGGATAGGAGGCCAAAGGTATGAAACATTTTAAGCGTGTTTTTTTAATTGTCATGGATTCAGTCGGAATCGGTGAAGCACCGGATGCAAAGGAATTCAACGACGATGGAGCAGACACTCTCGGACACATTGCTGAACGGATGAACGGACTTACTATGCCGAATATGGCAAAGATGGGGTTAAGCAATATCAGGGAGATTCCAGGTATTGAAAAAGCAGCATCGCCAATGGCTCATTATACCAAAATGCAAGAAGCTTCCAATGGCAAAGATACAATGACCGGGCACTGGGAGATCATGGGGTTACATATTCGGCAGCCATTCCGAACGTTCCCGGACGGATTCCCGGATGAGTTGATCACGGAATTGGAAATGAAAACTGGGAGGAAGGTGATCGGCAACAAGCCGGCCTCAGGTACAGCTATTATTGAAGAATTGGGCCAGGAACAGTTGGATACTGGAGCAATAATTGTTTATACATCGGCGGATTCGGTTCTGCAGATAGCTGCCCATGAGGAAGTGATTCCACTGGAGGAATTGTACGCCATCTGTAACATCGCACGTGAGTTGACGTTGGATGAAAAATATATGGTCGGCCGAGTCATTGCACGGCCATTCATTGGCGAACCAGGAAGCTTTGAACGAACATCAAACCGCCATGATTACGCACTGAAGCCATTCGGCCGCACTGTCATGAACGATTTAAAAGATGCTGATTTTGATGTCATTGCACTTGGAAAAATTTCGGATATTTACGACGGTGAAGGCATAACCGAAGCAATACACACGGAAAATAATGACGACGGAATGACGAAATTAATTGATTCCATGGCCGATGAGTTTACGGGGTTAAACTTTCTTAATCTGGTGGATTTTGACTCTAAATATGGGCATCGTCGTGACCCTGAAGGTTATGGAAAAGCTCTGGAATCCTTTGACGAAAGACTTCCGGACGTTTTGAAAAGACTGGACAAAGACGACCTACTAGTCATTACGGCGGATCATGGCAATGATCCGGTTCATCATGGCACAGATCATACGAGAGAATATGTGCCGTTGCTTGTTTATTACCCAGGCATGGAATCGGGATCGGAACTGCCAATTCGGAAAACATTTGCCGATATTGGTGCAACGATTGCTGACAATTTCCAAATTCAAATGCCGACACATGGCACAAGTTTTTTAAAGGACCTTCATAGAGCCGAGTAAAAGAGTTAGGTGGTAACTATGAGAATGTATGAGCTTATTGAAAAGAAACGTGATGGCTATGAACTGTCAAAGGATGACATCCGGTTTTTTATCCAAGGGTATACCCATGGGAATATTCCAGACTATCAGGTAAGCGCTTGGTTAATGGCTGTCTACTTTCAGGGTATGACGAGAGCAGAGCGTGCAGAATTAACCACTGCCATGGCCGCCTCGGGGGATCAGATCGATCTTTCGGCCATTTCCGGTATAAAAGTGGATAAACATTCAACAGGCGGGGTTGGGGATACAACAACACTGATTCTCGCCCCGCTTGTTGCATCTCTTGGTGTTCCAGTCGCCAAAATGAGCGGCCGGGGACTCGGTCATACCGGTGGAACGATTGATAAACTGCAATCCATACCAGGGTTTCATGTCGAGTTAACCAATGACAAATTTATCGATTTGGTTAATAAAAACAAGGTGTCAGTGGTTGGGCAGACAGGCAATCTTACTCCGGCAGACAAAAAATTGTACAGTTTGCGGGATGTAACGGCAACGGTCAGTTCTATGCCGCTCATTGCCAGTTCCATCATGAGCAAGAAAATCGCTTCCGGAGCTGATGCCATTGTGTTGGATGTTAAAACAGGCGCCGGGGCTTTTATGAAACAATACCACGATGCTAAAGATTTAGCCGAATCAATGGTTTCCATTGGCAATCATGTCGGCAAAAACACCATGGCGGTTATTTCGGATATGACTCAGCCGCTTGGAAAAACCATTGGGAATGCACTGGAGGTAAAAGAAGCCATTGACACACTGAAAGGCAGTGGCCCCGATGATTTGACGCGACTATGTCTGGAACTAGGCAGTCACATGACAGTTTCAGCGGGTATAGCCGATACTGCTGATGAGGCGAAAAAACGTTTGGCTGCCAATCTGTATAATGGTAAAGCACTCGAACGGTTCCAAACTTTTTTGGAATCACAGGGTGGTGATACGCGTGTCATTGATCATCCCGAATTATTGCCACAGGCAGCATACCGAATGGAGCTGACCGCCGGTAAATCCGGTAGCGTTTCCAAAATTGCTGCCGACACGATCGGTACAGCAGCCATGATGCTTGGGGCCGGAAGAGCAACGAAAGGTTCAGAAATCGACCTGGCCGTCGGAATTATTCTGCACAAAAAAGTCGGTGATCCTGTACGCAGAGGAGAGTCGCTTTTGACCATCCATGCCAATGAATCGTCCGTTGAAGCGGTGAAAGAAAAGCTGTATAACAGCATTGAACTGTCTGATAAAGCGGTTGACCCCCCTGATCTTATTAAAAATACTATATTTGAATAGAACATTGTCGAAACAGGGCTGGGACAAGGCTGAACAAATCGCTTCTAAATACAAACGATATATTTAAGACGTGGCCATCGCTTCGGAAAAACACTGCGCTTTCCGCGGGCGCTGATAAGCCTCCTCGTGCTTGTCGCACTGCGGGGTCTTATCTAGGCTTTTCATCCCGCAGGAGTCTTCGTGTTTTTCCTGCGCTAAACAAAAAATCCGAACTGATTCAGATTTTTCGCGAATCATAGTTCGGATTTCTATTTGACAAAACGTCTTTTGTCCCAGCCCCGTTTCATTATCAACATCATCAGATACGGTATAAACCCCTCCTCTAATGGCAATCCTATAATTATATTACATACTGGAGGGTGGAAAATGAAAACATTTGTCTTACTGACCGGTATTGTGTTTTTCAATTTTGTAATGCCGGGCACTTCTGTTTTTGCTGAGGACGATGACCAGAATGGGGAGGGTGAGCAAGAATTAAATTTGGTGCCGGACGCCAAATCGGCCATTTTGATGGAACGGGATACAGGCAAGGTGTTGTATAAAAAAAACACTGATGAGGAACTTGCTCCTGCAAGCATGACTAAAATCATGACCCTTTTATTAATTATGGAAGCCCTTGACAATGGGGAAATCGAAAAGGATGAAACTATACGCGTCAGTGAACGGGCTGCATCTATGGGAGGATCCCAGATTTTTCTTGAAAAAGGTGAAGAAATGAGTGTTGATGACCTTCTTAAAGGAATAGCCATTGCATCCGCAAATGATGCCAGTGTTGCGTTGGCAGAACGAATAGCAGGCAGCGAAAAAGCGTTCGTAAAGAAAATGAATCAAAAAGCCGACACATTAGGGTTGAATAATACACAATTTCAAAATTCCACGGGTCTCCCTGCCGACAATCATTACAGTACAGCACGTGACATGGCGTTAATTTCCAAAGAACTACTGACGTATGAATCGGTGACAAACTATACATCTATTTATGAAGACTATTTACGAAAAGGCGAAGAAAATGAATTCTGGCTGGTTAATACTAACAGACTGGTGAAATTTTATCCGGGTGTTGACGGGTTGAAAACCGGTTATACCAATGAAGCAAAATATTGTTTAACAGCAACTGCTGAAAAAAATGATATGCGCATGATTGCAGTCGTTATGGGGGCTGAAACAACGAAAAAACGCAATGCTGCCATAAGTAAGATGTTGGACTACTCTTTCAATCATTATGAGACTGAAAACTTATATGATAAAGGAGACACGGTAACAACGATTGACTTTTTGAAATCGGAACAGCAAACGGTTGATGTTGCTGTTTCTCAGTCCGTGAGCACCATCCATGAAAAAGGGGAAGCCGACAAACATGTGACTACGTCAACAGAGATGGATGCTGATTTGACATTGCCACTTCAGAAAGGGGATCAGGTTGGCCGTTTGGTTGTGAAGAATGATGGAAAAACCTTATCCACAACACCGTTGACGATTACAGATGATGTTGATAAGGCATCGTATATAACACTATTGAAGCGGACAGTGCAAAATATGGTGAGATAACGTGTATTCAGGCGAATTTCTTCTTCTTTTGTCAAGGGGCAGGAATTTCCTTTGACCAAATTGAATAGCTACTATAACGAAAAATAAGGAGGAACTGGAATGAGTCTGACTACGTCGTTTGATGTAAAACAAGATGTATTAATTGTACGCTTATCCGGTGAACTGGACCATCATGAATCCGAAACACTGCGAACGGAATGGAAGGAAATGATGAACAAAAACAACATCAGACATGTCATTGTGAATCTTGCAGATGTATCATTCATGGATAGTTCTGGGCTCGGTGTTGTCCTTGGCAGATATAAGGAAATGCTCCAGATTGGTGGAGAGATGGTGGTTTGTTCCGTTTCAGCACCTGTTAACAGATTATTTGAAATGAGCGGTATTTTTAAAATTGTCCGCTTGGAGGAGAACGAAGAACTCGCATTATCCGCGTTGGGGGTGGCTTCATGAAAAATGAAATGCATGTAACATTTTCGAGTGTCAGTGAGAACGAAGCATTTGCCAGAGTGACCGTGGGATCGTTCGTAGCGCAGCTGGATCCAACAATGGATGAACTGACCGAAATTAAAACCGTTGTCTCGGAAGCAGTGACCAATGCCATTATTCACGGGTATAGCAATGAGCCAGGTTATTTTGTGGCAATCACCTGTACATTATTGGACGATACAGTGGAAATAATGATAAAAGATGAAGGAACGGGCATCAATAATGTGGATGAAGCCCGGCAGCCGCTGTATACCTCAAAGCCTGAATGGGAACGGTCCGGAATGGGATTCACCATCATCGAAAATTTCATGGACAATCTGGAGATTATATCGTTACCTGAGAATGGTACAACGGTTCATATGAAAAAGCAATTATCAAAAAAAACGGTTTCTAAATAGGGATGTCTATGGATGTAAACGTTAAACATGAAAACAATCAGGAGTCGTTGACGAATGAACAGGTGAAAGCGTATATTTATAAAAGCCAGCAAGGTGATAATGACGCTCGTGACATCCTTGTTGAAAAGAATGTCCGGCTCGTTTGGTCAGTTGTGCAGCGATTCGTCAATCGCGGATATGATCCGGATGATTTGTTTCAAATCGGGAGCATTGGATTAATTAAGGCGATTGATAAGTTTGATTTGTCCTATGATGTCCGGTTCTCCACATATGCTGTACCAATGATTATCGGTGAGATACAGCGCTTTATCAGGGACGACGGCAGTGTGAAAGTAAGCCGTTCCCTCAAGGAAACCGGGAATCGCATACGCAAAAAACGTGATGAGCTAACAAAAACACTTGGCCGTTCGCCATCGGTGCTTGAAATTGCCGAAGCACTGGGTATTACGACAGAAGACGTCGTTCATGCTGAAGAGGCGTCCAAGTCACCGCATTCCATCCATGAGACTGTATTTGAAAATGATGGTGACCCGATTACACTACTTGATCAAATTGCTGATGATGATACGTCCTGGTTTGATAAACTCACATTACAGGAAGGGATCAGAGTTCTGGACGAACGTGAACGATTAATTCTGTATCTCCGGTATTATAAGGACAGAACACAGGCAGAAGTTGCGGAGCGCCTGGAGATTTCGCAGGTTCAGGTATCAAGACTTGAGAAAAAAATTCTGGATGATATAAAGGCGTATATAAATGGATGATGAAAACTGTTCCGCCTACAAAAGGCTGGAACAGTTTTTTTGATCCGTTTAATGCTGTTTTGCCTGTTACATACAAAAGAGTTATTGAGGATTGCTTACTTTTTCGGCGTTTTGACGTTTTTGATGGTCTTGAATCACATCCGCAAGTGCAGCCGATGCATTTCGCAGTTCGTTGCGGGTATTGTCAACACCGCCAAACTCAACGAGCATCGATCGCTTGGAGACATCTTGGTTATAGATACCATTGCCTTCTGATTTACTTTTTGGATAGACGCCTTTACTGAGATTAGGGTATTTTTCATTAATCATGCGACTCATTGTTTTTGCAAATGCCAGATTTTGTTCGTAATCTTTATGACCAGTACCTACCACAAAATACAGCTTGGCATACGACTTCCCATTGATGGTAACTGTCGTTGCATCTTTACGCTGGGCATCCCGGTGTACGTCAATAAAATAATCAACGGAATGGTTGGAAGCTGTTACTTCCTGTAAGGTTTGCCGGGAAAATTTATAGGAATCATTGAAATCCCATCCGCGTTCATGAAGTTTTGCCGTAACATTGGTTTTATCATGGACCGCGGTAACCCCCTGTTTTTCCAATTGTTTGGTGAGCATGGATCCCACCTGAACAATATTTTCATCATCTTTTATACTGGACGCTTCACTCGGCTTTTTATTTTTATCATCCATTAATGGCAAAAATGCTTCCCAGGCATGACTGTGATAAATGAATACATTGGCATTTTCCTTGGATTGTATATCTTCCTCTTCCTGCTCAGAGGTGGTCTGTTTCGTTTCGTCCTCAAGTAATTTCTCAAAATCGGGAGGCGGTGACTCGATAGCCATGGCTGTGCCGGATCCTTCCGTTTGTATTCCATTTGAAAAAGCATTCATACCGGGAAGTGTTACACCAAGTAACGTTGTAAAATTATGTGGAGTGATTCCGGATGAAAACTCAAACAATAAAGATGAGAGATCGGGTGCCGTAATATTATTGGCTTTCAAATTATTTTCCAGTTGAGGAATTTCCGAGCTCATCATTAATAATAGCGATTCGGAAATAAGCACCGATTCCGTCAACTCATTAACGATGGGCAAGTGGAAAAAACGCTGTTGACTTTTTGACAAAGATATAAATGATATAAGCAAAAATATAATGATCATGGCTGCCAGGTACCCAAGAATATGATATTTCCATTTCAGATTCATTTTATATCAACCTTCCCAGAATAAATGTACTGTTTTCGATTGTTCAAACGTATGTCTTCACAATTTCTATTAATAATCTCAGTAAAAAGATATGAACAAGATATATCTAATAGAACGATGAAATACATTTTATTAGTTAACATAAATCAAACGGATGGCATGGCATTTCTTTGTGATAATTTTTCTGTATCCGGCCAATACTATGAGAACGAATGCGTGATGAAAAGAGTGGTTTTTACATGGCACCGATCGTTTATGTACGTATGAAAAAAAATGTGGAATGGAAGGGGTCGCAAAACGTCAAACTTAAAGATGTCGCATTTATATCAGCCACATACCGATTTAAAAGAGAATTGGAAGAAACGTCTCTTTTTACTATTTCCAAAAAGAATCAGAATGTGGTTGTTATTGACAGTTTTTTGGTCATTGATCAATTGAACGAGCGATATAACGACACGGAATTTCAACTGATCGGACCAGCGCAAACCATCATTCATATTAAAATTGACAAAAAGCCACCCAATATCCTGCTTGTATCCATGGTATGGTTGCTTCTTTTCATTGGCACCGCCATGACCATTATGAACTTTCACTACGACGTCAGTATGCAGGAAGTTCAACAGAAATTGCATTTTTTGCTAACGGGTGAGAAAGAGAACTACCCGTTATGGATTCAGATTCCCTATTCTATCGGATTGGGTATAGGCATGCTTCTGTTTTTCAACCATTGGTTCAACAAGCGGTTCAATGACGAACCAAGCCCTCTGGACGTGGAAGTATTTAATTACCAGCAACATTTGGATCACTATCTCAGTCATCATGAAAATGAGCTGAATAATCGTGACCATTTGGATTAATCTGCTAGAAATATGGATTGGTTTTGCTGCTGGTATCGCTGTGGGGGGTGGGTTTGTTGCATTTTTGACACTGTTGGGGGTTATTCCTCGACTGATTCAGCTGAGTAAGTCAAGCGCCTATATAAAAGGATATATTGCCAGCATTATCAGTGGGTCTCTATTGGGTATTCATATGTCATTTGCGGATATAACGTGGGATCAGTCGGAGATACTGTTGCTCGTATGGGGATTATTTCATGGTGTGTTTAACGGTATGCTTGCAGCCGCATTGACGGAAGTGTTAAATGTATTTCCTATTTTGTCCAAACGTATACATATGAATGATAAACTGATGTGGCTTTTAATGGCCGTTGTATTCGGGAAAGTGGCCGGATCTCTTTTTCAATGGATAATTTTTGTCAAGTGACGGTTCGTTATCATCGTTTCGCTTCTGCATTATATGGCGCGGGACTTTGTCATACAGCGGATGCTGAACCAGTTTGTAATGAGTGGAGTGTTATATATGACGCAAGATAAAAAAAAGAATCCTGTTTATGCAAAGATTGAACAAAATGATGACTACTTAAAAAATCAACTCGGAATCGGCACCTCTTTTGATCTCGGTTTCCGTAAGCTGACCGTTCTTAAGAGGAACGTTCATCTATATTATTTGACCGGTCTTTGTGACAGCACGGTCGTACAGGACATTATTTGGCAACTGGTTGATATTAATGATAAAGAAAGCAATATGAAAAAAGTTCCGGAAATTATTGAAAACCGAATTGTCTATATGCAACTCAATAAAGCGGAAACGCTTGATGAAGCCGTTGATCAAATGTTGTCCGGTTTGGTTATTATATTTGTCGACGGCATTAAGTACGCATTTATTGCGGATACGCGCAATTATCCCGGACGGACACCACAGGAACCTGATACAGAACATGTCGTCCGAGGTTCGCGGGATGGTTTCACGGAAAATATTATTGAGAATACAGCATTAACAAGAAGACGGATTCGTGATGCAAGGCTCCGTCATGAAATGTTAAAGGTTGGGGAACGATCCAAAACGGATGTTTGCCTATGTTATATTAAGGATATCGCCAACGAAGGACTTATAAACGAAATCAGAGACAGGATTAATCAGATTGAAGTGGATGGGATTCCGATGGCGGATAAAACGCTGGAAGAATTCATCATTCACCGGAAGTGGAAACCTTATCCTTTAGTAAGGTATACGGAAAGACCGGATGTTGCATCGACTCACTTGATGGAAGGACATGTTCTTATCATTGCGGACACATCACCAAGTGTGATGATTCTGCCGACAACATTTTTTCATCATGTGCAGCATGCCGAGGAATACCGTGAAGCACCTGCCATTGGAACATTCATACGATGGGTAAGATTTCTCGCCATTATGGTTTCTATCTTCCTCTTGCCTTTATGGCTTTTGTTTGCCATGGAACCAACATTGCTTCCGGGTGAACTCTCGTTTATTGGACCAAAAGATGAAGGAACGATTCCGATTGCGTTGCAAATTGTTCTTGCTGATCTCGGTCTGGAATTTTTACGGATGGCCGCGATTCACACGCCCACGCCGTTATCCACTGCCATGGGGCTGATTGCAGCGGTGCTGATCGGTCAAATTGCCATTGATGTCGGCCTGTTCGGTCCGGAAGTTATTTTGTATGTAGCTCTAAGTTCCGTTGGTATCTATGTAACGCCGAGTTATGAACTGGGAGTGGCCAATAAAATGGTACGATTTGGATTAGTTATTTTAACCGGTCTATTTGGAATGGTTGGATTTACCATTGGGACAACGTTCTATATCCTTTGGCTTATCCAAATTAAATCAATCAGAACGCCATATATGTGGCCGCTGTTGCCATTTAATCCAAGAGCGATGATTGAAATTCTTTTCCGTGTTCCTATGCCATATTCCAATCGTCGTCCAAGCATTGTCCATCCGAGAAACGATTACCGGCAGCCGAGACACAAAAAATGATTATGTGTTTTCTTAAGTCAAAAGAAAAATATCGCTCAAGGCGTGTTGGTATATCCCCCCCTTTTATTTTTGTTGTTCCTATGGTAGAGTGTTTTTACGTTATACCATGTAAACAAATGTCAAAGGATGGCAGATAAGGAAGTCAGCACATGTCACTGTGTTGAAAATGGAAAAGGGGAAAGTGCATGATAACGGATAATCATCCATTTAAAATAAACGAAGCAGGACATCTGGAGGCGGGCGGCGTTGACCTGGTGAATCTGGCAGAAACGTATGGGACACCGTTGTATGTTTACGATGTATCGATCATCAGGGATAATTGCCGCCAGTTTATACAGACATTTAAGGAATTAGGTGTCCAGGCACAAGTTGCTTATGCAAGCAAGGCTTTTTCTGCTATTGCGATGCTGCAGGTAGTCAATCAGGAAGGAATGAGCCTGGATGTGGTGTCAAAAGGGGAATTATACACGGCACTTCAGGCAGACGTCCCCGTCAACAAAATCCATTTGCACGGCAATAATAAAAGCCTGGAAGAATTGACGATGGCTATTGATCACGACATCGGCTGTATTGTCGTCGATAATTTTTACGAAATTGATTTGATTGAGCGCATTCTTCATGACAAACATAAAACGATCCATGTGTTAATGCGCGTTACACCCGGAATTGAATCCAATACGCATCAATATATTATGACAGGAAATGAAGATTCCAAATTCGGCTTTAATTTGAGCAATGGACAAGCTGATCAGGCATTTTTGCGTTTGCGCCGTAATAGCCGAATTCATGTTAAAGGACTGCATTCCCATATTGGATCACAGTTGTTTGAATCAGACGGACCACTACTTGCAGCACAATTGCTGTTTCAAAAATTGGATTACTGGCATACGGAATACGGTTTTATTCCGGATGTACTCAATTTGGGAGGTGGTTTTGGCATCCGTTATACGGCTGAGGACGAACCGTTGTCTTATCCGGCCTTTGTAAAAGAATTGGTGTCCGCGGTACAACAACATGCTGCCGCCATCGAAATCCCAACGCCGGAGATATGGATTGAGCCAGGACGTGCCATTGCTGGCAATGCCGGGCTGACCTTATACACAGTCGGCGCCATGAAAACTGTTCCCGGCGTCCGTCATTATATATCTGTTGATGGCGGTATGACGGATAATCTTCGTCCCGCACTTTATCAGGCCGCCTACGAAGGCGTGCTTGCCAATAAAGCCTCTCTGCCAAACGTTCAAACTGTTTCAGTGGCTGGAAAGTGCTGTGAATCAGGAGATATACTTATATGGAATTTGCCATTGCCTGCTGTGGAACCGAACGATATTTTGGCTGTGTTTTCCACAGGGGCCTATGGGTATTCCATGGCTAATCATTATAATCGTTTTGCCAAACCTGCAGTGGTATTTGCGGAAAACGGAAAATCTCAAGAGGTAGTTCGGAGAGAGACATATGAAGATGTCGTTAAAAATGATAGATCCTATGAGTGACTGAATTCTTTTATCCAGACAGCTCGATGGGGCATAAAACGTATGGTTGCTACCTGTTAGTATGCGGCGTACAATAACCATTAACAAGGGAAAAATCAATGGTCAAAAGAGTGATATAGGCTGGTTCGATCCGGCACATTGATAAAATATTTCACACAATGGAGGTTCATTGTATAGAATGAATGAAAAATTGGCTCTGTCATGAATTCTGTACATGAGCACAATGGATACGATTGGGTGGTTTGCGCTTGTGTCTGGCTCAAGTCATTTCATAATGAGGGATAAGTATGTTAATTCGTTATAAAAAAAATCACGAAAAGATTGCAATGGGTTTGCTGTCGTTTATGCCTGAAGAAAAAGACGTGAAAAAATTGCAGCAGACTATTAAGGAATATGAAGCCAATCAAGATTGGCATCTTTTTCTTTGGAAAGAAGAAGATGTGATTGGTACCATCGGTATCCGGATTGAAGATGGTATAAACGCTGTTATACAGCATATCTCTGTGAATCCATCCCACCGCGATTCAGGAGTTGGCCAACAAATGGTGCAGGAAATCCGTCAAATGTATGGGGATAAATATGCAGTCTGTGCTGATGATGTAACGCAACACTTTTTCAATAAATGCAGTGATACCGATCAGCAAAACGGAAAAGATGATTAAACAAAAAGCCAGCTCCGGAAAGCTGGCTTTTTATCTGTGCATAAGCCGATGATAACAGTTGTGAACTGTTACATCCAAGCAGCACCAACGATAATCAGGAGAATAAACAATACGACGATAAGCGAAAATCCACCACCATAATTGTAACTCATAGTGATATTCCTCCTTTTTAATTTGACCGGATAAATGATTTTGATACCATTTATCTTGCATTAATAACCTATGACGGGAACGTCCTTGGTGTATAGGCGATTCCGCCATATTCACTTAATTTTTTACAACGACGACGATAAATGAATGGTTATCCAATAGGAATCAATCCGGGCGATGTGAAAAGCGAACCGTGAGAGGGAGGAGGGTAACCTGTGAATCAATCTTATTACGTTAAATTAGATGCGTTTGAAGGTCCATTGGATCTATTGCTTCACTTAATACATCAATACGAGATTGATATATATGATATTCCCGTAGCGCAAATCACGGAACAGTATATGGAGTATATCCATACCATGCAGCAGTTGGAGCTTAATGTGGCCAGTGAATATCTTGTCATGGCTGCGACGCTTCTGGAATTGAAAAGCCATATGCTACTGCCAAGACAAGAATGGCAAGACCCTGATGAAGAATATAGCGAGGATCCACGTGAAGAATTGGTGCAGCGTCTGGTGACGTATCGCACATATAAACAAGCAGCACAACAGCTTGGAGAAATGGAAAAAGGCACCAATCAAACATTCATGCGGCCTCCCGCTGTCCTTTCCGGTACCGAGCCATATGAACCTGTTCAGGAAAAGACGTTGTCCATTTATGATATGATACATGCACTGAAACGGATGAATGATCGTCACAGATGGAATGAACCTTTGGAGACGAGGGTTAAGACCGGTGAGATTCCCTTGGAAGAACGTATGACAGCAGTGCTTGAAACCGTTAAACATCATGACAATGGAATAGCGTTTACTCAGCTGTTTGTGTATCCGTCACGATCCTATATTGTCGTTACATTCATGGCTATTCTCGAGCTGATGAAAAACAATGACATTACATGCCGACAAGAAGAGTCTTTTGGAGAATTATATGTTTTTTATAGTTTGGGGGACTAATGGTGAAAATGAGCGAATTAAAAGCGATCACAGAAGGATTGTTGTTTGCCGGGGGCGATGAAGGTGTGACATGCAAACAACTAGCGGCAGTATTGGATATGACGATTGAGCAAACGGGCCATGTACTGGAAGAATTGCAATCTGATTATGAGCATACGAATCGCGGTATACTGCTTATGCAATCCCATCATGTATATTATTTAACGACGAAACCGGAACACAGTTCATATGTGAAGAAATTGCTGCAAACGTCATCATCCTCAAAGTTATCTCAGGCTGCCCTGGAAACATTAGCGATCATCGCTTATTTGCAGCCCATTACAAGGACGGAGATTGAGGAAATACGTGGGGTTAAAAGTGATCGTCCTGTACAAACATTGATAACACGGTCATTGGTTGAGGAATCCGGTAGAAAAGAGGAAGCGGGGCGTCCGATTCTATTTGTAACTACAAAAGATTTTCTGACGTATTTCGGCTTAGTGTCTCTGGAAGAATTACCACCGCTTCCGGAAACGATTAATGAACAAGAGATCGAACAAGAAGCCGACCTATATTTTTCAAATGGTCATGAACCGGCTGGCGAATAAGTGAATGAAATGTAGCGCTTTTTTCTTTCTTATAATTAGCAAGCCTGGCCGATTTCAGTCATATGTGTCTGCCCCGCACGCATAAACTGTAACGACAACACATCGGCAGGAGGAAAAGTTTATGCGTGGTTATGCCGTATTAATGATTATTTGTTTTTTTATGATAAGTCTGATTCATCCGTCAGTCGGACAAGCCAAGCCTGGAGTGTCAGCCAACAATGCTGTCCTGATGGAACAGTCCTCCGGGCGCGTCTTGTATAATAAGCAAGCACATAAACAACGGCCCATAGCAAGCATTACGAAAATCATGACAGCCATCATTGCTGTTGAATCGGGTAAACTGAATGAGACAGTAACCATCAGCGAACGGGCCGAGCAAGCCATTGGATCATCAATCTACTTGGAAAAAGGAGAAAACATAAAACTAAAAGATCTTGTTTATGGATTAATGCTTCGATCCGGTAATGATGCTGCCGTTGCGATAAGTGAACATATAGGCGGAAGTGTGGAAGGATTTGTCTATTTAATGAATAAAAAAGCAGAATGGCTGGGAATGACCAACACTGTTTTTGACAATCCACATGGGCTTGATGCAGACAACCATTACTCCACCGCGTATGATATGGCTCTTTTGATGAGCTATGCCATGGATAATGACATTTTTAGGAAAGTTGCCGGAACAAAAGTTTATAAAGCCGAAAACGGAGATTATGTCTGGCGCAACAAACATAAATTGGTCACCTCTCTTTATAGCCACACGACGGGGGGGAAAACCGGGTACA
Organism: Lentibacillus halophilus; assembly: GCF_055395055.1. Lineage (NCBI taxonomy): Bacteria > Bacillati > Bacillota > Bacilli > Caryophanales > Bacillaceae > Lentibacillus > Lentibacillus halophilus. The sequence goes on from NZ_AP043750.1 coordinate 2,232,563, forward strand.
CAAGTACTGCCGGTAGAACATTGATGACGGCTGCGGAAAAGGATGGCATGGAGTTGATTGCTGTCACACTCGATGCACCGGATGATTGGCAAGACCATATCGGGCTGTTCGAGTGGGGTTTTGAAACCTATGATATGACGACCATTGCCGAAAAGGGTGAGAATCGTTACGACATAAAGGATACCGACCATCAGATTGTTGGCTATTTGCATCATAATATAACCATTCCGCTTCGTGAAAAGGAACAGAATGCGATTGACAAACAATCGTTTATTCGTCAAGAATCCAAGTATCCAAATGGGCAAACCATCGGAAAGACCATTTTTTTTGCAAGGTCGCTACCTATTGCAGAAACGCCAATATATGCTGAACGAAGACAACCAGCATCATTTGTGAATACGATTGTAACTGTTTACAAGCAAATGATGGGGCTCGATACTTATGGTTAATGTCATATGGGCGTTGATGGCGGTTATTGGCATTGTGTACGCCATGTTTAACGGAACGATGGACGAGGTTAATGAAGCATTGTTCGATAGTGCCGAAGAGGCAGTCACCTTGTCCATCGGATTGATCAGTATATTGGTTTTTTGGCTTGGGATCATGAAAGTTGCAGAAGAAGCAGGGATTTTGGCGTTCCTTTCCAAGCTATTCAGGCCATTGATTATTCGAATATTTCCTGATATACCGAATGATCATCCGGCCATTGGTTATATTTTGTCCAATATTACCGCTAATCTATTTGGATTGGGCAATGCTGCAACACCAATGGGCATTAAAGCGATGGAGGAAATGAAAAAATTGAGCGGTTCGGACGAGGCTTCACGATCAATGATCACGTTTTTGGCATTAAATACATCGAGTCTGACCATCATCCCAACGATGGTTATCTCCATACGGATGCAAAATGGTTCGGCCTCTCCCACGGAAATTGTTGGTACAACCATCATTGCGACGTTTATTTCGACTGTCAGTGCCTTAGTGATTGATCGTGTGTTTTATTATAGAAGCATCAGGAGGAAATAACGATGGGAATTATCACAACCATCAGCACATGGCTGATCCCATGCTTTATTGCCATTGTCCTCATCGTATCCACATGGAAACGAGTGCCTGCCTATGAGACCTTTGTGGAAGGCGGAAAAGATGGTGTTCGGATGGCGTTTTCATTACTCCCCTTTTTAGTTGGAATGATTGTGGCTATTTCTATTTTACGCAGCTCCGGTGCTCTGGAAGCTTTTATTCAGCTTATTTCGCCGTTTCTGGTCAAAATAGGGGTGCCACCGGACATTATTCCGCTGGCACTGGTCCGACCTATTTCGGGAACAGCAGCACTGGGAATGACGACCGAATTAATCAGCACACATGGGCCTGATTCATTGGTGGGCCGACTTGCTTCAACCATGCAGGGAAGTACGGATACAACGTTATATATACTAACCGTTTACTTCGGGGCGGTTGGAATTCGCAAAATGCATTACGCATTAAAAGTTGGACTTCTTGCCGATTTGGTTGGTATTATAGCATCGATTGTTGTCGTTACCTTATTATTTGGATAATCTCTTCAACTAGCGTTAACATTAAGTTAACGCTATTATTATGGTTGGACTCAATGAAGGAAAATGGTGATATAATGACGAACACGAATGAACGACTGCAAAAAGTGATCGCAAAGAGTGGGGTGACATCCCGACGAAAAGCAGAACAACTGATTGTTGCGGGCAAGGTGAAAGTCAACGACAACGTGATAACGGAATTGGGAACCAAGGTGTCCCCCCGTGATAACGTGGAAGTCAATGGCGTTCGTTTGGAAAAAGAAGAACCGGTTTACTATCTTTTTTATAAACCAAGAGGTGTCATTTCCAGCTTAAACGATGATAAAGGCAGAAGCGTTGTAACGGATTATCTTGGTGAGGTTAAGGAACGGATTTATCCGATCGGCCGACTTGATTACGATACGTCAGGCATTCTTCTTTTGACCAATGATGGAAATTTCGCCAATCAGCTCATGCACCCGAAATATCAAATAGACAAAGTGTATGTGGCCAAAGTCAAAGGAATTCCAAGCAAAAAAGAGCTGTATCGAATGAAAAAAGGCATCCACTCTGACAGTGATTTATTAAAAGCCGTGACGTATCGAATGTATGAAGTGGATAAGAAAAACAATACGGCCATTCTGGAAATAACACTTCATGAAGGGAAAAATAGACATATCCGGCGTATGATGGATGAAATCGGTTATCCGGTTTTGAAATTGAAGAGGGAACAATACGGCATTCTTCATCTGCAAGGAATGCAGCCGGGAGACAGCAGACCGCTCACCCCACATGAGGTTAAAAGAATGCGTCATTTAGCATCCGATAAAAATGTTAAAAAATAGACAAATTCGTTTCTTTCGTTCCATGATACAATAAGATCGGGAGTGAATGACTATGGATACGGATAAAAGAAAAGCATCCAAAAAAAATAAAAAGAAAAACCGGCTTATATTCAGGTCCATTGTCTTAGCCGTTTTACTCGTTGCTGTCATCTACGCGCTCGTGTCGAATTTGACCAAGGATACGACTGATGTCAGTGTTGGTAGTCAGGCTCCTGATTTTAAACTGGAACAGATTAATAAAAATAATGAGCTTGACACTGTCAGATTAAGTGATTATGAAGGCAAAGGCGTTATGCTGAATTTCTGGGGTACATGGTGCCCGCCGTGTAAAAAAGAAATGCCTTACATGGAGTCGCTTTATCCGGAATACAAGAAAAAAGGTGTTGAAATCATCGCTGTCAACTTGGACAGGACGACATTTGTTGTCGATAAATTCATAAATGAGTATGATTTGACATTTCCGGTCCCGCATGATTCCAATAAAGAAGTACGGAATGCCTATCAGGTTGAACCGCTTCCAACTACATTTTTCATTGATCCGGACGGTAAAATTGTCGAAATTGTGGAAGGCGGCCTGACACTCGACAGGATAGAAGGGTATTTGCAGCAAATACAGCCTGAGAAGTAACTGAATGCACGGATTGTGAGGGATTCAAATGGAAAAAATAAAATGTGAGTGCGGCCATGTCAATCCGGAAGGAACAGTTCTCTGTGAAGCATGCGGCAAACCGGTTGAAGGCAATCAACATATTGACGGAAATGATAAACGGAAACTGTTGAACATGCGTTATGATGGCAGTGCACGCCGCTCGCAGACATATAATAAATCAATCATTGATAAAACATGGAATTTTTTCTCTTCCGTTAAAGTTGGGGTATGGTTGATTGTGTTAGCTTTGACTGCTTCAGCCATCGGGACGATTTTCCCGCAGGAACAATACATACCGGCAGATGCAACACAGGATCCGTCTATTTATTATGAAGCACAGTATGGCATCTTGGGACAGATTTACTACCAACTTGGCTTTCACAATCTATATGGGTCCTGGTGGTATATGCTCCTGATTGCCTTTATTGGTATGTCATTGGTTATTTCCAGTATTGATCGTTTCGTTCCGTTGTATAAAACATTGAAAATGCAAAAACCACGACGCCATGATACCTTTCTCAAAAGGCAGCGTTTATTCAGTGAGACGGAACACGTATCATCCGATGAAAAGAAAAAATTGGTTTCCGGTTTAAAAAAGCAACGTTATAAAGTATGGGAAGACAATGGGCACGTTCTGGCTGAAAAAGGGCGGTTTTCCCGTTGGGGACCGTATGTTAACCATCTTGGTCTTATTATTGTCCTTATTGCAGCGTTAATGCGGATGACATCATTTATGTATATGGATGAGTATGTTTGGGTACGCGAAGGAGAACAAACAGTCATCCCCGGTACAGACAAGGAATATTACATTGAAAATAAGGATTTCATTTTGGAAACGTATGACAAAGATGACGAACGATTTAAGAACGCGATCGAAAAACAAGGAAATGTTGCTAAAAATTATCAGACCAATGCCGTCATCTATAAAGAACAAGGGGACGATGTAGCCGGTGCCGATCCGGATTTAAAAAAAGTAACCGAAGATAGTATTCGCATGAATGAGCCGCTAGAGTTTGATGGATACACCCTTTATCAGTCCGGTTACCAGCAGAATGAATTTAAACGTATGTCGTTTAAAATTCATAAGACGGACGATCCTGAGGAAGCATCACTGGGTTCGTTCTCTATTGACTTGACGGATCCAAAAGAAACGTACCAATTGGATAATGGATTCCAGGTTGGAGTCACCCAATATTACCCGGATTACGAACTACAGGAAGAGGAACCGGCATCGAAGACACCTTATCCGAGAAATCCGGCGTTTGTTTTCACCATTCATCCGCCGGGAAATGAAGAACCGGAGACGAGTTTCGTCGGTATTGGGAAAAACATCGATGCAACGGGAGAAAATGACTACAAATTAGGTATAGAAGACTTTGAAACACGATATGCAAGCGGGTTGTCTGTCAAACGTGACTATACGTTGCCATTGTTTATCATCGGTGCAGTGATCTTTATGATTGGTGTCAGCCAAGGCATGTACTGGCAACATCGCAGAATCTGGCTACATCCAAAGGGGGAAGGCATCCTGGTTGCAGGTCATACGAACAAAAACTGGTTTGGCCTGAGGCAGGATATCGAACGTATGATAGCGGATACCAACGTGAACATGGTTCAAGATCAGCAAGAAACGGAATGAGCTTAAGAAGACTGCTTAAAGGAGGATATGACTATGGACTCATTAATTAACGTTAGCAGTGCCATGCTGTATACGGCCTTCATCCTTTATTTGATTGCCACTTTTTTCTTTGGTGCGACGATACGGGATAAAAATAAAAACTCCAATAAAGGTGTCGGTATTAGCGGAAAAATTGGAATCACACTGACCATTATTGGATTTTTGGCGCAGATTGTTTACTTTATTACGAGGTGGATTGCCAGTAAACACGCGCCTGTTAGTAATTTATTTGAATTTATGACATTCTTCGGGATGGCGCTTGTTTTTGCGTTCATCATCCTTTACTTTATTTATAGGCTAAATATTTTGGGACTATTCGCCTTACCGATAGCCATCATTGTCATCGCTTATGCCAGTGTATTCCCGACCGAGGTCGCACCACTTGTCCCATCGCTGCAGAGTAATTGGCTGTATATCCATGTGACGACAGTTTCACTCGGTGAGGCTATTTTATCGATCAGTTTTGTAGCAGGATTGATTTACTTAATCAGGCAAATTGATCAGTCTGTCAGAAGCAAGCGGACAATATGGCTGGAAGTCGTACTGCTTTCCATATTTATTTTCGCCGGTTTCAGCATTATTTCCACAGCATTTAATGTGTCGGGGTATTCGGCGGAATTTGAGTACAGTGTCAACGGCACGACACAAACAACCGACTATCATCTGCCACCGATAGCTGGTCCGAATGAAGGAGAACTGCTTACAGGTGACCGGATGAATCCATTATTTGAAGCGCCGGGCTGGATGAAAGGCGTCGATGCCGCCCGGAAGTTCAACACGGTTATTTGGTCTGTCATAACGGGATTGATATTATATGGTCTCGCTCGGTTGATTCTGCGTAAGCGCGTCGGCGCTTTCATTCAGCCGTTTCTGCTCAAAGCAAAGCCGGACATGCTTGATGAAATTTCGTACAGAGCTGTCGCCATCGGTTTTCCAGTATTTACACTGGGGGGTCTGATTTTTGCATCCATTTGGGCGCAAGAGGCATGGGATCGTTTTTGGGGTTGGGATCCCAAAGAAGTATGGGCCCTGGTAACGTGGCTCTTTTATGCAGCATTCCTTCATCTGCGCCTTTCGAAAGGTTGGCATGGTGAAAAATCAGCTTGGCTTGCCGTCGGAGGATTTGCCATCATTATGTTTAATCTGGTTGCTGTCAATCTGGTATTGGCCGGCCTTCATTCCTATGCGTAAAACATAAAAATCATACTGAGCTGTCGGCTGTTAGTCAGGGTGATGGCACAATAATGGAGGGATTCCATGAAGACAAACGCCAAAATTTTGGTTGTTGACGATGAAGACAGAATTCGGCGACTGGTAAGAATGTACTTGGAAAAAGAAGATTTCACAGTCGAGGAAGCGGTGGATGGAACAGAAGCGTTGCAACTTGCACTGGATCATGATTATGATGTTATTTTGCTTGATATCATGATGCCGGAGATGGATGGCATTGAGGTTGCAAAAGAATTGCGTAAACAAAAATCAACACCCATTATCATGCTCACGGCTAAAGGAGAAGAAGCCAATCGCGTCGAGGGTTTCGAAGTGGGAAGCGATGATTATATTGTCAAACCGTTCAGCCCTCGTGAAGTCGTGTTGCGTGTGAAGGCTGTGCTCAGGCGTGCAGCGTCACATGATTATCAGGAGGCGGAAACTCAGACCAAAAGTCTTATTGTCTTTCCTCATCTGACGATTGATTATGATGCCCATCGTGTAACAGCGGATGGTACAGACGTGAGTCTTACGCCAAAAGAATACGAATTATTGTGTTTTATGGCTGAAGATCCCGATAAGGTATTCAGCAGGGAAGTGTTGCTGAAAGAAGTTTGGCAATATGAATTTTTCGGGGATTTGCGTACAGTTGATACACATGTAAAACGGCTGCGTGAAAAACTGACAAATGTGTCCAAAGAAGCTGCTGATATGATTGTGACAGTGTGGGGCGTCGGTTATAAATTCGAGGTGGATGACGCATGATGTTTTGGCGCAGTGTTGTAGGGAAACTAGCAATGACCATCTTATTGCTAGTTTCTTTTGTATTATTTATTTTAACTATACTATTGCTTGAATTTTTTGAAAATTACCATGTTAATCAAGCGGAAAAAGATATGTTGCAAACCGCTAATCAAGTCTCAAGAATGGTTGTGCAATATGAAGATCAGCAATTGGCCCAGGAGAATGCTGAATTGGTCAAAGATCCGCTGAGTCGGGTAAGTGTCATTTATAGTGATGGAACGTCTTGGGCGTCGGACAGCACAGATAGCGACCTGAACAAACTGAATGCTGATTGGCTTCATGATGACGACGAACTGAAAGGTGCTTTCACAGACGACGAAAACGTTAAAAAGCAAACACTCCTTCCCGATACCAATATCGAAGCGATGGTTGTTGGAATACCAATTAAACAAAAGGGTGCTGTATTTGTCTATCAATCATTGGATATTGTCAACCAAACAAAGGCTGAAACAACAAAAATTATCTTGCTGGCTGCCGGGATTGCGATTATCCTTACGACCATATTTGCCTTTTTTCTTTCAACCAAGATTACATCTCCATTAATTAAAATGCGTGAAGCAGCAGTTGATCTCACAAAAGGTGAGTTTAATACCAAGGTTCCTATCCTTACCCGTGATGAAATTGGTGAATTGGCGATGGCATTTAACCGAATGGGGCGGCAGTTGAAGTTTCACATCAATGCCTTAAGGCAGGAAAAAGAACAAATATCCAGCATTGTCAGCTCCATGGCCGATGGCGTTATTACACTGAACCGTAATGGTGACATGCAAATTACGAACCGGCCGGCTGAATTGTTTATCGAGAATTTATACTACGAAAATGACTATGACATTGCTGAGGATCGATCCAAAGCCCCCGAGCCATTAACGAAACTGTTGGCGAGCGTTATTCAGGATGAAAGAGAAGCCACGGAGGAAATAACGACCCAGGGGCGTACATGGGTGATGATTATGACACCGCTTTACGATCAATCCCACGTACGTGGAGCTGTGGCTGTACTTCGGGATATGACGGAGGAAAGACGATCTGATAAACTTCGAGAAGATTTTATAGCAAATGTCTCGCATGAACTGCGAACACCCATTTCCATGCTGCAAGGGTACAGCGAAGCCATCGTTGACGGTGTCGCTGAATCGAAAGAAGAGAAAAATGAGCTTGCCCAGATCATTCGTGATGAATCAATGCGTATGGGCCGCCTTGTCAACGAATTGCTTGACCTGGCCCGTATGGAAGCAGGACATAATCAACTGAATAAAGAAACAATTGATGCCGGCGCCTACATCGATCGGATTATGAAAAAGTTTAAGGGTCTGGCCGAGGAAAACGATGTCACACTACATCTCGATAAACAATTGGAAACGGAATCCATTGTCATCGATCCCGACCGCATGGAACAAGTTTTTACCAATTTGATTGATAATGCTATCCGACATACAGACGATCATGGTTTTGTTGCGGTAACTGTTGAAAGTTCGGAAACAAATGTTTACGCCTCCATTAAGGACAATGGCGCAGGTATTCCGGAAGATGATCTGGCATTTGTATTTGAACGTTTTTATAAAGCTGATAAATCCAGAACTCGAAATGGAAAGAAAAAAGGAACTGGTTTAGGTCTTGCGATTGCTAAAAACATCGTGGAGGCTCACGGTGGTTCGATCACCGTTAAGAGCACGAAGAATGAGGGGACAACGTTTGAAATCCATTTGCCGCAGCAAGCATGACACGGTTGAATGCCCCACAAAGCTCATTGCAAAATACCAACGTATGATTGGTATTTTGCAGCTTTTTTTATCCTAACTGTAACGAAATAATGGATTCAGACGACTATAAAATGGAATGGGGGATTGGAATGGATTCCATTTTCGAGCATTTCTACACAAACTATCATAATGACTTATATCAATTTATCTTTTATATGGTTAAAGATCGGCATATATGTGAGGATCTCGTTCAAGATGTATATATCAAAGTAATGGAGTCGCATCACTCATTCCGTGGAGACAGCAGTGAGAAGACGTGGCTTTTTTCGATAGCACGCCATATCACCGTTGATTATTTCCGGAAGCAGAAGCGAAAACGTAAACGGATTTTGGATTTTTTTGACTGGAGCGAAAAAGGACATATTGTGCGTGATCAGCATTTATTACCCGATGAAATTGCTACGCAAAATGACATGATTCGCACAGTGTATTACTACTTGGACAAATGTACGCCGGATCAAAAGAGTGTTCTTCTACTGCGATATATGCAGTCGTTCAGTATTCAAGAAACAGCTGATATTTTAAATTTCAGCACAAGCAAAGTGAAGACGACACAGCACCGTGGATTAAAGCAATTGCAAAAGTATATGAACCAACATCATGAGGAGGAAGGGGGAAATGCGCCATGAAAAAACAGAACCGAAAAGACAAACATTTGCAAGAAACATTGAGACAAATGCCTGAAGTCAGGGACCATCTTGATAAAGACACTTTATTCCGGCGTATCTCTTCTAAGCAACGCATAAAAGATGCCTCACACAAAAAGAAATGGTTCGCTTTTTGGCCGATCATGGGCAGTGTTATAGCGCTCGGATTGCTGTTTGTCCTGGCCCCGTTGCTGCTGAATGGGGAATCCATGCAGCGGGCAGGCGAGGATAGTGCTGATAATGCATCAGACAGGGCTAATAGGGTAGAGGAAAGCAGTGGAAATGAAACGGACCGTCCGGAAATGTTTGATAATGAGAAAGAGCGTTCAACCATTGACCGATATGATAAGACACAACACCCCCTCGTTGTTCGGTCGTCGGAAAAAAATCGGACTGTTATACATGGTGCAGTAGCTGATGTTCAGGGACAATATGTTATTCCTCTGTCTTTTACGGCTCCGGCTGAAGTCAATAAAAATGACTATTTAAATGAATTGGGACAGTATATGCAGGAGAAAGCGTGGGGGACCAGTCATTATATGTTCGGGGAGACATCATTCCAATTGGATGAAGCCAATCAGCAAGTGAAAGCAACATTTCCGGAAAACTTCTTGCCCACAAAGCAAGGATCAAGCGGAAGTTATATGCTAGAAAATCTTCTAGCAAGCATGTTTAAGCCATATCAGGTGAACAAAGTGGTGTTTACAGAAGAGGTGGACCTTGGCAAAATTGGAAGAGTAAAACAGCTTCCCTTACGTTCCGGTAAAGTGGTTTATAAAATTCATAAGCCGGAAAAAGGAAATAGGACATTCCTCATCGAAGTGCCCGTTACAGACCAGACGGACTTCAGCGCTGCTTTGGATGAAATGAAAAACGATGAAAAAGCCTTTCACGTTTCCGGAAGTGTGCCGGAAAACACCAACCTGTCCGTCAGCGACAATGGACAGCAGCTCCTGCTTTCTTTTCGTTCAAATAAAAACGTGCCAAAAAATCAGGAGCTAGTCACAATGATTGATGCCATCCTCATGACGGCTAAACGTTTCGGTTACGAGGAAGTGCGATTTTCGCATGCCGGTGAAGAACAGGCAGGTCCATACGATTTAACCGAACCGTTAAACGTTCCTCTTGGCGCAAATCCAATATCTCGTTCCTTCTAATTTATGACAAGCGCCCTTATTGAAGAAATGATGTAAGGGTGCTTTTTTGACTTTTCAAATAGATATGTTTAAGATGAATTCAGAATGGTTTTGAATGGTTCCTTTGTATGTGATATCGTTTCAGGCTTCCTCAAACTTTAACGGATCTCCGTCAAAAGGGCTATCCGCAATTTTAATGGAATCGGTCGGACAGCCTTCATACGCATCCATCATATCATCCTGCAAGTGTTCCGGTATCCTGCCGGTTCCCTGATTATTGTCCCACATCACGTATGCAAGTGCCTCATCGTTATAATCAAATAGATTTGGTGCATTGAGACCGCAAGCTCCACAGGCAATGCATGTTTCTTGATCAACGATGGTAAATTTAGACATATGTCTCATCCCTTTGCTCAAACGCATTGATGACCGGAAATGTCCAGTTTCCTAGTGTCGTAAAACGGGAATCATCCGTATCCGTGCGTTTCTATAATGATTCCATATCGTTTATTGTAAATTGATCCAGTCGACATTTCAACTGGTTGCTGACGTGTTAAGATTGGAAATATATATGTATAAAGCAATTAATGCCGTGAAAAGGGGGAGGACGAATGCTGTTTGATGCGATTATTTTAACATGTTGCTCGCGGTTTCAAGGGGGACGGAGCGTATCCGCTATCTATCATCTGCTTAAGGGAAAGCGAGCTATCCAAACCGTGCAGGATGCCCGTCTCTATCAGTTGGAACAGTTCTATGGCATCCATCCCACACTCCGGAAACAGGATTTGGATCAGCTCGTATCTAAACTTAATATGGGGGACTATTTGAAGCTAACAAATGAATCCACAGCACTGCCGATGGAGAAGGGACGCCAATGGGTGAAGGAGCATATAGACGAGCTACCCGTAAATTGCTTTAACGGGCTTTTATACAGCCGGTCCGCCCCTATTTTTCAGGAACGATTGCTTTTGCTTATTCAAACATTGACTAATAGCAGAATGCAAAATATGACCTTTATCCCGGTTGTTGATAACCCGATTGTAACGGAGTGGGTGAAACGAACATTTTATATGTATCGGAATGAGCAAGAGTCGTTTCTAAACAATCTGTATGCCGAACTGCACTTGATGTTGACACATTTTAAAGAATGGGAAGCATCTATGTTTACCGATAGTTTGACAGGGTATCAGCATTATGGATGGAGCAGTTTTCAAGTAAGTGAAGTGTACGGTGTTAATAAACAGGATGTTCCATTATACAAAACAGCGATTGTTCATCGCATGATGGCGATTGCCAAAGAGAAACAGGTAATGTTTCCTCTTCTGGCACAATTTTTGAGAGAGCTTCCGAACGAATCAAAGCTATCGAAATCAGCCAAGAAAACAAAAATCTTATTGGATAATCACTTTACAGCTGAAAACATTGCCGATTACCGTAACTTGAAATTGAATACCATTTATGACCATCTTGTTGAAATAGCGCTGTATGATCATAACTTCCCATTCAGCATGTATGTTAATTTAGCTGAGCAGATGGAAATCAAAAAAGCCATGCAAACAACATTGACCTATAAATTAAAAGATATTAAAGAGGCGGTGGATGATTCGATCAGTTATTTTCAGATCCGTCTTGTTCTGGCTATGGAACGACTACCGCAATAAGTGAGCGGGAAGGGGGGAGACGGTTACATACTCCGTATCGAAACAAAATGACGAGGTTGAACTACGTAGAAATGGGGGATGACATTGGACATACATAAGTTGAAACAACAATTGTGGAAATACTTCAAAATAAGCTCATTCCGTCCTGGACAATCAGAAATTATAAGGGACAGCCTAGCTGGTAATGATGTACTAGGGGTTCTTCCGACAGGATCGGGGAAATCTTTATGCTATCAATTGCCGGCAACACTTCTGGGTGGTGTCACAATCGTTGTCTCGCCGCTTATTTCGTTAATGGAGGATCAAGTGAAACAGCTGAAAGCGGTCGGTTTTAAATCCGTCGTATCCTTAAACAGTTTCATGAATCCAGTGGAAAAAAAACATGTCCTGCAGGGGTTGGATCAGTATCAACTGATTTACTTATCTCCGGAACTTTTGCAGCAACGATCGATCATTCAATGGTTGCAAGAAATGACCGTTAAACTGTTTGTTATTGATGAAGCGCATTGCATATCGCAATGGGGACATGAATTCCGCCCGGATTACTTACGGCTTGCAGACGTTTTGAATCTGCTGAATCACCCGCCTGTCATGGCTTTAAGCGGGACAGCAACACCAGAAGTGCAGGATGATATTGCAACATCACTCAACCGACAGGAAATAAAAAAACATATATATCCGATGGACCGTGATAATATAACATTTTCTGTGAAAAAGGTAACCGGTGAACAAGAAAAACAGGACATTATTGTAAGTTTGTTAAAACGTTTCCGGGTACCAGCACTGATTTATTTCTCAAGCAAGCGCAAAACGGAAGAGGTGGCAGCATTTCTTTCGGAACATATGTCTTCACATCGTATAGCTTTTTATCATGGTGATATGGATCAAATGGACAGAATTACTATTCAGCAGCAGTTTATGAATGATCAAATAGATGTGATTTGCTGTACAAGCGCATTTGGAATGGGGATTAATAAACAAAATATCCGTATGGTCGTTCACTATCATTTTCCGATGCAGATGGCGTCATATATACAAGAAATCGGCAGAGCTGGACGTGATGGAAAGTCCAGTATCAGTTTGCTGCTTTATAGTCCGTCAGATCAGGCTATTCCGCATTCCATCATTGAAAATGAATTACCGAAAGCAGACGATTTGCCTCATATTGGAAGGCAATTGAGACAGTGGGAGCAATTACCGACCACAGAGGAATTGTTGCAGACACTAGGATTAAATGAAATCCAATGGCGTTTTTTGCACTATCAGATGGAATGGCATGGACTAATAAAGAACAATCAAATGATTTACGATCAGGGTTATTGGGATCGGGCCTTGCAACATATAGGAAAACTTATCGGCAATCGGTTGGAGTGGAAACATGAGAAATTACAGGAAATGCTCCGTTGGATTCAGGAGCGACATTGTCTTCGCCGTGAGCTTTACAAAGGATTTCAGGATTCGTATAAACCGCCTGTGTATGCATGCTGCAGTAATTGCGATTTTTCATTTAAACATTGGTCACCGGTACAGACAAGCCAGTACCGACCCAGTTTAACTTGGGAAACAAAATTAAAACATATATTTTTCGCTGAGGAGTCATATGCAAAAACAGAGCGAACTAATTAAACAATTATCGGATAGAGAATTAATGAAACAGGTGATCGTTACTCAACTGCTACTGGCTGGTGCCAGCCTCGTTCTAAGTTTGGTCTTTTTTGGAAATATGAATGTATGGCTTGATCTATTTCACATGCAAGTATATGAGATGGCGTATTATGGACTGCTCACAGGTGTCATTATTGTCATTGTTGATTTGTTTCTTATGGCCATTTTCCCAAAAACGTATTATGATGATGGTGGTGTGAATGAACGACTTTTTCATAACCGATCCATTCTAGGGATATTTGGACTGGCACTGGCAGCAGCTGTCAGCGAGGAATTGCTTTTCCGCGGGGTTATCCAGACAACATTCGGGTATGTCATTGCCAGTGTTTTGTTCGCTGTGATTCATATACGTTATCTAACCAAACCTGTATTGTTTATTTCTGTTCTCATGGTCAGCTTCTATATCGGCTATATGTTTGACATTACAAAAAATCTGGCTGTCGTGATCCTGGCACATTTCACAGTGGATTTTGTATTGGGTTTGATTATTCGTTTTCGAAAGGGAGGCGGGCGAGTTGCGCACAGAAATAAAAGATGATAACGATCAAGCCAAGGATTTGCGTGAATTGGTGGATGAAGTGGAAAGTGAAGAAAATAAAAAAGACGGTTGGAACGAAGGAACGAGCCAGGAAACAAATGAATCATCACGCAATCGCTCCAACATTCACGGCGTTGAGGCAATGTCGGAACATGAGAAAAGGGATACATCAGCACGGCAGCAGGTTGATATATTGGATTTGCCGCCACGCCGGGACGTGCATACTGTTAAACATAAACGTGTGAAAATGAAATTGAACCGAGCCAGTTGGAGGATGTTAAGCGTCATTATTGTGCTTCTGATACTGTTTGGTGGTGCGTTTTTCCTTTGGGATAACGAATTATTTGAACTCATTCAGCGCATGTAAAGGATAATATGCTCAACGTTATTCTCATTATTTTTCAATAACTTTTAATGCTACGGGTGAGCCTTCGGAATGCTTTTCTTTTGCGACAATCGTTAGTATAATAGGATTTTAGGAATAATAAACAGGAAAGCAGTTATAAATCTACATAGTGTCAATTATCATGTTCAATTATGGCTGTATTAGCATATAGTATAGTAAAGGATAATGCTGCCATAAGGGATGAATGTATTCAATCATAATAAGGCAGCATTGATATGTACTGGAAAAGGGGGATGCTTTATGCGCATTGAGCGAGTATCCGACAGCCAATTTACTATATTCCTTACGTTTGATGACTTGGTTGACCGCGGCTTTACAAAAGAAGATCTGTGGCATGATGCAGCAAATGTGCGGCATTTATTCAGCGATATGATGTATGAAGCAAGTTCCGAATTGGGTTTTGAACTGGAAGGTATGTTGCTCGTTCGGGTACAGTTAATGCAAGCACAAGGCATGCACGTTGTTGTCACACAAAAAACGAGTGAGTCGGACTTGGATTATGACTTTGTCGAGATGAAAGTAACCTTGGATGAGAGCAAGGAATTAATCTTTTCGTTTTCTGACTTTGAAGACATTATTCAAGTGTCGGCCTATCTCGCGGCATTGCCGGTAAAAGAAGGGCAAATATATCATATGAATGACCGTTATTATATGGTGTTGGAGGAAGCGGAACTTCAGCAAAAGGGCAGGGAAGATGTTATTGCCATCATGTCTGAATTCGGTGTCCCAAGCATTATTACTTCCCATAGGCTGAAGGAATATGGAAAGGTGATTATGGACTCATGTGCCGTCGGTAAAATAATGACTGCTTTTCATGAATGAACAAGAGCGGTTGCGGTCTAACAGGCGCAGCCGCTATCATCTGTAGTTCCTCGGGAAACGATCAGTTTGTTTTATTGCATATTTATGATGAAGGTGTATACTGAAGTCGGAGCGCAGCTGAATAAAATATTTTAGATCATTTAGGAGGTAAATGCATGGTAGCCGATAACGCAGCAGAATCTGCCAAGGATAAGACTGAAAATACGGACGTGTTGCATTCCACACACACTGTCATTAAAAATGCTTTGAATAAGTTAGGTTATCCTGACGAAGTTTTTGAATTGATGAAAGACCCGATGCGGCTGATGACAGTAAGAATCCCAGTGCGGATGGATAATGGTGATATCCAAATTTTCACCGGTTATCGCGCACAGCACAATGATGCTGTCGGTCCAACTAAAGGCGGGGTACGCTTTCATCCAAATGTGACGGAAAAAGAGGTAAAAGCTTTATCGATATGGATGAGTCTCAAAGCCGGTATTGTTGATTTGCCGTATGGTGGCGGTAAAGGCGGCATCATTTGTGATCCCCGTGAAATGTCATTTCGGGAATTGGAAGGGCTGAGCCGGGGTTATGTTCGTGCTATCAGCCAGATTGTTGGCCCCAATAAGGACATCCCTGCACCGGATGTGTTTACCAACTCACAAATAATGGCGTGGATGATGGATGAATACAGTCGCATTGATGAATTTAACAATCCAGGATTCATCACGGGGAAACCGATTGTTCTGGGTGGATCTCACGGCAGAGAGTCCGCAACGGCAAAGGGTGTCACCATTTGTATAAATGAAGCTGCCAAGAAGAAAGGCCTTAATATTGAAGGCTCCAGAATTGTTGTACAAGGTTTTGGAAATGCTGGCAGTTTCCTTGCCAAGTTCCTGCATGATGCCGGAGCCAAAGTGGTTGGTATATCGGATGCTTACGGCGGATTGCATGATCCTGATGGTCTTGATATAGATTATTTACTGGATCGTCGGGACAGTTTTGGAACGGTTACGAATTTATTTGATCATACCATTTCAAATGATGAACTGCTTGAATTAGATTGTGATATTTTAGTCCCAGCAGCCGTTCAAAATCAGATTACGGAACAAAATGCGAACAAAATCAAAGCCGGTATAGTCGTGGAGGCTGCCAACGGGCCGACAACATTGGAAGGAACAAGAATACTGTCTGAACGGGGGATTTTGCTCGTTCCGGATGTTCTTGCATCATCAGGCGGCGTCACCGTTTCTTATTTTGAATGGGTTCAGAATAACCAAGGTTATTACTGGTCTGCGGAAGAAATTGATGAAAAACTTCATGAAAACTTGATAAAATCCTTTAATAATATTTATAACACCTCCGAAACGAGACGTGTTGATATGCGTCTTGCAGCCTATATGGTTGGTGTACGGAAGATGGCCGAAGCCGCACGTTTTCGTGGTTGGGTTTAGACCAGATGATGGGTGCCGGGTGCCAACTGAATCCAATAAAAGTAGTGACGGAAAAACTCTTGTCATGTATCGCGGGATAAGAGTTTTTCCGTTCGTTCATTAAAAAATCATAACCGATATAACATTCTATGTTAAAATAGGGTGTCCGGAGAAGTTATGGCAAAAAGTTTTGATAAGGAAGTGTGTAAGTTGCAAAAAGAACATACAATTATTGTTGGTGGCGGTCCTTGTGGTATGTCCTGTGCCATCGAACTGCAAAAACAGGGGATAACTCCTTTGATTATTGAAAAGGAAAATGTCGTTAATACTCTTTACCATTTTCCGACACACCAAACGTTTTTCAGTTCAAGTGAGAAACTGGAAATAGGTGGAATTCCATTTATTACAGAAAGACAAAAACCGGTACGCAATCAAGCGCTGGCTTATTATAGGGCCGTTGCCAGCCGTGAGAATTTACGGATAAATGCCTTCGAAAAAGTTCAGGAAATCACATCGGATGTCAATGATTTTCACCTTAAAACACGGAAACAAAAGAATGGGGACGAATGCGTGTATGTGGCTCAAAATATCATTATAGCGACTGGCTATTATGATCAGCCGAATCACATGGGTATTCCTGGTGAAACATTGCCGAAAGTAATGCATTATTTTAAGGAAGCGCATCCTTATTTTAATAAAAACGTGACCGTTATTGGGGGTAAAAATTCAGCTGTTGATACCACACTGGAATTGCATAAAGCAGGTGCCAATATTACGGTGCTATATCATGGAGATGACTATTCCCAAAGCATCAAACCATGGATATTGCCGGAGTTTGAGTCATTGGTCCGAAAAGGAATTGTACAGATGGAATTTAATGCATGCGTTGAACAAATTACAGATGATAAAGTGATTTATACAGTCGGTGATACAACCAAAGAAGTTGACAATGATTTTGTTTTCGCCATGACTGGATATAAACCCGATCATGACTTTTTGAAAGACGTGGGTATTGCAATTGATGAAGAAACTGGGCGTCCCCATTTTGACAGCGAGACCATGGAGACGAATATAGACGGTATATATGTCGCAGGTGTTGTTGCCGCCGGATACAATAATAACGAAATTTTTATTGAAAATGGCCGTCATCATGGAAACATGATCGCTGAATCCATTGTTGACAAACAGGTCATGCATACGAAGAGTTAGCTGTTGAATCAAGGTGTTTAGAAGGCTGGATCTTAATGACGATATCGAGGAAAATCCGAACGATGATTCAGATCTGTCCGTCAGATTTGAATCCCGTTCGGATTTTTACGTGTTGAATGTTGAAACAGTGTTCCTGACCTTTTGTTGCTGGTTTTAAAGCAAACCGTATCCGGATTAATGTGCTTGTTCGAATATTTGTTTAAGTTTTTTAGGATTCCCAGTTTCCTCCAGGGCCATCAGCAATTCTATTCTTGCTTTGGGGCCTGTTAATCCGCCAGCAAATATAATCCCCATCTCTTTTAACTGTTTTCCGCCTCCTTCATACCCATAAGTGGGTTGAACCATTCCGGTATGACACCGTGAAACCATTAGGACCGGTATATTGTCATTTACAAACGACGTCAGTGATGCAACCGTATTGTTCGGCAAATTTCCCTCTCCAAGCCCCTCAATCACGATCCCGTCCGGCTTGGCTTGCTTCACTGTTTCCAACAATTCCTCGTCCATCCCTGCATACCCCTTACACAAAAACACTTTTTTTGTCAAGTGGTTTATTCGGTATGTATGCCGCTTGAGAATAGCATGGTAAAAAAGAATCGACTGTTTTGTGATCATGCCGATTGGTCCACTTTGCGGACTCTGAAACGTTGCCACATTGCTAGTAGACGTCTTTGAAACATGGCGTGCTGTATGTATTTCATCGTTCATAACAACCAGCACTCCCTGATCCCATGCCTGTGGGTGTGCCGCTGTACGAATGGAACTGATCAAATTGTATAATGCATCGGATCCTATTTCGTTGGCAGAGCGCATCGCTCCAGTAATAATGATCGGTTGCTGCACAGATGTTGACAAATCAAGAAAATAGGCCGTTTCTTCCAATGTATCCGTTCCATGTGTTATGACAAATCCGTCGTATGTGTCAGATAGTTCATGGATCTTTTGAGCTAGCTGCAACATGTGCGCGGGCGTTATTTGCGGCGATGGAAGTGAAAATGGTATGTATTCAACCACATTTGCAATTGATTGAAAGTAATACGTAAGATCTGTCATCGGATGTTTATTTGCGGTCGTTACGTCCCCACTTGCCTTATCTGTCCTCATGGAAACCGTTCCTCCGGTATGAATCAATGCAATTGTTTTCAAAAGAATCACCTTCGTTTTTTGTGTTTTCTTTCCCAAACCCATCATACGACAATGCTGCGTTAATAGGAAGGGTTGCGAATGTCTCTCTCAGAATCTTTTCTTCTGATGTATCGTTTTATGGTAGTGTTTTTGATGATACGTAATCCTGATGAATAAAAAGGTTGTTATGTAAAAAAATAAAATTAACATGATACTTGACTATCAGGAGGATATAAGATGACCTATAAAAAATGGTTCCTGTTTACCATGTTATGTTTTTTAATTGTGGGATCGCAAACAACCTCTTCTCCAAATCCGGCGAATGCATTTACGTCGCAGGTTATTCAGCAAGGTGCGACCGGAGAAGATGTAATTGAACTGCAGGCAAGATTGCAATATATCGGATTTTACAAAGGAAACATAGACGGTGTGTTCGGATGGGGTACATACTGGGCACTCCGTAACTTTCAGAAAGATTTCGGTTTGACAATTGACGGGTTGGCCGGACAGAAGACGAAACAGAAATTGGCTGATGCGTCCAACTATGATGAAGGCTTTGTTAAAAAACAAATACAAAAGGGAAATGAATTCACATATTATGGTGGTGTGGATCCGTCTAAACAAACGAAACCCGATTCTGGTGGCGACGCGGAACAAAATCAAAATACATCTAACAATGTGGAACCAAGTGCCGCAAACGTTCCGCAGGGTTACTCCAAAAATGATATTCAATTGATGTCCAATGCGGTACATGGAGAGGCACGAGGAGAACCTTATGTCGGACAAGTAGCTGTTGCTTCTGTTATTTTAAACCGGGTCGAAAGCTCGACATTCCCTAATACGGTATCAGGGGTGATTTTTGAACCGAGAGCATTCACTGCTGTTGCGGATGGACAAATTTGGCTGGAACCGAACAAAACAGCAAGAGAAGCAGCTCTCGATGCCATTAACGGCTGGGATCCTTCCGGCAATGCGTTGTATTATTTTAACCCGAATACGGCAACATCGGATTGGATATGGTCCAGGCCGCAAATTAAAAAGATCGGAAAACATATTTATGCTAAATAGGAAGGAGCGATCAGTATGTTGCGCTGGATAGTGATATCCGTTCTTGCATTGGGTGTTGCAGGCACTGCATTTTGGGGCTACCAGGAGCATCAGGAGAAAAACTCCATCCTGATACAGGCTGAAAATAATTATCAGCGAGCATTTCATGAATTATCTTATCATATGGATATTCTCCATGATAAAATAGGAACAGCATTAGCTATGAACTCAAAAGAAAGTCTGTCCCCGCAAATGATTGACATATGGAGGCTCACCTCAGATGCAATATCAAATGTTGGGCAACTTCCATTGACATTAATGCCATTCAACAAAACGGAAGAATTCCTGTCCAAAATAGGTGACTTTACGTATCGGACGGCTGTCAGAGATTTAAATAAGAAACCGTTAAGCGATAAAGAAATATCAACGTTGGAGAGCCTTTACAAACAATCCGGTAACTTGAAGGATGAACTGCGACGTGTTCAAAATACAGTGTTGGAGGAAGATCTTCGTTGGATGGATGTTCAAATGGCTTTGGCTACCCAGGATGAGCAATCGGATAATACGATTGTTGATGGGTTTAAAACAGTGGAAAAGAAAGTGGAAGGGTTTTCTGAAAGCAACGTTGATTCATCACTTACCGGGACCTCTTCAAAAGAACACGAATATAAAAATCTCAAAGGAAACAATATTGGACAAGAGGAAGCCATCAAACGAAGTAAACAAATGTTTGACATTGACAATGATAATAAATTGAAAGTTACTGAAAGCGGAAAAGGCGCCAATTTACCGATTTACAGTATTTCGTACAATAATGGCGATGAAAACGGGTATTTGGATATGTCGAAAAAAGGTGGACACCCACTCACACTATTAGTGAACCGGGAAGTCAGCAAAAAGAATCTAAGCCTGAATGAAGGATTGCAACAAGCAAAAGGCTATTTGAATCAATTTGATTTTGACGATATGGTATCGTTTCAAAGCAATCAATTCGACAATGTCGGTGTTTATTCGTTTCTTTATAATCAGGATGGTGTCCGGATATACTCCGATGCGATCGAAGTAAAAGTTGCGTTGGATAATGGGGATTTGCTGGGACTGACATCCAGAAATTATTTCATGAACCATAAAAAGCGTGATATTCCGGAACCTGAGCTGTCGCCAGAAGAAGCGAAAGAGAAAGTCAATCCCGAAGTAACAATTAACGAAGAAAACATGGCAGTGATTGACAATGATATTGGTGAGGAAGTACTGGTCTACGAATTTCTTGGTGTGCTTGAAAATGAGACATACCGTATTTTCATCAATGCAATAAACGGTAAGGAAGAAAAAGTGGAAAAATTGGACGGCACGGAAATAAATTTTGCATCCGTTTCAGAGGGAAGAGTTGTTTCTTCCCTTTTTCCTTGATGTTTGTACCATGCAGACGGGTTGTTGCTGCATGATGGCAGAATCTTTCACATTGTTATCAGCTCCTACGATAATCTATATAAAAAGATTGAATGGCAACAGTCAAAAAAAGAATGGCATATATAGATATTTCGAGTAGAACTTTTATTCTTATATATGTTATCATTTTGGTTAACGGATACATAAAGTTGCCGTCAGGATTGATATGAGAGGAATGAATAATAAGCAATGGCAGGTATGGAAGCGAAAGGGATCAGGGTTGCTATTGATGGGCCGGCTGCTGCCGGAAAAAGCACCGTGGCCAAAATCGTTGCAGAAAAATCATCATTTATCTATATAGATACGGGCGCTATGTATCGGGCATTGACATGGAAAGTGCTTCAGAACCGGATATCTCCGGAAGACAGCCAATCTATTGTTGACTTGCTGGCGAAGACGGATATAGATCTGGAACAGGGTAAGAGTGGTCAGCGTGTTCGAGTGGATGGCGATGATGTGACGGAAGCTATTCGCACCGAACAGGTGACAGGCAGCGTGTCTCATATTGCGAAACACCCAAACGTACGTGAACAAATGGTTCAGCGTCAACGTAAACTGGCCAATAAACACGATATTGTTATGGACGGACGGGACATCGGAACTCACGTTATTCCAAACGCAGAGGTTAAAGTTTTTTTAAAAGCATCGGTTGAAGAACGGGCAAGACGACGCTATGATGAGAATATGCAAAAAGGATTGACCACCGATTTTGAAACATTAAAAAACGAAATTGAAGAGCGAGACCGGATTGATTCCAATCGAGAGACTGCCCCGTTGGTAAAAGCAGATGATGCCATCGCGTTGGATACAACGGATTTAACTATCGATGACGTTGCCTCATCCATTCTTGAGAAAGTTAATCAAGCCATTATTAACGAGGGAGGGTCTGGATGAGTTTATACAAAACTGCAAAAGCCATTGTTTCCGTCATTTTTTTTCCTTTATACCGTATTCGTGTTATTGGAAAAGACAATATTCCCGATCAAGGACCGGTCATTATTTGCTCCAACCATATTTCGAATCTGGATCCACCGGTTGTCGGAATCACTTCCCCGCGGGATATTTCCTTTATGGCCAAGGGAGAACTGTTTGAACGCCCATTATTGGGAACGTTGTTAAACGCTATTCGTGCGTTTCCCGTGAAAAGAGGGGGAACCGACCGTTATGCATTGCGTCAAGGTCTGGACATACTGAAGGACGGCAATGTACTGGGACTATTTCCAGAAGGGACCCGGAGTAAAACGGGTACGGTTGGCAAACCTTTGGCAGGGGCCGGTTTTTTCGCGCTGCGATCCAATGCCGTTATTGTTCCATGCGCCATTATAGGCTCCTATAAACCCGGGAGGAGACTGACGGTAATTTATGGAAAACCCATGGACATGGAGACACACCGTTCGGCGAAAACGGCCGCTAAAGATGCAGCTGAAGCCATTATGGAAGAAATTCAGAACCTGATCGATTATTCTCAGCATGCATCTCTTGACAAATAATTATAATTATTAGAAGTTATAGATACAATATTTTTTAAGTTAGGTTGTTTGTATTTTAAGGAGGGCGAAGGTATGAGTGAATCAAGTAATGACATGCCACAATTGAATATAGGTGATATTGTAACAGGGACTGTCGTGAAAGTGGAAGAAAAACAGGTTCTTGTGGATGTCGGCTATAAAACAGAAGGGATTGTTCCCATCAGTGAATTGTCCAGTCTTCATATTGAGCAAGCTAGTGACATCGCACAAGCCGATGATGAGATTGAATTGTATGTCAAAAGAATGGAAGATGATGAGGTTATCCTGTCTAAAAAAGCAGTAGATGCCGAAAAGGCATGGGAATCTTTGGAAGAACAGTATAATAATGGCGACGTTTTTGAAACGGAAGTGAAGGAAATTGTGAAAGGCGGCCTTGTTGCTGATGTTGGGGTGCGCGGTTTTATTCCAGCTTCACTGGTCGAAACGTACTATGTGGATGACTTTTCCGATTACATTAATCAACCATTACGTGTGAAAATAGTTGATTTGGATAGAGAACAAAACCGGGTTATTCTTTCCCATAAAGATGTCGTTCAGGATGAATTAAATGAAAAGAAACAGGAAGTTCTCCAATCATTGGAAGAAGGGCAAGTTCTCGAAGGAGTGGTTGAGCGGATCACCAATTTTGGTGTTTTTGTAAATCTTGGCGGAATTGATGGGTTGGTACATATTTCCCAATTGGCACATGAACACGTGGAAAAGGCATCCGATGTTGTCAGTGAAGGTGACACAGTGAATGTGGAAGTCCTTTCCGTTGACCGCGATAATGAACGCATTTCCTTATCCCGCAAAAGAACACTGCCTGGTCCATGGGCCAATATTGAAGATCGTGTGAGTCAGGGCGACATCCTTGAAGGAACAGTTAAACGGCTTGTGAACTTTGGTGCATTTGTTGAAGTCTTTCCTGGTGTTGAAGGATTGGTTCATATATCACAAATTGCCAACCGCCATATAGGAACACCGCAGGAAGTACTGGAAGTGGGTGAGGAGATTAACGTGAAGGTTCTTGATGTCAGTCAAAGGGATGAACGCATATCGCTCAGTATTAAAGAATTGGAACAAGAACAAGAAGCTTCTGACGTTAAAGAATATCAAAAAGATGACGATGAACCAGGATTTCAACTTGGTGATTTCATTGGTGACAAATTGGACAAATATAAATAGTCGGGACGAATAATGACGTTTCGCGGCATAATAAAAAAGGGCTTTTTCCCGTTTGGAAAGAGCCCTTTTTATGTTTAATGTTAAAAAAAGCTTGCCATACTTATAATGGTAGGTGTTTTTTTATGAATGATGGACTTATTTTTTATTGGCTCGCTTGGGCCGGCTGTATTATTGTTGCATGTTTTATGCCGGAAGGAAAAACCCGGACTACTTTTACGTGCTTCGTATTAATACTGATTCTTTTTGCTGATGTTCAATTGCCGTTTGGTATATTCCATTTTTCCCTAAGTTATGTTGTTTTGCTGACGGTAACCTTTTATCAGCTTGCCCGCCTTAACCGTTTTCTGTTTTCTTTGTTGGTATCATTTACTATCATGATAGGGTATACGGGTCTGCTTATTTGGTACATGCTTTCTCCGATCGGGCTGTTTTTGCCTAAGATTGTATGGATTCCTTTGTTTATTCTATTGCTGACCATTTGGATGATCCGCACGTTCCGAAACAGGCTGTTCTGCTGTATTGCTGGAATAGTAGGGGGAGAATGGCTATACAGTCTGATTTTGACAACATATTCATTTTCGGATGTCATTGGTGATATGGTTTTTCTGGATACCGTCTCAATCGTTACAGCTGCTTTGATTGGACAGCATCTTTTGAATACTGGAACACGTAAATTAAATGAACAACTGAAAAACGCTGCATTAAGGCGAGGAACGTTTATAAAAAAGAAAGCACAGTAGTTATTCCGATTGTGTGAAGGATAGCAAGACCTGAACGGAAAGAAGCTTTATAATATAATTGTGCTCATCCCGTTCATTTGCTAGAATATTTACTTAGTATGATGCAGAGAGAAACGGAAAGGATGGCCTTTTCATGAGGAAATCGGTTGTAGCAATTGTAGGAAGACCGAATGTGGGAAAATCAACTATTTTCAATTGGCTTGTCGGGGAACGCATTTCCATTGTGGAAGACACACCAGGCGTGACACGCGACCGGGTCTATGCCGAAGCTGAATGGCTCACAACATCGTTTAATGTTATTGACACTGGCGGAATTGAAGTGAGCAATGAACCACTGCTGGTACAAATGCGGCATCAGGCTGAAATTGCCATTGAGGAATCGGATGTCATTGTTTTTATGCTTAATGGCCAGGAAGGAATAACGGCAGCTGATGAAGAAGTTGCCAAAATTCTTTACAAATCAAACAAGCCTATTGTTATAGCTGTCAATAAAATGGATAACCCCAAAATGCGTGAGACCATTTACGAGTATTACGCATTGGGTTTCGGTGAGCCGTACCCGATATCGGGAGAGCACGGACTGGGTCTGGGGGATTTGCTGGATACTGTTATCGGGTATTTTCCTGAACAGCACGTTGCTAGTCGTGATGATGATACAATTTATTTCAGTGTCATTGGACGGCCGAATGTAGGCAAATCATCGCTTGTCAACGCGCTTCTGAACGAAGAACGTGTCATTGTCAGTGACATTGAGGGAACAACACGAGAAGCCATTGATACCCGTTTACATAAAGATGACCAGGATTTTGTCATTATTGATACAGCGGGTATGCGAAAACGCGGGAAAGTTTATGAAGCGACGGAAAAGTACAGTATCCTCCGGGCTTTGAAAGCCATTGAGCGATCCGATGTTGTTCTGGCGTTGATCGATGCTGAAACCGGTATACGAGAACAGGATAAAAAGGTTGCCGGTTACGCCCACGAGTCCGGAAAAGCGATGATCCTTGTTGTCAACAAATGGGACACAGTCGATAAAGATGAAAAATCGATGAGGGAATTTGAGAAAAAGGTCCGCTCTCAATTTCAATATTTGGATTATGCCCCTATGGTATTTCTGTCAGCTAAGACCAAAAAACGGATACATACATTGACTCCAGCCATCAAAACGGCCAGTGAAAATCATGCGAAACGTGTTCCAACAAATGTTTTGAATGATGTTATCAATGATGCACTCGCATTAAATCCGGTGCCAACAATCAAAGGCAAACGTCTGAAAGTGCTTTATGCAACACAGGTGGCTGTTAAACCGCCATCATTTGTCATATTTGTCAATGATCCATCGTTAATGCACTTTTCATTTGAACGCTTTTTGCAAAATAGAATCAGAGAAGCGTTTGGTTTTACTGGAACACCGATTAACATTTTCGCTCGTAAACGTGCTTGAAAAGGGGGAATATGATTGCAAAAAATAGCCGTATTAGGTGCCGGCAGTTGGGGTACCGCATTAAGCATAGTGTTGGCGGATAACGGTCATGATGTTCGACTATGGACCCATCGTAGCGAACAGGCAAAGGAAATCAATACATTCCACACAAATGAAACGTATTTACAGGTACAGTTGCCGATGAAGCTAAAGGCGTATGATAAGCTTGAAGAAGCTGTTGAGGATGTGTCGGCAATTGTTATAGTGGTGCCGACGAAAGCCGTTGATGACGTTTGCCGTAAATTAAACAGCCTTGTCCACCATCAACCGGTCATTATCCACGCAACAAAAGGTATTGAGCCGGAATCACTTAAACGTGTCTCACAGTTAATTAGTGAGGAAATGGATGCCTATTCCTATGAAGATATTGTTGTACTTTCAGGCCCCAGTCATGCTGAGGAGGTTGGTAAGCGCCAGCCCACCACTGTCACTGTATCATCGATGAATGAGGAAAATGCGGCATTCGCACAGGATTTGTTTATTAACGAATCATTCCGGGTTTATACAAGCACAGATATGGTAGGCATTGAGTTGGGAGGTGCATTAAAAAACATTATTGCTCTGGGAGCAGGTATTTCCGACGGCTTAGGGTATGGTGACAACGCTAAATCTGCCCTTATTACGAGAGGGCTCGCGGAAATAACCCGGCTTGGAGCATCCCTAGGGGCTAACCCCATCACCTTTTTAGGACTTCCAGGGGTGGGAGACCTGATTGTTACATGCACAAGCACCCATAGCCGCAACTGGCGTGCAGGAAACATGCTTGGTCAGGGCTGGAAGCTGGATGATGTGCTGGAACAAATGGGGATGGCTGTTGAGGGTGTCCGAACAACCAAAGCCGCGAGCCAATTTGCACACCAGCAACAAATCGAGATGCCGATAACGAATGGACTTTATCAGGTTCTGTTTGAAGATAAAGCCCCTGGGGATGTGGTCGATCAGCTTATGAATCGTCATAAACGGGAAGAAATGGATGATTTATCAGGATTTATCCGCACAGATTGCTCAGACTGACACGTCATCGTCTGCCATGCATATAATATGTTGAAGTTAATATGCAAGGAGGCGAGCATGTGAGTCATTTTCAGGGTAATCCTTTTGATAAGGTGAAGCAGCAAACGAATATAGACCCGAATGATATTCATAAAGTGGCAAACTCTGTGAAAAACGCTGACTTTTCAGATGAAAAAACGGTTCGGGATCTTGTTCAACAGTTAGCAACGATGGCTGATAAACCCATTTCCAAATCAAAAGAAGACCGGATCGTTGAAACGATAACGAAAAACAATATGCCAATGGATATGGACACGTTAAATGAGATGTTAAAACGATAGATATATCTGGGCAAGTGAGGAGACATTGTTTTGCATGCTTGCATAAACTAAATCGCACAAGCATTCATGGCTGGAGCTGCTGTGGGTATTTATTTAGTCAATCCGGGATGAAGACAGCCCCTCTTCGCCCGGATATTTTTATGTATCTGCCCTTATCGATTATGTTATAATGCATGTTGTTTGCAGCAATGAATTGAGGTGAGTTAAATGTCTGAAGGAATGCTGAATATGTGGATTTCGTTCATCGGTATGGGGCTGCTGCTTTTAGCCATGGGGCTTATTCTTGTTAGCAGATACAAACTAAAAGGATGGGCGTCAGGCATTGTGTCTATTTTGGCCTATTTGTCCTTGATCATTGGCGCTGTCATTATTTTATACATCGTGTTCAGCGGTCCAACACGCTAGGAGGTTTCCTATATGATTAAGCATACATATACAGTTCTTTATTTGACGGTTATGGTTATTTTTTTGACCGGGTGCCTCTATCCGGAAAGTGAAATGTCTAAAAACAACGTACCGAACGAGTCCCAATTGAAAAAGGTACAGACAGCGGTTGATCAGTATCAAAAAGAAACAGACGGACTGCTGCCGATTAAGACAAAATCAAAGGACACACCGATTTTCCGAAAGCATCTAATTAGCTTTCAGGACTTAAAAGATCGGAATTTGTTGTCAGAAATCCCTGGAACGGCGTATGAAAATGGTGGTATTTATCAATATACGATTATAACACCGGATGAGAACCCGAGAGTGAAGCTGATTGATCTGCGGATGGCTGATGCCATAAGAGAAGTGATCACAAAAGTACAAATGTATCGTAAAGAGAATAAATATCCTCCATTCGGTCATGAAATTTCGAAAGGCGTTTACCGGATTAATTATAAAAAACTCGGATTGGACAAGCGTCCCTATGTAAAAAGTCCCTATTCCAAAGAAAATCTTCCCATCGTGATGGATACCAACGGTGATTTGTATGTTGATTATAGTGTAGATTTGAATCGGGCACTGCAGAAATATGATCATCATTATCAAATAGGGGACGATATAAGGTATTTGCTTGCGGAAAACACCCCTTTTGTCCCGGCATACTCCCTTCCATACACCATTCAGGACGGCAAACCAGTATTCCAGGTTTCCGTTAATAAAAATCAATAATCAATCATAATCGATCCTTTGTAACATATAGTGTGTTGCAAGGGATTTTTATTATTGTTTTAAATCAGATTCATCTTTTTCACTCTTTTCGTCAGGATCAGGGCATATTTTGATGGGACAACATCATATATTTATAATGTCTATATTTTTCAGGTATTTATGATTATGCAATAGGAGATCGGGAGGGGATCACTTGGAGAAAGTTGATATTTTTAAAGATATTTCGAAGCGGACAAACGGCGATATTTACCTTGGAGTCGTGGGCGCGGTCCGGACCGGAAAATCAACATTTGTTAAACGATTTATGGAACTGGGAATCATGCCGAATATATCTGATGAAGGTGAACGGGACAGGGCTCATGATGAATTGCCGCAAAGTGCTGCTGGACGAACAATTATGACGACGGAACCGAAGTTTATTCCCAACCAGGCCGTGTCTATCCATGTTGACGAAGGGCTTGATGTAAATGTCCGTCTGGTGGATTGTGTCGGTTATGCTGTGGAAGGGGCAAAAGGTTTTGAAGATGAAAATGGACCAAGGATGATCAATACACCGTGGTATGAAGAACCGATTCCATTTCATGATGCCGCCGAGATTGGTACGAGAAAGGTTATCCAGGAGCACTCAACCATTGGCGTCATCATAACAACAGATGGGTCGTTCGGTGATATTGAACGTAGCGATTACGAGGAGCCGGAAGAAAAAATCGTTGAGGAAATGAAAGAAGTCGGCAAACCCTTTATCATGGTTGTCAATTCATCGCAACCTACAAGTGATGAAACGGAACAATTGCGACATGATCTGGCGGAAAAATATGACATACCCGTTTTGTCCGTCAACATTGAATCAATGTCGGAGCATGATGTTTATAATGTGATGCGTGAAGCCTTATATGAATTCCCTGTGTTGGAAGTTAATGTGAACCTTCCTAGCTGGGTGATGGTGCTGCATGATGATCACTGGCTGCGCAAGGATTATCAGGAAGCCATTCAGACAACGGTGAAAAACATCCGAAGGCTTCGGGATGTGGATAGCATTGTCGGTGACTTTGACGGTTATGATTATATTGACAGCGCCAATCTTGCTGGTATGGAAATGGGAGAGGGCGTAGCGGAAATTGACCTCCATGCCCCCAACTATTTATATGACGAGGTTCTAAAAGAGATAGTCGGGGAGGAAATACGTGGCAAGGAACATTTGCTTGAATTAATGCAGGAATTTGCCCATGCCAAACGGGAATATGATCAGGTTTCAAGCGCCTTGCAAATGGTGAAGCAAACCGGTTATGGAATCGCTGCTCCGCAATTGGAAGATATGCAGCTGGATGAACCAGAAATTATACGACAAGGGTCTCGATTCGGTGTACGACTGAAAGCCATTGCTCCTTCCATTCACATGGTCAAAGTGGATGTTGAATCGGAATTTGCCCCTATTATCGGAACGGAAAAGCAAAGTGAGGAATTGGTCAGGTATCTGATGCAGGATTTTGAGGAGGACCCGCTGTCGATTTGGGAATCCGATATATTCGGGCGATCATTGAATTCCATCGTCAGAGAAGGTATACAGGCGAAAATCTCCCTTATGCCGGAAAATGCAAGGTATAAATTGAAAGATACACTGGAACGGATTATCAATGAAGGTTCCGGTGGTTTAATAGCCATTATTTTATAGCAGCTAGCCATAGTTGCTATTTTTTTGTCTAATGTTTTTTTTTAATATGGGCATACCTTAAGATTTTTAATCAAAGGCAGGATTTCACATCTTTATGTCGTATATAGTTTGTATGGGGCGGTATGATGCATTCGGGGACACATCGCACTTCATTTTACCATTAATATCCATCATTCGTAATCGGAACAAGAAACATAACCAAAAAAAGAAATAAATATGGATAAATTATATGTATATTGTTGAATTTTGGTTTCATCTCGTTTAACATAAGCCTTGTCATCATTGATTTGATGGTGTTGGGTTTAAAAATGCACGATTTGGAAACAAATGGTTGTACATGATAAGATGTTTCTATACCGTTTGGAAACTTCATGGGAGGAG
The DNA here is from genome assembly GCF_055395055.1 of Lentibacillus halophilus. Lineage (NCBI taxonomy): Bacteria > Bacillati > Bacillota > Bacilli > Caryophanales > Bacillaceae > Lentibacillus > Lentibacillus halophilus. The sequence goes on from NZ_AP043750.1 coordinate 2,263,621, forward strand.
GTGAATGTCATGAATAAAACAGACTTGATAGATGCTGTTGCAGAAAAAAGCGACCTTTCCAAAAAAGATGCTACAAAAGCTGTGGATGCAGTTTTTGACTCTGTCATGGATTCACTTAAACAAGGTGAAAAAGTACAATTAATCGGCTTTGGCAACTTTGAAGTGCGTGAACGTTCGGAACGGAAAGGACGCAATCCGCAAACAGGAGAAGAAATAAAGATTCCTGCAAGCAAAGTTCCTGCGTTCAAACCAGGCAAAGCCCTTAAAGAAAGTGTTCAATAATTTTCTTACATAGGGCATAAGGGCACGTTCAGACGTGCTCTTTTTTCACTTTAATACCTTTTTAAACATCTCACCATTGATAAAGGTTTAAGATTTATTCATGAATCTGTTGGTCAGAGATCAGATATGATGGTGTACTGGGAGTGTTAAAATGGAAAAAAATGACTTTTTTGTTATAAAAGCGTTGGAAGATGGTGTGAATGTAATTGGTTTGACAAGGGGCAGTGATACACGCTTCCATCATTCGGAAAAACTGGATGCAAATGAAGTGATGATCGCACAGTTCACAGAACATACGTCGGCTGTAAAAGTGAGGGGAAAAGCTGTTATTCAAACAAGTCACGGGGAGATGGAAAACGGCTAGCCGGTAAGAACGGTCCCCTTCTGCCACGTCTTTTCGATTTTTTGTTATGGAACATGCCGAGATTATGCTATAATATATGTACAATTTGCAGCAAATAAGAAGGGTGCCGATGGTTATGTTGGACAGATCCAGTATGAACATGAGCGATCTAAAAGAGCTGATTCGTGATAAAATACATAATCCGCTGATTGCAAAATATGTACAGGTTCCGTATTTGAATGATGATAAATTATATATACTAACCACCATCCTTAACAATACATTATTATCGGATGAAACGAAGAAAAATTATATTTTGGCAACCATGCTTGTTCAAACAGCGTTGGATATACATGATACAGTGCCTGAAACCAATGAACGTCCGCATACGGAATGTGAAGAGAAATCCAAACAATTATCCGTCCTGGCCGGTGATTATTACAGCAGTCTATATTACCTGCTTCTTTCCGAGACAGAGGATATTGGACTGATTAGCGTGCTGGCAGCGGCTATTAATGAAATCAATGAAACGAAAATGCAATTATATTATGAAAGAAATCATGAGTCGTTTAATTTAGTCCTCCAGCGTATTAAAAAATTGGATTCACTCTTAATTACACGGGTTGCTGATTTTGCTGGAGAAAAAACCATCCGGAGTGTTGCCCCGGAATGGCTTGCCGTCAAAAAGCTGGCTACTGCGAGAACATCCATAAAAAATGCCGATGTAGCATCGTTTGATATATGGAATGAATATATTGCAGCTGAAAATGATCAGACCATTGTATCGTTTCTTAATAGGGAGTTGGAAGCAATGGATACTTGTTTGCGGCAATTTCCGGCCGATTTTGCGTGTTTGAGTGCTGAGCTCAGAAATACTAGTAATGAATCCTTATCCGAAAGCGGATCGATTGCGGAAGAAGGGTAGAGGTATGAAGCCATCACCGAAAGAAGAACGGGTACATCATGTGTTTGAAAAGATTTCGGATCGATATGATAAGATGAACTCGATTATTTCCTTTCAACGCCATAAAGCCTGGCGCAAAGATGTCATGAAACAAATGAACGTGCCGGAAGGGGCATCAGCATTAGATCTATGCTGCGGTACCGGGGACTGGGCTTTTTCTCTCGCGGGAGCTGCAGGCGAATCCGGTCATGTGATCGGTTTGGACTTTAGCAACAATATGCTGGCTGTGGCTAGATCAAAAAAAGACACGGCTCAACACAAACAGTTGACTTTTATGCAGGGTAATGCCATGGAGCTTCCGTTTGAAAGCCATTCATTTGATTATGTCACCATTGGTTTTGGACTGCGTAACGTTCCTGACTATATGAGAGTACTTGAAGAAATGCATCGTGTTGTTAAACCGGGCGGATCAGCTGTATGTCTGGAGACTTCTCAGCCAACGCTGATTGGCTTTCGACAAGCCTATTATTTTTATTTCCGTTTTATCATGCCGTTGCTGGGAAAATTATTTGCCAAAAGTTACAAAGAATATGCATGGCTGCATGAATCAGCAAAAGATTTTCCTGATAAACAAACACTGAAACAAATGTTTTATACGGCCGGTTTTGACTATGTCAAGGTGAAGCCGTATACGGGAGGAGTGGCTGCTATGCATATGGGAATGAAAAAGGACCAGGATGGGTAAGTGCTTTCCGCACAGCACAATGACGTTTTTATATCGATGTTGTGACGGATGAGTCCGCTTTTGCTATTGGATTATACAGGTGAGACAGGACATCCAGTCAATACAGGATTAAAGGTGACATGCATGAAGTTGACGAAAACATACGGGCATTTAAAAAAAGAATTGGATATCATTGAACATGCTCTCGCTGATACGATTCAAGCCGATCATGATATATTGCGTGAAACGTCCACACAATTGTTGCAGGCGGGGGGAAAACGCATCCGCCCTGTTTTTGTCTTGTTGTGCGGCCAGTTTGGAGAATATCATACTGAGCGCATTAAAACAGTTGCTGTATCGTTGGAATTGATACATATGGCATCACTCGTACATGATGATGTGATCGATAATGCTTCATTACGGCGGGGCAACCCTACCATTAAATCGCTATATGGCAACCGCACAGCTATGTATACCGGTGATTTCATTCTGGCCAAGGCATTGGAAAACATCACCAAGCTGGAAACGCCTGCTGCACACCGCATTCTTTCCCGGACGATGGTTCAAGTTGCCAAGGGCGAAATTGAACAAATCAACGATAAGTATAACTTTGAACAAACCTTGCGTGATTATTTGCGAAGAATCAAACGCAAGACGGCATTGCTTATTGCCGCCAGTTGCAAACTTGGTGCCATTGCATCCGGTATCCCTGATAGACAGGCGGACAGGTTATTCCGCTATGGTTATTATATTGGTATGTCTTATCAAATTATTGATGACATCCTTGATTTCACCGCATCGGAACAGGAATTGGGAAAGTCCGCCGGAAATGATTTAATGCAAGGGAATGTTACCTTGCCAGTGCTTTTTGCAATGAAAGATCCATCGTTTGAGAAAAAACTGCGCGAAACATTCAGTAATCCGTCGCAGGTGACCGCTGCATCCATGGATCCATTGGTCAAATCATTAAAGCAGACCCATGCTATGAATGCTTCTTACCGGGTCAGTGATCACTATTTGCAAAAAGCGCTGATGCAGTTGGAATATCTTCCACATGATAAAGCAAAGCACACATTGCAACGCATTGCGAAGTATATTGGTAAAAGACGTTCTTAAGCATGTTGTTATTCAACCGGAAGTCTGATAAAATTTTTTACGGTTCGTTTGAACAAACTACATAAAAAAAGAGGTGCACAAAATGGAAAAAACATTTTTAATGGTAAAGCCGGATGGCGTTCAACGCAATCTGGTCGGTGAAATGGTAAGTCGATTTGAGCGTAAAGGATTTAAATTGGTCGGAGCAAAGCTTATGCAAATGTCTGATGATATGGCAAAAACACATTATGACGAGCACCAAGATAAACCATTCTACGGGGAATTGGTTGAATTCATCACATCCGGACCTGTTTTTGCAATGGTGTGGGAAGGAGAAAATGTCATTGCGATAGCACGCGATATGATGGGCAAAACCAACCCACTTGAAGCAGCTCCCGGCACAATTCGCGGAGACTATGGTATGACGGTCGGAAAAAATATCATTCATGGATCCGATTCTCCTGAGAGTGCTGAAAAAGAAATCAATCTTTTCTTCCAGGACAATGAAATTAAAACTTATTCCAAACAGGATAGTGAATGGATTTATTGAGTGTTGGGCCTCCGTTTTTGAACGGAGGTTTTGTATACACGAAAAACATACCTAACCGTTTGATGTGATGCAAACGTATTTTTTTTACCAGTCAGAAGATGCGGTAAATTTTTTAATGAAAACTACCAATAGTGAGCTTTGATATGATATAGTAATACAAAATTCCGTGAAGGAGGAAGTGACATGCGGTACATGACAGCCGGTGAGTCTCATGGTAAACAAATGACGACAATTGTGGAGGGCGTCCCTTCCAATATGCCGTTGCTTCAGGAAGATATTAACGGATCATTGGTCCGGAGGCAAAAAGGGCATGGTCGTGGCAAACGAATGCAAATTGAAAAAGATATGGCGGAAATCACAAGCGGTGTAAGGCATGGGTATACCCTCGGTTCACCGATATCGCTGGTCATACATAATGATGATTTTAGACACTGGGTTGACATCATGGGTGAAGACCCCGTTGAGGACGACAAACAATTGCGGCGGAAAGTATCACGTCCAAGGCCAGGACATGCTGATTTGAATGGAGCGCTGAAATATGGTCACCGTGATATGCGGAACGTTCTAGAGCGTTCATCAGCAAGAGAAACGGCTGCACGTGTTGCGGCTGGTGCGGTTGCCAAAACGCTGCTTAAACAGTTGGACATCCATATTGCCGGTTATGTCAAAGAAATAGCCGGAATTACAGCAGAAGACGACAGTTCCTTAACCATTGCCGACAGACAACGGATTTCTGAAGATTCCCCTGTCCGAACCCTTGATGAAAATGTCGAGCAACCCATGAAGGATGCCATCGATCAAGCCAAAAAAGATGGCGATTCCATAGGTGGTGTTGCGGAAGTGTATGTTGAAGGATTGCCAGCAGGCATCGGATCATACGTTCATTATGATCGTAAATTGGATGGACGAATAGCGGGCAACGTTATGAGTATTAATGCATTTAAAGGGGTTGAATTCGGGCTGGGATTTGAAGCAGCTCGAAAACATGGCAGTCAGGTTCACGATGAAATCACGTGGAGTGAGGAAGCTGGTTATTATCGAAAGACAAACCGACTTGGAGGATTGGAAGGCGGAATGTCAACCGGTATGCCGCTTATCATAAAGGGGGTTATGAAACCCATCCCAACGCTGTATAAGCCACTTCAAAGCATTGATATCGAAACAAAAGAAGCCTTTAATGCAAGCATTGAACGGTCTGATTCCTGTGCTGTGCCTGCTGCATCCGTCGTCATGGAGCATGTTGTGGCTTTTGAAATTGCTAAAGCTATAACGGAGCAATTTCCGCATGATCAATTCCCGAAACTACAGAAAGCAATTAACGATTATCGTGAAGAAATAAGGTGCTTCTGATGGATGTTTTGAATGTAAAGGCCGCTTCCAGGACATACCCCATATACGTCGGAGAAGGTATTCGTCGTGACATCAATTATTTGTTGCCCGGATCCTATACGTCCGTACTGATTATTACGGATGAAGCAGTCAGTGGCCATTACCTGGAAGATGTTAAAGAAGGATTGGACCAGTCCCGTGTTTTCACCCATGTTATTCCAGTGGGCGAACAAGCAAAAAGTGTCGACATATTTTATCAACTCCACACCAAAGCCATCACATGCGGACTTGACAGACAGTCACTGATTATCGCGCTTGGGGGCGGAGTTGTAGGGGATGCGGCAGGCTTTGCAGCAGCAACTTTTATGCGCGGAATTGATTTCATTCAAATGCCGACGACCATTCTTGCTCATGATAGCAGTGTCGGTGGGAAGGTTGCTATTAATCATGAGCACGGGAAAAATTTGATTGGCAATTTTTATCCACCGAATGCCGTCATTTATGATATACAAACATTGCACACACTCAATAAGCAGGAAATACGGTCAGGTTATGCGGAACTTGTCAAAGAGGCGCTACTTTCTGATGCCGATTTTTTTCACACACTGATGAATCGAAATTTAGCATCATTGACCAATAACGAACTTACTGAGGATATTATGAGAGGTATTCGTATAAAAGCATCCATTGTTGAAACGGATGAATACGAATCAGGTGTCCGCACATATCTCAATCTGGGTCACACACTGGGACATGCGCTGGAAGCTTTGCTCGGTTATGGAAAATGGACACATGGGGAGCTAGTGGCCATTGGGTTGTTATTTGCCATACGGGTCAGTGAGGGAGCCTATGATACAAATCTTCCATTGGAAAAGCTATATACTTGGTTGAAAACAAACGACTATCCATTAGAATTGCCGGTAATTGATGCAGAGACGATCATTACAAAGATGAAACTGGACAAAAAAGCAAACAATGCCTCCATCCGAATGGTTCTTTTGAAAGAAGTGGGTCACCCATGCACCGATAACATCGATGATGCAGATTTACGAGTTCACTTGACATCTTTTCTGGATGAACTGGCAAAACAAGCAAAGAATGGGGGATGAGACGATGAGGAATAAAGATATACTTGAACAAATGACACCATATAAACCCGGCAAACGAATAGACGACGTGAAGAACGACTATGGGTTGAACCGGATTGTCAAACTGGCGTCCAATGAAAATCCATACGGCTGTTCCGATCAAGTATATACATATATGGCTGGGGCAACGATTCCGTATCATTTTTATCCGGATGGTTATGCATCGGAATTGCGGAAGACTTTAGCGTCTAAATGGCATGTATCCGAAAAGCAGTTGCTGTTTGGAGCTGGAACAGATGAGATTGTACAAATGATTGCCCGAGCTTTTTTATACCCTGGTGCAAACACCGTTATGGCTGCACCAACTTTTCCCCAATATAAGCACGGGGCGTGGATTGAGGGAGCAGAAGTGACGGAAGTGCCCCTAATTGATGGGTATCATGATTTATCTGGGATGCTTGATGCGATTGATGATCGGACGACTGTTGTATGGCTTTGCTCGCCAAATAATCCGACGGGATGCGCTATCCCTGAAAATGATTTTTATACGTTTATGAATGCTTGTCCATCTGATGTTCTCGTTGTACTGGATGAAGCTTATTACGAATACATGAGCAAAGATGCTGATCCTCATGTGCTGAACAATTTGGATAAGTATGATAATTTGATTGTTCTCCGCACATTTTCCAAGGCTTACGGTTTGGCGGGCTTAAGAGTGGGATACGGCATAGCATCTGAATCATTGATTAAAAAGTTGGATGTTATTAGAGGGCCATTCAACGTATCGTCTTTAGCTCAGGAAGCGGCATCCGTGGCGATCCAGGATAATGTGTTTCTTGAGCAGACACTACAAAATACACACGCTATTAAAAATTCATTTGAGCACTTTTTGGATACGATTGGATGGCAATATTATGATTCGGAAACAAACTTTTTACTCATATCAACACCTATAAGCGGTACGCGTGTGCATCAGCATTTACTGGAGAATGGGTTCATTGTTAAAGCAGGGGAAGACATCGGTGCACCCCGTACCATCCGTGTAACGATTGGTGAGGAAAACGATATGGAAGATATGAAAGGCGTTCTGCGCCAAATGAATGGCAAACTGGATAAGGAGTAATCATTGTGAACAAAACTGTTTTTGTAATTGGTTTGGGATTGATTGGCGGCTCATTAGCTAAATGTTTTACCAAATCAGACGATTATCACGTTATCGGATACGACATAAACCAGAAAACTATCGATTTTGCACGATTGCACGGTATCATTCACGAGTCTGGGACAGATATAACGGCTTCAGCCAAGAAAGCAGACTTAATCGTGTTGGGTGCCCCGATTACAGAAACGATTAAAATGATGCATAAACTCGACGCCATCACGTTTGATCATGATGTCTTGGTCAGTGATGTGTCATCGGTTAAAGAACCAGTCATGGCTGAGGCCAACCATTTGCAAAACGACCGCATTCAATTTATAGGCGGACATCCCATGGCCGGTTCGCACAAAAAGGGAGTCAATGCAGCGAAAGACCACCTTTTCGAGAATGCCATTTATGTATTAACGCCAACGGAATCGACCGATGAATCCGCACTATCTCAGCTGCGGGACATGCTTCAAGGAGCCAAAAGCCATTTTTTATATTTAACAGCAAATGAACACGATGAAATGGCTGGTGTCATATCACATTTTCCGCATTTGATAGCTTCTGCACTTGTCCAGCAGGCCAATAAATGGCAAAAAACCCATGCATACATTCCTAAACTTGCAGCTGGAGGATTTCGAGACGTGACCAGAATCGCCTCTGGGAGTCCTGAGCTATGGCAGGATATTTTCTATCATAATAAATGGAAAATGATTGAATTAATTGACGATTGGATGGAAGAAATGGCGTCCTTAAAACACATGCTTTTTGAGAATGATAAAGAACAGCTCACCGGCTATTTGAAACAGGCAAAAGAATACCGGGACGGGCTTGGTGCTAAGAAAAAGGGTGCCATCCCGTCATTTTATGATCTTTATGTTGATATACGGGACCAAACAGGCGCTATTGCCTCTGTGGCCAGTGTGCTGGCTGAAGAAAATGTCAGTATTACCAACATACGAATCCTTGAAATAAGAGAAGGTATAACAGGTGTGTTACGTCTTAGTGTATCAACGAAAGAAGAGCAACAGAAAAGCTATCAATTGCTGCATGACAAAGGATATGAATTAATGCTTGAAGAATAGCACGAAAAGGGCGTGAACGAATTGAGTGAAATGGCTCTTACCCCAATTTCATCACCAATAACAGGGGAAATGCAGGTGCCAGGGGACAAATCGATCTCCCATCGGTCGATTATACTGGGAGCCCTTGCAAACGGTACAACAACCATTACACAATTTCTGACCAGTGAAGACACGAGGCGCACGATCGAAGCTTTCCGGCAGATGGGGACCCTGATTGAGGAAAACGAAACATCACTGATTATTCATGGAAAAGGCACATCATCATTGTTGGAGCCGGAAGAGCCAATTTATTTCGGCAATTCAGGGACAACGGCCAGGTTAATGCTTGGAGTTCTGGCCGGATTACCGTTTTTTACTTCCGCGTATGGGGACCCGCATTTAACACGCCGTCCCATGGATCGAGTCGTCAAACCGCTTTCGACAATGGGTGGACATTTTGACGGGCGCAACAACGGGAATTATTTACCACTAGCCATTAGAGGCGGGAACCTCCAAGGCATACATTACAGGCTCCCGGTGAAAAGTGCCCAGGTGAAATCGGCTGTACTTCTGGGTGGATTATTCGCAACAGGAACGACCGAAGTGATTGAAGAAACGCCTTCGCGAAACCATACCGAAAACATGCTCCGCGCATTTGGTGCAGACATAACAGCAAACGGTCACAGCATTCAAGTGTCCAGTGACAAATCGTTAACGGCTGCAGACGTGGCTGTTCCTGGTGATATTTCTTCCGCTGCGTTTTTTATGGTTGCTGCAGCCATTGTTCCTGGAAGTGAATTGACCCTTCGCCGTGTCGGTCTTAATCACAGCCGGACAGGGATAATGGATGTTTTAAGCAGCATGGGAACAGAAATCCATATCACAAATAAACAAACTACAGGCGGTGAACCATTGGGCGATATTACCATTCGGCAACGTCCTCTGAATGGTACTGTTATCGAAGGAGATATGATTCCAAGGCTTATTGATGAAATTCCAGTACTCGCTTTGGCAGCGACGCAAGCGGATGGTGAAACAAAGATCCGTGATGCCGAAGAACTACGTTTGAAAGAGACTGATCGGATAAAAGCAACAGCGGACGAGTTGAACAGAATAGGGGCATCCATTCGGCCAACAGATGATGGAATGGTGATTAACGGTACATCCGTTTTGACCGGAGGCAGGACTATAACATATAACGATCACCGCATGGCTATGATGCTTGCCATTGCGTCGCTAATTGCAGAAGAAACACTTGTTATCGATGATATTTCACCCATTGCTATTTCTTATCCTGACTTTTTTCAACATTTGCGCCGGATCACTCATTCGTAATCGCGATCATTGCAGTCTGATTCGTTTGCGATTGAATCAACCTATTGTATTCTGTATGATGGATGAATGAGTTTGAGGCAGAAAGGATGTTCCGGATGGATACCACTATAATGGAAGCCGTTCATTTAATGGAAAATAAGCAAATGGAAAAAGCCATAGCCCTCCTTGAGGACTACCTTCCGAAAGCCGATGATGAAGAAAAATTCACGATTGCCGAACTATATGTGCAATGGGGATTTTTAAATGAGGCAGCCGACATTTTAGATGAACTGATGCATCAATTTCCGAAAGAAAATGAAATAAAAATTATGCTAGCGGACGTTTATATCGAACAGGATTATGATGAAGAAGCCATTAATCTTCTGAATGAGGTGGGAGAGGATGATCCCGATTATGTTCAGGCGTTATTACAGTTGGCCGATCTCTATCAAACGCAGGGTCTGTTCGAGGTAGCTGAACAAAAGTTGTTGACGGCAAAACATTTCGACCCCAATGAGCCGATTATCGACTTTGCACTTGGAGAGCTGCTATTTTCAAACGGTGATTACCGAAAAGCCATTACGTACTATGAAAAGGTTTTGCCCGTTATGAAAGAAGTCAACCATGTATCGGTCAATGATCGACTTGCTGAAGCATACGCAGCGTCCGGTGAATATGAGATTGCACTCGACATATTTCAGGAGGTTGACTCTGAAGATCCTGATACGTTATTTAAATATGGGTTCACGGCACTGCATGCTGGGCGCAGGGATATCGCCATCAAAGCATGGAAACATGTGTTGGAACAGGACGTATATTATCATTCCGCGTATTATCAATTGGCTAAAGCATATGAATCCGAGGAAATGATTCAGGAGGCATATGACACCGCCTTACAAGGTATTCAAGTGGATGAATTCAATAAAGAATTATACTTTTTCGCAGGCTCCATGGCCCATCAGCTTAAAAACGATAATGAGAGCGAAAAGTGGGTACGTGAGGCCATTACCCTTGACCCGGACTATAAAGAAGCTGTTCTGTTTTTAATTCAGCTGTTAAAACAGCAGGATAAACATGATGATATTATCGAATTGCTTACGGAAATAAGTCAGGAAGAAGGAAAAGACCCCATTTATGAGTGGGAGCTTGCACGCGCCTATAACGAAACGGAATCTTATAACCATGCATTAAACCATTATAAAGAGGCATATAATAGCTTAAACCAAGACAGTGACTTTCTGAGGGAATACGGCTATTTTCTTGCCGAAGAAGGGAGGTTTGAGGACGCGATTGAATTGTTAGAAACATATCTGCAACTGCAGCCGCTCGATGCTGACATAGAAGAGTATGTTTCCAGGCTGAAAGATACGCGTGATGCGTAATGATCCAAATGGAGCGTGAGGGAGGTTATTGTGATGCAAACTCCTGTTTCCGTACAAGACAAAAAAAGCTTTATTCGGTGGTTTTTAAATCATTATCAGTTAAAAAAACGGGAAAGTGTATGGATTTTAAATTATATAGTCAATTATCCCAATTTGTTGGAAAACACTCACTTTGTTCGTGAAGCAAAATATTGCCCAAGAGGACTCATCATAACCAGCCAATGCTCAGAGGACGTTCCTTTCCGTTTCTATAAAAAACAGCTTGTCACAACGGATGCTGAGAAATCGTTTCATGATATTCGCATGAACCGGCAAGATTCATTATATATTCAATTAAATTTCAAAAAATCCCATCAGAACAGTCGTTATGCGGCCGTTCTTGAGGAGAATCCGTTTATTTCGGATGACTATTTCATTACCAACCATGATAAAGATGCAGCGAAACAAATACTTGATTTCACCATATATACGTATCGACGCACAGTTTTGGAGAAAAGAATTGATTATGCACTTGATAAAAGAGACCGACATACGTTTTTCGACCTTGTCGACCAGCTTAATCATGTCGATAATAGCAGATTAAATCAGCCTGATTTCTGATTGGATAGGTTGATTTTTTTTTGGTTCCTTCGCATAATAGACAATAATGATCATTTTCCATGATGGAGAGAATAGATACTGAAGCAGGGAGGACACTATGGAATGGATGAAAAATGATTTGCAGCAATTTGTTCAGGCAAAGGAATATGTGGATACAGCCATTGTACCATTGCTTCCTTTTCAATTATCTTATGATGCAAGTCTTGAAAAGGATGCATTTCAATCTGAAGCACAGGCGGTGTTTTTACGCGAATTGGAAAGAGAACTTACCGGCAGAATAATGATGATACCTGGTTATCGGTATTTAAAATCCGCCGATAAAGAATCGGAATTGAATCGTCTGCGTACTTGGATTCGGGATATACAAGCTCAGCCGTTTTTCCATGTTTTTTTTATAACGTCCGATTCCGGTTGGAAAAAGCATGAACAAGCACTTCCTGGAACCTTGATCTGGTTGCCTTTAACAGCTGGTAATGATTCCGATCCTGAGAATATGCAACCAATTATTAAAGAGCAGGTGGGAGAGGTCAGTGATCTTATTAAAAGTTATTGGCATGACGATCTGAAAACATAGCTCAATCGTCATCCGTAACAATGAATTTATATTGACCCGCCACATCGTTTGCGCTATCATGGTAGTGTCCTAGTAAACTGATTTCATAATTTTGTCCGTGAAAAATGTATAGAGGGGGGAAAATCATGAGTGAAGACAAAAAATCGGTATCCCGCCGGCAGTTTCTGAACTATACACTTACTGGAGCAGGAGGCTTCATGGCTGCCGGATTGATTGTTTCACCACTTCGCATGGCGATTGACCCGGTACTTCAGAAAAGTTCCGCATCCGGTGACTACACAAACGTAAAACTGGCTGTTGAGGACATTACAAACGAACCGCAGCGTGTCGAGTGGAAGATCGATCAAGTGGATGGATGGTATGAATCCAAAGTGACGAAAGCCGCTTGGGTTTATAAGAAGGAAAATGGAGATATCGTTGCACTTTCCCCGATTTGTAAACATTTAGGCTGTTTTGTTTCATGGGAAGGCAGTGATGATTATCCCGATGAGTTTTATTGCCCTTGTCATGGCGGGCGCTATTACAAGAGCGGTGTGAACGTCCCGAATACGCCACCGACCGCAGGATTGGACATCTATGAACATAAAGTCGAAAACGGGATGTTATACCTTGGTAAAGCACAGCCAAGAGAGGAGGAGTAGAAAGCGATGCTGCAAAAGATCTATGACTGGATAGACGAGCGTGTTGACGTTACGCCCATATGGCGTGATATTGCGGACCACGAAGTTCCGGAACATGTTAATCCGGCCCACCACTTTTCTGCCTTTGTTTATTGCTTTGGAGGATTGACATTTTTCGTGGTAGTCATCCAAATTATATCAGGTATGTTTTTGACCATGTATTATGTACCGGATATTGAAAACGCATGGCGTTCTGTTTATTATTTACAGACAGAAGTTGCACATGGACAAATCGTTCGGGGCATGCATCATTGGGGAGCCAGTGTTGTTATCGTGATGCTCTTGTTACATACATTGCGTGTATTTTTCCAGGGAGCCTACAAAAAGCCGCGTGAATTGAATTGGATTGTAGGAGTACTTTTGTTCTTCATCATCCTCGGTCTTGGTTTTACGGGTTATCTGCTGCCTTGGGATAACAAAGCCTATTTCGCAACTGAAGTCGGTTTGAACATTGCAGAAGATGTTCCTATTGTTGGTCAAGAAATCAGGTCACTGTTGGCTGGAGATGAAGAAATTGTTGGCGCACAGACGCTTGCCCGATTCTTCGCCATTCATGTTTTCTTCCTGCCTGCAGCAATGTTCGTCCTGTTGGGCGCACACTTCATATTGATCCGCAGACAAGGAATATCCGGACCATTATAAATAAAGGAGGTTAAGCTGTGCATAAGGGTAAAGGAATGAAGTTTGTCGGGGATTCACGTATATCCTCTGAACGCAAATCAAATATACCAAAAGACTATTCAGAGTACCCTGGAAGAACGGAAGCGTTCTGGCCCAACTTTTTGTTAAAAGAATGGCTGGCAGGTTCTGTATTTTTGGTCGGTTTCTTGTGTATGACACTTGCCAATCCTCCTTCGTTGGAAGGTTTGGCGGACCCAACTGCTGCCGGATACATTCCATTACCGGACTGGTATTTTCTGTTTCTGTATGAATTGCTTAAGTTTGATTTTGCCAGTGGACCTTATGTTTTAATCGGTATTCTGGTTATACCCGGATTGGCATTTGGTGGACTGCTCCTGGCTCCATTTCTTGATAAAGGGCCGGGAAGAAGGCCGCATCAGCGACCGATTGCAGTCGGTATGATGCTTTTGGCACTCACCTCCGCCATGTGGCTAACATATAAATCAGCGGCGGATGTTGATTGGGAACAACGTGCCGAAGCTAACAAGCCGATCCCTCCATCCGAACAAGCTAAAATTGATAAAGATTCCGAAGGTTATGGCCTCTATAAAAACAATTGCATGAGTTGTCACGGTAAAGAACTTCAGGGAGGTATGGGACCCTCGCTTGTCGGTGTCGACCAATCCGCTGACGAAGTTGCTAAGATTGCACGAGATGGTATAGGTGATATGCCGCCCGGGCAATTCACAGGGTCGGATGAAGAACTGAAAAAATTGGCAGATTTCATTGTATCTGTCGGAAAAGAATAGAATGAACGGACGTATTATGATGGGAAACACCTTTGCCAAACTGATTGGTGAAGGTGTTTTTTAAGGTTGATCTGATCATTCATGAGAACGTTAGCAATGCTGTTTCTTATTATGCTTATCATAAAGAAGGGATTTGAAACATGATACGGTACATTACACGTTACATCCTCGTCGATAAACGTTTTTTGTTTACTCTGTTTTGGATAAATTTATTAGGCACTATTTATGGCTTTTACTGGTATCGTTATCAAGTATATGAAACACCGGACATCTTTGTTCCGTTTGTTCCGGATAGTCCGGCAGCCAGCCTATTTTTTACCATATTTTTGCTATTTTTTCTGTTTAACCGGAATATCCCCTATATCGAAGCCCTTGCAATGATAACGCTATTCAAATATGGCATTTGGGCTGTTCTCATGAATGGGTTGACATTAATTATTGACGGCTCACTTGAATGGACAGGTTATATGCTTATGGTTTCGCATGGAGCTATGGCTGTTCAAGGATTGCTCTATGCACCGTTTTATGCCATTAAATGGCGTCATATTGTTGTCGCCGCAATCTGGATACTGCACAACGATGTCATTGATTATGTGTTTGAACAAATGCCTGTTTATGAATCTATTCAAATGTATATGAATGAAATTGGCTATGTCACTTTTTGGCTTAGTATTTTGTCAATTGGGGTCGCTTACTGGCTCACCATTAAACGAAAAAATGTGTTGGCTTAACTGTTATATATTGGTGAATCCGCTCATACATTAGTGTTGAAGATGTTATGTGAGGTGACACCATGAATAGAATGTTTGTTGTCAGGTGCATACTGATTGCTGTTTCAGGCGTATACATCAGTTTGCTGTTACGTACACCATTACTTGTTTCTGCAGAGCATTCGTATACCGCATCGAAAGCAGCCGGCGATGTTAAGATGATCCCCTTTTACTGGATTGTCGGAATCGTTGGCGGGTCCATTGCTATCACATTAACCTATGTCGGCTGGAAAAAATATAAGGCAGAAGCAAAAAAGCAAACAGATGACGATGAAAATAGTTGACTTACGTTCATTGTTTGACTATAATTGACCATATAGAATTCGCATTACAATGGAGGAATGACAATGCTTGGTGGACTGGGTGGCTATTTAATATACATTGCACTATTGATGATTATACCTTTATGGGCGCAATCCAAGGTAAAAAGCACGTATAAAAAATACTCCAAAAAAGCGACATCATCCCATATGACCGGTGCAGAAGTTGCCCGTCAAATTCTTAATGATAATGGTATTTTTGATGTAACGGTAAAGGAAACAAAGGGGTTTCTTTCCGATCATTATGACCCAAGGAAAAAAACAGTGAACCTTTCACAGGATAATTATCATGGTCAGTCAATGGCATCTTCGGCCATCGCAGCGCACGAAGTTGGTCATGCTATTCAGGATGCACGGGATTACGCGTTTCTGCGTTTTCGATCTTCATTGGCTCCTATCGCGTCAACAGGGTCGAATATGGCTATTTTCCTGATTATTGCTGGAATGATTTTCAGTCAGGGACTCTTTCTATTGGGCATTGTGTTCTTTTCGGTTGCTGTGTTATTTCAATTGGTCACATTGCCAGTTGAATTTGATGCGTCCAATCGGGCCATGACACAACTTGTTTCCACAGGCATCATACGAAATAATGAAGAACGGGAAACGAAAAAAGTGCTTAATGCTGCAGCGATGACATATGTAGCTGCTGCACTTGTAGCTGTTGCTGAATTACTTCGGTTTATTTTACTTTACGCAGCAAGTGGTGAATAATCCCCTGCTAAACGTTATGGGTTATATATGCAACAAAGTGCCGTGTTCTGTTCAGGATTGCGGCACTTTTTAAATATAAGCGACCATTCTCAGTCGTTCAACGGATTTTTGTTTTCATCAAGCGTGAACCCTTCCCCTGCAACATCGTGTACGGAACTTATCGCAACAAACGCATGGGAATCGATATCCGTGATAATGTTCTTCAGCTTGACAATCTCATTTCTTCCGACGATGCAATACAGCACTTCCCGGTCTTTACCTGTGAAGCTTCCTTTGCCATTTAACACTGTTACACCGCGATCCATTTCTTTAAGAATATTCTCCGCTATTTGCTCACTTTTGCTGGAAATGATGGTAGCCCCGCGTGCTGCATACGCACCTTCTTGGATAAAATCAATGACCCTTGCACCAATATAGACCGCCACAAGCGTATACATCCCTTGTACCATATCAAGAAATGTAAAAATCGACGTAGCAATAACACAAAAGTCAAAAAGAAACATTGTCCGTCCCATGGTCCAGCCTGCGTACTTATGAACAATTCGGGCGATAATATCTACACCGCCTGTTGTTCCGCCATAACGGAATATGATACCAAGGCCTATGCCGATAAATACGCCTGCGAACAAAGCGACAAGTGTCATATCGGATTCCAAATCCATGTCAAATGGATTAATTTGAAAAATAGAGAGAAATAATGATACAGCCAACGTTCCAATAATTGTATACAAAAATGCGTTGCGTCCAAGATACTTCCAACCGATAAAAAAGATAGGCACGTTCAGGACGATATTTGAAATAGCAGGATCCCATCCCCAGAGAAAATAAAAGAGGAGTGTAATACCGGTGAAGCCGCCCTCACCAAGGCTATTTTGCATGTTAAAATGAACGATGCCAAATGCAAATATTGCTGAACCCAATAAAATAAAAGCAATATTTTTAACGTTTAAACCAAAAATCAATGGGTCATACCTCCGTTCAGCTGCGTTTCCATTAGGATTTACGTGCGCTTTTCCTATTATAGCCAATTTAAAGCAAAAGAACAACGCGATGCTGATCAAGTGTATGATTTGTCAAATGGACGCCTTTTAGCTACCATAATAGAAGATTGTATATCCAAAAAAACAGATGAGGAGCGATACAGATGTCATCGTCTGAGAAATCGTTATACCGTACCAATGACATACAGAATCGGGTTCATCAGTACATAGGACAATTCAAAGAGGGATATTTCTCACCGCTCAGTTTAATGGCACGACTGAGTGAAGAAACCGGAGAACTTGCCCGGGAAGTCAATCACTTGTATGGGGAAAAACCGAAAAAAGCGTCTGAGCATCCAAAAGCGATGGAAGAAGAACTTGGCGATGTTCTGTTTGTTCTTACATGTTTTGCCAATTCACTTGATATAGATATGTCAAACGCATTCGATCGGTCCATGCAAAAGTTCGAAACGAGGGACAGTGACCGGTGGACGAAAAAGGATTCATAAAGGCACGATATGCTGTTCAGCAGGAGGGTAATCAATGACTAAAAAAATAATTATAGCAGGACCAAGAGGGAAGATGGGAGCCGAGGCCGTCCAGATGGTTGATAAAGAACCATCCTACGATCTTATCGCCTGTATTGATCGCAAAAACGGTGGGAAAAGCATAAAGGATATTCAAGATACTAATGGACTTCCAGCACTGGATGTTCCTATATTTGAAAATCCGGAAACATGTTTTCAAGAAATGGATGCTGATGTGTTTGTTGATTTAACGGTTCCCGGCGCAGGTTTTGAACATACAAAACTGGCTTTATTGTACGGCATCCGCCCAGTTGTGGGCACATCAGGTTTTTCGGATGACCAATTGGCTGCGTTACAGGATTTATCAATGACACATGGGACGGGGTGTATCATCGCACCAAACTTTGCTGTTGGAGCGGTGTTAATGATGCAATTTGCCAAAACAGCCGCCAAGTATTTGCCTGATGTGGAAATTATCGAGAAACATCATGATCAAAAGCTGGATGCACCATCGGGAACGGCTGTTAAAACAGCTGCTATGATGCAGGAAAATCGGGAAAACAAGCAGCAGGGCCATCCCGATGAAAAAGAAACACTTGACGGTGCACGGGGTGCCGAAACAGACGGCATTCATATTCATAGCGTCCGTCTTCCAGGGCTTGTCGCTCATCAGGAGGTACTGTTCGGCAGTCCCGGGCAAGGGCTCACCATTAAGCATGATTCTTATAATCGTGCCTCATTTATGGAAGGGGTGAAACTTTGTATCCGAAAAGTGGAAGATTTGGACAGGCTGGTTTATGGATTGGAAAACATACTTGATTAGGCGGGATGCCCATGAATATTGCATTGATTGCACATGATAAAAAGAAAGAAGACATCATTCATTTTACTGTGGCGTACCGTGATGTACTATGGAACCACCGCCTTTTTGCCACCGGAACGACAGGCAAACGAATTGGTGAAGAAACCGGCCTTTCAGTACATTGTTTTCAGTCAGGTCCGCACGGTGGTGATCAGCAAATTGGAGCTAAAATTGCGAGCAAAGAAATGGATGCTGTTATTTTTTTCAGGGACCCGCTAACAGCACAGCCGCATGAGCCTGATGTCAGTGCATTAATGCGTCTTTGTGATGTTCATTTAATCCCACTGGCTACGAATCGTGCTGCGGGTGAGATTTTGATTGCTGCGTTAGAACGCGGTCAAATCGTTTCGTCTGAAGAAACAAATATAACTGAACGAGAAGGTAATGACCCATGAAAAAAATAGGAATAACGTGTTATCCGACGCTGGGGGGATCGGGTGTGATTGCCACAGAATTAGGGATGAAAATGGCTGAACTCGGTCATGAGATTCATTTTATCACAACGAGTCTACCATTTCGGTTGAATCATATTCATCCCAACATTTTTTACCATGAGGTGGAGGTCAGTCATTATCCTGTTTTTCAATACCCTCCGTTTGACCTTGTCCTGGCCAATAAGATGGCTGAGGTGATCGATCAGGAAAAACTGGATATTTTGCATGTTCACTATGCTATGCCGCATGCTATTTGTGCGATTTTAGCAAGAGACATTGCTGAACGTGATGTGAAAATTGTAACCACCTTGCATGGAACTGATATTACAGTTCTTGGTATTGACAACGCGCTTCAGAAAATGATTCAGCATGGCATTGAACAGTCTGATGGTGTCACAGCTGTTTCTAAAAGTCTTGTCAACCAAACAAAAGAGATGCTCGGAGTAAGTAAAGACATTGACGTTATTTATAATTTTGTCAATGAGGAAAACTATGAGAAAAAAACGTTGCCCGGAATACGCCGGCAATATGGCATACAACCGAATGAAAAAGTAATTATCCATACATCTAATTTCCGAAAAGTGAAACGTGTTCAGGATGTTATTTATACATTCCGCGATATCCATGATAAAATGAGTGCTAAGTTGCTTTTAGTTGGGGATGGTCCGGAATATTCATCCATGTACCAGTTAGTCCGTCAGTTGGGTTTAACAGAAAGTGTTCTGTTTTTAGGCAAACAAAAAAATGTCAGTGACTTATTTTCCATTTCCGATTTAAAATTGCTTATGTCTGAAAAGGAAAGTTTCGGTCTGGTTCTCCTGGAAGCGATGTCGTGTCAAGTACCCTGCATCGGAACCAACGTCGGCGGGATACCTGAAGTGATTAAACACAATGAAACCGGATTTGTTGTTGAATTAGGTGATACAAACAGCGCCGCTGATTATGCCGTTTATTTGCTTCGAAACGAAAGCGAACTGGAACGCTTTTCTCAAAATGCATTGCTACATGCCAGGGAAAACTTCTATTCACAATCAATTGTGCAGCAGTATGTTGATGTATATGATAGACTGATGGATTAAGAAAGAAAAATGGGTGATACGGTGATATTTCCTGAACGATTGACCCAAGCAATGGATATACTAATGATCTTACAAAACAATGGGTATAAAGCGTATTTTGTGGGTGGATGTGTCCGTGATTTATTGAATGGTCAGGATATAGGCGATATTGACATTGCGACTTCTGCTTCTCCGGAAAACGTTCGACAGATTTTTGATAAAGTGATCCCGGTCGGATTAGAACATGGCACAGTTATCGTTCGTTATGCCCATCAGTCCTATGAGGTGACCACATTCCGTACGGACGGTGATTATTCGGATCAGCGCCATCCCGACACCGTTCGGTTTATGCAAACAATTGATGCAGATCTAAAACGGCGAGATTTCACCATAAACGCACTTGCTATGGATATAGACGGCCATATTGTTGATTTATTTAACGGGCGTGAAGATATTCGGAAAGGGTTGATACGCACCGTTGGCAATGGAGTGGACCGATTCCGGGAAGATCCTTTGCGCATTATTCGTGCCATTCGCTTCTCCGGTCAACTCGGATTTTCGATTGCTCCGGAAACACGGGATGCCATGATAGCCGTTAAACAAGACATTGAAACAGTCGCTGTGGAACGGATTGCTGAAGAAATGGGAAAATTTTTTTCTGGTGCTTGTGTACAAATGGGAATGGACGATTTACGTGTAACCGCCATTCACAACCATATGCCCATTATTGGCGCTTACCCCAATCTAATAGATAAACTACCGGAACCGGTTATGCCATTACAAACGTTTGGTGCCGTTATTACGATGTTTTACAGACTGGAGCCCGATGTCTCCATTCACGAATGGGTTAAGAGATGGAAATGTTCCAATAAAGTGAAACACCAAGCGAGTGAACTGCATGAAGCGATGAGTCGTTTTGAGACTGACGGGCTGAGTCGGTGGCTTGTCTATTGTTTGCCTGCTGGTTGTTATAAAGATTTCACAGTATTGATAAGGATGTTTTTCGACTCAATTTATTGTCAGCAGGATATTACGGCTATCGAACACGAATTGCCAATTGACTCCAAACGTAATCTGGCAATAGATGGCACAGATATTCGAGCGCTTTTTCCAAATAAAGAACCAGGTTCCTGGATAGGCGATCTGTTGAACAAAATTGAAAAACATGTCGTTACCGGTCATTTGCACAATGATAAATATGGAATAAGGGACTGGATAAAATGGCATCAACACGTTATCGATTGATTGAATTGTTAAATATGAATGAACATCATTATATTTCCGGTCAAAAGCTATCCGAGGAATTGCATATTTCCCGCAGTGCCATTTGGAAACATATGAAGGAATTAGAAAAGGATGGCTATGTCATTGAAGGGGTTCGTCGAAAAGGGTACCGGATTGTCAGATCACCGGATAAAGTCAGTGAAAACACCATTTTTTGGGGTTTGAAAACACAATGGCTCGGAAAAAATATGACGCATAAAAAAGTCATGGATTCCACACAATCCGCTGCTCATCAAGAAGCACTCCATGGAGCGCCGAATGGAACAGTAGTCATAGCTGATGAACAGACATGGGGAAAAGGAAGAATGGACAGACAATGGCATTCCGCAAGCCATCAGGGCATTTGGATGAGTGTCATACTGCGGCCGGGAATCCCCCCTGTCCATGCTCCTCAGCTAACCTTGATGACAGCTGCTGCTATTGCCGATGTTCTGGCGTCATACACGGATGCAGAACCAAGCATTAAATGGCCGAATGATATTCTCATTAATCATAAAAAGGCAGCGGGCATATTGACTGAAATGCAGGCGGAAGAGGACAGAGTACAATATGTCGTTATCGGGATAGGTGTCAATGTGAATCACACACAGGGTGACTTCCCAGCGGAACTGAATGAAAAAGCAACATCAATTAAGCGGGAAACAGGGGACCATTACCAAGTCAAAGGCTTAATTCAACATATGTTACTGCGCTTGGAACAATTGTATGATACGTTTATGCAATCTGGGTTTCAACCGATCAGGGCCAAATGGGAATCTTACGGGTATAGGTTAGGGGAAACCATCCGCATCCGAACAGCACGGAATGTATGGACTGCAGTATTTTCCGGAATTGCGGATGATGGTGCGCTACTGGCACAGATGGATGATAATGAACCAAAAAAGATATATTCGGGTGAAATGGAATGGTTCCCCGATGACGCATAAATCATTCTAAATTAGCGGCAACATGTATGAAAGAGAGTAAGGTGGCGTTATGGATAATAGATACGTGGTAATGGACTTGGAAACGACAGGCCATTCACCGGCAAATGGTGATAAAATTATTGAAGTTGGCATCGTTGTTATTGAGGGGGATGTTATTTCAGACGAATTTTCTACATTTTTGAATCCAGATATGTCTATCCCACCTTTTATTACGAATCTAACAGGGATTACAGATCGGGATGTGGAACATGCCCCATTTTTTCAAAATAAAGCGTCCGACATAACGGCCCTTTTAAGCAGTAGTTGGCTGGTGGCACATAATGTGACTTTTGACTCGGGCTTTCTAAATGAGGAACTGGCAAACCATGGATTCTCCTGTCTCCAAAATCCGATCATTGATACAGTAGAACTGTCACGCATCCTTTATCCGGAGGCACCAAGCTATAAACTGGCACAATTGGCCGCTTATTTGGACATTGGACATGATGATCCTCATCGTGCTTTGATGGATGCCTATGTAACGGCTGAGCTGTTCCTTGCTTTAAAAAATAAACTGCAATCATTACCGTATGAAACGATTGCTCATCTATTTGAACTGGAAAAAGGGTTACATTCCGATTTATATCAGTTGTTGGACTGGCAAAAACAAAAACGGATGTTCTCCATTCACGAAGATAAAGCCATAGAAATAAATAGAGGATTGGCCATTAAAAAACAAACGAATGTCAAACAGGAAGCAATGCATCCGGATATGTCTTTCGGATTCTTTCTGGACGGGATTTATGAGACAGGCGGATCAATGCAGCAGCATATGCCCCATTATGAGAAACGAAGCGGTCAGCGTGACATGTCCGAAACCGTTTATGATGCATTTCAGTCGCACCATCATGCACTGATCGAAGCGCAAACAGGGACAGGCAAAACACTTGCATACATGCTCCCTGCCATATACGAAGCCATCAGCCAACGGAAGCGGCTAGTTATTAGTACATACACGACACAGTTGCAATCCCAACTTCTGGATGATGAAATTCCATTAATCAGGCATCTCGTGCCTTTTCCATTTCGTATTGCGCTGCTGAAAGGAAAACAACATTATATCAGCCTTGAAAAATTTGCACAGTCCTTAGTGATGGACCAGGGGGATAACTATGATATCATTCTGACCAAAGCAATGATCCTCATCTGGCTGACCGAGACGGATACAGGTGATATTGATGAAATTCAGCTCCCGTCCAATGGTTATTTGTTTTTTAAAAAAGTGTCCAGCGCCATGGAAGAGACAACGCATCGTTCATCACAGGAATTCACCAGATCTTATTATCAGCGGGCCCACCAAAAAGCACAGCAGGCCGATATTTTAATTACTAATCACGCGTTCTTATGCACTGATATCGTTAATAAATATCAGTTGCTTCCTGCATACAACAAAGCGATCATTGATGAGGCCCATCATTTGGAAGAAACGGCGGCCAAACATTATGGTGCTGCACTGGATTATGTATCTGTGCAAAATATATTGAACCAAGTGGGGGAGACATCCGATCATTCGTGGCTCGGACAATTGCTTAAGGGCAGGCCGGAATTATGGGATATGTTCGCAGCTGAATACTGGGATGATATGTTTATCAAGGCCAAGCATGAAACAGATGACGTATTCCGTATGCTATTTCAGTATGTATTGGATCGAAGACAAAAGGATAAATCGTTAAGCGACATTGGCCGGGTTCAATATCGATTTGAAAGTGAAAACGAACGATCAGATAAATGGACCGCTATTACCGAAATGGCAACAAGGCTTACCTATTATTTGCGCGATTTAATTCATGCACTTTCACCGCTCACACAGCTGAAAACATTCGATTCCGGGGAAGATGATGAATTAAACAAGCATATGGATGATATCCAGATGGTCATTGATAAGATGGAACACTTGTTTTTAACCGCTGAAACCGGTCAGGAAGTGAAATGGATTGAAATTGAGGCGTACGGTGCGAAAAATGCTGTATATCTTTACAGTGAACCCGTGTCGATGGCACCGTTGTTGAACAATGACTTTTTCCAGAAAAAGGAAAGCATCATTTTGACTAGTGCCACATTAACGATGAAAGATTCCTTCAATTTTATGCAACAGAGACTTGGTTTGTCGACAGAAAATGTGCTGACAGCTAATATTAAATCACCGTTTTCGTATCCATCTCAGGTTCAGCTTATGATACCGAATGATTTCCCTGATATTAAACACGGGAACCCAGATGATTTTGTTGAAGCTGTAAGTGAAGCTGTTATTTCCATGGCACATATAACAGGCGGACGAATGCTTGTGTTGTTTACATCTTATGATATGCTTAAGAAGTCTTATTATTTGCTAAAAGAATTGTTAGATGTGCATGAATATATGCTGATTGCCCAAGGTATTTCTAGTGGGAGCAGATCCCGACTGAAGAAAAATTTTCAAACCTTTGAAAAATCTATTTTGCTGGGCACAAGCTCCTTTTGGGAAGGAGTTGATATCCCCGGAGATGATCTGTCCTGTGTTATGATTGCGAGGCTCCCATTCCAGCCACCAAACCATCCTGTGTATGAAGCCAAATCCAATCATTTAAAACAGGAAGGGAGAAACCCTTTTGTGGAATTAGCTCTTCCGGATGCTGTTATCCGGTTTAAACAGGGGTTTGGCCGTTTGATTCGTTCAGCCGAGGATCGCGGTATTGTTTTTGTTTGTGATGCACGTATCAAAAAAGCACGCTACGGCCATTATTTTACGGCGTCCATACCGGACGTACCTGTGACATATGATTCCACACAAACCATTATGGAAAAAGCAGACGAATGGTTTAGAAATCATGATTGAGCAGACGTTTTCCAATTTATTCAATATGGAAAAAACTGATGCACCTTAGTGATGCATCAGTAAAATAATGGAATGAGGCTGGAATTTTTAGTTCATGAGTTATACGGTCCATTGCCGTATGCTTAGTATTGGATTGATTGGCGATACTATAAGCGGCAAAATGTGATAAAACATGAAGCTTCTGACTGGGAGCGGAAAAAGATGAGGCATCATGTTTCTGAATGGTGGTCGTTATGAACAAACGTCTTTTACGAATGACTGTTCCGGCATGGCTGAAATGGCTGACAGGTATAACATGTTTAATGACTGTTGTCTTACTTATTGCCGGCATCTATCTATACTCGGCTGTACAGGGAGAACGGACAGCTGAGTTTGATCAAATAAAGCAAAAAGTGGAGAATGAAACTGACATAACCAACGTCAATCGAATAGAACGATTTCACGGACGGAAAGCTTATTATGTTATTTATGGTGAAACAAACGATCAGCAGGACGCCATTATGTTTTACCCTTTTACTGAGAATAATGCGGAAACGAAACTGATTAAGCATTCTGAAATCGTACCGGAAAAAACGGTGCAGAAAAAATGGCGCAATGATTGCCATCATTGCACCCTTTTCTCCGTCAAACCAGCTCTTATTACCGAAAACAAGCTTCCTGCATGGGAAATGACTTATGAAAATGAAGACGGTCGTTATATCATGGAGTATGTCTCCATTTATGATGGTGAATTAATCGAAATGATTGGATTTAAACAAAAGTTTAACTAGGAGTTGATTGAATGGAACTGGCAAACAGAGTGAAAACACTTTCACCTTCATCAACATTGGCCATTACTGCCAAAGCGAATGAATTGAAAAAACAAGGACATGATGTGATTGGCCTTGGTGCCGGAGAGCCGGATTTCAACACACCGGATTATATTCTGGATGCAGCGATGAACGCCATGAAAAATGGCCACACCAAATATACACCATCCGGCGGGATCCCGGAGTTGAAGCAAGCCATTGCGGACAAATTTAAGACGGATAATGGTCTTTCTTATACACCGGAAGAACTCATCGTCACTACGGGAGCGAAACATGCTTTGTATACGCTTTTTCAAGTGTTATTGAATGAAGGAGATGATGTTATTGTTCCTGCTCCATATTGGGTAAGCTACACGGAACAAATCAAATTAGCCCAAGGCAACCCAGTGATTGCTCATGCAACAGAACAGACCAATTTTAAAATAACACCGGAACAACTTGAAGCCACTATAACACCAAATACAAAGGCATTAATTATTAATTCACCGAACAACCCGACCGGCATGGTTTATAGCAGAGAAGAATTGCAAAAACTAGGCGAGGTCTGTTTAAAGCATGGTGTTCTCATTGTATCTGACGAAATTTATGAAAAACTGATTTATACGGATGACAGTCATGTTTCCATTGCAGAACTTTCGCCATCATTGAAAGCCCAAACGATTATTATCAATGGGGTTTCCAAGTCCCACGCCATGACAGGATGGCGTATCGGATATGCCGCGGGTCCGATGGAGATTATAAAGCCAATGACCAATCTCGCATCTCATTCAACATCAAACCCGACATCGATCGCTCAGTATGCAGCGCTCGCCGCTTATCGTTCCAATAAAGATTCCAGCAAGGACATGCGACGCATTTTTGCCGAACGATTGGAATTATTGTATGACCTGTTAAACGATATTCCGGGCATCTCCTGTGTTAAACCAAAAGGAGCTTTTTATTTGTTTCCAAATGTGCGTGAAGCAATGAATATGAATGGGTTTAAGACAGTAGATGAATGGGTGAAAGCGTTGCTGGAAGAGGAGAAGGTAGCCCTTGTTCCCGGAACCGGATTTGGAGCACATGAAAATGTTCGCCTATCTTACGCAGTGTCCACTGACGCCTTGAAAGAGGCAAGTAAGCGCATCAAACGTTTTGTCATGAATCACCAATCGTCAACGCAACAATAATCAGTAAAATCCCTTGCGAATGCAAGGGGTTTTAACATCTCGGGAAAATGATGCGTTATAGATAGTAAGAAATGAGGTGTGCACGTATATGACAAAATTCATTTCATTTCAAAACATATTACAGAATCAGGTGCAAGTACCCGCCCGATTATTTGAACACTATGTATCACTCGGTTTGAATGAAACAGAGGTAATGGTCATTTTGCAGCTTATTCGATTTATGCAAGCCAATAACGAATTCCCGACGCCAGAAGAAATAGCCAAACGTATGAAAATTAATGAAAAAGACTGTGCCCATATACTTCGGAAGCTAATTCAAAATCATTTTTTATCTATTGAACAATTGAAAAATGATCAAGGTCAAATAACTGAGGCTTATAACTTGAACCCGCTCTGGGAGACATTATTCGCTGAACAACAGCAGGCCCCCGTTGCAGAACATGATGGCACCATTTTCGTTTTGTTTGAACAGGAATTTGGCAGGCCATTATCGCCATTTGAAATTGAGATGATTAATGCATGGCTCGATGAGGACGAACTTGCGCCAGCTTTGATCAAAGCCGCATTGCGAGAATCGGTTTTAATGGGCAAACTCAACTTCAAATACATTGATCGGATTCTTCGCGAATGGAAAAAGAAAGGCATCCACACTGTTGAAGAGGCCAGAGATGCCAGCAAGGCTTTTCATGAGGCGCAGACAGCAAAAAAAGATGATACAGATAAAAAACGGGATACATCGATTTATTATAATTGGCTTGAGGAGGAATAGGGGGCATGCTGAACAAAAAGCAAGTGTTACACTGCCTAGATGTTATGGAAGACATGTATCCGAATGCACAGTGCGAGTTGAATCATCGGAACCCATTCGAACTTGTCATTGCCGTCTTATTATCGGCCCAGTGCACCGATAACCTGGTCAATAAAGTGACACCGGGACTGTTTGAAAAATATAAAACACCCGAGGACTATCTGGCGGTAACTTTGGAAGAACTGGAACAAGACATTAAATCAATCGGACTTTACCGTAACAAGTCGAAAAATATTCGGAAATTGTGTCAAATGCTAATTGATGATTATGGTGGGGAAGTACCACGAACAAAAACAGAGTTGATGCATTTGGCCGGAGTTGGACGGAAAACAGCCAATGTCGTTGCTGCAGTGGCGTTTAACGAACCAGCGATTGCTGTTGATACGCATGTAGAACGTGTGGCAAAACGGCTAGGTATATGCCGTTGGAAAGATTCCACTCTGCAGGTGGAAGAGACACTGATGCAAAAGATTCCAAAAGACGTATGGGCAGACACGCACCACCGGATGATCTTTTTTGGCAGATACCATTGCAAAGCACGGAATCCGCAATGCGCGGAATGCCGATTGCTTGATCTTTGTCGGGAAGGGCAAAAACGGATGCGAAAACGAGAAACCGTGAAAAATTGATTAAAAAAAGCAGTCCTCCTTTTTGGAGGCTGCTTTTTTTGATCAGTCGGACGCTTCACCATCATGGTTATTGCTGGAATTTCCTTGGACTGAATCGGCTTCATCAGGTACGGATGTTTTAGTACTTTTTGTTAAGCCTTTAACACCTTTGTTTGCACCCTCTTGTCCAACAGGGGTGACGGTGATGGTATACGTTTGGCCAGGGCGGACACCGTCACCTTCTAAAACAATGCCCTTGGAACGTACGGTTTTTGTCTGAATGTCCGATCCCGATCGCGAAACAACTACTTCGTATTGAGCTGGGGGACCATTGTATTGCCAACTGACGTCAATGGAAGACGCAGTCGGTTTGGCTTGTAAGGAATCAACGGATGGTATGTTACCTTGTTCATTGTTGTTTTCCTCTTCATCTTCTTCCTCTTCCTCGTCATCCTCGTCATCTTCCATGTCCTCTGGAATACTTACTGTGGTTGTTACTGGTTCACTGGCATCAATAGCCGATTCATGACTTGAAGCGATGACTTCGATTTCATAATCAGAACCAGGTTCCACATTTGTTATTTCCATGGATGTTTCTTCGGTTGATGATAACTTTTGTTTCTCATCGCCATCAACACGAGCGCTCACTTCAAATGAGACACTCTGTTTTGAATTGTACTCCCATGTCACTTGAATTGCATTCGCCTCGTTGTCAAACGTTGCTTCCAAATTGTTCACAGGTTCGAGTTGATCATATTTTTCGGATGTTTCCGTTGGTGCTGTTCCTTTTACGAACAGTTCGGTGACAATCTGGGATTCTGGTGTATAATTACTTGGCAATTTAGCCGGTCTGGATCCTTTTTCAACGGCTTGTTCGACGACTGAATCAGGTTTTGTAAAGTCAGGTGTTTCGATGTTTTTGGATAGTTCCATCATGGTATGTTTGAATAATCTTTGTGATACGTTTTTAAACTTATCATCTATTGGTATATTGTTATTATCATAACCGGTCCAAATTGACATCGTATAGTTGGTGCTGTACCCGCTAAACCAGGAATCCGGCGAACCATTAACGTCAGGACGTGTCGTTGTTCCGGTTTTTCCTGCCACCTGAAGCCCAGAGATATTGGCTGACGTACCGGTTCCCTCAGTAACCACATTTTTGAGCATATCCGTAATCATGTAAGCCGTGGAATCAGCCATAACAGCTTCAGGTTCCGGTTTCAAGTTCACGGTTTTTCCACTTCCCGGGAATTCAACCTTCGTTACGGTGTACGGTTTATTGTAAATACCTCCGTTGGCAAAAGCCCGGTAAGCGCCGGCAAGTTCCAGTGGGTTTGTGCCAATATCTCCGCCGCCAATGGCATCTGTCAACTTAATTTTTTTGTCACCAAATGTTATACCCAATTTTTCAGCAAAGGCTTTCGCATTTTGACGGCCAACTTCTTCAAACGTTTTGATAGCGGGAACGTTTAACGATCGCTGAAGTGCATATCGCGCAGTTACCCAGCCGTAGTAGGTGCTATCCCATGTTTCAACTTGTTTGTCGGATCCTTTTATATCATACGGTCCGTCGTCATTGAGCTGATGATACGTGGACCATTGCATATTTTCAATGGCAGGACCGTAATCCACAATGGGTTTAAATGTTGAACCGGGCTGACGGTCTATTTGAGTTGCGTGATTAAAGCCTTGATTTTCCAGTCCGCCATGTGCACCGCCGATAGCACGAACCGCACCCGTTTTGGTATCCAAAACTGTCATACCAGCTTGCAAATCCACTTTTTTGCCTTCATCACTTTTCGGATTCACGACAGGTTCTGGATAGTTGATCGGATTATCGTCTTTGTCAGAGAGCAAAAATTCCACATATTTTTGTGCGTCTGTGTCAATGGTTGTGTAAATTTTTAATCCGTCCGTGTAAATATCGGCACCATCGACGTTCTTTTTGACTTCCTTTTCCACTTGCTGCAGAAATGCTTGATATGGCGTTGAATCCGGTTCATCTTCCGTAAGAAGCGAGGCGATCTCAACTTGTTTTGCTTCTTTGGCCTGTTTTTCCGAAATTTTGTCATGCTGCACCATTAATTGCAGAACGGTACTCATTCGGTCTTTCATTAATTCCGGGTTCTTAAACGGGTTATACGCCGATGGCCGCTGTGGTAATCCAGCAAGTATCGCAGCCTCAGGCAAAGTCAATTCGCTTAAATCTGTCTTTCCGAAATAAACTTCAGCAGCTTTTACGACACCATAGGCGCGTTTGCCGTAATAAATTTTATTCAGATACATCTCCATAATGCGTTCTTTATTATACTTCTGTTCCAACTGTAATGCGAGCCACATTTCCTGAACCTTAAGACTGATTTTTTTATCCGGTGGAAGGAATGATTTTTCCACCACTTGCTGAGTGATCGTACTGGCACCCTCGGAACCAAAACCGTCTGTAATATTGGCGACAATAGCACCGCCAATTCGCCATATGTCGATTCCAGGATGGTCAAAAAATCTCGCATCCTCGGTTGCAATCACTGCATCAATCAATACATCGGGCAATTCATCATATTCAACTTTTGTTCGCTGCTTCTTTCCTAAGTCAGCGAATTGTTCGCCATCTTTATCGTAAAATTTTGATGAAAACGGTGTATCCAATTTGGATGCATCAATATTCGGTGCGGTGGCAATATAATAAGTAAAAAGACCTCCAACACTTATTCCAATTGCCAAAATCGCAATAAGTGTCCATAATAATATCTTTTTCCATAATGGCTTTTTGGACGCTTTTTTTTGTTGTCTTCTTGCCGTACGTGACTGGCCATTTGTTGCCATTCGTCGTTCTCCTCCATTCTAAAAATAAAGCTTATCGATGATGGCTAGGTAGTGAACCCTTGCCTGGTAATGAAATGGTACGATGTGACCCTCGTTTGCAATGGTTTCATACCGGATGGACTTCTTACCGCCATTTATTTGGTCGTCCCAATAACGAAATAACGTTTCGGCGGGCATATAGAACGTTTCACCGTGTGCAGAGAACCGTATGATAAGAAAACAGATGCCGCCATGATTGATAATGGATTTCATATGCCTAATTTGGTGTTCATGAATATTGGCCAGTGGAAATCGCGTTTTATTTTTCGTTTCTTTCGCTTCAAAATCGATATGCCTTCCGTGATAAATACCATTGTAATCTGTTGTGGAAGGCTGTTTGAAATAACCTTCCGTAATGACAGCAGCACTCCGCTTCGGGTAATGGACATTTACCACCTGTATAGGTGTAGGTTTTTTATGAATGCTAGCTTTGCCTGTATCACGATAAAAAGCATTAGCCGCATTAATATCTTCTTCCAACGTCATGCCCCGATTGCTGAATGCATGTGATTTGCTAACATTTGCCAGTGTTTTTTGTGTCTGGTCGTTCTTTTTTCCATTCGGATAATGCATTGTATATTCCCCCCGCATGTTACTGTATCATATCAAAAAAAGCCGGCCTTGACCATTTGTTTTGAAAGGAGGAATTCTGCATGATTTATTTTTCAGAAAAGGATCTTCACCACTATATACGAATGAAAACAAATAAACATAACGTAGATAATATTTCCCGGACGAAAGCTTATCAAAACATATACATGTGTTATCCGAAAATAAAATGGGCATTTTTAGCCAGCATCGTTTCTCGTAATGCCGGTTGGAACATGACGGATCTGTATCTGTCATCGCTTAGGAATATATTATCTGAAAAACAACGATGTCGGTTCTTTATGACGTATGAACGGGCGAATTGGCTTATCTTTTCTGATGCCTATCCACAGCTTCTTCTTTATGAACTGTCCGTTCTATATAATCAGCCCATGTTTCATCTTTTACCACACATGGCTGTTTCACGTTTTATGAAGAAGGAATGGGATCATTTCTGGAAATATGGTGACCAAAACCGTCTCATGATTGCTATGATTATTAACGAACAAAACGTTATCCATTCTCCAGTTATTCAACAAGATTATTTCCAGCATCGTATTTTTAGGCGCTTGCCATACTTGATGCAGGACAAGCTTTGGCTTAATGCCGTTCTGCTTCCGACGAGGACTGGTAACGTATTCGGTGCATTTGTACACGACTTTACAAATATTCATAAACGCATCGAACTGGGAAAACGGATTGCTTCAATTATGTTTCATCCGCACGTTTATCATTTATTGTTTGATTTTGCGTTATCCATAGATCATACAGGATCACGTCGGGATTATGAACAGTTTTTAGAGAAACAGTTGGAAGGAACACCTTTTTTACGGACTGTTTATCCTGTCATAGCTCATCAGGATAATATTCGAAAGGATTGGTATCGTTTCAGGGGGGTGAAACGAAAATGGTTTCGAAATCGGATTGTTGAGCCTGATTCCAGCATAAAAAATGCATTTTATAATCGAAGAAAATTGCTTGGTGCTTATGGTTACTTCAGAGGCATGGCGACACAGAATAAATCATTATCCTGATCAAAACATCGGCATCCAAAAATCGTGTGAATGCCGATGTTTCGCATTTCGGCTTACGTGGACGGCTGATTGGGCCCATCCAATTTTTTATTTCGGCCGCGATTTTCACTTTTTTGATGATGTTTCTTTGTTTTTTGCTGGGATGGTCTACGTTCGTGTTCCAATCTGATACCCTCCTTTCTTTATTAGTTTGTCTGAGCAGGAGGGAATCTACACTATTTTTGCCATTATTCTTCTAGTTCTGTCGAGCGGGCAGGGACGTTCATGTTTTTGCCGAAATAGTGATATAACTCATGAATGGGAAGGTGAATCGGATGACAAACTTGCGATTAATCACGAAGTCGGTGGAGAGAACTAATAAACATGAATTTGAACATGCGATAGATTATGTCGCTAATCAGTTGCGTTTGATGGAGCAAAAAATGGCCATAACTGCCGAGAACAGTGTTAAGAAACAGTACCGCTCCAACAGGGATGACATAAGCCGGTCGACATACCAGGTTGAAGATCTTGCCAAAAAGTATAAACATGTCCAATATAACCCATCGTATCCAATGCCAGCTTCGTCATCGACAGATCAAAACAAAATCAGAGTCTGACAGATGTGTTCATCATACAAACGTGATATAGTGATCATACGGAGAAAGTATTGATGAAAAGGCAGGCTTAACATATGGAACTATTGGAACAAACGGAGCAATTAATAACCCATCTTGAAAATATGCAAACCATATATAGAGCAAATAATCCGCCCGAAAGCAAAAACGATAAAGCGTTTTTTCAAAAGGTCAAAACGTATACCGCTCCTATTTACGATCTTCTGAGCGAATGGGAAGATCAAGCTTTGCATATGGTAAAAGCACGTCAACTCAATCTTCATCCACAGCAGATAACATCCACCAAAGAAAACATGGAAACGTTGATGTTGCACAGTCTTTATGTAGACATAAAACGGAAGCCATATATGGAAATGGTACACTCAACGCGTTTTATTCTTGATAAAATGTTGGACGATTTGAGGAAACAATGAAAGGTTATACAGAGACATCATCCCTTTATCATTGGCTTTTAAAAGGAGGATTCCGATATGGAGCGTGAGAATCTGATTGCCAAAGCTAAAAACATGCGTGCAACAGCCTATGTTCCATATTCGCAATTCCCCGTCGGTGCAGCGATAAAAACCGCATCCGGCAACATTTATACAGGATGCAATATTGAAAATGCCGCGTATCCGGTAAGCTGCTGCGCGGAACGAGTAGCGATTTTCAAAGCCGTTGCCGATGGAGAACAATCGTTTCGTGAGATGGCTGTATCGGCTGGTACGGAACGTCCTGTTCCACCGTGCGGTTCTTGTCGTCAAGTAATGAGTGAGTTTTTTGGTAGCGACACGACCATTTATTTGACAAACACAGCGAATGAAATAAAAATAGTAACAATGAATGATTTGCTGCCGTTTTCTTTTCACTCAGACGATATCAATACAAGTCAAAAAAGAAGCTGATGTCTCAGCTTCTTTTTTATGCTGCCACGATTTCAATAAGACAAAGATCGTTTTCCATGTTATACTGACAATGAGCTGAAAAAGCCAGAAAAACAACATAATTGATAGATGATGCCAATAAAATAAAATAACGAATATTTCTCAAGTTTTAATTAAAAAACCAACTGTTATGTAGAGGTGACTGCGAAATGAATTCAAACCAACTGACAGGTAAAGACATATTGGATAAAGAATTTAAAACAACCATGCGTGGCTACAATCAGGAAGAAGTTGATGCATTTCTGGATACAATCATACAGGATTACGAAGCGTTTCAACAAGAAATTGATAAACTCCGTCAGGAAAATGAACGGATTCAAAAACAGTCTGAACAGACAAAAAACCGTGCAGCAGGACCTAATCGCCAAGTTAATTATGATATTTTGAAACGAGTGTCCAACTTGGAAAAAGCCGTATTCGGAAACAAGTATGCTGATACATAATGACAGACTGGCTTGTTTTACCAATGCAATAACATAAATAATATGTTATTCTATACTTAGAATGAAATTGATACTCACGTAATCGCTGTATAAGTTTTTTATGCAGAGGAAAGTCCATGCTCACACAGGCTGCGATGCCTGTAGTGTTCGTGCTTGACGAAATCATAAGTCAAGGTAGCCATGCGGCTAACGGCAGTGAAAAATCCTGATTCTGATGATATGGATGAGTACACTTGAAAGTGCCACAGTGACGGAGCCGGATTGGAAACGATCCGGGTGGAACGCGGTAAACCCCACGAGTGAGCAACCCAAAATTAGGTAGGGGCACCCTTGATCAGGGAAATGAACCGAAAAAGGGGTAAGTATGTTAAGTGTACTTGCAGATAGATGATTACGACCGTTGTACGAGGCTGACCACCGTTGAAGTACAACGGAACAGAACATGGCTTACTGAGTATTCAATGGTCCACTAAATAATAACTGAACAACCCCCTTTTCGTTTGTTATAAAATCGGAAAGGGGGTTTTTAATTTCATTTTTGTTTAAGAATACATAATGTGGTAAACTATGACTGCTTGTACAATGGATATGAAAGGAACGACCGCCATATGGTTCAGCAAATAACATTAATTGCCACAGCTGCTATGGGACTGGAATCAGTAGTGGCCAGTGAAGTGAAACAACTTGGTTACGACGTGCAAGTGGAAAATGGGAAAGTGACGTTTGAAGCACCGGTTAATGCTGTTCCCCGTTGCAATTTATGGTTGAGAAGTGCTGACCGTGTTAAATGGCAAGTGGGCCGTTTTCATGCTGTAACATTTGATGAATTATTCGAGAAAACAAAAGCGTTGCCATGGGAGAGTATTATTTCGGAGGATGGATCATTCCCGGTCACTGGTAAATCCATTAAATCAGGGTTGCATAGTGTTCCGGATTGTCAGGCCATTGTGAAAAAGTCCATCGCCGAACGTCTGAAATGGAAATACGGTGTCGCCGGTCATTTGGCGGAAACAGGAGCTCTTTTTAAAGTGGAGGTTGCCCTGCACAAAGATGAAGCTACACTCACCATTGATACTTCCGGTTCCGGATTGCATAAGCGCGGTTATCGCGTTAACCAAGGGGAAGCTCCACTGAAAGAGACAATGGCCGCAGCGCTTATTCTCCTGACCAACTGGAAACCGGACTACACGTTGATTGATCCATTTTGTGGCTCTGGAACCATTCCGATAGAAGCCGCACTTATTGGGCAAAACATTGCTCCCGGGTTTAATCGTTCGTTTGCCTCTGAAGAATGGGGATCGATTAAAAATAAATATTGGAAAGAAGCCTTTGAAGAAGTGGAAGATAAGGCAGATTATGACCGACCACTTGCCATCACTGGATCGGATATTGATGAGAATATGGTGCGATCAGCACATGACAATGCCATGGAAGCTGGGCTCAGCGATTTAATTACGTGGAAACAAATGCGCGTTCAGGACCTTTCCATCCAAAATAAAAATGGTTATTTAATAGGGAATCCACCATACGGTGAACGCGTTGGGAACCGGGATGAAATAGCGGATATATACCGGCAACTTGGACGTACTATGAACCATTATCCGTCTTGGAGCGTCTACTTAATGACAGCATTTGACGATTTTGAGAAAGAGTATGGACAACAAGCAACCAAAAAACGAAAATTGTTTAACGGGTTTATCGAGACAAATTATTACCAGTATTTTGGTGTAAAACAGCATTAATTAGAAAAAACAAAGCCAGGCATAAGCTTGGCTTTGTTTTTTGTTTATTCGCATATTTGATAAGCCAGTCAAAGGATGATACTCCCTGGGTGTTTTGGATGATATTAATGAATACAATGAAAAAATTATGTAATAGTTTTGTGAAAATCATCCAGACTAAACAAATAAAACGATATTTAAAAGAATTGAGGGGGGATGGATTTGATTGGGTCCATTGGTTTGGGGATTCCTTCGCATGACATGTCGCAGCAATTCATTAAATCATTTGTCGGCGATCTATTTCATAACTCGGCTTCCAAGCTGATACAGCGATTACTGCCGGTTTTTGATAATGCGCAGATAAATAGAAGGCAATTTGCTGTTGATCAGGAATGGTTGAAAAATGATCACTCCTTTGAGGAAAAGAACGATTGGTATCATCATTTTGCACAACTGTATTCGCTCCAGGCAGTAGATGCGTGTTTAAACAATGATCGTTTGTTAAGTGAACCAATACCATATGAAGCGATTGATATGATTATATTTGTTTCCAGTACAGGTATTGCTACCCCGTCCATAGATACCTATATTATGAACGAACGTCCATTTCGGGAAGATATGGTAAGGATGCCTCTATGGGGTCTTGGCTGTGCAGGAGGTTCGATCGGCTTATCCCATGCTTCCCATTGGATTCGAGCTCATCCGGATAAAACGGTACTTCTTGTGTGCTGTGAGTTGTGCAGCCTTACATTTCAAAAAGATGATCTCCGCAAAAGCAATATCGTTGGATCCGCTCTTTTTGGTGATGGTGCTGCCGCTGCTGTGATGATAGGAAATCAGTCCAAGTGGCGTGCGGCAGTAAAAAACGATAAAACAAAACCACAAATAGTCCGTACCGGTTCGGTCACGAAGAAAAACAGCAATTCCGTTATGGGATGGAACGTGACCGATCGAGGAATGGAGGTTATTTTTTCTAGAAGTATTCCAGCACAAGTCCGTACGTTTTGGAAACATCATATAAACAGATTCTTGGCCGAACAGAAATTATCCGAGCAGAGTATTCATTCTTTTGTTGCACATCCTGGAGGGCAAAAGGTGCTTGAATCCATGGAAAATGTGTTGATGGCATCCTGGGAAAAATTTAAGTATTCCCATTATGTTCTCCGTGATCATGGAAATATGTCTTCTGCAACAGTGCTCTATGTACTGTATGAATGGATGAAAGAGGGAGTTCCGGAAAACATGCTGAGTGTTGTATCGGCTTTGGGACCTGGATTCAGTTCAGAATTATTGCTATTGGAGTGGAATGAACAATGACGATATGGATGTGGCTATTTATTTTAGCAGTTATAGGGCAGCGTCTTGGTGAATTGTATATTGCCAAACGGAATGAAATTTGGATGAAAAGCCTGGGAGGGATTGAAAAAGGAGAGAAGCATTACAAATGGTTTGTCGTTCTTCATTGCCTGTTTTTCATATCCGTTATAACAGAAGCATCTTTAAATTCGCAGACAAATG
Source organism: Lentibacillus halophilus (assembly GCF_055395055.1). Taxonomy (NCBI): domain Bacteria; kingdom Bacillati; phylum Bacillota; class Bacilli; order Caryophanales; family Bacillaceae; genus Lentibacillus; species Lentibacillus halophilus. Next base: position 2,301,953 of record NZ_AP043750.1, read on the forward strand.
CTCAGTTTAATTATTTTCTGCTTGGATTGTTTTTACTGACGCAGGTGGGGAGGATATGGTGTATACATACATTGGGCCGGTTCTGGAATACAAAAATTATTGTTCTTCCAGGAGTGAGTGTCATCAAAAAAGGACCTTACCGTCATGTGAAGCATCCGAACTATATCATCGTGGCAGTCGAATTATGTGTGATTCCATTGCTGTTTGGTGCGGTGTTAACTGCTTTTTTATTTCCGTTTTTCCATTTTCTATTATTAAGGGCACGGTTACCGCACGAAGAAAAAGCGCTGACGCGAGTGACGTGATTTAGGTATAACGTCATTAAAAAAGCGGCAACCCAATTGGGTTGCCGCTTTCAATTTATGGTTGCATTATACTTTGACTACGTTAGCAGCTTGTGGCCCACGGTCGCCTTCCACGATATCAAATGTAACGTTTTGACCGTCTTCAAGTGTTTTGAATCCTTCTTCCTGAATAGCAGAATAGTGGACGAATACATCATTTCCTTCTTCTACTTGAATAAAGCCATAGCCTTTTTCTGCGTTAAACCATTTTACTACGCCGTTTTCCATTTGTAAATTTCCTCCTAAAACCTTTCACGTAAAACGTGTTAATACAAATCAGATAGGTGGAATATAAAAAGGCAACTTGCCAGCGAAGTCATGGATCATTTAATGCATCCTTCCACTGGAAGCTGCCTGTTCTTCATGATTCCATACATCTTCATTGCTTGTTTCTAATATAGCTTATTTCCCACCCTCAGTCAATAAATTACCCGATTTAATTGTTTTTATACGGATATGTCATTTTTAAGATGGAAGAGGATGTATAAAACAGACAATCAACAGCCATCCGGTGAGTTTATTGCGGGGATAAAGAGACGTGATCATGGGGAAGAACCAATTGATAATAAGGGTTGCTATTGCACTCTTCTGGCTCCCAAATATCGCTCCTTCCAGTATGAATTTCCCAATTTGCTTTTTTCTACACCACGCGATTCACCGGCATGAATAAATTTGTTATCACCAACATAAACCCCCATATGGGATGGCCCTGATTGATACGTTTCAAAAAACACGAGATCACCAACGGATGGTTTGCTGATAGGTTCTGTGGCATTCCATACATCACTGACAGTACGGGGAAGTTTAATATCTTCCAATTGAAAAATGTATTGAATAAATCCGCTGCAGTCAAAACCGGATGGCGATTCCCCTCCCCAGACGTATGGTGTACCGATTTGGGCATAGGCAGCTTCAACAGCTCCGGAATAAGAGGGTTTGCTTACCTTGACTTGTTTTGTCTTTTTCTTGGTTTCATTTTTAGTTGATTCTGTATTATTTTTTTTCGTTTCTGATTGGGAAGTTGTTTGGAGTTTTGATTCGGAAGGTGCATTGGCCGTTTGTGTTTCTTTCTGGTTTCTTCGTTCGGCTTGTTTTTCTGCATACATTGCTTTCAATGCATTATCATCAACAAGTTCCAAGTCCAGTTTATCTTCGGCTGTTTCCAGTGCCTTCTGTGTCAGTGGGCCATAGAGGCCATCCACTTCACCTTCGTAATAACCGAAATATTGCAAGGACCGCTGAACTGTTTTAACGTCATCATGGTTCATTTCCGGTTGAATCGTGTCTGCCATATCTTTCAACTGATTGGAATGGTGTTTTATTTTCTCAACCATTCCTCCCCCTGATATCTGATTTGACATATCAATGTTATGATCTTTTTTAAACTGCTGGAGGGCACGTTCTGTTAAAAGATTATCATTATGGTCGACCTTTTTATACAAATCAGATTTATGTTGTTGAATTCGGACGGCTTCACTATGTTTCCCGGAATGCGGCTGGTCAACCTCCGTCAATGGATCATTTTGAAGATCAGGGTATGCATTCGCATAAACAGCAAACGACTGACTTAACATGTAACTGTACAAAAACGATTGTTTTATGACATGTTGAATGGAACTATTCAGCATGCAATCATCCCCTTTCGTGAGTGACTTACTTTTAAAAGATTATTAAATGGGGTATCAATTTATGTGTGCCGGGAGTTAACGATTGTGTTACAATAGCAGGAAATATATCTTTAGCAGAACGGATGATGGGAGGGTAGACCATGTTAAAAGGCGAACGAGGGTATTTGGATCTATGCAAATACATATTGGAATATGGAACGAAAAAAATGGACAGAACGAATACAGGTACCTATTCGGTTTTTGGATCTCAAATACGATTTAAACTGAACGAAGGATTTCCGCTTCTAACAACAAAGAAAGTGCCGTTCCGATTGATCACGAGTGAGCTTCTATGGTTTATTAGGGGTGATACGAACATACGTTATTTGCTTCAACACAATAACAATATTTGGAACGAATGGGCATTTAAACAATGGGTTCATAGTGATGCTTATGACGGACCCGACATGACCGATTTCGGTAATCGAAGCCAGCGTGACGCTTCCTTTCGAAAACAGTATGAAGAACAGATGGAACGATTTAAGCAAAATATTCTTTATGACGATTCGTTTTCCGAGACCTTTGGAAACCTGGGCAATGTTTATGGAAAACAATGGCGCGCTTGGGAAACATCCCGTTATGAAACCATTGATCAATTGAAAGAAACAGTCAAGTCCATTCGCAATAACCCGGATTCCCGCAGGCATATCGTATCGGCGTGGAATCCGGAAGATGTGCCGCATATGGCTTTGCCGCCCTGTCATACACTGTTTCAATTCTATGTGGCTGATGGCCAATTGTCATGTCAATTGTATCAACGCAGTGGTGATATATTTCTTGGGGTTCCATTTAATATAGCCAGCTATGCATTACTTACTCTGTTGATGGCGCATGAGTGTAATCTTGAGCCGGGCGAATTCATTCTTACGCTTGGAGATGCACACATATACACCAATCATGCAGAACAGATGAAAACACAACTTGGGCGCGATCCAAGGCCTTTCCCGTCGCTTGAAATGAATAAAGAAAAGGAATCCATGTTTGCTTTTGATGTAACCGATTTTCAATTAATGGATTATCATCCGCATCCTGCCATCAAAGCCCCAATTGCAGTATGATTGAAAGGAGGGTTGGAACGAATGATTTCGTTACTGGCTGCAATGGACCAAAATCGGGTGATTGGCTATAAAAACGATCTGCCATGGCGCCTCCCGAACGACTTGAAGTTTTTCAAACAAAAAACAACCGGAAACACCATCTTTATGGGACGCAAAACATTTGAAGCCATTGGAAAGCCGCTTCCCAACCGTGAAAATGTCGTTATTACACGAAAACAGAAGGCCCATTTTCCGGAAGGCGTTGAGGTTGTTCATGATGTGAACACGGTACTTCAATGGAATGATGAGCATCCCGATGACGAACTGTTTATTATTGGCGGTTCGACCATTTTTGAACAATTTCTTGCGCACGCAGACCGCCTGTATATTACGTTTATTGATGACAGTTTTCCTGGAGATACGTATTTCCCTCTTTTTACAGAAAAATATTGGCAATTGACCGCAGAAGAAAAAGGGGAGCGAAATGACAAAAATCCTTACGATTATTACTTCCGTCAGTATGACCGGAGATAGTAAGGGGGATGATGCAGATGCAAGGAACTGGAGTAATTCTTGCGGGTGGTAAATCATCTCGTATGGGGACCGATAAATCATTATTGACCATCTATGGAAAATCAGCAATTACACACGTCACAGAAGAACTGAAAAAATGCAGCAGCCAGACAACGGTTATCACTAATAACCCTGCATCACACACGTTTCTTGGAATCGATATGTATACAGACCGATATAAAGACATGGGGCCGCTTGCCGGTATAGAATCCGGGTTGTATCATTCAAATTCGGATGTTTGTCTATTCGCCGCATGTGACATGCCGTTTATTGATCAGAGCATATACCATTTGCTGTATCAGTCACTCGAAAATGTTGATGCTGTTATTCCGGTATATAATGAGCGAATGCATCCACTTGCAGGTATTTATAAAAAACAGGTTCTTCCACAGGTTCAGTGCCTGCTTCATCATGATGAGCGGAAAGTGCGCACATTATTTAAGTATATTAACGTCCGATATGTGTCACATTATAAAAACATACCCGATCAAAAACTTGAAAAACATTTTTTTAACATGAACGATCCCGCTCAATACGAAAAATCAAAACAATTATAAGTTCAGTTGTACGCTGGTTGTGTCCCGTGTTACAATGGCAAGGAGATAAATTACTGTCAGACGGTGTTGCGATACGTTTTATTGTATGGACTGTCTATAAGATTGTGGAAAAAATAATCACACGGGGTGATGATAGTGGGAATAGGCAGTATTGGTATTCTGGGATTAATTTTAATTCTGATAGTGGCACTAATTATTTTTGGCCCTAATAAATTGCCAGAGATTGGTAAAGCGGCAGGGACTACATTAAAAGAGTTCAAAACATCAGCACAAGATTTAACTGGTGATGTTTCCAAAGAAGTTAATGAGGCCAAACAGGTTTTTAAAGAGGATGACAACAAATAATCATATGGAGTGATGATAATGGGAATAGGCAGTATTGGTATTCCAGGATTAATTTTAATTCTGGTCATTGCGCTGATTGTTTTCGGCCCATCAAAACTACCCGAAATTGGTAAGTCTTTTGGCAATTCATTAAAAGAATTCAAAAATGCAACTAAGGACATTGTTTCAGACGATGAGGATTCCAGAAATAATGATCATTCATCTAATCAATAACCGGATGGGCAAAGGGTGTAGGGGAAACCTTACATCTTTTTTCTGCCATAGTGGGAGCGTGAACGCATGGTTGAAGGACACGAATTTGACCAGGACAAAGACATGAATGTCGTTGGCCATTTATCTGAATTGCGCAACCGGCTAATCGTTACAGCCGTTTTTTTCATCCTGTTTTTTGTGGCGGGATTTGTGTATGTCGAGGAAATTTATGATTTTATAGCTGCGGATTTACCTTTTAAGTTAAGTGTTACAGGGCTTACTGATTTAATATCGGTTTATATAACGCTTGCAGGATTGGTTGCCATCATAGGGACATTGCCGATATTGTGTCTGCAAATCTGGCTATTTATTAAACCTGGGTTGACAAAACCGGAACGCAAAGCGACATTATGGTATATACCGATTATATTTCTTTTGTTTCTTATTGGCATTGTATTTGGATATATCATTTTTGTTCAATTGATTGTCCCATTTTTATTATCTCTTAATAATGACATGTTCAATGAAATTTTTACATATGACCGTTATTTTAAATTACTGTTCCGAATTGTTATACCGTTTGCCTTGTTCTTTGAAATACCTATTATAGCTATGTTTTTGACGCGTCTCGGTGTGCTTACGCCAGACTTTATGCGTAAAACGAGGAAATATGCCTATTTAATTATTGTTATCATCGGTGCTGTCATTACACCACCGGATTTTACGCTGCAACTTGTCGTTGCTGTTCCACTTATTATTATTTATGAAATCAGTATTTATTTGGCAGCTGTTGTGTACCGTAAAAAACTGAAAAAGCACCGTGAATTTATGGATAACAATAATAGTGACTAGCTGCTCATTGATCATTGCGTCCTGATTCACAAAGATGAAAACAGATAGAATAGGGGATTCCCGTCTACAACAAAATAGGCGCGTTTTCACCATATTCTGTCATTTCTGTGTTAAAAAATGCTGTTTTGTGCGGTTTCCCGGGAAATAGTTTGGGTGTAAGTAAAGGCTCTATCAGAACAGTGGATGTGTATCGGCCATGCACTTTTTCAGCATTTGTCACGTACAATACGATACGTAACAATCATGGAAGGGGAGGATCATAATGGTATGGCCGATGCAACAGGGTCCCAATTATCCATTTTACCAGCCACAGGGATTTTTTCCCCCTGGATTGCCTCAGCAACATTCCCCAGGTGGTTTGCAACAATTGTTTACATCCCATAACATGCAGCGTTTATTATCGCCGGATCGGATAAATAATTTTTCACAAAAACTGGGAAGCTTGCAGCAAATATTAAAAACGGTTCAATCAACGGCTCCTATCATACAACAATACGGACCGATGGTAAAAAATCTGCCAATGATGCTGCAATTAATGAAAGCATTGAACGAAAACGATGATGAAGAAGAATCAGAAAATCAGACAGCCTCTGAGACGTCTTTAGAAAGTAATGAGGAAAATGATGAACAGGATATGACGACACCGTCCATGGAAAACACGTCGGACGATAATACAAGTGATACGTCGCATCATTCAGGTGTATCAACGCCAAAATTGTTTGTTTGATTGTTTGCTACTCAGGCAAAATATTTGATTTTCATAGCTGAAAACGAAAAAATGGAACCAATGAAACCAGAACAAATGGGAGGCATTCTATGACGACCGAACTGGCAACATTTGCAGGCGGATGTTTTTGGTGTATGGTGGAACCGTTTGATGAGCGTCCGGGTGTACTGAATATCGTCTCAGGTTATACCGGCGGGCACACCGAAAATCCAACTTATGAAGACGTTTGTTCAGATCAGACCGGGCATGTAGAAGCGGTTCAAATCACATTTGATCCTGAAAAAATGCCTTATAAGGAACTTCTCAACACTTTTTGGCAACAAATTGATCCAACAGATACCGGTGGACAGTTCAATGATCGAGGCGAGTCCTACCAAACAGCTATTTTTTATCATAATGAAAAACAAAAACAACTTGCAGAACAATCCAAACAGGATTTGGAAAAAAGCGGAAAATTCTCGAAATCGATTGTAACGCCAATTATAGCCGCCAAACCTTTTTACAGAGCTGAAGAAGAACACCAGGATTATTACAAAAAACAATCATTCCATTATAGCCTGTATAAGAAAGGGTCCGGACGTGAGGCCTTTATTAAGGAGTATTGGCAGCAGAAACCGGAAAAGTCAGAACTGAAGGAAAGGCTGACCCCTGTGCAGTACAACGTGACACAGGAGAATGGAACGGAAAAACCGTTTGATAATGAATATTGGGATAAAGATGACGAAGGGATATATGTGGATCTGATCTCCGGTGAGGTTTTGTTTAGCTCACAGAATAAATTTGATGCGCAATGCGGCTGGCCAAGCTTTACAAAACCTGTTGATTCTTACCGACTGAAGGAAAATACCGATACCAGCCACGGAATGGTTCGCACTGAAGTCAGAAGCAAAACAGCCGATTCTCACTTAGGTCATGTTTTTCCTGATGGACCAGCCGATCAAGGCGGATTGCGCTACTGTATGAATTCTGCTGCTATGACATTCATACCGAAGGAAGAAATGAACGAACGAGGATATGGACAATACTTATCGCTTTTTGAATAAACCTTTTAATAATTATAGGCATTGGAACAGGAGCGTTGAAACGTGATACATTTAAACTGGCAAAATCGGGAAACCATGAAAATAGTGGAATGTGTTCATGCTGATGCTGAAAAATTTATAGTTCATCATAAGCTGACCCCTGGGCGACAGTATGATGTTAAGAATGAAACAGATGAATTTTATTTCATTGTTGATAACAGCGAACGTATTGGTGGTTTTTATAAAAATTACTTCCAAGAGATAAAATAACAGCAGAAAGATCCTGCTGTTATTTTATCTATCGGTTGCCCGTTACATATAAAGATTCGCTAACATGATTCCGAGCGATGCTTGATATATTTCATCAAACTGGGTGAAAGGAAGTGGATTGACACCCGAGCCCAATTCAACCGTAAAACCAGGGCGTTGATAATTTTTTATGAACCAATCTTTGAAACCGGCATAATTATCAACATAACGAACAGGGGTATAACCGCTCACACGACCGTATTCGTCGACTATAGTCTGTGCGGATGATGGCTCGATCCCTTCATAGCCCCAATAAATGACGTCGCCTTGTGTATGAAAAGCACTAACTCGCGAAAATTCGCGGGTATTGGCCAATGTAGCCATGGCCATTGATTCCGGTTCCGATAATGGATAGGGCCCTGGGTAGTCCCTTGGTTGCGGCGAATCGGGCTTTCTTGCGGTTTCTGTTTCCCGGCGTGCCGGATATTGATTGTTTAAATCCACGCCCGCGATATTTGCTTTCCAATTGGAAAAATCGGTGTCGTGATTATTGAGTGAAAGAACGTTTCTTCTGCGGTTACCAGCTGCCGACGCGCCATTTAATACAAGATCGACACCATCTGGATTAACCATTGGAACAACCGACAAATTCGTGTCTGTTAAGAGAGGAAGTGTGGATAGCGATCGTAATGGAAGGTTATTTGTCAATGCACGCGCGTATTCGTTTATAAAACGCATAATAACAGGAGTTGTAATCCATTCATTGGCATGAAACGATCCGTTCAAATGAACTTGTTTGTTGCCATTGCCCACTTGTATTTCAATGATATCCTTCCCCATAACAGAATGGCCGATCACCTGTTGCGTGATGAATGGATAGATTGTCGTCAGCTTTTGTATGTCGTTTATCATGGTATCAAATGTATAATGATGAAAATCCGTTAAAATCCGTTCGTTCACTCGTTCGGGAATCGCAATTGTGTCATTGATTGGCAGATGATCAGCAATTATGGATGGGTTGACTGATTGAAGCATATCAACGGACAAACGTTTTTCCTTGGCTATTTTCTTTAATGTATCATTCGGTGCCGTTGACTGATAATGAAGGGTATAACCGGGAATGTGTATGTTTCGCCCCGCTGTTAATGGTTGACCATTAATCTCTGAATTTGATTGGTCAATCAATGCAAACGGGATATCAAATAGCTCACTGTAATATTGTAATGAATCACCGGGCCGAATGGTGACTTTCAATGGTATCTCTCCTTCCCGTACTTCCGATAGTACATGATATGCATGAGTGCCTAGAAATGTGTTTTAATGCTTGAATCACGAGAAAAAATTATGTAATATTTATAATGAGATATTTAATCTTGCCTCTCATTGGAAGGAGGAAATAGCTTGGCTTTTGTTATTACATCACCATGTATTAATGAAAAATCAGGAGAATGTGTGGAAGTTTGTCCTGTTGATTGTATAGAAGAAGGCAAGGATATGTTTTATATTGATCCCGATATTTGTATCGATTGCGGTGCATGTGAGGCTGTCTGTCCGGTAGAAGCCATTTATATGGAAGATGACGTACCGGAAGAGGAAAGTAAATTTATAACAACGAACCGCGAGTTTTTTGAGAACCGCTGAGATATAAAGCACCTTGATGAAGCAAGAATCGCTTTTTACTGATGGCGGTTCTTTCTTTATAAACAACGAAGGGGGCTGTCATATCCGGCCTCTAAATAAGAATTGAAACGGACGATCAGCAGGAGATAAAATGCCTACTGATCGTCCGTTTCATTTTATGGAAAAATCCGTATACCCTTTATTATTCTGATCGAAATTTACATCCACATTTTCCACATGAATAAACGGACTGAATCCTTTTTTTAATATTTGTATAAATGAACGAACTTGTTCTGCGTCGCCTTCCGCTTCAAGTTCAACTGTGCCGTCTGTCTTGTTCTGCACCCATCCTGCCAATCGATGGCTTCTTGCCTGCTGTTGTGCAGAGTATCGGAATCCCACGCCTTGAACGCGTCCGCTGACGACGATATGTGCCAGCATCGTGACCTCTCCTTTGTCTATCATTGTATCGTTGCATACTGTTATCTTAAACATATTTTTTCCCTTTTTCCAATCATCAACTGCTGTTAAAAACATTTCACATTAATTGTCATAATCTTTTCGTGACAATAATCACACTTTCGCCATATGTTTCCATGAATAAATTGTTAGAGACCAGGTTGCGTGATATGCTGTAAAAAATCGATATTATTTTCAAAGAACACGTCGGTATCAAAAATACGAAAAGGAAAGCCCCAATGGTCGTATATCACGCTTAATAGGCTGTAAGGAGTGATAAAATGTCAGGTCCTGCTCTGAAAAATGCTGATAGCCACGCAGCTATACATGAAGCAGCATTAAACGAAGCTATCGAGTTAACGGAAATGCTCGAAAAACTCGCGGATGACAGCCAACAGGAAAAAGCGATGGAATTAGCTTATGTTCTTGTCGAGCAATGGGAGACGAGAACTCTCGCACATGCTGAATCGGAGGAAGAGGGGTTATATAAAGACCTGGTGGACGAAAATCCAGATGTAAAAGATGACATCGTGGCATTAACACGTGATCATGATTTGTTACGACTATTGATGGCTGAAATTAAGCAGTTATTGCCGGAATACGGCGTGACTAATGATGTGGTGCAACGGTTTCATTCCATGATTATCGTTGACCAGCTTCATAATCAAAAGGAATTGGATGTGCTTCCGAAGCACTGAATGATTACTTATTGTATGAGAGGTGACGTTATTTGGATTCCAATCAGACAGCATCCGGCAACGAACGGTCGCTCCGTATTATACTCCCGGAGTTATATCATTTTATAACAACTGAACTGGAAAACCGTTATAACATTCATAAATATGATATTCAGGCTAATGCAATTAAAGAAGAATCTGGATACAAGGTGATCCTTTATTACGGGGATGGATTTGCCCATCAGATGTCCCGGTCTTTGACAAATGACGTTCTTCATAACAAAAGGGAAGCATTGACGGAATTTTTGGAAGAAGCAGGCGAATCCTGCAAAGAAGTCATGATTGCTGATTATTTCCGAATGATGAAACCGTGAATCGGAAAGGATGTTTGACCCATGTTTATGTTTGAAGATGAAGCAAATATAGTAGACGATCGTGAAGATTTGCTAGCGATTTTGAAGATGAGATTTGGTGACATACCGCCAAAAATGATCGAGTCGATTTATGACATTAATGATTATGATACATTGGAACGGTTAATACTGGTTGCATCAAATGCACCAAGTTTAAAAATATTCATTGAAGAATTGAATGAGGGCAGTGGTAGTTTCCGTATATTGGGTGAACGGTTTAATCCAGTTGAAGCAACCCATGAGAGGGGTGACAAGGGTGAAAAAGAATAGAAATAAATTATTTGAAAGCTTAAGACATATTAAATCCGGAAATCATATCAATGAAGGATGGACTGAAGAAAGTACCCGCCCCCGTGATTCAGAGGATATATACAGAAGACGGTGGCAACATGACAAAGTGGTCCGTTCAACTCATGGTGTTAATTGTACAGGTTCTTGCAGCTGGAAAATTTACGTAAAAGACGGCATTATCACATCGGAAACTCAGCAGACCGATTATCCAAGCACCGGAGATGATTTTCCGGAATATGAGCCGCGCGGCTGTCCAAGGGGCGCCAGCTTTTCATGGTACACATACAGCCCAATCCGAGTGAAATACCCATACGTCCGCAGTGATTTATATTCATTATGGAAAGAAGAACGTGAAGCAGGCTTTGATCCAGTCGAAGCATGGCAGAATATTGTAAATACGCCAGAAAAACGTGCCAAATATGTACAAGCACGCGGAAAAGGCGGTTTTGTACGCGCGACATGGCGGGATATGAGTGAAATGATTGCGAGCGCGTCCATTCACACGATTAAACAATATGGACCGGATCGTGTGGCTGGATTCAGCCCAATACCGGCCATGTCGATGGTTAGCTATTCTTCTGGTACCCGGTTTCTTTCACTGATCGGAGGGACGATTTTAAGCTTTTATGATTGGTATGCTGATTTGCCTCCAGCATCACCCCAAGTATGGGGCGAACAGACAGACGTTCCGGAAAGCGCCGACTGGTATAATTCGAAGTACTTCATCATTTGGGGAACGAATCTCCCGCAGACCCGCACACCGGATGCGCATTTTATGGTCGAAGCACGCTACAATGGCACCAAAATTGTTGGTGTAAGCCCAGACTATGCGGAATATGAGAAATTCGCGGATATTTGGCTTCCGGCACGTGCCGGTACGGATGCTGCATTGGCAATGGCCATGACTCACGTTATTTTAAAGGAATTTTACGTTGATAAAGAGACACCATACTTCACCGATTACGCCAAAACGTTTACTGATTTGCCATACTTGGTCACTCTGAATGAACAGGATGGAGATTATCGCAGTGACCGCTTCCTTCGTGCGTCGGATCTAAATAATGACCACGACCTTGGCGAATGGAAAACGATCGTTTGGAATTCCGGCACAAATACGCTGGAGGCACCGAATGGCAGTATCGGCTTTCGATGGGATGGTGGAAGCAATTGGAACCTTCAGCTTGATAAGGACAATGGAACAACCATTGATCCAGAACTTAGTTTCATTGATCACTATGACGACACGGCAAACGTCAGTTTTCCCTACTTTGCCGAAAAAGAAGGAGATATTGTCAAGCGCGGTGTGCCTTACAGGGAAATACAGGATGTTGACGGAAACCATTTGAAAGTAACGACGGTTTATGATCTGATGATGGCTCATACCGGTATTGACCGTGGTTTGCCGGGCGACTATCCATCCGATTATCATGACCCGAAACCATATACACCGGCATGGCAGGAATCAATAACAGGTGTAAACCAAAATCACGTTATTAAGGTCGCCCGTGAATTCGCTGATAATGCTGAACGCACCAATGGAAAATCCATGATTGCCATGGGCGGAGGAACCAATCACTGGTTCCACAGTGATCAGATTTACCGTGCTATTTTAAACCTGGTGCTTCTGACAGGCTCACAAGGGGTCAACGGCGGTGGCTGGGCTCATTATGTCGGACAGGAAAAAGTGCGCCCGCAGGAAGGTTGGCAGCAGGTAGCTTTTGCTGGTGACTGGCAAAAACCACCGCGTCACCAGAACGGAACATCCTATTTCTATTTTGTAACCGACCAATTCCGTTATGAGAGCATTCCGGACGAATATGAAACAGAGTGGGGCGGTAAATACAGTGACATGCATCCGGCTGATTTGAACGCATTGGCAGCAAGACTAGGTTGGCTTCCATCCTTTCCGCAGTTCTCACAAAACTCCATTGACTTGGTTAAAGAAAGCCGTGACAGAGGTGCACAATCAGAACAGGAAATTATTGATGATGTTGTCGGCCAAATAAAAAATAATGAGATCGATTGGTCCATCGAGCATCCGGATGATCCGAGAAACTTCCCGCGCGTCTTTTTCAATTGGCGTTCCAATTTGCTGGGCGACAGCGGCAAAGGCCACGAATTTTTCGTTAAACATTTGGTAGGTGGAGATAACCAAGTACTCGCGGAGCCGGAAAATTCATGGCAACCAGAAACGATCAATACTGAAGGAGATGCGCCAACAGGAAAAGCCGATCTGCTGGTCAGTGTTGATTTCCGTATGACAAGTTCTGGGTTGTTCTCCGATATTGTACTTCCGGCAGCAACATGGTACGAAAAGAATGACATCAGCAGTACGGATCTGCATCCATTTGTTCACCCGTTCAACGCAGCTATTTCGCCGCCATGGGAAGCAAAAAATGATTGGAATACGTTCCGGGAGATAAGTAAAGTGTTTTCTGAACTGGCGGAAAAACACCTTCCACCAACAGAAGAACTGGTTATGTCGCCACTTGGTCATGATTCACCGGGTGAAATTTCTCAAGCCATGGGGAAGGTGAAAGATTGGCGCAAAGGTGAGACCGAAGCAATACCCGGAAAAACGATGCCAAACTTTAAGGTGGTTGAACGGGATTACCCAAATGTTTATCAACAGATGACGACGATTGGTCCGCTTATTAAAAATGGTTATGGCGGCAAAGGTGTAACTATTCCCGGCGAAGAAGTCTATGACGAGTTGGGCGGACGTCTCGGTAAATCCAAACGGGAAGGAATTGGTAAAGGAAATCCTGATCTGTACACGGATGAACAGGCTGCCAATGCCATTCTGTTAATGTCGGGAGCCACCAATGGGAAACGGGCGGTTGCCGGGTGGAAATCGCTTGAATCCAAAACCGGACAAAATCTTGAGGATATCGCCCAGCCACGTGCAGAAGAGGATCACACGTTGCGTGATTTGAGCATTCAACCACGCAATGCTATATCCACACCGGTATGGAGCGGTTTGGAAAAAGATCATCGGCGTTATTCACCGTTCACCTTAAATGTGGAATACAACATCCCATGGCGAACACTGACAGGTAGACAGAGTTTTTATCTCGATCATGAAATGATGCTTGATTACGGTGAAGGATTGCCACTTTACTTGCCGCCGCTACGATATGGACCATTCCTGAAAAAAGAATTGGGTGTGGAGGAAAACGAAAATAAATCTATTACTGTACGATATTTGACACCACACCAGAAATGGGGCATCCATACGATGTTTACGGATACGACCCATATGTCCCAACTGTTCAGAGGGTGGCAGACGATCTGGATGAACGAAGACGATGCAGCTTCCATTGACTTGAAAGACAATGACTTTGTCGAGGCTTACAATCGTAATGGAGCTATTGCTGCACGCGTCGTTGTCACGTACCGAATACCAAAAGGAACGGCTTATATGTATCATGCGCAGGATCGTACATTGGGTGTTCCTGCCACTTCCATTAATAAAAAACGGGGTGGAACCCACAACAGTGTAACGAGGGTTACATTGAAAGGAACGCATATGATCGGCGGATATTCCCAGTTAAGTTATGGATTTAACTATTATGGGCCGACCGGGCATCAGCGGGATACCATCGCAGTTATCAGAGCGCTGAAGGAGGTAGATTGGCTTGAGAATTAAAGCACAGGTAGCAATGGTGATGCACTTGGATAAATGCATCGGGTGTCACACCTGTTCCGTCACATGTAAAAACACATGGACCAACCGGCCTGGAACGGAATATATGTGGTTCAACAATGTGGAGACTCGGCCCGGAACCGGTTATCCTAAGCGCTGGGAGGATACGGAACGCTTTAAAGGCGGATGGGTTTTGAAAAACGGTAAATTACAGTTGAAAGCAGGCGGGCCTATTTCCAAGCTGATGAACATCTTTTACAACCCGGACATGGCCACAATGGATGATTATTATGAACCGTGGACCTATGATTATCAACACTTGATTAACAGTCCTAAAAGTGACAATCTGCCTGTAGCACGTCCGAAGTCCATGATTACAGGTAAATATATCGACAAACCTGAGTGGGGATCCAATTGGGATGATGATTTGGCAGGGGGAACAGAAGTCGTTTCACAGGATCCCACCGTTGAAAAACTGCAGGAGCATATTTCACTTGAATATGAAAAGACGTTTATGATGTATCTGCCAAGAATCTGTGAACACTGCTTGAATCCTTCGTGTGTAGCATCCTGTCCGTCCGGCGCCCTTTATAAGCGGGATGAAGACGGTATTGTTCTTGTGGATCAGGAAGCATGCCGCGGTTGGCGTTTTTGCATGAGTGGATGTCCGTATCATAAAGTGTATTACAATTGGAATACTCATAAAGCGGAAAAATGTAATTTCTGCTATCCACGGACAGAAGCGGGGTTGCCAACGATTTGTTCGGAAACCTGTGTTGGCCGGATCCGCTATATCGGTGTTGTACTGTACGACGCGGACAGAGTCAAAGAAGCGGCATCCGTTGAAGATCCGCAAGACCTATACGAATCACAGTTGTCCGTCTTTCTTGATCCATTTGATCCCGACGTCATTAACGAGGCACAAAAAGCAGGAATCACTGATGAATGGATTGAAGGGGCGCAAAATTCACCGGTCTACAAAATGGCTATGAAATGGAAAATTGCGTTGCCCTTACACCCGGAATACCGGACATTGCCGATGGTTTGGTATGTACCGCCGTTAAGTCCAATTATGAATCATATTACCAATGAAGAGGATTTGAGTACTGATGGCTATATACCGGCTGTTGATCAAATGCGCATACCTGTGCAGTATTTAGCATCCATTCTTTCCGCAGGTGACACGACAGTCATTCGGAACGTATTGTTGAAATTAACAGCCATGCGGGTATACATGCGGGGAAAAACAGTTGGTGGTGTGGATGAATTCAGACAAAGCGAATTGCTGAAAGAAGCCAACACGGATCCGGAAGAAATAGAGGATATGGCACGATTACTCGGAGTAGCCAAATATAATGAACGATTCGTCATTCCAACCGGACGCCGGGAAATGGATGATGATCTGTATTATGAACAAGGTGCTTGCAGCCTGGAAGATCTGGCACCACCTGAAGGCCTTACCGACTATTCATCTGAAAGAAAAACATCGCCAGGTGAAATGGTGACATTCACCTCAGGAGGCAAGAAGTAATGGAACAACAAGAACGCCTATTGCTCATTGTTGGCGCCCGTTTGCTGGCATACCCTGACGAAACATTTTTTGATGATATTGAAGACATGAAGGATGAAATGAAAAACGATAGCACGTCAATGGACACGCAGCAAAAAGCAACTGATGCTCTCCAGGCATTCAATCCTTATGCCATCGACGAATTGCAAACGGAATATGTGTCCACATTTGATCTCCGGGCAAAAAATGGGCTGTATTTGACAGCTCATGAACTCGGAGACAGCAATAAACGTGGTGCAGCATTGATTAAAATGCAAAAGATTATTAATCAAGCGGGATATGAACGGATTGACAACGATTTGTCTGACTATATCCCTATGCTTCTGGAGTTTCTTTCTGTTGCGCCGGACAGTCGTGATAATGAACGACTGATTCGCAGACTCTCGGTAGCCATTCATCGCATATGGAGCAATCTTCCAGAGGGCAATCCGTATCGTCCATTTCTGCAATTATTAATGGAAACGGTTTTCCCTGAACCAACAAAGAAAGAAATAGAACAATTAGAGTATGAACGGGAAGAAGCTGATTTGGAAGAATTGCCATTTCCTATTACGTACCAATAACAATTACTATTTGTGTTTTAGCTGTACTCTAACATTAACATTCAGGGAGGAATGGGATATGGGTGAAATCTTCTGGTGGGTCATTATTCCATATATTACCGGTCTGATTATGATCCTCGGATTAATATACCGTTTCGCTTACTTGCAATTGACTTGGGCTGCTCCTTCAACAGAGTTTTTTGAGAAAAAATGGCTGCGGCTCGGCTCCCCGTTATTCCATTGGGGTATTGTGTTTGCGTTTATCGGGCATGTTATGGGAATGGTCGTACCAATTGAGTTTTATCATGCGTTTGGTATACCGGATCATTTATATCATTTTGGCGCCATTTATGGTGGCGGTTTAGCCGGATTGATGGTTGTTGCAGGCCTTATCATTCTTCTGATCCGGAAGATAGTTATCGATCCTGTACGGGTACATGCAACGTTTGCTGATTTCTTTTCCATCATTGCATTGCTCGTCGTTTCCGGCTTGGGCGTTTACATGTCCATTGTTTACAATTTAACGGTTGTAGAATATGAATACCGGACAACCATTGGGCCTTGGTTCAGAAGTTTATTTATCCTTCAGCCAAAATATGAATTGATGGGCAGCGTTCCATTTATATTTAAGGTGCATGTTATCGCCGCTTTCGGGTTATTTGCAAGCATACCGTTTACGCAGCTGGTTCATTTTTATAGTCTGCCGGTCAACTATCCGGGCAGAGCACCACAGCAATACCGGTCCAGATCCCAATACAAACATTTAAAAATTAAATAATAGCTTATAAAAGAACTGAATGTCTTTTTCAATTCTTTTATTTTTGC
Source organism: Lentibacillus halophilus (assembly GCF_055395055.1). Lineage (NCBI taxonomy): Bacteria > Bacillati > Bacillota > Bacilli > Caryophanales > Bacillaceae > Lentibacillus > Lentibacillus halophilus. The sequence goes on from NZ_AP043750.1 coordinate 2,319,561, forward strand.
ATAAGATAGCGTGTCTGTATCAATCCTAGAAGTGACTGCGATTACGAAAGGACTGATACACATGGCAAGCAGTCTGCACGTACCACAATTTCCTAAAACCTATTGGCGGGCATCGGTATCATTGCCTGAATTTTCTTCATTGGATACGTCTATTAAGACGGATGTCGCAATTGTTGGCGGGGGTATAACTGGAATAACAGCGGCTTACATGTTGACAAAACAGGGCATGAAAGTCACGTTAATCGATGCTGGAAACATCTTGAACGGTGTTACCGGTCACACAACTGCCAAAATAACCGCACAGCACGGCATTATTTACGATGAACTGATGCAACATTTCGGGGCTGATAACGCATCGCTGTATTATCAGGCATGCAGCGACGCGAAACAATGGATAGAAGAAACCATCTCTAAACATGATATAAACTGTCATTATCAAAACGAAGACGCCTACATTTTCACGAATAAGGATGACTCTATATCAAAACTGGAAACGGAACGAAAAGCCTATGAGCAGCTAGACATTCCCGGGGAACAATTAGACAGTATCCCTTTAAATATCCCTGTCCAATCCGCTTTGAAAATGAAAAACCAGGCGCAATTTCATCCACTGATGTATTTAAAACAGTTGGTGGAAGAGGCGGTCAATGACGGTCTGGAGATATACGAACATACGACTGCAACGGATATCGAATATAACAAGCATCCAGCCATTATCACGAGAGATGAACACCGCATTACATGCAAATACGTCATTCAAGCATCTCACTATCCTTTTTATGACGGCCAGGGGTTTTATCCGACACGAATGTATCCGGAACGAGCCTATATTATTGCTGTTAAAACACCGGAAACATTCCCGGGTGGTATGTATATCAGTGCCGATTCCCCGACACGATCCATACGATCCACATCAATGGATGGCGAGGATTTATGGCTGATCAGTGGTGAGAATCATAAACCGGGGCAAGGCGAATCAACAATGAATCATTACGATGCCTTAATGAACTATGCGGAAAACACATTCGGTATATCTGAGTATGTATACCGATGGTCGGCGCAGGATCTGACCACTGTTGATAACCTTCCTTACATTGGACCGGTCACGAAAAAAGAGGACAATATTTTTGTTGCAACCGGTTACCGTAAATGGGGAATGACAAACGGGACCATTGCAGCAAAAATCCTTAGTGATCGCATTTTAAATAAAGATAATCCATATGCAGCGTTATTTTTACCATCACGTTTTCATGCTGACCCGGCCATACGTAAATTTACGAGCATGAATACTGACGTTGCTAAACATTTAATCAAAGGAAAACTTGAATATACGATTGACAATATAAAGGATCTCGCGCCGGATGATGCAGCTGTAACACGTATTAACGGTAAACGTACCGGTGTTTATAAAGATAGTGAAAATAATTTATACGCTGTTGATACAACCTGCAAGCATCTTGGGTGTGAGGTAAATTGGAATGCAGGTGACCGGACTTGGGACTGTCCGTGCCACGGATCGAGATATGCCTATACAGGTGACGTTATCGAAGGACCTGCGAAAGAACCATTAAATAAAGTGGAATTGTAATAAAATGAATCATTGATGGATGTAGCAGAATGAAATGCAATATATGAAATCACGTTGCACACAGCACACACTATAGGTTGTTAACGTGCAGCGTGATTTTTGTTTCATCTCACTATCACAAGTAAACTTAGGATTGACACATGACAACCTCCTTTTTAAATAAAACTTCCTATAATATATATTATGTAAACCCGTTTATAAAAGAACCGAGGGAAGCTTGTGCCCCGGATTGCCAATGCCTCCCTCGTTTTCAATTCATGGCACATATATACGTTATCATTCTTATATCTTTTTGTCCATTTCAATTTCAGGCGTAATGTTTTTGAAAAAAAGCATTATTGTTACTCACGTTTCCTGAATATAAATGGATATAATCCGGTCAGTTTCAGAATTATAAATAACTGTTCCTTGAACGGTCATGCGCTCTTGGTTCGCTTGGAGTCTAAACTGGTATGTTTCTTTATTTTTTTCCGGTGATACTTGTGTTTCATCGGTAAGTTGATACTCGGTTACTTGATAGGACGGATAAGCTGTTTGGGTGATCTTGAGTAAATATTCCCCCCATTTTTGCTGAGAGGTCCCATTCGTTGGAGTTATTTCAACATTGGCAACGCCTTGCTGTGGATTGATCCCCAGTGTCTGGAACGCCCGTCTGTGCAAATTAATTTGATTCTTTGAATACCCGGGCACTTCATCAACGACTGTCACCATAATGTCTCTTCCAGTAGCGGGGTTATGAATTTTCAATGTTTGCCCGCATTCGTACGGGGAATTAGTGCCGACCGCTGCCGTCATATATTGATTCGTAGACCATGGTATGCCGCATTTGGTAAGCTGTCCGCCTTCTGTCCAAGTTGCCTGCCCGCTGATTGTCTGTTGACGAAAATCGTTACCCTGCGTCGTTGGTATATAGCTGTGCCAATTCGAATAAATGTAATCATCATACGCTGGATAAAAATTTGGATATTGCCTATACATGGTTTTCCTCCTGTCAGAATGAATTCCCTGTTATGATATGCGCCTTTCACAGGTTCGTGACAGGTGTCTTCAACGGGAAAACCATGGACTCCAGATGAGAATATCATTCATCAAACAGATTCATGCTCAAATACCGTTCGCCGGTATCCGGAGATATACATAATACATGTTTGTCCGGTCCTAGGCGTTTGGCGGTCTTTATGGCTGCTATAACAGCCGCGGCACCGGATAAACCAGTAAATATACCTTCTTTCTGTGGCAGTAATTGAAACATGTCAATGGATTCATCGTCTCCGACTTGGATAATCTCATCATAAATTGGATGTATTTAAAATATCAGGAATAAATCCAGGACTGGTGCCTACTAATTTATGTTTGCCCGGTTCACCGCCTGACAATACTGGTGATCCCTTAGGTTCGGCAACAGCAATATACAGACCAGGAATTTTTTCTTTCAGCACTTCACCTGTACCGGTTATTGTGCCACCGGTTCCGGCAGTGGCGACAAATGCGTCCAATTGTCCATCCATCTGATCATAAATTTCGAGTGCTGTTGTTGTCCGATGAATGTCGGGGTTGGCATTATTTTCAAATTGTTGTGGAATAAAACTATTAGGTATTTCCTGGTGCAATTCTTCAGCTTTCCGAATGGCACCAGGCATTTTTTCATCACTTGGTGTTAACACGACCTTGGCACCAAATCCCTGCAGAATGTTTCTCCGTTCCGCGGTGCTGTTATCCGGCATGACGAAAATCGCGTGATATCCCTTGGCTGCAGCACTCATCGCAAGGCCGATACCGGTATTCCCGCTCGTCGGTTCGAATAATGGTGGCACCGGGTTCAATCAGACCTTCCTCCTCTGCTTTATCAATCATACTGTATGCCGCACGATCTTTCACACTTTTGCTCGGATTAAATGATTCCAGTTTAATAAACACTTCAGCAGCATCTTGCGGAACAATGTGATTTAATCGGACCACCGGGGTTTCCCCGATCAATGACGTCATATTTTCAACTGATTTCATTAATAGTCACCTTTCTATTCCAACGTTTTTCATTATGATCATATTATAGAACTTTTCCTGACATTTTTTCAGGTACAAGCGATAACCAGTCGCTCAAGCCATATGAATGATATAGGAACTGCTGTTGATCAAATGTTTGCAGTCGACCGGTTTAACAGATTAATTAAGATCAGAAAATTCCAACTTTGTAAATGTTTCTTCGACTACCGAGGCGTCATAGCACCATGACGCCTCTTCCGGCGTGCACTTTATCGTAAGATCACACTTGATTTCTGCGAGTTTTCGCGATAAAATGAAGCATTTCCAGATTGTCTTTTATTTTGTTCTGTGATCCATGAGACAAATATTCCATATTAGCAAGAAGGCTGTCAATTGTCCCGTATTCCTGCAGTAATTTTAGTGCCGTTTTCTCGCCAATTCCCTTTACACCGGGGTAGTTATCCGAAGCATCCCCCATTAATCCCTTTAAGTCTATTATTTGTTGCGGGTGAATCCCTTTTTTATCGTAAAACGTTTCATTGTTGAACACGTCATAGTTGCCGATCCCTTTTTTCATGATTGCGACAGTGATCCCAGTATCAACGAGTTGCAGCATATCTTGATCACCCGTTAAGATTAACACGTCGTGATCAACAGAGAATTGACCCGCCAATGAACCAATGCAGTCATCGGCTTCATACAAATCCTGTCCAACGTTTGGTATGCTAAACGCACTTGTAACCTCTTTGATCAATTCAAATTGAGGCACAAGCTCTTCGGGTGGCTCAGACCTGTTTGCCTTGTAGTCGGGGAACAACTCTGTGCGGAATGTTTTGCTTCCCATATCCCAGCAGCAAATGACATGGGTTGGTTCAAACCGATGCAGTGCATCAAGGAAATACCGCAAGAATTGATAAACAGCGTTTGTTGGAACCCCGTCTTTCGTGTATCTATAATGGCCGGATAATGCTGTTGCATAAAAACCGCGAAAAAGCAACGCCATGCCATCCACAAGTAAAATCTTCTGTTGCTTAGTCATATTTATACCTCCGCCATTTCGTATTTTTCCAACATGGATGTAAGAACATGGGCATTTTCCTTCAACGTTTGCATATCGGCCGGTTTTTCTGTCAACATTGCTGTTTGTCGGTTTGCATAGCTGTCAATATGATCATAAATCCACTGTTGTAAATCACTTATCATTCGGTACCATTGATTCGTATAAGTTTCTCTCATCACCTCATGATAATCATCAATATATTGCTTCGCATATGCGTATAAACGATTTAGCAGCGCGTCTTTCATAATTTCTTTTTCATTTTTAGCGAAGAATGCTTTGGTTCCTTTAAATTGTTTCAATTCATACGGAAAGCTTTGAGCATCAAGTTGCTGAAACGCCTGTTCATACTCCGGGGTGTTCAACACAGGCTGGTCGGCATCCGGCAGCATAAATGCACTGTCCATATCTCGGACCTTGTTCACATAATGGCGATGAACATCTTGTTTGAGCTCGGTAATAAAGGATTCTATTCGCAACGAGACAGCCCGAAGCTCCTGCATCAAGTCGTAACCCGAGTACTCAAGCAGATTGGCCAAGCAATTTTCCAGCTGACGTTGAGCCTCTTTGCCGGAAGCCGTGATTGTTGCTGGGTTGAATGTTTCCTTGAACATATCATGAAAACGGATGGAAAAACGTTCGAGTACATAGTGTAACTGTTTTTCCAGTTTTTGATCGATTTTTTTCGTGTACGTGGATGCATGTAATTCATCCGTCCATTTTTTCAGCGATGCCACCTCCGTTTTCAATGAGGCCTGAAATTGCTCTTTTTCTTTTGCTCCCCACTGAAGTGCATCAACATAGTGGCGCATTTCGTTAAGCGTTCGTTGCATATCCCATACAGCTGCTTGTTTTGTGATGGATGTCAAATCTTCGTGAATAAAATGATTCAATGATTCTTCAATAGCCAACACTTCGTTGTTAAGCGGTTTTCCGTCTCTTTTTTCCTGAATGGTTTGTCTGCTGGATAAAGGAAACAATTTCGGAAAGCGGATACCATACGAAATTAAGTATTCTTCAATATATTGGCGGACTGTTTCTAATTCGCTTTTATCCTCAGCAAGATCGGAAGCATTCATAATAAAGAACATTTTGTCCATCTGAAATGATTCCTTGACCCGCCCCAGTTGCACAAGAAAATCCTTATCCGCTCTTGAGAAAGCATGATTGTAATAGGTGACATAACATATAGCGTCCGCGTATTTAATATAATCAAAAGCAACCGTTGTGTGCCGCGCGTTCACCGAGTCAGCCCCAGGTGTATCCACTAATGTAATCCCTTGACGTGTTAATGGACAGTCGTAGTAGAGATCGACGGATGCAATGAAACATGCTTTTCTTTCATCAGTAACATAATCGTTTAACTCACCAACTGGAACAGTCTTTTGTTGAGCCATGTTGGAACGCATATTGTCGTATCCATCAAGTACAGCTTGGAGATAATTTTGACTGGTTTTCTCCAAGTCGGCAGAATGAACGAGATTGGTTTGTCTTATCCAAGTCAACAACTCGTTTAAATAGTCAAAAGCAGGTACTGTAAAATGGTTAATCAGTTTTTGAATATCTGCGATTAGTGTGCTCTCATCTTTTATCGTGACGATGGCCGTGCCATGCTTGTATGTGTCATTGATCGGATTGATTCGATTAATGACAGCTGTTGTCGGATTAGGAGATGAAGGCAATACAGATTCTCCCAGCAACGCATTGGCAACAGAAGATTTGCCCGCACTGAATGCACCGAACAACGCTATGGTATAGGATCGATGCTGAAGGCGTTCATATTTTTGGGTCAAATCATGGATAAGCGTTTCAAAACTTGGCAAACCGGAAATCATGTCGATTGTTTTTGTTAGCTCGCTGAGGAGTGTATTTATTTGTAAGTCTGTCGTTTCAGGTGATGGTTTCGTTTGTTCCTTTTTCTGGTCAGCTTGCCCGCCATCAGTAACCGTTGCAACAGAAGCAACATTCTCCGGCCATTTCGTTTCATAGGTTGTGTCTAAAGCGTTGTCTAATTGTTCTAGGGATGACTTAGATGCATCCGGATGTTCAAGTATTTGATCCATATGTCTGTACTGTTCTGCTAAATATTCCTGCAGCTTCTGCAAAGTTTTCTGCTTTTCATTAGCTTCTTCCAATTGCTGATATTGAGTTTCATATGCCACCAGTTTTTTATTGAGTTGTTCTTTTGCTTTATTGTTGATTAAATCCAATAGATGCAACGCTTTCTGTTTGAATTTCCGCTTAATATCTTCACTGACATCATTCGTGTAAACCAGAACATAATCTCCGGTAATTTTTGCGCCCGGTTTGATTAAATCACGCAGCATTTCTGTATCGTAAGAAACCATCACTGTTTGAATTTGTTCAGTCATATGTGGATCATCGAGTTCATAATAGGCAAGTAATTCTGTCCATTTGTCTCTTAACTTCCATTGGATGGATGTTTCCAAATTTTTCTGAAGGTCGTCAAGGAAATCATTTGACCGTTTGGTTCGCTCCACATCTGTCTTTTTCTTTGATCCGAATAATCCGACTTTAAAATCGTTTTGTTGAGCTTCCAGGAATAGATGAGCCTTGTCTCTCAGCTTCGCCGGCATTAAATACGCATTTTTTAACGTTGTATTCAATTCGTGAAGAAATGCGTCTTCTATTTGCTTTGGTTTGTTTTTTAATTGAATCAATTTCTCATTCACTTGTTCTATACGCTCATTGAAGTCGTCAATTTCTTCTATATCCTGAAGTCCATGATTAGACACGTCATTTTCATACGACGCGAGCAGATAGTGTTGATGGTCATCCCGTATTTGTCTTACCGAACGTTCAATATTATAAAGTGTTGGTTTCTCGTCGGTCATGAGAGAAAACAGTCTGGACTTAATGGCCGAAGCTTGGTTAACCTCCATATTGTCGTCCTTTATAGAAGAGTAATAAATAGACTTAGGATAAACTTCCCATTGATCAAACGTTTGTTTAACTTTTTTGAAGAAGTCCTCAAACGTCAATTCATCAGGATTATGTTTATCAATTTGATTGATAATAATAAAAACAGGTATTCCGTATTTCTGAACTTTTTTCAGGAACTCAAGATTCACTTCCGACTGTACATGGTTATAATCCATAACATAAAACAGCACATCCATCAGATGCAACGATGATTCCGTGATCATTCCATCGGTGTCATCAGCCGCATCTACACCGGGAGTATCAATAATAGTGGACCCTTCCGGCAAAATAGAATTCTGCAAATGGATATCTATTTTTTTAATAGTCCCTTTTGTCTTGGCAAACGTCTTAATATCATCAATATTATAAGCTTCTTCGTCATACGTGCATATAGTACCGTCCTCTAAATAAAGTTGCGCGCCCCCGTTGCCGGATTGAATCATTACGATATTGGCACTGGTTGGTATCGGACTTTTCGGCAGGATGGACGTTTCCAGAAGATAATCAATCATAGACGATTTCCCAGCGGAAAAGTGCCCGGAAAAACCAATCATCAAGCTCGAACGATTCCATTTTTCATAGACATCCAATAATTTTTCAGCGTTTTTCGTATCACCATTTTTTAGTATAAATTGATAAAAGGAAGCAAAGTGCTGCTTGGTTAGTTGGTTTTCTTCTGTTTTCATAGGCATAAGACTGTTTCCCCTTTTGTTAACACTTATTGCCTTCCATTATACGTGGATAACCACAGCATTTCCACCTGTCAGTCCGTTATTTCTGCAATGATATTCGTGGAAATAGAACGAATGATATCTCCACGACTGACAACACCTATGACTTGTTTGTGTTCATTGATGACCGGAATTTTTTTGAAATGGTATCCAGAAAAAATAGATATAACTTCTTCAATATCATCATCGGGATGAACCGTAAAAATATTTTTCTTCATGATATTTTTTGCACGATGTTCAATGCTGGATTTAAGTTTGTTTTTGAAATCTTCATGTTCGTTAACGATGACAAGCGAAAACATGTCATAAATGGTTCTTCCTTTTGGCTGTAAATGACGGATGATATCACCATCACTAATCATTCCTTTTAAGTGGTCTGTTTCATCAATAACTGGAAGCCCACCGATTTTATTATTCACAAGAATTTTCAATAGTTGTTCAATGGTTGTATCCTCGTGAACAAAAATTACATCAGTGATCATGATTTCGTTTATTTTCATTGTTTTTCACTCCAAAATTTCGGTTGGTTTGTCACGACTAATTCCAAACGGTCACATTATTATCCTACCACCAAGTAATAAATTTTAAAACAAAACTAGGTAAAATTGAGATTACATAACTTAATTATGGTAAACTCAATATAAAAAATGTATCCTCAACCATTATGGTACGGCTGAGGCATAGTTTGTCACACTGGATAAATACCATGTTTTCTTTCTGTGAATGTTACGTTTTTGGAATCGTATATCCGAAAGCGTTCAACCAATTCGTCCCGTAATTTGTCCGGATCCACGATAGCATCAATGACCATTTCTGAGGCTAATCGATAAATATCAATATTATCTTGGTATTCGTCTTGTTTTTCTTTAATAAAACTAGAACGTTCTTCTTCCGGCAATTCAGCTATTTTATTGGCATATACAGCATTCACTGCCGCTTCCGGCCCCATGACGGCAATTTGTGCAGTCGGTAGAGCTAAACAGGCATCAGGTTCGAAGGCAGGCCCTGCCATGGCATAGAGTCCGGCTCCATATGCTTTCCGGACAACAACCGATATTTTGGGAACGGTAGTCTCACTCATTGTTGCCAACATTTTTGCGCCATGGCGAATAATGCCTTCACGTTCCACTTTCGTCCCAATCATAAATCCTGGGATATCCATAAGAAATAGAAGTGGGATATTAAACGCATCACAAAGTTGAATGAACTTGGCGGCTTTATCGGCTGAATCCGGAAATAGAACACCGCCTTTCATGCGTGGCTGATTGGCAATAATGCCTATTGTTTTTCCATTCATTCTTGCCATACCAGTAATCAGTTCTGGCGCAAATGTCTTCTTAACTTCACAGAAACTGTCCGCGTCAATGATCCGTTTAATCAGATCGTGCATATTAAACGGGATGTTTTGATTGTCAGGAATAAGCTCTGTTAAAGATTTACCATAGTCTTTTGCTTCTTTAGGCTCAGATGCAGCCGGTTTATTTCTGAAATTGGCCGGAAAATAGTCCAAGTATCGTCGTGTATAGTCAATAGCTTCCTCTTCTGTTTTAACAAGGACATCACCAACACCGGAAACTGAACAGTGCATCTCAGCACCACCCATTTCCTCCAAGCTAGCCTCTTCTCCAATCACTTTTTCGGCCATTCTCGGGGATCCAAGATACATTGATGCATTTCCTTCGACCATGACAACGATATCACAGAAGGCCGGGATATACGCTCCTCCTGCAGCTGATGGTCCGAACAGCAGACACACTTGCGGGACCCGGCCAGACAATTGAATTTGATTGTGAAAAATACGCCCCGCACCACGGCGCCCGGGAAACATATCAACCTGATCCGTTATTCGTGCACCGGCGGAATCGACCAAATAAAGCATGGGGATCTCCAGTTTTTTGGCCGTTTCCTGAATACGTATGATTTTCTCCACAGTATGCTTCCCCCATGATCCGGCTTTAACCGTTGAATCATTGGCCATGACACATATATTTTGCCCGTTTATTTGTCCAACTCCAGTGATAACGCCATCAGCAGGCAATGAACCATCCATACAATTGGCGAAAAACGCATCTTCTATATTCATATCTGCATCGAACAAAAGCTCAAGTCGTTTACGGACAAACATTTTTCCTTTTTCTTCATTTTTTTGATGGTATTTGTCTCTACCGCCTTTTTTTATTTTTTCCGTTTGCTTTTTTAATTCGTTCTGGTCCGTCATCATATGCCCTCCCCAGCGTCACTTTCCTTTATAGACAGGTGCCCGTTTTTCTTTAAACGCTTGCAGTCCCTCTTTGCGATCCTCGGTCGGGATGGTTTCGTTATAACATAATCGTTCCACGTGTAGACCGGTGGAAATATCAGCCTGGATTCCTTTATCCACGGCAAATTTTGCCTGTTGTATGGCGAACGGCCCATTTTTAGCTATTTGTAAAGCCATCGTATAAGCGTCATCCAATAAGGCGTTCGACTCAGTAATCTCTTCAACCATTCCCAGTTGCCATGCTTCGTCAGCAAGCACTGGTTTGGCAGTGAATATTAACTTTTTAGCCTGACCTGTTCCGATCAGCCTGCTTAATCGTTGAGTACCGCCGGCACCAGGAATGATGGCGAGAGATGTTTCGGTCAGTCCCATTTTGGCATTATTGGCAGCCAGACGCATGTCACAACCAAGAGCCAGTTCAAGTCCTCCACCCAATGCAGCACCATTAATAGCTGCAATGACCGGCATGTTCATGTTTTCCACCGTTCTGACCGTTTCACCGATGGTATACGCAGCATCGACAACCTGTTTTTTTGTCATTTGCTTACGTTCTTTCAGGTCGGCTCCGGCACAAAACGCTTTTGACCCCGCTCCGGTTAGAATGGTCGTACGGATGTCGTCATTACTATCAATCTGTTTCATACAATCATTCAGCTCATCAAGAAGCGCCCCAGACAAAGCGTTCATTGCTTCCGGTCTGTTTAATGTCACCACCGCAATACGATCATCTGTTATGCTGCAGTCAACCAGTGACGTCACAAGTACCACCCTTTTATACTGAAGTTATAAAGACTGATTCCGAATAAACTGATGATTATTCTATGATTGCAATAATATCCCCTTCATTGACAAAATCACCTTCCGCTACCTTGAATTCCTTGACTGTACCATCTGATTCAGCAGGGATTGGAATTTCCATTTTCATAGATTCCATAATAACGATATCCTGGTCTTGTTCAATGGTGTCGCCCTCGCTGACAGAGAATTTCCATACACTTCCCGCTATTGATGCCTTGATTTCTGTCACGTATATGACCTCCTTGGTTATTCGTTTCAAATGTATTTCCGTATGTTTTAGCAACCCAATTGTCTGGCAATAACTAGACGCTGTATTTCCGACGTCCCTTCACCAATTTCAAGCAATTTGGCATCACGCAAATATCGTTCCACTTCATATTCCCGCATGTAGCCATACCCTCCATGGATTTGGACGGCCTGATTGGCTGTGCGGAAGGCGGTTTCTGTTGCATATAATTTGGCATATGCGGCTTCCATGGAAAAAGGTTTATCATTATCTTTCAACCAAGCAGCTTTATAAACCATATTGCGGGCAAGTTCGACTTCCATGGACATATCAGCCAGCTTGAATTGGATGGTCTGCAATTTTGAAATGGGGATACCGAACTGAGTTCGCTCCCGGGCATAACGAAGGGATTTATCGAGTGATGATTGCGCAATGCCCAATCCCAGTGCAGCAATGGAAATTCGTCCACCATCAAGGGTATGCAGAAATTGATTAAACCCTTTGTCAGGGTCACCGAGAAGATTGTCTTTTGGAACACGTACATTTTCCAGTACGATTTCCGCTGTATTGGAGCCTCGTACCCCCATCTTGTCGTAATTGTCTGTTATGGTCAGTCCTTCCGAATCAGCAGGGACGATTATGGCGGAAATGATATGTTTCCCTTTTTCATTCGTGCCGGTGATAGCGGTGACGATAATAGTTTCAGCATAGTTGGCGTTGGTAATGAAACATTTTTCGCCATTAATAACGACATCGTTGCCATCTTCAACCGCTGTTGTCGTGGTGCCTTGTGCATCTGATCCTGCATTCGGTTCCGTCAGACCAAACGCTCCAAGTGCTTTTCCTTCAGCCATAGGTCTCAAGTACGTTTCCTTCTGTTCTTTCGTTCCAAAGTAGTAAATGGGACTCGCCCCAAGAGACACCGTTGCAGCAAAACTGAGCCCCGTGCTCCCGCATACTTTCCCGATTTCCTCCACAGCGATGATATAGGACATGGTATCACCGCCAGAGCCACCGTATTCTTCTGGAAAAGGAATACCCAGAAGCCCAAGTTCCCCCATTTGCTTGAATGTGTCGTGCGGAAACGCAGCGTCTCTATCAATTTGCATCGCTCGTGGTTGAATAACGTCCTGCGCAAAATCCCGCACCATTTTTTGAATCATGGCTTGCTCTTTGGTCCATTCAAAGTCCATGTCAAACCTCCTGTGTTGACGTAAAAGACCGACTGGTTGATGTCAGTCATTGCGCAATAATTCCAAATAACAGTTGGTTTCAAACGATATTTTATGGCGGTTTATTGTGTCATTTAATGTCCTCCTTACTCCTTCTTCGTTAATCTAAATTTTATCACACTATTCTGGCAATAGAAAGCGTTTCCTTAAGTAATTAAACAATACAAACAGACAACCGCTAAAAAGCAGACTGTCTGTTTTGTTTCGTTCATTCCTTGAATGGTTTATCGTATGTGGCCTGTTTCCAAACGTCTGTTACTTCTCCTTGATTCTCACTGTCAATCACAAATGATCCGTTGCTGAGGCGATCACTGATGGAGAGTTTGCTTGGATATACACATTCTTTTTCGCCTTGGGAAGTCTGGAAGCATACGGTGTCATTTTCGGTGACGACGAATAATCCCCTCAGATGATGAGTCCTTGTTTTTAGTTCTCGCAGCATAAGCAAACCACGTCTGCCGCGTGTCGATTTTTCAAACGTTCGCAATGCCATTCGTTTACAAGCACCACGATGCGTAACGACGACGAGGGATAGATCGGTTCCATCATCGAATACTTGTCCGCTGACAATCCATTCGTTCTCCTTCAGTTGCATCGCTTTGACACCTGCTGCCCGCTGACCGACAATGGATATGTCTGACTCGTGATACCATAGACCATACCCTTTGTCAGAAGCGACGAACACATCTTTATTCCCATTCGTCCGGAATACATCGATAACCTCATCATCGCCTTTCAACTTTAGCGCAATCAAAGCTTTTGAACGACGCTGTGCCTTATACAGAGTCATCTCACTGCGTTTAATAAGACCGTTTTTTGTAACGAAAACAAGAAACTCATCATCGCTGAATTGTCGAACAGGTATGCATTGAATGATGCGTTCATCGTTATCAATCGTGACCAAATTGGAAATATGCTGACCAAGGTCTTTCCATCTGATATCGGGCATCTCATGTATAGGTAGATAAATATACTTTCCTTTGTTGGTGAATAAAAGAAGGTTATCAGTGGTGTTCAGCTCCAAAAGTCCGACGAGATGATCGTCATCTTTCATTGCAAAATCCTCACCGTTTGACGCCGTATAAGAACGGATGCTCGTTCGTTTCACATAACCATCAGAGGTTGCGGATACAACGACATCTTCATTGGCTACCGTCACGTCAATATCGAAAGTCAATTCTTCAATTTTGTCTTCGATTATGGTTTGCCGTTCTCCGGAAAAGGTTTTTTTCAACTGTCGCAAATCTTTTTTTATCGTTTGCAACAATTTTTTGTCACTTGCCAGAATAGCTTCCAGTTCATTAATTTTTTTCTTAAGATCAGCTGCTTCTTTTTCCAGTGATGTGACATCCGTATTGGTGAGCCGGTATAGCTGGAGCGTGACAATGGCTTCAGCCTGTGCCTCGGAAAAATCGTATTTAGCAATGATGCGTTTTTTAGCATCCTGTTTATCGTTGGATGCACGGATAACAGCAATCAGTTCATCCAAGACAGATACAGCTTTCATCAGCCCGTCAACAATATGTGCCCGGTCGTTGGCTTTGCGGAGATCATATGTGGTTTGTCTAGTCACGACATCTTTCTGATGGGCAATATAAGAATCCAGCATTTGCGGAAGCGACAGTAGTTTCGGCGTTTTATCCTCGATGGCAACCATATTAAAATTGTATGTCACTTGCAAATCAGTATTTTTATATAAGTAATTGAGCACGCCTTCTCCATCTGCTTCTTTTTTTAGTTCAATGACGATACGCAAACCGGTTCTATCTGTTTCGTCACGGACTTCCGCTATGCCCTCCACTTTTCGATCAATGCGCAGTTCGTCCATTTTTTTAACCATAGAAGCTTTGTTTACTTCATATGGCATTTCATCAATGACGATTTGCTGGCGATTGCCCTGGACAGATTCCACTGTCGCTTTTCCGCGCACGACAATTTTGCCTTTCCCTGTTTCATACGCCTTTTTAATGCCGTCTACTCCTTGAATGATCCCACCTGTCGGGAAATCCGGCCCTTGCATAATTTGCATTAAATCAGCAACGGATGCTTCCGGTTTGTCCATCTTTTTAATAACTGCATCGATCACTTCACCGAGATTGTGGGGCGGAATATCTGTCGCATATCCGGCAGATATTCCAGTTGATCCGCTGACCAAAAGATTTGGGAATTTAGAAGGAAGGACAACCGGCTCTGAAATCGTGTCATCAAAATTAGGGATAAAATCCACCGTTTCCTTATCAATATCACGCAGCATTTCGGAAGCTATCCGGGATAACTTCGCCTCGGTATAGCGCATCGCTGCGGGTGGGTCACCATCAATGCTTCCATTGTTTCCATGCATTTCAATCAGTTGATTCCTTACTTTCCATTCTTGGCTAAGACGAACCATAGCATCATAAACAGAACTGTCTCCATGCGGGTGGTAATTGCCGATAACGGTACCGACTGTTTTGGCGGATTTGCGAAAGTTTTTATCAGATGTGTTGTTCTCTTCATTCATTGCATACAGAATTCGTCGCTGCACAGGCTTCAATCCATCTCTTGCATCCGGCAGAGCCCGTTCCTGTATGATATATTTGCTATATCTGCTGAATCGATCACCAAGCACTTCTTCAAGCGGAAGATCCAAATAGTTTTCAGTTTGTGTCATACCAATCCCCCCTAGCCTTCTCATTTTTGAAATCATTAGACGATGTGTTAATGACTGATAACATAATAATTCGAAACCCACTCACGAGTGCAATTTATCGTTTTCCAATATATTGGCATCTTCTGTCATGCCGAATTCAACATTGCCTTCGATCCATTTTCTGCGTGGTTCCACTTTGTCACCCATAAGTGTGGTAACCCGTCGCTCCGCTCGTGCCAAATCATCAATCGTAACTCTGATTAATGTTCTTGACTCCGGACTCATCGTTGTTTCCCACAATTGGCTGGCATTCATTTCACCAAGTCCTTTATAACGCTGAATCGTATATCCGTTTTTCCATTTTTGAATAGCTGTTTTCATTTCATCATCATTCCATGCATAAACGGATTGTTCTTTCTTGCCTTTGCCTTTTGTTATTTTGTAAAGCGGAGGAAGCGCTATATAAACCATACCAGCTTCTACCAATGGACGCATATATCGATAAAAAAATGTTAAAAGCAGGACTTGGATATGGGCACCATCTGTGTCTGCGTCAGTCATGATCACGATTTTATCATATTGAACATCATTCAGATTGAAATCACCACCGACACCTGCACCAATGGTATGAACGATCGTGGAAATTTCTTCGTTCTTAAATATATCTTCCAATTTTGCTTTTTCGGTATTAATGACTTTGCCGCGCAAAGGGAGTATGGCTTGAAATTTGCGGTCGCGTCCTTGCTTAGCAGAACCGCCTGCTGAGTCCCCTTCGACTAGATACAATTCATTTTTCTTTGGATTTTTGGACTGTGCAGGTGTCAGTTTTCCACTTAAAAGAGTATCTTTCCGTTTTTTCTGTTTACCGGACCTTGACTCTTCCCGGGCTTTTCTGGCTGCTTCCCGTGCCTCTTTAGCTTTCATAGCTTTTTTGATAAGCGTACTTGCAGTATCCGGGTTTTCCTCCAAAAAATAAGCAAGTTTCTCTGAGACGACAGCATCAACGACAGAACGTGCTTCCGGTGTTCCGAGCTTATCTTTCGTCTGCCCTTCAAACTGTAGCATTTCCTCTGGGATGCGGACCGATACGATAGCAGTCATCCCTTCTCGTATATCCGATCCTTCCAGATTCTTATCCTTTTCTTTTAAGTACGCATTTCTTCTTGCATAGTCATTAAATACTCGTGTTATCGCTGTTCGCGCACCTGACTCATGGGTACCGCCGTCTCTTGTCCGGACATGGTTGACAAACGAGAGCATATGTTCAGCAAAGCCATCATTAAATTGAAATGCGAAATCTGTTTCAATGCTTTGCTGCTCCCCTTCAAAAGAAACAACTGGGTGAAGTGTATCCTTCTCCTCATTCAAGTACCCGACAAAAGATTCGAGCCCCGCTGGGAATTGATAGACTTCTTTCTGTTGCTGGCGTTCATCAACCAGTTTAATTTTCAGTCCTTTAAGAAGGAAGGCAGCTTCTCTTAACCGTTCCGATAATGTATCAAATTTAAAGACAATATTCGAAAAAATGGCAGAATCAGGTTTAAAGTGAATAACAGTCCCTTTTTTTGTCGTTGTTTCCAACTCTTGCAACTTTGTTTCCGGTCTTCCACCATTGCTGAACCGCTGTTTGTATGTCATACCATTCCGGTAAATCGTTACTTCCATCCATTCCGACAGGGCATTTACAACGGAAGCTCCCACTCCATGTAATCCTCCGCTCGTTTGGTAACCGCTTTGGCCGAATTTGCCCCCGGCATGAAGCATGGTGAAAATGACTTCTGTTGTCAGCCTTCCGGTACTGTGCGTTCCGGTCGGAATACCTCTTCCGTTATCTGTTACGGAAATGCTGTTATCCTTATGTACCGTCACTTTAATGACATCTCCGAATCCAGCTAATGCCTCATCAACGGCATTGTCCACCAATTCAAATACGAGATGGTGAAGTCCGCGGTGATCTGTGCTTCCAATATACATACCAGGTCTTTTCCGGACAGCATCCAGTCCCTCTAGAACCTGGATTGATTCATCGTTATAGTGCAATGATTCCTTAGTCATCCAGATGTATGCTCCTCTCTTTCATCATGAATGATCAATCTTTTGGTTATTATTTCAATAATAGAACAAATGTTTGTGATTGTAAACATGTTTCCCAACAGTGATTCTATATTATCGCAAAACATACCCATTCGTACACTATTAAGCAAATATAATTGTTTCCTTTATATTCTCGTGACCTCCATAAAAAATCGCCAGTCCCAAGGGGGTTCTGTTTCTTCAAACATTAAGCTCTGTTTAATATCCGTTCCGTACGGGGGGCAATCTTTATAAATTTAATCATATGTTTATTCCGTTTACACGCAATCCATGTCATGATGAAACAATTCTTCAGGCAGGATTATAGAAAACAATTCATACTGTAACAATGAATAAAGGTTCTTAGAATCGTCACTTCATGGTAAAATGTAAAAAAATCAACATTATAAATAATAGCGGAAAGAAGGAAGTCTTATGGAATTTATATTATTTGCTGTTCTAGCCTATTTATTTGGCTCAATCCCATCAGGGGTAATCATTGGGAAAGTCGGTTACCATATCGACATCCGTCAACATGGAAGCGGTAATCTCGGGGCGACGAATACATTCCGAGTTCTGGGTACGACAGCCGGCATTATAGTTACACTAATGGATATACTGAAAGGAACCGTTGCCACAGTTTTACCGCTTTTTTTTGATGCAGAGGTGTATCGTCTTGCCATAGGTTTATTTGCCGTTATCGGGCATACGTATCCATTGTTCGTTAAATTCAAAGGCGGCAAAGCAGTTGCCACATCGGGCGGTATTATTTTAGGAATTAACCCCATTTTGTTTGCTTTCATGATTGTATCCTTTATTAGCGTCCTATATGTATCCAAGTATGTTTCTCTGTCCTCCATGATCACCGGAATCGTTGCCATTATTGTTTCCGCTCTTTTCGGAGATATTGGACTGGTTATCGTTACAGCAGCTCTAACCATCTTTGTGCTTTACCGTCACCGTGAAAACATTAAGCGGATTAAAAATAAAACGGAACCCAAAATTACGTGGATGTAAGCGTGTGAAGCAAGCCAATCGTTTTATATTTATGTTAACATTTTGTATACTATATTATAAATGCAGGAATGCAATAAGAAAGGATTAATGATGCACTATATCATGATTGGGCTTATAACATTTTACCGAAAAGCAATCAGTCCCTTTAAGCCGCCCTCATGCCGATTTTTTCCGACGTGCTCGGAATATGGGATAGAAGCATTTAAACGATTCGGTTTCTTTAAAGGGGGGTACTTGACCATCAAGCGAATCAGCAAATGCCATCCTTTTCATTCCGGCGGCGTTGACACAGTACCTGACAAACAAGAAAAAAAGCAGCATACGTCATGGAGTTAAATGGGGGTGGATAAACGCGGATAAGCATATAGCACGGAGGAAGCCCCCTGACTCCATCTGTGTCAAATACAGGGTGAACATGCAGAGGGCGCTTAAATAATGGCTTCAGATTACAGTTCAAATCGTTTAATCTGATCCCATTTCCCTTCCTGCTCCAGGACACGTCTCTGTATCTCGCCAAACAGATCAAAATGAGGATATCGTTCGTCCCGGTGAATCCATGCAGGGTTTAATCGATACTTCCTCCCCCAAGCCATGAGTTTTTCTAAATCACGGCACCCTGCTTTCGTCACCGTATCACAGTCCGGAAACCGTTCATCAATCCAATAATGCGTCAAAAAAGCAATCCGGCCATTTTCCACTTCCTGCTGCCATTCTTTTAACTCCATTCGATTGACGCCGAACGCCATTACTCATCCTGGTCCAATTGCTCTAAATATGCTCTATGCCAAGCCGGAAATGCCTTTCGAAGGGATAAGGGGCGAAATGTTTCCTTATCCACAATCACATGTTTCGTCGTTCCGCTAACGGCCATTTCACCGTTTTCTTTTTTGATGGTATAAGCATAAACGGTCCGGATTCCATCATATGTATCAAGCCACGTTTCCACAGTCGCTTTTTCCCCATATTGTACGGGTTTACGGAAATGAACCTGCGCGTCAACAACTGGTGACACGACATTTTTCGTTTCCATGTCGGCATAAGACAGACCCAGGCTTTCTATATATTTCGTGCGGCCGATTTCAAACCAAATCAAATAATTAGCGTGATAAACAACCCCCATTTGATCGGTTTCCTGATATCGTACTTCGATCGGTGTACTTGTTTTATGCACTATGTTGCTCCCCCTTTCGCCTTATACACTCAAGTTTAACACATGTTGCATCGAAAATAATGAAAATGTGCTTTCAATAGAAGTGAAGATGGAAAATGGCCTCAAACCATCCCATCATGGTTTGAGGCTGTGTACGCGTTATTTTCTGGCTTCGTCTTTAATTTCTTGACGCATTCCTTCAAGAGATTCTTCCCGACGTTTATTTTTAGCTTTTATTTTTTCTTTTTGATTATCGGAACTGTACTGCATTGTTTCATGAGATTCTTCAATATTTTCAATGGTATCTTGTACCATATCTTGTAATTTTTCTACATTATCACTGCGGTCATCTGGTTTTGGCTCGTATTTATCCATCATCATTCGTCTCCCTTGCAAAAAATCACCCTGAAAGGTGGTCAGAACTCATTTTTTGCTGAGAATAAAAAATTATACATGATAAAACCCCATGAAAAGAGCCTGTTATTTTGAAGGAGTTTAAAAGTCAAGCTTCTTTATCTTCTTTCTGCGACGGCCGCATTTTTGTCTCCATGTTTTTTTCAATTTGTTCCATGAGTTGTTCATTCTGTAAAATTTGTTCACGATTTTCTTGCACAAGTTCCTCGAAGGAAACATTTTTCTTTAATGAAATGGCAATCACCTCTTTTTAAACCCATTATTGCCATTTCTTTGAAAATTTATAACAACGAAAAATAAAAAAGGTCAGCACATGCTGAAACGAATGTACTGACCTTTTCTTGATTTATTCAACTGGCTGTCAGTGGGTGCTAAAAAACGCCCACTGACTTAAGTTTCATTTTTATGATTCAAGTTTTTGTCGTAAGACCATTTGTAATATGCCACCATGGCGATAATAGTCAACTTCCACATCACTGTCAAAACGTGCAACAGCATTAAATTCGGTTTTACTTCCGTCTTCATCAACAGCTGTGACATTTACACGATCATGTGGTTTAACCTGTTCATTAACATCTACATGATACGTCTCCTTACCGGATAAACCAAGATTATCCGCACTGTCACCCTGTTCAAACTGCAAAGGCAATACACCCATCATAACCAAATTGGAACGATGAATTCTTTCAAAACTCTCTGCAATAACCGTTTTAATACCAAGCAAATCTGTTCCTTTGGCAGCCCAGTCACGGGATGATCCCATTCCGTAATCTTTGCCGGCTATAACAAGTAAATCAGTATTATCTTCTTGATACTTCATAGCTGCATCATAAAATGGCATGACCTCATCCGTTGGCCAATACGTTGTAAAGCCGCCCTCTTTCCCTTGGGCCAGCAAGTTACGAATACGGATGTTCGCAAATGTTCCGCGCATCATTACTTCATGGTTACCGCGGCGCGATCCATAAGAGTTAAAGTTTCTTGGTGAAACCCCTTTATCCTGCAGATAACGTCCGGCTGGCATATCTTTAGGAATGGCACCAGCTGGTGATATATGGTCGGTCGTTACTGAATCTCCAAATTTGCCGATAACTCGGAGATTGTTCAGTGGTTCCACAGTGCCGGCTTTTCTGGATAACCCTTCAAAGAACGGTGGGTTTTGAATATAAGTTGACTCACTGTCCCAATCGAATAATGGTTCATCGGTTGTTTGGATTTCATTCCATTTTTCATTGGAATTAAATACACTCTCATATTCTTTACGGAAGATTTCTGGTTTCACAACGCTTTGAACCGTTGATTTGATTTCATCGATGGACGGCCAAATATCCATTAAGTAAATCGGTTTCCCGTTGGAATCCGTTCCCAGCGCATCTTGTGTAAGATCGATATCCACCGTTCCGGCAAGTGCATATGCTACAACTAAAGGCGGTGAAGCCAAATAGTTTGCTTTCACAAGTGGATGAATACGGCCTTCAAAGTTACGGTTCCCCGAAAGCACGGAGGAAACAGTTAAATCTTTCTCGGATATGGCCTCTTCAATCTCCGGACGAAGAGGTCCCGAGTTGCCGATACATGTCGTACATCCATAACCTACAAGGTTGAAACCAAGATAATTCAAATAATCCTGCAGACCCGAGTCATCCAAGTAACGGGTCACGACCTTTGATCCAGGTGCCAATGATGTTTTCACATATTCAGGTACTTTCAAGCCTGCTTCTACTGCTTTTTTCGCGACTAATCCCGCTCCAAGCATAACGTAAGGGTTGGATGTATTTGTACACGATGTGATCGCAGCAATGGCTAATGCCCCGGTTGTCATGGTTGAGGTTTCCCCATTCGGATGATTGACAGTTACTTCTTTATCAAATTCCGATTCATCCAGTCCAAATCCCTGGTTGCCGGATGGTGCCGTTACGGCCTTGTTGAATTCTTCTTTCATATTGGATAAAGAAATTAAGTCCTGTGGGCGTTTCGGTCCGGACAGATTTGGTTCCAGTTCAGACAAATTAATTTCCACAACTTCTGTATATTCCGGATCTTCCTGATCAGAAGAATACCAGAGGCTGTTTTCTTTGCAGTATTTTTCTACCAGTTCAATTTGCTGTTCACTGCGCCCAGTCAAACGGAGATAATTCAAGGACTCGTCATCAACTGGGAAGAAGCCGCACGTTGCCCCGTATTCAGGCGCCATATTGGAGATGGTTGCTCGATCAGCAAGCGGCATATATTTCAATCCGGGTCCGAAATATTCGACAAATTTCCCAACCACATTTTTCTCACGCAGAACCTGGGTTACTTTCAAGGCCAAGTCCGTGGCTGTCGTTCCTTGCGGGAAGCTCCCGGTGAATTTAACACCAATAACTTCCGGTTCTGGGAAGTACGATGGTTGCCCGAGCATGCCTGCTTCTGCTTCAATTCCTCCGACACCCCATCCAAGAACGCCTAAGCCATTGATCATTGTCGTGTGTGAATCCGTACCGACCAACGTATCCGGAAAAGCGTCATACGTACCATCTTTATTTTCTTTGCCGTGAACAACATTTGCAATGTATTCCAGATTTACCTGGTGAACAATACCTGTTGCGGGTGGAACCGCGCGGTAATTATCAAATGCTTTTTGTGCCCAATGAAGGAATTCATAACGTTCCATGTTGCGTTCAAATTCCAATTCCATATTGGCCTGCAGGGCATTCGGCGTACCGTACTGATCGACCTGTACCGAGTGGTCTATAACAAGATCAACCGGTACCTCTGGATTAATTTTATCCGGTTCGCCATTCTGATCCACCATTGCTTTGCGCATAGATGCCAAATCAACAACAGCCGGAACGCCGGTAAAGTCCTGAAGAATAACCCTGGAAGGCTTAAAAGGAACATCCACCGTGGCGGCATTCTCTTTCCCCCATTTTGCCAGTCCTTCTATGTGTTCATCTTTAATCACATGACCATCTTGCTGACGCATGAGTGACTCCAGAAGGACACGAATCGAAAAAGGCAGACGGGAAATATTCCCCAAGTTGGCATCTTCAAGTGCTTGTAATTGATAAAAGTTGTACGTTTTTCCATTCAGATCAAACTGCTTCTTCGTATCAATGGACATATCACTTAACTCCTCTCTCATCACCTTTTTTTACAAACAGCATAACCATTTGTACAAAAAGAATCCTACTATATTATCATATACGAAATAAGGCTATAAAACAATCATTTGGCGGCTTCTTTCCTATATTAAAAATTTATAGATTATGATAAGTTCTGGTTATATGTTCATCGGCCAGCTTAAAGCATTTATTATACCGTGTTATGTTTCTGACCACGGAAGCGTCATTCGAAATGTACTTCCCCATTTTTTATTGTGCATGATGGTTAGGTCTCCGTTATGACGATTCAAAATTTGTTTTGTAATCATAATGCCCAATCCAGTGCCGGATGGCTTAGTTGTAAAAAAAGGTTCACCCAATCTATGTATAATATCATCCGGTACTCCAGGCCCTTCATCTATTATATCGATCACAACCATTTGATCCACGACATAATAATGAATGGTTATAGTGCCTGGATCATCCATCGCCTCAATTGCATTTTTTAATATATTGATCAGCACCTGTTTTATTTGGGAGCGATCACAATTGACATCCAGCCTGTCACTTCCTTCCTGGGATATGGAGATGTTTTTCAGGCTGG
Source organism: Lentibacillus halophilus (assembly GCF_055395055.1). Lineage (NCBI taxonomy): Bacteria > Bacillati > Bacillota > Bacilli > Caryophanales > Bacillaceae > Lentibacillus > Lentibacillus halophilus. The sequence continues at coordinate 2,343,349 of NZ_AP043750.1, forward strand.
CTTGCTGCTGAAGGAGCGTCATGACATCGTTTATTAACTCCGGCAAGTTTTCCCATTCTTTGCTATTGGTCATTGGCTTGGAAATAAACAGCAATTCGGATGTGATAGATTCCATCTTCTCTATTTCATCGATCATAATTTTATAATATTCTTCTTTATGATTAACCCCGGCTTGCAGCAGTTGTAAAAACCCTTTCAACGATGTCATGGGGTTTCGTATTTCGTGTGCTATTCCTGCTGCAAGCTGGCCCGCAATAGACATTTTTTCAGAACGAATCATCACCTCCTCAGCTTCCTTTTTATCAGTTATGTCTTTGGTGGATACAGCAAAATAACGTTCATTATTTTCACAGACAAATTGTGCAACGATATTTTCAGTGTGCACATCGTTTCCTTTTATGTCTTGAATGGTTGCATAAAATGTTTGTGTACGACTAGGAGATGAATAAAGCATCTGTTTTATGTGTTCTGTGTTTTTAGATGAAATTTTTTTGAACCATTTTGATCCTAGTACTTCCTCTGTCGAATATCCCAAAAAATGCTCAATAGAACTGGATACATAAATAATAGTACCACTTTCATCACATACGGTAACAAAGCCATGCAGATTCTGTTCAAACCATGTGAGTATGGAGGAAGGTAACGACGTGAAATGTCGAAATTTGCGATGCTCAGGTAGACGATCCTGTTGTGGTGTCAGATTATCATCTTCGGTTTGCTGTTTATTATAGTTATCCTTCATGCCCTTCCCTCCCTATTGCGACATTGTATTTAATGTTGTATTGTCGTTTTATGTATGAAACCGACAAAGTTATGTCACTTGTATGTATCGTAACAACCTAATATAATGATATGTAACAATTATTTCGATTAGCACGTATAGATCTATTGTCATTATAGATGATAAAAAATAAGAATTAAAGGAAAAATATAGAATCATTGTTGGGAACGAAACAGGTGATAATATGTCAATAGTGGTCGATATGTTAATTATTTTGTGGGGATTTCTGCTACTGGGGCTTATGGGAGTCGGTGGGTTTTTCATGTTCCGGAAATTTTTGAAAAAATGGCCAAAGGAAGATGGCACTTCAGCGATGGACTGGGAAGAATATTATATCGAAGAGACGAAACACATGTGGCATAACCAAGAAAAAGAACTTCTGGAAGATTTGGTTTCCCCTGTTCCTGAATTATTCCGAGATGTCGCCAAACAGAAAATAGCTGGTAAAATTGGTGAAGTTGCTCTACGAAAAAAACGAGACGTCGTTACACAGGATATTCTTATAGAGGGATATATTCTGGCAACACCAAAACGCGATCAAAAGTTTTTGCGGAAAAAGTTGAATCAGCGCAAAATTGATATGACACCGTATGAACATTTATTTGAACCTGAATAGCAGACGCTACTTGGGTTATATTGATCGTGCGCTTTAATTAAAACGCACGATCAGCCACTGGCATATTCCATTTTCTTCTCCAATTTTTTAAATTTATACAGCATGGCGAGTCGCCATGACACAATCATACCGAAAGCTAGAAGAAAAAACATCCCACTCGTTTCACCTAAGGCAATGTTCGCACCTATGACCAGCTTCATAATAATTCGAGCTAACAATAATGCAAACAGTATAAATACAAATGATTTCGAAGGTATCAGATAAATAGCATCCCCTCGAATGTGAAACTTGGACGTTTTAATCAGAAATATAGAAAAAACCACTCCTACAAGTACAGCTTCAAGTACTTGCATCCAGCTTACACGAAATACAGGAAATAAAAACATAAATGCACCTGTGCTCATAAACAACGGTGGTAATATAATTTTTTTAGTAGATGCAGGTTTTTTGGATGCTTTTAAACGAACGAAAATCATTGTTACAGCCATAAAAGCTGCAACAATGGAACTGGTTACCAGCCAAAACATTTCCAATCACTCGTTCCTTCCCATTTATAGAAGTTCATTACAGACTTGTCGTGCTAATGATCGTTTGCAATCGATAAGATAATGGAAATAGTGACTCCCAAAACGGTAAAATAAACACCAATGTCGAATAGCATAGCTGTTGCAAGCTCAAGCTCACCCAAAACAGGAAAATGAAAATAACCATAGGTATGTGATAAAAACGGCTGGCCAAAAACAAACGCCCCTACCCCTGTACCAACGGCAAGCAGGAGTCCACCGGGAATTAATAGCCGATAATTAAGGGGCAGAACTTTTTCCATAACAGTTGTCCCATATGCCATATACATCAACACAACGGCAGCAGAAGTCATTAATCCCCCAACAAAACCTCCACCAGGTGCGTTATGCCCAGCAAGCAGCAAATAAATCGAAAAGCCTAATAAAATAAAAGCAATTAATGATGTCGTCGTGCGTAAAATTAAATCATTCGGCTTGTACATGGAGTAAAACTCCTTTGTTCAATTATTTCTGTATAATGAATGCATGTTTATTTTAATACAAATAAAGAAAAAATCCAATGAAAGCGGATTTAGAAACCTGTAAATCCGAATAGGCCGCCTAAAAACGATGTCAAATCCGTCATCCAATCAAAAAACAAAGCAATTCCGACTAAAATCATCAAGTATCCGCCAATTTTCATGATCGTTGCACTGTGTCGTTTTATCCAACCCAATTTCCCGACGAATAGAGACAACACAAAAAATGGAATGGAAAAACCTAAAATATAACTTATCATCATGACCAGTCCTAAGTCTGGATTGGTTGCTGCTAACGAAATAACAAATGTCAAAATTGGTCCCATACACGGTGTCCATCCCAGTGAAAATGTCAAACCAATCAAAAAAGACCCCGCGAAACCAGCCGGCCGGTTTTTAAAAGTTATTTTTTTGTCTTTCATTAAAAAATCAAACCTGAGCACGCCTATAATGACAAGACCGAAAAAGACGATCACAATGGCGCCAATTTGTCGGATGACAGCACTGTTTTCTTTCAAAAATTCCGAAATGAACATCGACCCAAAACCAAGAACGAAAAAGATGATTGAAAACCCAAGCAAAAAGAACAATGTATGTAATAAACTTTTCCGGGTAAGCATTTTGTTTTCTTCTTTTATTTCATGGACACTCATCCCCGTTATATATGATAAAAATGCCGGGTATAGTGGCAAAACACAAGGTGAAATAAATGATAAAACACCTGCTCCAAACGCGATAAATATATTTATCTCCTCATTCATGGAATTCCTCCCATTAATCTCTCACATCCATTTTATCAAACGGAAATGAAAATACCATAACAAGCCTTTGACAATAATGCAACAATATAACGTCGTTGCCATTCATGTAAAATACCCCCGTTATCCAAATATAACAAGGGGTTTTCACGTAAACAGAAGGCAATATATCATTATTTTCCTTGCTGCTGATTATTCATTTGACGCATCATCTGGTTAATTTTCTTCTGCGACGGTTTTTGTCCCATTTGCATCATAAGTGTTCGAAGCATCTGTTCATTAATAGGTGGATTTTTCTTCAAATAATTCATCATATATTTTCTGGCAATAAAAAATCCGAGTGCAAGACCAGCTATTAATGCAACGATTGCAATTAAAACAACCCAAATTATGCCCATCCAAGCTTTCCTCCTTCATGTTGTTTCCCGTATAGTATAGTAAATCAGAGGCATGAATACAATACTTGTCCAATTTTGTCCATTTTTGTCAACCGGCATACCGGTGATACCCAGCCAAAATCTTCCGTATTGTTTCCAACAACAAACAAATAAGGCTGGAAAGACCGTAAAGCGGGAAACAGCAAATCTTCAGCATCATATATGATGTCACTACGAAAGTTTATACGTTTTTTTTCCATATGTAAAGAAATATAGCGTTCGTCGTTCGCATAAATGTTCAACAAATCATTGTTCTTTATGGCAACGGTATCAGATGGAAGACATTCTGTTATATGGGTTGTTAGTAAACTACATGGAAATGTTTGTGTGATATATTGGAATTGGGAAGCGAGGTCTTCCCTGTTTCGATCATGTTCATAACTTTTGATGAACCGATATAATATTTCACTTTTGTAATAAAAAAAGTGCGCAAATTCTTTTCTGATCCAGTAAATAGAGTAATGGTTCAACCGAATCCCTCCTCTTTTACTTGTCAATATACCAATTCTATTTTAAAAACGTTGTCATTTCGCGTAGCAAACTAGAACTAGTTTTGTCGATGATCATAAAAAAGTGACTCCCGTAAAATGGAAGTCACTTTTAGGGGATCAGTCGAGAAGTGCTTGAACACGTTTCACAACATTATCCACTGTAAAACCATATTTTTCAACTACTTCAGAACCTTTTGCAGATGCACCAAATTGATCGATAGCCATAATATCTCCATGATCGCCTGTATATCTTTCCCAACCAAATGGAGCAGCCATTTCGATGGCAAGCCTTTCCTTTACATCGGGAGGAAGAACACGGTTTTTATACGTATCATCCTGTTTATTGAACCTATCCCATGAAGGCATACTTATAACATTCACAGCAATATTTTTTTCCTTTAGTGCGTCTTTTGCCCTGACGGCAAGTTGAACCTCTGAACCTGAAGCGAGAAGAAGTGCATCCGGCGTGTCTTTTTCACACGCACTCACGGTGTAGGCGCCTCGTTTAACACCTTCATACGCATTTTCTTTTGTTCCCTCCAATACTGGAACACCTTGTCTCGTCAGTACAAGTGCTGTTGGTTGATCCTTTGACTCAAGTGCCAGTCTCCATGCTGCCTGAACTTCATTTCCATCGGCAGGGCGAATAAGAGAAAGACCTGGCATAGCTCTGAGTGATGGCAGTTGTTCAATCGGTTCATGTGTTGGACCGTCTTCACCCACAGCAATGGAATCATGTGTAAAGACATATGTGACCGGATTGTTCATAATAGCTGAAAGCCGTACTGCTGGTCGCATGTAGTCGCTAAATACAAAGAATGTTCCTGCATAAGGTTTTATTCCACCATGAAGTGCCATGCCATTGACTGCAGCTGCCATTGAAAATTCCCGGACACCAAACCAAATATTTTTGCCGGTGTAATTTTTATTTGAAAAGTCATTTTCGCCTTTAACAGTCGTTTTATTGGATCCAGCAAGGTCTGCACTCCCACCGAAGAGGTATGGAATAGCTTTTGAAACTTCATTGAGCACTTCTCCGGATGTGGCACGCGTCGCCTTGGCATCGTCATCTGTGCTGTAAATTGGTAGGTTTTCGTTCCAACTTTTCGGCAGTTCTCCTTTTATAGCGCTTTCCAACTCAGCACCTGCTTCAGGATATGTTTCCTTATAATTTTCAAATAAACGGTTCCAGTTTTCTTCAGCAGAAGCGCCTTTTCGGGCTGCTTTCTCTTGGAAGTCCTGATACACTTCATCAGGAACATGAAATTCATCAAATGTCCATTCATAATGCTCTTTTGTTAATTTCACTTCATCTTCACCAAGCGGGGCCCCGTGGGAATCAGCTGATGCGGATTTGTTCGGTGACCCAAAGCCAATAGTGGTTTTGACTTCAATTAACGACGGTTGCTTTGTATTTTCTTTTGCTTTTGTGATGGCTTGCCGGATCTCTTCCAAATTATTACCGTCTTCCACACGCAGAACTTGCCATCCGTACGCTTTGAATCGTTCTTCAGTATTATCGGAGAATGATCGATTCAGATCTCCATCAAGTGAAATGTCGTTGGAGTCATACAATGCAATTAGTTTGCCAAGCCCCAGATGACCGGCTAGTGATGCTGACTCATGCGATATGCCTTCCATCATGTCACCATCGCTGACAAGTGCATATGTGTGGTGATCGATAATAGGAAATTCCTGCTTGTTGTAAGTGCCCGCTAGATGTGCTTCGGCCATTGCCATTCCAACCGACATCGCCAATCCTTGTCCAAGAGGTCCGGTCGTGGATTCCACGCCATCCGTATGATGCACTTCTGGATGTCCTGGGGTTTTGGATCCCCATTGACGGAAAGATTTTAAGTCATCAATGGTTACATTATATCCGGACAGGTGCAGCAGTCCATACAATAACATGGAACCATGCCCGGCAGACAAAACAAAACGATCCCGGTTGAACCATTTGGCGTTTTGGGGATTGTGGGTCATGAAATCAGTCCACAATGTATAAGCCATTGGCGCAGCACCCATGGGAAGTCCGGGATGACCGGAACTGGCGTTTTCAACTGCGTCAATGGCCAAAGTGCGAATGGCATTAATCGATAATTGCTCGGTATATTGCGACAATATAATACCCCTCTCTATCCTTGTATTCCTATCCTTCTTAATTCTATAACGAATCCGGCTATCCAACAAGTATATAAAGGAAGTTCAGCGTTTGTTGTCTCCTTTTTGCAAATCACGAACCTTTTCAGGTGTAACATCTTGTCCTGCCGGATCTTTTACTTTCATGGATTTAAGTTGATTTTTAAATGATTTTCTCACATTTTGCAAATATTCTTCGCGTAATGTTTTTTGTTCCGACTGCTCTTTTACTGTTAAACCTTCTTCCTTGGATTTTTTGGCTAGTTTATTTATGCGGTCCAGCTTTTCTTGTGATATCATATTTAACCTCCCGGAACCGATGAAAATGAAAACAGTAATGGTACTCTATTGGTACATATTACGCTTCACGTGCATCATTATCAAGTCTTTTGATGTTCCTGATATCTCCTGTTCACAGTAGCCTTTGAAACCGGGTGTCCTAGTTGATTTAAGGTGTGGGCAATCTCCTCAAATGTCATTTGATGGTTTTCCCTTAAGCGTACAACTTCATCCATTGGAAATTGTTTACGTTCTTTACCCGGGGCCTTGTCGCGATTGGTTAAATTATTGCCCGGGTTAAAGCCGTTGTTAACAGCTTTCCTCATACCTCGTTTAATTTTTGCATTATGAATTTTACGCTGATACTCTTCCACGATACTTACTATATGCAGGACCATAGAATCGGATTCAGACAATTCCAGTCTACCATTATGTTGGATGGTATAGATATTGACGTTCATTTTATGAAGTTGGTGGAAAAGGGCAATTTTCGTGTTTCCCCTCCCTAATCTTGTTTCATCCTGTATAAGTAGACTGTCAGCCTGGCCTGAGGAAAAGTAATCGAGCATTTGAAAAATACCGTCTCTATTTATGTCGTAACCACTGGATCTTTCCTCGATAGATTCGGCAATGGTAAAATGATAACGGGCTGCAAGGTCTGTCAATTCGTCATTTTGGCGCTTCAGTGACGTTTCCTGCGCTGATTTATCTGTACTCACACGGCAATAAATGATGGCTGTCAACACAAAGTCCCCTTTTATATTACGCACTTATTATTAAAGCAACATATAAAAAACCTAATGCAAATGCAAATGCCACCAAATAAAATACATCTGTTTTCGTCATTTTTTCAAACATTTGAATCGTCCCCTTCCAAATTAAGAACTATTGTTCGCATATTTAACTCTTATTGTATAAGAACATGTGATCTTGTCAAGCTCTTTTTTCGAACTTATGTTTGCTTTTTTAAAGTCTCCGTGATAAACTTTCATTAATAAATTCTATTCACGGGGTGTTAAATAGATGACAAAACTCTCTAAACGACAAGAGGCAATTTTGGATTTTATAAAAGAACGCGTATATGAGAAAGGTTATCCGCCGTCTGTTCGGGAAATCGCCGAGGCAGTTGAACTCGCATCAAGCTCAACTGTACACGGGCATTTAGCAAGACTTGAAAGCAAAGGATATATCAGACGGGATCCCACGAAGCCAAGAGCTATTGAAGTGTTGGATTTGTCTGAAGAAAGTCAGATCCCCAGGGAAGAAGCACGATATGCACCCGTCATCGGTAAAGTAACAGCAGGTTTGCCGATTACAGCTGTAGAAAACATTGAACAATTTGTACCACTGCCTGGATCGGTATCAGGTACCGAGGAAAATTTGTTCGTCTTAATCATTGAAGGGGAAAGCATGATCGAAGCCGGAATACTTGATGGGGATATGGTTATTGTTAAACAACAGAATGCGGCGCAAAACGGGGATATAGTGGTTGCTATGACAGAAGAAGATGAGGCGACAGTTAAGCGGTTTTTTAAAGAACAAGATCACGTACGTCTGCAACCGGAAAATGCCACGATGGATCCACTCATTTATCATCATGTGACCATTTTGGGAAAAGTAGTCGGACTGTATCGCAATATTGACTGAAAAGTACTGGATAGTTTTGTTATGATGAGAGTTATATAACATGTTTATGATTGCCGATTGATTTGTACATGTCCTTTTTATTGGTAAGAATATAGCAGTTAGCATCATGAAGCATGAGAATAGAGAGGACAGATTGTATGTTTAGGACGTATATGTGGCTGACATTCAGTGTGTCCGCTTGGGGAAGCAATTTTGTTTTCGGAAAAATACTTGTGAACGACTTTTCCCCAGCGGTCTTGACATCGCTCCGATTATTATTCATCGTTCTTTTCCTTATTGTCTTCGTTTTATCAAGACAAAAACTCCAGAAAGTTTCAATCCGAGATTGGAAATGGATTCTTATGCTTGGTGTTGTCGGGGTATTTATAAATCAGCTGACTTTTTTTAAAGGGCTTGTTACGGCCGATTCCACTTCTTCAGCGTTGATCCTTGCCACAGCTCCTATATTGACCGGATTTTTGGGCCGCTTTTTTGAAAGAACCATTCACATCACGTATGCTTTTTGGTTCTTTTATTGCAATCATTGGTATTTACTTTGTAGTGAGCAAAGGAGGAGTGGTATTCCACTTTGAACCAGGTTTGATGTGGATTGTTGCCACAATGATCTCTTTTGCTATACTGATTATTATTACCCGGATATTGTCGCAGCGCATAGACCCAGTCAGTACGACGTTTTATTCCAATGTAACGGGTTTTATTGTGTCTCTTCCGGTCATATTCGTCATGGATGATCCTGTGGAATTGAACGGGAATTGGCAAAGCTGGTCCTTTTTGATTGGGACAGCCATTGTTGTTCATGGCATTGCCACGTTGGTATGGAATCAAAACATTCGTTACGCCGATGCATCCAAGGCATCCATTTTATCCAATCTCGAACCGTTTGCTGCTATGATAATGGGGGTTATTTTGCTGCAAAAGCCGATTACCGGTCCTGAAATAATCGGTTCACTGTTTATTGTAGGCGGCGTTATGTTTGCAACCCATCAGCGTCGAAAACAGAGTCGAAAAGCACCCCAGCACTGATGTTTAATTATTATCAATTAATGTATTGATATCTTTATCTTTATATTTTATTACCTCAACTACGGGAAGCTTGGTGCATCCATAAAACATACCGCCCATTTAATCTTGCATGGACGGTATGTTAAGAAGTCATATTTTGTGGGTGTTTGCTTATATAAGGTTGTCACGATACATTGTTTTGACATACCAATGTTAATACGAACTCAAATACTGCTCCCTTTCCCAAGGATGCACAGTCGTACGGAACATATCCCACTCAATTTCTTTTGCCTCCATGAAATGTCCGTAAAGATGCTCCCCAAGTGAGTCAACAATCGTCGGATCCTTCTGAAGTTCCCGTAAGGCTTCCATTAATGTCTCAGGCAAATCTTTTATGCCGTTTTGTTCACGTTCATTACGATCCATTGCATATATATTTCGATCAACAGCTGTAGGTGGGGTTAGTTTATTCTCAATGCCATCGAGTCCGCTTGCAAGCAATGCAGACATTGCCAAGTATGGATTGGCTGATGGATCAACACTTCTTACTTCAATTCGGGTACTCAATCCTCTAGAATAAGGAATGCGGACGAGCGGGCTTCGATTTGCCCCGGACCAGGCAACATAACATGGTGCTTCATACCCTGGCACCAGTCGTTTATAAGAATTAACAGTCGGATTTGTTACAGCTGTAAAATTGGTCGCGTGTTTAATCATACCGGCTGTAAATTGATAGGCAACATCACTGAGCTGCATGTCACCATTTTTATCAAAAAAACTGTTTTCTCCATTTGCGAATAAAGACATATTAACATGCATGCCGGAGCCGTTAACACCAAACAAAGGTTTCGGCATAAATGTTGCGTGTAGATTATGTTTTCTGGCTATCGTTTTTACAGCGAGCTTAAATGTCTGAATATCGTCAGCATGCTTGACGGCATCTGAATATTTGAAGTCAATTTCATGTTGGCCTGGTGCCCCTTCATGGTGAGATGCTTCAATTTCGAATCCCATTTCCTCTAATTCTAAAACAATATCGCGACGGCAGTTTTCTCCCAAATCCGTTGGAGCCAAATCAAAATAACCGCCACGGTCATTCAGTTCCATCGATGGATCGCCTTTTTCATCCAACTTAAACAAAAAGAATTCTGGTTCTGTTCCGATGTTAAAAGCATCAAAACCCAGCTCTTCCATTTTTTTGAGATTACGCTTCAAGTTATATCGTGGACAGCCTGCGAATGGGCTACCATCCGGATTATAAATGTCACAGATAAATCGAGCCACTTTCCCTTTTTCCGATGTCCATGGGAAAACCACAAATGAATCCAGGTCTGGGTGCAAGTACATATCTGATTCTTCAATTCGGACAAATCCCTCGATGGATGAGCCGTCAAACATCATTTTGTTGTCTAATGCCTTATCAAGTTGACTGAGTGGAATTTCAACATTTTTTATCGTTCCCAGCATATCTGTAAATTGAAGACGGATAAATCGGACGTTTTCTTCATCAATTCGTTTCATAATTTGTTCTCTGGTTAAGTGATCGGACATTCATGTTCCTCCTGAATATGTGTCATTGGTTTATCTTGATAGAGTTATTCCTATATCAATATAATAAAGTAGAGTATCAAATGTTTCCACTGTTGTCAAATGGCGTTGTACCTTCGACAGCAATAAAAAAAGAGCCCTATACAAGCTCTTTTTCAACGGTTTGATTAGTTTAATCATCAAGTGTTGTGACGGCAGCCGTCAATGCCAGTTTTACATGAGCATAGGTCAGCCCACCCTGTATGAAAGCCATATATGGTTGTCGAATCGGGCCATCTGCTGTCAGTTCAATGCTAGCGCCTTGAATAAATGTACCGGCAGCCATAATGACCTCATCGTCATACCCAGGCATTGCAGCTGGATAAGGTGTTACAAAAGCATTGACCGGTGAGTTTTGTTGGATGGCTTGACAAAAAGCAATCATTTGTTCAGAAGAGTGGAACGTTACCGACTGTATTAAATCTGTGCGCTCAGCTTGATAATCCGGTGATGTATGGAATCCGGCCAATTCCAGAAATCGCGCTGTCAAGATGGCACCCTTCAAGGCTTCTCCAACAATCATAGGCGCCATAAATAAGCCTTGAAACATCTCCTGCAACGTATGCAACGTCGCACCTGTTTCTTTCCCGAGACCCGGGGCAGTAAGTCTATTGGCGCATTGCTGCACGAGGTCTCCCCTCCCGGCAATATATCCTCCGGCACGTACAATACCGCCACCCGGATTTTTAATAAGCGAACCTGCGATGATATCAGCATTTGCGTGCAACGGTTCTTGCTCTTCAACAAATTCCCCGTAACAGTTGTCAACAAAGACTGTTACATTGGTATTAATCGATTTAACATAAGCAACTATCTCCGCTATCTCATTAATGGTGAAGGAAGGTCTGTCATCATATCCTTTTGAGCGTTGAATGGCGACAATGCCTGTATTCTCTGATAATTTGCGTTTAATTTCCGGAAAATCGACCGAACCATTATCCATCAGATCAACCTGGTCATAGGCAATATGGAAATCAGCCAGAGAACCGGCTGCCTGTCCGTTGGTGCCAATGACCGATTCAAGTGTGTCATATGGTTTTCCAGTAATATAGAGCAATTCATCACCAGGTCTGAGCAATCCGAACAATGTTGTCGATATAGCGTGTGTGCCGGAGACAATCTGCGGCCTGACAAGGGCATCTTCTCCCCCGAAAATCTCCGCATATACGGCTTCGAGTGTTTCACGTCCAATGTCATCATACCCATAACCGGTTGTTGATTGGAAATGGGTATCACTGACATGGTTGTTAATGAAAGCATCCAAGACACGTTTCTGATTGCGTTCAACGATTGTGGATACATTGTCATGAACTTGTGCGCAGTCTTTTTCGGCTTGTGTCATTAAGTCGTCTGTCATTGGTTTTGAAACTCCTTCAGTACCCCGTTGAGTGGATGGTCAGGCCGGATATACCCTTGTATCGCATACATGTTTTTGCTGTCATCAAACGATTGTCTCGTAATAATGGTTTCTCGCTCCAAACGATGCATCCATTTTCCTTCTGCCGGATCCAGGTTCACCGAAAACCAGCGCCATTCCGATTGTAAGATCTCCTCGATTTTTTTTAGCAGCATGTGAATATCTGACGATTCGTAAGCACTCATCACGATGTTCGGATGATACACTGGTATAAAATCTTCTGTCAGCAAATCGTTTTTGTTGTAAACAGTCAATATCGGTAAATGATCCGCTTTTAATTCATTCAGCATGGATTGCACGGTTTCCTGCTGCCTTTGCAAATCCGGGCTTGCTGCGTCAGCCACGTGAAGAATAAAATCAGCTTCCGATACTTCCTCCAGTGTGGAGCGGAAAGAGGCTATCAGAGATGTTGGCAAATCTTGAATAAACCCAACTGTATCGGTGATAAGCGACTGAAAACCGGAAGGAAGCTGAATCTGCCGTGTCAGTGGATCAAGTGTGGCAAACAAGTAATTTTCAGAAGTTGAATCGCTTTTGGTAAGTTGGTTAAAAAGAGTGGACTTGCCTGCGTTTGTATAACCTACAAGGGCTATCTGAAAAACGTCATTGCTTTTTCGTCGCTCCCGGTATTGCCCCCGTTGGCGATCGGCTATTTTTAATTGCCGTTTAATATCGTCAATTCGTCTCCTGATATGCCGTTGATCGGTTTCTAATTTTGTTTCACCGGGACCGCGCGTTCCAATGCCGGCTCCAAGACGCGACATCTCTTCCCCTTTCCCGCGCAGTCTTGGCAATGTATATTCAAGCTGGGCAAGCTCTACTTGCAGTTTGCCTTCTTTGGTACGTGCCCGTTTAGCAAATATATCCAATATGAGTTGACTTCGATCAATGATCTGAAAACCGGATTGATCCGTTAAGTTCCGCAGCTGAGACGGTGATAATTCGTCATTGGAAATGATGACATCTATATTCAACTGTTCGGCGATTTCCTTTATCTCTGCAAGTTTTCCCTCACCGATATAGTATGCAGGGTGAATCTTTTGACGTTTTTGCGTAATCGTTTCTTCGACAGATCCATCAGCTGTATGGCATAGAGACACAAGTTCTGCAAGCGAGGATTCGAATCGTTCTTTACGGTCGTGCGGCAATTCTACCGCGATAATCAATACTCGTTCCATCATCGGTTTATCACATCCAGTACAGAATTCCTCAATCATCATAGCAAAGTTTGCGATGTACAACAATGTCAAGCTTGGATCTCAAGGGTCAAATCAGCCCCGGTTAAATAGATCAGATCATTTGCCGAAAAAGCCTCTTGATTTAACAATCGTACGGCATGATATCGAATGGATTGCTCAATCACATTGCGAATATAGCGCGCATTGGAAAAATTAACAGATGTTTCCCGCTTTTTTTTATATAAATGCGTTCGCAATTTCCATTCAGCTTCTCTGGTCAGTTCATATTCCCGTTCCTGCACCATTTGTTTGGCGATATTCATAAGCTGGTCGATATCGTAGTCATCAAAGTCGAGAATAAATGGAAACCTTGATTTTAATCCGGGGTTAAGCGTCAGAAAACGATCCATTTCATTCGGATATCCGGCCAATATAAGCACAAAATCGTTATGACGGTCTTCCATATGCTTCACAAGGGTATCAATAGCTTCTTTTCCAAAGTCCTTTTCGCCTCCGCGTGCCAATGAATATGCTTCATCAACAAATAAAATGCCTCCCATAGCCTTTTGAATGACTGACCGCGTCTTTTGTGCGGTCTGCCCGATATATTCACCGACCAAATCGGCACGTTCCGCTTCAATGAAATGCCCTTTGGAAAGCAAATTCATACTATGATACATTTCCGCCAGTTTTCGTGCTACCGTTGTTTTGCCTGTTCCAGGATTACCTTTAAATAACATATGAAGGACTTGATTAGAACCGGGGAGACCCATTTCGTTTCGTTTTCTGTTAACGACAATGGTTGCATATACTTCTTTAATGGTTTCTTTCAGTTCGTTCATTCCGATGAACGACGAAAACGCCGAATCAATATGAGAAAACGGATTATTTGTTGATAGCTGCCTATCACCGTTTTGTTCAAGCGGTGCACTCTGTTTATCCTGCAAAATAATATTGATTTGCCCGTTTTTGTTTCGCTTTTTTTGCGTTTCCACGTCATCACCCCTTCGTCACGATAGTATACGCGACAGGAATGGAAGACGTGACAGGTGCCTATTTCTTCATATCTGTAAGCAAAAAAAGGACGCATGAAAGCGCCCGTTTGGTATGTTATTCTTTTTCAATGGACACATTTTTAACAGGGGCAAATGTGGAAATGGCGTGTTTGAAAATGAGTTGCTGTTTTCCATCTGTTTCGATAAGTACAGTAAAATTATCAAATGCTTTCAGTACACCACGCAGTTGAAATCCATTCGTCAAAAAAAGCGTTACTGAAATATGTTCTTTTCTTAATTTATTCAAATATTGATCTTGAACATTTACTGATTGCGCCATGATTTTTCCTCCTCTTTCTATCTGTACATAACTATTTCTATATACTTTATAACATTCCTGCTAAATCATTTGAAATTTTTGCAACGGTTGCTTCCATTGTCGACGGTGTAATGGTGTACCAGTGAACGTTCAGTTTGTTTTTAAACCACGTATATTGCCTTTTTGCATAGCGTCTGGAATTGCGCTTCAATAACCGTATGCTTTCTTCAAGAGTCTGTTCGTCTTTAAAATAGGGAACAAATTCTTTATAGCCGATTGCACGCATAGCTTGCGAATCGCCATATCCATGATCATACAACCGGCGTACTTCATCGAGCAATCCATCAGCCATCATTCTGTCCACTCGACTGTTAATTCGCTCATACAATTGATCACGGTCCATTTCAAGACCGATAAAAATCGGATGATAATCGCTTTCATTCACCTGATTCTGCTGATATTCTGACATGGTTCGTCCGGTTGTTTCATAGATTTCCAATGCGCGAATAAGTCTGCGATGATTATTCGGATGAATCTTGGCCGCTTGATCCGGATCCAGTCGTTGAAGACGTTGGTAGAGACGAACAGCCCCGTACGTGTCCAATTCTTGTTCCAGTTGTTTGGTTACGTGCTTATCCCGGCGCTGATCCGAAAAATTATAATGGAATAGCGTTGCTTGTATATAAAGGCCACTGCCTCCCGCAATAATCGGCAATTTGTGCTTGGACGCAATGTGCTGAATATTGTGCTGGACATAATGTTGAAAGTCAGCTGCCGAAAAGGCTTCATCAGGATGTAGGATATCTATCATGTAATGGGGGATTCCCTGTTTTTCTTCTTCTGAAATTTTGGCAGTGCCAATATCAAGTCCTTTATATACTTGCATGGAATCACCGCTAATGATTTCCCCATCAAACGCTTTGGCCACTTCCGCGCTAACTCGTGATTTGCCCACGGCAGTCGGTCCGACAATGGCAATGACTGTTTGTTTCATTAGCATTCCCCTATAATAATGATTTATTCATACGCTCGATAGGCCCCCAACATCCAGACATATTTCTCCATCTTGCCTTGAAGAGTAATCAGTAAATCCATGGTTGGTCCGTCGTTTTCTTCCGATGCGTATGGTATTCCTTCTTTTTTTATTTCCTTAATTATTTGCTGATAATCGGTCACCAGCCGCGCTATCATTTCGTTTTCTTTGTCATCGGCTGAGGCTTCATCAAGTGTTGCTTCTTTTATGTATTTGCTCATGGTGGCCAATGGCTTGCCATCAATCATCAACACCCTTTCTGCGATCACATCAATATCATTGGCCATTGCCGTATACATATCTTCAAACATATCATGCAGTTGAAAGAAATGCGGCCCCTGTACAAACCAGTGGTAACGATGCAACTTGACATACATGACAAAATGGTTGGATAATAATTGATTCAAAAAGTTAATAAGCTTTTGATTATCCATTTGAAACACCCCGCTTTTATTATGCTCGGAATGTGTTCCATTTAAACACTGTCTACATAACCCGTTTGAACATTTTTTCAAGTTCGTAAGACGAAAAATGAATGATGACAGGACGACCATGCGGACATGTGAACGGATCGTTCGCTTGTCGCAAGTCGTTCAGTAGTCTTGTCATATCTTCTTGATTTAAATAATGGTTTGCTTTGATCGACCGTTTGCAGGACATCAAGGCAGCCGCATCTTCCCGGATTGCCTCGATATTGATGGTTTCCCGTTGTATCATTTGTTCAATCATTCCCCGGATGATATCTTCTTCCAGTCCATCTGGAAACCAAACCGGTAAGGATCGTATAATGTATGACTGTTGTCCAAATGGCTCTAAAAATAACCCGACGCTGGCTAATTCGTCTTTATGCTGTTCGATAAACATCGCTTCCTGTTTCGAAAAATCAAATGTTAATGGAATTAAGAGCTCTTGAACTTCATTAGGCGTCTGTCCCAAATGTTTTCGAAATTGTTCAAATTTAATCCGTTCTTGGGCTGCGTGCTGATCAATCATATAAAAGCCGTTCTCGTTTTGGGCGAGAATATAGGTGCCATGCAGCTGGCCGATGGGATAAATGACCGGCATTGATTCGTTTTTCCCGTTCTCTGGATCCATGTCGTGTTCAGCCGTTGTCCGCTTTACAGCTCCAACATTGTCTCCATTGCTGGTATCATCGGGCGTTTCTCCGGATATGGCCACCGATTCCGGTTCTTCATGCAACAGAGGTTCCTCTGACGTTAAGGCTGGCCGGGGTTCGTTCACTTGTTCGTGTGTTTCGTTCGATGAGTGTTTTGAAACCGGTTCGTCCAACGGCATGGCGTTTTGTACGGTAACCGTGCTTGGCTCCGACTTTTTCTGTTCCATTTCCGGTATGAGCGATGTACGACGAAACGTTGAACGAATCATTTCTTCTATGGCTGCAACGAGTTCCTGATCTTTACTGAAGCGGGCTTCCAGCTTGGTTGGATGAACATTAACATCCATCAGAATGGGATCCATTTCAATAGCTAACACCGTGATCGGAAATCGGCCGACAGGTAGCAATGTATGATACCCTCTTAAAATAGCCTGCGACAACTGCATACTTTTGATATAGCGTCCATTAATAATTGTGGATATATAATTGCGCGACGCTCTGGTAGTCTCGGGTTTTGTGATATAGCCTTTGATGGAAAAGTCCAGGGTTTCATGCTGGATTGGAAGCATCTTCCTGGCTGTTCCCATGCCATAGATGTGACCGATTACTTGCAGAAGATCACCGCTGCCGGTTGTTTTAAAAAGTGATTTGCCATTATGACGCAGCTCAAAACGGATATCGGGGTGAGAAATTGCCAGCCGGTTCAGCAAATCGGTTACATGTCCTAATTCTGTATGAATGGTTTTCATATATTTTAACCGTGCCGGTGTGTTAAAGAACAAGTTTTCCACTACTATTTCCGTTCCTTTGCGGGCATCACTTTTTGAACGTTCTTTTATGGTACCACCTTCAAATTGCAGGTATGTGCCAGCATTGTCTCCCTGTGACGTTTTCACAGTCAGTCTGCTCACAGCAGCAATACTGGCGAGGGCTTCTCCTCGAAATCCCAATGTATTGACGCGAAACAAGTCAGTTTCATTTTTAATTTTGCTTGTCGCGTGTCGTAAAAAGGCCTTCTCCGCATCTTCTTCCGTCATCCCGTTGCCATTATCCGTTACTTTGACCTTTTCCAATCCGGCTTCAGTCAATTCTACCGCTATAAATGTGCTGTCGGCATCGATACTGTTTTCAATCAGTTCTTTGACAACGGAAGCAGGACGTTCCACGACTTCTCCTGCGGCTATTTTATTGGAAAGCGCATCCGGCATTTGAAAAATTTCCATGGAATTTGTCCTTTCCTGGCTTATTTTTTGGCTTTTTGTTGAAGTCGATACAATGTATTCATGGCATCAAGTGGTGTCATGTCAAACAAATTCATAGTTTTTAAATCATTGAGAATAATCGATTCTGTTTGTTCTGCAACAGGTTTTTTCTCTTTTACACTGTTTTCTTCACCAAAGAACGACAATTGACCGCTATCGTCAGTCTTTGTCGTGTCACTGTTTTCCAATTGATCCAGAATGGTATTCGCCCGTTCAATAAGTGGGGATGGAAGCTCTGCCAATTTGGCAACTTGAATGCCGTAGCTCTGATCAGCAGCACCTTCTTTGACTTGGTGCAAAAAAATGACATTCCCGTCGTATTCGTCAGCGCGGACATGAATGTTTTTTAGCTTTTCCAGTGAATTCTCAAGAGCTGTCAATTCATGATAATGCGTTGAAAATACTGTTTTCGCATGAATCTTGTCATGAATGTGTTCAACAACAGCCTGTGCTAAAGCCATTCCGTCATAGGTGCTTGTACCGCGTCCGATTTCATCGAGAAGAATTAGGCTGTTTTCCGTGGCGTTTTCGATCGCATGGTTGGTTTCAAGCATTTCAACCATAAATGTACTTTGCCCGGAAACAAGGTCATCAGCAGCTCCTATACGAGTGAAAATTTGATCAAATAACAATAGCTCTGCTGCTTCACACGGGACGTAGCAACCAATTTGTCCCATAATCACCGTTAAGGCCAGCTGGCGCATATAGGTACTTTTTCCGGACATATTCGGACCGGTAATAAGCAGGATTGATGTTTCATCATCGAGCTGAATATGATTCGGTACAAACGTATCATCGTGCATCACCTGCTCCACAACAGGGTGACGTCCATTATTGATGGACAAACGATGGGATGAAAACACCGGACGTGTATACCCGTTGCTTTCACTGACCGTCGCAAATCCTTGCAGAACATCAATCTGGCTGATAGTCTCCGCTAAAAGTTGTATAGAGGAAATATGTTCTTTCACTGTATCACGAATCGTATTGAATAATTGATACTCCAGATCCACACTTTTTTCTTCGGCTTCCAGAATTAAGGCCTCTTTTTCCTTCAGTTCCGGCGTTATATATCGTTCCGCATTGGTTAGTGTCTGTTTTCGTTCATATCGTTCTTCCGGCAAAAGATGCAGATTGGCTTTCGTCACTTCAATATAATACCCGAAAACACGGTTGAATCCAACTTTTAACGATTTAATACCGGTAGCTGCTTTTTCTTTTTGCTCCAATTCTGCTATCCATTGCTTTCCATTGCGTGACGCTTCCCGATAGGAATCAAGCTTTTCATCATAACCATCTTTAATGATAGAGCCTTCAGTAATGGATATAGGTGGTTCGTCGGCCAGGCTTTGTTCGAGCAAGGATACAAGGTCTTCCGGGTATTGCAATTTATTATAAAACGCACGTATACCATCATCATTGAATACACTTAAAATCTGCTTCACATCAGGAATTTTAGCAAGTGATTGCTTAAGTTGAAGCAAATCACGCGCGTTCACATTCCCATAAGCGATTCTGCCGGCAAGCCGTTCCAAATCATAAACGGATCGCAGTGTTTCCCTGAGTTCATCCCGTTCCATAAAACCGTTCAGCAACTGTTCTACAACGTTAAGGCGGTTTTCAATTTCCTGTTTATAAAGAAGCGGGCGATCCAGCCATTTTTTAAGCATTCGCGATCCCATCGCTGTCACTGTTTGATCAAGTACCCAGAGCAGACTGCCATGTTTGCCTTTTTTCATGATTGTTTCCGTTAATTCCAAGTTGCGTTTGGAATACATATCCAGAGACAGATGTTGGTCCAATTCGATGACAGCAGCCGGCTGTAAATGATCCAGCGAACGTTTTTGCGTTTCCTGAATGTAATTAAGAAGCCGGCTGAATGCCTTAACCAATCGTTGATCATTCAAATGGCTGCACAATTCACGGTACTCCGCATTAAATGTTGTGTCATCCATATAGGACAACGTGATGTTCAGTTTGTCTTTCAGATCGTTTTGCAGAACGTCCGGCAGTTCTGAGGAAATGACCATTTCTTTGACCGGCTGGTTGTAAAGTTCATGAAGCACAGCATTCCACCCGGCTGAAATAAGTGCAACGTTTGTTTCCCCTACCGACAAATCATTATAAACTATCACGTACGAGCCTTCTGAAAAATGGGATATGCTAGCGATATAATGGTTGCTCTGTTCGTCCAACATAGTATTTTCCATGACGGTCCCTGGAGTGATTAATTGAATGACTTCCCGTTTAACAACGCCTTTGGTTGCTTTCGGGTCTTCAACCTGCTCACAGATGGCGACTTTATAACCTTTATCGATTAAAGTTTTAATATAGGTTTCAGCGGAATGGTAGGGTACACCGCACATAGGGACGGAATCCTGTTT
The DNA here is from genome assembly GCF_055395055.1 of Lentibacillus halophilus. Taxonomy (NCBI): domain Bacteria; kingdom Bacillati; phylum Bacillota; class Bacilli; order Caryophanales; family Bacillaceae; genus Lentibacillus; species Lentibacillus halophilus. The sequence goes on from NZ_AP043750.1 coordinate 2,363,833, forward strand.
TCCACCATCCCGTTTTGTCAATGTGATTTCCAATTCCCTGGCTGCCTGAATAGCATCATCAAAAAACATCTCATAAAAGTCACCCAATCGGAAAAATAGAAACGCGTCTTTGTGATCCGCTTTTATCTTTAAATATTGCTCCATCATTGGTGTATTTACAGCCATAATGCATCCTCCAGAACGTACTTGCGAATATATTGTTCTATTATAGCATATTTAACCGAACCCAGACGAATGCCCGGGACGGATCAGAAGAAAAACTTACGAGAGTATTACCCCTCGTAAGTTCTTCAATCTTTATCCCGGTTAACAAAATCAGGTTTTACGTCATGTAGTTCGTCATCGGTGATATCAAAATTCCAGTCATCGTCATCATCCAGTGTGAATCCTTTAGGGTCAACCTTAACAGCAACCTTCGTTTCGCCAATAATTTGTACGACAAATTCGCGTTCCACGTCAACAGAAATGTTGTTTCCATGACTGTCTATCTCACATTCCAGGCAATTCGGCTGCTGTATGACCTTGGCTATAACATCATAGTCATCATTCAGGCAATTATCATCTTTAACAGATAAGGGAATATGGTCATAATACGTAACACGTTCTGTGACGACTTCTGTTTTAGTGTTGTCATTGTACGAATACCAGATGTTAATGTCGTAGCTTCCATTGATTTCCACCGTGTCCTCTGATTTTTTCTTGGCGTTGTACAGATGATTGATAACCCAGCAACCGAGTATGCTTGATGGTCTGTGGGACGGTTGGATGTGGTGGGTGGCTTGAGTGAACTTTCTTCCTTTTCCACAAACAGCCTTTGTTATAACTTCTCGGTAATCATGATCAAGAAATGACATAGCTTCGTTACCTCCTTTTTCTCATAGTCATCGTATGCAAGACAAATACCTAAAGTGACTCATGAGAAAGAAGGAACGCAAAAAAGCCGGGTTCCTATTCACCCGGCCAGTGTATGCTGTTGACATCAAACTGATACTCAATCAAGTATATGATCGGGGCAGAAAAGATAACATTATTAACTGTTCGCTGCTTCTTCATCTCCCCATTTGGTTCCTGTTGTGCCTTCCAGAAGGTTGCCACCTGTTGATGTGATAACATTGTTGGTCACTTCTCTGGAAATGGTGCCGGACACCAGCTGCAATACATCGTTGACGACACCCTGCGTTTCTTTGAATTCCTGTACAATGGGTATGGCATCCACTTCCTCATGGAGCCGATCGATTTCTTCTTCCACATTTTTCAATGCTTCTGTTTTACCATATGCTTGAAAATTAACGGCTTGTTTCTGTAATGTTTTAATTTTTTTAATCAGTTGCTGCACCTTTTGATTGTTATTAATTTTGGCTTCTACTTGTTTAAAACGGTCAATCTCTTCTGTATTCGCCAGCATATCAGCAAGATGTTTTGCTTCATCCAAAATTTCTTTTCGAGAATATTGTGCCATATTATTTCACCTCTGCCGTCGTTTCTGCCATAACGCCGTTTAACGACCATGTTTTCGTTTCGGTAATTTGGACATCAACCAAGCTTCCAATAAGGGATTTGGGTCCCTTAAAGTTGACAAGTTTATTGCGCTCAGTATACCCAGCAAGCACATCCGGATCCTTTTTACTTTCGCCGTCCACAAGCACTTTCACAACTTGATCCTGATACTGTCCCATTGATTCAGCCGATTGCTTATTCACGAGTTCATTCAGACGGTAGAGACGCTGTTTCTTAACGTCTTCTGGCACATCATCCTGTTTGCGTGCAGCTGGAGTGCCTTCCCGCGGTGAATAAATGAATGTGAACGCCGATTCAAATCCGACTTCTTCCACCAGCGACATGGTTTCTTCAAATTGTTCTTCCGTTTCATTCGGGAATCCGACGATGATATCGGTCGTCAGCGTTGCATTTGGCATGGCTTGGCGTATTTTCCGCACTAATTCCAAATACTCTTCACGGGTGTATCGACGGTTCATCTTTTTCAGTACCTCGCTGCTTCCCGATTGTACAGGCAAATGAATGTGGTCAAGTAAGTTTCCGCCTTGAGAAAGTACCTCAATCAGACGGTCATCAAAGTCTCTTGGGTGGGAAGTAGTGAAACGGATTCTTGGAATGTCAATTTTATGAAGGTCGTCCATCAAGTCACCCAAACCATAGTCCGAATCGTCAAAATCCTTGCCGTATGCATTGACATTCTGACCGAGCAACGTAATTTCTTTATATCCCTGGGCTGTCAGGTGACGAACTTCCTGAATGATATCTTCTGGCAGACGGCTGCGTTCTTTGCCCCGTGTCATAGGGACGATGCAGTACGTACAAAATTTATCACAACCGTACATAATGTTGACCCATGCTTTCACACTGCCTTTGCGGGCTTTCGGAAGGTTTTCAATAATATCGCCTTCTTTGGACCACACTTCGACTACTTTTTCTTTACTGAACATAGCATCTTTCACAAGGTGTGGCAGGCGGTGTATGTTATGGGTCCCGAAAATCAGATCGATTTGCGGATGCTTTTGAAGAATTCGATTGACCACTTTTTCTTCCTGCGACATGCAGCCGCATACGCCCAGAATTAAATCCGGATTTTCCCGTTTCAAGGCTTTCAGATGACCAATTTCCCCGAAGACTTTGTTTTCGGCATTTTCCCTTATGGCACATGTGTTTAACAGAATAATATCAGCTTCATGCTTATCATCCGTTGACTCATAACCCATTTCGGACAAAATTCCGGCCATCACTTCCGTATCATGTTCGTTCATCTGGCACCCATATGTTCGAATCATGAATTTTTTATCTTGTCCGATGTTTTCCATTTCTTCGGGGATATTGAAATCGTAATGAACGTCTACGTCATCACGTCCGCGTTTTCTGGCTTTGCTCATATTTGGCGGCTCATACGTTGTTTCGAAGTATTTAGCAATCATATCGTCACTTGTTGTGTTTTTCAGCCGTTGCATATTCTCCGCATCGGATTTTACGTCCGTCGGATTATCAGCCTGTTTGATGTATGATTGCTGCTTTCGTTGTTGTTCGTTCATATCGCAACTCCTTTCGTTTATGTCTTTATATAGAAAAGCTTGATCTGCAAAACCATACGTGTTTTTATTATAAAGGTTTCCATTAAAATAAACAATAGATACTGTTTTCACAGGAAATAAAAAGTGCTGCGCTTATGCACAACACTAGAAGGAATGATTATACTATTATCTCGGTTCAACAATCAGCTTAATAGCTGTTCGCTCTTCTTCCTCGATCATAATATCGGTGAATGCCGGTATACAGATGAGATCGACTCCGCTTGGTGCAACAAATCCTCTTGAAATGGCCACAGCCTTGACTGCTTGGTTTAATGCACCGGCACCGATGGCCTGTATCTCCGCTGATCCTCTTTCCCTTAGAACGTTTGCAAGTGCTCCTGCTACTGAATTTGGATTTGATTTAGCTGAAACTTTTAATACTTCCACTACTGGTACCTCCTTCATGTACTATAGTTTTTCTAATGCTACTATATTCTTGGAGATGGTTGCTTATTACTCACATTATGCATCAATTATTCTAAACTTTCAAATAATCAGCTGTCGAATGGGTGATCATCATTAATCATAATCCGTTCAATAGACGTAGCCAGACCCGATGATTCATCAACCGTGACAATCATTCCGTTTAATTGGGTCCGTCCGCTTTTATCAATTTCAAAACGAACCGGCAAGCCCGTCAGAAACTTCTTTATAACTGCATCCTTCTCCATACCCAGAATGGCATCATAAGGTCCAGTCATGCCAACATCGGTTATATAAGCTGTGCCCTTGGGCAATACACGTTCATCTGCAGTTTGTGTATGAGTATGGGTTCCCGCCACTGCACTAACTTTACCGTCGAGATACCATCCCATAGCCTGCTTTTCACTTGTTGCTTCCGCGTGAAAATCAACAAAAATAATATTAGTGCGTTTTTTCGCTATTTCAATTAATTCATCCATTTTTCGAAACGGGTCATCGATCGCTGGCAGAAACGTTCGACCTTGCACATTAATTACAGCTGCTTCTGTTCCATTGATATTCATAAACGTAATACCTTTTCCTGGTGTGCCTTCCGGAAAATTAGCTGGTCGAACCATATTTTTGGCGTCATCAATGAACTCAAATATTTCTTTTTTATCCCATGTATGATTGCCCATGGTGATGACATGAGCGCCCCACTGCAACATTTGTTTATAAATTTTTTGTGTAATCCCTTTACCGGATGCAGCATTTTCTCCGTTGATTATTGTCAGATCAGACCGATGTTTGTCTTGTAATTTCTGTAAATATGTTTGTACCATGTCTCTTCCGGGCGAGCCCGCTACATCACCGATAAACAGTATTTTCATTACGCTTCATCCTAACATGTTATGTCATTTCAGTGTTACATATTGCCATCATATTGTAAAGAAAAGAAAAAGCGGCCAAATTGACCGCTTTTCTCAGTTTTATTTACTTTGCATATTCCACTGAACGTGTTTCTCTGATAACTGTTACTTTAATGTGACCAGGATAATCAAGTTCGCTCTCAATTTGTTTGCGAATATCACGTGCTATACGAGCGGAATCAATATCATCAAGTTCTCCCGGTTTAACCATAATCCGGATTTCCCTACCGGCCTGAATGGCAAACGATTTTTCCACACCGGTAAATGATTCCGAGATTTCTTCCAGTTTTTCGAGACGTTTGATGTAATTTTCCAATGTCTCACTTCTTGCCCCAGGTCTTGCGGCTGACAGTGCGTCTGCAGCAGCAACCAAGACTGAAATAGTGGAAGTGGCTTCTTCATCACCATGGTGTGAAGCAATGGAATTGATGACAACATCGTGTTCCTTATACTTGATTCCAAGCTCCTTGCCAATTTCAACATGGCTTCCCTCGACTTCATGATCAACAGCTTTACCGATATCGTGAAGCAGGCCGGCTCTTCTTGCCAAAGCTTCATCTTCACCTAATTCAGCAGCAAGCAGTCCGGATAGATAAGCTACTTCCGTGGAATGTTTTAACACATTTTGACCGTAGCTTGTACGATATTTCAGACGACCGAGTATTTTAACGAGATCCGGGTGCAGTCCGTGAATGCCAACCTCAAATGTTGTTTCTTCGCCGACTTCGCGGATATAATCATCAATATCGCGTCTGGCTTTGTCAACCATTTCTTCAATTCTAGCAGGATGTATCCGGCCATCTTGAACAAGACGTTCCAAGGACATGCGGGCGATTTCACGGCGAATCGGATCAAATCCTGATAGAACGACTGCTTCTGGTGTGTCATCAATAATCAAATCAATACCGGTTAACGTTTCCAGTGTCCGGATATTGCGTCCTTCTCGTCCAATAATCCGGCCTTTCATCTCATCATTCGGAAGATTGACAACCGATACAGTCGTTTCCGCAACATGGTCAGCAGCACAACGCTGCAGAGCGAGTGAAAGAATATTTTTAGCTTTCTTATCAGCTTCTTCTTTCGCGCGGTTCTCAGCTTCTTTAATCATTAATGCTGATTCATGGTTGACCTCTTGCTCCACTCGGTCCAAAATAACCTGTTTCGCCTGGTCAGTTGTATACCCTGAAATGCGTTCAAGCTCCGTTTGCTGCTCATTAAGTTTTGCTTCCACTTTGCTTTCCATTTCTTCAATTTGTTGTTGTTTTTCTGTTAATGATTCTTCTTTTCCCTCCAGTGTGAGTTCTCGCTTCTCAAGCGCGTCACTCTTATTGTCCAGACTTTCTTCCTTTTGCATCAGACGGTTTTCTTGCTTTTGCACGTCCATCCGGCGCTCACGGAGTTCATCTTCTGTTTCTTGGCGCAGTTTTTGATTTTCATCTTTTGCTTCCAGAAGTGCTTCCTTCTTGGCAGCATCTGCATTTCGATGACCTTCATCAACTATCTGTTTTGCCAAATTTTCCGCACTGGATATTTTAGCCTCTGCAATTGAACGGCGAATCATATAACCAACAACAATACCGACGATCAGGATTACGGCAAGCAAAATGGAGATGATTAAGGGACTATCCATGGTTTCACCTCCTATTGCTATATAGTTGTACAATTGATTCATTATTGTTGGCATGTACAATGTTCAATAATAAATAATTTAATGTATAATAAACTATAAAATTATACAAGTTAATTTTAATGCCACCCATACCCAATGTCAAGGAAACATGCAGTCAACAAAAATAAATCCTTTGCCGATGACCACAGGCAAAGGATTTAATAGCATTGAAAGATGAAGCGCGGTTAGCTTCAGACGTCAAGACTCTCATGATTCTCTTCATCCGATTCATTTTCGGGAGCATCATCCAAGTTATGATACTGACGAATGGCATGATGAATTTCACGTTTGATGTCCTCATTTTCTTTCAGGAACTGTTTGGCGTTTTCTCGTCCCTGTCCCAATCGTTCACTGTTATACGAGTACCAGGCACCACTTTTCGTAATAATATCCAGCTCCGAACCGACATCGAGAATTTCCCCTTCTTTGGAAATGCCTTCTCCATACATTATATCGACTTCTGCTTGTTTGAATGGAGGAGCAACTTTATTCTTAACAACTTTTAATCGCGCTTTGTTGCCTACCACATCATTTCCTTGTTTCAAGGTTTCCGCACGCCGAACCTCGAGTCTGACAGATGAATAAAATTTAAGTGCCCGGCCACCAGTGGTTGTTTCCGGATTACCGAACATAACACCAACTTTTTCTCTGATCTGATTGATAAATACAGCTGTTGTTTTAGACTTGTTGATGGCACCGGATAATTTCCGCAATGCCTGTGACATCAGCCTTGCCTGCAGACCGACATGGGAGTCTCCCATCTCCCCTTCAATTTCTGCTTTTGGTACCAGTGCCGCCACTGAGTCCACTACAATAATGTCGACGGCGCCACTGCGAACGAGTGCCTCAGCAATCTCCAGTGCTTGTTCACCAGTATCCGGTTGTGATAAAAGCAATTCCTCAATATCGACACCAAGAGCCCGTGCATACGTTGGGTCAAGAGCGTGCTCCGCATCGATGAAAGCAGCTTGCCCGCCCTGCTGCTGTGCTTCAGCAATAGCGTGCAGGGCGACGGTTGTTTTACCGGACGATTCGGGCCCGTAGACTTCAACAACACGTCCTCTTGGATAGCCACCAATACCAAGTGCCACATCCAATGCAAGTGAGCCACTCGGAATCGTTGCAACCTTCTGTCCTTCTTGCTCACCCAGTTTCATAATGGATCCTTTGCCAAATTGTTTCTCGATTTGCTTCAATGCCATATCCAAAGCTTGTTGTTTATCTCCCAATGCATTAACCTCCTTTAATGACCTGGTTACATCATACGCTTTTTTTCTTGTTTTGCCAAGGAATAAACGAATGAGTGTTCCCGTATTTTGCCTTGTCTTTTACGTAGAAAAAACACATTTACGCGGATAATAGTCGGTAAAATTCCATTTTTAGTTTGTTTTCCGGTCAATATGTTCATTTTAACAAATGATATAAAAGTTCATAACCCTTTAAAACGGCTTGTTCACGAATGGCGTTGCGATCACCGTAAAAGACATGCTTTTCCACTGGAATTTTTCCGGAACGGTCGGCGGAAAGAGCGATAAACACTGTTCCCGCAGGATGCCCTTCTGAACGATCAGGACCTGCGACACCTGTGAAACTGATGCCAATATCCGCATCCAACCGTGAGCTGACATTGTCGGCCATTGCCCTAGCGCATTCCTCACTGACTGTTCCATGCTCGTTAAGCAGACGGGATTCCACACCGAGCACGTGTTCTTTCACTGTTGTATCGTAGCAGACAATTCCGCCGCGGCATGCGTCTGAAGCTCCAGGAATCGCAATCAACCGGTCTGTAAACATTCCTCCTGTTAAACTTTCCGCTGCCGCCACCGTTTTTCCCTGTTCTTTAAGCCGCTCTAGCACTTGTTCTTCCAATGATTGTTCATCCATACCGAAATAATGATCTCCTACCCTGTTAAGGATGGCGCGTTTGGACTGCTCAATCAAGGTAAGAGCTGCGTCATCCGTTTCGGCTTTAGCTGTCAGTCGAATGGCAACGCCTTCACTTTGTGCTAGGGGGGCAATGGTTGGATTTTCCTGTTGATCAATAAGGTCTTGGATGTCGTGTTCAATCCGCGACTCACCAATGCCTATAAAACGGAGCATAACAGATTTAATAATCCTGTCTTCTCCCGTCAGACGTTGTAAATGTGGAAGCACATGATCGGTCATCATTCGTTTCATTTCATTCGGTACACCGGGCAGGAAAATCCACGTTGTATTTTCAAATGGAACAATCATTCCGGGAGCCATTCCGGTATGATTTTCAAAAACATCAGATTCGACAAATACTCGTGCCTGCTTGCGGTTGTTTGGTGTCATCTTCATTCCTTTTTTATCATAATAGGATTTTATCATTTCCATGGATGGTTCATGTTCTGTCAATTCTTTGCCGGACACCTGCTGGAAAGCCTCCCTTGTTAAATCGTCCTCTGTGGGCCCAAGTCCACCAGTGACGATGATGACATCCGATCGTTTATTCGAAACACGGAACTGTTCTTCCACACGATGACGGTTATCACCAACAACAGCATGATGATGGACATTTATTCCTATGGAAGCAAGCTTTTTTGATATCCATTGCGCATTGGTATCGGCAATCTGTCCAAGCAATAATTCTGTTCCTACTGCAATAATCTCCGTACTAATGGTAGTCATTATTTTGAATCCCTCATTACATGCCAATTTTTAACAAAATATTCCAATCCTGAAAGTACCGTAAAGACAAGCGCTGCATACAGCATGATCAAACCAAGTGGAAATCCTGCGAAAGCAAACGGGAAATTATGAAGCAACAAGATAGCTATGGCAATCATTTGTGTGGCTGTCTTTACTTTCCCCATACTGCCGGCAGCCATGACAACGCCTTCTCCGGCAGCTACCAGTCGCAATCCAGTGACGGCAAATTCTCTGCCGATAATAACAATTACGATCCATCCTGGTGCCAGACCCAAGTCGACAAGCATAATCAGTGCTGAAGCAACCAGCAGCTTATCGGCAAGTGGGTCCAGAAACTTCCCCATGTTTGTAATCAGGTTGTATTTCCGTGCATAGTGCCCATCAACCCAATCAGTTGCAGCTGCGATAATAAATAATAGTGCTGCGATTAGATGAGATACAGGAAGCGCATTGTCACCAATGGACCATTTTCCCCAATCCAGTGGAATGCTCAGTAATAAAATGAAAATAGGCAGTAAAAAAATACGTGAAAGTGTCAACTTGTTCGGTAAATTCATTATCGTTTCCTCCTGCGTGATAACCCCCTTCCATGATCATATAGGAAGGGTCTTTGAATAGCATCCATTTAACCGGATTGTTCTTCTGATCGGACAATGTCAATCCAAAGATATTGATGGTCTTTATTTTGTGCATCCACTGGATAATCGACAGGGACTCCATCAATGGTTATATTAAGAGTCGGGGCATACCCCACATTGAATTGAACTCGGTCTGTATCTGTGAGATCCACTTCAATAGGTGATTCTTCCACGGAAATCGTACCAGTGTAAAGGGTTTCTCCGCGGTCATTTTCAACCGCTACCCACGTGTCACTGCTTACCTCAATAGAGGCAGATACATCATCACTTGCATGGTTCAGTGTCAGCGTCGATTCCGGTGACGCTCCTGATCCGGTTTCTTCAACTATAAGCTCGGGAGAAGGATTATTCGTCTCATTATTCGTTGTTGAATCATTATTCTCCTCCTGTTCTGAATCCGGTTTTTTTCCGGAATTCTCCCCGGTTTCATCGTTATTATCATTCGTCTCTTGTTCATCGCCCTGATTGCCATCTTCTGAATTGCGGAAGACCGCATTATCCTCGTTCGGCTCTTCCGGATTGGCGCTGCTCCCCGAGGAGGTATCCTGATTAAATATCCATACGACAGCTACGATACCAATAACTAGAAGAACCACAATCAAAGTCGGCAACAGTGAAAAAATAGACTGGCTTTTCTTTGGATTATTATCTTTTCTGGACCGTTGAATATACGTGTACTGGGACGTGTTTTCGTCTTCGAACTGCGGTATTTCTTCTTTATGCTCCTCTAGCAGTTCTTTTCCGTCAAGATCAACAGCCGAAGCATATTCTTTGATGAAAGCCCGGGCATAAAAATTCCCGGGCAAAATGTCAAAATTCCCTTGTTCAATCGCTTCTAAGTATCTTTTTTGTATTTTCGTTGTTTCCTGAAGCTTGTCAAGCGACAGGTTTTTTGCTTCTCTCGCCTCTTTCAGTCTTGCGCCAATTTCCATAGATAACACCATCCATCAATCCATTTTAGAAAACGCCGCTTGTCGATGTTTATGGCGGCAAGCTTGCTATGTGTTTACACAGGAAAAATGTGGTTGTTTCCCTTTAAAAATCAAACATGGAAAAACCATCTTCCTGAGTGAATTGATCACTTTCCATCGAGTCATATGTGATTTGTTCGCTTTCATCATTGCGAAGTTCGATAATATAGTCAAAATCACTCAATTTATATTCCGTCAGCTGCACGAACATATCAGGATGCTCTACAACTTTGACAGACGGCAACTGCATAATTTCCCGAATCAATTCCCAGTGTTGTTCACCGGCCCGTTTAGTTGATAAAATGCCGTCCATAATATACAAATTATTACTGCTGTATTCGTCCTTGATCAATTCTTTTCGAATGGTTTGTTTCAGTAGTGTGCTGGAGACAAACAACCACCGCTTATTAGCAGATACACTAGCCGCCACAATAGACTCGGTCTTCCCCACTCGGGGCATCCCGCGTATACCAATCAATTTATGTCCGTCTTTTTTAAACAGTTCCGACATAAAATCAACTAGGATGCCCAATTCATTCCGGACAAAGCGAAATGTTTTTCGATCATCGCCATCGCTCTGAATATGGCGGCCATGACGGACAGCCAGCTTATCCCGTAATTTAGGATTGCGCATTTTGGTCACGCGTATGGTGTCCATCGTTTCCATAATGGACTGCAAACGAATGATCTGCTCCTTTGTTCTTGATAGAAGCAACATTCCGCGTTTTGAATCTTCCACGCCATTAATGGATATAATGTTAATGGAAAGCATGCCAAGCAATGACGATATATCTCCCAGAAGCCCTGGCCGATTATGTAGGATTTCATATTCAAGATACCATTCCGTTTTTTCCATTATTAGCTCCTATACATACGATTTTTTAATAACGTAATCATAATACTATAATAAAGTATTTTAAGCATGGTGAAAAGGTTATTGACCGAAAAAATAAAGAAGCTGTTCACACAGCTTCTTTATTTTTTGCTTAATTTGTATTTCCTTCGTTTTGCACGAGTTTCACCATTGCGCTGGCAATTGATTGACGCTCATCATCTGATGCAGCGGTCCAAATATCTTGAAGAACACCCTCTTCGTCATTCTTGGCTTCGGTGCTTTTCGCGAGATAGTCACCAACTTCATAAGCCATATTCGATATGGTTTCCTGTCCCATGCCCTGTGATTGTGCTTGTTCAAGTCTGCTGGCCAAAAAGTCTTTCCATGTGTCAAAATTATCAAGAACAGACATGCTTATCTGCCTCCTTTTAAATTGATCATCCTTAGTATTCGACGTATTGGCCGCATTATACATGGCATTCAGGACAGCCAGCCACCGGTCACATGGATAATTTCTCCATTAATATATCCCGATTTCTCATTCATTAAAAAGCTGACCGCATGAGCCACATCCTCAACAGTACCAGCGCGTCCTGCGGGAATGTCCTGTATAATGGCTTCTTTTTCTTCAGGAAGCAGATGCTCATTCATTTTTGTATCTATAAATCCCGGACTGACAGCGTTGACAGAGATTCCAGATGGCGCGGTTTCTTTGGCAAGTGCTTTGATAAAACTATTTTGCGCACCTTTGACAGAGGAATACACGACTTCATGGCTTGCACCCACTTCCCCCCAGATGGACGTGATCATGATGATGTTGCCTTGTTTTCGTGCAATCATGTGAGGAAGAATGTGCCGTGATATTTGCCATGGTGCTTTTACATGTAATGTCAGCATGCTGTCCATTATCGTATCATCGGTATCTTGAAAAAGCCCGGTATGAGCCTTTCCACCTGCAAACACAACAGCATCCACGGGAAGGGTGAGCTGGTTCAACAAATGGTTCACCCCATTGGCGGTGCTGAGGTCAGCCTTTATTTCCATAAGGATGGATTCCTGCTGCATGATGTCAGTGAATTGAAGTCCTTGTTTATTCTGATAATAATGCAAAATAAGGTGGTCACCATCAGCAGCAATCTGTTTATAAACAGCACGCCCAATTTCCCCACTTGCGCCAATAATTAATACGTTTCTTCCCATATCATCCCTACTCATTCACCATTTTACATACCGTCATCCGGTCATCATCAATCCAATCCTGGATAAACGAGTTGAAATCATCTGCCGTCAGCGACTGAATGAAAGGGATTACCCGGAACAAATCAACGCCAACTGTATCATAATGAATATACTTATTAGCCATAAATTCCAATGAATTCATAGCGCGAAGCAATTGACCAATTTGTTTCTTTTTCATTCGTTCGACCTCTTCGTCGGTAAAGGATTTTTTTTGGACGGACCGAAGCAGTTGGATGGTTTTTTCTGCAAATCGATCCGGATCAACAGTATTTCCGCCAATCAGCGAATACCCGAAATTTTTCTCCAGGTCGGTTTCAAAATGAAAACTATCGTCGATCAGCTGTTCCTCATACAACGTTTGATAAAACGACCCACCTTTGGAAAAGAAAAATTCAAGAACCATACTTTGCAGCAAATCTTTCTTTAGAAAAGCATCGCCATAAAGTTCATCTGATAACTCTTTAATACCTACGGTACATTTGGGAACTGAGACCGGCATGACCAGTGTACTTTCTTTCTGTGCGACTGAATCAGGTTCTGTCGGATAATTACGTTTGATGTCCGGTATATCGGCAAAATGTTTCGCTGACTGATTGGTACGGATCCAATCCATCATATGATCCACTTCAAAATTCCCAGTCATAAACAATGTCATATTGCTTGGATGATAAAACGTGTCATAACATGTGTACAAATCATCTTTCGTAATGGTACGGATGGAATCAACTGTTCCGGCGATATCAACCTTGACCGGATGATAATGGAACAGATTACGGAGCGACTCCATAAAAACTTGCCATTCAGGCTGGTCGTTATACATTTCGATTTCTTGGGCGATAATGCCTTTTTCTTTTTCCACGGAGTCTTTGGAAAAGTAAGGAGTCTGCACAAAGTCAAGCAATGTCGTTGTATTTTGTTTAATTTGGTCCGTGGCTGCAAACAAGTAGGCTGTTTTAGTAAAGGATGTATAAGCATTGGCTGATGCGCCCTGTTTACCAAAATCCGCAAACACATCCCGATCTTCTTGTTCAAACATTTTATGCTCCAAAAAGTGAGCAACGCCTTCCGGAACCGTAATCGTTTCCGTTTGATCAATGGGGATGAACGTTTGATCGATCGAACCGTAATTGGTTGAAAATATACCGTACGTTTTAGCCATTTCACGTTTCGGAAGCAAATACACTGTCAATCCATTGGCAAGCTTCTCTTTGTAAAGGATTTCTTCAATCTCATTATACGCTATTTTATTCATTTGAACCGCCCCCTTTGCTGCTCAGTAAATATACCGTGTCCAGTTGACATTGGTGTGCGATGCTGATTATTTCTTCCTTCCCGACATTTTTGATCATTTCTATTAATTCATAGGGAGATTTATCGGAGTCGGCAATGACTTGTTGGTACAATAGTTCAATTAATCCTTTGGAATCATCCATTGTCTCCAGCAGTTGATTAATGATCAGCCTCTTGGTATCATCCATGTCGTCGACAGTAAAATCGCCCTGTTTTATCGCGTCCAACTGCTGTTCAATGATATTTTTTGCCTGCTCATAATCATCAGGAGCAATGCCGCTTAAGACAAATAAAAGCCCTTTATGACTTTCAAGCCGTGATGCTGCATAATAGGCCAAACTATGTTTTTCGCGCACATTCCGGAACAGCTTGGAACTTGGGAAGCCGCCGAACAGGCCATTAAAAACATGTAGGGCAGCATACTCATTGTCAGCGTATGTAATATGGGTGCGGAATCCCAAGTGCAGCTTTGCTTGCTGGACATCCTCTGTTTCAATGATTTCATTCGTCTGATGCACCTGTTTTTCCATATCCGGTATTGGCTCAACATCATCAGGCACTTGATCACGAGCGATTTTATGAATCAGCTTTTCTTTCATGTCTGCACTGTCAAAATCACCGGATACATAGATGTCAAGCTGATCGTGTTTCAAGACGGATTGATAATACGCATACAAGCTCTCCGGAGTAAGGGTATTCAAATCATCTTCATAACCATGAATATGTATACGATAAGATTCATTTTGGCACATTTCATCGATGAGGCGCATGTTGGCATAACTCGCTTTATTGTCTTTCATACTCTTCATTTTCTGGCGTAAAGTATCTTTTTCCCGGGTCACAATCGATGGCATAAATGCGTCGTTGTCACTGATTGGATGAAAAATGATCTCTTGAAGTAAATCAATCGATTCATCCATAATGGATGCTTCATCTGAAATAAATTTCTGATTCGCTGTTTCAAGCCGGATGGTCATAATATGGTTGTTCCCTTTTTTGGAACCATCCACTGATAAAACGGCTCCGTATAACCGGTCAAGTGCTGTTTGAATGGCCTTTCGATCCGGATACGTTACTGTTCCCTGTTGCAGCACATAGGGGAGCAATGCACGTTTGGTAATGGTGTCTTTAGACAAGGGAGATTTGAATTTGGCCGTGATGCTGACCGTCTTAAACTTTTTATCCGGGACGAGATGTATGTTGGTTCCGTTTTCCCGAATGACTGTTTCCAAACTATTGGTCATGGCGGTTGCCTCCTTTGCTTTTTATATTATAGCTAAAACTTGCGTTGCTTATGTATACGACAGGCGCAGACCATCCAAAACCTGTTACAACGGATGAATGACTGCCCTGTACGCATATTAGGATGTCTTTTCGTCATCCATTTGTGAGACAAGGACAGATCGCGGTTTACTACCTTCATATGGACCAACAATGCCTCTGTCTTCCATGGCATCAATCAGGCGAGCGGCCCGGGTATAACCAATGCGGAATCTTCGTTGAAGCATGGACACACTGGCACTTTGCATGTCTGTGATCATTTGCACGGCCTCGCCGTAAAGCTCGTCATCAACTTCGGAATCCGGTTCTTCCGTTTCCTCAGGGATCATCTCTTCCTGATAAGATGCTTTCTGTTGGTCAATACAATGATCAACAACCCGCTCCACTTCTTCATCCGATAAAAATGCTCCCTGCACCCGTGTCGGCTTGGATGAACCTACCGGGGTGAATAGCATGTCGCCGCGGCCCAGCAGCTTTTCCGCACCACCGGCATCCAGAATTGTCCGTGAATCGGTTGCTGATGACACGCTGAAGGCTATTCTAGATGGAATATTCGCTTTAATGACCCCTGTAATGACATCCACAGAAGGCCGCTGTGTTGCAAGTATCAAATGAATTCCGGCGGCTCTAGCCATTTGTGCTAGCCTCGTTATGGCGTCTTCCACCTCATTGGAAGCTACCATCATCAAATCGGCAAGCTCATCCACTAATACGACGATATATGGCAGGTTTGGTTGTTGCTCCTCTTCCGGAACTGTTTGGTTATACTTACGAATATAGTCATTATAGCCTTCAATATTGCGTGTGCTTGTCTCTGAGAACAGTTCATAACGCCGGTCCATCTCATCAACGATTTTTTTCAATGCTTTCGATGCTTTTTTTGGGTCCGTAACAACCGGTGTCATCAAATGCGGGATTCCATTGTAAACGTTCAGTTCCACCTTTTTGGGATCAATCATCATCATTTTCACTTCATGAGGTTTGGCACGCATTAAGATGGTTGTAATAATACCATTCACACAAACACTTTTTCCGCTTCCGGTTGCGCCGGCAACCAACATGTGCGGCATTTTGCTCAATTCGGATACCACCGCCTCACCGGAAATATCCCGGCCAAGGGCGAATAAGAGTTTGGATGATTGTTTGGTAATCACACTGTCCAACACTTCCCGTAGCGACACCATCGCTATTTCATTATTTGGAACCTCTATTCCCACAGCTGATCGGCCTGGTATCGGTGCTTCAATCCGAATATCTTTGGCGGCCAGAGCAAGAGCCAGGTCATCATGTAAATTGACGATTTTACTCACCTTGACACCGGCTTCCGGAGAAACTTCGTACTTCGTTACGGACGGGCCGACGTGGACTTTGGTCACTCGTGCCTTCACACTAAAACTTTGAAATGTCTGTTCCAATTTACGAACCGTAGCCTGAATTTGTGATTTTTCCTGCTGCTGTGAATTTTGCAATGGCTCGGCAAGCAAATGCGAAGGTGGAAGTTCGTATTCATAGTTTTCCGTTTCCGTCATGGCCAACGGATTTTCATCATCTTTTGCATCTTCCGCCACATCTTCTTCAGCTGCTGTGGAAGGTGTTTCAACGTTTTCAGCAGTCGCATTTGAGCTGTCTTCCAGTTCCTGCGTATCATACGTGTAAGCATCTGTAAAATCCTGAATAACCGGCTCTTCCGGCTTTTCTGTTTCAATAGGCGTATTCGGTTCTATATCGGCTGGAGCATCGTCATGATGCTTCGCTTGTTTAATGGTCGTTCGGTGCGACTGTATCCGTTCCTTCATTGATTGAATCATGCCACCGATTTTTTTCATCCATCCGGCAACAAAATCACCAAGTGAAAACTCGGTCATAAAAATGATGCCTATTAAAATAGAAAAAACGGAAACTATTTTTGCGCCTGCCGCTGAAAACAAATAGTAATTAAACACTAGCAACAAGGCGCCAAGCATACCGCCTCCGGTTTGTGCAGCAGTCCCTTCTCCATTAACAAATGCAAGCACATTTTCCCATGTAGCTTTCAAAACAGATGGATCTTCTGGCAAAGCAAGAATACTTTCATATGTTTCAATATGGGTGAATAGCAACAAACCACCAAAAATAATATAAAATCCTGCCATTTTTCGGTGGGAAAAGTCCGGAAAGCGTCGTTTGATCATTAACACGAGTCCCGTGATCAATAGAAAAACAGAGGCAACAAAATACCAGATTCCAAGAAAAAACCGAAAAATATACTCTAGTCCACCGGGGATGGCACCATCACTAATGGCACTGGCACCGCTTCCGAAAATGGCTATGAACAAAAACAGTAGTCCAAGCAGCTCAAATTTAACTTGTTGGTTTAATTGATTGCTTTTCTTTTTTCGCTTCTTTTTCGCCAAGATGATCACCTCTCCGGCCGTCGTTCATTCATTGGTCAACAAATTTCTTATAGAAGAATAGTAACCCCCTGCCATCTGTTTAGGCAAGGGGATGCTGACAATTAGTTCCATTATAGCACAGTTTTCCGCATTTGACGTACCTTTATCGCAAAATAGTGCCGGGAGTGTAGTTTTCATCCATAAAGTCATTCGGATCAGAAGAGAGTACTTGCAATAATTGATAGCTTCCGTCGTTCAATTCTTCGACGTACAATTGTTTCCCGTTGTGCGAGACGCAATGCCGCTTGCTCATTTCCGCTTCCGACTCCGGAAAAATATCCATTTCAGACATTGGTGTATATAAAATCATTGTATCACCTGATCTTCCGGCCCTTTATTATCGGTAATCATTTCATTCAGTTTATGCATAGCTTGTGTTACACCACCAATTCCATCAATCAAACCATTTTGAACGGCATCGTCCCCAATAATATTTGTTCCGATATCCCTGGCCAGATTGCCTTTTGCAAACATAAGCTCGTTAAACGTTTCTTCATCAATATTGGATTGCCTGACTACAAAATCAACGACACGATCCTGCATTTTATCAATGTATTCAAATGTTTGCGGTACACCGATTACTAGCCCATTTAAACGAATCGGGTGAATTGTCATGGTTGCGGTTGGTGCAATATACGAATAATCAGCCGCTACGGCGATAGGAACACCAATCGAGTGACCCCCGCCCAAAACAATCGAAACGGTTGGTTTTGATATGGATGAAATCATTTCGGACAGAGCCAGCCCAGCTTCCACATCACCGCCCACTGTATTCAGCAATACAATCAAGCCTTCGATTTGAGGATTTTGTTCAATCGCAATCAGTTGCGGCAGCATATGCTCATATTTCGTAGTTTTATTTTGTGATGGCAGCTGTACATGTCCCTCAATTTGTCCAATAATCGACAGCACATGAATATTGGAATCAGGTGCTTGTGCAACATTGGATTGACCGAGCTGCTGAATTTTCTGCACTAAAGACGAATTATTGGTCTGTTCTTCCTGATTCTGACCATCTTTTTTTCCTGGATCTTTTTCCATATATGGTCCTCCTTTACCTGTACGTTCCATCCATAGTATGAACCAAATAAAGAAAGACCATACAAACGAATAAAAATATCGGCTGATATGCCGATATTTTTATTCAATCATCACATTCTTCAGTGCTTCTTTTTCCGATTCAGTCAATTCAACCAGAGGGAGTCGAACACTACCGACGTCGATTCCATTCATGCGCAATGCAGCTTTAACGGGGGCAGGTGATGGCTGGTTAAATAATCCATTCATAAGTGGCAGCAGATGTCGATGAATGGAAGCCGATTTATTCACATCGCCCGATTGATAAGCATGGACCATGGTCTGCAGGTTTGTTCCCACAATATGTGCAGCGACTGATACGACACCATCCGCACCAACGGAAAGCATAGGCAATGTTATATTGTCCTCCCCTGAGTATATACGAAAATCTCGGGATGTCTGTTGTATGATGTCGACAACTTGATTCAGGTCACCGCTGGCTTCTTTCACTGCAACGATATTGTTAATGTGGCTTAACTGTATAATGGTATCTGCATCCATTTTAACCGCCGTACGTCCAGGGACATTATACAACATGACTGGCAATGCGGTTGCATTGGCAATTGTTTCAAAGTGGCTGTACAACCCTTTTGGATTTGGTTTATTGTAATAAGGTGTTACGAGCATAATGCCATCCACACCCGAAAATTCAGCTTCTTTAGTCAATGACATGGACGCTGCTGTATCATTGCTTCCTGTTCCGGCAATGACTGGCACACGGCCATTAACCGTTTTAACAATATGCCGGAAAAGGGACTGCTTTTCCTCGTTTGTCAATGTGGGTGATTCACCGGTTGTACCGGCAACCACCAGTCCATCACTTCCATTCTTTAGCAAATGTTCAATCAATTCATCCGTTTTTTCAAAATCGATTTCACCATGCACGTCAAACGGCGTCACCATTGCAGTCAGAACATTACCAAAGTCCATTGCATGACACCTTTCTGTTTATAATAATCCTTCAAGAGACAGGGTTCCCGTGAACATGATTCAATTCAAACACATCATGAAGTGCGTTTACAGCTGTTTTTAAATGTTGTTCATGAATCAGCACCCAAATCGTCGTATGACTGTCTGCCGACTGCAATATTTGCACGCCGGCATCAGTCAGAGACTGAACAATTTTGGAGGCAACCCCTGGTACGCCGGTCATCCCGGCACCCACAGCCGAAACTTTGGCACAGTTTTTAGTAATCTCCGGATAGAAGCCCATGGTTTCAAGGATGTGTACCGCTTTTTCTGTTTGAGCATCAGGAACGGTGTAAAGAACCCCCGTTGGCGAAATATTGATAAAGTCAACGGAAATCCCAGCTTCAGCCATTGCTTTAAAAACATCTGACTGAAGTATGGACGTTTGCTCCTCTGTTTCCACTTTTATCTGTGTAATGGATGACATATGGGCGATACCGGTGACCAAACGATCGGAAATATCAGTACCTGCTTCCTGGATGCGTGATGATGTGATCAACGTTCCTTCATCCTTGACATAAGTTGATCGGACACGCATAGGAATTTTTGCCTGCATAGCAATCTCCACAGCCCGGGGATGAATCACTTTAGCACCTTGGTAAGCCAAATTACATATTTCGGTATACGTCACCACGTCCATTGGTCTGGCGGATGAAACGATGGTCGGATCAGCTGTCATCACCCCGTTCACATCCGTAAATACTTCTACGCGATCTGCATCTACAGCGGCACCGAGAGCAGCTGCGGTTGTATCACTTCCACCACGTCCTATGGTTGTTATTTCTCCGTTTTCTGTTTGTCCTTGAAATCCGGCCACAACAACAACATCATGCTGTTTCAAGGCTTCGAGCATTTGATCGGCTTTCACATCTTTAATTTTCGCTTGTGTGAAGTCATCGTTTGTCGTAAATCCGGCCTGTGCGCCGGTAAGGGCTGTTGCGTTAATATGATGTTTCTGCAGCTCATTGGATAGTACGACTGACGCAATGGTTTCCCCGCATGACATGAGTAAGTCCAATTCACGTTTTGATGTGAAATTTTTTGGGAAATCAACCAATCCCAACAATGTGTCTGTTGCGTAGGGAGCCGGGTCTCGCCCCAATGCGGATACAACGACTGCAAGTTTATAATTATTCATTAAAGCATTTTTAATATGTTGAATGACGTGATGTCGATTGTCTTCGGTTTGTACAGACGTACCTCCGAATTTTTGAACCACTATTTGCATGATTCCACCTCAATTTTTAAAGCCATTTATTATGAATTAATCGTTCGGCGATTTGAATGGTATTCAATGCAGCCCCTTTGATCAAGTTATCAGACACAATCCAGAAGTGGAAGCCATAATCATTGTCCAGATCTTTACGGATACGTCCGGCAAAGACATCTTCTTTGCCTTCAGCACTGAGCGGTGTTGGATAGGTCTGTGTCGTCGGGTCATCTTCAACGACAACACCATTCGCGCGTTCCAGCTCATCTTGTATATCGTTAACGGTAAGGTCATTGTTTTCCACTTCGGCATATACGCTTTCAGCATGTGATGTAAAAATAGGAAGTCTGACACACGTTGCAGCGATCGCCAGTTTTTGATCATGCAGAATTTTTTTGGATTCATGGATCATTTTCATTTCCTCAAACGTGTAGCCATTTTCTTGAAACGAATCAATTTGAGGAAGCGCATTAAAGGCAATCGGGAAGTGTTTTTCATCCCCTTTGACAGGTAATTGGTCCGCAGTCATTTCGTCACCATTCATATATTGTCTGGTTTGCTCCTCCAGTTCATCGCATGCTTCATTGCCTGATCCTGAAACAGCTTGATACGTCGATACGATAACACGGTTCAGACCAAATGCTTCCTGGATCGGCTTCAATATCGCAACCATTTGGATCGTGGAACAATTTGGATTGGCAATGATTCCGTTGTGTGACTGCAAATCGTCTTCATTCACTTCCGGGACAACCAAAGGAACCTGGTCATCGAGACGATAAGCACTTGTGTTATCAACAACAACCGCACCGCGTTCCACAGCTTCCGGCGCCAATTTTTTGGAAATGGATCCACCTGCAGAGAACAGTGCTATATCAACATTCTCAAAACTTTCTGGTGCTGCCTCCTCAACGGTTAATTCTTCGTTTTTAAAACGAACTTTTTTTCCTGCTGATCGTTTTGATGATAAAAGTTTCAGTTCACCAATAGGCATATCTCTTTCCTCTAATAGTTGAACAATTTTTTGGCCGACTGCACCAGTCGCTCCTACAACTGCTATTGTAAATGTTGTTTGTTCCGCCATGTATTCTGACACCTCACTGAAATGATAGATTCATTTTATTGTACCATATGTTAACCGGAATAAGGAATAATGACTGGCTGAATTTGCTCATAATTCAGTGCCGACTCAATGGTGGCGGAAACTTGACTCATGTCCGAAACAAGGGAATTTGGCTTTTTGCGTGGATTATCCTGACCATAGGGGATGAAATAATAATATTTGCTTGCCATCAACCGCATCAGATTGACACCATTCATCCCAAGTGCATCATTGGTGGCTATCCCTAGGACAACCGGTTGTTGATTTCTAATTGTTGCTTTGGCAGCCATTAGCACCGGTGTATCAGTCAAAGCGTTCGCAAGTTTGCTCATGGAGTTTCCGGTCAGTGGAGCTATCAGCATGCAATCAAGCGGAAAATCAGGTCCAAGCGGTTCAGCTTCGGGCATCGTTCTGATCGCGCGTTTGCCTGTAATCGACTCTATTTTGCTGACGTGATCGGCTGCATAACCAAATTTACTGTCCGTATTCTGAACTGTGTAAGAAATAATCGGTACCACATCAGCTCCGGTTTCCATCAAATTTTCAAGCTGTGGAAATACTTGATCATAGGTGCAATGTGACCCAGTAATACCAAATCCGATCCGTTTTCCTTCTAAACTCATAATTGATTCTCCTTCCGATTAATCAGAAATTGTTTGATGACATCGGCCAATATTTTTCCAGCTGTTTTTGGTGCAACTATCCCCGGTAAACTTTTAGCCAAGATCGCTTTGATGCCACGCTGTTCAGCATAGTCAAAATCGGTTCCACCTGGTTTGGATGCAAGATCAAAAATAATGGCATGTGGAGGAAGTTGCTGCACCTCTTTTCTAGTGACCACCTGCGCCGGAACAGTATTAATGAGCAAGTCGCATTCTGAAGTATGTTTATGCAGTTGTTCGAATGGGATAGCTGTATGTCCCAATTCCGTTATCCGAGCCAAATCCATAATGCTTTTTGCACAAACCGATACGTTTGCGCCGAGCGCTGCGAATTTATTGGCAACAGTATTACCTACTCTTCCAAAGCCAACCACGAAGACACGTGAAGAATGAATCGTGAAATCCGTATGTTCCATGGCCTTCATAATGGTGCCTTCCGCTGTGGGGATCGAGTTATAAATAGCAACATCATCTCTATTAAGCAATGGAATCAATGTTACATTGGCTTGTTCTGTCGCTTGATTCAGATAATCATTCGAAATGCCTGTAAACAAAACAGCCGTATCTTTCATTTTCTTAAACCAATCAGTCGTTAATTGAATTTTCTGATCGGAAAAAACGGTTTCCACATACCCTGAGCGATCCGTCCCGGTGATCGGCAAAACAATGGCATCCATTTTTTCTGGATCCAAATCAGAAAAAGCAATTTGGTGTGACCCGGTAAAGCCTTCCTCCAAATTGTCAAATCCAATTAAATAAATCGTTAACTCCGGCCATGCCTGCATCTGGCGTATTAATTCCAGATACCGTGCATCTCCGCCAATAACAGCCATTTGTTGAATCATTCGTATAACTACCCTCCACTGTTCTGCTGTTTTCATTTCAATATAGCCTATGCTTTAATGGGAAGTTAGTGATGGAGAGACCATTAAAAAACCAGCATCAATTAAGATGCTGGTTTCACTGTTGCTCAAGAGCCATCAGTGGGGGATCAAAGACCCATTGATTGACGTTTCACTTTATTATACGGTCATGATTCAATCATAATCATGTCTTCACCGATTTTTTTTACAGAGCTCCATCGTATTTTCGTCTCGGCTCCTTCTTTTTTCAAACCGAACCATTTGTAGCCTGGAATGATAAACGACTCAATCTGCCCTGTTTTTTCGTCAATTTCAAGGTCAGTCTGACCAAGAATACCAAGCCGGGATCCTTCATTAACATCAATGATTTCTTTGCCGCTGATATCTTTATAACGCATGGAAACGCCCCCAAAAATATTTTCTTAATAAATCATATGATAGCGACAAGAATCTATGACTGAGCCCATTAAGAGGATGGAGCAATCAATGCTGTTGCTGGGGATTCCTGAAAAACCGATTCAATAACATGACGAATTTTATCATGATCAACGGCATCAATCTCTCCGATTATTTCATCCATAGACCGATGCCGCCCCAGCAGAAGTTCGTTTCGTCCATTTCGGCTCATCCGGCTGCTAGTGCTTTCCAGACTGAGCATCAAATTTCCCTTCAATTGCTCCTTGCTGTTTTTTAATTCTTTGTCCGTTAGCCCATTTTTAATTAAATCATCCACTGTTTTATAAAGGATATCCTGCAATTGTGGCAGCTGATCTTTTCCAGTTCCGGCATAGATAGTCAGAAGCCCACTATCCAGAAATGACTCATGATAGGAAAACACGGCATAGGCGAGGCCCTGTTTCTCACGAATGTCCTGAAATAGCCTTGAGCTCATACTACCACCCAAAACATTATTCATAACGATCAGACTGTATATATCATTGTCATCGACGGGAAGACCGTTATAACCGATGCATATATGTGCCTGCTCGGTATCTTTGGATTTTTCAATGCGATTACCCAAGAAGCTCGGATGCATCACTTCTTTTTCATGATTGGATTTTTCCGGGAACCCGCTGAAATAGGATTCGGTCGTACGAACAAACGCCTCGTCCACATTGCCAGCAATCGATACGACTACATTATCAGGGGTATAACGCTCCTGAATATATTGTTTCAGGCCGTCCGAAGTAAATGACTGCAATTGTTTTTCCGTCCCGAGGATCGGATAGCCCAATGGATGTTGTCCGAATGCAGCACGTGCCAAAACATCATGAACGATATCGTCCGGTGTATCTTCATACATATTAATTTCTTCCATAACAACTTTCTTTTCCCGTTCCAATTCTTCTTCATCAAAAGATGAATGGAAAAACATGTCTGCTAAAATAGCCAGAGCATATTCTTTGTGCGTGTCAATGACTTTCGCATAAAAACATGTATACTCTTTTGACGTGAACGCATTCACCTGTCCGCCGATAGCATCAAAAGCTTCAGCAATATCTTGTGGCGATCTTGTTTCCGTTCCCTTAAAAAACATATGTTCTAAAAAATGGGAGATACCGTTGTTGTCTTCTGTTTCATTTCTGGAACCGGTTCGTATCCATATACCAATGGTTACCGAACGAACATCAGGTATCTTTTCCGTAACAATTCGAAGACCATTCGTACTTGTATGCTTTTCCACCAACATTTCTTCCTCCTAAATCATTGGAGCGTATGCGGACGCTCTTCATTTAACAATTCATCAATGGTGCCAAGTTTATACCCTTTGTCCTTGATACGAGCAATTAATGGGTCAAGATTTTTGGCAACTGATGGAGTGGGGTGCATTAAAACAGTAGCTCCAGGATGAATATTGTTCATTACGCGATTCATCATAACAGATAACGACGGATTCTTCCAATCAATGGTATCGACTGTCCACAAAATGGTATTTAACCCTTTTTTGGAAGCTGCGGTTACAGTCTGCTCGGAATAACTGCCGCTGGGCGGGGCAAACCATTTCGGCATATCTCCGGTAATAGCTTTCAAGATCTCGTTTGTGCGTGTCAACTGTGTACCAGTTTCTTCGTTCGACAATCGGGCCATATCTGGATGATTATACGCATGATTGCCGATGCTATGACCCTGTTCTTTGATCATTTTAACATAATCTGAATGAGTTTTAGCCCACTTTCCTTCGATAAAAAAGGTCGCCTTAACCCCAGTTTCCTTCAGGGTTGTTAAAATGGATGGTATGTATTTTCCCCCCCACGACACATTAAATAACAGTGCAACCATATTTTTTTCCGGATGACCGCGGTAAATGGGGGCAGACGGAAGATCATCCATGCTTATTTCCGGAGGGATTTGTTCATAGGTCAGAAGCGTCTCATCAAAACCACCTTCTTCTTTCATTTGTTCATACGATTGGCTCACGTTTACTTTCAGCCCATTAATGCCAGGCATTTTTTTCCATACTTTATGAATAACGGCATTTTCCGGTTCTGCTTCATAGCTTGAACGTTTCCGTTTTATTTTTTGATACAGCGCATCTTCCTGCTTGGCTACCTTACTGACAGTCTGGGAAAATGTTTTGGCTTCATTTGTCTGGAATGGATTATAGCTGTTTCCAAATGAAGCGAATACAATCAATACAAATACACAGACATGTACCAATCCCCGGTAATGGTGCATCCATATCCCTCCTCACTCCACTTTATGAATAAGAAGGACAAGATATGATCGCTGATAAACCGCCACTGTACTTGCATAATGTCAGGCATAAAAAAAGAAACTGGTGCTCCAGCTTCTTGTTTTACCTTATGAACTTGATTCTGTACTTTTTTCCCGTTCTTCTTTTAGCAGTGCTTTGCGGGACAAGTTAACCCGACCCTGGTTGTCAATTTCCTTCACTTTCACCGTTATTTCATCCCCAACGGAAACGACATCCTCAACTTTATTTGTACGTTCTTCAGCCAGTTCGGAAATATGAACGAGTCCGTCCTTTCCTTTAAAGAGTTCTACAAAAGCACCGAACTTCTCAATGCGTTTTACAGTGCCCCGGTATATTTGTCCAACTTCCACTTCACGGACTAAATCTTCAATAATCTGTTTCGCTTGTTGGTTCATATCAGCGTCAGTGGATGAAATGAATACACTGCCATCCTGCTCAATGTCAATTTTTACACCGGTATCTTCTATAATTTGATTAATCTGTTTACCACTAGGTCCGATAACGTCCCGAATCTTATCCGGATCAATGGACATGGTCAATATTTTGGGCGCATGTTGTGACAGGCGTTCTCTTGGTTCATTCAGTGTTGACAGCATAGAATCAAGAATTTGCATACGTCCTTTTTTAGCCTGTTCCAATGCTTCCTTTAAAATGTCTTTGGATAATCCTTCAATTTTAATATCCATTTGCAGTGCGGTCACACCCTGTTCAGTTCCAGCCACTTTAAAGTCCATGTCTCCTAGGGCATCTTCCA
Source organism: Lentibacillus halophilus (assembly GCF_055395055.1). Lineage (NCBI taxonomy): Bacteria > Bacillati > Bacillota > Bacilli > Caryophanales > Bacillaceae > Lentibacillus > Lentibacillus halophilus. Next base: position 2,390,622 of record NZ_AP043750.1, read on the forward strand.
TGCCTTGTATATCCGAAAGAATGGTGTAATCATCGCCTGATTTCACAAGTCCCATTGCAATACCAGCAACTGGTGCTTTAATGGGTATCCCTGCATCCATCATAGCTAGCGTACTGGCACAAATACTGGCCTGTGATGTGGAACCGTTGGACTCCAACACCTCTGAAACGAGACGGATCGTATATGGAAATTCTTTTTCAGACGGAACGACTTTCTCGAGTGCCCGTTCGCCCAGTGCTCCATGACCAATTTCACGTCGACCGGGGCCTTTGATTGGTCCAGTCTCACCGACGCTGTATTGTGGAAAGTTATAATGGTGCATGAACCGTTTCGACTCTTCCAGATCCAGGCCATCGAGGACTTGGACATCCCCCAATGCTCCCAATGTGCATACACTTAATGCCTGGGTTTGTCCGCGTGTGAAGAGTCCTGAACCATGCGTCCGGGGCAATATATCGACTCGTGATGACAAGTGACGGATCTGATCAATATGACGCCCATCCGGACGGATATTTTCCTTCGTTATCAGGCGGCGGACTTCTGACTTAACCATGTCATCGAGAATGGAATCGATTTGTTTCAGGACGTCCTCGTTTTCACCTTCTTCTTCAAATGACGCCAGAATCTCATTTTTCACATGACTGATAGCTTCATCACGGGCAAGCTTTTCTTCTGTTCGGATAGCTTCAAGAAGCTTGTCTTCTGATTGTGCTTCCACTCTGGAGATTAAGTCGTTATCCTCATCAGGAGCTTGAAAATCCTGTTTCGTTATGCCGACTTCTTCCACAATGGCTTCCTGGAATTCGATCAAACGAACAATTTCTTGATGACCGAACATAATAGCCTCAAGCATAATGTCTTCCGGAATTTCGTCCGCGCCAGCTTCCACCATATTCACAGCGTTTTTTGTTCCAGCAACTGTCAAGTCAATGTCGCTTTTTTCTTCCTGTTCCACTGTCGGATTAATAATAAATTCACCGTCAATCCGTCCGACATGAACACCGGCAATCGGTTCAGAAAACGGTAAATCAGAAATGGACAGTGCAATTGATGACCCAATCATCGCAGCCATTTCGGACGAACAATCCTGATCAACACTCATAACGGTACTGATGACCTGTACTTCATTTCTGTATCCATCCGGAAACAGTGGTCGAATCGGACGATCAATCAGACGGGACGTTAATGTTGCTTTCTCGCTCGGACGCCCTTCCCGTTTAATAAAGCCTCCAGGGATTTTTCCTACGGCATATAAACGTTCTTCATAATTGATGGTCAATGGGAAAAATGGTAAATCTTTTGGTTCGTTGGATCCGGTTGCCACTGATAATACAGATGTTTCACCGTAACGAATCATCGCGGCACCATTTGCTTGTTTAGCCAGTTCTCCAGTTTCAACAGTAAACGTTCTGCCGCCGATTTCAGTGGAGAATGTTTTCTTTGCTTCTTCCATTAGTCATATAACTCCCTTCAAAAACTTTCTGCTTTCATTTTATAGTTAATAAGCATAAAAGTAAATTTTATGTATCGTTTTGTGATATTAAAATGGATCAAAGCGGAATAAAGTGAAAAAAGCAGGATTTCTCCTGCTTTTCACTTCTACTTCTTATCGGCGAAGGCCGAGTTTTTTAATTACGTCACGATAGCGTATAACGTCTTTGTTACGCAAATAATTGAGTAAATTCCGGCGCTTACCCACCATCTTCAAAAGACCACGACGTGAATGGTGATCTTTCTTGTGAAAGCGCAAATGTCCGTTAAGGGTTGTGATTTCTTCCGTCATAATAGCAATCTGTACTTCCGGAGAACCGGTATCACTTTCATGGACTTTGAACTCATTTATGATTTCATTCTTGCGTTCTTTTGTGACAGCCATCAGGCTCACCTCCAAATATGTTTATATCCCCATTCTCCCAGCAATCGCCGGAGTTACGAATTGCCATGAGATGGTTCACGATATTAAGAATACACCTTTTTGTTAAAAAATGCAAGAGTTGTCATGAATAACGGAAAAAATCACGTATTTGCCGTTCATCATCTTCAATTTGCTTGACCAATTCGGCAACATTGTCGAATTTTTCTTCATCCCGTATGAAGCGGTGCCATTCAAGGACCAATTCCTCACCATAAAGGTTATTGCTGTAATCTAGAATATTAACTTCAACGCTTGGTTTTTCCTTATTTTCCGTGAATGTTGGATTATAGCCCAAGCTTCCCATTCCTAAATAAATGTCATGCCCGTAACGGACTTTCACCGCATACACACCCACCTTAGGCAACAATGCATCGGCAGGAACATTTAAATTGGCGGTAGGATATCCAATTTCCCGTCCGCGCATATCTCCCTTTTTTACTATGCCTCGAACAGACAAGGGCCTGCCCAACTGTGAATTAGCCCTGGTGATTTGACCATTCCGAAGCCACTCCCTAATTTTTGTGGAACTTATTTTTTCATGACTCATCTTCACTTCGTCAACAGTTGTAAAGGTAAATGATCCCTGTGCATGGTCCTGAAGTGTATGTACATTTCCTCGTCCTTTATGTCCATAGGAAAAATCAAATCCTGTAACAAGATGCTTAATATGCAACTGTATAATGAAATGATTGATAAATGTTTGCGGTGTCAGTTTGGATAGTTCGTTATTAAATGTTATAACATATAGGTGGTCAATGCCAAGCTGCTCTACCAACTTTTCTTTTTCCTTCAGCGGAGTGATGTAGTTGACATGATGGACATCTTCCCGCAGCACAACGGAAGGATGAGGATGAAACGTAATGACAGCGCTTTGTATTTGTCTCGTTTCCGCTTCAGATATGGCAGTCCGGATCACGCGTTGATGACCTTTATGGACGCCATCAAAAAAGCCAATGGCAGCAACCGTTTCCGGCAGTTCGTTTCTTAATAAGGTATGTGGATAAGTCAGCATTGTCGTCTGCAATTGGATTCACCTACTTTTCAATCATTAAAAACTCGCACCGGTTTTATAAGATGTTTATCTTCAGGATGGGACTGATAAATGGCCAGAACCTGTCCATCCGCCATCATTAAAAAGGGCTCCGTCTTTGGTGGGGAGTCAGGTTTTGGCAGCTTTTGTCCACTATATATCCGTTTTTTAAGAGATACGTCCACATGCAATTGTTCCATGTGTGTCAGGCCACGCGCAATTGGAAAAAGAAGTTTATCCAATTCATTATTCGTCACGGCGTTTTCTATATCATCAAATGAGACCGTTTCTTTTGTTTCAATACCACCTGATTTTGTACGACACAGCGTTCCCATATGCGCAGGATAGTCTAATTGAGCGCCTATATCTCCACATAATGTACGGATATAGGTTCCTTTTGAACATACAACTTGCACCTGAAACGAATGGGTATCAATACTTTCGTCTATTAAATCCAAACTGTAAATAAACACGTGTCGTTCCGGCCGTTCAACCGATTCATTGTCCCGAGCATATTCGTACAATTTTTTGCCATTCACCTTCACAGCTGAATACATGGGAGGAACTTGTGTTATACCTCCTTGAAACAATCGTAACACGTTTTCAATAGCTTGTTGAGATGGAGGGGACATGACGGTTCTCGATTCGATAACATGCCCATGGCTATCCTCGGTTTCTGTGGTTGTACCAAGGATAATTTCAGCCGTGTACATTTTTTTCGTATCAGTCAGAAAAGGAACAATCTTAGTCGCCTTCCCTATGCAGACAGGCAGTACACCTTCTACTTCCGGGTCAAGTGTTCCGGTATGGCCTGCTTTGTGGATGCCTGTTAATTCTCGAATTTTCATGATGCAATCGTGCGATGTTATGCCTTTTGGTTTCCATAAAGGTAAGATGCCTTTCATACAGCCACCCCCAGTCGCTCGGTAGACAGATAGAGCACGGAAAAAATGGACCCGTCAGCCTGGTTGCCAACGAGTCAGATTGCCCATGCGCGCTGTTTAACTATTTAAATCACGTAATATCCTTTCGATTCGATTGCCGTGTTCAAGGGCTTCATCAAACTCAAATGTGATTTCCGGTGTTTTTCTCAGTCGTATACGCTGTCCGATTTCAGAGCGGATAAATCCCTTTGCTTTTGCCAAACCAGTCAGTGTGTCGTGTTTCTCTTCTTCATCGCCGAGAACGGATATGAAGATCTTGGCTTGCTGCAGATCCCCGGTGACTTCCACATCAGTAACGGTCACAAATCCAACACGCGGATCTTTTATTTTCCGGCTCAAAATCTCACCCAGTTCTTTTTTCATCTGCTCCGCCACACGATTCGAACGAATATCACCCATTTTGATCACCTCAGTTTATATGACGATCTGCCGGAGTCGTACGATTACAAATGTTCAACATCTGTAATCGTTCGTTCCAGATCAGGAAACGTATCCATCATCTTTAGTATTTCCTGTATTACTTGCTCAGCATGCACTTTATTATTGGAAATAGTGACAATGCCAAATTTAGCCCGCTGCCACAGATCGTGATAATTCAGTTCAGTAACAGCAACATTAAATTCATTTCGTAACTTGGAGCTTACACGTTTAATGATGGATCGTTTCGCCTTTAAAGACTGGACTTCATACAGCATGCATTCGACTTCGGCATAAATAATCATGTGCGCTCAATTTCTTCCATAACGAATGCTTCCAGTATATCGCCTTCTTTTATATCATTAAAGTTTTTAATGGTTATGCCGCATTCGTAGTTTTGAGCAACTTCTTTGGCGTCATCCTTGTACCGTTTCAATGTGTCAATTTCTCCCTCAAACTGCACGACGCCGTCACGAATAAGACGTACACCCGAATCTCTTGTAATTTTTCCATCTGTAACATAACTACCTGCAATGGTACCGATCCGTGACACTTTAAATATTTCCCTAACTTCCGCTTGTCCGATCACTTTTTCTTCGTATTCCGGATCGAGCATCCCTTTCATGGCTGCTTCTATTTCTTCAATGGCTTTGTAAATAACACGATGCTGACGAACATCCACTTTTTCTGATTCAGCCGCTTTTTTGGCGTTGGCATCCGGACGTACATTAAAACCAATAACAATGGCATTGGATGCAGAAGCAAGGATGATATCCGATTCTTTTATAGCTCCGACACCAGTGTGAATGATTTTGATTTTAACGCCTTCCACATCAATTTTTTCCAGTGACGATGCAAGTGCTTCGGCGGAACCCTGAACATCAGCTTTAATAACAATATTTATTTCTTTCATTTCGCCTTGTTTAATTTGTTCAAACAAGTCGTCAACACTGACTTTTGCTGTTTCTGAACGTGATTCCTGAATGTGTTTTTGCTGCCGTGCCTGACCAACTTGACGCGCTTTTTTCTCATCTGAGAATACGAGAAATTGATCACCGGCTTGCGGAACATCATTTAACCCCGTCACTTCCACAGGGGTTGACGGATCAGCGGAATTGACACGTCGTCCTTGATCATTGACCATTGCTCTCACCCGGCCGAATGTGCTTCCGACAACAATGGAATCACTCTTATGAAGTGTGCCGTTCTGTATGAGCAGTGTAGCAACTGGGCCCCGGCCTTTATCCAACTCCCCTTCAATGACCGTTCCAAATGCATTTGCCTGTGGGTTAGCTTTCAGTTCTTCCATTTCAGAAACAAGAAGCAGCATTTCCAAAAGGTTGTCGATCCCGTCATGTTTAACAGCTGACATGTTTACAAAAATCGTATTACCGCCCCACTCTTCAGAAACCAGCTCGTATTCCGTCAGTTCCTGCATAACACGATCGGGATTAGCCCCTTCCTTATCCATCTTATTGACAGCAACGATAATAGGAACGTCGGCGGCCTTCGCATGATTAATAGCTTCTACGGTCTGTGGCATAATGCCATCGTCTGCCGCGACAACCAGAACGGCAATATCTGTCACCTGTGCGCCACGGGAGCGCATGCTTGTAAAGGCAGCATGACCGGGTGTATCCAAAAAGGTTAATTTCTTTCCGTTGTTTTCCACTTGGTAGGCACCAATATGCTGGGTGATTCCGCCTGCTTCATCTTCTTGCACTTTTGCCTGGCGAATCGCATCCAGGAGTGTTGTTTTTCCATGGTCAACATGTCCCATAATGGTAACGACAGCCGGCCGTTCAACTAATTGGTCCTCATCATCTTCCTGGAGGTATTTGTTGAAATCAGTGTCATCCAGGATAATTTCTTTTTCCACTTCGACGCTGAATTCATTACAAATCAATTCGACAGCGTCATCATCAAGATCCTGATTTTTGGTTGCCATAACACCAAGAAACATAAGTTTTTTAATGATTTCTGATGTTTCTTTATTTAATTTGGTTGCCAATTCATCAACAGTAAGCGTTTCACTGTATGTGATTTTCTCAGGTACTTTTTTAGCAGGTTTTTGCTTATGTTTAGCTGATTGGTTCGTTTTATCGCCTTTTTTGTGCTGTTGATTCTTGTGTTGTCGACCCTTTTTCTGTTGCTGCCCTTGACGTTTTTGATGACCGCTTTGTTTCTGCTGTTCCTGTGATGATTGCTTTTTATTTTGGTTTTGCTGCCCTTGGGATGCCTGTTTTTTATTCTGGTTTTGTTGGTTTTGGCTGTTTGCCTTGTTATTTGATTGTTGTTGTTTATTCATACGCTGACCGCTTTCATTTTTAGTATTGTTGGTTGGATTTACGTGTTGTTTGCTGCCTCCAGGCGCCTTTTCCGTTTCATTGTTCTTTGACGCAAACGTTTTATCCAGTTCCGCGATCGTGTCGGTGGAAATGGTTGACATATGGTTTTTTACATCGATGCTTAAGTTTTTTAGTTGTTGAATGACGTCTTTACTGGTTGCGTTATTCTGCCGTGCATATTCGTATATGCGCATTTTGCTCATACATCCACCCCCAAGATTTTTTACCTCAGCAGCGATTGGATCTTGGTTGCAAACCCATCATCCAGTATAGCTGCTGCCACTCGTTGTGTTTTGCCGATGGCGTTTGAGAGGGTTTCCCTGTCCTCGACAAAAACAAATGGCACGTCATAGGTTTCACACTTATTTATGAGTTTTTTTCGTGTACGTGTACCGATATCATCTGCCAACAGAACCAGTTTTGCCCTGTTTTTCCGGATATCGTTCACAATGATGTCTTCCCCCAGGGAACACTTCCCTGCGCGATAAGCGAGTCCAATGATACTCAAATAATTATTTTTCATCGGTCTTCCCTTCTGCAGTCTGTTTCAGTTCTTCATATATGGACGGATCAATGTGTGTGTTGAGTTGACGACCAAGAAGATCCGCCTTTTTTGCTCGTACAATCACGTCCGGATCCGCTGAAACATAGGCACCTCGTCCGTTTTTTTTGCCGGTGAGGTCAATAAAAACCTCGTTTTCTTTATTACGGACAACCCGGATGAGTTCTTTCTTTGGTTTCATTTCATTCGTTACAACGCATTTTCGGTACGGTGTTTTCTTTTTTTTAACCATTGGAATCCTCCTTATTCAAACAAGTCTTCTTCATTGTCAGAATAAGAATCATCAAACTCATCAAGCTCATCGTCATCATCCGCTATAAGACCTTCTGCACGTGCTTCCGACTCGCTTTTAATATCAATCTTCCATCCGGTCAGTTTAGCCGCAAGACGTGCATTTTGACCTTTTTTTCCGATGGCCAACGACAATTGATAATCTGGTACAATCACTGTGGTCGCCTTATCGTCCTCATCCACGAGAACGTCCACCACTTTGGACGGGCTCAGGGCGTTGGAAACGTAGACAACAGGATCATCTGAAAACTCGACCACATCAATTTTTTCACCCTTCAGCTCATCAACAACAACTTGTATCCGCTGTCCGCGCTGACCGACGCATGAACCGACAGCATCAATTTCCGGATCGTCAGCATGAACAGAAATTTTAGACCGATCGCCGGCTTCACGAGCCACGGATTTTATCTCCACAATACCATCATAAATTTCCGGAACTTCCATTTCAAATAAGCGTTTTAACAATCCCGGATGTGACCGTGATATATAAATCTGCGGTCCTTTGCTTGTATTTTCAACTTTTGTAACAAATACCTTCAGCCGATCATGCACGTAGTAGTCCTCGGTCGGCATTTGCTCCGATTCAGCTAGTTTTGCTTCGATTTTACCAAGATTGACATAAATAAAACGCGAATCTTTACGAGATATAATGCCATTCATGACATCTTCTTCACGATCGGCATACTCACTAAAAATAACGCCCCGTTCCGCTTCTCTTACACGTTGAGTGACAACTTGTTTGGCTGCCTGTGCTGCTATTCGGCCGAAATCTTTTGGGGTTACTTCCACTTCGATGACATCATCAACCTCATAATTCGGATCGATTTCCCTCGCTTCATCTAAGGATGTTTCTTCTAGACTGTTTTCAATCTCTTCCACAACCGTTTTGCGTGAAAGCACTCGTAATGATGACGACTCCTCATCAATATCAATACGCACATTGGATGCTGATTTAAAATTCTTCTTATAAGCGGAAATAAGAGCGGCCTCGAGTGCCTCCATCAATATATCTTTATCAATCCCTTTTTCCGTTTCTAAATAATCAATGGCATCAAACAATTGATTGCTCACTTTCATTTTCCCCCTTTACAATGTGACCGCCAATCTCGCTTTTGCAATTTTGTCATATGGTATTTCCGCAATTTTTGTGCGGGTTTTGATTTTATATTCGATGGATGCTGTTTCTCCGTCAAATGTTTTTAATATCCCCTGGTGCTCTTTATCTCCATCAATGGGGGCATACAGTTTCACATAGACGTTATTGCCAATATTTTTTTGAAAATCATCTTTTGATTTTAACGGGCGTTCAACACCTGGTGATGACACTTCCAAAAAATAAGATCCTTCAATGGGGTCTATCTCATCAAGCTTTTCACTGAGCTGTTCCGAGACAATACCACATTCGTTAATATCAACACCGCCATCTTTGTCAATATAAACCCGAAGGAACCAATTTTTGCCTTCTTTCACATATTCAATGTCAACCAATTCCAGCCCTTTTTCTTCTAAAATAGGCGTTGCTAATTCTCTGGTCGTTTTAATGACATGAGAACTCACACAAACAACCTCCTTTTATTCAATTGTGATTATTAACCAGTTTGAATCATTTTTACACATTTTATTGTGTAAAAACTGCTAAGCAATTGCTGCACTACTTAAACGCCGTTGTTCGCTGTTCAAATTGAACAATTAGGAAGCAAATCCAACGATAATATAAACCCCCTGCCGGAAGATGGCAAGGGGGAGTAAGTGCCGAAGTCAGCAGTATGAATAAAGAGTGGGGGAGACCCACTCTTTCATCACTACGTGTCGTTACGTACTTTTAAACTATAGCATAATTGAACGATTCATGCAACGATTTCTTATTTTTGCCATTTAGTCTTAAAACAGAGATAACTGATTCTGATTGGCCATCCCGTCCAAACAGCCATGGTTATCCAAGTATTCCAATACCGTTTTGGATATGCGACTTCGCTGAAGGAGGTCTTCTTTCGACAAAAATTCACCGTCTTCTCTGGCATTAACAATGTTGATAGCGGCATTTGTGCCCAGGCCATCCACGGCATCGAATGGTGGTATTAGTGACTGACCATCAACCTTGAATTCCGATGCCTTTGACTGATAGAGACCCACTTTCTGAAACGAAAACCCTCGTTCACACATTTCCAGTGCGACTTCCAATACGGTTAAGAGACTTTTTTCTTTAGGTGGCGCATCGTTTCCTTTTGCCATGATATCTTCTATACGTTGTCGGATTGCCTGAGATCCTTTAATCATCGTATTCAATTCAAAGTCGCCAGCCCGAACAGAGAAATAGGCAGCATAGAAATAAATCGGGTAGTGGACTTTAAAATAAGCAATTCGTACTGCCATTAGTACATAAGCAGCAGCGTGCGCTTTCGGGAACATATATTTAATTTTTTTGCATGACTCGATATACCAGTCCGGGACCCCGTGATTTTTCATTTCGTCTATCCACTCATCTTTCAGTCCTCTGCCTTTTCGGACATATTCCATAATCGTAAAGGCCATGGATGATTCAAGCCCCTTTTGGAGCAGATAGACCATGATATCATCACGGCAGCCGATGACATCCGGCAGTTCACAGATTCCATCATTAATCAGCTGTTCAGCATTGCCGAGCCACACATCCGTCCCGTGCGACAATCCCGATATGATGACAAGTTCCGCAAACGTATCCGGTTTTGTATCTTCCAGCATTTGTCGGACAAACCTTGTACCGAATTCCGGTACTCCCAGTGTACCTGTTTGACAATTAATCTGTTCCGGAGTGACACCGAGCGATTCCGTTCCGGAAAAGATTTTCATCATATCTGCATCGTCCGTTGGTATCGTTTTCGGATCAATGCCGCTTAAATCTTGCAGCATGCGGATCACCGTGGGATCATCGTGTCCGAGTATATCCAATTTCAACAAATTGTTATCGATGGAATGAAAGTCAAAATGGGTCGTCTTCCATTCACTGTTCCGGTCATCAGCCGGGTATTGAATCGGTGTAAAATCATAAATTTCTTTATCTTCCGGAACAACGATGATGCCGCCCGGATGTTGGCCTGTTGTCCGCTTCACACCGGTACAACCTTGAACCAGACGATCAATTTCGGCATTTTTATATACAATTTGTTTGTCGGAAGCATATCCTTTTACATAGCCAAACGCTGTTTTTTCTGCAATGGTTCCGATGGTTCCGGCACGATAAACATTTTCTTCTCCAAACAGCTCTTTTGTATAGTTATGGGCTTTTGGCTGATACTCACCGGAAAAATTCAAATCGATATCCGGAACTTTATTTCCCTTAAATCCCAAGAATGTTTCAAAAGGGATATCTTGGCCGTCTTTTGTCAACGGCACACCACAATTCGGGCACGATTTATCCGGCAAATCAAACCCGCTTCCGACCGAACCATCTGTGATAAAATCGCTATAACGACAGTTGGTGCAAATATAGTGGGGCGGCAGTGGATTAACTTCAGTAATCTCGGACATCGTCGCAGCGAGCGACGAGCCGACAGATCCGCGTGAACCTACCAAATAGCCATCGTCAAGCGATTTTTTTACTAGTTTATGAGAAATAAGGTAGATGACGGAAAACCCGTTACCGATAATGCTGGAAAGCTCATTTTCTAGCCGGTCTGTCACTATTTCAGGAACGGGATCACCATAAATGGATTTAGCCTGGCTATAACAGAGATCCCTCATTTCCTGGTCGGCGCCTTCAATTTTCGGTGTGAACAGACCATCTTTCACCGGTGATACATCTTCAATACGATCAGCTAATGTGTTGGTATTATCCACCACGATTTCCTTAGCCTTGTCGTCACCGAGAAAATGGAAGCAATCCAGCATTTCATTTGTTGTCCGGAACTGTGTATCCGGCAATGTCTGCCTATTCAATGGGTTTCCGGACTGGGACGCGATTAAAATTTGTCGGTAAATTTTATCATGCTGCTCCAAATAATGGGCATTGCCCGTCGCAACGACCGTTTTGCCCATTCGCTCGCCCATGTCGACCAGGTTCGAAATAATATCCAAAATTTGCGCCTCGTTTTGAACAAGCTCTTGTTCAATCAGATGCGCATAATTGGCCGGTGGTTGAACTTCAATATAATCATAAAATGCAGCAACTTTTTCCGCTTCATCCGACGATTTTTGCATCATCGCTTCAAACACTTCACCTTTGTCACAGGCTGAGCCAACCAGAAGCCCTTCACGGAATTTCTGCAGCAGGGATCTCGGTATTCTCGGTACACGGTAAAAATAATCGATATGAGCTGCTGAGACGAGCTTATACAGATTTTTTATCCCCACATCTGTCTGTGCCAGCAGAATGCAGTGCGATGGACGGGAGCGTTTATACGCATCTCCTTCGCCCATATGGTCATTTAATTGCCGGTGATTGATGATATCCTTTTTCAAAAGTCGCTGAACCAGCTTCCACATGAGATAACCCGTAGCTTCCGCATCATAGATGGCCCGGTGATGCTGGGTCAGCTCGATATCCAAATGCTTACACATCGTATTTAAACGGTGGTTTTTCAAATCCGGAAAGAGAAGCCGTGACAACTCCAGTGTATCAATAACGGGATTAGCGATTTTATCAACACTCATTCGTTGAAACCCCTGATTCAAAAAGCCTATGTCAAAACTGGCATTATGCGCTACAAGGATACAGTCATCCATCCATTCATGAAATTTGCCTAACACGTCATCCGCATCGGGAGCGTCTTTCACCATATCATCCGTAATCCCGGTTAGATCAGTTGTCGTCTGTGACAATGGATGGTGAGGGTTGGCAAAGGATTCAAACCGATCAATCACTTCACCTTGATGAATTTTCACACCTGCCAGCTCTATAATCGTATCGTAAACAGCGGAAAGTCCTGTTGTTTCCACATCGAAAACAACATAGGCGCCGTTTTCCAAACCGACGTCTTTTTCATTATAGGCAATGGGTACACCATCGTCGACCAGATTGGCTTCTACACCATAAATAACTTTAACCCCATGCTTTTGACCGGCTTCATGTGCTTCCGGAAAGCCTTGTACGCCGCCGTGATCTGTAATGGCAGCAGCTTTATGTCCCCAGGAAGCCGCCTGCTTTATCAATGCTGTCGGTGACATGACCGCATCCATTTGACTCATGGTTGTATGTGCATGGAATTCAGTACGCTTCTCGTCTTCCGAAGCGGTGTCCTGGCGTTCTTGTATTTTGACTTCATGAATGTCATTGGCCATCATGGCAAGTTCATTGGTATACATATCTGTCTGAATGCTTCCTCGGGCTTTAATCCACATGCCTTCTGTCAATGATTTAAAAACTTCTGCGTCTTCATCACCTTTGGAAAACATTTTTATTTGTAAAGAATCCGAATAATCCGTTGCTTTGACAATCAGCAAGCTTCTTCCGGAACGCAACTCTCGAATTTCAGCTGAAAAAACATAACCCTGAACCGTAACCCGTCGTTCTTCATCCTGAATGGCTTCCATTTGCATTGGTTCATCTTCAATTTTATAACCGAGCATAAATGGTTTGTTTTCTGTCTCATATTGTTTTTCTTGATCACGTCTTTCCTTCTCCTGTACTGTCTTCATAACCAATTCCTGATCTTCTTGTGCTTTCTGTTCCCTGAATTTGGCTAAATCTTCGGGTGATGTTTCTTTCACTTCAACATCAATGGTAAGAGGCGGTGCTCCAACTTTTTTACAATAATCCTGAAATGGTTTCTCCAACCGTTTTTTAAGTTGCTTTCCTTCCGCCTCGTTTCTTGCGGTCAGCATCATTTTTTGATTGGATACTTGTGGAATCTGGTCAAAAACAAGATCTTTATAAGCTGGTGACAAATCGGGGACGGATTGCAAAAATATTTGCCAGTAACCTAAAATAGTCGCCTCTTCCACATAAGTGTCTTCCGTATATAATGTTATATCAACATACGCTAATGAACTGAATGTTTTCTGCAGATTATTATAAAAGAGTGAATACACATGAGCTGGGAGCAATTGATTCACTTGAATATGAAAATGCCATAGTTTTTTCTCTTTAAGGACTTCCAATTTCAGTAATTGACTCTCGTGGAAATAGGAATGATTCTCAGTTTGGCTCATCCCAATCTGATCGAGAAGCAAGTTCATTTTTTTACTTTTCGAAATACCCATTATGATGTCCCCCTGGTTTCATTCAAAAAAATCAACCATAAAGTTGTGAACCCTTGCCGTGTTTGCCGGACAAGGGTTCACATCGAAAGCTGGTTCCTGTTTTTAGAAAAGTCGCTGAATATCGTTCCATGTGACAACAATCATTAAAAGCATCAGCAGTGCAAGACCGACGAAATGAACAATACCTTCTTTTTGCGGATCGATCGGCTTGCCCCGGACAGCTTCAATGCCGACAAAAAGTAAACGTCCGCCATCGAGAGCCGGGATGGGCACCAAATTAACAATTCCCAGATTAATGCTTAAAATGGACATCCATTGCAAAAATGTCTCAAAGCCTGATTGCACCACTTGGTCTGTTGTGTCGTAAATACCAACAGGGCCTGACAACATCTCGATGGAATACTGTCCGGTTATAAGTTTACCTAAATTGGTCAAAATCAATGTCGTGGTATTATATGTCTGTTCAAACCCGTATTGAATTGTTCCGACAAACGATTTCTCGGAGGCCCGCCGTACACCCAATTGTCCTTGCGTAGCATCTGTCCCCCGGGTTTTGACTTCAGCAGGTGTGACAGATAAAGATTGGGTATTGTCATTACGCTTCACCGTCATATCCAGTTCTTCGCCAGGGCTTTGCCTAACGATTTGCGTGAACTCGTTCCATCCAGAAATGGCGTTGCCTTCAATCCTGACAATTTCATCCCCTTTTTGAAAACCGGCATCAGCAGCAGGAGTATCCGATACCACACTTTCAATTAACGCTTTGTCGGAAGGGACTCCAAAAGCAATACCGACAATGAAGAAAATAACAATCGCTAGGAGAAAATTCATCATCGGTCCGGCAAACAGTTGCATAGCTCTTTTTCCAACACTTTTGGAAGCGAATTGACGATCAAACGGCGCAATCTGTGTTTCTTCTTCATCCATAACCAAAAAAGCTTTGCGGTCAACGGAAAAATGTAATGTCTCACCTTCTTCATCCGGTTCGTAGCCCTCAATCATTAATTGATGATCCAAATCTGCACGTTCCACCTCAATGATTCTTGCATCCGGATGTTTTGATTTATGGTTGACTATGATTTTTTGCACGTTTCCATCTGCATTGAATTCAAGTCCAATATGCTGACCTGGCTTTAATTCGATAATTTCCGGGTCATCACCGGCCACCCGGACATAGCCTCCAATCGGAAGCAGTCGAATGGTATACACCGTTTCATTTTTAGTGAATGAAAACATTTTTGGTCCAAATCCGATAGCAAATTCGCGAGCAAGCATTCCCGCCCGTTTTGCGAAGATAAGATGGCCAAACTCGTGAATGAACACAAGCAGACCGAACATGAATATAAACGCAATGACTGTGGTCAATGAAACCACCTTCCTTTAAGTAATGAGAAGTCCGTATGTGTCATAGGTATGGACGCATCGTTTTCAGATTTCAATCAAAAAATTGAATGAAATGCAGGAACGGTAACACAAAGATTAAACTGTCCAGCCTGTCCAGAATGCCGCCATGCCCGGGCAATACATTTCCGGAATCTTTGACACCGTAAAAGCGTTTGAACGCCGATTCGACTAAATCTCCTATTTGTCCAAAAACCGATGCTGAAATCGTAACAATAACTATAACTATCATATCATATTCAAAAGGATAAACAATATGAAAGAAAATACCAATGACACAGGCCAGCATAATACCGCCAAGCGCACCCTCAACTGTTTTGTTCGGGCTGATTTCTGGCCATAGCTTATGTTTACCGAAAGCGCGTCCGAAAAAATAAGCCCCTGTATCGGTTGCCCAAATGACAAGCAATACATACAACAAATTGGCAAGCCCTTGTATATTACTTCCTGCATCTCGTGTTTCAATCGAATAGAAAAAACCCATTCCAACATAAATTAAACTCAATATAATAAAGCCGGCATCATCAAAAGCAAATTTATTTTTAGCCAGTACCGTATAAGCTAGCAGAAAAAGGACAAATATCATAATCAATTCCATTTTTCCGATGACTGGCCATACAGCTGCGAGATCAGGAATCAGAACAAGCCATAATAAAATAATAGCCAATACAACGGGGGTATAATACGTACCGATTTTGCGCATACGGATCAGCTCAATCAAAGCCGTTGTTGCAAGCACATACACAAGTAATCGAAACAGGGTTCCGCCGACTGCCATGAACGGAACAAAAATAATAAATGCCAGTATGGCTGTCAGAATTCGTTGTCTCATCGATCGTTCAACACCTTATACGCCTCCATAACGTCTTTTTCGACGCTGATAATCAAGGAGCGCTTTTTCAAACATTTCTATCGAGAAATCCGGCCATAATACATCCGTGAACCAGAATTCAGAATAGGCAACCTGCCATAATAGAAAATTGCTCAGCCGTTTCTCACCGCTTGTACGGATGAGTAAATCGGGATCAGACAATCCGTTCGTATAAAGGTATGCTCCAAATGTTTCTTCATTAAGTGAGTTCAGGTTCAGCTTATCATCATCAACGTCTGTGACGATTTGTCTAATAGCTTGCATAATTTCAAATCTACTTCCATAGTTTAAAGCAAAATTTAATAATAATCCATTATTATTTTTGGTTTTTTCTTTAGCATAGTGAACAGCCTTTTTGGTATGATCAGGTAACAACTCGATATCACCGATGGTTTCAATCCGGACATTGTTTTCTATAAGTTCAGGCAAATAAATATGTAGAAATTCTTTCGGTAGCCGCAGCAAATAATCAACTTCCGAATCCGGTCGCCTCCAATTCTCGGTTGAAAAAGCATAAAATGTCAGGATTTCAATACGATTGGATACGGCAGCGTTTACCACTTTTTGCACCACATCCATACCTTCTTTATGGCCGGCAATCCGCGGAAGCCCCCTCTTCTTTGCCCAACGGCCGTTTCCATCCATAATAATAGCAATATGTTTCGGCACCGTATCAAGCCCGAACTGTTCTTTTATGTTTGATTTCTTTTTTTTAAAAAAAGGAAGTCTCATTGATTGGTCCTCCGATATCGTTAATGCTCTTTATAAATAAAGCAGGGTCGGGGAGTATTATGATCAGAAACAGCACAGCCACACATGCCGTATAAATCGTATATGCTGTTCCTTATAAGGATGAATAACCACTGTATGAAAGGAATGAATTGCTGTGTGGTGATGCCGATATGGAAACAAAAGCCCTCTTCAGCAAGAGGGCTGTCGTTGCTCATAAATGGTATACCATTACGTTATATCTCCAATATTTCTTTTTCTTTCTCTTTTACAAGGGCGTCAATTTTGCCAATTTGTTGATCCGTTTCTTTTTGAACATTATCTTGTTCGTTTTTTAGATCGTCTTCGGTCAAATCGCCATTTTTTTCGGCTTTTTTAAGTTGATCATTAGCTTCACGGCGGACGTTGCGAACCTGTACACGTGAGTCTTCAGCATATTTCCCAACAATTTTACCCAGTTCTTTGCGGCGTTCTTCTGTCAATGTTGGAATGTTGATGCGGATAACACTGCCATCACTTGAAGGAGACAATCCAAGGTCAGCTTTTTGAATGGCTTTTTCAATATTAGAAATCGATGACTTGTCAAATGGGGTGATAACCAACAGTCTTGCTTCTGGCGCAGAAATATTGGCCAGCTGGTTAAGTGGCGTCATGGCACCGTAGTAATCAACTTTTACACCGTCCAAAATAGCAGGATTGGCACGTCCGGCTCTGACCGTTGCCAAACTTTTAGAGAAAGATTGTACAGCTTGTTCCATTTTGCTCTTCGCTTCTTTTACTATATCATCAGCCATCATTTATTCCCCCTTATCATTGTACCAATTGGTTCGCCTTGTAGAACACGTTTAATGTTACCTTTTTCCATAATTGAAAAGACAATAAGTTTGATATCATTGTCCATGCACAACGATGATGCTGTCGAATCCATAACCCCGAGTCCTTCGTTAAGCATTTGCATATAAGAAATCTCTGTATACTTTTCAGCGTCCTTGTTCACTTTCGGGTCATCCGAATATACACCATCAACACTGTTTTTGGCCATCAGAATGACTTCAGCTTCAATTTCAGCAGCCCGCAGTGCAGCTGTTGTATCTGTTGAAAAATAAGGATTGCCTGTACCAGCGGCGAAAATGACAACACGTTTCTTTTCAAGATGACGGATTGCTTTTCTCCTTATGTATGGTTCGGCAACTTGCCTCATTTCTATGGATGTTTGCACTCGAGTTGGAATGCCGCCTTTTTCCAAACTGTCCTGAAGCGCCAGTGAATTCATGATGGTAGCAAGCATTCCCATGTAATCAGCAGTAGCACGATCCATCCCCATTTCACTGCCTACCTTGCCGCGCCAAATGTTACCGCCGCCGACAACGACAGCAACTTCTACACCAAGTTCAGCGACTTCCCTCACTTGTGCTGCAATCGACTGAATGACTTGCGGTTCAATTCCATATCCATGGGTGCCACGTAATGCTTCTCCACTTAACTTTAACACAATTCTACGGTAATGAGCTGTTGTCATACGTACCTCCATCAAACGTCATATTATCAGCAAGCATTCATAAGCGTTTGCAAACCGCTTTTAACGACATAGGGAACGCCTATACCGGGTTCCCTGTGTCGTTTAGTCGTTTTAATTTTTCATTTGGTTCTTAACTTCTTCAGCAAAGTTTTCTTGACGTTTTTCCATTCCTTCGCCAACTTCGTACCGGACAAAGGTTTTAAGTGACGCATTTTTACCGTCAATATATTGTTTCACTTTTTGATCCTGATCTTTCACAAAATCCTGTTCAAGCAGGCAGATTTCCTCAAAATATTTGCCGAGACGTCCTTCAACCATTTTATCGACGATATGCTCGGGCTTGCCTTCATTCATCGCTTGTGTCTTCAATACATCTCGTTCTTTATTAACTTCTTCTTCTGGTACATCGTCGCGTGATACGTAGCTCGGGCTGACAGCTGCTGCATGCATAGCAATATCTTTGGCAGTATCTGCATCTGTTGTCCCTTCAAGCAATGTCAAAACGCCGATGCTTCCGTCCATATGAGTGTATGCACCAAACGTATCATTATCCGTTTTATTCAACAATGTAAAACGACGCAGCGAGATTTTTTCACCAATTTTCGCAACGGTAGCGTTAATATATTTCTCGACGGTTTCGCCGTCACCTTGAAGTTCTTGCTGCAGTGCCTCCTCAACGGTTTCGGGTTTTTGTTTGAGAATATGCTTCCCAAGCTCACTGAGCAATGCTTTAAACTGATCGTTTTTAACAACAAAATCCGTTTCGCAATTGACTTCCAAAAGAACAGCCGTATTATTGCTCACTTCAATATGTGCGGCTCCTTCAGCAGCAATGCGATCAGCTTTTTTAGCTGCTTTGGCCATTCCTTTCTCCCGCAAAAACTCCATTGCTTTATCCATATCACCATCTGTTTCTTGAAGTGCTTTCTTGCAGTCCATCATGCCGGCACCTGTTTTTTCACGCAAATCTTTAACAAGTTTTGCTGTTATTGCCATCGTATTTCCTCCTTTTGTATTATAATCATCGTCAATTACTCTTAAAAAAAGGTGATAAAAGGCTCGCATCCCCTTATCACCTATCCTCTCACCTTTTACTCATTATCTGTTTCTGATTCAGCTTCAGTGTCTCCAGCAGGAACGGCTTGGGCTTGTTCCTCTGTTTCCACATCTTCTGTTTCCTCTCCTTGTTTCACTTCAAGGACAGCATCCGCCATTTTGGACGTCATCAGCTTAACAGCACGGATGGCATCGTCATTTGCGGGAATGACATAGTCAATTTCATCCGGATCGCAGTTGGTATCAACCATAGCAATAATCGGGATGTTCAATTTATGCGCCTCCGCAATGGCAATTCGTTCTTTACGCGGATCAATAACAAACATGGCATCCGGAAGTTTGTCCATTTCTTTGATTCCACCCAAGAATTTAACAAGTCGGTCTTCCTCTTTTCTAAGACCCATCACTTCTTTTTTCGGAAGTAACTCAAATGTTCCATCTTCTTCCATACGTTCAATATCCTTCAAACGGTTAATACGCGTGCGTATAGTCTGGAAGTTCGTAAGCGTTCCGCCCAACCAGCGTTGATTCATATAAAACATACCTGAACGCGTTGCTTCATCTCGGACAGAATCCTGTGCTTGTTTTTTCGTTCCGACAAATAAGATGGAGCCACCATTGGCTGCAATATCTCGCACATAATTGTAAGCTTCTTCAACCTTTTTGACCGTTTTTTGCAGGTCAATAATGTAAATGCCGTTACGCTCCGTGAAGATATATTTTTTCATCTTCGGATTCCATCGGCGTGTCTGGTGACCGAAGTGCACACCGGCTTCTAGCAGTTGCTTCATTGAAATGACTGACATAATCCATTCCTCCTAATGGTTTTTCCTCCGCTCAAGATCATCTTTGTATTATGACCATATTGATAAACTGAACATTGCTCTCAACAAATGGCACCAATGATACAAATCACTTGGCGTGTGTATTTGATTTGTGTTTATTCCTGAGTTAAACACAGTCTTACACCAAAAATAAATATATCATAACAAGAATAACCAATCAAGGGTTATGTTAGGCATTGTTTTGAAATTTTATCACCGTTTTATTAACGTGCCATTTTTCGCTGGTGATTATCCCGGAATTGAACATTACCGGATTTCATTTTACATGATAGTTCACCAGATATATAATATTCTCTCAGTTCGTTATTGTTCCGGCATTTTTAGATAATCTTTGACACGTCGGTTCAATGCTTTTGATACAACTGCCACAAAAAACAGCTACCTTTTTGATAGCTGTTTTTGTGTGTCATTGTTGATGTTTACCTTGAACGAAGCTTATCAAGTTCAACCAGAAATTTGTCATTCAATACCTTGATATACGTTCCCTTCATGCCAAGGGACCGTGATTCAATGACGCCAGCACTTTCAAGTTTTCTGAGAGCATTAACAATTACCGATCTCGTGATACCGACCCGGTCTGCTATTTTACTTGCAACAAGGAGTCCTTCCTTACCATTAAGTTCCTCAAAAATATGATCAATGGCTTCCAGCTCACTATACGATAGTGAACTTATGGCCATTTGCACGACAGCTTTGCTTCTGGCTTCCATTTCAATTTCTTCCGTTTTTTCATGCAATATTTCCATTCCAACCACTGTGGCACCATATTCAGCAAGAAGCAGATCATCATTATTAAATTGATCGGTCAGTCTGCTTAATACGAGTGTTCCGAGTCGTTCACCGCCGCCGATGATGGGAACAATAGTGGTTAGTCCGCTTTGAAACAGTTCGCGGTTTTCTTCAGGAAATGCCGTGTACGGACTGTCAATACCAAGATTGGACGTCGTTTCATTAAAATTGAATAAGCCATTTGTATATTCTTCAGGGAATTGCCTTTCTTCAAGCACGGTTTTCATGCGCTCGTTTTCAATCTCTTGGTTAATCGCCACCCCGAGTAGCTTTCCGCGTCGGCTGACAATAAACACATTGCCTATAATCGCATCTCTTAATGTTGCGGACATATCATTAAAATCAACTGATTTTCCTGTCGTTTTCTGCAGCATGGCATTAATTTTTCTTGCACGGTGTAATAGTTCCATAATTTTTCCTCCATTTCGTTGTCATTCCATTTTAGAGAATGAACTGACTCAAATCTTTATCATTTACAATATTTTTTAATTTCTCATCAACGTAGGAATCGGTAATTTCAACAGTTTCCATCGTAATCTCAGGAGCCTCAAATGATAAATCTTCCAACAATTTTTCCATAATCGTGTGAAGCCGTCTTGCACCAATATTATCGGTTTCTTGATTCACTTGAAAAGCAATTTCCGCCAATCTATCCACAGCTTGGTCGGTGAACACAACATTTATACCTTCCGTTTTTAATAATGCTGAATATTGTTTCAACAATGCATTCGATGGCTCTTTCAATATACGCTTAAAATCTTCGACAGCCAGTTTGTCAAGTTCCACACGTATTGGAAATCTTCCCTGCAATTCCGGTATTAAGTCAGATGGCTTTGCTGTATGGAAGGCGCCTGCAGCAATGAAAAGCATATGATCGGTTTTTACCGGACCATGTTTGGTGACAATCGTCGACCCCTCGACAATGGGAAGAATATCACGTTGCACCCCTTCACGGGAAACGTTCCCAGAATTGTCCTCTTTACCGGAAACTTTATCAATTTCATCAATAAAGAGAACGCCTGTCTGTTCGGCACGGTCAATGGCTTCTTCAGCCGCCTCTTCCATATCAATAAGCTTCTGAGCTTCCTGCTGTGTCAAAACGTCTCTGGCTTCTGAGACAGGAAGTGTCCGTTTCTTTTTCTTTTTCGGCATAAATTGACTGAGTGCATCTTGCATATTCATACCCATTTGTTCCATTCCAGAACCCTGTAACATATCAAACATGGAAGGTTGCTGTTCGTCTATTTCAATGGTTACTTGATGATCTTCCAATTCACCCATTGATAACTGATGTTCCACTTGTTTCCGTTTATTTCGAGTGTCTTCATCGTTGTCTGATGACTCATCATCCTGTTGGTCATCATCTTGTGAAGAAAATAACATTTCAAACGGATTCTTCATATTGGATTGCTTCTTTGCCTGTGGAACAAGTAGTTGAACGAGACTTTTGTTCGCTTCTTCACGTGCTTTATCCTTCACGTTTTCCATTTTTTCTTCTTTAACCATGCGAAGAGCCATTTCCACAAGATCACGTACCATGGATTCCACATCACGTCCGACATACCCAACTTCGGTAAATTTTGTCGCTTCGACTTTAACAAAAGGGGCATGAACCATTTTCGCCATACGGCGGGCAATTTCTGTTTTACCGACACCGGTCGGACCAATCATCAAAATGTTTTTAGGAACAATTTCATCTTTTATTTGCTCATCAAGCTTCGTACGCCGGTATCTATTCCTCAAAGCTATGGCTACAGACTTCTTGGCATCCGCCTGGCCGACGATATAGCTATCAAGCTGATCAACGATTTGTTTCGGTGTATAATGAATACCCATAAACAAAAGCCTCCTTACTAATCAAGAACCTCCAGGGTAATCTGATTATTGGTGTATACACAAACCTCACCAGCAATCTCCAAAGCAGCCCGGGCAACCTCCTTGGCTGTCAGATTGCTTGAATACCGAACCAAAGCTCTTCCGGCACTGAGTGCAAAGTTCCCGCCTGAACCGATGGCGAGAATGTCATCATCCGGTTCAATAACTTCTCCAGTCCCGGAAACCAGAAACATCTTATCTTTATTCATGACAATAAGCATGGCCTCCAGTTTTCGGAGGACTTTATCACTGCGCCATTCTTTAGCCAATTCAACAGCTGATTTGGCAAGATTGCCGTCAAATTCCTTCAGTTTTCCTTCAAATTTCTCAAACAATGTAAATGCATCCGCCACTGAACCGGCAAACCCCGCCAGAACCTGATTATTATATAGTGTTCGGACTTTTTGGGCTGTGTGTTTCATGATGGTTGCATCTCCCAAGGTAACTTGCCCATCACCACTCATAGCACATTGTCCATTATGCCTAAGGGCAAATATGGTCGTTGCATGCATCTCAGATGTCACGATCATCACCTCTTTATAATTATTGATCCTTTGCTCGCGGATGACTGTTCATATATACACTGCGCAGTCGATCTTTGGTTACATGTGTATAAATTTGTGTTGAGGCTAGATTCTCATGTCCCAGTAATTCCTGGACCGTTCGGAGATCAGCACCTTCGTTCAGCATATGGGTAGCAAATGTGTGCCGCAGTTTATGCGGATGCACATGAACAGTAAGAGCAGCTTTTTCAACCATTTTGTCCAAAATGACACGGATGCCTCTTGCAGTTAGTGCACCGCCTCTGTTATTTAAAAAAACAGCGTCTCCGGGTGTAGATGCAGAAGCCTTTTTCAGCAGTTGTTTTCGTCCATCATCTATGTATGTTTCAAGTGCTATTTCCGCAAAACGTCCAAATGGAATATACCGTTCTTTGCTTCCTTTTCCCTTGATGAACATAGTCCCGATGGTAAAATCAATATCTGAAAGCCGCATGCGCTGGCATTCACTGACACGAATCCCGGTTGCATAAAGTGTTTCAATAAGAGCTTGATTACGCTGTCCAATTGGATCGCTTAAGTCATTTACTTCAAAAAGTTTCTCGAGTTCCTCCATATACAGAAATCCAGGAATCGCTTTTTCAGCTACGGGGAGGTTGATATGGAGGAAGGGATTGCCATATATATTCTCTTCCCGTTCCAAAAACCTGAAAAAACTCTTCAAACTCGAAATTTTCCTCGAAACAGACCGCCTGCCCAACTTTTGGTTATACAAAGACGTTAAAAAGGTTCGGATAACCCGGTAATCCACATCCTGCAGGTTTGTAATCCCTTCCCGATGTAAAAAAAGATAAAATGTTTCAAGATCATCCGTATAATACGTAATGGTATATGGTGACGCGTTCTTCTCAATTTGTAAATACGCTACAAATGCTTTTGTCAACTCTGAAAATTGTTTCACTATGTCACCCCAAAAAACAACGAATAGAGCATATCATACGTAAGCATGTAAGGCAATAAACTTAACGAAATTGTAACAAAATTCAGAAACATGTGCAAACCCTTTAAAGGGAGGTCTTTGAACCAAACACTATTAAAACGCAACCTGAATAAAACTGTCAAGCAAATCACCTTACCAATGCGCAATTATATCTGTTTCCCATATGATAGTCAATAAAGTGAAACATTAATCAGTGAGGTTACTATCCATTGATAGACAGATGTTTCCTCTTACTTTCACATGTAGCACGTTGAAGGAGAAAGTATAAGAGTTTATGGATGAAAAACAATAAATGTATTTCTAATATGATTGTTCAATGGTTAATCATTCACAATACTTTCTGGCTCGTTTAACTACCACAGTAGAGAACTGACCGCCGTGGGTCCACAGCGGTCAGTTCTCTTCGGTTTCCCTATAATCACAGTTTGTGCATTGCACACGTGTTTCTTTCTTTGTCTTTTTCTCAACCATGAATGAACTGCATTTTGGACATGGTCTGGAGATAGGTTTATCCCATGATATGAATTCACACTCCGGATAACGGTCACATCCAAAAAACTTTCTGTTCTTTTTGGACGTGCGTTCGACAACATCCCCTTGTTGACAGCGCGGACACGTTACACCAATTTTTTTAAGAATCGGTTTCGTGTTACGGCAATCCGGAAAGTTCGAACAGGCCATAAATTTACCATATCGGCCCATTTTATAAACCATTTCATGGCCGCAATGTTCACAATTAACTCCGGCAGGTTCATCACGAATTTCCACTTTTTCCATTTCCTCTTCTGCTTTTTCCAGCCGCTTTCGGAAATCAACATAAAATTCATCCAAAACCTGAACCCATTCAGCTTTTCCTTCTTCAACGGCGTCCAAATCCTCTTCCAGTTTAACAGTGAAATCAAGATCGATAACCTTTGGGAAAAACTCTTTCAATATATCAGTAACAATTTCTCCCAATTCAGTTGGAACAAACCGTTTATTATCCAGTTGCACATAACCTCTGCGCTGAATCGTATCCAGTGTGGGGGCATAGGTTGAAGGTCGTCCGATTCCCTGTTCTTCCATGGTCCGGACAAGCCTTGCCTCTGTATACCTTGGCGGAGGCTGAGTGAAATGTTGATTTGGTGTGATGTTATTTGCCTCAACAGTCATACCTTCAGTCAATTCGGGCAAAAATTTATTTTCGTCTTTTTTCTTATCATCGGTTCCTTCAACGTATACCTTCGTAAAACCTTTAAACTTTATTTTTGAGCCTGTTGCCCGGAATTCAACCCCATTATTGAGCAAATGAACCGTCATGGTATCCATGATAGCTGGTGCCATTTGACTTGCAAGGAATCGTTCCCAGATCAGTTTATAAAGACGGTATTGATCCCTTGATAAAATTGGCTTAAGCGACTGCGGATCACGTCCGACGGAAGTAGGTCTGACTGCTTCATGAGCATCTTGTGCGCCTTGCTGTTGTTTCGACTGCCCGGAAGCGCCGAGAAACTTCTTACCATAATTTTCTTCAATATAAGTTGCGGCTTCCTGTTTGGCTGTATTGGATATGCGCGTTGAATCTGTGCGCATATACGTGACGAGTCCGGTAATTCCACCTGCCTTTTTGCCTAGATCAATCCCTTCGTATAATTGCTGGGAAACCATCATGGTCTTTTTGGCCCGGAAATTCAGTTTTCGAGCCGCTTCCTGTTGCAAGGAAGATGTAGTGAATGGTTTGGCAGGATTACGTCTGCGTTCGCGTCGATTCACTTTATCGACTGAAAATGTCTTTCCGTCCAAACTGTCAGTGATTGTTCGCACATCCGATTCTGATTTCAGTTCTTGTTTCTTGCCTTCCACTCCATAAAAAGATCCTTCAAAATGTTCGGATTCCTTCTGAAAGTCAGCTTCTATGGACCAATATTCTTCCGGCTTAAAATTTTGGATTTCTTTTTCCCGTTCAATAATCATTTTCACAGCGACTGATTGTACCCGCCCGGCACTCAATCCTTTTTTAACTTTTTTCCAAAGTAAGGGGCTGATGTTGTAGCCAACAAGCCTGTCAAGAATCCGTCGAGCCTGTTGAGAATTGACCAGGTCATAGTCAATAGATCGTGGATTTTTAAATGATTCTTTAATCGCATCTTTCGTAATTTCATTAAAAACAACTCGGCATTTCGAGTCTTGGTCAACGTTGAGTGCATATGCCAAATGCCAAGCAATAGCTTCGCCTTCTCGATCGGGGTCTGCTGCTAAAAAAACTTTTTTGGACTTTTTCGCGGCGGATTTTAAATCTTTTAAAACATCCCCTTTTCCGCGGATTGTTATATATTTCGGTTGAAATTGATTATCCGGATCTACAGCCATTCGACTTTTCGGTAAATCCCGAACATGTCCCATGGATGCTTTCACCTTGTATTTTTTTCCCAAATAACGTTCGATCGTTTTCGCCTTTGCCGGCGATTCCACGATCACAAGATAATCTGACATATGTTCTCCTCCCACATCAGGACGCATTTATAGAGGTGTGTATTGCAAATCCTATTCAACATTGGAAATCTTCACTAATAGTAAATAGTCAGTTTTCGTTTGTCAACTATGATATGTCGCTTCGAACGTCTATATGTTCCAGTAAAATTCCATT
Organism: Lentibacillus halophilus; assembly: GCF_055395055.1. Classification (NCBI taxonomy): domain Bacteria; kingdom Bacillati; phylum Bacillota; class Bacilli; order Caryophanales; family Bacillaceae; genus Lentibacillus; species Lentibacillus halophilus. Next base: position 2,417,517 of record NZ_AP043750.1, read on the forward strand.
TGCTTCCAGTCGTCGACAATATCTGATGAATCCAGTACTAATTTTGCACCGTCCTGAATCATTCGATTACAGCCTTTTGCGTGTTCGGCAAGCGGGGAACCGGGGAGTGCATATACATCTCTTCCTTGGTCCAGAGCTTGGTCAACTGTAATCAATGTTCCACTGCGTTCCATTGCTTCAATAACAAACGTACCGAATGACAGTCCACTGATGATTCGATTGCGTTCAGGGAAATGATAGCGTTCAGGTGAAGTGTTCGGAGGGTATTCGGATAAAACCAATCCTTTTGCTGCAATTTGCCTGAACAACTGTATATGCTGCTTTGGGTAGACATAATCGAATCCACTTCCCAGTACGGCAATGGTTTTTCCTTGGTGATTCAAAGCAAGATGATGTGCATAGCTGTCAATGCCCATGGCCATGCCACTGACGATAAGCCATCCTTCCTGAATAAGTGGGACCAAATATCGTTTCATTTTAGGCATTGCTTCTGTTGATGGCTTTCTCGTACCAATCACACTGAGCATGGGCTGGTGGGTTAATAAATTGGTGTCTCCCATAGCGTAAAGCACAAGTGGCGCATCTTTAATAGTTTTTAACACAGATGGATAGATATCGTCAACGATGGTTATTAATTTGCAATAGGTCTGTTCATGTTTTATTTGCGATTTCAGATCGGGATTACGAAGATCGGAATGAAATTTAGCGGCTTTTTTGGATGGCAACGAGAAGAACTGACTGATGTTGGAAGACGAACGTTGATAAAATGTTTTGAGTGTGGGGTCGCAGCGTATAAACGCACGTACAGTCCTGCGGCTGATACCACGGCATCGGGTTATATGAATGAGCCGTTCACGAAATGTTTCCAATGAATCACTACCTTTTTTATATTATTGTATGTGGATAACTAAATAGCATTCAGCATAATATAGGTGGAACCCGGAAAGCAAATATAGCATTCCTGGGTTCCTTCAAAACCACTAATGTGTTTTGCATTTTTCCTGCAAACCATTTTCTTTTAGTACGCCAATCATGGTGTCACCAATGTCAGCCGGTGTGGAAGCGGTCTTAATGCCTGCTTCATTCATCGTACGGATCTTTTCTTCTGCCGTTCCTTTACCGCCCGAAATGATGGCTCCAGCATGACCCATTCGTTTTCCTGGAGGTGCTGTCGCTCCACCAATAAAGCCAACAACGGGTTTATTCATATTTGCCTTTACCCATTCGGCTGCCTCTTCTTCAGCTGTACCGCCAATCTCACCAATCATGACGACTGCTTCTGTTTCTGGATCGTCATTAAAATCCTGCAGAGCATCAATGAAACTGGTGCCGTTTACAGGGTCTCCACCGATACCGACGGCCGTTGTCTGACCATAACCGGCTTCTGATAGCTGGTGTACAGCTTCGTAAGTCAATGTGCCGGAACGCGATATAACGCCGATATGACCTTTCTTATGGATGTATCCCGGCATAATGCCAATTTTGCATTCATCAGCCGTAATAACACCTGGGCAGTTTGGACCGACAAGACGCGTTTTTTTGCCTTTCATAGCCCGTTTTACTTTAACCATGTCCATAACCGGAATATGTTCAGTGATGCATATAACCAAATCCAGTTCGGCATCCACCGCTTCCAAAATAGCATCCGCCGCAGCCGGAGCCGGGACGTAAACGACAGACGCATTAGCACCAGTTGAGTCAACAGCATCCTTCACTGTATTGTATACCGGAACACCTTCTACTTCAGTTCCGCCTTTTTTGGGCGTAACACCGCCGACAACCTTTGTTCCGTATTCGAGCATTTGTTTCGTATGAAATTTAGCCGTGCCGCCAGTGATTCCCTGGACAATAACTTTTGTATCTTCATTTACATATACACTCATCTTCGTCCGTCCTTTCTGATGTAATCAATAAATGATTCACTACTTTCAGTTTTTAACCGCAGAAACAATCTTTTCGGCGCCATCAGCCATGGAACCGGCAGATGTGATGTTCAAGCCTGACTCGTCCAGAATTTGTTTGCCCCATTCGACGTTCGTTCCTTCCAGACGCACCACAAGCGGAATGTCAAGACCTACTTGTTTTGTAGCTTCAACGACACCTTCTGCAATGACATCACATTTCATGATGCCACCGAAAATATTGACAAAAATGCCTTTGACATTGTCATCGGACAAAATAATTTTAAATGCCTCAGTGACTTTTTCAGCTGTTGCACCACCACCAACGTCAAGGAAATTTGCCGGTTCGCCGCCGTAATATTTGATAATATCCATCGTGGACATGGCTAGCCCTGCGCCATTAACCATACAACCAATATTTCCATCCAGTGCTACGTAACTCAAGTCGTATTTGGAAGCTTCGATCTCTTTCTCATCTTCTTCATCCAAGTCACGCAATTCAGCAATATCTTTATGACGGAACAATGCATTGTCATCAAAGTTCAATTTCGCATCCAGTGCCATCACTTCACCGTCACCAGTCGTAACAAGCGGATTGATTTCAGCAATGGAGCAATCTTTTTCAACAAATACGTTGTAAAGACCGATCATAAATTTGGCTGCTTTGCCGATTAGTTCGTCCGGAATGTTAATGTTAAATGCGAGTCTCCGTGCTTGATAACCGGAAAGCCCGACCACTGGATCAATGACTTCTTTAAAGATTTTTTCCGGGGTTTCGGCAGCCACGTCTTCAATCTCCGTGCCGCCTTCCTCTGAAGCCATCATCACTACACGGGAAGTCGCACGATCCAGTACAAGTCCAACGTAATATTCGTTTTGAATATCGCTGCCTTCCTCTATGAGCAAACGCGTCACTTCTTTGCCTTCCGGGCCTGTCTGGTGTGTCACTAACTGTTTGCCTAATATGTCATCGGCATATGTACGCACATCATCCGAATTTTTGGCAATTTTAACACCACCGGCATTCCCGCGTCCGCCGGCATGGATTTGCGCTTTCACAACGGTAATATTGCCCTTTAATTTATTAGATGCTTCTACTGCTTCGTCGACCGTATATGCCACATACCCATTCGGAACACTCACGCCGGATTCGCGTAAGATATCTTTGCCTTGATACTCATGAATGTTCATAAATTCATCCTCCCATCAAATTTCACTACATTGTTATTGTATAAAAAAACTGGTATTTGCACAAGAAATAGCGATTCTCATCAACATATGTCTTAATGCACCTGACAATCAAATGGTTATGTAAACGTCATTGTTATTCTACTGGCTAAGAGCATTCTGTACAGGCGAAAATGATCTGCGATGATACGGTGATATTCCCTGTTCCTTCAGCATGTCAAGATGCTGTTTTGTGCCGTAGCCCATATTGGATGCAAACCCGAATGCCGGATACTGCTCATGTAATTTTTTCATGAAATGATCCCGAGTGACCTTCGCTAAAATACTTGCCCCTGCAATAGATATGCTTTCCTGGTCCCCTTTCGTTATCGCTTCGGACGTGCACGGCAGGTTATCAACAGAAACAGCATCAATCATGACGTGGTCCGGTGAAGGATCAAGCTGCTTGACCACACCATGCATAGCCCTTTTCGTAGCTTGATAGATATTGATGTCATCGATTGTTTGATTATCAATCATTGCAATGCTATAGCTGACAGCATTCTTTTTGATCAAGTGAGCGAATTCGTGGCGCGTTCGTTCATTCAACTGCTTGGAGTCATTCAGTCCGAGCAATTTAAAATCATGCGGCAATATAACTGCCGCAGCGACAACCGGACCTGCTAACGGACCACGCCCGGCTTCATCCACTCCTGCTATATAAGTACAGCCATTGGCATAATGTCTCTTTTCATTCCGAGACATGCGGTTAAAATGTTCTTCAAGTGCCTTTTCCTTCAACTTTTTTCGCTCATACCGTTGAATCAGCTGCTGTACTCCTTTGCGTTCATCTGATTTCAATGCATTTATGTATGCCTGATCCAATTCATCTGCTTCCAATGATTGTTTTAATACACCAATGGATTGCTTTTTCAAACGAATCACCTTCGTCTCTTGTTTGTTTCATTATAGAAAACTGGAATAGCGTTTATCCTATCGAAATGTGTATGTCATGCTACTGATACAAAGGAAATAAAAACACTCCAGCGATAGATTTTTATTCATCTATTGCGGAGGTGTCTCCATTGTTAAATGACCAAGTTTTCCTGCACGCAAATCATTGAGAACCAAACCGGACACTTTTTCAAAATTAACATTCCCGCCGCTTTCCAAGGCACCACGTTGTTTTCCGATCGTTACAAATATGTCCCACATGTCGTGCATGTCACGATCAATTCCGTATCGTTCCAGCAATGGCCCAGGATAATGTTCCTGCATATACTGAATGACAAATGCAACGACATCGTCCAACGGCAACAGCTGATCTTTAATCGTACCAATAGCTGCTAGCCTGTAACCAATGATTTCTTCTTCAAACTTGGGCCATAGAATTCCGGGTGTATCTAATAACTCAAGGTCACCTTTCACCTTAATCCATTGCTGCTTTTTGGTCACACCTGGTTTGTCACCGATTTGGGCAATTTTCTTATGGGCTAGACGATTAATCAACGTCGACTTCCCCACATTCGGTATACCGAGAATCATCGCCCTAGGAGAACGCGGATTCACACCTTTCTTTTTTAGCTTGTTCTGTTTTTCCTGACCAAGTTCCTGACCGGTTTGAACGACCTGCTTCATATCGGCTTGATCATTAACATCAACGGCAATAGCGGACATTCCCTGATCATTAAAATAAGCAATCCACCGATCTGTCATCGAAGCATCTGCGAGGTCTTTTTTCATCATGACGATCATTTTTGGCTTCTGATGTAAAATATCCTGAAGCATTGGATTTTGGGAGGATAAAGGTGCGCGGGCATCGACAAGCTCCATTACAAAATCCACTAGTTGCACGTTCTCCTCTGCTTCACGTTTTGCTTTAGCCATATGACCCGGAAACCATTGTATTGGCAACATCCATCCTCCTAATCATGTATTATTCGCATTCGATCAAGCGGCCAGTAAATGAAACTGGTCTGTCCGACAACCCGATCCATCGAAACAAGCCCCAACATTCGGCTGTCTGTGGAGTTATTGCGATTATCTCCCAATACCAACACATAACCGTCCGGAATGGTTTCGTATCCACCAGGAAGATCTTCAAGCTGAAAATCACCTGTCAATGTCTGATAGGAATGCATATCTTCTTTTCGTTCCTGTAAAAAGGGTTCTTTTCTTTTGTCTCCATCGATATATAAATTATCATCTTTAACGGCAACATGTTCGCCCGGCAAACCAATAACACGTTTAATAAAATCTTTTTTGTCTGATGCATGGAACACAACGATATCAAACCGCTCGGGTTCCTGTATATCATAAATAAATTTATTAACAATCATTTGATCACCATCATGCAATGTCGGCATCATTGAGGGACCATCAACAACAATAGGGGCAAAAAAGAACGTTCGTACTATAAACGCTATACCAAATGCAATCAGCAACGCTTTTACCCAGTCAATCCATTCCCTCTTCCGTTCCGTCATAATCCCACCGCCTGTAACAGTCTATATATAGCTTGTTTATTATTATGTCTGTTATTATAGCATGATGTGTTTTATTTCCACAGGGTAACGTCCTGCGTATTGTGATACGCTTATATTAACCATGCTTAAGAAGCAAAAAGGAGCTTGTGTAAAATAACCAAGCCCCTTTTCATCAGTCATTCTATTGGCGAATCTAGCGGCGTTCCTTAATACGCGCTGCTTTTCCGCGCAAATTACGAAGATAGTAAAGTTTCGCACGACGAACAAGGCCGCGGCGGGAAACGTCGATTTTCGCAACACGAGGTGAATGCAATGGGAATGTACGCTCGACACCAATTCCGTAAGAAATCTTTCTTACAGTGAATGTTTCGCTAATTCCACCGCCTTGACGTTTGATAACGACACCTTGAAACACCTGAATACGCTCACGGCTTCCTTCTACAACTCGAACGTGAACTTTAACCGTGTCACCCGCACGGAACTCAGGATGATCGGTACGAAGCTGATCTTTTGTCACTTCTTCAAGTATGTTTTGCATCCTGTTTCACTCCTTCCAAACCAATGCTCATATCGCACTACGGACAGCGGAACATCGTTTATAAAACTTAAGTATGAACTTAAGCACAATCATCAATATACCATAATAAGCAACCTTATTCAACATTCATTCTGAATTTTTACCCCAAACGTTACGTTCTTCATCTGTCAATTGTTGTTCATTCACCAGTTCGCTTCGCCGCTCTAATGTACGTTTCAACGACTCTTTTCGGCGCCAATCATCAATTTTTGCATGATTGCCGGACAGTAATATATCTGGAACTTTCATGCCCCGGAAATCAGCAGGACGGGTATAGTGCGGATGTTCCAAAAGACCGGTGGAAAAAGAATCCCCCGGTGCGGATTCGTCATTGCCAAGCACATCTGGCAATAATCGCACCACACTGTCGATGACGACCATGGCGCCAAGTTCTCCGCCAGTCAGGACATAATCACCGATGGATATTTCATCGGTGACAAGGTGTTTCCTTATCCGTTCATCATACCCTTCGTAATGGCCACAGATGAAAACCAAGTGATCTTCTTCAGCCAGTTCTTCAGCTTTTTTTTGATTGTATGGCTCTCCCTGTGGACACATTAAAATAATCCGCGAATTCATCGGTTTCCCATTGGTAACAGCATCCACGGCATCAAAAACCGGTTGCGGGGTTAATACCATCCCGGCGCCGCCACCATATGGGTAATCATCTACTTTGCCGTGCTTATTTTCCGAGTAATCACGGAAGTTCACCAGATTATAACTGAATTTCTCATTTTCCCGGGCTTTTTTGAGAATGGAAGCATCAAAGACACCTTCGATCATTTCCGGAAATAATGTCAAAACATCTATATGCATCAGTCAAGCAGTCCTTCCATCGGTTCGATGACCACTTTTTGTGCAGCAACGTCCACTTCTTGAACAATATTTTCAATATAAGGCACAAGCACATCTTTTCCCTGTTCACGTTTCACGACCCAGACATCATTGGCACCTGGAGACAGTATCTCCTTAATGGAACCGAGATAGCTGCCGTCTGTCAAGTAAGCGGAGCAGCCGATAATCTCATGGTAATAGTATTCATTTTCATCAAGTTCGGTCAGCTGGTTTTCACTGATTTGAAGGTGTTTCCCTTTGAACCACTCAACATCATTGATGGTGTCATAGCCTTTAAAATGAATGAGGTCGAACCCTTTATGAATACGGTGTCCATCGATTGTTAACACCAATTCCTGACTGTCTTCATTTACAAGTACCAACTGGTTGCCGATGTCAAATCGATCATCGAAATCCGTGATCCGTTGAACTTTAACCTCGCCTTGTACGCCATGAGTATTAATAATTTTTCCTACATTCAGCATTTGTGTCATGTCATCACCTGCTACTGATCAATTCGAACAACGATGCCATCTTCCACGACGATAGCTGCTTCTCCCATAATTTCATTCCAATGCGACCCTTCTTCAACCTCAACAAGAGCGTCAACTTCTTTTTCTGTTATTTCACTTCCGATTTCCAGTATATCCAGCTGTTCCAATTTAAAGTCAGCCTGTTTCATTTTTTCTTTTCGATTTTTTATTTCCTGCTGAAACCGTTGTGAAACTTCCTGTTTGGACGTTTTTCGTTTATTCTCCAATTTACGCTGTTCAAACCTGAGCTGTTGGCACTCTTGTTCAAGCTGCATTTTGTGATCCTGAAAGCCTTTCCTTAACGTCGCTTTGCTTTTCTCTGTAACAATCTGTTTGATAAGGACCTTTCTGATAATTTGCATACTGATTCCTCGCTCTCTCTCGAATCAATCCTAGCACAGACATGCATTTTCCGTTCATTCATCCTTATCCGGTAATTCAAGCATTATCGGTTCGATTGTCTTTAAATGGTAAAAAGGGAAAGGTGCCCCCCCCTCCCTTTCTACATAATATCTAAATAAATACGCTTGTTTGTAGTCGGCTTTGCAGAATAAACAATCGTACGGATCGACTTGGCGATCCGGCCATTTTTACCAATCACTTTGCCGACATCACTCTGATGAACGGTGAGATGGTATGTCGTTTTGTCATCTTTTTCCGTTTCTGTCACAGTGATGTCTTCAGGGTAATCAACTAATGGCGTTACAATGGTCTCAATCAGGGCCCTCATGATATCACACTACTTTATGGGTTAGTTTTTCTGTTCGTGGAATTTTTTCATGATGCCTTGTTTGGAGAAAAGATTGCGTACGGTGTCACTTGGTTTCGCACCATGTGTCATCCAGTCCAATGCTTTCTCTTCATTTATTTTGACTTCAACCGGTTTGACAACAGGATTGTATGTGCCGATTTGCTCAATAAAACGTCCATCCCTCGGTGAGCGCGAATCTGCCACAACAATACGATAGGATGGATCTCGTTTGGACCCCATTCGTTTCATTCGGATTTTTACAGCCATGTTCACACCTCCAATATCTTATGTTTCACAATTTTAGATTGTAACAGATCGTTTGAGGTCTGTAAAGTGTTTTTCCATTACAGGATGTCTGACATTTACAGGACATCTGTGCACGGAGGTTGGAAAAACGTAGCACATGTGCTTGCGAGTGTGCGTCCGCTTCATTTTTACATAAAAGGTAAGTTCATTCCTTTGCCCTTTTTTCCTTTTTGTCCAGAAGTCATTTGTTTCATCATTTTCTTCATTTCATTAAATTGTTTTAGCAGCCTGTTCACTTGGGATACGGATGTTCCGGAACCTTTGGCAATCCGCTTTTTCCGGCTTGCATTCATGATGGAAGGATCCTGTCGCTCATCCTTGGTCATGGACTGAATAATGGCTTCCACATACACCAGTTGTTTTTCATCAATTTGTGCATTCTTCAGCCCCTTCATTTTGTTGGCACCTGGTATCATTCCCATTAAATCTTCGAGAGGGCCCATGTTTTTTACTTGACCCATCTGTTCAAGGAAATCATCAAATGTAAATGTCGCTGAACGCATTTTTTCCTGTAACTCTTTTGCCTGTTTTTCGCTGACATTGGTTTCCGCTTTTTCAATCAGACTCAGCACATCGCCCATGCCAAGGATACGTGACGCCATTCCTTCGGGGTGAAAGGGTTCCAACTGATCGAGTTTTTCGCCCATACCTGCGAATTTGATCGGCTTGCCGGTGACAGCTCGTATAGAAAGCGCCGCCCCGCCGCGTGTATCGCCATCGAGCTTCGATAGGACAACGCCGGATATTCCCAGCTGGTCATTAAAACTTTCCGCCACGTTGACTGCATCCTGTCCGGTCATGGCATCAACAACGAGAAAGATTTCATCCGGATTAACGGCTGCTTTGACCTGATCGAGTTCATCCATCAAATCCTCATCAACATGCAACCGACCGGCCGTATCAATAATAACGTAATCATGATGTTGTTCTTTCGCCTGTTCCAGCGCCTGTTTGGCAATAGCCACAGGGCTTTCGTCCGTCCCTTTGGAGAAGACAGGTATATCAAGCTGCTGTCCAACTGTTTCCAATTGATCAACGGCAGCCGGCCGGTAAACGTCTGCGGCGACCAAAAGAGGTGACCGATTGTGTTTCTTGCGCAGATGCGTGGCTAGTTTGCCGGTGGTTGTTGTTTTTCCGGCACCCTGCAGTCCGGCCATCATAATAACGGTCGGCGGACGGTCGCTGGCAGCTATCTGGCTCTGTTCCCCTCCCATCAGTTCGGATAACTCTTCTTTTACAACTTTAATAACCTGCTGTCCGGGTGTTAAACTTTCCATCACTTCCTGGCCGACAGCACGCTCTTTAATCCGTTTTATCAGATCTTTGACCACTTTAAAGTTGACATCGGCTTCTAAAAGGGCAAGACGGACTTCTCTTGTCATCTCCTTAACATCCTGTTCGGAAACTTTCCCTTTGCCGGTGATTTTTTTCATGGTGCCTTGCAGCCGGTCGGCCAATCCTTCAAATGCCATGGAAGGAGTCCCCCTACTCTAATTCTTTTAATTGATGAATCAACGCTTGTATGTCACTATTATTAGCCATATGATCCATCCGATCCAAAATGGTCATGCGCTTCCGGAATCTGTCATATAACCCAAGTTTTTCTTCATAATTTTCAAGCATCTGTTCCGTCCGACGGATATTATCATATACAGCCTGTCGGGAAACGTTTAGCAACTCGGAGATTTCACCAAGCGAATAGTCCTCACGGAAATACATATCCATATAACTGCGCTGTTTCGGGGTTAATAATGGTTGGTAAAAATCAAATAAATAATTGACTCGTGTTGTTTTTTCCAGCAACTGAAAACACCCTCTATCAATACGTGAGTCATAAATTGTTAAGTGAAATCCCTTTACAAAAAGTTTACCATCATTTATCGTCATCTTCAAGCAAATCCGCGAACAATCCATAGACGAAGGCATGCGCATCAAAATGTTCAAGATCTTCCACGTTCTCACCAAGACCAACGAATTTAACAGGAATGTCCAGCTCCTTACGAATAGCCAATACAATACCGCCTTTTGCTGTTCCGTCAAGCTTAGTCAATACAATCCCCGACACGTCGGTTGCTTCAGAGAATGTCTTCGCCTGACTCAAAGCATTTTGGCCAGTCGTTGCATCCAGTGTAAGAAGGACTTCATGCGGTGCTCCAGGCACTTCCCGTTCAATCACCCGTTTAACTTTAGCGAGCTCATTCATTAAATTAACCTTGTTCTGTAGTCGGCCTGCTGTATCACAGATAAGCACATCAGCATTACGTGATTTAGCAGATTTAATCCCGTCAAAAATAACCGCAGCAGGATCACTGCCTTCGCTTTGTTTAATGACGTCGACGCCGGCCCGTTCGCCCCATATATCGAGCTGTTCAATAGCTCCGGCGCGGAATGTATCCCCGGCTGCCAACATGACAGTTTTTCCTTGCTGCTGCAATTGATGGGCCAGTTTGCCAATGGACGTTGTTTTGCCGACACCATTAACTCCGACAACGAGAATAACCGATAATCCTTCGTCCTGCAGATGTAGCTTCTCAACGTCTTCGTCATCATTGCCATAATAAATGTCCACTAACTTTTCTGAAATAACGCCTTTTATTTCGGATGAATCTTTTATATTTTGACGCTTCACTTCCATTTTTAACTCTTCAACCAAATCCATAACGGTATTAACCCCGACATCCGCACCGATCAACACTTCTTCCAGTTCTTCAAAGAAGTCTTCATCCACTTTGCGGTAGCGAGCGACTAAATCATTTATTTTTCCGGAAAATGAATGACGCGTTTTTTCCATGCCTTTTTTGTACTTTTTGGTAACGTCTTCTGCATCCTCTTCATTTTGTTTGAATTTACTTTTTAATTTGTTTATGAATCCCATCGAATGGATACCTCCTATGCATTAATCAGCTCATCGGTTTCATCCATGCGGACCGAAACGAGCCGGGACACACCCGACTCCTGCATGGTTACACCGTACAGGACATCGGATTCTTCCATCGTTCCTTTTCGATGCGTAATGACAATGAACTGTGTATTTGCACTGCATGCCTTCAAATAGTCAGCAAAACGGGTAACATTGGCTTCATCCAAAGCTGCTTCCACTTCATCCAGTACACAAAACGGTACCGGGCGGACATGCAAAATAGCGAACAATAACGTTATGGCAGTTAACGCTCGTTCACCACCAGACAGCAGTCCAAGGTGCTGCAGTTTTTTACCGGGGGGTTGAGCAATGATTTCCACACCCGTATCAAGCAAATTTTTGGGATCGGTCAACGTCAGTTCAGCTTTACCACCGCCAAATAACTGTTTGAAAACAGTAGAAAATTCTTCGTTAATTTGTGCAAATGTGTCACTGAAGCGTTTTTCCATTTCATCATCCATTTCGCTGATAACCGTGTGTAACGTCTGTTTTGCTTCTAAAAGATCATTCTGTTGTTGTGATAAAAAGTCATGCCGTTGCCAAACTCGGTCATATTCATCGATGGCACCTAGGTTCACGGTACCCAGTTGCTCGATGGCTTGCTTTATCCGATTGACTGTGTTCTCTGCTTCTTCGGCATTGTCCGTTTTTTCATATGTTTGTTGAGCTTTTTCAAATGTTATCGTATAGTCGTTCTGCAGCTTGTTCAACCGGTTTTCCAACTCAACATCCAAACGATTGACGTTGACTTCTTTTTCTTGAATGTCTTGTTGATAGGCGTTATGGTCCTTGTTTTCTTCTTTCAATTCACGTTCTTGATCCTGTACGTATTGGCTGCGTTCGGAACGATTGGAACGCAAGCTTTGGATTTTTGCTGTGATAGCCTCTTTATCTTCTTTCGCTTTCCGGATATTTGCTTCCACTGTTTCTTCGGTTTCTTCGGCCTCTTGCATTTTCAGCAATTCATTCAGATCATTGGCATACGTTTGATATTGGTCCTGATATTCACGCAACTGTGTGTGGATGTTATCCGTTTTTTCCTTCTGATTTTTCAACCGTTCTTCTTGTTCAGCCAGTGTTACTTGTTCTTTTTGATAGTCTTCTTTCAACTGTTCCTGATTATCCTGAAATGTTTTTTCCTGTTCGGACAGCTTATCAATGTGACGCTGAGCCGTTTCCAAATGCTTGGAAATAGTCTGTAACTCGTTCGTAAGCTGGTCGCGGCGTGAGTGCAGATCATTCAAATCTTTGTCAAATTGTTGCTTGTCCTGTTCATACAACGCAATTGTTTCATTCAATGAGGCTAGTTTCATTTCAGCTTCTTTAAAGGATGTGTTTAGATCCTGACGTTTTTGCCGTTCTTCTGAAATATCGTTCTCTTTAGCAGCGATGTCCTGTTCTATTTTAGTAATCTGTTCTCTCTGTTCGTCCACCTGTTTTTCGATCGCTTTTACATTGTGTTGAAAGTCACCCAGTTGTTCAGTTACTTCTTGCAAATCTTTTTCCCTTGTAAACAACGATTGCTTTGATTTTTTCTGCGCACCACCGGACATGGACCCACCCGGATTGACTACATCGCCCTCAAGTGTAACAACACGGTGCTTGCGTTTAACATCTTGGGCGATGACATTGGCATCTTTTAATGTTTCTGCAATGAGGACATGTCCCATCAGATGACGGACGGCCTTTTGAAAAGGGGAGGTTGCGGACACAAGATCGGCAGCAACCCCGACGAATCCAGAGTGGTGTTTCACTTGTCCCAGCGTATCATTTGGAATAAATCGTTCATGAATGGATTGAAGCGGCAAAAAAGTGGCTCGTCCGTTGTTGGTCGTTTTGAGCCAGTCAATGGCTTGTCGTGCCGTCTGATCATCATCGACTACCACATGCTGGGCTTGGCCGCCCAAGACCGTCTCTATGGCCGTTATATATTGATTTGGAACGTCAACAAGCTCAATGACTGCCCCGTGAATGCCTTTCAGTTTCTTTTCTTCACGTGCTTTAAGAGTGGCTTTTACCCCATGGAAGAATCCTTGAAATGACTCTTTCATATCTTCCAGCATTTCTTTTTTGGATTTCAGTTTTTCTATATATTGATAGCCTTCATTCAGCTTTGATTGTGCTTCTTGAAACGCATCACGTTTCGTTGACACGTCTTCTTTGAGTTGCTCAATAGTCTCGGATTTATGTTTGAGCACGTCTTCCTGTTTGGCATAATCCGATTTTAGTTCCGTTGCTTTTGATCTAAGGTCTTTCTGTTCAGATAATAAATCATCTATTTTTTTGTCTTGTTGTTGCATTTTGTTGGAAATATTATCAATCTGCTTTTGAATAGACTGTTGTTCATTCCGTTTGGCTGCCTGGTCATTCAAATACTCGATATAATCCGATTTCCATTCATCGATTTGTTTGGCAATATCATCTTTGTCCGTTGTTAATTCAGCCTCGAATTGCTGGAGGCGATTTTTTGTTTTATGTCGGGTTTCCTGCAGCGATGTGAGTGTCTCATTTTCTTGATTGAGTTCATGCTTAAGCGTCTCGATGCGTTCGGATGTTTCTTTTTTCTGATTTTCCAGTTTTTCTTTATTTTCATCTATGTGTTTGGTTCGTTCGTGAAATACTTGCTTTTTGCCTTCATCCTGTTCAAGTTGTTCCGTTGTCGACAGAAGGTTTGCCTGCAGTTGCTCAATCTCTTCATCCAACGTCTGAATTGTCTGCCGTTCCTGTTCCAGTTCAGCTTCTTTTGTTTGGATGGCCGTTTTTCGGTTCAGTTCCTCATTTTTCGCTTTATCCAGTTCACCCAGCATTCCCTGCCACTGGTCATAAAGCTGTTCGATTTCCGTAATGAGCAGCGAAATTTCACATTGTTTCAACTGTTCTTTTTTGTCAAGATAGCTTTGCGCGGTTTCTGCTTGGTCTTTCAACGGTCCCATTTGCTGTTCCAATTCATGGATAATATCTTCCACACGGTTCAAGTTTTCTTGTGTTTCTTCCAATTTATACTCAGCTTTTTTCTTACGTTGTTTATACTTCAAAACGCCAGCAGCTTCTTCAAAAATTGTCCGCCGTTCAACCGCTTTGGAGCTTAAAATTTCCTCAACCTTTCCCTGACTGATAATCGAAAAGGCTTCACGACCCAATCCAGAATCCATAAATAAATCAATGATATCTTTCAATCGACAATACTGCTTATTGATATAGAATTCACTGTCACCGGAACGATAAACCCGTCTGGTGACACTTATCTCGTTATAGTCAAGTGGAAGCGCCTGATCACTATTTTCCAATACGAGCGTTACTTCTGCAACATTGAGTGCTCGTCTCGTATCACTGCCTTGAAAAATAACATCTTCCATTTTCGATCCGCGCAGTGATCGAGCTGACTGTTCACCGAGCACCCATTTAATCGCTTCAGTGATATTGCTTTTCCCGCTTCCATTCGGCCCCACTACTGACGTCACGCCAGGAACAAAATCCACATTGATCCGTTCTGCAAAGGATTTAAAGCCAACACTTTCCAATCGTTTCAAATACATTAAACATTCTCCTAAATTTCCGATGCACAGAAGAAGGAATATGTTTTATAGAAAACATATTTTTCTCATTTGGCATTTTAACGTATTTATTTTATCATAAAGGCAAGGAGAAAAGAAGGCTTAATCCGATACATAAGCTTTTTGCAATGATATTTAGTAGAGGGAGTGTTCATGTGAATCTGGAAGAACCAACGCAGGAAAACTTGAAATTTATGCTCGAGGAACTCGCTGAAATGTTAAGTGTTGTTAATCGCGAAATGCTGGAGGCGCAAGATTATGATTTGAACAAATACGAGGATATTAGATTTATGTATGATATGGTCAAGCAGAAAGGTCAGCTCAGTGCATCCGAAAAGCAGGCATTTATTGACGAGCTGCGGTCTGTAAGGAAAGCATAACATACTGATCAAAAAGAAAACCTGGATCCGCTGAAAAGGCGGTCCAGGTTTTTAGATGTCTTTATCAGTCGTTGTACAACAGTCATTACTTGCTGTGTCATGGCCCCCATTCCTGCATGGGAATGGTTTTCTGCGGTGACAAAGACCTCTTTTGTTTCCCACACATTAACCTCGCCGGTAACCCAACGCCGTCTGTATATCCTGAACAACATGTTTAATGGCTACAAGAAGAACACAAAAAGCCCCGATGGGTATAATGGCCTTCAGATGATAGAGTGGTATAGAAATGGCGGTCGGTGTTGTTTCAGCCCTCGCAAACGATGATGACGCCGCCTCTATCCCTTTTGTAATCAATACATACAAATATAGAAAAGCAAAGAAAAATGTAATAATATTACAGACTGCTTTCGCTTTAGGAGACATTTTTTCATAAAACAGATCCAACTTGACAAAGGAGCCTGTGTTCAACGAGAAAGCACCGGACACGCAAGCCAACAGAACCATAGCGTATTGTATGGTTGTGGAAATCCATAACGTAGGTGCATCGAAAAAATATCTCATGATAACGTCATATAACCCGAAAAACAGCGCATAGAGAATAAGAATCCAACCAATTTTGCCCAACCACTCACTTATGACGTCAACGGTTCGCTCAACATTGTTCCAAATGGTCATTTAGTTACGTACCTCCTTTCGCATCAAAATGATTATTGATAACCATCGCATGAATGATGTTGATAGACACGCCACCTCTTCTTTGTAGCCATGTTTCTCTTTATAAAAACTGAAGAGGTGGCTGTCATTATAAAGTCAAACATACCGTTGATATAATTATTCTATTTTACCTTTATCTTTCAGGAATTGTTTCCACAACTCAACACCTTTGGCATTTCGCTCGGATTTTTCAGCAATTTTAGGCCAAACTTTCTCAATGGTTTTATTTCGCATTTCTTGTACTTTTTCTTCGCTCAGTTCGATAACCTCACCACCGCTGTCCTTGAGATCCTGCAACGATTGCTCCACACCTTCTGCATGCATTTCACTGGCTTTGAAATAGTTGGATTTAAATATTCCATTTATTTGCTCCCGTTGCCAATCATTCAAGCTTTGCCATGCATCCTGATTAACATAAATTTCTTGGTGTTGAGCAGGATTCCACCCCGGAAGCATCGCATAATCTATAACTTCCTGGAATTTCATATCATTCATGCCGCCAGTATCCCATAGCGTGCCTTCGATGGTTCCCAGATCAATGGCCGAATAAATTTCATCACTTTCCAAAGATACGGGTGTTCCGCCCATAGCTTCCAAAAATAGGGCTTGGGGACCACCGGCTCTAAGTTTCTTTCCTTCCAAATCTTCCATACCCTTTACTGGAAACTTAGTAAAGACCGAGTTAGGGCCTTGGTTCGCCCAGCCAACCCATTGCAAATTATTCTCATTGGCTGCTTCCTGAACAATTTCACCAATTCGATACTTATCATTTCCCCACATAGCTTCCCATGCTTCTTCGGAGTTTTCAGCCCCCATCGGCATGCCATATGCGAGCATACCCTCGGGCATAATGCCACCGTAAACAGTTGCCCAGCCAGCATAAACATCGATGGTTCCGTTACTAGCAGCACTGAATGCTTCATTTCCGCTGACGATTGAACCAGCTGGGAGAAGCTCAATTTTCACGGTGCCTTCCGTCGCTTCTTCCACAGCTTTAATCCACGGTTTAACGCCATTATCCCAACCGGCATCACCGGAATCAAAAGCAGGCTGAAAGGTCCATTCCGTCACCTCATCTGGAGGGCCATCTTCTCCGCCGGAATCACCTGAATCAGACCCATTTCCACCCCCGTTCGATGTGTCGTCCGCAAGACATCCAGTCATGACAATACCAGCAAAAACGAGCATCAATAATAGCACAATATATTTTTTCATCATGATAACCCCCTATTTGTAATAGACGATGTGTTCTAAACATGTCGTTTAACGTCCTTGAATGATTATGAGGCGAGTTCCGGCAGGTTCAGCACCATGTCATAAACCTATTCACCCCTCCCTTCAAAAGATAAATTGCCGGTTATAGCGCACATAGATATGTACGCAATTAACAGAAGAATCACCCCCTTTAGTCAATAGTATTTCCCATCAAAGCGAGATCCGGTTCATTATTTTATCGCATCGTGCTTGGAAGCCACGTCGCCAATTCAGGAAATAGAATCAGCAAAATAAGCCCTATTAACTGAAGCCCAATAAACGGCAAAACCGAACGGTAAACATCTCCCATCGTGACATCTTCCGGTAAGATACTTTTTATCCAAAACAGAACAAAACCAAAAGGAGGTGTTAAATAGGCAATTTGTATATTAACGATAAACAGAACACCAAACCATAACGTGCTAATATCCAATTCATTTAAAATAGGGACAAATAACGGTGTGACCATCATAATAATGGCCCAATCATCCATCACCATTCCGAGAATCATGATGATAAACATCATCATTAACAGGGCGCCCCACTTACCACCGGGCATACCTAAGACAGCTGACGTAATAACATCCTGACCACCTAAGGCACTAAAGATGTTAACAAAAAAGTTGGCAGCAATCAGAATCCAGAATCCCATACCAACGAGCTTAACAGTGAATATAATTGAATCTTTGACGATTTGCCAAGTTAAACTACGGTATAAAATATTAATCAGAAGAGCACCACCGGCACCGAATGCAGCCGCCTCAGCAGGTGTAGCTACTCCCATCCATATAACGCCTAAAACAATAATAATGAGAACAAGAAACGGCCAAATACCTGCAATAGCACCAATTTTCTCACGTACAGAGTATCTGTTATCTTTTGGGATTGCCGGTCCCATATGCGGCTGCAATTTACACCTGATCCCAATATAAATAACGTATAAAATAGACAATATTAATCCGGGAATAATACCGCCCAAAAACAGGGCACCCACTGATTCATTGGATAATATACCGTAAAAAATAAACGGAACACTTGGAGGAATAAGAGCACCCAACGCTCCACCGGCCCCGATGGAACCAATAGCAATTCCTCTGTGGTATTGATAGTGCATCATGGAAGGGTAAGCAATTTGCCCCATTGTAATGGTGGCTGGCGGCGTGACACCGGTTATAGCAGCAAAAACCGTACACACCTGCACCGTTCCCATAGCCAGACCCCCCGGTAGATGGCCAATTAATTTATATGCAGCATCATAAGCGTCCTGCGCAATACCTGAGTAACGAACAATATTCCCCATAAAAATAAACAGTGGAACAGTTACTAAAATATTTTGCCACGGTGTTGAAAAGAAAGAGCTCGGAGCAGCCATCAATACATCCGGCACGTACAAATAGCCAAACAGGGCAGCTGTACCGCCCAAGCCAAGAGCAACTGGCAATCCTAAAAATAGAACAATAAAAAGACAAGCAAACATGGCTGCTATAATAAGTATGGTGTTCAATTAATCATCTCCTTTCTGCCTCTGAAAAAAGGTATCATCCAAAAAATGGATGTACGGATATTGCTCGTAATGAAATGATTTTTTGACGTGTTAATATATTCATACCGTGATAACAGTGCCCCCTCTAATACAGGCGCTTATTACAAACTTAGAGGGCACTCAATAGAATGGGGAACCATCTCCTTTCCATTAATGAATTCGCTTACAAACCAAAGAATACTAAATGGTATTGTTTCTTATTTACTTATTGAAACATTTATCCATATAGGATTCAATGGATTTTGAATATTTTATATATTATGATTATAAATAATATTTATTAAACAGACAAATAAGTCAATTTCCGTAATGGGGGATCTACATGATACGTGTAAAATATACAGTTAGGGATGGATTCAAATAACCATCCCATGATTTATTCCGTTAATGTAAGTTTTTCGTCTAACGGTTCTGGAGGTGATTCCAAGTCAATGATGTAATCACCAAACCTTTTAATATGCCCCCTTAGATACGGACTCAGATCAGCTAAATCTTCATTTTTGATTTCATATCCTTCCTGTTGAAGTGATCGAAGTACTGTCGTTAAGTCAGCAACATTTTGAAAGATAACAGCATTTGCAACCAAGTCATTATATTTGATGGCTTTCTCCTGCTGTTCAGGATCATTATCTGTAATGATGCCTTCTTCTCCGAAGAAAAGCCATTTCGCGAAACCATTATAAGCTTCGGCAATATTGGTTGTGGCCGTAATGTATCGCCTTAAGTCAATGTTTGTAATATATTCTAAGAGAAAAACCGTACGCACAGCTCTCCCCAATTCCTGAAAAGCCTGATACAATCGATTTTTACGGCTATAAGTTCCTAACCTTCTCAATAACAGTGAGGAGGACACCTTTCCGGCCTTGATGGAAAGAACAACACGCATGAGATCCTTCCAATGCGTTTCAATCAATCCCCAATTAATCGTGTCCGTGAATAGATTGTCCGTATGTTCAAACGTCGTATCTTTCGTCGGCCGAAAAAATTTAAGACTTTTCAAGTTACGAATTCGCGGCATCAATTTAATGCCCAGCAGGTATGACAAGGCAAATACAGGTGTCGATTGTCCTTGAGTATCCGCAAACAGTGTGTCAGGTTGAACGTCGGATTGATTTTTTAAAAGCCCTTCAATAATGTAAACAGCTTCCCATACACCACAAGGAATAAAGTGGCTGAACAAAGCAATGTACTTGTCTGAAACATGATGATAGGCAACGCCTCCGTATCCACCATGCCTAATGTGATACTCAGCTACCAAATTTTCTTGGTAAATATCATAGTTGGTTCCATCAGCTGCTGCCGTCTTGCCACTTCCCCATGATTCCGGGAGTTCAAATTTATCGTACTGATCGATGATATCCTTTGTGGCTTTGTTTAATTTATGAGGTGTTACGTGTCGCTGATTAATAAAGGAAAGCGTCCTTGGTGTGACTGTACCGCGCATATGACGGGCAGCTTGTGATGGTCCCAAGTTACAACCATAAGCAAAGGTATTTAAGACATAACGTTCTTTGGGGCGATCCAATTTAGGATCGGAGCCGGAAAGAGGGCCGAAATGTCGGCTCCAATTGACCCAATATTCAACGTTAGAAAGGACATCAATAATGTTACGCTCCGGCATTCTCTCTTCGATCAAGGTTTCCAAGTGTTTTGAAAAAGAACTGGGTTCTTTTGCGTCCGCCTTCTTTAATATCGGTTCACCTTCTTCCGTAATTTCTACCGAATCTTTGTTAACGGGAAAATTCTTATCAACATCATGCGATTTATGAAGCATCCAATTCTTTAACTGGTTCACGAAATCCGGTCCATTTTCGGGAAAGCCCATTTCATTACAATAATCCTCTAGCATGGGCCGGCATTCTTCCCAACTCAATAACTGTTCCCGGTAATCAGCGTATTCATCGGATTCACTTATACAGATATCGCCGGTTTTTAATTCCTTGGCGAGATAGGAAAACACACAAACTTCTAAATGCCTCCGATGAATTTTCCATCCCGACCCTTCGCGAACTCGAATGGTTCTTCTCCATTGTTCTGAAGCAAAGGATAAATCAACCTCATCGGGTAAATAATTGCTTTTACGATGACGGTTATCCATAACATAGTAAAGCGCTGACATGACCGAGGTATCTTCACTAGTCGAGGAAAGTTGCAGACTTTCAACCATTTGAAACACTTTTGATCGGTATTGACGGAAAAATTTCAGGATAAGAGGCAAATAATTATTGCCATTATAGGAAGCCACGGCCTCACAATCCTCCAGCAATGTCTGAATGTTACCCCTTGTTGCTACGGCTTTTTTAACAAGTTTTCCGGCTTGATCATCTTCTGGTTCATCTTCTAAGGTTTGCAGTATGTCTGTCAGGGTTGCAACCAGGTTTTCCGTTTTCTCTCGATGTTGTTCTTTGACGCGCTCCAGCTCTTCTTTTCCAGAGTTATGTAAGTTGCCCATCCTTTTCATCAGCATCGTACCAAGGTTGTCGCGGGTAGCAACCTGCGTATGATAAATCATTGATAACAATAATGTATAACGTTTGGGAGCAGCATAATCCCTAATACTTTGTGCATCCAGAACCTTCGCTTGTGCAGCAAAGTGTCGAACCTTAATAGGAGGAATGTTTTCAAGGTGGTGGCCTACGTCCCCAAAATTCAAAAGCCAATGGAGTTGATTGATTTGTTCTTGGATCTTTGATAATCGTGGTCTTTTCGGCAATTGTTTCAGACGGTTATAATGGCTAAAAAATTGATCGGCGTCTTTTTGAACCAATACATCAAGTTGTCCGATCTCTTCTTTTGATAAGCGATCCAATACTTGCTGGAAAAAGGATTCGTTGACTAATCTTCGAATACGGCGAGCCAAACGATCCAAGGTGCTAAATGCGGGAAGTTCATAATATTGATTGATGAGTTCGGCAATCGCTACATTAATAAGATCTGCGGGATTATCCATGGTCTTTGCTGCCTCTTGTATGGATTGGATCGCAATTTCCTGTGCTTTCTTACCGTACGAATGAATCCCCAAGTGTTTCCGGATAGCTGTTTGATGGACATACATTGTACGCGGTTTTTCATACCCAACGACTATTAATTCAGGAGGCAGGTTTAAACTCACCCGGATATGATCTACAATACCTTGCGGTATTTCATTCAATTTAGGAAAGTAACCAAGCTTTTGAAAGGATTTAAGCAATAGAGTTGCATTAAAACGGTTGTTTTTGCCACGTGTTATCGAAAGAATAAAGTTAACCTCATCCGTCTGAGGTGTATAGACTTCATCCAACTCTTTTTGTGTCACCATGCGCTTGAAACGCGGGTATGCCGTTCGTTCAATCGACGCCAATGAAATTCCCTCCCGATTATTGCCAAGCTATTTTTTCGACCTCGCCCTGTAGGTCGGATCGAGTCGCTCGAACATAAACCATGGTTGTATTCAAACTGTCATGCCCCATGATTTGTGCCAAACGGTGTAATGGTGTTCGTTCCGACATGACGTAACCGAAACGATGCCGAAGATCATGAGGACTAATATCTTCGATATTGGCTAGTTTCATATATTTCAAAATCAAATGACGTAGAGCACGTTCCCCCATATGTCTTCCGGTTTTGTTTGAAGGAAAAAGGGGGTCATCATCTGATTTGATCGTAGGACGATAGGCTTCCAGCGCCCGTCGGATCGTTGCATTTAATGGAACTTCCCTTTGCTTATTGCGCTTCCCAGAACGAACAAGTAATCGGCCACTTCTTTTTCCGATAGTAATGTCGGATTTGACCAGGCGACAGACCTCCATGGTTCGAAGCCCGGTGTGCAGCATTAAAAGAACAAGATTGTAATCCCGTGTTGTGCCATGATTTTGAACAGCTGTAATCAGCGATGCTTCTTCCTGATCCGTCATGTGACGAGGACTGGTGGTTTCCTCGGGGACAAGTTTCAATGGTTTGGCTACATCAAGAGAAACCATTTGCTTTTGTACAGCCCATTCAAAAAAACGCTTCAGCGTGTTCAATCTCCGATTAATCGTTTTTGGTTTTAACGAACGAACCTTTTGCATGTATTCTCGATAATGGATCAAGGTCGGCGTAGTCATCTCGTTAGGTGCGAAATAAACCTCCTCTGCTTGGTGACGGTGCCAGCTACCTTCATACCAATCTGCCAAATGTCGTAGGTCGCTTGCATACTGCGTTAATGTTTTGGCACTTAAATCCTCGTTGGATTCTATATCATTAATAAATTGCTGGATGTAATGATTCGCCTGAGAAGATACCGTAAAGGATGGCTTCATAAACTGCTCCTTCCAAATAACCTTAGTGGACATGATATTTTGAGGTTATCAAAAACCTTAGCGGACATCAATACGGGGATTTTTGGCTTGTTATGTCCGCTAATGATTATTATTGGATATTATAAAAACGCCGCTTTCGCGACGTTACACTTTTTATTCCGATGCCTAACTGTATATTTCACACGTATCATATAGATCTCCCTTCGTTGGCATGAACATAATAGTTCCTCTCGTCCTTCAGGTCCAGATACGAGACCAATGTACGGGAAACCCCAATTGCTTCGTCGAATTCTCGGAATAAAAAACCACTGTATCGGACGAAAGATCTCCTCCGTTGCCAGTTAATTTGACGCGAGCATTTAAACGAAGTGTCATTTGCGGTAAAGTAGTCATTAGAAGAACCCCTTTCTGTTGGTTTGGTTGGCTACTTTAACTATAACAGAAACTGGGTTCTCTTTTCATTTTTTTGATTCATACTCAACATGGCTGGAAACCTTGGCATTCAAGAGGTTAGCCATTAATCAAGATTTTCTGTGAATAATTCAGATAAAAATATTTATTGACAACTGATTTTTCAGGGAGTAAGATTTGCTTCATCGAAATGACAGCTGTTACTTTCGTGTTTTACACGAGTTCGTGATTTCAGTTTTATGAATTTACCAACTAACCATATCGCTGAATTTTTTAGGGAGCGGGGAATCCAACATTTGCAGTTATTTTGACTGCTAGGGGTGTCTCGATATTTCGAGTAAGGCTACTTCCATGTCCGAAGCCGACAGTTAATCTCGTAAGTGTTTCGAGTGGGGATGACTAGTAATCAAAATTGACCACAAGGTTGTTACTCTAGCGGTTTTGATGTATTTAAAACAGGGTGAATTTTTGAGGTGAGTTGAAAAGGTAATTAAACAATCAAATAATCGCTGAGTCTTCTTTTTGGAAGAACGGAGGAACCGAGTTTTATGCAGTTTGAAGTATTGCTGCTAGGGGTGAATCTTTATGTTTGAAGTTAAAGTAGGGAATCTCTCAGTCCCGAACCCGACAGCTAACTTCGTAAGCGTACTGAGAGGTAACGGAGTCGTGTTGATAACACGTGTTGTTTTTGATGGAAAAAATCCGCAAAAGGTTACCTCTTTTGCGGATTTTTATTTCTTTCTGCGGGTTGTTTTTTCCTTTCATTGAAATGAAAGGAAAAAACAACTTAATATTAATTCAAAGCTTAAGTTAAGGGG
Source organism: Lentibacillus halophilus (assembly GCF_055395055.1). NCBI lineage: Bacteria > Bacillati > Bacillota > Bacilli > Caryophanales > Bacillaceae > Lentibacillus > Lentibacillus halophilus. Next base: position 2,441,946 of record NZ_AP043750.1, read on the forward strand.
GAATTGCTGTGCTGGATATTGCGATGCTTGCATTATTCATCATCTTGCCGATGTTTATGGTTGGTCTGGCCAAATGGACTTCAACTGTTGTTGAAAAAGGACGTGATGAATAATGACGACGTTATTGTTTGTTGTTGGTATTGCTGTCACATGCTATTTACTTTGTGTTCTGTTAAATCCTGAGAAGTTTTAGGAGGAATGAAACAATGATGTTAACAATTCTCTCAATCATAGTGACACTGTTGATTGCAGCAGTGCTTGCAAAATGTATGGGCACCTATATGGCTTATGCCTTCGAACATAATAAAACAAGATTGGATAGTTTTTTTGGACCATTTGAAAATTTGTTGTTTAAGATCGGCGGCGTTAAACAGGAAAATCAGACATGGAAACAGTATGCACTGGCGCTCGTATTAACAAACGGGTTTATGATGTTGCTTATTTATGCTGTATTTCGGCTTCAGGGTGTACTTCCGTTAAATCCTGAAAATGTTTCGGGCATGGATCCGACGCTGGCTTTTAATACGGCTGTAAGTTTTATGACGAACACGAATCTGCAACATTACAGTGGGGAAAGTGGATTATCTTATCTTTCGCAAATGCTTGGAATCTTGTTTATGATGTTTGCCGCACCAGCAACAGCATTAGCTGCCTGTATAACACTTATCAAAGCGTTGGCACGAAAAAGGATTGGTAACTTTTTCGTTGATTTGACACGAGCTATAACAAGGGTTTTACTGCCAATTTCCATTGTTGTAACGATTATTATGGTTGCATTTGGTATGCCACAGACATTTGAGTCTCCGGTAACAGCACAAACCATTGAAGGAGAAGAACAAGAAATTTTCCGAGGACCTGTAGCTTCCTTTTTAACGATAAAAGAACTAGGAAATAATGGAGGGGGGTTTTTTGGTATAAATTCATCACATCCGTTTGAGAATCCGAATCCTATTACGAACCTTCTGCAAATTTTGCTGATGTTGTTATTAACGACATCATTACCATTCACTTACGGAAAGATGGTGGGCAATCCGAAACAAGGGCGAATATTATTTACTTCGATGGCTTCCATCTTTTTGATTCTTCTTTCGGGAGCTTTGTTTTCGGAGTATCAGGGAAATCCAGTCATCAACCAGTTGCCGATGCAAGGGAATCAAGCGAGTATGGAAGGGAAAGAAGTTCGGTTCGGTGTCGGACAGTCGACATTATATGCGATGGTGACAACTGCTTCTGAAACAGGTGCTGTCAACACATTGCATGATAATTTGATGCCATTAACCGGGATGATTGCGCTTGTCAATATGATGCTAAATACTGTATTTGGTGGAGTAGGTGCTGGACTTATGAACGTCTTGATGTATGCAATGATTGCTGTGTTCATTTCCGGTTTAATGGTTGGGCGAACCCCTGAATTTTTAGGCAAGAAAATTGAAGGACGGGAAATGAAATTAATCGCACTGACATTGTTGATCCACCCTTTGTTGATTCTCGGATCGACGGCTTTAGCGTCATTTACACCTTTAGGTAACAGTGCCATATCCAATCCAGGATTCCATGGGTTAAGCCAGATGCTTTATGAGTATACATCGTCAGCAGCGAACAATGGTTCAGGTTTTGAAGGACTTGGGGATGCAACACCATTTTGGAACATTTCGACCGGACTTGTCATGTACGTTGGACGATTTTTCTCGATTGTGACGTTGCTGGCTGTGGCTGGATCGCTTCTAGCAAAACAGTCGGTACCAGAAACCTCTGGGACGTTAAAAACCGATAACAGTTTGTTTGGCGTGATATTCATTGCTACGACAATCATTGTCGGTGCATTAACCTTTTTCCCGGTTCTCGTACTTGGGCCTGTGGCTGAATTTTTAACACTCGGTTAAATATTTGTTAGGAATAGGAGGAAGAGACAATGGCTGAACAAAAATCATTAATAAATAGAACCATTGTTAAACAGGCTGTGAAAGATGCATTTGTTAAGCTTGATCCAAGGGTAATGTTTTATAACCCGGTCATGTTTGTCGTTGAAATTGGGTTGTTTGCAACAGTGTTACTGATGCTTGTTCCAGGTTCACTTGGAGAGATGGTTGATACGTGGTTTAACATCAGTGTTGCGATTATTTTGCTCTTGACGATATTGTTCGCAAATTTTGCAGAAGCAGTCGCGGAAGGACGAGGTAAAGCACAATCTGATGCTTTAAAACAAACAAAACAAGATATTATGGCCAATAGAATAAAAGAGAATGGTGATATTGAACAAGTTTCTTCAACAAGCCTTCAAAAAGGTAATATTGTCATTGTTTCTCAAGGTGAAATGATTCCCGGAGACGGTGAAGTGATTGAAGGGTTAGCTTCTGTCGACGAATCAGCAATCACAGGCGAATCGGCACCGGTGATTAAGGAGTCAGGCGGTGATTTCAGTTCTGTTACAGGGGGCACTCGAGTTGTCAGTGATAAAATCAAACTAACAATCACAAGCAATCCTGGACAGTCGTTTCTGGACCAGATGATTTCACTTGTTGAAGGTGCGCAGCGTCAAAAAACGCCAAATGAAATTGCATTAACCACTGTTTTGACGAGTTTAACGTTAATTTTTTTAATTGTCATTATGACGTTACCAATGTTCACCAGTTTATTTGATTTTGCGATTGGCATTCCCATTTTGATTGCGTTACTTGTGTGTCTCATTCCGACAACAATAGGCGGACTTCTTTCAGCTATTGGCATTGCCGGTATGGACAGAGTAACCCGATTTAACGTTCTTGCCATGTCCGGGAAAGCGGTTGAGGCAGCAGGCGATATTAACACGATGGCTCTCGATAAAACCGGAACGATCACATATGGGAACCGTTTGGCTGCAGAATTCGTTCCTGCAGGTGGGGCAGATCAAAAGGAATTAACTGAAATAGCCATTGTGACGTCTCTTTATGACGAAACACCTGAAGGACGGTCCGTACTTGATCTTGCCAAAGAGCAAGGTTATACCTGGGAAGGATCCCAATATGAGGGAGCGGACATCATTTCTTTTTCAGCAGAAGAACGGATGAGCGGGGTCGATCACAGCGGTTTTCGTTATCGCAAAGGATCTGTGGACGCCATCAGTGCATACGTTGAAAAATGTGACGGAGTGGTACCTAATGATTTAAAGGAGAAAAATGAAAATATTGCGCGAGAAGGTGGCACACCGCTCGCGGTTTCAATAGACAACAAGATTTTGGGAATCATTCATTTGAAAGATACGGTAAAACCGGGTATGAAAGAACGATTTGACGAAATGCGGAAAATGGGAATCAAAACGATTATGTGTACAGGAGATAACCCGTTAACTGCGGACTCGATTGCAAAAGAAGCGGGCGTAGATGATTATATTGCTGAAGCCAAGCCAGAGGATAAAATCAACGAAGCAAAAAAAGAACAGGAACAAGGAAAACTTGTTGCAATGACCGGAGACGGTACAAATGATGCTCCGGCATTGGCACAGGCGGATGTAGGGCTGGCAATGAACAGTGGTACGATTGCAGCGAAAGAAGCAGGTAACATGGTAGATTTGGATTCCAACCCGACGAAGCTCATTGAGGTCATTTCAATCGGCAAGCAACTGTTGATTACGCGCGGGGCTTTGACAACATTCAGTATTGCCAATGATGTTGCAAAGTATTTCGCGATTATTCCAGCTATGTTTATGGTTGCAATTCCAGAGATGGATGCACTCAATATCATGAGACTTGATTCACCGGTTTCAGCGATATTGTCTGCGCTAATTTATAATGCGATTGTTATTCCGTTGCTCATCCCCATCGCGATGAAAGGTGTAAAATACAAACCGTTCAGTGCAAATACGTTATTACGAAAAAATCTTTTTGTGTATGGAATGGGCGGCTTGATCACGCCGTTTATTGGAATTAAGGTGATAGATTTGATCTTACAGTTGTTCATATAAGTGAGAAAGGAAGTGAACACGATGAAACAAGAATCTCATGAGAATGGTTTGGGAACAATCATTAGAATTAGTCTGTTGATCATGCTGCTTTGCGGATTGGTCTATCCAGCTATTATGACGGGTATTGCTCAGGCCACCATGCCAAACAAAGCAGACGGCAGTCTCATTTATAATGAGAAAGAGGAAATAATCGGTTCTGAACTAATTGGGCAGCACTTTACAGAGCCGCAATATTTTCATGGCCGGGTATCAAGTATTAAATATGATGCTTCAGGTTCCAACTCACCTAATTATGCACCGTCCAATCCGAAATTACTTAAGCGAGTGAAGGCATCCATGGAACAGTGGAAGCAAAATAATCCGAAGTCTTATGTGACGGCAGATTTAATGACCAATTCCGGTTCAGGGCTTGATCCGCATATCAGCCCTGAATCGGCTCAAATACAAATTCCGCGTGTTAGTGAAGAAACTGGAATTTCCGAAGACAAATTGAAACAATTAGTGCAAGAGCATATAGATGGACCTGACCTGGGTATATTCGGTGAATCACGAGTAAATGTATTAAATCTGAATCTTGATTTACAGGAAATGTTATAGAGTTATAGTTTGTCAGGTGCCTCGATAGTATATTATCGGGGCATCTATATAAACATAAAATGATAGAAGGTCATGTTGAATGTTGTTTTTATCACTCATAAAGAGAAGCAACTTTTGCTGCATGCAAAGAACTTCAATCAGCCTTCTGAGCAAAACTTTCAGCCGGTTGTTGAGAATTAAGGGAGGGAGAATGGTCAGTAGTTATTAGAAGAAAAAATATATTTTGTATTGTTCCAAATTGTTATTGAGAGCTATGTTTAAATATTACTAACACATGTGGAGAGTGAGTCTATTGAATGCATTCACCGATGATTACAGAAAAAAAACACCTGAAGAGATTTTGGAAGAGGTTCAGAAATTACAGCAAGGTAACTTGAAACTGTTTATAGGTTTTGCTGCTGGAGTGGGTAAGACTTTCAAAATGCTTTTGGAAGCACACGATTTAAAGAAAGAAGGAATTGATGTGGTTGTAGGTCTTATCGAGACGCATAACCGAAAAGAAACAGCTGATCTTATCGGAAGCCTTGAAATTCTTCCAAAACAGAAGGTAGATTACAAAGGATACGTGTTAGAAGAACTAGACGTTGATGCTATTATAGAGCGAGCACCAGATGTCGTTCTTATTGATGAACTGGCTCATCATAATATAGCAAATTTAAAGAATGAAAAACGTTATATGGATGTTGAAAAAATATTAGACTACGGAATTAATGTTTTATCGACTTTTAATATTCAACATTTAGAAAGCCTTCATGATATTGTTGAAAAGATTACAGGAGTCAGTGTAAGAGAGCGTATTCCAGATCAAATACTTCATACAGCACATGAAAATATTTTAGTTGATATAACACCAGAAACACTTAGAAAACGATTGAGGGAAGGGAAAATTTATACGAATGAAAAAATTGAACAAGCTTTAAATAACTTTTTTAAGGAAGCCAATTTGTCGTCACTTAGAGAGCTATCATTGCGGGAAGTGGCTGATGATACAGACGAACGGATGGAAAAAGCGAGATTGAAAAACGATCAGAAGGAGCCGACAGGGGTTAATGAAAAGATTCTCGTTTGTATTCAGTATAATAAAAGTGCGGAAAAATTAATCCGACGTGGATGGCGAATTGCGAGCCGATTGAAAGTTGAGTTACATGTACTTCATGTTATAAATAAAGCAACACCAGATTCATCGCAATTAAAAAAAATTGAAGCTTGGAAACAACTCACTTCTCAATTTAATGCGACGTTTCATCTACAACAAAATACCTCAGGAAAAATCACCTCTCATCTTATCGAAGTCTCAAAAAAATGGGGTATTACTCAAATTATATTGGGGCAGTCTGCCCGAACAAGGTGGAAAGAAATACAAAAAGGATCAATTGTTAATGATATTATGCGCAAAACAAACGGAATCGATATTTATATTGTTTCAGACAAAAGCGATTTAAAGTAATTCGTGAAATGATTATTATTGGACATTATAAAAACGCCGCTTTTGCGACGTTACACTTTTTATTCCGATGCCTAACTGTATATTTTACACGTATCTTGTAGATCCCCCCGTAATATCATAAATATAGCCTGATTTAACATTAAAAAATCTCCTTGTTGTCAGGATAGAACTGCATTCCTGTCACAAGGAGACACATGACCTATATGTTTCATCCATCATAACGGATCATAATAAAAATCCGCCGTACAATAATGCTCCCGCAATAACAAAAGCTGGATGAATGTTTATCCGTTCCATGAGTAAATAACTGACACCAATCAACAAAGCAGTTTGCAGCCAGCCAATCCCTTGATACGACTCTACAAAAAATTGCAAAGCCATTACACCAAGTAATACAGCAATAACTGGTCGAACATAGAGAGTCATTCGTTTAATTTTTGGCGACTCTTTATACTTAAAAAGAATGCCTACCAAAACAATCATTAAAATGAGTGATGGTGCCACTGTTGCAAATACACCGGTAACTGCACCGGGGATACCTGCTGTTTCATAACCGATATAGCCGGCCATTTTTGTTGCAATGGGTCCAGGTAACGAATTACTAAGTGCTAACACTTCACTGAATTCCTGAACAGACATCCATCCATACCGCTGAACCACTTCATTTTCTACTAAAGGGATGGATGCCGGACCACCTCCATATCCCAGGATACCGGGTATAAAAAAGGCTAGAAAAATTTTCCAAAAAATCATGATGACGAAACACCTTCTTTTTGCCTTTGACGCTCATCATCCGGATCGGTATCTTTTTGAACTAATGCCAATATCAATAATGCGGCAATGACAATGCCTGGATGAACACCGATCCATTCGAGCAAGATGACGACTGCAGCGGACATAAGCACTGTTTTTAACCATCCCATTCCTTTGCCAGCTTTTTCGATGAATTGCCAAGTCAGGACGGCCAGCATCACGCCGACAACAGGAATGACCGCTGCCGTCATGCCTTGTACCCAATCAAATTCTTTAATGGAAGATAACGACGCAAGCAATACAATCATTAATAGAATGGTTGGCAGTATAGAGGCCATAACAGCATTCACCATTCCCCATATCCCTTTAACGCGATAACCGATGTAGCCTGCAAGTTTTGTAGCAATCGGTCCTGGCAGTGTGTTTCCCAGTGCTAGAATATCGCCAAATTCATCAGCAGTCATCCATTCATATTTATCAACCACTTCTTTGTGTATTAAAGGAATGGATCCCGGCCCGCCGCCATATCCAAGCATTCCGACACGAAAAAATGCTATAAAAAGATTCCAATGTTTCCGCATAATGAAGACTCCCAGACGTTATATTTTTACCAACAAGCAATTGTCCCATCCGTTCTGGACTCGGTTCCACCAACATATACACCTGTTTCAGGATTGCGCCAAATAATTTGACCACGCCCAAAACTATTCGGCTCCAATTGAATGGTAATCTCATGTCCCTTATCCGCGAGCTCTTGAGCAAGATGATGCGGGAATCGATTTTCAACTTCGACTTTTTTATCTTTAAACCATTGCCATCTCGGTGCGTCCAACGCAGCTTGTGGATTCATACCAAAATCAATCGTGTTCATGATTACTTGCACATGGCCCTGCGGCTGCATGAAACCACCCATGACACCAAAAGGGCCAATGGGTTGATTATTTCTTGTTAAAAAGCCGGGTATAATCGTGTGATATGTTCGCTTTCCACCTGCCAGTGCATTAACGTGATTCCGATCCATGGAAAAATTGTGACCCCGATTTTGCAATGCAATGCCGGTTCCGGGAACGACCAGACCTGATCCAAATCCCATGTAATTGCTTTGGATAAATGAAACCATATTGCCTTCATTATCAGCCGCAGCCAGATAAACCGTACCACTCATAGCGGGTTCGCCCGCTTCAGGCTGCAAGGCATGTTCCCCTATTTGACACCGTCGCTTCTCACTATATTCATCACACAATATATCATCTGTTGAACGATACATATGTTTTTCTTCCGTCACATGTCGTTCCCCGTCGGCAAATGCCAGTTTCATTGCTTCGATTTGTTTATGATAGACGGATGCTGATTCCTTTTCATTAAACGTAAAGCCTTTTAATATATTCAATGCCTGCTGCGCAACAATTCCTTGCCCATTAGGCGGTATCTCCCACACATCATAACCACGATAATTCACCTTAATAGGGTCCACCCAATCAGGCTCAAAAGTGGCCAGATCTTCCTTCGTCAGAAAACCATCATGCTCGTGTGAAAATTGACTTATTCTTTCCGCTAATTCTCCACGATAAAACGATTCAGCATATGTCTGTGCAATAGATTGCAATGTTTTGGCATGATCAATCGACGACCAAATTTCTCCAGCATGTGGTGCGCGATCTTTTGGAGCAAATGTGTTAAACCATTCCTCAAAAACAGGATCGGACAGCTCTTCTTTAAAATGAGCATAGGCATCTTTCCAATACTTGCTTACAGTGGACGAAACCGGAAACCCTTCTTCAGCATAACGGATGGCCGGCTGCAATACCTCGGATAAGGTTAATTTGCCGAATCGTCTAGATAAAGCAGCCCAAGCGGCAGGTGCACCTGGTACCGTAACTGGAGTCCAGCCATACTTCGGTATCTGTTCATACCCCGCGTCTCTAACTGCATCAATCGATACATTTCGCGGCGAATAACCACTGGCATTTAAACCGTGCAATTCACCTTTCATCCATACCAATGCAAATGCATCTCCGCCAATCCCGTTTGAAACAGGTTCAACCACGGTAAGACAAGCGGCTGTTGCAATTGCCGCATCAACGGCATTACCACCCTTTTTTAATATTTCCAATCCAGCCTGCGCAGCTTGGGGTTGAGATGTTGCTACCATGCCATTCCGGGCATAAGTTGCATTGCGTGCAACACGGTAAGGGGACGATTGATTATGAAATGAATCCATTAAACCACTCCTCCGTTTTCAGGAATATTTAGATTATTTTCTTATAACCATAATATGCAAATATAAATTTAATGTCAATATAAACATATCATTAATAATGTTATATATAATTAATACTTTCATTTATAAATATAAACATGTGTCGGATCTTCTATTTTTTTAGCTATTTTGATACTCAGTATGAGGTCGTGCATAAGGATTTACCAATTATAAATGAAACTCATCCGATAAGTTTCACTACACCTAATGTAAGAAACACCACAATAACAAACACTAATAAACCGTTATGATAAAATTTATTTCTAAATTCAGAACCCACTTGTTTGGAATTAAGAAGAATCAATAAGGTTAAAGCTAAAAAAGGTAAGAACAATGAACCTAATGCTGCATAAAACAAAATTAAGCCAACTGGTTTGTTAACCAACAATAAAAGCATTGATGGGAAGGTCAGCCAAGCTAAATACACTCGATAAGCAGGATTCTTTTCCGTAATGGGCTGTGTGTTTTCAGAACCTGTTTTATAATCTTTTTTCATAACCCTGACAAAATCTGCAAACAGATACGGTATGCCATTCCAAGATCCTAACAATGAGCTAACGGTTGCACTCCAAAATCCTATTGTTAGAATAATTTGAGGAGCAGTTCCAAAGCTATCGCCGTATAATTGAAGAAAATCCCTTATACCATTAGCACCTTCAAAACTTACATTCGATCCATATAGAAAAACTGTACTGATAACCATTAGTGATATTGAAAATAATCCGGTAACAGAATAAGCTACCGTTGCATCCATTCGCATAAATGGAATATAGGATTTATCATTCCAACCCTTTGCTTGAATCCAGTATCCATATGCTGCAAGAGCCATTGTACCTCCTATACCCCCCACTATACTCAGTACCCGATATACGGAGTCACTTGATATGGCTGGAATAAGCGCTTCAGCGGGAAGATCAGCAAGGTTGGGAATCAACATAATTGCAGAGCCTACGATCGTAACAGACATAATACCAATCAAAACAGTAATAACCCGTTCAAATATTTTATATCGACCAAACCAAATAAGGGTGAAACCTGCTACTGAATGAATAATTGCCCATGCCCACCAGGGAATAATCGGAAGAATTGCATACATCATAATTCCACTGGCAGAAGCTATTGAAGCCCCGTAAATTAAACCAAACAATGTAACGTATATAATAAAATAGCCCATTGTCCATTTTCCAAGAGAACGCCATCCTTCTAAAATGGTTTGACCCGTAGCTAGTGTGAACCTTCCAACGCTTTCAGTCAGCAGCAATTTTAAAGAAACACCTATAATTACTGCCCAAGCGAGCATAATACCAAACTCTGAACCAACTGTTGTGTTTGTGATAAGATCGCCTGATCCGATTCCAGTTGCAGCAAGAACTATGCCAGGACCAATTATAGATGTTTTTTTATTCTTTTTTTGTTTTTCTTTCTTTGTATTTTCAAGATTTTTCTTTTCCAATTCCATAGTATTACCTCCAATAAAATTTAAGGACAAACACAGAATACACACTCAAAATGTCAACGCTTTCATTTATTCTAAACCATTTTAAAACCCCCCTATTTTACTTGAATTTAAATAAATAAAAGTAGGTATCTTTCAAATCGAAAGATATTTATTATTTATACTGTATTAATGTATTATTTTCATCTTAGACACTATCATGAATTCGTATTAGGGTCAACAATGTTTTTAAATTTTCTAAACTTTAATGGATCGGTTCCTTCCTCTAATAAAACTTCACGAACTTGTATTGCACAGGTCACTACTTTTGCTCCCCTTGTCATTTTGCTATAATAAACGATATACATGGCCTTATTTTATGAATAAAGGAGCTGGAATTATGAAAAATGATCAATTTGATGAAGTCGACAGAATCATTATTAATGAGCTGGTGGATGATGGACGGATGTCTTACGTGGAATTGGCGGAAAAAGTTGGATTGTCACGTGTTGCTGTCAAAGACCGTATCAATAACCTGCAAAATCAGGGGGTCATTGAAAAATTTACTGTTGTGGTCAATTCTGAAAAATTCGGGAAGAAAGTATCAGCCTTTTTTGAGGTTGATGTTGAACCGATGCAGCTTCAGAAGGTTGCTCAAAATCTCGCGGAAAACCCTGCTGTGGCGAGCATTTATCAAATGACAGGTCCCAGCACATTACATATGCATGTTTTGGTGGAAGATTTTCAAATGCTTGAAACATTTATTAATAATGAACTTTATTCTGTGGAAGGAATTACACGGGTGGAGAGTTCTGTTATTTTGAAACGTTTTAAAAGCAGAAATGGGTTTAAGCTGTAGTTATTTAACGGTCAATCTTTCTCAAGGAACTAAAAAATACAGCGAACCTCTTTGGGATCCGCTGTTTTTCAATTCTAACCTCTCACTTCGTTTTTAATTTTGTCCGTCTTTGCTCTGATACAACGTCTCATTCAAGATCATACGCATCCAACGCATTTTTGGCAGCGCGTTGTTCTGCTTCTTTTTTTGTATGGCCCTTGCCTTCACCGGAAGAATAGCCGTTTATGATAACTTGAGCAACAAATTCCTTATCATGGGATGGACCATTTTCATCCGCAATCACATAATCCACACTATGGTTTCGTTGTTTTTGAACATATTCCTGCAGTTGGCTTTTATAGTCCATCGCATGTGAAAAAGCACCAGTGGTTATTTTCGGATACACATATTTTTGAAGGAATTGAATCACAACATCAAAGCCCTGGTCAAGATAAAGTGCTCCCAAAAACGCTTCAAAGACATCAGCAAGCAGTGCGGGACGATTCCTGCCGCCTGTCTGTTCTTCGCCCCGGCCAAGCAGTAGATACTCACCAAAATTTAATTCTCTGGCAAATTCCTCCAACGATGCTTCACAGACAATTGATGCGCGCAATTTGGTTAAATCCCCTTCAGCTAGCCGCTCTTTTTGTCGGTATAAATACTGAGACACACCCAATTCAAGAACAGCATCTCCTAAAAATTCCAACCGTTCATTATCTGATGAAGATTTCTGTCGATGCTCATTCACATAAGATGAATGCGTAAAAGCCTGCCTGAGCAGTTCATGGTCGTTAAATGTTATGTTCAACTGATTTTCCAATTCGGAAATAGTCATATCTGTTGTCACCACTCAAAATCAAAATTAAATTTGTGTACCATAAAGTCAAGCGGAATGTTGATATACATAAAGTGAACATCAATCACTTTTCATTAATGATTAGTTGAACAAATCAGAAATTGACGGGCTGTTGTCAATCCGCCATCGTCACGTATGTCATGACCCACATCGTGAAGTGGAGATAGAACAGCCCGTTAATGCATGGGAAAGCCCCCGCACTAAGCGAAACTTTCCAACAGTTATAGAGAGATCAGGATTGATTGCTGTTTATGTAATTAACAGCATCACCGACCGTATTGATTTTTTCAGCTTCTTCATCAGCAATTTCCATGTCAAATTCATCTTCAAGTTCCATAACAAGCTCAACCACATCTAGTGAGTCTGCTTCGAGATCATCTTTAAATGATGCCTCCATGGTAACTTGCGCTTCTTCAACTTCAAGTTTATCAACAATAATGTCTTTTACTTTATCAAAAACCTCATTCATTTCCGTCACCCCCTTTCAATAAAAAATGAAACCGATGGATTTTTGTTTCAGCTTCAACAGTGTTCTACATCACCATGCCACCATCAATATGAATGGTCTGTCCTGTGATATAGTTGGCATCATCAGACGCTAAAAAGCGAACGACACGTGCAACGTCTTCAGGCTGTCCCAATTTTTCCAGCGGTATCATTGAAAGTATGTCGTTCTTTTGCTCTTCGGTCAGTGAATCCGTCATATCGCTGGAAATAAACCCAGGGGCTACGGCATTCACTAAAATATCACGCGAAGCAAACTCTTTCGCTACTGATTTCGTCAGTCCGATCACACCGGCTTTGGCGGCTGTGTAGTTCGCTTGTCCGGCATTACCACTCACTCCGACAACCGATGAAACATTAATGATCCGACCGCCTTTTTGCTTAATCATTTGTCTGGAAACCGCTTTGATGCATTGGTAAACACCTTTTAAATTGGTATCAATCACTTGGTCAAACTCATCTTCTTTCATCCGCATAAGTAAATTATCCCGATTGATGCCTGCATTATTGACCAAAATATCAAGGCTGCCAAATTCATTGACAACATCTTTAACCATTGCTTTTGTATCTGTTTCATCGGCAACATCAGCCTGGATCTTTATTGATTGTACACCGTATTGTTTCACATCTTCAACAACCGATTCAGCTTTGTCTTCACTCCCTGAAAAATTCACGGCGACATTAGCTCCCTGTTTGGCCAATTCCAGTGCAATGGCGCGCCCTATGCCTCGTGAAGCGCCTGTTACCAATGCATTCTTATTATTGAGCATTAGGAATCCTCCCTATACCATGTTAAAAACGCGTTCAGTGAATCAGGATCCTGCACAGCAAACGTTTTGGCTTTCCGATTTATTTTTCGTACCAATCCACTTAATACCTTTCCATTCCCAACTTCTACAAACGCATCGATATTTTCATCCATCATTAGACGAATGGATTCATCAAAGCGGACCGGGGAATACATCTGTCTGAGCAACAAATCTTTAATACGATTTTTGTCGGTTTCCGGAGATGCGGTCACATTGGCATAAACTGGTATATTGGCATCTTGAAAATGAATGGCTTCCAATTCTTTTGCAAATTGTTCGTTAGCTGTTGTCATCAATCTGGAATGGAATGGTCCGCTCACATTCAAAGGCAGCACACGTTTAGCGCCATTTTCCTTCAGCAAATCAACGGCTGTATCCACCCCTTCTTGAGAGCCGGAAATAACAATTTGTCCGGGGCAATTCAAATTGGCTATATCCACCACGTGGTCATTATTTATTTGCTCCAGTGTTTGTTCAATCGCTTCCTGTGACATACCAAGCACTGCCGCCATCGTTCCCTTCCCTTTTGGAAAAGCTTCTTCCATCAGCCTTCCGCGGGTTGCAACGAGAGGCAACGCTTCATCAAAAGACATCGCACCTGCAGCTACCAATGCACTGTATTCACCAAGACTGTGCCCAGCAGCCATCACCGGCTGAACGCCTTCACCGCTGAGAAGCTTTTGCACAGCAATGCCTGATAGCAATAGTGCCGGCTGTGCATTTTCCGTTTCAGTCAGTTGTTCCTCAGGGCCTTCAAACATCAGTTCAGACAGCTGCTTTCCCAATAGGCTGTCCGCTTGTTGATAAAGTTCTTGCACCTCAGGAAATGCATCATTCAATGCTTTTCCCATGCCCGGAGTTTGGGAACCCTGCCCCGGAAAAAGAAGAGCTACTCGTTTCATTCGTCCTCCCCCTTCTTGTCATTCATTGCTTGGACCGTTGTTTGAATGGTTCCGGTCACATCGTTTTCAATCATATGCACCGCTTGTTGAATGGCATTGGAAACTGCTCGGCTGTTCGATGATCCATGGGCTTTTATCACCGGCGATGCCAAACCGAACAGACCAGCTCCACCATACTCGGAATAATCCATTTTGTTTTGGAGGCCCTTTAAATCACCTTTTACCATGCCGGCGGCCATTTTTGTTTTCAATGATGATTTAAACGTCTGCTTTAACATGGAAAACATCGTCATCGCGGTTCCTTCAATCGTTTTTAATGCAATATTGCCACTGAATCCATCGGTGACAACCACATCAGCTGATCCCAATAGAATGTCCCGGGCTTCCACATTGCCAACAAAATTAACCTGCGCTTCTTTTAAATAGCTGTATGCTTTTCTGGACAACTCATTGCCTTTCCCTTCTTCTGTTCCGATGTTCAATAAACCGACAGCGGGATTTGGTATTTTTCGTACATTCTCCATATAAATAGACCCCATCATCGCATATTGAACCAAATTATGTGCTTTGGCATCCACATTGGCACCGACATCCAAAAGCAAAAAGCCGGTTCCATCGGTTGTAGGCAGTGTCGGGCTGAGGGCAGGACGATCAATACCTGGGATTCTGCCAACAACAAACAATCCGGCACTCATAAGGGCGCCGGTATTGCCTGCTGATATGCACGCATCCGCACGATTTTCTTTTACTTCATTTGCCATCAGAACGAGTGATGAATTCTTTTTCCGACGTACTGCCCGGACCGGCTCATCGTCTGCGGTAATCGTCTCGTCCGTTTGAATAATATCAATCCGCTCATGATCAGCCATATATTGTCTAATTTGTTTTTCATCCCCGACAAGAGTTATATGGACATGTTCCATTTGCGAGACTGCTTCCACAGCGCCTTGAACAATCGCTTCAGGTGCATGGTCGCCTCCCATGGCATCAATTGCTATTTTCATAGTACTAATCCCCTTTTGATCCGTTTGAACGATACATATGAAAGACACCAGTGAACACTTTTTCATGGTCAACATAACTGTCTGCACGGACAATTGTCATGCCTTTATCGTCAACATCTTCAACGAAGACTTTGGCAATGACACGCTCACCTTGTTTAACTTGTCGAGTGAACTTAATGTCCGATTTGGCTGTCAGGGCAAGTTCATCATTGATAACAGCTACTGCAAGAGAATTTGCCTGCGCAAACAAATGATGACCTCTGGCTATTTTATTACGGGAAAATACGTGATTCTCTTGGATCGCCAAAATGGAAATCGCACGGTTGTCAAGTTCCAGGTCGACGACTTCCCCAACCACTTCATCCAATGGAAGTGCTTTGACCGTTTCGTTCCACTGATCGGAAGCTACCGATTTAATCCGCTCACGCAGTTCTGGAATAGCGAGTTCCATACGGTCAAGCCGGATCGTTTGTATACTGACGCTAAACTTGTTTGCTAACTTACGGTCCGTAATAAAAGGTGTCGTTTCAATCGTTTCTTTCAACAATCGTTGACGCTGAGATTTGTTGATTTTCATAATGCTGCACCGTCCAATAAGGTGAACGTGGCAATCTAAAAAATGATGATAGCCAAGTTTCCCCGATTTCACCAGTACATCTTAGGATTTAATCCTATGACTTGGTACTAATAGTAATATATAATACGGAGGCACCGTATTGCAAGTCATCTTTAATCCAGTTTTTCATAAAAAATATCTTTGCTTTCCAAATAATGATTTAACGTTTGATAAGAAGGATCCTGATGCAATAAATCCTGTTCGATTATGCTCGCGGCATCATGTCTTGCTGTTTCGAGTGCTCGGTAATCATGAATCATATCAGCTACTTTGAATTCCGGCAAACCGCTTTGTTTTTTGCCAAAGAAATCCCCTGGTCCACGCAACTTCAAATCCTGCTCGGATAACTCGAAACCATTATTTGTTTCTGTCATAATGCGCATACGCTCTTTCCCTGTTTCACTTTTCGGATCAGCAATCAGGATGCAATAGCCCGGCCGCTCTCCACGACCAACCCGACCCCTGAGCTGATGCAGTTGGGAAAGGCCGAAACGCTCCGCATCGTAAATCACCATAATCGTCGCATTGGGAACATCCACACCAACTTCCACCACTGTCGTCGAAACAAGAACATGGATATCGCCATCAACAAATTGTTTCATAACATGTTCTTTTTCTTCTGGCGAAAGGCGTCCGTGCATAAGACCGACAGTCAATCTATTCTGATAAAATGCCTCCAAATGATCGTATAAGTCGACAGCATTCTGGATGTCCAGTTTATCTGATTCTTCAATAAGCGGACAGACGACATAAGTCTGTTCACCGTGCTGCACACGTTTGCCGATAAATCGCAATAGACGGTCCAATGTGTTTTCTTTTACCCAGTACGTTTCAATCGGTTTTCGGCCTGAGGGCATTTCATTAATGACTGAAACATCCATATCCCCAAACGCTGTGATGGCCAGTGTTCGTGGAATCGGTGTGGCCGTCATAAACAAGACATCCGGATTCATGCCTTTTTCACGTAATACACGGCGTTGTTCGACACCAAAACGGTGCTGCTCATCAACAATCGCGAAACCGAGATCATGAAAATGAACATCGTCCTGAATAAGCGCATGGGTTCCGACGACAATATCAATGTCTCCATCCGTCACTTTGTCAAGCAACACCTTTCTTTTTTTACCTTTGACTGATCCGGTTAATAAAACGATGGAGGCTTTGTTACCAAAGGTTTTTTGAAGGGATTGAACATGCTGCTCGGCCAATATCTCTGTGGGCACCATTAAAGCACCTTGTTTACCGGCTGTGATGGAAGCGTAAAGACAGGCGGATGCCACTGCTGTTTTACCGGAGCCGACATCTCCTTGCAGAAGTCTGTTCATGCGATAAGACGACCTCATATCCCTCAAAATCTGATCCATTGCCTGGTTCTGCGCATCCGTCAGTTGAAACGGAAACTGTTCAATGAATTTGTGGACACGTTCCGTATCATACAGCTGTTCATTTCCAACCGTTGATTCTCTCACCGATTTCCGCAGGAGCTGCATCTTCAGCTGAAATAACAAAAATTCTTCATAAATAAAACGCCGTCTCGCGTGTTTTAATTGGACCCGATTTTGAGGAAAATGCATGATTTCCGTCGCTTGTGCCCTTGTGGGAAGTTTATAGGACCTGAGATATGTATCAGGCAATATTTCAATAATGTCATCTTTATATGTCTGCAAAGCGTTACGGACTGTTTTTTTTATGGTATGACTGGTCACGTTGCCTTTAATGGAATAGATGGGTTGAATTGATGTCTGCTGATCGGCCGGACCTTTCTTATACTGATTGACGGTTATTTGAAGACGGTGTGCATCCCACTTGCCTGTCAATGTAACCATATCGCCGGCATTCAGCTGTTTTTTGGCAAATCCACGATTGAACATAACGGCTTTTACCGCTACGTCCTCCACATCAACGGGAAATGAAAGGCGTGATTTATTTTTTCCATAAAAAGTAAGGGAAGGGTCGTGAATGATCCTCCCCTCTATCGTTACTTTATCGTCATGGATGAGCTCATCCAATGGTTTGATTTCAAAAACGTCATACCGATAAGGAAAATAAAACAAAACATCGTCCACTGTATGTATAGCCATGGACGCCAAGTCTGCTGCCAGTTTTTCTCCAATCCCTTTCAAGGTTGTCACGGGTTGGTTCAGCATGTTGTCTCACACTTTCTAAACCAATGGTCGATTATCACTTAGCTACTCTACCGAAAATATAAACGAATAAATGGGTTGGTTGCCTTGATATACGTCTATTTCGATATGGCTATAAGTATCTTCTATAAATGTCTTGATGGATTCCACCTCTTCATCACTGGTATCTTCACCTTGTAAAATGGTCAGAATGTCATCGTCTTCTGTCACCATGTTACTCAGCAATGACTGAGCTGTTTCCAGTTTGTCCGCGAAAGATGCTTGAATCGTTCCATCAGCTATACCCATGAAGTGATCTTTCTCAATCGTCATACCGTCAATCTGTGTATCACGTACAGCATATGTAACTTGTCCAGTTTTCACATCTTTGCTTGCTGATTGCATGTTTGAACGGTTATCATCCATCGCAGCTTCCGGATGAAAGGCGAGCAGTGCACTGATGCCTTGTGGAATGCTTGTTGTTGGAACAACTGTCGCATGGTCATCTGCCAGTTCAGCAGCCTGTTCAGCAGCCATAATAATATTTTTATTGTTCGGTAAAATAAGCACGTTGTTTGCATGCGCTTGCTGTATGGCTTCCGTTATATCCTGTGTGCTCGGATTCATCGTTTGACCGCCTTCAATAACAACCGTTGCACCAAGGCTTTCGAACAGTTGTTTAATACCTGTCCCCATAGCAACAGTTACAATGCCATTGGGCGATTTGTCCTGCTGCACTGTTTGGTTTTCAGTTTCGTTGACAATAGCTGTATGTTGATCGCGCATGTTGTCGATTTTTATATTCATCAAACTGCCAAACCGTTGTCCCAGTGTCATCACGTCACCAGGATATTCCGCATGAATATGTACTTTAACCAAATTTTCATCCGATACTACCAGCAAGGAATCCCCGTGCTCACTCAACGTTTTGCGAAATGCTTCTTCATCAAACGAATGGCCATGCAGCTGGTCAGAATCCAATCGGATCATGAACTCGGTGCAATAACCATACTCAATCTCAGCCGAATGTTTAAAGTCTTGAGCCATCTTGTGGTGCTCGGCATTAACCATGGCGTCCATATCAATGGTATCCGTATCCTGCTCGGACACTTGCTTACCTGTCAGCGCTGACAGAAAACCTTCATATATCGTTACCAGTCCTTGGCCACCTGAGTCAACAACACCTGCTTCGTTCAATACGGGTAACAGCTCCGGCGTACGTTTTAATGAGGCTTTCGCTTCCCGTACAATTTTTTCCATCAACGCCATCATATCCGTTTCGGTTTCCGATTCAACTACAGCTGTTTCCGCTGCATCCTTGGCCACAGTCAAAATAGTGCCCTCGACAGGTTTCATGACGGCTTTATATGCTGTTGTCACACCACTGTCCAGAGCATTGGCCAAATCTTTGGCTGACAGTGTCTCAAGCTGGTCAACACTTTTAGCAAACCCGCGGAATAATTGCGACAGAATGACACCGGAATTGCCTCGTGCCCCCATCAAAAGCCCTTTTGAAAAAGCATTCGCAACATCTGTTACATGGTCATTGTTATGTTTTTTTACTTCATCCACCCCTGATGTGATGGATAAGTTCATGTTTGTACCGGTATCCCCATCCGGAACCGGAAAAACATTTAATGCATCTATTTTTTCGGCATTGTGTTTCAAATGATGCGCGCCTGAGATTATCATCTGTGTAAACATGGCACCATTTAACGTTTCGGATGTCACTGTTTTTCCTCCTTCATAAGTGGACTGAGGATAGGCGAATGCTGCATACTACCGGGCGCCATGCAGCCAGCCTGATCCTGTCATCTACTCGCGGGACACACGCACACCTTGGATATAAATATTAACGGAGTCGACCTCCAGTCCAAGTGATTGGCTTAAGGTATACTTAACCTGCGACTGGACATTGTGCGCAACTTCGGAGATTTTCGTCCCATAGCTGACGATGATGTACATATCGATATGAAGATGGTTGTTCATTTGTCGCACAATGACGCCTTTGGAAAAATTTTCTTTTTTAAGAATTTCAGCAATCCCATCTCGTATTTGACTTTTGGATGCCATGCCGACAATTCCATAGCATTCAACGGCGGCACCACCGGCAATAGTTGTTATTACTTCGTCTGTGATCGTCACTTGACCATCATTCGTATTCAGCTCTATGGACATTATGATCCTCCTTTATGATAACTACCAGTTTATTAACTTTCCATTATTGTGATCGCATTTTCGAGGCGAACTTATCGTACCATTAAAGGAATGATTTCCTTTTCACAATGAACGATTTTAGGCTGACTGTCAAGTTTTCTTTCTTTATAATTTTTTAGTACGAATTGCAATAAGTAAGGGACTTATGATAAATTAGATAAGTATTATAAGATATAAGTGTGGAACAGGAGGGAATGTCATGTCTAGAAAATGTGTTGTTACCGGACGCAAAACTCGCACCGGTAATAATCGTTCTCATGCTATGAACGCTACAAAACGTAACTATAAAGCCAATGTGCAAAAAGTTCGCATAATGGTGGACGGCAAACCACAACGCGTTAAGGTTTCTACCCGTGCTCTGAAATCAGGCAAAGTACAGCGCGTTTAATACAATGAGAGGTCAATCGTGATATTTCTTGATTGACCGACCGTGAAAAAGCATCCGTACAGTCGGGTGCTTTTTTTGGATTGGGCCCTTTGCCCCATTGTAAAATAAGACGCCAATCAACGGGGCTCCTTTAATTAGTCAGAACCAATCGGGACAACGTGCAAACAGAAAATAAGCTTCTGCCAGCATCGTGGCAAAAGCTATACAGCGTTACTTGCCCTTCTTGAAAGCTCCGGCAACAACACGTACCATGCCGCCGATGAATCGTGGGAGTTTAATCGTATAAAATTTCATGAGTTCTCCGCCTCCTCTGTACAGAAACAAGCTTATACCATCGTCTTTGGACTATCCGCCATTCTTCTTTATTATCAATCGTATGTCTTTATCAAGCGAAAAAGTACTATATTTTAAAATAAGCTTGTTGAAAATACAGGGATTGGTATTCAAAAGCGACAGTTGATACGCCATTCATGACCATGTCCGTTTTCCTGCATAGGGCATGCAAATAGTTTATACTTGAGCTGATCGGCGGATGGCTTCCATGGCTTTGCGGCGATCGTCATGTTTAAAAATCGCGCTGCCTGCAACCAGCACATCGGCACCGGCTTCTGTGCAAGACTTCGCTGTTTCTGTATTAATGCCGCCATCGACTTCAATTTCAAAGGACAGCCCGTAAGCGTTTCGCCACCGGGCAATTTGTTCCAATTTCTCAATGGTGCGAGGGATAAATGATTGCCCTCCGAATCCCGGATTAACGGTCATGATGAGAACAAGATCGACATCATGTAAAATATCCCTGATCATTTCGGCGGGCGTAGCCGGATTAATAACAACACCCGCTTTCACCTCATGATGCTTAATTAGCTGTATCGTCCGGTGCAAATGCGGCGTTGTTTCCTGATGCACCGTGATAATCGAAGCGCCTGCATCGACAAACGCTGGAATGTATTGATCAGGATTTTCAATCATTAAATGAACATCCAACGGCAATTGAGTATGCGGCTTGATGGATTCTGCAATCAAAGGGCCGATAGTGATATTGGGAACAAAGTGTCCGTCCATCACATCAACGTGAATATAATCCGCCCCCGCCTTTTCCACATCGTCGATTTCTCTGGCCAATTGAGAAAAATCGGCGGAGAGAATCGATGGTGCCAATTTTGTCATACTAATACCTCGGCTTTCTTGAGTTAATTTCATCCAAAAATCGGATATAATGCGCATACCTCTGTTCGGTTATCTCCCCATTTTCCACCGCCTGTTTCACCGCACACCCCGGTTCTTTGTAGTGATAACAGCTGCGGAATTTACATCCGATAAGATGTTCTCTTATTTCCGGAAAGCAGTCGCCTAAATCTCCGGCATCAATCCCGCTCAAATCGAGTGCGCTAAAGCCTGGCGTGTCGGCAACAAGGCCTCCGCCAGCTTCAACGAGTGCCACATGCCTTGTCGTATGTTTTCCCCGTCCAAGACTGGTTGATATCGCGTTCGTCTGAAGGTCCAAGGATGGATTCAGGACATTGAGCAGTGACGACTTGCCAACACCGGACTGTCCGGAAATAACCGATACCCGATCCTTGAAATATTTTTCAAGACGTTGAATGCTGTCTTTGCCATGGGCAGCGGAGACACGTTCCACAGGGTACCCGATGGCCTCGTACATGTACTGGCGGTTCAGCCATTTCTCATGGTCTTGTTCAGACAACAAATCTTGTTTCGTCATAAAAATAACCGGATGAATATCTTTTGATTCAATCAATACTAAAAACCGGTCCAAAAGCAGTGGATTGAAATCAGGCTGAACAGCAGACGTCACAATGATTGCTTGATCAATATTTGCTACCGATGGACGGGTCAGTGCATTTTTTCTTGGTTTGACTGAGAGAATAAAGCCTTCCCCTTGCGTACTTTTGTCGAATTCCACAAAATCACCGACCAAGGGAGTGATATTCTTTTTGCGAAAGAGACCTCTGCCTCTGCATCGGTATATTTCGTCTTCATGCTTCACATCGTAAAAACCGCTTACTGCTTTTATAATTCTTCCTTCCGTCATTTATTCACCTTCTGCATCTTCGTATCGGATGGATTTATTCATAATCACTTTGTCATCACGAATGACTTTGTATTCAGCAATACTGTCCGGCATAATTGTCAATGTAATCGTGAATGTCTTGTCTTTGGTGATGGTGTGCGTATCATAAACCTCGGAAATCGATCGGTTTTTGTCATCAATATAAATTTTCACTTTTTGCTCGGGTTGCTTGTCGTTGCCATTATTTTTGTCACCTGGATTATAGGGGACCTCAAATTGTTCTTGATGGTTGATCGGCGGTTTTTTCTCAGGTCCTTTTGAAATATAAACGGTTACCGTATCACCCTGACTCATTTCTGTCCCTGTTTCCGGCTCCTGTCGAATCACTTCGCCCTCTGGTGTCGTTTCAGAATGTTCTTCTTTAATACTGGAGGACAGTCCTTGCTTTTTCATAGTTTGAATGGCCTTTTCCTCCGTCATTCCTTTAAAGTTGCGTAAATCAATTGAATCCGGGCCGATGCTGACTTTAAATGTAACATCTGTTTCACTTGGTATAACATCCTTTCCCGGTGTTGGACGAATATGAGAAATGATGTTGCCTTCGTCAATGTCATTGGAATGAGATTCTTTCGAAGTAACGTTATACCCCTGGGTTTCAAGAAGCTGCTTGGTCTGATTATAATCGTCCCCAGTATAATCCTTAAAAGCAACTTTCTCTTTTCCTTGGCTGACAATAAGCGTCACCGTATCGTCTTCTTTTACTTTACTTTCGGATGCGGGGTCGGTACGGATGACAAGCCCTTCCTCCATATCGGAAGAGTACATCATGTCACGTTCGGTGTTCAAGTTGGCCTCCCGTAAATCCGTCACAGCATCCTCATAAGGCATGGCTGTGACATCAGGGATAACAACATCTTTTGGACCAAACAAGCCCGGAAAGACAAAGAAAATGGCTGCACCTACACCTAAAAGAACTAATAATAAACCAAGCGGGATCAGCCATGTCTTCTTCTGTCTTGGTTTCTCTGTTTTGGCCGATGGTTCATCGACGGCGGGATTATTGTCGTGTTCCTTAGTATCTTCTTTGTAGGTATGGGTAATAGTTTCATCATGAATGTTTTGTTGGACATGATTATCCGTAATAATCGGAATAGCTTTTGTTTCTTCCCCGGCTTCTTCAGGGGGAACATATTTTTCTTCGTCGCGTTTTTCCGGATCAAGTGCTGTAACTAGTCCTTCTTCCATGTCATACACGGAATCATAGCGGTGAAAAGGGTCTTTCGTCGTTGCTTTCAGGACAATGTTCTCCACGCTTTGTGAAACACCGGGGTTGAAGCGTTTGATAGATGGTGTATCGTGCTGCAAATGTTTCAAGGCGATGGATACTGCTGTCTGGCCGGAAAATGGCAATCGACCTGTCAATAGCTCAAAAAGAACAATTCCCAATGAATAGATATCGGACTTTTTGGTAGCCATACCACCGCGTGCCTGTTCCGGTGATAAATAGTGCACCGACCCGAGAATGGAGTTTGTTTGAGTCAGTGACGTGGCACTCAAAGCAACAGCAATTCCAAAGTCTGTCACTTTCACTTGTCCGTCATTGTTTATCATTATATTTTGCGGTTTAATATCACGATGAATAATTTCGTTGGCATGAGCGTGGGCAATGGCATCGGCGACTTGTTGCATGATATCAAGCGCCTCTTGAACATCGAGTGGTGCGTAATGCTGAATATATTCTTTCAGTGTCATTCCGTCCACATACTCCATCACCATGAACAAAATCTGATCATCTTCACCGACATCATATATACTGACAATATTTGGGTGGGATAAACTTGTTGCCGATTGTGCCTCGCGGTCGAACCGGGAAATAAACTCCTCGTCATCAGCATAATCAAGACGCAGCATTTTAATCGCCACGTCGCGGTCCAGAATGATGTCCCTGGCGAGATAGACATTGGCCATGCCACCACCGCCGATTGTCCCCTTTATTTTGTACCGCTCATTCAGCAGATAACCTTGAAACATTACGAACCACCTGCTTTTCCGGAGACATCATGCTGTACGATAATAAGTGATATATTGTCCTCTCCACCGCGTTCATTTGCCAGGTTGATTAGTTCTTCCGCCGTTACATCAATCGATTGATCGTTTTGTAAATAGGAATGAATTTCGTTATCGTGTAATTTATTGGTCAACCCGTCGGAACAGAGTAAGAGTTTATCCCCTGTACGCCATACGATGGTTTGCGTTTCAGCTGTGGCATATTCTTCTGTACCCAATGCTTTTAAAAGAACGTTTTTACGGGGATGATATTCGGCATCGTCTTTGCTGATTTGCCCGGATCGAACCAGTTCATTAACTAACGAATGATCCTCCGTTACCTGTGACAAACCATGTTCATTCCATACATACAAACGGCTGTCACCGATATGTGAAATGACGGCATAAATGTCCGAACAAACGGCCATAACAGCCGTTGTTCCCATACCGGCACAATCTTCATTTTCCCGGGCATGCTCCAATAAAGCTTCATTTACATCGGACGCCGTTTCATACAGCCAGTTCTCAATGGCTTCAGAAGACGAAAAATCACCTGTTTGTTCCCATTGTTTCCGGACAAAGGCTGTTGCCATCTGACTAGCTACATCTCCGGCTTGATGACCACCCATACCGTCAGCTATAATAGCCAGCAATTCGCCTTTTTGATTATAAAACAAGCCGCCGCAATCCTCATTATGGTTCCGGACTTGTCCCTGGTCTGTCTTAAATACACCTTTCATTCTTTCACCCCTCGCACACACGTTGCTTTCTCCAAAGCAAGCAGAGCTGTTACACTCGCAAGATTCTTGTAAGAAAAAATCCATCCGTCGAAAATGTTTGCGGAAACAGTTGCAACCCTGTTGCTGATTGACCTGGTGATTCCCGCACCGGTGACGGCAAATCTTCTACGAAAGTTTCATCCACCTTATATTCCGAATGCCGCTGTAAAAACGTGTTGACGACATGCTCATTTTCTGTACGATCCACGGTACATGTACTATATATTAACAACCCGCCTTTTTTAAGCAACGGTGCTGTTTGTTCCAATATGTCGATCTGTATGCGGGCTAACTGGCCGATATCCTCTTCCTGCTTGTTATATTTAATATCAGGCTTCCCTCGAATAACGCCAAAGCCTGTACATGGAGCATCGACTAGAATACGATCAAAGCTCTCCGGTTTATGATTTGACTGCAGCTTACGGGCATCACCCTGTCCAGCAGTAATAATGGTCAAGTTCAACTGATCAGCTTTTTGTTTGATTTGTTTGGCTTTTTTGGCATGCAAATCGTAAGCAGCAATAGTCCCTTCGTTTTGCATTTTTTCTGCTGTATGGGTCGCTTTTCCACCTGGTGCACTGCAAGCATCAAGCACTGCCATACCGGGTTTTGCCTTCAACATTTCGGTCACAAGCATGGAACTCTGATCCTGAATCGTTAGACAGCCTTCGTCAAATAACCTCGTTGTAAAAACATTTCCTTCATCAATAATCATTCCTTGTTCTGAGAAGTTGGATGCACGGACGACAAATCCTTGTTCATTCAATTCGTTCATGGCTTGTTCCCGAGAAATTTTCAGTGGTTGGACACGGACCGACATCGGTTTCGGCTGGTTATTGGCATAGCACATATCTATGGTCATTTGCCAGCCGTATATATTCATCCATCGTTTGACGAGCCATTCAGGATGGCTCGTCTCGATGGACAGTCGCTGGATATCATCATCGATATCAGATGGGTCCGGAACACCCTTACGCTGTATGTTTCGGAGAACACCATTGATAAAGGATTGAATCCCTTTATGTCCGCGATGCTTAGCGATTTCAACTGCGTCATGAATGACAGCATGATCCGGAACCCGGTCCAACCATTGCATCTGATAAACCGACATCCGCAGCAGACTGCGCACCCAAGGCTGTATTTTTTTCGTTGTCTGTAAAAAAGGATTGAGATAATAATCCAGTGTCATCCGCATCTGAACAACGCCATAAACAATCTCTGTCAACAGCGCCCCGTCTTTGGTAGAAAGTTGGCGGGATTTAATCTCATGGTCAATCAGAAGATGGCTATACCCACTATCCTGTTCGATGCGTACGAGCAAGTCAACAATGGCCGCCCTCATTTCGAATGATCGCATCTAATCACCCATCACTGTTCCTATTTTCAGTCTGTCCCGAGATCCTTGCACATATTGTCCGACAGTCATACTCTTTTTCCCCGCAGGCTGTATGTTTGTAACACGGATTCCTTTGTGATCACCGCAGACGACAACGGCACCTTCCTGATCCACATGAACCATTTCACCAGGGGAGCCTGCATATGTAGTCGTATCTTTTTCTCCCCACCAAATTTTCATAACATTTCCTTCATATGTTGTAAATGCGCCCGGCCATGGGTGAAGTCCTCTAATGTGATTATAAACCATATCCCGGGGCTGCTGCCAATCTATTTTTTCCTGCTCCCGTTTCAAGTTAGGGGCAAATGTAGCCAGATGGTCATTCTGCTTTTCCGGTGTTATATTGCCGTCTACAATCGAAGGCAATGTATCAACCAGCAGATCTGCCCCAGCTTCGGCCAGTTTATCATGTAAATGTCCAACATGCTCATCTTCTGTAATGGGGACTTCCCGCTGGGCAATAACATCGCCTGCATCCAATTTTTCCGCCATATACATAATCGAAATGCCTGTTTTTGTTTTGCCCTGTAGAATGGCATAATGAATGGGTGCACCGCCACGCAACTCCGGAAGCAGGGATGCATGCACGTTAATGCAGCCCAACGGCGGTGTTGTCAAAAGTTCACTAGGCAAAATCTGACCATACGCTGCGGTTATAATCAGATCCGGTTCATAAGCGAGTATTCGGACGGCATCATTTTTTACATGTTCCGGTTGCATCACCGGCACCCCATGTTTTTCCGCCTCCGTTTTCACAGGTGGGGGTGTCATGACCTTTTTTCGGCCTTTGGGTCTATCCGGTTGTGTTACGACAAGCGCTATTTCCTGTCCGGATTCAATTAGTGACTGCAGGATAGGAACGGCAAATTCTGGTGTCCCCATAAATACCATTCGTTTCATTCAGCTGGCTCCTTTCTCCTGGCTTGCTGCGTTAAATAAGCTGGTATGGCTGCATATCAACGGTGATTTGCAGGTTACTTTTTCGCATCTGATCATCAAACTGGGCAATTAACCGGTGGATCGATGACCGCAGATTTGGCTCGTTTTTATATTTTATCATGCATTGGTAGCGGTATCTATCTTTCATTCTTGGTATGGGCGATGGCGTCGGTCCTAAAACAACCGTTTCGGTCTGCACAGATTGCCACAAACCTTTTGCTATCTGTTGCGCGGCTCGTGCAGCAGCAGCATGATTCTCATCAGATACGGTTATTAAAGCAAGAAAAACAAACGGCGGATACTGGAATGTTTTCCGCACACGCATTTCATTCTGATAAAACCGCACATAATCATATTGGCTGGCCAGTTCAATGCTATAGTGTTCCGGCGTATACGTCTGGACAATCACCTCGCCCGGCAGTTCATGTCTCCCGGCACGGCCACTCACTTGCGTTAAAAGCTGAAATGTTTTTTCTGCTGAACGAAAATCAGGAAGATGCAACATAGAATCCGCAGTGAGAACACCGACAAGCGTCACATTTTCAAAGTCAAGACCTTTTGCGATCATTTGGGTTCCAAGCAAAATATCCGCTTCTTTATTGGCAAATTGGTTCAATAGTCGTTCATGCGCTCCCTTGCGCCTCGTTGTATCCACGTCCATTCGTAATATACGCGCTTGGGGAATTAATTGAACCAAAGCTTCTTCCATTCGTTGGGTACCTGTTCCAAAAAAGCGAATCAACTCACTGTTGCAGGACGGGCAATACGTCGGCATCGGCTCTTCATACGAGCAGTAGTGACATTTTAGTTGATTGCTATTTTTATGAAATGTTAATGCGATATCACAGTGCGGACATTCTTTTACATGCCCGCATTCCCGGCACATGACAAACGTTGAATATCCGCGCCGGTTCAGAAGCAGGACTGCTTGTTCGCCGCGGCTGATGCATTGTTCGACTTTGTTTTTTAAACTGCGGGAAAACATCGACCGGTTACCGGCATGCAACTCATGGCGCATATCAACGAGTTCCATCTGCGGCATCGCTTTATTGTTGGTGCGTTTGGATAAGGTGGCCAGTTGATAGACCCCTTTTTGAGCCCTGGCATAGGATTCCAAAGCCGGTGTTGCACTTCCGAGAATAACCGGACATTGATGATGACGTCCCCGCCGTATAGCGACGTCTCTGGCATGATAGCGCGGCTGGTCTTCCTGCTTGTAGCTGTTTTCATGCTCTTCATCAATAATAAGTACCCCCAAGTTTTCAAAAGGAGCGAAAACCGCTGAACGGGCCCCAACCACCACTTGAACGTCTTTTTGTTGAATCCGGCGCCATTCATCGTATTTTTCGCCGTTTGACAAAGCACTATGCATCACGGCCACACTAGAGCCGAATCGGCCTTTGAATCGTTTGACCATCTGAGGCGTCAGTGATATTTCCGGAACCAGCACAATCGCTTCTTCCCCTTTAGCGATAACATCCTGAATGGCTTGCAGGTAGATTTCAGTTTTTCCGCTTCCGGTCACACCATGGATAAGAAAAACGTCATGCCGTTCTTCTTTTATATCCTGCTTTATCGGATCCATAGTCTTTTCTTGCTCGTCGGTCAGCTTCAGTGCTTCCGTTCGTTCAAATACCTGATTATCATAAGGGTTGCGGTATATCTCCTGCTGCGATGTTTCCAGAAGTTGTTTTTCCAGCAGAGTGTTGACTGTGGACCGTGTTGTGCCGAGCTTTTTAAGGAGTGAATTCAGCTTGATTTCTTCCGGCTGCTGTATAAAATAAGCCAGTAGTTCTTTTTGCTTTTTAGCTCGATTGGAAAGGTCATTGTATGCTTCTTCAAGTAAGTGAACATCACGGGATGGTTTGATATATGTGATACGTTTTTTGGTCACCCGTGATTTGACAAGGTAATGCACTGTGATATCCCCTTGCCGAATCGCCTTTTGTACGTGATGGTAACCAATACCGGCATCGTTGAGTTCATCATATGGAACGACTAGCCGTCCGGCAAACAAGGACTCCAGCTGATTCGGCAGTGATGCGTCCGTCAGCCGTTCCAGTTCTTTTTTATAATTGGCTTTCAGCACCTGTGGAAGCATTGCCTGATAAGCTGTAATATATAGACTGAGTGTATCTTCTGCCAGCCACATTCCCAATTCGAGCAATTCATCCGTCAAAACCGGTGTTAAATCAAGAACCTCGGCAATCGTTTTCAGTTTATTATGGGACGATTCATGCGCTAATCCTGTTACAAAACCCATCACGTTTCGTGAACCGAATGGCACAATCACCCGCATGCCCGGCTGTATAACACCCTGGAAATGCTCTGGAATGTGATAATCGAACGATTGGTTAATCGAACTGGCAGGAACATCAACAATAACGTTAGCTATCATTCCCTTTGCCTGTCTTCCTTATCACGTATAATCAATTCAAGAATGCGAACAGCAATATCCCGTTTGGACGCCAGCGACATATTTTCGACATCCTGTTGACGATTCACATAGCTTACCATATTTGTATTCCCTTCAAAACCCGCTCCTTCCGCACCTACATCATTGATGACAATCGCATCCAGTCCTTTTTTCTGCAGTTTACGAATCCCATAGTCAATCGGTTTTTCCGTCTCAGCGGCAAAACCAACTAAAAATTGATCGTCTGTCTTTTGTTCAGCAAGCGTCTGCAAAATATCATTGGTTCGCTCCATTTGGACATGCCAATGGCCATCATGCTTTTTCATTTTTTCGTCATAACGATGTTCAGGGCGGTAGTCGGCGACTGCTGCAGCTTTTATGGTAATATCATTCGATGGAAAATGGGCAATCATCGCCTCTTCCATCTCACGGGCGGTAACCACATCTACTCTATTTATCCTGGAGTCTGATAATGAAAGGTTTACCGGACCTGTTACCAGTGTCACCTCCGCACCCATGTAGCTTGCCGCCTCAGCGAGTGCAAACCCCATTTTTCCGGTTGACCGGTTGGTAAAAAAGCGCACTGGGTCAACGCTTTCCCTCGTAGGACCGGCAGAAATCAATATGTTTTTTCCTTTTAGCATCATTTTTTGCTTCTGATGGTCTTCTATCGCTGCCATAATGCTTTCGGGGTCTTCCAAACGCCCTTTGCCAACGTATCCACAAGCGAGATAGCCATCGCCGGGTTCTATGAAATGATACCCCCATGAATCAAGCTGTTTCATATTTTTCATAACAGCCGGGTGTGCATACATATGGACATTCATCGCTGGTGCTATGTAAACCTGTGACCGGGTGGCAAGCAAAATGGTGGAAAGCATATCATCACCGATGCCATTAGCGAGTTTGCCGATAATATTCGCAGTGGCTGGTGCGATAAGGGTAATATCAGCCCAATCGGCCAGATCGATATGAGCAATTTTGGTTGGATCTTTTTCATCAAATGTGTCGGTATAAACAGGATTTCTCGACAGTGCCTGAAAAGTTAGCGGAGATACAAATTCCTGAGCATGATCCGTCATGATCACTGTCACATCGGCACCACGTTGACTCAGCCTGCTCGTCAATGCACAGGCTTTATACGCCGCAATACCCCCAGACACGCCTAACAGAATACGTTTGTTCGCGATCATCATCATCCCCCTCTCGTATGGCAACTGACAGGATGCCCAAATGTAAAACCCCCGCAAACAAGAAAGAAGCGAGGGATGATATCGTTACTTGCTATCGTCTTTTACAAATAGTTTTCCTGCGTGTATTTCATCCAATGCTTGCCCTACATACTTATTGGATTTCGAATCAACAAGGACGTTATTCGTATGCTGAAGTTCATGTGCCCGTTTGGCAGCAATGGTAACCAGTGTGTATTTTGATTTGATGGTTTTCTGTAAGTCATCAATGGACGGTTCAAGCATCATAATTAACTTCCTCCAATAAACGTTTATATTGTTTCGCAATGCGATCGCGCCTGCAGTGCTCACTTTGAATAATGGACTGAATTTTCATAACCGCCTTCTGCACGTCATCATTTACAACAACGTAATCATAGGCGTCCATCATATCAATTTCACTGCGAGCTTCCTGCAACCGTTTCAAAACGGCATCCTGGGATTCTGTCCCCCTGCTGGTGATACGGCTTTTCAATTCGTCAAGACTTGGTGGGAATAAAAAAATGAAGACACCTTCCGGAAAATTGTCTTTTACTTGCATAGCTCCTTGCACTTCAATCTCTAAAAAAACGTCTTGTCCTGCTGCAAGGGTATTCTCGACGTATCTCCTTGGTGTTCCGTAATAATTATTGACAAACCGTGCGTACTCTAAAAGTTCGTTATCGGCAATAAGCTGTTCAAACTGCTGATTGGTTTTGTAAAAATAATCAACACCATCCTGTTCCCCTGCACGACGTTCCCTTGTTGTCATAGAGATGGAGTAAGCAAGGTCATCCTCCTGCTCAAAAAGCTCTTTTCTTACGGTTCCTTTCCCGACACCGGAAGGCCCCGACAATACGAACAAAATCCCATTTTCATCCATCAGCTGCGTTCCTCCTAGTTGCTGTCATCGATCATTTCCTCGTGACTGATCACGCGCTGGCCCACCGTTTCCGGTTGTACGGCCGACAAAACAACATGATCACTGTCCATAATAATAACCCCACGTGTGCGCCGGCCATAAGTGGCATCCACCAATTTATCATTGTCACGGGCAACGGTGATGATTCGCTTGATTGGTGCGGATTCCGGCGAAATAATCGAAACGACCCGATTGGCCGAAACAACATTTCCAAATCCGATATTAATCAACCGTAAACTCAAATCGACTCCCCCTCATTATTCTCTCTCGTTACTGTCATCATTGCAAGTCTTATTAAATTATTTTTATCTGTTTATTTTTTATCCGGGCTAAGCGCCTAATAAATCTATTATAAATAAACTAAAGACCCAAATACAAGCATTTACTCTCCAATGGACGCGGTTATCGTTCGGCCACACTAATAAAAAGCATGATTCATTATAATATGTGTTCAAAAAGTTGACAAATTAGAATGTTGGGCTGAGGTCGTCACGTCCTGTACACCGTAGAGTAGGGTAACCTTTCTCAAGGACACCCTTCATCAAACCGTACGTGCCCTATTAAAGCATACGGCCTACCATCGTATTACATTGTTAAAATAATCAAAGGCAGCTTATTGAAAATATGCCGTCTACAGAACTTTCATCAACTTCCGACTAGTGAACAATCGAAGCTATGGGACGAGGGAAAAACGTCATTGTTGGCGATCCTAAACAACCGCCAACGGATTTCTTTGGCACCAAACAGGAAGAGGATAATTTTGACCTGCAGGATCTGAAAAGTGTTCTGGACGATAGTCTGACGATACAACTGCCACTCTCCGGCCCGATATCGGTCGTGAGAGCCCTTTTCTCGGACTTTTTGATGGCTTTCCGGCTCGCTTCGGCCGTGAGAGCCTTTCTCTCGGACTTTTTTGACAGCTTTCTGGATTGCTTTTGGCGCTGAGAGCCCTTCTCTCGGACTTTTTGACAGCTTTCCGGTTCGCTTTTGGCCCTGAGAGCCCTTTTCTCGGACTTTTTGACAGCTTTTCGGCTCGCTTTGGCCCTGAGAGCCCTTCCCTCGGACTTTTTGACAGCTTTTCGGCTCGCTTTGGCCCTGAGAGCCCTTCTCTCGGACTTTTTGATGGCTTTCCGACTCGCTTTTGGTCGTGAGAACCCTTCTCTCGGACTTTTTGTCAGCTTTCTGGATCGCTTTTGACTGTGAGAATGTCCCAGCCTCTTTTTCCTCACCTCACATGCTGACCGTTAGAAGCTAAACGAGCACAAGTCGTATTCCGCCTTAACTGATGCAAGATTTTCTAATAAATTATTCTTTGATTTGTCCCTCACTACGGATTGTATATTTCGTTGAGGTTAATGCGGGCAGCCCCATCGGTCCACGGGCATGCAATTTTTGTGTGCTAATACCGATTTCAGCACCAAATCCGAATTCAAAGCCGTCTGTAAAACGCGTTGATGTGTTGTGATAAAGGGCTGCGGCATCCACATTATTGAAAAATTCCAGCACATGATCGTCCGTTTCTGTCACAATCGCCTCTGAATGGCTGGTACCATAACGAGCGATGTGTGCGATAGCATCCTGAACGTTTGTAACAATTTTGACGGCCAAGATTTTATCCAGGTATTCGGTTTCCCAGTCTTGTTCTGATGCCGGCACAAGATTTCCGGTCATCTCCTGTGCTCTGTCATCGGCTCGCAATTCAACATGATGATCCTGGAGGGAATTAACAAGCTCATGTAAATGCTTTTTCGCCCACCCTTCATGGACAATCACCGTTTCTGCTGCGTTACATACGGAAGGGCGTTGTGTTTTGGCGTTGACGGTTATATCGATCGCCATTTGTGGATTGGCTGATTCATCGATAAAGATGTGACAATTTCCCGAACCCGTTTCCAACACCGGAACTGATGACTGTTCAACGACGGTTTGAATGAGGCTTTGCCCACCACGTGGAATCAAAACGTCAAGATAATCATTCAGCTTAAACATCTCAGCAGCTGTTTCCCTGCTATTATCTTCAAGCAGCTGCACGGCATCCTCAGGAATATCCGATTTCTCAAGTGCACGGTGAATAACGTCTACAAGCGCCTTATTGGAATAAAGGGCTGAGGAACTGCCTCGTAGGAAGACCGCATTTCCTGTTTTCAAACAAAGACTTGCCGCGTCCACCGTCACGTTCGGTCTTGCTTCATATATGATTCCAACGACACCCAGGGGAACCCTGATCTTTTCGATATTAATGCCATTAGGGCGGTCCCACGATTCTAATACGTCACCGACGGGATCGCTCAGGTCAGCCTGTTGTTTGAGCGCATCCGCCATATCATTAATCCGTTGGTCATTTAACACAAGTCGGTCGATCAAGGCTTCATGAAAACCGTTTTGTTTAGAGCCTGTGATGTCCTTTTCATTTTCGTTGATAATAAAATTCTTTTCACTTATGAGTTGTTCGGCCATCAAATGCAATGCTGCGTTCTTTTGATCGGTGGTTTTAATACCAAGTTCCTGAGCAGACGCCTTTGCTTGTTTGGCTTTTGCTATTAATTCGCTCATAACATCTCCTCCTTTAAAGATAGTACTAATCGATCGCGATGAATCGCTTCCGGACGGTCTCGTTCCGTTTTTACCATGGCTTCCACGCTCGAGAGCCCTTTGATCGTATTTATATCTGAGGATGAATAATTCATTTGGCCTCTTCCTATGACCGTTTTGTTGGCGTTTATGATTTCGACCACATCCCCTATATCGAACTCGCCTTCAAATGCTTTGATTCCCGCCGGTAACAAACTTTTTCCGTTCGAGATAATCGCCCATTCTGCCCCTTCATCAATTTCAATTTTTCCGGAAACAGGTGAGTGAAAAGCAATCCATTGCTGCGGTTTTTTTAAATTGTGAGTCTTGCTGTCACCGATATAGGTGCCATCGCCTTCCCCATTCAAAATATGCATCAGTTTTTCCTGTCCGGTACCAGTTCCGACAAATGAAGGAACACCAAGTGACAGGGCCGTTTGTGCAGCTGACAATTTCGATGTCATACCGCCTGTTCCAACCTTGGAACCTGAATTATTTTTGGTTTGATTAAAAAGGTCCTCTGTAACAGCAGGCAAAAAATCGTACCGTTTGGCTGTATGGTTTGTCCGCGGATTGCTCTCATACAGTCCATTAATATCCGTCAACATGATCAAAAAATCCGCATGGACAAGACCACTGACCAACGCGGATAGCATATCATTGTCCCCGAACGTCAATTCATCAACTGCAACCGAGTCATTTTCATTTATAATTGGCAAAACCGACCGCTTTAAAAGCTCTGTCAGCGTACTGTAAACGTTACCGTATTGTGTTTGATTAACAAAGGCAATTCGTGTTAACAACAATTGCGAGGCAATGATTCCATGATCTTTTAAAGCGTCAGTGTAAGCCTGCACCAATAATCCTTGGCCCACCGCCGCAGTCGCTTGTTTGCCTGCCAATGTAACAGGACGGGACGGATAACCAAGTTCGCTAAAGCCGGCTGCAACAGCTCCCGAAGAAATCAGAATCACTTCATAACCTTGTTTTTTTAGATGGGCCAATGCCTCTGCGTGTTCATTCAGTTTGCTTTCGTTGAGCCCTCCGTTTTTATTCGTCAACAAACTGCTGCCGATCTTAACTACAATTCGTTTTTTTGCCATAGAATCATACCTCTCCTCCACAAACTTAGAAACACCAGACATTTCCCTTGTCCTTTAGCCGATTCAGACGTTTTACTTAAAAAACCGTCTATCATCGGTACTTTCTAACGTTATAAAAAAGACTCTTTTCCATCCTTCGCACAGTGTTGCAAAGGACGGAAAAGAGTCTACGTTCCGCGGTACCACCTTTTTTGGCACCAAAATATAATGATGCCCTCTCATCCCTGTAACGCAGGAGAACGGTTAGGTTGTTTTCCCAACAGCTCAAAGGGTAGGTTCAATAGCCTGATAAACGCTGGAGTCTTTCAGCCGGTGGACGCCATTCTCTTTCGTTCCGTGTACTATTTATTGACCCTTATCAACGCCGAATCGAACATTAATTTAAGATTATTATGCTTCATTTAACCGAATATGTCAAGAATATATTCTTATTCGGCGCCTGTCAGTTCTTGTCTTCACGAATAAATGGCAAATGACATTCATTTTCTTGTGAACCCAAACAGGATGCTCGGCAGGGCGCTCATGCCAATGATAAACAGCCAATCCTTGAAGCCCAAAAACGTTGTGTGAAATATCGGCTGCAATGGTTCCCAATAAATGACCACAGCGAGCAGAACGATAGACGATAGTACCGACAACACCAAATAGATGTTTTCAAACGGATTTCTGCTAAATATCGAATGCTCACTCCGACAATCAAAAACATGGATAAGCTGAGCCATCACCAACGTTGTAAATGCAACCGTCTGGCCATAAATAAGATTATCCGGATCACCTTGATAGGCCAGCATAAAGGCAATAAGCGTGGCTGAACCGATCAATATGCCGCGACTGATGATTTTAAAACCGAGCTCCCTGGCAAACACGCCTTCTCTCGGATTCCTCGGCCCTCGCTTCATGACGTCATCTTCCGACTCGTCCAAACCAAGCGCCATAGCCGGCAGTCCGTCCGTCACTAAATTGACCCATAAAATTTGCACTGGAACCAGCGGCAATGGCATGGCAAGAAGCATGGCAAACAACATGACGAGAATTTCGCCAACGTTTGAGGCAAGCAAATAACGAATGAATTTTCGGATGTTTTCGTAAATATTGCGTCCTTCAATGATCGCTGATTTAATCGTTGCAAAATTATCATCCATCAACACAAGAGACGATGCCTCTTTCGTTACATCGGTTCCGCTTTCACCCATGCTTATCCCGATATCACTTGCTTTAATCGCAGGAGCGTCATTGACGCCGTCCCCGGTCATAGCGACAATATGGCCTTTTTCTTGAAAAGCATTCACGATTTTCAGTTTATGTTCCGGGGTGACCCGGGCAAACACATATACTTGATCAATAATATCTTGCAGTTCGGATACGGACATGTTGTTTAGCTGCTGGCCATTGAGCACCATACCGTCCTCTGGAAGTAAATCCAATTGAGATGCAATAGCCCTGGCTGTTTTTTCGTGGTCACCGGTAATCATGACCGATTTAATACCTGCATCCCCGCATTCATGAATAGCTTTTTTGACATCTTTTCTAGGTGGATCCATCATTCCATACAAACCGATGAATGTCATATCGTGTTCCAGGGACGTTGATGTAAGGGAATCATCTCTGGACAAAGGTTTTACGCCGATCGCCAGCGTCCGCAATGCCTTTCCAGCCATATGATCAATCGCTTCATTCATATGCTTCCGGTCATCGTATTGCATCTGTCTGCGCCCATCTTTCTTCATGACATACGACGAACGCGGCAATAAAGCTTCCGGTGCGCCTTTCGTAATCAGAAAACGCATGTTATTGTCATCTTCCACAACAACGCTCATCCGTTTCCGTTCAGAATCAAACGGAAATTCTTTAACGACGCGATAATGATCATTCCATTTGCGCTGAAGTCCGAGCTTCCGTGCGGCCACGATCAATGCACCATCTGTTGGATCACCGTCGATGACATATTTCCCTTTTTTCACTTGAAGAGATGCGTGATTGCATAGCATACCATAGAGCATCATGTTTTCCAGATTCGGAAAATCATTCGTTACTTTGTCGTTGTTCCAAAAATAATCACCATGAATATCATAGCCGTCACCCGTCACAGACAATGTGGTTCCGTTCAAAAAAACTTCTTTTACTGTCATTTGATTTTCTGTCATTGTCCCGGTCTTGTCCGAACATATAACCGAAGCACACCCCAACGTCTCAACGCCTGATAGTTTCCGGACAATGGCATTTTTTCGGATCATGCGTTGCACGCCAAGCGACAGTGCCACCGTTACAATCGCGGGCAACCCTTCAGGTATAGCCGCAACGGCCAGAGACACGCCAGCGAGGAACATATTGTAGACTGAATGACCTTGATAGACACCAAAAAGAACAACCAATGCCGTTAACGCCAGCGCAACGCCAATCAGGACTTTACCCAACTCAGCCAGTTTATGTTCCAAAGGTGTCGTGGTCTTCTCGGTTGTCACCATTAATGATGCAATTTGCCCCATAACGGTATCCATGCCTGTACCGACAACAATACCGACGCCGGAACCTCTCGTTGCCATTGTGTTCATAAATGCCATGTTTCGTTGATCCTGTACATCTAGATGATCTTTGGCAATGCTGGAGGTGTGTTTTTGTACTGGCAGTGATTCACCAGTCAGCGCAGATTCTTCTGTTTCCAGACTGTTGGACCGAACAAGCCGGACATCGGCGGGAACACGGTCACCACTGTTGATGCGCACAATATCGCCTATAACAATATCAGAAGTCGGTATTTTTTCCCATTTGTTTTCGCGCAATACATTCGCTGACGGTGCGCTCATTTCTTTTAATTTAGCAAGCGACTTCTCAGCCTTTTGTTCCTGAAAATAGCCGAGAAACCCATTGACAAAAACGATTACCATTATGGCTATGGCATCAACATATTCTTCCAAGAGACCAGCGATCAATGTGGCCGCAAGTAGAACAAGAACCATAAAATCCTGAAATTGTTTCAGAAAAATGAGCCATTTGGATACCTTTTTTTCAGACTCCAGCCGGTTTGGCCCATAGTGCTTCATCCGCTCGTCCACTTGTTTATGGGCCAATCCTTGTTTTGTTGTTACATACAATTTTTGTTCGACTTGATCCGCATTCATCTGATACCACTTCATCTGCATTCCTCCAGCCACATAAAGTGAAACTTAAACCTATTGACGATTTACCTTCTTGACCGATAATTATGCAGACCTGTCCAGAAACATGCTATAATACAGAAAAAGCACGCTGACTGTATAAGTGACTTCGGACGGAAAGACGTTCGGCGAGCACCGGTGCAGACAGATGGAAAAGGTGATTACATGCCATTTGATGGAATCGTTACCCGTGCGGTGACAACAGAACTGACCGAAAAAATCATCCCAGGCAAAATAACAAAAATATATCAACCAACCGAAACCGAGCTCGTTTTCACGGTACGCAGCCAGGGTGAAAATCATTCTTTGCTCATGTCCATTCACCCTGTGTATGCTCGGACTCATTTAACCGGGGACACATACCGTAACCCAAAAGAGCCGCCGAT
The DNA here is from genome assembly GCF_055395055.1 of Lentibacillus halophilus. Classification (NCBI taxonomy): domain Bacteria; kingdom Bacillati; phylum Bacillota; class Bacilli; order Caryophanales; family Bacillaceae; genus Lentibacillus; species Lentibacillus halophilus. The sequence continues at coordinate 2,481,588 of NZ_AP043750.1, forward strand.
GTTCTGCATGCTTCTGCGCAAGCACCTGTCCGGCGCTGTTCTTGAATCCATCGATCAGTATGGAATGGAACGGATCATCACATTCACCATTCAAGCGCGAAATGAGATAGGTGATCAAACGACCAAAAAACTCGTCATTGAATTGATGGGTAAGCATAGCAACATCATGCTGATTGATGACGACAAAGGCCATATTCTCGACAGCATGAAACACATCTCTGCAGCACAAAATCGGTACCGGACGATCTTGCCCGGGCATTCTTACAAACTGCCACCAAGCCAAAATAAATGGAATCCACTCGACATGAATGGCGATATGTTTATTAGGAAGCTGGATTTCAATGCCGGGAAAATGGAAATGCAAATCGTTCGGATATTGACCGGTTTCTCACCATTCATTGCCAGTGAACTCGTTCATCGAGCAAGGCTTGGAGGAGTGGATACGTATCGGGAAGCATTTGAGCAACTTCAGCAATTCATTAACGACAACCAATACGTACCGGCTATTTACCACGGCAACAGAGACGATTTTCACGTTTTGCCAATCACTTATTGGACTGGAACATCCGCTACGTTGGCCGGAACGAATGAGATGCTGGATGAATTTTATTCCGGTAAAGCTGAGCGTGATCGCGTCAAGCAACAAGCGAAAGACCTGTACCAGTTCATTAAAAGTGAGCAGGACAAAAACAAACGCAAATTAAAGAAACATGAACAGACATTGGCAAAATCCGAAGATGCTGAAATCTATCAAAAACTCGGCGAATTGCTAACCGCTCATATGCATATGGTACGTCCAGGTGATTCTGAAGTGACCGTCACAGATTATTATGATCCCGAACAACAATCCATGACAATTGAGCTGAATCCTGATAAAACGCCGAGTGAAAATGCCCAGTGGTTTTTCAAAAGGTATCAAAAGCTGAAAACATCGAAGAAAAAAGTACAGCAGGAAATAACGAAAACCCATAACGAATTCGCATATCTGGATCAGCTGTTACAGCAAATGGATACAGCTCGAGAGGATGATATTGAAGAAATACGGGACGAACTCAGGGAAGAAGGCTATATAAAGAAACAAAAACAAGGGAAAAAGAAGAAAACACAAAAACCAGCCCCGGAAACGTTTACAGCTACTGATGGGACGACCATTCTTGTTGGTAAAAACAATAAACAAAATGAGTATGTGAGCATGAAATTGGCACACCGTGATGACATATGGCTGCATACAAAAGATATACCTGGGTCTCACGTGCTTATTCGATCAAGAGAACCGAGTGAGGAAACATTATTCGAAGCAGCCCGGCTGGCAGCCTATTTTAGTAAAGCACAAGAGTCTTCATCCGTGCCTGTCGACTATACCCGGATACGGCATGTCAAAAAACCGAATGGTGCCAAGCCCGGCTACGTCACATATGATAATCAAAAAACATTGTTTGTCACACCCGATGACGAAACGACAGCCAAATTAAAAGACGGATGACCCGGTAAGGCGGTCATCCGTCTTTTTAGTCTATTAACTTGGTTTTTCCACAGCCATTGGATTCAATGTGACATTAATATTATTTCCGATGGCTTTGGAGTACGGGCAAATCAGATAAGCTTCATTGGCCAATTCTTCTGCTTCTTCCGGATTGGCTCCTTCGATTCGCACGTCCAGATTAACAGCGATTTTGTATCCGCCATCGTCCGCATCGTTGCATAAACTTACTTCAACCGTTGTTTCCGAGTCCACACTTTCATGTTTCTTTTCTGCCGCGAGCTGAACGGCTCTGTCAAAGCAGGCGGCATAAGCTGCGGCAAAAAGCTGTTCCGGATCAGCGCCTTCATCCCCATTCGGGATTAGAGGATTAACAAGGTTCAAATCAATATATCCGTCTGCTGAACGTACATGACCGTCGCGACCATTTGCTGCAATAGCTTTGGACGTAAATAGAACGTCACTCATGATTACACTCCTATCTCATCTGTGTACAGGTTGTATTCCTGCTTTCCTCCCTGTTTAAACTTATAGAAATGCTTTTTGTTCGATCCCCTCAATAAAACGGTCCACTTGTGGCAAATTGCGGACACCTTCTTGATAACATATCCAAGTCTTACGCGTGACTGGACGTCCGTCCAACTGAAGGGCTACATGCGGATATTTATCCATTAGCGAGCTGGATACACTTTCCGGCAAAACAGCCATTCCCAACCCTTCCTGCATGAATTGTTTGCACGTTTCGATTTGGTCGACACTGATTTTTTTGACTGTTTTAATGTCTTGATGATAATACAGCCAGGTATCAACTTGATTATGCATACTATCATCGCTTTTAAACGAAATAAGCGGACGTTCTTTCAATTGATGATCCGGAAACGGTTCGGTATCAAATATATATAAAGCATCTTCAAATAATAGCTTGCTGATGGATTCCTTCAACGTCTCCCCGCGTATGATACAGACATGATAATGATTATGTTCGCGCTTAATGTCCTCACTGAGCCCAGTCACTAAATCAATTTCAACGTTCGGAAATGCTTGCGTGTATTCACCCAAAATAGACGGGAGAAAACGCTGGCTGACAAGCGATGAACAAGCCACCGATAATGTGCCTTGCACCTCACCGCTTGACCGCGCAAGTGTGTTTTTAATGGCCTTTTCCTGGGTGGTTACTTGGCGGGCATGACCTAGAACTATTTCTCCTGCCGGCGTCGGGACCAGGGTTTTGGGTGTCCGTATAAATAATTGTTCACCAAAATAGTTTTCCATATATTTTAGACGCTGCGTCACAGCCGGTTGTGAAATGAGAACGTCTTTGGCAGTACCGCGAACGGTGCCAATTTTCTGCAGTTTTAAGAGTAACTCATAATCGTCTATTTTCATGCCCATTCCCTCACTTAATACATTATACCGTATTATGCTGCGTATCACACTTATCACTAAGACTGGAATTAACAACAGCAGTTCTAAAAAAGTCAGAGATGGGCGCGCCATTCTTTTAATTCGTTCTGCTCTGTGTCTGTCAACGTCCCATCATTTGCCAAGAGCTGAACAACGGTATCGAAATCCGTAACGGTCCAAAAATCCAGGTTTGCCTCGTCAAATTGTTGATGGGCTTTTTTTAGACCATACGTAAAAATAGCCGCCACCCCCAGCACGTCAGCCCCAGCTTGTCGCAATGCTTCTGCTGCTTCAATCGACGAGCCACCGGTGGATATGAGGTCTTCCACAACAAGTACACGCTCACCCTTATGTAAATGTCCTTCAATGCGATTTTCTAATCCGTGCTTTTTCGGCTTTGAACGGACATACACCATAGGCAAATCAAGTTCCTCGGCCAACCAAGCAGCATGCGGAATTCCGGCTGTGGCACAACCGGCTATAACGTCTGGCTGCTCATTCATTTCGTCTATTATCCCGGTGAATCCGGACACAATTTGTTTGCGCACATCAGGATAGGACATCGTCAAACGATTATCACAATAAATGGGAGAACGAATACCTGATGTCCAAGTGAAATAATCATCCGTTTTAATTTGGATCGCCTTTATGTCCAACAATTCTCGTGCCATCGTATCATGCATTTCCATTATTCCACTCCTCTATCACATGGTTATAAGCGACTGCGGGATCAGGCGCATCACGCACCGTCCGTCCAAGAACGAGGATGTCAGCCCCATTTTCCCGGGCTCGGGACGGCGTGGACGGGCGTTTTTGATCATCTGCGGAGACTCCTTTTAAACGAATGCCCGGTGTAACAGCCAGAAGCGATGATCCACAAGCCTTTTTTATTGCTGGTACTTCGTCGACCGACGAAACCACGCCATCGGCACCATTCCGATGGGCTAATGATGCCAAATGGACGGCATGATCTTCCACATTGCCCGTAATTTTTAACTCATTATTCATCACAGCTGCATCGGCCGAAGTGAGCATCGTGACAGCAATCAGTTTGGGTGGACGTCCGGATGAAGCACCGGCCATCAGTCCTTCTTTTGCTTGTTGGATCATGGCACTGCCACCGGATGCATGAATGGTAATCATATCCACATCCAGTCCGGCGATATTTTTCATCGCTTTGTTGACCGTTGTCGGAATATCATGCAATTTCAAATCAAGGAAAATGCGGTGACCATTTTTCTTCAACGTCTCTATAAATGTTGGACCTTCCCGATAAAAAAGTTCCATTCCCACTTTTACCGGGATGCCCTGCAAATCATTTGCATCTATAAACTGTTCAGCTTCCTTTTGACCGGAGAAATCCAATGCAAAATATATCTGTTCCTTCATTCGTTATGACCCCTTCCGATCGCGTCTTGGACCGACTCATATCCATATTGCTGTAACACACCGGGCAAACGGTTGATCATCTCCGGGCATGTATACGGATTCGTGAAATTAGCCGTTCCAACGGCAACCGCACTGGCTCCTGCCAACATAAATTCCAGAACATCTTCCGCTTCAGCAATACCACCCATCCCGATAATTGGAATGGATATATGCGGTTTCACTGCATAGATCATCCGGATGGCAACCGGTTTGATGGCCTGCCCGGAAAGACCACCTGTTTTATTGGCCAGGGTCGGTTTTTGACTAGCCAAATGAATCTGCATCCCGGTCAGCGTATTGATCATGGACAGGCCGTCCGCACCTGCCTGCTCCACCGCTTTGGCCATTGCAACGATATCAGACGTATTTGGTGATAATTTGACATAAACGGGCAAATGGCTAACAGCTTTGACGTGTTCGGTCACCTTAGCAGCCATATCCGGATCAGAGCCGAACTGAATGCCACCTTCTTTTACATTCGGACACGAAATATTCAATTCCAAAGCACTTACCGATGGTGTCTTATTAAATGCTTCTGCAACAGTCACATATTCTTGAATCGTACTACCTGCGACATTCGCTACCACCGGAACATGGTACCCTTCCAAAAAAGACACTTCACTGGCGATAATCTGTTCTACTCCGGGATTCTGCAGGCCGATCGCATTCAGCATGCCTGAGGCGGTTTCAGCGACACGAGGTGTTGCATTTCCTAAACGGGCTTCTCCGGTGGCCGCTTTCATAATAACGGCTCCGAGCTTATTCAAATCATAGAAATCACTGTATTCCCGCCCGAATCCGAAACAACCTGATGCAGGCATAACCGGATTCTTCAGGCGCAGCCCCGGTAGGTCAACAGCCAAATTAGTCATAATATCACCCCATTCGCACCAAAGACTGGTCCATCTGAGCAAATTTTTTTGTAGCCACTCGCCGAATCATCCCGTATCATGCAAGCAAGACATGCTCCTGTACCACAGCCCATACGCTCCTCCAATGAAATGGAGCCGGGTTGGTCCTGTAATTGATGCGTCACGGCTTTGAGCATCGGAACCGGCCCGCAGGAAAAATAGTAATCAAACTCTCCCGCCTCATCCACTATATCCGTGACAAGCCCGTGATGACCGAGGCTTCCGTCATCAGTAACAACATACGTTTGACCGATGCGTTCAAACCGTTCTTTGTAGAATACGTGCGCTTTGGATTGAAAACCTAGGATTGTCTTTACGTTCACCCCTTGTTCATGCAATGCGTGAGCAAGACCGTACAGAGGAGGAACGCCAATGCCTCCTCCTATCAGCAAAGCTGTCTGCAGTGATGTCTCCTGCAAAGCAAACCCATTGCCGGATGGTCCTACTGTATCCAACGTCATACCAGGTTTCAAACGCGCCAGACAACGTGTTCCGTCGCCGATAATTTTAAACAGAATTGTTACGGTTTCCTGCTCGCTATCAATCGACGCAATGGAAATGGGTCTTCTCAACGTGTGCCCCTCCGCCAATACGTATAAAAATTGTCCGGGCTTGGCGGCCGCTGCAATATACGGATGATGCAGCGTCATTTCCATCGTATCCAAAGCGATCTCCTTGACAGATAAAATGGTCATATCCACACGTTCTTTCATGAACGGACCTCCTGATGAGAAGTCATTGGTGTGGCTTTAAACGTTGTCGAATCAATGACATTCAAAATGGCATTGGCTGTATCAAGGTTGGTAAGGCATGCAATACCGTGTTCCACTGCCTCCCGGCGGATCATAAACCCATCTGAACGCGGCTGTTTCCCAGAGGTCAGCGTATTAACGACAAGCTGAACTTCCAAATTCTCAATAATGGAGATGACATTTCGCTCAGCCGAGCCAATTTTGGCGACTTCTGTAACGGGGATACCAGCGTTTTGCATATAGGCTGCTGTTCCTTTGGTGGCATACAAATGGAAACCAAGCTCGTGAAACCGTTTAGCGGATGCCAATGCTTCTTGCTTATCTTTGTCCGCAACGGTCAATAAGACAGCACCATCTTTCGGCACAGGCATACTGGCCGCTTTTAATCCCTTGTACAATGCTTTTTCCAATGTTTCATCGTGGCCGATTGCTTCTCCGGTCGACTTCATCTCAGGACCAAGTGTCGTATCCACGCTGCGTAACTTTTCAAAGGAGAAGACCGGAACTTTTACCGAAACAGCATCTTGTTCAGGCAGAATTCCGGTTGCATAGCCCATCTGCTGCAAGGATTCTCCCAAGATGCAGCGGGTGGCAAGAGCTGCCATCGTCACACCGGTAATTTTGCTCAGGAATGGTATCGTACGACTGGCTCGCGGATTTACCTCGAGAACGTATACGTCACCTTGATCAATGATGAACTGCAGATTGATCAAACCGACAGCATTCATACGACGGGTTATTTTGATGGCTGCATCCAGACATTTCTCTTTGACATCTTGACTGATTCGCTGCGGCGGATATACCGCAATGGAGTCACCGGAGTGAACACCGGAACGTTCGATGTGTTCCATAATACCCGGGACAATCACGGTTTCCCCATCACTGATGGCATCGACTTCGATTTCAATGCCGGTTAAATACTTGTCAATCAAAATGGGATGTTCGCTATCCGCTCCATCCGACTTCGCTAAATAAGCGTCGAGTTCCTCCTCATCATGCACAACATCCATTCGGCTGCCGCCAATAACATAAGAAGGCCGGACGAGCACCGGATAACCGAGTTCTCTGGCAGCATCAAAAGCATCATCAAGTTGAGGGACTGCTTTGCCTTTTGGCCGTAACAAATTAAGTTCATTCAGCAACGCTTCAAATTTATCACGGTCTTCGGCTTTATCAATCGCCTCCAAATTCGTACCCAAAATGGTAACGTTCCGTCGTTTCAGCCCATCGGCCAAGTTGATTGCTGTCTGACCACCAAATTGGAGAATGACGCCTTCAGGCTGCTCCAGATCAATGACATGCATGACATCTTCCAATGTGAGCGGTTCGAAGTAAAGTTTGTCCGATATACTGAAATCGGTTGAAATCGTTTCCGGATTGTTGTTCATAATGATGGCTTCATAACCCATTTCCTGAATGGCCATCACGGAATGGACAGTGGCATAATCAAATTCAATCCCTTGACCAATCCGTATGGGTCCGGAGCCGATAACGAGTATTTTTTTACGTTCGGACGGCTGGGATTCATTTTCATCTTCATAGGTGCTGTAAAAATACGGTGTATCCGATTCGAACTCCGCCGCACACGTATCCACCATTTTGTAAACGGGTGTAATGGATTGTTCCATGCGGAATGTATAGATTTGATCGACTGATACATCCCATAACCGTGCAATATGTGTATCCGACAAACCGGCTTCTTTTGCTTGTTTCATCACTCCAGGAGAAAAAGGTTGGGCAGAAAGACTTTCTTCCAAACCAATCAGTTGCTGCAGTTTCACAAGATAAAAGCGGTCAATCTGTGTCAGCCGGTACAATTCATCAATGGGGACATCTCTGCGAATCACCTCAGCCAAAACAAACAAGCGTTCATCATCGGCTTTTTGAAGTCGATTTTTCAGTTCGTCAACCGTCAGCTCAACAAGACTTGGAAGCCATAGTTCTTCCGTGCCGATTTCCAGGGACCGGATTCCTTTAAGTAACGATTCCTCGAAACTTCGACCAATAGCCATCACTTCGCCGGTTGCTTTCATCTGTGTTCCGAGATAGCGGTTTCCGGTTACAAACTTATCAAATGGGAAGCGTGGAATTTTCGTTACCACATAATCCAAGGACGGTTCAAAACAAGCATAGGTTGTACCTGTAATCGGGTTGACGATTTCATCAAGCGTCAAGCCAATGGCGATTTTGGCAGCGATTTTCGCAATCGGATAACCGGTTGCTTTTGATGCTAAGGCTGACGACCTGCTTAGACGCGGATTTACCTCAATAACGTAGTATGCAAAACTGTTCGGGTCGATGGCCAGTTGTACGTTACAGCCGCCTTCGATTTCCAGGGCACGAATAATGTTGAGCGATGCATTCCGCAATAGCTGATATTCACGGTCACTCAATGTCTGTGATGGAGCAGCTACAATGGAATCGCCTGTATGAATTCCTACCGGATCAATGTTTTCCATATTGCAAACAGCAATAGCCAAGTCCTGTTTATCCCGCACCACTTCATATTCTATTTCTTTAAAACCGGCAATATTTTTCTCAATCAGACATTGATTGACCGGTGAAATGGCTAGACCATTCCGGACGATTTCTTCCAATTCATTTGCGTTATAGCACATTCCTCCGCCGGTGCCGCCTAATGTGTAAGCAGGACGAACAATAATCGGATATCCGATAGATGCAGCAAAATTTGAAGCCGCCTCGACAGAATTAACAATCGTGCTTTCAGGAACGGGTTCGCCGAGGTCATTCATCAACGAACGGAACACTTCTCTGTCTTCTGCTTTTTGAATAGCGCTCAGGGATGATCCCAAAAGTTCAACGTTATACGCATCCAATATACCACTTCTATCCAATTCAACTGCCATATTCAGACCGGTTTGTCCGCCCAGTGTCGGCAGTATGGCATCAGGCTGTTCTTTCCGGATAATTTTTGTCAAAAAGTCTGCCGTTAATGGCTCCATATAAACTTTATCCGCCATAGTATGATCGGTCATGATCGTGGCAGGATTGGAGTTAGCCAGAATAACCGTATAGCCTTCCTCTGACAGTGCCTGGCATGCCTGTGAGCCAGAATAATCAAATTCAGCGGCCTGACCGATCACAATCGGGCCCGATCCAATAACGAGAATGGTCTGTATATTCGTTTTTTTAGGCATACATATCCTCCTTACCATTGCGTGTGCAGTCTGTAATCAACTGTAAAAATTCATCATATATGTGCTTCATATCTTCGGATCCCGGTGAACTTTCTGGCTGATATTGAACGGAAAAAGCCGGGTGGACCGTGTGCCGGATACCTTCTACGGAATGATCATGAACGGAAACCTGTGTCAGTTCCAAGTCAGTTTTTGCTAATGAATCACGGGATACGGCATAGCCATGATTTTGCGACGTTATGAATACCTTATCATTTGTGAGGTCCTTCACTGGATGGCTCGGACCTCTATGACCGAATGAAAGCCTTTCTGTGTCTGCTCCAGTGGCCAGAGCCAACAGTTGATGACCCAAACCGATGCCGAACACAGGATAGCTGCCAACCATTGACCGGATGGTTGCAACCGAATCAGGAATATCTTTTGGATCACCTGGTCCGTTCGAAAGCAAGATCCCATCCGGCTTCAGTCGCAAAATGGCCTCCCATCCATAGTTATATGGAACAACAGTCACATGACAATCACGTTTGGTCAGCTCCCGTAAAATGCCATGCTTCATTCCGAAATCGATAAGAACGATTCGCTTGCCACCGCCTGGTACCACATAAGGCTTCAAGGTGGATGTTTTTTGAACTAAATCGCTTTCCCGCTCCGAATGGCGCAATCGTTCCAGTGCTTGTTCTGCGTTTTCACCAATTCCACTCATGGCTGCTCGCATCGTGCCATGTGCGCGAATTCGTTTCGTTAACATTCGGGTGTCAATCCCTGAGAGTCCGGGAATATTATTGGCCCGCAAATAATCATGGAGCGTCTCTTCACTACGAAAATTGGACGGAGATGAGCAGAATTCCTTTGCAACAAATCCATATACGAACGGGGTGACGGTTTCGAAGTCATCCCTATTGATGCCATAATTGCCTGCCAAAGGATATGTTTGCATCACAATCTCTCCGCAGTACGATGGGTCTGATACTATTTCCTGATAGCCGGTCATACCGGTGTGAAACACCATTTCTCCACTGGTGCCGTTATCAGCACCGAAGCCTTCACCTTTCAACGTCGTTCCATCTTCCAAAACTAAGAAACGTTCAGTCATATACATCCTCCTTGTAAACGATATGTCCGCCCACCACTGTCATAACTGGCATGGCTTGTACATGCCAGCCTTGAAACGGGGTGTTCTTTCCCTTGGACGACAATGCATGTTTGTCGATGATGCCTTCTTTATTGAGATTGACAACCGTAAAATCAGCAACGCCACCTTCTTCTAATGTTCCGTATGGCAATTGGAAAATGTGGGCAGGGTTGACGGTCAACCAATCAACAAGTTGTTTCAATGGAACCTTTCCCGTCTGGACCAAGTAAGTATATAAAAGCGGAAAAGCCGTTTCCATCCCGGTGATTCCAAATGGAGCATCACGGAATCCGCCCGCCTTTTCATGAGCTGCATGCGGGGCATGGTCTGTCGCAATACAATCAATGGTTCCATCAAGCAACCCTTCCAGCAACGCTTGTTGATCTTCTGTACTGCGCAAAGGCGGATTCATTTTAAAATCAGCATCATCAGCTGTGACAGCTTGTTCATTCATTAACAGGTGGTGCGGTGTAACTTCGGCTGTAACACGAATCCCTGCCTTTTTGGCATCACGAATGACACGAACAGACTCCTTTGTGCTGACATGACACACATGATAATGGCAGCCACTTGCCTCAGCCAGAAGCACATCACGGGCAATCTGTACGGATTCACTCAGTGACGGGATACCCGGCAAGTTCATCCGTTCACTTACGTCACCTCGGTGCACAACACCGTTATACACCAATGAATTATCTTCACAATGGGCAACCACTGGCATTCCATTGGCGGCGGCTTCCGACATAGCCCGAAGCATGTGATCGGCCGTCTGCACCCCGACCCCGTCATCAGTGAAAGCAAACACGTTCATTCCGGAAAGTTCTTTAATAGGTGTCAAATCATCCCCCTTTAGCCCTTTCGTAATGGAGGCATATGGCAACACATTTACGTAAGCATCCCGACTTATTCGATCCAGCAGCTGACGCACCGTTTCCGGATTGTCCGGAACAGGGTTGGTGTTTGGCATGGCGCATATGGTTGTAAATCCGCCGCGGGCAGCTGCCGTTGTTCCAGTAGCTATGGTTTCTTTATGTTCCCCGCCTGGCTCACGTAAATGCACATGAACATCGACAAATCCCGGAAGGAGCAGCTGATCCATGCAATCAATAGTGCAAGCCGATTCATCACTTATAACTGGAGCCATCGTTGTGATCATACCATCTTCCACCAAAAGTTCACATGGTTCTGTTTCCCCGTTCTGTAATAGCTGACGTGCATGTTTAAATAGATAACGCATTATAAGATTCCGCCTCCTTCGTCTAATAACCGTTGAATAATAGCCATTCGTACTGGTACCCCGTTTTCCATTTGTTTAAAAATCCGTGATCGATCACACTCGACCAGCCTTGTATCCATTTCAACGCCACGGTTCACCGGTGCAGGGTGTAATATGATGGCATGATTCTGCATATTCCTTTCCCGTTCCATCGTTAATCCATAATCTGCCAAATAGGATGATGTATCATAAGCGGATAATCCATGCCGTTCATGCTGAATGCGGAGCAGCATCAGCACATCACACATCTCACATGCCTCATCCATTGTCACATACGGAATGCCTAGTGTTTCATCTTTAAATCCCGGTACTTCTACAAAATAGACGTTGGCACCCATCGTCCTGAGCGCACTGGCATGCGAATACGCCACTCTGCTGTGCTTGATGTCACCGGCAATCGCAACATTAAGGCCTTTAAAAGCACCGAATTCCTGTTTAATGGTGAGCAAATCCAGCATGCATTGCGTCGGATGATCTTTTTTCCCGGAACCGGCATTAATAAGGGGAATGGAAATGTTTCCGGACAACTGGTCATACCACGTGTCCTGGCAATGTCGGATAACCAATAGATCCGCACCGACCGCTTCATAAGTTCGGGCCGTGTCGTAAAGGGATTCCCCTTTTGACATACTGGACGTATTCGTCTGTAAATCAAGTGTCTCCATTCCCAGCTTTTTTTCCGCCACAAGAAAGCTTGTCTTTGTACGTGTGCTCGGTTCAAAAAACAAATTTGCAGCAAAATAGCCTTTGGCATTCGGTGATGGATTATTGCCAACCTCTTCTGCTCGTTGCAAAATTGAGTGTATGGCATTGGATGAGAGATCGTTTACTGATAAAAAGTGCTGCATGCTTTTTCATCCTTTCTCTTGGTTTGACTGTTTATGCCACATGGTGATCGTGACTGTGACTGTCAGTTGAAAGACTGCTGTCATCAAACAAAGCTCCGTTGCCATAACCGCTTTCCTTGCCGGGAAGCACAAGGTTCAAGAGAACACCTATGATAGCTGACAATGCCATCCCGGCAATTTGTAAGTTATCCGATAATTGGATGAATGCTCCACCGACACCAATGACAAGGATGACCGAAGCGATAACAAGATTTCGTTTGTGACTGAGATCAATCTGGTTATCAATGAGCATCCGCAGACCATTCGAAGCAATAATACCAAACAAGAGAATGGAGACACCGCCCATGACTGCCGATGGAATCGAGCTGATCGTGGCAGTGACAATCCCGAGGAAGCCGAACAGGATAGCAAAGAGAGCCGCACCGCCTACAACGAAGACACTGAATACACGTGTAATGGATAAAACGCCAATGTTTTCACCGTACGTTGTATTCGGCGGACCACCGAGAAATGATGCGATCATCGTTGCAACCCCATCACCGAGAATGGAACGGTGAAGTCCAGGCGTTTTAAGAAAGTTTTTTCCGGCAACTTTGGAGAGCACCATTTGATCACCGATATGTTCGGCAATAGTTACGAGCGCCACAGGAACCATCAACAAAACTATCTCTCCGTTCATCACATCCAATGGCGCGTAGTCCAGAAACGGAACAACGAAATCCGGTGATTGAAACAATGCAACAAAAGCACCCCAAACGGATCCTGCTGATGCAATGGCTGTCCACTGCTCATTGATGCTTGATGTGTCAACAATACCTTGAAAAAGTGCGAATACATACCCGGATACAATTCCAATAAGAATCGGAATGAGATTTAAGAACCCTCGAAAAAAAATGGTGGCAATAATCGTTACGGCCAACGTAAACAGTGCCACACTGAAATGCGTCCCGCTATATACATCGTCATCCAATCCGGGCACATACATGGACATATCAATCGCCGTGGAAGCCAATCCGAGTCCAATAACGATGATCACCGGACCAACGACAATCGGTGGCAGTATGCGCATAAGCCAATTCAGTCCAAGCAGTCCGATCAAAAGCGCGACACCGCCATATACCAACCCTGCCAGGAAGGTGCCAATCATCGCGCCGGCCGGTCCACTGGCTGAACTGGCACCGATAATCGGAGCGATAAATGCGAAACTGGACCCTAAATAGGCTGGAATTTTTCCTTTGGTAACGACAAGATAAGCCAGTGTCCCTAAACCGCTTGATATCAATGCGACTGCCGGGGACAATCCGGTCAAAAACGGAACCAATATCGTAGAGCCGAACATCGCGAATAAATGCTGCAGACTGAGAGCGATCCACCGCTGCCATTTTGGCACGTCATGTACATCCATTACCATTTCCTGTTTTTTCATCGTTATCTCCTCCAAATTTTTCATGGCTTTTCATAACCACCAAAAAAATGCCTCTTTGCGAAAAGGCCGCAAAGAGGCACACGTGGTCATCAAATCAAGTACGCGTTTCCTGGAAGCGACCTTATTAATCTCACCGGATTCACTTAAAGGTCTATCTATTTATTTATCATAAATACTCACTTCATCATGGGCATCCACATCATTCAGCTGAACAACGATGATTTCACTTTCCGATGTGGGGATGTTTTTGCCAACATAATCGGCTCGAACTGGAAGCTCGCGGTGTCCCCGATCAACAAGAACACCAAGCTGAATTTGGGATGGCCGTCCGATATCCATTACCGCGTCCATTGCCGCACGGACGGTTCTGCCGGTATACAACACATCATCGATTAAAATAACTTTTTTGTCTTGTAAATCAGCATCAATTTTCGTTTCTTTCAACTCCGGATCCGCACTGACGGTTACTGTCTCCAAATCATCCCGGTATAGCGTTATATCAAGTTCTCCAACAGGGACAGTGACACCTTCAATTTGTTTAATTTTATCTTGCAGCCGTTTTGTCAGCGGAATTCCTCTTGTTTTAATACCAGCAAGAACAAGATTATGACCACCTTTGTTCTTTTCGACAATTTCATGGGCAATTCGTGTTATAGCCCGTCCTATGGCTGCCTGATCAAGCAATACGGTCTTCTTTTGCAAATGCAACCTCCCCTTCGTACCGAAAAAATCCCTTTTTCCTAGGAGGGAAAAAGGGATTTGGATATACGTGACGTGTCAGCGCATGACATTTCCGGTACCTTTTTAGCCTCACAGGACTATATTAAAGGTTCTTTATTTATTTCCTTTTTATTATCGCAGACGTTACTACTGCTGTCAATCGATTTTTTCCAGTTGTGTCAAAAGATCACGAAAATAAGGGGGCGCTTCCACTGTGAATTGAACTCTTTCTTCTGTTTTTGGATGGATAAAGGCCAGAGATTTTGCGTGTAATGCCTGTCCGTCTATCGCCATCGTTTTACGTTTTCCGTATTTGGGATCGCCTGCAATCGGGAAACCGATATAATTCATATGGACACGAATTTGATGGGTACGGCCCGTTTCCAGCTGACATTCAATATGTGTAGCATGTTCGAATCGTTGCAACACGCGGAAATGGGTGACGGCCTCCTTACCATTATCAACGACACCCATTTTTTGCCGGTTATTTTGATCTCTGCCAATCGGAGCATCAATGATACCCGTGTTATGGTCGATGACCCCATGTACGATCGCTTCATACTCGCGGTCCACGTTGTTAGCAGAGAGCTGATCTGCCAAATGTCTGTGCACGGTATCCGTTTTGGCGACGACCAATAGACCACTCGTATCTTTATCGATGCGATGAACGATGCCGGGACGTTCTTCGCCGTTTATCTGTGACAAATGATCACAGTGGTTAAGCAACGCATTCACGAGTGATCCGGATGAATGACCGGCTGATGGGTGGACGACCATTCCACGTGGTTTATTGACAACAAGCAAGTAATTATCTTCGTAGACAACCTCCAATGGAATTTGTTCCGCTTCAATTGTTAATGAATCAGGTTCGGGAACCGTCCATTCAACAACGTCACCTGTTTGACATTTATAATTGGTTTTTACGTTTTTGCCGTTAACATGTACATATCCATCTGTTATCCATGACTGAAGCTGTGAACGGGATGTATCAGAAAGCAGCCCAGTCAGCAGTTTGTCAATCCGTTTTTGATGTTCCGTTTCTGTTACCGTGTGTTGGTGTATCATGGTTACGTTTGTCCTTTCGCTCTTCAATAATCGTTGTTATGATCACGAGTATCACACCGACAACCAGAGATGCGTCGGCAATATTAAAAATGGGGTAGTCGTATCCAAAAATGACAAAATCAAAAAAATCGACCACTTCCTGTCGGAACAATCGGTCAATGAAATTGCCGATGGCACCGCCCAGAATCAGACTTAACGCCACCGCCAGCCATCGATTTTCCTTAGCATGTGTCTGCATGAAATAAACTATCCCAATCACAACGATGACGGTAATAATGTAAAAAAAGATCATTTTGCCCTGAAGGATTCCCCAGGCCGCCCCGCTATTACGATGGGACGTCATATAGAAAAAACCGCCAATAACAGTCAGTCGTTCCCCAATTTCCATGGTCTGTACAACAAACCACTTACTCAGTTGATCCATCACAATAACGAGGAATGCCAATAAATAATAGAAATACATGCCCGTGCCTCCAGTGTCTCAATCCCAATGTTTTATAGTTTACCACAATAAACCCGTTCAATAAAAATAGGAATGCCGTAACGCAAGCATTCCCATTTTATCGACGCCTGTGTCGTTGGTTGCGTTAAGACACCGTATAATGCTCATTCACAATGTCCGCACAGCGTAAGCATAAATCCGGGTGATTCTGATCCTGGCCAACCGTTTCAGAAGCCGTCCAGCAGCGTGCACACTTCTCTCCGGGATGTTTCTCCACAAGTACATATACGTATTGATACTCGTTCGCTTCCGGTGCGTCATCGGTAATAACAGCTTCAGAAACGATAAACAATTGATGAACATGAGGAATATTTTCCAAAACGTCTTTCGTCTCTTGATCTTTCGGAACAATGGTGATTTTGGCTTCCAGCGATTTTCCAATGTCTTTTGTTTCACGAGCTTCCTCCAGCGCTTTCAGGACATCATTTCGCACCTGCATAAAGTGATCCCACTTCGCATACAGCTTGTCAAAGCCCGTTATGTCACGTGGTTCCGGAATATCAGTCAGTTGCACACTTTCCTCTTCCACACCGGGGATATACTCCCAAATCTCATCGGTTGTATGCGGGATAACCGGTGTCAACAATTTTACCAAGGTGGTCACAATCTCATAATAAGCTGTCTGAATGCTCCTGCGACGCTCATTATCCGCCGCTTCGATATATAAAATATCCTTAGCAAAATCGAGATAAAACGAACTTAAATCAATGGTACAGAAATTATGAATTTCCGAATAAACCTGAGCAAATTCATATTCATCGTAACTGTTCCTGACGTTTGTTAACATATTTTGCAGGCGATGCAGCATATAGCGATCTACTTCAGCCATTTCTGCTTCAGGTAACGCATCCTTTGCCGGATCAAAATCATTTAAGTTTCCAAGCATAAAACGCACCGTGTTTCTGATTTTCCGGTAGCCTTCTGAAATCTGTTTCAAAATTTCCTGCGAAATCCGCACATCAGCCTGATAATCTACAGACGACACCCAAAGACGCAATATATCCGACCCGAGCTGTTTTTGAATTTTCATCGGATCCATGACGTTGCCGAGTGACTTACTCATTTTGCGTCCATTTCCATCCAGTGTGAAGCCATGGCTAATAATGGTTTCAAATGGTGCCTTACCAGTCACCGCCACCGCTGTTGAGATGGATGAATTAAACCAGCCACGATACTGATCGCTTCCTTCCAGATAGACATCAGCCGGGCGCTTCTGATCATCCCTCTCCACCAATACGGCTTCATGGGAAGACCCTGAATCAAACCACACGTCCATAATATCCGTTTCTTTTGTAAAGGTTCCATTCGGGCTATGTTCCGATGTAAACCCGTCCGGAAGTAAGTCGGTTGCATCCCATTCAAACCAGATATTTGATCCGTGTTGTGCGAACAATTGGGAAACATGATCAATCGTTTCATCATTAATAATTGGCGTTCCATCTTCTGCATAAAAAACAGGTATAGGAACACCCCATGTCCGCTGCCGAGAGATACACCAATCTTCCCGGTCACGCACCATGTTATAAAGTCGTGTTTCTCCCCAAGCCGGATACCAACTGATTCGTTTGATTTCATTCAAAATATCCTGACGAAAATCTTTAATGGAAGCGAACCATTGCGATGTTGCCCGAAAAATCGTCGGTTTTTTTGTACGCCAATCGTGTGGGTACGAGTGTGTAATGAATGTCAGTTTCAACAGTTTTCCGTTTTCACTTAATTTATCGGTAATGACTTTGTTGGCCTGATCATAAAACACACCTTCCAATCCGGGAGCTTCATCTGTGAAATATCCTTTATAATCAACAGGAGACAGTGGATCGAGGCCGTAAGTGCGCGCCATATGAAAGTCGTCTTCGCCATGACCCGGTGCTGTATGAACACAGCCAGTACCGGCATCAGTCGTCACATGCTCACCAAGCATCACAAGCGAATCACGATCATAGAACGGATGCTTAGCGGTCATCCTATCTGCTTGGTGTCCTTGAAATGTTTGAACAACTTCCGGATTTTCCCATTCCAATTCCGCTGTGATTGTTTCCACCAAGTCATGAGCAACAACATATTTTTCACCGTTAACAGCGACAACAGCATAATCCAGTTCCGGATGGAGCGCAATACCAAGATTAGCCGGAATCGTCCATGGTGTTGTCGTCCAAATAATAAATTTCTCTCCACCATTTAATATATGTTTGCCATCCTTTACGTCAAACGCAACATAAATCGATGGCGAGCGTTTATCATGGTATTCGATCTCCGCCTCAGCCAGTGCTGATTCCGATGATGGAGACCAGTATACTGGCTTCAATCCTCGATAAATGTAACCATTTTTGGCCATGTCACCGAACACTCTGATTTGGGCGGCTTCATAATCGTTCGTCAATGTAACATACGGGTTATTCCAATCGCCGCGGACACCGAGTTTCTTGAATTGGGTCCGTTGATTATCAAGCTGACCCATAGCATATTCGGCGCACTTCTGACGAAACTCGGCTATGCTCATTTTTTTGCGGTCGACGTTTTTCTTTTTTGTCAAGGCAGTTTCCACCGGCAGTCCATGTGTATCCCAGCCGGGGACGTATGGCGCATGGAATCCACTCATAGATTTATACCGAGTAATAAAATCTTTTAAGATCTTGTTAAGGGCATGACCAATATGCAAATCGCCATTGGCATACGGAGGACCGTCATGCAAAATAAACATCGGACGATCGTTTGTCCGTTCCAGATTCTTTTCGTAAATGTGTTCATCATCCCATTTTTTCTGGCGTTCCGGTTCTTTATTTGGTAAATTCCCACGCATCGGAAACGTTGTTTTAGGCATCAGCAGTGTATCTTTATAATCCAATGTACTTCCTCCTATTCATTTTTGTTTACTTATTTAGACCACAGTCTGAATATAAAAAAATCCTCTCTATCCCGGAAAGGGACGAGAAGACTCGCGGTACCACCCTTATCAATTTAAAATCGATGTTTATTTTAAATTTACTCGATATCCGTAACGTGGATAAACCGTCCATTTTTACTCGCTTCCAAATGGACACTCGGGAGTGATTTTCTGAATGACCTTGCCGTATCAGGCTTTCACCATCCCTGATTCGCTGAAGCAATAGCAACATTCATACTGTCTCCGTCATCATGATTGTGTATTTGTTCAGACCTTTATCATAATGAATTATATGTAATATTTCGGAAAGCGTCAAGGCCTAAGCATTGCTGTCAACATAGTTGGATGTTTCTTCCTTTTCCTCTTCTGTTTCGTCATTAAATAAGTCTTCCCAATCGTTTGTATTGATCACTTCGAGTTGTGCTTCTACAAGCATTTTTAGACGGGATCGGAACACTTTGGCCTGTTTTTTCAGTTCCTCGATATCCATTTCAATTCTTCTCGATTTATTTAATGATTCATTCACAATTCGATCGGCATTTTTTTCAGCTTCTTTAATAATCAATTTCGATTCTTTTTGCGCATTGCCTTTCACTTCCTCAGCGGTTTCCTGCGCCGTTAGAATGGAGTTATTCAACGTGCTTTCAATATTCGTGAAGTGCGAAAGCCTTTCATTCAACTGCTCCACCTGCTCCTGCAATTCCTTCTTTTCACGAATGGTCATTTCGTAATCTTTTATAACCTGATCAAGAAATTCGTTGACCTCATCTTCGTCATAGCCCCGAAAGCTCCGTGTAAACTCTTTATTGTGTATATCGAGCGGTGATAATGACATACAGCCACCTCCTTTTATCCAAATTGATTCGACAAAAACAACAAAAATCCTTCATCGTGTACCGGAATTATTTTAATACAGCTACAGTGATGTTTATATGACCTTTTTTTGTATAACCGTTGTTGTGCACCAATTTGCTTCGGCCCTTTCCTCGAAGCGACAATATATCACCTTCTTGAAGGGTGAATTTTTTGTCGTCTATAATTTTATGATTCACCTTCACCAAACCTTGTGAGATCATGTCAGAGGCTTTTGTTCTGGACAATTTATAAATAGCTTTCACAACCGTATCCAACCGTAATGACGACACGGTATGCGTGGATTCTATCCAATCGGTTTTGCTTTCGATCATTGTTGAAAGCGGCTTTTCATCCAGGCGGATACTCGTTTTTTTGATAGTTGTCAAATTTGCAAGCACATATGGGATAATTTCATCGGCGACCACCATCTGAACAAGCCCATCTTCCACGATAATATCGCCCAATTTTTTACGCTTGATGCCCAGGGATAAAAATGCGCCCATGACATCACTGTGTGTAAGCGAAACGAATTTGGAATGATAGAACCCTTGCAAGAGAGCAAGTTGAAAGGTGTCTTCCGTGATCGGTTCATATCTTGGTGCAATGACAATCCGATTCCGTTCAGTAGACGGATGGCCGCCATGTTTCAACACGGTTATATCCTCTAGACTGGTCCCGGCCAACATGTCGACAATTTGCTGCTCTCTTGGATTTAAAAAGTCTGTCAGTTTCGGCTGAAAGGTCTTCTCTACATCGTCTATCCAAGACAAGGCTTGATCAATGAATGGCTTCTCGTCTTTTCGAAAATGTTGGTATATATCCATTGCAAACCGCCTAGAACCAGCCGAATAAAACCGGGACACCCATCCTGGCAAAATAAAGAACCATAATAGCAACAATCGGTGACAAATCAATCATGCCGAGTGGTGGTATTATTTTTCTGAATGGCTCAAGATACGGTTCGCATATTTTCGTCAACATATTTCCGAAGGCTGATTCACGAGCTCCGGGAAACCAGGACATGAAAATGTAAATAATCAGTGCAAAACTGTAAAGCTGCAATGCCCCGGACAATAAAACAAATAGTAAATCCATCGTCTGCTACCATCCTTTATATGATTCGTCGTTTTCTGTTAAAACATCGGTGATACTTCCGGAAACATCCACATTCTCTGGTGTGCACAAAAATGTTCCGGTACCAAGTTTCTGAATATCCCCATTCACAGCATATACGGTTCCGCTCAAAAAATCGACAATACGCTTGGCCTCCTGGTGATCAATACGCTGCAAATTAATGACCACGGCACGTCGATTAACAACATTATCAGCAATTTCCTGTGCTTCATTATAATTGCGCGGTTCACATAACACGACCTTCGAGGAAGGCTGCTGAATACTTGTTAAATTAACGACATTTTCCTTACTCCGATGGTGAGCCGTTTGGCCAGAACCGTCATCACTCCTGTTCATCTCCGTTTCATCATCCATATAGATTTCTTCTTCATCCATGGTGAAGAACGTTTTCAATTTATTCATAATGCTCAATACGCTCACTCCGTTTCCGCAGAACCAACCAACGACGATCCAACACGGATATGGGTGGCTCCTTCTTCTATTGCGATATGATAATCGTTGCTCATGCCCATCGATAAATAATCGCACGGAGCGTTCGGCAACTGTTCGGCCTGTACGGTATTCCTGAGCGACGCCAACGAACGGAAAAAAGACCGCAGGCGTTCTTCATCATCGATGTGTGGAGCCATTGTCATAAGACCGGCCACACGAATGTTTTTATAGTTTTCCAGTTTCTTAATGAACGGAAGAACCTCGTCCGGCGAAAGACCATGTTTCGATGCTTCGCCGCTGACATTAACCTGTACCAGGCATTGTGTGGGATTGGTGGCCCGTTTATCAATTTCTTTAGCCAGTGACATCCGATCCAGCGAATGAATCATATCTGCCTTGTCGATGACATCTTTCGCTTTTCGTGACTGCAATGTTCCGATAAAATGCCAACAAGCATCGTCCTGTATGTATTCGTATTTATCCAAAAATCCTTCCAGACGGTTTTCGCCAATATGAGTGACCCCGGCAGCAATCGCTTCCTGCGCCCGTTCGATGGTAACATATTTCGTAACACCGATAATGGTTATGTCTTCCGGATCCCGATTGCTGTTTGCGCATGCCTGTCCAATATGCTGACGAACATGTTCCAGATTGGTTGCCACATCCATTGTATCCATTCCTCCCCATCATAATCCATTAACAAAACCTATATAACCGAGCATTCGTCCAGTTTTTGCATAATCCCGTCGATGAGAGAAAAACAACGATTCATCACGGAAAGTACAATATTGTGTCACGTCTATATTACGACGTATAACACCCTGCTGTAAAAGAATTTCTGCATTTAATTGTTTTAAATCCAATAAAAAGCGTCCATTGCCCTGATCGGTGACTGTTTTTGCGCACCATTCATCAGGAATATACCGGATAACATGCTCATCCACTTCATAAGCCTCACCGGAAATGCACGGACCAATCACTGCGAGCAAGTCAGACGGATTCGTTCCCTTTGCTTGAAACGATTGCACCATTTTTTCGCAGATTCGATGCACGGTTCCGCGCCAGCCTGCATGCGCAATGCCGGCCATTTTGGATACAGGGTCTACGAAGTAAATGGGAACACAGTCGGCAAAGTAAGCCGTACATAAGATACCGCTTTCCTCTGTGATAAGTCCGTCAACACCAGGTAGCGCCGTTTTATAAAGGTGTGCTCCTTTTCCCATGTCCTCCGGTGTGACTGCATGAACGGTTGTTTGATGGGTTTGCTCTCCCGACACCCACGATGATAATGGAAAAGGAACGGTGGCCGTCAGTCGTTGTCGGTTGGTGACGACATTTTCCTGAATGTCCGAAACATGCATACCCAGATTCAATGAATGGAAAGGGGTTGAACTGCACCCACCCTGTCGTGTTGTAAATCCTGCTCGCAGATCCGGGCAAATGGCTTGCCACTTTTCAATCGCCAGTACAGATTGTGTCAGCTGCTGGAATGGTTCCGTCATTTGTGTCCCCCCCGGAATAATATTATTTCCATTCTATCACATTTTCGTTGCAATGGATAAATGGATTATATCATTCAACCATAGATGACAACCCATTCATCTGCTATTCGATTAAATATTGATCTGGATAAAGAGTAGGTGTACTCGTTTCCTTAACCAATATGACGTCCGTACCGATGACTTCAATATAATTCCACGGAATAATCAGTTCATCTGCTTTTCCAAACAACCCCGACTTTTTATTTTTTGCGTAAAGGATCAACGCTGTAATTCGTCCATTGGTTGTATCAATCTCCAAGTCAGAAATATGTCCAAGCCGTTTTCCGTCATTCAACATAATGACTTCCTTTATTTGTAAATCTGATAACGTCACCACGTGTTTTCACCTGCCTTATTACCCATCATATGCAGGCAGAGTCTTAAAATATTATGCTCGAATATGTTCTTGTACGATGATCCCCTCCATCACATTAAAAAATCGACACCACAAGATATGTTATGGTGCCGATAATCGTTTATCATTATACCTTATTAATGACTTCACTTAGACGATCAATACGCAATTGAAACGACTTATTCGAACATTTCCTTATTCATCTGATCAATGGCTGTTTTTTCAAGCCGGGAAACCTGAGCTTGGGAAATACCGATTTCATCCGCTACTTCCATCTGTGTTTTTCCCTGAAAAAATCGTTTGTTCAATATGGATTTTTCTCGTCCTTCCAATTGGTGCATCCCTTCTTTTAATGACAATTTATCCACCCAAAGGTAATCGGTATCATTGTCATCACTCAACTGATCCATAACATAAATCGGGTCTCCGCCATCATTATAAATCGGTTCAAACAAGGAGACAGGGTCCTGTATAGCATCCAATGCAAAAACAATGTCTGAATGCGAAACCCCCATTTCTTCCGCTATTTCCATTGGTGTTGGTTCTTTGGATGTTTGATTGATCAATTTTTCACGGACTTGGAGAGCTTTGTACGCGTTATCCCGCAATGACCGTGACACTCTGATTGGATTATTGTCACGTAAATATCGCCTGATTTCTCCAATAATCATTGGAACAGCATATGTGGAGAACCGTACATTATGTCCTAAATCAAAATTATCGATTGATTTCATAAGCCCTATACAGCCAACCTGAAATAAGTCATCACCATATTCACCCCGGTTATTAAATCGCTGAATGACACTCAGGACAAGACGTAAATTGCCGTTAACCAGTTCCTCACGTGCTTCGAGATCGCCTTCCTGCATTTGCTTAAATAATTGACGCATTTCATCATTTTTTAAAACGGGTAATGTTGACGTATCAACACCGCAAATTTCAACTTTATGTTTTGTCATATTCTACCCTCCCGGTTGGAGATGCTGTCCATGGTCAGTATCTCCCCGTGGGAGGGATTTTATGCAGTCAGGTATGGTTCACAGATGGCTTGAAACCTCTGGAATTCACGTCAGATCAGGGTCATACCATTTTATTAAATTCTTTTTGCAGACGTCGTATAATTTTCTTCTCAAGTCGTGAAATATACGACTGAGATATTCCAAGCATTTCAGCCACATCTTTCTGTGTTTTTTCCTCTTGACCAACAAGCCCGAAGCGAAGTTCCATAATTTGTTTTTCTCTCGGATTCAACTGGTGAAGCGCATCTTTTAACAGATGTTTATCCACTTTTGATTCCATATCTTTCGTTGTCACATCATCATCGGTTCCCATCACATCCGACAAAAGCAATTCATTGCCGTCCCAGTCAATATTCAACGGTTCATCAAACGATATTTCGGATTTTAATTTATTATTTCTCCTCAAATACATAAGTATTTCATTTTCAATACACCGTGATGCATAGGTGGCAAGCTTGATTTTCTTTTCCGGGTTAAATGTATTAACCGCCTTAATCAGCCCAATCGTTCCAATGCTGATGAGATCCTCAATGTTAATACCAGTATTCTCGAATTTGCGGGCAATATAGACAACTAAACGAAGATTACGTTCAATAAGCATAGCTCTTGCTGTTTTATCTCCGTCTGTCAGCAATTCCAGCAGTCGTTGTTCTTCTTCCTTCGACAATGGCGGAGGAAGAGCTTCACTGCCACCTATGTAATAAATTTCATCTGTTTTCAAACCGAGTTTAAATAATAATTTATACCACCATAAACGCAATCGAAGTCTTAGTAATGTCACATTGAGCCGCTCCTTTTTGCTAGTTTTGCAATCAATGGCAGTATAAGCCATTTAACGTTAGTTTCCGAAGAACCTCGTCAAGCCGTTGTCGCTCTTGCCATCTTGATAAGCTGTGGATGCAGCAGACAATGGTAGGACTGATCTTTCGAAAGTGCTGCAAATTGAATGCCTATCAATGCTTTGTGTGTCACAATTTCTTTATCGTCATACTCAATGACGATTTTATCCGGTTTCAATGCCAGCATAAATGTGCGATTGCCGTCCACGCCTTGATATGGAACAATCTGACACTTTTTTTCCCATTTTATTGGAAGTTCTTCAAAGTCGAGTGTTTCATGAGCCGTTTTCAATGCGTGCCAGTCATTTTCTGTGAACCATTGTTTCAAAAAGTGTTGATCACAAATGATGACCGGTTTTTTTGTTAGTGGGTCCGTTAATTGGTTGCCACTGTCAATATAGGCTGTTGTTGCATGTTCCCATTCTTTAATTTGAATGCTGATGGGGCACAGTTGATCATAACGGATTTTTTCCACGGCATGCTTGTCCATACGGATCTTTGTAAACAACCATGAAAGCGGGAATCCAATCACGACAAACAGCCAGCTGACCGGATCCCCATAACCGCTGTTAAATGTGAGAATGCCATTCGCTGACAGGTTGACCGGATTTTGAACGAGAAAGTGTATGGCTATCAATCCACCTCCTATGGAAAACGTTACAAAATAAAATAAGAAAAACAATTGCATCATCCGATAAATCGATCGAAATGAAAAGCTGCAAACAATAATCATGACAGAATAAATAAGTTTGCCGATCAGACTAGTGAAAAATGAATCTGGATAATAAATCGACACTGGAACCAATAACGAAGCAATAAATGCACCAAAAATAATACGCGGTTTTCCTGTGCTGTCTTTTGCGATGGCTTGCGTAAGCATAAGAAGCATCATATCCAGCAATAAATTCAGTAGCCAGACAGCATCAAGATAAATGGTCACATCCTTCTTCCTTTCTTGGAGCTGATCATTCACATCGAGTATAGAAGGATTGGACAGCAAAGTCTGTCAATTCGTGTAGGACTATTGGGGCTAATTTTATCTGCTTATCAGAGACTTTGTCGGAGATAGCTTATCGGGATAGCACTTAACGTTTTGAGCACAAAAAACACCACTATGGCCGTTTATACAACATTGCCATAGTGGTGTTTTTTGGACCCACTATACCGATTCGCATTCGTTTTGTACGAAAAATATTTACCTGTCAAACGGGTTGATTTAACGATTACGGTTGCGGTTACGCAAAAAGGTAGGGATGTCCAGTTCATCGTCCTGCTGATTTGGACTCGGACGGTTTTGCTGTTGCTGGCTTTGCTGTTGGTTTTTCCCCTCTTCATGATCACTCGAGCCATCGTCTTTCTCTCTTGTCGCTGCTGTCTGATTGTGACCGATGGAAGGACGTTGCCGTGTTTGATTTTCTTCCTGACTGGATTCGTCAAATCCAGTAGCGATAACCGTAACGATCAGTTCGTCTTTTAAGTTCTCATTTATAACCGAGCCAAAGATAACGTTTACTTCCTGGTCTGCTGCTGATGTCACAAGATCAGCAGCTTCCTGCACTTCATACAAACTCAAATTCTCGCCGCCTGTTATGTTCATCAGTACGCCATGAGCCCCATCAATCGAGGTTTCCAGAAGTGGGGACGAAACAGCTTTTTTCGATGCTTCAGACGCTCGGTTTTCACCGGTGGCAATACCAATCCCCATCAGCGCAGACCCTTTATCAAACATGATGGTCTTGACGTCAGCAAAATCCACGTTAATAAGGCCGGGTTTGGCAATCAAATCAGAAATGCCCTGCACACCCTGGCGCAATACGTTGTCTGCTTCCCGGAACGCTTCCAGCATTGGTGTGTTTTTATCCACAATTTCAAGAAGACGGTCATTCGGAATAACAATAAGTGTATCAACATTTGCTTTTAATGCATCAATACCTGTTCCAGCCTGTGTTGATCTCCTTTTTCCCTCAAATGTAAACGGACGGGTTACAACACCAACAGTCAGTGCTCCCAGATCCTTTGCTGTCTGAGCAATCACCGGAGCAGCACCTGTTCCGGTACCTCCGCCCATACCAGCTGTGACAAAAATCATGTCTGCTCCCTGCAAAGCCTCTTCAATCTGTTCCTCATTCTCTTCAGCAGCTTTCCGACCCACTTCCGGATTCGAACCTGCTCCGAGCCCGCGTGTCAGTTTTTCACCCAATTGCAACTTTGTTTCCGCATTTGACAGATTGAGAGCCTGTGCATCCGTATTAACGGCAATAAATTCAACGCCTTCCACACCATGTTCAATCATACGGTTGACAGCATTGCTTCCACCGCCGCCAACGCCGATGACTTTTATTGTAGCAAGTTGGTCCATGTTTGTATCAAAATCTAACATACATCCGTTCCTCCTAATATGCTGACTAATATGCTGAATTCAACGTATTCAAATGCTCCGAACCATGGCGCGGCGACAAGCAAACCATCTATCCGGGAGCATTGCTTAAACCGATTATTCGCTTAATCAAAGAAATACTTAAACAGATTGGCCAGTCCGGATTCTTTTTTCTTGTTTTTGGCTGGTTGATCCTCTTCGGGCAACTGTTTTGAACGTTTTGTCCTTGTTGCCTTTACGTCATCCTGTTCCGGTGCTACTGATGGTAATAATTCTTTTCCCTGTATTTTCGCATTACGGTGGGCAAATTGCAAGATGCCTACACCGGCGGCAAATTGTGGTTCACGCACGCCTATGTAGTCGGGAATGGCAATACGGACATTTGACTGGAATAAATCCTGTGCCAATTCAAGAACACCCGGCATTTTCATGGTACCACCCGTCAACACGTACCCTCCCGGCAATTGTTGGAAACCCATGCGCCGGATTTCCCGCTCAGCATAAGCATATATTTCTTCAAGACGCGCCTCTATCATATCAGCAATCTGCAGCTGGTTATATGTTTCTGAGTGATTGCTGCCTATGATAGATACATCGAAAGTCTCGTCTTCCTGAGCATCATCATAAAACCCATGCCCATAATTCCGTTTAATATCTTCTGCTTCCTCGGTTGATGTGCGCAAGCCAATGGACAAGTCTTTCGTTATATTGTCCCCTCCAAGTGGAACAACGCTTGTACTTGCCAAATGTTCATTTTGAAAAACAGAGACAGTGGTGGAACCGCCTCCTATATCAATTAATGTCACACCAAGACTTTTTTCATCTTTTGATAAGGCAACTGTCCCAGCTGCAAGTGGTTGGAGGCAGATATCGGACACGTTGAGGTTGGCACGTTCCACACATTTCAGAATGTTATGTAGGACGGTTTTGGAACACGTAATAATGGTTCCTTCCATTTCCAACCGCACACCAATCATCCCGCGCGGATCCGTTATTTCATCCAGTCCATCAACAATAAACTGCTTCGGAGTAACATCAATGATTTCACGCTCCGGCGGAATGGAGACCACTTGGGCACCGTCAATAACGCGAGTAATATCGTCATTGCCAATTTCCCGATTTTCGCTCTGAACAGCCACAACGCCGTGACACGGCTGCAGTTGTATATGCTTGCCGTCAATACCGACCACAACGCTGTCAATTTCCATGCCTACCATTCGCTCCGCTTGTTCAACGGCAGTCCGGATAGACTGGACCGTCTGATCAATATCCACAATTGCACCTTTCTTCATGCCATTGGAGTGTGCTGTCCCTACCCCGATAATATTTAGGGTATCATTTAAAACTTCGCCAATGATAACTTTAATGTTTGATGTACCTATGTCAAGACTCACTAGTATTTCGCTGTTATTCAAAGAAAGGCACCTCCTGATCGAGAAGCATACGCTCAACCGTCCGCAACATATGCAGCCGGATGGATTATCTTACTCTATTATTAGCCTTTAATCTATTATTTTAAAGGAATTATCACAAAAAGAAAATATGTATCCATTAATTCGACATAAAAACAATAAAATCCTTTTCATTCATCGTTTTATATCAGTCTAATTATCATGACTGGATCGCTCTCCTGCCTCTGATTCCTTGCTTTCGAATTCTTCAAAATAGGCCCCGACACCAATATGAAGAATCCCTTCTTTATCCGGATCCAACTGGGAAACAATGGATGGATAAACACTTATCTTATCCGCAAAATGCCGGATAGTCCCATCCACCAAATTTCCGTCATTCATATAGAGCAGAATGTTATGCTTATTATCCTTTTCCGGCTTCCAATGTATTTCCGATATGAGCTTGCGGATGCTCACGGGCAATGAACGAAGCTCTTTTGCCATATCTTTCAAATAAGTCTTTTCAGAGAAGTTTATAAGGAGCGGGGCATTTCCATTCGCCGTTGATGACTCCGGTCGTTCTGTCAATACGTTCCCGTTACCGAGAACCGGATAAACATCATCATTCTTATGGACATAACCGACCAGCTCTGTTTCAGTTATATGCAATTCAATTGTCCAAGGCAATTGGCGCTCTACATCCACATCTTTGATGGCGGGATTGGAAGATGCTGCCTGTATTATTCCATTTTTATCAACAGTCCAAATGTTCGTCCCCTCAGATAAATCAATGGCTTCTTTAACGCGCTTGTCGCTTACAAATGAATTGCCGGTAATCGTAATCGTGCGGACATCGCTTAATGGGGACTGAAGATAAACAATGACGGAAAGCAATAGGAAAAAAATAGAAACATAAAATAGAAGACGGCGATTTGCTTTTTTCTTTCGTTCTTGCTTTAGGGTTGGTATGCGATCCTCAATGGAAACAACATTCTTTTTCCTCAATTCTATTTCTTCCTTTGTCAGGTAATTAATATCTGTGAAATGATGAAAACGGCACGATACCATGCCGTTTTATCACTTTCCATTATAGCACATATGAAGATAGAATATGTAGTAAACTTGTACCAGTTTTTGCAAATCTATCTCTATTATAATTTCGCATACCGGCTGATATTCAGTAGAATTCCGGCCAAGCAAAGCGTCAATGTTAAAGATGATCCGCCATAGCTTAAAAACGGCAAGGTGACCCCAGTGACAGGAATTAAACCAATAACAACACTGATGTTCATCATAACCTGAATGGTAAGTATCGCTACAATACCAAGGGCTAAAAACTTCCCGAAGTTATCAGGAGCCTGCAACGCAATGCGCATACCTCGCCAAAACAGCAGCACAAACAATCCAATCACAAAGGTACTGCCTAGAAAACCAAATTCTTCACCAATGATTGCAAAAATAAAATCATTCTGCGGTTCCGGAAGATAAAAATATTTCTGAATGCTTTCTCCGAATCCGAGCCCCATTAACCCCCCAGGGCCAATGGCATACAAGGACTGGATAATTTGAAACCCATCACCGCTCGGATCTTCCCATGGATTTAGAAAGGCTGTAATCCGACTGATGCGATATGGCGCGGAAAGAATCAGACCGGCTAATCCAATGAGTCCAATCGCCAAAATTCCTGCAAAGTGCTTCACTTTGGCTCCTGCTGCATAAATCATGATCATACACGCCGCAACAAGTACAGCTCCTGTTCCGAGATCCGGCTGGAGCATAATGAGGCCGAATACCGTAAATACGAGAAGAAGACACGGTAAAAATCCTTTTTTTAAAGACGTAATAAATTTTTGGTGCATCGTTAAATAAGCAGCTAAATAGATAATCAAACCAAGCTTCATAAACTCAGACGGTTGCACACTGAAAGCACCGACGCCAATCCAGCTTTGCGCCCCGCCGCGTTCCATACCGATCCCCGGTATCAACACGAGCAAAAGCATGATAAAGCAGACTAAAAGAGCGATATGGCTGTATTTTTTCCATGTAGTATACGGAATGGCCATGAAGAAAACCAGTGCAACAACACCTATGCCACTGAACAGCAATTGCCGTTTTAGAAAAAAATACGGATCAGCATACTTATATTCCGCCCAAATGTAGGAAGAACTATAAACCATGACAGCCCCTATTGCGATTAACATCAGAATGACGGCAAGTAATGTATAGTCCGGTGCATTTTTAGACTTGAACAAGTTCCGTAGCATGCAAACACCCCGTTCCGAAAGGTTGGAATAGGGGCGTCGTTTCCGTTTTCTGTTCCGGATGTGCCCGGAATGGACATCTAGTAATAGCCAGGCTGCTGCGTTATGATACCAACACCTGCTATGCTTGTGTCTGAAACAAGCCCCTAATCTATTTTATGCACAGCTTGTTCAAACATGTCTCCTCTTTCTTCAAACGTGCGGTATTGATCCCAGCTTGCACACGCAGGGGACAACAAAATAATATCTCCACGTTCCGACTGAGTGAAGGCGAGTTTAACAGCTTCATCGAGATGGTCTGTTGTTTGTATAAACGGCACCGCTGCTTCAACAGCGATTCGCTGCAGCTTTTCTTTCGTTTCACCAAACAGAACCATTGCTTTGACGTTGTCTAAATACGGCTTCAGATCATCAAATTCATTGCCTCTGTCAAGGCCACCTGCAAGTAGAATCACCGGGTTTTGAAAAGCGGATAGGGCCTTCTGCGTTGCCAGTAGATTGGTTGCTTTAGAATCGTTGTAAAACAAGCGTTCGTTGATCGTTGCAACATGCTGAAGACGATGCTTAACACCCGAAAACGTCTGCAATACATGCCGTATCGCGTCATTAGTAACCCCACTTAATTTGGCAGCACATACGGCAGCAAGTATATTTTCCAGGTTATGATCGCCGACAAGGACGATATCTTTTTTATCAGCTATTTTTTCTTCATTAAAATAAATGCAGGTTTCATCCGACCATGCACCATGTGTCACTCGCTGTGAAACAGAAAACGGAATCTTTATAGCAGCTGCATCCGCGACTGACGCATTCACGACTGGATTATCGGCATTATAAACGAGATAATCATCACTCGATTGTTCAGCAAATATATTGCATTTTGCCTGTCTGTAATTTTCAAATGTTTTATGATAGTCAAGGTGGGCCTCATAAATATTCAAAAGAACGGCAATGTTTGGATGAAATGTGTTGACACCCATTAATTGAAATGATGACAATTCCAGGATTAATGTTTCATTGACCTGCAATGTCTGTGCCACGTCTGTTGCGACAGAACCGATGTTACCGGCTAGCTTTGCCGTTCGATCCCCTTCATTGATCATTGCTGTGGTTAATGTTGCCGTCGTCGTTTTACCGTTCGATCCGGTGATTCCGACGATATCATTATCTACAAGAAGTCCTGCCAATTCAATTTCAGTCAATATGGGAAGTTCACGTTGTACCGCTTCTGTCAATATCGGGTGATCATAGGAAATTCCGGGATTTTTAATAATCACATCCATATCGTCCAAAACAGATAATGGATGGGAACCGGTAATCAATTCCGCTCCAAGGGCGTGCAAGTCATCCAGCACGTCTTCATCCGGTGCTTGCTGATCGTTCACCCGAACCTTTCTCCCGGTCGACAATAAATACTTTGCTGCAGCTGTTCCACTTTTAGCCAGTCCCAATACAAGCACACGACTGTATGGGAAATGTTTTAATCCTTTCAAACGATCCACACCTCAATGTATACACCCAATGCTGCAAAAATCAATCCCATCAACCAGAATGTTGTCACGACACGCCATTCCGACCACCCAAGCAACTCATAGTGATGGTGCAGCGGGCTCATTTTAAAAATTCTTTTTCCGGTTGTTTTAAACGAAATCACTTGAATAATGACGGATAGCGTCTCCAGCACAAACACACCGCCAATAATAACTAAAATAACTTCCAGTTTTGTCAATATGGCGACAGCAGCAATGCTGCCGCCTAGAGCAAGAGAGCCGGTATCCCCCATAAACACCTTCGCCGGGTGGGCATTGAACACCAAAAAACCGAGCAGGGATCCGACGGCCGCCAGTGAGAAGATGGTCACCTCTACTTGTGGAAATCCATACCACGCCAAGACCCCAAACGCACCAAATGCGATGGCAGCTGTTCCTGCCAGCAAGCCATCCAGTCCATCGGTTAAATTGACAGCATTGGACGCCCCGACAAGCATGAAAACAATCAGCAATGCATAGCCCCAACCAAGTTCAAATGTCACGGGTGTTCCCGGAATATGAATATACGTCGCAAAATCGTGGTATCTTAAAATAATATAGAATACGAGTGCAATAATCAGCTGCCCCGCCATCTTCTGTTTGGACGTCAGCCCCAGATTTCGTTTCATTGCAATTTTGATAAAATCGTCCAGAAAACCGAGCAGCCCATAGCCAACCATGACGAACAAGAGCAGCCATAATTCATAACTAACAGCACCTACACCCGTTTTACTGATCATAATCAGGGACGTTGCCGCTACACTGACAACAATCATCATGCCGCCCATCGTCGGTGTGCCTGTTTTTTTCATATGGGATTGTGGGCCCTCTTCTCGGATGCTTTGTCCAAACTTCAGACGCCGCAGGAATGGGATGAAGATGGGTGATGTCAGGACGGTTATTAAAAAAGCTACGGCGATTGTTATTATTAATACAACGATATTCACTGTCAATCCTCCTCTTGCAGCGACCGCCCAGGATACTATGTTGACTCAGCTATTTGCTCGATATAGGATTCAAATTGCATGCCCCGGGATGCTTTGAAAAGAATAAGCGTTCCCTGCGCCATATAGGAGTCAATAGCTTGGAGCAACGTTTCTCCGGATGTGAAGTGTCTATTATCTATTTTATCAGTGCGTTCACGGACAGCCTCTGTTATAGATGTCGCCTGCTCACCAAACGTAAAGACAGCATCAATCGATTCATCAATTCCGCTTGCAGCTGATTGGTGCAAGTTTATTGCATCTTTTCCGAGTTCAAACATATCACCTAGAACCAGCACCTTCCGGTTAAACCCTTCCATCTGTTTAACCACATCAATGGCTGCTTTCATGGATGTCGGGGAAGCGTTATACGCATCATTAATAATGGCTGATCCGTTCATTCCATCCAAAAACTCAAAACGCATCGACGTCCATTCCAATGTCCCGAGCGCTGTTTTTATTGTATGATCAGGTATTTTCAAACGTCTGGCCACGGTGACGGCAAATGTAGCGTTCAATGCATGATGGCTTCCAGGAAGCGGAATCGAATACACGTCTGTTTCATGATTGAGCTGAAATTCAGTATGTTGGTTCGTTAAGGTCACGTTTTGAATAACGGTATCATTGGATGAATGGAATCCGCACAAAATAGTAGGTCCGTGCCATGTGGTTTTTTGCAACAA
This sequence comes from Lentibacillus halophilus, assembly GCF_055395055.1. Taxonomy (NCBI): domain Bacteria; kingdom Bacillati; phylum Bacillota; class Bacilli; order Caryophanales; family Bacillaceae; genus Lentibacillus; species Lentibacillus halophilus. Next base: position 2,515,973 of record NZ_AP043750.1, read on the forward strand.
CGGTTCATCCCCATCGATAATGAGATACCCGTCACCCGGCATTCCCCGGATAATTTCCATCTTTGCAGCAGCAATGGCTTCTCTGGATCCTAATTGAGCGATATGCGATTCACCAATATTGGTGATCACCCCATAGTCAGGTTTGGCAATGCCGGTCAGCGTTTCAATCTCACCACTATGATTCATACCCATTTCCACAACAAGCACGTCCGTTTGTGCCGGCATGGATAAAATCGTGAGAGGGAGGCCAATGTGATTATTCCAATTGCCTTGAGTCGCATGAGTCCGGTACGTTTCGCTCGTAACAGCTGCGATCAAATCTTTTGTTGTCGTTTTGCCATTGGAACCGGTGACACCGATAACGAGTGGATCTATTTTTTGCCTGTACGCTGATGCGAGTTGTTGCAGGGCTGTCAATGTATCCTCAACAAAAAACACCGGAAAATCTGCTGGCACATCATCCGGCAATGGTTTCCCTTTTTCCCACAATGTTGCTACTGCCCCGTGACGAAGTGCTTCCTTCACATAATCATGACCGTCAAAATGCGCACCGGACAACGGAACAAACAGTGAGTGGTGCATGTCTTTGCGACTATCCGTCACTACGTCATCGATCGCGATTCCATCAGACGGGGAGTTAGGAGACGGGCCCCCCTGGTGGTCACTGAATAATGTTGTAAGCCAACCGGTTGTAAATAGCATAATCTGTCCCCTTTATCATCATCAAACACATAAACAAACAAGTGTTGCCGGATTAATGTCCAGCATACACTTGCATAGCTTGCCTTGCTACGTTACGGTCATCAAAATCATATCTAATATCGCCAATTTCCTGATAGGTTTCATGCCCTTTACCGGCAATCAGTATAATATCACCTTTTTCAGCAAGTTGGACGGCATGAGTGATCGCATCGTTACGGTCTTCAATAACCTCAAAACCATCTCCGGTCAAACCACTGGTCATGTCGGCTAAGATCGCATTCGGATCCTCTGTTCGAGGGTTATCAGACGTAAATATAACATGATCGGCATGTGATGTGGCGACTGATGCCATCATTGGGCGTTTTTGTTTATCCCGATCACCACCACAGCCAACAACAACATACACGTTATTTTCCACGAACCCGTTAATGGTTTCAAGCACATTTTCCAACGAATCCGGTGTATGAGCATAATCCACAACCACGGCAAAATCGGTATGGCCATGAACAGGCTCAAACCGTCCGCTTACCCCTTTCATCTGCTTTAATGATTGTTGAATAACGGAAAGAGGAACTCCCGCACTAATTGCTGCGGCTCCGGCTGCAAGCATGTTGTAAACATTGAATTGACCGATCAGGTTGCTGTCAATCCGAATCGAACCGACCGGTGTTTCCATCGTGAAAGTCGTGTGGGTCACATCAAGTTCGATATTTGTTGCTCGGACTTGTGCAGACGGCTCACAGCCATAGGTGACGACATGCTGTGCCGTACTTTTCCGTAAAACGACAGACGCCGGATCATCATCATTAACGACAGCGAATTTTTTTCGATCACTCGCATACGTATTTCCGAGCTGTGCAAACAATAGACTTTTAGCGTGCAAGTAATCATTCATATCCTTATGATAGTCGAGATGATCCTGCGATAAATTTGTAAACACGGCTATATCAAAATCGCAACCATGAACACGTCCCAGATCCAAAGCGTGTGATGATACTTCCATAACCGCTGTATCAACATGGTCCTTTTGCATTTGCTGAAATGTTTTTTGCAGTAACAGAGCATCTGGAGTTGTATTGTTTACAGGATAAGCATCCTGGCCGATCTTCATTTGAATCGTTCCTATCAGCCCTGTTTTCCGTCCCCATTCGTTCAGAATGGATTCCAACAAATATGTGACCGTTGTCTTTCCGTTTGTGCCTGTCACACCAATAAGAGGAAAATGACGGGTCGGATTTCCATGGAATGCTGCGGCAAGAACAGCTGCCGCCCGCTGAGTACTTTCCACATGGATAACCGGTACGGACGTATCCATAGGTTTTTCTGCTAAAATAGCGGAAGCACCATTGGAAACGGCTTGTTGAGCAAAATCATGACCATCCACTGTATACCCTTTGACACAGACAAACAGTCCGCCGTCTCCCACCTTTCTCGAATCGGCTTCCAAGTGAGAGATTTCCATATCTCCCAACGGTTCCGATACATTATAAAATGGCAAAACGGAAAGCAATGGTTTCAATTTCATGATTATCATCCTATACTTGCATTATTTTTCCCAATCGATACCGAAACACGGCAGGTGCTTCTTGACCTGTGTCATATTGGAACGGTCACCGTTAAAGCAATCTTTCATTATTATAGCAAACATTCGTCTGAATCACGATGGATTTTTATCAGATAGATAAATTCTTATTTTTTCGCCTTGTTCGACTTTTGTACCGGCGCTTGGCTGCTGGTCGATAATATATTTACCGGATCCGCTCGTTTCAATGGATAACGTCGTTAAATATTCCGACAATTCCTGTTTAGTTGATCCAATCAAATCCGGCACTTCAACTTTTGGTTTATCAGGCCACGTATACTCTTTTTCCAGGCCTCCCTTACGCTTTTCAACGCCCATTGCCTGCAAGCTGTCATGAATGATCGTGCCCACAATTGGGGCTGTGACCACACCGCCGAACTGGGATGTTTTTTTTGGATTATCAACCGCAACATAAACGACTATTTCCGGATCATCCGCCGGTGCAAATCCAATAAAAGACAAAATATAATTGTTCGCTAGATAATTCCCATCCGGCCCCACTTTCTGGGCCGTTCCAGTTTTGCCACCGACACGATAGCCATCAACATATGCCGAACGGCCGGTTCCTTTTGCGACAACACTTTCCAACGTTTGGCGAATTTCCTTGGATGTGGATGATGAAATAACGTTCTCTTTTATAGTTGGTTTGATGGTATCCACAACGTTATCAGTTTGTGGATCAATCCATTTCCGGGCAATGTGCGGTTTGTATAATTTTCCCCCATTAATCGCAGCTGTCACGGCCATTATCTGTTGAATCGGTGTCACCGATACCCCTTGACCGAACGACGTTGTTCCAAGTTCCACTGGGCCTATATTATCCGGGTCAAACAAGATGCCTCTCCCTTCTCCATTTAAATCAATGCCTGTTTTTTCTCCAAATCCGAAATCATCGATATAACTAAACAATCGTTCCTTGCCAAGCTTTTGACCCATCTTCACAAATCCCGGATTGCAGGAATTTTGAACGACTTCAAGATACGTCTGGTTTCCATGTCCACCACTTTTCCAACAATGCAGTTTCGTGCCACCGACTGAAATATCGCCGTCGTCGTTGTATTCATCGTCCTGCAAATCGACTACATTTTCTTCAAGAGCGGACGCCAGTGTAATGATTTTGAAAGTCGATCCTGGCTCAAACGTGCTCCATATTGGCAAATTGCGGTTATATATTTCCGGATCAACTTGCTGATAATTCTCGGGATTGAAATTCGGTCGGGTTGCCATCCCAAGAATCCCGCCATTATCCGGGTCAACAGCTATAGCCAATGCACCTTCGGGATTGTATTTCGATTCGGCAAGATCCAGTTCACGTTCCATAATGGTTTGAATTTTGGCATCGATGGTCGTTTCTAGATTCAATCCATCTTCCGGCGGTTTATAGTCATCGGCTATCTGTTCCAGTTTTCCTCCTTTAGCATCGGAGTAAAAAGACAGGCTTCCTTCCTCCCCATCCAGTTTGTCATTATAATACAGTTCCAGTCCCATCAGCCCTTGATTATCAATTCCTGCGAAACCGAGCACATGGGACAAATAATTATCAAACGGATAATGGCGTTCGGAATCCTTGGCGAGGTAGACACCATCGAGATTAAGTGTCTGAAATGCTTCTTCCTGTTTTTCTGAAATTTTTCTGCCTTCCGGATGAACACGCGTATACACGGCATCTTCAGTCACGTACTCGTATGCCGTTTTTTCCGATATGTCCAATATATCAGCCATCTCCCCGGCTGTTTTTTGTGGATTTTTGATTTGTCTCGGCACAACAATCACCGAAGGAGCCGACACATTCTCTGCCAGAATTTCGCCGTGCCTGTCCACTATTTTTCCGCGTTCCGGTTCAAATGTAATGTCCCTACTCCAGGATTCATTGGCGAGTTTCATCAATTCATCACCAATCCAAAATTGAACATAACCTAATCTGGCATCAATGATGGTAAAGAATAACAACCCGCAAAGAAAAATAATAACCATTCGTTTCCTTACAGTGACAGTCGATACACGTTTCATTCCATATCCCCTTTTCATAGGCTGGCTTGTATCCACTATATGTTTTTTAGAAAACAAATAGAACATAATTTGGATCGGGAGAAAGGAATAGTCTTATAAAAACGAAGCTGAGACAAAAGACGTGTAGTCAAATAAAAATCCGAACTATGATTCGAAAAAGATCTGAATCAGTTCGGATTTTTCGTTTAGCGCAGGAAAAACACGGAGACTCCTGCGGGATGAAAAGCCTAGATAAGACCCCGCAGTGCGATGAGCACAAAGCAAAGCTTCCATGAGTAGGCTTCGACCTGCGAGGAGCGTAGGCTTCGACGAATAAGCTTGCAACGCGACGAGCACGAGGAGGCTTATCAGCGCCCGGGGAAAGCGCAGTGTTTTTCCGGAGCGATGGCCACGCCTTAAATATATCGTTCGTATTTGGAAGCGATTTGTTCAGTCTTGTCCCAGCCCCGTTGTCGTTTTTCGTATGACTGACTAGTCTTCGTGTCCGTTTGTTGATTCTTCAACCGATTCGGGTGGCTTCAATTCCACAGACAGGTAATCCTTTCCTTGAAGAGAGGTTCCTTCTTTAATGCTCTGTTTGGTTACATAACCCGTTCCTATTGTTTCCGCCTTTAAATCCAAGAGATCAGCAAGTTGTAACACATCTCTCTTGGACCATCCTATAACGTCTGCCATGACCGGCTTATTAGTCAGAAGAATGACACGATCGCCCTTAAGAAGCTTATCGCCTTTGTCCGCACTAGCCGCTTGCACTGTACCGTCCGAACCAATCATAGATACAGTCAATCCTTTATCCGTAAGTGTTTGTTTTATGGACGATGCGTTTTGCCCCGTTAGTTTCGGCAGTTTCACCGGCTTTACGTGATTGGCATCATTTTTATCCGGTTCAATATCCAAATAATGCAAGGCCTTTTGCATGACATTTTTGAAAATAAAAGCCACTGGTGCCGACCCGCTCTCATTGCCTTCGATATCCGGTTTCTTGACAGATACATACATCATCAGCTTTGGATCTTCTTTTGGTGCCATACCAAGAAACGAATAAATGTAGTTACCGTGCCCGTACAAATAGTTACCATTTTCATAGATTTGAGCGGTTCCCGTTTTTCCCGCCACAGAATAATTGGGTAGTTTATATTCCTGTCCTGTTCCATGTTCTGATGAAATGACGGACCCCATTAAATTCAGAACATGATCGGCCGTTTTTTCGGAAATGGGTTCACTCACCACTTCAGGTGTTTTTTCATTGATTACGTCGCCAGTTTCCGGATCAACCGATTTTGAAATGACGTAAGGCTTCATCATTTTTCCGTTATTAGCAATGGCAGTCGCTGCTTTCATTTGTTGGATCGGAGTGATGGTAGTCGCTTGGCCGAACGCTGTGGTAATCTTATCACGAGGATAATTATAAACCAGTTTTCCTTTCCGTTCATTCGGCAAGTCAATACCGGTCTTTTCATCAAAATCAAATGCCTTCAGATAATTCAGATACGCATCCGTCCCCATCTTTTCCCAGACGAGTCGGGCGGCAGCAACATTTGACGACCGTGTAAAACCTTGATCAAATGTAATGGAACCCCAGTCCTTTTTCCAATCACTCACCCGTCTGACACGGTCACTGATCTTATATGAACCCGATTTGAACTGTTCATTCCCATTATAATCGCCTTCTTCAATGGCAGCTGCCCACGTGAACATCTTCATGGTCGAACCAGGTTCATACGGAGAAGAAATCATGTTATTAAACCAGTTTTCCACATCTTCCAGCTTATTTGGGTTGTAGCTTGGCCGATTGCTCATAGCCAGAACTTCACCAGTTTTCGGATCCATAACAGCCGCCGTCATCTGCTCGGGACTATATTGATTATTCACCTGTGTCATGACATCTTCAAGAAGCGTCTGAACTTTTTGATCCAACGTCAAGTACACATCGGATCCATCTTGAGGTTTTTCCATAACTTGATCCGGGTTCAGAAGCTTATCGTTGTATTGATCCTGCTCATACGAAATATGGCCATCTTTTCCTTTAAGCTTCTCATTCATTTCTTTTTCAATGCCATTAACACCTGTGATGGTCTTATTATTTTCCTTGGCATATCCGATCGTATGAGCTGCAAACTGGCCGTTGGGGTAATAGCGAATCGCTTCTTCCTTGAAACGAATCCCGGGTAGATTAAGTTTCTCAATCTTTTCTTTTGTCTGTTGGGATATCTCTTTACCGGCACTCCCGAATTCCACTTGAAATCGATCTTCTTCTATGGCTTTTTGCAGCCGTCTTAATATATAGCTTTTATCCACATCCAGCACAGGAGCCAGTTCTTCAGCCGTTTTTTTCGGATTCTTTACATGCCTTGGCTCGTCAGGGTCAGAGGTATACGATTTTCTGACGATAGCCTGAATCCGGTAAGCCGGCCGATCATACGCTAAGGTCATACCGTTTCGGCCATATATATTTCCACGTTTGGCATCAAGAGTATAAGACGCCTCACGCTGCTTTTCAGCCCATTTTTCCAATGAAATGTTGCTAATCTCCCCTGTGGCCTGAATATAGAGAAATCGGCCGGCAATTAGCAAAAATGCTCCTGAAAACACAATAATAAGAATACTGGACATGAAATGGGTTCGTTTGTTCTTTTTCATAACCATCCGCCTTAGTTGCTGTTATACACGGTCGCTTGTTTGACATGGGCGTCTTGAATCTTCAAGCCATTCTCCTTGGCAATTCGTGCAATACGTTCCGGACGGCTTAATTGTTTCTTTTGGTACAGCAAACCTTCATTGGTAACTTGCTGTTGCTCTACGGTCTCCTCCAGTGATTGCACTTTCCGGTTGAGGGTATCGGTTGATGAGGCAAATGAAACCACATAGATGCATGTGGCAATCAATAAAAATCCTATGACGGAATAAATGAGTTTTTCTCCTTTTGTAATCCAGCGTTTTTTCTGAACATGAACCGTGGTTGTCTGCTTCTCCTGTTCAGGTATGTAGGAGGTATACGATTGATCCCATTTACGCGCTGCATTTCCATCCATCACTATTTCCACCCTTCTTCATATGTAAATGTTTCATCCCATTCACGCACCTTTTCAGCAATACGCAGTTTCGCTGATCGGGAGCGGCGATTCGTATCGAGTTCCTGCTCACTCGCAATAATCGGCTTTTTGTTTACTAATTGAAATGGAGGCTTATGGTCATCAGGAATAACCGGTAAATTCTTGGGTACCGGTTTGGTGGTGCTCCATTTTTTGAATGCTTGCTTACAAAGCCTGTCCTCAAGTGAATGAAATGTGATGACGGCAATTCGTCCATGGATTCCCGTCATTCGTGCCGCTTGGTGTAATGCATCGTTAAATGCTGTCAGTTCGTCGTTGACGGCAATTCGCAATGCTTGAAAAATGCGTTTCGCCGGATGTCCGCCCTTCCTGCGGGCAGGTGCCGGTATGGCATCTTTAATGATGTGTACTAATTGATGTGTTGTTTCAATTGGCTGTTTGCTTCGTTCCGCTTCGATTTTTCTGGCTATCTGTTTGGAAAACTTCTCCTCACCATAATGAAAAAATATTTTGGTAAGATATTCATAGGATCGTTCATTGACAATATCCCGGGCATCCAGGTCCTGATCCTGATTCATGCGCATATCCAGTCTGGCATCCTGTTGATAACTAAAGCCACGGTCGCCCCGATCCAGTTGCGGGGACGAAACACCGAGATCAAACAGAATCCCATCAGCGCTTTTCAATTGCCGGATGGTCATTTGTTGTTCGAGTTCCTGAAAGTTCGCATGAATGAATTCCACACGGTCCCCATATGTCTGGAGCCGGTTTTTTGCAGCCTCAAGCGCTTCCCAGTCCTGATCAAACGCCATCAGCATGCCTTCTTCTCCCAAGCACCCTACTATTGACTCCGCATGTCCACCGCCGCCGACGGTACAATCAACATACGTTCCATCCGGCCGGATATTCAGTCCTTGCAACACATCATCGCGTAGTACACTGTCATGTTTAAACATTGTTACACCTGCTTTTTAATCTTCTCCTTAAATATCAAAATCCATTAAATTCTCAGCAATGTCACCAAATGATTCCTGGGCATCTTCAAAGTATTCATTCCAACTATCACTTGCCCAGAATTCAACTCTGTTTGAAACACCGATGACAACGCATTCCTTATCCAGTTCTGCGTAATTCCGTAACGGTTGTGGAATGTTTATCCTTCCCTGTTTATCCACGTCACATTCAACGGCGCCCGAGAAGAAAAAACGTGTGAAAGCTCGTGCGTCTTTTTTGGTGAGTGGCAATTTTTTCAGTTTTTCTTCCAGTTGCTTCCACTCATCCATAGGGTAGGCGAACAGACATTTATCCAGTCCACGGGTGACTACAAAACTTTCTCCAAGCCCTTCACGAAACTTGGCCGGCACAATAATTCGTCCCTTGGCATCGATATTGTGCTGGAATTCACCCATGAACATAGAGCTCGCCCCACTTTCTTACACACATGTTACCACATTGCCCCACTATTCACCACTTATTTTTAAAAATTTCTTCGATGTTTTTTAAAATGGGACGAAAGATCCAGTATGGTATACAGAAAAACTCACGAGTCAGTTGCCATTCACACCCTGTTTGAACACTTGCCTGAGCGCAGGCTTAAATATATTTTTATCCAAACGTTAAAAAACCCCCACTTTTTACCGCGCTCGTTGTAAGCGTGGGAAAAAGTGGGGGCATCGGATATATCCGTTACAGATAAACAATGTAGTGGTTGTTTCTGAACGAAAATGGTTCCCTTGCCATCTCCCGAATAAAACAGGGGCCATAGTTATTCATAAACGGCAATGGGTTCCAGATACGTTCCTGAAGTCCATTTGCCGGATGTATAGCATGATGAGCAAGGTCAAATTGCCTTATTTCATTGTCGTATTTTTCTTCCACAGCTTGGCGTAGTCGTTTTTCAATGAAATCAATATTGCTGTGGAGATAATACAAATTTTTATCGCCCAATTCACCAAGATTAGCACCCATGTCGTTAGCCATTTGACGCAATGGCTCATGCACACCGCGAATGGCGTCCTTCACTTCTTGAGCAACGCGCTCCACAGGTGGATTATGTTGCGCAGCCAACCACGTCACTTTTGAATCTTCCAGACCGTATTCAACAGCGTATTCTGCGTTAATACCGAACTTGGTTAATGTTTTTTCCACATTCCGGTCAATCAATGTAAACGATAAACGCGGCTGAACCGGTGGCATTTCCATACCTAATGCATGAAATGCCGGTTTTAACGCAGCCCAGTAACCAACTTCACCCGGACCACCAATAAATGCCAGTGTCGGAAACAACCATTCCTGCATGATTGGTCTGGTCACCACATTGTTGCTCAAGCGTTCCGGGGTCTCCCTAGCTGTCTGCAACACTTCCTGGGTTGTCAGCAACACTTCATTCTGTTTCCCGACCCAGTTGCCTTCATCATCACGAACAAGTAACACTCGTTCATTGTTTAAATGATAGAAAAGATGCGCATCATTAGGCCCAACATCGAGTGATGGGCTATACCCTTGCTCCTGCAATTGCTGAATGGCGGAATGGACACCATGACTAATGTCTTCCTGTTGTTCAATCAAATGGGAAAAAGCCTCTTGTTCCAGATGGCGCATGGCCGGATGGCCCGAATCAGCGAGAATGATTGGTTCTCCGTCCAATAGCTGGTAAAGAAACCGGGCAAAAAAATCAACATAAGTCGATGATTGCTCCCAGCAGTCCTGTATCATATGATAAAGCTGTTTCGTGTGCTCTGTTTCGGGCAACGTTTCAAACAATTGATCAACCCAGGACGTGAGAGCTTCTCCATCAATCGGTATGTCAGAAACAGGTTGTTTTCCCTCTGGCTGTTGTGTCAATGAATGCTTTTTTAATCTCATTTGTTCAGATACAAATACATGATTAACTTCATCAAAATCATGATCCTCACCCGCTATCCAAAACACTGGAACAATGGGAACCCCTAATTGGCTTTCCTGCTGTTTAGCAAACTGTATCACCGAAATAACTTTGTTAATCGTATACATCGGGCCCGTCAGCAATCCTGCCTGCTGACCGCCAATGACGACGGCACTATGTTTTTCTTTCAACCGTTCTATTGCATCATATGTTGAACCGGGGGCGCCCCACTGGTTATTCATTTCTGTTAATGCTTGAATTAATTTATCACGGTCCATATTTTTTTCCTGCAATGCCTGCAAACGCTCAGAATACGTTGTTTCCGTATATGGATCATAATCAAAGTGCTTCATAACGCGCGATTGTTGATTTTGGTAATCATTTATGAGTGGATTGTGTTGTTGTTTCATTGAACTGAACTGCATAGCGTGCATACTCCTTTTACTTTAATGAATCGATCCCATACGTATTGTATAAAAAAAATATATCAATTGCACTTATTCTGTCTGTTTTCCAATAATCGTCAATGAGCTGCTGTGTCATAAAAAGTGACCGATAATTCCTGTTATCGCCAACAAACCATATAAACATGCAAACAGCAAAAAACAAACACGCCAAAAAATTTTAAAAGCTTTGCTAAAAACAACTTCCGTATGCCGCTTCCACCGAATAACAACAATGACAATAAATAACGTCATCAAAAAAACGGGAATCATTTCAACATAATCTATACCGAACATCATATAAAGCATTGTTGATACAGCCAATATGTATAAAAGGGTTGTCCAGTTCGCCGCGGTATGAATGGCTTTCCATTGGTTCCACCCAGCCCCGGAAGCTATATAATAAACACCCCAGGTTGCCAACATCGGCAGCGTAACGATGATGCCAATGATAAAAGCAATCACATCAATGATCATACGTATTTCACCCTCTCCTTCCACTTATCACACCAATCCGACACCGTCAGTACGAAAAGTGTCTCAATTATGGTTCCGCCATTCCCTTCCTTTCCTTTTTATATTATAATAAAAGATATAGATATGCTAAATGATTTTGTTAAAGGGGGAAATGACATGATTAATGATACGGATGTGGAAAAGCTTTTCATTAATTATAAAACGTTAGAGCAGTTCAAACGATTCAAAGAATACGGAAATCAGGAACTTTCGATGATTGAGGATTTGCAAAACAATATTGTTGAAAACAACAGCGAATCACCGTTTTACGGAATCTACTTCGGAGACAATCTCATTGCCCGCATGAGTTTGTACAAAGTGAAAGCAAAATACGACAACTATTTTAATCCACCTCAGGAGTATCTTGAATTATGGAAACTGGAGGTATTGCCTGATCATCGTGGAGAGGGGTATGGCAAACGAATGGTCGACTTCGCCAAAAGCTTTAACCTGCCGATTAAAACAAATCCGCGGATTAAGTCGCACGGTTTTTGGGAAAAGATGGGCTTTCAAAAAGCGAAATATGAAATGGAGCGGGACCTCGGGGAAAATCCTCTTATCTGGTTGCCAAAAGGTGTTTCCGAGAAAACATCTGACAATTCATAAAGAGATACGCCTATCAACAGGCGTTTTTACTCCCACTGATGGCCGGTATGATGCGATAAATAAAAGACATGAATGGCATATACGGACATTCATGTCTTTTCCTCTCATTGTTTCGATTCCCTTACCCAGTTCCATAGTTTACCCATTTCCCGCCATGCTTGTTCGTAATGATGCAGCTGCTGTTTAAGTACTTCATTTTCCTTTTCCAGCTGTTTAATCGTCGTTTCTTTTTCATAAAGGGCCAAGGTACTCTCATCCAAATAGCCTGCACGTACCTTTTCAAGCATAGCTATCGCGTGATCAATGGGATTTTCTCCCGTACTCAGATCTTTCATCGGTTCGTCATACCCGATGGACTGTGATCTATTTTGATTTTTTCGATCTTCTTTAGCCCGCTCAATATCCTGGGCATATGTTTTACGGATAGCGGCGTTCCATCGAAAGCCACATGCCGCCGAGGTCCTCGACAATTGCTGAGCAACATCCTGAAAAGCTTCCAGTTGTGTTTTGCCGTCTCTGACATAGCTCAGGACCGTTTTAGCAAGCAGTTGGTCTTCATCTTCTGACCACGCATCCTGACGTGCAACATTCATAACACCCCTCCTTATCAGTTGCTATCAATGTATGCAAAAAATAGGAGTGATAGAATCGCCCAGATGAAATTGTTTGGAAGCACAAAGATACTCATGACCTCCAAACGGCACAAATAAACGTTCCATATTAGCGGTTTTTCCGATGGGATTTTGATGGGATTTTGCTTTGATCCTGTCTTGTCAATACCAACTCAGCTTTTGGATCCACATAAACAATGGACCATACATAAAAAAACAGATCACTGTCTGTCAGTGATCTGCTCGTTAACGTATGAATTCTTATCAGTCGTTAGCCACGACCTGTTTTCCGTCATAATGTCCGCATGATCTGCACACGTGATGTGGTTTTGTCAGCTCACCACAGTTGGAGCACTCCACCATGCCGGGCACATGCAATTTTTTATGCGTGCGGCGTTGATTTTTCACCTTTTTCGATGTTCTGCGCTTCGGTACTGCCACGACTTACACCTCCTTCAATAGCTGACTTGCCAGATGTACTACTCGTCTTCATCGTTCAATAACTGTTCGAGTTTTTTCATACGTGGATCCGTCTTTTTTTGCTGTTGATCTTCGGTCGTGAAATTCCATCCCTCACCCTCAAACACAGCTTGATCAATGATTTCGTCATCATCAGAGAATACCCGGTAAGGCACTTCCAATAAGATATTCTCTTTAATAAGCGGGGTTAAGTCGAGGACTTCCTCCTCAATGGGGTGAATGTCATTCTCCGTCTCATCATTGGATGGTGATTCCGAAAATATTTCAACTGCATCCACGTTAAATGAATAAGGGACATCGGCCAATGTACGAGCACATGGAAGCACCATATCCCCTTCAATGTTGAACGTAAACACGATATCATTGCCCTGATCGTCTGCCGAACCATGGACATGAACAGAACCAATGTTACGTATATCATTATTCATGGTTTCCAATTCAGAAACATCCACCTGTTCATCAAACCAGTAAGGGCCATTGCTGTCGTTTTTCTTAATATGTCCTATTGGAATCTTCATCAACTATCACCTCAAGGCAACAAGAATTATTTTAAAAGGAATCCGGGTTTTTGTCAACATTTTTCCTTTACACGCTATATTATATACTACAATTATATCATGATTATCAAAATGTTCATTATCACGTATCTAACCATGCGATGGGGATTCTTTTTTGATACAATGAGAACGAATCTTTAAACAGGGGCTGAGCGTATATGAAAGCTTGCGGACTGATTGTTGAATACAATCCGTTTCACAATGGCCACGTCCACCATATGAAGCAATCCAGACAGGAATCCGGCGCCGATTGCCTGATTGCCGTGATGAGCGGTCCATTTCTTCAACGCGGTGAGCCGGCCATTATGGATAAATTCCACCGAACCAAAGCAGCATTGGCAGAAGGCGTGGATATCGTGTTGGAACTTCCTTATTTATATGCTGTCCAAGGCAGTGATTGGTTTGCTGAAGGGGCTGTTCGCACATTGTATCAAAGTGGTGTTTCCAGTATATGCTTTGGGAGTGAGTCCGGCAACTCCCGTGCGTTCACAGACGGTTATGCCATGTTTAAAAAGAATGAAGCGACATACCGAAGCGTTCTTAAACATTCTCTGAATGCAGGAGCTGCTTTTCCGGATGCGAGTCAATTGGCCTTCCAGCACATCGGTTTGAATGGTGGAAACATGGATTTGGAACAGCCAAACAACATTCTCGGCTTCAGTTATGTCCGAACCATCATGGATAACAACCTTCCCATTACCCCACTTGCCATCAAACGGAAAAAAAGCCATTACCATGATCAGACAATGGTCGGATCAATTGCCAGCGCAACAAGCATCCGGAACAAATTGCTTCAGGATCGGAGCGTTTCAGAAGCGATTGCTGATACACTTCCAGAGGAAACCATTCGTCAGCTGTTTGCTTATCTGGAAAAAACCGGATCATGGCATACGTGGGAGGACTACTTCCACCTCGTCCATTATCGTGTCATGACGATGACCATTGCTGAACTTGCTGCCATACACGGGGTTGATGAAGGATTGGAATACCGGATTAAACGAACAGCACGAGTTGCATCATCCTTCTATGACTGGATCCAACGAATAAAAACAAAACGCTACACATGGACCCGCCTGCAGCGAATGTTTGTACACATTTTGACCAATACGACTAAAACAGATATGCACCGAGTGAAACAATTACGAGAGGTTCCATACGTCAGGATTCTCGGAATGACAAAAATGGGACAAGCTTATTTAAACAGGCAGAAAAAAAGAATGGATGTTCCCCTTATTTCTAAATTGGGAAAAACCATGGATCCGCTCCTGTCAATTGAAGAAAAAGTGAGCGACGCCTATTACAGCATGCTTCCAGCAGACAAATGGGAAAAAGGGCATCAGCAGGAATTACAACCCCCGATCATCATGGACTGAATGGCTGTATGATCCCGGAGGAAGAGCATATGGATCCGTTTTCTCCCTTTCGCTATTTCTCTTTTGCCTGTAATTGTTGTAAATAATTTAATGCGTCCGAAAATGTATCAACCGGAACTATGGTCATATCGGTGCCAATGTCATCAGCAGCTTCCATGGCTGCTTCATAATTTGAATCGTTGGCACCATTCTCATTCGGCGCAAAAAATATGGCACATCCTTCATCATCTGCGGCAATGACCTTTTTCTTAACACCACCAATACGCAGTATGTTGCCTTGATAGTCAATTTCACCTGTACCGGCTACTTGAAATCCATTGGTTACATCCGTCTTTGTCAGCTGATCATAGATTTCCAACGAAAACATCAGACCGGCACTCGGACCACCAATGTCACCACTTGAAAATTGAACATCTGGATCGACCTGAACTGCCCTATCCGTTGCCAGTCGGATACCAATCCCCGTCTTATTTTTATCGTCTGGAAATGGTTTCAGTTTGATGTCTTTCGTCAGTGTCTGGTCATCCCTTTTTATATCCACTTCGATCGTGTCACCCGCCTGTTTCTTTTCCACGTAGCTGATTAATTCATCGGCCTTTTGAATGGTTGTATCATCAATACCTGTAATACGATCCCCCCGTTGCAACACATCACTGGCTGGCATCTCATCCACGACAGAAACAACATATACGCCTTTATAATCGATATCAATATCTTTATCTGCTGCTTGATACGCCACAACCTTTGCTTTTTCCTGTGAACTCTCCATCATTTGCAGTTGTACATGAAGAAATTCATCTTTTGATACACCTTCAGGCCTCACTTTCCGAAGTGGAAGAACTTGCTGGTGGGGTAGGACTTTTGCCCATAAATATTGAACTGGTGTAGCTTGTCCCCCTTGAATCGTGACCAGATGCATATCTCCCTGGCTTTTATAACCTCCTTCGACCTCCACAATGGGATTCAATGCGTCGGCCCCACCAGGTTTATATATATAATAAGGCATCTTGTACATGGAAACAAACAAAGCAATGCCTATGACAATAATTAAAAAAATGAACTGTTTTTTTGTAAATAGCACCGTAAAACTCCTTTCACCTTCTCACCAGCACGACTGACCCTTTAATGTATTCAAAAGTGTATGTCATAAAAATGGGATGTATGTGCGTATATTGATATAGACTTGTACTATTTATTCATCCAGTCTAAAACGTAAAATCGATCTGAAATGAAGCTGGCAATAATTTTACTACCGTAAGCCATAAAAGTACAGAATCAGCACTTATTAGGAGGCCCGGCATTGAAACAGCAAATAACAACCATTGCACTTGCAGGAATAACTGCCTTTATTGCCATTTCTTTAATAAAGTTCCCCGATCAGTCATTGGAAGCCAGCATAAGAGGATTAAATATGTGGTGGGAAATTGTCTTTCCGTCATTATTGCCTTTTTTTATTACGGCTGAGTTGCTGATCGGTTTCGGCTTTGTAAAATTTATCGGTGTACTGTTTGAACCGATCATGCGTCCCGTATTCAAAGTTCCCGGATCCGGAAGTTTTGCATGGGCAATGGGTATGGCCAGTGGGTATCCAACCGGTGCTAAAATCACAACCCGTCTCCGGGAAGACCGGCAGCTGACACGCATACAGGCTGAGCGACTTGTATCATTCACCAATGCATCCAGTCCACTTTTCATTTTTGGAGCTGTATCAGTTGGATTTTTTTATGATGCAAAACTCGGAATTATCCTCGCGGCTGCCCATTATATCGGGAATGCCCTAGTCGGTGTCTGTATGCGTTTTTATGGACGAAACGAAGAAAAGTACGACCCTATTTCCAAAACAGGCAAACAACGATTCTCCATCCTTAGGGCCTTCAAAGAAATGCACCGTACCAGGATGGACGACCCACGCCCGTTCGGGAGAATTGTTGGGGATGCCGTTTTAAACTCCATTCAAACGCTTGTTATGGTCGGCGGGTTTATTATACTTTTCTCTGTTTTCACAAAGCTGTTATATATTGCAGGGATATCACAGACCATCGGTGTTTTGTTTCAATATGTACTGAAAATGGTTTCCTTACCTGGGGATCTGGCCATCCCCATGCTATCCGGCCTATTTGAAATTACATTAGGAGTGAATTTAATTTCATCGAATGATGCCGCCCACCTTCTGGAAAAAATTATTGTCGTCAGTTTTATCCTTGGCTTCAACGGACTGTCCGTTCAGGCGCAGGTCGCAAGCATTATATCATCATCCGATATTCGGTTTTATCCGTACTTTTTCGCACGTATTCTGCATGGTTTGTTTGCAGCTATACTGACTGTTGCTTTTTATACACCGCTGTATTTAAACAAAACATCGTTTGATTTTAAAGGTATTCCCGTTTCCAACCATATACAGGAGGGAACGTGGCGGTATGTACTTCAGACATTAGCCGATATAGGCCCTATAATAACAGTCATTTTTCTGTTTATCGCCATCCTTATTCTGATGAACCGTCAGTACAAACGTTAAAAAGATGTTGCCCCATGCAACATCTTTTTTTGGTCATGTGACGCGATATTTCTTCTTCAGGGCTGTCTGAACGACTTCAGGGACCAAATCGGAAACATCCGCCTGATACTTTGCTACTTCTTTAACAACGCTTGAACTCAGGAAGGAATATTGATTGTTGGTCATCATGAAAAGTGTCTCTATATTGTCATCCAATTTTCTGTTCATGGCTGTAATCTGTAATTCATATTCAAAATCACTGACCGCACGAAGGCCGCGTAAAATAGCATCAGCACTATGTTGTCTAGCATAGTCAATCAGCAGTTCACTGCTTCTGTCAACCGATACATTCGATAAATAGCTGGTTGTTTCTGACAGAAGGGAAACTCGTTCATCCACTGAAAATAAGGGATCCTTGGATTGATTATTAAAAACAACAACGATAACTTGATCAAAGATTTCAGAACCCCGTTCAATAATGTCAAGATGTCCATTGGTTACGGGATCAAAACTGCCTGGGCAAATCGCTAATCGGGTCAATGGTACTTCTCCCTTCTATTCTTGCTTCTTTTGATAAATGGTGACACCAGTCGTTTCGCCATATAATCCAGTTTTAAGGATGTCATAGCGATCATCGTGGATGGCTACATGGTCATTAGCATCATGTTCACAAAAAATCATGCCATGGTCATCAAGCAAATCCCGTTTAATCACGTCATTCAAAAGTTTCGTGTAATTCATCGTATTATACGGGGGGTCAAGCAATATTAAATCGAATCGGAGGCCTCGTTTAGCTGCACTGTTCAAGGCCCGGGAGGCATCTGTTCTGAATATTTCCGCATTGTCTTCCAATTGCAGCATCCGAATATTGTCATAAATCGTATGTATAGCTTGCGGATGTTTATCGACAAATATTCCTTTCTTCATGCCTCTGCTTAGTGCTTCCACACCTAATGCCCCACTTCCGGCAAATAAATCAAGACAAACACCTTGATCAAAAAAAGGGCCCAGTATTTGAAAAACCGCTTCCTTAACTTTATCCGTTGTAGGCCTGGCTGTTTTACCAGGGACCGCTTTTAGTTTACGCCCTTTATACGAACCTGCTATAACCCGCATGCAACCACCTCAATAAATCATAATAAGTGTAACCGGATCAAAGCGCAAGACATACGATTTAACCATTATTATTTTTTATACATGATGGCCTTAAAAATGGATTAGTTATGTATAATATACGAATCAATGGTTATACTAAGCTAATGAAGCAGCTTAAACATTGCTTGGCTGTTTCAAAAACTCGGAGAAGACTTACACTTCCCCATAAGTTCTTTCTCCGGTTTCTCCTCTCCCTTTGCCTTTTTGTTTTCCAGCGTGAAAACAAAAGGACCTGCAGAGTTATATCTGCAGGTTTTTTGTTTTTCCTGAACAGGCCCGTATCTGACCCAGCGAATGGAAACGATTCTCCAAATTCATCAACACTATTGCAAAAAACCTTTGCGAGTAAAGCTATGTAGCTTCCGCAAAGGTTTAAATATCCATTTTATAGTCATATTGTTTGGCTTTATCAGGTTTTGCATTTTCAAAATTTGTTTGAACAAATGGCTTTTGTGAACGTTCCACACTTATGATAAACGGTAACTTCAGTAATTCAGCCTCTGTTTGATCAAGTGAATCCTGATCAGCATAAAGCACAGCATATTTTAATCTTTTTGATGAATGAACCAAATGTCCAAACCGTTTGATGTGTCTGGTATTTTTCATATGTTTAAACCAGACAATAAGTCCTTGCCGTTTTGTTCTCATACAGTATCCTCACTATTCCCTATTTATGGATAAGTGTACCAGAATAAGGCGTGGGCTTCAATCCATTTATGCACTGCACCCGCATGATCCCCCGTTACCACATCCATCGTCGGTCAGCGCAGCGCCATCTTTTGGTGCTTTTATCTGATCGCTAACGCTATAAGCGATATATTCACTCACTTCATCAAGCATTTTCTGTAAATTGCGTTCAGCCACTTTAAAGGCGGCAACTTTATCATTCATGTCCATTTCGCGTTTGGATGAACGAACCTTTTTCATAATGGCATTGTAATCCGGATGGTACCGCCCAAAACGTTGCACTTCTTCATATTGTTCTTTTATATCATTAAACGCATGGATTAGCTGTTGCGCTTCCTTATCTTCATCCATGGATTGACGAGCCCTTTCATAGGATTCCACGACATCCGACTGTAAAATCATATTACTGATCTGTTCGGAATAATCCAATGCTTCTGCATACTCCATTGTTCCTATCACTATTACACCTCCTATTTTTTATCTTATCATGGAATCGTTGTGAATAAAACCGGTATCCTGGCTCGTTAATCTTTCATCATATCGGCAAATTGAACCAACATTGCAGTCATTTGCATATGATGTTTGATTTTGTCCGCTTTCTGGGGCCATGTTTTTCCATAGAAGGATTTGGATACCTTTTCAAGTTCCGCCACCCTCGTCGGATCCCGTGTCAAGTACCGGTACCAAATAGGATTGAATCGAACGAAATGAGCCAATCTTGGATTTTGTTGCAAAAATTGCTGCACTGATGTTTGCATCATCTCACCTCAATCCCGGAATCCGCCAAATGGCCGGTTAGTGTTTCTAAAAGATGAACCGAATGGCTGCCGATGAGATTGATCCGATGGCTGAAATTGGTGCAACAGTTCCTGAACGGTTGAAATCGCACTATTAATGTTATCAACTTGCGATTGAAATTTGTCCATATCAATGTTTTCCGACATGTGTATGAGTCGATCCATTATTTCCCTTTTTCCATCTTTTGGCGTACTCGTTGACTCCTGTTTACCACGGTATTTGTCCCACATGGGATCATCTTCGCCAAGCAAGGCCCATTTCTCATACGTTTCTTGCCATCCCTTGCCACTCCGTCTGACTTTCTCAACCAATGTCGGGTGCCGCTGCAGGAAATCTTTAAAATCTTTTACACTTGGATGGAGGTTCTCACTCAAGTCCATTCACCTCTTTAGCAACTGATGTGTTGTTACTAATCAGCGTATGAACAAGGCGAGAAAACTGTGTTTGATACAGACATCGTGTATGAAACACGGCGAAAAACGTGTTTCGACACAGGTGTTTTCCATTATTGTTTTGTTACAAAGTTTTGCGTGTAATACAGCTTGTACACCCCTGCACCTAAATGAGTATATTCGTCTTTTAACAATGCCTCTCTGTGCCCTTCACTGTTCAACCATCCGTGCATCGCAGCCTGAGCATCGGGATACTGAGCAGCAATATTTTCTCCCGCCGATTTGTAAAAAACATCTTTTGTAGCCAATCGCTCTTTTAACCCATCACCATCCTTGTTGTAGTGGGAAAAATAATTATTATCAGCCATATCTTTGCTGTGACGATAGGCCACTTTTCCAACAGCTTCATCCCATTTTAATGGTTGCTTTTTGTGTTGATTCCGGATAACGTTCGTCATAAGAAATATTTGACGCTCCATTCCCTGATCGATTTGTTGTTGTTCGTCACTGGTATGCCTCGGCTTTTCCGGTAACTCCCCGCGATAATTGAGCTCATATGGTCGGCGAAGCAACAACACATCAGCCGTCAGTGCACGAACACCTACTAATTTATCGGTATACCTGTCAAAATACAACTGCATAAAAATATCGTCTGTAACTTTGACAAGAGGACGAGATGCAAGCTCATCATCACGGAGGTGAAACGAGTAAGTTGGGGAATCTTCGCTGTAATTCACCTCTTCGGAAAAAGAGAGCTCCTCCTTCACCGATGCATAGCTTTGTCCTATATGAATAGGGTCAAGCGACAATTGATCACCAGTCGCATAAACCGACGTTACGGTTTGATTGTCAAGGGCAAATTGAATATAATTTTTCTTGCCGTTCGTATACACCCACGATTCATACCCATAAGGGCTTAAATCTTTACGTACTGGTTTGCCGAATTCATCTTCCAGAGCATCCGTTTCCTTCCCGATCCATTGGAAAAGTTGTCCCTCATATGGTATTTCTGGACGAACATCGGGAGTGGATTTTGTTTTTAATGTGTTGTTTTTTTGTTTCATTGTCTGTTGCTGTGGCTGATTCATCCTATCTGACATCCATTCCGATTCAAGACCAATGTAATAAATGCCGGATATAACCAGTACTGCTAAAATGACTATTCGTATAAAACGCATATAGGCTTCCCCTTCTATTAAAACGTATTGGTTCCATGGTATGCTGTCGTTAATAGATACATGCTTTTTTTATTATTTTGACCATAGAGATTCAGGACAACGAATGGAATCAAAGAAAAATCCGAACAATGATTCAAAAGTCATCGGTGGAATTTCGAATCAGTTCGGATTTTATGGTGTAACAGCGTTTAAATCAATTCATGGGTCGTTTTTTGTGGTGATGATCGCTAAAAGTCATTATTTTTGTAAGACGTCATCCCTATATCATGTGATTAATGAACTTCCGGCCGTTCTGAAATATCTTCAAGAGCACTACCTGCCGCCTCATTCGACTTTTCCTCCAATGAGAGGTCGCCAAGCGAAACAATACCTGTTAACTTATCATTTTCAACAATCGGCAGACGGCGGATTTGCTTTTGAGCCATTGTATCTGCCGCCTCTTGGACGGATGTTTCCGATGACTCATAAAACAATTCGCCGCTCATTACGTCCTTGACAGCTGTTGTATCCGGCTTACGCTCAGCATACCCACGTAATACGAGATCCCGGTCCGTTATGACACCGAGCAATGTTTTGTCTTCCGAGCATACTGGTATGACCCCTGTATTTCGTTCTTTCATTTTCATGGCGGAATCGTAAAGCGTATCTTCTTTACGGCAAACAGCCACATCGGTGCTCATTACATCTTTTAACGATTTCATGATGTTAACCTCCTTAAGATAGTTCGATGCTTACATTCCTTATTTCTTCCCAAACATCGCATTATCTTTCATTAAATACGAATTCTTTTCCATTGAAACTTGGACTTTTTTCGATTATCATAACGTTGAAAGGATATATTTGTGAGGTGGATAAAATGAAACTGGAAAACACAGGAATTGACGACGCAATCATAAATGTGGAACCGTTGGACCGGCTAATGGGAAGACAGGCTTTTATCCGGGGAGGACAATGGGACTACGAACGGGTGACATACGATTATAAAATTGCTTCCAAGGAAAAGAACGTTACATATTATATCCGTATTCAGGGATACGCTGTTGAAGGAGACGTCGATCAAGGCGATGCGCTCATTCAACTGAAAACACCATTCCTTGGTAAACATTATTATCCGCACGGTGTTGAATATGGAGAAGATGAAAATTTTCCTGAAAATCTGGTTGACCGCGCCATTAATTTGGTAACGAAAATCAAAGAAGACGTTGATCAATACAAACAATAAGAGTATGTCCACTGCTCGTCACTTTTACGAGCAGTTTGTTTTTTCAAGACGAACGGGCATAAATGCACCCGGCCTGATTTGTCCCTTACCGATTACGGTTACCCATCGGTGCAATTATCACGTTAGTCATCTTAAGAATTGATCATGGACATCATTCCTGCAATGAAAGGGGACTTTTTTTAACATTGTTTCGTTCAATAACAAAACGCCAATGGTCTCTCATCTTTTTACTGCTTATCCTGATCCTGTTTATCCTGTTCATATTACCGGTATCCATTCCACTGGTTCTGGCATTGGTTACAGCCTTAATTCTCAACCCTGTGATCCGGTTTACGCAGCGAAAAATAAAACTAAGCCGAAAAACAGCAGTCATTATTGTTTTTCTGCTATTTTTGATTTTCCTGAGTTTGAGTGGGACGTTTATCGTGACGAATGCCGTAACCCAAGTCGTTACGTTTGTTGAAGATATCCCCTCCTATGTGACACAGCTTAACAGTGCTTATAAAGATTGGGAGTCCAGTTTTAAAAAATATACCGAAAACCTTCCAGATGAATTTTACCAACGGGTATCGAACACCATTGAATCACAGCTTACAAACATGAGTATGACATTAAAGGAAACAATCACCATTGAACGAATATCCCAGGTGGTTGCACAGGTTCCACAATACTTAATCAGCTTTCTGGTGTACTTGATTGCTCTATTTTTATTCATGCTCGAACTGCCGCTGCTTCAATCAAAACTGTACAGCATTATGACAAAAGAAACGACCGAAAAAGTGTCATTTATGAATCGAAGACTTTCCACTGTGATTCTTGGGTTTTTTAAAGCACAGTTTCTTGTCAGCATCATTATCTTTGTTGTCACCTTAATCGGGTTGCTTTTGATCATACCGGATGTGGCGATTATTATGTCGATTATCATCTGGTTGATTGATTTTATCCCAATAATCGGTTCCATTGCCATACTTGGACCATGGTCGGTATTTGCCCTCCTAGGCGGAAATATTTTTCTTGGGGTACAGCTTGCCGTTCTGGCTATTATTTTGCTGGCGATCCGGCGAACGGTTGAGCCGAAAGTCATGGGACAGCATATCGGCCTGTCACCGCTGGCCACATTGATTGCCATGTTTCTTGGGATTAAACTGCTTGGATTACTGGGATTCATACTCGGTCCCCTCTGTCTCATTGCATTCAATTCAGCAAAGGAAGCAGGCATTATCAAATGGAATACAAAAATTTAACGTGTGCAGACATCGTTGTCCGCACACGTTTTTTAACTGCCTAAAATAGCCTTGAGCATACTGGTGGTTTCACCGCCATCGTAAATGATGTACAAAAGAAGATAAACAGCCACACCCGTAATGGCGCTGCAAAACCAAATAATACTCGTAATCGGACCAATTTTTCGGTGTATTGATATTTTCCTTTTCAATGCCAGTGTAATCGTTACAACACCGAACACCGCTCCTGTCGTGGCCAGGAAGATATGAAAAATCAGGAATATGGTGTAATAGATCTTGATATCATCCGGGCCGCCAAAACTCGTATTACCTATGAAGGCTGTTCGGGACACATAAATAATAAAGAATAATAAAGCACTGACGGCTCCTGACAACATCGTCCGTTTATGTGCTTTTGGCTTGTTATTTACAATTAATATCCAACCAATCGCCACTAATACGGCGCTTGTAACAATAAAAAACGTACTTATCGTTGGTAAAAATGGCATACTGCTGCTAGTCATTCCTTTCCACAAACGAATAAAACACGACACCCAATAAAGGATGCCATATTTGATTCCGTTCATTTATTGTTCTTCATATGCATTCGCAGGAATTGGGTCCACACCGCGATTTTCTTTAGAAAACCATTCCGCAATAACGGACAAGAGAACCGCACCATACGTTATTTCCTGCATGAGTTTCATAACAATACCACCAAGTTGCTGATCTTCACGGATTGACATTGGTGAAAAGAATTCCGGGCCGGAAATAGAACCGGGAAGTCCTTGCAGTACACCGGTTGGAACGCATAAAGATAACGCCTGCATCCAAGCTCCGCCTTGAGTGTATGCAGCATAAACTGGATCACCAGCGAAAATAAGCAACACACATGCCGGTGTAATTAAAAGACTGTCAGCAAAAATATAGAATATTTTACCAAGTGGCGACATCCGGTCAAATTCTTTCAAAGGTGTAAGCATTGGCCACCAAACAATAAACGCTGCGAGTAACAGAATGATCGCAAAAGACGAATGAGCTATTTGTGATGATTTAGCGAAATCGAATATGACCGGTAAATGGTAAAACGAAAATAACGCATTAAATAACAACAATGGTATCAGCGGTTTTGAGAAAAACGATACGATCGGCTTGATCACTGGTCGATAAACAATGTTTTCCCACAGCCATGCTGGGATCCCTTTAATAATCAATATCGGAAAAATCAATAAATAAATCGCCATTTGTATCATATGAGCTGTCAGCGTAATATGGCTCAACAAATCGATGGGAGCCCCTTTAACAGCGTAGAGAAGAACCATACCAACATAGAAAAGGAACTGTTGTTTTCCGGATGGACGCGCGTATCCACGGCCGCCAATTTTATGACGGTAAGGCCCTGTCAGCAAATAATAAGTCAAGGCAAGTCCCAAAACAAACAGAAGATAATAAGGACTCCATAAAGCTCGAAATCCGAATATTTGTAACTCCAGCCACATACGACCACACTCCAAATATGGGTATTGTACATATTATTATAACGTATCTA
This sequence comes from Lentibacillus halophilus, assembly GCF_055395055.1. NCBI lineage: Bacteria > Bacillati > Bacillota > Bacilli > Caryophanales > Bacillaceae > Lentibacillus > Lentibacillus halophilus. Next base: position 2,541,488 of record NZ_AP043750.1, read on the forward strand.
CCGCCAACATACACGTCAGTAATATGACAATTTATAGACAGTAACATGCAATCGGCGAACAACATTTGGCTATATTGCCATTTATGTGCGGAGTAAAAAAGACCGGGGTGAACGCCCGGTCTTTTCTCAAAGATTACCACCAAGTAATGACTCCCAGTGCAGCAAGTGTCAGGACCGCAGCCCACACACCTCCATAAAACATAACTGAAGCAAATTCATGCCCTTTGTCTTTTAGGTGCATAAAATAATACAACTGGAAAGCAACCTGTACAATAGCCAAAAGAAGTAAAAGTGGGACGACAAACATTTCGTCCATCATATCTGTTATCACAATGACGAAGGCGATAATCGTAAGCAGGATGCTCATAGCAAAAGAAATAAGCTGCTTTTGCATCTCTTCTTTTTTCTTTTGTTTCTGATACGGATTGGATTCGTTGGAATTGGTATTCTCTGCCATTGATTACCCCACCTTTCCCATCAAGTAAACAACAGTGAAAATAAACACCCAAATAACATCAATAAAATGCCAGTAAAGACTGAATGTGTAATATTTAGGTGCATTATATAAGTTTAAACGCCGTTTGGCATTCCGCACCATTAAGCCAATAAGCCATGCCAAACCAAATGTTACGTGACCACCGTGGAAACCGACCAGTGCATAGAAAGCAGAACCAAATGCAGACGAACGGAATGTAAAGCCATATTCAGTAATATAATGGGTGAACTCATAAATTTCACTGCCCAGAAATCCAATACCCAAAAGGGCTGTGATTCCAAACCATAGTTGCATCTTGTTAAAATCGTTGTTCCGCATATGATAGACCGCATAAACACTGGTTAGAGAACTTGTCAAAAGAAGCATCGTCATGATGAAGACAAGTTCCAGTCCAAATATTTCATTCCCCGTAGGACCGTCAGCCGTTGAGTGGCGCAGTGCAATGAATGTACCAAACAGACTGGCAAACAACACCGTTTCGCCACCAAGAAAGAACCAAAATCCGAGAAATTTATTCTTTCCTTCCAGGGTGGCTTTTTCCGGTTCATTCGGCATGATATCCGGATTCAATGACTGATCATGACTCATATTATTTAGCCTCCCCTTCTAGATCTTCTTTCGGTATATGGTGCCCATGATCATCTTTTAATGAACGGATCATCATGCAGACCAACGTAATTGCCATACCACCAAACAACAAACTATAAGCCCAATTATGATCCACTTGGTAAATAAAACCAAACCCTGCAATGAACAGACCAAGCGATATCATAAATGGCAGGAAGCTTGAATTCGGCATATGAATGTCACCCAGTGGTTCTGCAGGTGTCATTTTGCCTTTTCCTTCCGTTTTTTCAATCCATAATGGATCAAGACCACGTACAAGCGGTGTCTGTTTAAAGTTGTAATGCGGTGGTGGTGACGCAATGGTCCACTCAAGACTGCGCCCATCCCATGGGTCCGCTTCGGCTTTTTCTCCTTTAACAGCTGTATGCACAATGTTAATCAAGAATACAATAACGCCGAACGCCATGAAGAAGGCACCAACCGTACTTATTTGGTTTCCAAGATCAAGACCTTGATTCTCAAGGAAAACCCAATAACGACGCGGCATTCCCATTAAACCGAGGAAATGCTGGATAAAGAATGTCAAATGGAAACCAATGAAAAATGTCCAAAACGTTAATTTGCCCATGGCTTCATTCAGAATGCGTCCAAACATTTTCGGCCACCAGTGATGCAGACCTGCCATGATTCCAAACACCGTACCTCCAACAATGACATAGTGGAAGTGCGCAACAACAAAGTACGTATCATGATACTGATAGTCCGCAACCACAGATGCAACCATAACGCCGGTCATTCCACCAATGGTGAATGTAGGGATGAAGCCCAATGCCCACAGCATCGTTGAGTTTATGGAGATGCTTCCACCCCACATCGTCGCCAACCAGTTAAAGATTTTTATTCCAGTGGGCACGGCAATAGCCATGGTTGCAATCGCAAACAGCGAGTTGGCAACAGGACCAAGCCCTACGGTGAACATGTGGTGCGCCCAAACCATAAAACCTAGGAAAGCGATCAGAATCGTCGCAAATACCATGGCTGTATAACCAAACAAACGCTTTTTCGAAAATGTTGAAAACACATCGCTAAATATGCCGAAGACTGGCAATATTAGAATATAAACTTCCGGGTGACCGAATATCCAAAACAGATGTTGCCAAATAATGGCATTCCCGCCAAGGCTGACATCAAAAAATGCTGTACCGAACATCCGATCAAACATCAGAAGGAACAATCCGATGGTTAGCGCCGGAAATGCAAACAAAATCAGGACACTTGTTATAAATGTCGTCCACGAAAACAGTGGCATACGCATAAATGTCATACCGGGTGCACGCATGTTAATAATGGTGGCCAAAAAGTTAATGCCGCCAATTAAAGTTCCGGCACCCGCTATTTGCAATCCCATCACGTAAAAGTCTACCCCGTGTCCTGGTGAGGTTGTTGAAATTGGTACATAAGATGTCCATCCGGCATCAGGTGCACCGCCAAACAACCAACTCATATTCAGCATAATACCGCCGAATAAAAACAACCAGAATCCAAGCGAATTTAAGAATGGAAACGCAACGTCCCGCGCCCCGATCTGGAGTGGGACGACGGCATTCATCAGACCAAGCAATAGTGGCATAGCCGCAAGGAAAATCATCGTTGTCCCATGCATGGTAAAGAGTTCATTGTAAAAGCCGGCACTGACTAAATCATTTTCAGGTTTAATCAGCTGTATACGAATAATCATCGCTTCCAGACCGCCAAGCAAGAAGAAGAACCCTCCGCCAAACAAGTACAAGTGTGCAATTTTCTTATGGTCAACAGTTGTTAAATAGTCCCACAGAAAAGCACCGAAGCTCCTTTTTTGAGAAGCTGCCATACTCATACCAATAACCTCCCTTTCATTTTCTCAAATTGAAACCAACCATTTCCCATTAATCTTTAGCACTTTCAGGTGTTACATCGGATGGTTTTAATTGCAGCAAATACTCTGCAATTTTTCCTGCTTCACCTTTTGAAACTTCCGGATAATTACCGGTCATCTTGTTACCGGGTTTCATGGACTCAGGATCCATTATCCATTTAACAAGATTTTCTTTGTTCAATTCTTCCACGCCGGCCAGTTTAGTCCGATTGCCGAAGTCTGTCAGGTTTGGACCGACTTGAACCGGAGATGAGCCAACAGCGTGACATCCCATACAGTTATTCTCTTGAAAGAGGGACTTACCTTCCTGAGCAACCGTACTCTCCGGTTCGGCATCAGGGTTAACATTTTGCATATCTTCAACCCATTGGTCAAATTCCTCCTGGCTCACGGCAATCACTTTAAAGTCCATAAGCGAGTGGGACGGCCCGCAAAACTCAGCACATTTACCCCAGTAGACGCCCTCTTCGTCCGCTTCAATGTACATGGTATTCTCATTCTCAGGGTTCACGTCCATTTTCCCTGTAATGGTAGGGACCCAGAATGAATGAATCACGTCCGAGGACTTCATGTTCAAATATACTTTTTCACCAACCGGGATATACATGTCCTGGCTCGTCTGGATTTCTTTACCTTCATAATTAAAGTGCCACCAATACTGATTTCCGGTAACCTGAATATTCAATTTGTCGTTGGAACCGGATGTATCAGCTAAATCAAAGGTCGCCGTTACAGTTGGAACAGCAATAATCAACAATAGAATAATCGGAATAACGGTCCATACCGTTTCCAGTGTTTTGTTGCCTTCCACCTGTTTGGGGACAAAGTCCGGATGTTGTTTCTTCCTTCTGTACCTGATCAAAACGATGGTATAGACAAGCAATACAACAGCCAAAACAAAAAGCATTACAACGGTTGAAATAATGATCAAATCAAATGATTTTTCTGCTCCATAGCCTTTCGGATCAAGTGCGGTCAGGTTTTCCTTACCGCATGCCGAAAGGACCAGGGCTGTCAGACTCAATAGAAAAACTGCACGAATTTTCCCCATCCAACCTTTCATGTGTTCATACCTCTCTTTCTCCTTGTAACGTCCTTTTGCGTACTATGTGTCAGTTATTGGCTTAACCAAAGGGGAATTCAAACGTTACGCCAACCATCAATAAAAATAAGATCGTTAAATAATTCAGGGAATAGATAAAAATCATATTTGCCCATTTCAAATCATTTTTCATAACGAAGCCACTGAAACTCACTGCCAACCAACCAATGTTCAAAAGAGTCGCAATCACGATGAAAACAGGTCCCAATTCTCCCATAAGAAACGGTAAGGGCAAAAGGAATGCAACGTATATAGCAATCTGGCGTTTCGTCATGGCAAATCCGTGAACCGCCGGCAACATTGGCACACCGGCCGCTTTATATTCTTTTGTCTTTTTCATTGCCAATGCCAGAAAATGCGGTGTCTGCCAGATGAACATGATTAGAAAAAGCATATAAGCTATCGGATGAAGGCCGGGATCAACGGCTGCCCATCCAATCAGTGGCGGTACTGCTCCGGAAATACTGCCAATGGCGGTGTTCAGAGTATATCGACGTTTGGACCACACCGTGTAAAGAACGACGTAAGTGAACCAGCCCAAAAATGCAATCATTGCCGCTTCCAAAGTCGTTAACAATAAAAGGATGTGACCTAAAGCAGTTGATGAAACTCCTGCCATGAGAATACGGTTACGCGGTATACTGCCTGTCACAGATGGTCGGGTTTTTGTTCTCGACATCACCGGATCGATATCAGCATCATACCAGTTATTGATAATGCATCCACCGGCAATTACCAGTGCGCTTCCCGCCATTGTCAACAGGAAAACATCCCAATTGGCAGTGAACGAAGCACCTGTAAAATGAACGGCAAGCCAAAATCCCGCAAAGGTTGTTATCAAATTGGAATTTACAATACCTGTTTTGATTAATGCTTTCCATTCCTGGAGAAGTGATGGCCCCTTTTCTTTTGCAGCAGTTGAACCGTCGATCAGCGGTGATGCAGGTGACTCCACTTTATTCATTTCATTTATCCCCCCTTTAACCCCGATAAAAAACATCAAATGGATAGGTGCATTATTATCATACCTAAGTACCCCTATTATCCTTTGAATTACCGCAATTATACCATGGAATATTAATACAATCCATCGGTGGACGGCACGATTCAACATAATTCACGCGAAAAAGTATGACGAATTTGTGAAAAATGGACTGACATAAAACGAAAGGCCCTTTCAGGCCTTTGAACCAAATTTTTTTACATATGTACTTCTTCCCATAATGGCGGGTACGGAGGTTTGAAACCCACTGAATTTCCCCTATATTATTTCTAGCAAACAACAATCAACATTGCAAGAGGTTTTTTGTTTTTATAATGAAAACCCGCTTGAATCATGATAAGATGAGCGTGGTGATTCAAATAGTACTCTATACACTCAGTTGATGCAATCACGCCTATATCAGTAACACAGACATACATTATTATCCATGAAGTGAGGCAATCATATGATTAGAACCTTAAAATCACTCGCCGTCGTTTGCACCCTTGGCATGGTGTTTGTACTCATTGGAGGATCCCTTGTCACCAAAACCGGTTCAGGTATGGGATGTGGCGCTAGCTGGCCGCTTTGCAACGGGCAATTCCTTCCATCTGATATAACACCAAAACTTGTGATTGAGCTGAGTCACCGACTCATGTCCGGAATTATGGGAATTGCTGTTCTTACCCTCTCTGTTCTTTCCTGGATTAAAATAGGACATATACGCGAGGTGAGATTCCTTGCTTTTATGTCATCGTTTTTCCTATTGTTGCAGGCACTGATCGGAGCAGCTGCCGTGATATGGAACCAATCGGATTTGATCATGGCCACCCATTTCGGGATTTCACTCATTTCATTCACTGCCGTGTTTTTACTGACGCTTCTCATTTTTGAAATCGATCAGAAATTCGATGCCAAATCATTGACCATTAAGAAAAAACATCGTCGTGAGATATACGCCATAAGCATTTATACGTTGGCTGTTGTTTATACGGGCGCGCTTGTACGACACGTTAACGCTAGTATGGTATGCGGTGGCTGGCCTTTTTGCTATAATGGTTCTCCATTTTCGTTTAATATATACACCGTTGATCAGTGGGTGCAGATGGGGCACCGCCTTGCTGCTGGTATATTATTCATATGGACAATTGTATTATTTATCAAAATGATGACAAATTATCGAAAACATCGGGTCATGGCTTGGGGCTGGACGGCAACATTGCTGTTCATTGCTCTTCAGGTAGGTTTAGGGGCCATGATTATTTTCACGATGCTTAACCTTTGGATTGCTTTATTGCATGCATTTATCGTATCGTGCTATTTCGCCATGCTCAGCTACTTCTGCTTGCTGTCTTCCAGAAGTGCAAATCATGAAAAAGGGTAATGGCAATCCGCCATTACCCCTTTTTTTATTCAAATTCAAGCAACAGGTCATTGACTTCGATCGTATCCGTATCCTTCACGTAAATCCGTTTAATAACACCACTGAATGGCGCCTGTACTGTTGTTTCCATTTTCATTGCTTCATTAATAAGAAGGTGATCCCCTTTTTGGACCGATTCTCCTTCACCACAAATCACTTTTACAACGGTTCCAGGCATGGTGGCGCCAATGTGTTTTTCATTTGTCTGATCTACTTTTGGCCTGGTTTCAACGACGGACGTTACATTTTCATCCTTGACGACGACTTGTCTGGCTTGCCCGTTTAATTCAAAATAAATAACCCTCGTGCCATCCGAACGTGGCTCAGATATGGAAACCAATTTAACAAATAGCGTCTTCCCTTGTTCAATTTCCACCTCAATTTCTTCATCCAATTTCATGCCATAGAAGAACGTCAGCGTATCAAGGACCGAAATATCTCCATACGTGTCATAAAAACGGTTGTAATCCATAAACACTTTCGGATACAACGCATACGAGATCAAGTCAAAATCGGTAATCGGTCGGTTCAGTGTCTTGTACAGGGAATCGCGCATTCGTGTAAAATCAATAGGATCCAATAATTCGCCAGGACGATCCTCAACCGGATTCTTTCCTTTCAGGATAATGCGCTGTAACTCTTTCGGAAAACCCTGATACGGCTGACCGATATACCCTTGCATAAATTCAATAACTGATTCCGGAAAGTCCAACGATTCTCCGCGCTCATAAATATCATCTTCTGTTAGGTCATTCTGAACCATGAATAAGGCCATATCCCCTATCACTTTAGAAGACGGGGTCACTTTGACAATATCACCAAACATATCGTTGACACGCCGATACATTGTCTTCACATCATTCCAGCGTTCCTCCAGGCCAACCGCTCGTACCTGCTGCTGCAGATTGCTGTACTGCCCTCCCGGCATTTCATGATAGTAAACTTCGGAATGTGGTGCTTTCAGACCAGCTTCGAAATCCTGATAGTGATTGCGGACGCCCTCCCAGTAATGGGACAGCTCCTCATAATTATTTATATTAATCCCAGGCTGACGCTTCGTTCCTTCCAGCGCATAATACAATGTCTGCGCACTTGGCTGTGATGTCATCCCGGCCATTGGCGCATTAGCCACATCAACAGCATCCACGCCTGCATCGACAGCACGTGCATACATATGAATGCCATTGCCGCTTGTATCATGCGTATGCAAATGAACCGGCAAGTCAATGGTCTCTTTTAATTGAGAGATGAGCTGATACGCTGCTTCCGGCTTCAGAAGCCCCGCCATGTCTTTAATACCAAGTATATGGGCACCGGATTGCTCAAGTTCTTTAGCGAGATTTTTGTAGTAATCCAGATCGTATTTCTGACGTCCTGAATCCAAAATATCACCCGTGTAACACATAGCTGCTTCAGCAATTTTGTGATTGTCACGAACGGATTGAATGGCTGGACGCATCCCATCGACCCAGTTCAGACTGTCAAATATTCGGAATACGTCAATGCCGGCTGATGAACTTTTCTCAACAAAATCATTAATTAAGTTATCAGGATAGTTTTTATAGCCGACAGCATTGCCGGCACGCAGCAACATTTGCATCAAGACATTTGGCATTTTTTCGCGCAATGTTAATAGTCGTTGCCACGGATCTTCTTTCAGAAATCGGTAGCTGACGTCGAAGGTTGCACCTCCCCACATTTCAACCGAGAATAACTCAGGAAGCATTCTTGCCGTCGGTTCAGCAATTTGTTCCAAGTCTTTCGTCCGCACTCTAGTTGCAAGCAACGACTGATGGGCATCCCGAAATGTTGTATCTGTTAATTTGACGTTGTTCTGTTTTTTCAGCCATTCGGCCAAATAGTCCGGACCATGCTCATCAAGAATCTGCTTCGTGCCATCCGGAATGTTTTCCCTTTTGTTTATATACGGAATTTTCGGACGATTAAGATCCGGCTTTTCTCGTTTTGGAACACCCTCAAATCCATTAACGGTCGTATGCCCAATATAGGTCAGCATTTTGGTTCCGCGATCTTTCCGTTTTGGAAATACAAACAATTCCGGTGTTTGGTCAATAAACGTTGTCTTATATTCCCCTGAGAGAAAATGTTCATGAGATATAACATTTTCCAAAAACGGAATATTCGTTTTGATACCCCGTATTCGGAATTCCTTTAAATTTCGGACCATTTTTTGTGCAGCTTGTTCAAACGATAACGCCCATGTCGATACTTTCACAAGAAGCGAATCGTAGTGCGGCGAGATAACCGCTCCTTGAAATCCATCTCCTGCATCCAAACGGACACCGAAACCACCCCCGCTCCGATATGCCATAATCTTTCCGGTATCAGGCATAAAGTTATTCAAGGGATCCTCGGTTGTGACGCGGGATTGGATCGCATATCCAAGCGTTTTAATATTTTTCTGTTCCGGTATACCGACAGATGTGCTGTGAATATGTTTCTTTTCGGCAACCTTGATCTGTGTTTGAACGATATCAACACCGGTAATCATTTCAGTAATGGTATGTTCGACTTGAACACGCGGGTTTACTTCAATAAAGTAAAAACCATCATCTGTCACAAGAAACTCTACTGTGCCGGCGTTGATGTAGCCTACATTCTTCATGAGACGGACAGCTGCATCGCAAATGTCTTCCCTGAATTTCTCAGAGAATGATACGCTTGGTGCTGTTTCAACGACTTTCTGGTGCCGGCGCTGCACGGAACAATCACGTTCATACAAATGAATGATATTCTGATGAGCGTCTCCGATAATCTGCACTTCTATATGCTTTGGATTTTCAATCAGTTTTTCCAAATAAACTTCTTCGCTTCCGAAAGATGCCTGGGCTTCTGATCTGGCACGATCGAACGCTTCCGTTAAAGCTTGTTCACTCCTCACAATCCGCATGCCGCGGCCACCACCACCGAGTGAGGCTTTAATAATGATCGGGTAGCCATGTTCCTTTCCAAATGCTTCCGCTTCCTTCAGGGAGGAGACAGGACCGTCACTACCAGGAATAACCGGAAGTCCAGCATTAATTGCCTGTGTCCTCGCTTTCACCTTGTCACCAAACATATTCAGATGTTCACTCGTCGGGCCGATGAAAATGATCCCCTCTTCTTCACATCGCCTGGCAAAATCAATATTTTCCGAAAGAAAGCCATACCCTGGATGAATCGCATCAACGCCGACATTCTTAGCAAGGTCGATAATCCCTTCGATATCAAGATAAGCTTCAATCGGTTTTTTTCCTTCCCCTATAAGATAAGCTTCATCCGCTTTATACCGATGAAAGGAACTGATATCTTCTTTGGAATAAATAGCCACTGTCCGGATATCCAATTCGGTACAAGCACGAAACACCCGTATAGCAATTTCTCCACGATTGGCTACCAAAACCTTGTTGATCTCATTTACCTCACCCATGTTTTTCCTCCTTCAAATGTAAAATCACTTTTTTCCGAATCTTTTTGTTTATGGACAGGTACAGGGTCTTGATCGTTCTTTTTAACAGATTTAGCGATGTTGTTCAACATCCCCATGCTTGTCATCATAACCAGTAGTGAGGAACCGCCATAACTAACAAATGGCAGTGGAACACCTGTTATAGGCAGCATACCACTTATCGCTCCAAGGTTCACAAGAGCCTGAGTTCCTACCATGGCCGATATTCCAACAGCCAGGAGCGATCCAAAGCTGTCCGTACATTTTTTTGCAATGACCAAACCGCGCAGGACAATGGTGGCAAGCATGCCAACAACAATTACGACTCCTAAAAACCCGAGCTCCTCAGCTATAATAGCCATAATGAAATCGGTATGCGGCTCCAAAAGATAACCCAGTTTTTGAACACTCTGCCCCAGACCCTCACCAAAAAGATCTCCTGCACCAATCGCCAGATAAGACTGAATCAGGTGATAACCATCATCGCCCGGGTCTTCAAATGGTTGATAAGCTCCAGCAAATCTGCTTATTCGTTCGTCCGTTATTAAGCTTGGCACTGTAAGCAAAACAAGAAGTGATCCGACCAGAACAAGCAGCATGAGATGTTTGAATTGTATGCCTGAGCTAAAGATAATTGAACAAGCGATTAAGAATATGATCGCAGCCGTTCCGATATCCGGCTGCAATACAATAAGTCCGAGTATAATAGCAGTGAGTACCAATGGAGGAAGGACTCCGCGGTAAAATTCGTTAATATACGATTGTTTTTTGGAATAAATAGATGCCAAATAAATAATTAACCCAAGCTTGGCAATCTCGGCAGGTTGCAGGCTAATTGGTCCAAGAACAAACCATGACTGAGCATTGTTGAAAGTATTTCCAAAAATAAGCACACCGACTAACAGGAACACGATAATAAGTACAATGGGCTTAATCAGTTTCTGGTACATTTTATATGGGATTATGCTCGTAACAATGAATCCTCCGAGAGCTAAAACGAACCACTGCATTTGTTTAACGAGATAATAAGAACTCTCATGCTCTTCCACTACAGCCAAAACCATACTTGCACTGTAAATCATAACCATTCCGAACGCCGCAAGCAGTATAGGTGTGATAATGAGTGTAAAATCGTAGTCCTTTATTTTCTGTAACATGGTACATCTCCTTAGAATACGTATGATATAAATGAAATGAAATTCCAAAGAGCATAACATAACATTCGAATCGTATCTCAATGTTTAAACACATATGCTACACCTATATAGTAAAAAACCTTGCCACAATCCATACAGGCAAAGGTTCACAGCGCCGAAATATTTACACGGATTTCTGTGCTGTTTCATGTAAAATATTAAGTTGTCTTTCCAATCTGTCCAACAGTGCTTTGCCTTCATGTTCGTCGATTAAATTAAGGCGAACAGCAAAATCAATTTCCCGTGAAAGACCGAACATTTGAGTGTCCAACACCTCTTCATATAGAGGACATTGTGGTTTTGTCAAGTTTTCTATTTGCACTTCAATAAGTCCGTGTATTTTTTCAGCATCCGCCTTTAGAAGGGCATAAGCTTTTTCACGATGCGTTTCGGTCACATTTTGAATCAAATATATCCCTCCATTAAGTACAGTCCCTTATAGGTTATAATATCGTTTGTATTATGAAAATGCAAACAATATTTATTCCTTTGTATAAAAAAAACAACGACAGCCATCAGCTTTTTTGTATATTCCACCGTTGATCAACCACACTAATAAAACAGCCTGTTCCGGTTTTACATTAAAGGAGGATTAATCCCATGCCATTACGTACAGGAATGCTGTTTTTGTTTGGCGTTGCCGTTTTGTTGTCCGGATGCCAGCAAAACAATGACGAGGAATCGTTGCCGGAAGAAACGGGCAATAATCGCTATATTCAGGTGGAAGATTCTGATCAAACGGAACAATCTGATTTGTCAAGCCATGACATAGCTTCTCATCTGGCCGGGGTTGCCGGTGATATACCGAATGTCCACGATGCCACTTCCGTAGTAGCCGGACCATATGCTGTTGTCGGTATTGATGTGGACAAGGATTTGGATCGTTCGCGTGTCGGTTCCATTAAGTATACGGTGTTGGAAGCGTTGCAAAAAGACCCATATGGTAAAACAGCCGTTGTCGTTGCTGACGGTGATGTGGTAGAACGCATCCGATCAATGCATGATAAAATCAGACAGGGTTATCCTGTTCAAGGGGTCATTGACGAATTATCAGCGATAGTGGGAAGATACATGCCTGATTTTCCAATTAATGAAGATCGACCAAAAGAACGGGATCAGAATAAACATTCGATCCCAAAAGATGATAAAAAACAATTGGATGATATAGAGGAAGAACAATCCAATCATCAAAACGACGAATAACAAGGGTGCACAACCCCATATCATCCGGGTGTGCACCCTTATTTTAATCGTGCAAAGATTCGTCTTTTACCGTGTTATAGTATTCTACACCAAATTGCGATCCCTCTGAAACCATTTTTGCATTTTCCACCTGTGCTGCGTCATCATCGTCCACCTGACCCGGCATACCGGCATCCATTAGTGTCGACTCCATTTCTTCATCACGCTGTCGATTATGCCGATTCATCAACATATAATATGTCATACCTGCTCCAACCGCTCCGGCTACCGACGCAATATATCTCTTTTTCATGCAACCACCTCTTTAATTACTGCTTTTTATCCTTATTCCCCATTAGTTTCATTTAAAACGTATTCTTTTATACATAGTTAATTCATGTTATAGTATAAAATGCCCTGTATAGGCGATTATATCAACATTCTGCGTCCTGATCATCGGAGGTGACAAGATGAAAGTAACATGTGCCCTATGTGATACACTCCATGATTTACAAGATGATTCGTTACAGGCCAAACGACTCCGCAACCGCAGAATCAGCATGTATTTATGTGAAGAGTGTAATGGACGGATTTATAATAAAACGAAAAAACGCCATGAAACGGGCCAATTCCAGCTATACAATAGACACAGAAAAAAGAAAGACCTTATTTAAACCTCCCATGTTGGAGGTTTTTTAATTGGCAGGCTTTTCATTTCCTGGTTTCCGCTGTAAATGAAGACGATACCGGTAAATGCCCAGAATAAGACAAATAACAATGAGGCTGTCTGTTACCGGATAGCCAACAATGCTGAACAAATTTAATACAAGCATACCTACCGCAAGCATCACATACACTAGCACCGATTTGAGCACTGGAAGCTTCCGTGCAAACCCGAGTTTATACGCAACGGCTGCGAAAGCCAGATTCAATACGTAAAAAACCCAATAGACATTGACGCTGTCCTGATAGTTTACAACCAAGTCGAAAATGAAACTGAAATCTGAAACCATATAAATCCTCCATTTGGTATTGCAATCCATACTCTTTTCTATCATACTAAATCTTGCGCTCGCATGCCAGAAAAAATAGAGACGTTTTCTCTTAGTGGCCACTGCATCCAATCTTTTGATAAAAAATGGAGTGTTTTTATGAAAAAAATTGACATACCCATGTTGTTATTAGCGACACTCGTTATTTTTATGTTTGTTCTCGTTGGAGTCTCTATTGCTTACCGGAATATTTGGCTTATCTTATTGTTTCTGATCCTCGGATTTGTGTTCATGGGAGTCGGTCTCTCGATCAAACGAAAAAGAAAGTGACTTCATACGAAAAGTCACTTTCTTCCTTGTCGGGTGTAATCATGGATTATCGGTTTATGAATAGATGGATTGCACGTCAATACCGAGGTTCCACGAAGCAGTTCGATCGGATCACCGAAAGCCGTTGTTGTCAGACCACCCGCCTCATCCACAATGATGATGCCTGCTGCTATATCCCATGGGGAAAGTCTCATCGCCATATAACCATCGATAACGCCTTCTGCAACAAAAGCAAATTCAATAGCCGCTGAACCATATGTCCGTACTCCTCTTACCGTCCGGACCAGCTCTTGCATCTTCTTTTCATGAACAAACCGGTTGTTGCAAAGCCAAAAATGATTCATGCCTAAGATGGATTCATAAATGCTTTTGTCATGGGAAAGCCGGGACAGTCCGAATTCATTTTTAAATGCTCCTTCCCCTTTTTTGGCGCTGTATAAATTATCCCCTATGACATCATAAATTAGCCCAATTTCGCCAACCCCATTGTGATATACACCGATGGAAATGGCGAAATTCCGTTGTTGATGGACAAAATTCATCGTCCCATCAATGGGGTCAATAATCCATACTGTCCCATCAAATGTTCTCACATCATCGCCGTAACCTTCTTCACTCATAATCAAATGATTTGGATAGACATGTTTTATGTTGTTTATGAAATAGTATTCCGTATCCTTATCCATACTCGTTACAAGATCATTCGCATCCGATTTGGTATCGATGGTAAGCGGGTCATACAAACGCTTTCTGATTGATTCGCCCGCCTCAAGAATCCATCCTTTTGCCAGTGCAAACATAGCATTACGTTCCTGCTTATTCATTTGTATGCCTCCAGTTTCCGAATCTGTTGCCATCATATCAGAATAGCGGATAAGAATCATTTCCCATGGTGCTTATCGGAGGCAGGATGGCACCTGGTAATCAACCATAACTCCCAAATGATTCATACCCTTAGCGTAAGCGTATGTAACTTTGGGATCACATTCCTTATTATTCCATGGCTTCTAACAGACGTGCTCGTAACGCTTTTAATTTGTCTTTCGATTTCATTATTTGCACATGATCATTTGCCTGCATGGCATCGTATAAAGTCATCAGTTCATAATCAATTTCAATGCGGATAACGGGCAGTTTGCTTCTGTTGACGTCTCTTTTCAGTTCCTTCACAACATATTTCACGTCATCCACAACCTTTCAATAGCTTTAATTATATATATGCTGTTCAATGCCATTTTGTTCATCCTTTCCTCCGTTCATTGGCTTTTAAAACGTTTTGCGGGAGATAAACAACTTGACGAGCCGTTCAATTTCACAAATAATAAGAACTATAAATCTCTTAACGACGGGAAAGGAGTTGATAATGATGGCATTCACAGGGTTCCATCAAGATGATTTTAATGTTTTTGACATAGACGGGTTGGATGAACGGATGGAATCAATCAGGAATCGCATCCAGCCGAAATTCAAGGCTATCGGGGATGAACTTACTGAACCAGTGTCGCGCATGACGGGCCAAGAAATGCATGTGCATATTGCCAAACATGCCAGACGGACTAAAAATCCGCCAAATGACACGTGGATGGCCTTTAGTCATGACAAAAAAGGATACAAAAAACACCCGCATTTTCAAATCGGGCTGTTTGATGATCATTTGTTTATGTGGCTGGCCTATATTTATGAACTGCCTGGAAAAGAGCAGGTGGCCGAGTCGTTTCTAAATCACATAACCGATATACATCAATCCATACCGGGAGATTATGTCATATCGCTCGATCACACCAAAAAAGAGGCTGAACGTTTGGATGCCATTGATCTTGAAAAAGCGTTGACACGGCTTCAAAACGTAAAAAAAGCAGAATTTTTGATTGGCAGGCATTTTCAACCGGATGATTCTGTTTTGAAAGATCGAAATCGTTTTTTAAAAGAAGCACAGACCACATTCCAAACGTTAACGCCCCTTTTCAATATTTCCATGGAATCGACATAATAAAAGACCTTTCATCGCGAAAGGTCTTTTATTATGTCATACGTTTTTCACCTATGGTATGTCCAGGCATTCATACCAATCAATTGAAACGGCACCATACAACTCTCTTAGTTGCAACGGGCGCATGTTCCATAGAGTGTAGCCACTTTCTCATTATCAAAATGCTCAATCACTTCCTGACACTTCTGACAAACAATCGTCCCCATCTCTCCCAACTCCTTTTTACGTGTTTAGTTAGGTGTATTATAGTATGACACAATTTAATTTTCAACCGCTTATTTGTATATCATATTATTTATTTTATGTTTTGTTTCCACCCTCATTATTTTCTTTTTTCTTTACTGTGCGGACACATATGACGTATCGGATGATCACTACGTGGAACAATAACGTAAGTAAAATATATTTAAATGATGCATGTCAGCCTATCGGTTGAATTAAATGACAATTTATGACACAATTCCTTATTGTGCTGTCTTCCATTGCAATTTACATAGAGAGGAGCAGGTGATATGAAAAAAGTAACACGCGTCTTTTATATTTCAGCTATTGTTGCCATTATTTTCATTATTTGGGGAATTTTGCCCGGATCCAATATGGATAACGTAACCAATCAGATCCAGAGCTTCATTGTTGATAAATTCGGTTGGTTCTATTTAATGAGTGCAACGGGATTTGTTATCTTTTCCATCTATTTGATTTTTTCAAAATATGGTAAAATTAAATTAGGCAAACCGAACGATGAACCGGAATACTCGTATATTACTTGGTTTGCCATGCTTTTCAGTGCAGGTATGGGCATCGGCCTCGTATTCTGGGGCGCAGCTGAACCATTATCCCATTATCACACCCCCCCATTCGGAGAACCAACAACAAATGATGCTGCAAAAACAGCCATGCAGTACAGTTTTTTTCACTGGGGGCTGCACCCATGGGCGGTTTATGCCACGATTGCCATGGCACTGGCCTATTTCAAGTTTAGAAAGCAGGCCCCAGGCGTCGTCAGTGCTATTCTTGAACCGTTATTTGGTGATAAAGTTAAAGGGTCACTTGGAACAATCGTCGATTTTATTGTTGTTTTTGCCACTATATTTGGTGTAGCAACCTCGCTCGGACTTGGTGCAAAACAAATTTCCGGTGGGCTATCCTTTGTGTTTGATTTCGAAGATACGATTATGCTTCAATTGATCATCATCGCCATTGTAACCGTTTTTTACATGACATCGGCCATGACAGGATTGAATAAAGGGATTAAATATTTAAGCAACACAAACATTGTTTTAGCCCTGTTACTGATGATTTTCGTCCTGTTTGCCGGGCCTACGAATTTCATCATGGACTTTTTTACAACAACGTTTGGAAGCTACATTCAAAACCTTCCCAACATGAGTTTCCGATTGACACCTTTCGATACAGATAATACATGGATCAACGACTGGACGCTTTTTTACTGGTCATGGTGGATTGCTTGGTCACCATTTGTAGGAACATTTATTGCTCGTGTATCCAGAGGTCGGACGATTCGTGAGTTCGTTCTTGGTGTTCTACTCGTTCCCACCATTTTTGGAGGGTTATGGTTCTCTGTTTTTGGAGGAACCGCCATTAATTTGGAACACTTTGGTGGCATCAACTTGATCCAGTATATTAACGACTTCGGTGAGGAAATCGCATTGTTTGCTCTGTTTGAACATATACCGATGGGCTTTATAATATCTATATTGGCCATTCTTCTGATCAGTACATTTTTTATCACGTCTGCCGACTCGGCGACATTTGTTCTGGGTATGCAAACAACGGGCGGAAGCTTATACCCATCGAACAGTGTTAAATTCGTTTGGGGTATTATTCAGTCAGGCGCCGCGGCCGTTTTACTTTGGCAAGGTGGTCTGCAGGCGTTGCAAACTGCGTCTATTATTGCCGCACTTCCGTTCGCGATTATTTTGATACTAGTCGTCTTTTCACTATTGAAAGCCTTTAAAGAGGAAAGACATGACATGGAACAAAAACGCAAACACCGCGTATAAGATGCTCATATATAAGAAGGCCGGATTCACTGAATGAATCCGGCCTTCTTTCGTCTTAAAAGATATGCAGTCATTATTTAAAATGGTTCTGTTGCACTATTTTACATCGTATGAACAGGTGTCCCGAGTGCTACATCCGCAGCTTCCATCGTTATTTCACCCATGGTCGGGTGAGTATGGATGGTAAGAGCAATGTCTTCAGCTGTCATTCCGCCTTCAATAGCCAGTCCCACTTCAGCGATTAAATCACTTGCATTTATTCCAGCTATTTGTGCACCGATCACCAATCCGTCGTCTTTTCTGGTAATCAGTTTCAGGAAGCCATCTGTTTCGTTAAGGGAAAGTGCACGGCCATTAGCAGCGAATGGAAACTTCGATGCTTTTACATCATAGCCGGCATCTTTAGCACCTTTTTCGGTATAACCCACGGTCGCTAACTCAGGATCGGAGAATACCACTGCAGGAATGGCCATATAATCAATCTCGGCTTTTTCACCACTAATAACTTCCGCAGCCACTTTCCCTTCATACGACGCCTTATGGGCAAGTGGTGGTCCCGTGACAATATCCCCTATGGCATAAATATTGTCAATGTTGGTGCGGCATTGTTTATCAATGGTGACCAAACCGTCATCATCCATCTCAATGCCAACTTGTTCAAGTCCAAGTTCATCCGTGTTTGGACGACGACCGACCGTTACCAATACATAATCAGCATCGATGGTTTCTTCCTGATCGTTCGCCTTATAAGTAACTTGAACACCGTTATCCGATTCCTCAACACCCTGTGCCATTGCACCTGTAACGATGTTAACACCTTTAGCTTTCAACCGTTTCTTTACCAATTGAGCCATTTGTTTTTCAAATCCGCCCAAAATATCTTCCGTTCCTTCCAAAATCGTTACGTCCGTTCCAAAATTAGCATACGCTGTTCCCAATTCAGTGCCAATATATCCGCCGCCAATCACTACCATTTTTTCCGGAATTTCCTGCAGGTTTAATCCGCCGGTGGAATCCAGAACCCGGTCGGAGAACTTGAAATTCGGGATCTCGACGGGAGATGACCCCGTAGCAATAATGCAGTTGTTGAAGGTATACGTTTGAGAATTTTTCTCATCCATAATTTTCACAGAGTTTTTATCAACAAAATAGACTTCCCCTTTTACAATGTCTACTTTGTTCCCTTTCAATAAACTTTCCACTCCGGAGGTCAGCTTCTTAACAACGCCGCCTTTCCATTCTTGAACTTTGGAAAAATCGATCGAAACATTTTCTGTTGTAATACCCAGCTCTTCATCTCCGCGTGCACTTTCTGCTTTATGACCGGCTTCAATAAGTGCTTTGGACGGAATACAACCAACGTTCAGGCATACACCACCAAGATTGTCTTTGTCGACAATCGTCACATTTTGTCCTTTTTGTGCCGCCCGGATAGCTGCCACATAGCCCCCGGGGCCCGCACCAACAACTAATGTATCTGTTTCAATCGGGAAATCTCCTACTACCATAGTTCACGCCTCCATCATTATTAATTGTGGATCATTCAATAAACGTTTTACCTGATTCATGGCCAGCTGTGCCGTTGCCCCATCAACAATACGATGATCAAAACTCAGCGATATGGCTAAAACAGGGGCTGCAACAATGTCACCTTCCCGTACGATTGGCTTGTCTTGAATACGGCCAATGCCAAGAATAGCCGCTTCCGGATAATTGAGAACCGGTGTAAACCATTGTCCGCCAGCAGAACCAATGTTGGTAATCGTGTTCGATGCCCCTTTCATCTCTTCGGGTGCCAGTTTACCACTGCGGGCTTTTTCTGCCAATTCATTTACTTCCTGTGAAACAGCAAAAATCGATTTGCGGTCAGCATCTTTAACAACCGGCACGAGCAGTCCTTTATCCGTATCGGCTGCAATGCCAACATTGTAATAATGCTTATGAATAATTTCATCAGTTTCATCATCAACAGAAGCATTTAAAATAGGATATTGCTTGGATGCAGAAATAAGTGCTTTAACAACATAAGGCAAATAAGTCAATTTAATATCCTTCTCAGCAGCTACCGATTTAAATTTCTTACGGTGTGCAACAAGCTCTGTGACATCAACCTCATCCATAAGTGTAACGTGTGGTGCTTTTGTCTTAGAATCGACCATAGCCTTAGCAATGGATCTACGGATGCCAGACATTTTTTCACGGGTTTCTGGATAGGTTCCTTGTGGAATGTCGGTAGTTACATCCGCTTGTTTGGATGTGTCTTTTGCTTCAACTGGTTCTTCTGTTGTTTGTTCACCGCTTAAGTACTGATCGATGTCTTCCTTCAAAACACGGCCATTTTTCCCGGATCCTTGCACGTCTTGAATGGTTACATCATTATCACGTGCGTATTTGCGAACAGACGGCATGGCAATAACGCGCCCGCTGTCATCATCGGTTTGTCCGGAATCCGTTGTTTTATCGTCAGCGGACGTGTCCGTTTCAGCTTCTTCATCCGCCTCAGCAGTCTTCTGTTCTGCTGATGTGTCCTGTTCAGCCGTCTCGCCTTCATCTTCATCGGATTCGTAGCCTTCCGCGTCAAAAGTGATCAGTGTGTTACCAACAACCGCTACTTCTCCTTCATCCACATGAACTTTTTTTACCGTGCCTTCAACCGGTGATGGAATCTCGACAACGGATTTATCGTTCTGCACCTCACACAGCACATCGTCTTCCTGTATTTCATCGCCTTCTTTGACGAACCATTTGGCAATTTCACCTTCATGTATACCTTCCCCGATGTCAGGGAGTTTAAAGTTATATGCCATTATAACAACATCCTCCAATCATTCATTAAAAGTTAATAACCTCATTTACTTTATTGATGACATCCTTATGGTTCGGAAGCCACACCTCTTCAGCTTGTGAGAATGGATACACGGTATCCGGTGACGTCACTCGCATGATTGGTGCTTCTAGATGCAGAATAGCACGTTCCTGAATTTCAGATATAACATCTGCGGCGACTCCTGCCTGGCGCTGTGCCTCCTGAATCATGACAACCCGGTTGGTTTTTTTCACGGATTCGACAATGGTTTCGGTATCAATCGGAGAAATCGTACGCAGGTCAATAACTTCTGCATCGATATTATCCTGTTCCAATTCATCGGCAGCTTTTAATGCTGTATGCACCATCGCACCATAGCCGATAAGAGTGACATCTTTACCGTCGCGTTTAATATCAGCTTTATCCAATTCGACCGTATATTCCTCATCCGGTACTTCCCCTCGGAAGGAGCGGTATAATTTCATATGCTCCATAAAGAATACCGGGTCGTTGTTCCGGATGGAGGCGATAAGCAACCCTTTGGCATCGTAAGGTGATGTCGGAACCACTACTCTAATTCCTGGTTGTTGGGTAATTAGGCCTTCAAGAGAATCAGCATGCAATTCGGGTGTATGCACACCGCCTCCGAACGGCGTACGTATCGTTATTGGCGCCGGTTTGGTGTCGCCCGAACGATAACGCATACGTGCTATCTGGCCATTAATGGCATCCATGGCTTCGTACGTGAAACCGATAAACTGTATTTCCGGAACAGGTCGGAAGCCTTGCAGCGCCAAACCCAAAGAAAGACCGCCAATCCCGGACTCAGCAAGCGGTGTATCAAATACACGTTCTTCCCCAAACTCATCCTGTAATCCTTCTGTTGCACGGAACACACCGCCATTTTGGCCGACGTCTTCACCGAACACAAGTACATTGTCATCATTCTTCAGTTCATGATGCATTGCATCCGTAATTGCCTGAATCATTGTTTTTTGCGCCATCTTACTTCGACTCCTTTTCCCTGTATTCTTCCATTTGCTCCTGCAGGTTGGATGGAAGCTTTTCATGCATGATATCGATCAGGTCGGTTACTTTTTGTTTTGGATAGTCATCAGCCTTCTTGATAGCTGCTTTAATTTCTTCTTTCGCCTCATCGATCACGTTATTTTCATCTTCTTCCGACCATAAGTTTTTGGCCCCAAGGTATTTGCGGAAGCGAATGAGCGGATCACGTTTTTCCCATTCGTTATCAAGATCATCGGTACGATAGCGTGTCGGATCATCACCGGCCATGGTATGCGGCCCGTAACGGTATGTCAGCGTTTCTATCACTGTTGGACCTTCCCCATTAAGTGCCCGTTCGCGGGATTTCTTTGTGGCAGCATAAACAGCCAGTGGATCCATGCCATCAACCTGCAATCCTTCCACACCGGCAGCAACCGCTTTTTGCGCTAACGTTTCTGTATTTGTCTGCTTTTCCACCGGAACCGAAATAGCAAACTGGTTATTTTGGACAAAGAAAAGCGCCGGAGCATTATACGCGCCCGCAAAGTTGACACCTTCATAGAAGTCACCCTGAGACGTCCCTCCATCGCCTGTATAGGTTACGGCAACGCTTTGTTTGCCGCGTTTTTTCATCCCCAGGGCAACGCCTGCAGCTTGTGTGATCTGCGCACCGATAATAATTTGTGGGCTTAGACCATTAACACCTTCCGGAAACTGATTGCCATGGAAATGCCCTCTTGAAAATAAAAATGCTTGATACAGTGGCAAACCGTGCCAAATAAGCTGAGGAACATCACGATATGCCGGCAACAGAAAATCGTCCTGCTCAAGAGCGTAATGGCTGGCAAGCTGAGATGCCTCCTGCCCTGCAGTCGGTGCATAAAATCCTAAACGCCCCTGGCGGTTCAGTGCAATGGAACGCTGATCAAGAACCCGTGTATAAACCATTCTGCGCATAAGTTCTTTTAAATCATCATCCGAGAGATCTGGTTCATAGTCTTTGTTCACGATCTCACCATTTTCATCAAGAACCTGAAACATTTCAAATTGATTTTCAATACTTTCCAGTACTTGTTTCAAATCGTTCACCTCTTCCTTTCTAATCCTCTGTTATTTTATTCTTTTCCAGCTTTCCCGAAACATGAAAAAAAGTGCACTTGTTTGCCTTTATGTATGTCTCGACATCATGCGTCATCGCCATCAACCAACAACGTCAACATGACCTCAACTGTTACATTAGAAAGGCAAAAGTAATTAGTACAATATGTGTTCCATGTTAGAGTTTAGCGCATTTTGAATCTGTTGGTCAATTACTTTGATTTATTTATCATTGTTTTTTTCCTGAATGATACCGCTTTCGTTCATTACTGTACCATTTTAACAAAACTGTTATAATAAATGCTGGAAACTGTATCACTTTTGGTTGACAACAACCTTAAACATTCGAAAAATCAAAATAATCCGTCAGTCGGATCTCTGCTTACGACCCATCCTCCTGCATACAAAAAGAACCGGACAACGCCCGGTTCTTTTTGTATGCCATTCGTTCTATTTATCGTTTTCCGATTTCGGATTGTTTTCTTTGTTTTCATTATCCTTGTTGTCTTTATTCTTTTTATTTTTATCGTCTTTATCTTTTTTCTCTTCATTGTTCTTATTTTCATTGTCATATTGAACGTCAATCTCAGCAGCGTCATAGAATTCCTTTTTAAGTTTGTTATACTCATTCGTCAGATTATTGAATGTTTCGTTCGCTTCAATAACCGCCTGATAGCTGTTGTTCAGATCCTCAATATGGTCGGATAATGCGTCCTGTTTCAAATCTTTATCCTGCAGCATTGTATACAATTCTTTTTCCTTGGATAATGAATCCGAATAAGCATCATGCAGCTTTTCGTATGCATCATAACGATCGGACATGACGTTAAACATATTATCGGCCTTGTTGCTCACAGATTCATCCTCAAGATCGTTGAGAATGTCCTCTATTTTCATAAATTCCTCTTTGGACGATTGCATGCTTTCGTTTTCTTTCTTTATTTTTTTCTCGCGTTTTTCAATGTTTGTAATGGCTTTTTTGGATAATTTTTTGATTTTATCCATATCATCCATATTTAATTCGATAACCTTCTTATAAATCTCTTGTTCCTCTTGTTCTAATTCCATAATGGGGTCCTGTTGTTTTTCAAATGTTTCTTCCAGCTTCACCGCTTTTTCCAGATGGTTATAAATTTTTTCCGCTGGAGGTGTGTTGCTGCAGGCAGTTAATAATACCATCATAATAATAGGACTAATGAATAATACCTTTTTTAATACCACGCTAATAGATCCTCCTTCTCCCCTAATACAACGTTTTTTAAGTATAACATACAATATATGATAGCAAATCTTTTTTTCGATCACTAACAATTAAAATAGATGATCTTCAGCATTTTTATGATACGGAAAAATAGTTTATGTTAAAATGAAGTTATTCACGTGTGTCGCAAGTTGTTTTGCCCATCATTTCAGGGTTCCAGCTTACACAGCATGTAATAGCTATCGACGATAAGGAGTGTTCAGCATGATAACAATGGACGATATTGTGCGGGAGGGACATCCGGCTTTGCGCAAACAAACGCAAGAAGTGACCGTTCCCCCTTCTGAAGAGGATCAGCAATTATTAAAAGATATGCTTACATTCATACAAAACAGTCAGGACGAAGAGTTGGCTGACAAATATCAATTACGGGCGGGTGTCGGGCTTGCCGCACCACAGCTGGGTGTCAGTAAACGGTTGTGCGCTGTCCATTTTGAAGATTTCAAAGGCGTGATACATAGTTATCAACTTGTCAATCCAAGAATCGTTAGTCACTCTGTCGAAAAGGCCTATTTATCTTCCGGAGAAGGCTGTCTATCGGTTGACCGGGATGTGGAAGGCTATGTACCCCGTTATGCCCGAATAACAGTCAAAGCCAGTGATATGGAAGGAAACGAATACAAGCTGCGTCTGCGTAACTTCGCTGCCATTGTTGTTCAGCATGAAATTGATCATCTCGACGGCATCATGTTTTACGACTATATTCATCCGGAAGATCCTTTTTCCGTACCAGACCAAGCGAAGGCAATCGATTGATGGTTGGTTTGTTGAATGCATAAAATCCCAGTTGTTAGCAAACACTAACGACATATCAACGCCGGAAAACAAGCTTTTTTCAATCAAATATAGTATTTTCATTTCAAAAATACAAAAACCGTATTATACTAGGAAATAAGAGGGATTGGATCGGCAGTACGTTTTTATCGCTTTTCTTACACAATAGAAAGGAGATGCGTATCACATGTTGAAACGCTTACGGGAAAAGCTAAAAAAACGCTGGAAAGATTTTCTGGGAAGAGGACGTGTACCAACCACCTTTAACAATGATTCCCCTGAATAAATGAGGCGGCACATGTATGAGCAAAATCGCCCAGAGACGAAACATCGAACCGGATGAATATGACTGTGTAAAAGAGGTAGAACTGGGTTATACTGAACAACCGGAAACCGTTACACAGCTGAACAACTAATAAAATGAACGTTGACATGTATGGATGAAGATTCCATTCCATCGACAAGGAAACAGACGACGAAAAAACTATTTGTTTAACAAGCGAATCGACAGAGGAGAGATAACCATGATTTACAAAGTATTTTATCAGGGCTTGCCCGATGAGATACCAGTGCGCGAACGAACGCAAAGCTTGTATGTCGAGGCCGAGTCCGAACAAGAAGTCCGTAATAAATTGTATGATCGCAACTATGATATCAATATTGAATATATCCAGCCGCTTAGTGATGCACATTTGAATTATGAAAAACAATCCAGTCAATTTACAGTGGAGTCCGTCTAGCTGATGAAATTTGTAAAAAATGATCAGACAGCGGTATTTGCACTGGGCGGACTTGGTGAAATCGGAAAGAACACATATGGCATTCAATTTCAGGATGAAATCGTCTTAGTGGATGCCGGGATTAAATTCCCAGAAGACGAATTGCTAGGGATCGATTATGTGATTCCCGATTACACCTATCTTGTGCAAAACCAGGATAAAGTTAAAGGATTATTCATCACCCACGGACATGAGGATCATATCGGAGGCATTCCGTACCTCTTACGTGACATTAATGTGCCTATTTATGCCGGCAAACTTGCGATCGGATTAATCCGCAACAAACTGGAGGAACATGGCTTGTTGCGCAGTACACAATTGTATACTATTGAAGAAGATACTGTTATTAAATTTCGTAAAACGTCTGTTTCTTTTTTCCGTACAACCCATAGCATACCCGATTCATTCGGTATCGTTGTCAAAACGCCGCCTGGAAATATTGTTCAAACCGGTGACTTTAAGTTTGACTTCACACCTGTTGGCCAGCCCGCAAACCTTGCAAAAATGGCCGAGCTGGGTCAGGAAGGGGTTCTATGCCTGCTCTCCGATAGCACGAATAGTGAAGTGCCAGGTTTCACGATGTCCGAACAAGTCGTGGGCGATAATATTAATGATATTTTCAGCAGAGTTGATGGGCGTTTAATATTTGCGACATTTGCTTCTAACATTTATCGTCTGCAACAAGTCGTGCAGGCGGCCGTCAAACATGATCGTAAAATTGCTGTGTTTGGACGGAGCATGGAATCATCCATCCGAATTGGACAAGAGTTAGGCTATATTCAGGCACCGAACGACACATTTATTGATGCCAATCAAATCAGCCGTCTCCCAGCTCATAAAGTAACGATTCTGTGCACAGGTTCTCAGGGTGAACCGATGGCGGCACTGTCCCGTATTGCCAATGGCACCCATCGTCAAATTCAAATTATTCCTGGCGATACGGTGGTGTTCTCATCATCCCCAATCCCCGGCAATACGGTCAGTGTAAGCAGAACAATCAATAAACTTTACCGTGCCGGTGCGGACGTCATCCACGGTAAGCTCAGTAATATTCATACTTCGGGCCACGGCAGCCAAGATGAACAAAAGCTGATGCTTCGATTGATGCAGCCAAAATATTTCATGCCGATTCATGGGGAATATCGCATGTTGAAAGAACACCTAAAACTGGGCGAGGCGTGTGGAATCGATCCGAATCATTCCTTTGTCATGGATAACGGTGACGTTCTCGCCCTCGGTAAAGATAACGCGATGATTGCAGGCAAAATTCCATCCGGCTCCATTTATGTTGATGGAAGTGGAATCGGCGACATAGGCAACATCGTTCTGCGTGATCGTCGTATTCTCTCGGAAGAAGGCTTGGTGATGGTCGTTGTGAGCATCAATATGAAAGAATTCAAGATTGCTTCCGGACCCGATATCATTTCGCGCGGTTTCGTTTATATGCGTGAATCCGAAGACTTGATCAATGAGGCGCAAAAGTTGGTGGCCAAACACTTGAAGAAAGTTATGGAACGCAGAACGAGTCAATGGTCCGAGATTAAAAATGAAATAACCGATACGATTTCACCGTTTCTGTTTGAAAAAACAAAGCGGAGACCGATGGTGTTGCCCATTATTATGGAAATATAACCAAAAAGGAATGGAAAACGTCCCTTATCCCGGAAACCTGATGCAATTTCATCAAAAAGTGCCGTGGACACTTATCGTGTCCACGGCACTTTTTACATTAAAGATTGGGGCTGGGACAAAAGACGTTTAGTCAAATGAAAATCCGAACTATGATTCGAAAAAAATATGAATAAGTTCGGATTTTTCGTTTAGCGCAGGAAAAACACGAAGACTCCTGCGGGATGAAAAGCTTAGATAAGACCCCGCAGTGCGATAAGCACGAGGAGGCTTATCAGCGCCCGCGGAAAGCGTAGTGTTTTTCCGGAGCGGTGACTACGTCTTAACTATATTATTCGTGTTTAGATGTGATTTGTTTAGTTATGTTCCAGCCTCTTTTTTACACTACAGATTCACCAGCTTCGGTTGGCAACCATTTAATCGATAACCAGGTTCTTTTCAAATCTGGAGATATCTTTATCTGAACCAATAATAATGAGAATATCCCCTTCCTCAAGAACATCATCTGCTGCCGGCGATACATTAATGTCTTTCTCCTGTTTAATGGCGACAACGTTACAACCGTAATTCGCACGTATATCAAGGTCCACTAACGTCTTACCACGCATTCGTTCCCCTACTTTCACCTCTACAATGCTGTGATCATCCGATAGTTCTAAGTAGTCCAAAATATTATTTGAAATAATATTGCGGGCAATGCGTTTTCCCATATCCCGTTCCGGGTGCACAACTTGATGAGCACCAATACGGTTTAATATTTTTTCATGATAATCATTCTGTGCTTTTACGGTAATTTTCTTTATGTTCAAATCTGTCAGAACAACGGTTGTCAAAATGCTCGCCTGAATATTGTCTCCAATGGCTACAATCACATGGTCAATATTTTTAATACCCAATTCCCGTAACGTTGCTTCATCTGTTGAATCAGCCATAACGGCATGCGAAGCTATATTTTTGAATTCATTTATTTTGTCTTCATCTTTATCGATGGCCAAAACCTGCATTCCTTCTTGATTCAGCTCTTGACAAATACTGCCGCCAAAGCGGCCAAGCCCGATTACGGCATAGTCCCTTTTCAATCCGGACTCCCCCTGTCACTCTATTTGCTTCTTATAGTCTATCATACCGCGTCCGTAAATGATATGTTGTTGACCAAACGCGTTGTCACCCTTTTGACGTAAAGTTTTCATCTTAATGTCATAGCCAGACGCGTTTCTGTATGACACAATCGTATATACTTATTGACATAAGAGAAACTATAATAACGACTTGGTTGCTGGAATTGAATTGACCCATCAATGTCACAAGGAGGAACGATAATGGAATTGGACACCGTCCTGATGAGCCGTTTGCTGACCGCAATGACGCTTGGATTTCATATTATTTTTGCCACGCTTGGAGTGGGCATTCCACTGATGATTTCCATTGCTGAGTTTATTGGTATCAAAAAGAACGACCCGCACTATCAACTTCTTGCCAGACGTTGGACCCGCGGATTTGTCATTACAGTTGCCGTCGGTGTCGTCACAGGTACCGCTATTGGACTGCAGCTGTCTCTCATATGGCCGAATTTTATGCAAGTAGCCGGCAATGTTATCAGTTTGCCGCTGTTTATGGAAGTGTTTGCATTTTTCTTTGAGGCGATATTTTTAGGAATCTATTTATACACGTGGGATCGGTTTACCAATCCGTATATCCATTGGTCCTTCTCGCTCCCTATTATTATTGGCGGTGGATTTTCAGCCGTATTCATCACCACGGTCAACGCTTTTATGAACACACCGGAAGGGTTTACAACAGAGAATGGAACGTTTGCCGCGGTCAACCCGCTCGCAGCCATGCTGAATCCGGCAACGCCAACGAAGGTATTTCATGTTCTGAGTTCTGCCTACTTAACGTGTGCAGCTATTTTGGCGGCGATCACCGCCTTTATGATATTGAAAAGGAAAACGACAGATTATCATAAGAAAGCATTGCGGCTAACGATGACTATGACATTCCTGTTTGGCCTTGTGACAGCTTTAGCAGGAGACACGTCAGCAAAATTTCTGGCCGATCATCAATCTGAAAAATTAGCTGCCGCCGAGTGGCATTTTGAAACATCAAACAACGCTGATCTGATTTTGTTTGGATGGCTGAATGAAAACAATGAACCGACCGGCGAAATGCGCATCCCAGGGTTACTGAGTTTCCTGGCCCACGGTAATTTTAATGCGGAAGTAACCGGTCTGGAAGAGGTTCCGACAGATAAACAACCCCCTCTTTGGATACATTACATGTTTGATTTGATGGTCACCATCGGATTTTTATTACCGGGCATCGCCTTATTGTATTTCATTTTAGCCATGGTGAAACGATGGAATGAGCACAATAAAGGACTTCTATCATTGATTTTTCTCAGCGGCCCATTAGCGGTATTAGCTATTGAATTCGGCTGGATTTATGCAGAGGAAGGGCGTCAACCATGGATTATCAGAGGGTATATGACGGTGGAAGAAGCCGTCACATCATCGTCCTACGTCCCGCATATGTTTGTTCTTTTCTTCGTGCTTTACGTGGTGCTCGGCACATTATGTGTTGTGACATTGCGTAAACTTTTCCGCAACAATCCTGCTGAAGTCGAATTGGAAAAACATTATCCAACGATAACAAAGGGTGATGACGAATGAGTTATGAACTGGTTGGTATCAGCGTTTTATGGTTATTTCTTTATGGCTATTTAATTGTCGCATCGATTGATTTCGGTGCCGGGTTCTTTGCCTTTTATGCCAAGGTTACCAAAAAGGATCATGTGATCAATCAACTGATCGCACGATACCTCTCCCCTGTCTGGGAAGTGACCAACGTGTTTTTTGTGTTTTTCTTTGTCGGAATCGTCGGCTTCTTCCCGGATACTGCCTATTACTATGGAACGGCCATGCTGGTGCCGGCGAGTTTCGCCATCATCCTGCTCGCCATCCGTGGCTCATTTTACGCGTTTGAAAATTATGGGTCCAAGCAAAGCACACTTTATACATTCCTTTACGGCGCATCCGGCCTTTTCATTCCAGCATCCTTATCGGTGGCCCTGACCATATCGGAAGGCGGCTTTATTACAGAAGCGAATGGCAATGTCTCGCTGAACTATATGGACCTGTTCACCAGTCCGTTATCATGGAGCATCGTTGCCCTGTCCATTGTCTCCATTTTGTTTATCAGTGCAACGTTTTTAACATTCTATGCTGCGCGCGCCCAAGATTGGCCGGCTTTAAAGCTCGTTCGGACATTTGCGCTGTTCTGGAGTACGCCAACCATCATTGCCGCTCTGACAACGTTCATTGTCTTAAGTCAACATAATGAACGGCATTATGAGAACATGCTCAATCTCTGGTGGGTATTCGGCCTGTCGGTTGGTTTCTTTTTGATAGCTATTTGGCTTCTTTACCAGCAAAAACGTTATGGCCTGGCATTCATCAGTGTCATGCTGCAGTTTTTATTTGCCTTTTTTGGTTATGGCGTCGGGCAATACCCGTATTTGCTTGATCCCTATATATTGATTCATGAAGGGGCTACTCATCCATCAATGGGCATTGCGCTGATTGCTGCATTCATCGGCGGCCTTTTGTTATTGATACCGTCGCTGATTCTGCTGTTCAAACTCTTTCTGTTTGACGCCGCATATGTTAAAGGAAAAAAATAACCACTCAAACAATCATAACGCATTGGAGGAAACAATATGTCCGGAGCAACCATTCTGTCCCGTCACAAAAAAACGGTTCTTTTCCTGTGCATCCTGGCCGTACTGACAGCCGTTATGATTGTACTGCAAGCCTATTTCCTTGCAGCTATCGTCGAGAGCATCTTCGTCCAGAAGCAGGTCTTTTCACATGTTACTTGGATGCTGGCCGGACTTCTGGGGGTTTTTCTGCTTCGCACGACATCCACATATATCGGACGGCGGACAGGTATTGCGATGGCCGCAAACGCGAAAGCCGATTACCGACAATCACTCTTGGATAAGTTTGCAGGAAAATCTGTCCTTCAAGCTTCACAGGGACAAGCAGGCGGAAAAGTGAGTGTAGTGCTTGATGCTGTTGATGACATGGACAGCTATTTCAGTAACTATATTCCACAACTGATCCAGGCTTCCATTATTCCTGTCATCATTCTGGCGACAGCTTTTTCGCAGCATGTCAACACAGGGCTGATTATGATTATTACTGCCCCGTTCATTCCGATATTCATGATTATTATCGGTATGCAGACGAAAACTAAATCCGAAGAGCAGCAGGAGACATTATCTGCCTTTTCCGGTCAATTTCTGGATGCATTGCAGGGACTGACGACATTGAAATTATACCGGCAATCCCGGAGGCAGGAAAAAGCCATGGAAACGAGCAGTCTTCGCTTCCGGGATGCCACGATGGAAATATTAAAAATAGCGTTCACCTCGTCATTCATGCTTGAGCTTATTTCCATGCTAAGTATTGGCATTGTCGCTCTCGAACTGGCTATACAGCTCATTATTTACGAACAGGTATCATTTTTTACAGCCTTCTTTCTCCTCATACTGGCACCGGAATTTTATACGACGTTAAAAGAACTCGGCAGCACCTTTCACAGCGGACAGACCAGTAAAGGGGCGGCTACAAACGTATTAAATGAACTGGACGCAGAAACGCAAACCTTGCAATGGGGAGACATGGAACTGGCTAGTGGTGACGCGCCTCCGTCGATTCAACTACAGCACGCCGGCTATCACTATGACGAAGGGAATTTCAGTCTGGAGGACATCCACACCGCTTTTCCTCCATATGGAAACATCGCTATTGTCGGACGCAGCGGGTCAGGCAAGTCGACCTTGCTTCATCTGATTGCCGGCCTCCTCCCTATTAAGGAAGGCACCATCATCATTAACGGGCATCCATTAGCTTCCTATTCCGAGACAGCATGGTTCGAACAAATCAGTTATATATCCCAGCATCCGTATCTTTTCGCAGGAACCATCGCCGACAATATAGCGATTGGCAGCAACCGCAAGCCGACGCGTGCAGACATTCAACACGCAGCTGAGCAGGCAGGTCTTAAAACGGTCATCAGTCAGCTTGAAAACGGCTATGATACACCAGTCGGTGAAGCTGGAAGAGGGCTTTCAGGTGGAGAAATGCAGCGGCTGGCACTGGCCCGGGCCTTCCTGAAACAGCCTGCGATCATCTTGTTCGATGAGCCGACAACCGGGCTTGACCTTTATACCGAACGTATCCTCTATTCATCAATCAATCAATTGGCACAGCAGGCGACAGTGATAACCGTAGCCCATCGCCTCTATACCATCAAAGATGCAGATGCCATTCTATTTTTAAAACATGGGCGGCTTTTAGCGGAAGGCACGCATATTGAACTTATGGAAAACGTCCCGGACTATTACGATATGGTCACAGCTCACGAAGGAGGGAACGATCATGCGTGATTTGGCGATCATTCTGAAAGCAATGGCAACCGAAAAAAAAGATATTATTTATTCCATTTTATTCGGCTTTATAGCTGGCATTACGGCTGTCGGCCTATTTGCCGCCAGTGGCTTTCTGATTTCCAAAGCCGCGCTGACACCGCCTCTTTATACGCTGATCATTCTGACATCAGCGGTGAAACTGCTTGGAATAACCAAAGCCATCGCCCGGTATGCTGAACGTTATTTTTCACACCGGGCAACGTTCACGATTTTGAGTAATCTGCGGGTTGCTTTTTTCCAAAAATTAGAGCCATTGACACCAGCCTTGTTTCAAAAATATAGAAGCGGTGATTTGCTCTCCCGAATTGTAGGCGATGTGGAAACACTGCAGCATTTCTTTCTTCGTGTTTTCTATCCGCCGATTGTGCTGGTGACTGTTTTTCTGAGTACCATTTTGTTTACGTCTTTCTTCTCCATAACGATCGCGATCATTTTATTAGCAGGTTTATTGCTTACCGTGGCTGTCATTCCAACCTTATTTTTATGGCGCCAGGAACGAATCGACCAGGATGTGCGAAACCGCCGCAGCCATTTGTCAGCACGCACAACCGAGTTTCTTCAAGGGTTCCGTGATTTAACCATTCATCAGAAAGTCCATGAAGCAAAAACAAACGTCATCCAGTCATCAGACAGCTATATCAGCGAACAAAAACGGGAAAACCTGAACAAATTGTACAGTGAATCGGTTAATACACTTGTTTCGCTAGCCATTACCTGGACCGTCCTTGCCTTCGGAGCGCTTCTCATTACGAATGGCCAGCTGGACGGCATTCTGCTGGCCATGCTCGTGCTGATTTCGTTGACAGTCTTCGAGGATGCGGGGCCGATGGCTGCGTTTCCGCTTCATCTGCAGGATTCGAAACGGGCTTCATCCAGGCTTTCAGCTGTAACTGCAGAGACGCCGAATCGTTGCGGTGAGCACACCGGGGTCACCTATCTGGTACAATCCCGCCCCATTACTGCAGCGCTGGAAGGTGTGTCTTTCCATTACTCCGGTGAAAAACGGCCAACATTACACAACGTCGACATAACATTGCCGGCTGGTTCCAAAACAGCCATTGCCGGTCCCAGCGGCTCGGGTAAATCGACACTTCTGCAGCTTCTGCTAGGGTTGAACCAGCCCAATAAAGGCACGATTTCCCTGGACAATATCCCTATCGAGCAGCTTGATAAGGCGTCCATCTGGGACCATGCAGCTGTCATGCTGCAAGACAACCACTTTTTCTTTGGAACAGTCAGGGATAACCTTCTTCTAGCAAAGAATGACCTGACAGATGACCAAATGACGGCCGTTCTGACGAAAGTCCATCTGGATTATTTCCGTTTGGATGATCCTGTCCAGGAAAAAGGCGATAACTTATCGGGCGGAGAAAAGCAGCGGCTGGCTCTGGCCCGTACGATGCTGAAGGAATCGCGCCTGTGGATCCTGGATGAACCGGCGTCATCAGTGGACGCGTTGACCGAACAGGCCATTTATGACCATCTTTTCGAACAGGCTGCCGGTGACACGATGGTCATTGTCAGCCACCGCTTGACAAACCTGGAAAAGATGGATCAGATCATCGTTATCGATCATGGTGAAATCGTTGAAACAGGCACATTCGATCATCTCATGCACCAGCAAGGCTATTTATACGACATGAAACAAATTGAAAAAAGTCTGCTGTAAAGGACCCCCTCCCGATGAAGACGGGAAGGGTGCCTTTTCATTTGGCTATCGTTGATTTCATCGGACAAGCCAATTGCCAGAATTTCGAACGCTTCAGTGTAATCCGCTTTTTTCATCCCAGACGTTCCATCAGCCAGAAATTCTTGCCGATGGCCATGTCATGTTTACAACAAGTGAAAAAGGGTATATCATTACAGCATTGGAGACTGCTATTAGGAGGATACATATGGAGTTTTTTGGAATATCATTCGATTTGTCAGCTATCATTGGCATGCTCTTACGAATCGCACTGCTTATTATCTTATTCATTATATTCGTTCCGTTCGGTAAAAAAATAGTGGAAAAATCCATACAAAAGGCGGGAGCAAACCAAAAACTGTCACCGACTAGGGTGAAAACACTTCAAAAATTACTCGTTAATTTGTTTTCCTATGCCGCCGTGTTTTCATTCATCGTTATGCTGTTTGCAGCACTTGGCATCCCTATCGGTCCGTTGCTCGCGGGAGCCGGCATTGTTGGACTGGCCATCGGTTTCGGTGCACAGGGACTTGTCAGCGATATCGTAACCGGATTTTTCATCCTACTGGAACACCAGCTTGAAATAGACGATTATGCGACCGCTGGCGGATATGATGGGATTATTGAAGAAATAGGACTGCGCACAACAAAGATTCGCAGTTTTGACGGAACCCTGAATTACGTACCGAATCGACTCATTACAGGCGTAGCAAATCATTCCCGTGGTAATATGCGTGCATTGGTTGATATGCGCATCAGCTATCAAGATAATATGGATGAGGCGATTGCTGTATTGGAAAAGGTATGTGCGGAATTTCAGGAAGATGAACGGTTCAAAGACGGCCCTAATGCGGTTGGTGTGCAAAGTTTGGGAGCATCGGAAGTCGTCTTGCGTGTTGTCGGGCAGACGGAAAATGGTCTGCAGTGGGAATGTGAACGTGCCTTGCGGAAACGGATGAAAGAAGCATTTGACGATGACGGGATCACTATTCCATATCCGCACCATACGATTGTGCAAAAATAACAAAAGCTTCGGTCATGCTGGAAAGCAAACGACCGAAGCTTTTCGTTTCTCTATTGATTGGTAGTTAACCGATCATTGACGAGCTGACAAACATCCTGGGCAGTCTGACCGCCTGCATTAATGACAGGGCCCGCTATGCTTGCTGTGGACATTCCCATCACATCTTTATCCTGTCCTGATATGACACAGCAGTCACAATTGCCCGTATCGTCTTCTGATTTTAAGTCGACTGTCTGATGCCCCATTTCCGCCAAAGCTTCCTTAACGTCTGTCAGTGTTTCTTCGACTCCGATTCGTGCCATTTGTATACCTCCTCCAGGCAGAAAATAGTCATTACCTAGTTTTGACGATTGCGGCATACATATACAGACACATTACCGGCCGGACAGAGCATGAATCATCGATGAAACGGCACGGATGCCTGTCTCTAACGCAGCTTCATCAGGCTGCAGCTGCGCACTGTGCAGGCCGGCGGGCGAATCCACTCCAAGCCAGAACATGAATCCAGGAATTTCCTTAAGCATATAGCCAAAGTCTTCTCCTGTCATCGCCGGTGCTGCTTCTTGATGCGCTATATGACATTCTCTGGAGACGTCAGCAAACAAATCCGTCAACCATTGCTCATTCGTTACCTGATAATAGTTTGCGCCGTAATCAACAGAAATCGAACAGTCATGAGCCACCTCAAACCCTTTGATAGACTGTTCCAGCTTTTGTTTTATAATCCCGATAGAAGCTGGATCAAGTGTGCGGATTGTTCCTTCCAAACGTGCAGTTTCGGCAATGGCGTTCTGAACGGAACCACTTTCGATTTTTCCGATCGTCAGCACCGCACTTTCCAACGGGTCCAGTTTTCGTGAAATAATTTCTTGTATTTCCACGACGAAACTGCTCGCCGCCACCCCCATATCCTTTGTCAGATGTGGATACGCGGCGTGGCCTCCTTGGCCTGTGAAATCAAGGAACAATTCACTCGTATTGGCAAACAGAATTCCTGGACGGCTGGAGACCGTTCCAGTCGGAAGCTCCGGAGCAATATGAAGAGCAAACACCACATCCGGCTTCCATGCCTGAAATGGTTCGGACTGAAGCATAGGCCATGCACCACCCGGCCCTTCTTCAGCAGGCTGAAAAAGGAATACCGTGTGATCATCCGGTGGGTTCTCAATGATTGTCTCGAGCGCTCCCAAAGCAATGGTCATGTGAAAATCGTGACCGCATGCGTGCATCTGTCCGGAATGCTGTGACGCAAATGAATACCCGGTTTCTTCCGTTATCGGCAATCCATCCATATCACTGCGGTATCCGATTGTTTTAGCAGGATTTTCCCCTGCAACATGGACAAGTATACCGGTTTTCCACGTTGTAATCGTCATCCGATCGGTTTTGATGGTTTGCAGTTTGTCGAGCAGATATCGCTGCGTTTTTACTTCCTGAAAGCCAAGTTCAGGAATTTGGTGCAATTCCCGACGAATGGTCTGCCATTTAAATGTAGCCATTTCATCCCCTGCTTTAATCATCCAATTTGCGGAGTTCTTGCTTAATCTCCGTTTTTGCTTTCGTATTTTCATCGATTTCTTTAAGTACTTTAGCAGGTGTTCCGGCGACCAATTTATTCGGCGGAACATCCTGTGTTACAACCGATCCTGCAGCCACAATGGATCCCTTGCCGACTGTCACTCCTTCCAATATGACAACATTGGCTCCGATAACAGCTTCGTCCTCAATGACCACTGGTTTTGCGGAAGGCGGCTCCACCACCCCGGCCAATACTGAACCAGCCCCAATATGACAATTTTTCCCGACAGTGGCCCGTCCGCCGAGAACAGCATTCATGTCAATCATAGTCCCTTCACCGACGACGGAGCCAATATTGATAGCTGCCCCCATCATGATGACGGCGCCATCACCGATGGATACCTGGTCACGAATAACAGCTCCAGGCTCAATGCGGGCATTGATTTCCTTTTTATCAAGCAGCGGAATAGCGGAATTTCTTCGATCGTGTTCCACAACGTAATCCGTAATGGAGGCCTGATTCTGTTCCAAAAAGGCACTGACATCGTTCCATTCACCGAACACAACACCACTTTTTTGTTCGGCAAAAACCTGGACGGCGTCATCATGATCAGATAAAGCGTCCAGCTGCTCACCCTTCACATACACTTTGACAGGTGTCTTTTTCTTACTGGTAGAAATAAAATTGATAATCTCATTAGCATCCATCATTTCCATGTTGATCCCTCCCTATTTTTGTCACTCAACAACTTTACTTTAGCAAAGGAATCCGGCACTCGCAACAGGAAGCCTGAACCGAACGTAAGCGCAACCATGGCGATTGTCGGTATACCAATATCATTCATGCTCATGTTCGACGGTGTAATAATTCCTTTTTAATTGTTTCAAAATGGCACGTCTCGTCAAAATGCCGTCGAAGTGATTGTCTTCATCCGCAACACAAACAAACGGGTAATTAATAACAGTCTTTAATCCGTCCATGAAAGAATCGGACCTGGATAGACTTGGAACATCTGTGTTCATGGCTTCATCTACCCGCATATCGGATAATTTTTCCGTTTCAAATCGTTCCAACCCCAATACGGCATTTAAAATGGGGGTTTTACCAATGGTTCCTTTCAATTTAAATGATGAATCCAAAACCGGCACAGCGGAATACCCTGATTTCACAAGAATCAACAGGGCGTGCTCCAGTGGGTTATGCAGTTGGACATGTGCCACTTTTTCCGATGATATCATTAAATCATCTATTACAATGTCTGTCAGCTTTTTATCTTGTGTTGCACTCATAACAAACGCTCCTTTTCATTACTTAAAAAGTACCATACTATGTTACGCCGATAAAAGGAGTTGGGGTCATTTATCTTTACGTACAGTTTACCACATGACTCCGGCAGAAACATCACTTCGTTCTGAATAGCCCGGCACCATTATCACATCCTACTCAACACGATGGTTATCACAGAACACATTCGCTCTGTATATAATGAAACGACTAATATAATGAAAAAGAGGAACGATCATGCAACTGCAAACCTATACCAAAAAAGAAGAAGCCGTACATGCCATTACTCACGGCTTTGGTGCGTTATTGAGCATTGTCGGTCTCATGTTTCTTATCGCCGACACGCCGCCGGATAGTGATGGGAAACGCATGGTTGCTGTGCTCATTTTCGGTATCACCATGTTTCTCATGTATTTAATGTCCACTATTGTCCACAGCCTGCCTCAAGGAAAATGGAAAACCCTTTTCAAAACCGTTGATCAAGCTTTTATTTACTTATTCATCGCGGGAACCTATACACCTTTTTTGTTGATGCTTCTGCCGGATAATTTGGGAAAGACAATGCTCATGATCGTATGGGGGATCGCAGCGGCAGGCATTTTGTTGACCATTGGTTTTATCAAACGGTTTCGTGTACTATCCACATGTTGCTATATTTTTCTAGGATGGCTCATTTTATTTGTGTGGGGGCCACTGACATCAGCTATGCATGAAAATGGGGTTACTCTTTTAATGACCGGCGGTCTATTTTATACCATAGGCACTATTTTTTATCTATGGCGGGGGTTTTGTTATCACCATGCTGTTTGGCACATTTTCGTGCTAATGGGATCGGGGTTCCATTTTTTTTGCATATTTCATTATGTTCTTTGATGACCAGCCAACCATAAATTATGTCCATAACTTCCATGATGTTCCCTACTTTACAGCATAAATGCGACAATGATAAAAGTCAAAACAGGTGCACATATCGATATCTTTTCATCCCGACATCTTTCCTAAGCATGTTAAATAAGGTATGATGATAACAGGTAGACTATACAAACCTGAAAGGCAGATACGTATGAACAGGCGGACCTTTTTGAAACGAATACTGGGAAGTGTAACGGCACTTGTCGGCCTGGGTGGGGGAGGCTATTATTATGCGCGTGATGTGGAACCGCGACTACTCACCACTACGAGCGAAAACCTTACATCATCTAAAATCCCTCCTGAACTTGATGATTTTACTATCGTACTTTTTTCAGATACCCATATCGGCTTTCATTACTCGCTGGAACAGTTTGCTGATCTCACCGACGACATCAACCGTTTAGATCCTGATTTAATTGTTTTCAGCGGGGACCTTGTTGATGCACCGGATACGTACAACTGGAACAACGAGCTGATCCAACTGTTGCAAAAACTTAAAGCCAATCACGGAAAGTACTGGATTTACGGCAATCATGACCATGGGGGCTATGG
The DNA here is from genome assembly GCF_055395055.1 of Lentibacillus halophilus. Taxonomy (NCBI): domain Bacteria; kingdom Bacillati; phylum Bacillota; class Bacilli; order Caryophanales; family Bacillaceae; genus Lentibacillus; species Lentibacillus halophilus. The sequence continues at coordinate 2,580,959 of NZ_AP043750.1, forward strand.
AACAGAGACTGTAAAAAACGTCATGGACAAGGGTGGATTTGAACTTCTGCAAAATACGCATAAAACGATTAAACGAGACAGAGGTCAATTTGTATTGGCAGGCATTGATGATGTCATACTTGGCAAGCCAGATCTGAAGATGGCATTGTCCGGTGCGGATCCCGATCTGTTCACCATCCTGCTGGCTCACGAGCCCGATTATGCGGATAACACCGCCCATTTTCCGGTGGATGTCCAACTTTCAGGCCATAGTCATGGCGGTCAAGTTCGCCTTCCGTTCATCGGTCACTTGTACACCCCTCTCTATGCACAGAAATATGTACAGGGGAAACATGTACTCGATGAAGGCAATCTGGCATTATACGTGAACCGCGGAATCGGTACCACTAGACTGCCGTATCGATTTTTTTGCCGACCCGAGATGCATATATTCCGGCTGAAATCCTGACATATACACAGTTGAAGCCGTCCGTGCAGTCTGTTTGTCTGCACTCTATCTGGAAAACATATATATTGCAACTGTCCAATATTTGTGATATATTATTTTTACGTATAAACGATTGTCCAAAACATAGATAAGGAGGTTTGATGAATGAGCGAAAAAGCCACCATTCCACTCAATGAGCTCGCTAAGGCGCTGTTCACCATTAACCGCCATGCTAAAACCGCTCCCCAGCCCCAACATCTCTATTATATTAAGAAAGAATCGATTAACCGTCTTCTGCGAGAAAACCGCGCCCAAAAAATAGGCTTGCATTTTTCCAATCACCCTAAACTGAGCAATCAACATTCAACGCTTTTAGTGAAGGTTGGCGACTATTTTTTTCACATTCCCCCATCAAAGGAAGATTTTAAACAGTTGAAGCATTTAGGTACATTGGACAAGCAATACCGAAACCCCCAGGTAAAAATGTCCTTATCACAAGCCAAAAAAACAATTTATCGGTATATCAACTGGTCACCGCCGAAAAAACGCCATACGACAGCACGACACAATACATCCGCCAGTTTCACCCCATCATCCCTCGGCAAAATGAATGGACCCCCAAAAAAACCGCGGCGGAGCACCAGGACACATTTTTAAATCCTCTTAAGCGCGCCGATTCATTCAGACGCGCTTTTTTCTGTTTCGGAAAAGATATTCCACGGTATGGATAACAATCAACATTAAACCGAACAAAGCCAAACAATTAAGCACTACTGCCAAAATCATCTTGTCCAAAAAGGCGGTTAATACAATTCCTGACAAAATCAGCACGAGAAGTAACAGACTACTGAGTATGTAATTAAGAAATTTGGTCGTTTTAACCATGACTGCCCACTTGATCATCGGGCGGATGATTGTATAAAGAGCCATCAATGCGATAAAAATATAAATATATGTTTTATTGAGTTCGTTCCATAGACTATCCAGCTCTTCCAACATAAACATCCCCTCCTTTTCAACTTATTCGCGTTTTACAAACAATAAAAACCCTACTATCACTATGTACGAAATTATTACGCATTATACTTGGATGATTGCCCTGCTTTACACAGGATCTGTATGATGATTCATCCTATCATCGAACGATCCTGATATATCTCAAAATCGAGATCAATAAGTGATAGTCATCACGTCATAAGTAAAAAAAACCCTTTATGATGGATATATATCAATTATTTGGAGGGTTTGATGATGACTGAATTTACACTGGATCATAAACCGGCTGACATTGTAAAAGTTTTTCCTAAGGCAAGTGACGTATTCAAACGGAACCGGATCGATTTTTGCTGTGGTGGTGACCAGCCATTGAGGGATGTATGCTCGAAACGGAATCTGGATGAAACGGCTGTTATGGAAACGCTGAACCATGCGTATCAGGACTGGCTAAAGGAAGACGAGCACCCCATTGACTGGGATCGTATGCCAGCAAGTGATATCATCGATCACATTACCCAAACACACCACGCTTACTTAAATGAGGAACTTCCGGCACTGGGAACATTTGTTTCTAAAATTTTCCGTGTGCACGGTAAGAATCATCCGCATCTGAAAGAACTGCATCGTCTGTATAATGATTTTAAAGTGGACATGGAAGAACATACAGTCAAAGAGGAAGAAGAGGTCTTTCCACTGATCAAACAATATGAAGATCATCCAAATGATGACCTGCTGCAGCAGATTCACGAAGCCAATGGCGGATTGGAAGATGAACATGACGCAGCCGGAAACATGCTGAAGCGAATGCGAGAGATTACCAATGGATTTGAACCGCCGGCAGATGCATGCAACTCTTACCGTATTACGTATGCCCGCTTGGCCGAACTGGAAGCCGACACGTTTCAGCATATCCATCTTGAAAACCATGTGTTGTTCAAAAACTTATAATCCATCAAACGAATCGTGGGGTTGGGACGAGATTGAACAAATCACTTCTAAACACGAACTATATATTTAAGACGTAGTCACCGCTCCGGAAAAACACTACGCTTTCCGCGGGCGCTGCTGAGCCTCCTCGTGCTTATCGCACTGCGGGGTCTCACCTAGGCTTTTTGATCCCGCAGGAGTCTCCGTGTTTTTCCTACGCTAAACGAAAAATCCGAACTGATTCAGATTATTTGTGAATCATAGTTCGGATTTTTCTTTAATTAAACGTCTTTTGTCCCAGCTCCATATAGAAAAAGCAGGAAGCATGAACTATATGCTTCCTGCTTTTTCATTTTTGTTGTATTTCACCGCATACACGGTATGTTATGATATATTTAATGTCTCATCATCTTGTTCTTTGACAGATGTATGACGACTGAATCGTTTTTCGAGACGATTCTCAATTTGTTCGATCTTTTTATCGTTTTCCATAAGTTCTTGTTTATTTTGTTGAACTAAGTCTTCAAAACGTTGATGCTTTAAGCGCATACTCATCTTCTCCTTTGCCTAGTCTATGATCTGTCCGTACTTATAGTATAACGTATTTTTTTATCTTCAAATCAAAATTGTTTGAACATTTTATAACATTTTCTCAGGAGGTTGCCACATGCGGCCAAACATTGATCCAACTGCCCAATCCATTGAAATATCAGGGATTCGACAATTTTTTAATATGGTCTCCGATGAACAGGGGGTCACATCATTAACGATTGGACAACCCGATTTCAGTACACCTGACCATGTAAAAAACGCGGCCAAAATTGCCTTGGACACAAATCAAACTACCTACACACCGAATGCTGGCTTGATGGCATTGCGCACAGCAATAAGTGATTTTTATGAACGGAACTACGGCGTGAATTACCAGCCAGATTCGGAAGTCATTGTCACATCCGGAGCATCTCAAGCTATCGATATAGCGTTACGGACCATTTTGACAGCCGGAGATGACGTTCTTCTTCCAGCACCCATCTACCCTGGTTATGAACCATCAATTAAAATGAACGGTGCAGAACCTGTCCATATTGATACGACCCATGATGACTTTAAGTTGACGAAAGACCATTTAAAAGAACATATAACAAGTCGGACGAAGTGTGTGGTTCTGCCCTACCCTTCCAATCCAACAGGTGCCTCGTTCACGAAAGAGGAGTTGGCGAACCTTGTTTCCGTTTTGAAACATGAAAATATTTTCATTTTAGCGGATGAAATATACAGCGAGCTAATCTATGACCAAGAGCATACATCGATTGCACAGTTTGAAGACGTGAAAGACCGTACGATTGTCATTAATGGCGTTTCCAAATCGCATGCGATGACCGGATTCCGCATTGGCTATGCCCTTGCCCCCGAATGGTTATCTAAGCACATGCTGAAGGTGCATCAGTTTAATGTATCGTGCGCGTCATCAATCAGTCAGCACGCAGCAATCGAGGCTCTAACCAATGGCCTTGATGACCCTATCGCCATGCGGGATGCCTATAAACAACGGCGCGATTACATGTACAGCCGGTTAAAAAACATGGGACTTGAGGTTAATAAACCGGACGGAGCCTTTTATTTCTTCCCTGCATTTCCCATCGATAAATCATCCTTTGATTTTGGCTTGGATCTGGTACAGAAAGGAAAAGTTGCGCTCGTACCAGGCAGCTCGTTTTCATCGATTGGTGAAGGATATATGAGGTTGTCCTATGCTTACCATATGAGTACGATTGAGGAAGGCCTTAATCGTCTGGAATCGTTTTTATTGAAAGAGAACATGATATCATGAAAGTCATGAACAACGTCCGGTGATTGACGTCTGTTAGCACGTATTACCTGTATGTTTCATTGAGTCATAATGGTTCATCAACCTGTCCAATTCTTGACTCAGCTTAATGGATTCATGGCTTGTAAAACCTTTTTCCAATGCGACAACCGTCATATGACGACGCAATCGTTCAATATGATTTAAAAGCTCGTCAGCATTCATAGTTAAGGGGTACTCCTTTTATCCGGGATGAGATGGTAACATAGCAACATAATAACAAAAACTGACAAATCCCAGAAAGAATTGGTTTTCAAATGGGACGAAACATCATGCATTTGGACATCAATGGAAACTATAAAGAAATAGTGACAATAGAGCTTAAGCATATCGCTAAAAAGAATAAAGAATCTATATCGTTTGGCTGAAAGGTTGAGTGCACTTGAAAAAAACAAAAAAGAAAAACGAGTGGTTGGAATGGGGAAAGGCTCTTCTTATTGCAGTCATACTGGCTTTATTTCTCCGGTCATTTATATTTGCAACGTCTGTGGTTGACGGTGAGAGTATGGAGCCTACACTTGAAGATGGTGAAACGATTCTGTTTAATAAAATGACTTATTTATTCGATGAACCCGAGCGGGAAGATATCGTTATTATTAAAAAACCGTTAAAAAATTATGTCAAACGGATTATAGCTATGCCGGGAGAAACGATCACTGTTAAAAATGGTGGGTTATATATCGATGGAAACCTTTATGATCAAGCGTTCCTCCATAGTGATCAATTGACTGGAACCGGAAGATTCGGACCCATTAAAATACCCGAAAACAGCTATTTCGTTATGGGTGATAACCGAATGATAAGCAAAGACAGCCGTAATGGACTTGGTCTCATACAAGAAACTGAAATCATCGGAAAGTCGGAATTCATCATTTTCCCTTTCAATGAATGGTCCGTGACGGATTGAAATCATGACCCTTGCGAAATGGACATGCTGCATCCGCTGCACTGGACCAATTCCTCGAAAAATCCCAACTTGCCGGCCGGAGCAGCACATGAATTTGTTGTCCGGCCCTATTCATAATGCCTGCTGCCAACGGTTCCTACCCATTATCAAAGATACAGTAGCCAATATTCAATACGATCAATCCCAGGCAAACTACACCAAAAACAGTTTCCCAAACGTCCATATGCTTGTACCTCCTTTATATGTGTTATGGTATGCAATGTCATTCAACGTATCCGTTTCTTCCATAATACCAATTTCCTCATCCAAAATAAAGTAAAAATATGATAAAATAAAATTATCTAAGAACGACCGGAAACGACAAAATATAACACGAAAAAGAAAGCAGGTATAACGATGCACTACTGCCCTTATTGCGGTGCAAACGTTCTGGAGAATGAGGACTATTGCATCAACTGTGGCAAACAACTGCCACAAGACCGGCATGAACGGATGAAAACCAAACAACCATTCAATAAATATTGGTATATCCCGATCGCGGTCGTCGCTCTAATCCTATTTGTTTCTGGTTCCTATTACATTTTTCTACAAAATCAATCTGCTGAAGCCACCGACTTGTATCAAAATGCTGAAACATATGCGCTGAATGGGGACTATTCAAAAGCAACGTCTTCACTTGAAGAATCGCTTAACCACCGAAGTGACTTCCAACAGGCGAAGAATGCCCTTGCATTCACCCAAAAGGCTGTAAAAATAAACGAAGACTTAGACAAAGCGTCAAACCTGCAAAAGAAAGGCGAATACCGGGACGCATCAGCACTTATCAATGAAGCGGAAGACAGCATTGCCAACTATGACGGGGAAGCAGTCACGAAGCTTATCGATAAACTTACTGCCAAGCGCAACCATATCAAACTGGCCCATTTAAAAAATAAACTGAATCAGGATCCAGGTATCGATAAATTAAAAGTACTTTTATGGGAAGCAGATGCGATCCCCTCCGATGAGGCCGACGACATCAAGTCGTCTATCCGGGGACAAATTGTTGATTATGTTTTTTCCAATGCAAGTAATCAACTCAACAACCATCAATTCTCAGATGCGTTGTTGATGGTGGAAGATGGATTAAAATATGCACCCGATTCCAAAAAGCTTCTCAGTCTTCAAACAACAATTAAAAAGGAAAAAACTGCTTTTGAAACAGCCCGAAAACAGCGAATTGAGCAAGCGATCAGTTCGGCGGAAAAAGAAAAGAAATTAAACGAAAATGATGCTGTCGAACTTATCTCCGTCAGCACCGAAGAAAACAAACAAGGGAATCTATCGGTCACAGGCAAAGTGAAAAGTGTTGCCACTGTCCCGATCCATTCCATATTGATTGAATACTCCCTGTCTTCGGATGAGGAAACCATTTTAACGAATGACGTCTATATCTATCCGGACACGCTTTACCCGGATGCCACCGGTGAATTTGAATTCACGCATTATAATATGGAGCAGCAGAAACCGAACGATATCCATATTAACGTAGACCGGATCAAATGGTATACAGATCAATCATAGGAGATAATTTGGGGTGAAATTTATGCACAAAAAAATACTTGGTCCGGTCATTGTGTCCGTCCTTCTAGCAGCGGCCAGCGTTTTTATACTGATTGTGATACATAATCAATACACATCACATAACATTAGCGTTAATAATCCGGTGATCCGGAAAGTGAAAACAGCTACTCAGGACCTTGATTTGAAATCCATCATCCATACCGCTGAAAAAAGCGTTGTGCAAATTGAAGGAAAGCATGAGAAAACAACCGTCACCGGTTCCGGTTTTCTATTTAATGAAAAAGGCGATATTGTAACAAATGCGCACGTTATCAAAGATGCAGATGTCATTTATGTCCGGACGACGAATGGGCGTGTTTACCCAGCTGCCGTCGTTGGAGCAAGTTCGGATACGGATATTGCCGTTATTCGGGTACCACAGCTTGCCGGCCAACCATCACTGGATATCAACACGGAAACCAAAGCAGAGATTGGTGATGACGTTATTGCACTTGGCAGTCCCCACGGCTTTCAAAATACTGTCACGCTCGGAATCATATCGGGAACCGAGCGGAATTTCTCTGTGGATGGATATAACTATGAGCATGCCTATCAGATTTCTGCTCAAATAACCAATGGCAACAGCGGTGGTCCCCTTATCAGCCGAAAAAGCGGCAAAGTCATTGGTATCAACGCCGTTGGAACAAACGATGGAACACTCGGATTCAGTATACCTATTGATGACGTTTATAAACAGCTGTCAACATGGGCAAACGAAGCACAAAACAAAAACCTGACATTTGGCTCCACCAAAGATATCACCGATGCAGCCAATACCCAACAACTGGTTAATGATGCGGAATATGTGGTTGACTACTTCCTGGAAAGCATCAGCATGCGGGATTATGTCGCTGCCTACACCCTGCTTGGGAGCAACATGCAAACAGAGTCGGCCTATTCTGATTTTCGGAAGCAGTTCATTCATTATATTGATCTTCAATACTCAAATATGACAAGCAAAGTGACCGACGATGGCAACGTGGAAACAACCTTATCGGTAACAGCGGAGAAAAGCCAAAATAATAAAACAAAAACAAAACAGGAAACATACACCTATGTCTTCACGCTTGGTCATGAAAACGATCAGCTGAAAATATTGCAGATCAACCAATCACCCGAAGATAGCGAATAGAGTTGTGTACAATCATCTGCTTTTTATTAGTTGAATCAGTCAACTTCTCCCTGACCAGACGTTTTCGGCCAGGGAGAATGCGATTATCCGTCAATCATGATGGTTGTTTGTTTATGCATTACTTCCCCCTTTTATAATCATTACCCAATCACCATCTTTTCTTTTGGATAGTGATATTTTCCTGTTTGCTTATGACTGGTGAAAATGAATAGAAACGTAAGGATACCAATCCGGCCAATGAACATCAGTATCATGAGAACAATCTTGCTGAATACAGATAAATCATCGGTGATTCCAAGAGACAGACCAACCGTACCGAACGCAGAAGATACTTCAAACAATATCTGGGATAAGCCAAATGGCTCGGCAATGCTTAACAAAATGGTCGCTGTTAAAACAAAAACAATCGCCATTAACGTGACGGTTACAGCTTTGAATAAATCCTGTTCATGTACTTCACGGTTGAATATCCGGATGTTTCTTTGGCCTCTCGCATACGTAATAATAAAAATAACGACTAGTGCAAACGTTGTCGTCCGTATTCCACCACCGGCACTGCTGGGGGAAGCACCAATGATCATCAGAATGGACATAAACAGATGATTCGGTTCACTGAGCTGGCTCACATCCATCGTTGTCAATCCTGCGCTTCTTGTTGTAATGGACTGAAACAGCGAATAAAAGAGTGTCTCATGCCATGATTTCCCTGCAAAAAATCCACCTGCATCAAGCAGCATAATGAACAGAGCGCCAACAACAATCAAGATCAAAAATGTCAACGTCGTTACTTTTGCAAACAATGAAAAGCGGAGCGTCTGCCGCTTCACCTCGCCTGCAAACAAATATTCCTTCACTTCAATGAGAACCGGATAGCCAATCGCCCCGAAAATGATCAACAGCATATTAATGAATTGAACAAAATAATCATCTTTAAACAATTTTAACGATTGACCGGTAATATCAAAACCACCATTTGTTGTGGCACTGATAACTCCGAAAAAACTTTGAAAAAACGCTTCTTTTGCTGTTGGAAAGTATTGGAGATAATACGTACCCAGGACAATGAATCCAATAAACTCAATCGTTAAAATGACGAGTAATATTTCCCGGACAAGTCGGACAATGCCTGAGAAGGACGACTGATTTTGATCAGCCATAATCAGCTTCCGCTCCCGGAGACGAATTTTCTTACCAACAACCATCCAGATAAATGTACCGATGGCCATTACACCGACTCCACCCAATTGAAGAACGACAGCAAGTAGAACCGCCCCCGTCGTACTGAACGTGTCGGCAATTGTCAACGTGGACAAGCCTGTCACACTGAGTGCGCTGACAGCAGTGAACAAAATGTCAATAAACGGTGGCCGGGCTCCTGATTGATATGCAGCCGGCATAGCAAGAAGGGCTGTGGCTACGATAACTGCTATAAAATAAAATAAAAAGATCATTTGAACTGGGGATAATTGTTTCACCCAGCGTGAAATGGATTGTCTGAACATAGTATACTCCTTGGTACCATAGTCATTACATCAAATTATAATCAAAAACGTAATAACATTATAGCAGGCAACGGGATTCAATGTCTCTATTACAATAAATATTAACGCACCTTTTAACAGTACGTAATAGTTGGAGATAAAAAAGGTTAGTCATAACGGCTAACCTTTTAAATCTTTTCTTTAAATTTTTGTAGCAGCAATGGACCCTGATACCCTTCATCAATCAATTCTTTCAACGTTTTTTCAATCTTTTCTTTACGTTGATCGACAATGGTTCCCATAAAGAGAACGTTGATTTGATCACCGATATCATTGATCCCGATGATGGAAGTAATGAATGTAGCCGGCTCATTGCTTTCTTTCGTTATTTTCACCTGCAGCAACACGTCTGTTTCTTCGCGGGCCAGTTTCTGAAAAAAATCGTTGTAGGATGGCTCAAGGTAGATTTCGATAAGCCAACGGTTCTGTTCATCTTCGCGATTAATGATCAGACCGTCCATGAAGAGGATATCCTGCTGCAGCATATCCTCTTCATCATTATCAATCACTTTTAATGATTGGAGCTTGAATGTCTTCAACGCTCGTCGCCTCCTTATCAGCCACCGATATAAGACATTTCAATTTTTTTGCGGTTCTTCCGAGTTTCCTCGGATCGCTCTTCCGAATAGCGATCCTTACGCCTTCCCCACAGATTGGTCAACACTTCCTGGAGTTGATCATCGGTCAGATCATTGCGTATTTTTTCCCGGATATCAAAACCGTCTGAAGCAAAGAGGCATGTGAATAGTTTACCATCCGGTGACAATCTAATCCGAGTGCACGTTCCACAAAAAGCATCGGTAACCGAGGAAATGACACCTATTTCCCCATCTCCATCCTTGTAGCGATATCGTGATGCAACCTCTCCATAATAATTTTCTTCGGCAGGCTCAATCGGCATTTCCTGGTCAATCGTTTGAATGATATCCTTTTTGGAAATGACGTTTTGAAAGTCCCAGCCGTTATGGTTGCCGACATCCATAAACTCAATATATCGCAGGATGATATCTTTTCCTTTGAAATACCGTGCCATCGGCAAAATCTGACTGTCATTCATCCCCTTTTTAACGACCATATTCACTTTCACCTGAAGCCCGGCTTCCTCAGCAGCCTCAATCCCTTTCAGGACAGGGCGGGGTACGACACCTTTTCCGTTAATTTGCTTGAACACGTCATCGTCTATGGCATCAAGGCTCAAATTCACACGTTCGAGTCCGGCGGCTTTCAGTTTTTTGGCGGTTTTGGGAAGAAAAACACCATTCGTTGTTAACGCAATATCTTTAATGCCGGGTATTTGCGACAGCTCAGCAATCAGTTGATCTAAATCACGCCTCATGAGCGGTTCACCGCCTGTAATGCGTATTTTTTCCACACCGAGATCGGCGAATATTCTGGCCAAACGGATGATTTCATCAAAACTGAGGAGTTCTTCTTCCGACAAAAATTGGTAATCGTCACCAAAGATTTCCTTAGGCATACAATATGTGCACCGAAAATTGCACTGATCAATCACCGAAATACGAAGATCTTTCAGTACTCTTCCGAAATGATCTTTAATGGGGGCTGGATTTTGTTGCACACGACCACTCCTTTTGGAATCAAAATTCACGCTGTCCTTCCCGATCGTCGAGTAACAGTACTTCCACGTCATCACCGTTTTTAAATCCGCGTGTTCCTCCGGGCAATACTGTTAAGGCGTCAGCATTGGCCAGTGATGTCACAACATTCGATTTATCGATCCCGGACGGCAAGGCGTGAACGGACCCGTTGTGATATGTTATATAGCTGCGCACAAACCGGGTGAACGGATTGGGTTTTGGAAAGTCCGTTCCCAGTACCGCTTTAATCCGTTTTAAAAATGGCTTTTGGCTGGCCAATTGATGCTGCAAAATAGGCCGTACAAACAATTCAAAACCAACGTAGCAAGCAGACGGATTACCGGACAATCCATACAACAGGGTGTCTCCGCTTACTGCCGCTGTCGTGACACTCCCCGGGCGCATGGCCACCTTATTAAACAGCACATCTGCTTCCAGTTTATCATAAATAGCCGGCATAAAATCAAAATCACCGACAGAGACGCCGCCTGTCGTTATCAGCATGTCAACCTCTGCCAGTGCTTTGGAAACCATGTCATAGCTTTCTTCCAGGTTGTCCTCGAGTTTGCCGAAATAACGATAGTCAGCACCAACCCGCTTTATCTGCGAGGCAATCATGTACGCATTGGAATTGCGAATCTTGCCGGGTTCCAGATCCTCATCTACATCAAGCAATTCAGTTCCTGTGGCAATAATGCCGACAACCGGTTTTCTGCTCACTTTCACATCACTGTATCCGAACGTAGCCAATACGGCCTTCACTCCAGGGTTAATCATTGTCCCCCGCGGAATTAGCAAATCCCCTTTGGCCACTTCCGACCCTTCTTCAATAATATTCTGTCCGGACTCCATCGTGCGTGTCATGGACATATACGACTGGCCATTATCGGTATATGTCTGACAAATTTCAAACATCGCAATGCAATCGGCTCCGTCGGGAATTTTGGCTCCAGTCATGATCCGGGTTGCCTCGCCTTCATGCAACTGTTTTTGCGGCAATTCGCCTGCTCCGATATGTTCCACAACCTTGAATGATACAGAGTGATTTCGACCGGCTTCGGTTGTATCCGCCGAACGCAACGCAAATCCGTCATACGGTGATTTTGGAAACGAAGGAACAGAGTGCGAAGCAAAAATATCGTCAGAAAGCCTTCGATTATCCACATCCGTTATCGGTATATCATCGGTAGCTCCATTTGGCCTTCTCTCCCAAACACGTGATATGGCTTCCTCAACCGGAATGGGTTTTCGCATGTCTTCCATATTACATCAGACCTTCCATACTAACCATACTAAGTCGCTATCGCCATTTTAACAAAATTGAAAGGAAATTGATAACAATGGCAAGTATGTGTCAATCTTTTCTCGATGTGGTTGTCACACCAATATATCTGGCACTTTATCTTTGTACACTTTTTCCGGCTACCGCGCTGTCGCTTGGTGGCCTGCATATTTTCGTCACGTTCCAAAACCCGGAACCTGACAAAAACATGCAGGATATTACCTAAAACTCTTCATCAAGTTTCCTATCGCTGATGAATGGGCTGTATATAAACTGATGGATCCTTCTTTTGCGCCAATCGATGGGCGTGTTGGCTGATTCAAGTATTCCGTCATACGAATGGTCTTTTCAACGTCTCGCTGCTTGCGTGCGCTTCGTTTTTGGGATGTGAGATAAACATCTCGCAACGTGTTATTGAGGATACCCTGTTTTACTTTCACCATAGCTTCACTGCCGTCGGCGCTCCAATGCATCCCACGTCTTTTCATCCGGAAAGAAACGCGGCGCTGATTGGATTCCATAGCCCCTAAGCCTCGTGCGTCTTCTGGCGGGTCTTCCACTTTCTCACGCCAGTCAAATAGACGATTCCAATTGTGCTGAATGTAAGTTCGAAAACCGTTTACCTTTTCCAGCTGTTTCGCGTCTTCCAGGGTACTTTCGTATGTATCCAGCCAAAGTATGACCTGTTGCCAATCGTGTTGTTCTAACGCTTTCCTTATCCCATCCTTAAATTCACTCTTTTCACCGCCTAATGCCCGATTTAACGCCTGGGCTATATGATACGTGTCAAGTTGATTCAATACGGGGTAACGGGACTGGGAAAAGGCTTCTTGAAATCGTTCAGCTGTATAGCCCTGCCCGCCATCACTATTGGTCACAACCTGCGTATTCTCCAGCGAATAACCATGGGCTGCATATGACTGTACCTCTTTCCAAAAGTCATCAGCCGGTTTGGTTGTCATGATCACATGTTGATTGCTGAGTGATACTCGTTTGCCATTTTTGACCCAGCCTTCATGCATCATCGCATGCCGGATCTCATGGCTTTTCTTCTTTTTCGTTGAACGTACAAATACACCGTCAGCCTCTGCATACAAAAAGTCTACTTCTCTTGCCTCCGGAAGGGACGCTGCTTCCTCCAGTTCAGCCGCCATTTCCATATCAGCCTGGGACTGCGCCTCTCCAACACGCTTTACGATACTCCCGACTGTTTGATGACTCATCGTTACGGGTGTCCATTCCTTCAAAGTTTGGGCTGATGCACGATACGTGCTCTCACTAGCCAATTCAGCCACTTTTACCTCCGTCAGGGGACTGTACCGTTGACTTTTCCGAAGACCAGCCCACTCATCAAAGGGATAGTGAGAATCACCTTTCAGGTCATGCATTAATGTATGCCGAAAACGAACCGCCCCAAACGTGAATTGAACCGTTTTCCAATCTTCGCGCTCGACAGTCCAGCCCAACTTCTGTTTCTCAGCTTTAATCACCTTATTAATCTGTGTGAACACTTCTCCCACCTGGGAAGCGAACACCTCATACATATAGAGTCGAATGCTTTCTTCCAAATCAACTAAGTTGTTTGTTTCCTTTATTAATGCGTATAATCTTGATATAATAGTTTCCATGAGAAGGCCTCTTTCGAAATGTATTTGCCCGTCAAAGCATACATTTCATGATAGAGTGCCTTCTCTTTTTTGACTAGAAAATTGCCTCAGGTGGCCCCGAGAATTATTTTACACATATCAATGGCAACCATTCGTTCTGCCTACTTAAATAAAAGGTTATCCTTATGATTAATCGTTATCGTCTCTCCGCCTGCTGTGAACGTCGATTGACTGTATAATGCGTGTTCTCCTTCGGTAGGTGCTTTAAATATTTTTGGTCCCTGCGGATGGTAACTGCCACCTTTGTGGACCGTTTTCGAAATAGTGCTGCCTGTATAGTCGTGATTCCGATTTTGGAATGAAACAGAAATGAGTGGTGTCTGATGTTTCAATGTAATAGGCTTGTCCCCCATATATTGAATCGACCGAAGTACTTGGAAACCATTCTCCACATCCTCCACTCGGATATGGAGGATAAAATTACCTTTATGTATTTCTTTTGTTTTGTCGCTGACGAGCTCAGCATCCACCTGCCCATAAACCAAATACAGCGATAAAAAAAGCAAACCACTAACAATAACCAAGATACTTCCTACTTTTTTCACATGTAATCCTCCTGTCTTCTTATTAGACGAATGGCACTGCTCAAACGTTTCCAATCATTCATAAAAAAAGGGAAAAAAATAGAAAGCATAATTCCAATCATTCTTTAAAAAATAAATGATGAAGCACTTGGGAAAAAGAACTTATTTTCTTTATTCCCGTTTGCTGTGACCTAAAAACCCGTTCTTGAAGGAGGATACCAATGACCGTCGCAACCCAAGTGAAACAAACAGTCGCTGGTTTAAAAAGCGCACAGGCAAGCTTTGAACAATTTGCCCTGGAAACCGAAAACAAACAGGCTAAAAAGTTGTATGAAAGTGCTGCACAACAGACACAAACCATACTTCAGTCGGTAGAGCCGCGCGTACAGCAAATCGAGCAGGAAGAACCACAATATAAAGGATTTTAAACCGTGAGGCTGGCCATCACAGCCAGCCTCATGCCATTTGGAGGAAGGCCATGAAATTATGTCAAATCGCGCTGATACTCGGAATGATTATTTTCTTGATAGGGTGTGGAGCACCGAACGACAATGATACATCACAGTCGAAACCGGACAATACGCATTTTCAAAAAATAACGACCACCGGTACTATGAGCCAATCCATTGCCAACCAAGCAAAAGAAAAATTGAAAAAACGGGAATCTATAACAGCGATTTATGCGATTAATACCGATAAAAAACTTCTTATCGCATTTGAGATCAAACATCACAAACGTTTTCAGCTGGATTCCATTCGAAAAAATGTGCGCAAACAAATGAACAAACGATTTCCCGACTACAAAGTGAACGTGTCCATAGACAAACGAATCGTACTTGACCTCAAACAACTCGAAAAAACGATAGCCAAAGACAAATTGTCCAAAAAAGAACTGAAGAAAAAAGCAAAACAGGAAATCAAGTTAATGAAAGATAAAACATAAAGCGAGCGTGATCGACCATGGCAAATAAAAAGAAGAAAAATTTACCACCGGCTGCACAACGGTATCAGGAATTTCAAAACAAAAGGGAAACGAAACGCCCTTTGTTAAAAAATTGCGTAAAAGCATTCTTCGTAGGCGGTTTTATTTGTTTCATCGGTCAAGTTATATCCACCATATACATCTATTTCTTTAATTTCACGGAACAGACAGCAGGCAATCCAACCGTGGCGACTCTCATTTTTATAACGATGCTTTTGACTGGATTTGGGGTTTATGATCGTATTGGCCAATTCGCCGGGGCTGGATCGACAATTCCTGTCACTGGTTTTGGAAATTCTGTCATATCAGCAGCCATTGAACATCGATCAGAAGGCTTCATTATTGGTGTTGGTGGCAATATGTTCAAACTGGCCGGACCAGTTATTGTGTACGGTGTTTTTTCAGCCTTTGTCATCGTTCTAATCAAAACAATTTTTAAACAGTGGGGTGGCTTGTAATGTTGCAAGGACGTACATGGATCTTTGACAATCAGCCTGTCATTATCTCGACCGGTACGGTTGGCGGCCCATTCGAGGCTGAAAGTCGAATACCGGAAGCATTTGATATATTGCACGACGATATTTGGATGAATCAATCATCATTTGAAAAAGCACAACAAATAATGATGGAAGAAGCAAGCCAAATGGCTATTAAGAACAGCCTGATTCAAAAGGAAGACGTTCAATTTTTTATAAGTGGCGACTTAATCAACCAGATTACACCAAGCAATTTCGCTGCCAAAACCATGGATATTCCTTATTTGGGATTATTCAGCGCATGTGCCACCTCCATGGAAAGCCTGGCACTTGCTGCATTTTTCCTTAATAGCAATGGGGCGGATTATATTTTAAGTGGAACCGCCAGCCATAATGCAGCCGCCGAAAAACAATTCAGGTATCCAACGGAGTATGGCGGACAAAAACCGCCTACCGCTCAATGGACCGTGACCGGTGCTGGATGTGCACTCGTCGCCAAAAATGGTATTGGGCCAAAAGTAACGTCGGCAACGATGGGTAAAATCGTTGATATGGGAGTGACCGACCCATTCAATATGGGTGGGGCAATGGCTCCTGCTGCTGTTGATACGATTGAAGCCCATTTACGTGATTTGAATGTGGATGCATCGCACTATGATTTAATTATTACAGGCGACCTTGGTCAAGTTGGGCAGGAGGCTTCTCTGGATATGTTACAAAAGAAAAATATTGGGATTACGGAAGCCATGTATGAAGATTGTGGACTGACGATTTATCGGAAGGATCAACCTGTTTTCTCCGGCGCAAGTGGAACAGCCAGTTCAGCCGTTGGTGTTTACGGGCATTATTTGCAGTTGCTCAAAGAAAAACAACTCACCCGCATTCTTGTTGTGGCAACAGGCTCATTACATTCACCATTGAGCGTACAACAAAAAGATACCATTCCTTGTATTGCCCACGCCGTAGCCATCGAAGCAGGATGTGATGGATCATGATTTTTTTCTGGGCGTTCGTTGTTGGTGGCCTTTTTTGTGTCATCGGACAAATTCTATTCGACGTGTTTAAATTGAATCCAGGCGTGGCACTGACCATCTTCGTCGTTTCCGGCGCTGTACTGGAAGGAATTGGTTTATACAGACCACTTATTAATTTCGCAGGCGCCGGTGCGACGGTGCCAATCACTAATTTCGGCAATCAACTCGTCGAAGGTGCCATGCAGGAAGCTGAACAGCATGGATTGATCGGTGTTGTAACAGGCATTTTTGAGGTCACGAGTGCCGGAATTTCGGCAGCTATTATTTTTGGTCTCATCGGTGCCTTTCTTTTCAAACCAAAAGGATAGGAGTGTTCATTATGACAGTCGGTGCACAAGTAAAAGGATGTTTTGCGTCGCTTAAAAGTGTTGAAGCGACACTGGAAACCCTGGCAGCTAAAACACAGGATCAAGAAGCTGAACAGGCGTTTCAAGACGTCCGGAAAACGATTCAAACCATTCAAAAGGACTTGGAGAACCAAGTTATTTTCCTGACGAAGGAAGAGCCGCAGTATAAAAGCTGACTCTAAGCGAAGTGGCAGAGTGTTTTAACATCCCATACAAACAGGCAAAGGAGTGGATATTGTGCCAAACTGGGTTGAAATCATCATTCGTTCGGTAACCTTATTACTCGTTTTATTTGTTTTGAGCAAAGGTCTCGGCAAAAAAAGCTTGGCACAGATGACTGCGTTTGAATCGATGGTGATGATCGTTATTGGCGGAATCGTGGCCTTGAATACCGTCAATCCGGCCACTCCGATCGTATATGGCCTTACAGCGTTGGCTGTATGGTTCATGATTCCTTATATAGCCGTATTCATTGCAATGAAAAGTAAACGATTCCGCAATGTCACGCAAGGCAAAGGAACCGTACTCATTCAAAATGGTAAAATTATGGAGGATAATTTGAAAAAAGAACGGGTATCAACCGACGATCTCCTCAGCAAATTGCGCAACAATCAAATCTTTACTGCTGCCGATGTCGAATTTGCCGTCATTGAACCGAACGGAGACGTGAATGTGCTTCCGCAAAAACAGCATCAGCCGGTTACACCGAGCATATTGGGAATTAACGTATCACCTGTGAAAGAACCTCAAACCGTCATCATGGATGGAAAAGTGCTGCTGGAACCATTGGCGAATGCATCGTTGAATCCAAATTGGCTGGAGACAGAGCTGGAAAAGATGAACGTCAGCATAGAAAACGTTTTTCTTGGACAAGTTGACAGTGATGGCCAGTTGACGGTTGATTTATTCGATGATCAGCTCTCAGTGCCAAGTCCGACCGAAAAACCCCTCCTTTTGGCCACCATGAAAAAATGTCAAGCCGATTTGGAAATGTTTGCTCTAGAGACGGAAAACGAACAATCCAAAACCCTCTACCAAACAAACAGCGAACGACTTCAGCAGGCAATCAGTAAGCTCAAACCATATGTGAATGAATAAAGGAGACCCCCTCGGATTGAAGGGGTCTGTTTCATGCTACGAGCGAATATCGATGTAGATTTTTCCAAATTGTTTGGTTTCTTTTAAATACGAGAACGCGTCGGACGCTTCGTTAAGCGTAAATCCCTGATCAACCACCGGATGTATGTTGTGGTTTTCAATAAATTGGATCATATCGCGAAGTTCATCTCTGCTTCCCATCGTTGTGCCAATCAACTGATATTGTCCATAAAAAAATGCTCGGATATTCAATTCAACCGTATCTTCCGTTGTCGCACCGAATGTAACGAATCGCCCGCCTTTCTTTAATACCTCTAATGAGCGGTTAAATGTTGCCCTACCTACACTATCAATGACTAAATCAATCGTTTCGTCCGCGAGTTCTTCCGGCCAGCTGCTGTTGGTATCAATGGCGCGGTCGGCTCCAAGTTTTTCTGCTTGTTCCCGTTTTTCCTGACTGCGGGAGGTGACAATCACTCGTGTACCCGCCTTTTTGGCAAATTGAATTAGGAACGTTGCGACGCCACTTCCAGCCCCGGGAATAAAAACCGTCTCGCCCTTTTTAACATTCCCTTTTGTAAACAATGCCCTGTAACCGGTTAAGCCTGACAACGCAAGCACACCTGCCTCCTTCCATGACAAATGGTCCGGCTTTTTTTCCACTTGCTCTGCGGGCAGAACGATATACTCCGTAAACGTTCCATGATCAGGCATCCCCAAAATATCAAATGATGTCGGTGGTGCATCACTATTGTCATACCAGCCAAGTGCCGGATTTATAATAACCTCATCTCCCGGCGAAAATGCCGTGACACCTTCCCCGGCGGATTCGATAACACCTGCTCCGTCCGAACCGAGAATAAGCGCCTTAGCATCATCTCCCCGCCGGCCGGGAACAGCACAATCGCGCCGGTTCATTCCGGCTGTTTTTAACGCAACGGTGACCTGTCCGTGATCCGCAAACGGTTTGTTCATGTCTTTAAGATGTAATGCACCTTCTTCATGTACATATGCTCTCATTTTCTTACGTCCTCCTTATAAATAGTTACTTAATGTACTAATATCCTGTTTTTCGGTTATGTCGTGTGAAAAAAGTGGGATATAAATTTTTTCTTGTTCCGGAAATGTCTCGTTGTCTGGTTCTGCAGCATTCCCTCAATCCAGACTCCCATCAATTCAGGCAGTGACAGCAGACGGATCGTATGTCCTGTTGGTGCTGTGTCAAATATCAGCTTATCATAATGTTGCCTCTCTTCTAAAATAATTGATATTAATTTATCGAATAGCGCCGCTTCATCGGCACCGGGGGATGCTTTTGCTGTATCCAGCTGACGGTGTACCTCTTCCATCATACCGGAATGCACAACATTGCTGATATTGGATTTCACTTCTTTTATATAGGCGCCCGTCTCTTTCTGCGGATCGATTTCAATGACATCAAGGCTGGTGGCTATTTGGGTAACCACCGATCTGCCGATTAAAAATATCCCCCAAGTTATGGGCAGGATCTGACAGAAATTAAAAATCCCTCACTGGAATATATGCGGAAAACGTTTTCTAGTACAACTTTATTTTACAATATACCCAGATGTGAGATGAGAAAAAAAGAGGCTGGGACATTCTCACTGAAAAAAGCGAGCTGAAAAGATGTCAAAAAGTCCGAGAGAAAGGCTCTCATGGCCAAAAACGAGCTGAAAAGATGTCAAAAAGTCCGAGAAAGGGGCTCTCACGGCCAAAAAAGGGCTGGAAAGATGACAAAAAGTCCGTGAGAGGGGCTCTCATGGCCAAAAGCGGGCCGGAAAGATGACAAAAAGTCCGTGAGAAAGGCTCTCACGGCCATTATACGGTCATCCATCATTTACAGTCTCTGACGTTATTAAAACCCTGACAGCGTCAATCGCTGCCAGGGTTTTATTTAAGCTTTTCCCATGCCGCGCAAAAACTGCAACAGCATCGTGACGCTTCGATTTATCTCCGGATCTTTCAATGCTTTAAGCAAATCCATATAGGATGTCTTTTCCGATGTCTCGGAAGCAGCAGCCTCCTTGACCGCATGGTTCATCCGATCAGCTAAATACTGCATTTCATCCACATCCATTTTTCCTGCTATTTGAACCAATTTCACGATGTTTTCAACAGGCGCGGCATACTCAGACTTATTCAGTTCGCGTGTGATATTGGACAGTGCAGCTTCCCGATGCTTAACAAGAGCTGTCAGCGTATCGAGCATTTCACTCTGATTAAGAGCTTCCAGCAGATCAATGCCTTTGAGAATAGACGTCTTATGGTTACTGACGGCTGTTGCCACTTCCTCCAGGTTGTTCTGACGAATGGTTTCTTCAGGTATTTCCATCCGCTTTACATTTGATATTTTTTCAGCCATTCTGTTTCACCTGACTTCCCGGAAAAATATAGTCGTCACGCTCCCATTTTTCCTCAACCCGGACACTTACTTGCGGTTGCGGATTGCCGCGCCGGTAGTTGTTTGGCGGAAGCGGACTTTTTCCTTTTTTCTTGATGACTTCCATTTTCACCGCGACCTCTTTATACGCCGGTGTGTCCGTATCTTTATCGACATTATTGTCCGTTAAATAATTAATAGCTGTTCGTCCATTGTCATTTAGTGGCAAATACAGTTCATTGCCGCTGACGCGATCGGTAATATGCACCGCTCCAGTAACTTCTCCTGTTCTTGATATCAATTTTACTTCAGCGCCTTCATTGATGCCCCGTTCATTCGCCAGATCAGGCGATACTTCTATAAAAGCGGTGGGCATTTTACTAGTGATGCCAGGCGACTTATATGTCATATTCCCTTCATGGAAATGCTCTAGCACGCGACCGTTATTCACATGCAAATCATATTCATCATCTGTGTCATACCTCAACTCAAATGACAATGGATACAACTTCGCCTTATTATCAGCAAATGGGAATCCGTCTGTGAACAGAAGTGGCGTGTCTGTGCCATCCGGTGCCACCGGCCATTGCAGACTATTGTAGTTGGTTAATCTGTCGTAGCTGACACCGGCAAACAATGGTGCCAGGGACGCTGCCTCATCCATAATGTCTGACGGGCTGTCATAAAGCCAGTCATAACCCAGTTTTTCAGCAATATCCCTAATGATCCGCCAATCCGGGCGGGAGTCACCAACCGGATCAAGCGCCTGATACAACCGTTGGATGCGACGTTCTGTATTGGTAAACGTTCCTTCCTTTTCAAGACTTGGAACAGCCGGCAAAATAACATCAGCATATTTGGCCGTCTCCGTTAAAAACAAATCCTGTACGACAAAGAAGTCCAGTTTTTCAAATGCAGCTGTTACATAATTGATGTTGGCATCCACAATACCCGTGTCCTCACCGAGAACATAGAGACTTTGGAGCTCACCCTCATGGATGGCACCGATCATTTCGTGATTGTCCAGACCGGGCGTAGCAGGAATATCCACTCCCCACGCATTTTCATAGCGCTGGCGCACCTCATCGGATGCAACTTCTTCATAACCGGGGAAGAAATTCGGCATGCTTCCAAAATCGCTGCACCCTTGCACATTATTGTGTCCGCGCAATGGATAAGCACCGGTTCCTTCGCGCATGTAATTGCCGGTGACGAGCAGCAGATTGGAGATGGCTGTACTTGTATCGCTGCCAAGCTGGTGCTGTGTGACACCCATAGCCCAGCATATGGCTAATTTCCCGACACTTGCAACCTGTTCAGCAATCTCTGTCAAATTCGCCTGGGTAATGCCGGTCATCTCCTCCGCATACTCAAGCGTAAAAGGTTCTAACGATTGTTTGTAAGCATCAAAATCGTTTACCCATTGATCGATAAATGCGCGGTCTTCCCATCCTTGGTCTATAATATATTTGGTCACCGCCGACAGCCAGACAAGGTCCGTGCCACTCTTCGGCTGGAAAAACCGATCAGCGCGCTGACCCATTTCCTGTTTGCGCAAATCAAACACGTATAACGTCTGCCCAAACAATTTTTGCGAGCGTTTAATCCGTGAAGCGAGCACAGGATGAGATTCCGCCGTATTGGATCCAATTGTTATCACCATATCTGCCTTGGCAATGTCATCAATAGATCCGGAGTCACCGCCATGCCCAACGGTTCGAAATAACCCCTTCGTCGCCGGTGATTGACAATAGCGGGAGCAGTTATCAACATTGTTCGTGCCGATAACTTGCCGCGCCAATTTTTGCATGGAGTACGACTCTTCGTTGGTCGCTTTAGATGAGGAGATAAATCCTAGTGCATCCGCGCCTTTGTCAGCCTTAATCTCTTCAAAGCGCTTCGCTGTATAGTTCAATGCCTCATCCCATTCCACTTCAACAAACGACTCCCCGTTACGAATAAGCGGCTTGGTCAGACGTTCTTCCGAATTCACATAATCCCAGCCGAATTTTCCTTTGATACAAGTGGATATACCATTGGCCGGTGATTCCTGTTGCGGCTCCACCTTAAGCACTTTCCGATCTTTGGTCCATACATCAAACGTGCAGCCGACACCGCAGTATGTACAAACGGTTTTTGTCTTGTCAATACGCTCTTCACGCATTGATGCCTCTGTGTCGGAAACAGCAAATAAGGGGCCGTATCCAGGCTCCGCTGTCTTGGTTACATCAATCATGGATCGGAGCAAACCTGGTTCATGATCGGTCATATAGCCGGCCTCACCCACCATGGATGTTTCCATTAGGGCATTGCACGGGCAAGCGGTTACACATTGACCGCAGCCAACGCAGGATGATTCATCAATCGGTACATCATTATCCCAAACAACACGCGGACGCTCACGATTCCAATCAATTAAAAGTGTTTCGTTCACTTGAATATCCTGGCACACTTCAACACATCGTCCACATAAAATGCACTGATCCGGATCATACCGGTAAAACGGGCTGGAATTATCGATTTCATATGGTTTGGACTCAAACGGGCGTGACTGGTGTTCAAGTCCGAATTCCTGTACGGTATTATGAATTTCACATGATCCATTATTATAATCACAGACCGTGCAATACAGCTCATGATTTTCCAGTATTCGATCCAGCGCCTCTTTCTGTGCTGTATTCACATGCACTGGATCTGTCTTCACATTCATGCCTGCCTGTACGGTGGTTCCGCATGCGCGGACTATTTCCCCGTCCAATTCAACCATACACGTATCACATGTCTGGATAGGACCCAACGATTCGTTATAACAAATTTGCGGAACAAACGTTTCTGTTGTGTTGATCAGATCCAATAAGTTCTGACCCGGAGAAGCCAAATAGTCTTCCCCATCGATCGTTACGATAAGATGGTCGTGGTTTTCCACCTTCCACCCTCCCTTATTTGATAAAGTGCCATGTTTATCCGTGGGCATTTTTTGATTGCCCACGGATGGTTTATTTAATAAATAACTATTTTAGCAATATTATAACATAACGTGGCATAAAAACGAATCAGTTTTATGACTTTTGCGAAGATAGTCTATCAATTTAACGATTGGAAACGTCTTCGAAACCCGTATACAACGATCCTTCCTTCATCTTCCGCATGACTGCCCTGATCCAAATAGAGATCAATAACGAAACGACATGCATGATGCCAAATATAACGAGGACCAGCTGATAACTGTTGGTTGAATCATAGATCAACGACAAGAGCATCGGGCCAACAATACCGGCGACTGCCCAGGCGGTCAGCATGTAGCCATGGATGGCACCAAGCTGTTTTGTTCCGAACAAATCGCCAATATAAGCCGGAACCGATGAAAACCCGCCTCCATAACAGGACACGATGGCATATACGAGAATTTGAAACAAAACAATCGATGTGATAACCGGCAAGAAAAAGTACGCGATGGTTCCTATAATGAAAAACAATGTGTACACATTCGGCCGGCCAATATAGTCGGAAATCGTCGCCCAACCGATTCGCCCGACACCATTGAAAAGCCCCATTATCCCGACCATGGAAGCTCCTGTAACAGCTGACATGCCGGCAATTTCCTGTCCCATTGGTGATGCAACCGAGATGATCGCAATACCTGTCGTCACATTCAAAAACAGCATCGTCCACAGCATCCAAAATGGTTTTGTTTTAATGGCCTCTCTGGCCGTCATTTGCGAAAGATCTTCTTTTTGACGTTTCGGTTGAGAGGCTTGGTCATCTTGCATGCCTTTGGGCTTCCAACCTTCAGGAGGCGGTGCAAGGTACTGAGACGCAGCCATCATAACGATCAAATAGCTTGCTCCCAATATAAAAAATGCATTGGGAATACCAACCGAACTGACTAACGCTTCTCCCGCCGGACCACTGATCAGCGATGCGAAGCCAAACCCCATAATAGCAAGGCCTGTCGCCAAACCACGGTGATCCGGGAACCATTTGACGAGGGTTGATACAGGCGCAATATAGCCAATGCCCAGACCTATTCCACCAATAATACCGTAGAAGAGATACATCAATGTCAATGATTCAAGGGCTGTCGCCAAACCGGTTCCCATGACACCAATTCCGAAAAACACTGCAGCAAGCATTCCTGAAATGCGCGGCCCCTTTTTCTCAACAAATGTTCCCAGAAAAGCAGCAGAAAAGCCGAGAAGAAAGATAGCGATACTGAATGCAAAGGAAATCTGACTCGTGCTCCAACCATACGCATCAGCCATTGGATTGGTAAATACGCTCCATGCATATGCTGACCCAATACAAATATGAATGCCTACACCCGACAGAGCGATTAACCAACGATTTTTCACCTTTTCCAAGTTTGCTCCCTCCTGTCAAAATTAATTTAATTTTCTTATTATTTACGCCTTATGGTACTAGGATTATATTATTTATGCCAGTAAAAATGCGAATAATTTAAAAATTCATTATAAAAACCCGGCAAAAATGTTGTTCACACATCTTTGCCGGGTTTTTATTCATCATTTAAGGGTAGTGGATTACTGGTTAGAAAACAATCAACGCAACAACTGTGGACAGAAACAAACCGAACATAACCGGTAGAAAGTTTTTGCGGACGAGGTCCATGACCGACACACCACAAAAACCGGCAATAGCTATTAATGATGACCAGGCAACAATGGTTCCACCACCGGTCCAAATTGACCCCATTTGTCCAATAGCCGCCAAAGTACCCGCATCAATGGCCCCATTTTGCAGCGATGAGGCCAGTGCGCCGGTCAATGGCAAGCCGGAAAACCCGGATCCATCAAGACCTGAGACGATGCCAATAATCAATATGCTGAATGCAGCCGGAAAAGCATGTTGTGGAAGAAATGCCTGCGAAGATTTGACAAGATCAAACAACAATCCTGGTGCGTTGTCATCGATCCCGAGTATACTGCCGGAAAAGTCAGAACTGCCAAGGAAAAAGAACCCTGCAATCGGGATTACCGGTCCCATTGCTTTAAACGCGAACACAAACCCCTCTGTTATATGGTTGGTAATATAGTCGAGCGCGTGCTGACGGCCGAAAGCGACCGTTGACAAAAGTAGGAGTATAACGGCAACACCACCGACAAATGCTGCACCATCACCGCCTTCAAACCCGGTCGTGCGGCCGGAATTTACTTTTGCAACCATCATGTAAATAACCACGGCGAGCAGGGAAATCGGGACAAGGACGGCAAACAATTTGCTCCATACTGTCAGATGAACGGATTTCGATGTGTTTTCGGATTCCTTGGCAGTTTGCATTTGATTCATTTCAATTTCATTAAGTGGATCGTCTTTTGAGCGTATTGTCCTGCGGTAAAGAACATAAGCCATGCCAATCGCCGCTGCTCCTGCCACGAGTGACAGTATAAGTGCTTTCTCAGCGACAACTGTTGTATCAATGCCTGCTGACACTGCCGATAGATTGGGGGCTACTTGCACAATGTAATCAGACGACAGTGCCATGCCTTGCCCGGCTAATGCAACCGCGACACCTGCTGTTATAGCGGGAAGACCAGAGCGGATTGCTGCAGGAACAAGAAGAGCACAGATGAGCGGAACGGCCGGTGTCGGCCAAAAGAATAGGGAAATACAATAGGTAACAACGATTAACACGAAAAAGGAAACATGTCCATTAATCATCAGTTTCTGAATCGGTTGAATCATTCGCCGGTCGGCGCCAAGATCTTTTAACGAATGCAATAAGGCTATCATGAAGGTGATAATGAGGAATATATTAAAAAGTTCTTTCGCTGCAACAAGATTTGCGTTAAATATGGCTGTGAACCCGCTAATCATACTTCCTTTGTACACCCAGGCGATAATAAATGTTCCAAGCAACGTTGGCAGCACAACACCTCTACGGAAAATCATTGTCAAAATGATAATCAGCGTAAAAATCCCATATAACGCATGGGCGGCAGTCAGTTCCAAAACGACCACTTCCTTTCTCAACTGTGTACATAGCCTATGCACAAGTAAAGGAAGCGGTGCAGACTGGAACATGGCGACCATCATACACCTTTGAAAGACAACAATCTATGAACCATATTCGTCACCCGCACATTCATGGCAGAGCAATTGTCCATCCTCTTGAACGCCATCGAAAAACCCGTTCTCGCAATAAACATTCTCACCACAAATGTGACACGGACCAATTAATTCACGCATGAGACATCCCCTCCTGTATCAATGGTTTATTTCCAGTATATATCGCCATGTTCTCCTATGTAAAAAAAGATGGCAGCCCAATAAGCCAACACACAAGGCGGCGTTTGGGTCTGCCTGTTTTCTCAATTATGAATTAAACTGTTCTGATTCTGTTGATCCTGCCAATGCGCCCGTTGACGATGTGTTATTGGAGATAACCTGGGCCACATCATCAAAATATCCCGTTCCGACTTCACGTTGATGACGTGTTGCTGTATAACCGTGCTTTTCACTGGCAAATTCGTTCTGTTGCAGTTCGGAATAAGCGGCCATACCATCCTCTTTATACTTTCTTGCCAAGTCGAACATGCTGTGATTTAAGGCATGGAAACCGGCCAATGTAACAAATTGGAATTTGTATCCCATCTCAGCCAATTTATCCTGAAATTCTTTAATTTCTTTTTCTGAAAGTTTTCCTCTCCAATTAAAGGAAGGGGAACAGTTGTAAGCCAGCATTTTATCCGGATATTGTTCATGAATGGCATCCGCAAACCGTTTAGCGTCTTCCAGATTCGGCTCCGATGTTTCACACCAGACCATATCCGCATAAGGAGCATAAGCTAAGCCTCGTGCAATCGCCTGATCCAATCCGGCTTTTGTTTTAAAGAATCCTTCTGACGTCCGTTCACCGGTAATAAACTCTGCATCGTCCGGATCGATATCACTCGTAATCATGTCAGCCGCATCAGCGTCCGTTCGTGCAATAATAACGGTTGGCGTTCCCATGACATCAGCTGCGAGTCTGGCAGAGATAAGATTGCGTACGGCCGTCTGTGTCGGCAAAAGAACTTTTCCGCCCAAATGACCGCATTTCTTTTCGGAGGCCAGCTGATCTTCAAAATGAACAGCCGATGCACCGGCTTCAATCATGGATTTCATTAATTCAAATACGTTCAATTGACCGCCAAATCCTGCTTCAGCATCAGCAACAATGGGAGCAAACCAATCCGTTGAGTCATCCCCCTCTGAATAATGAATTTGATCGGCCCGTTGCAGCGCTTGGTTAATCCGTTTAACAACTGTGGGGACACTGTTGACCGGGTATAGACTTTGATCCGGGTACATTTGTCCTGCTTCATTGGCATCTGCGGCAACCTGCCAGCCACTTAAGTAAATGGCCTGCAAACCTGCCTTAACCTGCTGTACCGCCTGATTTCCCGTCAGAGCACCCAATGCATTAATATAATTCGGACCATTGAGCCGATCCCACAACTTTTCCGCACCTTTTTGAGCCAGTGTGTATTCCATATCCAAAGAGCCTCGTAGTCGATCCACATCCTCAGCAGAATACGGCCGTTCCACACTTACCCAGCGCATATTATTCTCCCAGTCTTTTTGAATCTTTTCCACACGTTGATTAGACATATCAGTGTCCCCCTTTGATTTATTCATAGACCGTTACGTTAAATTTCCCGACCATTCATGGTCATTCACACGATTCATATTTCGTAAGCTTGAACCGATGACACTCTATTCTTCTTTTTTGGACAAGCAGTACTCGCATTCAAGAATCATGCTTCGTTCATCAATGGTTCCACCACATTCAGGGCACATTGGCTTAATCATATATGAGCCTCCTTCCTTATATATAACAGTTAATTCATTTATCGTGTTGTTATAGTACAGTTTATGGGATGTGTTTAAAAAATGCAACCCCTTTTTTTAAAAATTTTTAATTGATTTCCCTGAAAGGAACGTTATGTATGTTCATCCTTGTTACAGCAGTCTTTTGACAAAATAAAAAAAGCCTCGATTTAATCGAGACTTTTTATTTCGTCTTTCTACCAGCATAGTGACAGTTATGTATTAAAAACTACATCTATGATCCATCATGGTCGTAAGCATGTATTACGCATTAGTCAGTTTTACAAATCGGTCTTCGTATTGCTGTTTTTTCTTTTCTTGACCAGTTCGATCGAAAAAAGCAATTACATCGCCCAGTGCATTTTCCAACAGTTCACGATCATTCGTTTTCTCCAAACGGGCCACAGCTTTTTCATATGTGTTTCCGGCCTGAGAGATATCGTTTTCTTCCATATATTCCAGGCAGTAGGCATATTGCATGTCAATCATCCCTAATTTTCTGTGCGGCGTTTGCGACAGTTTCTCATAAATGGCAACGGCTTCGCGATAATATGGGACTGCCTGCTGCAATGCCGATTTATAAAAATGATAATAAGCCATTTCTGTCAACGCTTCGGCATGAGTGGCGGTCTGTTCCTGTTCCGATCCTTGCAGAAGGTTGAGTGCGTTTTCCAGATAGGGGTACGCTTTTTCATTGTCATTATTGCTTCCATATGTTTTGGCAATCGTCACCAAGCTGTTTATTTTCAATCCGACGTTTGTTTCCCCGGCGTTATTCAGGACATAGCTGTGATACGCCAATGATTGTTCCGGTTCATTCTGCATGGAATACATCATGCCGATTTTAAAATGCAGATATAGTATCATATACTGATCCGTCGAATCGTCCGTTTGAAAATAACTCAGTCCTTTTTTAAAATATTTAATGGCCCGAACAAATTTTTCCAGATTTTCTTCTGTTTCAGCCAGCACCAAATAACCACGTGCCAATGTAAGACGATCGGTCGTGTCGTCGTTTTCCATTTGATTAACGGCTGTGCTTAAAATCCGGCGGGCCAATTTAAAATCACACATGTACGCCAACTCACCCAATAGCATATTATCGATGTTAGATGTATTGAACAGCTCCGATATAATGGATGTGGCTGCTTTTACCTCGCCTATTTCCGAATGCGCTATGGCTTCCACCATGCGCAATTTCTCGCGCATCTCATTATCCAGGTCCGTCTCTGCACGCAGGTCGGATGATTTGGACAGCACATTCGGATAATGACCGCGTTTAAACTCGTCCAACAGTTCCTTAAGGCGGTCGTGGTAATTAGACACCAAATCTTGTTTAAAATAGTCGTCCAAGTTCAAAATATCCATGCGAGGCACCTCCCTTTCCTTAAATGTTAACCAAAAATCATTGCAAAAAAAGTAGAAAGAAGACGGGAATTGCCCTTTTTCCATTTATCGTGACTCTGATGACAAAATTTCAATCGCCATATTTCCATTTTTCGCTGAGGCACGGATCAGAACCGGTCTGCTCGTTGTATTTTTAAAGACAAAATCAGGTCCATGCCAGCTCACCGTTGCATCACGCCCCGGGGGCACATAGGGAACACTGCGGCTGTGCGAATACCGTTCAACAATGCTGATGCCATTGATATCAACAGCATTGTACAGTGTCGAGGAAACTTGGCAAATCCCGCCGCCGATATCTTCAGCCAATTCGCCTTTAACAATAACCGGCGCGCGTTTATACCCTTTTTCTTTCGTCCGTTTGCCGACTGTTTCGTTAAATGAAAACGATTCATTCGGAAAGATAACCTGATTATCAATGGCCTTTGTTGCCAATTCAATATTGCGCGTCCGTTTTTTATTCGTTTGACGGAAGGTTGTTCGATAATGGCCGACGGTTTGCTCTGTAATATCAGCTAGCAGCTCACTGTCAACACGCGGATAAACGTTACGTGTAGGCAGCGTCAATTCGGCTGGTTCGCCATAGTAAAAATAGTCACGGAACATCGTTCGAAACGTTGTCTTATCCAGTGCCAAACCAGGCTTTTCGCTTATGATGTCACCGTTGTCATCCAATTTGGCGCTCACCGGTGCCTGATACACTTTCTTATTTAAAACATCCATTTGAAAATCCAGCTTGACATCATCCATGAACAGTCTATCCACGCCGGTAAGTTCAAAATCTTCTTTCACTAATTTGTCTACCATTTGTCCATCATGCATAATCGATAACGGCGTTGATGCCAATAAAACAGACAGGAAAACGGTCAACATATCACCACCTCCTGTCTGTTAGCATCCATCATTGCTTTAAAAATATGCCAGTGGATGGATAGATTCTGCAATCAATGGTCAGTTAATGTAGAACGCAAAAACGAGCAATGAACCGACAATGGCAATGCTATATATGGCAATCTGCAGCGGTATATTTGATTTAAGTGATGATGATTCATACTCACGGGAGCGACGCAGCTGATCATCCGCTGTATCCCCCTCTTCTTCCAATCGTTTCATTTTGTTCTCTTCCTGTTTAAAAGCGTAAAGAGTCCCACCCAATGCCGCTATAAAAAGAATCGTCAACAAAATAAGCAGTTTAATGGTCATGGAAATTCCCTCCCTATCATTCATCCTACATGATTAATACGATTCAAACAGTGATAATCATCACATTTTTAATAAAATATGAAAAAACCATCCTGATGGTTATTTACACAGGATGGTTCATAGGTTTGTTTCTTTTACTTCCGTTGTTCAGCCTTAACGAAAGTCCCGTGTGTTCTCAAGACTGCGTGTTGCCACGGTATATCCGGTCATAGCCGCAATGGCTAACAAGAACACATACAGTACAGAATTTTTCATAAAAAAGCCCTCCTCGATTAATTAAAGCATGCGCAATTTACCTTTTTTCAGGATGAGTCTCGGTCCGCCAAGCATAAACAGATAACGGTTATCAATGACTTTTTTCATGGAAACAGCCGGTTTGCCGTACAATTTCGTGTCATTGAATATGGTTCCCATGGCATCTGATTGACCGAGGGACGCCACTGTTCCTTTGTCATCAAATACAAATTTATCCAATGGCTCATTATGCAACAGCGCCCGCAGATTGTTGGAACACGTATCTGCATGCTGCATGGCTGCTTGTGCTGTCGGTGGAAATGGTTTGCCTTTCTCTTCATCCATAACCCACGCACAGTCACCAAGAATGAAAATGTTTTCTTCACCCGGTGCACGCATATCTCCATTAACGGTTACTTTGCCTTTCGTAATATCAAATCCGGCTTTGGACAGGAGTGAATTTCCGGTGACACCGCCGGTCCAAACAATGGTGCCCGCTTTGACCTCTTCATTGTCATCACCGATCACAAAGCTATTTTTCTTGCATTCGTTAATTTTGGCACCTTCCATAAATTCAACGCCGCGGTCTTCCAACGATCGTCGTGTATAGTCAATAAGCTCGTTATTAAAGCCCGGCAATATGCTCGGCGCGGCTTCGACATTAATAATGCGCGCCTTATTGCGGGGGACATCATATTTTTTACACAGTTCCGGCACTTTTTCGGCCAATTCACCGACAAATTCAATGCCTGTAAACCCGCCACCGCCGACGAGTATGTTCAGATCCTCGTCTTTTGGTTGATCGGATGAGCTGTATTTGGCAAATTTATAATCCAAATGCTCGCGGATCATGCGGCTTGATTCAATGTCAGTAATGGAAAATGCATTTTTCTCCATCCCTTTAATGCCAAATGTATTCGTCTCGAAGCCCAATGAAATAACCAAATAATCATATGTAATTTCACTGTTTTTTAAAACGACACGGTGATCATCTTTTTTCACATCAATCACGTCATCATAAATCAGATTGACACGATTGGGATTGATAACATCACTGATCATCATGCGGGCTTGATTTGGGTTGACCGTACCAGCTGCCACTTGATGAAGCCACGTTGTTTGATAATGGTAATTATGCTTATTGACAAGCACCAATTCTGCTTCTTCCGGGCGTAGTTTTTGCATTAACCGTTTTGTTGTCATCATACCGGCATATCCTGCGCCAAGGACAACTATTTTTGGTTTAGACATACAATATCCACCTCTCTTATAATAATAAACAGCACATACATGCAGATTGTAAAAAATGCATTGAATTGATAGCATCATAATTATACCAAAGAATGATAGTTTAGGCTAACAAATTTCCGTGATCATCCTTTCATTTCCCAAATATAATAAAGACGAGGTGGATTTATGGAACCATTAACCATTAAGCAAGATGATCAAGCCGTTATGGAACTGGGACAGGCTGATCCAACCATGGGCAAACTGATCCATACAATCGGAGATATACAAGCAACTATGCGCCCTGAGTTATTTAAATCGCTCGTACGCGCCATCATCGGCCAGCAGATTTCCGTACAAGCAGCGAGTGCTATTTTTAAACGTCTGGATGCCCTTCTGGATGAGCACATTACGGCCGAAACCATTTCATCAGCATCGGATGAATCGTTACGAGCCATCGGTCTGTCAGGCAGAAAAGTTGTTTACTTGCGTGATCTGGCTGAAAAAATTCTCAGCAGCGACCTAAGACTGGACCAATTGCATGAACGTGATAACGACGACGCCATAAAGCAGTTGACAGGCATCAAAGGAATTGGAAAATGGACGGCGGAAATGTTCCTTATTTTTTCGCTTCGCCGAATGAACGTGCTCGCCATCGATGATATAGGCATTCAACGTGGTGCTAAATGGTTGTACGGGGTGGATAAATCGGAACGTCGGAACATTTTGGTGGAAAAGGAGACAGTCTGGCGTCCGCATCTGACCATCGCTTCGTTTTATTTATGGGAAGTTGTCCACCTTGATTTCGAGAAAACATTTGCGTCCATCGATGATATGTGACTGGGGTGACAGTTATAATCCGGTGCTGCTGGTTAGCCCCTCCATCGCCGCTTGTCTCAGTTTCTGACACCGTATTCCGTAAGCACCATATCCGTTTTAACCGTGATGGGAATATCGGGATAGACGTCTTTAAATTTTTTTTGCTGAACATCCCGGATTTGTTCCTTGGCCCGTTCGCCGATGCCGAGCGGATCGACTCCCAGCTCCTGAAAACGGTCAATGAGCCGTTTGGCATTTTTCCGAAAATCCTTTTGCACCTTTTTTTCTATTTCCGTGAGGTATCTTGATGCTCTATCCTTGGAAAATTCCCTGATGACGCCGTCCATTTGCACATTGATCGTTACTTCTATTTGTCCGTTTTTTTGGACAACGTTTATATGTCTCGATGAATCCATATTTTGAATGGACGCTTTAAAATCGGAAGCAGCAATATTGTATTGGCCATCCTCAACACTTTCATACAGCTTCTTAAACACCGAAGCTTTCTCAATCGGTATCGTAGCCACCAGTTTATCCTCATCGAAAAAGGCCAGAGCTTTCACACGCGGATGGCCCTTCTTAAGCCCAAAAACCGGAAGAAATGGATCCTGCCCTTTGCTTATCAATCCGGAACTGAACGTTTTCAAGTTCGACATCGGCAGCGGCCCGTGCTTCACGTTATGCCGCATTAAATCCTCCATATACTTGCCGACTCCTTTAGAAAATTTAACGGTGTTCAGAAAATCTTCTGAAGAATCTTCAACAACAGCCAGGTACAACGCATTGCCGATCGATGGATCACGCAACAGGTAACGCACATAATTAGACAGTCCTTTTTTTGCCAGGTCTTTATTGTACATCGACATCATCATTTTAGCGTCAAGAAGCTGTTCCGATGCCTGTTCGTTCAGCTTAAGCTTGTTTTTATAAATGCTGTTAGCTGTCCCGGTATACCGCAAGTCCTTCTGCTGGCTCTCTGCCGGAAAAAAGGGGGTGACAACAGTCGTTGTTACTTTCCCATTTTCTGCAAGGTCATGACCAGCGACCGTAACCATCTGAATTTGGTCAATAATTTTTTTAGGCATATTAAAATTGACTCCCATACTGATCATAACGAATAACAGGAAAACAGCATAATTACGGCCCATTTTTCTGCCCCTTTCTGCGAATCCAATTCAGAACAAATAAGAACGGCACATAGCCAAACAAAAAACCGAGCCCGATGTTCCCCAGCACATTATTCAGAACACCAATAGTCATTCTGTCTGTCAAAACGATATTCGCCACAAACAAAATAACAAGCAGCAGGATGGCCATGCGCTTATGCCCTGCGTTAAACGTTCTGTCCAATGTGCGTGCCGACGCCCAAACCAGCAGCACAAGGTTCGGCAGAATGGCAAAAAACAGGGTGGCTATGCCTAAATATTCAAAGCGTGCAAAGAACGGAAGCTCAATGATCTTCCATAAGCCGAGTGTTGGCCAGATAACTTCCCGCAGTTCCGTCTGATTGTAGTAAAGATAGGTCACGAGACTGACCATTAAATAGATAAGCAAGGAATACCCATTTCCGAGGTGGGCATACGTTTGCGATTTCACCGCATCCCGGATGTACGGGTAAAACACAAGCAAAGCGGAAAATCCTATAAACTCCAGAACAGCCAATGATGACGATTGCATAAGCTCAGTCACCGAGTGATCCATGACCGGCATGATGTTTGTTAATGTTGCATATTTCAAGGGGTAAAATAATGTCAGCAGCAGGAGAGACGGATAAACAACCCCAAGAAAACAGACCCCAACAACCGTCCGGAATTCCGAAGATATCGTATAATAAACAAGGGGCAGAATCAGCAGCAGCAATGCCCATATCTTGATATGCGGAAACATCCATACTTGAATGACTTCCACATACGTGCGCAATACCACGGCAGTCATCAGCATTAAGTATGCCGTGAACAGCAAGGTAAAAATGGCCCCCAGCCACTTGCCATAAGTGAACCGGTGAATAGCGACAATATCACCTATATCATGGTGAGACAACAAACGATACATGATCCAGATGATCACACTGATGGCGATCCCCGCAATGATGACAGCTATCCAGGCGTCATGGCCGGCGTATTGACCGATAACCCTCTGAAATCCAAGCACCCCAACGCCAACCTGTGATGAGGTAATCAAAAAAAACACGAAAAACGCTGAAACTTTATCTTTTAGCTTGATCATTAGGAATCCCTCGTCTGGTCGTTTTCTTTTGCTGGGGGACGCATGACTTTACTGGGTCTGACTTCATACGGCCGTGTGTTTTGCTTTTCAAACGGCAGCCGGATTAAGGCATCTTTGAAATCCTTGATGCGGAATGGAAAAATGGGTTCCATAAACGGCCGGCCGAGCGATGTCAGCCGCAGCAAGTGCACCATAATATAAGCAATAAAAATCGCCAGTCCGAGCAAACCATACACGTGGGCAACGATTAACAGCGGAAAACGGATCAAGCGAATGGTGTTGCTCATTTTATACACGGGTGTCGTAAATGACCCCAATGCGGCAATTCCGACAACAATCAAGAGGACATTGCTCGTCAGTCCCGCCTCGACCGATGCCGTACCAATAACAATACCACCCACAATACCAATGGTCTGGCCAACCTTTGTCGGCAGTCTTGCCCCCGCTTCACGCAGCAGCTCAATAGCCATTTCCAGCAAAAGGGCCTCCAAAATGGGAGGGAATGGCACTTGTGCCCGGGAGCTGATTAACGTACTCAGCATTGTATTTGGTATAATTTCAAAATGGTGCGTCAGAACGGCCACATAAATTGGTGTGACCAAAATGGAAAAAAATACGGCAATAAGACGAATCAGCCGAAATGCAGAAGCTGTCAGCCAATTATAAAAATAGTCATCAAAAGCCGAAAAAAATTCAATCAGCGTTGTCGGCCCCAACAGCACATGCGGGGAGCCGTCTACAAAAATAGCAACTTTTCCTTCCACCAGGATCGAAGCAATCCGGTCAGGCCGTTCGGTATCAAGCAACTGTGGAAATGGCGAATTTTTATTGTCGGTAATGGTTTGCTGAACGAACGAACTGTCAACAACCTGATCCATGTTCATATCTTTAATTCGCTGAGTGACGGTTTGGACGTTATCATCATCTGCTATCCCTTTAATGGACACGACGGCAACGGCTGTTTTTGTGACGGTTCCCACTTGAAGTTTTTGAATGTTTAATTCCGAAATGGCCAAGCGTTTGCGAATGAGATTTAAATTCGTATCGATATCTTCCACAAACGCTTCCTTAGGTCCGACGACACTGAATTCCACTTCAGGTGTACTCACTTCCCGTTTGTTATCCAGTGGAACGGGAACCAGCAGATAGGCCGGGTCTGACCCTTCCATATGTATAAACAAAAACCCGTTTACAAGCTTTTCTTCTATCGTATCCGGGTTGTTCTGCAGTTCTGTTTTCGTTATGGGAATATGATCTTTCAGCTCCGTCAGATTGTTATAAAGATAATCCTGTACCCGGGTCAGGATATACTTCTCCAGCTTTTTTGGATCAACGGACGTCTTGAAATAGCCGACATGCACCATGCTATTGTGATGCTTGACCTGGTGATGAATGAATCCGTCTTTCTTCTTTAAGGCCGACAGCCATTTTTCAAAATCCCGCTTCATCTTTTTTTGCTCTGTGTTCTTGTTCATTCAGATAACCTCTCAGGCGGAAGATATAGTCATGATTTTTAGTATGAAAGAAATGTCGTTTGCTTATACAGGAAAGGAAGACAGACTTTATGTGAATGGCGTCTTCACAATAATTCCGCATGTATCGTTTTAAAATGCTAGAAAAAAATTTTAAAAAGCATACATATTTTCACAGACATCGGTAACAACTAGGTAAGGAGCATGAAAGGCTCTTAAACTAAATATCCAATTGGAGGTTATTTATTATGGCTCAACAGAACCAACAGCAACAGCTGCAACAAGCTGTTCAACAAGCTCAGCAGGCTGAACAGGCGGTACAGCAAGCTCAAGCGAGTGCGGATCCGCAACAGCTGCAACAAGCCCAGCAACAAGTTCAGCAGGCTCAGCAGGAATTGCAAAACGCACAGTCACAAGCTGGTGCCAATGCTCAGCAGGATCCACAGGTCCAGCAGGCGCAACAGCAGCTTCAGCAGGCTCAGCAACAAGCGCAGCAAGCACAACAAAATAACAATCAATAAACGCCTGTATTATAAAAAAGGAGCCACACACGGCTCCTTTTTTTATGTGATGTTGCTCGTTCCACGCCGCCATCATGAAAAAAGTCACCCGTTTGGATGACTTTTTAAGATCTACATCATTTTTTTAATGGTCGATGGATCGACATGGCCTTTTTTCTTCATCAGTGTATCAACAATTTTATCTTCTGTTTGCTTGGAAACCGGTTTATTGGCGATTTTCGATACTTGTTTGACAAGCTGGCGAATACTCTGTTCATCTGAGAAATCCATACCATTCACCGATTGAGCGAGCTTCTGAATATCTTTGCTATTGACACCTGTTTTGTTTTCCACTTTTTTCAACATATCATCCACTCGGTTCACCTCCCTTACTTCCCTTTTCAGCATTATCCTATGCAAGTCGACCAACAAGGGACAAGGCGGGTGTCGGATGATAAAGAAATATATATTTCTACAAAACAGCCTGCTGCAAAGTCAGCGAAGAAAAAAACACCGGCCATTCCTGAGTTTTGAATGACCGGTGTTACCATTATTCACGAACTAATCCATCGCTGCTTCCATGATTCGGTGCGGATGGGTATAGACATTCATTTTGGATCCTCTGGCAAATCCGATGACCGTTATTTGCAAATCGTTAGCCAGCCGCAGCGCGAGATCGGTCGGTGCCGATTTGGACAGAATAATCCCGGATCCGATTTTGGCTGTCTTCAACACCACCTCAGACGATAGCCGACCGCTGAATACGATCAGCTTATTTTTGACAGCTATCCGGTTTTCCAACAAATGGCCGTATATTTTATCAAGGGCATTATGCCGCCCGATATCCGTCCTGACAGCAAGAAGATGATCCGGTTCTGCCAGTGCGGCATTGTGAACACATCCCGTGCGCATAAATTGTTCGGATTGCTGCTGCATTTCTTCCATCAGTGCATAACATTGTTCCACCGATACTGACAGCCTGCTGTAAACAGTTTTAGCCGTTTTGGCATCGGTTTTAAAATAAAACTGCCGACTTTTCCCGCAGCATGACCCAATTAAGCGTTTGGAATGATCATTACGGATGTCGTCCAGTTTTTTATCAACAGTCATATAGGCAAACCCTTTGTAGTCGTCAATGGACATACTGGTTATCTCCGTATAGGAACGAATGATACCTTCCGATGCGAGGAATCCTATCAGCAAATCGTTTAAATCAGTGGGCGAGCACACGATGGTGGCAAATTCATCCCCGTTCAAAACAACCGTAAGCGGCCATTCGCTGGTAACCTCATCATTTTTGACAGAAGATTCCGTGCCTTGAAACTGGATTATCTCCCACGCACGTTCTTCAGTTTTGTCCATGTCATCACCTTCTGATTGTATTCCGTTTGTCTCTGCGTTGAATAGGCAGGTGCATGCAAAAATATACACAGCACGAACGTTCCATGCATTGTTTATTCATTTAATTCTGTCTTTTCAATTTATCATGAATATGCGTCCAGTTCAATGATTCTCCTGCGATGGTATGTGTCAATCTTTTCTCGATGTGGTTGTCACACCAATATATCTGGCACTTTATCTTTGTACACTTTTTCCGGCTACCGCGCTGTCGCTTGGTGGCCTGCATATTTTCGTCACGTTCCAAAACCCGGAACCTGACAAAAACATGCAGGATATTACCTAAAACTCTTCATCAAGTTTCCTATCGCTGATGAATGGGCTGTATATAAACTGATGGATCCTTCTTTTGCGCCAATCGATGGGCGTGTTGGCTGATTCAAGTATTCCGTCATACGAATGGTCTTTTCAACGTCTCGCTGCTTGCGTGCGCTTCGTTTTTGGGATGTGAGATAAACATCTCGCAACGTGTTATTGAGGATACCCTGTTTTACTTTCACCATAGCTTCACTGCCGTCGGCGCTCCAATGCATCCCACGTCTTTTCATCCGGAAAGAAACGCGGCGCTGATTGGATTCCATAGCCCCTAAGCCTCGTGCGTCTTCTGGCGGGTCTTCCACTTTCTCACGCCAGTCAAATAGACGATTCCAATTGTGCTGAATGTAAGTTCGAAAACCGTTTACCTTTTCCAGCTGTTTCGCGTCTTCCAGGGTACTTTCGTATGTATCCAGCCAAAGTATGACCTGTTGCCAATCGTGTTGTTCTAACGCTTTCCTTATCCCATCCTTAAATTCACTCTTTTCACCGCCTAATGCCCGATTTAACGCCTGGGCTATATG
This sequence comes from Lentibacillus halophilus, assembly GCF_055395055.1. Classification (NCBI taxonomy): domain Bacteria; kingdom Bacillati; phylum Bacillota; class Bacilli; order Caryophanales; family Bacillaceae; genus Lentibacillus; species Lentibacillus halophilus. The sequence continues at coordinate 2,620,919 of NZ_AP043750.1, forward strand.
ATACGTGTCAAGTTGATTCAATACGGGGTAACGGGACTGGGAAAAGGCTTCTTGAAATCGTTCAGCTGTATAGCCCTGCCCGCCATCACTATTGGTCACAACCTGCTTATTCTCCAGCGAATAACCATGGGCTGCATATGACTGTACCTCTTTCCAAAAGTCATCAGCCGGTTTGGTTGTCATGATCACATGTTGATTGCTGAGTGATACTCGTTTGCCATTTTTGACCCAGCCTTCATGCATCATCGCATGCCGGATCTCATGGCTTTTCTTCTTTTTCGTTGAACGTACAAATACACCGTCAGCCTCTGCATACAAAAAGTCTACTTCTCTTGCCTCCGGAAGGGACGCTGCTTCCTCCAGTTCAGCCGCCATTTCCATATCAGCCTGGGACTGCGCCTCTCCAACACGCTTTACGATACTCCCGACTGTTTGATGACTCATCGTTACGGGTGTCCATTCCTTCAAAGTTTGGGCTGATGCACGATACGTGCTCTCACTAGCCAATTCAGCCACTTTTACCTCCGTCAGGGGACTGTACCGTTGACTTTTCCGAAGACCAGCCCACTCATCAAAGGGATAGTGAGAATCACCTTTCAGGTCATGCATTAATGTATGCCGAAAACGAACCGCCCCAAACGTGAATTGAACCGTTTTCCAATCTTCGCGCTCGACAGTCCAGCCCAACTTCTGTTTCTCAGCTTTAATCACCTTATTAATCTGTGTGAACACTTCTCCCACCTGGGAAGCGAACACCTCATACATATAGAGTCGAATGCTTTCTTCCAAATCAACTAAGTTGTTTGTTTCCTTTATTAATGCGTATAATCTTGATATAATAGTTTCCATGAGAAGGCCTCTTTCGAAATGTATTTGCCCGTCAAAGCATACATTTCATGATAGAGTGCCTTCTCTTTTTTGACTAGAAAATTGCCTCAGGTGGCCCCGAGAATTATTTTACACATATCCTGCGATGGTGGGTTCCGGAATACAATCAGCCATACGCATGATGCTTACTTTTTCATGAATTTTGTAAACAACGGACTTACTTGACCATAAAGTTTCCCGACTTGTTGTGCTGTATTGGTAATTTTATCGATATCAATATTCCCTTCTGAATCACGGAATTGATTGATCAATTGTTGCTTCATAGGCGCCGGTCGTTGCTCCATCGGCGGTCCCGGTCGGTTCATAAATGGTTGTGGAGGCGGCATGGGACGTCTCGGCCGTTCTGGAAACATAAACACATCACCCCCTTGAGCAAATTTACTATAGTCTATTCAACCGGGAGCATAAATGAAAAGGTATGTGTCTATGCAAAACGCAATAATCGGTAACATTCCCCTGTATTCCGACATAGTTTATGGAAAAACCATTAGTATGAGGAGTAGACACATATGACTGTTATTCGAACCGACAAATGGCTGTTGGACTTCTGTGAAAACCCAATAGACCTTTGCCAGAAATTAAAAGCTCAATTTGATGAGGATGTCCGTTCTTCTGACATTCACCAGCACCTCTCGAACCACGGCATGTATCGCCAAGCCCCCATGAGCGGCGAGGAATGGATTGGCCGTCTACAGGAAAAAAACATATGGCAAACGGTTAGACGGGAAGAACGGCAGCTTCGCACGTTATGGCAAGGGCCGGACATTCCTGTTTTTATTTTCCCATCGGACCCATTTAACCAGACACTTTGGAAGGATCAAAACGGCAAGTCAGGACTGGCATTCCCAGACAAATTATTTCTTTTCGTATCAGAAAAAAACTCTGAAAACGAAATACGGGCCCTGTTCACGCATGAATACCATCATGTTTGCCGGCTGAACAGCTATCGCAAACATATGCAGGACTACGAGCTGCTGGATACAATTATTCTGGAAGGAGCGGCTGAAAGTGCCGTCCGGGAGCGTTTGGGAGAACAGTATACAGCGGACTGGACAGCCTATTATTCAAATGAGACAGTGGAAAGACTATGGAAGCACTACGTTTATCCGAACAGAACAGCCCACATAGTCAGTCCGATTCATCAACAAATTTTGTATGGGCATGGTTTTTTGCCTAAAATGACCGGCTACTGTACCGGTTATTACCTTGTTAATCACTATATGGAAGCCACTAACGCAACATCGTCTGATTTATTGACCACTGAACCAACAACCATTATTGAAAAAATGGATGGTGCCTAATCCCTTCTATCGGACACGTCGAGCGAAATATCACCTAATTCGGCCTCGAGAACCGTTATATCGGACGCTTTCATCGAAAAAATCACTGCTCCCAGCCCTGGGAATCACTCTATCAGATGTTTTAACCAAAAATAACACTGCATCCAGGATCCATCACAAATAGCATACCAATCACAGTCCGATGTGGTATGCTATCTCAACCATTCACTTTTCATCCATCAAACACATGATGGGTTCCAGTCCTCATCTGTTGTTTCCTCCCTATCAAAAGAAAAATGGAAGCAAGGCGAGTGTGCCAATGGCTCCTAACGCAATACCATAACCGAAGCCACCATAACCACCGTAGCCACCGTAGCCATACCCTCCAGAACCATAACCCGGACCGTAGAATCCATATCCAAACCCACCTAAACCGGATGAGCGCCCTATTGGCTGTAAATACACGCAATCCCTATCAACATGGCGTATGATCCCTTTATGAACACCACCATCATGGGTGTTAATGCGAACGCACTTCCCTTTATACCGACAGCATAAATCGTAATAATAATCTTTTGACATGTTTCCATCCCACCTTTTTTGACGTATACATCATTCTATGCGGGAAGCTGTCATCCGCAAGGGACAATTGTATTGAGGAAAAAGTGGAAAGTACGCCATACATCGCCCAATTGTGCCTATTTGGCAGGGCATCCATATCAATTTATATTCGCCTGCATATAGTATTAACAAATGGTTATGGAGGTGTTATTGAATGAGCGATTATGCCGGCGGATCAGGCTACGGCGGCGGTTTCGCCCTGATCGTAGTACTGTTTATTCTCTTGATTATTGTAGGCGTTGCTTACGTTGGATACTAATAATAACGTTACACCCACTAAATATATAAGGAGGAATTTCAATGGGTTTCGGATCTAGTTGCTGTGGACCCGGATACGGACATGGCGGTCAAGTTGCAGGCGCTGGTTATGGTGGACCAGTCGGAGGTGCCGGCTACGGCGGTGGCTACGGCTGTGGCGGCAGCGGATTTGCGTTGATCGTCGTACTGTTCATCTTGCTGATCATCGTTGGCGCAGCCTGGTTTTAATCATTGCAGCCGCTAATCAAAAAGCAGTGGAAAAGCTGCCGGGAACTATCCGGTAGCTTTTTCGTCTATTAACTCAAAAAAACAGATTCAAAACGGGACTGCTCTTATAACTGAGCAGTCCCGTTTTGCATATCAGGATTCATTCGTCTGAGCTTCTCCATGAATCTGACGGACGATTGCTTTTTCTTTTTTCGGCGGATGAAGAAACAAAGCAAGAATCAAAGCTGCGATGGACAAAATGGTACTGCCCATAAAGGCCCACTCAAAACCTGACACTTGTGCTTGCTGCTTCATCAATTCAGGCGATGCGGATCCCTGAGGTTCGAAACTTTTCGCTCCCATTGCAACGAGCGTCACAAGAATAGCCGTCCCCATCGATGCTGAAATCTGCTGCAACGTGTTAGCCATGGCTGATCCGTGCGAATACCATTTCGGTGGGAGTTGATTCAACGCGGACGTCATCACTGGCATCAAAGTAAACGACAAGCCAAACATACGAATGGCATAAATGACCGCAAGATACGTAAACGATGTCTCAAGCGACAATTGGGTAAACATAAATGTCGTGACCGAGACAATGGTGAGTCCGATAAGCGCCAACCACTTTGCCCCGAACTTATCAAACAACCGACCCGTCAGCGGCGACATAATTCCGATAACAACGGCTCCAGGCAAGAGCATGAGTCCGGATTTTAATGGTGAAAAACCAAGGACGTTTTGCATAAATAGCGGCAGCAATGTTTCTGCCCCGATCAGTGATACAAGCACTGTCATCGTAATGATGATGGCCAGTGTAAAGATCCGGAATTGAAACACGCGGAATTCAAGCATTGGTGTGTCGAGAACCATTTGACGCCAAATAAATAGTCCGATGACGACCGATCCAACAATGATTGACGCGAGAACGATCGCACTGCCCCAGCCATTATCGGATGCAATACTGAAGCCATACAGGAACGAACCGAAACCAACGGATGACAGTATAATTGACAACACGTCAATCTTTGGCTTACGCAGGTCCGTCACATTTCGTAAAAACAGGGCCGCAACGATAATGGTCACCGCCACGATCGGCAATACCGTTAAAAACAGCGCCCGCCAATTGTAATGTTCCAGGAGCCATCCGGAGAGTGTCGGACCAATCGCCGGACCAAAAGCGATGACGACTCCAATCAACCCCATGGCTGTCCCGCGACGTTCAACAGGAATGACTGCCAGTAAAACGGTCATGAGTAATGGTAGCATGATCCCGGAACCGGCGGCCTGTATCACACGCCCCAGTAAAAGAACGGGGAAAAAAGGAGCCGCGGCTGCAACAGCGGTTCCCCCACCAAATAAGCTAATGGCCGTTAAAAACAAGCCGCGTGTAGTGAATCGATCAATCAGAAAAGCAGATACCGGTATCATTACGCCATTTGTCATCAGAAACGCGGTTGTCATCCACTGCACATGCGACTGTGATATCGAAAAAGCATCCTGAATGGATGGAAGTGCCGTCGCCAGCAATGTTTCATTTATAATTCCCATAAAAGCGCCTATTAATAATGCAGCTATCATCAATCCTTTTTGTTTGGGAGAAAAATCCCAAGAAATCTCTGTTCCACTCATGTCCAATCTCCTTTCCACATTTCCCAATTTGTCAATATCTTCGTAAGGTGTTTTCTAAAATCCGACCGTTGATGAAGCCGCTGCAGCAACGCGTCAATCAGAAATTCTCTCGGATTATCCTGATCAAGTTCATCCATCAGTAACGCCATTGTCTGCACATCTTTCTGTTCTGCAAAATTATCAGTCTCCGGATTACCCGCCTCTGTATATAATCGCTGAATGTCCTGTCTAATCGTGTCGATCAGAGTCTCATCCCGGAATTCATTTTCGGAATAACTAAGCATGACCGGTGACAATTGATCGCCATTGACAGCTATAATATGCAAACAATCCACAACGAAATCAGCCAGCCTCTCCGATGATAATTCCGATTGTTGCCAAGCAATCGCCATCAAATAACTGCGGAGAATCCCTTCCATGATAATCGTCAAATCTTTGGCATACTTCGCTGTCTCTGATCCAAATGCCTCCAATATCGCATTGGTGTGCCACTGCTGGTGGTCCGTATGAATTTGTTTCAAAAATTCAGGAACCGGCCCCTTCATATGTGGTGGAAATTCCATGATTAACGCATAAAAAAACGACCGGTATTCAATCGACTTTTCTATCTCAATAGCCATTTTCTTTTTCAATTTCAAAAGTGGAGCATGAGAAAGAGCTTCGGCATACCTGTCCGCTTCCGTAAATATATCATCATAATACCGTTGCACCAATTCCAACATCATGTTTTCTTTGGAATCAAAATGCTTATAGAAAGCCCCCTTCGATATACCACAGGCACTGGTGATGGCTTCAATCGATGTCGCATGGAAACCGTGCTGCTGAAACAGTTTGGCAGCCGCATCCAAAAGATCATCATGTCGTGTGGCCATGGATCCGCCCCCCCTTTTATGACTATTCATTTACCTTTTGTAAATAAAATTCACCTGATCATAATAGCATCTTCTGCATGCTGAATCAACACAATATATGGAACGATTCAGATGCAAAAGACATACGGGAATCCTTTTTATTTTCCATATGCATAAATGGAACTGCCATAGGAAATACTGAAAGGAAAATGCAGGAAAGGAGTGTTACGGATGACCGATGACTATTCAAACAATAATCATACCGATGAAGCCAGTGACCCGGGCCGACGCAGGTTTATTAAGAATACTGGAATGATAGCAGGAGGCGTTGTCGGAGGTTCATTACTCGGTGGATTGCTGACGAATCAATTTACTGATACGGAAGACGATGTCAAAACAGAATCATCGAAGGACAAAGAAACAAACTTTCAAGAAGCGCGTCAGTTTTTCACCCGAATGGAAGACTTCGCTGTATTGCAAGCTGCCACCGAACGACTATTTCCTGAAAATGATGATGGACCGGGTGCCATAAAACTTGGTGTCCCTTATTATATTGATAAACAATTGGCCGGTCTGTGGGGAATCAATGGGCAGGATTATCGTCATGCACCATTTAATCCACAGGCGCAAATTGATATCAAAAACCCGGAATACCAAGCATCTCAAATTCCACTGAACCGCGGGACTGTATTTTTGCACGGGTTGCGCAAATTGAATGAAGAAAGCCAAAAACAATTTAATAGTACATTTGATAAAGCCGATAACGACCAACAAGAAACCATCTTAAGCAAAGCGGAAGAAGGCAACATAACGATGAGTGGAATGACATCATCCAACTTCTTCTTCCTGTTGCGCCAGGCAACATTGGAAGGCGCCTATTGCGACCCGTTGTATGGCGGAAATCGGAATATGGAAGGCTGGAAAATGAAAGAATTCCCAGGAGCACAAGCGTCTTATGCCAATGTCATTGACAAAGACGAATTCGTAACTATGGAACCGGTCAGCTTGAAGAGCTACCAAGGAGATTAATGCTAGGAGGGTCACTATTATGCCAAAAAAGCTGGAAAAAGTGGATGCCGTTATCGTGGGCTCTGGATGGGCCGGTGGCATTACCGCAGCTGAACTGACGAAAAAAGGCCACCAAGTCGTTATTTTGGAGCGCGGGCAGTCACAAAAGCAGCAGGACTATATCGGCAGCAAAGACGAACTTCGCTATTCTCTGCGCTATGATCTTATGCAGGATTTAAATAAGGAAACGATAACGTCGCGAAATGATTTGGACGAAACAGCATTGCCCGTGCGAAACAATGATAATGCGAGATTAGGTAATGATACGGGAGGCGCCGGGGTACACTGGAATGGAATCAGTTTTCGCTGGCTGCCTTACGATTTTGAAATTTACAGTAAAACCGTCGAACGCTACGGCAAAGATAAAATACCCGAAGGAAGCACGATGCAGGATTGGGGGATCACTTATGACGAATTGGAACCGTATTACGACCAATATGAAAAAACAGCCGGAATCTCGGGCGAAGAGAATCCCATCGGACCGCCCCGTTCCAATAAATACCCAAATCCGCCCCTGAAGAGTACGCCGTCCATTGATCTTTTTAAGAAAGCCACCAGTAATCTGGGCTATCACCCGTATCATTTGCCCTCAGCAAATGTGTCCCAACAATATGAGAATCCGGACGGTGAGACGATTAATGGCTGTATGTACTGTGCTTTTTGTGAAGAATTCGGCTGTGACTTCGGCGCCAAGGCGGACCCAATGGTGACCGTACTTAAAACTGCCGAAAAAACTGGCAATCTTGAACTGCGGAATCATGCCAATGTGACACGTGTCTCCCATGATGGAAATCGCGCATCAGGACTGGTATACACCGACACAAACACAGGAGAAGAATTCGAACAGCCAGCTGATATCGTGGTGCTGGCAGGTTTTGTTTTCACGAATACACGACTGTTGCTGCTGTCAGAAATCGGCAAACCATATAATCCAGAAACTGGACAAGGAATTATCGGCAAAAACTTCACCGGTCACTTCACCAATATTTCCACCTATATCGGTGCACGTGGATTTTTTGAAGATAAAAAGTTCAATCTATTTATGGGAGCCGGTGCCCTAGGAGCAACGATCGACGATTTCAGTGGTGACAACCAGGACCATACTGATTTAAACTATTTGCATGGCTATGAAGTGCATTACAGCCAGTTAGGAAAGCGCCCTATGGCCAATAACCATGTTCCTAAGGGCACGCCTAACTGGGGAGAAACATTTAAGAAAAATTCGTTGCATTACACGAACCGAAATTTGTTTATCACGCCTCAGACAGGATTTTTACCGAATAAAAACAGCTATATGGATTTGGATCCAACATATAAAGACGCCCTTGGAAATCCGCTCCTTCGTGTCACGTGCAAATACGCAGAGCAAGATCGTGAACGTGCCCGGGCAGGTGTCGCACGATGCGAAGAAATTATGAAGGAAATGGGTGCAGACATTGTTGATGTGGATGATGTAGCAGATGATGCAGATTTTGATCATAAATTTTATACGGACCATTTTTTTGGTGGTGCTATTATGGGAGCAGATCCGGATACATCAGCCGTCAATACATACTCACAAATGTGGGAGATGGAAAATTTATTTGTTGTCGGCGGCTCGTCCTTTCCACACAACAGCAACTACAACCCTACTGAAACGATAGGAGCGTTTGCTTACCGCGCAGCTGAAGGAATGAACACCTATTTGAAACAAGGAGGCGGACTTTTGACACAAGGTAAAGAAGCGCAAAAAAATGCTTAATATACCGAAATGGATAGAATGAATGGATCGCGTGCATAAACAGTAAGAACGATCCCACATTAACGGGAAAAAGGGCTATTTTTATTGACATGGTCTTTTTTCTCCCTACTATTCCAATAAAAGAGGTGAGACTTATGGGGATAGCCAACATCGGTATTCCAGGTTTGATCCTAATTGTCGTTCTGGCTTTGATTATTTTTGGACCAAAAAAATTGCCAGAAATCGGAAAAGCTACTGGACAAACGTTGCATGAATTTAAACGTTCTGCCAACGACTTAGTCGGTGACAGCGAAGAAGAACCAGTCGAGCAACCAGATCAAGCAAATCATTCCGGAAAAGGCAGTAACCATGATTCATAAGCATTTCACAATCGAACACCGACGATGGAAGAATATTATTAAACCATAACGAACTTAACCCTGCCCTCCATTCCCAGTGATGATAATAAAAACTAAATCGCGGATATTTGACGTTTTCACCACTGGGACAACGGGCCATAGCCTGCTAAGATAACTAGAGTTACGCTAATATTCGTAGGAATCCTTCACGTCACGCATCATTTGAGCGAAAGGCGTTCAAAAGATTTTTTCCATTAACGTGGACACTTCCGTAAAACCCAATCGTTTATAAAATGTTTGTGCGTCATTTCCTTCAAATACGTTTAACTGTACTTTGCTGTAACCATCTCGTTTCAGTTGACGGCATGCTTCCTTACATAACTTTTGACCAATACCTTGTCTGCGATACAAAGGGAACACGTAAAGTTCCGAAATCATGCCAGTCCTTTCTTCTGTTAGCGGATCTGTCATCTTTCCAATACCAATCCATCCTTTGATCGCCATACCATCTTCATAGACCAAATAATAACCACCCCCTGCCAACGTATCCGATAACACAACGCTTTCCACAGTTCTTGGCGTCATATATCCAGCAGTTGCTTCCTTTTGAACAACTGCAGCGTGGTTATATATAAATTCCAACGCTTCACGCCCAGCTTTTTTGATGGCCATTCTCATACACCTCCCAGATGATTAACACCCCGACTATCTGTCACCGCTGCTTGCATTTCACAGACGTTCCGGGATAGATTCATTTTTCTCTATTGTCCGACCGTCTCAAAGTATATAAATTCGGTATGATAATACATGCAATCAATGGTTTATACCGATAGATTATTTAAAGCGGGACATAGAGGATTGGATCGGGAACTCCTTCGCCCTGTAACATGTTAAGTGACAGTTACCGATAACGAAAACCAAGCAAGTAAAACGATTGAAAAACCCAACGTACTGAATGATTGGCTTTCATCGTGGGAGACTTATAGTAGAGACAGCTAAAAAGCGAACAGCCTTTATTGATGTTCGCAGGAATCCCCTATATTAGTGGTAGGATGTTCAAACAGACGATCAATATATCCTTATGGTATGAATCATAAGCCTGTATGATTCGGCTATTTTCGTAAGTTTATCAGCGATGTTACTAACTTCACTCTTGTGGGTCAATCGAGGTTTAAAGATAAGAGGTTCGTTATAAGTAATCCAATAGGGAGTTGCGATGCGAGGTTCTGACTGATTGCACGAGATTATCACGATGGTACAGGAGGTTCTTGATTGTGGCACGACTTTTCGCCGCAGCCGTGCGCGTTTGGAGCTGAATGGCGCGCGTTGAGCCTCGAGTCACGCGAAATTGCTAATTATTTCGTGAGTTTGTGCTTGGAGCTGCGCGAGTGTTAGCCATTACTGCGCGAGCTTTCTCCTGAGCCGCACGAGTTTCGCTCTGAACTGCGTGACCTTCATCCAAAGCTGCGCGAATTAACCGATTATTGCGCGACTTGATCCTTGAATGCGCAACTTTCCGCAGAACTGCGCGAGTTTATCGATTATTGCGCGAGCCCGGCTCTAAGCTGCGCGACCTTCTCTCGAACTGCGCGCGTGTCTATCGATTTCATTACCGGTCTTTTTAAGGTCAATGATTTACTAAATAAAAAAAGCCAGTGTACTCGAAAAGATTCGATACACTGACCTTTCAGTTTGCCTGGCGGTGTCCTACTCTCGCGGGGGCAAGGCCCCGACTACCATCGGCGCTGGAGAGCTTAACGGCTGTGTTCGGCATGGGAACAGGTGTGTCCTCTCCGCTAATACCGCCAGACCTAAGTTGTGACAATAGACGATGATTGATACCCAAACCCGATGTCATCAAGGACAAGGATTATTATAGCGATTATCGTCGAAAAATGCAAGGTTTTTTTTAATTGCACCCTGAAAACGGAATAAGAACATTAGGCCATTCCAATGTGAAATGTGTGGTTAAGTCCTCGATCGATTAGTATCCGTCAGCTTCACGTGTTGCCACGCTTCCACCCCGGACCTATCTACCTCCTCGTCTTGGAGGGATCTTACTCACTGAACGTGATGGGAAGTTTCATCTTGAGGGGGGCTTCATGCTTAGATGCTTTCAGCACTTATCCTGACCACACGTAGCCACCCAGCCGTGCTCCTGGCGGAACAACTGGTGCACCAGCGGTGTGTCCATCCCGGTCCTCTCGTACTAAGGACAGCTCCTCTCAAACTTCCAGCGCCCACGACGGATAGGGACCGAACTGTCTCACGACGTTCTGAACCCAGCTCGCGTACCGCTTTAATGGGCGAACAGCCCAACCCTTGGGACCGACTACAGCCCCAGGATGCGATGAGCCGACATCGAGGTGCCAAACCTCCCCGTCGATGTGAACTCTTGGGGGAGATAAGCCTGTTATCCCCGGGGTAGCTTTTATCCGTTGAGCGATGGCCCTTCCATGCGGAACCACCGGATCACTAAGCCCGACTTTCGTCCCTGCTCGACGTGTCAGTCTCGCAGTCAAGCTCCCTTATGCCTTTGCACGCTGTGAATGATTTCCAACCATTCGGAGGGAACCTTTGGGCGCCTCCGTTACCTTTTGGGAGGCGACCGCCCCAGTCAAACTGCCTGCCTGACACTGTCTCCGGACCGGATCACGGCCCTGGGTTAGAATGTTCGTACAGCCGGGGTGGTATCCCACGGATGCCTCCACGTAAGCTGGCGCTCACGCTTCGACGGCTCCCACCTATCCTGTACAAGCTGCACCAACATTCAATATCAAGATGCAGTAAAGCTCCACGGGGTCTTTCCGTCCTGTCGCGGGTAATGCGCATCTTCACGCATAGTATAATTTCACCGGGTCTCTCGTTGAGACAGTGCCCAAGTCGTTGCACCTTTCGTGCGGGTCGGAACTTACCCGACAAGGAATTTCGCTACCTTAGGACCGTTATAGTTACGGCCGCCGTTTACTGGGGCTTCGGTTCAACGCTTCGCGCGCCGAGCGCGCTAACGCATCCCCTTAACCTTCCAGCACCGGGCAGGTGTCAGTCCCTATACATCGCCTTTCGGCTTTGCAGAGACCTGTGTTTTTGGTAAACAGTCGCTTGGGCCTGGTCACTGCGGCTCACGTAAGTGAGCACCCCTTCTCCCGAGGTTACGGGGTCATTTTGCCGAGTTCCTTAACGAGAGGTCTCCCGAACACCTTCGGATACTCTCCGTGCCTACCTGTGTCGGTTTGCGGTACGGGCACCTGTGAACTCACTAGAGGCTTTTCTCGGCAGTGTGAAATCCGGAACTTCGGTACTTGATTTCCCTCCCCGTCACAGCTCAGGATCCGTTGAGCGGATTTGCCTGCCCAACACCCTTGCTGCTTGGACGCACACATCCATCGGTGCGCTTTCCGTATCCTTCTGCGTCCCCCCATCGTTCCAACGCTCACGAGGTGGTACAGGATTATCGACCTGTTAGCCATCGCCTACGCCTTTCGGCCTCGGCTTAGGTCCCGACTTACCCTGAGCGGACGAACCTTCCTCAGGAACCCTTAGGCATTCGGTGAAAGAGATTCTCACTCTTTTTTCGCTACTCATACCGGCATTCTCACTTCCAGACGCTCCACCGGTCCTCACGGTCCGACTTCGCAGCATCCGGAACGCTCTCCTACCATTGTTCGATGAACAATCCGCAGCTTCGGTGATACGTTTAGCCCCGCTACATTATCGGCGCAGCGTCACTCGACCAGTGAGCTATTACGCACTCTTTAAATGATGGCTGCTTCTAAGCCAACATACTGGTTGTCCGGGCAACGCCACATCCTTTTCCACTTAACGTATACTTGGGGACCTTAGCTGGCGGTCTGGGCTGTTTCCCTCTCGACCATGAACCTTATCACCCATGGTCTGACTCCCAAGGTGATACGTTGCCGGCATTCGGAGTTTGACTGAATTCGGTAACCCGATGAGGGCCCCTCGTTCAATCAGTGCTCTACCTCCGGAACGCATGCCTTGAGGCTAGCCCTAAAGCTATTTCGGAGAGAACCAGCTATCTCCGTGTTCGATTGGCATTTCACCTCTACCCACACCTCATCCCCGCATTTTTCAACATACGTGGGTTCGGGCCTCCTGTCAGTGTTACCTGACCTTCACCCTGGACATGGGTAGATCACACGGTTTCGGGTCTGCGCCCGTATACTTATGCGCCCTGCTTCAGACTCGCTTTCGCTACGGCTCCGTGTTGGCCACTTAACCTTGCATACGAACGCAACTCGCCGGTCCATTCTACAAAAGGTACGCCGTCACCCATCAACGGGCTCCGACTACTTGTAGGCACACGGTTTCAGGGTCTTTTTCACTCCCCTTCCGGGGTGCTTTTCACCTTTCCCTCACGGTACTGGTTCACTATCGGTCACCGGGGAGTATTTAGCCTTGGGAGATGGTCCTCCCAGATTCCGACGGAATTTCTCGTGTTCCGCCGTACTCAGGATCCACTCCGGAGGAAATGGCTTGTCGACTACAGGGCTCTTACCTTCTCCGGCCGGTCATTCCAGACCGTTTCGTCTAAGCCATTTCTTGATGACTCCCATGGAGTGTCCTATCAACCCCGGAAAGCTATCTTTCCGGTTTGGGCTGGTTCCGTTTCGCTCGCCGCTACTCGGGAAATCGCGTTTGCTTTCTTTTCCTCCGGGTACTGAGATGTTTCAGTTCCCCGGGTGTGCCGTGCGCATCCTATGAATTCAGATACGCATGCTGTCCCATTACGGACAGCGGGTTCCCCCATTCGGAAATCCCCGGATCAACGTCTGCTTACGACTCCCCAGGGCATATCGGTGTTGGTCCCGTCCTTCATCGGCTCCCTGTGCCAAGGCATCCACCGTGCGCCCTTGGTCACTTAACCATTGTTTCATTATTAATCATTGAAATGGATGGCTCTTATTCCGTTTTCAAGGTGCAACAACCACCAAAGGTGGCTGATTCATGAGGGTTGCTCCCTCAAAACTGAACCAAACAGCCATGTATGACATCCGTTTTCTCATTCGTCCTTAGAAAGGAGGTGATCCAGCCGCACCTTCCGATACGGCTACCTTGTTACGACTTCACCCCAATCATTGGCCCCACCTTCGGCGGCTGGCTCCAAAATGGTTGCCTCACCGACTTCGGGTGTTGCCAACTCTCGTGGTGTGACGGGCGGTGTGTACAAGGCCCGGGAACGTATTCACCGCGGCATTCTGATCCGCGATTACTAGCGATTCCGGCTTCATACAGGCGAGTTGCAGCCTGCAATCCGAACTGGGAATGGTTTTGTGGGATTGGCTATCACGTCGCCGCTTCGCGTCCCTTTGTTCCATCCATTGTAGCACGTGTGTAGCCCAGGTCATAAGGGGCATGATGATTTGACGTCATCCCCGCCTTCCTCCGGTTTGTCACCGGCAGTCACCTTAGAGTGCCCAACTTAATGCTGGCAACTAAGATTAAGGGTTGCGCTCGTTACGGGACTTAACCCAACATCTCACGACACGAGCTGACGACAACCATGCACCACCTGTCACTCTGTCCCCGAAGGGAACACGGCATCTCTGCCGCTGTCAGAGGATGTCAAGACCTGGTAAGGTTCTTCGCGTTGCTTCGAATTAAACCACATGCTCCACCGCTTGTGCGGGCCCCCGTCAATTCTTTTGAGTTTCAGCCTTGCGGCCGTACTCCCCAGGCGGAGTGCTTAATGCGTTAACTTCAGCACAAAGGGGCGGAAACCCCCTAACACCTAGCACTCAACGTTTACGGCGTGGACTACCAGGGTATCTAATCCTGTTCGCTACCCACGCTTTCGCGCCTCAGCGTCAGTAACAGACCAGAGAGTCGCCTTCGCCACTGGTGTTCCTCCACATCTCTACGCATTTCACCGCTACACGTGGAATTCCACTCTCCTCTTCTGTACTCAAGTCTCCCAGTTTCCAATGACCGCTCGCGGTTGAGCCGCGAGATGTCACATCAGACTTAAGAGACCGCCTGCGCGCCCTTTACGCCCAATAATTCCGGACAACGCTCGCCCCCTACGTATTACCGCGGCTGCTGGCACGTAGTTTGCCGGGGCTTTCTGGTCAGGTACCGTCAAACCATGGCCCTGTTCGAACCACGCCTGTTCTTCCCTGACAACAGAGTTTTACGATCCGAAGACCTTCATCACTCACGCGGCGTTGCTCCGTCAGACTTTCGTCCATTGCGGAAGATTCCCTACTGCTGCCTCCCGTAGGAGTCTGGGCCGTGTCTCAGTCCCAGTGTGGCCGATCACCCTCTCAGGTCGGCTACGCATCGTCGCCTTGGTGAGCTCTTACCTCACCAACTAACTAATGCGCCGCGGGCTCATCCGTAAGTGACAGCACAAAGGCCGTCTTTCAGCCCTCCCCCATGCAGGGAAAGGCATTATCCGGTATTAGCTCACGTTTCCGCAAGTTATCCCGGTCTTTCGGGCAGGTTGCCCACGTGTTACTCACCCGTCCGCCGCTCGTTCCACAGACGCACGCCCCGAAGGGCGATTGTCTGCTTCCCGCGCTCGACTTGCATGTATTAGGCACGCCGCCAGCGTTCGTCCTGAGCCAAGATCAAACTCTCCAAAAAAGTTTGGAATACGACTGACACCGATCAGCCGTTCATTGGCTTCGCTTATTTTGTGGATTTCAAGGGGTAAGTCATCCAGCTGATATACACATCAGCATTCCGACTTCCTGCCTCTGACATCCAACTGTCATACTGGCTGTTTTGTTCAGTTTTCAAGGAGCAACTTATCATTAGTGTTTTAATATCAATCAACTTTTTAAGTTTAACAAACAGTCACTTTCAAGTCAATAACTTTTAATAACTTTTTATGAAATAGTTTAATTGAGTTGGTTCGTTGAAAAGCGACTTAATAAATATATCATTTGTTGCAAATGAAGTCAATAGTTTCAAAGAGATTCTATAAGACGAAAATATTGCTTCTTGCTGTTCATTACCTTTTGAAAGGTGCTCTTTTGAAGGAGCACGATATATATTACATGTTACAGATGGATGAGTCAATACGTTTATAACATACAAATATTTCACTCTTTTTGTTCTTTATTGATACGTTTATCACGCATGAAAAAGCCGTTCATCTCCACTCTCAATACAGGCAGTAGCCACATGTGTGAAAATGGCTTATTACCATCCAACCATGTGATGTTGCTCAACGAACCATCAATAGAACAAAACGTGCGTTGATTAACGTATCTTGTTACGCGTTGCTATTTTTCACACCTTTAGCTACTTAAACTATGCCCCAAATTCTGACCAGTGAAACATAGTGCAACAAACAATGGGAATAATTATAGGCAGTGAACAAATGTTATAAATGGGAGGTGATACATGATGGATGAAAGAAAAAAGAAGCAACAGGACTATGATGGTGTTGCTCCGGGTATTGACCCTGATGATGCTTTCGGCCAAAACGCTTCTGAAAATGACATTAAACGAGGAGAATCTACAAAGGTAACCAGACTTATATATGATGAATACGACCCTGACCAATCATAAACACTGCTCTCTACTGCTCTCTGCGCGATTTATGCTCGTGTACGGATTTGCTCATGCTGGCCAAAAACAAACAAGCAAATGACAGAAAGCGACATCGTTCAGTCAAATTTTTTACGCTGAAGTGAATCCGGATGGCACGCTGTATATTGATAAAAAAAGAGATGGCATACATTGAGCGCTATTAAAAACGTCGTAACAGCAAAAGACGTGCCCATCGCGTCGTTGGGCACGTCTTTATGACGGCAAACGCGTCTATTCCCGCTTAAAACTCTCTTTTGCTAATGGGGGATAACGGCTTTATCCCTTTTTTGTTACCTGGAATAATGCGCGAATCAGCTGCGAGATGAGAGGCATAACCCATCACACAAGCAACAAACATACCCTCCACCTGTACATCTGCTGCAAACAAATAACTGATATAACTGAAAAAAAGCAGACCGAGCAACGTATGGGTGTATGATCGATGAGAAAAAAGCGATGCCAAAAACACAAATCCGCCTGCGAGCAAAAGCCACAACACATTCATAATCGCTCCCAAAACGAGAATGCTTATGCCTGTTACGGTCAGCATCTTTTTTTGTGACAATTTCCTGGAGAGGGCAAACAACAAAACGCCGGTACCGACCCCGGTTACACGTTCTGCACCTGTTCCGGAATGAATGGAATAATAGACAAGCCATAAAGCCACAAAGCCGATGATTAATTTAAAAGGTTCAGCAGGAATCGTCATTCGCCGGGATAAACGACCACTTGTGTCCAGATCCGGACAAAGCCCGGCAATCATTCCCGCACTGATAAGCGCAAAACTGTCCACAGCGGATGCGCCATAATAAACCGCTGCGCCAAAGCCAGCCGCTCCGCCTAACACGGCATGGGATGTTCCCTTCATGATGGTTCCTCCTCTCTTTGGGAGTATACCGCAAGGAGCGTTCATGAAACGTGAGCCTTTAGCACCAAATCAGCACGAGGCAGATTCGTATGCCGGCGTTTTGCCAACGATCGTTAGAAATATACCTTTATAATGCTGTTCCACACGGCTGACCCTAATGCCTGACTGTTTGACAGCCAAAAGGGTATCACGGTTAAGGTGGCAGCCATCACAGACATGTCAAACGTGGAAACCAGTTTTTCATCAAATGACCCCATTTTTAGCGCTTGAATTCCGATTAGTACCTGCTGCTCAACTTATATATCAAAAATGAAAACCCATACCTCGTAAGAAGCATGGGTTTGTAAACGAGCAGTCCGCTGACAGGTTTTTTGTTTTATAATACGTCACTATTATTTTGCTGCGCTTCCTGCACTTGCTGCCTTGTGTCATGCAATTGTTCATACGCCTGCTGAAATTGCGCATTTTCGGTTGCATCTGTCCCCGATTCGTCCTGAACCGACTCCAGTTGCTGCTGTGCTTCCATTAGTTCCTGCTCCGCCTGTTCAAGAAGCTTCATATCAGAGCCTTGTCCGATACGGGCGGACTCTTGTGCATCATGTAATTTTTTGCTTGCCTGCTGCAGCTGCTCATGTAAACGCTGATCAGCCATATACGTCCCTCCATTCTGTTCATGATTGAAGAAAGTCCGTATATAGTGTTCCCCTGATGTTTAAGTTTATCCGGGCCAGCTTCTGCCTATCTTCCGCTTATTTTAATCAGTGGGTTTTGCGTGTTTATCGGCGATTTCGCTCAATTATCATCGGTTTTCACGTTTTTATCGGCGGTTTACACTCGTTTATCAGCGGTTTCCACGATTTTATCAGCGATATCAATCATTCCGGCACAGTGCAGCACCATTAAGCAACTTTTAGCTCATGCGCCCAAACTACTTGTTCCGGATCCCATACATCTTCCCCATGTATGCTTGTAATGCCGCTTTTATATTCCTCCAAGTCTGAATATCCTTCCTGACGCGCATCATCATCAGTAATTTCACGAAGCTTCTGAGGAAAAACATGTTCCACAATGACCGTACGTCCATTTAACGTCATGCTGTCACCCGGGTCAGCGTATCGGTCATTGCGCCGTACCGACGTTTTTTTGCCGCCAATAATTTTGTCCACATCGTTCTGGATTGTGACAAGTCGATTAATATCATATTTGTCAGGCCAGTTTTGCTTTGCTAATTCCATGTTATCATCTCCCTTTTATAATTTTCCTGTTTCAGCGTAAAATTAAACACAGATCAGACGATTCCCACCATTGGTTTTTTCTTAAAAACAAATGTAGAATGAATTCAAGTCAAAAACGACGGGAGGGATGGTATGAGCATAGCAGAACAACGCCTTTTATCACAGTCGGTAACGAAAAGTTTTTTCCAATATCTCCTCCCTACCCTTGTCGGTATGATGCTGATGTCGGTCAATATTGTCATTGATGGAATCTTTGTCGGGAACGGCGTTGGGTCCGTGGCGCTTGCCAGTGTCAACATTGCTGTGCCTGTCTGGTCCATTATCATATCCATCTCGCTCTTAATCGGGGTTGGCGGAGGGACGCTGTATTCCATAGAAACCGGAGCCCGCGATGCAAGCAAAGCAAAACAGATTTTCACACTTTCCATGATCCTTGTGACTATCGTGATTACGTGTATCGGTATCACGGGTTATCTGACCGCAAAACCGCTCGCTTTCCTGTTCGGTGCGAATGAGGAAACACTCGCTTATACTATGGATTACATGCAAATACTTTTCTTATCGGCTCCCATCCTTGCCTGGGAAAATTCACTCAGTATTTTTGTCCGCAATGATGGCGGTCCGAATATTGCCATGGCTGGTCTTGTCGTATCAGCATTGCTTAATATCGTTCTGAATTACTGGATGATTTTTATATTGGGCATGGAAGTAACTGGCGCCGCACTTGCATCCGTGATAGCAACAGGAGCGGGGCTGCTTATTTATACGATCCATTTCTTCAAACCCGGATCGGGATTAACATTTATACGACCGCAGTGGACAAAAACAGATATCCTTTCGATTGGAAAATTGGGATTCCCTAACTTTCTTGCCGAAGCAGGAACCGGTGTTTTCGTCATGGGCTACAACGTGGCATTATCCTACTATGCGGGGACTACCGGACTCGCTGCATTTTCTGTTATAAATTATTTGCATACATTTATGTTTCTGGCGTTTATCGGCATCGGCACATCCATTCAGCCGATGATCAGTTTTTATTTTGGCGCCAAAAAATACGGATCCATTAAACATACCGTCACGATGGCGGAGATAACCGGATTGGCGCTGGGTGTTGCCTTTCTTGGTATTGGTTATTTCGGGGCTGATTATCTCGTATCCATTTTCGGAGTGGAGACCGAGGGCGTTCGTAACCTTGCCATGAAAGGCATCAAACTATTTTTTACTGGTTACTTGTTTATGGGCATCAATTTTGTCTACATGACCTATTACCAATCGATCGCCTATATCGGGCCATCCATTGGGATCACGCTGTTCCGGGGCTTTATTCTGCTCATTGCCGCCCTTTTGATAATGCCGGTCCTGTTCGGCACGACGGGAATATGGCTGGCACTTCCGGTCGCAGAAGGTCTGGTTGCTATTTTTCTCATCGTGTTTGCGCGAAAAGGTGTCCAGAACCGGCCCCTGCGGTCACAAGGATATTGACATCAGCGCTCTGCTTCTCCTTTTCAAATTTTGTATAGAAAGGCATCTTATGGGAAATATAAAGGTGACCAGATAAGAAGGAGGCGATTATCATGCGGAGACTGATTCTTTATTTCGGGGTCATCCTGATGCTTGGAGCCGTTTTGACAGGATTTACGGACAATACGGGACAACATGCATCCACTGACGAAAGTACCGATATACAAGAGGGCACCGATGGCGTCATTGCTAAAGTAAAGGAATTAAAGGACCTAACTGAAAAAGATGCCAGCAATACGGAAGACATCAATGAGCTTGGAGAAGCGTTGAAGAAAAACTGGGATACGATCGAAAAGAAGGTAGAGACGTCTTATCCTGACGATTACCAAAATATTGAGGAGAGCCTTTACCCATTAATCGCTTTGGCTAAAAAAGACAAGGCGAATAAAGCCCATATACGTGAGTTATCACTTGAAACATTGGATAAGTTAGAAGCGTTCAAAGAAAAACTGTAGGTGTGGCTCAACGAGGAGATACCGGGCCATCTCCTCGTTTTTTGCTTTGAGCTGGTCTGCTCGGCCTTGCTACCATCCAGCTCTTTAATACTTCTGGTAAGCTTTCAGCGACCAACGCCAGCACAGGGTCCAGACACCAATGGTCAGCACAACCGTGGCTCCCCACATCAAGAACGGGGTCCGCGCCATCCAATCCATCGTCTGCTTGGCTAAATGGTCGACAACATCCAACTGATTCGCAACCAATAGCACCAATACTAAAGCAAAACTAGTGCTGCCCCAATGAAAAAAGATTCCCAATTGAACAGCCAACATACTGAAAGCCAGCAAGAAACCAATCATACATAGCCCTGTCCAGACTTGCAGTGATGCTGCATCCGCCACACTGATTTCATAAAGACGCCACACCATACTAAGCCAGCCGAGCATCAATCCGTTTATAAGGAAAGCAGCCGTGTACTTCGCCGTGACCACTTCTTTTATAGCGATTGGTAATGTATGCACAAATGTGTAAAATCCTGCTCGTTTCTCTTTATCCACCTTATAAACAAGGATCATCCAACTGATGGCATACGGTATAAAGAGAATAGCGAATACACTCAATGAAAATTGTTCGAAACTGAGCGCAGACTGACGAATCTGCTGAGTCACCCACTTAAGCTGACTGCAAATAATCATCGCTATATCCAAAATCAACGTCAATCCTATGTACCATAATAGCATACGCCGCTGACGGTACCATTCTTCTTTAACAAAACGGAATATCACTCTTGCCCTCATGTCAATCCCCTTTTCCCCTTGTGCCAATAACTTTGATGTCATCTTCCTTATATCCTGTTTCTGGTGGGAATCCGTGCTTGTTCACGTTTCGTATCACGAATCCCCAGCAACATAGATACACCAGCAGTGACACTAGTATATAGATAACAAAAACGAAACGATCCGGTTCTTTCCCCAAGCTTTTCATGAATAATCCACTTAAAACAAACAGAACCGCCCAACCAATAAGAGAGATCCAGTACATAACGGTTAGTTTATCAGCACCTTTTGTAAAATAAGTCAGGAGCACGACAGCCTCAATAAACATAATCATCGATGAAAAAAATCCCGTTGCAAGCCAGAAGTCACTTGCCGTAACGTCGCTTAATAATGTATTGACACCTGCAATGATAAACATCCAACCAATAATACATACGCTTAACAACAGGACACTCGTAAATTTGGCATGTATAATGGACGTTTTTTTCACCGGTAATGTCTGCAGGAATGTTAACTGCCGATAGGTGCTTTCCCGGAACAAGTACAGCGAGACCGCTTGCGAGCTGTGAATCAAACCAATAACTAAAACCGACGTATTCATCATTTCTCCACTCATAAGGCCAACGACGCCAGGACCGAGCACCCAAATGATAACCGGAACTCCGATTCCTAAAAAGCCGTAGATGGACATAAATGCTTTACGTTTATTTTGGTAGTCCGAAGCGAGGTGCATGCCATCGATTTCTCGTTTCATTAACGCTCCCATCAGCGAGACCTCCTTTCCACCTGCCACACCATTAATAAACCTCATCCGTGACAAAATCATCCCTGTTCTCTTCCGGAATTCCCCTTGCATTCACTTTCCGTACAGCAATCCGCCAGCTTATACCACATATGATAAAGGCTGCTATCAATGCTGTTCCCCAAAGTTCACCTTTCGACAGCCCCGTTTCTTTCAAAGTTAACCCCAGCGGAATAAAGATAGCCGCCCAAGCCAAGGCAGACAAATAGAACACCGCTTGAACACCGCGATACCCCTTTGAAAAATAACACAGCAAGGCCATTGCCTGAATAAATAAAGACGCTGATGTGAACCCCCAAACGTGTGTCCACAATTCAAACGTCCAACTGCCATTCAAAAGCAAATTTACAGAAGTAACAGCGGAAAGCCAGACAAATGCCATAGCCCACATTAATAACATATGAAGAAATTTGGCATGGACCAGTTGGCTTTTAGGTACCGGCAACGTTTGTAAAAAGCTCATTTGCCGGTTGCTGCTGTCATTCTTTAACTTTTCATTAATGGTCGACGAAACCACTATAATTGCCATAACGGAAACAAACCGATTCATCCCCATTATGCTAAACCAATCTAGTACCCGTGGACCGAGAAGCCACGTCAGAACGATCAGCACCGTACCGTACATAGCATAATAAATGATTCTTTCCTTCAGATCGGATGCCAATTCCCCTTCCAGTTCCCGTTGCATCAAAACGTTCATCTACTACGCCTCCTTCCGTCCTGTCAACAACACGAACAGTTCTTCCAGTGTCAGGCGTTCAGCGTGCCAATTCCCTGTAGCAAATTTCCGGAATTGCTGAAAACGGTCGGTATAGCCAATATAACCACCCGCAGTTGCTTGACAGTGAAACAATAATGGCGAGTCCGTCGCTTGTTGACCACTTTTTCCTGGAATGACAATACGCCGATATCGGTCCAGGAGTGATTCCTTGTCTTCGCTGAAAACGATATGCCCATCGTCAAGCACTGTCACCCAATCCGCAATTTTTTCCACATCGGACGTAATATGGGAAGAAAAAAGCACACTGCGATTTTCATCTTGAACAAAATCCAATAACATTTCCAGGACCTCTGTTCGCACGACAGGATCCAGTCCGGATGTCGGCTCATCCAGAAGCAGCAATTTCGGTTCATGAGCCGTCGCGAGGATGAGTGATGCTTTTACTTTCATCCCTTTTGATAACGCGCTTATTTTTTTATCCTTAGCAATCGCAAAGCGCTCCAGGTTTTGTTCGACCGCCTCCTCATTCCAATTTGGATAAAACTGGCGGGCAAAACGCAATGTCTGTTCCATCGTCCAAGCGTTGTTCAAGAGCGGGGTATCCCCGACATAGCCAACTTGTTCCTTCACGGCAACCTCCTCTTCCGGCATCGGCATACCAAGAATATGAATGGCTCCTTCGTCCGGCTTGATCAGATCCATGATCGCTTTCATGGTCGTGCTTTTCCCCGCACCATTCCTGCCGAGAAAACCCATGATGGTACCGGCGGGAAGACTCACGTTCACATCCTTTAACTGAAAATCCGGATACGTCTTGGTTAGATGGCGCACGTCCAACAAAAGCTGTTCATTATTATGAGTCATTGTCGTCTCCCTCCTGTTTGCCTTCATCCACTTCCTTCCACATCCGTTTGATTAATTCGTGGAATTCGTCTTCTCTTAAATGCAGTTTTTTCGCTTGCAATACCGACTCCAACAACGGTCCCCGCACCTGTTTCATTTTCCACTGTGCCAGCCTTTCGTCACTTAGTTTGGCTACATAACTGCCTTTTCCTTTCCGTGTATAAATAAACCCTGTCTGTTCCAGTTCCTGATAGGCACGCCGAATGGTGATCCCGCTTATCATCAACTGTTTTGACAATTCACGAATCGACGGAAGCATCTCCCCCGGATCCATATGCCCCATGGCAATAAGCCGTTGAATCTCCTCAATCACCTGTTCATACATTGGCGTCGAACTCGTTTGCGAAATATGTATCAGCACATTCGAACACCCCCTCACTCAACCAAGTATACTGTGTATACGTTATATACACAGTATACATAGAAAAATACATGAACGCAAGACTAAACAACAGGGGTAATGGCATTCAGTCTGACGTTCCAATGATTGTGCAATCATTCATTGATATATGTTTGCAAATCAGCTTTCCGTGTTATAATATAAGTAGAAAGACATAAAATAAGAAAGACCGAAGATAAGGGTATATCTTCGGTCAGCAATAAGTCGCTTCCCCTTCAAGAGGGGTCAGCGCAATGAAGGATATAGACCTCCACCAGGCTGTTAAACTCTAGGGAGGTCTATTTTCTTTGGTCTATGATTGTAACAACTAATGTTGCAAACGCAATCATTAGAATTAATGTTTCAAAGATAGACAAGGCAACACCTCCTTTCGTTATAGCGTATCGCGTGACACTACAACGACGGAAATGCGCCGACCCCCCCTTGAGAAATGCGACGATTGCATGTACCAATTATAACCTATCGTATAACCTATCGCTACCTTGCTTTGACGTTATTTTCATCATTGTGAAGCTATACGATGAAATAGAATAATAAACGTTTTCAACCAGCTAAACATGTTGATATACTGAATTCAGTACACTGTGTCAGATGGAGAGAGAAATAATGAATAGGAGAGGGAGGAGTGACAATGGATGTCAAATACCCCATTGGGCCATTACACGTTCCTGAAAAAGTAACATCGGAAACGATTCAGGAATGGTTAAAGAACATCGAAACGTACACAACCCGATTAAGAGAAACGGTTGACGCATTAAGCGATGAGGAATTAAACAGAACATATCGTGATGGCAGCTGGACCGTTCGCGAGCTTGTTCACCACATTGCGGATTCCCAGTTGAATATGTATCAACGTTTGAAGCTGGCTTTAACAGATGAGAATCCGACAGTGCCAGCTTTTGATCAAGACAAATGGGCTACTCAACCGGATACTAAGCTCCCTGTTGAAAGTTCCATTAAAATGCTGGAAGGTATCAATGAGCGCGTCGTATCTTTGGGTTATCGTTTAAATCAGGAGCAATTAGATCGGACGTTTACGCACCCGCAAAACGGTCAAATAACCGTTGCTACAAAAATTGCCAAATTATCGTGGCATGAAGAACACCACTTAGCCCATATAAACATCGCATTATCAAAATAATATCATTTGTATAAAACTGGCTTATCAACGTTCGATAGGCCAGTTTTTTAAAATAAGGAATAATAATTCGTTCAACGAAAACAAAGAAGACAATAGACCTGTATCAATAGCTTTGCCAAATCAGAAGCTCTACGCTTCCGATCTGGCAAATCGCATCGTAATATTTTAATAGCATTTATTAATATCAGGCTTCTCTCGGCCAATTTTTGTATTGTTTTTCGGCCTCTTCCATCACGGCATTCGTAATAAATTCCAGCTGTTGACCGGTGATTTTTTCCTTCAAAAGCACTTGCTTGACGGCTAGTTTCATTTTAGCGTAGATATTTTTACGGTGATCACTCGTCCAATCCTCGCCCAAATTCTTTTTAAGCTGTTTAACGATTTTATGAATAAGATCTGCTAAAAATTGATTATCAAATGCATCCAATTCCAAGGCTGTGATAGCTTTATAGAATTCCGCCTCTTCATCACTCAATCCGAGTTCTTCCCGAAACGCTGCTTCCTCATCTGTTTCTTCTTTCATATTGACCATCATGCGCACCACATCAGCGGCTTGTATAATGCGGTTATGGTAATCCTCAAGTGTTTTCTCCAGCATTTCGCGCATATCGCGTTCCTTTTTACTGCCTGATTTAAAATTAACAGTGATATGATCCTCCAGCAATTTTTGCAACAGTTTCAGACGAAGGTCCTCATGTTCTTTGCCTTCAGTATCTTTCAGGAAATTTTCATCTAAAATGCTGATATCTGGCTTTTCGATCCCAGCTACAGCATAAATATCGACAGGGTCCTGGGTCTCCAGATGATCATCCACAAGATCATTCAATCGTTCTTCAATGGTCTTATTCCCCTCAGGTTGAACGGGTTTAGAGGTTATATGTTTTTTCACTTGAACACGAACCATTTGATATAAGGTGACCTCATCCCCATACGGGATAATCTCATCCAGATGTTTTACGAGCTTATAAGCCTTTTCCAGCTTGACACACGTCTCAACGAAAGATTCCGGTTCCTGGTTAAGTTGAGCACTCAACTTTCGCACCGCAGAATGAGCCTGTAACCCTTGATATGCCTTGATCTAAACCAAACTGACTATGCTGCTTGTGCGTTAAATTCCTCATTGCCAAGAAATGTTTTCTTTAAAAATTGCGGGAGGTTATCAAATAGCTCATCGATGATGGATTTGACTTTTTCTTCTGAAAGCACTGGTTCATTTGAAAGTGTTGACTTTAACGCATCTATGATCATCATGAACGCTTGGGCAAACCGAATGTCTTCCATTTCATCGCAGCACAAATAGAAGAGCTGTCCAATCGTTTTTGGATCTTTCTCTTCACGGGAGCTTATCGCAAGCATGATATAGCGTGTGAAGACGATTGTCGTATGGGCTACGAGCGCATCATAATGACGTGACTGGCATTCTTTCGCTAAACGTAGATGGGATTTGGCGACCTTGAAAAAGCACTCGATATCCCAACGCTTCCCATAAAGGCGAACAACTTCTTCTTCCGGCAAATCCAGATTTGTAGAAAGAAGCGCCAACCATTGTTTAGAGCGGTTTCGATCCCGTACAAAAACAATACGGGCTTGTATATCCTTACCATTGTCATCTAATCCCAGGCTGACAACAACAGAAGCAAGAATCTTAGCACGTCCCCGTTTTTTTCGCACTTTTTTATAGAGTTGGTTCAAGGTATATTTCTCGCCTTCGTAGGTGTAGTAAACCCGATGCATGCTTTTGAGCATACAGATGACATGAAGAGGATAGTCAGAAACAACGCGCTTAATCACTTTAGGAAAGGCAAACCAACTGTCAAACAACAAGGTTCTGGCACAAAGCTGTAACGGATTAACGTCATCCAAGAGATCAAACATCGCTTCAGTTGATTTTTGCAGGGCTTCCTGACGTCGCTTGTAGCCAACCGTGCGCTTGTCAATTTTGGAGTTTATCTCCTGAAACCGGTTCTTGCGCTGTTTGGAGCTTAATAACGAGAAAGCCAATGGAATGAACGTATTCCCATCTGACCAGCCAAGTGTAAGCATTCGAAACCCTTTGACAAACTGCCCTGTGGTATGGTCATGCACACGAGCAAGCAGTTCGACGGTCTTACTGCGAGCACGGCTGTATAAAGAATCATCGAAAATAAGGACGCGTTCACGGTCACTTGAGACCAGAGACAACAGGCTGGTTACAATCACATTCCTGCTCAACAACACAAGAAACTTTCGCCAGTTGTATCTGGGATTGTTGAGAAAACGGTGGACTGCATCTTTTCTTGGAGCATCTGAAACACGGTCCGAATCAAGAATTCGAAAAAGGTTCTTGCCGTGCAGGACAAGCGAAAAAATAAACTGGAGAAGGAACACGGGAGAAAATCCATCTTCTTTTCGAATGTTCGCCTGATTAAGCAGTGACCCCAGTTTATTTTCCTTGAAAAAGCGTGAAATATAAGAATTAGCCTCGTTTTTTGGTTCAGAATTTGGTAAAATAGTAGCCATAAATACATCCCTTTCTGGTTTTAGTTGTGGTGACTATATTTTACCAAATTGGGATGTATTTTTGTGTGATTTTTTAATATTGTTTTCCGGATTAGCTCAGTCATATCAAGGAATTATTAGCGTTTTTTAGATGCGAAAGTTGAGTTGAGCATTAACAAGATCGGCAATTAAATCATCCCGTTCAACTTTTGTTAACGACCGCCAGTCCTGAACATGGTCAACGTCACCTATATAACGGCGCACTTCTTCCAGATGCGTATAGAAAATATCCATTGCAGCACTGATATCAACATTAGATCCGCCGCTTCCTTTACCACCTGTGTAGTCATTCGTCGCTTCTTTAAGAGAGGTGGCAATGCCGATGAAATCAACTATGACACCGCCCTCTTTACCGGGGAATACACGGTTAACTCTTGCAATAGCCTGGATTAAATTGTGACCGCGCATTGGTTTATCGATGTACAAATAAGACAGGTTCGGTGCATCAAATCCCGTCAGCCACATATTGACCACAATCACTAGTTTCAGCGGATCATCGACGTCACGCAGTTTTGATTTAATTTCTTCTTGTTCTTCCTTCGTTTTAATATGTGCGTACTGACTACCCGGATTCTTTTCCCGCCAGCTTGTTGGGTCTTTTTCAATATAGCCAGTCATAATAATTTCAACTTCCGGACAGTCTTCGTGCTCTGTCATCGCGTCATATAATCGAACCGCTATATAACGATTCATGGCGACAATCATACCTTTTTGGAACGGATCAGCCGCCGCATTAAAATGATCTAAAATAGAACGTGATAACTTTTTAAGACGCTTAGGCGTCCCCACCACTTTTTCCAAAGCAGCCGATTTCAGCTTGTATTTGTCCGATTCTTCATCTTCCATATCAAGTTCTGATACGACATCACTAAATTCTTCTTCAATGCCGGCTCCCTCGAAATCGAGCGGAATCATACGGCTTTCATAATACAAAGGCAACACAGCTTTATCCTGAACAGCCTGAGACATGTCATAGCGGTGAATAATATGACCAAATATCTCTTCTGTGTCATTTCCGAGCAAGTTCACCGGTGTTCCAGTGAACCCGACAAATGACGCATTAGGCAAACTGTGGCGCAGTTGAGCCGCATAACCGCCGTCAAAACCGCTCTGTGTCCGGTGCGCCTCATCAGCAATCACAATAATGTTTTTCCGTTCCGATAAGACTGGATGCCTGGCCTCGCCTTCCTTCAAGCGGAATTTCTCAATCGTGGAGAATACAATCTGGCCACCTTCGCCTTTCAGCCATTCCCGCAATTGGTCACCCTTTTGCGCGTGATGGACATGACCAATCATACTGTGGCCTTCTGAAAAGGTATCATACAGCTGTTCGTCCAAATCATTTCGGTCAACTTGCAGGACGATCGTGGGGTTATTAAGTTTCGAATGCTTTGACAATATATTAGCATAAAACAGCATACTCAAAGATTTACCAGAACCAGTGGTATGATAAATTACACCGATGCGGCGATCACCGTCTGTATCTGTTGCACGAACAGTTTCACCTACCGCAAAATTAACACCGAAAAACTGGTGATATTTCGCACCGATTTTGACGTACTTTTCCCCTTTATCCAAATAGACGATAAAATTCTGTATGTAATTGAGCAATCGCTTTTTCGAAAACAACCCTTCAATTAACGTACGCATCGTATTAGCCACATTATTATCAACGGTATGGCCGTCAATTGATTTCCAGGAAGCAAAGTAGTCATAAGGCGCAGACGGCATGCCATGCATCGTTTCCACGCCATCAGAAATAACAACAAATGCATTATACTCGAAAATCTTCGCAATATCGTATGTGTAATTGCGAATTTGGTTGTACGCATCATAGACCGTGACATTTTCTTTGTTCGGGTTTTTCAATTCAAAAACAACCAGCGGAAGACCATTGATATAAATAACGATATCCGGCCGGCGCGGCATGCGTCCCTCAATGGACAGCTGATTAACGACTAAAAAATCATTATTTTCCGGTTCATTCCAATCAATCGGAAATACATGCTGAAATCGTTTCTCACCATCCATTTCATATTCAAAATCAATTCCCTTAATAGACCGTTGATGAAAATTAAAATTCCGTTGTTCCCATCCCACGCCTTCATTTGTCACCAGCATACTAGCTAATCGAGGAATCTCTTGGTCAGGAATCATCGGATACGCTTGTTTCAAATGATCTCTCAAACGCCCATGAAGGACAACTTCCTGCAGGCGGTCTCGCTCGCCATTCTGAAACAACTCTTGTCCGTTACGATATTCATAACCTATCTGCTTCAATCGTTCAATCGTTGTTTCTTCAAATTCTGATTCTGGCAAAACAGCCATATTAACACCTCCTTCTATAAAACTTGTTCAACTTCTTTTTCCTCTTCTGATAAGTCTATTTCGCCTGATAAGAGCTTAGGGAGAAGATAGTCACGTGTTTCAATCAGTCTTTTTATTTCTAATGAATTAGCCAAAATTAGTTCATAGTAAGTTTCCAGTTTTTCTTGAATTTTTAATAATATATAATCATTAGGTAAAGCTATCTTTTCTTCTTTTAGATGATTTTTGGTTATATGACCCATTGTTGTTGCTCTGCTAGAAGCAATAGAAATGAATTTTTGCATTAATCTTTTTAACATAAAATATATAAAGGATTTCTCCAAAATGGAATCTTGTTTAGGTTGGACATTAAAAATATGTTGATTTAATAATGCTTTATCCCCGTCCCATAAATAAACACCTAAAGATGCAGACCAAGCGAATAAGACATCACCATTATTTATTTCATATTTTGCTTATAAGAGTCAGGGCAATATTTGGTTGTATTACCTATACCTGATTTTAATTCAGCTATTTTAATAACTGGTAAACCTATATGTTCTTCATTTAAATTAGCTGTTTTGAAAGCCTTTCCGTTTACAAATTCGGCCAAATCAAACAGTGAATAAATATCCCAGCCTTCTGGAGTCATTCCTAATTCTGATTCCACAAATTCACCATCTTGGAAAGGGCCGAAATCGACGAACCAATGTTTGTATAGCGTCATTGCCATTTCCTCAAGCGTTTCGTTCATTTGTAGATTGATTTCGATTTTATCGTCTAAACCTTTCAATATAGATGAAATTCTTTGTTGGGTACTTATTTCAGGGACAGAAATGGGTAATTTTTTTTGATTTGTAATATTCAAATAATATCTTGTAGATCCTCCGCCTGCCCAGGAATTAATAAGAGATTGAAAGTAAGGTGATCTGAAATAATACATTAAATAATCTCTATCCAGAAAATTATCATTTAATATTCTATAATAAGTAACCTGTGGTGTTGTCATAAGAAATTCACTAGCTATATTTTCAACGAGAGCAACACGTCCTATAGTAGCTTTATGACTTAATAAAACATCTCCTTCTCTAGAAAAACCTTTTGGTAATGTTTTTGCCTGCTCTTTTGTAATATATTTACAATTTTTAAGATCAACTTTACCATTTTGTAAATCAGAAGCCATAACAAATGGTATTCCATCAGAAACATAATCGGAACCTTTGGGATGCTTCCCTCCGTGATTACCATCAAGAGGAGGTTCTAATACTCCCTCTTTTATTAAATCATTAACGATATATTTTTTTGCACTCACAACAATCCCTCCAAGTCTTTCTTAATTTTTTCTTGAAGGCGGTTGGATTCCTCGAATTGTTCTAGCAATTGTGTTCGCAGTCCTTCCATTTTTTCTTCAAAAGGGGTGCCGTCATCTTCCTCTTCTTCCACACCAACATAAATGCCTGGCGTCAGCTTATAATCATTTTCCTTCACTTCATCCAACGTGGCGATTTTGCTGAATCCAGGTGTTTCTTCAACCTCGTCTGCATCATATTTGAAGTTATGATAGACATTCGCAATCTCTTCAATTTCCTCAGTTGAAAGTGCTTTTTGCCGTCGGCTGACAAGCGACCCTTTTTGACGGGCATCAATAAACAAAATCTCATTATCACGTTGACGATAACCTGCTTTACCATCCCGGTTTTTACTCAAGAAAAATAAACAAACTGGAATACCTGTGGATAAAAACAGTTTTTCCGGCAAAGCAACAATACAGTCAATATAGCCGTTATCAACATACCATTCCCGAACCGTTTTTTCTTCACGCAAATTGGTTGTCATAGCACCATTCGCCATAACAAAACCCGCAGTACCGGACTCATTCAAGTGGGAGAAGAAATGCTGCATCCACATATAGTTAGCATTACTATTCGTAACTGTACCGACAAGACGTGGGTCATCATTAGAGATTCGGTCTGCACCCCAATCACTTTGATTAAATGGTGGATTGGCGATAACATAATCCGCTTTGAGATCGGCAAATTGATCATCCAGCAACGAGTTGCCCATGCGCATATCCGCGTTGATACCATGAAGTAAAATATTCATTTTCCCCAATCTGCCTGTTGTCATCACATTTTCCTGCCCGTGGAACGACAAAGCAGATTTTCGGGATGTATAATTTTCACTTTGTATGAACATCCCGCCTGAACCACATGCGGGATCCAGTACCTGTCCTTCCTGCGGCTCTAACATTGATACAAGCAGGGAAACCACACTATAAGGCGTGTAGAACTCGCCGCCCCGATTGCCTTCTGTTGATGCGAATTCACTAATGAAATATTCATATGTACGTCCGAGGACATCCACACTATGCTCATCATCAGCTCTGAAAACGTCACGTGAAAATATCTCAATCAGCCCAGACACATTATCCGTCGATAAGTTACTGCCCTGAAACGTTTGCGGAAGCATTCCTTCTAATTCCGGGTT
Organism: Lentibacillus halophilus; assembly: GCF_055395055.1. Lineage (NCBI taxonomy): Bacteria > Bacillati > Bacillota > Bacilli > Caryophanales > Bacillaceae > Lentibacillus > Lentibacillus halophilus. The sequence continues at coordinate 2,653,497 of NZ_AP043750.1, forward strand.
CTCTTCTTCCAATCGCTGCATGGCATGATCCAGAATTTCTTTGATATTCGGCTGTTTAGCATTGTCACGGATGGTTGACCAGCGTGCTTCTTCCGGTACAAAAAAGACATTTTCCGCCTGATACATATCCCGGTCTTCAATGAGCATTTGCTGCGTGTCTTTGTCTGGCGCATACCAGCCACTGTTTGGATCATTAACCGTTTCGTGTAATTCATCTTTTTTAAGTTCATAACTATTGCTTAAATAACGCAGGAATATAAGCGGCAGCACATAATGTTTATAATCCGCTGGCGCAATACTTCCCCGCATTTTGGTCGCAGCATCAAACAAATCTTTCTGAAAATCTATATCAGCTTTTGCTGGCATTCATCATTCTCTCCCCATATTCGTTTTAGGTCTATATGACTAATCTTATCAAACAATGGTCAAGATTGCAGTCTATGATTCTAAAGGAAATTTAAATGAGTAAATATGAGAGAGACTCCATTCATTTCAATCATAAAATTTGTTGACCCATAATTTTTGTATCAATCCCTACAAAATAAAGACCGAAAATACTCAAATATCTTCGGTCAACAATAAGACGCTCCCCCTTGCGATAGTGGACCAGTGGACCTGTCCCCGTGGTCCACTAGTTTGGTGTTGTTACGACTGATTTGCCTCGGGCGTGTCTTGTTTCAGTTTTTTCGAGTGCGTCTAATCCCTGCTCGAAAGGATAGTCATTCTCGATAACGAGCGTGATTTTTTCGTCTGCAATGTCTTTTGTAAGCTGGATGACGTCCTGTTGGGTATCCGGATGGTGGCCAATCTGCTGAACAGTAACGCCCTGTTCGTCCGCCAGCTGATCGCCTGATACCGTAACCACCTTCCCGCCATTTTTAACCACGTGGATGCATTCCTTTCCTGTTCCCGGCTGGATGGCCAACGCTGCTGTCACACCGTCACCAGACCATTCCCTGATTTGCTGTTGCCAGTCAGTATCATGATAATCGACCGTTTTGTCCGCACCAAGGGATGTCATGTAGTCATGATTTTGAGCAGAAGCTGATCCGGCCGCGTGAATGCCCCTAGCTGCTGCCAGCTGGATAACAAGCGTGCCAATAGCTCCCGAAGCACCTGCGATAAACAGGCTGTCACCTTCAGAGAGGTCAAGGGCCCGCATGCTTTCCAGTGCTGTTTTTACAGGAACTGGTATTGCTGCACCTTCCTGGAAGGTCAGCTGGTCAGGCATAGGGACCAAGGTCGCTGGCTTAACAGCGGCATATTCCGCCCACGCACCGCCTTTTGACTGCATAACGGTCGTGAAAATAACCCGGTCGCCCACCGCAAAATCGTTCACCTGACTGCCCAGCTCAGCAATTCTGCCTGCTCCTTCAACACCTATCGTGTAAGGAAATTCAGCATCTTTCGGAATATAATATCGATCGTGAATGCCGACACCAAATGCTTCCACCCGGACGAGCACTTCATCATCCTCAATAGTCGGTACAGGAAGGTCAGTGATTTCCACATCCCGGGTAGTGGCGTTTGTCCGCACGAAAGCTTTCATCGTTTTCATGTCTGTTACCTCCTTCAGTTGATGCGTTACTGCTCAGTTGAAAAGCGACTTACGCGATCAATCAGAATTGACGTCTCCTTCAGTTGGGACTGGACCAATGAACCCGCCCCTTATCCAAAAGAGGCAGCGTTCAATGCTTCAAATTAAAGCCTTACGCTTCCGTTTTAGCAAATCTTACTGTAGCCAGGACAATAAACACGGCTGCAATCCCGAGAACAATCAGGATATCTTCCGTAAATGAAATCGTATGCCCGAATAAGTCCAGGTTGAGCCCCATCGCTTGCTGCATTGGTTCACTCAGCGTATCCGGCTGCAGGACAACATTTTTAAGCATATCGACTGAATAGGTTAACGGATTAATTTTGACGATAATATCCATCCATGCCGGCATTCCATTTAATGGGAACAGTGCGCCGGATAAAAACAGCATGGGGAATAATAGTATTTGCGATACCATTTGGAAACCTTGGGCTGAATTTAACAGACTTGCTATCAGGAGACCAATGGATGACATGGTAAAGCCAACGAGAAACATAATCGGAATTAATTGCATGACCATGAGAACGCTTATTGAAACACCGATAAATGGTACAAAAATAAGCATCATTAAACCTTGAATAACAGCTACCGTCGTACCACCCAGCACTTTTCCAATCGCAATGGTTACACGGGACATAGGTGAAACAAGAATTTCACGCATGTAGCCAAATTCCTTATCCTGTACAACGGATAGCGCAGAAAATATAGAGTTCGTAAAAACAACCATTCCGATAATACCTGGAAACATAAACGTCACAAAGTCGAAATCAGCCAGTGGACCGCCGCTACCGCCGATCATTGACTGCATCGCGCCACTCATGCCGCTCCCAAAAAGAATTAAAAACATAAATGGCATAGCAAATGAGCCTAATAACCGGCTTATATCACGGAAAAATTTGATGACATCACGTTGCCATACAGCCAGAATCGCTTCCATCAGTCCGTCCCTCCTTCAGTTTCGTCATTCTGCGTTGAGGCGTCTTCCCGGATTTCCCGACCGGTTAAATACAGGAATACATCATTTAAGGTTGGCCGGCGCAAATTAACAGTCAAAATGTCGATCGAAAAATCTCTGACAAACTGAACAAGAAATTCGCTGCCGTTGCTTACTTGAAATGTCAGGGTATTATCCTTTTCCTTAACCTCCACACCGTAATCAGCTTCGATTTTAGCTTTAGCCTGATCATTATCAGCTGTCTGAATTTCTATAATATCTCCGCCAACATCCGTTTTCAGCTTTTCGGGGGAATCGAGGGCAATCACTTCACCGTGATCCATAACAGCGATACGGTCACAAATTTCTGCTTCATCCATATAATGAGTGGTCAGAAACATAGTAATCCCCTGCTTTTTCTTCAAGTCCAAAATATAATCCCAAATATGATTACGTGTGTTCGGGTCAAGACCAACAGTTGGCTCATCCAGAAACAGCACCCGCGGATAATGCAGCAGACCGCGTGCGATCTCCAACCGGCGCTTCATACCGCCCGAAAAGGTTTCAACAATCTGCTTTCGGTTGTCTGACAGATCTACAATTTCCAGCACTTCCTGAATACGCGCTTCTCGTTTTTCTTTAGGCACGTTATAAAAACGGCAATGCAGCATCAAATTTTCATTCGCAGTCAGCTTTTCATCGAGCGTTGTCTCCTGAAAAATCAGACCGATGCTGCCGCGCACTTTATTTTTATCAGATACGACCTGAAATCCGTTGATAATGGCATCACCACTGGTTGGTCTGTTAATGGTTGACAGCATATCAATCGTGGTACTTTTGCCGGCACCATTTGGGCCAAGAAAACCAAATATTTCGCCCTTTTCAACGGAAAAATTGACGCCCTTAACAGCTTCTTTATCCTTATAACTCTTTTTTAAGTCATTCACTTCCACAATTGTCTCCATATGACTCCTCCCCTTTCTCAGTCTGAGCATTTCTGTTTAATACATCTTTCATTAATTGCAAACCGCTGATAATCTGATCACGTTCCTCAGCTGTGGCGTCTTGCACCATGTTTTCCATTGTTGAGTTAAGACTCGTGCGCAAGGAATCCTTCCATTCCATGGCCCGTTCAGAAAGAATAATCTGGACAACCCGCTTATCCTCTTGTTTGCGCCTGCGAACAACTAAATTATGTCGTTCCAGCCGGTCCAGAATGCTGGAAACCGTGCTGGCCGCTAAATGAAGATCGCGGCTGATATCACTCACCATGCATGCGTTATGATTATATAAATAATGCAAAATCATCATCTGAGGCGGCGTGATGCCCACTTCCTGGAATGATTGTCGCATTCGCTGATCTAATACTTTATTGACTTCACGAAAAAGCTCAGCAGCACGAGTGCCTGTCTTTGAAAATTCCTGGTTTTCCATGCCCGCCCATCCTTCCTTTTTTTCGCATTCTAATATTTCGTACACTAAATAATTTATCACATTCGTAACGATACGTAAAATAAAAAAACTCCATTTGGCGTTTTTATTCCAAACAGAGTTTTAACTGTCTTTTTTATGATCCAATTTAACTATTTGTTTCATCAAAAAGCGGATGATTATCAGAAACAAAAAGATGCTGATCAGGGAGTAATACCAATGCCACTGCATATACGCAACGAGGTTCGTATTTTTTTCCAGGATGACTTCAAAAATCGTTAAAATACCACTCGAGGCCAATGCTATCCATACCATTCGGAATATGGAGCTGCGACTGGACGTTTGATAATAGTAATGGACAATGATCATGGGAAGCAACAAGTATTCATAAAGGATGCTTGACTCAAATTGCGGAAACAGTTTGACCGGGTAGTCCAACAGCTGATAATGGACCACTAACTGACCCAGTAACATAGCAACTTGAGCAGCCAGCAAATAGCATAACAACCATTCCTGAAACGGGTGTTTTATCCACGATCGAATAAATAATACAATCCCGATGATAAAAAATAACCATAAAAGCATCATTTCCATATTACCAACTCCTCAGCCAAAGCATTGAATTTAATCCATCGCACGTCAAACCAAAAAATGCAATGGCAACCATATACAGAATTGTTGTGTGGAATTCATAAAAGCGATGCCAGTCAACCGAATGCCACATAATCGCAACGACAAGAAGAATAACAAATAAATGCATCCTTATTCTTCTATGGTGTTTTGTATCAGTCAACTATTTTCCCTTATCGAATCTTATTCTGAGAGAAAGCATTGCTGTAGTTCGTTTATCACTTCTGGCACATTTTTGTCTTGTTTCGACATGGGGAATCCGTGTACATTTTCGCTATGTATAGATTTCCAATCATGTTATAAATTATTCGTTTGTGCTAAATCAAAGCAGTGGTGTTTATCGACCTGGTCGAGGTGGATATCAACCTGATTTGGGATTTATCGACCGGAGCGGCGAGGATATCAACCGGATTTGCGATTTATCAACCAGGACGGCGGGGATATCAACCGGATTTGCGATTTATCAACCAGGACGGCGGGGATATCAACCGGATTTGGGATTTATCAACCAGGACGGCGGGGATATCAACCGGATTTGAGATTTATCGACCGGATCGGCGAGGATATCAACCGGATTTGGGATTTATCAACCAGGACGGCGGGGATATCAACCGGATTTGAGATTTATCGACCGGATCAACGCGGATATCAACCAGATTTGAGATTTATCAACCGGAGCGGCGCAGATATCGACCGAATTTGAAATTTATCAACCAGATCGACGGGGATATCGACCGGATGTGCAATTTATCAACCGGAGCGACGCGGATTTTTCAACGGGGTGATTTTTACACTATAAAAAAACCGACTTCCCCTTTTCAGAGGGAGCCGGTTTTTATTACGCGACGACATCATAGCCTTGATCCTCAACGGCTTCATGCATGGCGTCAATGGTTACCACAGCATCATCGTACGTGACATCCACCTTGCCTGTATCGAGATTGACGTTCACGGTCTGGACACCTTCCAGATTTTCCAGTGCTCCTTTTACCGCGCTTTCACAGTGACCACACGTCATTCCTTTTACATCCAATGTTGCTTGCATCATTTATCACTCCTTTTAAAATAGTTATCTTTTCACAAAATGTCTCTTGATAAAGAGAGTATCATTCAATTTTAACCCGCTTCAATCGAAGGGCATTGGATACGACGCTCACCGAACTTAACGCCATCGCACCGCCGGCAATCCATGGTGCTAACAGTCCGGCGGCGGCAATCGGAATGCCGGCTGTGTTGTAGGCAAATGCCCAGAACAGATTTTGACGGATGTTTCGAATGGTTGCTTGACTGATCTGGATTGCTTTCGGTATCAGCAACAGCTCCCCGCCAAGAATCGTAACATCAGCCGCTTCGATGGCAACTTCCGTACCTGTTCCGATCGCAATACCGGTATCAGCAACGGCTAATGCGGGTGCGTCATTGATACCGTCGCCGACCATGGCTACTTTTTTGTCTTGATTCTGGACGTCTTTCACTTTATCCGCTTTTTCTTCCGGCAACACTTCGGCTATCACTTGATCGATACCTGCTTGCCGCGCGATAGCCTGTGCTGTTCGTTCATTATCGCCGGTCATCATCACTACTTCAAGTCCCTGATCATGCAGCTTTTGAATGGCTTCACCAGCGGTTTCCTTAATCGTATCAGCCACCGCAATCATACCCTGATATTCGCTGTTGACAGCAACAAGCATGGCCGTTTTTCCGTCGGATTCGTAGCTTTCCAAATCAGCCGCAGCGTCAACTTGCACACCATGTTCATCCATCAGTTTGCGATTTCCGACCAAAACGTCCTTACCGGCAATCGTAGCTTTAATGCCCTGACCGGGTATGGCTTCAAAAGCATCGGCATCGACCATTTTCATATCCTGCTCCGTGGCATAGGCGACAATGGCTTCAGCCAGAGGGTGTTCGGATCCTTTTTCAGCGCTGGCCAATAACTGCAATGTGTCGGTGTCACCGGTAAAATCGGTTACTTCAGGCTTACCTTTTGTAATCGTACCGGTTTTATCCATAATGACCGCATCCAACTGATGGGTGCGTTCCAGATGTTCGCCGCCTTTAAACAGGATACCGGTTTCTGCGGACTTCCCTGTTCCAACCATAATCGATGTCGGTGTCGCAAGCCCGAGCGCGCATGGACAGGCAATAACCAAAACCGCAATCGCGGCCACCAGTGCTGGTTCAAATGCACCGGGCGAAACAAACGCCATCCAAATGCCGAATGTAATCACGGCAATGCCGACGACAACCGGGACGAAATACCCGGAAATGACATCAGCCATGCGTTGAATCGGAGCTTTTGATTCCTGTGCGTCCTCGACAACTTTCACAATCGATGCAAGCGCGGTGTCTTTGCCGACTTTCGTTGCTTCCATTTCCACCGTGCCATTTTTGTTGATGGTCGACCCAACAACATTTGAATCAACGTCTTTTTCAACAGGGATGGATTCCCCGGTAATCATCGACTCATCAACCGATGTTTGGCCTTTCATGACCGTGCCGTCGACCGGAAATTTTTCACCTGGTTTGACACGCAATTGATCACCGACAGCAACATCCTCTACATTCACCATCACTTCCTCACCATCACGGATAACGCGTGCCTGTTTGGCCTGCAAATCAAGCAATGTCGATAAAGCAGCTGTTGTTTTGCTTTTGGCGGCTGTTTCCAAATACTTACCAAACAGAATCAACGTGATTAAAATAGCGCTCGTTTCAAAATAGAGATGCGGGTCATACGCTGGGCTGCCAATGGTTTTCAACGCTTCGTATAAGCTGTAAAAGTAGGCGGCACTTGTCCCAAGGGCAACGAGCACGTCCATGTTAGCTCCGCCGTTACGCAGGTTTTTGTAGGTACCGACGTAAAATTGCCAGCCGATGATGAACTGCACCGGTGTCGCCAATGCAAACTGGAACCACGGATTAACCAAAATAGACGGTACATCGACGCCAACCATTTGAACAATCATCGTTAAGAGAAGGGGCGCGGCCAGTAAAGCGGACGTGATCAATTTCGTTTTCATCCGTGCTATCTGTTTTTCTTTGGCGCTCTCTTTATCGTCGTCATCGGTTTTAACGTTCGCATCGTAGCCGAGTTTTTGGATTCGTTCAATAATGTCGGTTTCTTCCATCAGTCCCGGGGTATATTCAACGGCCGCGTTCTCGGTTGCCAAATTAACACTGGCCGTCTTCACACCATTTTGTTTATTCAGCACTTTTTCAATCCGGTTGGAGCACGCGGCACAGGTCATGCCGGTGACATCCAATTCGGCCGTTTCCGTCTCAATCCCATACCCGAGCTTTTCAATTCTTTCAGTTATATCGTCAATAGAGACGGCAGACGGATCATAGTCAACAGATGCTTTTTCCGTCGTTAAATTAACTTTCGCCTCGACGCCGTCCATTTTATTTAAAACTTTTTCAACGCGATTGGAGCACGCTGCACAGGTCATCCCTGTCACACCAAGTTTGGTTTGCTCTGTTTCACTCATGTGTCATACCCCCCTTACTTGGCAAACTGCTTCATGACTTCCATCAGTTCATCAATCGCTTCGTCGCCATTGCCGGATTGCACGGCATCACTGACACAATGCTTCGTATGGCGTTCGGCAACGGAAAATCCGACTTTTTTCAAGGCAGCATTGATCGCACTGACTTGCACTAATATATCAACACAATACCGATCGTCTTCCACCATTTTTTGAATACCCCGAACCTGTCCTTCAATACGTTTCAAACGATTGACGACAGCATCTTTTTCATCCTGTGTCCGGGGCGTCACCGGTTGGTCATGCATGTATTCTCCCAACGGCCTCACTCCTTTTTTGTTCTAATTATAGGGTACCCCCCAATCGTATTTTTGTCAAAAGATAGAACTTATATGAACGGTTGAAACAATAGTTACTCCAATACTTTTAATCGTGACGTCAAAAACCGATTCACTCGTTCAAACATAAAAAATGAGGCTGGGACATAAGACGTTTAATCAAAGAAAAATCCGAACTATGATTCACAAATAATCTGAACCAGTTCGGATTTTTCGCTTAGAGTAGGAAAAACACGGAGACTCCTGCGGGATGAAAAAGCCTAGGTGAGACCCCGCAGTGCGATAAGCACGAGGAGGCTCATCAGCGCCCGCGGAAAGCGCAGTGTTTTTCCGGAGCGATGGCCATGCCTTAAATATATCGTTCGTATTTAGAAGGGATTTGTTCAGTCTTGTCCCATCCCCATTTCAATATCCATGTTCCTTCGTTTAAAAACTCAAAAATGCAACATATCCTTTTCGACATTCCCGACAAAGTCTACAAATCCATCATCTTGTCCTGTGGTTGAATAGCGTTCATTCCACCTGTTTCTTATGTTTTATAACCTATTACGGACATACTCTCTCGTTAATTCAGCCGGCCATTTTCCGGCATTCTTCCGCACATTGCCGGCAAATGGCTGCACACTCCTGGCAATGGTTGTCCTTCATCTTTTCACATTCGGTGGCACATTGGTCGCATATACTGGCACAAACGCCGCACAGTTGCGCTGCAAATGAACTGTTCCGAGACATATATTGCGCTGCCTGCGCGCATATCTCCGCACAGTCATTCAATGTCTGAATACAATTCACGCGCGCCTGGACATCCGGCTCCTGCAAACATGCCGTTGTACATTCCTCGCAAGCCCGCACACACTTAAGACATGCCTCAATACAAGCATCCATAGTGGTTGGTGATGTTGATAATACACCCATGGTCATTCCCCTTTCAGTTGGTTCGTCCTGTTTAGTTTGTCTGAATGGAACCATGGTATGTATATGACTGATTCTCTTTCAATTTCTGCGGGATGCGTCAGCTTTCGTTACGCTTTCAACAATTTCGCGTTAATGGCAACGACAATGGTGCTTAGACTCATTAAGACAGCTCCGACGGCAGGGCTGAGTATAATACCGATGGGTGCCAACACACCGGCAGCAAGGGGAATAGCGACGATGTTATACCCCGCTGCCCACCACAGGTTCTGAATCATCTTACGGTATGTTTTTCGGGACAGCTCCATCAGCGATACCACATCATTCGGATTGCTTTTGACCAGGACAACGTCGGCCGATTCCATGGCTACGTCGGTACCTGCACCGATCGCAATGCCCAAATCAGCCGTTGCGAGTGCCGGCGCGTCATTGACGCCGTCCCCTGTCATGGCAACCTTCCATCCTTTGCCTTTGATCGTCTTCACCTGATTGGCTTTGTCGTCAGGGAGCACTTCGGCATAAACCTCGTCGATACCGAGCTGACCAGCCACCCAATTGGCTACCTTTTTATTGTCACCGGTAAGCATAATGGTTTCGACACCCTTTTTCTTAAGGGATGCGATGGCTTCCTTCGCTGTTTCCCGAACCATGTCGGCCAGCGCAATCATGCCGATCAATTCATTGTCGAGCAGTACAAAAACAACCGTTTTCCCTTCTTCCGACAGTTGATCAAACGTTTCCCGGTCATAGGTCATGTCCTGTTGTTGCACATAGCCGGGACTGACAACATTCACCTTGCGTCCATCGATGCTTCCTTCGATCCCTTTGCCGGTAATGGATTCAAATGTCTCGATTGTTTTCAGTTCGAGATTTTGTTCGGTTGCCGAGCTGACAATGCCGGCTGCAATCGGATGTTCGGAGTTTTGCTCAAGACTGGCCGCCCATGTGAGAACACCGTCTTTTTCAAAACCGTCATTCGGAATCAATTCCGTCACGCCAAATTCGCCTTGTGTGAGTGTGCCTGTTTTATCAAAAACAACCGCATTCAACTGACGTGAACCTTCAAAGTTGGCTCGGTTGCGAATTAATAGACCGCGTTTTGCCGATAAGGACGTCGATACGGCCACAACCAATGGTGCTGCCAGCCCGAGCGCGTGTGGACACGTAATAACCATAACAGTCACCATCCGTTCCAGCGCAACATCAAAGGCATAGCCGAGCGTGAGCCAGATAAACAGAGTAATAAACCCGGAGGCAAGCGCGAGATAAAATAGCCATTTGGCAGCCCGGTTCGTCAAATCCTGTGTTTTGGACTTCGATTCCTGCGCTTCCTTAACCATCGTAACGACTTGGGATAGATAGGAATCCTCGCCCGTTTTCTCCACCGATATTTTAATTGATCCTTCTTTATTGACCGATCCGCCAATCACGTCATCGTCTTTTTCTTTTTCGATCGGAACGGATTCACCGGTGAGCATCGATTCATCAATAGCGGATTCGCCCTCATAAATGGTACCGTCAACCGGTATCTTTTCACCGGGTTTGATCAGTACACGGTCACCTTGTTGCAATTCCGATGTCGGAACGTCGGTCATATCCTCATTTTCATCAAGTTTGTGCGCTTCGTTCGGCATCAATTTAACGAGTTCTTCCAAGGCATTCGACGCGCCCATAACCGATCTCATTTCAATCCAATGGCCGAGCAACATAATGTCAATCAATGTTGCGAGTTCCCAGAAGAAATCCTTGCCTTCCCAGCCGAAAACCGTCATCGAGCTGTAAACGTAAGCAACGAGAATAGCCAGGCCAATCAGTGTCATCATGCCCGGATTCTTCTCTTTTATCTCACTGACGCCACCTGTTAAAAAGGGCCATCCGCCATAGAAGAATAGAAATGTTGCGAGCACGAACACAATGTATTGGTCAAACGGAAACCCCCAGTCCACACCGATAAAGCTTTGCAGCATCGGGGATAGCACAAGAATCGGGATGGTAACAACCAGCGATATGTAAAACCGCTTCTTAAAATCGTTCACCATATCCCCGTGATCATGATGACCGTGACCGCCGTGGTCGTGGCCTTCATGACCGTCGTGACTGCCATGTTCATGGTTACTGTGATCATGGTCATGTTGCCTATGTGCTTCATGACTATGCTCATGGTGTTTGTTATTGTCATCATTCGACATAAAGTCAACCCCTTTCTTTCATGCTATTATTCGTTTCCTGTCAGGTACAATACCCCAGTATGGTAATTATTAATCATAGAATGCTTAATAATTTCCATACCTTCAATCTCTATTGATTGATTGTTGGGACTGCCAATACTTTCAGATAGTCATTCACGCGAGGAACCACTCAAATAACACCGTTCATGCAAAACAAAAAAGCCATAAACGTCCATAGATACTGACGTTTATGGCTCACGTGTTATTTTTTAACTATCGTTTACTTCTCAACATCACCATCCCAGGCGAGCATGCCACCGTCAACGTTGGTCACATCATAGCCTTCCTTTTGAAGAAATTCACTTGCTTTACCACTGCGTCCGCCTGAACGGCAAACCATGTAGTAATGTTTATTTTCGTCCACTTCATCAAGACGGTCCGGGATTTCGCCCAGTGGAATGTGTTTGGCACCAGGAATTTTACCTTGTGCCACCTCATCATCTTCGCGAACGTCGATAACGTTCACGTCTTCTTTGTTTTTTATTTTCTCGGTTAACGCTTGCATGTCAATTTGTTTCATTATTTGTCCCTCCTAGTTTCGCTATAAAGTGAACATCTATCGGCTTGACCGTTTTTTAGCAAAAACAGCACCAATACAACTATAGGATATCGAATATAAAAGCATTTTTCCAGTAACCGCTACAAAGAATGTAATTGCGATGATTCGTGAGTTTATTCAAGCGGAATGGATTCGTTTTCTCTCTTTTTCGCTTGAATCGCATAGTGTTCGGGACCTGGACGGAACATATCCGTATCAAATCCATGATCTTGCAGCATGTTTGCCATTTTTTCGGAAGGTATTCTGATTTCAAGTGGCGGACCTGATTCCGACGCGACCGCTTCCCAATCCATTAATAACAGATATCCGCCCGGTGTGAGAATCCGTTTCATTTCATCAATGGCCTGGTCAATGCTTTCAACTTCATGAATGACAAATGCATTTAAGACCCGGCTCACCGAATGATCAGCCAGTTGTATATTTTCTAGATCATTTTTCATAAGACTGATATTTTTAATATCTTCCTCTTCTGCATTCTTCTTGAGCCTTTCAAGCATGTCGGGTTCGATATCAACAGCATAAACATCATGTTCTGTCCGTTTAGCTAAAGGGATGGTAAACAAACCCGGTCCAGCACCTAAATCAGCAACCGTATCGTCTTTGGTCACATGTAGGTAATCAATTATTTTTTCAGGTTGTAATGTTTTGCGCCGTTCCTGGTCCATTAATATATCAGCATTCTTTGGGTCAAAGCGCTTGTCCGTCATGATATCACCTCATTAAACATTGTCATTCACCAGGCCCATATTTAAACGAAATCCGACCAAAACTCAATGACATAAGGCGATTGCCGCGTTCTTCTTTAAGCTTTTTTAATCCAGAATTTCAAGACATCATCTTCTTCCGCTTCATCGATCAGTTCATGACCACCGGATTTAGCCCATGCGCTTAAATCACTTCTAGCACCTTTATCTGTTGCATGAACTTCAAGGATCTCGCCTGAATCAATGTCATCAATCGCCTTTTTCGTTTTTACAACCGGCATCGGGCATGCCATCCCTTTTGCGTCCAATACTTTTGCTGCTTCCATCATCCATTCCTCCTAGAATAGTTATTCAAAAATGTTCATAACGCAATGCTTAACGGTTAGCCATGGACCGCACAGCGATTTGGTCCAATTTCCATTTCGCGCTGTTTGTCATCTTCCGGATTGATTTTTCCCATATTGGTCTGCCGGATCGTGTCATGTTCATTCGGCTGTGGCGGCAGATTTTCGGTGACCATTCGCCGGAAAGCCTGTTCATCGTCCACATTTAAGGATTCATTGCGCTGGTAAAGATCACCCAAGCGAGCTTGAACACTGCCATGTTCATCTAATTCTTCCACAAACGAATAGTGGGCCGGCAATACAATCAGGTCATCAGACAACGCTTTATACCGGCTGTACAGCGTCTCACGCAAATCGCCGACCCAGTCTTGTGCTTTTCCAGCTAAATCCGGCCGCCCGATTGATTTGACGAACAGAATATCGCCTGTCAGCAAGTACTGGTCATCAATTATCAGTGATGTGCTTCCAAGCGTATGCCCCGGTGAGTAAAGCGGCTGCACCTTAATCGTCGTACGGCCAACGGTTATATCATGGGCTTCTTCCAATGATGCATAATCAAATGTTACATCCTGGGCATCTTTCGGTGGAAAATGATACGTTCCACCTGTCTTTTCGGCAAGGTCACGGCTGCCTGAAATATGGTCCGCATGCAGATGCGTGTCAATAGCATGGTTAATGGTGACACCTTTTTCTTTGGCAAACCGTTCATAGATACCGGTCATGCGGTTGGCGTCAATCACCGCCGCTTCATTTTCGGAAACCGCCATATACGACAGACAGCCCTTGCCTAAGCGCACGAATTGATACAGACTGCCACCCCCGTGCAATTCCGCTATTTTAACTGGTTCAAGATGCTCACTCCAGGCTTGCATCCCACCTTCCAAATCACGCACATTCGTAAAGCCCTCTTCCTCCATCATTTCAGCGATCATCTGGGATGAACCGCCTTTGGCACATACGACAATGACTTCCTGGTCTTTGTCAATCTTTTCAGTGACAGGATTGATGCCATCGAGCAAATTGAAATAAGGCTCATTGATGATATCCACATGATCCCCTTCAATTTTCCAGTTATCGAATTCATCCGTATTTCGAACGTCCAGGATAAGCGTATCTTCACGTTGAACCACACGTCTGGCCAGTTCTTGTGTCGAAATGCTCTGTGACATACTATATAGCCTCCTTCATTTTTAAAACGTCAGTGACATGTCGGCGTCTTTGGCAAATTCTATGAATGATGCTGCACCACCAACTTCAATGCCATCAATAAAATCATACTTTTCTAAATTCATAACATCCATCGTCATTTGACAGCCGATCATTTTCACACCCATTTCCTGAGCCATCCCCAATAATTCACTGATGGATGGCACATTCGCTTTATCAAACCCTTCCTGGAAGTGTTCCTTTCCTTCCGGGAGCGGCAGATTTTTGTGCCCTTCCTTGTGGATCATATTCAGCCCTTCAAATGTGAAGAAAATACCGACCTCTTTATCGGACGCTGCGGCTGCGGTGGCAAGGTTGAATACTTTATAAGCATCGAACATACTGCCGTTTGAGGCAATAATAGCGACGCGTGTATTGTTTTCCATCGTTGATTCCTCCTAAAAATTGAATGGTTTATTTGCTTATTTATTCTTGGTAATAAGATGATGCAATAAATACACTGGTACGGGTATGGGTATATAAACATTTAGAAAAAAAGGCTCGTGCCCATCACGAAACCTATATACTGTGTTTGAAAAATGGTAACCGTCAACAACGTTTGTTTATCTGCTTTTAACAAGCAGGTTGACCGCTTCGTTGACAAGATCTTCGGAGCTTTCGCCATTCTTTTTCTCTTCACGGATGCATTGTTCCAGATTCTGACTGACAATCAGTGCAGTCGTGCGATCAAGCGCATTTCGAACGGCAGTCATTTGTGTGACAACGTCGCGGCATTCTTTGTTTTCCTCCAACATTTTTGATAAACCCCGGACTTGCCCTTCGATGCGTTTGACACGATTTTTCACATCGGAATTATAGTCCATGCTTATCTCACCTCTCTCGTTCATCTGTTCTCAAGAACTGACTCCACCGTATACCCCCTTAGGTATTTTGTCAAGGTGTCATCCATAAGACACTCTATTCCTAATCGTAGAGTTCCTCATTTGTTTTACCACTATCCACGTTTGACGAAACCATTCCGACGTGCTATCTTTTGATGGTAATAACGCAGCATAACGGCACGAATCTTCTCCTCACTTATCCACCCCCAAATCAAAAGCTACTCCAGATGAAAGGGATTGTTTATGACGATACATGATGAAGTGAACAAACGGAAAACATTTGCCATTATTTCGCACCCGGACGCAGGGAAAACAACGATGACGGAGAAACTGCTGCTGTTCGGGAACCTTATCCGCTCAGCCGGGACCGTCAAAGGTAAAAAAACAGGAAAATTTGCCACGTCCGACTGGATGGAAATTGAAAAACAGCGCGGCATTTCCGTCACCTCCAGTGTGATGAATTTTCCTTATAAAGATTATCAGGTTAATATTCTCGACACCCCGGGCCACGAAGATTTCAGTGAAGATACGTACCGGACGCTTACCGCTGTTGACAGTGTTGTCATGATTATTGACGCAACCAAAGGAATTGAGGCACAGACCCTTAAATTGTTTAAAGTATGTAAAATGCGTGGCATCCCCATTTTCACCTTTATAAATAAACTCGACCGGGAAGGACGAGAACCATTCGAACTGCTTGAGGAAATCGAGCAAGTCCTGAATATCAAGACGTATCCGATGAACTGGCCTGCCGGTATGGGTAAACGGTTTTTAGGAACGTTTGACCGATACAATGAGCAATTCATCCAATATAACGGCAATGAGGAAGAGACGTACATTCCATTCAGCGACTTAGATCAGTCGGAACATGAAACATTGGTGTCCGATCCGACCTATCAAGCCGCCAATGATGAGCTTGCCCTGGTTGAGGAGGCGGGCGACGACTTTTCATTGGACGACGTACTGGCCGGCGAACAGACACCCGTCTTTTTCGGCAGTGCCCTTGCGCCATTCGGTGTGCAAACGTTTTTCGATACGTTCATCTCCATGGCGCCAGTACCGGCACCACGCAAATCAACCGAGGGCGTTATTTCGCCGGATAATCCGGACTTTTCCGGTTTCGTTTTCAAAATCCAAGCCAACATGAACCCCGCACACCGGGACAGAGTGGCCTTCCTTCGGGTATGTTCGGGAAAATTTGAACGCGGCATGAGTGTGAAGCTGGCGCGAACCGGCAAACCGATCAGATTGGCTCAGTCGCAGCAATTCGTCGCTTCGTCGCGTGGTACGATTGAGGAAGCCTATGCCGGCGACATTATAGGTATATATGACCCGAATGCCTACCAAATCGGGGATACGCTGCAAGAGGGGAAAAACCTTTTTGAGTATCAAGAGCTGCCCCAATTCCCACCGGAGCAATTCCAGTGGGTCACGGCCAAAAACGTCATGAAAGCCAAACAATTCAAAAAAGGCATCGAACAGCTCGTCCAGGAAGGTGCGATTCAAATGTACAAGCACCACCGTTCCGAGTCATACATCCTGGGTGCGGTCGGGGAATTGCAGTATGAGGTTTTTCAATACCGGATGAAAAACGAATATCATGTCGATGTCGCGCTCGAACCAATCGGCGAACGGGTCCCACGCTGGCTGAAACCGGATCAAGTCGACCCATCCCTTTTTGATGAACGTAATATGCTGGTACGAGACCGGTATGACAATTATGTCGTGCTATTTAAAAATGAATTTTCCATGAACTGGTTCCACGATAATCACCCGGACATCGAGCTCATTGATTTGTTCAGTGTGAATCAATACGATCAGACAACGTAATCGTACAAAAATAATGCGGCCGCTCCGAGGTTAGTACCTTAGAGCGGCCGCATTAGTATAAATACCGGTTCTATTCAGTCAGGAAAGTTTCCCGGCTGTCTATTTTATGAACTTGTTGTCAGTATACCGCTTTTTCTTACGGCAATGTATTCCGGCCGGTGTTTCCCCCCCGAAAATGGCTCAGTCAGACGGTTCTCCACACTATTGTACACCATGAACACATTATTGCGCGGATACGGCGTCATGTTACTGGTTGATCCGTGCATGGTATTGCTTTCAAATAGCGTAATCGAACCTGCTCTACCAGTCGGAACAGAAATACCGCCACCAGTTTCAGCGAGCCAGCGCAGACTTTCCTTATCCGGAACGCCGACCTTTTGTTTTTTAAGCGACTCCTTATAATTATTGGCCGGTGTTTCACCGACACAGCTGACATAGTAATTCTGTGACCCGGGTATAAGCATT
Source organism: Lentibacillus halophilus (assembly GCF_055395055.1). NCBI lineage: Bacteria > Bacillati > Bacillota > Bacilli > Caryophanales > Bacillaceae > Lentibacillus > Lentibacillus halophilus. The sequence continues at coordinate 2,671,005 of NZ_AP043750.1, forward strand.
AATGGGCCATTAAATACATAGTTGTCAGACAGTGCAATAGACAAGCTGACCGCCCGCATACGCGGCATACCGTCCTCGACATGCCATGTTTCAAAATCGGAATGCCAATCGAATTCCTTCCCTTTAAAACCTGGCTTATAATTAATGCGGGATTGATGTATATAGACATCGCTTCCCAGGAGATGGTTGACGATGTCGAGAATCCGCTGATCGTTTGCTACATCTTTGAAGTAATTGTCATCTTTGTGCACGTGAAAAATAGAACGGATATCATCGCTCTTAGGTTCACGAATAACTTTATCCGACGTGACATTCTTGTTGGAATCCTGCAATTCAAAAATGGCTTTTTGCATATCGGACACTTCTTCATCAGAGAAAAAGTTTTCTATTTGTAAAAACCCATTTTGCTCGTAGGAATCAAGCTGTTCTTTGGAAATAGGGGCTTGATTATCCTGGGATCGATCTGTGTGTACCACAGGATCCTTCCTCTTCAAAATTTCCGGCTGGTCCTTTTTCCTGGAAGGATAAAGATCTTCCATTCCAAACACTCCCCTTTGCCAGTATGTTTATTTATGTTTTATCTATCATTCAGTTCCCTGGTAACCGGGAAACTTTCCTGCCAATGTAAAAACGACACGTCTATCCCTCAATTCGCAGCTATTTTCCTAATAAAAAAATAATTAGGAAATTAATCTGTAATTACAGAGTATACTACGAACCATGTAATTTTGCAAATTTTATTAAACATAATAAAATAACAATTCTGTCTATGTTTTAAATATGGGCACCCGGCTTCAGTCAGGGCGGCATCATTTCCAGTTCTTCTCCTTATCTTGTTTCAACGCTTTAGAAAAGGACACAACCATAAGCACCATGATAAGGGAAAATGGCAGAGCTGCTGAGATAAGCGCATTTTGCAGCGCCTGGAGGCCTCCGGTATATAAAAGAACCGCGGCGATAGTCGATTGCGCCAGCCCCCATGTAAACTTCACTGATGTCGGTGGTGACATGGAGCCATTGGTCGTCTGCATACCAAGAACAAACGTTGCCGAATCAGCCGACGTAATAAAAAACGTGCTGATCAGCAAAATCCCCAATATGGACAACACCATGCTAAGCGGAAAATAATCAAACATTGCAAACAATGCCTGTTCTTTAGGGAGACCAGCAACGTTTGCTCCGTTATTTTGCGCATCAATCCCGGCCATACCAAAAGCAGAAAACCATAGGAAACTAACTACCGTAGGAACGATCAGAACGCCGGATATAAATTCTCGTATAGTACGTCCTTTCGATACACGGGCAATGAATATACCGACAAACGGAGCCCAGGCAATCCACCAGGACCAGAAAAAAATCGTCCAGTCCATCACCCATTGCCGCTCGTCTGCGTCATTCGGTGCCAATCGGAAACTTTCCCGAGGCAGCTGCTGGATATACTCCCCAACTGTATCCATAAATGAATTGATAATATACAATGTTGGTCCAAGAATTAAGATGAACAAAAACAACAACGCACCCAACCCCATATTGGCATTGCTCAAATATTGAATGCCTTTACTCAGGCCGGTATACATGGACATCATAAACAGAACGGTCACAACGACAATAATCACAAGCTGCACCCAGAATGTATTCGGAACAGCAAACAAATAAGAAATGCCGCCATTAACTTGTGTCGCACCAAATCCAAGCGTCGTGGCCACTCCTACAATGGTTGCAAACACAGCAATGATGTCAATCACTTTCCCGAACGACCCTTTCATTTTATCGCCGAACAGTGGTTCCAATGATGCACTGACGAGCCCCGGCTTCTCCTGACGAAACATAAAATACGACAGTACCAATGCGATCACCGCATAGATAGCCCATGCATGAATGCCATAGTGAAAGAATGTAACACGTAATGCATCCTTCACAGCTGCCGTTGTACCAGGCTCAGCCGTTGGCGGGTGTATGGCATAATGGGTGACCGGTGAGGCAACACCGTAGAATACAAGCCCAATCCCCATCCCGGCACTGAACAACATGGAAAGCCATGACGAATAACTGAATTCCGGTTTTTCACCCGCCTTTCCCAGTCTAATTTTACCATATGGACTGAATATCAAATACGCGCAAAATAAAACAAACAGCGTTACAACCAGCAAATAATACCAACCAAAATAAGTCGATATATAACTCATCACAGCAGCTGAAATATCTTCAAATGAATTCGGCGTAATAACGCCCCAAGCGGATAAACCGACTGTAATCGCCAGTGTGATCCAAAAAACTATGGTCACTTTTTTCATAAAGAGCCATCCTCCAATCAATCCGGAATCAAATATCTTGCCATTAGTCTTTCAAAAAACAAACAGCCTATACGGATTGGAGAACGATGATCAGCGGACACACCTTGGCAAATCGTATAAAATAAATAAATTTATCCACACTATGAAGAGAAAGAATACGGAAAAAAACAGGACAGGAAGGTGACAGAAATGGCAACGGCTACCGACGAAAAAACGAAAACGATACATTTAGTGATTGAACGGCAACATGACCCGGATTCGGAACCTTATCAGGAGGAATTTACTGTTCCTTACCGTTCGAATATGAACGTGATCTCAGCATTGATGGCCATCCGGGAAAATCCGGTGAACAAAAACGGCCAAGAAACGTCACCCGTTCAGTGGGAAATGAGTTGTCTGGAAGAAGTGTGCGGGATATGTTCCATGGTGATTAATGGCGTTCCTCAACAAGCCTGTTCAACATTGATTGACGAATTGGAACAGCCCATCCAGATCAAGCCCATGCGCACATTCCCCGTTGTTCGGGATTTGATTATTGACCGGGACAACATGTTTGATTCGCTCAAGCAAGTCAAAGCGTGGATTCCCATTGACGGGACCTATGACCTCGGCCCCGGCCCCCGTATGAATGAGAACAAGCGTCTTATGGCCTATGAACTGTCCAAATGTTTTACGTGCGGCATTTGTCTGGAAGCATGTCCGAACGTCAATGACAAAAACGAATTTTTAGGTCCGTTTGTTTTCCCGCAGGTCCGTCTGAAAAATGCCCATCCGACCGGAGAAATGAACAAAAGCGACCGAATTGAAGCATTCATGGAAGATGGCGGCCTGCAAGGGTGTGGCAATGCTCAAAATTGTGTGCAAGTCTGTCCAAAAGGAATCCCTATAACAACCTCCATTGCTGCGGTCAACCGGGAAGCGACCCTCCAGGCATTTAAAGGGTTTTTTGGCAGTGACAATAAATAATCAAACCACTTTGATCCTACATGCCTCTGCAAGCAGCTTCATTGTTTATGCGAACAATACCTGCTATAATGCTACTTATCCGATAAAACGAAAAAGGAAGTGTAGCAGACATTGAAGCATAATGCAGGCCTCATGCTGGAGGGCGGTGGCATGCGATGCGCATTCACTGTTGGCGTGCTTGATTATTTCCTCGACCGGCAAGTGACATTTCCCTATGTTTCCACAGCGTCAGCAGGTGCACTGATTGGAAGTTCCTATATCGCCAGACAGCGCGAACGAAATTACCAACTGCTCGAAGCATTGGGAAAACATCCAGACGTCATTTCCTTGAAACGCATGCTAAAAAAACGGGAACTATTCAGCATGGACCTTATTTTTGACAAATTGGCCAACGAACAGTTCCCCTTGGATTTTTCATCGTTTTTGCAAGCCGACTCCGGATTCATCATTGGAACAACCGATATCGACAAAGGACGACCGCTTTTCCATGACACGTTCACCAACAAAGAAGACTTGCTTCACATCATCCGTGCCTCCTGTTCCTTACCGGTACTGGCACCAAGCATCGATTACAAAGGCAAACTGTTAATGGATGGGGGCATTTCCGACCCTATACCGATCCGTCCGCTTATGAAACTCGGCTTAAATAAACACGTCGTCGTGCTCACAAGACACAGAGGTTATGTGAAAACATCATCGAAAGGAAACTGGTTTTTCAAATATTTTTTCCGCAACAAGCCTGAACTAGTCAAATTATTGCGGGATCGGCATTTACGCTATAACGAAACGATAAACGATCTGCTCGACATGGAACAGAGCGGTCACGTATTTTTTATACAACCGGAAGAACCATTGCCAGCCAGTCGTATCGAAAAAAGTAGTGAAAAATTGAAATTGCTGTATCAACAAGGGTATCAAAGAGCCGAAAAGAATTTCGACGCGTTGCAGCAGTTTCTGGAACAACCCATAAGGCCTTCCGTTCACGAATCCCCAGTACCACCCACTATAACAACGGGCTAGAGCTGCTGCATGAGCATGTTCCGCTGTCCCAACTATACAAAAACCCGGCCATATGACGAAACATACAGCCGGGTAACCACAGAGCCCGTTATTCGATTCATACACTCTCACCCGCCTCAATTGACCCAAGATATCAGAAGGTAGTTGTTAAGGTGGGTTAAAGCTATACTCCCGAATGCAAATTACAAATCGCGTTGGGAACCCTGGAGGTTATCTGAGGCGGTATCATTCCCACCTTAGGGCATTGACGTTGTCTTCATTCTCCTGAAAATGAGCTAGGTTTATTCAATGGTTATTATTGGTTGTATTTCCGTTGTATACCAGATCGGAATTAAAAAACAGCTTCATCCACACTTCTGCTACCCATGTAATTCCAAGTACAATGTGAACATCAATACAATGAAACCCCCTAAATACACTAAAATTTATTTTTCATCCAAGTATCTTAACACACCTGGATGTAAATTTTCTTTTTCCAACCCCTCTACCATTGTATCTTCATTGAAATTAGATAATACGGAGTCTACTTCTTCCAGTTCATCTCTATTTTCCATTATGGCCTTTGTAATTCGGTAGGCCAACTCCTCTGGGACCTCACTGCTCATTACAAGGTTTGTGTAAGAGCCAACTGTGGATACCGGTTCACTCTGGCCATCATAAGTCCCTGCAGGCATTTTCATTGGAGTAATTCCGGGAACTTCCTCCTGTATATATTCTTGTACATCAGATTCCATTTCAATAAATTTAATATCATCCTGGGCGTTAAGTTCCATAATGAACCCTGAAGGTGCCGCTGTCATACCTATTGCAACATCCGCATGACCATCCTTAACCAACCCGGTCATGTCAGAATACCCTGTATAAGAGACACTTCCGCCATTCTCACGTATAGAATCATAGGAAATATCATAATAATTTAATATCTTTTCTACATGTTGAACTGTTGCGTAAGATGCCTCTCCAGGAAGAATATCTTTATCACCAAAATCCGCATATGATTCAATGTCATTATCTGCCAAAGTTACTGTTTGTAGATGTGATTTGTACAAACTTAAAAATGTATTAACGTTTTCAGTCTTGCCATCTTCCTCAAATACACCAGTTCCAGTGAATCCGGACATAACATCATTTGTGAAAGCATAACCTATTTGAGCTTTGCCTTTTTCTACTAAGTTAATATTTTCATATCCGCCTCCTTCATTAACAGTCACATTTAAGCCGTCTATCTCCCGCATAAGTATTTCAGCAATTCCGGCCGCTGTATTATACCAACCTCCCCCAAGTGGTCCGGATGAAATAACAATGTTGGACATTTCAGGTTCATAACTATCAGCTGATTCTGCTTTATCTGATTCCTCACATGCACCTAAAAACAAGAGAAAAAATACCAATATCGGCATACTCAATAATTTTTTCATTAAAAACCCTCCCAAAATAATTATTTACTGACCGATTAAACAACTCTAGAAAATTAATGCATAAATCCCCCCCATTTGCCAAAATTAAAATTGGTTAACTACCTAAACTATCCTGAAGATGACCATACACCGCCCTTTTGTTTCGTGTATATTGAATCACTAATAGTAAAAACAGTAGCATAATACCAACTCCATCGGTGATAAGACCTGAATACATCAGAAAAAGTGCACTGGCAAAACCAAGGATTCTTTCAAATAGTTTCATATCAGTAAACATCCAACCAATCAGAGATGTTGTTAATGCTAAAATACCGGATACAGCAGTGATAACAGCTATTGTAGTTTCTCCAATACTCCCTTGTAATAATAATGTTGGACCAAACACAAACATATATGGGATGATAAATGTTCCCAAACATATTTTTAGAGCACTAAACCCAGTTTTATTAGGCTGAGTGTTCGCTATGGCCGCCGCTGTATAGGCTGCTACCGCTACCGGAGGAGTCACATTCGACATAATAGCAAAATATAAAACAAATAAATGTGCAGCCACCTCGTTAATACCAAGGCTGACTAAAGCGGGTACTCCAAGCACTGCTAATATGACGTATGCTGATACTGTTGGCATTCCCATACCTAACAAAATAGATGCGAGCATAATAAGTATCAGCGATATAAGGACACTCTCACCAGTAATACTTAACACTAATGATGAGAACTTGAGACCTAACCCAGTTAAATTGACACTACCAATAAGTAATCCAGCAGCTGCACATATGATGCCAATAGAAACTGCATTTTTCCCGCCAATTTCCAATGCAGCTAAAATATCTTTTAAACTCATTCTTGTACTTTTACGAATTGCAGACAGAGCAACAATACCCAATATTGAATAAAAACCTGCAAATTGTGGAGAGTAGCCCATAACCAACAAGACTATAATCATTATAATAGGAAGAAATAAAAGCCATCCTTCCTTCAGAACATTTTTGAAGTTAGGTAACTCATTCTTTGGCAAACCCTTCAAATTATTCTTTTTGGCCTGAAAATGAACCATAAAGTAAACGGCTAAATAATGGAGTATAGCAGGTATTAAAGCAAAAAGTGCTAAGTGTATATATGGTATTTTAAGGTTAGAGGCAATTATAAAAGCTGAAGCTCCCATAATAGGCGGCATTAATTGCCCTCCAACCGAGGCGGCAGATTCAACCCCTCCAGCGAAATGCGGTTTATAACCCACACGTTTCATCAATGGAATCGTTAATGTTCCGGTTGTCGCAACGTTGGAGACAGCAGCTCCTTGTGTCATCGCCATTAAACCGCTGGCAAAAACGGACACTTTGGCTGGTCCTCCACTTCTTGAACCTGTTAAAGAGTAAGCTAGATCAATAAACAGTTGTCCTGCTTTTGACTTGAGCAAAAAAGCACCGAATATAATAAAGATAATGATATAGTTTGACATTGCTCCTAATACGATTCCGAACATACCAGATGTGGAATTATAAAAGGTAGCAACAATTCGTTCAACACTAAAACCTGGATGTACTAGCATACCCGGCATGTAATTTCCAAAATATGCATATAAGACAAAGAAAAGAATTAAAGCTGACAAAAAGTAACCAACAGCTCTTCTAGTTCCTTCTAATACTAATAAAACAGCGATAACACCCACAATAACATCTGTTTGGTTTGGGTCAGTTTCTCTAAAAAGAATATCCGGATACACCTGTAATGAATAAACCACAACTAAGGCAGCTAATATAAAGAAGGCTAAATCAATTATAATATTTAGCAATCTTTTCTCGAATTTCGAAGGAAACAATAATGGTATTAAAAGCAGAATAAAAGATAGTGTAAGAGACCTTTGCTTCCAGGCTTCGAAAACTCCAAAACCAGATGTATACATATGAAAAATTGACATTGAAATAGCGATAACAGCAATAATTGCCAATTTAATTAATTTTGATTTATGAACGTTTTTATTGAATAATTTTTCCACACTTGATTCTGAATCGGTTTCAGGTTTGCTGACATTATGATCGCTTGTTTGATTCTTCATATTTTTACTCCTTTCGTGTTGAATTCGTTTTCATAAAATATTGTTCAAATCATTTGATTTAAATAAAAATTAAATGCACTCATATAGGGAATGCAAATAACTTTTTCTCCTTAGTCAAAAGATAGTATTCAATATTTTTTATTTTTGATTATTCTAATAATAATAAAAACATAAATAAATGTCAATGGATTTTTTAATTTCTTTTATAATAACTATTATTTTTATACTTAACAAAATGAAAGAAAATGTTTGCCGATCTATCACATAAATCAAAATATATGCACATTTATTTATATAATGGTTCCAAAGATAAATTAGAACCATTCAAAAAGTCATTGATGGATTGGATGGGCGAAGACATTAATGTGCATATCGCCCCTACCCCGGAAGAAGCTATTAATGACGCTGATATTGTTATAACAGCGACAACATCCCACGACCCTGTATTCCCTGACTTTCCACATATGTTGAAAAATAAACTATTTATCGGTATCGGATCATTTCAGCCTGGCATGTGGGAGTTTCCCCAATCGCTTTATACTATTGCAGATGCTCTGTTCGTTGATACTGAGCACGCTATTGTTGAATCAGGTGATATAACTATTCCACTTGAAAAAGACTGGATAACCAAGGATTCTATTATGACAATGACCCGTCATATTGAAAAAAAAAGACTCAGGTTAATAGTGATAATAAACCCGGAACAACCGTGTTTAAATCAACGGGAATGGCATTATTCGACGTTGTAGTTGCTAACTTAATATGTAAGAAAGCAAACCAGACAAAAAAGACTAAACCGAAACCATATCCAAAAGGTATTTGGTCAAGCAAAGTCAGTATCGTAAGAAATAGCAGCCCGGATGCTGTATTTGGTTCCATTTGAAAAGCAAAAAAGGCCGGGAAAATAGCCAGTCCTGATAGGAATTCAATAAACGTATCCAGCGATATCACCTATACTCCATCTTTCACCAAATACCAGACAAACCCTGACAGCCAGTCGTATCGAAAAAAGTAGTGAAAAATTGAAATTGCTGTATCAACAAGGGTATCAAACAGCCGAAAAGAATTTCGACGCCTTGCAGCAGTTTCTGGAACAACCCATAAGGCCTTCCGTTCACGAATCCCCAGTACCACCCACTATAACAACGGGCTAGAGCTGCTGCATGAGCATGTTCCGCTGTCCCAACTATACAAAAACCCGGCCATATGACGAAACATACAGCCGGGTAACCACAGAGCCCGTTATTCGATTCATACACACCTATCCACGTTTTAAACGTTTGATAACAAATCGGGTGATGGTTTTTTCAGTATGTCTTTAAATACCATTTATCCGTTCCCCACTGATCACTTAAATACGTTTCAGATTCCCCTGTAATTGCATTTATAATCCTTGAATCAGGCAGCAAGTCACCACTCAATTTAACTTTCCAAAGCGGTAAATAAACCAGAAAATAATCGACTATTTTGTGATTTGGTTTTTTCAGTACATATGAACGATTTATTTGTCTATGCTGAACGTCTTGTATATATCGCGTAACATCATCGTATTCCTCTATTTTTGGCGCAATCATGTTAGCGGGATCTATTGAATATTTATTTGTTTTAAGCGAGCTGGATAATCCGCGGTACCCTGAAACCGCATCCACAAAACCAATCATTGGTATTTCTTTAGATGGGAAAGGTTTTCGGTCCGCTATAACTAATAATTTTGCTAGCCACATCGGATGAAAGATTAACTCTGTATGAAAGATGTTCGACCTTAAACGCTCAACTGTTATCCCATTCTTTAACTTAGTGGACATACGTAACGACTTATAGACATAGTAACCCAAATCGTTATTATCTATCAATTGATTATCTCCTATTATAGATATCTCCTTGTTTTTCATTGATACCACCTCATCCAACAGTCTTTTTAATATTGGATTTTTCATCGTCGTCTGAATGATACTGATTGACCTGATTGCGGATATCAAGTGATGGTGGCTGTGTCAGCAGGCTGAAGCAAATGACAAGTATTAATGAAACAGGGGCTGCAATGATTGGTTCTGATACGAGCGAAAAAGGTTTTGTAATGACTAGTAGAAGAAACGTAAATGCCCCACCCAGCATACCTGCCAGAGCACCAGCTTTATTTGCCCGGTTCCACCATATACCCAAAATAAGAGGAAAGCCAAAAGAAGATAATAAGAATCCACCAACCCATCCAACCATAATTGCTATTAATTGAGGAGGATTGATGGCAATAATAATACCGATAATACTTGCAACAACCATGACTACAAACCCTATTTTGGTAACAGTGCTTTCAGATGCATTCTTATTTATATATTCCTTGTAAATATCACGGGCCACGCCAGCCGAGATCGCCAAAAGCATTGCATCAGCAGAGGACATGATAGCAGCAAGAAGCCCTGCAAGCATAATACCTGCTAAAAGTGGCGACATGTAACTTTCAATTACCGATACAAAAATCATATCCTGATTGTTCAATTCATCCGCTATTCCTAAACTTGCTCCGCCCGCAGCTACAATAAACCCAAATGCAAATATCAATAAATACAACAAACAGGACCACATGGCTGATCGACGTGCTGTTTTCGCATCCTTCGAAGCAAAATTGCGCATGACGGCTGACGGTGAAACAATTCCAAACCACAGAAACGCTAAAAAGAGCCCGAAATAGGACATCCAGGGCTGTGTCACATCACCAAAATTCGGACTTGTTGCCAAAGCATCCTGTATCAATGATGAAAATCCATCATGCTGAACTAAAATAATCAGTGATAATACGAGCATGCCAATAAGCATAACTGATCCTTGAATGAGGTCGGTATACGTTATAGCCCACATTCCGCCCAAGGCTGCATAAATGGTAAAACCAATCCCCAATACGATAACAGCTGTTTTGTAGTCAATCCCCAAAACATGGGATCCAATCAATCCCGATGCTGTAAGTTGGGGAACCATATAAAACGTCATCCCAAACACAACGATGAATACGGCTACTATTTGCACTGTTTGACCGTACCGCTGTTTAAAAAACTCCGGCAATGTATTGACACCGGAACGTCTGATTTGACCGGATACAAGAAAAAGCGTAAATGGCAAAATAGCAACCGCACCAAACCCATAGGCAAATAAAAAAGGCACCCCCAACGCGACACCGGAACCTACCGCTCCCATTAATGAGCTGGAGCTTGCCAGAGCAGCAAATAATGCAAACGCACCTACAAATGTATTAATACTTTTACCTGCAGTCCAATAATCATTTTCAGACGAATGAGCACGTTTTGTAAAGTATATTCCCATTAATGTCATTAAAACCAGATAAACTCCTAATATAACGGTTTCAAGTATTTGCATATCAGAATTTCCCTCCCGTTCATTAATTGTTTTTTGTTTTAGACTGTTTTTCCTTCCAAACAACATAAATTACGGCCAAAATAAACCATATACCATAACTTGAAAACATTAACCAGCCTGCTAAAGAGATTCCCATAAGGTAAACATCAGTCGGCCACCATATCAATACAACTGCAGCACAAATAAGCAAAATAGAAACCAAAATAATACCGGGATCAAAAAGCCTTGATTTCGACTTCATTTCTTCCACTCCTTTCATTTATTTATCTAATTATTTCTCAACTTCACATGGAGAGCTTCGTTCCAGTATTATTTTCTAGTGCTTTCTTATATATTAAATTAGCAACAACGACATCGAATAATGCCATTCCCGTTGATTTAAATACGGTTGTTCCGGGGTTATTATCACTATTAATCTGAGTCTTTTTTTCAATATGACGCGACATTGTCATAATAGAATCTTTAGTAATCCATCCTTTTTCAAGTGGAACAGCCATATCTCCCGATTCAACAATAGCGTGCTCAGTATCAACGAACAGAGCATCTGCAATAGTATAAAGCGATTGAGGGAACTCCCTCATGCCAGGCTGAAATGATCCGATACCGATAAATAGTTTGTTTTCCAACATATGTGGTGAGTCAGGGAATACAGGGTCGTGGGATGTTGTTGCTGTTATAACAATATCAGCGTCATTAATAGCTTCTTCCGGGGTAGGGGCGATATGCACATTAATGTCTTCGCCCATCCAATCCATCAATGACTTTTTGAATGATTCTAATTTATCTTTGGAACGATTATGCAAGTAAATGTCCTTGATAGGCCTTTCAGTACACGCTGCAATAGCTTGATAAAAACCTTGTGTGCCCGTTCCTATAACGGCCAGCGAAGATGCACTCTCATCCGACAAATGACGAACCGCCGATCCCCCAACAGCGCCGGTACGCATGCCGGTGAGAAACGTTCCATTTAATACACTTTTCACTTCACCTGTTTCCTGGCTATTAAGCACTACTAATCCATTTAATGTCGGGTGTTCCTGATTATTTGGAAACACGGTGACAAGTTTCGTTGCCATTGCGTCATCAGTTAGGCAAGGCATTAATAATAGCGTATTATCATGATCCTTTACCTGCATACGTTCTGGCATTTGATGGATTTGTGATTCGTAAATATGATACGTTTCATCAATAGCATCAATAATATCTTTCATTGTCACGGATTGTTTCATATTTTGTTCACTTAAAAAGAGCATTCTATAATCCCCCTTCAAAAATCAAAGTACTTACCACCGTTTCATCCAGACTTTCAAATTGAGAGAGTCGGCCCACCTATTCCGATCAGCGATATATAACTACCCTTCTTTTCGTTTACATTAGGCCCAAAATACCGATGTCGAAAATATGCACACTTATAGCCCCTGCGATAAGATGGATGGTATTACCAATAAAAATGTCTCGCCAATCACCATCCAAAAGCTCATGTTTCTGTTCCAAAAAGTTCAGAGACATTGGCTGCAAGTGTTTCAATCAGACCAACTCCTGTAGTGATGGAGCCAATGATGACCAGAAAAAAGACTAAACTGAAACCATATCCATAAGACATTTGGTCAAGCAAAGTCGGTATCGTAAGAAATAGCAGCCCGGGTCCTGAATTTGGTGCCATTTGATAAAGCAAAAAGAGCCGGGAAAATAACCAGTTCTGATAGGAATGCAATAAACGTATCCAGCGATATCACCCAGGCTCCAACCTTTACCTAGCACTTTCTTTATCATCACTGACCCCGGCATCAACTTCTAATTTTGCTTTACTGCTCTGGCTCATAAAGAAAATTTTATAAACACCAATCGTTAACAAAGGTAATCCAAAAATTAAAATCATTCCATATGCCATTGCTGTATATCCTTTTGATATCAAATCAATTATGCCAATTCGGGATAATAATATTGAAAGGATCAATGTGCTAACCGCTATAATTCCTTTTTGAAACTTCGTTAAAACTTTTTCAAAGTGTTCTTCTATTTGCGAATCAATTCTGTCAATAAACGCGTGAATCATACCTGAAGCTGTTTCAATCAAAGTCCAGCCAACAACAACTCCAAAAAGGACTATAACAAAGGACGGAAATCCACTTAACATTTCAAGCCAAGGTACTGGTGATCCTAGAACGTTGTCAGCTGGATAGAAACCCAAGATGCTAAAATAAGTTAAAAACCAAGGGATAGTCATTAAAATACCAGCTATTACCCCTGAAAACACTGCCTCTTTACGGGATTTTTGCCGCTTTACAGTAAATAAGGCAGATGGGTAGATAACAAGACTGTATCCAACATATAAAATTCCACTCCATAACACGGTTCCAACATTGAACGTATCTTTTACAAAGCTAGTATCTTCCAGTCTTATAACGGAAATAGCATCCTGCCAAGTGGTTGAAATGACTAGTACAGCAAAAATTAAATAACCAATCATTAACATTAATGTCCCAATCGATTTAAAACGTTCTATAAATTCCTTACCAAAAAAGTTTAGAATACCAACAATAACTGTTATGAAAATAACGCCGATCCAATAGTTAATTCCAAGCGTGGTTTGCATTATCTCCCCTGTTGCTGATGCCATAATTGAAATAATCAAAATTGCAAGAAACAAGTAAATAAGATCGAATAAAATCCAAAATGGGCCGATTAATTCTTTAAGCATTGATCTATAATTAAATATCCTAAATTTCCTTGCAAATTCAAATGTCACAACTGCTGTAACCGTAAAACCAACAAAAATTCCTATGCCAGCAACCCAACCCATAGCTCCGTACTTGGCACCAAATTCAACAATCTCTCGGCCAGTAGCAAATCCTCCGCCAATTAATACAGATTGCAGAATAATTGCTGGTAAAAAATACCTACCATATTTACCTTGAAAAAATCGATTCATATAAGAATTCCTTTCTTAAATTAATTTTTACAAGAACCCATGATAAGGTTTTTGAGCTGTTGAATGATGAATCCAATTAATCAAAGATATAAAATCAAATACTGGTAGTTTTATATCCCTTTGTATGTCTGAAGCATAGGGCGGGATATCGCTGCACTCTAGTAAAATCGCACCTATTTCTGGGTGATTATTTACCATTTCTCTAGCCGCATCAACCACTTCCTGCTTTACTATTTCATTGTTGAAACTTCCTCGATTCTCAATTATGGCAGAAAATTCAGCATAATGACTCAGATCTTTAATGACACATCGGGAAGAATCATAAATACCGCAGTTTTTAAATAATTCCTGGGTCATTCCTTCTTTATAAGCTGTCAAAATACCGACTTTCTCATTTGGCTTTATACCTGTATAAATCCATGGAACTTGTATAATACTGGATAAGTAGACAGGTATATCAACGGATGCTGATACGTCTTCTTGATAGTTACCAAAGAATCCGCATGCCGATGAAATGGCACGTGCTCCTTCCTCCTCTAACTCCTTAGCTGCTTTTATAACATCATCAAGCATTTGAGGATCACCATTGAGTATTCGAGAAGTGTTTGAGTTTGGTACTTTTTTTAGTCTTACAGGATAGTCATACGTACTTAAATTTGCTACATTCCCTGGTATTACTGGATACCAACAGTTATCCAAATGTAAAATACCAATGGAATAACCGGAAACATATTGCCCTTTTTTTTGAACAACAACAGAATTATTAGAGTTATTATCAATAAATCCATATTCCCTATCTGTTGAGGAACGGTTCATTTTTTATTCCCCCTTTTAGCTATAATCCAACATTGATTTTTATTTTCTTACACAACGGCGCCTTCAATGACCAATTCATTCCTAGCAAAGCGTTCAAAACGGAGTGGATTCAAATCCAGTGTTTCATAGCGACCTTTACGAATTAATTCAGAGAGGCCTTTCCCCACACCGGGAGCCTGCTGCATGCCGTGTCCGCTGAATCCGCAAGCCATGTAATACCCATCCAGCTGCGGGTGTTCACCAATAATGGCGTTCTGATCTTTAGTGTTATGGCTGTAAATGCCGGCCCAACCACGATTGATTTTAGCCCGTTCAAAATTCGGTACCCTTTCCGCAAGCACGGGCCATAACTGGTCTTCAAAAAACGATCGTTTCCATCTGAAATCAATGCCTGGTTTCACGTTTTCTGAAAAGCCGGTTATGAGTGAGCTGCCTTCATGTCGGAAATATACACCGCTTGGGTCAATCGTTAGTGGTAAATGATTTGCGAATGGTTCTGCAATATCAAACTGAATGATTTGCCGCTTTAAAGGTACAATAGGAAGCGGAAGGCCGATTCGCTCGCTTAGTTCGGGCGCCCATGGTCCAGCACAATTGATCACGATAGGCGCTTGATAAACATCACCATTGACCAATCTTACGCCTGTTGCTTTCCCCCTTTCCGTCAGAATGGTTTCAACATCCCCATAAATATACTCTCCCCCCAGTTCCCTCGTTTTACGAACATATCCCTGCATGACGGAGTATGGATCCAGATAGCCATCCTCACCACAGTATAATCCTCCTTGCAGATCATCTATGACTAACTCAGGAATAATGTCATGAAGTTCCTCCTTAGCCATTAATTTAGCAGGCACACCATAATATTGCTGCAATTTGAGCTGTTCCTGTAGTTGTTTCATATTTTCATCTTTAGCGAGAAACAAGTACCCACGCTGTTTGAAATCAATTTCAGCCGCTTCACCATCAACCATCATATCGTCTGAAAATGTTCTATATTTCTGTAATCCATACCGACTCAATTGAATATTGACACCTGTTGTAAAAAGTTGTCTCAATCCACCGGCACTTCTTGGCGTTGATGCAAATTCATATATTTTATCTTTTTCAAAAATCGTTACTGACCCTTCAAATCCATCGTGCAATAAGTTATACGCAATACTTGATCCCACGACTCCACCACCGACAATGATAATATCCGTATGCTTCGTCAAAAAATCACCCCACGCGTAATAAAAGTTGAATTATTTGAAATGTTATATCTATTTAAACGTATTAAGCCCTGCAAATGCTATGGTTACCATAACCAAAAAATACCCTTTTATTGTTTGAATAGTCATAATTGTGTTATAATAAACTCGGTTTTAATGATTTGAATAAAGGATGTGAGCACAATCGAGGGGTTCGTGCAATTTGCACAAAAGGTAGTGAAAGCGGTTTCAGAAATTTTGCCATTTCCCATTAGTTTAAGTGATAAAAACGGGTATATCATCGGATCCACTGATTCAAATCGGATCGGAAAACTGCATGAACCTTCCAAAGACGTCATAACAAAAGATACCTTTTTGTTATACGATGAAGATACGATCAAGGGGATGTCCAATGTTCTTCCGGGTGTTGCCGCTCCCCTTAAATTAAACAACAAAACTGTTGGTGTACTCGGGATTATCGGTCCGCCCGAGGAAGTGAAGCCGTATGTGGAACTCGTTAAAAACCATGTTGAAATGGTGTGGCAGGACACATTTTACAAGCAGTTGGAAGACTTGGAAACGAAAACATTGGAAACATTCGCCCAATATATTTTGCTTAATGAATCGATCAGCCATGTCAAAGCGGAACAATATTGCCGGATGCTCAATATTCCCTTTTATGCGATGCGATTTTGCATCGTTATTGATATTGAAAATTCCCTTATCAGTAATATCCAACGAAAAATACCAATTGACCAACTGAAAGACCGTTTGCTCGACTGCTCAAAAAAAGCATTCGAGAGCGACAATGACGTTGTTTGTACGTTTTTAAACACTGAAAAATTGATTCTTCTTAAAACAGTCGCATCCGAAACAGACTATCTTGAAGCACTGGATCACTTCATGGGTCAAAGCAATAGCCTTTTGGAAGCGTTTGCAGCTTATCACGTTACCAATGCATCGATTGCAGCCGGAAGCCTATCCTGGTCCCTTGCAACGCTTAATGAATCCTACCATGAAGCCGAAACACTCCTAACCATTGGAAAACGGAGAGATGCATCTAAGAAGATTTATAGTTATCATAGTTGGGAATTGATTAAAACATTGCTTCCCGAACAGCTGTCTGCATCATTCAGCGAAAAAGTACAGTTCCGTCTGAGGCGATTCCTCAACGATGACAACTTCGCGGAGCTGTCGAAAAGCTTTATTGCCTACTGTGATAATAATTTGACAATCAGCCAAGCGGCTAAAGACTTATTTATCCACAGGAATACACTGATTTATCGCCTGCAAAAAATCAATTCACTGACATCCATCAACACCGGATCATTCGATGACTGTCTGACTCTTTACTTAATTTTAAAAAACTTGAAGCTCGAAAAAGAACCCCACAACAATAAAGGATAATACCGTCAAAAAACGTATAAGCTAATGGTTAAATCCTGTACATCCAGTAACATTTTGCTGTCATGAAGAAGGTGAAACCGTTGGCACAAGCAGAACTACTCAGCATTGTTATTATCGTTGTCCTGGGGATATTCTCCCAATGGCTGGCATGGCGAATCCAATGGCCATCCATTGTGATTATGTCCGTGGCCGGGCTTTTAATTGGTCCGATTTTTGGGCTCATCGATCCGGAACAAGCACTTGATGAATTGTATACACCACTTATCTCCCTGGCTGTTGCTGTTGTCTTGTATGAGGGCAGCTCCAGTCTTGATTTCCGTGAACTGAAAGGGATTTCTAAATCCGTCTTGCGGGTTGTAACTGCCGGAGCATTTCTAGCTTGGATCGGTGGTGCGTTGGCGGCTCATTATATAGCCGGATTGAATTTTGCCATTTCCTTCATCATCGGCGGGCTGTTTATCGTCACCGGTCCAACGGTTATTATTCCGCTCTTGCGGCAGGCAAAATTGAAACCAAGAGTGGCAGCTGTGCTGAAATGGGAAGGGATTATCATTGACCCGATCGGCCCGCTATTAGCATTGTTTGCCTATCAGGTTGTCAAAGTTATTGGCGATGATGCCATTCAATGGAGTTATTTGCTCGCCTTTTTCGGAGGAGCCGTACTGGCTGCTGTTATAGGATTCGGTGTCGGCATTCTGGTCACTTGGATGGTGCGCAAAGGACTATTTCCGGAATTTTTGAAATCGCCTATTGTCTTATCATTCGTCCTTCTTTGCTTTGGAGGCAGTGAAGTCATTATGCATGAGACCGGGATGCTTGCGGTCACCGTTATGGGACTGACGATGGCCAGAACAAAAAAGGATATTACATCGATCGGCAATGTGTCACATTTTGTCGAAAATATATCTGTTATCCTGACGTCCACCATTTTTATTTTATTGACAGCATCCTTGACAAGGGAAACCATTTTGGAAGTATTCACGATTCCGATTATTGGTTTTGTCCTGATCATGTTGTTCGTGGTCCGACCGCTTTCCATTTGGATCACGACGATCGGCACAGAGTTGACATCCGCTGAGAAGACACTGATCAGCTGGATAGCGCCACGCGGCATTGTGGCCTTGACCGTATCGGGCTATTTCACGGGTGTCCTGGTTGAGGATGGGTATGCAGGTGCGTCGATTTTGACGACCATTACATTTGCACTTGTCTTCATCACCGTTTGTGCGCACGGTTTCACACTGAAGCCGTTTTCTAAAAAGCTGAACCTTGCCAACAACGAACAGGCAGGGGTTCTGATTATCGGGGCGAACCATTTTTCCATTGCCTTTGCGGAGTACGTTAAATCATTGGAAATACCCGTTTTAATCATTGATGATTCCTATGAACACTTGGCCGATGCCCGGAAGAAAGACATTGACACCTTTTACGGTCAAATTCTATCCGAATACATTGAATTTGAAGTGGATCTCACACCGTATGACTATATCCTGGCGATGACGGACGAACCTGCTTACAACGCGCTAATTTGCCAGTCGTTTGCTCCGGAATTTGGCTATAACAACACATTCGCGCTGCCAGCGAGTAAGAAAGGCGACTCCGATAATGACGAAATCGCTCCTGCTATCAAAGGGCACGTGCTTTTTCATGAAGACGCAGTACTGAGGGAATTAAAAAGGAAAATACGCGAAGGCTATACGTTTGATTCCGTGGAAATAACGGAACAACAAACACTCAAACGGGAACAATTTGCTGATTACGGCCTGCTCTTATTTGTATGGAAAGAAAATAAAGAAATGACCTTCATGACCCTCCAACTGGATAAAATTGAACTTGCGGAAGGTGACCGGATTATTAAGCTGTCGGAAAAGGCAAAAGCACAGGCAGAGAGCGACCAGGGTGATTCCTGATCGCTCCGATGAACCGTTCTCAGGCACTTTCTGGATGCTGATGCGCTGTCCTCGTTTTTTTATTTCGTTTGACGGGTGTCATGTTGAAAACAATATTTAATACAATGGCTGTTATACTTCCTGCTACGATCCCATTGCTGGTCAGAATCTGCACACCGGAGGGAAACTGCTGGAATAGCTCCGGAACAGCGGTCACACCCATCCCCATGCCAACCGAGCAGGCTACGATCATTGCATTTTCAGCAGACTCGCCAATAACCGCGCTGAGCATTTTAATTCCTTGTGCAATCACCATTCCAAACATGGCAACCATAGCGCCGCCTAGAACAGAGGTCGGAATAATGGTGGCCACTGCGGCAATCTTGGGAACCAGTCCCAGGGTAATGAGCATAACACCGGTAAGCATAATAATTCTCAGCGATTTGACCCCTGTCATCTGCAAAAGGCCGACATTCTGTGAAAAAGCGGTATACGGGAACGCGTTGAAAATTCCGCCTAGAAGAACAGCCAGTCCTTCCGCCCGATAGCCGCGTGTCAGGTCTTCTTCCTGCAAGTCTTTATCCGTCATATCTCCCAGTGCAAAATAAACACCCGTCGATTCAACGAGCGATACCATAGCAACCAAAATCATGGTCAGAATAGCCGACCATTCAAACGTTGGCATGCCAAAGTAAAAAGGCTGAATCATATGAACGTAGGATGCCTCGCTGACAGCGGAAAAATCCACCCTGCCCATCAGTGCAGCCACGATTGTACCCGCTGCAAGCCCCAGCAAAATAGCAATGGACTGGACAAATCCTTTGGAAAAGCGATACAGCAGAATGATAAAAAACAGAGTACCAAAAGCCAATGAAATATTCGTCATCGATCCAAAGTCACTGGCGTCTTCGCCTCCCCCCATATTGTTTATGGCAACCGGTATAAGCGTAATTCCTATAATCGTTACAACGGTTCCTGTTACAATCGGTGGAAAAAAACGGATCAGTTTGCCGAAAAATCGACTGATGAGCACGACAGCGATACCAGAAACGATAATAGATCCGTAAATGGCCGAAATACCATACTCACCGCCAATAGCAATCATCGGACCGACAGCGGTAAATGTACAGCCGAGAACAATCGGTAAGCCTATCCCGAAATAGCGATTGCGGACCACCTGCATAATCGTCGCGACCCCGCTCATTAAAATATCGATACCGACCAGATAGGTCAGCTCTTCTGATGTCAGACCAAGCGACTGCCCAACAATGAGCGGCACCAAAATAGCTCCTGCATACATGGCAAGCAAATGCTGCAAGCCAAGTGTGAATGTCTTCATTTAAGTGATGCCTCCTCATTATGAAAGGTCACGCTGCCATTTTCGAGCGAATCAACAACAGCCAGTGATTCCACCCGGACACCACGATCTTTAAGAGCAGCCCCGCCATTCTGAAAGCCTTTTTCAATGACAATTCCAATACCGGCCAGGGACGCTCCGGCCTTTTCCACAATCGAAAGCATACCAAGGACTGCTTGTCCATTGGCAAGAAAGTCATCGATAATCAGGACAACGTCATCACTTGAAAGGTAATCCGTTGATACGGAGATTTCGTTTGTTTCATTTTTGGTATACGAATAGACACCAGCACTGTAAAGCTGGTCTGTCAGGGTGAGCGATTTGCGTTTCCGGGCAAAAACCACCGGCACCCCCATACGCAGTCCCGCCATGACTGCAGGCGCAATTCCTGACGACTCGAGGGTTATAATCTTGGTAACTCCTTCACCAGCGAAACGGGAAGCAAATTCTTCACCGATTTCCTGCATCAATACGGGGTCAACCTGATGATTCAAAAACCCATCTACTTTTAACACCGAATCGGATAGGACAATTCCCTCGGTTCTAATCTTCTGCTTTAATAAATTCATGATGATCTCCTTTCTGCGCTCAGGAATGTAACCGCTCATGGATTCGGGCGTTAAAATAAATAAAAACCCGGAAGACAAGCTTCCACTCATCCTATGAGGAAAGCATGTTTTCCGGGTATCAATCATCCGAAAACAAAGTAGGCACCGAATTATAACGGCACCAGCATGGCGCTTTCTTTCATAGTCAGTTCATTTACGGTGAACCGGTAGAAACTTGCAGGCCATATCCCTGCTATTATATGAAACGAAGCGATTCAATTAATATGTAGATTATAACACGCACCGGTACAAAATCAACCCCCATTCATTACACATAGAAAGGCGTCCACCCCGGACATACTAGATGTAAACAGCCTTCCTGCCTTGCAAGGGCTGCTTTTCTTTCTATTTTGAATGTTTATAAACAAAACTGGTTACCTCTTACAGTCTATTTACAAATTTGTTGACCATGTTAACGAAAATGCGGGGTGAAAATCGATCCGTCCGCCCCGCAGCTTGTTTATTTCGTAATAATCGTTCCCGTGAACCCGCTCATACTGATTCGTTGATGCGCATCGGCGATCATAACATTGGACAGCCCTTCCCCAAGGCTTCCGGCTGCTGCTTTCACTTTCGGGATCATGCCGCCGAAGATGACACCATCGGCAATCATATGGTCAATCTCCGTCTGGGACACATTGCTGATCACTTCTTCTTCCTGCATAATGCCCGGCACATCCGTCATAAAAATTAACCGATCTGCATTCATGTCTCTGGCAATGGCACCAGCGGCTGTATCTGCATTTACATTATAACGGCTTCCGTCTCCTCCGGTTGCAATCGGAGCAATAACCGGTACAACACCGGAATCAAGCATCCGTTGTAAAAACAGCGTATTGACGGCTGTTACATCACCGACATAGCCATACCGCTCGAAATTTATCGGCTCGGCTTGTATTAGCTGAGCATCCGATCCGGAAAATCCGGCAGCCTGTATATTATTGTCATTAATTTGGCGTGTCAACGCGTTGTTGACATAGCCCGAAAGCACCATTTCGACAACATTCATGGCATCCGCCGATGTTGTCCGGAGCCCGTCAACAAATGAACACGTCACGTTAAGCTTATCAAGCATATCCTGAATAGCCGATCCGCCGCCATGCACGACAATAGGACGAATCCCTTTTTCCTGCATCTTGGCTATATTGCCGAAAAATTGATCGGTTAAATTGTCCAGGATGCTCCCGCCGCACTTAATAACAGCGATGCTCATGGCTGAATTCCTCCTTAAGTCGTGTAGCTGGCATTGATGCGAACGTAATCGTACGTCAAATCGCATCCCCATGCCTTTCCGATTCCATCACCATTGTTCAATCCAATCGTAATCGTAATGGTGTCCTGGAGCAGGTAGTCTGACGCTTCCTTCTCCGAAAAGGCAAGTGGTTGACTGTTTTTCAATAATTGCACCGGACCCACAAAAGCATCGATGGTCTCCGGATTGATATCCGCACCACTGCGTCCAATGGCGGCAATAATGCGGCCCCAGTTCGGATCAGCGCCATATACAGCTGTTTTAACAAGCGATGAGCCGACAACTGTTTTGGCCACTTGACCTGCTTGTTGATCATCATGGGCCCCTGAAACATTAACTTCAATTAACTTCGTCGCTCCTTCGCCATCACGTGCAATCATCGTCGCCAAGTCCTCACACGTCGCCCGCAGCATCTCCACAAAAGCGTTCCAATCTTTATGATCCGGTGTCAGGCTTTCGTTGCCTGCTTTTCCACTGGCCATTGTCAGAACCATGTCATTGGTTGATGTGTCCCCATCCACCGTTATACAATTAAATGTTTTATCCGTTACATCTTTCAATGCCAATTGCAACATATCTGGTTCGATAGCAGCGTCTGTTGTCACGAATGCAAGCATGGTTCCCATATTCGGCTCAATCATTCCGGACCCTTTCGCCGATCCGGCCATCGTTACCGGACTGTCGTCAATAATGGTCTGACGGCAAGTGGATTTACGTATGGCATCCGTCGTCAATATGGATTCGTTAAAAGCTGTTGCTGCTTCTTGATCCGTATCCAGATGAAGTTCTTTAATATTCGGAATGATGCGGTCCATTGGCATAGGCAAGCCAATAATGCCAGTCGATGATACAGCTACACGATGGTCTGGCAGTTCCAACTGTTGGGCGGTTGCATGTCGCATTGTGTAGGCGTCCTGTTCCCCCTGCTTTCCTGTGCATGCGTTGGCATTGCCGCTGTTAATAATGATAGCTTGCAATTTTCCCTCTGAGGCAATGCTGTCCTTCGTTGTTTGCAGCGGGGCAGCCTGAATCATATTTTTTGTGTATAACGCAGCAGCACTCGCCGGTACATCACAATAAATCATTCCCAAATCGTTTCGTTTCCGTTTCACGCCTGTGTGCATACCGGCTGCATAAAATCCACGCGGTGTGACAATGGACCCTCTTTCTATTGTTTGAATGCCATCTTCTGCCGTCAGCATTTTGTTCTCCTCCTTTCATTTATTCGCTTATTCCTACTATGGATACATTGGCATCGTATCCAGTCCGGCCGTCTCTTCCAATCCAAACATCCGATTCATATTTTGAACAGCCTGACCAGCGGCACCTTTAACGAGATTGTCAATGACGGAAACAATCATAATCCGGTTCGTCCGTTCATCATATGACAATGATATATCACAAAAGTTGGAACCGTAAACGTCTTTTGTGGTTGGATATTCGCCTTGTTTCCGGACACGTACAAAATAGGTGTCCTTGTAGCTTTCCTGGTACAAATCAAACAATTCACGTGCCGTCATACCGTCCGGAGCATCCGCATAAATGGTCGTCATGATCCCTCGTGTCATCGGAATCAGATGCGTGCTGAACGTTATAGCTGTTTTCGTTTCGCTCCATGCATCAAGCATCATTTCTATTTCCGGTGTGTGCTGATGCTCGAGTACCTTATAGATTTTAAGATTATCATTTGTTTCGGTGAAATGGGAAGCCGCACTGACTTTTCGTCCAGCCCCGCTCACACCGGTCTTGGCGTCAATGATAATAGAATTGGGATCAATCCGCTTCTCCTTCACAAGCGGGGCAAGCCCGAGCAAAGCTGCCGTCGGATAACACCCCGGGTTGGAAAGAAGCTGTGTTCCTTTGATATCGGTGTCCAACCATTCGGTCAATCCATACACGGCCTGATTAACATAGTTTTGATCAGGTGCCGTTTTATGATACCACCGTTCATACGTATCGGTATCTTTCAAACGGAAATCACCGGATACGTCAATTACCTTTGTATCATGCTTCATAAACTCCGGAAC
Organism: Lentibacillus halophilus; assembly: GCF_055395055.1. Lineage (NCBI taxonomy): Bacteria > Bacillati > Bacillota > Bacilli > Caryophanales > Bacillaceae > Lentibacillus > Lentibacillus halophilus. Next base: position 2,695,609 of record NZ_AP043750.1, read on the forward strand.
AAGCTCGGTTGATACACCGGCTGGCGTGGCTATAAATACCACATCAACGTCTTGTGCCATTCGTTCCGGATCAATATCTTCCAAGTCGTCACCAATCATGCCCTGCATATGGGGATAGCTCGCCATCACCGGCTGGCCGTGCTGGCTTGATGAGTGGAACGACTGCAGGGTGACATTCGGGTGGCTGTACAACAAGCGGATCAGTTCCGACCCGCCATAGCCAGTCGCCCCGATAATAGCTGCTTTCACGATAAATGCCTCCTCATATTAACGTTGTTTCCCATTATTATAAAATGTATAAAAATAAAGTCAAGTGTATAATTATAATTTCTATAAAAAATTAAATAATGTCCAGGATAACTAAGCGAACCTTTATGAAATAATAATATTCCGACAATAAGCGTCTTTATTCTTTATGGATAAAAGAACCCCGGCATCCGCAATAGACACAAAGCGGATGCCAGGATCTCCAAACATTGCATAACTCATTTTGATTCGGATATTTGCGTTCCCGATTTGGAAGGTTAGTCATTTGCCGTCATGTTGGCCAGCTTTTCGTAAAATGTCAAAATCGCCGCATGATCCCGATCACCCTGGCCACCCGCCTGCAGCGCCTGTAGGGTCTCTTTGACGGAGGCAGCCAAGGGCAGCGGCACACCAATATCACCGGATGTTTCCAGCACGTTATGCAAGTCCTTCAAATGCAGATCAATCGTAAAGCCGGGGTCGAAATTACGATCCATCATCATTGGTGCTTTGGCATCCAACGCATTGCTGCCGGCCAGGCCGCCACGGATTGCTTCATAAACGGATTCGGTATCAACACCCATGTTTCGCGTCAACACCATGGCTTCTGAAATAGCTGCAATATTGAGCGCGACAATAATCTGATTGGCCAGCTTCGTTGAATTACCGGCCCCTATGTCACCAGTGCGCACAACCGATCCGGCCATCGTTTCCAGAATGGGAAGGCAATCGTCAAAGGTTGCTTGTTCGCCACCGGCCATCACCGCAACAGTACCATCAATCGCTTTTGGTTCCCCACCGCTTACCGGAGCATCCACAAAGCCAATGCCTTTTTCCTTCAGCGCTTCACCAATCTCCTGACTTGCAATCGGAGCAATGGAACTCATATCGATGATCACACTGCCTGATCGTGCTCCATCTATGAGCCCTCCCTGCTCAAGAACAACTTCCTTGACTTCCGGTGAATTGGGAAGCATCGTAATGATGACATCCGTCGCAGCTGCCAATTCGGTATAGGAATCAACGACCGTCGCACCACGTTTTCCAAGTTCCTGATTGGTATCCGGGTTACTGCTGGAGATGACCAGTTCATAACCTGCTTTCATCAGATTTTGACACATCGGTTTCCCCATAATACCAAGACCAACAAACCCTATTTTCACAGCTCATCCCCTCCTTGTCCCCATCATTTTACAACAAATCAAAAAATAGGGAAAGATAAATTATTTTGAAATATACATTTTAATAGAAACATTCCATCGCTTTAGTACTGTGATCAGGAAGCTCTCGGTTTGCGCCAGGCATATATGTATAACCCCCCAAGCAAAACGGTCTGCCCGACAAACACAGCCGCATCCCAAAAGAGTGGATTCCCGACTGGATCGAGTAATTCCGGCAGCGTCTCAGCATAGGCGTAAACAGCCTGCGGAATGAAATAAAACAAAAATACCCCAAACGTAAGCAGCAAACCAATGCTATAAAATAGCGCATATAATCTTATCGTTGTCGCTTCCCCGGCAAACGCTTCCGTTGTTGAATCCTGTTTCATAAATGGAATCCACTTGCGTAAATACTGTTGGCTGTTTTCCATCAAATTGTAGCTACCTGTCATATTTTCAAATAAATAATATAAGTCCGTTTTCATATAAAAGCAACACTGATAAATGGTTTTTATAAAAATATCCAATACAACGAGAGCAAAAATGCCGGAAACAAGCGTGCTTCCACTCACAGCCAATTGAATTACAAGTGCGATAAGCACCATCACCTGCTCAAAACAAATGCCGGCCAAATAGAGCCTATTCCGCTGCTGTGGTGCCAGTTTCCATGCACAGGTCAAATCCGTTTCAAACACTACAAGAAAAAGTCGACGTCCCACATCCAGTGTAGCGGGCAAATCATACGATCGGACCGCCAAAATGTGGGCGAATTCGTGCATCAAAACCAATAATAGACTAATCCCCATGTACAACAGCATATTAAGCGTCATCGCATCAAACAAAAATAAATCCTGATACGCTGGCACTAACTGTGGGTTCATAAACATGAGCCACAAATTAACAAGAACGATGACGATATAAAGTTTCATAGTGAAACGATTAAAAAAGAACCGCCCCACACTGGCAGCTAACCAAGTAAACCCACTCGGCAACGGCTCTTGCTTGGTTAGCGGCACCGTTTCTCCGTCCACTTCTTTCACCAAACCCAAATCCACCAACTGCTCTACAAATGGAATGAGCGCCACATCTTCGTCCGGATATGTCGCCTGGAGCTCCCGTTCGATGTTATCCAACGGCTCTCCTCTATTAATCAAATGAATCGCGTCAACGCTGACGGCCGGCATTTCGAAAAAGTCACCCGAAACAGGCTCCTCTACTATATAGTGCTTTTTATCCTCTCGAATCGATAAAGGGTACAGTGTCAAATGTGATTGTAACGTGATGTCCATGTTAGTTATTCACCTCTTGGTTCGGGGGGGAATGATGCTAGGCCGGGCTAGTCTTTAAAAAATGGGACTGGGACAAGATTGAACAAATCCTTTCTAAACACGAACAATATAGTTAAGACGTAGTCACCGCTCCGGAAAAACACTACGCTTTCACCTTGCCAGGCACAAGCGCGACATCTGTTCAAGCTTCCTTTGGTCGCTTTCACAGTGTCTTCTTTGCCGCGGGCGCTGATAAGCCTCCTCGTGCTCGTCGCGTTGCAAGCTTATTCGTCGAAGCCTACGCTCCTCGCAGGTCGAAGCCTACTCATGGAAGCTTTGCTTTGTGCTTATCGCACTGCGGGGTCTTATCTAGGCTTTTCATCCCGCAGGAGTCTCCGTGTTTTTCCTACGCTAAATGAAAATCCGAACTGATTCAGATTTTTCGCGAATCATAGTTCGGATTTTTCTTTGACTAAACATCTTTTGTCCCAGCCCCATACGTTGGAATTAGTGCGAGAAATTAAGCAAAAATACACCACCAGCATGTTGTTTTAATTTTGTTCAGTTTACGGATTCTCATGTTCAATCACCTCCTTTCATGTCAGGTGCTGCTTCGTCAAACGCCGTCTCATGTGTTTGGTAATGCTCATGATATGCCACCCACTCTGGGTACACGTGTTTAAACGTTTCCATTAAGTCAGGATCAAATTGCGTCCCTTTATTGGAAACAATTTCTTCATACGCAACGTCCACGGGCAATGCAGTGCGATATGACCTCGAGGACGTCATCGCGTCAAACACGTCAGCAATGGTGATAACTCTGGTGAGGAAAGAGATTTCCGTACCTTTTAAGCCATCTGGATAACCTCTCCCATCCCAGCGTTCATGATGGTGTCTGATGACATCGAGGTTATCATCGATACCTTCCACTTCCTGAACAGCGTCAGCACCAACAACAGGATGCGTTTTAATCAGTTCAAACTCTTCGTCGGTGAGTTTGCCGGTTTTGGTCAAAATTGAATCGGGAATGTAAACTTTTCCTATATCGTGCAGCAAGCAAGCATAGTAAAAAGATTTTAATTCATCCGCTTGATATTTCCCCGTTGCTCTCGCTAGAGTCATGGCATATTGAGCCACCCGTTCGCTATGACCGCGTGTATAGTGATCTTTCAGCTCCAGTGTAGCAATAACCCCTTTAACAATGCCTTCAAGCTGTTTGTCATACGATATTTCCACCGCTGATACATACCTTATAAAACGGTGAAGCAGGATATAACCTATGATGGATAAAACAACAATTAACGTAATTGGCAATGTAACGACAAAATCCCTGAGAACGATACCTAAAACAATAAATTTAAAAATTGTGCCCAAGGATACGAGGTTGAAGAATGTTTTATTTACAAATATGGGAGCAAACAAGACTATGACAATTTCAATGATATTGCCGTTGCTGTATGTAGATTCAACTCCCCAATATATCCATATATCATTGATAATATTCATAATGGTGAACGTAATAAAATACATATACTTGATAATCCATGTTTTTTCCCGATGCATTAAATAAAAAGCGATGGGCAGTAAGCTTAATAAAATGATATACGTCCAATATCCCAAGCCATTGTTTAACACTTTTTGTGCCGATTCCCACGGCATTTCAGGCAATATTATATAATAAACTATGTCGTAAGAAAAATAAATAATATAAAAGATCCACAAAAACCATATGGTTGTTCGTCTTTCTTCATCTAGTAACGTCGATGCTTTTCTTAGCTCCGCCTGCATTTCGGTGTCCTTTCTATCTCACGTGTTCAATGTATTTAATTAATCACCGCCGCATGAATATTGAAAAAATTATATTTTATTAATAATAAATCATTTGTCGAGTTTTGTAAATAATATCCTTCGGTTAGGTTACGATTTAATTCGACACGATAGCATTGCCAACAACGGAAAAACATAGAAAAATAATAGAAAACCCTTTAAAACAAATTTTATCAGCATTCAGCAGTGATGGAAAAACGTAATCTGTCCTCACCTACTGAATGACATTCTTTAAACGGTTACGCCCACATTCCGTTTAATAGCATGACAGATAATCTCTTTATCCGATGTCGTCGATACGCACATCTAAAACATCTTCCAACTTAATCGTCGCACCATTATCCAGCCACAACTGTCTCTCATCTATTTTCGACACGGTTCCTTTACTCGTCAGAAAGTCCCGACCGTTGTAATGTTTTACTTCCACTGTCCGATGATAGTAAACAGCTTCTTGCAGTCGCGCATCCACGTCTTCTTTTTGCTGTTCATCCAATATCGGCTTCTCTTTATAATCCTGCTCCTTCCACATTTTCCGAAGCAATTCTTCGTGTTCCGGCATCATCATAGCCGTCCATTTTTTGCTCCCACGATCATAAATATTACTCATATCGATCCCTCCATGGAACATGTGTTCTTAATATAACAAATCTTATTCTCTTTTTCAACTCTCGTTACCAAACGGATCATTGACATTTACGAATTTTTGTGATAATTTAACGTTAACAATCAAAATTAAATACGATTATTGATTTGCTCTAGGGGTGCCCTTCAAAAGGGCTGAGATCAAAGTAATGAACTTTGGGACCCATTGAACTTGAGACGGTTAAAACCGGCGTAGGGATGTGGCAATGTTACAAACGTTAATCCATCATACGAACACAAACCACTTTCCGGCCGGTCTTCGGAAAGTGGTTTTTTGTGTTGGCCGGATATGTACCAATCGCTTCGGGGGAGGTGATACGCTATTGCTGAGTTGCATGTCATTTCAACAGGACAGCAGTCGCCTGAAGAACTTCTGGGCATTTTAGAACAGATACACCCCTTTACGGACTACATCCATCTTCGGGAAAAGACGTGGACGGATCATGACTGGGAAAAAGCGATGGATTCTTTGACACAACGCGGTATACCGTCACAAAAGATCATCATAAATCAACGAATCGACATCGCACACAGGATGAAAGCAAAAGGGGTTCAGCTGACACACCAAAGCATCGATCCAGCAACGGCCAAACATTCTTACGGGCACTTGCGGATAGGCTGCTCGGTTCACTCGGTCAGTGAGGCGGTAACGGCCGAAAACAGCGGTGCGGATTATCTCGTGTATGGTCACATCTTTGCGAGCGCCTCCAAGCCGGACCTGACGCCTAAAGGACTGCAAAAGCTGACGAACGTCACTCAAAATACATCTGTTCCGGTGATAGCGATCGGCGGCATAACACCAGAGAATACACCGGATGTTCTCGCCTCCGGAGCCAGCGGTATCGCCGTACTGTCCGGCATACTGCTGGATCCGGACCCGCTGGAAGCAATCCAACGGTATCAACACCAATTACATGATTAAGGAGGTCAAATGTTGGAACTCACGGTAAACGGTAATAGAACACAAGTACCAGAACACGTGAAAACCATATCAGATGTGAAACAACATTTTCATATCGAGAATCAAGCCATGATTGTCGAGCATAATGGCGAAATATTGGATAAGTCGGCTCACACCGAACAAGAAGTAGCCGACGGAGACAAAGTCGAATTAGTTCAATTTGTTGGAGGTGGCTGAATGTTAACCATAGGCGATAAGCAATTTAATTCCCGTTTATTTCTGGGAACAGGCAAATACCCTGATTTTGATACGCAAAAAGCAGCGGTTGATGTCTCTGAAACAGACGTATTGACGTTTTCCGTGCGTCGAATGAATATTTTTGAACCGTCGCAGCCAAATTTTCTGGAAAAACTGGATGTGGAACAATACAGTTTGCTGCCGAACACAGCCGGTGCTAAAACGGCACAGGAAGCCGTTCGGACGGCAAAATTGGCCAACGCTTCGGGACTTTGTGACATGGTCAAAGTGGAAGTGATCGGCTGTGATAAAACGTTGCTGCCCGACCCGGTGGAAACGTTAAAAGCAACGGAAGAATTAGTCAAAGAAGGCTATACCGTGCTGACTTATACGTCCGATGATGTCGTGCTGGCACAAAAACTGGAGGAAGCCGGTGCCCATGCAGTTATGCCCGGTGCCTCCCCTATTGGATCCGGCCAGGGAATTATTAACCCACTTAATTTGAGTCTGATCGTTGAGCAAGCCAACGTCCCCGTGATCGTGGATGCCGGCATCGGATCGCCTCAGGATGTGGTAACGGCCATGGAACTCGGTTCAGATGGGGTGTTGCTGAACTCGGCCGTATCAGCGGCAGCAGACCCAGTCAAAATGTCTGAAGCAATGAAGCTCGCCGTAAAATCCGGCCGACTCGGCTATGAAGCAGGGCGCATTCCGAAGAAACGCTATGCAACAGCGAGCAGCCCAATGGAAGGAATCAGTGTCTAATGTTCGAACGCTATTCAAGACAAATGTTATTCTCCGGTATTCAAGAAGAGGGACAGCGCTTAATCAGGAATAAACACGTCCTCGTCATCGGAGCCGGTGCGCTGGGAACCGGCAATGCGGAAATCCTCGTCCGGTCCGGTATCGGTAAACTTACCATCGTCGACCGGGATTACGTTGAATGGAGTAATTTGCAACGCCAGCAATTGTATACAGAGGACGACGCGAAAAATTATATCCCGAAAGTTGTTTCTGCTAAAGAACGGCTGGAGGCCATCAATAGTGAGGTCACCATTGAAGGGCACATTGCTGATGTGACTCCGGAAGAAATGGAACAATTCGTGCCGGGCGTTGATTTAATTATGGACGCAACGGACAATTTTGAAATCCGCATGATTATCAATGATGCCTCACAAAAGCATGACATACCATGGATTTATGGATCCATTGTTGCCAGTTACGGGGTTAGTTACACCGTTCTTCCAGGAACGACCCCATGCCTGCATTGCCTGATGGGTGACATTCCGCTCGGCGGGCTAACCTGTGACACAGGCGGCGTGATCAGCCCAGTCGTCCAGTTAGTGGTCGGACACCAAACAGCGGAGGCTCTGAAAATCCTGACGGAAAACTGGGACTCCTTGCGTCAGGAACTGATTTCGTTTGATGTATGGGCCAATCACCATTCATCCATTAACGTCCAGCAGCTGAAAAAGGACGATTGCCCATCATGTGGCACAGACGCCATGTATCCATTTCTTTCTGCCGGCGACCATACGAAAACAGAAGTGCTCTGCGGACGTGATACGGTACAGATTCGCCCGCCTTCCAAAGAAGAACGAGACTTGGATGTCGTTGCTGCCAACCTTTCTGAACTCGGCAGCGTCAACCATAATACATTTTTGCTGCAGTTTAAAACAGACACCAATCGATTGGTCCTGTTTAAAGATGGCCGTGTGCTTGTTCATGGAACCAACGATGCCGCCAAAGCCAAATCGCTTTATCACCGGTATTTGGGGTGAAACAGGTGTCTTATAAAACGGGGCTAGGACAAAAGACGTTTAGTCAAAGAAAAATCCGAACTATGATTCACAAATAATCTGAATCAGTTCGGATTTTTCATTTAGCGTAGGAAAAACACGGAGACTCCTGCGGGATGAAAAAGCCTAGATGAGACCCCGCAGTCCGATAAGCACAAAGCAAAGCTTCCATGAGTAGGCTTCGACGAATAAGCTTGCAACGCGACGAGCACGAGGAGGCTCAGCAGCGCCCGCGGCAAAGAAGACACTGTGAAAGCGACCAAAGGAAGCTTGAACAGATGTCGCGCTTGTGCCTGGTAAGGTGAAAGCGCAGTGTTTTTCCGAAGCGGTGACTACTTCTCAAATATATCGTTCGTGTTTAGAAGTGATTTGTTTAGTTATGTCCCAGCCTCACCGTTTTTATGTTGCGATTTCCACGATCAGACCACGTGCGTTTACCTTTCTTTCCACTTCCTGTAACATCGCACTGGGACAAGTTCGTATTCATATCCAAATGAAGGATTACTCGTCTTCTTTTAAAACTCCGGCTTCTTTATAATATTTTTTGGCGCCATCATGAAGTGGAACACCGCTCAATTCGGTTGTGGCTTCCTCAATGTCCATCTGTTCAACGATGGCATGGGAATCTTTCAGCTTGTCAAGGTTTTCCCAAAATGTTTTCGTCATATTATAAATGGTTTCATCATCCATGGATGCATCAGTCATAAGCATCATTTTAATCCCAAGCGTCTCAACGTCCTTCTCCTGATTGTCATACGTGCCAGCCGGAATCGTTACTTCGGAGTACCACGGGTATTCGTCCATCAAGGACGTGCGAACGTCTTTGTCAATGCCAATCAGTTTGCCACCAGCTGTGGAAGTCATTTCCGTAACAGCAGATGTTGGTAAACCTGCTTGAATTAAGGCACCATCTATCTGTTTGTTTCTCATTAAATCAATCGCTTCCGTGAAACCGACATAGTTCTCCTTAATACCGTCCGGATAATCAATACCATACTCAGGAAGGATGATGCTCGTTTCCACCTCTGGGGTGCTTCCAACAGCTCCCGGTGCAAACTTTCGCCCTTCCAGATCAGCCACTGACTCCACGCCGGATTCTTCACGAACGACAAATTGGTTTGGGTTATAATAAAGGCCTGCCATAATACGAACGTCATCGTACTTGCGATCTTTAAACCCGCGCTTGCCATTGTATGCTTCCCATATAATGCCAGCTGTTGCAAATGAAATTTGTCCTTGTCCCTTTTTCAGCATATTCAAATTCTCAACTCCCCCGTTGGAGGCTTGAGCCGTGACACGAACATTGTCCATTTGGTTGTTCCATACATTGGCCATCGCAGACCCTAATGGATAAATCGTACCTGTCGTACTTGCTGTCGGGAAGTTCATTTCTTGCACTCCGGACGATTTTCCGGATGATTCATTGTCACCGTTGCCTCCGCATGCGGCCATTAGAATGGTAATCGCTGCCAGAGAAACAGTTATTAACATCTTTCGGGATAAACATTTAGTCATTGGGATAACATCCTTTCTCTCGTTGATACGTCATGATTTTTATTTTTAATGATATATAATTGCCAAACGGATACAATTAAAATAATACTAAGGCCCAAACTGTTAGACCAAACGCCGGGAGCCATCATACAGAATCCTGCGCCGATAAGAAGTATGCGCTGGATGATAGAATCGCGGATAAAAAGCCAGCCCTGCAGTCCAGATGCCAGTGCCACTGCTCCAATCGTCGCGGTGACTGCCGGCAGAATACCACTCATAAGCTCTGTCGGATCAAGCAGGAGGTTCGGCTCAAAAATAAAGAAAAATGGAAGTATGAACCCTGTAAGAGCAAGCTTGACAGCCGTTAAAGAGACTTTATTCTGATTCGAATCCGCTATACCGGAAGCCACATAGGACGCAAGCGCCACTGGCGGCGTAATGTTTGATAGACACGCATAAATCAGTACGAACATGTGAGCTGCCATCGGCTCAACGTCAAACTCCAACAGGACAGGCGCGGCAACTGTAGCAACAATCACATAGGCAGCAACACCAGGGACCCCCATTCCAAGAACAATACTCATCAGCATTACGAGAATACCGGCAAACAATAAACTTTCATTCGTATAGTCCATGATAGAGTATCCAAATGCCAAGCCCAATCCAGTCAAAGACACTGTACCTATAATGATTCCAATGATAGCACAAGCTGCTCCGACACCGACTGCTCCCTTAGCGCCTTCTTCTAACGCTCGAAAAATATCTTTTATCCCCATCCGTGTCTCTTTCCGCAGCCAACTGGCCACGACACAGGCAGCAATGGAAAATACCGCCGCATACAATGGGGTATACCCCATAAACAACAGAGTAATCAGAACAATTAAAGGTAACGAAAGATGACCTTGTTTTTTAATAACCTCTACCATTTTTGGTATATTTTCTTTAGAAATACCTTTTAATCCAAGACGCTTTGCCTCAAAGTGAACAACGAATATTAATGTTACATAATATAAAAAAGCAGGAACCAGTGCAGCAACCAGAACTGTTGTATAAGGTACGCCGAGATATTCAGCCATGACAAAGCCCGCTGCTCCCATAATCGGCGGAGCAAACTGACCGCCCGTAGAAGATACTGCTTCAACCGCTGCCGCGAATCGTGAGCGGTAGCCATTTTCTTTCATCATTGGAATGGTAATCGTCCCGGTCGTTGCGACATTAGCAAGTGCACTGCCATTGATCATTCCCATCAAACTGCTGGCCAGGACAGCGACTTTCGCAGGACCTCCAGGAGATCGACCGGCTACTGTCAAAGCTAAGTCGTTAATAAACTGACTGAACCCGCTTATTTTTAAGAAAGCACCAAATAATATAAAAAGGAAAACAAACGTCGCTGACACACCGATAGCAACACCGAAAATTCCTTGGCTTCCCCAAAACATATGATCAATAACTCTGTTCAAACCGAATCCGCTGTGACCAAACGAACCAGGAATAAAGGTTCCTACAAAATTATAAAGGAGGAATAACAAAGCCAGAACAGCCAAGTTCCCGACAACACGGCGCGCCGCTTCAAAGACCATAAGAATGCCAATCCCGCCAAAAACATAATCGCGTGGCAGTAAATAACCGCCTCTTAAAGCAATATCGTTGTAATTCATCAGCAAATAGCCAAAAGAAACGATGGATAACAAAATGAGCAACGCATCAAGCAGCGTAGGAGAACGGTGGATTTGTCCTTTTTTCCATGCTGGATATAGTAGAAATACCATGATTAGCAAAAAGATAATATGCCAGGCACGAAGACTGATAGCATCAAACGTGCCCGAAACCGCAGAATATAATTGAAAAATAGACCAGATAACTGCCAAAACAGAAATAAGTATCGCTGTCTTCCTCGTATAATCCCGGTTTTTTATATTTCCGCCATCGGTTGACCCGGATTTAAAAAATTCTGCTATTTTAGCCATCAAGACCCCCCTTCTTTTAAAAAAATCATTAAGTAACAGCTTAAACAAACCTATGTTTGAATAATTTTTATTTTACTATCACTTAATTATATTTGCATATCACTATTTTTTCAAGGATGTTTTGAAAAGGTATAAAGGGTTTTCATACAATTAGAGACGATATAAGTACAATTCTTAACATGCAACGATTACGACATATAAAAAAGCTTCCGATGCGTGCAAGCACGGAAGCTTTTCTCAATCACACAGCGGAAGCATCAGCTACTGTCTTTTCCAGAAACGCTGCTGCGCTATCGCTGAAATGAAATCTTTCCCGAAATCCGGATTGTTGACAGCAAACACGACGCCTTCCAAGTTATTAGTGTCTGATGTCTGAATATAGTTCGTTGCCGTCGTTGCAATGCCGATGGGTTTATAGTGTTTATAAGCTTCATCGAGAAAATCCATAACATCTTGCTTGAATTTAGCTTCATGTTCGGGACTTCCGCCAACGACATACAGGGCGTCATAAAGAACAGGGTATGTTGTAATAAATGTTTTATTCGCTTCGACGATGGTTCCATCTGACCCTCTGATCGCGCCTAGCTTTTCACTAATAATATCAACAAACACCCCGTACTTGTGCAGTATATCCAAGGTGTTTCTAACTTCTTCACCGTGAAAGCCATTTCCGATTAATACGCCTACTTTTTGTGTATAAGCAGAATGTGGCATATTGGCCAGGCTGAGGGCGGGCGACTGTTTCTCAACCGGTACATGGGATCCTGTCGGTCGATCCACGCCAATGTTATCCGCGATGATACAAGCCATCTCCCGGTCAACATTGACAAACATATCGACATTCTGTTTCCGAACCGATTTGCTTTCCACTTTGGCAAGATGATAGATAAACGTTTCGATCAAGTCCTCTTTTTCCACATGAGTCATACTGTTCCAAAAAAGCCGTGCCTGTGAAAAATGATCATTAAAGGATTCACTCGGAACTTCTCTCGTTTTATAGCCATCGACGTTTTCCGGATAATGGGCATAGCCACCTTCTTCCGGTGGTGTCGTTTCCGGCGTATTACCCGCGAGTGAATTTTCACGATAATGGACGGAATCCGCATCAATCCGATGGCGCATATAGCCTTGACGTTCGTTAAAATTCACGTCATTAACGGGCTGGTTAACCGGGATTTGTTGAATATTTCCGGAACCGAGCCGGTGATAATCGGTGTCCCGATAGGCAAATGACCTGCCCTGCAAGACCGGATCATTCGTGAAATCAATTCCTGGAACAACATTGGACGGGTCAAACGATGATTGTTCTTCTTCCGCAAAGAAGTTATCAACCAGTCGATTCAATGTCATTTTGCCGACAATTTCAACAGGAATGAGCTCTTCCGGCCACAATTTGGTATCATCCAGAATATCGAAATCATACTTGAACTCATCCTCTTCAGGAATTAACTGCACCCCGAATTCATATTCCGGATATGCGCCACATCGGATGGCTTCAATGATATCATTCCGGTGATAGTCCGGATCCACTCCCCCGATAACGTTCGCTTCGTCCAATAACAAGGAATGGACGCCAAGCACCGGTTTCCATACAAAGCGGACAAAGGTTGATTTGCCATGTTCGTTAATAAAACGGAATGTATTAATCGGCCACCCTTCCATCATGCGCCAACTTCTCGGTCGCCCCCGCATGGACATCAGCCACATAATCATGTGAGCCGTTTCCTGGTTATTGGCAACATAATCCCAGAAATTATCATGAGCTGCAGCGGCTTGCGGGACATCGGTGACCGGATTAGGTTTAATGGCATGCACCATATCCGCAAACTTCATCGCATCCGCAACGAGAAAAACAGGAAATTGCAAGGCTAAATTATCATAATTTCCTTCAGTCGTGTAAAATTTCGTGGCAAAACCACGAACATCGATCGCGGTGTCCTTGGATCCTTTACTTCCTATAAAATTGGAAAACCGGACAAATACCGGCGTTTTGCAACCGGGGTCCTGCAGAAATTCAGCGGTGGTAACGTGTCTCATCGATTTGTATAGTTCGAAGTCACCATAGACCCCGAAACCCCTGGCATGAACAACCTTTTCCGGTATCCGCTCGCGGCTGAAATGCGACTGTTTCTTATAAAATCGAAAATCTTGAAATAATGTAGGACCACGTCTCCCCGCTTTCAGGGACCGATCATCATTGGAAATTTTTAAACCAGCATCACTCGTTAATTTTTTACCCGGACCCGTATTATGTTCGCGGTATTGCTCCAGTTGCTCATCTTTTGGATTGTGATGAAAGCCGCCTCTTTCGTCACTTTTTTCATCATTTCTTTCATTGTTTTTTTCGTTGTTTATTTCTTCGTTGCGCTTGTTGTCATCTGATGAATGATCCACGTAATCACCCTCCTGTTGTTGAATTCCATACCACTTACATACCTATGCTCATTCATCTAAATTAGAACTAATAATGTATGAAAACAGGAAGGATCATCATTCCGATACCATAAAAAAACAGCCCGACTAATGGACTGTGTCTAAGCTTAACGATGCTGCATTTTCCTTTTCATCGTGTGTATATCCTTTTCATTATGCCATGTTTTGTCTGAAAGGAAATCAAAACCGTCTTGCAGTTTGTCCACCTTTTTCTCTAATTGATTAAATCTCTCATCCATTTTCTTAAACCTCTCATCCATCTCTTTAAATCTGGTATCCATCTCTTCATACATGCTATTAAACCGTTGATCCACATTTGCAAAACCTTGATTCATCTGTTCCTGCAATTCCTTGATGGCTTGCATAATCTGATTATTTTGCTCATTCGTCAATACATACCCCCCCTTTTTGCGTACTCATTTCACTGATACTGCTATTATAATCTGTCTTGATCAATACGTCTATCAATCTCTGCAAAACGACGCCATCCAAAAATAAAACCTCCCTATGACAGGAGGTTTTGTTAATCCATTATTTTTCTTTGTTAAATACCTTGACGCCAGCTTCTGCCACTTGAACGTCTTGTGGCACAGCGCCGCCACTGACACCGATAGCACCGATGACTTTTCCGTCCTTTTCCAGCGGGATGCCGCCACCGAATACAACGATCTTTCCTTGATTGGTTGTATTCAGACCCCATAGTTCAGCATTCGGAACAGTGGCTTCTTCCAGGTTGGAGGTTGGCATTTTTAGAGCAACGGATGTCCATGCCTTATTCCGTGCAATATCCACACTTGCCAGCCATGCATCATCCATGCGGTGTGTCGCAACCAGATTGCCTCCATCATCCATTATCGAAATAACCATCTGAACCCCGATGTTGGCCGCTTCTGCTTCTGCGCCCTCGATCACTTTTTTAGCTGTTGCCAGATTTAACTTTTCCATGTTTAATCATCCTTTCTTAAAAATCCTTTATGAGTTTATTCAACTACTAGTGATATATTCCCAGAATTGTTATGAAATAAACAAACGATTTAATTTTTTGAAAAGATGAATGTTACTCCTGACTTTTTCAAAGCCGGTTACCCGAAATTTGAAAAAACTTACGGTGTAAAATGAGCGCTTAACAAACCATAGTCACGATTGCCAGATCGAATGACGTGCAAACGCCTTCAAACGGACGTTTTCTTTGCGGCTTTCATATTTGAAACCTTTTTATGACCATCTTTATATTCAACACTGAATCCTGTAAAGCCGTATATAATCGCCATTAAAGGACTAAGCAAGCAAAGGAAAGCAAATGGTGCATAACTTAACGTGCTGACACCAAGAGTCGCTGTCATGAATGCGCCACATGTATTCCACGGAACAAGAGGCGACGTCATCGTCCCGGCATCTTCAACCGTTCGGGAAAGGTTTTTCATTTTCAATCCTTTTTTGTCGTATGCGTTGGCATACATTCTGGCAGGAATAATGATGGACAAGTATTGTTCAGAGCCGACGACGTTTGCGAAAAATGACGTACCGACTGTAATCCCAATAAGACTGCCAGCCGATCGAGCCAGACTGAGCAAGCTTTCCACAATGGTTTGGAAAAATCCAGTAGATTCCATAATGCCACCGAAGCTCATGGCAATAATGATAAGTGAAACCGTAAACATCATAGCTTCAATGCCGCCATTGTTTAACAAATTATCAAGAACGTCAACACCGGTATCGGCGGAATACCCATAGTACAGTGTCGATATGGCCTCCTTCATGGGCAATCCTTGAACCAAAACAGCTGTCACAGTACCGAGTATAGCACCGGTGGAAAGAGCTGGAATAGCGGGCATCTTTTTGATCATCATGATAATAACCACGGCCGGTACAATTAATAATAACGGACCGATCGTAAATAAGTCGGACAATTGATTTTGTAACGTGGATACTTGTTCCAAATTTGAATTGTCATGATTTGTTACAAAACCGAGAACGAAATAAAGAATCAGGGATATGATTAAAGCCGGAACCGTCGTAAATAACATATGTTTAATATGTTCAAACAGCTCGGACCCAGCAACGCCTGGCGCCAAGTTGGTCGTTTCGGAAAATGGGGATATCTTATCGCCAAAGTAAATGCCTGAAATGACGGATCCGGCCACCATGGCTGTATTCAATCCCAATCCTTCACCGACCCCCATCAAAGCTATGCCAATCGTTCCCGCTGCCGTCCAGGCATTGCCGGCAGCAATGGCTACCAGACCGGATATGATACAGGAAGCAAACAGAAAATAGGTTGGTGATAATATATCCAGACCATAGTAAATCATCGTTGGAACAATACCACCAGCCAACCACGAACCGATAATCATCCCTATGATCACCAGAATAATAATCGCTTGCAGAGCCAAACTGATGCCATTAATCATACCACTTTCAATCGTTTTCCACGAGTTTCCTAACAACAACGCTATAGCAGCAGCGACGACCCCACTGAAAAATAGTGGAATATGTGGGTCAGCACCATAGACGGCAATTCCGATAATAAGTGCAACGATCATAAAAACGACGGGTATTAAAGCGACTAAAAGACTAGGTTTTTTCACTTCATTTGTTTCTGCAGACACTGGTTATGCCTCCTCTGTTGCATATATGGTGTAAGATAGTGACGTGTCTTAGTCGTTTTTCCATTCCATTAGTGTTGCATGAGTGCATGATTCCGCATCATCAGGCAAATAGTTTCTTAAAATACGCAGAAAATTGAAGTCATTTTTAAGCTGAAATGTCATAACAGGATCGTAAATGTCGTTATTCACGACAAGCTCAGCATATGTTTCCGGTGTATATTGATCAGCATACTTGTGGTAGTGAGGTATGCGACCGCCTACGACAATACCATTCAAGCTCAATTGTCTGCAAAGTTCTTTTCGTTCGTTATAAAGCGTTTTTCCAAGTTTCAAATTTCGGTAGTCCGGGTGAACCGAAACTTCTATGCCATATAAATAGTCACCGTTAGGGTCGTGATTCCGGATATAACCCTCATCGCAAATCTCATCAAATGTATGATCTTTATCCCAATCGTTTCGTGATACCATCAAGCTTCCCGAAGCACCGACAATTTTACCTTCATACTCGACACAACGCTGGCCTTCCGGAAAACGGGCTAATTGACTTTCATAGTGTTTACAATCGAACGCAACATCTTCCCCAAAGCACATAACGGCCAACGCTTGAACCTCAGGGATATCCTTTTCTTCCAGTTGTCGTACAATGACATTGCTTTCAGATGACGTATCCACTTGATTTTTCATAAGAAAAACGCTCCCTTTAAAAGTTTTATAGGTAGGCAAGCAAGAAAATAGACAAGATTGTGTGATTAAGCTATCTTCTTGCTTCCGATGGTGTGTGAGAATTTACATTATATTAAATTGGCTGATGTTTTAATGGAAACAAATTTTTCTTCCATAAATTCATGAACACCGGACGTTCCACCTTCGCGGCCAATGCCACTTTCTTTCATGCCTCCAAACGGGGCATGCGGGACGATGGGAGCCGGATCGTTAATACCAACCATTCCATACTCGAGTTGGTGCATCATTCGCATACTGCGGCTCAAATCATTGGTGAAGCAATACCCCATCAATCCATATTGCGTATTGTTAGCTCGCTCAACGACCTCTTCTTCGGAATCAAAGGTGAAAATCGGTGCAACAGGGCCAAACGTTTCTTCTTTTGCTATATTCATACCATCTGTGACATCAGCGAGTACCGTCGGCGTGTAAAAGAAACCGTCCTTATTCTCCATAACGGAAGCCCCTGTTACCGTACTCGCCCCGGCAGACAGAGCTTTTTGCACTTGGTCATCCACTTTGTGCAGCGCGGCTTCATTGACCAACGGCCCCATGTCGGTATTTTCGTCCAGTCCATCACCAACGTTCAATGCTTCCACTGCTTCAGCCAGACGTTTGCTGAACTCATCCTTAATGCCGTTTTGTACATAAATACGGTTGGTACTGATGCACGTCTGTCCGGAATTTTTAAATTTCGTGCCGACAACCGAGTTAACAGCATCATCCAGGTTAGCGTCATCAAATACGATGAACGGGGCATGACCGCCAAGTTCCATGGATATTTTTTGTACATTTTCAGACGCTTGACGCATTAACTGTTTTCCGACATTTGTCGATCCTGTAAATGTCAGTTTTTTAACGATCGGATTGTCTGTCATCTCTGTACCAATAGCTTCGGCATCACCGATAACAAGATTGGCCACACCCGATGGAAGGCCGCCTCTTTCAAAGCATTTAAACACTTCAATCGCGCATTGAGGGGTGGATGGAGCCGGTTTCAAAACGGCTGTGCAACCGGCCGCCAAAGCTGGACCTAACTTCCGCAAAATCATGGAAACAGGAAAATTCCAAGGTGTTATGGCTCCAATGACCCCAATGGGTTGACGGAGAACCATCAGCTGTTTCTTTGAATCAAGTGCCGGAATAACGTCGCCGTATATTCGTTTAGCCTCTTCCCCATTCCATTTAAGGTAAGCTGCAGCCGACGCTACTTCCCCACGTGCATCTTTAATGGGTTTTCCCATTTCCTTCGTAATCATGGTTGCGATATCGTTTTTAACATTCAGCAACTCATCCGCAATATTTATTAAAATGGTACCGCGTTCATTTCCGGTCATAGCTTTCCATGTTTTAAACGCATCATTGGCGGCATTAATGGCTTCGGAGGCTTCATCTTTGCCACCTGTATAAACATCCCCGACTGCCTCTTTTGTCGCAGGATTGATAATCGTTTCAGTTCGATCTGTTTTGATCCATTGTCCGTTAATAAACAATGTCATAATCCCCCTTCTTATTTATTTAAAAGTCTATTGTTTGGTAATCGTATAGGTTTCAAAAGGGTCATGCGCCGGCATGCCATCACATACATGCAAACGGTTGGTTGATAGATTCATCACAACAGCAAAAACGGTTTCAATTTGTCGATGGCTGGGAACCTGCTCATTGGCATAATGGTTAATGGAGTTGGGAGCATTAAACGTATCGCTTAACCACGTTTTAAACGTTTCATCGGTAATGGTCTGTTGCTCCTGTATCGCTTGCGTAACCAATTGTTTCGCCCGTCGCTCCCGAATTTCCGAATCGCTGTAACGCAGGTTGTTATTGTCGCCCACTTTCATTTGAATTTCTTGTGAACAAATGTGATTGGCATGCACACCATAGGACGTATCCTGATTGGTCACAGCTATGCCATATGGGGAAACTTCGACATGTAAAGCCATGCCTCCACGTTGGTCCTCGTGATAACCGATCATGAAATTAGCTGCCGAAGCCATCTGGCCCTCCTGGACATTAGCCATCGCCTCATGCAGAGATGACGTATCCAAAATAGAGCGAAGTCCCAAATGAATCGGAATCCCTTTGGTTTTTTGGCTGGAATGCAATGCATTCAATCCGACACCAATAGCATGGTCATTGCAGCCAATTTTTCCAATAATGCCGGCTTCCGTAATCATCGATACATTCGGTCTGTCTTCCCGCTCGATGTTTAGCATGAGCAAGCTGTCCTTCTGTGACCCTTTCCAATCCCATGTTTGCCCCATTATGGTATCGTTTGTAACAGGACTGCACGTACTAATACTGGTACACCCATCACTGAACGATGTATGCGCGTCCCCTGTTAAGGCAATTTCACTTCGCGCATTGAGTGCCAAAACATCCTCAAACGTCATTCCGGATCCTTCTGCTACCCCTTCCATTTCTTCCAGCAAGGCGATGTCAAAGGCCTCAATAGCCGGAATATGGATTTTGGCCCGTTCTTTAACATCGGTCCAATCAATTCCCTGAAATTCATAAAACAGGCGTTCATACGTGTTCATACTGTTTATCATTTCCTGCTTCCCTTGTTCACCGTGTTGGCGTCCTATTTCCTTTGGATCCCCACTTAAATGTAATACGTTCATTTGTTTCACCCTTCTCCATAGGAATGTTTATCCATGTATCAATCACTCAATCACTAGTTATCATATTAGGTCTTTCAGCTTTAATTAGAAACACACGATCCAAATTAGCTGAGTTATCAGTTAACTCCTGTTATTCGTACCTTGTATGAACAACCCCTTTATCATTTAAAATTTCGTCACATTTCAACAAGCAAATTCCATGCCAACTTATAGCGATGTGACGCGGAGATAGAACCTAAACTGCCAACAAGGGGGCTCGTGAAGGAATGAGAAGATGATTTTTTTCGACAAATATAGACATATAGAAATGTATAACTTATTTTATTTTTCATAACATATTCACTTTTGAATAACATGCTGGGTATTAAATACAGACAATTGCTTTGTAAGCAACCGTCGTCGTTATGTCGTTGTCAACCGGCTTCATCGTCACTTCCCATATCCGGTATGCGACGACGAAAGAATCCAGTAATAATGAGCATGTATATAAACCCAATAGCGACCCAAACAACGCCCCCGATAAACGCATCTTTATGAAGGAAAAACCACAATATACCAGTTAACCCGGCTCCAATAAGAGGCATAATCAAATATTTAAATATATCCTGTGCGGTTTTGTACCTTTTTTTCTTAACAATAAAATAGGCAATCACAGATAAATTAACAAACGTAAAGGCAATTAACGCACCGAAATTAATCACTGCTGAGATTAATTCGAGATCAGGCCCGATAGCCAATAACGACACAGCTCCAACTAGTATAACGTTAAACGCAGGTGTACGGAATCGCGGATGCACATAACCAAACAGTTTATTTGGAAGGACACCATTTCGTCCCATCACATACAACAGACGGGAGACACTCGCATGGGATGCCAGACCGGATGCAGCTGTTGCCGCAAATGCCCCGGAAAGAAAAATCAATTTAAACACCTCTCCACCCGTATATAAGGCAATTTCTGGTAACGTATCATCCGTCACTTGAAAATGGGAAACATCCGGGAATAATGCTTGCGCAAAATACCCACCCACAAAGAAAATCGCACCACCTATGAGAACCGTCAGGAAAATGGCTTTCGGAACGGTTTTTTGATCAACGGCTTCCTCGGTATACATGGTAATGGCGTCAAATCCAATAAATGAAAAAGCGACGACGGTTGCCCCTGTAAATACCGCTGACAACTGTACATCGTCATGAAATAACGGTTGTGCCGTGAAAATCGTGCCTTGCCCCATACCCTGGGAAAGTTTCATCCATGCCAGGAGAACAAAGACACCAATCAAAAGGATTTCATAAACAACGAGAATCATATTAAAATTTGATGTTTTCCCCATGCTCCATACGTTAATACCAGTGACAATGGCGACATAAATGACCACCCAGATCCAAGCTGGAACGTCTGGAAATAGGGATGCAAAATAAATGCGAATGATAAGCGCATTGACCATAGGAAGCAATAAATAATCCAGTAAAGACGCCCATCCCACAATAAAGCCCATACCAGGGCTCATTGTTTCACGTGTGTAGGTATAGGCTGAACCGGCACTTGGAAAAATTTGAGTCATTTTTCCATAACTGATCGCCGTAAACAACATCACACATAAAGCAACAATGTAAGCAAGTGGAACCACACCGTCCGTTTGCTGAGACACAATGCCGAACGTATCGAACACGACAGTCGGTGTCATATACCCCAGTCCAAGGCCAACAATGGACCAAAGTCCCAGAGATCGTTTTAGCGATGGGTTTTTTGCCATACATCATCCCTCCATTCCATATGTCGATTCACAAAGGTTAGGAAAGCGGTTTCATTTCTCGCCTGATACATGATCAAAATCATACGACACCTCACCATTAAATAATTTTTAAACTATTCACCACACTCATGCAAAAATTATGCCAATAAATAAAATAGTCTAAATTTTTCAGAACTGGGCCACAACACTATCGTTCGGGCGTATTTAATCCGTTCGCCTCGTCGCCCATTATTTAAAATTAAATACTGTTATGATATATTGAATAAGATGGGTATCAAGGAGGGATCATCATGTCAAACTGGGTCAAGAACAAACTTCACCCACTTGTTGTTATATCAATGACTCCCGAAGATGATCATTGGCGGGACTATCTCCAATACAATCATTCGGATGCATTCGTGTTTCTAGAAAGGAATGGAACACTAGATTCATATATTTATTTACGCGATTTAGATTGGGACCATGTTGACGACCTAACGATGGATGAATTATATAACCATGCACACACTTTGGAAAACGTCGGTGTGATCCATGCCAACCAGCCGGAGGTGCCATTTACATTTCTTTTTCAAATCTTGGGCGAACCACTTGCTCTGGTCAAAGACAACGATAGCTACATTGGTTATATTCGGCGTGAGGATCTGCTCGTGGAATTATTACGCTTGGAGGATGGAAACACAAACTTTTTAAAAGTGATCCTTTCATCGATTCCTATGGGCATATTCATTTCTGATAATCATGGCATCATTGTCAACTCAAATGAAGCCGGGATACGCATGATCAAATCCTCCTATCAGGAAATAAGCGGCACACCCGCGAAAAAATGGTTTAATAATGATCACATTGATACGGTTCTTGATACAAAAAAGAAAATATTAAACCAAATACAGATCGATGATGAGACGGGCATCCTAGTTGATTATATTCCCATTTTAGATTCCAAAGAAAATTTGGATGGTCTTATTTTCGTTGTTCAGGATTTGCCAAAAGTCGAAGAAATGGCGATGGAAATTGAACACATCAAAAATTTAAACGATGATTTAAACACCATTCTATCCACCATGTACGATGACATCTTAGTGATTAACAATAAAGGCGATATCCTCCGTTTTAATAATCAATTCACCGCCGGGCTCTGGGACGAGGATTTAAAAAATCTGATCGGTCAAAACCTGTTTAATCTGGAGGTAAAAGGCTATTTTAATGCGGAAATTTTGCGATTGGTCTTAAAAAAAGGTGACAAAGTATCCATTGTTCAGGAATTACGTCAGGGAAAAAATATCCTGACTGTCGGCAATCCGGTTTTTGACGACCATGGCGAGGTGCATCGGATCGTGATCGCGTTGCGGGACATTACAGAAACGACACAGCTCAAGTCGGAACTGGACGAAACTAAAAAACTGACGCATCGCTATAAACAGGAATTGGAACGATTGCGTAATCTGGAAAGTATGAATCATGACGTTATTTACTGCAGTGCTGCCATGGAACAAGTCATGCTGAAGGTGAATAAACTGGCTGAGTTTCATTCAACCGTGCTTATTACAGGTGAATCAGGGGTTGGCAAAGAAGTGATTACACGAACGATTCATAAGTACGGACGACGCGCCAACAAACCATTTTTGTCGATTAATTGCGGAGCGATACCGGAAGATTTGCTGGAAAGTGAATTATTTGGCTATGTAAAAGGTGCTTTCACCGGAGCACATAATCAAGGCAAAAAAGGATACTTTCAACAGGCCCATCAAGGCGTTCTGGTATTAGATGAAATCGGGGAGGTTTCTCAAAATCTTCAAGTCAAATTGTTGCGCGTGCTGCAAGAGGGGGAAATTATCCCCGTAGGAAGCTCTCAACCCGTATCGGTCGATGTGCAAATCATCGCTACTACCAATAAAGACCTGGACAAAATGGTTCGTGAGGGAAGGTTTCGGGAGGATCTGTACTACCGCATTAACGTCATTCCGATTACAGTACCACCACTGCGGGAACGCACCGAGGATATTCCGTTGTTGGCTTATCACTTTTTGCAAAAATTGAACACGAAATACGAAAAGACGTATTATTTTTCACCAGATGCTCTTAATCTATTGGAAGTCTATTCGTGGCCTGGAAACATCCGTGAGCTTCAAAATATCATTGAACGTTTGGTCGTAACCACCGAAGAACAAGTCATCTCAGCGGATTCCGTAAAAACATTGTTACGACTGGGAGAAAGCGGCAAGCATCAACCCATCATAACGGATATCATCCCGCTTGATGAAGCACAAACATCAGTTGAAGAACAATTGATAGCACTTGCCATGAAGAAATATAAAACCACGACCAAAGCGGCAGAGGCTTTAAATATTAGTCAATCCGCTGTCAGCCGTAAATATAAAAAACATCAGCAGAATTAGTCAGCAAACATGTCGGCTTATACAGCGGTCAATCCATCACATGCGTCCAAAACATTTGGAAGAAGGCCCATGGGAATACGTTCTCTGGATGCCTTCTTCCTGTTTCAGCAATCAGAAGTCATATTCAGAAAGACATACGATCCAGCGTCGTTTCGACCGTTTTCATTAAAGCGTGTTTTCAAACGCCGTTATCGACTCATCGATAATATTTATCATTTTTTTAATTTCCTCTTGAGTAATCACAAAAGGTGGTGCAATGGCAACTTTATAATCGCCAATATTTCTTAAAATCAATTTACGGTCAAAGCACGCATTAACAACCGAAGCTGCCGCTTGTAATGATGAATCGAACGTTTCTCCTGTGTCAGGATTGTATAGTTCAAACGCCGCCAGCAGCCCGAGTGTACGGCAATTTCGTACCGTGTCATGCTTCTCTTCTAAATATGCAAGTCCTTTGCGCAACTCGTCTTCCATGTCTTTCACATGACTGACCAGATTTTCACGTTCAATGATTTCGATGTTCTTCAGAGCAACCGCACACGCTGTTGGATGGCCACTGTAGGTAAAACCATGTGACATCACATTCTCATAACCGATAATGTACTCTCTTATTTTATCGCTGATCATAACGCCACCCAGCTGTGAATAACCACTGGTGATTCCTTTGGCCATACACATCATATCCGGTATGACATTCCAGTTTTCCACGCCAAACATTTTTCCAGTACGCCCAAAACCGCAAATAACCTCATCGGCTATGAACAAAATGTTAAACTCGTCACAAAGCTTTCTGACGGCTTCTATATAGCCCTCAGGTGGCATATTCACCCCACCAGCGCCTTGTACAGGTTCCATGACGACCGCAGAAATGGTATCAGCACCTTCCTGTTCGATAAGCGCCCGTATGGAATGCTCATAATCCGGATCAGTGGTATCCCCTAATTCACAATTGGTTAAATGCGGTGTGGCATGAAAGAATCCTTTTATATTGGAGCCAGCAAACGTATGAGTGGCGGGAATGCCGGTCGCACTTTGAGATGCTTGTGTGACACCATGATACCCGGCTTTCGTTCCAATAATCTTTTTCTTATTTGGCTGACCTTTTAACTCCCAATAAAAGCGGGACAATTTAAATGCTGTGTCGTTCGATTCGGATCCACCCGATGTGAAAAATACGGAATTCAGATCTCCGGGTGCCATTGATGCCAGCTTTTCCGCCAATTTAATAGCCGGTTCATTTGAAAAGCCTTTGAACGCGGATGAATAAGCCATTTTCATCATTTGCTCACTTGCCGCGTCGGCCAATTCCTTTTGACCGTGCCCCACGTTCACATTCCAGAGCATCGACATCCCATCGATATATGCTTCGCCTTCCATATTATTGACATAAATACCATTGCCTTCAGAAAAAATGATACCCGGTCCCTCTTCAGCAGCAGCCTTGGGCGATGACGTCGGGTGTATAAAATGTCGTTTATCCAATTCAACTAACTCATCCGTTGTGGAACCCATTACCTGTTGGTCCTTTGCCATCTTAAAAACCTCCCTTAATCGTTTTCATTATTAGTATAGCAAATATCATGCCAACTACTCTAGTTAGTGGGTGAAACAAAACCAACAATAGATGTTCATGTGACAGACTGCCTGTTCAAGCTTTATGCCGTTTATCATTAGTTGCGGGTTTAATGCTTTTATAACACATCGCATAAATTTATGATTATGTTCATAAGCATGGATAATACGATCAGTGGACCATCGTTAAAAACGTTAACAAAAAAAGTGAACCCCCACCCGTGATTGACAATTTAAAACGGGCTAGGGGGTCACTCTGTACGTCTTTTTTCAGTATAACTAGAAAACCAAAGCCATTAAACCCAACGTGTCGTTATCACTTTTTTCCGTGTATAAAACTCAACCCCGTCTTTTCCATTCGCATGCAAATCACCATAGAACGAATCTTTCCATCCTGAAAACGGGAAAAACGCCATTGGAGCCGGTACACCAATGTTCACACCAAGCATTCCCGCGTCAATAGTCTCTCGGAATTGACGCACACTTCCACCATCGTTGGTGAAAATGCAGGATCCGTTCGCAAAAGGCGACTGATTCGTTAAGTCAACCGCATCATCCAAGTCCTTCACACGGGCGATCGATAGAATGGGAGCAAACATTTCATCCTGCCAAATCGTCATTTCGGTTGTTACATGGTCAAAAATCGTAGGCCCGACAAAGTACCCTTCTCTCTTTGCCTCTTCATCATTACGCCCGTCCCGGACCATTGTTGCGCCTTCCTTTTCACCTGTTTCAATATATTGCATGGTCTTTTTCTTATGATCATCGCGAATTACCGGTCCCAAAAATACGCCTTCATCCAACCCATTTCCAATTTTAATCTCATTGGCCTTTTGAACAAGCTGCTCAATAAATTCATCAGCCACGGAATCCTCAACAGCAACAACGGAAGCCGCCATACACCGTTCGCCGGCCGAACCAAATGCCGCGCCAAGTATTTGCGTCGTCGCATTATCCAGGTTGGCATCATTTAATACGATTGAGTGGTTTTTCGCTCCTGCCAATGCTTGCACCCGTTTGAGATTATGCGTCCCCCGTTTATAGACATATTCCGCCACAGGCTGGGAACCTACGAATGAAATCGCTGCTACATCGTTATGATCCAGTAGCCCATTAACGACATCATGAGCACCATGAACAATATTGAGAACACCTTCAGGCAACCCGGCTTCTTCCATCAATTCCGCCAGTCGGTTGGCCAGCAATGGCGTACGCTCGGAAGGTTTTAAAACAAACGTATTTCCTGTCACAATCGCCATCGGGAACATCCAAGCAGGAACCATCATCGGAAAGTTGAATGGTGTAATGCCGCCAACAACACCGATGGGATAACGATAGACACCAGATTCTAAACCGGATGCAATCGACGGTAATTGTTCCCCCATCATTAAAGAAGGCGCACCGGCCGCAAATTCCACATTTTCAATGCCACGCTGGACTTCCCCTTTTGCTTCCTTGAAACTTTTTCCGTTTTCTGTTGTAATAATTTCGGCCAACTCATCCCAGTGATCGACAAGCAATTGCTGGTACTTGAACATAATCCGTGCCCGTTTTGGCACAGGCATTTCTTTCCATTCCTCATAGGCTTCATTCGCTTTTTTTACGGCATTATCCACATCTTCCTGAGTCGAAATGGGTGTGTGCGCAATCACTTCGCCTGTGGCCGGGTTGATGACTTCCTCTGTTTTATCAGTCCCGGCTTCCACCCATTCGCCACCGACGTAATTTTTTAGTACGTTCACTTGTGTTTGAACCATATCCATACCTCCCGAAATGATTATTCTTACTTTAAATTGATAGAATTAGAGTTGTGCAAATGCTTCTTTTACCGTTTTTGTAATAAACTTAAAATCTTCCTCAGTTATGCTGAGCGGCGGACTGAGCGTCAAAATATTATTATAGCCAGCAACGGTGTCCCCGTTTTTACCGATGATCAACCCTTTTTGTTTACAGAAGGAAATAACACTATCGAGTTTATCGGATGTGGCAGGTTCTTTGGTTTCCTTGTTTTCAACCAATTCAATTCCTAAAAGAAGCCCTTTCCCACGAACATCGCCGACATACGGATGCTCTTCAAGTTCCGACATCTCATCTAGCAGCCTTTCACCCATGGTTGCCGAGCGTTCAACAAGATTCTCCCTCTCCAGGATCTCTATATTTTTTAACGCAACAGCACACGATGTTGGATTCCCCCCAAACGTATTAACATGCCGGAAGTTATCATATTCTTCCGTTCCCATAAACGATTCATAAACCTCTCTTCTGACTGCTGTTACCGACAGCGGAAGGTAGGCACTGGTAACGCCCTTGGCCATCGTTACAATATCAGGTTTTACACCGTAATTTTGAAAACCAAAAGGCTTCCCGGTTCTGCCAAACCCGCAAATCACTTCATCAATGATTAAAAGTGCTCCGTGTTTGTCACAAATGTCTCTTACGCGCTGCAAGTAACTGTCATGCGGCATAATGACGCCACCGCCGGTAATAATCGGCTCCATAATGACAGCAGCTATCGTTTTATCCAATTCCCATGTCATGACACGATCAATTTCATCCGCGCACGCAATACTTTGTTCTTCCTTCGTCCCCTTATATGGGCTTCGATACATATCCGGTGGTGTGACATGAAGAAAGCCCGGTGCTAATGGTTCATACCGATACTTCCGCTCTGCCTGGCCAGTCGCTGCAAGGGATCCCATCGTATTTCCGTGATAGGCACGGTAACGTGATATAAACTTTTGCCGTTCTGGCTCGCCATTTTGCTGATGAAATTGACGAACCATCTTAAAAGCGGTTTCATTTGCTTCCGATCCGCTATTGGAAAAGAACATAACATAATCATCGCCAAGCCATTCATTTATTTTTTCACCAAGCTTAATGGCTGGTATATGGCTTTGGGTCATTGGAAAATACGGCAGCTTTTTCATTTGCTCATAAGATGCCTGTGCCAATTCCTCCCGGCCATAACCAACATTCACACACCAAAGACCGGACATCCCATCCAGATAACTATTTTCATTAATATCGGTTACCCATGCACCGTCCCCTTCACGGATAACCATGGTTGCATCCGGATTATAATACCGCATTGCATGCCATACATATTTTTCGTCTTTGTTCAATAATTCGTTGGATTTAGTATCCATTGTGGTGATGCCTCCTTTTTTTCTATTGAAACAAGATTTGGAATTACAGACACTTAGAACTCTAATTCCTATATTCATATTAAAAGGGATAAATCTTTATTTCATTAGACAGAAAGTTAAATGATTTTAGTTTGATATCAACACCTAACTAAATTTTCTATTAAAAGGTAATTCTGCTAAATTCCATAACTATTTAACTGTTAGGGATAGAGCCTTAAATATCCCTGCACACTGTTCGATTTCTTCTACATGAACCCATTCTTCTACTGCATGGCTTGTTCCAAACTTCCAGAGCCGAAATAAATCGCATTGTATTTTTCAACCCCGACATAGGCAAGTTAATTAATTATCTCGCAAAGCATTTGCAATCAGCTCAAACAGTTCAATCATAAACACACATTCTTTTTCTTTAGGTTTAATTACTTGTAAGGCGGGTGGAATTAGATTCCATGTAGTAGATCCAATTAAGCTATCAGTCCGGATATACCACCTTTTCTTTCGAATTGAATATTCTAAATTCAAGTTTAGTAGATCTAATTTTACTAACCTACTAATTATTAATGGATTATTAAGTTTTTCTAATATAGAAGCTGCCTCTTGATTTCCGTTTAATATAGAAAATTGAGCACCATCGACTTTAGTTTTCCCTAAATAACATAGTTTAAATTTCATATTTTCATTAAAAATAGCAGGTATCTCAAATTCAAATACCAAATCATAGCTCCGCGCAAAGAATCTGTCTTTCAGTAAATAACTCATTTTTAACTCTTTCAAAAAGTATAGATTATCAAAGTAAACTTTCTTACATAAAAATCCATCATAACCTGTTTTCCAGTATCCATTTAAAGCATTCGAATAAATGTTTGCAACTAAATTCAACTTATCATTTGCTTTTCGATTTAATATACCCATCGCATTGTCGTTCTTTGTCTTTTGGTTAACTAAGTTATCATTTTTGATATTTAAATTCCTTTCTATTTCATTATTTAACTATTATCGATGTTATCGGTTCATGGAGTCATCTTGGGGATTGCTTGTTCAACCATTCTGTCACTTTTTCATCCCATATCGGCAAGTATTCTGAACGAGTTTGAATCTCTTTTGTGATATTTTCAAGAGGAGTTTTTTCGAAAATCGGGATTTTTTTATAATTGAGCCATAACAAGGCATAAATAGCAACTATCGCCATTGCAATCAATGCGTTCATCCAATAAGGCTTAAGAGTCCATATTGCATAGATAACCCCAAGTATACCAATTGGTAGCGTAACCCAGGCCAAAGGTGCCTTCCACAATCTTGGAAAATCAGGGTATTTTTTCCTGAGAATTAACACATTCAACATTGCAATGGCATAAGAGATCATCCAAGTGATACTGGCGGTATTAATAAAGACTAGCACCGTATCGACATCAGCTCCGTTCATAGTGATGTACAAGAAGGTGATAAACATCAAAAGGCCTGTAAAAAAAATCCCGTTCCATGGTGTCCTGTATTTTGGATGTATTTTAGCAAACATTGACGGTACTAAGCTTTCCCTTGCCATCCCATAGAGCATTCTAGGAAGTGCTGCTGTATAAGCATTAGCTGTTGTAAGTGATGCCGCAATGGTAAGCAGAGATATGGTGATAAATCCAGCCTCACCCAGCATTGCACGTGCTCCTTCTACATGTGGAATAGCAGAATTAAGCAAGACATCTAGTGATGTGTATCTTACACTTGCTGCCGAGAAGATAATATCAATTATATATATAGATAATAAACCTAATATTAAACCGTACGGAAGGTTCCTATATGGTTTCTTATTTTCTTCTGCTAACGGCAAGGCAAATTCAAACCCAATAAAAAACCAAATGGCCACACCAACAGTCCCAAATACAGTAGTCCATCCTCCTTCTGGAAGAAAAGATAAAGACTCATTAACCGGAACGGCTCCCATGGTTTCACCAACACGCGCAAATCCTAAAATAGAAAGAAGCGCAAACACAATCATCATCGCAACTGTGACTATTGCCTCTGTCTTTCCATAAAACCCAACGCCCCTTAAATTAATAAAAATAACAAATAAAAATAAAGTTGCAGTCACTATCGGCTGTGGAATTCCGACTAATGAATTCATAGATAGACCACCCATTACTAATTGGGTGCCTCCATCTGCCGCAATTAATACTACATATCCACTAAGCAATGAAAAAATTGACCAAAATCGACCAAGTGCTGGCAAGGTATAGTCAGAAATCATTCCACTTCCTGGCAACATTGATGCTAATTCACCATAAGCAAAAGCAGCACACATCATTGGTATTAGTGCAATTGCTGCTGTTATAATGGTTGCATATCCCGTAGTTCCTCCTACATTTCCAACAGAAAACATAGCCGTTCCGGATACTACCAAGCCTACAGCTGCTCCATAGGCTGGCCAAAAACCAAGAACTCGTTTAAGCTTTTTAATCTCACTCATAAATATTACCTCCAAGGACTTTTCTTTTTATGAGCATCGCTAGTTCACACAAAGAAGTGATCATTTATAATAGTTCTTAGACGAACTAGCGATGCCACACTAATAGATCCTACATTTCCTCAGTATATATTATTCAGCGTATATTTTTTTGAATAGATCAACATAATCTTTTTTCATTATTTTCCGTGGATTACTTGGATGGGATATATTATTTAAAGCGCCTTCGGCTAGATATTCAAAATCTTCAGGATTAATATATTCTAAATCACTCATCCTGGGAATATTAAGATCTTCTGCTAATTTCTTAAGAAGTAACACTCCTTCATACGCATTTTTCTCTAAGTCAAACTTATCAGCACCCAAACGGCGAGCAATAATAGAATGTTTTTCCATGTTAGAAGGTATATTATATTCAAATACATATGGCAACATCATTGAGTTTGCTACTCCATGTGGTGTATCATAAAGTCCTCCAAGTGATTCAGCCATACAATGCACACTAGCAACGTCGGCGTTCCCAAATGATATCCCTGCCATAAGGCTTGCAGCTAGCATCCTTTCTCTAGACTCCATGTTTTCCCCATCCTTTACAACTATGGGTAGGTGCTCGGTAATAAGATCAATAGCATGAAGTGCAAGTCCATCTGTAATTGGTTGAGATACATTGCATGTATAAGCTTCAATCGCGTGCGTGAGAGCATCCATACCAGTTGACGCAGTGACTTCTTTAGGTAAGCTGATAGTTAATTCAGGATCTAACAAAGCAATTTGAGGTGCAACTTTTAGATCAACTATATTCATCTTATAGTTAGTTTCAGTGTCTGTTATTACAGAAAAAGTTGTTATTTCACTCCCCGTGCCAGCTGTTGTAGGTATACAAATAAGTGGCGGTATAGTTTTTCTTAATTTGTCAAAGCCATACCAGTTCTTTAATTTTCCTCCATGTGTCAGAAGAGTTCCTACTGCTTTTGCAGTATCCATTGAACTCCCACCGCCAATTCCAATTAAGGAATCTACATTTTCTTGTAAGGCTAATTTATAAGCTCTTTCACAATCTACATCTTTAGGATTAGGCTTTACTTCATCAAACACTGTATAAGAGATTTTTTCATCATCTAATATCTTTTTTACTTTATCAATAATTCCAGATTTTACTAAACCTTTATCTGTTACTATTAGCACCTTTTTTCCATTGATGTCATTAATAAAATTACCTAATTTTTTAAGTTTTCCTCTTCCAAATTCAATTTTGGTTGGAAGATTGAATTCAAATTCTATAGTCATAATATTCCCTCCATAAAACATAATGTTGATTTTTGTCATATTACTTAGTCTTACATGATGTGAATTTTCCCGTATATTCCCGTTTATCACCTAAACATCGTTTTTCCATTTATATAGAAAAGTGTTTATTTTAACATGCTAGGTTACACATTTTAACATTTCTGATAATAGGAAAGGATGGTTCTCATTATTCCTTCAACTATTATGGGAAAGTAAAAAGCAGACATATTTCCCTACAGAAATTTAAATCAACTTACCCTTTATACCAGCCTGAAGGCTGCACATTAAGCGCTACATTTACTTGTTTTGTAGTCAGATATTCTTCAAACCCATACGTTCCTAAGTCACTGCCAAGGCCGCTTTGTTTGTATCCGCTCCATGGTGCTTCATTGAATGTTGGGTGATACGTATTTACCCAAGTGATGCCTGCTTGCAAATTTCTAATCACACGCTGTGCTTTAGAACCATCGTTCGTGAACACTGCAGCAGCAAGCCCGTAAACTGTATCGTTCGCTAATTTAATTGCTTCCTCTTCTGTATCAAAAACCTGAATAACAAGTACCGGCCCAAAGATTTCTTCCTGTACTATTCTCATATCGGGCGTTGTATTTGAAAAGATGGTAGGTTCCATATAATTACCCTGCACCAGTTCTCCGCTAGTGATCTGATTACCGCCGCATAAAAGTTTTGCACCCTCTTCTATACCTATATTGACATATTCCAGAACGCTTTCCATATGACCTTTGGATATTAGTGGGCCCATTTCGGTATCTTCCTTCCAACCCGGACCAACCTTTATCTTTTTAGCACGATCAACCAATTCAGAAACAAACTTGTCATAGATGCTTCGTTCTAAAATAAGTCGCGATCCGGCTGAACAAACCTCTCCTTGCTGGGCGAAAATGGCCAATAATGCATAGTCGACCGCAGTCTCAAAATCCGCGTCACCAAACACAATATTTGGCGATTTCCCACCCAGTTCTAATCCAACCTTTTTGATTGTATCTGCTGAATCTCTAATGATCTGCTTACCAGTTGATGTTCCACCAGTGAAGGCTATTTTATTTACTTTTGTATGATTCACCAGAGCATCACCCGCCACAGATCCGGAACCAAGAACTAAATTTGCTGTACCCTCAGGGAAATCGATTTCATCAATGATTTCAAATAGCCTGATAATTGTAAGCGGCGTTTGTGAAGCCGGCTTAACAATGACAGTACATCCGGCAGCTAGTGCTGCAGCCATTTTTTGAGTCGCCATTACTAATGGATAATTCCAAGGGACAATCTGAGCAACCACTCCGACCGGCTCACGCACAACCATAGCTTGAATTTCATCAGGAACCTCATATGTTTGGCCAAATGGTTTTGTTGCAAGACCTGCATAATATTGAAATTGATTAATAGAATCTTCAATATCATCTATGGAGTCCGCATACGTTTTCCCATTATTTAATGTCTCCAGCATAGCGAATTCTTCTTTTCGTTCTTCCAGTTTATTTGATAATTTCAACAGAAGATCTGACCTGGTACGAGCGTAAGTTGTCTTCCATTCGCCTTCAAAAGCATCATGAGCAGCTTCAACAGCCTTTTTAACTTCATCAACCCCTCCATCCGTAACAGTCGCAATCACTTCATTGTTAGCGGGGTTTAATATTTCACGAGATTTATTTGTAGTGCTAGAGACCCATTCCCCATTAATATACATATTTTGAATTTCCGTTTTGTCCTTGAGCACTGAACTAAAATTCTCCAGAGTAGACTCCATAAATAATGACCTCCCTTTTCATGTGTTAATTAAATTATATAATTCGGAAACTTTTAAATCATTAGACAAAATGTTAAACTATGATTGCGCTTACATTTACATTTATATTTGAATGCAAGTATTTAACTGTGACCTATACATATAATGACATTTCAGATACCATACAATGACCTTCAAAGGGGGCCGCAAACATGTTAGCTGTTGAAGATATGTTAAATCGTCCATCATTTCAAGAAGCGGAAGTACTGGCAGGAACAAATGGGCTTCATAAAAAAGTGAAATGGGTTCATGTTGTGGAAATAAATAATTTTGGACATTTGCTTCATGGTCAGGAAGTTATTTTAACAACAGGAGTAAATTGGATAAACGATGAAGAGAAAAGTGTTTATTTTTTGGAACAGCTTTTAGAGAAAGAGACGTCAGCGCTTTGTGTGGAACTTGTTGAACACTCCAAAACGTTGCCAACAGACATGCTTAACATAGCTGAAAAGCACAATCTTCCTGTTATAGGATTCAACAAGGAAGTCAAATTCATTGATATAACTATGGACTTACATGAAATTATTTTAAACTATCAACAACATTCGTGGTGGAAACTGGACAACCTATATAAAAAACTCCATAACTCTTTGGTGTCTAATTATCCTATTGGTGACTTTTTAAAATTGTTGCATCAAGCAACCAACAAACAAATGTTACTTAGCCAAAACAAGGATCAGTATCGCTTCTTTCCTTCTCCATCCAAACGAAAGCAAAGCGAGTGGATCGAACAAATACAACAAGACACAAACTCATATAACGCCTATCCCATTCATTTATTGGATCAACCAATCGCCTACCTATATATTTTAGAGAAACAAAATAACATAAGTTTGTTTGATGAGGAAGCTGCCAAACGATGCAGTGAATTTCTCGAACAATATTTCTGGAAACACTATCAAACCAAGGAAAGAGAACAAATAAAACAAAATGAATGGTTACTGGACGCGTTGGATGGCCCCCTTTCTCGAAAACAAATAACTGAAAAAATATATGAAAGCAGCCCGACAACGACATTCAATGACGCTATTGTAGGGGTACTTTCTGATAAGCATTCACTGTATGAAGAAGAAAATGATAGTTTTATGACTGAAACGTTTATGTTTTTCCGTTCCATTTTAGAAAATAACGGATTTCACCTCTTCACAACAAAAGGGAACGTTCAAAATGGCTATGTGTTATTAATCATTAACCAACAGGAGAATGATTCGTGTTACGAGCGCCTGAATTATTCTCTTCAACAGGTTTATGCGTCAAATAATTATCATCATATACAAGGAATCAGTTTTGGCAAGATCATATCTGACTATGAATCTCTTTATCAAAGTTACCAGACAGCATTAACCACTCTAAACTACCAATTGAAACATGACATATTGACTGAACCGTTTTACGATAATTTAGGCGTGTATCGGCTGGTTAATCAGGTAGAGAATACAAATGAACTCGAAAGAATGATTAAACATTATGTAGGTCCCTTAATGTCATATGATCAGCGAAATGGGACGGAATTACTGAAAACATTTCAAATTTACCTGAAAAACTTAGGCTCCAAAAATGACACATCACGAGAATTATACATTGTACGCCAAACCTTATATCATCGGCTGGATCGAATCAAAGAACTGCTGGGCGAGGACTTCATGAGTCCTGAAAATCGAATCATGGCTGAATTATCGGTTTATATGCTGACGTATCTTGATATTGAAGAACAGGCATTAGTCGAAAAGTGACCGGGGAGCATTCCATAAGCAAATCGTTGAAGAAAACTAAGCACCACTCTATGGATGGGTGCTTAGTTTTCTATGTATCCGGAAAATAACCGTTTGCTCCCCAACCTATTCCCAACAACACCTCACGCCTTTGCCATTCGATTGTAGGTATAGAAGGAATCACTGCTACAATCGAATTCTATCGGGAAAATGTGTCATCGTTAAACTAAGCTGAACATTTCCCAATACCTGCTTATTTTACCCATTTATTTTTGAACACGTTTCTCAATATGTCGAAAATCCGGTCGATTGTCCAAGCAGCGATGTTTTCCTTTAATAAACTGATAAGAAGGAGGTGATGGTGATGAAACTTTATTTGGATCCGGGCCATGGTGGTTCGGATACGGGTGCACAAGGAAACGGAATGAATGAAAAAGATATCAATCTAGATATATCGCTCCGAATCCGAACGATGTTAACAAAACAATACCATGATGCCGATGTCACGATGAGCCGGACCGACGACAGCAGCAAACGTTTGAGCGAGCGTACAGACGAGGCCAACGCATGGGGGGCGGACTACTATCTGTCCATCCATTGCAATTCATTTAACGGATCCGCTCAAGGGTACGAGGATTATATCCACAGCAGTCTGTCCGACACCTCAGCAACTGCTGATTATCAGGACACGATTCATACGGCGGTCGCTAAAGCCGATCAACTTGCTGACCGTGGTCAGAAAAAGGCTAACTTCCACGTACTGCGGGAAACAACGATGCCAGCACTCTTGACGGAAAACGGGTTTATCGATAACGACCATGACGCCGCATTAATGCGTGATTCGTCCTGGCGACACGATGTTGCACAAGCGCATGTGACCGGGTTGGCAAACGCATTTCATTTGAAGCCCCGGAAAACCTCTAAAACGCTTTATAAAGTCATCGCCGGTTCTTTCAAGGACAACCAAAATGCAGAAAACCGGGTGTATCATTTGCAATCAGAAGGAATGGATGCATTCGTAGAGGCGGTCACCATTTCAGGTGAACGCTGGTACCGTGTACAGGCAGGGGCCTTTTCAAATCGGGAAAATGCGGAACGTCAGCTGGAAAAGGTTAAAAATGCAGGCATTGCCGACGCGTTTATCACCGCCGAATAGGATCAACGAAAGCAAATCCTCTCTGATTCAGCACAATGTTTTTCGAGGGGGCTGGGATATAACTAAACAAATCAATTCTAATAATACGAACGATATAGTTAAGAAGTAGTCACCGCTCCGGAAAAACACTGCGCTTTCACCTTGCCAGGCACAAGTGCGACATCTGTTCAAGCTTCCTTTGGTCGCTTTCACAGTGTCTTCTTTGCCGCGGGCGCTGCTGAGCCTCCTCGTGCTTATCGCACTGCGGTGTCTCATCTAGGCTTTTCATCCCGCAGGAGTCTTTGTGTTTTTCCTACGCTAAACAACATTCCGAACTAATTAAGATTATTTGTGAATCATAGTTCGGATTTTTCTTTGACTAAACGTCTTATGTCCCAGCCCCTTCTATTTGGACACAAACGCGTTTCCCTCCATCCAAAAACGCCACGGATAATATCTGGCTTCCCCGGCATTACCAATTCCGACTCGTGGACCTGAAACGATTTCCGTCGTATCCGGGCGTTTCCCCGGGGCCATCCAAAGCGGCGACTGATCGAGTCTATGGCCATAATCACGCATGGTGATACCGAGTGCTTGTGTTAATTTACCGGGGCCATTGGTCCACTGGCCCTTTTTCTTAGCCTTTGGACGGCGCTGCGCCATTAATTCTTGACCGGTATAAGGCTCTACCCCACGGATTAATACCGCTTCAGGCTTTTCACTATCGCCGCTTACGACATTAAAGAGGCAATGCGTATGCATCGTGAAGGTATATACATATCCGGCTTCACCGAACATGATTTCCGTTCGTTTTGTGCGACGGTTATTAAAGCTGTGTGCCGCACGGTCATCCGGCCCGATATAGGCTTCTGTTTCCACGATGAATCCACCGGCAACTCCCTCATCCGTTTCCTTGAACACGAGTTGACCAAGCAATGACTGCGCCAATTGAAAGGTAGGCTGATTATAAAATGACATGTGCAGAGCTTCAGGCAAATGGTGCATCATAAGCCTCCTTCTTTATCCTCATCAAATAATACCATTTCCCGATTCCGCCGTCATATTTTAAAAATTCTATTATGCCCAACATGTCCCCTTCTGTACCTGGATGGGGACTTGTTTCATATTTGAAATTGGCACCGTAGAACAGCATCGTCTAGGACAAATTGAGACGCCACACAAACAAATTAAAAAATTTCCTTCTGACGACACTTTTTGCCCTTCTTGTTTCGATTATAGGGGTAAAAAGAGTTACAGTTAGTGAGAAGGGAGAGTTTTCACATGAACCAAAAACCGACATTTGATGATATTTTCAAGCAAAACGAGCGACGGATTCACTATCAAATTCACAAAATGAATATCCGTGATCCGCATCAGGAATTTTTTCAAGAAGGGTTGGTGGCGCTGTGGAACGCGTATGAAACGTATCAGCCGGACAAAGGCTCCATGGCAACGTATTTCAATTATATGATCCGGAACCGTCTGATTGATCGCATGCGCCGCGATAACCGGCGAGATGAAATCAAGAAGCTGGCGGCTCACGAACAACAGACCCAATACACCGACGGCAATTACCACCGGGGTACGGAAGGGGCCCGTCCCATCACCGCCAATTCCCCCTTGCCATTGGATGATTCCAACCTTTGGAAGAACCTTCAATCCCAATTGACGGACAAGCAATGGAAATGGGTTAATTATGCTATTATTCAAGAGATGCCCTACAAAAAAATCGCTGAACTGGAACATACGACGGTGGATGCGGTGAAAAACTGGGGGCGACAAGTGAAGAAAAAACTAAATAATCCGTACTTCCATGAAATGCTGTCACTGGATGAGATAAACATGTCATCCAGTGTCCATTAGGTTCAAAAAGGACGAGAGGCTGCGAAGAACAAGAGAATAGAACTGTTAATTGGTGTTTGATATCTTGTGAGGAGCAGTAGCCAATCCCAATTTCTGCTTGTTCTTCCAGTTAAATCACGAGCGTATTCTGTGCACGTTGTCATAATCCGGGAACGTTAAAATTGAAAATTATCGTTCGTTTCCAGCGCCCATTCATGAATTTCCCAATTTCTAGCTCCATTTACAATATAAGGGTCCTGGTTTAAAAAGGAGATGGCCTCTTCTTCATTATGTGCAGCATATATAACCAATCCCCCTGCTCCATCCGTAAATGGACCATTCATAACGACTTTTTGCTCCTGTTTCATTTGCTCCAGAAACGCCAAGTGCTGCGGACGAAATGATCGATTTTTTTCTTCATCCCGCATGGTTAAAATGACGGCAAAATATTTCATATCAAAATCGGCTCCTTATTCAATTCTGAGTATTGTTAATTTAATAGTGAGTATACCATACCAAACGATCGCAAACAAGTGTTCTTATACCGTTTTTTAAACACTCATATCTTTTATTCCTGTATTCGCCAGTCGATAGGCGTGCGGCCAGCCTCTTGTAAAAATTGATTGGCACGAGAGAACGGGCGACTGCCAAAAAACCCTTTATGGGCGGAAAACGGGCTTGGG
This sequence comes from Lentibacillus halophilus, assembly GCF_055395055.1. Classification (NCBI taxonomy): domain Bacteria; kingdom Bacillati; phylum Bacillota; class Bacilli; order Caryophanales; family Bacillaceae; genus Lentibacillus; species Lentibacillus halophilus. The sequence goes on from NZ_AP043750.1 coordinate 2,735,328, forward strand.
TGCGGTGACTTCAAAATCAGATGGTGCGGCGCAGTAATCAACGATTCTTTAGCTTGCGCGTGCCGACCCCAAAGGATAAAGACAACCGGATCCTGTTTGGCATTCACCTGCCTTATCACTTCATTTGTGAAATATTCCCAGCCTTTTCCCCGATGAGATGCCGGCTGCCCTGCCCGGACGGTCAAAACGGTGTTTAACAACAGAATCCCTTGTTCAGCCCAGTCCGTCAGGCATCCGTGATCAGGAATGGGAACGCCGAGATCTTCATTTAGTTCCTTATAAATATTTTTTAACGAGGGTGGTACTGTGACTTCCGGTTGGACGGAAAAGCTTAATCCATGCGCCTGATTGGGGCCATGATAGGGATCCTGTCCGAGAATAACTACTTTCGTATTGTCATAACGTGTATAATGAAGAGCGTTAAAAATATCATACATACCGGGATAAACAGCACCTGTTCCATATTCCTGTTTCAAAAATGAACGCAGCTGCACATAATAGTCTTTTTGAAATTCTTTCTCTATAATCGATGCCCAGTCATTGGTTAATATAGTCAAAATCTCAGCCCCTTGCGATGAAATCATATTCATTATCCTATCACGCAATCGGCAGACTGAAAAATAGAAACAACCAGTGCATTGGTTTTCATCAGCCATTTTTTCAGTGCTCAATCAGATGGTTTAAAGACACCATAAATCTAATTTTTTACAATATTTAGTTTTATAACTCTAAAAACGGGAATAGGATGAGTAAGGTGAATGGTAAATAGTTACCTATTGGTTTATTTCATTATCTCAAGGAGGTATTTTTAATGGCTGATAATCGTGGTGTCGTATACTTAGGAAATGGTGAAGTCGATGTTCAGGATATTTCATACCCGGATTTGGTTTTGCGCGATGGCCCCGGTGTCCCCAAAGAAAATGTCGGACGCAAGTGTGAGCACGGGGTCATTATTAAGAACATCGTCACCAATATTTGCGGCAGCGACCAGCACATGGTCCGGGGCCGTACGACAGCGCCGGAGGGAATGGTGCTTGGCCATGAAATCACCGGCGAAATCGTTGAAGTCGGTCGTGACGTGGAATTTTTAAAGAAAGGCGATATCGTCTCCGTCCCATTCAACGTGGCATGCGGCCGCTGTAAAATGTGCCGTCGTCAGGATACGCATATCTGCCTGAATGTGAACCCTGCGCGTCCGGGCGGTGCATACGGCTATGTCGACATGGGAGGCTGGGTCGGCGGCCAGTCCGAATATGTCATGGTGCCCTATGCCGACTTTCAATTATTGAAATTCCCGGACAAAGATCAAGCCATGGATAAGATTCTGGACCTTACGATGTTATCCGATATTTTCCCAACCGGGTATCACGGAGCCGTGAATGCCGGCGTTACAACAGGATCGACGGTTTATGTAGCCGGAGCAGGGCCGGTTGGTCTGGCGGCTGCTCATTCGGCGCAGTTGCTCGGAGCGGCTGTTGTTATCGTCGGTGATTTGAAAGAAGAACGGTTGAAACAGGCACGTAGCTTCGGCTGTGAAACGATTAATCTGCAGGATCATGATGATGTTGGCGAGCAAATCGAACAAATTCTTGGTGTTCCTGAAGTGGACTGCGGCATTGATGCGGTTGGGTTTGAAGCGTACGGACACGGGACAAACCACGAGGATGCCCCGGCAGCGGTATTGAACACGATGATGGACGTCGTTGAAGCCGGTGGTAAATACGGCATGCCCGGTCTGTATGTCACCGATGACCCCGGTGCCAAAGACAAAGACTCGCAGCAGGGATCGTTGAAAGTGCGCTTCGGCTTGGGCTGGTCCAAAGCTCACAGCATCACGACGGGACAGACACCGGCCATGAAGTACCATCGTCAGTTAATGAACGCCATTTTGAATGAGAAAGCGGATATTGCCAATGTCGTAAATGCCACTGTTATTTCGCTGGATGAAGCACCACAAGGGTATAAGGAATTTGACGACGGCGCTGCTAAAAAATTCGTCATTGACCCGCATGGCACATTAAGCAAATAACGGTAATCAGTCAAAATAGTTGTTGCTTCTGATATAACATGAAAAACCCAGCCTGCATTCGTTTCCGAGAGGCTGGGTTTCATGTTTGGAAACAGCCGGTTTTATTGAAAAAGGTTTTTCAGCCGCTCCCAAAATCCGTTGTTTTCCTTATCGTCCTCGACGTTATCCGATGTATCGTCATCTTCTTTTTTAATTGGTTCGGTCTGCAGAACAAACTGCACGACGTCCACGTTTTTATTTTGATCCGAGACATATGATTTCGGCTCAAAGTCCGATGCATCGTACCCCTCCATCATGTCGTCCACTTCTGATTGCATCTCACTGGGCAAGTCGCTCGTCTCTTTCTGCAGCTCCTGGGTACCGTTTTTCAGGTCACTGGCGCCACTATCCAGCGCAGAAGCCCCTTGTTCAAGGTCGCCAATACCGGCATGAATGTCCTGATACGTTGACGTCAAGCGGCCGAGGCCATCGGTATAGTCCACCAGTCCGCTATGGAAGGTTTGATATTGACTGCTGAGTGACGATAACCCTTCCTGCAGCTCCTTCAATCCGTCCATTTGATCCATGTTTTTCAGATTTTTGTCAAGTTCGGATGCCTTATTGTCAGCTTTATCAGCCATGCTCCGCAAATGACCGGCTGTTTTTCCCAGTGTGGAGGAAACGGAATCAAATACGTCTCGAGACGCTTGATATATCCCTTTCGCTTGACGGGCGGCCTTATAGGTTTCGGAAAGTTTTTTGATGACAGCTTTTCCGTTCTGATCTTCCGTGTTTTGAAGCAGGGCTTTAATTTGATTGTCTTTTATGTCGTAATCCGGTATCCCTTGTATAGCCTCATTCAATTGACCATAAGCCTTGCTGTAACTTTCTTTTAGCGTATCCAATCCATCAGCAGCTCCGCGCAAACCTTTTGCCAGATCGCGAAGCCCGCCAGGCAATGTTTTAAGATCACTCAAGTCCGGGGTACCGGTATTTTTTTGCATAGACTGGTTCATTTGCTTCAAGGCATCACGAATATCAGCGGATCCGGTCACAAGCTCACTGGACTGTTGATCAAGACTGTTAATACTATTCAAAAATTCCTTTGATCCATTGTTCACATCAGCAGCGCCTGTACGCAGATCGGAAATACGGTCGTTCAAATCGCCGACCCCCTGGTTAATATCCCGAATCGAATGCGATAATGACCGAATGTCGCTCGTCATATCACCTAAATTCGGATTTTCAATCGGCATGGAAGCCGGCGTAGCGGAAATACTCACCGGATCCATTTCAAAATCCGTGACATTAGCTGATACAATAAACATTTTTTCCTTTTCCGGCATGGCGGTAAACGTCACTTGGGTATCCTTTCCCGACGTGGCTTTCGTTCCATCCGGTGCCTGAATATGATCAAATGTTTCCGGCCCCAGTGTCATCGTTAGTTGCAGCATGTAGTTGTTAAAAAACGCAGGATCCGCCTTGTCATTACCGGACGTGTGAATCCGCATTTCCAGCTCCCCGCTTTTACCGGCTAACTGATCCGGCGCTACTTCTTCTCCGTCCAACACGTAGGTGATAGCAATGTTCCATGGAAGCGGGCGTTTGTTCAAGTCTCCCTGATAATAAAATTCGTCCCCTTCCGCTTGAAAACGGATGGTATTCCCCGATTGGTCGATCGTTTTTAAATTGCTTAAATTGCGCACATCGGTATAGTTCCCATGGTCGACGATGTCACCGGGTTTGGTGATGTGAAACGTGTTGACGACATACATATCCTGCAATGTACCGGTAGCACCCAGATTGCCATAAATCGTTTCATCTTTTTCGGAATAGGCACCGTCCTGCGTCTGCGCGCTTCCATCGTTGTCCGCCTTTTCAGCCAACACAGCCCATGAAGGCGATCCCAGTATAAGCACGGCACTCATTAAGGCGATAACTAATTTATTCGGCTGCATAGCATCACGTCCCTTTATAAAATTTGGATTTCCACGTCGTTTTGTCAATGATTCGGTCAAATATAAGCAGTAATGCCGGCAAAAAGAGCACAACCAGCAGGAATGCCAATAACGCTCCCCGTCCGAGCAAAAGCCCAATGGACGACACGATCGGATCGGTCGATGTTGTCCATAAAATAAAGCCGACACTGGACAGAATGGATGCCGATACACCAATCGAGAAAATCTTTTCATCAACCGTTTTCTTAATGGCATCAAATGCGGGCATGGCTTTTCGATTTTCCGTATAAGCTTCCGTCAGCAAAATCGCGTAGTCCACAGTTGCCGCAAGTTGCACCGTGCTAATAATCAGGTAGCCGATATAGACAAGCGGTGAATCGGTGAAATACGGCACGGACAAATTGATCCATACAGCCGATTGAATCGTCAACAGCAATACAATCGGTATCGAAATCGACCGGAACGTCATTAGTAGAACGATCGCAATGGTGATAACCGTCAGTGCATTGACCACGGTGTTGTCCTGCTCGACAATATGTTTCATATCATACAAGGTGACACTTTTTCCAAGCGCATAATAATCGTTACCATAATAATCCGCCGCTGTCTCCCTGACGTTTTCCACCAAAGAAAAGGCTGTTTCCCCTTCTGTCTCGGTTGTTGTATTTAAAACAATCCGGCTGTAATTGTCTGAGAAAAACTGCTCTTTCGCCGATTCATCGAGGTAGCCCGTCGGTATGCCCGCTCCGACGTTACTGACATAGGAAACAGTGCTTTTAACGTTCGCAAAATCATCAAGCTCCTGAACAAGCTCATCTTCCCGCGCGAGATCCCCTTTTGGCACGAGCAGAACGATGGGTGTAAACTTACCGAACGTATCATTAATCGTGGCAGCATCGCTTCCAGCCCGGGTTGACTCCGGATGATCCCCCATTCCGTAAAGAAAATTGGTCTCACTTTGCGCCAAAAATGCTGGCACGATTAAAAGCAGAACAACGATAAGCGCCGGGATGCGTAATTTGATGAGATTCTTCCCGACACGTGGAATGCTCGGCAGCAATGGCTTATGCTCCGTTTTATCAATCCATTTATACAACATAAGCGTCAGTGCCGGCAGAAAAATCATGACACTGATAAAGCTGAGCAAAATGCCTTTTACCAGATTCAAGCCTAAATCAGCACCAATTTCAAAATCCATAAAGGTGAGCGCAGTGAATCCGAAGAACGTCGTTGAAGCACTGGCAGCAATCGCCGGAAACGAACGCTTCATCGCCTTTTTCATCGCTTCAGCTGGGCTGGTGACCTCCTGACGGTAATCGGCAAAACTATGGAGAAGAAAAATGGCGTAATCGAGCGACACAGCAAGCTGCAAAATCGGTGCAACTGCTTGCGTGATAAAGGAAATTTCTCCAATAAAAATGTTCGTCCCCAGGTTGATCAGGACTGAAACTCCGATCGCTGTTAGGAAAAAAAGTGGCTCAGCCCACGATGTCGTCGAAAGAAACAAAATCAGAATGACGACAGGCACCAAAATCGCTGCAGCGAATCCTGCCTCTTTACCCGTTTTCTTTTGCGACAAAGCAGTATCCAGGGCATCCCCGGACAACGCACCTTCGTCACCAATTAAATCGTAGACGGCATCGGTCGTTTTCACTTCCTCACCATCCGCAATTTCAAACGAAAACAACGCTTTGTTGTTTTTATAGTACGATTCAACGGTATCCTGATCCGCTGTTTCAATCGGTGTTGTTATATCCATGGCGTCATCCAGCCACGTGACGTTTGAAACACCATCAATTTCATTCAATTTTTTCTTAAATGACAGAGCTTGCTGGATAGTGACGTCCGGCATCATGACGCGTGCATTGGCCACACTGCCGTCAAATTCTTCATCCATCACATCCTTGGCCTCGATGGACGGGGCATCCTCCGGCAAATAGTCCACCATGTCATGATTGACCGATACAGCAAACTGCACCAACGAACTGACCAACGCTAATATGGTAAAGATAATAACAATGGCTTTTTTGTGTTTTAAAATACGTTCCGTCATATCGATCGGTGTACATCCTCTCTTGATTCATCGAACACGATAACAGTATAATAGACACTGTGTTGGATTTACAACAGACAGTCCGATAATTTGCGTACAAAAAGCAACACATAATGCAAATGCGTTGTTAAATCGCCAATATGAAAGTGTGACGATTTGATGAACAAAAAAATCGACCGCCGAAAACAATATACCCGCATGGTTTTAAAGGACAGTTTAATCTTATTATTAAAATCTAAACCCATTTCATCCATCACAGTTAAAGAAATTTGCGAACGAGCGGATATTAACCGGTCCACGTTTTATGCCCATTATAACGATCAACTGGATTTGCTGGAGCAAATAGAGGAAGAACTCATTGCAGACTTGAACACGTATTTGCATCAGTATAATTTCAACCGGGATGACGAATCACTGCAAATGACGGAGAAACTGTTGGAGTACATCGCCTCCAAGTACGACGTCTGCCAAACACTCCTGAACGAAAACGGCGACCTTTCATTTGAACGACGTGTCATGGATGTTGCCCGTCAATTTCTGATCAAAAACTGGAGCGAAAACAAGACTATGGATGCAGAATATGCGAGCACCTTTATTATCGGGGGAAGCATCTACGTTATCAAACATTGGCTGGCCAATAACATGGACCAATCACCAAAACACATTGCCCGGCTGATTACCAGCGTCGATATAAACGACTGAAACGGCAACGACTGCACGGTATATGCATATATTTTCCTTAAAATGGGTATAGAAATGATGGTAAGTGACTACAAAAAAGGAGCGTGCATCATGAAAGCAATTGTGATTGATCAATACGGAGAAGCCGACGAATTAGTAGAAAGAGACATGCCTGAACCGGCCATCAGCGATCATCAGGTGCTGGTGGAGCAGCATGCCACCTCCATTAATCCGATTGATTGGAAAGTGCGGGCAGGCTATATGAAAGAAATGCTGACATTTGACTTCCCTTTGATCCTCGGCTGGGACGCAGCGGGAGTCGTTCGCGATGTCGGAGCAAATGTGACTCAGTTTCAGACCGGTGATGCCGTATTTGCGAGACCGGCGAATGAAAATGGCACATATGCGGAGTATGCGGCTGTTGACGAGCAAAAACTTGCTGCCATACCGGATGGCGTATCTTTTCAAGAGGCGGCAGCCGTTCCGCTCGCAGGATTAACGGCCTGGCAATGTCTGGTGGATTTCGCCGCCATTCAATCCGGTGAGAAAGTTCTCATTCACGCCGGTTCCGGAGGGGTCGGCAGTTTTGGAATACAAATTGCCAAAAGCTTTGGCGCCTATGTCATCTCAACCGCAAGCGGGAAAAATGAAGCGCTTTTAAACGAATTGGGCGTTGATGAATTCATTAATTATGAAACGACCGATTTTGCTGATGGTATTCAAGATGCGGATATCGTACTTGATACACTCGGCGGCGATATCCTCGACAAAAGCCATGACGTCCTAAAAGCCGGCGGACGCCTTGTTTCGATTGCCGGACAACCCGATCAGGACCGGGCGGAAGCCAACCAGCTGAAAGCCGACTCGCTTTGGCTCAATCCAAATGGAAACCAATTAGCCGAATTGGGAAAATTAATGGAAAAAGGCCAAATAAAGCCGGTGATCGGGCACACATTCCCACTGACACAAGACGGGTTGCGTGATGCGCATCGGTTGAGCGAAACCCATCATGCCAAAGGAAAAATTGTTATCACAACAAAATAGTGTGGACCAACCACAGCCGCGATCCCGTTGTTTTGGACGCGGCTGTGATAAAAAAAGCAGCCTTTTTGACTGCCTTAGCTATTCCTGCCCGATGGTCTGCTTCATCCAATGAATGTCCTTTTCATTTTTCCAGATTCTATTCGCCAGCAGATCGACACTTCCCTGTACCTTATCTATTTTTTCATCCATTCGATCAAACCGATTATCTATCGCCTCAAATCGTTTGTCTACCTGTTCAAAACGTCTATCTATCGCTTCGAACCGTTTCTCTACCTGTTCAAACCGTCTGTCTATCGCTTCAAAACGTTTATTGACTGATTCAAACCCATTATTCATCTGTTCCTGCAATTCCTTAATGGCCTGCATGATTTGATGATCACTCATATAGTCACCTCCTCTTTCCTTCTGACTAACGACTTAAGTAACAAATCTATTATAATAGATTGAATCGTTAACGTCTATATAAGTGTGAAAGGTAAGTAACGTTTGTATTGGTAATTAAGGGGCTGGGACAAGACTGGGCAAATCGCTTCTAAATACGAACGATATATTTAAGGTGTGGCCATCGCTGCGGAAAAATACTTCGCTTTCCGGGGGCGGCTGATGAGCCTCCTCGTGCTCGTCGCACTCCGGGGTCTCATCTAGGGCCTTTGCTCCCCCAGGAGTCTGCGTATTTTTCCTCCGCTAATTGAGGCAAAACTCTTTAATAAACGAAAATCCGAACTGATTCAGATTGTTTAGAAATGATAGTTCGGATTTTTCTTTGACTAAATGTCCTTTGTCCCAGACTCTTATTTGACAGGAAATCTATTTCCTTGTTTAAACTATTTTTCCAACCATTTATTAACCTTATCCTGATGATCGTTCACCCAGTTTTCAGCTAATTCTTCAGGATCTTTGTCTTCTGAATTAATGCCTACTTGCCATTTCTCCACCATATCCAATGTCAATTTCATATTGGAAAACAATGTATAGGCTGTCGGTGACTGATCTTGTAAATCGTCTGTAACGCCAATTTGAACATCATCCAATTTCCAAGCGTTTTTAGGATCCTCTAAAAATTTGATATCCAATCTGGTGAACATCGGGTGAGGACGCCAGGCATTAAAAACAACGCCACCTTTGTCATCCATCACACTTTCAACTTGGGCAAGCATCGCGGCGGTACTGCTGTTTTTAATTTCAAAATCCTGCATATCATAGGTTTCGACCATTTTCTTAGTGGTTTTTGCCATCCCGCTCCCCGGGTCAATGGCATACACTTCCCCATTAAATGTTTCCTTATGTTTTTTCACATCAGAAATCGAGTTGATATCGTCCATATAGCTTGGAACAGCTACACCAAGTGGCATTTCTGAATAAAGTGTACCTGCGATTTCGAATTCACCTTTATATTCTTTTAAGTAGGAACTATGCAGATTGGGGGACCAAATATCAATAAAGGCATCAATCCCCTCATTGGACAAAGCTTCATACAGTATACCAACCTGGCCTTCCTCAATCTCAACATCGTACCCTTCCTGTTCCAAAATGACTTTAGAAAGATAGGCTGGAACCGTCGCATAATCGTACGGATCCAATCCGATTGATATGGTTTTTTGTTCGTTTTCACTCTGATTTTCCTGATTGTCCTTACTTCCCTGCTGTTCCCCGTTGCATGCAGACAACACGAACATAAGTGTCACACTTAACAAAACGACTTTTGTTGCAATCATTGCAGATTTAATAATCATTCCCGCTTTCTTAATTTTTAAGTGCTGTCAATAAATGGTGCACGCACCCCCCCATGTTTTTTAATCGCACTTTCCATTTATAATAACACAATTTTGCAACTTATAAGAAGATATGGATATCCAATTTTCAATTACGTCATTTCCTTCCTATATACATTTTTGTCTCTTTTTTGTATAATGAGCACTAATATAATAGAACGGTTTCTGAATTGTACGAAAAAGGAAGGGGTTTTACCATGCTAAGTGTACTGGATTTAAAAACGATGAAAGAAAACAACGAAAAACTATCCATGGTGACGGCTTATGACTACCCTTCTGCCAAACAGGCGGAACAAGCCGAAATGGATATGATCCTCGTTGGTGACTCAGTGGGTATGGTTGTCCTCGGTTACGAGTCAACCGTCGAAGTCACGATGGACGATATGATTCACCACGCAAAAGCCGTCAAACGCGGAGCTCCAAATACGTTCACTGCGGTTGATATGCCGTTTATGTCGTACCATATTTCACTGGAGGATTCCCTTCGCAATGCGAAACGGTTATTTCAGGAAACGAACGCACAATGTTTGAAAATCGAAGGCAATTCCGCGGAAACGCCGCTTTTCATTCAGCGCCTGGCCGAAGCCGGAATTCCGGTGATCGCCCATTTGGGGTTAACACCTCAGACGGTTAATGTGCTCGGTGGATTTAAAGTTCAGGGAAAAAATAAAGACGCAGGGGAAAAACTGCTTAATGACGCTAAAACAATGGCGGACTGTGGCGCTGCTGCGCTTGTATTGGAGTGTGTTCCAAAAGAGTTGGCAGAAATGGTGACCAATGCCATCAGTATCCCAACCATCGGAATTGGTGCTGGTTCCGATTGCGATGGACAAGTGCTTGTCTATCACGATATATTGAAATATGGTGTTGACCGTCTTCCTAAATTTGTTAAATCGTTTGCAGATTTTAATGACACGGGCACTGAGGCGTTACAATCATACATATCAGAGGTGAAACAGAAAAACTTTCCGGATGATGCTCATTCCTTCTTAATGAAACACAACGATTCATTGCCTGATAACGGCAAATAAACGGGAGGGAAAAGATATGCAGGTGATTCGCTCGATTCAAGACATGCGACAATTAATGACCGATTATAACGATCAAAAAAAGCAGATCGGCTTTGTTCCCACGATGGGGTTTTTGCACGAAGGACATTTAAATCTGATGCGTGAAGCGCGTCAAGAAGACGATATCGTCGTCGCCAGTATTTTCATTAATCCATTACAGTTTGGGCCCAATGAAGACTATGAGCGTTATCCGACAGATGAACAAACGGATGCATGTCTTGCGGAAGAAGCAGGCGTTGATGTGCTGTTCATTCCAACCGCTGCTGAGATGTATCCCAAACCGACGCTCATTCAACTGGGAATTCATGAGCGAACCGACGTTTTATGCGGGCGTTCACGTCCCGGCCATTTTGAAGGCGTACTGACCGTTTTAACGAAACTATTTCACATCATCCATCCGCATAAAGTGTATTTCGGTTTAAAAGATGCCCAACAATTGGCTGTGGTCGATGCATTAATCAATGATTTAAATTTTCCTATTGAGTTGGTCGGGCTGCCAACCGTTCGGGAAGCAGACGGACTGGCCAAAAGCAGCCGCAATGTTAATTTGACCGAACAGGAACGGCGTGAGGCACCCTGGCTTTACAAAGGATTGCACTATGGGCAGCGACTCATCCGAGGCGGCGAACGCGATCCGGATCAGGTTGTTCGTGACGTGACCGAAACCTTGCAGCAGCATCTGTCGGGAACCATTGATTATGTTGAATTGCTCGGTTATCCGTCGCTACAACCTGTGTCATCCATGCATAAGCGGATCATTCTTGCTGCTGCCGTTTACTTTGACAAGGCCAGATTAATTGACAATATCCTTCTCGATGAAAAGGGAGACATCATCACCCGATACGACTAGGAGGCAGGCGAGATGTTTCGTACGATGATGAAAAGTAAAATACACCAAGCACGCGTCACAGAGGCGGATCTAAACTATGTCGGAAGTGTAACAATTGACCAGGACATCCTGGATCAACTTGACATGCTCCCACACGAAAAAGTGCAAATCGTCAATAACCATAATGGTGCCCGTTTGGAAACCTATATCATTTCCGGTGAACGAGGGTCGGGCGTCATTTGTCTCAACGGGGCCGCAGCACGGCTCGTACAAAAAGACGATATCATTATTATCATTTCCTACGCGCTCGTTTCAAGTGATGAATTAAAAAGCTATAAGCCCCTTGTCGCCTTTATGAATGACAATAATGAGATTATGGAACTAGTGGAGCAGGAATCGCCATAAACAACGTAGCATACCATACGATTTTATTTAACAATACGTTATCTTTTTCGTGATTTCTGAAATCACTCTGAAAAATAAGAGATGAGCCCGTTTTGGCTCTTTACTGGACTACGTATTTTTCCTTTGCTGTTTGGAGGCAAAAACCGATGATATGATAAAAAGAAAAATCCGGACTGATTCAAAGTTTAAAAGAAACGTTCTAAATCATCATTCGGATTTTTCTCTCACTCTATGCATTATCCCAGCTGCTTCGTCTTCAAGCGTGGTTGATTGCCTTTGAAACCACGCTATTTTTTTACTTTGACGAGCGCTTGCAATTCGTCGACTTTGTCGGCTTTTTCCCACGGGAATAACATGTCCGTTCGTCCGAAATGACCGTATGCGGCTGTGTTTTTGAACATGGGCTTGCGCAAATCAAGCATGCGGGTGATGCCTGCCGGACGAAGATCAAATACGCTGCGAATGGCATCTACAAGGGGGCCCTCATCCACCATACCGGTACCGAATGTATCCACCGAAATCGATACGGGCTCGGCAACACCGATTGCATACGCCAGTTGCACCTCGCACGATTGTGCCAGACCAGCAGCGACAATATTTTTGGCAACATATCTTGCTGCGTATGCGGCCGAGCGATCCACTTTCGTCGAATCTTTGCCACTGAAAGCACCGCCGCCATGACGTGCGTAACCACCATACGTATCGACGATAATTTTTCGTCCAGTGAGGCCGGCATCGCCTTGCGGACCACCGATAACGAAACGACCGGTTGGGTTGATGATGTAATACGTCTTCTCATCCAGTAAATGAGCCGGGACAATCGGGCGAATAACTTGGTCAATCAAATCCGATTCAATCCGTTCGACTGATATGTCCTCGTGATGCTGGGCGGAAATGACGATGGTATCGATCCGTTCCGGTTTGCCATCGTCTGCATATTCAACGGTCACCTGCGTTTTTCCATCGGGACGCAAGTAGTCCAAACTATGTTCTTCGCGGGCATTGGTCAGCTGTTTGGCGAGTTTGTGCGCCAGTGAAATGGATAACGGCATTAATTCTTCTGTTTCATCACAGGCATAACCAAACATGAGCCCTTGGTCGCCGGCACCAATGGCGTCGATTTCCTCATCACTCATGTTTCCTTCGCGAGCTTCCAGGGCGTTATCAATACCACCGGCAATATCGGGTGACTGCTCATCAATGGCTGTGAGCACGGCGCATGTATCAGCATCAAGGCCGAATTTGGCACGTGTGTAACCTATATCTTTAATGGTCTGACGTACAATGGTGGGAATATCGGCATACGTTGTTGTCGTAATTTCGCCGGTAACCAGTACCATTCCTGTCGTAACCATGGTTTCACAGGCGACCCGGGCATTGGGGTCTTTGGCAAGTATTTCATCCAGTATGGCATCGGATATTTGATCACTCATTTTATCCGGATGGCCTTCTGTCACCGATTCCGATGTGAATAATCGACGTTTCATACCCATGCGGGCTTGTCCTCCCTTACAACGTGGTGCGCAACTCTATATGGTTCACGTTTATGATACGGTTTTTGATTGACTTAAACAAAAAAACCTTTCCTGCATCATGAGGAAAGGAATGAAGCCTTTCACTCTTATCATTCAAGGATTCAACCTTGTACCAGATTAGCACCTTTTCACCTATTGTGACGGTTGCCGGGTTTCATCGGGGCTGTCCCTCCACCGCTCCAAATAAGAGAGTATCCGCTCGACGTTTATCGTACCGAATTCCCTATGCGATGTCAACCAATCCTGCTTGCTTTCAACATGAACACTGACAAAAAATTTTCATATAAATATTGTAAAATTAGTATGGACTATTAAGTGAAATGTGTTATACTAATAATCAGATTACGTTGGTGATTGGTTTTCAATATCATGTTAAAAGGCAGGTATCACAAATGAAAACGAAAGAAGACACAATGATTACGAGCGATTTATTGACACACCCGCACATAAAGACAAATTTAGTTGTTTCACAATTGGTTGAAGTGATTTTATCCCGTGAGGAAGGTACTTTAAGTGCAACAGGAGCTGTCAGCGCTCATACAGGCAAGTACACCGGACGCTCCCCGGATGATAAGTATATTGTCCATGACGAAACCAGTGACGATGTGGATTGGGGAAAAGTGAACCAATCCATCGATGAAGCCACCTTTGATCATCTGTTGGAAAAAGTAACGACCTACTTGCGCAACAAAAATGAGCTGTTTCATTTCCGCGGCTTTGCAGGAGCAGATGAAAATTTTCGGCTCCCGCTTCAAGTCATTACGGAATATGCATGGCATAATCTGTTCGCCCGCCAGCTGTTCATCACACCGACAGAGAAGGAATTGGCCGAACATCAGTCGCAATTCACCGTGATATCGGCACCGACATTCAAAGCGGATCCGGAAACCGATGGAACGAATTCCGAAGTTTTCGTTTTCATTTCCTTCAAAAAACGAATTGTGTTGATCGGCGGAACCGAATATGCCGGAGAAATTAAAAAATCCATTTTTTCGGTTATGAACTATCTACTTCCAAAGTCTGATGTATTGCCCATGCACTGCTCGGCCAACATTGGCCATGAAGGGGATGTAGCTCTGTTTTTCGGTCTATCCGGAACTGGCAAAACAACGCTGTCTGCGGACCCGAACCGGCGTCTGGTCGGCGACGATGAACATGGCTGGAGTCCGAATGGCGTCTTTAACATCGAGGGCGGATGCTATGCCAAGTGCATTAATCTTTCCGAGAAAAAAGAACCACAAATTTACAACGCTATCCGATTCGGTTCGGTTCTGGAAAATGTCATTCTTGATGATGCATCACGGCATCCGGATTACGATGACACGTCCCTGACCGAAAACACACGGGCAGCCTACCCATTGGAAAACATGGAAAACATCGTTAAACCAAGTGTCGCGGGTCATCCAAATACCATTATCTTTTTGACAGCGGACGCATCCGGAACATTGCCGCCGATCAGCAGACTGTCCAAAGAGCAGGCCATGTATCACTTTTTGAGCGGCTATACAAGCAAACTCGCGGGCACTGAACGTGGCGTCACCCAACCACAGGCAACATTCTCGTCCTGCTTTGGCTCGCCATTTTTGCCACTGGCGCCGTCCACTTATGCCGAAATGCTCGGTGAAAAAGTCGATCAGCATGACGCCAATGTATTTCTCGTCAACACCGGTTGGACTGGCGGCTCGTACGGAACAGGCGAACGTATCAGCCTTGCCTACACACGGGCGATGGTGCGTGCCGCATTGGAAGGCGAACTGAACACGGTTGAAACGGTTCAAGATTCTATTTTCGGTTTGAATATACCAACCCATATAGCAGGCGTGCCTGATGATATACTCGTCCCGATGAATACGTGGAGTGACCAAGAAGCCTACAAACAGGAAGCGAAAGCACTGGCGATGAAATTTCACGACAACTTCAGCAAGTTCCAACATGCCAGTGAAGCGATACGCCAAGCAGGCCCGATTTACACAGGCAACGAATAACTGGATATGTGCTAAAAATAATAGCCGCATTTTTGCGGCAAACCGGTCCCGATCACGGTGACCGGTTTTTTAATGATAAAAAGCAAGGATGATGGATAGTGTCAATTCCGTATATGTGTGTTCACATAATGCAAACACCTGGGCAAAACGTCATCTTTCATAATAAAGCTGTACGACGCCCGGTGCTTCACATTTTTCGGTATAGTCTCAAGAAGAATAGGGCCGTGAGTCTCGTAATATGTCTTTTGAGGAATCAGGTCTTGAACAATCGCCATGTAAACATTCTTTACAATGGTTCCCCCTTTGCCTGCAACGATGTATTGGCCAATATAGACGATGGATTCCGTCACTCCCCCTGTTTCTTCCCACACTTCGCGAACAGCGGCATCTTCCGGGCGTTCCTTATCCTCCACTTTTCCACCGGGAAATTCCAATCCCCGGTCTTTATGTCGTGTCAACAACCATTGATCGCCATATAGGCAAATCACCCATACATGTTTTGGATGTCGGGCGAAAGGGTGATCGTCAAACGATAATGTTACTTTATTGCGATAGAAGTCTTTAAATGTATGCATGATTTCAACTGCTTTCCATTTCATTGACATTATTATGAATACCAGATGGCGGTTACCATCCAATGATCGTGATAAGTCGGTAAGCATGATTTTATTCGTCTCGCTCGGTTCGACTGTATCATATCATAGTCCTTGTCATCACGAAACCGTGACGATGCTGCCACCACCATAATCACTTATGTTCTGTCGTCCTCCCGGTGCCCGTACTCAATTCCTGTTTTCCCTATCCGTTAAACAAAAAAGGGACTGGGACATAACTAAAACGTTAAACACTAGATACGAACGATTGTCCAGATACTTTAAAAAATGTTGGGATATATTTACCATCGCTGCGGAAAAATACTTCGCTTTCCGGGGGCGGCTGATGAGCCTCCTCGTGCTACCGCACTCCGGGGTCTCATCTAAGGCCTTTGCTCCCCCAGGAGTCTGCGTATTTTTCCTCCGCTATTTTAGGTAAAAACCCGTTATATAAAAATAAAATCCGAACTGATTCAGATTTTTTGCGAATCATGGTTCGGATTTTTATTTGACTAAACATCTCTTGTCTCAGCTCTGTTATCCGTTACAAATCACGGTCGGATAATATGCCCATTGTGGTAATATGCTGTTTCGTTTCGTCATCCCCCAGCGCATGAATCATTCGGTACGCTTCCGTTATTTCATGATCGTAATCATCATTGGACTCATCGTCGTGGTACGGTTTGATGGGTACATGAGCCCTGAAAAACGTCCGAGTATCTGATGCGTCCATGTTATTCATTTTATGGCGCAATGTATTTACTTCATCGTCGGTTGCAAAAATCGTAAATACGTCGTTGTTATCAAATCGAACTTGCGAAATCTCTTTACTGCCGGCATTCACATAATATTTCTTCCTATCCATACAGCACCTCCTGTTCCTATTTTGCCGCTGAACGGGAGATACATGCATACAAACCCGGAGTGGCGTTTTACGTTAACAATTGGTGACGCATCAATTTATTGGACGCATTTCGCGGCAGCTTATCGATAAAACGAATGTCTCTCGGCTGTTTGTATCGTGCCAAGTAGCGGGAAACGAACTCCAAAATGATCTCCGCCGTTACGGACGGATCGTTGACGACGACAAACGCAACGGGAATCTGCCCCCATGTATCATCATCTTTACCGACGACACCAGCTTCATCAATCGCCTCCATGGCAGACAAAACATTTTCAATTTCGGTCGGGTAAATATTTTCACCGCCGGATATAATTAAATCCTTTCGCCGGTCGGAAACGTATAAAAACCCGTCCGCATCCGTATAACCAAGATCCCCTGTGGCAAACCATCCATCACGGAATGCGCTTTCGGTGGCTTCAGCATTATGGTAATAGCCACCCGTCACCATGGGGCCTTTTACAAATATGTCACCGACCCCGTCATCCTTCTCAGCAATCGTTAATTGGGCGGGAACGAGTGGTTTGCCTGATGACCCTAGCTTTTCCAATGCATCAGCCGGACGTAACGTTACAATCTGTGACGCCGTTTCGGTCAGTCCGTATGATTGAAAAACAGGTATACGAAGCGATTTCGCCTGTTCAAGCAACGATTTAGGCGCAGGACCGCCGCCAAGCAGCATGCATCGGAAAGTCTCTGGGTAACGGGGCTCTCCCAGATATTCGACCAAATCCTTCAGCATGACGGTGACGACGGACGCAATCGTCACATGTCGCTCCATAATTGCCGTATGTACAGTCTGTCTCTCATAGGATTCCAGCAAATACACCGACATGCCGTAAATAACACTGCGCAAAAGAATCGACAAACCGCTGACATGAAACAGAGGCAAAACGGCCAGCCATTTGTCCGAATCGTTCAATCCAAGATTCAACACCGATCCGATAGCACTCCACCAATGGTTGCCGTACGTGTGAACGACACCTTTCGGAAAGCCGGTTGTTCCTGACGTATACATAATGGTAAACGCATCATCGAGGTTCAATTCCGTTTGCAAGGTGGCGGGTGGCTCCGGGAGATTCCACACATCGGCAAACGTATGGAGATCGTCATCAGCATGGCGAAAACCGCTTTGTCCAATAACGACGGAAACATCGGCGTCGTTTATTTGAAAGGTCCGTTCTTGCTTAGTTAAACGCGTATTTAACAGAACAGCGACAGCCCCGATATAACTCACCGCATGAATAGCTATGACCATATCGGCATGATTGGCCGACAAGATCCCGATATGGGACCCCTTGTCCACACCGAGCTGTTTCAATTTGCGGGCAAATGATTGACTTTTTTCTTTCAGTTCGCGAAATGTGTACACCGTGCCATCCGACAGCTCAAGCGCTAATTTATTCGGGACAACGTCCGCCTGTTTCGTCAACCAGTGCGGTATGGTTTCAGCCATTGGAATGTCTCCCTTCCTATCCATGAAAAAGAAGACCTTTGCCCAGAAAGCAGCATAAGCAAAGGTCCTCCAGTGCTAACATTTATTACGGAAAACGCGGAAATTGTTTGAAGTCCGGTTTGCGTTTTTCTTTAAAGGCATCGCGGCCTTCTTTGGCTTCATCGGTTGTGTAATAAAGCAACGTGGCGTCACCGCCCATTTGCTGCAGACCGGCCATCCCGTCCGTATCAGCGTTAAACGACGCTTTCAAAAAGCGAAGAGCCGTCGGTGATTTCTCCAGCATTTCCTGACACCATTGCACGGTTTCATCTTCCAGTTTTTCCAATGGGACAACCGTGTTGACCAGTCCCATATCATAGGCTTCATCTGCATTATACTGCCGGCAAAGATACCAGATCTCTCTTGCCCGTTTTTGGCCGACCATCCGCGCGAGCATTCCGGCACCATATCCAGCATCGAAACTGCCCACTTTCGGACCAGTCTGGCCGAAAACAGCATTTTCAGCGGCAATCGTCAAATCGCATACAACGTGCAGTACATGGCCGCCGCCAATGGCATACCCGCTTACCATGGCTACAACCGGTTTGGGAATCATACGGATCAGCCGCTGCAAATCCAGCACATTCAAGCGCGGCACCTGATCATCATCAACATAACCGCCATGCCCGCGTACAGACTGGTCACCGCCGGAACAAAACGCCTTCTCCCCTGCCCCTGCTAGAATAATGACGCCGATGGACGAATCATCACGAGCATCCGCAAAAGCATCAATCATTTCGTTAACGGTTAGCGGCGTGAATGCATTCCGTTTTTCCGGACGGTTCATGGTAACTTTGGCCATGCCGTCATATTTTTCATAAATAATTTCCTTGTATTGTTTCGCATCTTCCCATTGAATGGTCATGTTTGTGCCTCCTTCGTTTATTGGTCCGTAACGTTCATCGATTGAAGAAACGCCCTTACTATTTTACCAAACTTGTCCGTCTGTTCCACGTGAATGGCATGACCGGCATGGCTTACGACAAAAAAATGGCTTTGTGACATATCATCATCCATGGCACGAAGAATCGTGCAGAATTTTGCATCGTTCTCCCCGGCCAGTAACTGCACAGGCACATGAAGCGATGTGAGACGATGCCACCACGACGGCTGCATCCCGGTTCCCATCGTCACAAGCGACTGAGCAAGACCTGTTGCCGATTGCTCAAGCCGTTCCTCACGTATGGATTGTTGCACTGTCTGTGGCAAGGATTTCTGTGTGTCAAACATCGGCAGCGACGCCCAGTAATCGGCAAAAGCGCGTATGCCTCTGGTTGTGATCCACGATGCCAACGCGTCATCGCGGCACCGGCGATTGTGTCGTTCATTTGCATCGTCCAGGCCCGGGGAGGCGCTCTCCAATGTAAGTGATCGAACCCGTTCGGGATGCAGCATGGCGAATGACAGCGCGGTACGTCCCCCCATGGAGTAGCCGATCACATGCACCGTGGTCCATTGCAGATGATCCAGAATGTTCGCCAAGTCGTGACAGCAGGCTTCCATACTCGTTGGGTGTGCCGTAGTTTTTCCGTGTCCGGGCAAGTCCACCGCGATCGTTTGGTAATCCGGAAGCCAATCGGTGATGACAGCATCCCACGTCCGGGACGTGCCGGTAAAGCCGTGCAGCAGCAAAACCGGTTCCCCGTTTCCTCGTATGTGACACCAGTAAGCAGCATCGTTGACACGAACATACATAGGCTCATCTCCCGTCCCGAAGCAGTTCGTTTTCAATGGCTTGCCACTTATCCCGGTGCCACCGGCTATTATCCGCCCGGTCCGTTTTCACCTCAATGACGGACAGACCATCTTGTTGGTAACTACTGTGCAGAGCATTTTCCAATTCAAATAACGTCGTCGGCTGTTGATACGTACCACCATACATAGCAATGGCTTGCCCGAAATCGATATCCATCGGTGTGCCAAACAGTGTTTCAAAATGACTCTGGTGATTGACTTGCGGCAAAAACGAAAAGATACCGCCACCATTGTTGTTGATGACGAGAATCGTGATATTCAGTTTGTACTGTTTGGCTGCCAGCAACCCATTCATATCATGAAAAAAAGATAAATCACCGAGCATAAGGGTGACAGGCGCACCTGAGGCGGCGGCCCCCATACCACTGGAGACCATGCCATCGATTCCATTGGCGCCGCGATTGGCCAGAACCTCCAGGGACATTGATGCGGTCATGAAAAACGTATCCAAATCCCGAACAGCCATACTGTTTCCAACATAAAGACTGCTCTCGTCCGGAATGACACGCATCAGTTGCCGGACAGCTCCACCCTCGGTAAGCTCACCCGTTTCAGGCTCGCTCAGCAGCTGGTCTTTTGATAGACGATTCATCTGTTGCCATGTTTCCAACCATGCCTCATCCGTACCAACACCAGCATTAAATTTGGCCAGATTGTTGCACACGATGATCGCATCCGCATCGATGAATTCGGTTTGTGTTCCGGCAGGTTCCCGGTAGCCCCCGACGTTTTCCACGACGAACTGCGGGATGTCGTCGTGTTCCTCTACAAAGAAACGATACGCTTTGGAAACGGGCATGGCCCCGAATCGGATGATATAGTCCGGTTCTAATTGCTTCCGGATCGTCTCGCTTCGCAAAAACGCATCATAGCTTTCGATGATATGGTCTTTGAAGTGACTTCCTGCACGCAGCTGGGATAACGGATCAGCGAGTATAGGTGTGTCCCACGCACGGGCCAGGCCAGTGATGGCATCAGCGAGATCCGGATCTGTCTGCGGTCCGCACACGATGAGTCCTTTTTTACATGACGTCAGTCGTTGGTGGATCTGTTCCAATTGCTTATTATCAAGCGTCCGTTTGCCTTCCGTTCGCCCGCGGGCAGGAGCACCCGACCGTCTTCCCCACAGATCGTTCAATGAAAAATCCGGGACTAACGGTTCGCGAAAAGGAACGTTCAAATGCACCGGACCGTCGTTTCCTTCCGCTGCGGTCCGGACCGCACGAAAGGCTTTATTCCGAACATAAGCGAGCATATCATCCGAGGCTTCCGGCAGCGCCATGTCATGAAACCATTTTGGATAATCGCCGTACAACTGGATCTGATCGATGGCTTGTGGCGCCCCAACGTCACGCAGTTCGTGCGGCCGGTCAGCGGTCAGAACAATTAGCGGCACACGACTGTAATACGCTTCAATAACCGCTGGAAAATAGTTGGCGGCCGCTGTTCCCGACGTACACACCACAGCAACCGGGCGCTTCGTCTGTTTCGCCATGCCTAAAGCAAAAAATGCGGCGGAGCGCTCATCAATAACGACCCATTGCTTTAAGTCCGGATGTTCAGTCATCAGCATGGCCATCGGGGTAGAACGGGATCCGGGTGAAATTACGGCATCCGTCAGACCCGACTCCACCAATTGATCGATAAAATTGGCCGTATATCGTGTTAATTGTTCCGTATGGTTCATGATGAGCCCTCCAGTACGGACAGGATGGGCTGGAGTTTGATCCTTGTCTCGTCATATTCCGCTTCCGGATCCGAATCCCGGACCACACCGCAGCCGGCAAATAACGATACGCTGTCGTCGCGAATCAGCCCTGAACGGATGCCGACAGCAAATTCTCCGTTGCGATGATTGTCCACCCAGCCGACAGGAGCCCCGTACCAGCCGCGATCAAGCTGTTCATGCTCACGGATGAATGCCAGCGACGCTTCCCGCGGAACGCCGCCGAGAGCCGGTGTGGGGTGCAATTGATCAATGATATCGAAAATGCTGTACGTTTGATTCAACTTAGCTGTGACCGGTGTGTATAAGTGCTGCAAGTTTTGAAACGGATGGATAACCGGTTTGTCAGGGACGTGTACAACATCGCAGCAGGTATCCATCGCTTGCCGGATCATTTTGACGACAAAATCATGCTCGCTGCGGTTTTTATCATCATGCAGCAACGCCTGTGCAATAGCACGATCATCCTCGTCTGTTTGTCCACGCGGCGCTGTGCCGGCAAGACAAACCGAAAACAATTGCTCATCATCCTGCTTGACGAGCCGCTCCGGTGACGCACCGACAAAGCAATCGCCGTCCCGTTCAATGGCAAACACATAACTGTTCGGCTGGGTTGTTAACAGCTTGTTCAAAATGGAAGCGATAGGTGCCCGGTCCTTCAGTGTCACACGCAATTCACGGGCTAGAACAATTTTTTCTGCATGCCCGACTTTGATCGTGTCTGCTGCCCGTTGGACGGTATCTTTCCATTGCTCAGGTTCTATTTCCTCTTGGCTGTCGATTCCGGGAATGGCTGGAAGTGGTTGCCGAGTAGATGTTACCACGGCTTTTGTTTCCTGCACCCACTTTTTCAAGTCATCCACATTGTCTGTCGCGCGGACTTGAATATTGAACGTTAAATAATGACGAGCATGCCTTTGCGTCAACAGCACATTCGGAACCTGAAGGGACCCATGACCGAAGCGGTTCCAGCGCCCGGATGATCGGGCATCGGGATCGAATGACATGCCGCCGAGGGCCACCAGACCGGTGCCTGGTTCCTGGTACGGGTTATGGACCAAAGCGTGATTCTGCAAATACTGCCAATACCGTTCAGCCGTTTGCGTCCGGTTTTTTTCTGCCTCTATTTCCCAGGCATTCCCGACGCCTGCCATGGAAAACGACTCGGATGTGCTTGTCCAGAACACGCGATCCGTGGACAGGTTCCCAGCTGATGCAAAGAAATGGACCGGATCCGTGTCTTTTATTTGTTCGGTCACACTTAACAATTGTGCGCCGTTATCCGCTTTTGCTTGGGCTACGGCTTCACCGAGCAAAGTTTCCAATGATTTTGTTTGAACGTCAATCATTATTTATTTTCCTCCATACCTTCCACCATTTCAACTCTTTATACCTATTTTATTCTTTTTTTAGTCGTACCTCAAGGAATGCTATTTACGGCCCCGTAACACCTTTCTCAATGATAGTCATGTTGAACCGGATGTACAACGAATCCACACCAGTCGTTTCTAACAACATACGCATTGACACACCGTCATCAATTGCCTAAACTTATAGTGATATAAAGATGTCATATGTCACTGGTGCAAAGGAGAGAGGTACCATGAATTCCACCAACCATTCACCCATTAAAGACGAGCTTAATAAAAACGAGAGTCTGCAAATATGGTGGCGTCTATTGCGGCCACATACATTGACAGCATCCATCGTACCGGTGTTTGTCGGGACTATGTTTGCTTTGACACACAGTCACATCAATGTATTATTATTTTTAGCAATGCTGTTGGCATCCATTCTTATTCAGGCCGCCACCAATATGTTCAATGAATATTATGATTTTGTTCTGGGGTTGGACAATGAGTCATCGGTCGGTATCGGCGGGACGATTGTCCGGGACGGTATCTCACCAAAAACAGTGCTTCGTCTCGCCCTTACCTTTTTTGCCATAGCCATGCTTCTTGGCGTCTATATTTGTGTGGCATCAAGCTGGTGGGTTGCTGTTATCGGCATCGTATGCATGCTGTTCGGCTATTTGTACACCGGTGGCCCTTACCCAATTGCCTACACACCGTTTGGCGAACTGTTTTCCGGTTTCTTTATGGGAACGGTCATCATCGGGATCAGTTTTTACATTCAGACATCGGTATTGACAAGTTCTGTTATTTGGTTGTCCATCCCGGTCGCCATTTTCATCGGTTCGATCATGCTTTCCAACAATATCCGTGATCTTGACGGAGACAAGGAAAACGGGCGTAAAACCGTTGCTATTCTGCTCGGCCGGAAAAATGCCGTGCGATTGCTGACGATTCTGTTTATCACCGCCTTCAGTCTGACCGCTGCCTATGTCATTGCTGGAATCCTGCCAATATGGTCTCTTCTTGCCTTGTTAAGCGGGATTAAGGCGGTGGATGTCATCCGTAAATTTAAGGGTAAAAAAAGTTCACTGGAAATGATGCCGGCTATGGCGGCTACCGGCAAAACAAACACCATATACGGATTTCTGATTGGCCTTTCCCTTTTGATCAGCAACTATGTTTAACGAAACGGAGGCGCGCGAAAATGGATGTTTCCAATACATTGATCGAAGCACTCGGTATGCGCGTGCAGTCGCTTGATAAAGACCTGGTTGTCATGACCATGCCGGTGGACCATCGCACGCACCAGCCGGCAGGGTTTCTGCACGGCGGAGCGAACGTTGCCTTGGCGGAATCTGCTGCCAGCATCGGTGCTTACAACAACAGCGACCCGGACCAATACCGTGTGTTCGGCATTGAAATAAATGCCAATCATGTTAAATCCAAGCGTGACGGTACGGTTACCGCCCGGGCCAAGCCATTGCACAAAGGAAACCGGACGATGGTATGGGAAATCCGCATAACAGACGAAAACGACCAGCTTGTATGTGTATCCCGCTGCACGATCGGCATTGTCCCCAAATGACATGATAATCAGAGGCAGAAATGCGGGAGGCTGTTTCACAAACACAAACCAACATTATCTGCACCATTGCCGCTATTGGCATTCGACAAAGACGAAAAGAAACTGGCACAAAAGATGTTTAGCCAAAGAAAAATCCGAACTGATTCACAAATAGTCTGAATCAGTTCGGATTTTTTGTTTAGCGTAGGAAAAACACGGAGACTCCTGCGGGATCAAAAGCCTAGGTGAGACCCCGCAGTCGATAAGCACGAGGAGGCTCAGCAGCGCCCGCGGAAAGCGTAGTGTTTTTCCGGAGCGGCGACTACGTCTTAAATATATCGTTCGTATTTAGAAGTGATTTATTTTCGTTGTCCCAGCCCCTTTTTAAGATGCCAAATCCATTCGCTTCTTTTCAATCCATGTTTTCATTTTCATAAAGACGGGTATAAACAGAATGCCTACGATAAGACCTTTCAACATATTAAACGGTAAAATTCCTCCGGTGACGGCAACCCATTTCGCCGTCGTTGCAGCCATTTCAGGAGCACCGATGAACCAGGCATAGGCCGGCAGAAACACATAATAGTTCAAAACACTCATGGCAACAGCCATAATAATCGTACCGGTCACAAGTCCGGAAACAACGCTTTTGACACCCTTTGATCGGTGATAAAGGACAGCTGCCGGCACAATGAAGATTACCCCAGCCACAAAGTTGGACAACACCCCTATCGGATCAGCGGCTCCGGATACCACCAAGTATAAAACGTTTTTAATCCCTTCCACGATAACTCCTGCCATTGGTGAAAATATGAGCGCCGCCATTAGCGCCGGCACTTCACTGAAGTCAATTTTCAAATAAGGCGGCAAAAATGGAAGTGGAAAGTTCAGAAAAAATAAAATGAGTGAAATCGTCCCCAGCAACGCCAGGATAACAAGCTTTGTTAAATGTGATGATCGTGCAGTTGGCTGCATCATCGTCTCCTCCTTCATCCACCGATTCCAATCTTACATTGATGAAGGTGAGCCTTCTCCTGCCGTTGGCGTTTCTGCACAAACAGAGATGTGCTAAACCCACACAAAAACCCTAAAACCTACACGGGGCTTTAGGGTGTCGGATTACAGGAAAAAAATCATGGCATAGTCTTAAACCTGTTTTGGCTCGTCATCTTCTCCCCTCCAGACTTTCACTGTCGGTCCCGGACTCACACCAGGTCCACCGCTGCATTACTGCAGACGGGTCACGGACTTAAAACAGTCTCCTGTTTCTTACCGTCGGTCGGGAATTGCACCCTGCCCCGAAGATGGAATCGATATTTTGTTAATGATTATGGTAACGCATTCATCACCAAAATGCAAGCCTTCCATGTCATTTTTTTGTTTTCCATTTCGTGGGATAAAATTTTTGCCAGCAACGATATCAGTCTTCGAGCGGATTCAATTGTTCATCACCGGTCATATTGGCTATCATGGTGACAAGCAGCTCTATTTCCTCTTCCATATCCTTTAAGCTGGATGTTTCCACCGGTGAGTGCATATACCGAAGCGGCAAGGAAACGAGCGATATGGGGACACCGGGACCGGTTAGCCGCATACGATCGGCATCTGTTCCTGTCATGCTCGATGTTAATTCATATTGGATAGTCATGTTTAAGTCCCTGGCCGTCTGCTCCAGCCATTTGTTCATGTTCCGGTTGATGGGAGCCCCTTTGGCGAGAACAGGACCGCCATCAAGTCTCACATCGCCATATTTATGTTTGTTTACACCGGGATAATCGGTCGCAAAGGTGACATCACATGCAATGGCCATCGTCGGCTGCATACCGGCGGCAGCGAAATAAGCACCACCCATATTGGTCTCTTCATTCACAGTACTGGCTGCATAAACACCGACACGGCACCCGTTTTCAGAAAGACGGCGCAGCACCTCGGCCACGATAAATGCACCTGTCCGATTGTCGAGCCCCCGTCCGGATATGTAGCGGTCCATCAACGACTCCGGCTCTGTTTTATAAACAGCCAAATCCCCAATCTGCACCAGTCGCTCGGCCTCTTCTTTGGTTTTACACCCACAATCAATAAACAAGTCCTCCAAGCCAAAATCGTCTTTCAGGCCACCATGATGCTGGGCGTTGACACCGATGACACCTGTTAATTCCCCATGTTGGCCCGATACCGTTACTTTCATGCCAACAGCCGCTTTCGGGTTAATGCCACCCATTTTATCAAAATGAAGAAACCCATCCTCGTCAATCCGATTGATAACCAGCGCTATTTCATCACAATGACCGGCCAACAATACGCTGAATTCTACCTCCGGGTTAAGGACACCGAACGCATTACCAGCATTGTCCGTTTTGATTTCATCGGCAAATGGCCGGACATATTCAATCCATTTTTTCTGTATAGCCACCTCGTCGCTTGAAGGTGACGGCGTGTTCAATAAATCCATAAGAAATGGTTTGTTTTCCAACGCCATGAAAAAAGCCTCCTTTGTCCATTTCTTCCATCATAGCAGATTTGTTGGTAACATGCCTGAAAAAAATGAGGTAATGATCGGTATCGATGGTGCGTGTCATTTTCATAGCAAGTGTATGAAAGTCTCACTCTTCTGCCCATACTATATATGTGTGATGTTAACAACAATCAGGCGACATGAGCCGTCCGGACCCATGCGCCTACCGCACCAGAGGGCAGGTGAGCAACGTGAATCTGGAAGTATTCAAACATATTTATTACCGGATGCCGGCACCCGTAAGATTGCTTCTGTCCATCTTTGTGCTGATGTTTTTGTTCGGACTGACGATTCACCTTGTGGAGCCAGACCAATTTCCGTCCATATTTGATGGTGTCTGGTGGGCATTTATCACAGGGGCGACGGTTGGTTATGGCGATTACGTCCCGCTCACGGTTGCAGGGCGATTGATCGGTATTCTTCTTTTGCTTACAGGCGGCGGAATGCTCACCTTTTACATAACAACCCTTGCTGCATCCACCATCAATCACGAAAATGAGCTATCAGAAGGGAAAGTATCGTTTAATGGAAAACAGCATATTGTTCTTATCGGTTGGAATGAACGGACGAGACAGTTGGCTGATATGATCGATGATAAAGATACCAATCAGGAAGTCGTTCTGATCGACCGGTCATTGAATCAATTGCCTTACCGTCACTATCCGGTTCATTTTATCCATGGCGACCCAAGCGAAGACGCCGTGTTGCATCAGGCGAATATTGATACAGCCAAAGCGGTTCTCATTTCTGCTGATGTTACCATCGACGAACGAAAAGCCGATATCAATACGGTTCTGGCCGCCATCGCCGTTCGGGGAAATAATCAAGATGTCCCAATAAACACTGAAATTCTGACCATCAGCCAAGTTGAAAATGCTATCCGGGCCGGAGCGGATACCGTCATCAGTTCCAATGATTTTATGAGCACATTATTTTATCATGAACTTTTTCATAAAGATCAAACC
This sequence comes from Lentibacillus halophilus, assembly GCF_055395055.1. Taxonomy (NCBI): domain Bacteria; kingdom Bacillati; phylum Bacillota; class Bacilli; order Caryophanales; family Bacillaceae; genus Lentibacillus; species Lentibacillus halophilus. The sequence continues at coordinate 2,763,537 of NZ_AP043750.1, forward strand.
AAGCCGTTTGAAACCGTATTGACTCTGTTGAATAAACAGCAGTTCAATCATATCCCGCTTCCTGACCCATTGGATGAAAGCACATTTAAAGAAGCCATTTTGTTTTTTCTGGAAAATGGCGAATTGCTTATCGGGTTTATCCGTGACGGCGAATGGTATATAAACCCAAACGATGATATGACGCTTAACAACAATGACACGGTCATTATTCTAGCCGAATGGTAATAGCCGCTTGTCCACCTTTCGCACGACCGTCTAAGGCCGTCATTGTATGTGTCTCCAACATATACAATAGCTGATACATCATATGTTTTGCCCGGTTCTACGATATATGCTACAATATTTTACTGTATTAAAAAGAATCGAATATGATATGGGAGTTGTTCAACATGGCAGATACATTCGAATCAGGGCAAATTTTAGATGGAAAAGTTACCGGCATACAGCCATATGGCGCATTTATAGCTTTGGACGACGACACCCAAGGCCTCGTCCACATTTCCGAGATAACCCATGGCTTTGTCAAAAATGTTAACGATCATCTGACGATCGGCGATGACGTTAAAGTCAAAATTTTAAGCATTGATTCGGAAAATAATAAATTCAGCCTGTCCATGCGGGCTGTACAGGATCCTCCGAATAATGATGCAAACGATCAAAACAAAACCGAAAGCCGTTCGTCAAACGACCATACCGGTTTTAACTCATTAAAAGACAAGCTGGAAGAATGGATTAAACAATCGGAAACGCAAAAATAAAAAAACAAGAGGCTCGTTCAAATATGCGCATCACTGACACCATTGGCATATTTGAATTGGCCTCTTGCGTTTTAACTCTTTAAGCATCATCGGTTTGTGCACGTCGATCAACGCCGAATGCTTCATCCGTTCTAAACAATAATGTTAATGAAAACAAACCGCCGATTCCAACCAGGGTATAGATGACCCGGGCAATCACGCCACTCTGTTCACCGCCACCAAAGATGGCAGCAACCAGGTCAAATTGGAACAACCCAATCAATCCCCAATTGATGGCGCCAATGATAACTAAGGCTAAACAAAAACGATGAAATCCACTCATGAATATTACCTCCTTTCCCTTTTCTATTGTCCACGATTTGCAACACAATATGCGAATGCATCATTATAATCTGTGCAAATTCTTGAATGAATGAAGCCTTATCCATTAAAGTGATAAGCAAGGAGGAATTATATGACACATATCCGCTTTTCCGGAGAAAATGCATCTCACCTTAAGCAGGCGGACCTGGATCAGTTGAATGATGATATAGAAAAAGCACATCTCCAGCTGCATGAGAAAACCGGAGCAGGCAACGATTGTTTGGGATGGATCGATTTGCCGGAAAAAATGATGAATAGTGACGAATTCAGTCGGATAAAAATCGCCGCGGAAGCCATTCAACATTCCTCCGACGTGCTGCTCGTTATTGGAATCGGGGGATCGTATTTGGGTGCACGTGCAGCGATGGATATGTTGAATCATTCGTTTCAACATATGCTTCCTGAAGACAAACGCAACGTCCCCCACGTAATTTTTGCAGGCAATCATATCAGTTCAACATACATACGGGACTTGCAGGATGTTCTTGAAAACAAAGACGTTTCCATTAATGTTATTTCCAAAAGCGGAACGACACCGGAACCAGCCATTGCATTTCGTATTTTCCGGCGTTTGTTGGAGGATAAATATGGCAAAGACGAAGCCCGGAAGCGGATTTACGTCACAACCAATGCTGAAAATGGCGCCCTCAAAACCGTTGCAGAAACAGAAGGATACGACACATTCGTCATCCCTAATGATGTCGGTGGCCGATATTCGGTATTGACGGCTGTCGGACTTTTGCCGGTCGCTGTGAGCGGCATTGCCATTGATGACATCATCAACGGTGCCCAATCCGCCATGCATGACTTGAACGAACCGGACCCCAACAACAATCCAGCTTATCAGTATGCATCAGCACGAAACATTTTATACAACAAAGGCAAGACAACCGAATTACTGATTACCTATGAACCGCATCTGCACATGTTCAGTGAATGGTGGAAACAGCTTTTCGGCGAAAGCGAAGGAAAGAATCAAACAGGCATTTTCCCTGCCCCCGCCCACTTCACAACGGATCTGCATTCAATGGGACAATATATTCAGGACGGACGGCGTGACCTGTTCGAGACCATTTTACATGTCAATCGTCCGAAAAAAACCATGACACTAGGAAAAGACGCGGAAAACGCCGACGGACTTAATTACTTAGCGGGAAAAACGTTGCATGACATCAATGACAAAGCCTATCAAGGAACGGTGCTGGCCCATACAGACGGCGGTGTACCGAATCTGGTCATTGACGTGCCGGCACTTGATGCCTATACATTCGGATACCTGGTCTATTTTTTTGAAAAAGCGTGTGCCATGAGTGGTTACCTGCTCGGCGTTAACCCATTCGATCAACCAGGAGTGGAAGCCTATAAACGCAACATGTTGGCTCTGCTAGGAAAACCAGAGTTAGACGATGAACGGGAACACCTTGAAACCCGATTAAACGCAGTGAATCCACATAATAATGGTTTTTACGTTTAAAATTTTGTAATATGGGAATCCTTATATTGTAAGACTTTCTCGTATTCCCCCTTGTTAAGCAAAGCGTCAGCCGCGCTTTGCTATTTTTTTGTATCCACTGACAAGGCTAAGCAGTTTCATGTTTCCCTGTTTTTCAGTATAATTGGAACGATAAATCAATGAGCTATTTTTTGGAGCAGGAGGTTTGCACGATGAATCATTTTGAAAACGTACATGACCGCACCAATACGCGATCCGTCAAATGGGATATGCGACAGTCTGTATTTGGCGCAGACGATGTTGTACCAATGTGGGTCGCTGATATGGATTTCCAGGCGCCCCAGGCCGTTAATGACGCATTAATAAAACGCGCCGAACATGGCATTTACGGTTATACGGTGATTGACCAAGACGTGCGAGATGCCATTATCAACTGGATTTCCAAGCGATATAACTGGACGATCGACGGCGAATGGCTGTCGTTCAGCCCCGGGGTCGTTGCCAGCTTACATATGGCCATCCAGGCATTGACGGATCCAGGTGACAACATTCTTATTCAGACACCCGTATACACCCCTTTTTACAATGTCATTGAAGCTCATGACAGAACCATTGTAAAGAATCCGCTTAAACGGCAGAACAACCATTACGGCATTGATTTTGCCGACATGGAAGAAAAACTGAAATCAGGTGTGAAGGCATTCCTTCTTTGCTCCCCACACAACCCAGTTGGACGTGTATGGACCGAAGAGGAATTAAGAGAAATGGCCCGGCTCTGCCTGAAATATGACGTATTGATTCTTTCTGATGAAATACACGCAGACCTTATTTATCCAGGTGAAACCCATATACCGATGGCTACACTTTCCGATGACACAGCATCTCAGACAATCACTTTCATGTCGCCGTCCAAGACATTCAATCTGGCTGGGCTCCAGGCATCGTATATCATTACTTCCGATAAGGAAAAGCGGGATATGCTGGATCAGCAGCTGGAAAAAGATGGCCATCATATGATGAACACAATGGGAAATACAGCGTTGGAAGCCGCTTATCGGCACGGAGAACAATGGTTGGATGATCTCCGCAACGTGCTCGACAATCATAGAGCCTATGTCATTCGCCGACTTGAAGGGGAAACCGATAAACTGCACGTAACCCGATCAGAGGGAACGTATCTATTATGGATTGACTGCACGGCACTCGGGCTGGACCGCGATGAATTAAAAACATTCATGAACCAAACAGCCGGCGTGGGACTTAATCCCGGTGCAAATTACGGCGAAGAAGGCGACATGTTCATGCGCATGAACATTGCTTGCCCGCACGAAACCCTTCAGAAAGGCGTCGACCGTATTCTGAAAGCTGTTCACAATCTTGACTGACCTCATTATTGGAGGTGATCCACATAAACCGGATCACCTCGTGTGGTTCAGTATTGGCTGGAACAACCGTTTTCACGGGAATACGACAACAGTCCCGTAACACCTTATTTTTCCTGTTCTTTATTAAAATCGGTTGGATCTGTCGGTGTTTCAGACGTTTTCTTTTCCTTATCGGCTATCAATCCGCATATAGTGCGTTTACCGGAATCACCACTAGGCTGACTGATGCCATCATCCTTGCCTTCCGTAATCACAAGCGATGTGCCTTCCCCTTTCAGCAACGATTTTTTACCATCCAAAAGGGTTGCTTCTGGAAGCATTAATTCCGCATCAACAAGGCCGCCTTCATCGGCTTCCAGATTGGGAAGATCCCCCAAATGCGAACCGTCCGGATGCATCGGACCATGTTGCTTGCCGGTAGGGTTAAAGTGACTGCCTGCTGATTTAAAGTCGGGGGCTTTGCATTTCGGGTATTCATGAACATGAATACCGTGATATCCCGGCTCCAACCCTTCCAGTTTCAATTTAACATTCACGCCGGCATCGACCTCGTTCAATGTGGCCGTACCAACCATATCTCCCGAATCATTATACAATTCAACAGTCCGTGTTGTTTCAGTATTTGCTTGACAAGCCGTCAGAAACATCAGCATGATCATTACGAATACTCTCATCCGTAGTACTCCTTTACTATGGCGTTATTTTCAGTATCCGCAATCAGACAAAAATTAAACGGATTCCTAATTAAAAAGAAATCCGTTCATTCGTTGTCGTTTTTCGTTTTCAGTTGCTGTCGGTACTGTTCTTCGGTTCGTTTGGCTTCTTTTCGGGACACTTTGATGAAGAAATACAGCGCCAGTACAGCGCCGATCATAAAGATAATGAGTACGATAACGGCTGGGATATATTCTGACTTATCTTCCGGAAAATATAAAAATTCCATCATGATGTATCACGTCCTTTGCATCCATTATAGCACCAACGAATCCGTATTTAAATCCGGGGCTGTCGATTGCTGATTCTTCTCCCATCTGGCACAATGGGGTGATAAAGGAGGAATCAATGATATGACATTTCAACCTGGCGATATCGTACATGTGAAATATAATTCAGGCAAATACATAGGTGAAATTGTTGAGGATCGGGGTGAACGATATCTGGTGAAAGTGCATGCCGTCGACAAACATCCAATGCAAGGTGATCTGCATAACCCCGGAGAAACGGAAGGGGTTTTGTTTCAGGAACGTAAAGCCCTCGCCCATTATGAAAAAATTAACGTTGTCAAGTCAGCCGTTGAGCCCTTCGATGACGCTGTTCCAGATTATCGCACGTCGTTGGAAAATGCCATCGACGCCATGAAACAAAAGCTTTCCAAACACGATTCGAATTTCAATCAGGCGTCCCTTAAGCAACTGACATCTCTGGAAGAAAATGATTATACCAAACGCTATTACCAATAAGACAAGGGAGCCGGAAAGGGATCAACTACCGGCTCCCAGATTCTTGTTAGTCACCCAAATGTTCGTTCATGACTTCCGTGACACTATCCATGGCTTCTTCCTCATCATTCCCTGATGCCGTTATGCTGATGTTTGCCCCTTTTGGAATGCCCAGGGACATTACCCCCATAATGGACTTCAGATTGACACTTTTGCCATTATATGAAAGTTGGATATCCGATTGAAACTGCCCCGCTTTATTCACAAGTAACGTTGCCGGACGGGCATGTACGCCTGTATTTGCTGTAATGGTAAACGTTTTTTCCTGCATGATGTTCATCCTTCCGAAAAATAATTCCTCACCTGCATATCCACAATGAAAATGGAATACAAGCTTATTATATACAAAAATAACCGCTTTTGAAACAGAAACAAAACAAAACCTATGTCATTTTCATGAAATTTGTTTTTATGGATTCGTTATGATAATGTGACGTTGATAATACTATGGAGGGATGCCGTCTATGAGTGTACATATTGGTGCCAACAAAGGGGATATCGCAGACAAAATATTGCTTCCCGGTGACCCGCTGCGAGCAGAATTCATTGCAAACACATTTTTAAGTGATGTAACACAGTACAATAACGTACGTGGCATGTATGGCTATACCGGAACCTATAAAGGGGAACGTCTGTCTGTTCAAGGTACAGGCATGGGGGTCCCATCGATTTCCATATATGTTCATGAACTCATTCAGCAATACGACGTACAGACCTTAATCCGTGTTGGCACGTGCGGAGCTATCCAGCCGGATGTCAATGTTCGGGACGTTATCCTCGCCCAAGGAGCCTCAACCGATTCGCAAATGAACCGCATGACGTTCAACGGCATTGACTATGCACCACTGGCCGACTTCAACCTGCTCAGAAAAGCCTATGATGTCGGCAGTGGAAAAGGTTTAAATATGCGTGTCGGGAACGTGTTTACCAGTGATGCCTTTTATCGTGATGACGAAAAAGACGTGAACGATCTCCTCGCGTCCTATAACGTCCTTGCTGTCGAGATGGAAACAGCCGCATTGTATACACTGGCTGCTAAATTCAACCGCAACGCACTGACTGTATTGACGGTTTCCGATCACATTTTAACCGGCGAAGAAACCACGTCTGACGAGCGGCAAACATCGTTCCACGATATGATGGATTTAGCACTTGAAGCGGCCATTAATCAATGATAAGCTGACGCTCCCCAAAACGTAGAGGGCTGTTTTTTTTCGCCTTTTGCAAACAGCGTAAAGCCGAAAGCACGCGAATCAACCAATTCATATGGTAACAGATACATGATAGACATTGGACAACGATGACGATATCATTTTACACCACGTTGCCACGGAGAGGATGTCGCTTGTCATGAACCTTTTTGCCAATTTTCCATTATGCGCTGCATTAGCAGCCATTGTTGTTGCACAAGTAAGCAAAATCCCGCTGCATCTGATTGCAGCACGAGAACTGAAACCGGGACTGGCATTCTCGACGGGAGGCATGCCCAGCAGCCATTCCGCCGCTGTCGCTGCACTGACTACGGCAACCGGCATCCTGCAAGGTATTGATTCCGTTATGTTCGCCATCGCGACTGTTTTCAGCGTCATCATCATGTTTGATGCCTCCGGTGTGCGCCGACAAGCGGGTGAGCAGGCCATTGTGATTAACCAGCTGGTCAACGATTTTCAGTCCTTTGTTGAAGGTGCCAAAGATTGGAATCAAAAAGAGGCATTTCAAAAACGAAAACAATTAAAAGAATTGCTCGGTCACCAGCCGATTGAAGTATTTTTCGGCGGTCTGACCGGGGTATTGATTGCTATTTTACTATATCAATGGTATTAGCATTGACCGCACCCTGTTCATTCAACCATGATCACATACTAAAAAGCCAGGCTGGGACAAAAGACGTTTAGTCAAATAAAAATCCGAACTATAATTCACAAACAATCTGAATCAGTTCGGATTTTTCGTTTATTAAAGAGTTTTGCCTCAATGAGCGGAGGAAAAATACGTAGACTCCTGGGGGAGCAAAGGCCTTAGATGAGACCCCGGAGTGCGGTAGCACAAAGCAAAGCTTCCATGAGTAGACTTCGACCTGCGAGGAGCGTAGGCTTCGATGAATAAGCTTGCAACGCGACGAGCACGAGGAGGCTCATCAGCCGCCCCCGGCAAAGAAGACACTGTGAAAGCGACCAAAGGAAGCTTGAACAGATGTCGCGCTTGTGCCTGGCAAGGTGAAAGCGAAGTATTTTTCCGCAGCGATGGTTAAAACGTATCCCAATATTGTACTAGTATCTAACGTTTTAGTTTTGTCCCAGCCTCGTGTTGATCAATTTTCGTTTATTTGGTTCCGAAAAACTTGCAATGCTTCGTTGTCATTATTATTCAATTGGTTCAACGTTTCCCTGGTCAGTTTGCCATTCCCTCTTTTAATGACATACACATCCACTTCCTTCTTACCCCATTTGGAATAAACGTCTTCCACTGTTTCATAGTATAAATCAATCTTGTTGCCGTTAATGGCCCCGCCTTTATCGGCTACAACGCCATAGCCATAGTCCGGTATAAACATAATGGTCCCAATGGGATACACATCCAGATCTGCCGCGATTGTGGAATATAAATCCCGTTTGACCGGCACACCTGAATACGTGATCCCGTATTGAGGATGTTCCGGTGTTTTGCCCGTTGATTCAACCCCGGCGGTATAACCGGTCGCCGTCACCGTTGCGCTTGGATATTGTTCAAGATTGATATATTCTTTCAATGTTTTCGGACCTTCAATCTGCTCACTTGATATATATCGTTTTTGTTGTTTCTTCGTTTTTAACGATTTCTTTTCCAATCCGATGCGACTGTATCCCGATCCACTGTTTGTTGTCGTCTCAAACGATGCCTCATAATCCTTGGCCACCCAGGCCTGTACATCCGTTACCGTTAGATTCGATACAGACGACAAGGTCATAACAAGAGCTCCTAAGAATAATAGAAACATCGCTGATTTTTTTATCCATGTTTGTTTTTGCATGATAACACCTCTCTCGGTGTCATCATGTCCAGCCTGCCAATTTTTTATACATTTTCCAGCTTAAAACATTTGATAGCCGCTTTTACGCAAAAAGCGAATGACAAAACCGGAAACAATGGTACCAACAAATCCGGCTCCCAAAATCGTGATATCCGCAAAAGTGATCTCCGTAAATCGCGCGGCTGCCTTCGTGAATGCGTAACCTGGCTCTGTAAAATACCTTGCTGTCGATATATCATCCACAATCATAATAACAATAAATGGATAAATGATCGCCATCAGCCATGTTTGGCGCACCAACATGTTCAAAATAAACGCCAATCCAAAAAAGATAACAAAAAAGAGTAAAATCGACATAATAAACTGTATCAATACTTTGTCTCCCTTCGCCGATCCATACAGGGTTCATTTTATAACATATCAGTTAAAATGCAAAGCAACCTCCATTGGCCTTGGTAAATCGTATCTTCCCATGCCATCAGGCGGGGATATGCTCATCATACACATAGATGTCGAATGTATGTTAGGATAGTATGTGTTTCAATATGACGATGAATGGGGGGGGACATCCTTGTCGGAAGAAGTATATGATGTAACCATACTTGGCGCTGGTCCAGCCGGATTATTCACCGCGTTCTACGGTGGCATGCGCCAGGCCAGTGTCAAAATTATAGAGAGTTTGCCACATACTGGCGGGCAGTTGACAGCCCTGTATCCAGAGAAATATATATATGACGTTGCCGGTTTTCCCAATGTACGGGCACAGGATTTGGTCAACAACCTTGAAGAACAGGCCGGGATGTTCGATGCAACCATTGTGTTGAACCAAGCTGTTGAACAGGTTGAACGTCTTACGGATGATACATTTAAACTCACGTCCAATACAGACGTCCATTATACGAAATCCATCATCATCACAGCAGGCAATGGCGCCTTCCAGCCACGGCGTTTAAATTTGGAAGGCTGCGAACAATTTGAAGGGATTAACCTGCATTATCACGTACAGGACATGGATGCCTACAAAGATAAACACGTTATGCTGTTGGGCGGCGGTGACTCCGCCGTGGACTGGGCACTCATGCTCGAGCCGATCGCCAGCAAAGTAACACTCGTTCACCGCCGGGATAAATTCCGGGCCCATGAACGGAGTGTGGAACAGCTGATGAATTCCAATGTTGAGATTCTAACGCCTTATGTTCCCATTTCCGTCAATGGAGCGGACCGTATTGAAAACGTGACCCTCCAGGAACATAAAGGGGATGCAACGATGGATGTCGAGGTTGATGCCATGCTTTGTAATTATGGGTTTATCTCGTCCCTCGGCCCTATTAAAGATTGGGGGCTGGAAATTGAGAAAAACAGCATCGTCGTCAACACGAAAATGGAAACGAATATACCGGGGATTTATGCCGCCGGGGACATCACAACATACCCTGGCAAAGTCAATCTGATTGCCACCGGATTCGGCGAAGGTCCAACAGCCATTAACAACGCCAAACAATACATCGACCCAAACGCACGCATCCAGCCAAGACACTCAACCGATATGTTTTAAAAACAGCATTTGAAACAAGAAATGGCGGTTTCTCCACACGAAAAAAGCCTGGGACAGAAGATGTTTAGTCAAAGAAAAATCCGAACCATGATTCGAAAATGATCTGAATCAGTTCGGATTTTTTGTTTAGCGCAGGAAAAACACGGAGACTCCTGCGGGATGAAAAGCCTAGATGAGACCCCGCAGTGCGATAAGCACGAGGAGACTCAGCAGCGCCCGCGGAAAGCGTAGTGTTTTTCCGGAGCGGCGACTACGTCTTAAATATATCGTTCGTATTTAGAAGGGATTTGTTCAGTCTTGTCCTCCCAATCCCTTTTTTCGTTATCAGCATTTCTCCGGTGCGCCTTCGCGTTTTTTCGTTTTAAAGGAGGAACCACAGCCGCATGATACGATCGCATTCGGGTTATCGATACTGAACCCGCCGCCCATCATGTTTTGTTTAAAATCGATGGTCGTTCCTTCTATAATAGGGGCATCCTGGTTATGAATTACGACCGGAATACCGTTAACGTCTTCCACCATATCCAACTCTTCATTAATATCATACTCAAAGCCAAGTGAATACGACAAACCACTGCATCCGCCGCCTCTGATGCCAAAACGCAGCCGAACGCCTTCTGATTCATCCTGCATCATTTCCTTCACTTGATCACGTGCTTCGTCTGTAATGGAAATAACCATTGCCAATCCTCCTCTTTTGATAAATGACGTACGTGCTACTTTCCAGTATACAAAACGATACCTCTATTCATCAACTATGTGATATGAAAATGATAATCACCCGATGCGATCGTTTCCGCACCACCAGTCATTAACACGTCGCCATGGTCCTGCCATTGTATATATAAATCGCCACCATCCAAGTGTACCGTCACATCTTCTCCACGTTCAGCCCGCTCGTTCAGAACGGCAGCCACAACAGCGGCGCAGGCACCTGTCCCACACGCCTGCGTCATACCTGATCCGCGTTCCCATACCCGGAAATTCAGCTCGTTACGGGAAATCATTTCAATAAATTCCGCATTCACATCTTCTGGAAAAAGTTGATGCGTTTCAATCCGGGGACCCAACGTCTCAACCGGGGCCGAACGGATATCTTCAACAAAAAATACGGCGTGCGGATTGCCCATTGATACCGCGGTCAGTGACAGCGACTGGTCATCAATGACAACGGGCTCAGCCACAACACTCGAGCGATCGTCCCCGTCCATAGGAATGTCGGAGCGCCGAAGTATCGGCATCCCCATGTTGATCGTCACGTACGGCACCATACCCGCATCCGTATAAACGTCGGCATCCACTATATTTGTTTTCGTCTCTATCCGAAAAGACGTTTCGCTGACAATCCCGTTTTCATAGGCATATTTGGCCACACAGCGCAGCCCATTTCCGCAGTTTTTGCCCTCAGACCCATCTTTATTAAAAATACGCATCCCTACATCCGCATGCTTGCTCGGTTGAATCAAAATCAACCCATCGGACCCAATCCCGGTATGAACATCCGACACTGTTCTAGCCAAGTACGGCAGCCAATCGTCGTTGATGTTACATGCGAATCGATCGATATAAATGTAATTATTTCCAAGACCATGCATTTTTGTAAACGGTATTTTCACGTTTGATCAACTCCATCACGACTGCAGAACAGCCCCATTTTTGTCCAATTCCCGGTAAACAGGTTTCAGTTTCGGAATGCCTTCAGCAACCACTTGACCATTCACCAGCACAACCGGGTAAAACCATTCCTCCTCCACGATACGTCTGGAGAAATCTTTATGCGCTTCCACATTCGGGGGATGATCGATATCCACATATTCATAATCAATGTTGTCATCGACATATTTCCGGCCAATAGCCGCCTGCAGCCATTCGTACGTGTCCCGTGACCCGGGTGCGCCAACACAGCTGGCACACAATTGTTCGGCACCATAAACCGTTATTTGAATATGTTCAGCCAATGCCGAAGCCCCCCTTTATTATTAGTTACTTTCATTTTACAAAAAGCATTATGAAAGATAAAATAAAATAAACATCGAATAGCATTTAAAATAACATATAGATTTTTTCAGTTATTCATTTTATACTAAAAATAGAAAGGAGAAGATGGGTAATGCAAGAACAAGTTCAGGAAGTGTTAAACAAATTACGTCCATTTTTGCTTCGGGACGGTGGCGATGTGGAACTGATTGATGTTGATGATGACGGCATTGTACTTCTTCGTTTGATGGGAGCCTGCGGTAATTGCCCAAGCTCCACCATTACATTAAAAGCAGGTATCGAACGCGCGCTTATGGCGGAAGTCCCCGGAATAACCGAAATCGAACAAGTATTTTAAATATTGGTTAACTGTATAGTCATAAAAAGGCAGACATCAGCTGAGTCTGCCTTTTCTATTACCGTACAGGTGTCAGTGGCTGTTTTCCATTCAGGACTGCGGTCAGGTTATCCAAACAGAGACGAAGCATGTCGGAGCGCGTCTCCTCGCTTGCTGATCCAATATGCGGAAGACAAACCGTATTCTCCAGCCCCACAAGCGGGTGATCCGGTGCAATCGGTTCCTGTTCATAGACATCCAATCCAGCTGCCCGAATGTGTTTGTTCAGCAAAGCATCATACAACGCGTCTTCATCAACGGTGGCCCCGCGTGAAGCATTGACAAAAATCGCACTTTCCTTCATTTGCCGGAACACGTCTTCATTAAATAAGTGTTTTGTTTCATTCGTGAGCGGAACGAGTGACACGACAAAATCAGCTTCTTGCAGCATTTGATCGAACGCCGTGTACACCGCCCCGACATCCCGCTCCGCTGTTTGGTTTCGGGTGCGATTATGATACAGAACGGTCATATTAAACCCTTTTGCGCGTCTGGCCACAGCTTCACCAATTCGCCCCATACCAACGATTCCCATGGTCTTGTTGTTGATATCGGAGCCGGCAAGCAAGTATGGGGACCAGTGTTTCCACTGACCTTCGCGAATATAATCAGAGGCTTCCACCATTCGTCTCGCCGTCGCCATTAAAAGACCGAATGTTAAATCCGCCGTGGTTTCTGTTAGCACATCCGGCGTATTCGTCACGATAATCCCTTGATCGTGCGCCGCCTGCACATCAATATTGTCATAGCCGACCGCCATATTGGCGACTATTTTCAAATGACCAGCCGTTTGCAGACATTCGCGGTCGATTTTTTCCGTCAATAGACTCAGCACACCATCGGCCGCAGACGCTTCCTCCAGCAACACGTCGCGCGGCACTGGGGTTGTTTCGCTTTCCCACATACGAAAGTCAGCATCATCCTTGTATGGCTGCAGCAGCTCGTCCGGAATCTTTCTAGTAATATAAATGACTGGCTTCATATCTAATCACTCCATTAATCATGCTTATAACCAGTGTAACACAGGAATCGCCCATTCTTTACGCGAAACCCCTGCATGGTCAAAAAATGTCCGTAATCGCCGTTCATAAATAGGTTGGCGTCTGATCAAATCCTGTATAGCCGGATCGCTGTATTCACTGGTAGTATTGGTCAAGCCGCGTTCTATGACGTCAAAAAAATGAACGGGAAACAAAAGCCTGGCGTATAAAAGCCGCCAAGAAAATACGGACAACGGTCTTACCTGTTGATAATCATCCAAAAACGTACGTATATGGTGCATGGGATCTTCCGTTTGCAGCAATTGACGGCGAATGTATTCGGCTAAATCGCGGGCCGGATGATCGTAAACCAATTCTGTCATCCATACATAGTGCCTGTTAAATGACCCATACCATCTCCGAAATGCGATCGTTCCCTGATCGACGTCATGAAATCGGGTCTCATGTTCACTTTCTTCCATGTACTGTATCGCATTTTCACTGATACCGGACACATAGGGGATGATATCCATCACATCGCGATAGTAAGCACTCGGATGATCCCTGGCTTTTTCATTGATTTGTTCTTCAAAGGCCGTCAGCTTATGAATCCATAAATCTTTCCATTGACCATAACTGGAAATAAGCTGCGGCTCGTAGTCATACGTTGACCCCAACGCATGAAACATTGCAAGCCTTGTTCCGTCCGACTGATCACCACGTATGTTACCAGATGGTTTTTCAGCTCTGAGCACCATGTAACCATGATTATCCTGCGCTGTCATCCATCCTCCCTGGTTGTTCGGCACGGGAATCGTCATGTAATGCCAATCGTTTTCATATAAATAAGACGCCAGTGCAGACTGCTCCATATGTATCATTTCCCTCTGATTGCCGGAAATGATAAAATAAACGTAATTATCGTCCATCAAACCTTCCGATCCATCCACGACTATTTTTTCATATGCGTGAATATCATAATGCATAGCAAGAAAGTCCTTCACCGTGATTGCTCCTTTCCCCGTTTTAATTCAGTCTATGTGATCGTACTCGATTTTAATAATTATTCAAAGAAAAGGTGATAAATATGGATAGCAATACAAATCGAACCAAACTGGAAATAAAAGCTAGAGAATGGATGTCCGAACGTGGTGTAACAATCAGGGATATTGCAGAACTTGTTCATTATTTGCAATCCAAATACCATGACGATCTCAGTATGGATGTTTGTGAATTTAACGTGGATCAAGTTTTCTCCAAACGAGAGGTACAAAATGCGATCCTCACCGGCATTCAATTGGACCGGTTGGCTGAACGGAACGAACTCGACAAACCGCTTCAGAAAACCATTGAAGGCGATGAAAGCCTCTATGGGATTGATGAAGTTATTGCTTTTTCGATCGTTAACGTGTATGGGTCGATCGGATTTACCAATTACGGCTTTATCGACAAACAAAAGCCGGGAATTCTTGCCTATTTAAACGATAAATCAACCGGTGAATGCCACACGTTTCTTGACGATATTGTCGGTGCCATTGCAGCGGCTGCGTCAAGCCGGCTGGCTCATGCCACCGCTGACGACGAATTGCTTGATGAATGATCATCAAGCAATTCCGTCCCATTTATGCAGAAAATAAGGACCCTCTTTGATGGGATCCGTCGTCTATATATGTGGCAGCCATTCATTTAATTGATTCACATAATATGTCGGTTTTTCGGGCAAGGAGGGGTAGCGTTCATATGGGGTCACACCGGTGAACACCATCAGCGTATCCATCCCAGCATGTATACCGGCCAGAATGTCGGTATCATAATTGTCCCCCACCAGCAAGGTTGATGCTTTGTCCGTACCAAGCTGCTTTAACGCTTGATCCATAATAAGGGACTCCGGTTTGCCAATGAAAATGGGATCCTTCCCGGTACTGACGGATATAACCGATGTCAGTGCCCCGTTCCCTGGTTCAAGCCCGCGTTCAGTCGGAATGGTAACATCCCCGTTTGTCGAAAGAAACAGAGCTCCGTTTTGCACTTCCAAACACGCCCTGGACAACTTCTCATACGTGAGGTCACGGTCCATCCCAATGACGACAACATCACAATGATCACCGGCAATGCGGTGACCTTCCTTTTTCAATGCATCAAACAGCCCGTCCTCGCCAATGGCATAACAGCGAGCGCCGGGTTTCTGTTGGTTTATAAATATTGCTGCTGCTATGCTCGTTGTCAACACGTTCTCTGGACGGCATCGAATCCCCATATGCTCCAATTTAGCCGCAATCTGTTCCTGCGTTCTGGACGAATTGTTTGTTAAAAACAGATATGGAATATGTTTGGCTGCCAGTTTGTCAACGAATGCGCGGGCAAATGGAAGCGGCTCATCTCCCCGATACATCGTCCCATCAAGGTCAATGACGTATGCCTGATACGGTGTCATACCATCCCCCCACCTCTTTCATCATCAGGGTGCGTACCGTCAACAACGACTGCCTATGTCTCATCATTGGAAAACGCATTGGCCACACCTGTCTCATCCTTTAAATAGTTTCTAACATGGTCACTGAATTGTATCAGCATCGCCCAATGCTGATGCAACGTGTTCTCCAGCAAGGCATGATCGATCGCCAAATAATCTTTTACCACCATTTTCCTGAGTCGAATGATGGCTTTATAGCCGGTTTCATCAACATCCGGAAGCACCTTTTCATCGATAAGAATGTCAATAATATCCTCAAAACCACCTGGATCCCGCATAATAAACCCATCAATCATCATATTGCCGACATCCAACATCGATTCAATAATAACTTCGGTGGCCCGTTCGAGAAACAACTTGTCTTTCAATGTATCCGCCTCGTGATGATGAACGTTATTAAGTATGTGTTCCATATAGGTCAATGTCTCTTCTATTTTCGTCTGATCAACGAAATACATGGCGATACCTCCAACTGTATACTGTTGTCTATATCGTAGCACAAAAAACCACGCAGGCAGAAATGAAACAACACGATTCATGGTTATGGAATATATTAACGGCCATTTATATGAGAACACTGCACACGATAAGACATACGAAGGAGGGTGAATCGATGGCGAAAAAAGACAAACGTCAGTACAGCGACTTTTCCAATGTGCGGAATCAACAAAATAAGCTTATTCCTGAAGAGTTTCCGGAGGGCCCGTTTGGCTCAGAAATAAATGATGACGAACCTGTTGAAAGTAAGTCTACACCATGGGAAGACGGTCAAAAACGGGATAGCGCGTTTGTATATCCGGATAGAGAACAACACGATGATCTGCCAAGGCAAACACCCGGCGCCCATCCTCTTCACGATGAATGAATCACCGGACAGGGCAGTAGTCTCATGAAGACCGCTGCCTTTTTACGTTATTCATCGACCTTTTTCAGTAAAAAATAGGCACAGCCGAAATTGCAGTATTCGTATAAATAATCATCCATTGTGCTTATTTTTGTGTCAAAGCCCGCTTTGGGATTCTGATCGTCGTAAAATCCTTTCAGTCGGAGCTGTTCATATCCCCAGTCACCGACAATGAAATCATATTTGGACAAAATGTCAGAAAACCGCTCTTTCACCGCTTCTTCCTGAAAACCGTTTTTTTCATCCTCCACGACTTCGTAATATTTCCCTTGTACTTCAATCATCATGATCACTCCAATGGTATTATGGCAATGGTATCACATTGCCGGAGTATTCAACCACTATTTTCACATCATGAACCGTATGATTTTTATCAAAAGCCACAAACTAAACACAAATCACTATGTTTATCAATAGGAGGACCGACATGATTAAAAAATGGCTTATCGCTTTATCACTTATCGTTCTCGTCGTACTGACCGGTTGCAATGGTAACGACAATGCAGCTGACGAACGGGAACAAATCGTTGACGAATTGAACCCGGAAAACGATCACACACCGGACAACCCGAGTGGCGATGATAAACTTGGCTATGTCCGATACAGTAAAGAACAAGTGGACAATGAGCATGAAAAAAATCACACCATCACCATTGACCGTACCAAGTTAGCGAATATGATTGCTCGTATCATTTTACGCAGCGACGGTTTTGACGAAGTAGCAGCCCTTGTCACGGATCAAGAAGCGCTCATAGCTTATGCTAAAAACGACGATTTCGGTACGGATGACGCTGCTGACATAGCAAAAAAATCAGCCGATTCTATATTGCCGGGTTATATGGATGTATACGTATCCGATAATGACGTCATTATGCAGGATATCCAAAGTCTGCACAATTCCAGCACCCGGAGTGACGATTATGATAATACGATTGATCAGATTATTGAACGGATGCAAGCGTCACCGCAAGGACGTGAATAAGCACGAATAACGGCGACCTATTCATGGAAGGAGGCGAATCGTCATTCTGAAAAAATGCATCAGTCTGCTCACCGTTGTCTGTCTGTTTAGCATTCATCCAGTCACAGCTGTTCAGTCCAAAGAGAAAGACGAGGATCAATCCATCCACGACAAACGGATGGCTCTGTACCGAAAAACCGAAGCCATGACCCAGATCCCCTGGTACTATATAGCGGCTATTGATCAATATGAGCGAAACAGCAACGACGACAGTTCCGACGATGATCTCGTTTCCATTTCCATACCTAATGAACAGTGGTTCGGACTGGGGAATAGCTCCATGATTACAGACAGCCGCATTATTTCTTTTTTTAACGGCGAAGGAAAAGACGGAAACGGAGATGGAAAGGCCGATCCGGATCAGCCGGAAGATGTTTTATATACGATGGCAAACATATTGTTGACGTACGGCCAAACAAAAGATGACTTGAAAATAGCCTTATGGCATTACTATCAACGGGACTTAACCGTGCAAACCATTGTCAACACAGCAAACGTATTCCAAAAACTTAACCGTATCAAACTGACAAAAAGGGATTTTCCTTTGGATACCAACTACAATTACACGATTAACAACAATTTTGGAGATCGCCGTGGTTTCGGTGGTGTGCGGATTCATGAAGGATCGGATATTTTTGCCGATTACGGAACACCGGTAAAATCGACCACCTATGGCGTGGTGGAACTGAAAGGATGGAATTTATACGGCGGTTGGCGGATTGGTATACGGGATATCAATAACATTTACCATTACTACGCCCACTTGAGTTCGTATAATAATGATCTGGACGTCGGGGATGTCGTTCAACCGGGGGACGTACTTGGCAAAGTAGGATCAACGGGCTACGGGCCGCCTGGCACATCCGGAAAGTTCCCACCCCATTTGCACTATGGCATGTATCAGGATAATGGAACAAAAGAATGGACCTTTAATCCTCATCCTTATTTAAAAAGATGGGAACGGATGACACAGAGCGATTAATAAACGGAGCTTCACCTAACTTCAGGTGAAGCTCTTCGTTCAAGTCAACGTTTATTGGCTTTTTTGACGGCGTTCGTTATGCTGGCGGCTAAACCGCCCCATATAATGAGCATTGAGATAACCATAAATATTATAGCGCTTCCCGTCATTTATCTCGCCCCCTCCGAATAGTCGTCATCACGATCGCTGGACCGTCTCCATTTAATCAACGCAAGTATAATACCAACCATAATGGCACCGCCTGCAATGAACCAACCGTTGTACGTAACAAAGAAGTCCGGATAATTTTCGTAGTTCCCTGTTTCGGTATCAAACTCTTTCAGGAGGTTTGTTTTGAATAAATCAAACATTGTATAACCCAAGACAATCGGTGTAATGACACTCAGGCTGAATGTCCACCAAACGCCCAGTTTAATATCGGATATAGCATCCGCATGCTTCCGGAAATCGCCAAGTTTACGGAGTATCCAGGCCATGAGCACAACTTCCACGAGGCCGATAAAGGCAACGCCGAACTGGTTGATAAAATAATCGGCCGCATCAAGGAAGTTCAGACCTCCGCGCGTGGCAAACACCAACGAGACAAGCGCCGCAAGACCTCCGCCAAACAAGACAGCTTTTCCGCGGGACAGGTTGAACTTATCCACCAGACCGGCAATATATGTCTCAATAATCGATATGAGCGATGACATGCCGGCCAACACCAACGAAGCAAAGAATAAAAATCCGAATAATTCATTCAGAGCCGGGAATTGGTTGATAATTTGCGGGAACACCATAAATGCCAGACCGACACCGCCGGTTACAACCTCATTAACGGGCAACCCTTGCTCCACGGCCATGAAGCCTAATACGGAGAAAACACCGATGCCGCACAGCAATTCAAAACTGGAGTTTCCAAATCCAACAATAAACGCATTATTGGTTAAATCGGACTTTTTCGGCAAATAACTGGAATACGTAATCATAATAGCAAATGCAATCGACATACTGAAGAAAATTTGCCCATATGCCGCTACCCATACTTGGCCATCCAAAATAGCGCTCAAATCCGGGGTAAAAAATGCGTTCAATCCTTCCAGTGCACCCGGGAGCGTTATAGCCCGAATAACAATAATTAAAAACACAACGACCAGCGTCGGGATAAATATACGATTGGCGATTTCAATGCCTTTTCGGACACCTCTGTAAAGAACGCCTAAAACAACCAGCCAAACGATAATCAAAGGTATGAGCACACCGGGTACAAAACCACCAAACTCACCGGCAGCTACCGTTTGTAAGTAATCTTCCGTCATAAAAGCCTCTGTATCCGGTCCCCAACTCAAATTTAAGGAGAAAATGGAGTAAGATATTGCCCAGGCAATAATAACGGAATAATACGTCGAAATAACGAATGCGATAATGACGCCCCACCAGCCGACCCACTCAGCGTTTTTATTGATTCTGCTGTACGTCAGTGGTGACGACCCGCGGTACTTGTGCCCCATGGTAAATTCCATGATTAAAATGGGGATACCCGCCGTCAGCAATGCAACAAGATATGGAATCATAAAGGCGCCGCCACCATTTTCGTAAGCTGTCGCCGGAAAACGCCAAATATTGCCCAATCCGACCGCAGAGCCAATAGCGGCAAGAATAAAGCCCGCTCTGGTTCCCCATTGTGAACGATTAGCCATCGTTAAAACCTCCCCTTTCCACTCCTTTCACACCACGCGAATGTGAAAGAAATCATAATAAATGTTTGTTTTTTTCAGAAATTATGATCGTATTATAACGATGTTTTCATTCGATGTCAAAGATTTCCGTTCACTCAGCCTTTTAGGCAGTCATTGATATCGGACATCATCATTGTGTTTGGTTACCTTGGTTACCCCCTTTAATCTCATTTTTCGGAACTGATATAGATGGATTTCCCCCACTACCACTACCACTACCATAAAAATTCGGAATATCCCCCATCAGTGCTCCGCTGTCAACAAAAATTTCCGTACTGACGGTTTTCGTATCCGTTGTAAACGGGATAATGATCTGTACTTCAGCCTCCACCTCAACATACAGTGACACCCACGCACCATTAATACCCAACGGTTCGTCTTCCCGTACAATATTGGTTTTCACGTTTCCAACAAATTCAAAATTAACGGGTATCGTCGGTCCAAGGTTTGCCAGGATGGAGTTACCGGTAGCTTGCCCAATCGGAATCTCTACAACGGTGGGATCTTTTTGCGGCAAGTTTTCCGTCGTATCCTCAAATTCTTTCGGTTCAAACAACGAATTTTCGTAATCCGGCGGCTCTCCAGTGTTCATATATCGGAAATATTCTTCCACACGGTCCGTCGCCACCCGGTTAATTTCACTGACGATAGCGGAATTCCAGCCAAATCGTGTCACTTTGCCCTCATTATCATATGTAATATCCAACAAATCATCGTAATTGTAGTTTTCAGCAAAGCGGACGGCTGTGTTAATGCCTCTTGTAGCAAATTCAGTCGTTTTCGATTGGGCCACTTCCATTAATGTCGGTTTGAGCCCTTTGTCAATGATGACGATACTCAACCCAACCATTAGTACAAATAATATCACTGTTATGATCAACATGTTTTTGACGGAAGGTGGTCCCCCGCCCATTCTCTTTTTACCGAATCGCTTTCGCAACGTGAAATCCCCCTTAAAAGCAGCTTATGCTTGTTTTAAGGGGGTTAGAATCAGTTATTGGATCATATGTTGTCTATGCTGTCCGACGTCCGCCTATACCAGTTTCATTAAAGCATCTTTGCCGGTCATGCCGGGTTCCCAGCCATACATACCTGATGCATCTGTCACTTTTTCCAGCGGGGCATGAAGCAATTGATCAATGGTTTTGACACCTCTGGCCCGGCCGGCGATCACTTGTCTGTCTGCTAGCGCGCCGTTAAAAAGATCCACATCCAATGCACCACACATAATGTAACCGACATCATTGGAGATAACCAATAAGTTTGTTTTTGGTAATGACGCTGTTAAAGCCGTGAAATATTTACCTTCAATTTCCATTTGGCTGACCGTTACCATCTATGCGCCTCCCTTCAAACGATACAATACGTTATGCAGGAGAAGCGCCTGATGTAACCTGTTACGGCTTGGAAACGTATTTTTTTAACGTGTGACTGAGCAAATCTCTCATCATTTCAGGCAAAAAGTAGTGCTTTACTTCTGATTTGGCCACTTCCGGAAGGAGCCGGCCAAATGTGAATGTATCAGCCGTTGCGATGGTATAGGTTTTATCCGGATCGAGCTTTTTACCATGGTGCCGGACGGACTGGACATATTCATTGCCATCTTTCCGGACGACGGTATCCACGTCCAGCCCTGCAAAGATCATTTTTCCAATGATTTCACCGCGAAATCCGAATCCTTTCAGCTTCATTTCCGTTAAATCCTTGGTAAGAGAGACACGAATAACCTCCAATAATTCGTCTCCTTGCAACTGAATCGTACATGGATTGATCGAGTGCGGACAAATACGGTGGATATCTTTTTTGGTGACAGCACCAGCCGGAAAATGATCCAATAACATGCCCGCATTCAGCATCGCAGCATCCGCACGGGTCCACTGCTGCAAAACAGCGGTTAATCGCTGCATCAGCAATGTACGCTGAAACCATTTTACTTCCAGAGGTTCTTCCAAATGGACAACCGGCTCATCCAGCAATCGATCAGCCTCGTCGGATAGTGACTGCAGCGTTTCCATTGTCTCCATATCTTTGGGAAGGTGGCTTATATCGGTTGTATATGCTTCTTGGCCTACAAGGCTTTGCGATGCATGATCCCATGTCAAAATGACCTCTCCGGCGAATGCACCATGTTTGCCGGCAGCCGTTAGCATGGTATGATTAATCATTTCCCCGGTCCGGAGCAAATGATGGGTATGCCCACCAATAATAACGTCAATATCATCCATGCGGCGGGCGATTTCCTGATCCTCACTCAAACCGAGGTGGGATAACAAAATAATAATATCCGTGTGTTTCTTTAAATGGTGCACTTGTTTCTTAAGTGTCGGCAACGGATCGGATACACGCCAATCCAATAATTCGTAAAAGGTACGAAAAGGCGCTGTCAGACCAACAATACCAACACGGACACCACCGAATGACTGCGTATAAGCGACTGATTGCAGCCAATCCGGATCAGAATCGGTCATGCTGTGCAAATTTGCACAAACCACCTCAAATACCGCATCATTATATAATTCATGAAGATCCTCATGAGCCATAGTAATGCCTTCATTGTTCCCGAGCGTTGCAAAATCGAAGCCTGCATCATTCATTAAACGCACATTAGCTTTTCCGAGGAATGCTTCCGCTATGGGGTCGACACGATCAACGTGATCCCCTATATCCACAAGCCAACACGACGCCCCTTTCACCAACATGCGGCTCTTTTGGTCTTTAACAAAACCTGCAACCTGTGGCCAATTGTCAAAATTGCTATGTAAATCATTCGTATAATAAAAATAAAGCTTTTCCTGCATGTCATTACTCCTTACATCATACCTTCAATAATCAGTCTGATTCCTACCACAATAAGAAGCAGCCGGAGTATCCACTCCAATATGTTGCTATTGATAAGCTGATTCACTTTGGCTCCTGTTGTACCACCGATCCAGGCACCGAGAACGAATAATAAAACATACGCCCAAGCAACATGACCCAATACAATATGCGTGATGGCGCTGATGATGCTGATAAATAAAATAATAAACATGGATGTCGCTGCAGCGGTATGAATGGACAAACCGAACAGAAATATCATAGCCGGTACAATTATCGAACCGCCGCCAATTCCAAACAGTCCGGATATTATTCCCACAATCAAGGAAATGAAAAACACAGACACAATCGGATTATTGGTCCGTAAAGGCTCCGCATTCGTTTGTTGCTTTTTTTTAATCAAAAACACAAACGATAAAGCGATCATCAAAAACCCAAAATACAGCGAAAAATAATCCGCATTCACAAATTGATTCAGCCACGCCCCCAGCACACTTCCCGGAATGCTTCCAGTCAGAAACAGCAAGCCGATTTTTACATGAATCCGATCGTTTTTATAATAAGACAGTGTCGAGGAAAACGCCGTGAACACCATGGAAATCAGTGAGAGCCCGACAATGACTTGCGGGGTGGCCCATGAAAACATATCCGAGTATTGATGCAGAAATAATAAACTCGGAATTAATATAACGCCACCGCCCATGCCCACAAGGCTTCCAATAAAGGCGGCGGCAAATGCTATTATCGTACTAATGACATAAATCAACTGTATCCCTTCCATCATCACCATTTATATACCTATATGGTAGCACTGTTTTTTCCGGAAATCATCGCAAACGATTGCTCATAGCTCAAAACACCGATACATTTATCCTCCGTCCGCCGCTTGTTCCAGCTATCACAACGGTGTTAGGCAATGTGGCATTTTGGCCGGGCAAGCTTTGGAAGAAACAAGACAACACGAAGGACCAAGCATCTTCCTGAATCTCATCGTTTGCTTAATATTAAAAATGACCTATTCATTATGACAGAATAGGTCATTTTACTTATCCCCAGACAAACGGTGTCTGTTGATACACAAAATAGTTCAGCCAATTGGAAAACAACAAATGCGAATGCGAACGCCACGTATTCAATGGCCGCTCGTTGACATCGTTGTTTGGAAAATAATTTTGTGGCATATCAATCTTGAGGCCTTTTTCCAAGTCCCGTTCATATTCATCGGCCAGCGTTGTGGCGTCATATTCCAGGTGCCCGGTCACCATGATATGTTTGGCATCGTTTGACATTGTGATAAATGTTTCGTTAGCAAAGGTGGTCGCCAATAGGGATAGCTCCGGATGGTTCGCAATTTTATCAGTCGGGACATCGGTGTAACGCGAATGCGGCCCGTTAAAGACTTCATCAAAACCCCGCAGCAGTTTGTTTTTCGGATCCATTAAGCGGTGCTGGAAAATGCCGAACACCTTGTTTGACAATGGAAATTTATCAATCCCGTAATGGTAATACAATGCCGCCTGTGCTCCCCAACAGACATGGAGAGACGAGGTGACATGGTCGTTTGACCACTCCATAATGTCGGTCAATTCCTCCCAGTAATTCACGTCCTCAAACTGAAGATGTTCAATAGGGGCTCCTGTAATAATCATCCCGTCAAAACGACGATGTTTTACGTCTGCAAATGTTTTATAAAAATTGTCTAAATGATACTCACTTGTCGTTTTCGGCTTATGAGTAGCCATACGTAAAAACGTAATATTGATCTGCAACGGGGTGTTTCCAAGCAGACGCAAAATTTGCAGTTCTGTTTTTTCTTTCTCCGGCATCAAATTAATGATCAATATATTCAACGGGCGAATATCCTGTGTTACAGCACGCCCCTCGTCCATCACAAATATCTTTTCTTCTCTCAGCGCCTCTTGCGCCGGCAAATCTTTCGGTACATTAATCGGCAACTTGCTCCCCCCCCCCTTATCCAAGTCAATTGGATTATATGTCTATATTAATACAACTTGATCACATCTGAAAAGGCTGGGAAAGCTAAAAAATGTTTTTCCAAATGAAACTGAAATAGGATATACAAGTGCATTCGCAAACACATCCTCCAGACCATTATACAACGCTGCTATTTAAATTTATGAGGAAAAAGATTTGGACAGAGATTTTAGTTAAAGAAAAATCCGAACGACAATTCGTTAATAACCTGAATTGGTTCGGATATTTCATTTAATGATATTTCCTGAAGTGGTAACTGCTTCTTAAATATATGGTTCGTATGCGGAAAAGATTGGATTTAGTTATGTTCCAGTGTCTTTTTCGTACTAAAAAACTTTTTCTTGTTCCTGTTCTTCAATGCCTTTCATATATTTGATGCGATTCTGTTTGGAAGCAGCGTTCACCTGCTCATCGGCATGATAGGATGATCTTACCAATGGACCGGATTCACAATGGCGAAACCCTTTTTCCAGTGCTATTTGCTTTAACTCTTCAAATTCATCCGGGTGATAGTACCGTTCGATATTCAAGTGATTTTTCGATGGCTGCATATATTGGCCGATCGTCATGATATCCACATTGTGGGCGAGCAGATCATCCATCGCCTCAACGATCTCGTCCTTTGTTTCACCCAATCCCACCATGATGCTCGATTTGGTCGGTGTATTTGGGGCGATTTCTTTGACACGCTCCAGCAGCTTCAGTGAGCGTTCATATGTAGCAACCGAACGCACCTTCCTCGTCAGTCTGCGAACAGTCTCAATGTTATGGTTAAATATATCCGGCTCACTGTTCATTAACGTATAAAGGCTTTCATAATCACCTTTCATGTCCGATGGCAATATTTCAATCGTGCACCCCGGATTTTTACGGCGGATAGCCCGGACAGTTTCAGCAAAAACGGCCGCGCCACCATCATTTAAATCATCACGTGCAACAGCCGTGATAACCGCATGCTTCAACCCCATAATTTCCACGGATTCAGCCACGCGCTCCGGTTCACCCCAATCCAGCTCACTTGGCCGTCCGGTTGCTACGGCACAAAACCGGCATCCGCGTGTGCATACATTGCCTAAAATCATGAATGTCGCTGTTTGACGCTCACTCCAGCATTCATGAATATTTGGACAGCGAGCTTCTTCGCATACTGTATTCAGCTGCTTTTCCCGCATTAATTTTTTGAGGCCGTTATAGGACTTGTTCGTTTTCAGGTCTGTTTTTAACCATTCCGGCTTCCGTATATGTTGATAGTTTCTAACCATGTTTTACAGACTCCTTTCGCAATCGATGATAGTTCCAATCTGTTGTACGATATTTTGTTTCAGCCAAATGATACACATCGTCCCACTGTTGGCTTGACAGTTCAAACGGGTGCAGCGTTACATCCAGACCCGTTTCAAACCCGGTATAAAAAGCTTCTTTCATCATGTCGTATGTGTGCGTTTTATTCGTCAATTGATCAATAGTGATCGCCTTCTTCTGAAACGATTCACGCGCCCTTTGCTTTATGTCTTCATTGGAGAAACGAAATAAATCGTAAAGCATATCGGTATTCATATCCATGGGGATCGATCCATGCTGAAGCAGAACACCTTGATGTCTCGTTTGCGCATTCCCGGATAATTTTTTGCCATCAGCCATCATTTCATAAAAAGCAGCCTTTTCAAAACAGACCGCAGAACGATCTCTTGCTGCATGTTTATCCGGCATCGCATAATCCACCGTAATACCCAGATTCTTAAATCCTTCAACAAGCCCTTTTGACAAAACATAATAGGCATCGCTGACAGACGCAGGAATACCAGGATGATCCTCCGATACAACCACGCTGTAAGTTAACTCATTATCATGCAAAACCGCACTGCCGCCAGTTAAACGTCGGACAAACTGACACTGATATGTACGAATCGCATCAAAATCAATCGTTTTATGAATCTTTTGGAACTGCCCCACCGAAAGCGTCGGTCTGGACCAGCCGTAAAAGCGCAATGTTGGTGGGATCTCCCCTTCCCTATGCCAATTCAAAAGTGCCTCATCTAATGCCATATTCACTGCTGCATCAAGATGGCCGGTATCCAAAAAATACCATTCTTCATGCACGTTACCACCTCCTCACCATCATATGTGCGTATTCATGTCAGTATTATTGACACCGATTCCACAATTAAACGATAACAAGTATGATTAACTTGTTAGCACTGTCTTATGGAAATGTTATTATTGTTGCAAATTCAACTTATCAGGTCTGAGACTGTATGTAAAGCTATATAAAGCGCTCTTGTCAAAAGATTCTATTAGATTATTTAATCAATTTACAAAAAGCCATGGTCATCAACCATTCCCCTGCTTAACAGCTGAATATACTATCTATAAACAAACCAGGAGGATTTTTATGGGGACGTATAAAATAGTTGCTGGCACAACTGATAAGAAGGGAAATGCCCAGCATCAGTATAATGTCATAACGAAGAACAACATGGACGCAGACATTCAAGTCTATCAAACGGATACAGGAGAACTCTATTGTGTAGAGGTCGGTCCATATTCCGAGAGAAAACAATTGCTTCAAAATCTGGATAAAATTAAGGGGCTTGGAATAACAAACGCTTTTATTACGAACGCATAGTGGGATCACCGTGTTCGCAACAAACCAAATCCCGTCAAAGGGGGGCAGCAGCGAAGAGAAATAATCCTCTATGACGATGTTTTACAAAAATCAGGTCAATCAGGACTATCGATTGTTTTGCGAATGGTGCCGGGAAGAATTTAATATCGACATTTAGAGAAAACGTCGGGATCACCCCTTTTCATCGCGGTTCCCGACTTATTAAAGACATTACTCGCACTGATTTTCAATGGTACAGATCCACTTATAATAACGTAAAACCGTTACAAGTAAGAAGGGGTTGACCAGTGCGGAATACCACAAATGCCACCACCCGTGATTAAAATACCCCCATGGTTCAGGCAATAACGTAATGGCTTCGTAAAACGTAATAACCACTACCCAACATAGAATATAAAGAATGCGTTTATAGAAAGACCGTTCAAACGGATACCAATTCAAAAATATCATATTCACAGGTGGAATTAATACGGTTAATGCAGGAATGGATGTCCAATCAATGGCTTTAGAAAAGTACCAATAGCCGTGATATTTTCCATCAATGAATAAATCAACAAGCAGCTGAAGTGCCATTGTGAATATCCATATATGCACGATTTGATTTTTAGTCAGCCGTTTATTGGTTGTAAAAGCAACCAAGTTAAAAAGAAGAATGGCAATCATGAGTCCGATCATTAACGCAGCACACCCTTTTTCACTAAATGGCCAATAATGCCATTAAAGGAGCTGTTCTTTAGAAGAACGAAAAAAACAATCAAAAAGGTGAGACCTGGAATGATAATTTCACCTTTTTATGTTACGTATAGCATGATTTTTTTCACAATGAATCCAATCAACACCCCGGGAATCACAAACAATATCGGCAGCCAAACAGGGCCGAACAGCATACCAAACAGGGTTAATGTTTTAGAGTAAATCAGACCAACCGTTACAAAATAAGCCGAAAAAACAAACGGTAAAAATGCAAAGCGTGATCGTCCCTCATCCGCATCTTTAAAAGCATCCCACATGGCAAAAAAGTACAGACAGGGATAAAACATTAACCATCCATAATTGGTTTGCGCTATGGCTGTTTGAATGTCTCCTTGGAAACTGTAAAGGATAGCCTCATTAAAATTGGCCTGGACATTGATCATAAATTCAAGAGCAATGAGTAGGATACCTTTGATATATTTTCCGTTTAAAAGCTGGCCGAATCCGGGGAGTGCGATGGACCAAAACAATTTTTCCATGCCATCCAACGCCCCTCCCTACTTCTTTTTCGCTAATTCTTGACGA
The DNA here is from genome assembly GCF_055395055.1 of Lentibacillus halophilus. Taxonomy (NCBI): domain Bacteria; kingdom Bacillati; phylum Bacillota; class Bacilli; order Caryophanales; family Bacillaceae; genus Lentibacillus; species Lentibacillus halophilus. The sequence goes on from NZ_AP043750.1 coordinate 2,792,728, forward strand.
TCGGCGGCCTCGGGCGGTTGTTCCATCCAACCGTTTTGAATCATCAATTTAGCACCATCGTTAGCGTATTTGGCAATTTCCGCCATTAAACGGGCATAATCGATCCCTAAATCCCGACGTGGACTGGTGGACATGGACACGCCGTATTGCCCAATCCCGGAAGCAACCAATGCTGAAACATGGTACATCATAAGCTTATCAGAAAAAGGCGCCGCGGTTGAATCGGTGACCTCCGCGGTTAAAGGGGTCACACCGGAAAGGTAATTTTGATGAAGTAATGAATTAAATATTTCTACGTGCTTGCCCGATATTTCTCGTCCTCTTTCAAAATATTGACGAACATTTTTATTGTTTGCGACTTGACTAAAGCCGGTAATGAGCGCTTGTCCAAGCGCATTTCGTTTGGCATTGTAAATAAGGTCCCCTATTTCAACACCCAGCAATGGTCGAGGGGCACCGAATAACCCTCCGGATAAAAAGCTTGTATCTTTAACAAAACTCACTTGTTCAGGGGTTGGAATTTGGGGCGCGCGAACATACGTCCCCTTTTCTTTAGCAAGGCTTTTAGCCCAATTATGGAGCTTTGTCGTCTCAGTTAAACAATCGGAATAGTATTCAATGATGTCTCCTCGAGACGATAATGATAAAGCTAAGCTGTATGAGCTAAGACCGAATTTACCCATGTTGAGGATGTACGATAAATACAAAACGTCCGAAAAAAGACGCGGGGCTTCCACATTAACGTCATGGTCAGTAAATCCTACCGGAACCGGATAATTTTCCGATTGAAAAATATCCGTAACACGCTGAATATGCTGTTTTGAAATATCTAAAGCATATTCAAGAACGGATCGAATGTCCTGATCTTCAATGTTGGCCAAAAAATACTTAAGCCCACAAATTGCCATCGAATCATTTTGATAGGATGTCCAAAGATTAGAGATTTCCGATGCTGTTAATTTTGGTGGATGTACCATTTTAGCTTGACGACCTCCCATTTAGTTTGTAGGCTATTTTTTGACGTTCTGCAAGAAACTATTCATATGTCTTTATTTAAGTGCCTGGCAGAGCGACCGGGCTTAGGTCGTAACATATAGTGGGTGGGATGCCCGCCGAGTAAGAGTTAGCCACTCGCTCGTAGCAAGTTTTGGATGATGGAAGGTAACTTCCATCATTAAGCGTAAACTGTTAGCTAGTGGGCCGTAAACGACGGTTGAAGGGATTGAGCCCCGAAATACTCAATGAAAGGGCAGATGGTTTTGCCAGTCCAGAATGCAACATCTTGATAAGTGAAATAGGCGAGCTTATTAAGACCTTTCCGGGGTCGGTGACCACGGCACGCTAGACATGGATATGTTACGGCAACCCGGGAGGTCCTATCGGGTCTTCCTGCGGAAGCAGGGAGTATGGCGTACAAGCGATACAAAGTGAGGAAACCAAATGTCTGATAGGAAGTCGGAGGGCTACATAGTACCGTTGAAGCCGGGTAATTCCGGTGGAGGAAAGGTAAGCCCCCTATCATTTCTTATTAGGGACACATTATCTACACACAGAGGTGGAATTATAATGGAAACAAAACTATCGAGAATAGCGGAATTAGCTAGATCTCACCCCAGGATGCAATTCACATCACTGGCGCATTTGTTGGATGAGGAGTCTTTAAAGCAATGCCACTATGAATTACCCGGCAATAAAGCTGCAGGTATTATGGGGGTTACAAAGGAAGACTACGGTGAAGAATTGAATGATAATGTCGAGAACCTCGTTCATAGAATGAAGAAGAAAAGCTATCGCCCCCAACCGGTCAGACGAACCTATATTGATAAAGCTGGTTCAAGGAAGAAACGCCCATTGGAGATACCGGAGCACGAGGATAAAATCGTGCAGCGGGGGTTGGCTAAAATTCTTAACACAATCTATGAAAATGATTTCCTCGACTGCTCCTTTGGCTTTAGACCCAAAAGAAATTGTCATGATGCCTTGAAGATTCTTAATGTCTACATTGAACAGAGGTACACGAACTACATTGTAGATGTAGATATTAAAGGATTCTTTGACAATGTGGATCATGATTGGATGCTGGCATTTCTGGAACATCGAATTAAAGATCCCAGTATACTGAGGCTCGTAGCCAGATTCTTAAAGGCCGGATACATGGAGGAAACCAAGCGATATAAGGAGGAGTTTGGCACACCACAGGGTGGTGTTGTCTCGCCTATTCTGGCAAATGTTTATCTCCATTATGTCCTGGACTTATGGTTTGAGCGTAAAGTACGTAAAGAATGTAAAGGACAAGCGTACCTCGTCCGCTATGCGGACGATTTTGTGTGCTGTTTTCAATATCAGCAGGACGCGTATAAGTTCTTTGAAGGCCTCAAACAGAGATTGGCGAAATTTAACCTTGAAGTTGCAGAGGACAAGACGAACATTATTCCCTTTGGCAGATTTGCGGAAAAGAACAGTAGGCGGAATGGAAATAGGAAACCCCCGACGTTTAATTTTCTGGGTTTCACGCATTACTGCAGCCAAAGTCAGAAAGGCAAGTTCAGAGTTAAACGGAAAACTGACAACAAGAAGATGAGAGCGAAGTTGCGTCAAACTAAGAAATGGCTAAAAGAAAACAGAACCGAAGGTGCCGAATTTATCATGGATAGAATTCGAAAGTCACTTATAGGATACTATAATTATTATTGTATTACAGACAATTCGCCAACGGTTGATTTGTTTCGTGACAATATAAGAACGTTACTCTTTAAATGGCTCAATCGAAGAAGCCAGAAGAAGTCTTTTACATGGGAGAAATTCGTTTTATTTCTAAAGAAATTTCCACTTCCAAGACCAACTGTGAAAGTGAATATATACCAACTTAGAGATCATATTAGTTACATTCTGTGAAGATGATAGGTGGAGCCGTGTGCGGGAAAACCGCTCGCATGGTTCTGAGAGGGGAGTGATACACAATCAGCCGTTAGGCTGAGAGGTTCACTCCTACTTGACCCGACACAATTCTGAATTGTTTTGGTGCCAGGCACTTAACCCAATCGTTTCTTTATACCTGTCATTCATTATAAAATCCATATTAATGTTAATAATAAACTTACCTTAACATCCTTAGGGAGGTTGCATAATGAATGAAGTGAATGAAAAAAATATCCCCCTAACATCCGCAGAAATTGGTTCTCTTTGGACTGGGTATATGAATGACAGCATGTCGAAATGTATTTTTGGGTTTATGCTAAAGCACATACAAGATGAAGATATAAAACCCGTTGTGCAATATGCCTATGATATTTCATATAACCATTTGGACACATTAACAGCGATTTTTGAAAAAGAACAATTCGCTATTCCAAACGGGTTTACCGAACAAGATGTAAATATGAACGCACCGTGGCTTTTTTCAGACATATTTTGTTTGGTGTATGTGAATCATATTGCGAAGGCGGGAATGTTAATATACAGCGGTTTGGTTTCGATGAGTTACCGGGAAGATGTATGTAACTACTTTGTACAGGCGTTAAATGAAACCAGTAACCTTTATAAACAATCACTCGAAACGGGTCTTTCAAAGGGTATCACTGCCAGACACCCGTATATTGATATACCCAAAGAAACGGACTATATTGACAGTAAAAATTATTTAAGTGGCATAAACCCTTTCAGTGATAAACGTCCATTAAATGCTGTTGAGATTTCTCATTTGTATCAGAACGTCCTAACCAATTCAATAGGTATGCACTTATGCATTGCATTTGCTCAAACATCACCATCAAAAGATGTACAGAATTTCATGCTTCGTGGAAAAGACGTCTCAAAAAAACATTTGAAGATTTTTGCAGATACACTTATAAAAGATAATATTGAATCTGCACAGACGAATGTATATTTAAGTGACTCCACAACTCAAACTTTTTCGGATAAATTAGTGATGTTTCACATGGATTTGCTCATATCCGCGGGAATAGGGAATTATTCTACTGCAGCATCTGCAAGCCAACGAAGTGACTTAATGATTAATTACCAACGATTATCATTTGAAGTTTCTCGGCTTGCCAAAAGAGGAGCAGATATCATGATTAAACACAATTGGCTGGAACAACCACCCGGAGTAAAAGATTCCAAAAAATTAGCGAAGAATAAACAAAAAGGATGAATTCTTAAAAGGATTATAAATGCCTGGCACCGGAAAAATTCTGAATTGTTTCGGGTCAAGTAGGAGTGAACCTCTCAGCCTAACGGCTGATTGTGTATCACTCCCCTCTCAGAACCATGCGAGCGGTTTTCCCGCACACGGCTCCACCTATCATCTTCACAGAATGTAACTAATATGATCTCTAAGTTGGTATATATTCACTTTCACAGTTGGTCTTGGAAGTGGAAATTTCTTTAGAAATAAAACGAATTTCTCCCATGTAAAAGACTTCTTCTGGCTTCTTCGATTGAGCCATTTAAAGAGTAACGTTCTTATATTGTCACGAAACAAATCAACCGTTGGCGAATTGTCTGTAATACAATAATAATTATAGTATCCTATAAGTGACTTTCGAATTCTATCCATGATAAATTCGGCACCTTCGGTTCTGTTTTCTTTTAGCCATTTCTTAGTTTGACGCAACTTCGCTCTCATCTTCTTGTTGTCAGTTTTCCGTTTAACTCTGAACTTGCCTTTCTGACTTTGGCTGCAGTAATGCGTGAAACCCAGAAAATTAAACGTCGGGGGTTTCCTATTTCCATTCCGCCTACTGTTCTTTTCCGCAAATCTGCCAAAGGGAATAATGTTCGTCTTGTCCTCTGCAACTTCAAGGTTAAATTTCGCCAATCTCTGTTTGAGGCCTTCAAAGAACTTATACGCGTCCTGCTGATATTGAAAACAGCACACAAAATCGTCCGCATAGCGGACGAGGTACGCTTGTCCTTTACATTCTTTACGTACTTTACGCTCAAACCATAAGTCCAGGACATAATGGAGATAAACATTTGCCAGAATAGGCGAGACAACACCACCCTGTGGTGTGCCAAACTCCTCCTTATATCGCTTGGTTTCCTCCATGTATCCGGCCTTTAAGAATCTGGCTACGAGCCTCAGTATACTGGGATCTTTAATTCGATGTTCCAGAAATGCCAGCATCCAATCATGATCCACATTGTCAAAGAATCCTTTAATATCTACATCTACAATGTAGTTCGTGTACCTCTGTTCAATGTAGACATTAAGAATCTTCAAGGCATCATGACAATTTCTTTTGGGTCTAAAGCCAAAGGAGCAGTCGAGGAAATCATTTTCATAGATTGTGTTAAGAATTTTAGCCAACCCCCGCTGCACGATTTTATCCTCGTGCTCCGGTATCCCCAATGGGCGTTTCTTCCTTGAACCAGCTTTATCAATATAGGTTCGTCTGACCGGTTGGGGGCGATAGCTTTTCTTCTTCATTCTATGAACGAGGTTCTCGACATTATCATTCAATTCTTCACCGTAGTCTTCCTTTGTAACCCCCATAATACCTGCAGCTTTATTGCCGGGTAATTCATAGTGGCATTGCTTTAAAGACTCCTCATCCAACAAATGCGCCAGTGATGTGAATTGCATCCTGGGGTGAGATCTAGCTAATTCCGCTATTCTCGATAGTTTTGTTTCCATTATAATTCCACCTCTGTGTGTAGATAATGTGTCCCTAATAAGAAATGATAGGGGGCTTACCTTTCCTCCACCGGAATTACCCGGCTTCAACGGTACTATGTAGCCCTCCGACTTCCTATCAGACATTTGGTTTCCTCACTTTGTATCGCTTGTACGCCATACTCCCTGCTTCCGCAGGAAGACCCGATAGGACCTCCCGGGTTGCCGTAACATATCCATGTCTAGCGTGCCGTGGTCACCGACCCCGGAAAGGTCTTAATAAGCTCGCCTATTTCACTTATCAAGATGTTGCATTCTGGACTGGCAAAACCATCTGCCCTTTCATTGAGTATTTCGGGGCTCAATCCCTTCAACCGTCGTTTACGGCCCACTAGCTAACAGTTTACGCTTAATGATGGAAGTTACCTTCCATCATCCAAAACTTGCTACGAGCGAGTGGCTAACTCTTACTCGGCGGGCATCCCACCCACTATATGTTACGACCTAAGCCCGGTCGCTCTGCCAGGCACTTAACCCTCGAGAACTGCCCTCCGATACTTTTATGATACCTTTTTCAAAATGGCTTGCACCTTTTTATTAATCGGTTGGAAATTGGGTACCGGCTTTTTTTCATCCGACAGCTGATATTTTTCTTTCAAATCAGTGATGCGTTCCACACTTTGGTCGATTCTGTCCTCGCTTATTTCTCCATTTTCAACAGCCGATTTCAATTTATCAAAAACGGTGGCAATCAAATCCGGGTTATGTCCAACAAGCAATAAATCTGCACCTGCTTTCACCGATTGGACTGCCGCTTGTGCGACATGATAATGATCTGTTATTGCCTCCATCGTCAAGTCATCAGTCATGACCACGCCATCAAAATTATAATCCTCTCGCAAGATGCCTGTTATCACTTCTTCTGACATGGATGCCGGATCATTTGGGTCGATTTTTGGCAGCAGGATATGGGCAACCATGCTGACGTCCGCACCTTCCGAGATGGCTCTTTTGAAAGGTATCAGTTCTAATTCGGACAGCTCCTCGTAGCTTTTATCAACCTTTGGGAGCTGCAAATGAGAATCTTTGCCCGTATCCCCGTGCCCAGGAAAATGCTTTATAGCCGAAATAATCCCTTCACTCTGAATGCCTTTCATTGTCTGGATGCCCAGCCTTGCGACAATATCGGGGTTGTCGCCAAATGAACGATCGCCGATAACAGGATTATCTGGATTGCTGTTAACGTCGAGGACAGGCGCAAAGTCCAAATTGAAACCGAATGCCTTCATCTGCTCACCGAGAATGGTACCGACATTGAACGATACATCCTTGTTGTTCAGTTCTCCAATCGAACGGCTCGACGGCAGGCTTTTCACGCCATCAGGCATTCGTGTCACACGGCCACCTTCTTCATCAACGCCCAACAATAATGGGTAAGGATTATCAGTATTCGCAGCTTTCATCTCGTTTAGAAAGTTGACGGTTTGCGTCTGACTGTTGATGTTATTGCCATATAAAATGATTCCGCCAACATGGTGCTTTTGGATGATGTTTTTTGTTTCAGTGGTCATTTTGGTTCCATCGACCCCGCTGATTATCATTTGTCCGATTTTTTCATCAAGACTCATACCATCACTGCCTGTATTACTGGGTTTATCCCCTTTCTCATCAGTTACACCATTCCCACCCATTTCTTTTGATAATGAAATATGATCTACATTAGGGTTATCTGAATCATCGGAAGGCTTTGGCAACACCCATTTCAAGACATAATTGCTGGAAAGTTCGTAAACCAGAATGATTTGATTGTAGTCATCATCCTGATAGTAATGCGTGTCATCAGGTTTTTTATATGATTTAATTGTGTCAAAATCGAACGACGTGAATGGATCTTGCGATGAACGCATATCAGACACAATACCGTCTGTAACACCGACATCAATGTCATGTGACGGATAGTTCAAAAAACGACCAACATCCGTATCCGTGGTCTTTTCCGGTTCCCCCAGAGTTTCTTGCATTGCATCGGTGGTCGTTTCACCGACAACGATATTGCTTTCGGGGATTTTTCCTTGTTTGGCTAAGTTGAATATGTTGGCCAAAGCTGCTTCCGGCTCCTGGATCTCTTTATTTTCATGAACCAATGATGGATTCTTAGGTTGTTGGTCTGCTTGTTTATCATTTGTATTATCACCCAATGAACGGATGAAAAAGAAGGCTGCCCCAAGAGCGATGATAGCAATGATGATTATAATGGTGATGCGCTTGATCATAGTAATCCCTCCACGAATAGTCATTCCATATTCGATTGGAGTGTTATTTTCCAATTATATCTCCACTCAAACCTTTTAAAAAACCATAGAACTTAATCAAATATAGTAATACGAATGGCAATAACAAAATTGCTAAACCAAAAGCCAAAATCATCGGAGACGTCCAAACGTTCTTCTTGTTTAGTAAAATAACAGTTAAAAGCGGAACTCTCATATATCCAGCACCACAATGAATGGGAAACATAGAAGTCCGCAACCTGTTATTTCACAAAAGAACAGTATCAAAATAATATTCCACTGAAAAAGCCTTAATAAATACCATTAATTCATGGGACGTAGAAACACAACCGGCACTTACGCGAGTACTTCTAAATAATGTTGAATGGTCAAAACAGTGTTTAAAAAGCGCCCGATAGTTATATAACCAAAATCATAAACGTTTACTTTTCCATGATTCTTTTAGAAACAATATTAAAAACACGATACCTACCAAGTTTAAAACAACACTTATACCAAGAAAAAAAACCCACCAATTTGTTCGGGTTGGAACCACGTAAGACATCACTAGAGATATAACACCCAGAATACCAAAGATATACCCCATATAATCTTTTCTCATATGAACAGTTCCTTCTTTAGTAAATGTATAGCTTTATTTTAACATTGTCATAATTTATCCTACAAACTGTTACGATTCTGACTGACGCCTTCTTATTTAAAGAAAGCGTTTTTCGTATTGCGGAAAAATGGCATTTTTTATTTTCTCCTGAATTATTCATTAAAACTTAGTAAAAAAGGGCAATTGTTTGTCGCCCAAGCGGTTTGGTGCCTTATTAAACTTCCTGCTTCTGGTGGTGGCCAGCGAGACAGAACTTTTTGCCCTGAATAATTTCTATGATATTCTTATCATGCAAGGATGAATGAGATTTTGCCAAAGAATAGAAGCTGGTGTTGGCATGCGTCGTCTAAAGAAAACGCTCATAACATATCAAAAACTGATTGTTAAAATAACAACCATTATTGGAATTCTTCTGTTGATTGGATTTGCCTGGTTCATTATTGAAAGTGGATTTTTCAATAATCCAGACCGTGTGCAGAGCTGGATTGAGGGATTTGGCGGTATCGCACCGTTGGCTTTTTTGGGATTAACATTTTTCCAGGTTGTTATCCCGGTTATGCCTGGCAATGTTTCGACTGTAGTTGGTGTCATGTTATTCGGTATTGAATTGGGGTCCTTACTGAATATAGTCGGTATTTTTCTCGGTTCGCTGGCCAATTTTTTATTAGCAAGGCGGTTTGGACGCGGCTTCGCTAGTTATTTTGTTAAACAGGAAACATATGATAAATATATCGGCTGGGTCAACAAGGGAAAGCGATTTGAACGGTTTTTCTGGATTTCGCTGGTCTTTCCCGGCTTCCCGGATGATTTCATCTGCCTCATTGCCGGGCTTACCAAACTTTCATTGAAAAAATTCATCGTTTACTTTTTGGTTTGCAAGCCGATTACGTTATTTATTTACACACTATTTCCGCTTTACGGCATGCATTACCTTTATGATGTGTTTCAGTCGTTGTAAGTTCCTGAATCAAAAAAACCTTGATGCAAAAAGGCTTGCATCAAGGTTTTTTAAGCATTTAACCGATCGAACCTTCCATTTCCATTTTGATGAGCCGGTTCATTTCCACGGCATATTCCATTGGAAGTTCTTTAGTGAATGGTTCAATGAAACCCATGACAATCATCTCTGTCGCTTCTTCTTCACCAAGTCCTCTGCTCATCAAATAGAAGAGTTGTTCTTCGGAGACTTTGGAAACTTTGGCTTCGTGTTCCAAGAAAATATTATCGTTATTGATCTCGTTGTATGGAATCGTGTCCGACGTTGATTCGTTATCCATAATTAACGTATCGCATTCAATGTTCGAACGGGCTCCCGTTGCCTTGCGTCCAAATTCAACAATGCCGCGGTACGTCACTTTGCCGCCTTGTTTGGAGATGGACTTGGAAACAATACTGGATGACGTGTTCGGCGCCAAGTGGTGCATTTTGGCACCTGCATCCTGATGCTGGTTGTTCCCGGCAAGCGCGATTGACAGTGTATGACCGCGGGCACCTTCGCCTTTAAGCCAGACGGATGGGTATTTCATCGTCAGTTTTGAACCAAGGTTGCCGTCAATCCATTCCATCGTAGCATTGGCATCCGCCGTCGCACGTTTCGTCACCAAATTGTACACGTTATTGGCCCAGTTTTGAATGGTTGTATAACGGCAATAAGCATCTTTATGGACAAAGATTTCAACGATGGCGCTGTGCAGCGAATTGGTTGTATAAACCGGTGCTGTACAGCCTTCCACATAGTGAACCGAAGACCCTTCATCCGCAATAATCAATGTCCGTTCGAATTGTCCCATGTTTTCCGAATTAATCCGGAAATAGGCCTGCAGCGGTGTTTTCGCTTCAACCCCTTTCGGAACGTAGATGAATGATCCCCCCGACCAAACAGCCGAATTCAGTGCTGCAAATTTGTTATCGGATGGTGGAATAACTTTACCAAAATATTTTTTGAACAGTTCTTCATTTTCATGAAGAGCTGTATCCGTGTCCTTAAAGATGATCCCAAGGTTTTCCAGATCCTCTTGCAGATTGTGATACACCACTTCCGATTCATACTGTGCAGATACACCGGCAAGATATTTCTGCTCAGCCTCTGGTATTCCCAATTTATCAAACGTCTGTTTGATTTCATCCGGTACCTCATCCCATGTTTGTCCTTGGCGTTCGGAAGGTTTAACATAGTACACAATTTCGTCAAAATCCAGTTCAGAGAGGTCTCCGCCCCACTGCGGCATTGGTTTCTGATAAAATTTCTCCAACGCTTTCAGGCGATAGTCAAGCATCCATTGTGGCTCTTCTTTCATGTTTGAAATTTCCTCAACAACTTCACGTGTCAACCCGCGACCAGATCGAAATACCGAAACGTCTTTATCATGAAAACCGTATTCGTACCCTTCCATTTCTGGCACTTGTTTTGCCATGAGAAATACCTCCTTTAAAGTGTACAGATCTTCCGGCGTTGTTTCACAGACATTGATGCGACCGTGAGACAGTTCCGGACAAGGACCTGTTTGTAAAGCCTTGGCTTCCTATTCCTCCTGAGCACCTTTTTCCATTGCCTTCCAAGCAAGGGTGGCACATTTGATCCTGGCCGGAAATTGAGAAACACCCTGCAATGCTTCCAAGTCTTCCATTTCGTATTCTTCTGTATCCACATCTTCGCCAAGCATCATTTGTGAAAAAGCTTTCGACATTTCCAATGCGTCATCAAGCTTTTTCCCTTGAATGGCCTGGGTCATCATGGATGCAGATGATAAGCTGATCGAACAGCCTTCTCCGGAAAATTTCGCATCCTGTATAACATCCCCATCGAGCTGAAGCTGCAACTGAATCCGGTCTCCACAAGTGGGGTTATTCATATCAACGGTCAGCGCATCGCCTTCTACAGAACCCTTATTTCTAGGGTTTTTGTAATGGTCCATTATAACTTGTCTGTATAGTGTGTCAAGGTTGTTAAAAGACATCCCCAAAAAACTCCTTCGTATTCACAAGACTATCGGCCAGCCGGTCAATGTCTTCCGTCGTATTATACAAATAAAAACTGGCTCGGGCGGTTGCAGTGACATCAAGCCATTTCATGAGCGGTTGTGCGCAATGATGACCGGCCCGTACCGCAACGCCTTCTGCATCCAAAACCGTCGCTGTATCGTGTGGGTGGACATCATCCAGGTTAAATGTGACGAGTGCCGCTCGTTCTTCCGGTCCATAAATGGTTATTCCATCCATAGTGCGCAGTTTTTCTGTGGCATAATTGGCTAATTGTTGTTCATGTTCCAATATATTATCCAATCCGATATCGTTAAGGAAATCAATAGCAGCGCCTAAACCAATGGCTCCGGCAATGATTGGCGTGCCTCCTTCAAATTTCCAGGGCAGCTCTTTCCATGTAGCATCATACAGATCCACAAAGTCGATCATTTCACCACCGAATTCGACCGGTTCCATCGATTCCAACAAATCTTTTTTTCCATACAATACCCCGACACCCGTCGGCGCGCACATCTTATGGCCGGAGAAAGCATAAAAGTCGCAGTCCAAATCGCTCACATCAACGTTCATGTGCGGGGCTCCCTGTGCTCCATCCACAACGATCACAGCGTTATGGTCATGGGCAATAGCCGCGATTTCTTTTATAGGGTTAATGGTACCAAGGACGTTGGAAACGTGTGTAATAGCGACGATTTTTGTGTTTTCCGTTACTGTTGTGCGGACGTCATCAAGGGATATGGACCCATCATCCTGCAATGGAATGTATTTCAATGTTGCCCCGGACGCTTTTACCGCTTGCTGCCAGGGGATCAGATTGCTGTGATGTTCCATTTGTGTCACAACAACCTCGTCGCCTTCCTGTAAATTGGGACGTGCATAGCCATAGGCAATAGTATTCATCGACGTCGTCGTTCCACGTGTGAAAATAACTTCAGCTGTGCTGCGGGCATTCAGAAAGGCGCGTACTTTTTCCCGGGCACCTTCATATTGTTCGGTAGCCCGCGTGCCTAACGTGTGCACCCCACGATGCACATTGGAATTGGCCTGTTTATAATAATCGTTGACTGCATCCAGTACTTGCTGCGGTTTTTGGGATGTTGCCGCTGAATCCAAATATACTAAAGGATGCCCATTGATCTCTTCATTTAAAATCGGAAACTCTTGCCGAATGGCTTGAACATCCATTAATATACCTTCCTTTCGATGAGCTGCGTCAGCTGATTCTTAACCGATTCAATCGGCAACTGCTTAACAACCGGAGCGAGAAATCCGTGAATGATTAACCGTTCGGCTTCTGCTCTGCTGATTCCCCGGCTCATTAAATAGTACAACTGCAGTGGATCAACACGGCCAACGGATGCTGCATGGCCCGCCTCTACGTCATCTTCATCAATCAGAAGAATCGGATTGGCATCGCCACGGGCTTTCTCACTCAGCATTAATACGCGTGATTCCTGTTCAGCTTTTGATTTTGTTGCCCCGTGTTCAATTTTTCCGATGCCGTTGAAAATGGATGTTGATCGATCTCTCATGACACCGTGCTGCAATATATGTCCTTCCGATTCCTTGCCAAAATGAACAATTTCTGCTGTGAAGTTCTGTGACTGCTTGCCGCGTCCAACCGAAACAGTCTTGGCATTGGAAACGGCATTTTCACCGATTAAATGTGTCACATTTTCCGAAATCGTGTTGCCGTCATTCATTTGGCCCAATGCCCACTCTATACGGGCATCTCTATATGCCACACCTCGACGGTTAACGTAGGTGGTTGTGCCTGCCGAAAAGTTATCAACGCCGCCAAAGGAGATTTGTGCATTGTCATGAGCAATTACTTCGGTCACAATGTTGGCCACTGTTTCCGTTTCGTCATTATGAGAAGCATAATTTTCCACGTATGTCATGGAACTGTTCTCTTCGGCCACAACGAGAACATGGTTGAACATGGCCGTCTCCGGGTCTTCCTGCCAAAAAATAACCTGCAGCGGCTCCTCGATCTGAACATTCTTAGGAACGTAGACAAACACTCCGCCGTTCATCAGGGCTGCATGCAGTGCAGTGAACCGATGCTCATCAAATGAAACAGCATCCTGCATATAGTAACGCTTGACCAATTCTCCGTGATCGCGCAATGCGCTGAAAATATCGGTGAAAATGACACCTTTATCTTTTAATTCCTGTTTTAAAGATGCATAAGCGACCATGTGGTTCCGTTGAACAAGCACATTTTCCGGTACATTATCCAAGTCCAGGACATCTTGTATGTCAGCCGGCACGTTATGCAATGATGTTATTTTGTCAGCGTCAACTGCATCGTGCTTGAAATGACTGAAGTTCCACTTGTCGATTCTCGTCTTGTCAGGTTTGGGCGGTTCCAGAGCATCAGCTTGCTTTAAAGCTTGAAGGCGTAACTCCCGCATCCAATCAGGTTCGTTGTTTGCCTGTGAAAACTGGTTAATATATTCATTATCGTATGGCACCTTTGTGTCGACCGTCATAAGACCCCTCCTAGCTTTTTAGACTTCCTGTCCTGTTGTTTCCTCTTCAATTCCTTGCTCTTCTTTAATCCAGTCATAGCCTTCTGATTCAAGACGTTTTGCCAGGTCTGGGCCTCCGGTTTTAACAATGCGGCCCTGCATCATAACGTGAACTTTATCCGGTGTAATGTAGTTGAGCAAACGCTGATAGTGTGTGATGATCAGGCAACCGAATTGATCATCGCGCAGCTTGTTAATCCCTTTGGAAACAACTTTAAGTGCGTCGATGTCCAGTCCGGAGTCAATTTCATCAAGAATAGCCATTTCCGGTTTGAGAAGCATCAGCTGAAGTATTTCATTTCGTTTTTTCTCACCGCCGGAGAAGCCTTCATTCAAGTAGCGCTGTGCCATATTTTTATCGATATCAAGATAATCCAAGGCTTGATCCATTTCTTTGATAAACTTCATCAAGGATATTTCATCGCCTTCTTCACGGCGCGAGTTGATGGATGAACGCAGAAAGTCAGATGTTGTGACACCACTGATTTCACTCGGATACTGCATCCCGAGAAACAGACCTGCACGTGCCCGCTCATCAACTTCCATTGCCAGAACGTCTTTACCATCCAAATAAACATTGCCTTCGGTGATTTCAAAGCTCGGATGACCCATGATTGCAGAAGCAAGTGTGGATTTACCCGTACCGTTCGGCCCCATTATCGCATGAAATTCGCCGCCTTTTATCGTAAGGTCTACACCTTTTAAAATCTTGTTTCCTTCAATTTCAACATGAAGATTTTCTATTTCCAAGGTTGATCCAGACATATCTATACCTCCATTGTTATATGGTTCTTATTGCTTCAAATGGATAACCATCCATTATCAATTTATTCTCATTACAATTTTAAATCATTTCAAATGTAATATCAACTATCAGCGACCGTACCGGCGGGAAATCCTTAATAACCGATCATAGACACTTTTTGTATGATTTACAAGTAGAATGGGTTCATATCCATTCAATCATAGAATGCACGAAAATAAAAGAAAGAACCCTCAATTAAGTATAAATACAGTGAGGGTTCTTTCTCTTATTTGTAATGTTGACACCAGGCTCGATTTTCATTTATGAATGCATGAGCTTTTCTCAATTGTTCCCGGACACTTTCATCGGCGGTTCCGCCTGCCGAACGACGGGCATTGACGACGGTTTTGGGATCCAGCACATCAAATATATCCGCATCAATCAAATGGGAAAACGTCTGAAATTCATCAAGTGTCAAATCCAGCAAATATTTTTGGTGATGAATGCAGTGCAACACAATGCTTCCGACGGTTTCATGCGATTGTCTGAACGGCATACCCTTTTCCGTTAAATAATCCGCCAAATCAGTCGCGTTGGAATAGTCTTGCCGAACAGCCTGGTACATGGAATCCTTTTTGACATGCATGGTTTTGGTCATATCCGCAAACAAAGCAAGGGCTCCCTGCAATGTTTCAGCTGCATCGAACATACCTTCCTTATCTTCCTGCATATCTTTGTTATATGCAAGCGGCAATCCTTTCAGCATTGTCAGCATCCCTTGGAGATGGCCATAAATACGCCCTGTTTTGCCACGAACGAGTTCCGGAACGTCCGGATTTTTCTTTTGCGGCATCATGCTGCTTCCAGTGCAAAATGCGTCATCCAATTCAATAAAATCAAATTCGGCACTGGACCATTGCACCAGCTCTTCGGACATTCTGGACAAATGCATGGCAATCAGTGACGCATCTGCTAAAAATTCCACAACAAAGTCACGATCGCTGACAGCATCAAGGCTGTTCTCACAAATACCATCAAATTCCAGTTCCTTAGCCGTGTATTCCCGATCAATCGGGAAAGTCGTCCCGGCCAATGCTCCCGCTCCAAGCGGCATTTGATTGATCCGTTTAAAGCTGTCCTGAAGCCGTTCGCTATCCCGCTGGAACATGAACACATAAGCAAGCAAGTGGTGGGCAAACAACACAGGCTGTGCCCGCTGCAAGTGCGTATATCCGGGGAGAACGGTATCCGGATTGGCCTCGGCCTGTTTGATGAGCGACGCTTGCACATCACTGAGCAACTGCGTTATTTCGAGAACGGTGTCACGCAAGTATAAACGCATATCCAATGCCACCTGATCGTTCCTGCTCCGGCCAGTATGCAGTTTCCCGCCGACAGGACCAACCTGGTCGATCAGCAGTTTCTCAATATTCATATGAATATCTTCATGTTCCTGATGCAATTCGGCTTCCCCGTTTTCGATGGCAGTCGCAACTGACCGCAGCCCATCAGCAATCGTTGCCGCATCCTCTTCCGAAATAATATGACACGCCTGCAGCATGTTGACATGAGCCAGGCTTCCCTGGATATCGTATTGCGCCAATTTTTGATCAAACGATATGGATGCCGTGTATTCCTCCATCAATTGGTTCGTCGGTTTCGTGAATCGTCCGCCCCACAGTTTCATTGATTCAATGTTTCCTTTGTTGACATCGTTGTTTTCTGTTCTGTTTCCGTTTTGCCATCGGTATGCTGTTCGTTGACCGAGGAATGAACTTTTGTCGGCAAGCCCCATAATTGAATAAATCCAGTAGCCGCTTCGTGATCAAAGGCATCGTCTTCTTTATACGTTGCCAAATCAAAATCATAAAGGGATTGTTCGGATTTGCGGCCAATCGGGTGCGCATGCCCTTTGAACAATTTCATCCGTACCGTTCCAGATACATACTTCTGCGTTTTTTTAATGAACGATTTCAGTGCATCCGTCAATGGTGAGTACCACAGACCATCATAGACCATCTGCGCAAACTTTTGCTCGATGGAAGGCTTGAAATGAGCGGTTTCCCGCGTCAGTGTCAATGATTCCATCTCTTGATGAGCTTGCAGAAGAACGGTGGCTGCTGGCGCTTCGTAAATTTCTCTTGACTTAATGCCGACGAGGCGATTTTCCACATGGTCGATCCGCCCGACACCGTGCTTTCCAGCCAGCTCATTTAATTGCAAAATCAAATCTGCAAGTGAGCATTCCGTTCCATTGAGCGATACCGGCTTTCCTTGACTGAAGCCTATTTCCACCGTTTCCGGTTCGTCCGGAGCGTCAACCGGGTTATTCGTCAAATCATAGGCGTCTTCCGGCGGTTCGGCCCACGGATCTTCCAGTATGCCACATTCATTGCTGCGTCCCCACAAATTTTCATCAATACTGTACGGACTATCCACTTTAATGGGAATGGGGATGTGATTGTCTTTAGCAAAGGCAATCTGTTCTTCTCTGGACATGGACCATTCTCTTACCGGAGCTACTACTTCAAGGTTCGGATCAAGGCCGGTGAACGCCACATCAAAACGGACTTGATCATTCCCCTTTCCGGTACAACCGTGCGCCACAGCGGACGCGCCTTCTTTCTTGGCGATATCGACAAGAATTTTGGAAATAAGTGGCCTTGATAATGCTGAAATCAACGGATACTTTCCTTCATACAGAAGGTTGGCCTGCAACGCCGGCAACACGTACTCATCGGCAAACAATGATTTGGCATCGACGACATACGATTTCACAGCACCGACCTGCAACGCTTTTTCCTTAACCGGCTCCAGATCTTTGCCTTCTCCCACGTCCAGAGCCACAGCAATCACATCATAATTATATTGATCCCGGAGCCAATTGACCGCTACTGACGTATCAAGCCCTCCGGAGTATGCAAGTACGATTTTTTCTTTTTCCATCTCAATTCCCCTCTCATTTTATTAAAATACCATGTTTGGTTAATAGATTATCCCATTAATGCAGTCATCAATGCTTTTTGCGCATGCAGTCTGTTTTCTGCCTGCTGAAAAATAACCGATTGGCTGCCATCCATCACGTCGTCTGTGACCTCTTTGCCCCTGTTCGCCGGCAAACAATGCATGAAACTGGCGTCGTTTCTGGCTGCATTGATTAATTCTCTGTTTACCTGGTAGCCAGCAAATGCGTGCTCACGGTCGTTGCTTTTTTCTTGGCCCATACTTTTCCATACGTCCGTATAAATGACATCCGCCTGTTTGACAGCGTGTTGAGGATCCGACGTCATCTCCACATGGCCACCTGTTTTATCCGCAACGGCAGAAGCTTGCTGTATAGCGTCTGAATCGGGTTTATAGCCTTCCGGTGAGGCCATGCTGATGGTCATGCCGGTCATCGCTGCCCCAGCCAGCAATGAGTACGCCATATTGTTGCCATCACCGATGTAGGCCAGTTTCACCCCGTTCCATCCGCTTTTCACTTCTCGAATGGTCTGCAAATCCGCCAACACCTGACACGGATGATGACGGTCCGACAACCCGTTAATAACCGGAATATGAGCATGAGTGGCAAACGATTCAATCATTTCATGGTCATATGTCCGTAGCATTATACCATTAAGGTAACCAGAGAGCACGTTTGCCGTGTCAGCAACGCTTTCACCCCGGCCAAGATGCAGATCATTGGTATTTAAAAACATACCCATGCCACCCAGCTGAAAAATACCTATCTCGAAAGATAAACGGGTTCGTGTTGACGGTTTTTCAAATAACATGCCGAGGGTTTTGCCTTCCAATGGACGGTTGGCTTTTCCCGCTTTGTGCTGTGTTTTCATATCATCAGCTGCATCCACTAAATAAACCAGTTCCGCCGGGGTTAAGTCATAAAGCGACAATACATGCCTTCCTTGCAGCTGTTTATATATACTACCCTGTTCTATTTCGGAACCCATTCACACCACCTGCTCTTTCGTTTTATTCCAATCCTGTATCGTACTGGTATAATCATTTATCGGCTGTGGTCCGTCCATCGTTCGAAGCGATGCCCCCATATGTGCCTGCAACGTTTTTATCGAGGTGAAACACGCAACGCCGGATGCCAAAACTTGGGACCGCAATGTTGCGTGATCATCTGGTACAAACGTTTTTTGCGTATCACAGATGAATG
This sequence comes from Lentibacillus halophilus, assembly GCF_055395055.1. Taxonomy (NCBI): domain Bacteria; kingdom Bacillati; phylum Bacillota; class Bacilli; order Caryophanales; family Bacillaceae; genus Lentibacillus; species Lentibacillus halophilus. The sequence goes on from NZ_AP043750.1 coordinate 2,811,666, forward strand.
CAAAAGCCCCTTGCTCACAACGTGCTTGTGCTTCCTGGACGCTGACAACCTCGTCGACATGCAATCCCTGTTCTTCCATTTTTGCAGCTGTTGTCCTGTCCGTTGCTATATGAACCGCAAGCGATGACAAAAGACTCACAGATTCCTCGGACAACTCCCCGGATGAATCCAGCGTCACATATGCAGACGTGCCGGCTTCTGGTTGCAACAGACTGCCTTCTGCCCAGCCGCACGCTTTCCGCATCGCTTGTTTAACGGTGGAGCCCATTCCAATTGCTTCACCGGTGGATTGCATTTCCGGTCCAAGATAGGGGTCAACACCGGATAATTTGGATGATGAGAAAACAGGCGATTTCACAGCATAGTAAGGCGCTTCCTTATGCAAACCTAGTGCCCATGGCTGTTCATTAAGGGGATTTCCCATCTGAATAGTTGTTGCCAGATCAACAAGCGGAATTCCTGTCACCTTGCTGGCTATCGGGACTGTCCGCGATGCACGCGGATTCACCTCAAGCACATATATTTCCTGTTCATCCTCACTCAGAACAAATTGAATATTGACCATTCCCTGGAAATTAAGTTCCGATGAGATGGACTTGGTGTACGTTTCCATGAGTTCTTTATGCCGATGCGTTACATGCGGCGCAGGAAAAACCGTCATACTGTCGCCCGAATGAATCCCTGCCGGTTCAATATGTTGAAAAATACCCGGGATGAGCACATCGGATCCATCGCAGACAGCGTCGACTTCAAATTCACGTCCATGGATAAATCGATCAATAAGCAGTGGGAAAATACGTGCATCCGGTGTGTCTTGTTTGAGTTCACTCAGATAACTGTCCATTTCCGATTCATTTTGCAATATCGCCATCCCTTTACCACCGATCACATAGGATGGGCGCACAAGAACCGGATAACCGATCGATCGTGCGGTGGCTGCCGCATCAGCACCGTTAGTAACCGTATCCCCCGGAATGTGCGGTATATCCAAGCGCCTCAGCAACTGATAAAATTCATCCCGGTCCTCCGAAGCGGTGATGGATGCCAATGATGTTCCATACACCTGAATGCCTTTTGCACGCAGACCATCAGCTAGATTAATGGCTGTTTGTCCGCCGAACTGAAGCATAACCCCGTCAGCTTGTTCCTTTTCAACCACATTCTGTGTGTCTTCCACCGTTAATGGTTCAATATAGAGACGGTCCGCCATATTCCAGTCCGTGCTGACCGTTTCCGGGTTGTTATTGATGACAATGGCTCTGGCGCCCAAATTCTGCAATGCTTTCACAGCATGAACGGAGCAGTAGTCAAACTCGATTCCCTGCCCTATACGAATGGGACCGGCTCCCACAACGACGATGTTCTTTCCTTTTAATGGGGCTGCTTCATCGGTGCCATCCCAGCTGCTGTAGAAAAACGCCTTATCGGATGATACGTCTTTTCCATTTCCATTGACACCGGCTTGTTTATAGACCGGTCCATGACTTGGTGCCTCCAGCGAGTCACCTTCATCCGACGTCGTTTTTCCGCATAGCGAGGCGAGATAATCATCGGAAAAGCCGAGCAACTTCGCCTCTTTCCATGTATCATCACTGATCGTGTACCAGTCGGAAGCTGCCACTTCTTGTTCCACAGCAATCAAATAAGCCATTTTTTGAAGAAAGTACTGGTGAATACCGGTTCGATCATGGACACGATTGATATCATATCCGCGCCGAAATGCTTCGAACACAGCAAAAAGACGTTGGTCGGTTGCATGGCTCAGCTGCTTTTCAATGGTTTCGTCCGTCCAACCGGTCAACCATGGGAAATGGCTCGTTCCGATATCCAGCGAACGAATGGCTTTCGTCAATGCGGCCGAGAAGCTGTCTGCTAGCGCCAGCACCTCGCCTGTTGCTTTCATTTGCGTCCCAAGTGTGCGGTCGGCTTTAGTAAATTTATCAAACGGCCAGCGCGGCATTTTAACAGCTGTATAATCAATGACCGGTTCCTGGCTGGCAGGAAGCGTCGTATTGCCTGGATTCGTCAGTTCATCCAGATGATATCCCAATGCAAGCTTGGCGGATATTTGTGCTATCGGGTATCCGGTTGCCTTGGAAGCTAGCGCACTGGAACGGCTCACCCTCGGATTCACTTCTATAATGACATAATCGTTACCGGACGGGTGAATGGCAAACTGAATATTGCACGCTCCCACAACGCCCAATTCGCGGATGACTTTGTTGGACGCATCACGCAGCATCCGGTGTTCGTCCGCACTAAGCGTCTGGGCCGGAGCGGAAACAATGCTGTCGCCGGTATGTATGCCGCATGGGTCAATGTTTTCCATATCACAGACGACCATACACGTGTCATCGGCATCCCGGATCAATTCGTACTCGATTTCTTTCCAGCCCTTCACACTTTGTTCGACCAATACTTGACTGACAGGGCTTATATTAAGTCCGTGACGTACAATCGAGTGGAGATCCTGTGCATTTTCAGCAACACCTCCACCGGAACCGCCAAGGGTATAGGCCGGTCTGACGATAATCGGAAAGCCCGCCTTTTCTGAAAAGCGAACAGCTTCATCAACGGACGTCACGGACACGCTTTCCGCCACCGGTTCGTTGATGGATGTCATCAGTGATTTGAAAATATCTCGGTCTTCTCCCTTTTGAATGGTTTCCAGCGATGTGCCCAACAATCGTACATCGTAATCATTCAAAATACCGGCTTCTGATAAAGAAACGGCAAGATTAAGCCCGGTCTGCCCGGCAAACGCAGGCAACAAGGCATCTGGTTTTTCCTTTTTAATAATACCGGTCACGGACGCCTCGGTCAGCGGCTCCAAGTAAACATGGTCAGCCGTTGTTTCATCGGTCATAATCGTAGCCGGATTATTATTAACCAGGACCACCTCAACACCTTCTTCTTTCAGGGCGAGGCATGCCTGTGTTCCGGAATAATCAAATTCAGCTGCCTGACCGATGATGACTGGTCCGGATCCAATGACTAAAACTTTATGGATATCATTCTGTTTCGGCATGCTGTGCCACTCCTTTCCACCTCTTCTATACGAAACGCTTCCGTTAATCGTTTATAATCGAATCATTTTTTTGAATGATATGTTTTCATCTGTTATTGAATTATTATGCAACAATATGAATAATAATTCAATAGGAAAAATGAATTTTTTTATATTTTCTATAATAGAAAGAAAATGACGCGTGGTAAGGGCCCTTACCGGGGAATGTGTGTTGGATGAATACGGAGTTGACATTGGTCTTCGCATACCCTATTCCCACATTTGTCTGTAGGATTGTTTGTTCATGCATGATAAAAAAGCACAGGGATATACGCGTTCCCTATGCATGGACCAGTATTATTTATCTGTCACCTTGTTTTCCAATGTGCCGATGTTCTCGATGTCCATCGTCACGATATCGCCATCGTTTAAAAACTTCGGTGGATCCATTCCCATACCGACCCCTTTGGGCGTGCCGGTCATAATTAAATCGCCGGGGTTCAGCGTGATAAGTTCTGAAATAAATTCCATCAGATATGGCACATCAAAAATGAGCTTATCCGTGGAAGACGACTGGCGTACGTCTTTGTTTACCGATGAACGTACCATTATGTTTCCTGGATCACCCAATTCATCGGATGTCACCACCCATGGACCGACTGGCGTGCTGCGATCGATGGTTTTTCCCTGCAGCCACTCCGGTGTCCGCATTTGCAGGTCACGGGCAGATATATCATTGCCAATGGTGTAGCCGGCAATGTAGTCACGTGCGTTCGCCCGCTTCACGTGAGACGCCTCTTTACCGACAACCGCGGTCAGCTCCACTTCATAGTCCAATTGATTTGTTTCGGATGACTTCTCAATCGCATCTTCTGGACCAATCAGGCTGTTGGCAAATTTAGCAAACAAGACGGGATAGTCCGGTAGATCACTTTTCATTTCCGCTGCATGATCGGCGTAATTTTTGCCGATGCAAATGATTTTGGATGGTTCGGGAACCGGCGTCAGCAATCGGACATCGTCACGGTCGAAACAGATATCCTGCACTGGAATGGTTTCAGCATAAGCCGCTGCCTCCTGTGCTTGACGGATGATATCATCGCCTCCCTTGTAAAAGCGGGACGGATCCGATGGGAAAAAGGACTCTGCAGCAGCCGCCCATTCATTTTCGTGTCTGGAACGCCGCCAGTAGCACCACGCCTGCTGCAGATCGACAACCTGCTCACCTAGCATAAAGCCGACTCTTGGTGGCCCGACGCTTCTTTTCGGTTGATAACTCAGTAATTTCACAGGATGTTCCTCCAATCGATGAACGTTTCTACGACCCTTCTCCTACTATTCGTCTTTTACATGCCATAATCCTGCTCAATACAAAAAATACCGGCACCTCAATTCAAGAGATGCCGGCGGTTTGTTTTGTTTATCATGTACGAATGTGATTTCCAATATCAGCTACAAGCTCTTTGCTTTGCTGGTATTCCCGTTGCCGTCTTTTTTCAACGGCTATGCGGTTTTCCAGTTTCCGTTCGTATTCAGCATACCCCATTTGATGCGATTGCTGCATTGCCTTCTCCATCTCCGGAGTGTAGGTCATCTTTATGCCACTATTAATAGTGAACCATCCTTTCTGTTAATTACATGGTTAAGGATATCACATCGCTCACGCAACCGCAAAAGGAATATAGCTTCTTAAAACCGGAATAATTTTTATTCACAGGAGTGAGCAACGACTAGCTTTTTCAGAGCAAAAAATACCACTCATTTGCTGTTACATACGCCGGATTCCCCAAAATTCGAAAAAGAGCCGATGCATACAAATCCGTCATCAATACCCGTGTGCGCAACGTTTAGTCGCTATTTTGAACGTTTCCATTAAACCACTTGCTTACGCGCACCACCGGACGTGTTTTTAATCGCTAACGCTGAACAAATCCGGTTTATATTGCATTAAATAGCTGTAAATGTTCGGAATGGAATGAAATGCGTACACTTTTTCTTTCACTTTGTTATCCTGTTTAAACAGAAGACATGGGACACTTTCAACCTTATAACCTTGCATAAACTCGGGATGCAAGGATGCATTCATTTCATAAAAAATATGTTCCTGATGAACCGATTCAATTTTTTCAAGCATGGATCGTGCCAATGCACACGTACCGCAAAGTGGTGTATAAATGTATAAAATATAGTGGTCGTTTTGAAAATCGTTGTCTGACATTTGTTGCAATGGAATCACCCTAAGTTAAAAATATAGGATCAACGGCCATATCGGCGCTGACAAGGGCCTCAGCCAGCAACCGCACAGGCGTTGCGGCTACTTCACGGAATTCACTGTCCACATGGATATGGGTAGCGTGCGGGAGTTCACAAGCCAGCTGCCGGCGGATATGATTACCTGAATCATCCTCATCAACCAAGACATAAACGTCCCGATTGTCCAAATCATGCTCGTCCAGAAGGTCATCCATCTTTTCGACACCCAATGTCCCATGCGTGCAAACAATGTCCGTATTCGTGTCAGTCAGCACCTTTTTTATCTGCAGTTTATCTGTTAATCCTTCCACTATAATAACTTTTTCACGGATATGTGTCATTCGCATTGCACTCCTTAAGAGACCGTTTCTTATTTGTATGCCCCATCCAGCTTATCCTATGATTAGAGGGTTATAGTGGAGGGTGAAATAAAAAAACTGACTTGCGTTTATTATGAGCAAGCCAGCATTATTATGGTCAGTTCAGTCTTCTGTAACTGCTTTTTCGTATTGTTCAGCAGATAATAAATTATCAAGATCTGCTTCATCAGCAGGCTCCACAACAATCATCCAAGCCTTTTCATAAGGGGATTCATTAACGAACTCAGGACTGTCTTCCAGCTCGTCGTTAATGTCCACCACTTTACCCGTTATCGGTGCATAAAGTTCCGAAACGGTTTTAACCGATTCAACACTGCCAAACGGTTCATCAGCTTGAATATCTTCACCTTTTTCCGGCAGCTCAACAAAGACGACGTCGCCAAGCTCATCTTGCGCAAAACTGGTTATTCCAATCCGCACATTTCCATTTTCTTTTTTAATCCATTCATGCTCTTTTGTGTATAACAAGTCCTTCGGCAGATCCATGCGTATCCCTCCATCATTAAACATTTCACTGTTTACATATAGCATACTAGGTTCATCTTTATTTTTCCAGTATCTTCGTCACATTTATCAACCGGATTTGGAATTTATCAACCGAATTTGGAATTTATCAACCGAATTTGGAATTTATCAACCGAATTTGGAATTTATCAACCGGATTTGGGATTTATCAACCGGATTTGGGATTTATCAACCGGATTTGGGATTTATCAACCGGATTTGGGATTTATCAACCGGATTTGGGATTTATCAACCGGATTTGGGATTTATCAACCGGATTTGGGATTTATCAACCGGATTTGGGATTTATCAACCGGATTTGGGATTTATCAACCGGAAAGCCAGGCTAAAGTCGCCTGGCCTTTCCTCTCATAAGCTATACAACGTATGTCTCTTCATTTATAATTCTAGTAGCTATTTGGCGTTTTTTAGCAATCACATCAATGGGTGTATGACGCGTGAGTTTTCGCAATGATGACAGCATCATGCGCAGCGTGTCGCCTGATTCTGTCGCAATCAACGTTTCTTTTGCGTCAGCTTCCATCCGATTAAACGTTTCCTGAACGTATACTTGGGTATACAGAAGCTTTTGGCCATGTTGATCAGTTCCGTCATTTTGCATAGCTTTTTCCGTACGCAGTATAGCCGATTCCATGTTATATACATGATTAACCATATCGGCCAGATTGACGAGAATCTCTTGCTCCTGTTCCAACTGCTCCCCGTATGTCTGTGCGGCGAGACCTGCTCCGAGCAGAACCATTTTTTTTGCGTTATTCAGCAAATATTTTTCCTGTTCCAGCGGGGCGTCTCCGGGTTCTTCCGGCACCAGCATCATGAGCTCCTCCTGCAACTGCTGCGCTTTATCGAGCAGGGGCAACTCCCCTTTCGTTGCTTTTTTCATTAATGAGCCGGGAACGAGCAGCCGATTGATTTCATTGGTCCCTTCAAATATCCGATTAATACGCGAATCACGATACATGCGAGCCACGTTATATTCTTCCATGAAACCATAACCGCCATGCAGCTGAACAGCTTCATCAACAACATAGTCCAAACATTCCGTTGCGGAAAATTTATTCATCGAACACTCAATCTGGTATTCCGCAATGGCGTTTGCCACTTCCCGACCGTCGTTCAGCTGCTCCTTCGTTAACGACCCCAACCGTTGATCAAACACCCCTGCTGTCCGGTAAACAGCGCTTTCATTCGCGTAAATGGTTGTTGCCATCGTGGCCAATTTTTCTTTTGTCAACGAAAATTCGGAAATGGGTGTATCAAACTGTCTCCGCGCATTTACATATTTCGTCGCCACCTCCAACGCGTGTTTGGAACTGCCGACGCCACCAACGGCAAGCTTATAGCGACCCACATTTAAAATGTTGAAAGCAATTTTATGCCCGCGTCCGTTTTCCCCAAGCAGATTGTCGACCGGAACGTTCACGTCGTCCAACATTAACGTACGTGTCGACGAGCTTTTAATCCCCATTTTCTTCTCCTCGGGACCGGTTGACACACCAGGGAAATTACGCTCAACAATAAATGCCGAAAAGTGCTCACCGTCAATTTTGGCATAGACAATGAATATATCTGCGAACGCTGAATTGGAAATCCACTGTTTTTCCCCGTTCAACACGTAATGAGTTCCAGCATCGTTCAATACAGCCGTCGTCTTGGCATTTAGCGCATCCGATCCGGCACTGGGCTCAGTCAGTGCATACGCCGCCAGCAACTCCCCTGTTGCCAGTTTTGGTAAATAACGCTGTTTTTGATCAGTATTGCCGAAAAATACGATAGGTAACGATCCGATCCCAACATGAGCGCCGTGGGTAACCGAAAAACCGCCAGCACGTGCAAATGTTTCCGTTATTAAGGCGGAGCTGATTTGATCAAGGTTCAAGCCGCCATATTCCTCCGGGACATCCGCTCCGAGCAAACCAAGCTCACCGGCTTTTTTCAGTAAATCAACGGAATATTCAAATTCATGATTTTCAAGATGGTCCAACGTCGGTAACACGTCGCCATCAATAAAATCGTCCGTTGTTTTGGCAATCATTCGGTGCTCTTCTGTGAAATCTTCCGGTGTCGTTATATCATCTGCTTGCGCATCAGTAACCAAAAACTCGCCGCCTTTAACCATCGTTTCTTGTGTGTCACTCATCTGCATCGTTCCTTTCACCCTAAAATAAATAGTGCAACCGGACAGGAAAATGGAACCGTTTTCCCAGTAAGCATCGGTCAACTCTGTGCACAACCAGTGAATGAAATGATACGTCGCCTCATATTAATTCGAAAACACCAGCAGCTCCCATGCCACCGCCAATACACATGGTAACAACGCCATATTGAACATGGCGGCGCTTCATTTCATGAATGAGTGTCAGCGTCAGTTTGGTGCCGGTCATGCCCAAGGGGTGACCGAGCGCAATGGCACCTCCATTCACATTAACGATATCCGGATCCAGATCCAATGCCTGAATCACCCGGACCGACTGGGATGCAAATGCTTCGTTTAATTCAATTAATCCGATATCAGCCAATTCCAGACCGGCCATCGTCAACGCTTTCGGCACTGCCTCTACCGGACCGACGCCCATAATTTCCGGTTCAACACCAGCCACAGCAAATGAATGAAATTTAGCGAGCGGTTGCAACCCTTCAGCTGCAGCTTTATCACGGTTCATGACGAGTACCGTCCCGGCAGCATCGCTCATTTGTGACGAATTACCTGCTGTGACAGTTCCGTTGGCGGCAAAAGCTGGCTTCAAATCGGCCAGGACCTCTTTTGTTGTATCCGGGCGCACCCCTTCATCCATTTCAAACATGGATGTTGTTTCTTCCACGTTATGGGTCGCACCAATGTCACGTTTGGTCACTTCAACAGGCACTATTTCGTCCTTAAATGTTTCATCCTGCAAAGCCTGCGCCGCGCGTTGATGGCTGCGAACAGCAAATGCGTCCTGTTCCTCCCGCGATATGCCGAATCGTTTGGCTACTTCTTCTGCCGTATGGCCCATTTGCATATAGTAACCCGGGGCATCCTGGACAAGTGTCGGATTGGGTCTCATGACATGGCCGCCCATCGGAATCAGACTCATCGATTCAGCACCGCCGGCCACTATGGTATCGTCGGCACCAAGCATGATCCGTTCTGCAGCGTAAGCGATGCTTTGCAGGCCGGATGAACAAAAGCGGTTGATTGTCATGCCGGGAACATCCTTGGACAGCCCGGCAAGCCCGGCGATATTGCGTGCCATGTTCATCCCCTGCTCCGCTTCCGGCATCGCGCAGCCAATAATCACATCATCAATGATGCCATCATAATCGCCTGCCCGTTTCAGCGTTTCTTTGATGGTGAGAGCGGCGAGGTCATCAGGCCTTGTATGGGCCAATGCTCCTTTATTTGCTTTCCCTGCAGGGGTTCGTGCACCTGCAACAATGACTGCTTCCTTCACAATTTCTCACCCCTCCTGAAGTTAATTGCGCAACGGCTTTCCTTTCAGAAGCATATGCTGCATCCGCTGTTGGGTCAGTGGTTCGCCAATCAAACTTAAAAATGCTTCCCGCTCCAAATCAAGGATGACTTGTTCATCGACCAGCGTTCCTTCCCGGATCCGTCCGCCGGAGAGAACATAGGCGAGTTTTTCCGCGATTTTCAAATCATGATCCGACGCATAACCGCCGAAACTCATGGATTTGGCACCCATCAGCATCGCGGCATAACCTGCATCACCAACAACAGGCACTTTTTCACGTTTGGGTGGCTGATAACCGGTCTTTGCAAGCGCCAGCACTTTTTGCTTCGCATCATAAAGCAAATGATCCGGATTCACGCTAATCTCATCATGACTGGACAAAAAGCTATTTTCGCGGGCTTCCTCAGCCGATGTGGACACGTTCGCCAGAGCAACTTTTTCAAATACGTCATTGGCAACCCTGGTCCGGTCAACATGGACACCTTCCGGGAGATGGCGGAGTTCTTTCAAATAAAGTTCCTTCGTTCCGCCACCGCCCGGAACCAGACCGACGCCAAATTCAACCAGTCCCATATACGTCTCGGATGACGCCTGAATGGACGCTGCAGGTAGACAAATTTCTGCACCGCCACCGACCGTCATATTGAATGGCGCTGTGACAACCGGCTTATTGGCGTATTTAATATTCATCGTCATGTTCTGGAATTGTCGGATAACCATATCCAATTCCACGAAATCGTCATCCTGAGCTGCCATCAGCATCATACCGAGATGCGCGCCTGCACAGAAATTTTTCCCTTCATTGCCAATCACAAGGCCTTCATAGTTTCTATCGGTTTCCTCAAGGGCATCATTCACCATTTGTATGATATCCAGACCGATGGCGTTGCCTTGAGAATGAAACTCCAGACCGGCGACCCCATCGCCTAAATCTAGTAAACTGGCGCCGGCATTCTGTTTAATCACACCTTTTTCATGTTTTAAACGCTGCAGATGAATGGCTTTCGGGTTGACATATTGCTTTTGGTAATCACCATTATTATAGTCATATACGTTTCCATTTTCCGACTGATAAAATGATTCATAGCCATTTTCCAGCATCTTGAGTACCCAATCAGGCACCGTCTCTCCTTCATGCTTCATTCGCTCAACAGATTCACGTACACCGATGGCATCCCACGTTTCAAATGGACCGATATCCCAGCCGAATCCCCATTTCATCGCCCGGTCAATCGCAACAATGTCATCGGCAATGACACCGGTCAACTCCGCTGAGTAGAGCAGTGTCGGTTTCAAAATAGCCCATACCAAATCACCGGCCCGGTCTTCTTTCGCCGTTACAAGCGTTTTCAATTTTCGGTTTGGTCCTTTTTCCTGTTCCGCCCTATCTGTGGCATTTGTTTTCAGTTTTTTGCGTTCCTCGTATGCCATCGTTTCAGGGTTCAATTCATAAATGACGCTTTCACCCTGTTCTTTTTTCTTAAGAAAGAAGCCTTGACCGCTTTTGGCGCCCATCCAACCTTTATCGAGCATTTGCTGCATAAACGCAGGTATGTGAAAGACGCCTGCTTCCTCCCCGCTGACGTGCTCACGCACATTGTTGGCAACGTGGGCAAACGTATCCAGACCCACGACATCCAACGTCCGGAATGTGGCGCTTTTCGGTCGTCCAATCATTGGCCCGGTGACCGAATCGACCTCACCGATGCTGTAGCCACCGCTCAGCATTTTCTGCACCGTCACCATGAGTCCATATGTGCCGATACGGTTTGCGATGAAATTCGGTGTATCTTTCGCTTCCACAACACCTTTACCGAGTACGTCCTCACCGAATCGTTTCATAAAATCCAGCACATCCGGGTCGGTTGATTTCGTCGGGATGACTTCCAGCAGTTTTAAATAGCGTGGCGGGTTAAAGAAATGGGTACCCAGAAAGTGTGTCTGAAAGTCTTGCGAACGACCGTGTGCCATAGCTTCCACGGAAATACCGGATGTATTGGAACTCACAATGCTGCCTTTTTTGCGAAAGGCGTCAACGGTGGCATAAACGTTCTGCTTCACATCCAGATCTTCAACAACCACTTCGATGATCCAATCCACATCTACCAACCTTTCGATGTCATCGTCTATGTTGCCGGTGGCGATCAAATCAAGATGTTTCTTAGACGTGATCGGTGATGGATTTTGTTTCAACAATGCGTTTTTGCTCGCGTTAGCTAAACGATCTCGAACAGCCCGGTCTTCCAATGTCAATCCTTTCTTTTTTTCTCCATCTGTTAGTTCACGGGGCACAATATCCAGCATTATAACGGGGATACCGACATTGGCCAGATGAGCAGCAATGCCGGATCCCATGACACCGGACCCCAATACCGCAGCTTTTCTGATTGATTGCTTCATCATTCATTCCCCCCCACCCTGTTTTGAATGAATACTCATTCATTTTAGGTGATAAATAACAGACACACGAATGATCCAACTGATTATCAGTATAAAATATATTCAGATATTTCGCAATAAAAATAGCCATTCTTTTCGGCGATCACCTTTCATGCGAGGGTGAATTGCGTTAAAATAAGAAAGGTTTGATGAGGCGATGCATTCTCAGGTTATGCTGATTTGAATAGCCGTTAATCACGTGTGGAAAGGATGGATGATATGACAAAACATTGGATAACCGAATACGCTCAAATTATCATCGGTGCCAGCCTCGTGGCGCTGGCCTATAACGTATTCCTGTTACCTGCCAAGCTTGCCGCGGGAGGAATTTCCGGCGTCAGCACGATAGTTTTTGAATTATATTCTATAACCCCGGCCATGACACAATTCTTTGTTAATCTGCCTATATTCATTATTGGATGGATCGCTCTTGGATCGAACTTTAGCTGGAAAACACTCGTTGGCACGGTTTGGGTTCCGTTCATGATTTATGTAACAGCTGAGTTCCCCTATACGATTTCCAATCCTATATTAGGAACGATTTATGGTGGAATTATTCTAGGCATCGGGCTTGGAACGGTCTACAAAGGTGGCGGGTCCACCGGCGGGACGGGAGCGATTGCCCAGATTGTTAAGAAGTTTACCGGACTGTCAAGCGGCTATTCCCAGTTGATTGTTGACGGGTTTGTCGTTATTTCATCCGTCTTTGTCTTCAATCTGGAACTGACCCTGTTTGCACTCATATGTATCTTTATCACCGGCAAAACAATCGATATCGTACAATTGCGCCCTTCCGATTCCAAACTCGTTATGATTATTACCGAGAAAGAAGACAATATCCAACGCCTTATTAGTCAGCAGATTGATCGCGGCGTCACAAAAGTGCGGACGGTTGGCGGCTTTTCCAACCAGGATAAAACAATGATCTTTTGTGCTACCGAACAGCAGGAAGCCGTAGAATTGAAACGACGGTTACAGGATGAAGATCCAGCAGCATTTGTCGTGTTTATCAGTGCCTCAGACGTCATGGGACGCGGATTCTCACTGGATAAATACCACGGCCAGAAATTTTGATGATAAGCACGGAAATCGGCGGACAACGCCGATTTTTTTACACACGCTCGTGTTTGTTATATATTTAGAAGTCCGGTGAAAAAGTCAAATTGTACTAGGAATTTCATTGCTTTATGTCGAATATAGTCTATAGAACACTTATAAAAGGGTGATTCATTTATGCATTCGCCAAAGCAAAATCACATTCAACCTAACATGTTTCAATATATTGATATGGAGGATCTCGTTCCCGGACACCATATCCTGAGAAGGGTGAAAGATGCTATTGACTTTTCAGCTGTCCACGATCGGGTGAAACCTCTCTACTCCGAAAAGACAGGCCGGCCATCTACGAATGCTGAATTGGTCGTGCGGCTGGTTGTACTTGAGTATCTATTTAATCACTCGGAACGGGAACTGTTTGAAACGCTCCCCATGCATGCAGGCTACCTGTGGTTTTGCGGCCTGGATTTTGAGTCGTCACTTCCTGATCGAACAACACTTGTTAAAACAAGAGCGCTTTGGCGTCGCCATGGTATTTTTGATGATATCATGATGCATGTCGTTAATCAGTGCATTGCTTCCGGCCTCGTTCGCCCAGACGTTCATGCCGGTGTGGATGGCACACAAGTGCATGCAAACGCGTCCATTCATAGTCTGGAAGAAATAGAGCTGGCCCCGGTTCAAACCATTGAAGCTTACCTGGAAGTTAAAAAGCAACGTGATGAAGCGTCTTTAAGACCATCAGGTAATCCGAACAGCGACGATGATGACCAAAACCCTCGGCCTCCGAAATCAAAGGAAAATAATAAATCGGATCAGCTTCAGGAAAATGCCAGCCATGAAGACTTTCACGGCAAAACGTTTTCCAATCAAACCCACCGGAGTACGACAGACCCGGATGCCCGTCTGTACAAAAAGAGCAAAGGACAGGAGGCCTATCCGCGTTACCTTGTGCACAACCTGGCAGATGTTGAGTCAGGCGTTATTTTAAAGACCAATGCAAGCATTGCTTCCGGTAAAGCGGAAAGAGAAATAAGCCAACAACAGCTGGCAGCTGTTCGTTTTCAGCACCCGCAGATCCATATTCGGACGTTATCGGGTGACAAGGCCTATGGCACACCAGCATATTTGGCCTATCTATTTTCTCAAGGCATCATTCCTTTGATTTCTTTGCGAGACCATGAATTGGAAGAGACCCCGACTTGGCAGAGGAAAACCCATAACCCTGAGCACCAAAGAAAACGGCAGGAAAAGGTCAATAACGTCAAGGCCAAAAATCAAGCAAAGCAAATCCAGATTGACGGCAAATACCAGAACATCCAAAACAAGCGTGTCCAGTGTGAACATGGCTTCGCTGAAGCCAAGACAGTGCATGGGCTGGATCGTGCCAGAAGCAGAGAACTCGACTGCATGCAGGAGCAGGCACTCTGTACCGCCATCGTTCAGAATCTAAAGAAGTTAAGCCGGTTCAAAGGAAAAAGACCCGGGACCGGTGTTTCAGCATGCGCTGAAACGAAAAAACGGAATGAAAAAAACCACAACAATCACTTTATTTCCCTTATATTTAAGGGAATCCGAGAAAAATTCGTGTCTTTGATTACATCTTCGATGGATAGAAAATATAGTTTTTCACCGGTCTTTTAGACTTCACATTATAATGCTCAATCGTAATCATTCCTATTTACAAATCGTAATCATTACGGTAATATGAAGTATCTATCATCAAGAGAGGAATTTGATCTATGATGCGTCTTGCCAGTCTTCTATTGTTAATCATAGGCATCATCACAGCAGGATGCACACCTTCTGCATCTGACAATAAAACCGAATTGACCGTATATACGTCCATTTATCCGATTCAATTTGCTGTCGAACGAATTGGTGGTGATGCTGTCGATGCGAAAACCATTTATCCCCCGGGCGTCGATGCGCATACATACGAACCGGCTGCCCGTGAGATGACTGCCATCGCAGAAAGTGACGCCTTTATTTACCTTGGTGCCGGGATGGAAGGTTTTGCAGAAACGGCCGCGGATGCTCTGGCATCACAGGATGTGACGCTAATCGAAATAGGAAAACAACAATCGCTTTTTCATGGCGATCATTCAAACCACAAAGGACATACCCACGGGAATCATAATCCACACATCTGGCTGGATCCCATACGAATGATTGACATGGCTGACATGATCAGCGACAGATTGATCGATATGGCGCCGGAAAACAAAGACCGATTCGTAAAGAATTTTAACGCACTCAAAAATGAGTTGCTTGCCCTCGATCAATCATTCCAACAGACACTGGCGTCCAAAACTGATAAACGCGTGCTTGTTTCCCATGCGGCCTACACGTATTGGGAACAACGCTATCGTCTTGAGCAAATCGCCATCAGCGGACTTTCGTCAAACGATGAGCCCTCCCAGAAGGAACTGGTGACCATTATTGAACAAGCCAAACAATCCGATATGGACTATATTTTATTTGAGCAAAACAATTCAGATCGTGTATCGGAAATTATCCAGAATGAAATCGACGCTAAAGCCCTTATGATTCATAACCTTTCCGTTTTAACGGAAGCTGATATTAGAAACGGTGAAAATTATTTGTCGTTAATGCGGCACAATCTGAACGTACTTGATCAGGCAACCAAATAGGAGGCATCCACCATGGCTGAACCCGTTGTTTCCACAGACAATCTCACATACGCCTATGATCGGCAAACCATCCTGAGTGACATTCCGTTTGAATTGCCCCGTGGCTCTTTCATGGGACTCATCGGGCCAAACGGCGGGGGCAAAACGACGCTCATTAAAATGATTCTTGGGCTGTTAAAGCCAGACAGTGGGACGATTCGTTTGTTCGGAAAGCCCATCCAGCAGTTCAAAAACTGGAGCAACATCGGATTTGTTTCTCAAAAAGCCAACAGTTTCAACAAAGGGTTTCCCGCGACCGTATTTGAAGTCGTCTCCATGGGACTGACAGCCAAGCTGGGGTATTTTACATTTTTAAAAGCCAAACACAAACAGGCGATACTCCAAGCTATGGAGCGCGTTGGCATACGTGATTATGCATATGACAATATCGGCCAATTATCCGGCGGACAGCAACAGCGGGTTTTTATCGCTCGTGCACTCGTCAGCGATCCGCAGCTGCTAATTTTGGATGAGCCAACGGTCGGTGTTGACGAGGACCATGTTGAGCAATTTTACAACCTTCTCCGTGAACTGAATCAAAAACATGGCATTACGTTGCTTCTCGTGACGCACGATACCGATACCATTAAGCGATATGCCACCGATGTCGTATATCTGAATAAAACACTGACAGTCCTCGGACAACCCGAAACGTAGACATAACAATCAAGCTACGACTGAATGAGCGAACATAGCCATTTCACTAGGAACCTGACATAGAGCGACGACACAGGAGGGAACACGATGCTTGCAAGCTTTTTGGAATATGACTTTCTACGACACACCTTTTACACCGGCCTATTAATCGGTATCATCGCCCCGCTTTTGGGAACATTTATCGTCGTTCGGCGCCTTTCCCTAATAGCTGACGCCTTATCTCATGTAACGCTTGCAGGAATTGCGTTCGGATTATTTGTAAACAAAACAACCGCACTCGGTATCGCACCACTGTACAGCGGGATGGGGTTTTCTGTGCTTGGATCCATCTTTATTGAAAAACTGCGCGGGATATACACGGCGTACCAGGAATTAGCTATCCCGATTATTCTATCCTTCGGGGTCGGATTGAGTGTCATTTTTATCTCACTCGCTAATGGATTCAACACGGATCTGTTTAATTACCTGTTTGGGTCCGTATCGGCGGTGAGCGCGAAGGATTTTTACGTCATACTTGGCATCACTGTTCTTATTATTGGAGTTATTCGACTGTTTTATAAAGAGCTGGTCACCTTATCGTTTGATGAAGAACACGCGGTTGTATCCGGCATTCATGCCAAACGGATTCATTTTTTATTTATTGTGCTGACAGCGCTTGTCATTGCCGCATCCATTCGCATTGTCGGTGTGCTGCTCGTATCGGCACTGATGACATTGCCTGTGGCAGCAGCCATGCGACTGGCGAAAGGATTCAAGCAAATGATGATCATCTCTATTTTGTTTGGGGAAACAGCTGTTATTATAGGGATGATAACAGGCTATTATTTCGGTATCCCCCCAGGGGGAACGATTGTATTGACATCAATTGTTATTCTGCTTGCAGCCATCGGAAAGCGACGTTTTTCATACCGGACAGGGGGAATGATATATGAAACTGAATGATGCCCTTCAACAATTAAAATCACACGGGTATAAAACAACTGCCAAACGGAAGGACATGCTCGCTTTTTTTGCGGAAGCAGACGGCTACCGGACCGCGAAAGATCTGATCGGTTATATGGAACCAACGTATGCAGGCATCAGTTATGACACGGTCTACCGGAATCTGCATTTGTTTCATGACGTCGGTGTACTGGAAGCAACCGAACTAAATGGAGAAAAACATTTTCGCTTCAGCTGTTCGCATCGCCACCATCATCATTTCATCTGCAAAGATTGCGGGAAGACTAAGACGTTGGACATCTGCCCAATGGACGAAATTAGGCAATCACTCGGAAATTATGCGATTGAGGGGCACAAATTGGAGGTATATGGATTATGTCCGGTCTGTCAGGAAGGATGAGCAAGGTCACCCTTATTTGTGTCTCATCCTGGTGGAACATTACTTTCTCTTTGCACAAGGCTATGTTAACGATTAATGTTGAAAAATATAGAAAAAATATAGAACGCCCAAATTATGGGGGTTCTGATTCTTTATACCGTCTTCTTCCAAAACCGCGCGTTTGATGACAATCAATTATTCTTCAGAATCCTGTTGATTAGTTAAAATATTTTCCAGTTTCCTTTCTACTTCTTCTAATCGGGATTCTTGTTTTATTAAAATAGTAATGAATACTGCCAAAAAGAATGCGAATACAGCTGCTAAAATGTAAATATGTTCAGATAAATAGGCAGCAAAGAAAAATGTTATAATCCAACAAATAATAATACAGGAAATGAATACACCTAAAAATTCTTTCAATTTGCCCACCCCCTTAATTTAGCAATCTCGCCTTTTTCCGCAAGAACGAGGGATAGCCTTATTCCAGATAAGCGCCCGTTTGCTTTAATAAGCAATATGCTTTAGCTATTCTGATCTTTTCGAAAGCGGAATCTGCCTTGTGTCATTCCATTTTATAATAACATATAATGACCTTCATAATTGTCCGTAAAATCAAATAAATTTTCATGTTTAAACAAAACAACCGTCCTGGACCGCTGGATGTGGCAAAGCGTCATAACCAGGTATGATGAGCATATATAGATAACAATAAAAAATGACCTTCAAATGAATAGTCACATTAAAGGTCGTTCATTGGAACGCTAGCCGCGAGTCATTTTTTTCAGCGGTTGGCATACATTTCACAAAAAAATATTGGATTTCCAAGCTTTTTTAACACGATCGTTTATCGTTTTGTTCAAGGAAAGCGCCTGATTGCGTAAGAATTATTTTTTTACTGAAATTTTTTCAGCTTCGGAATCAGTCTGAGCAGGATAAGTGTCCGAAACAGAAGAATTTTTCCTGAGCCAAACTTCCACTTCATCGCCTTTTTCAAATTTTCCTGCATCATCATAATCTACATACATAAGCTCAGTTAGTTTGTCACCTTGACTTGTATTATGTTGTTCTCGGAACTCTGAGACTGTCTTATTTTTAATTTCTTCAAACTTCTCTGATGAAATATCCTCCGCAACCAATATCCTGTCTTCATCTGTTTTAAGTACATAGCCTTCTACATCCGGCTTCGAATCCGTATCAGTGCCACATCCGAATAATGACAAACTGACTAACAAAGGAATAGCGAATATAAGAACTCGTTTCAATGATTCAACCTCCCTGTTTATCATATAAGACGTACAGAGGCTTTTATTCGTTTCAAGCCTATTCAACAAAATGGCTCGATCAAGCAGTAATGGGCGCATTTCTTTGTTCCTGATATGCGCCCTTTTCTTAAATAGTGTGGTAACTTCAATTTGTTTACTTATTTCTAAGTGACATCACAATCAAAACTATGCCCGCTATTCCCAACAAAACTGATATGATTAATGATAAGCTCCCGACTTCTCTTATAGCAGTACCAAATATACCATACCTTGAATCCCATCCCACGCTTCCGTTGAGTAAAACCTTGGAATAAACAGAAGCTGATATTAAGGTTGAACCATAAATGATTGCACTCGATAATAAAAGGATTAAACCAATATTTGTTTTTTTCATTTGATTATTCCCCCTAGCTTTCCAATAATCTTATTCCGCATAATGGTCCAATTCCTGCATACATTTGTTAGACAATCGCGCCCTATTCTTTAATAAAAGGACGACGCCTTTTATTAAGAAAGTACAATAATACTAATTGCATAATAAACCAGACCAACAATAGATACATTACCTTTTCTAATTCAACAAATAAGACAAAAACTGTATTAGGAATTGAGCAAAACACAGATATAATCATTATTTTCCTCGACTTCTTCTTTAAAGCAAAACCTGCAAATAAAATTGACAAACCTAACAAAACCCATAACCATAAGGCAACATACCAGTACAGAAACATTTTAATCCTCATCTCTAGTCCGTAACATTAATAATTGTTCTTCAACAAATTGGCCCAATTTTGGAATAATCATATCAAAGTTCTTAGGTTAACGCACAAATTTGTTAAATAACTTGTCTCTATAAATCTTGTATATCCATATACATAGCAAACCAATTATTATTGCGGAAGAAGGAACTATTATGTACATTCCCATCGCAATTAGTGATGCTATAAAACCAATAATTCCTGCTATCAATATAAACCAACCTAAAATTAAAATAAAACTGAAACTGAATTCAATTAGGCTTTTCAAACAATTCCCCCATAGAAAATTTCATTTCCTTCTTATTCAATTAAATGGCCCGATGATGGAATAAAGTTGTTAGACAATTGCGCCCCATTGCTTTAAAAAATTAAAAATCACCAATCTAATTTCAGCAGTTCTGCAACAATTTCATCACTACCAGGAAGAAACATAAACACTGAAATAAGAATAAATAAAACGCCAAAAATAAATAGCAATATAACGACTTTAACAGCCGCAGATACTTCCTTATTGATGAGACCAACAATAATAAAAATAATACCTATAAAAAGTAATAGAAAGTACCAAAATCCCATCCTACTAACACCTTTCTTAAAATTATGTGTTAGTAAAAATCTGGCCCGAATCAGGCACAGTATTTGTTCCACAACTGACCCCGATTGTTTAAGTTATAACTACTGATTCTTTTCTAACAAGGAAATAATTTTTTCGTTTTGCTCTATAATTTTATTAAGTTTTTCACCGTTATTTACTGTCTCATTTTTTCTTACTGATGAATTACGTGATGACCTGTTGATATACAAGAAAAGAGAAACAAAAAACAGTGCTATTAAACCAGTTACAATGATTATATAAATTGTCTCCATCATCTTAATTCACCGCCTTTATGCAACTAAATGGCCCAATAGTTTAACACTTTTGTTTCAGATAAGCGCCCTTTTCTGGATGAGTTTCTCTGGAAGTTCTTTAGGAATGTTAGTATAAGCAAGATTATTCACTAACAGTAAATGTATCGCCAATTACGATATCGTAAGACCCATGAGAAGACGAAGACAATTGCTTTATAACTCGATAATGACCATCAGGCATTTTCAATTCCGCCTTTTGCGTATGTTTTTTACCAGATTTTAGTTTAATTCCTATATCATTAAAAGCTTTGTTATATGTGTATTTTGTTTGATACCATTTATCATTTTTTTGTTTTTCCAAGACATAGCCTGTACCAAAATGTAATTTCTTCAATCCATTGTTATCCAACACTATTGTCATCTGACCATTTTTATAAGATGCTTCCACAGTCAAGTTTATTCCTTTGTCCTTTTCTATAACATGATGTTCAATTTGATTGTAATGACTAACTTTGTCTATTCGTTTAATATCATAATTACTGCAACCTAACAGCAAAATTCCCATGATGAAAATGACAATAGTAACGTATAAGGACTTTCTCACCACCGATACCCCCTTCACAGACCTTTAAATATTTGACGATGCATTTCCATTATAAGTTTCAGAAATTATTCAATTAACTGACCCTATTCTGGAATAGAGTTTTACTAGCATCATCGTTATGTCTCAAAAGGTACACTATTTAAATACCTTATTTATAGTCATCTTTGCATGTCACAAATATAACACAATTTCATTTGAAAACATGGTGATAAATCTGTATATGTTTTGAAAGGCTAAATCGTAATGTAAATTAACCTCATTTTTCCAATACTAAAAGACAAAACAATCCGGCTAATAAATCGTAGTGTTTTTTGTTTTCTTTTACCGTAAAATTGGGTATAATATAAGTAGGAAGTCATATAATAACAAATGACCGCCCACATCCAAGTATGGACGGTCATGAATAGACCGTACCCCATCAAGAGGGGCGGCGCACACTAAGGAATACTACGTAATCCCTCAATGGCCTGCTAAAACCACATGAGGGATTATTTATTTTGGTTGTTATTAGCCATAAACAAGTGATATGCAACTCAGTTGATACAGGATTCCAGAACTTCTTCAGGTACTTTATCCTTAATTGATGAAATTCCAATCCCTCTGGGAGATCAACTTCAAAAGGGTAACCCTTTTTATGCTTCGTTATCGGACACACCGCTACGCACTATGCATAAAATCTTTTTTGTGTATCAAAATATCGATATTAAAATGAATATTAAGCACAAAGCCTAAATTCTGTTCTTTTTCAATGTTATAGATACTTATTTATTCAATAACCACGCACGATCGCATTGAGAATATTTCTTTAGATTTTGATTAACAATAAACTCCAAAAGGAAAGGTGTGAGTTTATGAAAAAAGTCTTGATTATTCTATCTGTACTACTGTTCATATCTCCTTTTTCAGCAGTAGCAAATGAAAATAAAGCTGAAGATGAATTAACTAAGAATGGATTAAAAACAGCACTTTATCCATATATAGAAAAAGCTATTGCCGATTATAAAAAGCAAACACAGTATTACGCTCCACTAAGTATGAATTTCGGATTATACCAAGCTGACATTCTTAATGTCCAAAAGAAAAACAATGTCAATTCATTTCTTTTAAAAATACGACTCCATACCTTTGAACATGCACATAGTCCACCACATTTTGAAGTTACAACTACATTAGATGTAAGCCTGAATGATATAAAAATTGTGAATTTCAAAGTTGATGAGGATGAAAAAGCAAAAGCGATAAAAGAGTTTTACCAAAAAGCTCTCTCCGACATTAGACAATCTTTTGGTTTGAATTTGAAAAGTTACAAAGTGTACAATTCAACGGAGGTGCCGAAGGGTCTCAGAAATACCATAACAAACATTACTAAGAATATTTTAAACCCCAAAATAAATCCACCGTACAAAAATGTTATCGACCCTGTAACTTTTTTAAAGAATGATAAAGGTTATGTTCTCTTTAAAAAATCTGATGGCACTAATGTTGTCTATACCATACAAAAAGAAGATGATACATGGAAAATCATAAACAAGGAATCTAAACAGGGTGAAAAAATGCCCGAAGAACTTATCTGGTATATGTAACAAGCTGAGCTAATCTCTGCTCAGCTCCATATTGCCCTTCAACCTTCCCCTTCACTAATAATTTCTTCCCTTATTATACAATCTTGCTCTTATATACGATATTGGCGTTATTCCATTTTAAAATATACGTATGTGGGTTCACCCTTCTTGTTTATCACTGTGTTTATTTATAGCGTTCACTAGGAACTCCTCGGCTTTTTTCGGATTTCCCGTTTGATATACAATGCTGTCTGTATCAAAAAATATAAAATAAGGCGCTGAGTCAATCTCTAATTCCTGTCGCTCTTCTTTAATTTCCTTAAGTCTTTCATAATGAATTGATTGTACAGCTTTTCCCCAGTCTTGTTTTTGTAAAAAGTCAGGATTGCGGAATCCGCCGTCTTCAGCCTTTTTAACAATCAATAAACTATAAAAATCCTCATTATCAGAAATCAAATCAGCATATCCGTTCGGAATATTTGAATCATTCTTTTCATTGGAGCACGCTACAACCATAAACATAATCAAAAATAAAAAACTGATTGTTAATAATCGTTTCATTAAGCAATTCTCCCCTGTTCAAAAGGATAACAAACTTTCTTTTTATGTAACAAAATGGCCCGAATTTGAATTTGTACATCCTGTAATTGTTTTTCTATATTATCCTATTTCTCTTCTTTAATCAGCAGGTTAGCCAGACCGAAACCTAGAGTCGATACTCCACTCCACAAAATAAAAAGTGTGGAAGCAGCAAAAAAGTAAATAACCAAATAGATGATCCCTATAGTCATTAATGTGATGCTTGTTCTTTTAACAAGAATCCTATAACCTATATCCTTTTTACTTAACATGAATGCAGCAATAAACATAGCCACTGCTGAGTTAAGGAAAAACCCTATAGAAAAATTAGCTATAAAGATATAAGCCTGATAAACAATGTTTTCTCCAGTTCTCAGAAAATACAGCATGCACAAAGCTATCGGACCGATAACTATAAGTTCTAAAAACACACGCTTTCTACGTTCCTTATTCGCGAGCGAGTTTCTGTAAAACTTTCCTGGACTTATAATGTCTACTGTTTTATTTTTGTCAATCGCTAAAATGACCCCTTGGTGGATTAAGAGTACACCTAAGAATAGAAGTGCACCCCATACCCCGTTTATTGCTATAATTTCAGACAAAATCACAACCTCCCTCCCTCAATAAATTAATGTTTTCTTGGAATTCCTTCGTTTTTCTCCCGATTTCTTTTGATTTATTGAAGCTCACAATGGTCGTGTATCCTTTATATTACAATTAAGGATATATATGGAATCAGTAAGTTATGCCGAGTACGCTCTAACAGGGTAATTTCCATTAAATGGATAACTAATCTTATGATCGCACCTTGGATCTCCACGTTTTCATGGCGGTGGACCCTCCCATGTCTCTCGGCGTCTATGCGCGCAAATTCCTTCGTTCAACCTGACCATGGTGGATGCCGGAAATGCTCCTAAGGTGGGTCTATGCCCTAACGGATGGAATATCGACCGGCTAATCCGTGCTTCAATTGTTAAAAGATGGTTCAGAACGATAGCTGTGTGCCTTCTTAAGCAACGTCCTGTAACGTCGACATCATGGGGATGTCACGAATCATGCGTTCTTCTTGGAACGTACACTTTCGTGTCCCTAATACATAAAAGATTTTGATGAGTTTTCGGCTTAACGCGATAAATGATTGTTTTCCTGTTAACGGATTATCGGATCGATAACGATAATAACGGTATAGTTGCTTGAATCCTTCATTGTGCAGGGATAATGGGCGTGCCACTAGATAGAGTAAGCTTCGCAATCGTTTGCGTCCTCGTTTAGTTATGGTTGTTTGGCCTTTGAACATCCCTGATTGATTCATCTTTAGATTGAGTCCCGCTAATTTAATGATTTGGCGTGGATCCCGATAATTCGATAAATCACCAACTTCGGCGAAGAAACCGGCGACTGTTATGGCACTGACACCTTTAATGGCTATCATCTGATCAGCTCCAGGGATGTGACGAACAAGGTCTTCCAGTTGTGCTTCAAGAGCTATAAGACGTGCTTCAAGAGCTTTATACTGATCAATCAAATAACGCATTTCCTGACGTGCCATTTGTAATCCCACTGTGAGGCCAATGCTGCCTTCAGCCGCCTGTTTCAAATCCTGAATGCGTTTGATGCCCACACCGCGTTTGGCGGCCTTCTTGACTTCAAGAAGCAAATCTTCTTCCGAAGCTTTACGGATATCTTCCGGTAAATAGCCTCGTTCCAATAGATGGAGGGCAGCCTTTCCAGTCCAGTCTTTAAAGACATCGAGAAACTCTGGAAAGTATCGGTCTAACGCATTATGCATTTGGGCTTTGACCGAGGACATATCCTCTTGGATCATGTCATAGAGTTTCATGCCTTCACGCAATTCAGCGTACACATCCTCCGGTAAGGTCGGTTCATGATAACGGCCATCACGTATGATCTGAGCAATAACTTTGGCATCTTTGGTGTCATTTTTCGTTGGTGAATCGTCATCCATTTCCTTGGACCGTTTAACCTTCATCGGATTGACGACAACCACTTGAATACCCCGGTCTTTCAAGTAATAGGCTAGATTCAGCCAGTAGTGACCGGTTGGTTCCATTCCAATGATAATGTTGGGGCGCTTGTGGTCACTGGACAAGTTATCAGCCCATTCAATAAGGTTTGAAAAACCCTGCTGCGAATTGGTAAATACCAACCGTTTAACGAGGTCTCGGCCCCGATCATCTATCGCTCGAGCCACATGTTTGCGTTTGGCTATATCAATCCCGATAATTAATGTTTGGTCATTGATTTGCGCTAAGCGATGATTTTGTGTAGAATCCATGGTAGAAGTCCTCCTTCGGTACTAAATTCGAGGTCATTGCAATGACACTCTCCATCGTACCAAGGGGGACTTTTTTATGCATTTGGCGTTTTCGTCGATTTCACATCAAATTTTTTCATTACAGGAATGCTCCTAACTGAAATTTTAATTAGCAAAATAACAAACTATGTTACTTTGATCGCTATTTTGTTAAGCTCAATTGGAATGATACCTTACCAACGTTTTATAAAAAGTGGTATTGCTATTCAACAACTTAGCCCTTTTCCGCAGGGAATGGGCGCTGATCTTTATTCCAGATAGGCGCCCGGTTTTGTAATAAGCTTTATTTTTTTATTGCTTTAACGTTTTTTATAATTATTTAGTTCTCTTTTTAATTTTTCGTTTTCGTGTTTAAGTTTTTTATTGGGTTGGGTGCCTTTTCGGATTACAAAAATAATTAATGTGATTACAACAGTTATTATTGCCAAGATCATTATAATACCTATTGGATTAAAAGAACTCACCATCTATTTTCAACTCCTTTTTCTATAATAATTTCACAATCTGGCTCGATTCGGACGCAGCATCCATTTATTAAACAATGCGCCCGTTAACCACTTCAACTACTCAATGCTGTTCTTTTTACAGTCATTACAATTCCAATAATTAATTCAATAATGGCTACTCCTAATACATACAGTCCGATTGATGGAAGCGACAATATTCCTAATACAATGTGGAGTGCTGCTGCAATATATAAGCCCATTGGTTTTTTAAAAAATACACTGAAAATCGCATAAAGTAATACAGCCACCATAAGTCCGACAGCGGCATAAGAAACCCAGTTAGTAAAGATCATTTTACCCCCCCTTTTTCCTCAACATAATAGCCCGATAAAGCAGTAATGGGCGCATTTCTTAGGTGGACCCCAGTGTCAAGACACATATTTTATAAAAATAAGGTGAAAGTTGGTTCATGCTTGTCGTCCTTTTCCATCTTAGAAAACGGGGTCTTTCCTATGTCAGGTTCCGTCAAGGGGCGCTTTTACCCTTGACGGGTTCTGACATGGGAAAGATAATGGCCCAAAGATGGAAAGGATCAACTCTTAGTGACAATAGACGGATTCAGGCGTTTTATAGTTTAATGACTGATGAGGGCGCTCATGGTTATAGGTTTTCATATACTCTCGTATATTGTTTCTTGCATCCCTCGGTGTGGCATAGTCTTTCAGATAGACCTCTTCATATTTGAGGTTGCGCCAAAATCGTTCGATACGGATATTGTCCAGGGCACGCCCCTTAGAATCCATACTGATTTGTATAGATGGGTGCTCCTTCAGTAGATTGATATAGCTGGAACTGGTGAAATGACTGCCCTGATCGCTATTAAATATATCCGGTGTTCCGATTGCGAATGCACGCTGAACAGCTTCCAGGACAAAGTCCATTTCCAGTGTCTGATCCAACTCCCAGCTGATAATACACCGGGAGAACCAGTCGATGATGGCCGTTAAGTACATCCAGCTGCTCTGCAGGCGGATATAAGTAATATCAATGCTCCAAACCTGATTGGGGTAGGTAATTGAACGACCTCTCAACAAGTAGGGATAAATCCGGTGCTGCAGATTGCGCTTGCTCAGGTTGGGGCCCGGATGGACTGCCTGAATGCCCATTTCGTGCATGTGGCGCTGAACCCTTTTGCGGTTAATATTTGTCCCTTCGCTCTTCAGCATTTGCGTGATCTTGCGTGAGCCAAAATAGGGATATTTCGTGTAGATTCTTATCAATCCGGTTTTTTAAGTTCACCTCCTCCTGTGATGGCTGAACGGGCTTGTAGTAAAGACTGGAGCGATTGATGCCCAGCAACTTGGCCTGATCGGAAATTGAGAGTTCTGAATCAGCCCAATCGACCATTTCCATACGTTCCTGCCTAGTCGTCGTAGATGCCAGATTTTTTTTTGAGCCACGACAGCTGCGTGGTTAATTTCCCGACTTCGGAATACAGATTGTCTAATTGTTTTTCATAATCGGCTTTCATCTTTTCCTTGTCCTTATTTTGTTTCTCAAAAACCTGTGGCATCTCCTGCAGAAAATGTGTTTTCCATTTATGCAGCTGATTCACGTGAACCTCGTTCTCTGATGCGATCTGGCTCATGGATTTTTCTTCCTTCAAGATTTCCAACACGATTTGTGATTTAAATTCAGGTGTATAGCTTTTACGTTTCATAAAAGTACCTTAACATCTCCCTTTTTCGTGTCTAAAATCTTGGGTCCATTATATTTCTTTATTCTGGATAGACGCCCGATAATTGAACAAGCTTGTCAGCCAAAAATATCAAACTGCTTCTTTTCTGTGTTTGTTTTTTTCATTTCCAAATACCGACTCAAAAATAGTTAGTATCAATGAACTGACCAATTTTGCTCCAGGTGAAAGATTAATACCGCTCATAAACACATCTACTATAAAAATAACGACCCAGTTTGTCACAAAACCAAAAAGAAATTGGATAACAAATGCTGTTATCTTACCTCGTATTTTTTCAACAGTTAACTCAGCCATAGAACCTAAAACCAGATCAACTGGTAATCCCAGAATAAAGATACTTATTACAAAAATGATTAATGACCAGATTGATTGATACTGAACACCAATTAATTCAAAAATTCCTGCTATACCAAAAAAGTAAATCGCTATGAAAATGCCCATTATAAATATAACGAATAGTGTCATTCCGATTATATTCTTTATATTTTCTTTCATATATTGATTAATCTCCCTACTTCCGAGATCTGGCTCAAACCTTGTTCGATAGCTACGTCCGTTCATATTACTTTAATTACTGTTCTTTTTATTAACAAAATCGAAAAGGGTGTGGAACGTCATTGCTAAACCGAACGCAAAGAATATAGCAATAATCACGTTAAATAATATGCTCCAAATATTATAGCTAGGCAAATAAGAAAACAGTAAAAACATAGGGATTATAAATATTAGATCAAGTATCTCCATTTTATCAAAAATACCTTTTAAATTATCATCCAACTGAACCCCCCATTTCATCGAGATTTATTATGTCGCGAAAGCCTTTATTCCAGATAGGCGCCCGATGATTGAAGGAACATTGATAAAACAAAGCCACCTTTGCCTTATTTACTGTTCAAATTGATGTATGTACATAATTTACTTCGTATTCATCTCCGAGTTCGAATTTTAATTTTTGATACAAACTCATTCCTTTTTCATCATGAGATTTAACTAATACTGCCGTATCACGCTTTATTTTTTCGCCATAATCAGTCTGTTCTAGAATTTTTCCATACTCGATGACCCAATTCATTAACTCAGATTTCAATTCATCAGTAAGAGGAAAATCATCAATATCAAGGTTACAGCCACACTTTGAACACCACAGAGGATCAGCGCCATAGTCAGCTTCCATCTTATACGTATCGTGCGAACATTCACCTTTCATCATTACCACTCCTTATATTCCGCAATATGGCACAATCAAGCGGTAATGGGCGCATTTCTTTATTCCTGATATGCGCCCTATTGCTTTAAACGATATACTACTTATTGTTTTTTAAATCATTAACATCTTCTTCTAATTTATCTAGTTTTTGTTGAAATTTTGTCCCCGGTTTAATGATTGCCTTAATTGCATAAATAACAAGTGCAAGAACAAGTGCAATGACAATTATCGAGATTATTGTTCCGATTAAACTGAAACTACTAACACTCATTGTGATCCCCCTTTCATTTCATTATAAGGTTTCATAATATATAACGTTTTGGAACCCTTAAATGTTTCAAATTTATTCCCCAAATTGGCCCGATGTTGGAATAAAGTTGTTAGACAATCGCGTCCATTTATTTAACTTCTAAAACGAATGCATAAGAGGCATCACCGTGAGAGACATTGTCTTTTTCTTTATCCATCCACCATACGCTATAGTTATAATAATAAATCCCTTTTTCCTTAGGAGCTGTAAACTGATTACCTTTTAATTCTACATTAGTTTTTTTATCATTGATTATCTGTGAAAGATGGACTTCGTTAGGCTTTGGAGTGTATTCCATTCCAAAAGTTATGCTTTCACCAGCTTGAACTTGTATAGGCTCCCGGTCTTTTAATAGCTCAACCAGGCCCACTTTATCAACACACCCGGTTTTCCAGCAGTATGAACCCAGTTTAGTATCATACTTTTTGTTATTCATCTTTATATACGCACTGGGAGGACTATCTCCTGATAAGCCCCCATTTTCATCTGTATTATTCGAAAATGTGCCATTACAATCTGAAATCTTTTCACCTTTAGCTTGGGCAGGATATGAATCATTGACACCGCCATCAAGCCAAGCTTTTATCTTATTTCCTTTTTCAAATTTACCTGCGTCATCATAATCTATAAACATAAGCTCAAGTTTATCTTGCTGACTTGTATGTTCTCGGAATTCCGAGACTGTCTTATCTTTTATTTCTTCAAATTTCTCTGATGAAATATCCTCCGCAACCAGTACCCTGTCTTTATCTGTTTTAAGTACATAGCCTTCTACATCCGGATTTGAATCCATATCAGTGCCACATCCGAATAATGACAGACTGAGTAACAAAGGAATAGCGAATATAAGAACTCGTTTCAATGATTTAACCTCCCTGTTAGCCAAACATCGAATCCTTAATGTTTTGATTGTCTTCATCCGTTAGGTGTTGTTGGTGCGGTAACACCCAATAAATGAAGATGCCATTATTTTAACTCGTTGTATCTGTTTAAAAATACCTAAAAATGAGGTATAATATAATTAGATAATCATATACTAAAAAGACCGAATGGTGCGCAAACACCAATCGGCCGAGTGTAATAGCCCTTTAAGGGGGCGACTCACAAAGTTAGGCTTAATAACCACCTACTTGCTTGTCAGGCTCGCAGGGTGGTTATTTTTTTGTGCTTGACAATATCGACACGACTAATGATGCAAATGTGATCATCAGCAAAAGTGTTTGAAATACTGTCATTAGGCATCACCCCCTTTCCAGGGGAGTGAGCCACCACCCATGAAAGCCTTATTACACCTTTCACCATTGTAACAAAAATAACTATTTTATAGGGAGTGATCTTTCTTTTTTTATTCCTATTAAAATAGAAAAAGACCCTAGAATCACATCCTAGAATCTTTCCACTTAATATGAGTGTGGATTCTCAACAAAATCAATACCCGCTAACTGGTAACGATAAAAAGGATTATGGGTATCCCAACCTTCTTGCATCTTTGTACGAGGTAATAATTTATTTTCATCTTTTGTGACAGTACACGTATAATTCAGTTCTCGCTTTATTTACCAAATCTTTCAGGAATAAATTTTTTGGTACCATATGTTCAAATACCAGATCCTTTTTTTCTTTCATTTTCATTTTTCGCAAAGCTTTTGGTGTTATGAAATCCGTTATACTATATTTATCACTAAATAAACCATTCCGTCGATAATAACTCTCCGTTAAAAAATATAGATCATCTCCTAAACCTTTAGAACTTAAGTGGTACCGACGTAAATGGTCGTCATTTATCTCAAGTTTTAAATATATAATTTGATTTAAATGTTGACTCAAAAATTCAATAAAATTTGTTCTTGAAACCCTGATTTCTTCAACTGTTGAAGTATTATTAGAACTATAATTTTGTGCTTCTTCAAAACTATAAATTTCCCCATTTGTATGTGAATAGCTTTTATTCTGATGAATTCCCTTATTTACAATCGACCAAGGAAATACTGTATTGTCAATGTTTGTTTAAGCTAATATCTGGTAATGGCCAAAATTACCCTTCCTTTGATTTCCATTTTGTGTAAAGCACATTAATAGCGTTCCCAATCGTTAAAATTATTGCTGCGGTTAAAAGACCAAGCACTAGATATATATTATAATCAAATATTAAGAACAAAATAATCGCCACGACAAATGCTCCCCAACCTCCAATAGCAAAACGCCACGGATGTTCTTTATTATTAAATAACATAATAATTTACCCCTTACTTGTTCTGCATAATGGCCCGATCAAGCAGTAATGAGCGCATTTCTTTATTCCTGATATGCGCCCGATTGTTTCACAGCATACTTTTATACGCCTAATGTACGCAGAAGTAATGCGCCATACCCTGTTTCCCATAAATAAAGAATGACAATCATAAAAGCAAAACAAAGCCATCTCCAAATATTACTTTTTCGTAAGAATTGAATAGGATATAAAATGCCCCAAAGGACGAAAGGAGTCACTATCACAATCCAGGCCCTTAAATGCATCGCTCCTTCTCCAAAACCAAAAGCCCACAACACCATTAAATTAATTATTTATTCTGCTTATCGTTAGGACGAGACAACTTATCTAGCTTATTCGCTATTATTCCGGTACAGACTACAATAACAGCTGCTAAAAAAATAAGTGAGTATGAGATTGCTGCATAATATGATAATTCAATTTTCCCTTTTGAACCGGAAAAAAACCAAACAATAATATAACCAATAATAAACGTTACAATTCCGAGAAATATATTTTTTAATATCGCATTCAAAATAAACACTTTCCCTTTCCTTAGATTTTTCTTCTATATTTTACTTTTTTATTCAACAAAATGGCCCTTTAATGGCATAATTCTTATTCTAGAATCGCGCCCGATTGAGTAAGAATTTTAGTTTTGTACGCTTCATTTTTTCTTTTTTTGAAACTGTGGATCACCATAAATGACCCCATTAAAAAGGAAAAGGCAAAAAGAAAAAGCATAGGTGAAATACCTATTTCAAAGAAGGAAACAACGGACATACAAAACATTACAAAGGTGAAGAAAATTGATGCTTGAAGTTCTCTTTTTTCTTTTGGCTTTGTTGTCCCACTACTCTTATCTTTAACTATTAGATATATTCCAGCAATAATTCCTATACAGCATAACCCAATCCAAAGTCCATATGTTAAACTCACCTGAACATCATACCTTCCTCCGTTTCATAAAGATTGATAATCGTTATTTTACAATCTGGACCTTATGTTCGATATTGGCGCGGTTTTATTAGATAGGCGCCCGATTGACGAATACATGCCTTCGTTTAAAGCAAAAAATTTTTTCTTTACTTATATTCCATAAAGCTTATTAATTTAATAATAATGAGTTTCAAAAGTATCTGTTACTTTTATGAGTGTTTATTCATATAGTGACCTTCAACTTGATAACAAGTATTTCAAATTTCAATAATTAACTCAATACTTTTTTCTATAAAAATGCACTTAACTTATTGGCATAAACGCTTGATTAGTTAGCGCTTTGTTTTTACAAATGCTTATTTTTATTCCAGTTCACACCCGTGTACATGTAGAAAACAAATAGAAAGGCGATACCTAACATTCAGGTAACGCCTTACAAAAGTATATCCTGGTCATTAAGAGGCTGGAGAACACCCTACTTTGTTAGTGGAATTTCTATATCCTCACCTACTTCAAGAATGTATTTTTGTCTATCCTTGACTGGAGCAAAGGTCATCACAAATTGATTATCCGCACCCTCAACTTCACCCTTGCTGTAAATAGGATCCACTTTTTCGCCAGATGATTTTAGATATACTCCGGATTTCTCAACATCTGCCCTATAACCGTATTCTTTACTGTTTTCCCTTGGATTCAGGAATTGCTTTTCCAACTTACTCATCATTCTGACTTTCGTACCATTTTCTGTCCAGGCTTTTATGTCAGAGCCGGTAACGACCACTCTTGTTTCCATTTCTGAAAACTCGACATGCTTAATTTTATATGTTTCATCTTTAAAGGTGAATTCTTTATTGATTGTTACGGATTCCCTTTCCGAGATAGCGGATTGTTTAAGTTTAAATTCAACTGGCCATGTTGTTTGGGCCTCTCCTCCATCTCCGTCACGCCAAATAGTTAAGTCCTCAACCTCCAAACTAATCTGCTGTCCTTCATGATTTTTTATTGAATCAAATGATAAAGCTTCAGCAACCTTGTTTTTTTCACTGTTGTAATATCTGCTTCCCCATCCCACGTTATCCAATCTCTTTTGTTCATTTCCAACAATCAGGTTGATAGAGCTTACACCCTCAAAGAGGTCAATATAATAATTCTGCAAATCGGTCTTGTCACTCTGATAGGTCAGCAGGAGTTTAGTCTCTTTACCATCGGTCAATACTCTGTCAAAATGCACTGTAATGTCATGTTTTTTATCGTAATATGTTTGATCCAGAATCTGCCCCTCCCCTGATTTAAGTGCCATTCTTACACCTGTGTCATCAATATGCTGGCTTGAAAAAATTTGGTCATATATCTGTTGAACAGTTGCTAAAGCGGGAGTAAAGGATAATGCTGAACCAATCATCAGGAAAACTGTCGCAACTAATATTAGTCTTTTGTAAAATCTTGGTCTGCCAGCTGCTTGCTTCGACCTTCTGGTTTCTGTTTTAGCTTTTTTCACCCCTGATTTGGCTCTATCGTGCAATTCGTCTGGAATGTCGATTTTTTCTAACTCGCGTTTGACCTTATTACTCATACATATCAGCCCTCCTTACCTGTTTGCGAAGTTTTGCCAACGATCGATAATAAGTCGATTTTATTGTACCCAATGGATGCTCCTCGATTTCCGAAATCTCTTTGAGCGTATAACCATGGTAAAATCTCCAAAGAATAATGCTTTTTTCCCCTTCATTTAAGTTTTCAAGCAAATCATGTAAGGACAAAGCCAATGGGAGGTCCTTATCATCGGTGTCAGTTAAATCCGTGTGTTCGGGATTTAAGTAAATGACTTTCTTCTGCCTTCTCAGCATATCGGTTGCACAGTTTATGGCTATCTTTATCAACCATGTTTTAAAGTGATCCGCATTTTTTAGTGTGCCTATTTTCTTAAACGACCGATAAGCCGTTTCCTGAACAACATCGAGGGCATCATCCTTATTTTTCACATACAAATACGCCACTCGATAAATGTACTCCTCGTACGCTTGGAACAATTTTAAAAAAGCCTTTTCGTTACCTTTCTGAGCCTTGTGAACTAAATCAATAATTGTCACTCACCTTCATTTCCTTGAATATATTCCTATCCATTAGACGGACGTTATCATTATTTGGCTTCACTTTTTTTGCCCAGTTGAACATACCGGAATAAAAAAAGCAGGAGACAACCCCTGCTTCCTTAAATATATGAACGAGAAACAACTCTATAACGTGAATTTACTTAACCTCAACTTATCACATGTTTCAGTGTTTTGGATAAGGTTTCCTTGAATAATCAAGTCCTTTATAGTAACTTCATTGTTCTGATGCTGTTGCCTTTTCCCAGGATCCACTCTTGTTTTGGGTACTCATAAACATCAGACAACCACTTTTCTACTACTTTGCTTTCCTCATGATAGAGCGTGTTCTCATCAGCCTGACAACATCTTTTATAACAAGAACATTTAAGTCATAAAAAAATAGTTCCTGTTATCCAAATGGACAGGAACTATACGTGACTCTTTCATATGTATTGTGATTTTTATCTGATTAACGTACCCGGCGCACATGTCCAGCAAAGTGCGACTTCCAGTATGTATTGTTCATGCTGGCCACACTGACCCCGTCACTTGATTGAGCACCCAGGAATTTATCATTGCCGAGATAAATGCCTACATGGCCATTCGTTTTGTATGTATTAAAGAAAACAAGATCGCCAGGCTGTGCATCGCTGTATGAGATACGTTCACCCGTATTCTGCAATGCTGCAGTACTTGACGGAATGGAGATATCTGCTTGTGCAAATGCCCATGATATAAATCCGGAACAGTCAAAACCATCAGGACCTTTTCCTCCAAATACATACGGCGTTCCTACTTGTGTATATCCGGCATCAATAACAGCGGATAAATCGTCATTTTCATCTTCCGTTTTCGACAGATTGGACTGGACCGATAACCGTTCGTTTTTAACATCATGCGACGTTTCCGCACCGACTGGAGCCGTGACAAACAAACTCCCCGCCAGGACCATGCCTGTTGTGAAACCAATAATTCGCTTCAACAGTTACTCCCCCATTCTACTTGAAATTTTGAAATGAAATCTATGTACCTATTGCCCATCGTTCGAATAATCTATGTTTGAAAAAAGGTATTAATAGATTTATGATAATTGGATTATAACATTTAAATATGACATACATATAATAGGAATATTACAATTGTATTTCAAATGACTGTTTTTTATTTTACAGGCTTTTCTTGTTACAAATGGTTGCAAATGAACGAATAAATTGGAAAAATAGATGGTAGAAATTATTGCGGAGTGAAACAGATGAAACGGAAAAAACATATGAAGTTGATGGGCGGCCGCATCATTAAAACCGGTGTAGCCATTTTTATTACAGCGTGGATTTGTATTCTGTTGGACTGGCCGCCTGTTTTTGCAGTCATAACAGCCATTGTTACATTGGAACCGACTGTATCAGACTCCATCAAGAAAGGGTTTGTGCGTTTTCCAGCATCGGCCATCGGATCAGCGTATGCTGTGCTATTTATATCATTATTCGGCAATTCGCCATTGACCTACACGCTGTCTGCTGTATTTACCATTACAACGTGCGTGCGGTTTAAACTGCATTCAGGTGTGCTTGTTGCAACACTGACGTCGGTTGCTATGGTGGAAGTCATACACAGCAGTTTCCTTATGTCATTTTTTATCCGGCTTGGAACGACAACAACAGGTCTGGTTGTCTCAACAGTCGTTAATTTGTTTATGTTGCCACCGGACTATACAGAAGAAATTAGCAAACGCCTGCGTACAATTGCGTACAAAACAGGGGTTTCCTTTGAACAATTGATTAATGACATACTGGATGGGGAAAAACGCATCACTGTTATCGAGGAGGAAATGGCCGACCAAGTCGATGAATTCATTCATCAAACGGAAGAGCTCATCCGGTATCAAAAAGAGGAGACCAAATATCATCCACTTACCGGAAATGAATGGAAGCAATTTCAAGCGGAACAGTATCAACTCAAGCGTCTGCAAGTCATTCATTATCACATCGGCAATTTGATTCATACGTCATTCAACAATCTGGAATTGACCGACGACGACAAGGTGATTATCCGGAATACCGCAACAAAATTGGCCGCATCCCTTAAAGATCCTCATTTATATAATCAAGAGGACCATAGGGAACGGCTTGAGCAATTGACCGGACTATTTTGGGATCATAGTGAGGAGATCGCTATCAATAAAAAACAGTATCGAACCAGCTTTCGTCCAAGGATTATTATGCTGTATGAGCTTGTCTCCA
Organism: Lentibacillus halophilus; assembly: GCF_055395055.1. Lineage (NCBI taxonomy): Bacteria > Bacillati > Bacillota > Bacilli > Caryophanales > Bacillaceae > Lentibacillus > Lentibacillus halophilus. Next base: position 2,848,646 of record NZ_AP043750.1, read on the forward strand.
TCTATAACCTTGTCGAACGATATTATCAAAAACAGTAAATGGTCCATTCGGGATGAATCATTTTTTTCGTGAATGGACCATCCCGGATGATCAGCTGTCCGCCAACATTTCATCGGCGATTAACCGGTATGATTCTTTTCTGGCTTCATAACTGTGGGTAATGGTCACAATCATCCATTCATCTGTGTTATATAACGTCTGCATTTGGGTGAGCGCTTGCTTGACGTCTTGAGGGTTGCCGATGATCATTTGATTGGCTGTTTCGCGAATCATGGCCAAGTCCTCGTCGGTATATTTGTAACGTTTTGCTGCTTCAACAGAAGGTACCTTGCCATCCCCCTCCCCTTTTGCCTGCTGAATTCGCCATAACTGATTGCTTAAAGCGAGTTCTCTCGCCTTTTCGGTCGTTTCAGCACAGACAACCGATACCGCTGCGAGTTTACGTGGCGGGGTATATTGATCGTTTGCCGTGACGGTATCCATATAGGTCTGCATAACCCGTGGGCCATCCTGATCGCTCATGAATTGCCCGAATGCATACGGAATACCCTGTTCAGCGGCTGCCTGCGCACTCTTTTCACTTGTTCCCAACAACCACATATCGGGTGGGATGGCTGGCACAGGGGACGGTTTGATTTTTGCGTTATGTTGATCCTTTGGAAAACCACCATGTAAAAACATACGCAATTCATCAATGGTTTCCGGCATATGACGGACATTTTTCAAAAAATTGCCGGACAGCGCGATGGATGCTTCCGCAGATCCTCCCGGCGCACGGCCGATTCCCAAGTCAATGCGCCCTGGATACAAGGTTGCCAGCATGTTATACGTTTCCGCAACACGGAACGGTTTATAATGCGGCAGTAACACGGCACCCGCACCTATCCGTATTCGTTCGGTTTGCGACCCGATGATTCCCAGAAAGACATCCGGATTCGGACATGCCAACCCATCCATGTCATGATGTTCAGCTATCCAATAGCGATGATACCCTAACGCATCAGCTTCTCTGGCCAGATCCACCGATGCATGCAGTGCTTCACGTGCCGATGCGCCCGTTGAAATTGGGGATTGATCCAATATGCTTAGTTTCATATTACACCCTTCTTTCTCATGATAATACCGATGATGTGTCCATTTGGGTTGAAAACAATAGCGTGGACGTTTATGGTGGATACATACTTTAACGAAACGTCAATCAGCGGGCGGTTTTATCACTCACCGATGATTCGTTGAAGGAATCAGAAATACGGGCGGTTTATCCCCTCTGAATGTGGTGTGACCCATGTTCAGAGATGAGGATGACAGCTCGTCAGATAAGGATGTTTTGCGTATGTCTATTCGCGAACCTATAAATGGACTGACCCATTTATTCGGGGCCATATTGTCTGTTTTCGGATTACTTGCATTGGTTATGAAAGCCTCAGTCACGTCCCAGTCCGGACTGGCAGTGGCGGCCGTAGTCGTATTCGGTGCAAGTTTGATTCTCTTGTACAGCGCCTCTGCGACATACCATATGGTTGTTGCACGCGACCATATTATCGCTTTTTTACGTCGCGTTGACCATTCCATGATTTTTGTCCTGATTGCCGGCACGTATACCCCGTTGTGCCTGATCAGTTTAAGCGGCACGGTGGGATGGATTTTATTTGCCGTTATAAGTGGACTAGCGTTCATGGGGGTTACCTTTAAGCTTGTCTGGTTCCACGCACCCAGGTGGCTGTCAACCGCATTGTATGTAGGAATGGGCTGGGTCGCTATTTTTTACATCCCGGCGCTTGCACCAATCATTGGCACTAACGGGTTGCTGATGCTCATTCTCGGCGGGGTATTTTACACGATCGGTGCGTTAATATATTGGCAGAAACCACAATTTCTCTCATTTAAACACATGGGATTTCACGAGATTTTTCACATATTCATTTTAGTCGGCAGTCTATGTCACTTTATTTGCGTGTATGGTTACGTCCTTTAAAATGATGTGACGAGCATTGAACCAACCCTCTGCACATACCTACAGAAGGTTGGTTCACACTATATCTGCTCCATTCTAGTATTCATGCGATCCACTGGCCATAGCAACGACTCCTTCAAATCATTTAAATCAGTATATCACAAATAACGTAAGCCTCCCAAAAGCTTAATTCACACTTTCTGCCAGATTCGCTTCCATTCGTTTGATTTCTTCCTCGCTTAGACCAAACGCATCTGCTATCCACTGATCGATCTGTTTATTTAACCGGGCTTCCTCTTCATTCCATTCATCCGTATTTTTATCACGTTGAACGTGCAGCATCTGTTCCACGAATTGGGAAATACGTTTTTGCTTTTGTTCGGAAACATCCGGTACAGGGAACATTTTCAGATCCTTCACCTTCAATTGCGGAAATGTTTTTCGCTGAAATTTGTCAAATTTATTCATAAACCAAAACGTCATCACAGTGGAATTAATCACACCCAATAAAAACAAGGGATCCATACGGCAGTCGATGATGTTATTGGCATTGCGATCATTTAATAGCGCTTTTTCCGTGTAGACAGCATGAATCGCATACATTGCTTGAGAGGGGATCTGTCTGACTAAAATTCTTGGTTTCGTGAATAGCTCTTTTTGCCGTTTGGCAGCCAGATTAGCACCGTATTGAAGCCACTTCCCTCCCCAATTCAGATGATACCGGCAAACATCACGCCCATCGAGGTATCGCCAGTAGGTGTCATCAACTTGATAATCACTGTGATAGACTCGATTTTCTTTCATTTCTTTTGTCTGAACCGGAATGCCTTCACCAACCTCATAAGCCACCAATCCTGACTTGACAGTCGCAACGGAGCCCAGATCCAAACTGGTGTTTTCAATTTTTTTCATCAATTCCACAGCTTGTTTGTTTTTCATGAGTGATATATTTATAATACTTTGCTCATCCGTTAATTCATCCGGCTCCACGTCGGCAACAATTGTGACATGACCGTCAGTAAACTCCCCAAGCTTGACAGTTGTCGGTGTACGTTTTTGAAAAATAATAAAACATGTATCAACACCGGCCTGTTCAAACATCCGGTCGTATATATTAATGATTTTTAAATGACCCGTCTGCTCCAGCAGAAAACGACGCATTTTCTTACATGAATCAATCGTCAAACACGTATTAGGAACAATAAACGCAAACCACCCGCCTTCTTTTAACAAATGATACGACCGTTCTATAAATAATAAATAGGTATTCATTTGATAGTCCACTAAATCATAATGGCTGTTAAAGTAGGCTTTTTCATCATCACTGAACCCGTTATCTCTGGTAAAGACATACGGAGGATTGCCGATAATGATATCAAATCCGCCCGCATTCATGACGTCCGGAAATGCCTGATGCCAGTCGAATGCCTCATCCGAGACATCCGGTTGATCGATAATTGAATTTCCCGTTTGCAAATGAGCATCAAGTGACGTTAATTCATCATATGTAGTCGCTGTTTTTAACCATAGCGACCATTTAGCTATCTCAATGCTCTCATCATTCCGGTCAACACCGAACAAATTATGATTTACGATATATCGGCTGATATCGGTTATATTTACTTGTCCGTCTTGTGTTTCCTGGCGTTTTTTATGGATTGTTTCCCATTCTGACACGACACTGTCCAGCGCCATGTTCAAAAAAGCACCACTGCCCGCAGCCGGGTCCAATATGGTAACAGATTGCAATTGTTTCTGAAGTTGATCGTAAAGGTGTGATCGGGATACCGCTTGCAATTCCCGTTTTCTATCATCCATCCATCGCTGTAATGTTTCGTCCAGCAATCGCTTGGTAACATCGGGGGATGTGTAGAATATCCCCTCTTTCTTTCGTCTCCCCTGCCCCGGGGCCTCTGTCATATCCGATTTTATTTTTTCCAGATCGTTCATCGATTGTTCAAATACATAGCCGAGTATATTGACGCTAACGTCTGTGGAAAAGTCGTATCTCGTTATGTTTTCAACCAGGCAGAACATATGGTCTTGAATAATGATTTGGTCCAGTACCGGATCGACTTGAAATAACTCACCATTCAATCGATTGAAGTTGTCTTGATTCATCGAAAAAAACAGTTCTTTCAGTCGACACCATATTCCGGTACCGCTGTCGTCCGACGACTGTTTGGCCGCTTGCACAAGATGACGCAATCGATTGTTTGACAGCAAATGGTTATCTTCACAAAAACAAACAACGAGCAATCGGTTGAGAAGCTTTTGTATGGTTTCAAACATCACCGGCGCACCGTACGCCGTCGTTTGATTCTGTACGTGTGCGACCAATGTTTGCCATACGTATCGATAGTCTGCGTAAAACTTTTTGGCAACAGCTTGTTCCTGCTCTCTATCGCTACGGTTGATCCTCGTCATTCGCCCGTCTGTTGAATACTGCATCCTTTCCCCACTTTCAGCCTGGTCATTGTATACATCATAGCATAACGCGTTGAACACGTGGCAAATGACACCCATTGATCCAATGAGTAAAAATTTTGACAAATATATTGACACGCATAACGTTATATGTTTTGATTGAATCAAATACAATAATAAAACAACGACACTAGGGGAGCATTTCGCTGCTGAGAAAGGTAAGACTTGACCCTTTGAACCTGATCCAGTTCATACTGGCGTAGGGAAGTGGAGATGATTGTATGATTCGCCACACTATCCAATGGCGATAGTTACCGAGTACATAAGAAACTGCTCCCTCTTAGTGATTAAGAGAGGAGTTTTTATTTTGGAACAATCGTTCAGCGATCGTATTTTTAAACGGGTGGAGCCTTTATGGAACTCGTATTTGGAGCACCCCTTTGTCAAAGGGATTGGGGACGGAACGCTCGATGTGGAAAAGTTTAAGCATTTTATGAAACAGGACTACATTTACTTAATGGAGTACTCGCGCATTTTCGCCATCGGGGCATCAAAAGCGCGTGACTTAAAGACGATGACCATTTTCGCCAATCTTCTGCACGGGACCATGAACGAAGAAATGGATTTACACCGGGAATACGCATCCAAATTCGGTATTACAAAAGATGAATTGGAAGCAACCGAACCATCCGCCACTGTCACTGCCTATACAAGCTATATGTTGAACAAAGCGCAGAGCGGCGGTGTTGAAAACGCAATCGCAGCGGTTCTTGCCTGCGCATGGAGTTATAACTTTATCGGAAACGAACTTGCCACATGGCCAAATGGTACCGAACATGAGTTATATGGCAACTGGGTCAAAATGTATTCATCTGACGCGTTTGCCAACATTGCCAAAAACTGCATTGATCTAATTGACGACATCGGGAAAGACAAACCGGAACACGAACTAAAAGAATTGGAGGAAATCGTCGTCAAAACGAGTTACTTTGAGTATATGTTTTGGGATATGGCAGAAAATATATCCATGTGGCCTGTTGCACAAACCGTCTAACAACAGCTGGAAACTTCCTCTTTTGTGTCTGCCTGACAACCTAAGAGGAAGTTTTTTGTGGACAACGGTCATAGAGATGCCAAGCGGTATGATTTTTTTCAATAGACAGATCCTATAATTGACATGGGATGGTAATGATTGTACTATGTTTCTGAAACCAATAAAAGTTTCCTGAGGTAAACTTTTAAGGCTATGCAAAATAAAAATAGTTACTTGAATCAAGTTTTCATTAATTAAACATAGTTTGTTAGTGAAGAAACAAAAGAAGGAGACCATTCATCATGTTTGATTATTTTTTGGATTTAAACCCGATCGCACAGGCAACCATTGCCACACTTTTTACATGGGGCATGACCGCACTCGGTGCCGCGCTCGTTTTTGCAACGAGAGGCTTCCATCAGCGTTTCATGGATAGTATGCTCGGCTTTGCCGGGGGTGTCATGATTGCTGCAAGTTTTTGGTCCCTGCTGTCACCGGCATTGGAAAAGGCGGAAGGCGGACCCTTACCGGCATGGGCTCCAGCCGCAATAGGGTTTTTGCTTGGCGGCGTTTTCCTCTGGGCATCCGATAAACTGCTCCCGCATCTTCATCCCGGGTTAGCTATGGATGAGGCTGAAGGGATCAATCCGGACAGAAAAAGACGCAGTACACTTCTTGTTTTAGCTATCACACTGCATAATATTCCGGAAGGACTTGCGGTTGGTGTCGCGTTCGGAGCCATTGCCGCCGATTTGCCGACCGCGTCGCTAGGAGGAGCCATTGCGCTGGCGCTCGGTATCGGCATTCAGAACTTTCCTGAAGGATTGGCCGTGTCGATGCCGCTCCGACGTGAAGGAATGTCCCGGGGAAAAAGTTTCGCCTACGGGCAGGCATCCGGCGTCGTCGAACCCATCGCCGGAATCATCGGAGCACTCGCCGTCACCATTATGCAACCCCTGTTGCCTTATGCATTAAGTTTTGCTGCAGGTGCGATGATTTTCGTTGTGGCTGAAGAAGTTATTCCGGGGTCGCAGGAAAATGGAAATACCGACCTCGCCTCCATGAGTATCATGTTCGGTTTTACCATTATGATGATACTCGATGTCGCACTGGGATAGCGGGATATAGCGGCATGCGGGTAAGGTATCGTTCCGTTGATCATCCCTCTGTCCGCGTCTTATCCGCAGCCTGTATCAGGTGAACGAAATGGTTTATAATCAGCGCCGTCATGCCCCAAATGACATTCCCGTTGTATTGATAGAAAAGTTCGTCTCTGCTACGTGCGTTCCAGTTATAGTTTTTACCGCCTTGAATGAGTTCAAATGGGAAGTCCTTCTCAGGCACAGGATGATACGCAACTTGATAGATCTCCGGCTCGCTATGCAAAAAAAAAGACAGCGGCACGGTAAAGATCCGTTCCACTTCCGATTCATTTGGGCTCATTTGTTGCGGTTGCATGATTCGTCCAACAAACGGATAAACAATCCGCGATTCAGAAATAAGATAATCCAGTTGAAACACGTCCCGTATGGCTGAGGAGTCAAGTCCCAATTCCTCCGATGTTTCCCTGATGGCACATTGCTGCTCATCCTCATCATAACCGTCCATCTTGCCACCCGGAAAACATACATCTCCCGGCTGGCTGCGCATGGTCATGGCTCTCACCTCAAATAAAACATGAGTCTCCCCTTGCTCAGTTTCTATGAGTGGAATCAAAACACCATATTCCCGGTATTTTTCCCGCCCAAGAATGGATGGTTCATGCTGTTTAAGCTTAGCGATAATATCTGATGAATCCAATGAATGCACCTCCATCTGATAAGAATTCTTTTATGACATGTTATATAATCAAGCAAAAAATCCCCTTTGAAACAGTCACGGAAGCATGACCAACAGGGGATTCGGTATCGGATATTTATTGGCATCATTCGTCACTTTTTTAACTCCATTTCATTACAATATATGAAATATGTGATGCCAAATGTCAAAACATTAAAAAACCACCAACATATGTATTGGTGGAGACGGTGGGAATCGAACCCACGTCCAGAGATATCGCCACCCGGACGTCTACACGCATAGTTAGCATATTGTGATTCGCATATCCTTCAGCCTGCCAACGGGCTTCCGGACAGCTAGTCTGATTCGTTTCAGCCAACATCCTCAGACGGTGGATGAAGGAATAGCCCGCTTCATTTGAGACCCTTCAATCTGCCACGCGAGCGATGGCAGGAAGGATCGCTTTAGCACTGCTTAGGCAGCTGCTAAAGCAGGTTCTTCGTTATCTTCGCCGTTTATATTTAGCGATAACGTTTTACGAGACGTAACCTCGACGCGCAGTCCGAGCTCGATCCATCCCTGTCGAATCCGTAACGCCCCCATATTCAAAAGATGGAGAATGCGCCTGGAAGGAACGAGCACTATTCATTTAATGTCGCCATTGCGACTAGTTTTATTATAACACGTCTGAAGCAAAAGTCAACTGAAACTGGTGATCACTTCATGCTTTCCTTAATAGCACGATCAGCATCACGTTTCATTTGCTTCCGTTTCGAGTCTTCCCGCTTATCGTATTTCTTTTTCCCTTTCCCTACTCCGATAAGCGCTTTTGCAACACCATTCTTAATATAAACTTTCAATGGAACGAGGGAGTAGCCTTTTTGTTGAATGTGACCGATCAGTTTGTCAATTTCTTTACGGTGCAGGAGCAATTTGCGCGACCGGGTGGGATCGTGATTAAACTGATTGCCCTGCTCATATGGCGCAATATGCATGTTGACTAACTGCAACTCCCCATTGCGATCAATGCGGGCGTGAGAGTCCTTCAGATTAATGCGCCCGGCACGAATGGATTTAATCTCCGTTCCTCTTAAAACAATACCCGCTTCGATGGTTTCTTCTATCGAAAAATCATGCCTTGCTTTTTTATTCTGTGCAATGACTTTTCCGGTTCCTTTTGGCATACGTACTTTCCTCCCACTACCTCGTGCATATTATTGTAACAGAAAAAAAGCAGCTATGCCAATAATGACCGTGTCCATTTCCTGTCATAAACATCTTTACGCAGGTTATTTTTTAGCTTTTTTTGCCTTTATCTTTTTTTGTCCCTTTTTCTTTGCTCCGGGGGCGGGATTCGCCAGCTCAAAATCAACCCCTCGTTCCTCCAAATCGACTTTGGCCACCCGCACATCGACTTCTTCACCAATACGGTACATGTTGCCGGTCCGTTCACCGATCATGGCGTGATTGCGTTCGTCATAGTGGTAATAGTCATCCGTCAGATAACTGACATGCACAAGGCCTTCGATCGTGTTTTCCAGTTCAACAAACAGCCCGAAATTCGTAATGGAACTAATGACACCCGTGAATTCCTCACCGAGTTTATCCTGCATAAATTCGGCTTTTTTCAAATCGTCCGTCTCTCGTTCCGCGTCCACTGCCGCCCGTTCGGTTTCGGAAGCGTGGCGGGCAATCTCCGGCATCCGGTCTTGCCAGTACTGCACCGTATTCTTATCAACCTGTTTGTCAATCAGATACGTCCGGATCAATCGGTGTACAATCAAATCCGGATAGCGTCGAATGGGCGATGTGAAATGGGTGTAAAAATCCGTTGCCAACCCAAAATGCCCCACGCTTTGCGGGTCATATTTTGCCTGCTGCATAGAGCGCAGCATCAGCTTGGAAACAATCATTTCTTCCGGCTTGCCTTTCACCTCTTCAATAACTTTCTGCAACGCCTGCGGGTGAATGTCATTGGCCGTTCCTTTCACCACGTATCCGAGACCGGCAATAAACTCAAAAAAATGTTGAAGTTTGCTTTCATCCGGGTCTTGGTGAATCCGGTGAATAAATGGGACATCCATCCAATGAAAATGCTCAGCAATGGTTTCATTGGCAGCCAGCATGAATTCTTCAATCAGACGCTCAGCAACAGATCGTTCTCTTACCACAACATCATCCGGGTTGCCTTGATCATCCACCAATATTTCCGCTTCCTTAAAATCAAAATCGATGGCACCGCGCCCCATTCGTTTGCCGCGTAATATTTCCGCGAGTTTCTCCATATTTTCAAACATAGGGACGAGCGTTTTAAAGTGGTCACGGACTTGTTCATCCTGATCAACGAGGATTTTATTGACATCGCGGTACGTCATGCGTTCGTCGGTTTTAATCACGCTCTGAAAAATCTCGTGATGGATAACGTTACCTTTCTCATTTATTTCCATCTCACACCCTAATGTCAGTCTATCAACTTGCGGATTAAGCGAGCAAATGCCATTGGATAACCGATGCGGAATCATCGGAATGACCCGGTCGACCAAATAGACACTGTTTCCGCGTTCCAATGCCTCCTTGTCAATCGGTGTGTTTTCTTCAACGTAATAACTGACATCAGCAATATAGACACCGAGCTGATAATGGCCATTGTCCAATTTCTGAACGGATACAGCATCATCGAGATCTTTGGCGTCCGCTCCGTCAATGGTGACAATTTGTTTGTCGCGCAGGTCACGCCGGTTTTTCAGTTCAGACGGATCGATTTCCTCCGGCGTCTGAGCAGCTTGTTCCAGCACCTCTTCCGGGAAATCCATTTTAATGCCATGCTTATAAATAATCGAGATAATATCAATGCCGGGATCGTTCTTATGACCAAGGATGTGGACAACCTGGCCTTCCGCGCTCATCCGTCCTTCCGGGTATTTAGTAATATACGCGATGACTTTATGGCCAGTGACAGCACCACCCGTTTGATTTTTCGGTATAAACAGATCGTTGGGTATCCGTTTATCATCCGCAATGACAAAGCCGAACGATCCATTATCGTCAAACGTTCCGACAACTTGATGGGTGGCACGCTCCAAAATTCGAATGACTGTTCCTTCAGGCTTGCTTCCGTCGCTATTTCTTTTTTCAATACGGACCAGAACTTTATCCTTGTTCATCGCAGACGACAAATCGGAATGATGAATGTAAATATCCGATTGTTTCTCATCGTCCGGAATCAGAAAAGCAAATCCTTTCGCGTGCATTTGAATACTGCCGCGGACAAGGTTCATTTTTTCCGGCAGGCCGAAGCGGTTCTTCCGTGTCCGGACAAGCTCACCGCTTTCTTCAAGTTCATTAAGAGCTTTCACTAGCTCCTTGAATTCCACGGCTTCCTGCAACCCCAGTTCTTCCTCCAGTTCATCGACAGCCAGCGGTTTTTCACTATGTTCGTTAAAGTAATTTCGTACTCGTTCAACCATCGTATCAGTCATTTTTTCACCTGCTTTCTTTGGTATTATTCACGTTTTTTCCGATTTATAATCATATATTCCAATCAAGCGACTCAAGAAACTGATAAATATCCTCATGCAGCTGCTCTTTTTCCTTGTCCATGGTGATGACGTGACCGGATTCGTTATACCATTTGATGCCTTTCTGATCCGCTTCCACATGGTCATAAATATAGGCCGCGCTATCGGTGTTGATCATGTCGTCCTGGCCGGCCTGAACAACGAATGTCGGGGTGTAAATCGTATCGACATGGTCATGGACTTCCGTTATTAAATTACCCAGGTCACTGAACATGCCACGGGACTGATCAACAAGCGCCTGGACTTCGGTTTCGATCGTATCATGGTCTTTACCTTCCAGTTGCTTGAATTGTTTCGCTTTCCACCGATACCCTTTCGTCAATTGTTCCTGGTTATCAAAAAACATGGGGGCACACATCGGGATAACCCCTTTCACCTGTTTGGAATAGGCCAATTTTAATCCAAGCACGCCTCCCAGGGACAATCCGGCAACGGCTATTTCAGAATACCCGAGTTGTTGCAGATGATGGTAAGCCTGAGCAGCGTCTTCCCACCATTCATCCGCCCCGGCTTTAATCAATTCTTCAGGTTCTTGTCCGTGGCCGCGGTATATGGGGGCATGACTCGTATACCCTTTCGATTCCAGAAAACGGCCAAGCATGCGTACATCGGCTGTATGTCCGGTAAACCCATGCAGCAGCAATACTGCCCTAGGTCCGGCTTCAAACGTGAATGGCTGCGGCAATTTTATCTTCATAACGGTTTCATCTCCTCTTGTGCATCGTGCCATCTGTTATACATTACCCTGATGACGATCTTTTAAAAATAAATGAACCCTTATCACATTGCTGCGATAAGGGCTCATAGATTATTGTAAAATATATGCACTTAAAAAAGCCAGCACAAAGAACAATACTGCAGTCACAATGGTGGCACGGTGCAGGAATAAGTCTGCGCCGCGTGCTTTTTGTTTACCAAACAGCTGCTCCGCTCCGCCGGAAATCGCACCGGAAAGACCAGCGCTTTTGCCGGATTGCAGCAAAACAAGAACAATCATAATAATAGCATCAATCAGCAATACAATATGGACAAACCCTTCCATTCCTTCAAGCACCTCCTCAACCGGCAAATACCTATTTGTACTTTAGCATAATCATACGATTTATCGCAAGCTTTTTGAGTTTGGTTGGAATATGATCAACGCGACAACTTGTTGAAATGGATGAATGATTCATACAACTGTACACCCATATCTTCCAGTGGTTGAACCGGCTCATACCGCAAGTTGACATGTCTTGATTCAATCCGACAAAAACGTGTAAAATAATACAAAAGTGAAGAAGTAAATTCTTTGGAGAGGTTGGTCCCAAAATGATCGAAGGCATTGCTGCATCCAGTGGCATAGCGATTGCTAAAGCCTATCAGCTTGTCACACCGGAGCTAACATATGAAACGAAACCCATTGATGACCCGGACAGCGAAATTAAACGATTGGACGAAGCACTTGCTGCGTCCAAACAGGAATTGGAAAAAATAAAAGACCATACGAAGGAAGAAATGGGCGACGAGCAGGCAGAAATTTTTTCAGCACACTTGCTTGTCCTTGACGATCCGGAACTGATTGGACCGATAAAAGATAAAATCACTGGCGATCACGTTATGGCCGAAGCGGCACTCGAAGAAACAACCAACACGTTCATTGACATGTTCAACAATATGGATAACGCCTATATGCGCGAACGTGCAGCTGATATTCAGGACGTCACCAAACGGGTATTGGCCCACTTGCTCGGGGTAACGTTTCCGGATCCTGCATTAATTGATGAGGAAGTCATTATCATTGCCGGAGATTTGACACCATCTGACACCGCTCAATTAAATCGTCAGTTTGTCCAGGGATTTGCCACGGATACAGGTGGACGAACATCCCATTCCGCTATCATGGCTCGTTCAATGGAGATCCCTGCTGTCGTCGGCACCAAAGAAGTAACCAGCTCCGTCCAGCAAAACGACATAGTTATTGTGGACGGTCTCGAGGGAAACGTAGTCGTCCGTCCTTCCGAAGCAGACCTTGATGCCTATCGAAAGAAACAAGCTAAGTTTGAAGAACAAAAACAGGAGTGGGCCAAGCTAAAAGATGAACCGACGATGACTGCTGATAACAACCAGGTAGAATTGGCGGCCAATATTGGAAATCCGCAAGACGTTGATGGCGTCATTGATAACGGCGGCGAAGGCATTGGTTTGTACCGCACCGAATTTTTATACATGGGAAAAAGCCAGCTTCCAACCGAAAAAGAGCAGTACGACGCTTATAAATCCGTTCTGGAAAAAATGGGAGATAGACCGGTTGTTGTCCGCACCCTTGATATTGGCGGGGATAAGGAACTTGATTACTTGGATTTGCCCGATGAGCTTAACCCGTTTCTTGGATTCCGGGCCATTCGTTTCTGTTTGGAAAACGAAGGCATCTTCCGGACACAACTGCGGGCTCTATTACGTGCCAGCGTGTATGGCAATCTTAAAATCATGTTTCCGATGATTGCCACGCTTGACGAGTTCCGTCAGGCTAAAGCGATTTTCTCCGACGAAAAACAAAACCTGACCAAGGAAGGAACGGATGTTGCTGATGATATCGATGTCGGCATTATGGTCGAAATTCCTTCCACTGCTGTAACAGCGCCACAATTCGCCAAAGAAGTAGACTTTTTCAGCATCGGCACCAATGACTTGATTCAATACACTATGGCTGCTGACCGGATGAACGAGCGCGTCTCGTATTTATACCAGCCGTACCACCCGGCTATTTTGACCCTTGTGAAAAATGTGATCGACGCAGCCCACAACGAAAATAAATGGGTCGGCATGTGCGGTGAAATGGCCGGTGACACGATCGCCATCCCGGCATTATTAGGGCTCGGGCTTGATGAATTCAGCATGAGCGCAACGTCCATCCTCCCGGCCCGCACACAAATCAGAGGATTGTCCAAAGAAACAATGGCATCCTTTAACGAAAAACTGTTGGCAATGAACACGACGGACGAAGTGATTGAATTTATTAACGAAAAAACGGTATAACGATGAAAATCCCGTATCCCTCTTTATATGGGGAACGGGATTTTTTGTTTACTGTTTAATAACTGTCCTTGCTCGTCTCTTTTCCATTCTTCTCTATGAGCTCCAACAGAAAAGCTTTCATATCGACAAACCGAGGGTATTTTGGCTCAAGAGTGGTTCCTGCAATCATCAAAGGAACTAGTGTTTCTTGTTTATGCAAGGAACCGTGCGCAGCGCCACCAAGATGAAATGGTGTCGACTGTGCTTTAAATTCACAACCCGGCTTGGCATTAACGACGATAAAACGACCTGGCTGAGAATGTAATGCACCATAAACACGAGCTAATGCATCGGGATAATCCCCATAGGAAATGGTTTTGTTACGCGTTACCGTTAGATCCAAAAGTTCAGTATTTCCTTTTATGTCCCATGTTTGTTGGTATATGTCCGAATAGTCGCCATCTGGACGATAGTACAACGACCCTTCTCTCATCCCTGAGTCGATGCAAATGCCGTCGTCGGTCTTCCTGGCAATGACATCGATCCGGTGATCTTTCTTCAGTTGCTCGACAATAGCAGAGAGTGGCAATGTATTATCCAGTATATAAATATAAGCCATGCGCTGGTTCACACTTAGTACCACCTGGTCTTTTTTGCGTATGGATCGCCGAATTCGTGCGATACGATAGTTTTTCAGGATTTTACGCAGATCAATTAAGAAATCTCGATAATTGGAACCCATCGGGGCATGACCGTTATCGCCCATAACCATCCATACATTTCTGTTAAGCGCTTCTTCCCAGCTTGAGTATAGATTCAATGTTTTTTGGATCTGGCGGTCAATTTTGGCAATCCCCTTTATATCCATGGGTCCTTTAAAATGAATACGAAAATCCAAGTCTTGAAAGATACAAAACGTAAATCCCGGAAGTTTATTTTGGCGAATTAAATGACGCAACTCACGGGCTGTATATTTATAATTTCCGGCAGCAATTTGAGTTGCCATACTTCTTTTACGCAGTTTGGAAAAGACACCTAACGAAAAAATCGATGGTGCTTCCGTTGTCCACTGACCATCCTTAAATCGGGTCAATCCGCGAAGCAGTCCGGGAACTTGCAATTTTTGTGGAGTATTGCCGCGATAGACAAAGGAATTAATGGAAGCCGATCGAATTCCCTTATCGGCCAATTCTTCATAAATCGTTTTGACATTACTGCTCAAATGTTGATTATTCAACCGGTAAAGCATGTTATGGACTGTTTTTTTGAGCCCTGACTTATTCGTCTCCCTGAATCCCGTCCCGTAGTTAATAACTTCATTTTTGGACTCATCAAACCAGTTTAAACCAGGAATTTTGTGCTTATCAGCATAAGTACCAGTCAAAAGACTGCTGTCAATGGTTACTGACATGGTAGGAAATGAACTGACCATATTAGGAATATAATTGCCATTTTCCATTAAAAACTTCAAAGCGGGTGCACGTCCGGTTTGTACAGCTATTTCTAGCGGTTCAGGCATCAAAGAATCAATATTTAATAAAATGACTGGCTTTCGCGGTTTTACATGTTGATCCACTCTGTTCACCCTCACTATATGTCATAGATCTTCCCCAAAATAAAGGTTCTTTCTTATTACTGTCCGATTTATTTTTATTTATTCTTTCATTGGCATCTAGAAGACTGGTGAAAAACTACAGTTTTGATCCATCAAAGATGCGAACAAGAACCTGAATTGTTCTTTAATTCTCTTAAAAACAAAAGAAATGAAGATATTACGGTGGTGTCTTTCATCCCATTTGGTTGTTTCAGCGCATGCTGAAACGCCGGTCCTGGGCCTTTTACCTTTGAACCGGCTTAACTTCTTAAGATTTTGAACGATGGCGGTACAGAGTGCTTGTTCCTGCATGCAGTCCAGCCCTCTGCTTTTGGCACGATCCAGCCCGTGCACTGTCTTGGCTTCGGCGAATCCATGTTCACACTGGACACGCTGGTTCTGAATAGCCTGGTATTTGCCGTCAATCTGAATGTGTTTTGCTTGATTTTTGGTCTCAACTTTGTCGACTTTTTCCTGACGCTTTCTTTGCTGCTCAGGCTTGTGGGTTTTCCTTTGCCAAGTCGGGATCTCTTCCAACTCGTGGTCCTGCAAAGAAACCAAAGGGATGATGCCCAGCGAAATGAGATAGGCCAAATACGCCGGTGTCCCATAAGCCTTGTCACCCGACAAGGTCTGAATATGGATTTGTGGATGCTGAAAACGAACAGCTGCCAGCTGTTGTTGGCTTATTTCTCTTTCTGCTGTACCGGAAGCAATGCTTGCATTGGTCTTTAAAATAACGCCTGACTCAACGTCTGCCAGGTTGTGCACAAGGTAACGCGGATAGGCCTCCTGTCCTTTGCTCTTTTTGTACAGACGGGCATCCGGGTCTGTCGTACTCCGGTGGGTTTGATTGGAAAACGTTTTGCCGTGAAAGTCTTCATGGCTGGCATTTTCCTGAAGCTGATCCGATTTATTATTTTCCTTTGATTTCGGAGGCCGAGGGTTTTGGTCATCATCGTCGCTGTTCGGATTACCTGATGGTCTTAAAGACGCTTCATCACGTTGCTTTTTAACTTCCAGGTAAGCTTCAATGGTTTGAACCGGGGCCAGCTCTATTTCTTCCAGACTATGAATGGACGCGTTTGCATGCACTTGTGTGCCATCCACACCGGCATGAACGTCTGGGCGAACGAGGCCGGAAGCAATGCACTGATTAACGACATGCATCATGATATCATCAAAAATACCATGGCGACGCCAAAGCGCTCTTGTTTTAACAAGTGTTGTTCGATCAGGAAGTGACGACTCAAAATCCAGGCCGCAAAACCACAGGTAGCCTGCATGCATGGGGAGCGTTTCAAACAGTTCCCGTTCCGAGTGATTAAATAGATACTCAAGTACAACCAGCCGCACGACCAATTCAGCATTCGTGGATGGTCGGCCTGTCTTTTCGGAATAGAGAGGTTTCACCTGATCGTGGACAGCTGAAAAGTCAATAACATCTTTCACCCTTCTCAGGATATGATGCCTGGGAACGAGATCCTCCATATCAATATATTGAAACATGTTGGGTTGAATGTGATTTTGCTTTGGCGAATGCATAAATGGATCATCCTTCTAGAGTGTTCTGTATGACTATATTCGACATAAAGCTAGGAAATTCCTAGAACAGGTTGACTTTTTCACCGGACTTCTAGGAAAATCTCACTTTTTGAAAACGTTTATTTAAAAAAAGATGGCTCTCCTTTTGGATCACCATCTTTCTAACCATTTTTTTATTGTGGGTTGTTTACAAGTACAGGTTTCGTAACCGTCGTTTCAAGTCGGAAAAAACCTCAATTTGCCTACTGCATAACAATCATTTTTTTAAATTGTAAAAAGCATTTAATCCGGCATATTGACCCATGCCGGCGAGTTCATCTTCAATCCGCAACAGTTGATTGTATTTGGTGACACGATCAGTGCGGGACGGGGCACCGGATTTAATCTGGCCTGCATTGGTTGCAACCGCAATGTCTGCGATCGTCGCATCTTCTGTTTCCCCGGATCGATGGGAAATAATGGCCGTATAGCCGGCACGCTTAGCCATTTCAATAGCCTCGAACGTTTCCGTCAATGTGCCAATCTGGTTGACTTTGACCAAAATGGAATTGCCGGCCCCCTGTTCAATCCCGTAGGACAGCTTGTTTGTGTTGGTCACAAACAAATCATCACCCACCAACTGGACACGGTCGCCAATCCGTTCGGTCAGCATTTGATGGCCTTTCCAGTCGTTTTCATCCAAACCATCTTCTATCGAAATGATGGGGTATGTATGAATAAGCTCCTCATACCAATTGACCATTTCTTCGGCGGTTCGAACAACGCCCTCGCCTTTCAAGTTATACTTACCGTCTTCATATATTTCAGAGGCGGCAACATCCATCGCCAGCTTCACGTCGTCACCAGGTTTGTATCCAGCAGTTTCAATGGCTTCGACAATCGTTCCAAGCGCTTCTTCGTTGGATTCAAGATTGGGAGCAAAACCACCTTCGTCCCCGACACCTGTGCTATACCCTTTGGATTTGAGCACTTTTTTCAACGAATGGAAAATTTCGGCGCCGGTACGCAATGCTTCTTTAAATGTCGGTGCCGCAACAGGCATAATCATGAATTCCTGGATATCAACATTATTATCCGCATGCTCGCCACCGTTTAAAATGTTCATCATTGGCACCGGAAGTGTTTTGGCGTTAAAGCCACCTAAGTAATGGTGCAATGGCTGCTCCAGATAACTTGCTGCAGCATGTGCTGCGGCCATGGATACGCCAAGAATCGCATTGGCTCCAAGGTTGCCTTTGTTGTCTGTTCCATCCAGTTCCAACATGATCTGATCAATGATATTCTGTCTAGTCGTATCAATGCCCAGCAATTCAGGGGCAATGACGTCATTAACATGTTCCACTGCTTTTTGGACACCTTTTCCTACATAACGGTTTTGATCATCGTCACGCAGTTCAACGGCTTCATATTCACCAGTGGAGGCACCGCTCGGGACTAACGCTGCTCCAAATGCACCTGATTCGGTAAATATTTCCACCTCAACGGTCGGATTGCCGCGAGAATCAAGAACTTCGCGGGCATAGACATCTGTTATAAAAGGCATTCAATTCACTCCTTTATGTTTGAGTTTTGTTCATCGATAATTATTTAAATTATTTTATAGCTGTTCACCAAAATCTATGGTTGACAAATTAGATGTCATTTCGACGTAAGCAGTCGCTTCGGAAAAACACGACGCTTTCCGTGGGCTTGTCCTCAGCCTCCTCGAAAAAGAAGATCGCTTTTTCTGCGGGGTCTTCACACTGCGCATTCCACAGGAGTCGCCGTGTTTTTCCTACGCTAGCTAGTTTTACTACCATATTCACACCATAGATTTTGGTGTTGACCCTATTTTACCGTTTCCTTATTTTTTTATCAGTGTTTGGCCGGTCATTTCTTCCGGTTTTTCAACATGTAATAAGTCGAGCAACGTCGGCGATAAGTCCGCTAAAATACCGTCGCTGCGCAGTTCTTCCCCGTCTTTTGTCACAATGACAGGAACCGGGTTTTTCGTATGAGATGTCATCGGTTCACCGTCCAACGTGATCACTTCATCCGAATTACCGTGGTCAGCGGTAATAATGGCATGACCACCGAGTTCGTGAATCTTGTCAACCACTTTGCCGAGACACGCATCCACTGCTTCGATCGCCTGGATGGTTGGCTCAAGTCTGCCGGAATGGCCAACCATGTCCGGATTAGCGAAATTCAAAATAATCGCATTGTGCTCCCCGCTATCCAGCTCACCCAACAGCGAATCTGTTACGTCATAGACACTCATTTCCGGCTGCAAATCATACGTCGCCACTTTCGGTGAATCGATAAGCACACGTTTTTCACCAGGAAATTCGTTCTCCCGGCCGCCACTCATAAAAAACGTCACATGCGGGTATTTCTCGGTTTCAGCAATCCGGAGCTGCTTCATCTCGTTTTGTGCCAGAACCTCGCCAACCGTATTGTCGAGATTCACTGGTTTATACGCGACATACCCATCAATGGATTCACTAAATTCGGTCAGCATCACAAAGTCCACATTTTTCGGCGGATGATTGCCGCGATCAAAATCATGAAAATCGTCATTGGCAAACGTCCGCGAAATTTGGATGGCACGATCCGGACGGAAGTTGTAAAAAATCATTGAATCGTTGTCCTGAACCTGTCCGACAGGCTCGCCATTATCATCGATCATGACGGATGGCAATACAAATTCATCGTAAATGCCATTGTCATAAGCGTCATCGATGACATCATATGGATTCCGATACGTTGGCCCGTCGCCATAAACCATGGCATCGTATGCTTTTTTGACTCGATCCCAGCGTTTATCACGGTCCATGGAATAATAGCGGCCGGAAATAGTAGCAAACTGACCAACCCCGTATTCCTGCATTTTCTCTTCGGTCTGCTTCACATATGTTTTAGCCGTTTGCGGTCCGACATCACGGCCATCAAGAAACGCGTGGACGTACACATTTGTCAGATTCTGATCTTTCGCCAATTTCAACAATGCAAATAAATGATCAATGTGACTGTGAACGCCACCATCCGATAACAGTCCAAAAATGTGCAACGCCTGGTTCTTCTCTTTCGCATACTGGATGGATGTTAGGAAAGCGTCTTTTTCAAAAAATTCGCCTTCTTTAATGGACAGATTGACTCTAGTCAGACTTTGATAGACAATGCGTCCGGCACCGATATTGAGATGACCGACTTCCGAGTTGCCCATTTGCCCTTCCGGAAGACCGACCGATTCTCCGCTTGCCTTCATCTGATTGTGCGGGTATTGGTCCCACAAACGGTCGAAATTCGGCGTATGTGCCTGTTTGACCGCATTGCCTTTTTCCTCATCACGCAGTCCAAAGCCATCAAGTATAATTAACGCGGCAAGATTTCGATGTGTCATTTGGTCCCTGCCTCCACCATTTGCAGGAATGAATCCGGGTCAAGACTGGCACCGCCAACCAATGCACCATCAATATCAGATTGTCCCAGCAAGTCATCAATGTTGGCCGGCTTCACACTGCCGCCATATTGAATAACCATCTGCGAGGCAACCGTTTCGTCTGTCATATTTTCAACAACATGCCGGATATGAGCGCATACGTCATTAGCTTCGTCACTGGATGCTGTTTTGCCTGTACCGATCGCCCAAATTGGCTCATAGGCAATAATCGCGGTTTCAATCTGATCCTTCTGTAATCCGTCAAGCGCTTTGCGGACCTGGGCATCGATATGAGCGTTCGTCTCATTGGATTCGCGCTGTTCAAGCGTCTCCCCGACACAAATGATAGGCGTTAAGTTATGGGCAAAAGCGGCGTGCACCTTTTTATTAACCGTTTCATCGGTCTCCCCGAAATGCTCGCGACGTTCGGAATGTCCGATGACGACATGGGTGACACCAAGATCCGCTAGCATGGCTGGGCTGACTTCACCGGTAAACGCGCCATTCTCTTCAAAATGCATCGTCTGAGCACTGATGTGCAGCTTGCTGTTGTCAGCTGTTTTTACAAGGGACGACAAAAAAGGAAATGGCGCACACACAATGGCCTCAACGCTGTCATCATTCGGCAGTTTACCCACCACGTCTTCGGCAAACTGATCGGCATCAGCCGCCAATTTGTTCATTTTCCAATTTCCGGCTATTATCGTTTTCCGCATGTTTCTCACCTCACTATCGTTTATTTTATCACGCGTCGTCCAGCGCCTGGACACCTGGAAGGACCCTTCCTTCCATAAATTCAAGCGACGCGCCTCCACCTGTTGATATATGGTCCATGTCATCGGCAAATCCGAATTTTTCAACGGCCGCTGCTGAGTCTCCGCCGCCGATCACTGTATAGCCTTCCGTGCGGGCAAGGCTCTCGGCAACGGCTTTTGTTCCGCCGGCAAATGCGTCGTATTCAAAGACGCCCATGGGTCCGTTCCAGATGACCAATGCCGATTCTTTGATAATGTCGTCATAGGTTCGGCTTGTTGCTGGTCCGATATCAAGCGCTTCCCAATCGTCGGGAATATGTGTGATGGCCACCTCTTTGGTATGGGCTGTTTCGGAAAAATCGTCCGCAACGACCGCGTCCTCCGGTATCACAAATCGGACCCCTTTTTCTTCCGCTTTTTGCATAAATTCACGGGCAAGATCCAATTTATCCTCTTCAAGCAGTGAATTACCAATATCGTAACCTTGCGCTTTAACAAATGTATAGGCAAGCCCGCCGCCGATAATTAAGTTGTCCACTTTATCAAGCAGATGATCGATAACATTGATTTTGTCTTTCACTTTCGCACCGCCAATGATCGCGGTAAAGGGCCGATCGGGATTTTCCAGTGCTTTTCCCAAGACGTCGAGTTCTTTATCCATAAGAAATCCAGCCGCAGCAGGCAACTTCTCCGCAACACCGGTCGTTGATGCGTGCGCACGGTGAGCTGCACCGAAAGCATCATTGACATACACATCAGCCATAGCCGCAAATGCATCAATTAGTTCCGGGTCGTTTTTTTCTTCGCCAGGTTCAAAACGGACATTTTCTATTAAAATAATCTCACCATTGCCGACTTGTGAAATGGCTTCATTTACTTCCTGGCCATATACGGCATCCGTCTTAACGACATTCTTTCCGATTAAGTTGCTCAATCGTTCCGCAACCGGATCAAGCCGCAGTTCATCCGATACGTCTCCTTTCGGGCGGCCGAGATGACTGGCCAGGATGACAACCGCGCCCTTATCTGATAAAAAGTTGATGGTCGGCAATGCGGCTTTGATACGTGTGTCATCCGTCACCTCGCCATCACTCATCGGCACGTTGAAATCAACCCGGCAAAACACGTTTTTGCCTTCAACATCAAGATCGTAAAGCGTTTTTTTATTCATGCAACTACCTCCCTGATCATACCAATTATGTAAGTATAGGTGACCGTTGCCGTTCTAAACAGGCAACAGGCGCCCGCCATTACACTGAAAAAAAGAGGAGGATGTTCCTCCCCTATGCTCCTTATAATTCCTGCTTGCCGATATAGACAGCCATGTCCACACAACGCGCGGAATAAGCCATTTCATTGTCATACCATGATACGACTTTGATCATGTTATCTTCAAGAACCATGGTTGATTGGGCATCGAAAAGAGATGAATGGGTATTACCGATAATGTCACTGGACACGAGCGGTGCTTCCGTATAGCCAACAATGCCTTCCATTTCCCCTTTTGATGCGGCTTCAAACGCCTTATTGATGTCTTCCCTGCTTACATTCTGATCAAGATCGGCAACAAAGTCCGTCAACGATCCATCCGGTGTCGGCACACGCACCGCCATTCCATTTAATTTCCCTTTTAGATCAGGAAGCACTTTTTCAACGGCTTTTGCCGCGCCTGTTGTCGTTGGAATGCTGTTCTGCGCTGCCGCACGGGCCCGTCGATAATCTTTATGCGGCAAGTCGAGAATTTGCTGGTCATTGGTATACGAATGTACCGTTGTCATCAAACCGCGCTGCACACCGAAATGATCGTGCAATACTTTAACGAGTGGCGCTAAGCAATTGGTTGTACACGACGCATTGGAAACGATATAGTGCTCAGACGGATCATAGTCGTTTTCATTGACTCCCATGACCATAGTAAGATCTTCCTGTTTGCCCGGTGCCGAAAGAATCACCTTTTTCGCCCCTGCATCAAGATGTTTCTTCGCATCCTCACGCTGGGTGAAACGGCCGGTGGATTCAATGACGATGTCCACACCAAGATCCCCCCAGCCAAGGTTGGCAGGATCGCGTTCGGAAAGTACCTTCACTTCTTTGCCGCCGACCACAATGTTTTCCCCTTTTACCATGACGTCCTCGTCCAGCATACCATGAACCGTATCATACTGCAGCAAATGTGCAAGCATGTTGGCATCCGTCAAGTCATTAACAGCAACCACGTCCACCTCGTCATTTTTAAAAGCCTGACGGAATACGTTACGTCCGATACGCCCGAATCCATTAATACCTATTTTTAGTGCCATATCTATTCCTCCTATATCATAATGCCATACTATATTCAAAGGGAGATAATCATCCCTCTAAAATCGCTTCAGCAGCCGCTTCATCCGTAATCAACAAATCACTTTTCCCCTGCTTGAAATACGACTCGATCGCTTGTGCCTTGGATTCTCCCCCGGCTACCGTGATCACGCGTTTGCTATTTTCGGATAAATCATCCAAATGGATGCCTATGGTCCGGACATGATGAACAATCTCACCGAATGCATTGAAGTAATAACCGAACGCTTCACTGACAGCATGTCCGTCCCGGAGCTTTTGCAGAATATCCTCCGGTGTCTTACGACGTTCAGCCATGGTCAGTGCATCACCGATACCATGCAGAACAACATCCGCTTCATACATCAAATGCAGTACGTCTTGAACAGCGGGTTCTTCAATCATGGTCCGGTACGACGTTTCACTTAATGGGTCCGGGACATACAGCAAACGGTAATTCCCATGCGCCTGTCGTGCCATCTTCGCAGCAATGGTGTTGGCTTGATGTTCTTCCTTTTCTCCGATACCACCCCGTGCAGGGACAAATAAACAATCCACTTCCCCGCTTAACGGTGCCATCATATCAGCTACAGCCGCCATGGTCGTTCCACCTGTAACAGCAATGGTCTCATGGGAGCGTTTGTTATCCTGTAAATACGAGACACACGCTTTGCCCATTTCCTGTTTAACCCACGCCTGTTCATCGCTATTTCCCGGAACAATGACAACCCTCTCCAGCTGTAATGTTTCCTCCAGCTGTTTTTCAAAGGTATCCAGCCCCATCGCTTCATGCATGAAGGACGCGAGTTGATTAATCACTATTTTTCCCTCTTTGGTCAGTTGCATTCCTTTTGATGTAACGGTCACCAAGCCTTGTTTGGACAGGACATCCAATTCCCCGCGAATATGCCGTTCCGTGTCGTTGGTATTTTCGGCAAGCGCCCGTCTTCCAATCGGCTCCAGGAGTTCAATGTTCTGCAAAATAACGTAGCGCTGCTGCATAACGTCCAGCAAATCAGGGTATAATTTTTTCTGCAAATCCATGATTTCTTTCATATAAAAACTCCTCATTTGGACATATTTCGTCCCGGACCAATAAAAACCATCCCACGCAGATCAAAAAAAGAGAAAAGTGATGTTTCCCCATTATTTTACCATACCATCTGCTTTATACAAACGTTTTGCATCAGTTGGCCGTTGATTCCTGCAAAACGTGATCGAGCACGTCATAACTGATGGCTTCGTATGCAAATGTCCGCCCTTCTATTTCCACGACAGGAATGACCATCTGATACGCTTCCAACCATTCATCACACGTTTCAATGTCTCTCACCTCTACGTCGAATGGATGGACGCGTTGCAATAGATCCAGTATGGCTTCCACTTCATCGCATAATGGGCAGTGGGCTTTCGTGTAAAACAGGATGCGTCGCATTCGGGATTCTCCTTATTTTCGTTTTGTTGATGACGGCAGGCCCAGTTGTTCCCGATATTTCACAACGGTGCGCCGCGCCACTGTGATTCCGAATTCCTCGTACAGCCGTTCCTTAATCGTCTGATCAGAAAGCGGTTTTTGCTTATTTTCGCCGTTAATGAGTTCACCGATTAATTGTTTAATTACAAACGATGCTGTTTGTTGCCCATTGGTTTGTTTAACACCGGACTGCAGGAAAAACTTCAACGGTATGACGCCTTGTTTCGTCTGGATGTATTTATTCATAATGGCCCGGCTTATGGTGGAAACATGCATATCCAATGCCTCAGCAAGATCCTTAAGTGTTAATGGTTGCATCATCATGGCACCATGCGAAAAGTAACGCTGCTGTTTCCGGACAATCGTCTTAATTACCCGTTCCAACGTGTTTCCGCGAAACTGGACAGCTTGTTGCAACCATTGAAGCTGTTCGTGCTTCTCTTTCAAAAACTTTCTGGCATCCGCATCATCCGGCCGGAAGTCTTTATATGCGTCACTGATTTCAATCGTCGGTGCATGCCATTTATAAAATGACACATACCATGTCCCATCGTCTTCATAGATGTGCGCTTCCGGAATGATATGTTCCGTTTTTTGGGCTGATAAAAGATGGCCAGGCTTGGGATGACAGGCTTGAATGTGCCGCAGGACGCTCTCAGCCTCCGCTTCCGTTAATCGAAAATGGGAGCTTATCGCTGATATGTCCTCATCAGCCAGCCATTCCAGATGGTCCTCCAGCAGTTCCTCCAGAAACGACCATTCCTCACCCATCTGCAAGAGAATGCATTCCTTGAGCGAGCGCGCACCTATACCTGCCGGTTCGAGCGACTGCACCCACCGCAAAGCTTCTTCTGCCTGCAAGATAGGAATCGAACACGCTTCAGCCCATGTGTCCATATCCATTTCCAAATAGCCATCGTCATTCAGCGAATCGATGCCATACAAAACAGCCGAGCGCAAATCATCGGGGACATCAATGGTGTACAGCTGATGTTTCAACTGCTCATGCATCGACGTTTCCGCCTGATTGATTTCCCCGATGGCTGGCTGTGTGTCTCCGGCTTGTGTGAAGCTTCTCAGGTCATCATCATAACTAATATCGTCAATTAAAGGATTTTCTTTCGCCATTTCTTGAATGTATTCAACGACTTCCATCCCTGTTAATTGCAGAAGCTGGATAGATTGGATAAGCGACTGATTCATTTTCAGCTGTAATTTCTGTTCCTGAACGATTGTCGGCCGCATACTACCTCCCCCATCTATCCTGATTACGTTCAGTATGCCACAAAATTGACAAAAACGCACGTGTCCCCACTCAGTCATTCGTGACATATATCACACCAAATCCAACCAGACAGGAATACAATAATAGTAGACAAATAAAAGCGGGTGGTCAACATGCTTTGGGATATCCGTCAGATCATCGTGTTTCTTCATATACTATTAGCTATCACGTGGGTCGGCGGCGTGTTCTTTATCGGATGGGGCGTTGTTCCCGCCATTCGAAAAGAAGCTTACACGGATCAACGCCGTTTTCTGCTCGCTCTCATGCAATGGTCCCATTCATTATTAACAGGAGCAGGAGGTGGGGTGATTGCAACTGGGATCCTACTCGGCACCGTTTTCGGTCCGATCAGCCGTTGGAACGACATTTGGCACACCTATTTTGGAACTATATGGATGATGGCGCTTGTTGTCGGTATCCTGACACTGTTTTGGGGTGTGTGGATTGGATTCCGATATTCCATCGGCGTATTGTCGGATGCCGCTTTATGGGAAGCAGCGGATAACGGCGACACAACGCCACTGTTCAGGGCATTAGCAAAAGCTGCTTTGCTTGAATCCGTTGAAGTAGCTGGGTTTGTCACTCTGATTGTATTAATGGTTTTTCTATAATAAAGGGGGTTGATCCTATGATGTCTTCCGCTGTGAATGATAATCAGCCAATCTATTATTACCGTGCATCATGGCTCCAGCTTTTACGTCCAATGACCCTGACCGGAACAGTAACACCCATACTTGCGGGAACCGGTATCGCTGCAGCCAATGGGACGATACAGCCAGATCTATTTCTGGCTATGCTCGCAGCCGCTTTGCTTGTTCAGTCGGCAACCAACCTATTTAACGATTACTATGACTTTTTGCATGGGCAGGACAAACCAAAATGGACGACCGACATCGTTCACGCGAAAGGCCCTTCCCATCATGCTGTATTATATATAGGTGTTGCCATGCTCGTGATAGCGATGAGCATTGGTGGTTGGCTCGCCACCCAAAGCACATGGTGGATTCTCCCGGTCGGTATGGCAGGAATACTGTTTGGCTATCTATATTCCGCAGGTCCCCGCCCCTTATGTTCCATTGGACTCGGGGAAACGGTCGCCTTTACCTTTCTCGGACCGGTTGTTACGATTTTAAGCTATGTTGTTCAAGGCAATCGGATGGATGTGCCGATTATCGCCATATCATTACCATTTGCCTGGCTGATTGCATCCATGATTCTCACCAATAATATACGGGATATTGAAAAAGACGGCCCATTCCGCCGAACACTTGCAACGATTCTTGGTCGTGCAAGAGCTGTCCGTTTACTGATGGTGGTGTTGGTTCTTCCATATGTAACGGTCATTATCTTGATGACAGCCGGTTTTCTGCCTGTATCTTCAACCATCGTCCTGTGCGCAACCCCGCTGGCCATCAAACTGCTTTGGTCATTCCGGAGCCATGCGGAAAGAACGGATGAACGTTCCGGCATGAAATGGGCAGCATGGCACCACTGGGCATTCGGCCTGTTGATGGTAATAGGAATTTGGGTATAGCGTTAAAATCACTTAAAAATAAATAAAAAAGCAAGGCGCCCGCATGAATGGGATCCTTGCTTTTTATTAGGTAGTGCGCCCGGGAGGACTTGAACCCCCGACCCCTGGTACCGGAAACCAGTGCTCTGTCCAACTGAGCTACGAGCGCATGTTTATGTGATTTCGACACAATGAATATTGTAACGCTTTGAGCTTGTTTTTACAAGTGTTTTTTATGATTTATATGACTCAATCGTTATTTACGGTCGTTGACATATGATGCCCCACCATCATTAATGCTTTGGTACCCTGCAAACAGCTTGAAACAACAGGCACCATTGAGGTACGATCGCAGTACGGTAACCTAATCCAAAAATACATACGTCTTCAGTTACAGGTTTATTTTCGTATTTACAGGGAATGATGTTTTTGGTGAATTTTTTAACGGGGATAGACTTCTTTTCATTTGACCTTTTTTGACCTATTAGGTATGATAAACATGTAAGTTACATGGATGAATTTGAGAAACAAGGAGGAAAAACGTATGAATCTGATACCAACAGTTATTGAACAAACAAACCGCGGAGAACGTGCCTATGATATTTACTCACGCCTTCTGAAAGACCGTATCATTATGCTTGGAAGCGGCATCGACGATAATGTCGCCAACTCCATTGTCGCACAGCTTCTCTTTTTGGAAGCGGAAGATCCTGATAAGGACATCTCCCTTTACATTAATTCACCGGGCGGCTCAATCACTTCCGGCATGGCTATTTATGACACCATGCAGTTTATTAAATCGGACGTGTCCACCATCTGCACCGGAATGGCCGCATCCATGGGCGCGTTTTTGCTGGCAGCCGGTGAAAAAGGCAAACGGTTTGCCCTGCCGAACAGTGAAGTTATGATTCACCAGCCACTCGGCGGTACGCAAGGTCAGGCATCGGATATTGAGATCCATGCACGCCGTATTATCGAAATGCGCGAAAAAATGAACCGAATCCTATCTGAGCGCACAGGCCAGCCAATGGAAGTTGTTGAACGGGATACAGACCGCGATAATTTCATGTCAGCTGAAGCGTCCAAAGAATACGGCTTGATTGATAAGGTGCTCGAACGAAACACGAATGAAAGCTGAACAGCATGAAACATCCGGGCTGCATGGATTACCGTGCAGCCCTTTACTTTGCCTGATGGAACCAACGTTGGACATCAACACCAGGATCACATATTTGAGACAAATGCCATCAGCCTTTGCATGGCCTCCTCTTCATCCGTACCATCTGCAATGAGAGTGATCGTTTCCCCCGATGTAATGGCGAGACTCATTAACCCCATAATGCTTTTGGCATTCACCCGTTTTCCATCCTTTTCAATAAATAAATGAGACGTATAGCTGTTGGCATCTTGAACAAATTCAGCTGCAGGTCGTGCCTGCAACCCAGCATCAAGTCCAACCGTTATTGATTCTTCAACCAAAACCTTCATCCTCCTCTTTTTTGCAATCGATTACAGCATGTTTAAAAAAACAGCAGCCAATGAGTACGTGAACTGCTGAAAATAAATGATGATAGCAATTACTATTACTATTATTATAGCATACGCCAACGATCCATTCACTTTTGGAAACTGCTTCCTTTTTCTCTTAATGTCTCTGCAAAGTCATTGATTTTTTTCAGCCGATGATTGACACCGGATTTAGAAATTTTTCCAGTGCTCACCATCTCACCAAGTTCTTTTAACGATACATCCTGGTGTTGCACCCGGAGTGATGCAATTTCCTGAAGTTTTTCCGGCAACGCATCGAGTCCGACAGTGCTTTCAATGAAGTGAATGTTCTCCATTTGCCGGAATGCAGCACCGATTGTTTTGTTCAAATTAGCCGTTTCGCAATTAACAAGACGATTGACTGAATTACGCATATCCCGGACGATACGGACATCCTCAAATTTGAACAACGCATTGTGAGCACCAATGATGCTGAGAAACTCGGTTATTTTCTCCGCCTCTTTTAAATAGGCAATGTAGCCATTTTTTCGTTCGAGTTGCCGGGCACGGAGCTGAAAATCATTTAATAACCCTGTTAGGGCCTCATTATGTTCCTGATATGCGTTGAAAATTTCCAGATGATACGACGACGTCTCCGGATTATTAATCGATCCACCGGCTAAAAATGCCCCACGTAAATACGATTTGCGGCAGCAATCCTTTTCTAAATAAGCTGTGGGTATATCTCGCTTAAGTGTATTGGATTCGTTTAATATGCCTATATCCACCAGCAAATCTCGAGCTTTTTCCTTCATGCGGACAATATAGACATTGTTTTTTTTCAGTTTCATTTTTTTCCGAACAAGAAGTTCAACCGGAATATGGTACAGCGATTTAATCAGTGTGTAGATGCGCCGTGCAATCGCTGCGTTTTCCGTCTGTACATCAAGTGTATAAAACTGTCCGGACATGGAAATAACACCATTCATCCGAACAAGTGCTGCGAATTCCGCATATTGACAGCATATGTCCGATTCCATTCCGGTCAGTTCCTTTTTTATCTCAGAAGCAAATGACAATCCCGGCACCTCCCTTTGTCCATCAATTCCATTCGATCTAATTAATGATGGAATAAAGCAAATTCGCTACCTTTTCCGTATCATGCCGCAATGTCGTTTTGGATGGATTGATGATATCACCCTCAATGATTTCCAGCCCCATATCCACCAGTCGGTCTGTATCATAGACAACGGGAGAGGCATTTTCCTCGGCATAAACATTACGAACGCGTTGACTGATCGGTTCATTATGGACAACAATCGTATCAATGCATGACTCTCCGATATGATGACGGATGGCCTCAACATGGTCTGCCGCCGTATAACCTGTTGTCTCCCCAGCCTGTGTCATCACATTGCAGATATAAACAACGTTTCCTTTCGCGTGTTTTAATGCGCCAATCATTTGCGGGATGATCATATTCGGCAAGATACTTGTGTACAGGCTGCCCGGAGCCACCACGACCAAATCAGCATTCCTGACAGCTTCCACAGCGTTGGGAAGCGGCTGAACCGGCTCCGGACGCAAAAAAATGCGTTCGATTTTTTTGTTGGCAAGAGGAATGTTCGATTCACCTGAAACAATCGTGCCGTCTGTCATTCGTGCGTGCAAGGACATACTCTGGTTGGAAATGGGATAAATCGTCCCTTTTACATTCAACACTCGGGAAATTTCTTTAATCCCCGTGAAAAAATCACCCGTTAACGACGTCATTGCCGCCAGAAGAAGATTGCCCATGGAATGTCCGGTTAGCCCATTTCCCTCAGCAAACCGGTGCTGAAACAGATCCAAAAGCATTGGTTCTGCATCAGAAAGCGCTGCAATCACATTCCGGATATCACCGGGTGCCGGCATCCCCATCGTATGTCGCAACCGCCCCGTGCTCCCACCGTCATCCGCAACAGTCACCAGGGCCGTCAGATCAATCGGCAAATTCTTTAATCCACGCAGAAGAACAGGCATTCCCGTACCACCGCCAATGACAGTGATATTCGGTCTCTTTCCGCCGTTCATATTAATGGTCCTTTCTTTTATCCATATCACGGTGACTGACATGGGTGATATAGTTGGTGGCAAGCTGTTTGGCAAAGTATTCGGCAATAGCTACCGACCGATGCTGCCCACCCGTGCATCCAATTCCAACGACAAGCTGTGACTTGCCTTCTTTTTTATATTTCGGAAGCATGAACTGCAGCAAATCAAGCACCTTTTCATTAAACTTCTGTGTATCAACCCATTTAAAAACGTATGAGGAGACTTCTGAATTCAAGCCCGTCATGGGCTGCATATACGGCACATAATGCGGGTTTGGCAAAAACCGAACATCAAAAACCAAATCCGCATCGATCGGTATGCCGTATTTATAGCCAAATGACACCATATTCACCGAAAAGATCTCCTGTTTTCCTTCCATATATGTCCGAAGTATTTTATCCCGTAATTGTTTTGGCTTAAGCGTTGTTGTGTCAATAATTCGCTGCGCCCTGCCCCGCAATTCATCAAGAATGGTGCGTTCCTGTGTAATTCCCTCAAGGGGCAACCCTTCTGATGCAAGCGGGTGTGACCGCCTCGTTTCTTTATACCGTTTCACCAATGCCTCATCTTGTGCGTCCAAAAAAAGGATGTGTTCTCTCAGCCAGTTTTCTTCTTCCAATATGTCGAGAGCTTCAAACAGCGAATCAAAAAATTCTCTTCCGCGTAAATCCATGACAAGCGCCACTTTACGAATGTTATTCCGTGCATCTTTCATTAGTTCCAAAAACTTCGGCAGTAAAGCGGGCGGTAAATTGTCAACACAATAATAGCCGAGATCCTCAAAGCTTTGTATGGCTACGGTCTTGCCCGCCCCCGACATGCCTGTAATAATAACCAATTTCGTATCCTGTTCACTGTTCCACATAACAACGCTCCCCTTCATGACCGTGTGGGATCAAGACGCACATACAGCAGTTCATAATCCTCTGTGTAGGAAAACGATCCGTATAAAATGGATTCATCGGAAGACAACACATGGTCAAAAATCTTTCTGTCTCCTTCCGCCATCGGCACATCGTCAATGGCCTCCAGTGCCACCCACTCCAGTTCGCCTTCTTTGCAAAAGTGAGACATCACACCTTCTGGTTCAGAGTCAGTGAATGTGAACATCATCCATTCCTGCACCAGGTCGTTATGGCGGTAAATCATGAAAGTAAATACACCGACCAGTCTTGGGTCATGAAGCTGCAAATCGGTTTCTTCCTGAAATTCACGGATGGCGGATTCTTTAATGGTTTCACCCGGTTCCATTTTGCCCCCGGGAATAGCATACCAGCCTCGGCGCGGTTTTTTTATTAATAGAACGTTTCCATTCGATATGACTATGCAATTGGTTACACGCTGCATGACTGTTTCACTTCTTTCAGCTCAACGATCCAAACACTATACTTATTATACAATGAAAGGGATGCGCCCAACAAGCGTCACAAACGTCATTCATCCAACGCGGATATGAAACCAAAAAAAATGCAGGTGCATCATCACCTGCAGAAAACTAATTTATTATTAAAGGGGGTCAATTAGTAATTCCATTATAACGAATCATTGTTTCGTACGGGTTACAACAGAATTAAAATGTCATTACTTTTGATGACATATCTCAAGAAGTCGAACTGCGGTGACACCATGCTTTTGTACGTCAATCATCATGTCCCGCGTTCGATCCCCCCCCGTTACGGAACGTTTACGTTTGTGCTGCTTTTATTTCTTCCATCAGATCTTCAATATACTTCTGGGCTTCCTCTGCTGCAATGCTTCCGTCACCCGTAGCGGTCACAATTTGCCGGAGCGATTTCTCACGAATATCGCCTGCCGCAAACACGCCCGGTATGGATGTTTCCATATTTTCATTCGTGACGACATAACCTTCATCGTTCGTGATGCCCAACGACTCGAACGGCTCATTCAGCGGCAGCAAACCGATATAAATGAAAATTCCATCGATGGCGTGATCATACTCCTCACCGGTTTGATTATTAACCAATGTGGCACTTTCCACTTTGCCGCTCGGACCATTAATTTGTTTGGCTTCCGTATTCCAGATAAATTCTATTTTTTCATTGTCAAAAGCACGGTCCTGAAGAATTTTTTGCGCACGCAGTTTATCACGGCGATGCACGATGGTGACTTTATTGGCGAACCGTGTCAAATACATGCCTTCTTCAACGGCGGAGTCCCCACCGCCAATCACGATCAAGTCTTTTCCTTTAAAAAAGGCACCATCACAAACGGCGCAATACGAGACACCGCGTCCGCCCAACTCTTCTTCACCCGGAATACCGAGTTTCTTGTACTCAGCACCTGTTGCAATGATCAGTGTCCGTGTATGATACTGTTTCTTACCGGCATTAATCGTTTTATATTCTCCGTGATCATCAATGCTTTTAATATCGCCATAGGCATACTCAGCACCAAATTTCTCGGCATGCTCATATAATTTATTGGATAAATCCGGCCCCGAAATATAGTCAAAAGCGGGATAGTTTTCCACATCTTCTGTATCGGAAACCTGTCCTCCCGGGATTCCGCGTTCAAGCATCAGTGTATCCAAATCCGCACGCGATGCATAAACAGCGGCAGTCATACCCGCAGGACCGGCACCAGCAATAATAACATCATACATACGCTCTTCGGCCATGTTATCAGCCCTTTCTTCACTATTCTTGCCATCCATATTCATCGTAAAGCAAGACGACATTTTCGTCCACCTTAATGCTTACAACGTGAAACATCATTCAGCGGTGATTCCTTTCTCTTGTTTCAGTCGGAATCATTCCGCATCCCATGGACGTTTTTCGTCAGCGAGTTCGGGATGACGTTCACACCCTTTCTCCCATATGGAAAATGCTTTGGTCGGCTTCTCCAGTTGATAGGCTGCTGTGCTGTACCATTTATAATAAGACATGAGGTCCATCTGTTGATCATTGATACTCCGGAATCGTGTGTACGCCTCGTCATATTGTCCAGTTTGAGCAAATGTGACAGCTATTCGCAGTTTTTGTTGCTCCTGCACCGGATATACATTTCGCAACATGTTTATGTGATGTTGGCAGGCATCATGCTGTTGACGTGCATCATAAAACACCGCCAGATTGCCACGGGCGTGCAACGATTCGGGATCTTCTTCCAACCATGTTTGTTCCATGCCAAGAGCTTTTTCGCCATATCCCGCGAAAAATAGCGCATACGCATAATCATGCCGGACGTGGTCATCTTCCGGAAATAACGTTGACATGTCTTCAAGCAACGGCAATGCCTTGTCCCATTCTTGACGTTCCATATGATGACACACCATTTCATGATAAGTGAGCTGTTCGTCTTCCTGACCCGATTCCTCGTCATTTTCGTCTGAATCATCGTTGTCCACTAGGGCCATTAACTGTTCCGCATCTTCTCGCAATTCCCCATTCGGGTTTTTATTAATATATGATTCTGCATATTCTTTTGCATCATGCAACTGTCCCAAATGGGCGCAATTATTGGCAAGCAAATAATAACAATCAACATAACTGTCACCTGATGTTTCCAGCACATTCAACAGTATTTGATTAGCCGTATGATACGAGCCGGTTTCCGTATAAATAATTGATAACTGGCACTGATATAACGGATTATCCGGTTTTTCTTCTATTGCTTTCTGCAACCATTTTACCGCACGATCGAATTTATGCTTTTGAAATGCGTCGACGCCTTTCTTAAAATAAAAATCACCGTCCGGAATAAAGGGGACAATATTTTCCTTACCCTCACCTGGTGCAGGGTTATGATTTTGTTTCATGTCGGCACCCCCTATGTGTCAAAACTTGCCGTACAAAGTATACCATATATACAGGACGATTGACATACGGATGAAACATGACGTTTGTACAAGTGTCCATTCATTGAAGCATTCCCGCTCATTCAGCAGGGGTCACCGCCTCATGCAATAACTGATCAAGGTCATCTGTATACATTTGCGTCTGTCTTTCATCCCAATGCAATACATCGGCCATATAATTGATAACATCATCTTTATGAGCCCGGACGACATCAATGTCAAAAAACAGGGCTCCTGTCCGTCGCACAAAAAAGTCAGCCGGTTTATAAGCCATTTCATACTCCATTGAATAAATCAATTCCGCCAAAATAATGGAATCGATGCCAATTTCCTCAGCGTCCGTTTGTTTTTCCCGATACAGCGTGAAAATGGTATCCGCATTAGCGCCGTATCGCTGAATAAGCTGGGATGCTGTCTCTTCATGTATTCCCAGTGCTTTGGCCTCAGCCATTTTTCGTTCCATATAATGCCTAAAACCTGCTGAACCTCCGACGTCTCCGCCGCTTATCGGCAAATGCTCTGTTTCCGATTCCGAATACAGAATCCCTTCGTCTTCTTTAAACTGATTCACCACCACGTCAACGGCCTGTTCAGCCATTTTACGATATCCTGTCAATTTCCCTCCTGCCATGGAAATCAAGCCTGAATGCGAAATGAATATCTCGTCTTTGCGTGAGATGTCATCGGGATTATCTTTTCCTTCGTCGGCTATTAGCGGTCGCAGCCCGGCATAGCTTGAATCCATGTCATCGGCTGTCATATTGAGTGACGGGAACATGGCATTAATGACCTCCAATAAGTAATCCCGGTCCTCAACGGTCATCACCGGATGGGCTATATGTCCATCAAAGCTGGTGTCCGTCGTGCCTACATACGTTTTGTTACCGCGGGGAATTGCAAAAATCATCCGTCCATCCGGCGCGTCAAAATAAATCGCCTGCTGCAACGGAAACCGGCTCTTCGGAAAAATAAGATGAACCCCTTTTGTTAAATGAAGTGTTTTTCCTCGTTTGGAACCATCCATTTCACGAAGCTCATCCACCCATGGTCCACCTGCATTGATAACTTTCTTGGCGTGAATAGGCAGCTTCCGGCCGGTGATTACATCTTCCACTAACACACCAACTATTTTGCCGGACTGATAAATGAAATCAACCGCTTGGGCATAATTCACAGCATGTGCGCCTTTTTCGACGGCCTTTTTCATCACGTCCACCGTGAGCCGCGCATCATCGGTTTTGTATTCCACATAGTACCCAGCGCCCTGCAGCCCGTCTCTGTTCACAAGTGGCTCTTTGATCACCGCTTCTTCCGGCTTCAGCATTTGTCGTCGTTCGTCTTGTTTCACCCCTGCCAAAAAGTCATAGATACGCAACCCAATATTGGATGTCAGCGGGCCGAAGTTCCCTCCCTTATAAAACGGCAACATCATCCATTCAGGTGTCGTTACATGCGGTCCGTTTTCATAGACGATTGAGCGTTCTTTTCCGACTTCGGACACCGTTTTGACTTCCAACTGTTTTAAATAACGCAGCCCGCCATGAACAAGTTTGGTGGATCGGCTTGATGTGCCCGCTGCGAAATCCTGCATCTCCACAACGGCGGTATCAAACCCCCGAACTGTGGCATCAAGCGCAATACCGGCACCGGTAATGCCACCGCCAATGACGATGACATCGAACTGCGTGCCTTCCATTTCTTCAAAAATAGCATCTCTTTGATGACTGGAAAATACGGCCATCGTCCATTCACTCCTTGTTCTTGTACCGTTTATAACTTGAACAACGCACTGTTTATTCCCGATTAAAAAGAAACCGCGAAACAGGCCAATGACAAACGATCATCGGCTCTTTTGCGGTTTCCCCGTTTCTCCAACATAGGTTATTATGATTACACGACCGATGGCATGATTGACACTCAAACGCTTTGTTTCTCTTTTTACAGAGCCAATATCGTAAACCATTCATACAACAGCGAATCTATTTGAACGTTCGTGCGGCGTCGACAGCTTTTTTCCATCCGGCATACAGTTTCTCGCGTGTATCTTCCTGCATCTGGCTGTTAAATGTACGCTCTTTTTTCCACTGCTCAGCAATGTCGTTTTTATCATTCCAGTAACCGACAGCCAGACCGGCCAAATAAGCTGCCCCGAGAGCCGTTGTTTCTTGAACGACCGGGCGTTCTACCGGAACATTAAGCATGTCGCTTTGGAATTGCATTAGAAAGTTGTTTTTCACCGCGCCACCATCAACGCGCAATGTTTTTAAATGAATGCCAGAATCAGCATTCATCGCATCGAGAACATCTTTTGTTTGATAGGCGAGGGACTCAAGGGCGGCCCGAACCATATGCTCCCGCGTCGTTCCGCGAGTGATTCCGAAAAAGGCGCCGCGAACAGCGCTATCCCAGTATGGTGTTCCAAGCCCGACGAACGCTGGCACCATATAGACACCATCCGTTGAATCCACCCGTGTTGCGTAATCCTCACTTTGTGGTGACGCATCAATGATTTTCAATCCGTCACGAAGCCATTGGATAGCCGAACCGGATACAAAAATGCTACCCTCCAGAGCATATTCGACGGTGCCATCAATTCCCCAAGCCAACGTCGTCAGCAACCCGTGATCGGATCGCACCCCTTTTTCGCCGGTATTCATCAACATGAAATTACCGGTGCCGTATGTGTTTTTCACCATGCCTTTTTCAAAGCATGCCTGACCGAATAATGCCGCCTGCTGGTCACCGGCGATACCAGCGATGGGAACATTATGACCGAAGAAATGGTAATCAACCGTATGGGCATAAATGTCGGACGATTCTTTGACCTCAGGCAACATACATTTGGGCACACCCAGTATGTCCAATAGTTCGTCATCCCACGTAAGATCGTAAATGTTGAACATTAACGTTCGGGATGCATTCGAATAGTCCGTAATATGTGTTTTCCCACCCGACAGCTTGTAGACAATCCATGTATCCATAGTCCCGAATAATAAGTCGCCATTATCGGCCTTTTGCCGGGCACCATCAACGTTGTCCAGAATCCATTTCACTTTGGTTCCGGAAAAATAGGCATCAATTAATAAGCCCGTTTTTTCACGAACGGTATCCGCATACCCTTGGTCATTTAATTCCTTGCAAATATCATCGGTTTGCCGTGACTGCCAGACGATGGCTTTGTAAATCGGTTTGCCTGTATGTTTATCCCAGACAACCGTTGTTTCCCGTTGATTGGTTATACCAATGCCGGCTATTTGCGACGGATTTGCATCTGCTTTGCGCAAAACATCAGAGATGCAAGCGAGCATGGACGTCCAAATTTCATTGGCGTCATGTTCGACCCAGCCCGGCCGTTGAAAAAATTGCTCAAATTCTTTTTGCGCTGTCTCTACAACCTCGCCATTGTGATTAAACAGAATCGCCCTGGAGCTTGTTGTTCCTTGATCCAGTGACATAATGAATGTCTCACTCAACGTGTATCCCTCCTGAAAAACGGATATGTCACATAGCCGGAATCACAGCACTGAGCATCGTCATGTCAGTCTTTCTTTATGACTAATCAACCATACGTGAAACGAAACGCCCCTCATTCATTTACTCCATCGAATGCTCTTCCATCATCTCCTGTTTCATCTTCCACAACTCGTAACTTAAATCAACATAGTAGGTTTGCGGATTCAGCAATCGCAATGTTTCCGGCCATATATGAGAAAGTTGCCTTTGGTGATACTGGTGAATATTCTCCAATGCCGGCAAATCATACACCTGTTTTCCATTGACAAAGATTGGTTTCAAGAGATCAATTGCTTCGTAATCGTACACAAATTTGCATTTTTGTGGAAAAAACGGATCAAACATCTTGAGCGGTTTATCATCGACTGTTTCATGTGCCAGTGCAATATAGTCCCCTTCCGACTTCTGTGTCCTGCGGTTAATGATCCGATAAACTTTTTTGGGGCCCGGGGTGCTCACTTTCTCCAAATCTTCGGACAGTTTAATCACCGGGATCAGTTTGTTGTCATTCTCTCTGGCGACAAGCTTGTACACCCCGCCAAGGGATGGCTTGCTGGCGCCGGTGATCAACTTGGTTCCAACCCCCCACGAATCAATTTGCGCCCCTTGCATTTTTAGATGCATGATCACTTCATCATCGACTTCATTGGAAGCCATAATCTCAACATGATTCATGCCCGCATCATCGAGCATTTTTCTACCCTCAATGGAAAGGCGGGCCAAGTCACCACTATCAAGACGGATCGCCTTCAGTTTTTTTCCTTTGGCTTCAAGCATTTTACCGGTTTTGATGGCATTGGGGATCCCGGACCGCAGCGTATCATATGTATCAACGAGCAAAACTGCCTGATCGGGTAGCGCTTTCGCAAAATTTGTGAATGCTTGTTCTTCGCTGTCATGGTCCTGAATCCATGAATGAGCGTGCGTCCCTTTCGCGGGGATATTAAACAGTTTGCCGGCACGCATATTGGATGTGGCATGAAACCCGGCAATATAGGAAGCACGTGCTCCCCAAATGGCAGCGTCACCCTCTTGTGCCCGGCGTGTTCCGAATTCAATCAGTGTATCATCCTCGGCTACCTGTTTGATACGGCTCGCCTTGGTTGCAATCAAGCTTTGATAGTTCATAAAATTCAGTAGCGCTGTTTCAATCATTTGAGCTTCAAAAATACGTGCTTCAACGCGAATAAGCGGCTCGTTTGGAAACACAACTTCGCCTTCACGCATGGAATAAATGTTTCCCGAAAATGAAAATTGGCGCAGTTCGTCCAAAAATTCGGGCTCATAATCTTCTTCCTGCTGCTTTAAATAATCGATATCGTCTTCAGTGAAGTGCAAGTTGTTGATGTAATGCACAATTCGTTCAAGTCCGGCAAATACCGTATACCCATTATGAAAAGGATTCTCACGTATATACGCATCGAAAACAGCTTTTCGATTATGGGAGTTGTTTTTCCAATGTGCATACATCATGTTAATTTGGTATTTATCCGTGTGCAATGTTAAATTTTCATACTCCATTGTTCTCCCCCATTGCTTGGCTCTATTATTGGATGGCTATTATATATGAATAGCACTTGCATTAAAATTGATGGACATGATCTCCGAATGGATTGGGGTTCCCTCTTAATCGTTATTCTCTGATCGTGCTTCCATTTCTTCCTTTGTATAAATGACGTGCATCGGGTTGCCACCCACAAACGCCCCGGGGGGCACGTCCCGATTGATAAGTGTCGCTGACGATACAATCGCTCCATCACCAATCGTCACACCGGGTAAAATAGTGGTGTTGGCACCGATCATAACGTCATCACCAATCACGACCCTTCCGATGCGGTATTCGTTGATTAAATATTCATGAGCCAGGATGGTCGTATTATACCCGATAACACTATTAGTCCCCACTTCAATGTTCTCCGGAAACATAATATCAGGCATGACCATTAAGGCTAACGCTGTCTTGCCGCCAATTTCCATTCGCAGGAACGTGCGATACAGCCCATTTTTCATACGTAAAAAAGGCGTATACCGACCCAACTGGATGACAATAAAATTTTTTATGACCTTCCAAAAAGGGACGGTATCGTAAATGTGCCACAACGAATTGGCCCGTTTGACAGGGTATCGATTGGTTCTGCGCATCGACTACACTCCTATAATGGTGAAAAGATCCCGCATATCTTCCAGCATATACGTTGGATGGCATTCCAGTAAAGCTTCCCGGTCTTTCAAGGACCAGGATACGGCCGCTGTTTTCACCCCGGCATGGTTCCCGGCTTC
Organism: Lentibacillus halophilus; assembly: GCF_055395055.1. Taxonomy (NCBI): domain Bacteria; kingdom Bacillati; phylum Bacillota; class Bacilli; order Caryophanales; family Bacillaceae; genus Lentibacillus; species Lentibacillus halophilus. The sequence goes on from NZ_AP043750.1 coordinate 2,889,509, forward strand.
GATGTCATGGGAGTTATCCCCTACCATTAATGTTGCCTCTGCACGCGCCCCGAGATCGTTCATCGCCATGACGACCGGCTCTGGATGCGGTTTGGCATAGGTGACATCGTCAAGCGTAATGACCGATTGGAAATACGGATCGAGACCGGTCACGTTCAATCCCATGTTGACGGTCCCCCGCAACTTTGTGGTGACGATGCCGAGCTGAACATTTTTGTCATACAGTTGATCGATTGTCGTCAATACATTCGGAAATGCCGACACAAAATCATCGTGATGCATCCTATTATGCTCCCGATACGTCTGCATCATCACCTCGGCTTGAGCGGGATCATATTGACGAAACGTATCCCGCAACGGCGGTCCAATAAATGAGATAGCTTCCTCTCGTGTGAGATTTTTGCCAAATTGATGAAACGTATGCATAAACGATTCAATAATCAATTCATTCGTATCGATCAATGTTCCATCCAAATCAAAGAGTACCGTATGAATGCCCATAGGATGCTTCCTTCCTTTGATAGTATTCGGTGTCATGAATGACGCATGACACCCCTGCTTCCAATCACTTCTTCTTATTCTTTTGGCGTTTCCGACCATCATACCGTTTCCGAGTTTTGCGCGACTTGCGCCGGTAAACAATAAGGGCAACAACCGCTGCAATCAACACAACGGAGATAAGTTGTGCCATACGAATGTCCGTTCCCGGAACATAAAGACTGTCCGTCCGCATACCTTCAATAAAGAATCGACCGGCGGAATAAGCCATGATATAGCTCAGGAACACTTCGCCACGTAACGGATTTTTGTGTCGCAACACCAAAAGAATAACAAACACAAGGATATTCCAAAGCGATTCATAAAGAAATGTCGGATGATACATTACGCCATCAATGCACATCTGATTCATTATAAAATCCGGTAAATATGTATGAAAATTGTTATAAACGGATTCAGAAATCGGGCCGCCATGTGCCTCCTGATTGATAAAATTGCCCCAGCGTCCAATGGCTTGTCCAAGAATCAGACTTGGCGCGGCAATGTCCGCCAGTTGCCAGAAAGAAACGTTTTTAATCCGTGCATAGATAATAGCTGTCAAGACAGCGCCAATTAATGCCCCATGAATGGCAATACCGCCTTCCCATACAGCAAAAATATCCCACCACGGAGGTCCTGCATAACGATCCCATTCGAAAAACACATAATAGGCCCGGGCAAAAATAATCGACATCGGAATCGCGAAAACAACCAAATCGGTCATTAAATCTTTTTGTAACCCCAGCCTATTCGATTCCTTTGTTGCTATATACAACCCTAAAAAAAGGCCAAATGCGATGATGACACCATACCAATAAATTGACAGTGACCCAATTTCTATGAAGACACGGTCCAATGCCGGTGCATTGCAGCTCATTCTTACCACTCTCCTATTCCGTGTCCGATTCCTGATCGATCATTTTCGTCAGCCGTTCCGAAAATTCTTCAGCAGCATTCACACCCATTTTCTTAAGCCGAAAATTCATCGCCGCCACCTCAATGATGACAGCAAGATTACGCCCGGGACGGACCGGTATTGTCGATTTTGGAAGCGACACATCCATAATTTTCATCGATTCTTCATCCAAACCAAGCCGGTCGTATTGCTTGCTCTCATCCCACAATTCCAAATTAATAATCATGGATATCTTTTTATAAGGACGGACCGCTCCAGCCCCGAAAAGCGTCATGACATTAATAATACCAAGGCCACGTATTTCCAGTAAATGTTCAATCAATGGCGGCGAATTGCCGATAAGGCGGTCATAATCCTCCTGATAAATTTCCACGCTGTCATCCGCGATCAGTCGATGTCCCCGCTTCACCAGTTCAAGCGCCGTTTCACTTTTACCAACACCACTTTGGCCGGTCAAAAGCACACCAACACCGTAAATATCGACAAGAACACCGTGTATTGCTGTGAACGGTGCAAATTTTCCTTCAAGGTAATTCGTCAATCGGCTAATAACACGAGTTGTCTGCCTTGGTGAATGCAAAACTGGGACGCCGGCCTCATCTGCCGTCTCGAGAATAACATCCGGAATCTCCATATCACGTGAAATGACAATAACTGGCGTAACATCGGTGCAAAGCTGTTCCATACGATCTTTTTTGTTCTCTTCGGTCAAATCAAGAAAATAGGACATTTCTGTTTTCCCGATCAGTTGCAGCCGTTCTTTCGGGTAATAATCGAAGTAGCCGGTCATTTCAATACCAGGTCGGTGAATATCACTTGAGAAGAGTTCCCGATGAACGCCATCTTTGCCGGCAACAAGCGTCAAGTTGAAATTTTTCAATAAGTCTTCGGTACGAACTTTCACCATTTATAAAACCCCCATGGGATACAGCGGTTTATTAATATATCACACACAAACGGGCTGTCACACCCCGTATCTGAACGTGGGCAAACCACATACGTAAAAATGGGGGATGAACAGCCCGTAAACATCTCATTTAGGCAATGTACCATCAGTGGGGGAAAAAGGGAAACCCCCACTGAAAGACATTGCCCATTACATTATAGCATATTTTTTCAACAAAGAATATTTAAATCAGAAAAAATCACAGGAATCGTACCTGTGAAACGTGATCAATTATGATTATGTTAGTCGATCTTTGACCAATCGGCTCAAAATCATATTGATAATGGCGAGAATCACTGCCGCCATAACAGCCGTACCGAATCCGGCAATAGAGAATGATTCATCCATAACACCCTGTGTGATCATGAGTGTCACGGCATTGACGACGAACAAAAACAGACCGAGCGACAGCAACGTAATCGGCATTGTCAAAATAACGAGAATAGGCCTTACAATAGTATTCAGAATGCCAAGGATGACACTCGCTAAAAGCGCCGTTCCGAATCCTTCCAGATAAAATCCCGTAAAAAGCCAAGCAGCAGCTGTCAAAGCGATGGCGTTCAGCACGACTGAAATGGCCCAGCGCATCAGCATTAGTGACTCTTCCCTTCACTCGGAATCACAAAAACACCGATAATATAGGCGTAAATGGACGCACCGCCGGCAAATGCCAACGCTGCAAACAACAGACGAATAATGGTGGGATCAATGTTAAAATACTCTGCCAGACCACCGCATATACCTTTGATCATTCGCTCAGAACGGGATCTATATAATCGTTTTCTCATCATTTTTCCTCCTCGTTGGTCTCATTCACTAAAATGCCAGACGTAAAACTCTTCCATACCCAATCGTTCTTTAGCTGCTTCAAAGATATCATCCGATAACGAAGGGCTTTCACTGAATTGAGTCATAACACCTTTTGCTTGTGACTGATGAGCGAGAATGGCGTCCATCTTCCGTTCAAAGTGAGCAGTAATGTCATTATTGATGTCCGGTTCCCCCAGATCCTTCGTATAATCATTAGAAATAGCCTGTGCCCAGACAACAGGGCGTGTCTCGGGGTCCATCAAGCGGACGGCTTCCACAGCAGCTGCCCCCAAAGCGTTATGATCCGGATGGATAGCGTATTCCGGATAATGGGTTACTACGAGGCTTGGATTCAGCTCTTCCAAATGACGCTTCAACGTTTTAGCAACGTCCTGCTTATCCTCAAACTCGATGGTTTTATCCCGATAACCCAATTGGCGCAAATCAATATCCAATGTGTTACAGGCATTGACCAGCTCCTCATTCCGGATATCCGGCAATGTTTCCCGATTAGCGAAAGGTGGGGTCCCCATGTTTCTGCCCATTTCTCCTAATGTCCCACATAAATACGTGACTGGGACGCCTTGTTCCCGAAATCCAGTTATCGTACCTGCCGCACCAAATGACTCATCATCCGGATGCGGATAAATAACAACGACATGCGTTTCCATTTTATTCACCTGACCCTCGTTGCTTGTTTGTGTTTTTTGTTTATTAGGATATATCTACGTTTACACGACTCACTCACCAAGTGGTGTTTTGCTAATATTCAAGGCAACCATCAACCGTCCCTCGTAATCATGGCCGGCGAGCAATAGCTGGCTATCTTTATGGAGCGTCCAATCGGTCAATCCCTCTGCATAAACCCAGCCTAGCTCCAATTTTAAACCAACGCGATATGTTTGTCCGTTTCCGATAATTTTTGCCTGTGAAAACCGTACTCGTGCATTTCGTATATAAGCGCCAACAGTGGTCGCATTCTCGTTAAAATGGCTTGCATACACGCCATTGGTTGTTTCCAAATGAACGTATACATCCTGGTTTATAAAATGTTCCAGCCAGTGTTGCACGTGCTCGATGTCAATTGGTTCCATGTGCTGTTCCTCCTACCATTTACCTTCTTATATTAGGTTATCGAAATGGGTGATGATCGTCAAAAATTTAAACCGATGTGCGGATTCAGAAAGATAAGAATCGTCGGGCCAGTTCCAGACGCATAACAGGCATGTTTTACTTGATCACGGTCATTCTAATAAGGACAGCGACGCCCTTTAAGGAACGCCGCTTCCTTGTTCACTAATTTATTTCGGCTTTTTCCCGTTCTTTCATGGCCGCCTCCATCCGTTTCCAGTCCCGTTCCAGTATCGGTTTTAAATACGTCCCAGTATAGGAGGCTTCTGTTTCAGCGATTTCTTCCGGTGTCCCGGTTGCTATAATCTCACCGCCGCCGTCACCGCCTTCCGGACCGAGATCAATAATATGGTCCGCTGTTTTGATGACATCCAGGTTGTGCTCGATAATAAGGACGGAATCGCCATTATCAACCAGACGATGCAGCACGTTCAATAGCCTGTTAATATCATCGGTGTGCAAACCTGTCGTCGGCTCATCCAAAATATAAAACGATTTGCCATTGGAGCGACGGTGGAGCTCACTTGCCAGTTTGACACGTTGTGCTTCCCCGCCGGATAGCGTAGTTGCCTGCTGTCCCAGCTTAATATAACTGAGACCTACATCATAAACCGTCTGCAGTTTTCGTTTGATTTTTGGTATATTCCCGAAAAAGTCGAGTGCTTCTTCAATCGTCATCTCCAGGACGTCGGCAATGCTTTTTCCTTTATATTCAACTTCCAATGTTTCCCGGTTATATCGTTTCCCGTGGCACACTTCACAAGGAACATACACGTCTGGGAGAAAGTGCATTTCAATCTTAATGATGCCATCGCCTTTGCATGCCTCACAACGTCCGCCCTTGACGTTAAAACTGAACCGGCCCTTTTTATAGCCGCGCACTTTCGCTTCGTTCGTTTGTGCAAACACATCGCGAATGTGATCGAACACACCGGTGTACGTAGCCGGATTGGAGCGTGGTGTCCTTCCAATCGGGGACTGGTCAATATTAATGACTTTTTCAATGTTGCCCATACCGTTAATGCGCTGATGTTTCCCCGGCTTTTGCTTAGCTCTGTGCAATTGTTTGGAGAGAGACTTATATAAAATGTCATTCACCAAAGTGCTTTTGCCGGAACCGGAGACACCTGTGATAACCGTCATAAGACCTATCGGGAACGATGCATCTACTTTTTTCAGATTGTTTTCTTCCCCCCCGACCACTTTTACTTGTCGGCGTTTATTCTGTTTTCGTCGTTTAACCGGAACCGGAATGAATTTATCTCCGGCAAGATATTGGCCTGTCAGTGAATCTTTATGTTTCATTAAATGGTCGGGCGTGTCACTGGCGACGATTTTTCCACCGTTATCACCTGCGCCCGGGCCAAAATCAATCAGGTGATCCGCCTCCAACATAGTATCTTCATCATGTTCAACGACAATCACCGTATTATCCAAGTCGCGCATCCGTTTCAGCGTGTTGATTAAGCGATAATTGTCCCGCTGGTGCAACCCGATAGACGGTTCATCGAGAACGTAGAGAACACCTGTCAGCGCGGAACCAATCTGGGTTGCCAGCCGGATCCGCTGTGCTTCCCCGCCGGAAAGTGTTCCTGCCGACCGGGAGAGTGTCAAGTAATCCAATCCCACATTGGTCATAAAGTCCAGACGATCGGTAATTTCCTTCAAAATCATCTCGGCAATCGTCTGCTCCTTCTCGGTTAAATCAAGCTGCATAAAAAACGCATTGGCTTTCGTAATCGCATAATCCGTCACGTCACTTATATGCTTACCATTTATCCGTACTGCAAGGGCTTCTTTTTTAAGCCGGTGACCGCCACAGTCCGGACAATGCTTGTGGTCCATGTATTTCCCCAGCATTTCTCTAGTAAAATCGGAGGATGTTTCGCGGTACCGTCGGGCTATATTAGGAAGAACCCCTTCAAAATAAATATCGTTGTCACGGACATTGCCAAAGTCATTGACATAATAAAAATGAATCTTTTCATGGCCGCTTCCATATAAGATTTTATCCATTTGGTGTTTCGGTATATTTTTCACCGGTATCGTCATATCAATGCCGTAATGATCACAGACACTTTTCAAAAGTTGTGGGTAATACTGCGAACTGATCGGCTCCCACGCTGCAATGGCATGGTCGTTCAATGTTTTGTCATGATCCGGAATCACCAGCTCGAGATCTGCTTCCAGATTGGTGCCGAGACCGTCACACGTTGGACAGGCCCCGTACGGACTGTTGAACGAAAACAGCCTTGGCTCCAGCTCACCAATCGAAAAACCACAGATGGGGCAAGCATGGTTTTCACTGAACATCAGTTCGTCACCGTCGACAATATCCACCATCATTTTACCGTCACCAAGGCCAAGTGCGGTTTCAATCGAGTCACTGAGTCGTCCGGCGATACCTTCTTTAACTATGATACGATCAACAACCACTTCAATCGAGTGGGATTTATTTTTTTCCAATTGAATGTCGTCTGTCACTTCTCGCATTTCCTGATCGACACGAATCCGGACGTACCCTTTCTGCTTGAGATAATCAATTGTTTTGGTGTGTTCGCCTTTTTTGCCTGATATAACCGGTGCAAGAATTTGCATCTTGGTCCGTTCCGGGTATTCCAAAATCCGATCAACCATCTGCTGAACAGTCTGGGAGCTAATTTCTATTCCATGTTCGGGACAGGTCGGTCGACCAATGCGGGCATACAACAGCCGCAGATAGTCATAAATTTCCGTTACCGTTCCAACTGTTGACCGCGGGTTTTTACTCGTTGTTTTCTGATCGATTGAAATGGCCGGTGACAAACCTTCAATGGCATCCACATCCGGTTTATCCATCTGGCCTAGGAATTGCCGGGCATAGGCGGACAGCGATTCAACGTATCGTCGCTGTCCTTCCGCATAAATGGTGTCAAATGCCAGCGAGGATTTGCCGGAACCGGATAAACCCGTGAATACGACAAGCTCATTTTTAGGGATCGAGACATCAATATTTTGCAGATTGTGTGCACGTGCACCTTGAACGTTAATTGCTTTATTGGGCATGAACGAGTCACCCTTCCGCTTTGAGTTCCAGAATAATATCACGAAGCTCGGCAGCTTTCTCGAAGTCGAGATCTTTGGCAGCTTGCTTCATGTCGTTTTCCATGTTTTTTACCATTTCCGCTTTGTCAGCTTTGCTCATCTCGGACGTATCCACATGTCTGCCTTCATACGATTCGCTATCCTCTGCGGCCACTGTTGCACGAATGACGTCCCGGACTTCTTTTCGGATCGTTGTCGGTGTAATATTATGTTTCTCATTATAAGCCATTTGTTTTTCACGACGGCGATTGGTTTCATCAATCGCCACCTGCATGGACTTGGTCACTTTATCTCCATACATAATGACTTCCCCATTTTCATTACGCGCTGCCCGGCCAGTTGTCTGAATCAGGGAGCGCTCTGAACGGAGAAACCCTTCTTTATCGGCATCAAGTATAGCGACAAGGGAGACTTCCGGTATATCCAGTCCTTCTCGCAACAAGTTAATGCCAACCAAAACATCATACGTGCCAACACGCAGATCGCGGATAATTTCAATCCGTTCCAACGTTTTGACTTCCGAATGCAAGTAGGCAACTTTAATGCCCGTTTCTTTCAAATAGTCGGTCAAATCTTCGGCCATCTTTTTCGTCAACGTCGTTACAAGCACGCGCTCATTTTGCTGCGCCCGTTTATTAATTTCCTCCATTAAATCATCCACTTGCCCGTCGATCGGACGTACATGGATTTTCGGATCCAGTAAGCCAGTTGGACGAATAATTTGTTCGGTGACATCCGGCGCTTGTTCCCGTTCATACGGTCCGGGTGTTGCCGAAACATAAATGAGCTGGTTCGTTTCTTTTTCAAATTCCCCGAACGTCAGCGGGCGGTTATCCAGTGCGGACGGCAGACGAAAGCCGTGATCGACCAAGACTTGTTTACGTGCCTTGTCCCCATTGTACATCCCTCTGATTTGGGGAAGCGTGACATGCGATTCGTCCACGACACAGAGAAAATCATCCGGAAAAAAATCCATCAATGTATAGGGGGTCGCTCCCGGCTCACGGAATGTCAAATGCCGGGAATAGTTTTCAATACCGGAACAGAAGCCCATCTCGTTCATCATTTCCAAATCGTAGTTGGTCCGCTGCTCCAGCCGTTGCGCTTCAAGCAGTCTATCCTGCTCACGGAGTTCCGCCAGTCGTTCCTGCAGCTCGCTTTCAATGTTTTTAATGGCTTTTTTCAGCTTTTCATCTCCTGTGACAAAGTGGGATGCCGGGAAAATAGCCACGTGTTCCCGGTCCCCGACGATTTCACCGGTCAGGGCATCCACTTCCCGAATTCTGTCAATTTCATCACCAAAAAATTCAACACGGATACAGTGTTCTTCTCTGGAAACCGGAATCACTTCGACCGAATCGCCACGTACACGGAACGTACCACGCTGAAAATCGATATCATTGCGGGCGTACTGAATATCGACGAGTTCGCGCAGAAGTTGGTCCCGGTCCTTTTCCATACCCATGCGGAGTGAGAGAACCTGACTTTTATATTCGTCCGGCGAACCAAGTCCATAAATGCATGATACACTGGCCACAACCAGCACATCGCGCCGCTCAAACAGGGAAGACGTCGCTGAATGCCGAAGTTTATCAATTTCGTCATTGACACTGGCGTCCTTTTCTATAAATGTATCGGTTGAGGGCACATAGGCTTCGGGCTGATAATAATCATAATAGCTGACAAAATACTCGACGGCATTGTTCGGAAACAACTCTTTAAACTCGCTGTACAGTTGTCCGGCGAGCGTTTTGTTATGAGCAATAACGAGCGTCGGCCGATTAATTTCCGTCAATACATTGGAAACTGTGAAGGTCTTACCCGTTCCGGTTGCACCAAGCAATGTCTGATGCCGTTGACCCGATTTGACTTTGTCAATCATTTCAGCAATGGCTTCAGGCTGATCGCCACTGGGGTCATACTGTGCCTTGAGATCAAATTTATTTTCCAAACCAAAACCTCCGTTCTCTGGTTCCCTTTCATTCTATCATAATGACTGTATTATTTGAACGGAAAAAGCGAACACACATTCGTTTAATGACTAGGTCTATCCCCATTTTACCCGATTCATCAGGCAAAAATCATGCATCATGCTCAGCGTAACGACACACGGCATTTGCCTGTAAGGAAATGGGGCGACTATGAAGACAGTTATTCCATATACAGACAAAAAAACATTAGCAGGCGTGTCTGCTAATGCCGATTGTTCAATATGTTTACCAAGAGTTCTGATAACGGTCTGTCCTCAAGTTGACGATGGTAATCATGTATTTGTTTGCGGTAATTCTCCTGCTCTCTTTGGCTTCCAAAAAAACGAACAATTTCCTGTTCCGGGTTGTTGTGGAGGTCAACCATCATAGCCACACCGAGACGGTTCAGTTCCCGGGCATTTATTTTTTCCTGACCGGGCAATGGCGCGTACATGAAGATCGGCTTTTGCTTCATCAGGCATTCACTGATGGTGACCCCGCCCGGTTTTGTCAGAACAGCATCGATCCTGTCGTAAATAGCATTCATTTCCGCTTTATGATCAATGTACGGGATGGGTGTTACGTTATCAAACTGTTTGCTGAGCAGCTCTCTGTGCAATGATTCATTCTTGCCGCATAACACGTAGTAATGGATGGCTTCCGACGAAAGAGATGACAGCAGTTTCCTAATTAGTCCGGCTCCTAAACTCCCGCCTGTTACGAGCACCTTTATGGTTCCAGCTGTTTTTGCTTTGAATTCCTTTGCCTGAAAGACAGGGTGAATAGGGACTCCGGTCACCAACACTCGTTCTTCCGAAACCCCATTTTTAACAAGGAATGTTTTTGCTGCAGCTGTTGGTACGAGGTGATAATCAATAGCGTCGATGCCCCAGACATCATTGATGAAAAAATCTGTATATGCGTTCACCGTGATCGATCGCAGCCGATTTTTCAGCTTTAAGCTGCTTGCCAAATTCGAAGGCAGTGCATGTGTGGAAATGAGGATGTGCGGATCATGCTGCGTTACAAGCCGTTTAAAAAAATACAGGAACATTGCCTCATAAAAGCGGTTTCGTCGATGCAGCGATTGTTCCTTACAAGCAGCAAGTCTGTACAGACGGTCATATACACCGGGAAAGAATTTGATCCAGTTCAGGTAAGCGGAGGATACAGCCTTTTCCATATTTCCATAGCTATACGACAGTATATCCACTTTTTCACATGCCATATCAGCGCGGATCGACTGAACGGTTTCCATTAACGCATCTGCAACATGATGATGACCTGTCGGGATTTGCATGAATGGTAAAAATAGAGCGTTTTTTGTTTCCATCGTATCACCTCCATCAGAACGCCTTTGCATGGATTGAATTACCAATGCGAAAACCTGTGCATACATGCTATACTTTTATCGAAAGGAGTAATGTAATGACATTTTTAATAATTGCTTTGATAACTTTATTTATCAGTTATTTTTTATTTGCATCTTATAGAAACACAAAAGATATTCAGATAAATAAAATTAATATCGCATCGGAGTCTGCTCAAAAGAACGCCTCATTATCCATCCTTCACCTGTCTGACCTGCACTTGGAGAACATATCATTAACCCCATTACAACTGGCACGTAAATTGGAAAATGAACCCGTCGACATGATTGCACTAACTGGCGATTTCCTTGATCGAAAACGAAGCATTCCCAAGTTGCTACCATATTTACATGTTCTGAGTAACAAGAAACCCGCTTACGGGATCTATGCTGTTTTAGGCAATCATGACTATGTTCTAAAAGGCCAGGATTTGGCGGATTTGACAGATGTGCTGGAACAAAATGATGTTCACGTTTTGCAGAATGAAAGTGATACACTTACAGTGAATGGACAAACCATTAATATTATCGGGATTGATGATTACAGCACAAATCGGAGCAATTTGCCTTTAGCTTATCAGGATGTTCAATGCGGTACGAATATCGTGCTGACACATGATCCCAACGTTGTATTGGAAATGCAGGGATATTCATTTGACTATCTCATGGCTGGCCATTTTCACGGAGGTCAAATCTGTTACCCGAAAGCATACCATTTGGCTAAAATGGGAAAGCTTGCCCGACAAAACAGGATAAAAGGATTGCATAGTCATAATAAGACACCATTTTATATCAGTGAGGGACTTGGTCAGACTGGACTTAATATCCGGGTCGGCAGCAGACCTGAAATAACATTTCACCAGGTTCCAGTTAGCAGTCCCAAAAGCGCCTAACCAAAATGGTTGAATTGATTCAGTAATCGATTCTTTGACATAAATAGATAAACTGGCGGATTCCGGCTTGACGCATTGGCAATAAAGCTTATAGGCAGGAATGAAGCTTTTTTTAAAAAACGATAACAAGTGTTCCGGATCGGAGCTGTCTCAAATCCGAGACGTCCGGTTCCTTTGCATAACATGGTAATACCTATTATTGCTTTTATGTCATGGTGTCTGTTGTGTGTTTGAACGTACCGGGAAAGACACTGCAAGTCATTCCGTATCATGTGATAAATAAGCACGGCCCTGTTCATTTCACTGTTAGCTTTCTTTAGCTCGCGAATCATTCGTGCATTATGCAAATGAATTTTCAAAAGCAAGTCATTTTTTAAAATGGATGTCCCGTCCCCCAGTACAATATTGGAACCTTTGTACTTCGTTAACCTTACACGAAATATTGTTTTGTTGTCTCTATGATCCGTTACGTATTCAAGTTTTGTAAAATTGTAGTAAATCGGATCAATAATACGCCATACATTCAACAAATAATGTTTCATACCTCTTACCCCTCTGTAACGGTTTTGGCTTCTTTATTTTGTATTAAAACGATGAGAAATATAGCAGGAACTTTCATCCAGACCCAGGAATATATCGATGATTTTTTACAAGCTGCTTGATATCCTGATCGGTCATACTTTTTGCGAAGAGGATGCAGATCTTCGCCTAATTCGTATAATGAATAAAAGAAAAACGGCAGACACAGCGAGATGTGTCTGCCGTTTTTGGATTAACCATTTTCAGGGAATGCTTTCTCCCCGGAACGCGCATTTGCCGAAATAATCCCCAACTCGTGATGGTCTTTCTCGTAAAATGCACTTTGAAGCAATCGAGCTTCCCCATTGTCTCCAATTATTTCCACCTTGAAAAAAGCGCCGTTTCGTTGCAGGGCTGCATAAAATTCTGTCATGTTATTGATTTTTGTTCCATTAACTTTTGTTACGGTTTCGCCGGCTGTAATGCCCAAACGATAAGCGGGTGTATCCGGGATAACCGCCAGCACTTTGATACCACGCTCATTTTTATGAAAAAATGATTCTTTCATCCGATCGTTCTGACGATGTCTGTAATTGATATACTCTCTGCCAATGATTCCGGTTATGATGGCAGCTAATGAAAGCCAGCCCACGTAAAGACTTCCAACGGCCAGTAATAATACGGTCATAGCAAGAATCACCAATGGTCGTACCATCGCGTCGGCAGCTTTTTTCGGAAATGATCCTTGCACCGCGTGATTAAAACCGATAACAAACGGAATCAATGCCAGTCCATACGATTCTCCGTTGATCGAGATCAACGGCCAAAATGATGCAAACGCTGTGATCGGGCCTTCCGGAATTAATATAAAAAACGGTATAAGACTTACTTTTTTAAAATGATGAACACCAATCCAATGCCCGCGGCGGCCATGTTGCAATGCCGGAAAAGACGTATCCCGGCCACTTTTTTGCAATAACAGCGCTTCTGCTATCAAAAGTATAGCAAGCAACAAACCAAGACCAGTGAAATTGACTGCGGACGGGAAAATGGAAGAAGGAAACATCCGGTCGGGAAGCGCAACCGGAAGAAATAACAGCAGCAAATAGCTGATCCCTATTGTGTATACCGGTGAAAGAAATGTGAAACGAAGCGTCAGACTGAGCGCCATCGTCACGAGTGCCACGGCGTCCATCATCTGCTTGTTAAAAACAACACCGGCCCCCACTGCCACAATGGATAACAATAATCCAAAACCGATGGCAATAGACCACGTATGCTGTGATTCCATAAACAGGGGGAACAGCTTTCGACCAAAGTTCTTCCGTTCTTGTCGAATCCGCATCACCCCAGATAAAGCGATCACGATGACTGTCCAATAAACGAGCGGATTCAGGAAAAACCTGACTATTCCATTCCATAATTCCATTAGCCACGTCTCTGCCATGATAATCACCTTCCGCAACTGTCTACTGTGATACTAAAATCTTATTTGTTTTATTCGGGATGAGATGGGTATTTTCCTGCATAAATAAGAAAGAAACCGCGAGTATCGTCAAAACCCGCGGAAGCCATTCATACGGAGCGGTTTCATACGCTGCCGCATCTATTTATTAATACAACACGTTCAGTGCTTTGTCCATTTGTTTATCATCATCACCACTGCGAATGTGTTTGACCAATTTGGTTTCCAGGAGTCCCGCTGTTTTATCCGTCACTTTTCCAGTAACCTCCATATCCTGGTCCATTTGGAAAGCTTTAACAGCCGCCTCCGTATCATGATTGAAATAGCCGTCTGTGCGTCCGGGTTCATAGCCCAATCCGTTGAGCATTGTCTGAATCGTTTTCACATCATCACCCGTATCGTTGAATGTCAGCGGCTCTTTCAGTTCCACCGGGTTGGTGAAATAGTAAGGGGGTTGCTTCACTTTCACGGTTGGCTTAACGCCCTTTTCATGAATCCATGTGCCGTTTGGAGACAACCATTTAGCGAGCGTCAGTTTTACTCTGCTTCCATCACCAAGTGAAAGGGCCCGCTGGACGGTTCCTTTGCCAAAACTTTTTGTTCCAACGACATCATAGCCGGTTTCCTTCATGGCCACGGCCAATATTTCCGATGCAGAAGCACTGCCTTGATTAATCAGTACACTGATTGGATATGGCTTTTTCTCATCCAGATTGGAATACGATTTGGATATCTTCCCATTTGAATTTTCAATTTGAACGTATGGAGTGTCCTTAGGTATAAAGTTTTTTAAGATGTCTTCAACTTCGGTTAATATTCCGCCTGGATTTCCCCGGACGTCGATAACCAAACCATCTATCCCTTTGTTTTCCAGTTTTTTCAGCTGCTTGGAAAAGTGATCTGACGTTTTATCCGAGAACGATGTTATTTCCATAATACCCGTTTTCTTTCCATCAATGGTTTTCACGTTCGAGTAGACGGTTTCCACCGGGATATCATCACGTTCCATGGTGACGTCGAAAGGTTCAGAAACACCATCACGCTGCACTTCAATCACGACTTCCGTTCCTTTCTTGCCGCGAATTTTCTGCACAGCTTCCTGTAAATTAAGTCCGGATACACTTTCACCATTAACACTTAATATTTGATCATTGGGACGAAGCCCTGCTTCTTCTGCAGGGGAATCCTTGATTGGCGATACAATCGTAACTTTGCCATCGACCATGCTTACCTCCGCACCAATCCCTTCAAATGACGATTCAATTTGTTGATTAAACTTCTTCATCATTTCTTCATCAAGATACGAACTGTACGGATCGTCCAACGAAGAAAGCATACCTTTAATCGCACCGTCGATGAGTTGCTTGTCTTTCACATCTTGCAAGTAGTTTTCTTGAATGATGTCATACGCCCGTGACACTTTTTCCATTTGCTTCGGTGACTTACCGTTGTCCTGATTCGTTTGTCCGTCTGCTTCATCCTCCGCTGGTTCCGGACCGGATTGTGCCAGTTTCACACCGGTAAATCCACCGGCAAATGCCAAAATCAATGCAGCGAACAATAATATAACAATATGTTGCTTCTGCAGTTTCATGTTCTCACCCCAATTGATAAATTTCCCGGATGGCTGATAGATGATAAAAAGCTAAAAAGGCATCACACCGTAAATGTGCGATGCCTTTCATAATATAGCTTATGCAGGCTGTATGCAATAGCATTCATGTTTATTGAAGGAATGGCATTGGATTAATACCACCGTGATAACTCCATTTTCCATTATGGACTTCAAAATGAAGATGGGAACCATATGAATCTCCTGTATTACCGACAGCACCCAAGCTGTCCCCGGTGGATACGGACTGACCGAGACTTACCGACCGTGCAGACATGTGAGCGTATACGGTTGATTTATTATGCTGCGGATGATACACATACACCACATTTCCGTAGGACGGGGAATAAGCTGATCTCGTTACCACACCAGATGCAGCTGCTTTGATATTTGTACCGGTTGAAGCGGCAATGTCAATTCCCAAATGATCGCCATATGGTGCCGGCCTTGGCCCATAACCGGAGGAAAAGCTGCCATTCGCCGGCCAAATGAACATTCCATTTCCGCCCGATCCGTGATTATTACTTGTCAATTGATTCAGTTTGCTTTTTGCATCTTTCTTTGCCTGTGCAATAACAGCAGCCTGATCTTTCAATGCTTGTTGTTTTTCAGTAACACTCATTTTGTATTCTTCCAGTCGATCCTGCTCCGCTTTCAATTCACCAAGCTTGTCCTCTTTTTCATTCATTTGCTCTTCTAATTGCGTCCGCAATGATTCAAGTTCCTGCTGCTGATCTTCAAGTGACGCTTTTTTATTTTCGACCGTTGTTTTCTTGCTTTCTATTTCTTTTTTCTTGTTTTCTACTTCTGTTTGTTTCGCTTTCAGCTGTTTCTTTTCTTTCACCTGTGTTTCCATAATGTTCTGGTCTTGCTCCATGATGGTGTTAACAGCGGAGGAACGTCTGATAAAGTCACCGAAACTGTTCGACCCCATGATAACTTCTATGTATTTCATATTTCCGCCATTCGACTGAATAGCACGCAATCTATCTTTCAATATTTTTTCCCGTTTTTTAATCCGTTTTTTCAATTTTTCAATGTCTTCTTTTAGGTTATCAATTTTGTCATTCAACTCGTCTATCCGATTTTTCAATTTTTCAAGCTTCTGTGTCGTTTCAGCTATTTTATTTTCTTTTGCCTGAATGGATTGCCTTGTTTTATTTAGTTCCTTGTTAATATGGTCAATATCGCTATTAACAGAGGCTTGATTTTCCTTGTTCGCTTTTATTTTTTGTTCAGTACTCTCTTTTTTATTTTGCAAATTGG
This sequence comes from Lentibacillus halophilus, assembly GCF_055395055.1. NCBI lineage: Bacteria > Bacillati > Bacillota > Bacilli > Caryophanales > Bacillaceae > Lentibacillus > Lentibacillus halophilus. Next base: position 2,906,027 of record NZ_AP043750.1, read on the forward strand.
ATTTTTTATTGTTCAAGTTTTCCTGCTTGTTTTTCAGTTCGTTGATTTCCTGCTTCACGTCACTGGTTGACTCGGCTGATACGTTATGTAAGTCGGTTAGACCGATTCCGAAAATAACCAAGGCAGCAAACGAATAGGCCATCATTTTTTTCATTATCATATCCCCTCTCCTCGTGAATTGTTTATTAAATCTTCAAGAATTTACGGACACTCATCACGCTTCCCCATACACCGATGAATGCTCCGATAACCAAAATGATCAAAGACAGTTGCCACGCGAATGGACTGAATGGCAGTATGTCCACGAAGTCATATGGAATTTGATCACTGATATTGTTGTCTAAGTAATAATAGCCGCCGAGAACAGCCGCTATCGGCAGAATAGCTCCAAGCACGCCCAACAACATGCCTTCAACAAAAAATGGCCAGCGAATGAACCCGTTGGTTGCCCCAACAAGCTTCATAATACCGATCTCTCTGCTCCGGGCCATGATAGTAAGTTTAATCGTGTTTGAAATAAGGAATATGGCTGTGAAAACGAGACCGACAATCAGAACGAGGCCAATGTTCCGGGCATATTCATTAAAAGAAAACAGCTGATGAACCGTGTCCTTTCCGTAGTTGACATCCTGGATGTTATTCAAGCCTTTAATCTCCTTGGCTAGCGATTTTGTGTCAGCTGGATTTTTCGCCTTCACGACATAAGCATGGTTGAGCGGGTTATCCTGTTTAAACATCTTCCATGAGCTACCTTCTTCGCCCATACCTTCAATCAGCTGATCAAGTTGCTCATCCTTGGAGGAAAAAGCAACGGATCCTACATCATCAATGGATTTAATGTCCTTCTGGAGTTTCTGTATGTCATCTTCAGAGGCTGTACGGTCGATGAATGCATCAATTTGCACTTCTTTTTCCAGACCGTTCGCCATATGATTGAGGTTAAGCATCAAGGCGAGAAAAGCACCAACAAGTAGAAGTGTTGTTGTTACGGCGCCGACAGAAGATACCGTCATCCAACCGTTGCGGAAAATATTTTTAATGCCTTCGCGCAGATGACGTTTCATCGTTCTAAATTTCATAGCCGTATTCACCTCGATGTTCGTCACGCACGATCAATCCATCTTCAATAGCTATCACACGCTTTTTTTTCGCGTTGACAATTTCTCTGCTGTGGGTAGCCATTAAAACCGTCGTTCCCCGTGCATTAATTTCTTCAAAGACTTGCATAATCTCCCATGATGTTTCTGGATCCAGATTGCCAGTCGGCTCATCAGCTATGACAATCTTCGGACGGTTAACAATGGCACGGGCAATGGAAACACGCTGCTGTTCACCCCCGGAAAGCTCGTCCGGAATAAAACGTGCCTTATTTTTCAATCCCACCAATTCAAGCACGTCCATGACGCGTTTGCGTATGTTTTGTGGTGATTCTTCGATAACTTCCAACGCAAATGCAATATTTTCATAGACTGTCAGTTTTGGAAGAAGTTTAAAATCCTGAAAAATGACACCGACGCTTCTGCGCAGCCATGGAACATGTTTTTCCTTCAGATTGTTCACATTCATATCATTAATGGTAATGGTCCCCTGCGATGATTGGGCCTCCCGATATATTAACCGAATGAATGTGGATTTGCCGGCACCACTTGGTCCGACAATGTAGACAAATTCACCTTGCTCAATCGTTATCGTTATACCATTGAGTGCCGTCACACCATTGGTATACGTTTTATGTACATCGTTCATCTCTATCATATATGATTCACCTTTGTCCCGTAGTGTTGTTAAACTTGGATGTCGATTCTAACTAACAGAGTAAGCAACGCTTCAACTTGTCCTTTTGCTTAATACATGACGACAAAATCTATTATTAATTGCCATTATAACATTTTTCAGCAGAAATTTTAGACATAATTATATTACATTTTCATTTCAATTTCCTCGTTTTTTGTTACTTTTGTAATATTTGTCTGTTTAAGTCGATTATTATTGGAAAATAGGAGGGTTGGTTGGAAATAAATTCCATATTCATAAAAAAGTTTGGCCCGTTTTTTGTTAAAACGAGCCAAATCAGTGTGTGTACGGTTATTATTTTTTCTCTGCAAGCCATGACGCAACGGTCTCTCTGTTTTCTTTGGAAACGTCTTGAGCCTGCATTTGCCCTTTACCATTCTTAATGATATCAGCGATTTCATCGGCCGAATACTTGGAGCCGACAGATGTCAAGTCAGGACCCACCTGACCGGAAAGATCACTGCCATGACATGATGCACAGTTGTTTTGGAAGATTTCTTCTGCTCCAGCGGTGGTGGTTCCACCGTTTTCACCGGTGGATTCCTCTGTACCCGTACCGTTGTCGCCATTGCCTCCATCATCGGTACCACCGTCATCTCCGCCGCCACATGCGCCGAGCACAAGTGCCATGCCGAAGAGAACAGATAATAACGCTTTTTTCATGGTTCATTCCCCCTTACGTAATATTTTGGAAAGGTGATCACGGATTATTATAACCCATTTCCATCATTTTAAACCAACCGTTTATCCTATCAATTGTATAACTGTATACGTTACACGCCCGACATAGCAGACGTTCAGGGGATTTAACCATTTAATGACTTTTTTGTGACTATATTTTCTAATTAATCAAGGAACGCAAGTAGGAATCGATAAACGAATCGATATTTCCATCGATGACGCCCTGGGCATTCCCAACTTCGACATTGGTACGGTGGTCCTTCACCATCGTGTACGGATGAAAGACATAAGAGCGTATTTGACTGCCCCAGCCAATTTCTTTTTGTTCACCGCGAATGGCATCAAGCTCCTGCTGCTGCCGCTCCAATTCCCGCTGATACAGTTTGGATCGGAGCATTTTCATCGCACGTTCCCGGTTTTGTATTTGCGACCGTTCGGACTGACAAGTCACAACGATCTTTGTTGGCAAGTGGGTAAGACGAACAGCCGAGTCGGTTGTATTAACGTGTTGTCCCCCGGAACCACTCGCCCGATACGTATCCATATTAATATCTTCATCGTTGATTTCGATATCGACGTCATCATCCATTTCAGGCGTAACCTCACATGATGCAAACGATGTATGCCGTCTACCCGAGGAATCAAACGGTGATATTCGGACAAGCCGATGAACACCTTTTTCCGCTTTCAGATAGCCGTATGCATTATGCCCTTTAATCCACAGTGTCACACTTTTTACACCGGCATCATCGCCCGGGAGATAATCAAGTGTTTCGACGGTGAATCCTTTACGTTCAGCCCAGCGCTGATACATTCGCAATAAGATGCTGGCCCAGTCCTGGGATTCCGTTCCACCGGCGCCGGGATGCAGTTCCAGAATCGCATTGTTCTGGTCGTACGGCTCACTCAACAACATGTTCAGTTCAAATTGATTAACGTCACGGCGCAGGTTAATCACACTCTGTTCCAAGTCGGTAAACAACTCCGGATCGTTTTCTTCGTTCACCAACTCATAGGAGACTTCAATGTTTTCCCGCTGCTTTTCCAGTTCATCAAAGCCTTCCACGTAACTTTTTAGTTGGTTTGATTCGTCGATCACTTTTTGGGCTTCTTCCTGATGGTTCCAGAATTCCGGCTCTGTCATCCGCATCTCCAGCTCTTTTATTCGTTCCCGTTTGGCATCTAAGTCAAAGAGACCCCCTGAATGCATTAATTCGGGTCGTTAGTCGACCTATCTCGTTTCCAATGTCTGCAAAGTCCATCTCTCTCACCTCTTATTCGTTTCGTACAATTTCCAGCATTCGGCGCCTGTCCTATTTATTTCCCGTGGCAATGCTTATATTTCTTTCCGCTGCCGCACGGGCATGGTTCGTTCCGGCCAGTCGTCTCCGTTTTCACATATGGTTTACGTGATTTTTTCGTTTCTTCCTGTCCACCGGATACAGCCTGTGTATTCTGGGCAACTTCTTCACGTTGGAGATTGTCTCTTATTTGAGCCTTCATCACATATCTGGCCACTTCGTCTTCAATATCAACAACCATCTGTTCAAACATTTGAAAGCCTTCCGATTGATACTCCTGAAGAGGGTCATTCTGGCCATACGCACGCAAATGGATGCCCTGGCGCAACTGGTCCATTTGATCAATATGGTCCATCCATTTCGTGTCCACCGTCCGCAGCACAATGACTTTTTCAAATTCACGCATCTGCTCAGGGGAAAGTTCCTGTTCTTTTTCATTATAGCGATGAGTCACAATACCCATAATGAAGTCAATCATTTCATCCGGATCTTTTCCTTTAATGTCGGCGACTGAAATGTCCTCGGGGTCCAACAGGTTGCCATGAACATACTCAATAATCGACTCCAGTTCCCAGTTTTCGTCAAGTTCATCCTGGGTATTCGCACGCACAACACGTGCCAAAGATGACCGGATCATACCTTCAACGATTTCACGAAGGTTTTCTGTCGCTTCAATGACATCAAACCGTTGCTTGTAAATAATTTCCCGTTGTTGCCGGAGGACATCATCGTAGGACAGCACTGTTTTACGGGCATCGAAGTTATTGCCTTCCACCCGTTTTTGAGCCGATTCCACAGCCCTGGAGACCATTTTGCTTTCAATGGGCTGAGAGTCGTCCATACCGATACGCTCCATCATGGAACGCATGTTTTCCGAACCGAACCGGCGCATCAAATCATCTTCCATGGATAGATAAAACTGGGATACACCCGGGTCGCCTTGACGTCCGGAACGTCCGCGCAATTGATTGTCAATCCGGCGTGATTCATGACGCTCCGTGCCAATGACGGCCAGTCCGCCCACATCCGGAACACCTTCACCAAGTTTAATGTCGGTACCGCGTCCGGCCATATTCGTGGCAATGGTAACGACGCCTTTTTGCCCGGCATTTTCGATAATATCGGCTTCCCGGTAATGGTTTTTAGCGTTCAAAACGTTATGCGGGACGCCTTCTTTTTTCAACATTTTCGAAATCAATTCCGACGTTTCAACGGCCACGGTACCAACCAGAACAGGCTGGCCTTGTTCATATCGTTCTTTAATATCCGCAACGACAGCGCGGAATTTCCCTTCGATGGATTTATAAATCATATCCGCTTTGTCCTCACGGATAATCGGTTCGTTCGTTGGAATAGCAATAACATCCATATTGTAAATGTTGCGGAATTCCTCTTCTTCCGTTTTAGCTGTACCGGTCATACCGGAAATTTTCTGATACATCCGAAAGAAATTTTGAAACGTAATGGACGCAAGCGTCATGCTTTCATTTTGAATCTGCAGCCCTTCTTTTGCTTCAATGGCCTGGTGCAGACCATCGCTATAGCGGCGCCCTTTCATCAGACGGCCGGTAAATTGGTCGACAATGACAACCTCATCATCTTCAACGACATAATCGGTATCACGTTGCATTGATACATGAGCTTTCAATGCCTGGTTAATGTGATGCGTAAGCGAAACATGATCCAAATCAAACAAATTCTCAATATTGAAATAACGTTCCGCTTTATTGATACCTTCTTCCATCAATTGAACGCCTTTTGTCTTTTCATCATACGTATAATCCGTATCGCGTTTTAGTGTCCGGACAAATCCGTTTGCCTGCTGATACATGGTGGCCGACTTCTGTGCTGATCCGGAAATGATGAGTGGTGTACGGGCTTCATCAATCAGTATCGAATCCACCTCGTCAATAATAGCAAAATTAAGTGGCCGCTGCACCATTTGTTCTTTATACAACACCATGTTGTCACGTAGAAAATCAAAACCAAATTCGTTGTTGGTACCATAAGTAATGTCACTGTTATAGGCTTCCCGCTTTTCTTCTTTCGACATACCATTACCGTTTAATCCAACGGTCAGGCCCAGAAAGTTGTACAATCGGCCCATATCTTTGGCGTCACGATCAGCCAGATAATCGTTGACCGTAATAATATGGACGCCATTTCCGGATAAGGCATTCAAATAAGCCGGCATAGTTGACGCCAGCGTTTTTCCTTCCCCTGTTTTCATTTCTGCTATATTACCTTCGTGCAATGCCAATGCACCCATCAGCTGTACAGGAAATGCACGCATGCCGAGCACCCGTTTGGCTCCTTCCCGTACCACTGCAAATGCTTCAACGAGCAGATCATCCAGAGACTCTCCGTTGGTATGGCGTTCTTTAAATTCTTCCGTTTTCCCTTTTAGATCATCATCCGATAAGTTCTCTATATCCGATTCCATCGACTCTATTTGATCAACTTTTTTCTGTAAACGGGTAAGTTGTTTTTTATTTCCATCCCCGAAAATTTTCGACAATAATCCAGCCATATAAAACGCTCCTTATAGGATTTCAACATAAGCGACGTAACCTATTATAATCCATTTTATATCATAACGCATCCCTTGGTTTGTTACAACTCATGCCACACTGGCCGTTACGTCGCCAAGAAGCTGTCAGAATGCTTGGAGAACCATTAAAAAGGAAGAACCGTCCGGGGGTGAACGGTTCTTCCTGGCGGGGATACTAGAGGCTGCGTGAAGGTGATCAAAGGGAAGCTTATGTAAGTGAATGACTGTATGACTGCTCTTTTTGCTTCCTGTCCAATTCGGCAAGCCTGGCATTGGTCGATGCAATAATTTCCAATAATTGGGCTATGGTCTGTTCATGTTGTTCGACCTTTCTAGCGAGTTCATCATATTTGCATCCACTCACATCAAAAGCTCCTTTCAAATGGTGTATTTTAGTTATAGCATACAACGGAGAACCGGCGCTAATAGCCATTTTTGAATTTTTGTTTGCCATTCGACACATTTTTACAATACATTCATTATTTCAGACCCTATTTGCAGCATGGTTCGTAAAAATGACGGCTATGTTACAAACTAAAAGTGAAATTTGGCACGTTGAATAACATTTTTCGACAACCCTTTGCAATCGGGACCTGTTTTTTTAAAACGTGCGGAATATTAAAAGGCGGTCCCATGTGTATGCATACAGGAACCGCCCGGGTATTCGAACGCTTTATTCAACTGTTGGGTTCAATCAGACCATATCGTCCGTCTTTGCGGCGATAAACGACATTGGTGTTGCCGGAATCCGCATCGTTGAATACATAAAACGCGTGACCCAGCATATCCATTTGCAAGACCGCTTCTTCGGAATCCATTGGCTTCAGATCAAAGTTTTTTGTACGAACGATCTCAATATCGTCCGATTCGTCCTGTTGATTGTTATTTTGTGCTTCGTTTTCCATTTCAGCAAAAATATGTTTCGGTGCACCTTTTTGTCTGAATTTGCGATTCACTTTTGTTTTGTATTTGCGAATTTGCCGTTCCAATTTGTCCACAGCAAGATCAATAGCCGCATAGAGGTCCACATGCTGCACTTCTGCACGGAGCAGCAAATCTGTCATGGGAATGGTTACTTCAATTCGTTGTTCGTCATTGTAAACACTCAGGTTGACATGTACATCAGATGAAGGCGGTGTATCAAAATACCGTTCGAGCTTACTGATTTTCTTTTCCACGTATTCTTCTATGGCTTTCGTTACTTGGATGTTTTCACCACGAATATTATATTTCATAACGTATCCTCCTTTCACCTTATATGGGTATTATACTATATTTTTATCTATATTTCCTCCTTTGCAAACAATTTTATATATGAAAAAACAAAGATTAATAGAGATCCGGTGGCATTTGCCAATGAACTCATGGCGTTCACTCTTTCAAACGGCCGCTTCATCCTCTGATCAGTGTCATGGCATAGACTGAAGGAGAGCCATTCTGCTTCAGTACAAACGCGGCATGCCTTAATGTTGTTCCGGTTGTATAAATATCATCCGTAAGAACGACCGGATTAGTAATAGATTCGGTCACCTTAAATGGATTTCGTCCGCTGATTCGTTCCCACTTCGTTTTTTTGGACTGTTTTTCGCCATGTGTTCGCATCAATACCGACCGGGTTTTGCGCGGCAGACTGTCCGCAAGCCGTGCAGCCTGGTTGAAACCGCGGTCTTTCAGGCGGTCGTCACTAAGTGGAATCGGCACAATGACAGCATTCCTCGACAAAAACGAAAAATGCTTCCGGAACGCCTGCTGGTAAGGATGTTGAAATACGTCTCCCAAACAATAATCACCCCGATATTTCCATCTGGCAATCATCTCCCGCATAGCTTCATTGTATTGAAATACAGATACATTCCACGCAAGCGGATCCGCCCCATTCTGCCAATCATTTTCCCAACGTCGGCAATCCTTGCACACGGTTTCCTCGCTCATTCGGCTGCATTTGACACACCGCTCTCCCGTCAAAGCAACCAATGTATGTTCACAGGAAGCGCAAAGAGACATCGGTTCCGTCAACGTCAGGACCGTTTTCCACGTTATGGACGGAACGATATGTTCATCACACCATAGACAATTCATTGCTAAGGCCTCCTCGTTGATTCATTTGTTTAATCGATCGAATGGCTGTCACCATTGCCTCAGTTTTGCCGCTATGAAAAAATACGACGTCGCCGGTCGGGTCATGTGGGCTCCGGCCAGCCCGTCCAGCTATCTGAATTAGCGCGGCTTCATCAAATACGTGATGATCCGCAGCCAAAACCGCGACATCCACAGCGGGAAACGTGACACCACGCTCCAGAATCGTTGTCGTTATTAACATATGAAATGACCGGTTGCGAAACTGCTGGATGATGTGCTCCCGGTCGTTGTGGGAAGCATGTACGGCCCGAACAGAACAATCATCCAGCACGCTCGCCATATGGTCGGCGAGCGTTTCAGCGAGATGGATGGATGGAACAAACACCAATATCTGCCTTTCCGGATGTTTGCGCCGATTGTACCATTCGAGAAACCTATCGGGAGGACGGAAACGATCGAGATCTTTCTTCAACGAGCGGCTCTTGCGCAACATCGGAACAGGCAATGGATGGCCGTGAAAACGGACTGGGACGAACACATGGGGAAGTTTTTTTGCGGCGATTAGCATTTGGTGCTTTTGCCGTGGTGTGGCTGTGAGATAGATCGTGGTGCCTGACGGTTTGACCGCGCGCCTAACGGCAAACGGCAATGACGGATCATTGGTATACGGGAATGCATCTACCTCATCAATAACCACCGTATCAAACGCATGTCGGAAGCGCATTAACTGATGTGTCGTTGCAATGATGAACTGCGCCGTTCCTTCTTTGTTACTACTTCCACCATACAATGCTTGAATATCGATTCCTGAAAAAGCCTGCTGCAGCCTGGGAAGCAATTCCTGAACCACATCTGTCCGGGGCGTGGCCAGACACACCCGTTGCCCTTGCCTGAACGCTTCTGTTAAGCCGGATATCATCATTTCCGTTTTGCCAGCACCGCAAACAGCCCATACCAACAACTCTTTGTCATGGTGCTGAATGGCCCGACCAATTCGATCAGCTCCCTGTTTTTGGGCCATCGTTAAGGTCCCGGTCCATGTGCAGGCATCCAAATGACACGGCCACGTCACATCAGGGCCTGTCCATTGATATAAAGGGGTGCATGCCATCACCCGTCCCATATCGATGCATTTGCGGCAGTACATATGAGTCTTATGACAAATCTGGCAAGGAATGCGGCCAAACAATGATCGTTTCCTGTTGCCGCACCGCTGACACTCATGTTGAAAATATTTTCGCTGAATGGCGGGCATTGGGGTGACATACGAGGCATCTAGAAGCTGTTGAAAGATGGAATCATCCAAATGGATTTCATGTCTGAGCAATAATTTTCCTTGATAATGACGAGACCATTCCTGCGATTCATTCTGCTTCATCGCGTCACGCTCCTTCCAAAAATAAGATCGAGGCTGGGACAAAAATAAATACCTTCTAGATACGAACGATATATTTAAGACGTCGTCATCGCTTGGAAAAACAGTGTGCTTTCTTCAGGCCTTTTGTCCCAGCACACCGCGCAATAAAAGGAACCCCGGAATTACGTTTTGTACCAGCAAGCACCAATAGCGCCTTCCCCGAGATGCGTACCGATAACAGGACCGAAATAGCTGACAACGGTATCCATCTCGGGGTAGACCGCGTCAAATTGTTCCTTCAGTCTGACGGCAGCTGGTTCATCATTCGCATGAATAAACGCTACCCTCAGCTTGTCTCCGTCTGCCGCATCCTCTTCCAGCATGCCCGTTATACGGTTCAACGCTTTTTTTCTGGTACGAACTTTTTCAAATGGAACAATTTGTTTGTCAACAAAATGTAAGATCGGCTTCACTTGCAGCAAACTGCCGACAATCGCTTGGGCGCCATTGAGACGTCCACCGCGCTGCAAATGACTCAAGTCATCTACCATGAAATAAGCCCGCATGCTGTTTTTCATATCATCAAGGCGCTGAATGATCCGCTCCGGAGATTCACTTGTTTCAGCGAGTTTAGCGGCCTCTTCCACATAAAAACCCTGTGCCATGCAGCTCAACTCCGAATCATATGGATACACAGCGATTCCTTCTGCCATTTCACCAGCAGTGACGACCGCTTGATACGTCCCGCTTATACCACTGGATAAATGAATCGACATAACGGCATCATAGTCCGATGCCAATGCTTCCAACTTTTCAACGACCATCCCGATGGAAGGCTGAGACGTTGTCGGCAGATTTTTGGATTCCTTTACTTTCCGGTAAAACGTTTCTGTTGTTATGTCGATTCCCTCGCGGTAGGATTCATCACCAAATGTGACACTTAACGGCACAGTATGAATGTTGTAGCGATCCATCAATTCTTCGGGCATATAAGACGTGCTATCCGTCAATACAGCAATTTTCATCAATACCTTCTCCTTATGAGACATGTCTGTTTTCTCTTATTTTATATGAAAAAGCAAAGACATGCATTCATTTCCAAAAGCTGCAAAAAAAGGGGCAACTAGCTATATCTGTACATCCACCCACCCCTTGCGAATAGCCAAGACAACCGCTTGAGTACGATCATTGACATCCATCTTCTGTAAAATGCTGCTGACATGATTTTTAACAGTTTTTTCGCTAATGTACAGTGTTTCGGAAACCGCTCGATTGCTTTTTCCGTCCGCAAGAAGCTGTAAGACCTCACACTCCCGGCTTGTCAGAAGATGCACCGGTTTATGGAAGCTGATGGATGGCTCAGCCACACTGGCACCGAAATCTGTTTCCTCGGCCAGGCGTCTGTATTCCCTGACCAAATTATGCGTTACTTTCGGATGAAGGTAAGACCCCCCTTCACGGACCGCTTTAATCGCTTCTATTAACGAATCGGAATCCATTTCTTTCAATAAATAGCCTTGCGCACCAGATTTCAACGCATGCGTCACAAAACGATCATCGTCATGAATGGACAAAATAATAACACGAACGTCCGGAAACCGTTTAACAAGATCCGTTGTTGCCTCGAGGCCATTCATTTGTGGCATATTAATATCCATTAAAACGATATCGGGTGCGTGCTCCTCGACAAGATCGGCAGCACTATAACCATCATCCCCCTCGGCAACCACGGCAAAGGATGGTTCAAATTCGAGAATACGCTTCACGCCTTCCCGGAATAGTTTATGATCATCAATCAGTACAATATTGGTCTGTTTCGTAGTCATCAGTCAGGTTCCTCCCAAAGGATCATTCTATTGTTTCATTCATCTACTAAAGTATCAATTGGTTATAGTATACCTTATCTACGTTAAAAAAGAGAATTTTATGATAGATTATGCGGTTCCGACTCTTCCAGCTTATGTGTCCTCCCTTGTCACCAGCTTATGTTATAATAATTCGACAAACATTCCTTTCCCAAGGGGGTTGTCATCGGTGCAACCATAACGTCAAACATTTATCAGCGGGATCCCCTACTGAAGGCGGATTGATCTAATCAGACATGTCATAAACAGAATCAAGTATAGAAAACCCGGGAGGTAAAAATCAGTATGTTATCATCCTATTATACCGTAAAACAACAGGATTTTGACCAAGTCGTTATTCAAAAGTCTCGTTTCATTGGCTATGTTAAACGCGTGGAGACGGAAACAGAGGCACAGGATTTTGTTCAAGCGATTAAGAAAAAACATCACGACGCCACTCATAATTGCTCGGCTTACATGGTTGGGGAACATAATCAAATCCAGAAAGCCAATGATGACGGCGAGCCGAGTGGAACAGCAGGAATGCCGATGCTCGACGTCTTAAAGAAAAAAGATTTGAAAGATACAGCTGTCGTCGTGACACGATACTTCGGAGGTATAAAACTTGGCGCCGGTGGTTTGATCCGGGCATACAGCAGCACAACATCACAAGCTTTGGCGAAAGCCGGAATCGTGGAGCGCCGTCTGATGCAGGGGATATCAATTACCGTGGACTATACGCTGCATGGCAAGCTGGAAAACGCTTTGCGCCATTCGGATTATATAGTGGACGCCGTGAACTATACAGAACACGTGGAATTCGTCGTCTATGTCCCCGACGGAGACGAGCAGATATGTCGTAATTGGATCGTTAACTTGTCCAGTAACCAAGTGACATTAAAAGACAGAGGAACAGCTTACGTGGAGATCGATGTATGACTGAGGCACCACAGTCCGTGGAATATGTTGTTAAGTGGTGCCAGCACACTGAATGACCATTTCGAAAGGGGCTGCGATATCTAAAGGTGCGATCGCGCCCCTTCGTCTGCAATCAAAACCACGTTGGGATGCCTCTTTAAAACCGACGCCGGGAATGCTTCGGTAACCTCCCCATTCACGAGCTGGTTGACCGCGTGGGCTTTTTTTTCACCGGAAACGAGCAATACCATTTTTTTGCTTTCCATAATCGTATCAATCCCCATCGTGATCGCCCGCTTCGGAACATCATCCAATGTTGGGAAAAAACGTGCATTCGCCTCACGTGTTGATTCATCCAACGCTACCACATGCGTTCGACTGTCAAAGGACGTGCCGGGCTCATTAAAACCAATATGCCCGTTCAATCCCAAACCGAGAATCTGCAGATCGACCTGACCGGCTTGTTGAATGAGCGTTTCGTAATCACGGCATTCTTGTTCCGGGTCAGCCGCATCACCCCGAGGCAAAAACGCGTTCTCCCGGGGCAAATCAATATGGTTGAACAATTTGTCATTCATGTAATACCGATAGCTGTTTGGATCATCGGCCGTCAATCCGACATATTCATCCAAATTGCATGTTGTCACATGCTGAAATGACACATTTCCTTCATGGTATTGATCAATCAGCTGACCGTACAGCCCTTCCGGCGTGGACCCAGTGGCAAGTCCCAGCACAGGCTTATCCGAATGCCTCACTTGATCAACGACTTGCTCACAAGCCTTTTTGCTCATATCGTCATAATGATTGGCACGAATGATTTCCATTATTTATCCTCCTGATTTGCAAGAACACCACGGCAAATGGTATGTGTTACGGTCAGGTCATCATCCACCAGCAATAAATCGGCATCCTTGCCTGCTTTGATACTCCCTTTTCGATGGTACATATTCAATTGCTTCGCAGGGTTTTCCGACGCCATTTGTACGACGCTTCCAATAGTGGCATTCTCCAAGCGCAGCATTTGCCGGGCGCCGTCTCGCATTTTCAAAATACTACCGGCCAATGAACCGTTATGAAGGGTTGCCCGGTCATCCGTCACGCGGACCGATTGGCCGCCAAGGTCGTAATAGCCCGGCTGGAGACATTTAGCCCGCATCGCATCGGTTATAAGAATCAGCCGTTCACTCCCCATATTGAAAAAAATCAGCTCGAGCATCTCCGGACTGACATGAATCCCGTCTGCTATCAGTTCGGCCCGCAACTCGTTTAATTGAAAAGCCGCACCAACTGCACCAATATCACGATGGTGAATCCCATTCATGGCATTGCACAGATGGGTGACTTGCCTTAACCCATATGGAATCGCCTGTTTGATCGATTCAAAACCAGCATCGGTATGCCCGGCCGAAACATTCACACCGGATGCAGCTGCATGGCGGATAAATTCCCCTGTTTTGTCAAGCTCCGGAGCCATGGTGACGGTTTTTATGTTATTCCCTGACAGTCGCTGCCATTCGTCAAATTGTTCTGTGTTCGGTTCCATAATATGTTCCAGCGGTTGAGCGCCTTTCTTACTCGTTTCGATGAAAGGGCCTTCCAGATGAACCCCGATCATTTCCGCTTGGCCTCGTTTCGATTCATACGCCGCTGCATTTGCCAATGCGTTATCAGTGTTTTCCGGAGCTTGTGTAATGGTCGTTGCAAGGAAGCTTGTCGTTCCTTCTTTCGGTAGAGCCATTGCCATCGTATCCAACGCTTCTTCCGTTGCATCCATCACGTCAGAACCAGCGGCTCCGTGGATGTGTCCATCGATAAAACCCGGAATCAGATGACGACCGCCTCCATCTATCACCGTTGCCTCTTGTGGCGGCGTCATTTCCTCTTCATATATCGCTTTGATCACCTGATTTTCTACCAACAGCGATCCTTGAATCATGCCGTCTGTTTCAGTATGAATAACGGCGTTTTTAATATAAATACGGTTCAATTGGATCAATCCTTTGTAGTCGTTTCCATCACGTAGCACATCGGTGGCTCAGTTTGCACCGGAACCAACAGTTTGCTCGCCTTGACCAACGCCATCTGTGGATCAGGCGCACTTGCGATCAGGAATGATCCACTGCTGAATTAGTTCCGTTGCTCAATTCATAGACTAGCGTTTGAATCATTTCCTCCGCCGATTGAATCGTTGCATTATCTGTTTCTTGTATGACCTTCTCCATTAAACGTTTATATTTTTCCTGTTCTGGCATTGTGATACCACCTTTTCCTATCCTTAAAAAATTATAGCACAACACAATCTTATATGCTGTTAAAACATCGTGCTAATCCTCTATTTTTTTATATCTATCGACAGCATTCGTAACGACCATCATATTTTGTTCCGTTTTCGTATAAAAAAAAGTAGACATAGCCCTGCTATAAAAGCACCGGTCATATCCATTACCACATCACCGATATATGGTGTACGGTTGCTCGTGAAGCTTTGGTGAAATTCATCTAGTCCAGCATATGCAGTTGTCAGAAAAAACGATACAACGAGCACAGCACGGAAGGATAGATGGCTCGTCCGGCGCAGCGCAACAAAAAAGAGACACATCAAAATAAAGAAGACACCAAGATGGGCCCCCTTCCGCATAAAGAATTCGATAAAGCCATTGACGCCCAACGCCGCAACACTCACTTCGGAACGATGATACGTGAACGATATCCAATCTATAAACGGCGTCAGAAACGATAAATCCATTGTCCGTTCCATCAACGGCTTCACATCTTGATCTTTATAGGGTGTTGCCGATGCGTAATAGATGACACCCATCCATACCATCGGCAGCAGCCAGTAAGCATATTTTCGCATTCAGACTCCCCTAACGTTCATACCAGTTCCATACCTCAATTCCACCTAGCCGGAATTGATAGAATGCATCTTCCTTCATCAATTTTTCTATCTCACGAATAGGACCCGTTACAACCGCCCCGTATACGTGCATGCCATTCTCCCGAATATAATCGATCCGCTTTTGATCGATGTCCCGACCGTTGTAATTGCTGTTCTCCATTAGCCATTCAATATTTTTGTAAAAACGGTCCACTGTTTTTTTCAGTGTATCCTCGTGAAGCGCACTACGCGATGAAGATACCCGATTATTCGAATCATAAACCGTTTGCGGCTTCAACAGCAATGACTGGGCAAACGTTATTTGGCCACCTCGGTGGTAATTAATGTCAAATTCTGTTAATTCGCCGCCGTAAATCGGCATCCGGAACGTGCGTACATCATAGGTTTGTAGTTTTTCCAATAAGGCTTTGGGTTTCATCGCTTCTTTCACAGAAAACTGCACTTGGGCGACATGCCCGTCATCAATTTTTTGGAGTTGTTTCTTTAACATGTCTTTGTTGCCGGTTTCGATGTTCGTATAATCGCGTCCCAGCAGTTTTGGTGGAATAGCAAAATCTTTGAAATCATTGCCATTCAAATACTTGCTGTCGATGTCCATTGTAACATGGACGTCACCAAACAATCGCTTTTTAGCCTCCACTTCACCGAGAACGACGTCCCACTCACCGACATTCCGGTATAACTTCAGTGAAGCTGATTGTGTCAACAAGGGATTGATTTCTGCACCGATTCCCCCCTCCTGACTTACTTCCACCCCTGGGTATCGCGTTTCCACTAGCGTTGTCACGGACCGCTCAAACCCCGCCTGCTTGCCGGACATATCGTAATAGATATTGACCGGAATCATATACAAAATATAAAGCAGAAACAGAAGAAGCAATGTCCTAATAACCGTGAACCCAATCGACAGTCGTGTGCGCCAGACCATTTTTCGTGCTTGCTTTTTGTCGAGTTTGCTTTGATCATTCCCCTTTAAATCATTGAGCACGTTTCCATTATCATCACTCATCAGAATCCCCACCTTTCAGCAACCGATCATAATACCGAAATGTCTTCCGGGCACGGTGCAATGTTGTCTTCACTTGGCCATCTGTCAAATTCATCGCCTTTGCCACTTCTTTATATGTGAATTCCTGTATTTCCCGCAAATATAAAATCGTGCGCATCCGTTCCGGCAGGCGATGAAAGACTTCCTCAATACGGTCCCGCTTCGTCATTTGTTCCAGGTGTTCATCGGGATTGCCCAGGTTACTGGTGTGCATCTGTTCTGTCTGTACACGCTCCACCATCCGCTTCTCGGACTTTGTCTTGCGCGTCCGATCAATATACAGATTTCGGGCGACTTTAAACAGCCACGCTTTGGCCTGGACCATGTTCTTCACCTTCAAAGAAACCATCGCCCGATAAAAGGTTTCCTGCAACAGCTCTTCAGCTACGTCTTTGTCGCGACTCATCTGCAGCAAATAGCGATAAAGCGGGAGCTGGTGCTGTTCAAACAGCGCCGAGAATGTATGTTTTTGCAAGTCAGCCCCCACCCCCTTCACCTATATAACGATTGAAACCGCCATTTGTTACAATAATCTCTTTTTTCCTGTTATCTTTTTGTCCCGCCATGGTTTTGTGTATGTCGCATGTTATAATAAGAGAAACCAATCACTAATGTGGGGGATTGTTATGAGAAAATCAGCTGCTTTTATCGTTATGATTCTATTTACAGTTGTTACCGCTGCTTGTTCCGATGACGAAATAACACCGCAGGAACGTTTTGATACATACGTGGACCACTGGAATGAACAGACATTTTCCAGGATGTACGACATGCTGACCAGTAATGCCACCGATACGTATTCAACAGAAGCATTTGTCGATCGCTACCAAAAAATATACAAAGACTTGCAAATCACCGACTTGAATGTCACCTATGATGGCCTGTCGGATAAGGAAACGGAACAAGCCATGGACAAAGGAACCGCGCAATTCCCGTTCACCGTTGAAATGAATTCCATTGCCGGACCGATTAGCTTTGACTACCAGGCAACGCTTATCAAAGAAGGCGAGGATGACAATGAAAACTGGTATGTCAAATGGGATCCGGGGTTTATTTTTCCGGAAATCAAAAACGGCGGTGATATCAGCCTCGATATAACCGAACCGGAGCGCGGGGACATTTTGGACCGCAATCGGTTGCCTTTGGCGCTTAATGTGAGGGCAAACGATGTCGGTATTATCCCTGGAAAGCTTGGGGATCAGCCAGAAGAGACGAAACAAACCATCGCCGACGTTCTCGATCTATCCACTGACATGATCAACAACAAGCTGAACCAGGACTGGGTCGGTCCGAACATGCACGTACCGTTAAAGACAGTGCGTAATGAGAAGAAGGACCTGCTGGCCACGTTGCGCAACATAGAAGCCATTTCAATGCACGATACCACCACACGGGCGTATCCGCTCGGCAAAGCTGCAGCACACCTGACAGGCTACATTGGTCAAATAACGGCCGAGGAACTGGACGAGATGGATTCCGATAACGCTTACGATAAAAATGACATGATTGGAAAACGCGGTCTGGAACAATTATACGAGGACCGGCTGAAAGGCAAACAAGGCGTGACCATTCGTGCCGTCACTGACGACGACAAAACCGTCATTGCCGAAAAACCAGTGGAAAACGGGAAAAACGTTGTTACAACCATCGACGCCGATATTCAGGAAACCATCTACGAATCGTATGACGATAACGCAGGGACAGCAGCCGCCATCCATCCAAAAACCGGCGAAACCCTGGCGCTCGTGAGTGCTCCGGCATTCGATCCAAACAAGTGGGTATTCGGTATCTCCCAATCAACATACGACCAATTGCAGAACGACCCGCAACGCCCGCTGATTAATCGATTTACAGCAACATTTTCACCTGGTTCAGCCATGAAGCCGATCACAGCATCGGTCGGCCTCGCTGACGGTAACATTGTTCCCGGAGAAGGTATTGAGATTAACGGACTTACGTGGAGCAACGGCGAGGGATGGGGCGATTATAAAGTGCGGCGCGTCTCTGAATCGCAGGGACCGGTTGACGTAACGGATGCATTGATCCGCTCCGACAACATCTATTTTGCCATGAAAGCCGTCGATATGGGTGGAGACACATTTGTTAACGGGCTTGAACAATTCGGATTTGGCGAAGACATCCCTTTCCCCTATGCCATGGAACAATCAACTGTTTCCCAAAGCGGGTCCATTGATGAGGAAATACTGCTCGCCAATACGGCTTACGGCCAAGGGGAAGTTCAAATAAGCCCTCTGCATCTGGCGCTGAGCTATACACCCTTTTTGAACAATGGCGATATGATAAAGCCCACGTTGCTCGCCGATACGGAGACAAATCAAATATGGAAGGAAAACCTTCTGAATAAAAAACAAGCATCCGTTATCCAAAAGGCCCTCCGGAAAGTCGTTGCTTCCCCGAAAGGAACCGCTGGCGGCGCGCAAAAAGCCGACTTCCCGATTGCCGGGAAAACCGGAACCGCGGAACTCAAACGGACCAGTGAGGAAGACGGCGCAGAAAACGGATGGTTTGTTGGCTACCCAGCTGATAAACAGAATGTCTTAATCGCCATGATGATCAAAGACACTCAGGATAAAGGGGCGAGCGGCTATACCGTCAACAAAGTTACAGACATTCTGAAAACCATCCGATGAGATGCGACCCTTTCCATAGCACGGTGATACAACAGGCTGTCCCGAATTAACGATCGGGGCGGCCTATTTCTATTTGGACGCCGCATACGGGGCAATAAGCGGCATCCGCCGGTACTTCATGGGTGCATGACCAGCATACAGTCAACACCTCCGCGTCTTCTTCCTCCCCATTAACCGCCTTCCCGCACTCTGGACAGAACACATCCTCCCTGGCAAGCATTGCACCACAGGTACACTCAGCCGGTTCCTCTTTTTTCTGTCCCGCTTCTTTCAACAAGTCATAAATGTTCGTATCCAATTCCTGAACAGCACTGGCCTTTTCCTCAACAATCGGCTCAATCGACTCCCCGCGCCGGTAAGCAAGATACACTTCCTGTCCCAATTCAATCAGCCGTTTGGACTTGGTCGAGGTCAGGTCATTTATTTGTTGTTTGGTATTGGTTGGTTTCTTCATCGTACCCCACCTTTTTTCTCAATCAGTTTCCTTATAAGCACACCAATAGACGCCGTCACACCAACATAGAGTAAACTGATGATACATGTTCGGAGCAATCTGAACCCCATGAACACCGATTCATCCCCGAGAAAACGACGAAAGGTTTCCCCGGATTGAAACACTTGATTCATCGACGTGTAAAAGGCAAAAAAGGTCATAATACCTGCCACGACAAACGTATAGACAAGCACCAACCGGAGCGAACCGTTGTGCCCTTTTGCCAACCAAAAGCCGGCAGCGATGAAAAAGACAGCCAGGACCATCATTACAAACACATGTGAAGACGCAAAAAAATCAGGCGGAATGACAAATCCAATCGCCGACTTATCTTCCTCTGAGACGTCGGACAAAAAGGAATAGGTCTTCGGCGCAGGTCCGGGTCGTTTGATAATAATCGTATTTCCAGTAGCAAGTTGGATCGCCAAACCAGCCATCTTCCCGATAAACGACATATTGTTGTAAACAGATGACCCCATGCCCGAACTCGATGAGCCGTCCGTTTCCAACTGCGGATTGTATTGCGTATGAAGCAATGCCGTCACGAGCAGCATCAGCACATACGCAGCCATTGCTGTAAAAATACCATAACGAATCCCCCGCTCACCGTCAGACAATCGGGGCTTACGATGGCGCATCTCCCACAAACCCATGCCGGCATAACTGAAAATAAACCCTAATATGACGCCATTAATGAGGGCATTGGTTGAATAGAACGTGAGAGACGTCTCGTAATGGCTGTTACCCGTAACGTGGGAGATGCCACTGGACTGGGATATAACCCCCAGCAAAGCCGCATACCCGACTGCGAAAACCACCGCCGCTTTCCATGCTGTCACCTCATGATGCCAATGTTTTATGACGTACCCGCCTGTTACGAGAGCGATTACCGCGATCACAGCCATAAATCCCAATCCGGTGGAAAAATACGAAATATGCTGCATGAAATCATCATTTTCCAATATAAGAGAGATCCCTGTCAGATTGGCAAACATCGATACATCCAAAAAATTCAATGACTCCAGTACCGGCCGGTCTACCGGAAGTTGAACTTGCAAATATCCGACAGACTGCGTTACCCGATAAACATAGAAAACGATGAACTGACTGATAACGAACAATAAGCCCGTCGATACTAGCAATCCCGGTAATACTTTCCGGCCAAGCGTCGGATTGAACGATGTTTGCGGAGCGGACCCAGCTCGTTCATATGTATCGAGCGAACGGCCACACGTAGTGCAATACATCGCCGCTTCATGACCGGAATTCGTCCTGCATTCCGGACAACGCTTTGATTTCCGGGATTGTACCTTATCCGCATCCCCCGTCGTTTGCAACGGATAGCCATCCTGAGGGCAATATAATTGATAGGAATTGTATGTCTTGCCACATTTTTTGCAGTACAACGGACACCCTCCCATAATCTCTTTTTCCATCATATCAAATCCGGTCGGTACGGTGTTGTGTTTCTAAGGAAAAATTCCGGAAATAATGACTATTGTTGATTGAAAAAGCCACCCCGCAGAATGGGATGGCTTCATGGTACAACGACTTATTTTGATGGTTTTTTGTTGGATGCCCGATACAGATACCATGCAACAGCCGCTATGGCGACCAGTGAAACAAACGGTCCGAAGTATGGTTCTTCAGGGAATGTCGCCCCGAACGTTATAGCCAGCGCTATAAAGACACCCATCAATGCCTCTCCGGCAATATAACCGGATGCGAGCAAAATACCGCGTTCAGTTTTCTCTTTAAGATCCTGCTCATTTTTCGTACGACGCGTAATAATACCGCGGATAAACCCGCCGAGCATAATTGGTGCGGTCGTATGAATCGGCAAATACAGGCCGACAGCAAACGGCAGAGAACCAATGCCGAAAAGCTCAACAGCCGCTGCCGTCGCTGCTCCAATAAAGATCAGGCTCCACGGCAAATCGCCACTCATAATGCCGTCCACAATCATTGACATGAGAACGGCTTGTGGTGCGGGTAAGTCTTCTGAACCGAATCCATGCACATTATCAAGCAAAATAAGAATAAAACCAATAACGATACTGGTGATCAGTACACCATACAACTGAGCTATTTGCTGCCATTTCGGTGTCGAACCAACGATGAAACCCGTTTTCAAGTCCTGGGATGTATCCCCGGCAATCGCCGCTGCAATACAGACGACGGAACCGATGATAATCGCAGTCGTCGCGCCTGCTTGTCCCGTTTGACCAATGGCAGACAGGACAAGTGAAATAAAAATCAGTGCCCCGATCGTCATACCCGAAACAGGGTTGGACGAACTTCCGACAATACCGACAATCCGTGACGATACCGTTACAAAGAAGAAACCAAAAATAAACAAAAGAATCGCACCAACGAAACCGACATTAATCGCTGGGTAAAATAATAGAATCCCCATAAACACCACCGTCAAAACGACAATCAGCGTCATCGGAATATCACGGTCCGTGCGCAGATCCTCTGTTTCACCAGCAGAGGAAAACCCTTTAATAGCTCCAGCAAATGACGAGGCGATCGTCGGCAATGTTTTAATCAGCCCCATAATACCGCCAAACGCAACCGCCCCGGCACCGATATAACGTAAATAATTATCCCATATATCGTGAAAGCCCATTTCGGCTATAGGTTTTTCGCCCGGATAAATCGGCGTGGTTGCCACATCACCAATAAAACTAATCAATGGAATGATGCCAAGCCAGCCCAAGACACCACCGGCGAACATGATCCCGGCAATGCGCGGGCCGATAATATAGCCGACACCAAGCATGGCGGGAAGTGTATCCATTCCAATGGCGGCGTTTTTAAATTTATAAATTTCCCATTCCACCGATGACGGAAACGCTTTGACCGCATCTGTCAGCATTTTGAATACCGCACCGATACCAAGGCCGCCCATTACCAATTTTGCACCTTTCCCGCCTTCTTCTCCGGCATGCAGAACCTCGGCACAAGCGGTTCCTTCCGGATACGGGAGCGTTTCATGCTCTTGCACAATCAACGCACGCCGGAGCGGAATCATCAGGACAACTCCCAATATACCACCGGCCAATGCAATAATGGCTATGGTAAGCAAACTGGGCTCCAGCTGCCAAATGAACAGTGCGGGCAACGTGAAAATAACACCGGCAGCGAGCGATTCCCCTGTCGATGTAATCGTCTGGACAATATTATTCTCCAGAATCGACGTCCGCTTCAGAATGATACGGAGAACAGCCATCGAAATAACCGCGGCCGGAATCGAGGCGGACACCGTCATCCCCACAATCAGCCCCAAATACGCATTGGCTGCACCGAATACGAGGACCAATAACGCACCAATGATCATCGCCACCCATGTGAACTCGGATGGATGTTTTGATGCCGGAACGTACGGCTGAAATGGTTGTTTCTCCTTATTTTGTTTTGTCATGGTGACCACCTTCCTGTAGTTATTGAAAATGAAGCCTATTTTCATACAAATATTAAAATAATTGACAATAAAGCATAAATTCCCTGAAAATAGAAATCCCTTACTATGGCATCATAGTAAGGAATAGCCCTTCATTTTTATTTGGCTTATAAAGTAAAACGTCATTCAGTGAGATTCATGCTCTCTCACTGAATGATCATTGTATGATAAATAAAGCTCATTTTTTTACCTTTTAATTTTACCATGAAACCATCCAAGAAAAAAGAGAGATTTCACATGACGCGGAAGTGAAATCTCTCCTTTTCAGGCTGTACCTTGTTCGGCTAAAGAAACTTAACCAAGCTGTTAAACGTTTCCTTATCACGTTCATCAAGGGCTTTGTCGATCAACCGTTTAACATTTTCATGTTCCAGTTGTTCAATCACAGCTGACTGATTGGACGATATTTGTTTTTGTTCTTCTATCTGTTTCTGCTCTTGCTGTTGATTCAGCATATACGGTTTGACAATTGATTGGAGCTGAGCCATAAATTCTGGCATCGCCGTTAAGTCCGTCATATTTAAATAGATGATTTCTTTTCCTTTTTGAAACGTGAATCGTGCACCCACATTTTCTACCTTTCCGGTTCGGCGGTTCATTCGGATTTCCTCGGATTCAATGGGCACAAACTGGTAAACTTGCTGATTAATAACAATCGCAAAATACTGATAAGCCAAAACCACACGGACATTAGCCTCATCTGTTTTAATATAATAAGGTTTTAACATTTTTACCGTTAGCATTCCCCACCCCTCCCCGAAGTCGTACAGTAATTCTAACTTTTCTGTAAATTTATTATACTATACGATTTTGAAAATAACAAGTGATATTTTCAGAAAAAAATATGTAAAAAATGCCACTGACCAAAGTCAGCAGCACAAACGACCCCACTTATTTGTGCAAGGAGTGTACGATCGTTTGGATATGCGATTTCAGATGACTGTCGTTTACGGTTTGCATATACGCCTTTTCCCAAGCCTGCCATCGTCTTCCCGCCGTCTCCAGATAACGCATACCTTGTTTCATACAGGATTTATACTGCGCGTATACATCGTGAATTTCATCTGCATACGCCTCATCTGTTCCCGGCGCGACAAACTTTTCATACATGTCAATGATCGTTTCTCCGTGACGTTCCGGAAAAAATTCATGCGGATCCGTGCTGTCAAAGATGCAAAAATCCAACGCCCGCACCAACACCATATCAATGCTCTCCGGATCAAAACTGCAATAATACAGCTCCACATCCAACCCATGATCAAGACAGGCATTGGCAATTCTCTTCATGAAAACCGATTTGCCCGTTCCCGCACGGCCTTTAATGTAATAAACATGGGGTATGTTTTCGATAAGGTGCGGAACGACATTCACCACCCCATCTGCCGTGTTTGTGCCGAACAGTCGGTGGTATCGCCGTGGCTCCCGGTGCTTTTCAGGCACATCCATTAATAACTCGTTGATGAAACGATCGATATAGGCATCAGCACGAGAAAAATTCATTTGATTAATATAGATGGCCTCCAAGTTATCATGAATATGAAGCCCTTCCGCAAAACTGTCATACGCTTTCTGCATGAGTTCGTTTATATCCGGCTGATTTGTTACTGGCAGCGGGAATGTTTGGGTCAAGTCAATCACAGACGTATAGGTTGTTGCAATGGATTCGTCAATAAACGCTAATGATTGATCACGTATAATGATGCCATCCAGATAGGTATTGGCAAATGAACTTTGCAGCACTTCTAAATAACGATTGTCGTAATGATGAAACAAATGTTTAATCACTGCTGTTTTTAACGATTTTGATGGATGCTGCAATGCGATGATACGGTCAATATCGTGTATGTTTTCATCGAGATGATTGACAAGGCCCCCCGCCGTGTTACCAGTGACATAATAATGTAAAGGAGACAACAGAACACATCCTTACCATAATTAATGATACCGCCTATACAGTATATGCGAAGAAAAGGCAAAATGTGTACAATTTTATTTTTATTTATTCTCTATTATCATGTTATTAGCAGATCACTTGATTGTGAATTGATCATAACAGTCTCTATACCGTCTGAGGTGGTGCCAAAACGCTCTTAATACTAGAATAGCAACCTCAACAAACTAGTACTTTTAGATCTATATGATCAAAACAATGCACACACGTCAACATTCAATACCATTCCGCTCTCCTGTCCTGGAAAATGGGAATTTGGTCCCGGACGTTATCAACGTTGGCCGTGTCGATGTCGGCGAGGACGATTTTTTCATTCGGTCCGCCGTCTGTAACGATGTCACCCCACGGATCGATCACCATGGATTGTCCGCCGAATTCGTTTTTCGGATCCGATCCCACTCTGTTACATGCGACAACATAGCACTGGTTCTCAATAGCACGAGCCTGCAGCAAGGTGCGCCAATGATCTATGCGCTGTTTTGGCCATTGTGCGACGACATACATGACCTTTGTCCCATTCACGGCAGACTTACGCATCCATTCCGGAAAACGGATGTCATAGCAGATGAAGCCGGCTGAGTCGGTCTCTGCCAATTCAAAGTCCGGATAATCTTCTCCACCCGTCAAATGCACATGCTCATCCATCAGCTGGAATAGATGGAGCTTGCTGTACGTATGGACAAGGTTTCCGTCTTCATCTATGATGATCATCGTATTTTTCATGGATTCACCGGACAATTCGGCTGCCGATCCACCTACGATCGCGACATGGTACTGCTGGGCCAGGTCACTTAAAAACTCAATGGTCGCCTTCAAATCTTTATCGGCCAGTTCATCAAAACGTTTCAAATCGTAGCCTGTGTCCCAAAGCTCCGGCAAAACAATGATGTCTGCTCCCGATTGCACAGCATCCATCACCCATTTGCCGACGAAATGAAAATTTACTTTCGGGTCACCATATGTTACATCCATTTGAACCATTGCCACTTTTTTCTTCACAATGTTCACCTCCTACCATTAGATTATCATGACAAAAATGATCAGCCTAATGATGGCCATTCGTTATAGTCACAGCCTATGATAATGATAGAAAATTCCCAATTGATTATACATTCATTGTGTTCTACCATATATATAAATCATTGATCAAGGAGGAGTCCAGATGAGTAAGGCTACATTTTATCATGCAGGGTGTCCGGTTTGTCAGGATGCAGAAAAGAACATGCTCGGATTTTTGGATCAATCAAAAGTGAATGTAGAAGTTGTTGACTTTAACCAAAACGCCTCACGGATTAATGAGGCTGAATCTGCTGGAGTGAAATCGGTCCCGGCCCTCGTTTTGGATGGTCAGCCCTATCATATTAATTACGGAGCAAGTATTGAGGATGTCAAAAACGGATGAATGACATATGACTTTAATGATTCATATGCTATATAAAGTGAGAGGTATCGAAATGATACGCTCTCATTTTATTGTTTTAAACGTCTCACTTATCTGCGTGACTTGTTGTATGAACGCCCGAGTCGTCATACACATAAATTTATCTTCCCGATACAAAAACCCGATTTGTTGCTCCACGGTTGGATTGACCAACCGAACATTGGTTATCCGGGCATGGGTCAACTGATCCAAATAAGAAGAAGGCAAAATGGTGGCACCGATCCCCTCTGAAACCATTTGAACAAGAGAATCGAGCGTCGTTACCTCCAGCGTTGGTTTCAACGTCATGCCGATTTCCGAACTATACTTGTCAATGAGCTGCCGCAAATAATAATCGGGAGGAAACAGAACAATCGGGTAGTGGTTTAGTGTTTCCAAATCCACCTCAGTATTGGCTGCAAGCATATGATCAACGGGGACAGCGAGCGAAAGGTCTTCTGTGTACAAAGGAATGGACGTCAACCCGTCCTCGTCCGTCGGCAGGAATGAAATACCCAGATCCAAATGATTTTCAAACAGCCCCGTTTTAATATCACGAGCTTTCCATCCATATACGGATAATTCAACATTGGGATACAGTTGCTTGAATGTGGCAATAGCGGAGGGCAATAAGTAACTGACACACGTCAACAATGATCCAACCGCGAGTTTACCTGTCTGTAATCCATTTAAATCTCTTAATGCAGCTTGAGCTTGTTCTATTTCATAAAAGACTCGCTCCCCATAATGCAGCAATATTTCCCCTGCTTCTGTCAAGGCGATCTTTTTGCCTATTCGATCAAACAGTGGGACCCCTACTTCTCCTTCCAATATTTTAATTTGTTGGCTGAGTGTTGGCTGGGAAATATTCAGTTTGTCAGCAGCCCGTGAAAAATGCAATTCGTTACTCACCGCCATGAAATATTCAAGTTGCCTCAGCTCCATAGTCTATATCCTTTCCCATATAAGTGTCTGCCTGCTATTGTACACGATACTGATTATTATGAAATTTTTCTGCTTATACATGGATGTCATCCGAGGAAAGACTGCGTAAAATCGTTGGGGTCTTATATAACTCCAAACAAAAAAGGCACCGGATAATCAGTGCCCATACATGCGAATAGGATGCCCGCAATCCAGCATCCTTTGCCTTTATCAATTCATTGTTGTTGCTTTGATTTCATTCATCTGCCAATTCAGGAAGCGTGCGTATTTCTTTATTCATGGGAGATTGACATAGTGGGCATTCCGGTTCTTCATGGAAACTGTACGATTCTCTCATCCAACCGGCGCACTCGTCATTGGTACATGCCCATACATTGGTATCCACTTCCGGCGCTGCCTTCTTGGAGCCTCGTGAAAATGACATGAACAGCATCTCCTTTCATGGTTATTAGAACCATTATACGCTTTTGCAGAAGAATAGTAAAATTTTGCTTGTCCGATTCGTCACAAGTTGCCTCTCATTTACAGGACAAAGGTTTCGATGGCTTTGCCAACACCATCCTGTTCATTCGTGTCGGTAACATAATCGGCGGCTTGACGGATGGCTTTCTGAGCATTGCCCACAGCCACGCCTATGCCGGCAGCCTGGATCATCTTCATATCATTTAGACTATCCCCCATGGCCAAAACGTGTTGCATGGTGATTCCTAGTTCGTGACATACCCGTTCAAGCGCACTTGCTTTACTGACGCCTTTCGGGTTCACTTCAATATTTGTCGGCAATGAATTGGTCAGTTCCAGATCATCATAATGGGAAAGTTCACTAATAATGTGGTTCAATTTATCCGTATCAAGGGAATCGCAACCAAACTTAAGCCAATCATGTTTTGAAAAGTCAGTCGCCCCTTCTTCCTGCCATAGATTATCGGTCGATACCATCCACGTATTAACATCAAGCCAGTTGCATAATTCCCACATCATACGGACCCGTTCCGGCTGAAGTAAGTGCCGCTCGATTAAGTTGTTATCAACCGTCTGAATCTCACCACCATTGCACGTGATTAAATACGAATCCAGTTGCAATAACTGAGCATACGACAAGCAGGATTCATACCATCGTCCTGTACAGAGAACGACGCGGACATCGTTGGCAAGCGCCTCTGCAATACGCTTTCGGTTTAATTCCGAAATGGTTTCATCCTTCGTTAATAATGTTCCATCCATATCCAATGCAATTAATTTCACATCCATTTTGTCCGACGCCTTTCGTTTTATTATTCCCCTGCCCATACCGTTACATGTAAATGTATCTGTAAGGCCAACTTAGCAGACTATTTATAACAATATAACTATCATACCATATTTCTCCCTTTTCGTAACGCTGTTTTGTCTTTCATCCAAAGCGCATTGCTTTTCCCTTCTTTTACCACTATAATAAAAATGCATCGTATGATAACGATTGCATCTTGGTATTATTCTTTTTTATTGACGTGAAGGGGGAATCACACATGATGACAGCAGCATGGAGTTGGTTGTGGGACAAGCATGACCAAGCGAAAGAACTTCTGCGATTTTTTGCGCGACCTAATGACGCCAAAATGGGGTCGGAAAACACCCATCCCAACGACACAACAGGCAACGGAGGCGGGAATAACAACCGTTCTTACAAACCAGCACAGCTCATCGGCTTATTATTAGGTCCTATACTTTTTATAGCTACCATTCTATTTTTCCACCCTGAAGGACTTGGAGCAGACGCACGGGCTATCCTTGCCAGTACCCTCTGGATCGCCGTCTGGTGGATGACGGAAGCTGTTCCCATTCCGGTGACATCGCTTCTTCCGATTATATTGTTTCCGCTCACAGGTGGATTGGATGTAGATACGACAACATCCTCCTATGGGGACGATACCATTTTCCTGTTTATGGGCGGTTTTATGATAGCACTGGCCATGGAAAAATGGAATCTTCATCGCCGGATTGCGTTGACCATCATTACTTTGATTGGAACCAATACCGAACGAATCATTCTCGGATTTATGGTGGCCACCGGCTTTTTGTCCATGTGGATTTCCAACACAGCTACCGCTATGATGATGGTACCGATTGGGCTGGCTATTATCTATCAAGTATCCGATCAGCTGAAAGACGATGAGTCCATTGACACATCGCCAGAGAACTTCGGCTTCGGAAAAGCGTTAATGCTCGCTATCGCCTATTCCGCATCGATCGGTGGTATCGCCACATTGATTGGGACACCACCAAACACGGCTCTCGCAGGAACGATCGATAAATTATACGGCATCGAACTATCCTTTGCCAAATGGATGTTGTTTGGCGTACCTATTGCTTGGCTATTCATATTTATCGTCTGGTTCTATCTGGTGAAAATAGCTTATCCTTTAAAATTCAACGAACTTCCCGGCGGAAAAGAAGTCATTCAAAAGGAAAAAGACGATTTGGGCCGAGCATCATATGAAGAAAAACTAGTATTGACAGTTTTTGGTCTGGCTGCCCTGTCGTGGATCAGTCGTTCATTCGTTTTAGCGAAACTCAATGACAATATTAATGATGCCATTATTGCAATGACGGCCGCTATCATTCTATTTATGATTCCATCGAAAAACAATAAGAATGATCGCTTACTGGACTGGAATACAGCTGTTAAGCTTCCGTGGGGAATTTTGCTTTTGTTCGGTGGCGGACTTGCTATAGCGAGCGGGTTCAGCCAATCGGGACTATCGGAATGGATTGGCAGTCAACTAACGGTTCTCGAAAATATGAATCTATTTATCGTCTTGCTCGTCGTTGCCGGTATGGTCATTTTCTTAACAGAAATTACGTCCAACACGGCTACAGCCAATATGATGTATCCGATTATGGCGTCCCTGGCGATCGCACTCGGCATCCATCCCTATGCGGCGATGATTGCAGCGGGAGTTGCGGCATCATGCGCCTTCATGCTTCCGGTGGCAACACCGCCCAATGCTGTTGTATTCGGTTCGGGATATTTACGGATACCGGATATGGCCAAAACCGGGGTTGCCCTGAATATCCTCGGTATTTTGCTGGTTGGTTTAGCTGTTTATTTCTGGCTCCCGATTGCGTGGGACATTAATTTGAATCATGTACCGGAAATGCTCAAAAACCAATAAAAAAAGCCGCGATGGCAAACGTCCTTCCTGAAGGAGAGCCATCATGCGGCTTTTCTTTTTTTATATTGCACCATGCGAATGAACAAAACGTACAAAACCGGTATACACATGATGATAACCATCAGTCCCGTCCAACCGAAACGGTGCCACAACGGGCTGAGTACCGAACTGCCCAGGGAGACACCGATATAATAGGAAACAAGATACAGACTGGAAGCACTGCCCTTATGGTGCGAGACTTCCTCTCCGACCGATGAGGCGGTCAGGGAGTGTGCGGTGAAGAAGCCGAGACAGGTCACACACAAGCCAATAGCAATCATGCTTAAGGAAGAGACCAATGTCAGCAGCATTCCGGCTGCCATGACCACAACCCCGGCAAGCCTTACGCGCCGCAACCCGAAATGCGCAGCCAACCAGCCAGCAATAGGGGAACCAATCACACCTAACCCGTACGCGAGAAACGTATATGAAATAACGTCCAACGGCAGGGAAAATGGCGGTGCTTCAAGATAAAACGGGATATACGTCCACATTCCGGTGAATGACAATTGCAGTACGATCCCAAGACCAAAAATCAGAAGCAATGCCGGATTTTTCAAATGGTAGGCAAACGCTGTTAAATCACGTTTGAACGAATCGTTGCTCGGTTCGAAAAAACGCGACTTCGGAAGCATGATGATAACCGCAGCAAGAATGACAATACCGAGTGCAGCCAACACGTAAAACGCCATTTGCCATGAATAATGATCGGTTATGTAACCAGTCAACACCCGGCCAACCATACCTCCGAGTGCATTACTGGATATGTAAAGAGCCGTGGCCACATGCACACGCTTTTTATCAATTTCTTCATTTAAATAGGCCAAAGCAGCCGCTGGAAGTCCGGCTAACGCCAACCCCTGCAGCATTCGCAGCGCTAATAAAACGATGAACGAATCAAATAATGGTATGACAAGAAAGGGAATGGCAGATCCCGCCAGTGACCACTTAATAAACATCGTTCGCCCATTGCGATCCGATAAAAAACCGAGTAAAATCAGCCCGATTATCAAACCGACAACCGTCAACGATAGCGACAATCCCGACGTAGATACCGACACACCGAATGTTTTTACAAAAACCGGGAACAACGGTTGTACGGCATACAAACCGGCAAATACGAAGAACGATGCCAGTGCCAAACTGATGGTGATTCGCCAAAACGGAACATATATCGTTGATTGATCCTGCTGTCGCATTTGTTTCACATCCAATAATAATCAGTTTTCCATACCGGGTAAAACCGGTTGGCATTTATTTGCTCTATTGCACCCAATCATTGTCATATCACGTCAGTGTTTCTTCAGTCTGAGCCATTTCCGTATCCAATACGTAACGATCACGGCCGGCACCCATACCGAACGTCATAACCATTAGTACCA
The DNA here is from genome assembly GCF_055395055.1 of Lentibacillus halophilus. Lineage (NCBI taxonomy): Bacteria > Bacillati > Bacillota > Bacilli > Caryophanales > Bacillaceae > Lentibacillus > Lentibacillus halophilus. The sequence continues at coordinate 2,938,004 of NZ_AP043750.1, forward strand.
CACCGATCAATGTCATGAGCGGTACCGTCCACGTATGATTGACATCATATAAAAATCCAATAAACATCGGGCCGACCGCAGCCAGTGTATATCCGACCGACTGCGCCATCCCGGATAACTCCGATGCATGCTTTGCGTTATTCGCACGCATTCCCAAAAAGGTGAGGGCCAATGCAAACGTTCCACTCAACGTAACGCCGACAAAAATGGTGCTGATAACCATCGCTATAAATGAATGCCCGAGCAATAAGCCACTGTACCCACTGAGTGCAAACACTCCCAATATTAGAACAAGAATACGCTGTGATTTCATTTTGTCGGCAACAACTGGAACGATAAAACTGGCAGGCAATCCAACAAATTGGGCAATGGAAAGCATCCAACCAGCCGTGGCGATCGACATGCCATTATCGTGCAAAATTTCCGGGAGCCATGAAATCGTGACATAAAATATGAATGACTGCAATCCCATAAAACAGGCAACCTGCCAGGCAAGCGGCGATTTCCACATTCGATTGTCATGCACGTCAGGGTATGTTATGTCGCCATCATCGGTATCATTATCACTTTTTGACAAATAGGCCCAGATGAAAATGCCCAAAACGGCCGGTAATCCCCACACAAGAAGTGCTAATTGCCAGCCGATATCGAGCCCTTCCGCCAATGGAATGCTCAGACCGGAAGCGGCAGCGGCAAACGTCCCCATTGACGTCGAATACACGCTCGTCATCAGCCCAACCTTTCGTGGAAATTTTTCTTTAATCACACCAGGAAGAAGAACATTCAGAACCGCGATTCCCATGCCGACAAATAATGTTCCAGCGAAGAGAACAAGCATAATGGATACCGAGCGTATACTTATTCCAAATATTAGTAGCAGACACCCCGCGATCAACATGCGTTCATTGGTAAAACGATTGCCAAGTCTCGGCGCAATTGGTGACACTAAAGCGAAAGCAACCAAAGGCAAGCTCGTCAGCATTCCGGCACTCCAGTTGGACAGACCAACATCATCACGGATAATACCAATCACCGGACCAACCGATGTAATCGCAGGCCGCAAATTGAATGCCACAATAATAATTCCAGCCACAAGTAACCATTGATAGAGTTGTCGCGTTGAATAATGATTTGTCATGTTTGAAAATCCTTCCCATCAACGCCGCAATTTCATAGCAAACCAACCGTATATACACAAAATTAAATGCTTAACACTCTTGCTGAAATTCGGCCAAATTCTTTATCCACTATAGCATAACGAACGTCATCCAAAAAGATAAGTGTTTGTAACAGTTCATTTGAAAGTATGTCGTTTTTGTGAATATTTCATCAGAACATGTTACCCGTTGTACAGTATTCGCTCATAAAAAAAGCAGACACCTTTTATCAGATGTCTGCTTTATGCGGGTTTCGTCGCCCAGTATATGGAATGTTTTCATCAGGATCCAGCCATGATATGGAATCCCGAATCGACGTGCAGCACTTCGCCAGTCACGCCTCGCGCCAAATCGCTTAATAAGAACGCCGTCGCATCCCCGACCTGATCTTGATCAACCGGACGCCGAAGTGGTGCTTTCTCCTCGATCGCTGACACCTTTTCATTAAAGCCAGCAACCCCTTTAGCGGAAAGGGTACGAATCGGACCAGCCGATACGGCGTTAACACGGACGCCATCCTTGCCGACATCTTCCGCCAAATAACGAACACTGGACTCCAGTGCGGCTTTAGCCACTCCCATCACATTGTAGTTCGGAACAACTCGCTCTGCACCAAGGTATGTCTGCGTAACAATGCCACCACCCTCGGTCATCAGCTTTCTTGCCTCACGGGTTACCGCAACAAGCGAATACGCGCTAATATTTTGCGCAGTTAAGTACCCATCACGGGATGTATCCGCATACTCACCCTGAAGCTCGTCCGTGTTGGCAAATGCAACGGAATGGACAAGCCCATGAATGGTGCCGGCATAATCACCGATTTCCCGGAACGCATGTTGGATGCTCTCATCATCCTCCACGTCACAGGCTACGACCATTTTTGGATCAATGCCCTCTTTAGCGAGCAACTTTTCCAGCTTTTGTTTGGAACGCTCCTGCCTATATGTAAAGATGAGATTCGCCCCGGCATTATGAAGCGATTTTGTAATCCCCCATGCAATGCTCCGATTGTTCGCAACGCCCATCACGACAATAGTTTTATCTTGTAATAACGAATGCATGTATGTACCTCCTATTCACGGGTGATATCCATAATGTAGCACAATGAAGCCCAAGTGTGAAATCGCGCAAAACTAGGCCGGGGATAGCCAGGCCATTAAGGTTGGATAGTTTCAGGAAATGAGTCCGTTGTCGTCTCACTGCGATAGAGTCTTTTAATCTGAAATTATCCCAATATCGCCCGGTCATTTTCAAATTGCTCGCCGCGGATGCGTTGAAATTCTTCCAGCAATTGTTCAATGGTTAATTTTTCCTTTTCTTGTTGAGGTAAATCCAAAATGATTTGCCCTTTGTCCATCATGATCAATCGATTCCCCAAATCAAGTGCCTGCTGCATGTTGTGGGTCACCATTAATGTTGTTAAATCAAATTTTTTCACAATATCTTCCGTAATCTCTGTAATTAACCGGGCCCGCGATGGATCCAACGCGGCTGTGTGTTCATCCAGCATCAAAATATCCGGTTCGGTAAACGTCGCCATCAGCAACGATAATGCCTGACGCTCCCCACCGGAAAGCAAGCCCACTTTGGCATTAAGACGATCTTCCAATCCGAGATGCAGAGTCTGCAAATAATCCCGGAAGATCGCTTTCCTTTTTTTGCTGACACCGGGTTTGAGTTTTCGTGTTTTGTTGCGCGCATACGCCATCGCCAGGTTTTCTTCAATGGTCATGGACGGTGCTGTACCGGCCATCGGATCCTGAAACACACGTCCAATCCATTTGGACCGCTTGTATTCCGGCAAGTGGGCTACTTGTCGCTCATTAATCACTACATCGCCAACATCCGGGATAATATGACCGGCTACGGCATTCATAAGCGTCGATTTCCCTGCTCCATTACTGCCAATAACGGTGACAAAATCCCCTTTTTCCAACACGAGATTAATGTGCTTTAATGCCTCTTTTTCATCCGGGGTCCCTTCATGAAATGTAACGGATATGTCGTTTAGCTGAAGCATTTACACAACCCCTTTTGCCTTTGTTTCTTTCAGTTCTGCGCGTTTGCGTCTGCGGCGTTTATTCTCTTTGCGTGCTTTCATAACTTTTGGTGCCACCAGAGCGGCAATGACCAACAATGCCGTGATCAGCTTCATATCGCCCGTTTCCAGAAATTCCACCCGTAAGGCCATGGTTACGACAATCCGGTAAACAACGGCACCACCTATGACAGCAAACGTTGTCCAGACAATCGTTTTGGTTCCAAATAACGCTTCACCGATAATGACAGAGGCCAATCCAATAATGATCATACCGATCCCCATTCCGACATCGGCAAAACCGCCATGTTGTGCAATTAGACCGCCTGACAAAGCAACAAGGGCGTTGGAGATACCCACCCCTGTTATGATGAGTGCATCGGTATTAGCTGACAGGCTGCGGATCATACGTTTATTATCACCTGTCGCACGCAGGGCCAGCCCAACCTCTGTTTTCAAGTAATAATCGGTCACCAACTTGATCAACATCGTGATGACAATCATAACGAACAAAATGCTCCATGTTGACGGCAATTGCTCCAAACCGACAGAGGTCAACATGCCATTCAGGAATCCATCTATCCCGGTTGCAGCCCAAATCGACTCCAGCTGTTTAAAGACAGTTGACTCCTGTAATAACGATAATGTTGGCTGCCCCATGATACGTAAATTGATAGAATAAAGAGCAATCATCATTAAAATACCGGACAACAACGAATTAATATTCCCTTTGGCATGCAGGGATCCGGTGATACACCCGGCCAAAAATCCTCCGATGGCCGCAAACAATGTCGCTAAAATGGGCGGCACCCCATTCATAATAGATATGGAAGCAACAGCTGCCCCTGTTACAAAACTTCCATCAACGGTCAGATCCGGAAAATCCAGCACACGGAAGGTTAAATATACGCCTAAAGCCATAATCGCATAAATAATGCCTGATTCCACTGCCCCAAATAATGAAATAAACATGATGTCCATACCCCCGTGCCTTTTTGCCTTATATGTATGATAGTCATAATCTATTTGCTAACATTTTAAGTACAATCAAGCAGGCAGATTCCAAACCTGCCTGCATCATGACCATGAAAGATCAACGCCTTATTCATCGTTTATTATTTTTGCATTGTCGTCCCAATCATCGTTCCATTCAACGCCTTGTTTCTCAGCTGCCTTCTTATTAATCATCAGTTGCATTTCTTTTGGATATTCAACGGATATGTCCTTTGGTTCTTTGTTCCCTTTCAGAATTTCTACAGCCATTTCTCCCGTCCGGTATCCGATTGTTTCGTAGTCAATTCCATAAGTGGCAAATCCGCCATTTTTCAGGGAATCCGGTTCCCCTACAATCATGGGGATATCCTGTTCATTCGCCACACCTACCACACTGTCCAAAGCAGAAACAACCGTATTATCGGTAATGATATAAAAGACGTCCACTTTGCCTACAAGCGTCTGTGCTGCCTGCTGCACCTCAGCGGAATTAGCAACAGTCCGTTCCGCAAAAGACAAATTGGTTCCTTCAGCTGCGCTTTTCACCGATTCAATTTGTCTGACAGAATTTTGCTCCCCTGCATTGTAAATTAAACCGACTTTCGCATCATCAAATTGATCAGCAATAAACGTGACCGTATTTTTGATGGCATCCGGATGCAGATCCACAACACCGGTAGCGTTTCCACCCGGTTGTTCCATGGAGTCAACCAACCCGGCATCCACCGCATCCGTCACCGATGTAAAGACAATAGGAATGTCTTCGGTGGTCTGTACCGCGCCAAGAGCACTTGGTGTCGAATTGGCAAAAATCAAATCCACCTGATCAGCCACAAAATTTTCTGCGATGGGTGTGACATTGTTCTTATCCCCTTGCGCACTCTGCAGATCATAGGTCACATTCATATCCGCATCGGCAAGCGCATCCTTAAACCCTTGATACGCCTCATCAAGCGACGGATGCTCCACTATTTGTGTCGCACCAATGGAATATGTTGTCTCCTCACCTCACGCCTTTGCATCATCTGAATCGTCTGCATCACTATTTTCATTGCCGCCACCGCATGCAGTCATGATCATGAAGCTAATGAGTGCAACGATCAATAATAAGCCTTTTTTCATCACGTTCTCCCCCCCAATGATAATGTCAGATTTTTTATACATTTGCTATGAATGATGAAATTATATCATAGGGTGTGGAAGAGTCAAGATGTTTCCGTTATTTTGTGAAATGGAAATAAACGTTTAACAACCATTGCCGGAAATGGATCATGACTGCCAAAGTAATCTGGTTCTGCCCGCGATTATTGGTATAGATTAAACGTCTCAGCCAGTAATTGATAGGAACGCACTTTGGTATTAAAATCATAGATATTTGTTATAACCATGAACTCATCGGTTTGATAACTTTCGTCATTCTTAGGATGATACATAATATCATGACACAGTCCAACACGCATACTGAAATCATTTGCTTCAGCCAGCCATTGGTTTTTCTCTTATCAAAGGAAACTCAATACGCCGCTCTCTTTTAATGGCATGGTTTGAGAATTTTTTAATTCTGAGTAGTTTTTGAAATTGAGTAAGCGTGTAAAAAGACAAAAAAATAAGCCTGCGTGCAGCAAGCTTTTATAAATCTATACCTGTTTCTTTTTGCAAGATGGAAATATGGGCTTTGGCATCTCTCCAAGCTCATTATTGTAATTATTTAGCTTGTGATCGATTCGGCGCATGTGGCCGCGAATGTCGACCATCTCTGTTTCCATATTTTTCATTCTGTTTTCTATATTACCAACTCTATCTTCTAAACGACTGACACTTCCCTTGACGTCTTCTACTTCTTTCTTAAGCTCCCTAAAACCTGTTGATAACTCTTGGGTCGCCACTAGCAGATCTTGATTGGTTATGTCGCTCACCAGTTTCACCTCCCAGATTGACATATACATCATAGCACCAGGAACCATATCCAGCAACCAAACATAATATGACGTTTCAACATGTCGACGCCCTTAAAATTCCGTTCTCTACCAGAGATAAAATACCATTTCACATCCTGGATTTCAGTTTATTTTCCAAATGTCATATCCTCCACCATCCGATCCACTAACGCTTCCTGGTACCCTGCCTTGCCTTTTAGACGCATGGCCGCGGCAACATCTACCAACTCCGGATGGTTGATCCGGGCCAGCTTGTCCAACCGCTCGTCCGGAAGCTTTTTTACCGGATTACTGGCAATATAGGATTCTGTGTCCATGTGCCACAACATGACACGTCCTTCCGGATACCTATCCACCAGACGCTGGGCCATTCCGAGGCCTTCCGGGTCCAAATCACCAGCATAATACATCGTAGCACCTGATTCGGCCAGCTTGTCCAAAAGCACGAGCGCCGCCAATGTAAATTGGCCGTTCGTGCAAACAATCGGAGCGTCCGGCTTGTGATCAAGCAGGGTGGCGCATACGCCTGAATTTTCGACGATCCATACGTCTGACCCGTATGCCGTATAAACAGCTGTTAAACGAATCAGTTCACGGATCGGGACAATTTGGACAGTATTCGCATTGGCTGCTGCCTCCCATACCGGGTGGACGCCGGTATCGGTTTCAGCAAGAAGCCCAGCGCACGTAACGTAGTTCAGCAAGTCGTCCCGGTAAATATGATAGTGTTGCAGCAATTCATTGATCGCCTCGGTGCTTGACGGAACAGTTTGGTGCGACCCGACCGCCAAAACGTGCAGCCACAATTTCCCTAAATCGGTATGCAAGTCGAACGCGTGCGGGTCACCGGTCACACGCTGGCTGAACATTGGCAGACGCTCAGGCAGTTCCGGCAGGTGTCGATACGCATCGTGCAGTTTGGGAGTCATGCGGGCGAAATAATCCGGGTCCTTATCCATGAGCGTCCATATCCAACGACTATCTGCTGGGTTGGCCAGCAGGTGGTCAAACCAGAACATCAAACCGGTATGCGCCTTCTGCAGTTGGACGACATATCGGCGTAAAGCCGCGTCCTTTTCCTCTTTGTGCTGTTTGTTGGACACGATCGTCTCACCGAAAAAGGTATCCAGCAATGGTTTCAGTCCGACGTCCGCGAACCGAGTGCCGGCAAGCTGTTTCTCAAACGTCGCCATCGAGATCGATCCTTTGGCATGCAGTTTCGGACCCGTTATCCCAAAAAAGGCGCCGATGACCTCAAGCTCAGCCTCGGAAAACAAACGAACGGGGATTGTCCCGCCTATGCGGCCCAACGATTCGTATTTCTTTTTAAACTGCTCGAACAGCTTCTTATACGCTGGTTCTCTTTTAAAAAATGTGACAGCTTGCTGTAATTCCTGATCCATAACCAACACCCTTTTACGTATCAGTGGCTACTGCTTCGTCATCCCTGTCCATAACGAGATGCCGTTTGTTTCCGTCCCATTGATAACGGATCACGCTGACAAAGTCGTCATTTTTCGGCCGGATGAGCTCACAAATACTCAGTGAGGTGACCGTGTCATAATCGCCCCAGAGCACTTGCGAATTCATAATGTAATCGAATCCGAGCTCTTCAACAATTTCAAACATTTCCCGGATGTTATTTTCATCCACACCGGCAAATGCTTCATCAAGAGATATGATGTATGGTGCTGTGTCGGCCGCTTCCATATAGCGGGAGTAGCAGGCTGTGAACAACGGAATATACATCGCCATCGCCTTCTCACCACCGCTAAATTTATAAAAAGCATGATTCGTCAATTCCCGTTTCGGTTCACCGGCACGTTGGTAAGACAGTACAAATGAAAACCAATTCCGGTAGTCAAGCACATCTTTCAGCACTTGCAACAGCGTGTTTCCTTCGCCTTGTAGGTCCACCAGTTCTTTGGCCCGTTCGATTTTGGAGCGGAAGTGTGTCATGACCTGGTTAATGTCGTCTTCTTTGAGTAACCTGGCATCTCGTTGCAACAAATCGACCAGCACTTTCGTGTCCATTTCGTCTTCGGTTTCAGCTGTGCGCGGTTTCCACTTAATAGAAAATGACAACCCTGATGATGAATGGCTGTTCTCCATAAGCCGATTCATTTTTTCCGTCCAATCCTGTGCCCGGGCGATCCGGCTCCGGAGTTTCTTACCGACGGAATCAAACAAAATTTCTTCATACAGTTGACGGTCCTGGTCATCGAGCATAGACTGTTGTTGCATGCGGTCGCTTTCCACTTTATCCTTCATATAGTATGGACTGACCCGTTTTCCTTGAAAATCGAGCTGAATCAAACGGCGGGCTGTTTTCTGTTTCCAGTTATTAACGTGCATTCGCTGTTCATCAGTCCATTCATCGTTCATCCATTCATATACCACAGCCGGCATGTCGGCATCGGTCATGCGGTATTCCATTAAATTGGATTGTTGTTCAAAATACACATGTGTAAGCTGGCTTTCAATAGCAGACGGATCCTTTTCCTTCAAAAAGGTGCGGTACTGTTTGACGATGGCAGCAGCCAATTCCCCAATTTCCATTCCCTGTTCGGGTAGGTTGACAAAGCCAAGGTTCACTTCTGCTTCCAGTGCGTCCTTCCAAGCTCCGATCATATTTTCCCAAAAAGCCAATTTCTGTTTGCTCGTTTCAATGTCAGTATGGAGTGTTCCTTGATCCGCTTCTTTTTTCGGTAAATCGGTTTTAATCTGATCAAGTTCGGTCGTCGTTGCCGTTATATCCGCTTGCACATTCTTGATTTGTTGACGGATATCCTCGACACCGGCTGATTCAAGCTGCTTTTCAATTTCTGCAATATTTTGTTCTTTGCGGGATTGGCGGTCAGCGAGCACGTTGCATTCACCCTGTAGGTCATCCACTTCCCCGGCCAATTCCTCCAGCCGCTCGGTCAACTGCTCCAATTGCTGCAGTGTATAGCGATAGGCTGTATGTTCGTTGATCAGGTTATGCAGACGTTTTTCATACTGGCGCATAGCCTTCTTGGCTTCCTGATAGGCATGATGGCTGAATGTGAGATCCAAGTCGCGCGTCACTGTGTCCAGTTTGCTCTTGATCGTTCGATAGACGTCATAAAGTTCGGTCAGCTGCCGATCCAAGTCCTGCAATCGCTTATCATACTGATTGATGTCAAAACGCTTTTCTTTTATATGTGAAAAGCTCTCAGCCAAATCGTCATCAGTGGGAAAAGCCGCCAATGCATCTTTAGCCGCTTGAATAGCAGCTCGCAATTGTTCAATATCTTGTTCGGCTGTTTGTTTTTCCGTCTGCAGCTGTTCCAATTCTGTCGAGAGTTGATCAATCTGTTCCTGGCGGTAACGCCGCCGGGCATTCCGGCCGATAAACCGAACCCGTTCAACGGGAGCTGCGTGTCCATTGACAAGACCAATGTGATACGTCCCGTCAGCGTTGATCGCTGAGTTGTCTGCCGTATCATCAGCATCAACAAGAATGCTGCGCAGTACGTCATCAACCGTTTTTGCACTCACCGCCTCATCATTATCCAAGTCCGTCTGCAAATAATCAGCCAGTGTATGGGCCATCATGATCGGTTTGGCTTTCAATATGCGATCATGTTTCATGGCAACCGATTCATCGGCTACCAACGCATCCAAAAGACCCGCATCGATCAGCGCCGCTTCCAGATGCGTCCGCACCGTTTCCGGCACATGCTCCTGGAACTCGACCGCTTCATAAAACGGCATAAACTGATGACCGACTTGTTCCAGTCTTTTCCGGGCGTCACGGGTGGTCTGCTGACGATTCGGCGGCTCGGGATCACGTTTCGATTTCAATTCATTCAGTTCGTCCTGTTTTTCTTCAATATCTGTTTCCAATTGGGAAATCCGACTATTTTTTGTGGCTATGGATTCATTTATTTGCATTTGATAATCATTGCCCGATTCGACAAAACCAGCGCGAATGGTTTCGTAATCGACCGGCTCATACAAGCGGAGAATGTCTCTAGACGTTTGCTGTAAAAGGTCGTCACTGACCGGCAGAAAATCGTGGTTATCGTTCCACGTATGAATCTCCGTCAATTTATCCTGCTTATCGTTTTCAAAAATAGCGAGCCAGTCCTGCTCTTCCTGTTGCAATCTATCCCGTTCCATTTTTGCGGATGCCATCTCTGCATCGAGTTCTGTTATTTTTTCCTTCTTTTGCTCCCATTCCCGCATCTGTTCAGTAATGGAATCAAGCGTCTGGTAATGCTGCTCTGTTTCTTTTTTCCAAATGGTGAAATCATAATCAGATATCTGATGGCGCTGGAAGTCGTGTTTATTGATCGTATGCTGATGAAACGATGCATCCGCAGCATCAGCATCCAAATCGGTAAGGATATCCGCTAATGTCTCCGCCTGGTTATCCCGTTCGTCCTCAAGCGTGGTTAGTTTTTCTTTTGCAGCAAGTTCCTGCCGTTTTTTCTCGGTGAGCGCATGGTCTTTTTTGGTATAGTCGTTTTGAATATCATTTAATGCTGTGCGCTCGTCCTGTCGTTCTTTTTCCAAATGCCATACTTTATGGCTCTGCAGCCGGGTCCGTTTCTGTTCAAGAACATCATGAGTACGGATGAGCTCACCTTTTCGCTTTTCCAGATCGTTGATTTCCGTATCAAGGGTTTGCTTTTGTTCCTGTTTGGCCCGGACATCCCCGGCTTCGTCATCGTAACGTTTTCTCGCGCGGACGTACTGATCGGCCTTATCCGCCAGTTTGTATTGATTATAGGTATCATACCGCTTCAAAACATTTTCCAGGGCTGTCTGTTCTCGTTCCAGTTGTTCGATCTGCTGTTTCGTTTGATCCATGTGTTCAATGGTATCGGACAAATGACGCAAATCATCATCAGTGAGCGGGGGCAGAGAGGCTTCCAAAATATCGTAAATAGCCGTCGGACGGAATTCTTTGGATAATTTCGGACTGCGCAGCTGAATGAGCAGCTTGATTAAATCATCATACGCTTCCAGATCATCAAATCCGAAAATGTACTTGTTGACCAGTTTCTTATACTCACTCTGGGTCTGTACGACTTGTCCGCCCGTTGCGATGCGATTTTCCAACTGAACGCGTGACAGAGGAATCCGCTGTTTGTCACCACCGTTGTTTTCCCATTCATACAGGGCGAAGTCATGGCCAATGCGACGGTTATCCGTTACAATAAATCCCCAGAAATTCATCGTCTTATGCCGCCGGGCTTGGAGTCCGATGCCGGTGGTGATGTATTGATCCGTATCTTCACGCTTATACTCCAGAAACAGATAGCCGGTCCGTTCATCCCGGTCCACGATATCTTTTTCGCCTAAAAGATAGTCTTCCATTTTACGTGCGCGTGACCCGAATGGATCGAGCCGGTCGGGTGACTTTTTCCCATCCAGCAACACCGGAAGAATGCTTTGCATTGTGACCGATTTCCCCGATCCGTTCGATCCCCGCAACAACAACTTTCCATCCGCGAAATCAAATATTTCATCATCATAGTACCAAAAATTCAAAAGGCCGGCGCGGTTCATTTTCCATTTATGATTTTTGCTCATGTTCTTCATCTCCACCTGTTAAAAAGTCTTTCGGAAAGTGTCCCGTTGCCCGTCCGAACAGTGGTTTAATGATGTAGGCGTTGGTCACTGGTTCAATATCAAGCATTTCCCAATTCTGCAAAAGTTCGATGACATCATTCGTAATACTTGCAATACCTGCTTCTCGGTAATGTTTGCTCCAACCTTTGCCATAGATGTCCCGGACATTTGTCATAATGGTTTCCAGTGCCATGCGTGACAAACGGATCGTACCGAATTCGTCCGGTGTATACGTATCGTAATACCTCATGTAGGTGGCCATATGCAGCGCCACATCCATGATGGCTTTTTGATCGGGGAATAACGTCCACCCTTGTTTTTGTTCCTCCGCCACCAGCAATGCAGCATTTTTAAATATTTCCAGTCGAAATGGTGTGTGTTTCTCGATATCGTCGCGCAGCCGATTGCGGAAATTTCGGATATAGGCAAAATCCGGATCGTTCTCTGATTCCCGGTGTACAACCGGCGAGAGAAACAATTTCCGGTATACCCGCTTGCGCCGCTCATCCGCTTCATGCCGCTCCCACTCACTTGCTAAAATTGATTCGGCCGTTTCATAGTCCAACAGATCCCTTGGATAGGAGCGCATAAAGTAACGAGCATAGACAGTCGTTTCGTACAGGACTTCCTGTTCACTGTCCATCGCGAACCGATCGATTTCACCTTCAACAGATTTTAGGATGGATAATGTTTCAAGTTCTTTAATCACCCGGACAAGAGAACGGCGATGATTGTAGTTCGTCCAATCAAGCGGAAATGGACCCGGAAACAAGTCCTTGATTTCCTCACAAATATCTGACAGCAGAAACTGTTCATCGATCGAACGGCTTTCCGTAAACGCAAGCGCACAACAAAACATCGCATAGTCTCTCGGTTCCTGAAAATTCCGCAGACCCATCCAGGTTTTTGGTTCCACTGGAATTTTTTCCAGCTTAATGAAATGCTGATGAACGATTAATTCAAATCCCAACTTGTCATCGGCGTATCGCTTTAAAATTTTTTCCCGTTCACGGATCGTTTGATACCATTCGGGCTCTTCCCGACGGAGCACCCAAAAATGCTCCAGCAAGTGCGACAGAGCTCTTTCCGCCTTATCATCAAATGGGGTGTTGTCCATGATCGTCCCTCCGTATTCGGCAGCAATGTCCCTTTCCGCTGCTGCGACTTTTCACGACCCGTCAGTCAAGAAAGCGGAATGTCACATTTGGCATCTCGATAGCCCCGTCCTCGGCATTCAGTGTTACCCGCTCGTCTTGTGCTATCGTTACGTTAATCCGACGTCCGAACTCCGTTTTAAAGGACTGGTCATCCCTGGCCATCGCCTTGCCAATCCAGCTCAGAAGCATTTTTCGAACATGCGGTTCCACCACCGGCAGTTCGGCCAAACGTATTTCACTACCGGTCATATAGGACTCTAATGTTTCCTGTTCCAACTGTTTATTCTGTAAATAGGCACGGCGCGCTTGCTCTTTTCGTTGTTGTTGGCTGATAATAGCTCCTGGCTTGCTTTTTTCCCGGTACGTCCGGATGCGCGGCTTTACTTCGTGTTCCACCGGTGCCTCTTCCCAAATATCCGTATAGATATCATCGGTTGGTACATGATTGCTGAATAGATGTTTTGTGTGAAAAACCCCGAAAATAACCGAGGATAATTGATGAGCGTCATTGATGTCCTCCAATGAAGCGAACCAACCGGCCAAGTGTAAGTAATCTTTTTTACGGCTCCGGAAAGAATGGTGCCGTTCCCCGAGCCGCTGCACAATCCGTGTGATGCGGCGAATTTGTTCGTTCGTCCGTGTCTGCAACATATCCAGGTTGCTTTCGCCGTGGATAGTGCCGAGAAACCAGTCACATAAACTGCGCCACTTTTCTGTCTGATCCGTGAACAAATCATTCGCATTCAGCCCGACATCCTCAAAACGTGGGACCTGTTGCTGATGAGCGATGACTTGATTGATGAGCGGTTCCAGCGCATCAAGCGAAATGGCCTCAAGAAGTTCCTGAATTTTGAGCGCAGTTTGCTGGAGACCGATAATGAAATCACGCAAATACGTCGTGAACGTATCTTTGTAGGCAAGAAACGCTTCTGTCTGCATCCGTTCTTCCGCTTCCTCACTATTGATGTGTGCAATGTAGTCAGACGTATTTTGGTTAATCGAACGAAAATAGGCGAAAATATCGTTCCACAACTGGGAGCACTCATCTGCGGGCGGCAGATCCCCATGGCGGATGATGGCTTCCACTTTCAGCAATTCCTGATACAGACGTTCAAACTCTTTTCGTTCGAGGGAACCACCAAAGACGTTGCCACCCCGCTCCATCTCCTGCAGCATGCGCTCGAATTCAATGGTGTATGGCGTCGATTGATAACGATAACGCTTTTTCTTAAACTCTTCAATCGTGCTTGCGCGGTTCATTTCCTGGCGGGCAACAAGATTGTTCCACTTCACCAACTGATCCAAATCCTGTTGCAGTTGCTCTTCCGTATAATCCTGAAACCCTTCCAAATCTCTTAAATACTCGAAAATTTCTTCCGGAAACAAAAATTCCCTCATCCGTTCATGCTGGACGTAAAAATAGCGCAGAATCGCCCGGTAGCTCCACGCTTTCTCTGCTGTCAAATAGGCCGCTTCCTGCACTTTTTTAAACGGTTGCTGCATTGGGATCACCCGCAAAAATCGACTTTATTTTATTGTACGTCCGGTGGTGTGTATTTGTCTATGGTTTTAGTCCCGGGAATTAAAATATACTAAATGAGGACGGCTCCACGGAGTTTCGGCCGCTTTCAAGAATCATTCAGTCGATTCAGTCATTCATTCAGTCGCTTTTGGAACTATTCCGGTCATTTTGAACTATAATCCGGTCACTTACGCAACCAAACCCTATCAAGCTCTTCCTTTTGATGTTTCTCTTCCAAAAATCTGTGCAACGGCGATCCCTGTAATCACCAGTGCCGACCCAGCAATAATGCTGCCAGTAAATGCTTCGCCTAATATCCACCAGCTGAAGAACAGACCGAACACCGGTACGAGCAGCGTCGACAACGTTGCTGTAACCATATCAATGGTGCTCAAAAGTATAAACCAGACGGTAAAGCATAAAGCTGAGGCAAGCACGCCCGTAAATAATATGTAAAAAATGCTCGAACCTGTTAATCGTACCGGTTCCCCCCATTCCATTAACACGGTCGCCGCCAGTATTCCAATCGTTCCGAAGAGCATCTGATATGCGGAGACCTGCAGCTGGGTCATACCTTCCAACTTCAACCGGTAATACATATTCGATGCAGCCCACGCTAATGCTGCTGCCACAATCAGTAGTTCACCAAAAATAATAGCCGGGTCTTTCACAAAAAATATATCCCTGCCAAGAATCAGGACTAGGCCAATCATTCCCATTACCAATCCAGTGATTTTCCCCCGGGTCATGGTCTCACCGAGCAACTTCACCGCAAGAATACTGCTCCAAAGCGGCATCGAGTACAACAATACGGATGATTTGCCCGCATCAACAAATTGCATGCCGTACATAACAAACGAAAAAACAACGCCTGTCTGCAATATACCGACGACAATTAAATGTTTCCACATATGTTTCGGCGGTTTGCCCGCTTTCAACACCCAGATAAGCAGCAGCAGAGTCAATGCACCGGTTCCAAACCGGAATACCGAAAACGTGAACGGTCCCATGAAGTCAAGCACCGCTTTCATAAACACCCATCCGAATCCCCAAATAATCGTGATGAGCAGAATCAGTCCCCATACAATCCCTTTGCTTTCGAATATTGAATGCTTCATTGTCCGAAACCTCTTTTTTGTAATGTGTTACCACTAGTATAGAGATTCCATTGTCACATGACAATACACGCATCTATACCATATCCCACATTTTGAAATTTTGTACCAATATTAATCATTCTATTGATTTTTTGTTTCAATCAGAATACGATGGTTTTGAAAGCGCTATCCCAACGCATATGGAGGTGTTATCACTGGAAGGCATTCTTTACAAAGTCAGAGAATCGCTCGACTATGTTAAACCGTCAGAAAAGGCTGTTGCGGAATATATTCTAAAACATCCCGAAGACACGGTCACAATGTCTGTCAATCAACTGGCACGTGCCAGTTATGCCAGCTCCTCCGCCGTCATGCGATATTGCCAGACACTTGGCTATCACGGATTTAAGGAATTCAAATTAAAATTATCCGGCGATTTGACAGTCATCCATTTGCATGATTTGGAACAGGAACTATTATCACCTGGAGATTCCATTGACAAAATCATGTCTGTTATCACCAATACGAATATTCAGTCCTTGTATAGTTCATTGCAATTAATTCAACAGGATCAATTAACAGCGGCCCATGAGTATTTGATACAGGCAAATAAAATTGATTTTTATGGCGTCGGCTCCAGTTTTCTGATTGCTTATGACGGTATGCAAAAATTTATGCGGATTAACAAAACGTGTACGGCTTATAGCGACTTTCATATGCAAAAGGTTTCGGCTATCAATCTGAATAAAAACGATGCAGCCGTAGCTATCTCCTATTCAGGCGAAACCCAGAACATCATAGACTGTGTCAAAATCGCACAATCCAGAGGGGCCAACGTTATAGCCATCACGAAATATGCGGACACGCGTTTAAGCGCGATAGCAGATACGGTATTATTTGTGGCTGCTCAAGAAGATGAATTCCGGAGTGCCGCCATGTCGTCAAGAATTGCTTCATTAAATGTGATTGATATGCTTTATACGGCTTATGCATATGAGAACTATGACGCTGCCTTATCCCATTTAAATCAGACCTATGAGATTGTACAACAAAGCAAAAGGGAGGAAACAAAACGTGGCAAAAACCTTGACAACCGAAATGCGTAATGAAAAGACAATGCATTTGGACGAAATGAGCACCCGTGAGATATTGCACGTTATGAATGACGAGGATAAGACCGTTCCGGATGCTGTTCACAATGAAATAAACGATATTGAACAAGCCGCAACAACCGTTATCGACTCTTTTCAAAAAGGAGGGAGATTGATTTATATCGGTGCCGGAACTAGCGGTCGTCTCGGAATTTTGGACGCTGTTGAATGCCCTCCGACCTTTGGAACGGATCAGGACAATGTCCAGGGTCTGATTGCCGGAGGAGACAACGCTATCATGAAAGCTGTTGAAGGAGCAGAAGATGATCCGGAGCGAGCCAAAGCTGATTTGAAAGCTCATCATTTAAATGAAAACGATACGGTGGTTGGACTCGCAGCCAGCGGACGCACCCCCTATGTCATTGGTGGATTGGATTACAGTCAAGCCATCGGAGCAAGCACCGTGGCGGTCAGTTGTAATAAAAACGCGGAAAGCAGCCGCCATGCAAATGAGTCCATTGAAGTCGACGTTGGTCCGGAAATTTTGACCGGATCGACCCGCTTGAAAGCAGGAACGGCACAAAAACTCGTACTAAATATGATTTCAACCAGTTCGATGATCCGTATGGGTAAAGTTTTTGAAAATCTGATGGTTGATGTGCAATTGACCAATCAAAAATTGATGAAACGTGCTAAAACGATTATTTCCGTCGCGGCACAAGTTGATCATCATACCGCTTCTTCCTATTTGGAAAAAGCCTGCCACAACCCGAAACTAGCGATTGTTATGATTAAACGGCAATGCGATTATGACGAGGCCAAACAAACATTGGATCAAGCGGGTGGCTTTGTACGCGAAGCTATTGCATTAACAAACAAGGAAGGTGAATGAAATGACTAATCAGGAGATAGCACAATCGATTGTCAAGCACCTCGGCGGGGAGAACAACATTGCCGGTTTGACCAATTGTATCACCCGGCTGCGCATCAATCTTAAATCCCGCAATGATGTGGACCTGGAACCCATTAAACAATTAGATGGCGTATTAAGTGTTATTGACAACGAAACCATTCAAATTGTATTAGGGCCCGGCAAAGTTACGAAAATTGCCAACGAAATTCATGAGAATACGACCATTGATGTTGGTGTGGATGACTCAGAAGACGATGAGGAATTTGATATTGCAGAGGATACGAAGGCAGCTTATAAAGCCAAACAGACATCACGTTTCCAAAAGTTATTCCGACATATCGGCAATATTTTTGTACCGATTGTACCGGGATTGGTCGCTTCTGGACTATTGCTGGGGATCGCTAACTTGATCATGAACCTGGCTGATCCGGATGCCACGGCTGGTTTTCTCGATCCGGCGATTCTTGATTCAAACTGGTACCAACTACTGAAAGCCATTGGCAATCTGTTATTTGGGTCACTGGGCGTATTTGTCGGAATCAACACAGCCAGAGAATTCGGCGGGACAATGGTCCTTGGCGGCATTGCCGGGTTGTTAATTTATGCCCCGGTTTTAGGTGATATTGAGTCGCTTGGTTTGTTTGGTCTGAATTTGCAAATCAGTTCAGGACTCGGTGGTTTGCTCGGCGTCATTGTTGCAGCCTATCTATTTGTAAAGATTGAAAAATTTGTTCGCAATCATGTAGCTGACAGTTTGGATCTCGTCTTGACACCACTCGTCACCGTGCTGGTCGGTTCAGCTGTCACGATTATCATCATCCAACCCGTTGCCGGCCTTCTTATGGACGGCATTACATGGTTCCTAGTAGATGTCATGTTGGAGGCTGGCGGTATAATAGGCGGCTATGTCCTGTCAGCAACATTCCTTCCGCTCGTTACCGTGGGCATGCATCAAGGTCTCATCCCTGTGCACCTGGAACTGATTGACCAATTTGGATCAACAACATTGCTTCCTATTCTCGCTATGGCTGGCGGTGGTCAAGTAGGAGCTGCTTTCGCCATTTATCTCAAGGCAAAAGATAAACGTTTGAAAAATACCGTAGCCAGTGCGTTGCCTGTTGGTATTCTAGGTATTGGCGAACCGCTTATTTATGGTGTCAGCTTGCCTTTGGGACGACCATTTATTACAGCGTGTCTCGGTTCAGGCTTCGGAGGTGCTTTCTTATCGCTCAGCAGTGTTGGTGCTATTACCGTTGGACCTTCTGGATTAGTACTCATTCCATTAATTGCTGACAATAAATATTTGTTATATATTATCGGACTTCTTATATCTTATATTGGCGGCTTTATTCTGACTTACTTTTTCGGATTCAAAGAAGAAATGGTTCACAAACTTTATGGCGATAGCCCGGAATCGTCATCCAAGCCAAAAGCAACGAATGAATCCAGCCAACGAGAGACAATGGACATAAGCAGCCCTCTTTCCGGCGATGTCCATCAACTAAGTGAACTGAATGATGACGTTTTTGCCACCGAATTGGTCGGTAAAGGCATAGCGATCGACTCAAGTGAGGGAACGTTATACGCACCATTAAATGGCACCATAACAACCGTCTATCCTACCGGCCACGCGATTGGTATGACGTCAGACAGCGGTGTGGAAGTCTTGATGCACATCGGTTTGGATACCGTTGAGATCAAAGAAAAACTATTTGAATTACACGTTGAGACAGATGAAACCGTCCAAAAGGGTCAACGCTTATGTGAATTTGATATCGATGCCATTAAAGCGAAAGGGTATCATTTGTCATCCCCTATTGTCGTAACCAATTCCAACGACTATGACACGATCGAATCAACTTATCAACAACAAATCAAAGCTGGCGATCCGTTATTAACCGTGTCCAATAACAGTTAACAAACGATAAACTAAAATAAACGCCAGCGTCTCACAAGGGGCTGGGACAAAAAACGTTTAGCCAAACAAAAATCCGAACTATGATTCGCAAAAAACCTGAATCAGTTCGGATTTTTCGTTTAGCGTAGGAAAAACACGGAGACTCCTGCGGGATGAAAGGCCTAGATAAGACCCCGCAGTGCGATAAGCACAAAGCAAAGCTTCCATGAGTAGGCTTCGACGAATAAGCTTGCAACGCGACGAGCACGAGGAGGCTTATCAGCGCCCGCGGAAAGCGCAGTGATTTTCCGGAGCGATGGCCACACCTTAAATATATCGTTCGTATTTAGAAAGGTTTTGTTCAGTCTTGTCCCAGCCCCTTTTCATAGTCTGTCCGCCCCCGTCATAGAAATGAACAGGAAGGGGGATCAGCGCATGGGATTGTTTCAAGAGTTCCGCCAATTTGCCATCAAGGGAAATGCCGTTGATATCGGGGTTGGTGTGGTTTTGGGTTCAGCGTTCAGCGGGTTTATTGATTCGCTTGTTAAAGATATTATTCTTCCGCCTATCGGATTATTATATTCCAAAATTAACTTTCAAGATTGGTATATTAGTCTGAGCGGTACAACCTATCCATCCTTGGAAAAGGCTAAAGAGGCCGGTGCCGCAACGATCAATTACGGGGTGTTTCTCACTGTATCCATCCGCTTTATTCTCATTTTATTCACCGTTTTTCTTGTTGTCAGGCAGATCAACCGCTGGAAAAAACCGCACCAGCACCCACTCGATTCCATGACAAAAAAAGAATGTCCGTATTGCTGCATGCCCATTCCGACAAAAGCCATTATTTGCCCCAACTGTTCGTCCTCCGTTAAAACGAAAGAGACCCAGCGTAAGTCCGGACCAGCATGGCGGATCAAATAACCACGTCATAAATACGCCAGCAGTGGAATCATAACAACATAAACCTATGTCACAGGAGAAGGTTATTATGAGCTGCCTTCTTCTTTTTGTTATAATGGCATCATGTCATCAAAGAAACATCCATTATAATACAAAACACATAAGCTAGGATGGACACAGGGAGGCTGAAAAACTGTTGGATAACGGCTTGACACTGGATACGATTTGCGGGGATGCCCTTGAGGAGATGAAACAAATGACATCGCAATCGGTTGACCTTATTGTGACCGACCCTCCCTACAATTTGTCGAAAGATTACGGAACAACAGCGGACAACCTAGACTTTGATGCGTATTTGGATTTCACCAGACAATGGCTCCGTGAGGGGAGGCGCATCCTGAAAGATGATGGAACGATCTATGTATTCATGGGTGTCCGATACATAGCCTATATGTACATGATCATGGAACAGGAACTCGGTCTTGTTTTCAACTCATGGATCACGTGGTATTACACGCAAGGTATCGGAAAAACGAAAGGATTCAGTCCACGGCATGATGATATTCTCATGTTCACAAAAAGCAACCATTTTAACTTTTATCTGGACCCCATCCGCATCCCACAAAAGTATTACCGGCGCCGCAATAACATGCGCGGAGCCAATCCCGGCAATGTATGGGCGTTCAGCCATGTTCATTACAGCAATAAAAACAGACAAATGCACCCGACCCAAAAGCCTGAAGCGTTATTCGAGCGGATGATTCTGGCGAGCTCCAAGGAAGGCGATACGGTTCTTGATCCGTTTGTCGGCAGCGGAACAACCCTCAGAGTCTGTCAGCAGACCAGCCGAAACGGGATTGGCATTGATGCAAATCATCCGTATATTGACATGACACGGCAACGACTGAAACAGCCATTTGACGGATTTGACAGCATGGACAGACGGCTGACACGCGTACCGAACGATTTGAACGATAAAGACGTACGACAAGCGTATATCCAAAACCACATCCAATGGTTTTTAACGAACCATGCTGATGCCCTTGCCACCTTCATCACCGCTGTCAAAGATAAATACGCACATAAAATGGATAAGGAAGAAATGAAGAAATTGGATGATCTGGAAGTAAAAAACAATGGAAATCGTATCTCTGCAACATAACGATACGAACAGAAAGGACGTGAGCATATGGCAAATCGCCTGCAATATGAAAAATCACCCTATCTTCTTCAGCATAAGGATAACCCTGTTGATTGGCACCCATGGGGAGAGGAAGCTTTTGCTAAAGCCAAACGGGAAAACAAGCCCATTTTCCTATCCATTGGCTACTCCACCTGCCATTGGTGTCACGTCCTTGCCCATGAATCCTTTGAAGACAAAGATGTGGCGGACTATTTAAATGAGCATTATGTTTCCATCAAAGTCGACCGCGAAGAACGGCCGGACATCGATTCCGTCTACATGAAAGTCTGTCAGATGATGACTGGGCAAGGCGGCTGGCCGTTATCAATTTTCATGACACCGGACAAAGTCCCCTTCTACGCCGGGACCTATTTTCCCCGTGTGAGCAAGTATGGTATGCCCGGTTTCATGGATGTCATCACACAACTCCAGCAAAAATACAGAGAAGAACCGGAACGCATTTCGGAAGTTGCTCAAAGTGTTACCGATGCGCTGGACAAAACTGTTGCTTCCAAAAGCGAGAATCGATTGACAAAAGATGTAACCGACAAAGCATTCAAACAGCTCAGCAACCGATTTGATGCGACGAACGGCGGATTCAGCAGCGCACCGAAGTTCCCCGCACCACACCAGTTGTTGTTTATGTTGCGCTATCACTATTACACCGGCGACTCGTCAAGCCTGAAAATGACCGAGAGCACACTTGATGCGATGGCTTCGGGCGGCATTTTTGATCATGTCGGATTTGGTTTTGCCCGGTATTCCACCGATGAAAAATGGCTCGTTCCGCACTTTGAAAAAATGCTTTATGACAATGCTTTGCTCCTTATTGCTTATACAGAAGGCTATCAGGTTACGAAACATGAACGGTACAAAACAATTGGTGAACAGATTATCTCGTTTGTGATGCGGGAAATGCGCGATCCGGAAGGCGGATTTTACTCAGCCATCGACGCGGATTCAGAAGGCGAAGAGGGCAAGTATTACGTCTGGGATTATGATGAGGTCATGCATATTCTCGGTGAACAACGGGGTCACCTGTACACCTCTGTCTATGGCATGACACCTGAAGGTAATTTTGAAGGAAAAAACATCCCGAACCTATTACAGACGGACCTGACGACTGTGGCATCGGAAAATAATCTTTCCATGAGTGAATTGCACCAAGAACTGGAAGAAGCACGGAAACAATTGCTTGCTGCCCGCGAAAAACGGATCTATCCACATGTTGATGACAAAATCCTTACGTCATGGAATGCATTGATGATTGCAGCATTGGCAAAAGCTGGACGTGTCTTTAATGAACCAGCCTATACCAAAACGGCCGAACAAACCATGGCCTTCATCGACAACCATCTCATCCAGGATCATCGCTTGATGGCCCGTTATCGGGATGGCGATGTCCGTTTCAATGGCTATTTGGATGACTACGCCTTTTTGCTTTGGGCTTGCGAGGAATTGTACGACGCTACGTTTTCCGCAACGTATTTGGAAAAAGCGCGCTGGACAGCTGATCAAATGATTGACTTATTCTGGGATGACAAGGATGGTGGCTTTTTCTTCAACGGACATGATAGCGAACAGTTGCTTTCCCGTGAGAAAGACATGTTTGATGGTGCGATTCCATCCGGAAATAGTGTAGCCGCTGTCACACTGGCATATCTTGGCCATTTGACCGGCGAAACCAACTATCTCGACAGACTCGAGGAAATATATTACGCATTTTATAATGATGTTCAGCAAGCAACAGCAGCCAGCACTCACTTCCTGCAAAGCCTGCTGGTATCAGAACATCCAGTCAAAGAAGTGGTCGTGATTGGCGATTCTGATTCATTCACGGATGAGCTGCAACAAACATTTTTACCTGATGTTATATTGCTCGCTGAAAATGACCCGGAAAAACTGGCAACAGTCGCACCATTTGTAACAGATTATTACCAACTCGATGGCCGAACAACCGTTTACGTCTGTGAAAATTTCACTTGCCATCAGCCGACAACCGATCCGGACAAAGCATGGGAATTTATTAAAAAGAGCCACTAAAGCAATAAACATTAGTGGCTCTATTAGACGTGTACCTTTTCGTCCAGCTGCTATGTTAGCATGGACTTATATATCAATTATTGAAGGAGCACTGCTATGCAAAAAGTAAAAATGAATGTGCAGACAGCCTATCATGGTGAGTTACTTCGTGCAGGCAAAATTTATGAAGTGGAGGAGTCCACTGCTGAGCGCTGGATTGCTGGCAACATTGCTGAGTACGCGGAAGATGAATAGCTTTCCGACCAAAGACGAGGTATACTGGCAGAAAGGAGATGAAAAAACTCTCGTACCATTTTCCATCGGAAATTCGTACAAGAGTTTTTTCGGTTCGTTTTATTTAATTAATCACGTGGTTTTTCCTTTAACTCTTCCCCACTTTTGCCTTCAAAACGTAGTCCCAGTCCGGTGAGTGCTGCAATCAGCATAATAATGACAAGGAACCAGCCCTGAAAGACGAACGGGAACACCGCACCCGGATCAACAATGGGAAGCCATGGATAATCGTCCTGCACTGTCTTCATGGTTGAAAACCCGAGCAATACCGGGGCTCCCCAAGGAAAAATATAGCCGAGCGCTGACGTCATAGCATCCAGCATATTCGCCATCCGGTAACGGTGTATTTTATACCTCGATCCAATTTCCTTCACAAATGGCGCTGCGGCAATTTCAGCTGCCGTATTAATCGTGATCGAACTGTTCATAAGGGCAACAATCGCCCACATGGATACCTCCGCTTTACGGACAGATGTTTTAATCCATCTAATCAAACCTTCCGTAATGGCTTCCATGGTACCGCCAAGCCGCAATAAATGTGCAGCCGCAACAATCAGCAGAATCAGGATAGCCATATTAAAGTAGCCGGTAATCCCTTTAACGAGCGCACCTTCCACGACCGTATCGGAGTCAGGATTAAAACTGAGAACGTTACCGATTTCAGCCAGATCAAAAAAGTCCAGCATCCAAATCATTGGAATGGCAGAAATAATGCCCCATGTTAGAGATGTGATTAAATGCTGTCCAGTTAAGGCAAGAATGAGTACAATGGCAAATGGTATAAGCATAATAAGTCCACTCGGATTAACCGATTCAATGACGCTGTCAACGGCAGCTGTATCAGCCGCTGCACTTCCACCGCCACCAAAAATAGCAAATATAATAACCGTTGGTACTGCTGCTATAATCGCATACTTGAAACGGCTGCGTACCACACCAGGGACATCGGCATCCTGTGTCGTCGCAGAAACGATGGTCGTGTCGGAGACTGGCGCCAAGTTATCCCCAAATACCGCTCCAGCTAAAATACCGGCAAACAATAACACCGGATCGGCGCCAACAGCAATTCCCGCCGGATACATCAAGGTACAAAATGCAACAGTCGTTCCGTAGCCCGTTCCGACAGCAGTGGAAAATACAGCAGCAAGCAAAAAGGTTAAGGCAACGAACGAACCACCTTCCACACCTGTTGCAGATCCAATCCATACCAGCCCTTCAACAAGACCGCCAACTTGCAAAACTTGTGCAAACATACCGGCATAAAACCAAGCCACCATTGCGATGACACCCACCGGCTGGGCCAGACCATCAAAAAGGCCTTGTGCATAATCTTCCCATTTGCTTTTACAGAGAAGCAAGCCAAGAGTCAGACCGATAACAGCCCCCATAACAAGCGCAACTTCAGATGACAGATCCATAACACTGATCGTTATCGCCCAGACGACAAAAAACAGTAACGGAACAGCTGCACCGAACGCACCAGTGCGAAAATCCAGTCTTTGTATAGTTTTATCACCGGTTGCTTTGTCCATTTCCTCCTTATTCGACATGGTACTCCCCCTATTAAACATGTTTATCCTTTCGTATTCTACCATATAATATAATCCGTTTGAATAAAGAAGAATAAGAAATATAAACGATTGATATCTCAATCTGCCCAAATATATTTGGTCATTTGACAAACAACAGCAACGTAAAAGACCTCTGCCGCAGCAAAGGTCTTTACGTCGACATCTATTTTTTCAGTTTCGATAGGGCCTCAGCAAGCGCGTCATTTTTAAAGTCATCATCTTGCTGTTTCAAATATTTATTAACATCTTTTTTGGACACTTTATTCTGTTTCTCTTGTTCCTTTCGCTTGTTGAATGCTGACAGTTTTTCGCTATAACCGCACTGACAGGTAAATGTCTTTCCTTCCCCTTCCCCACGTAGTTCCATCCGTTTATGGCAGTTAGGGCATCGGGCATTGGTCCGCTTAAAGATATTTTTCTTATGGCCGCAAGAACGATCCTGGCAGACGAGCATCCGTCCCTTCTTGTTATCCACTTCCATCATCAATTTGCCACAGTCCGGGCATTTGCTGCCGGTCAGATTATCATGTTTAAACGTATTCTCGGAAGCTTTTATTTGCTGGACAATGTCTTTGGTATACCCTTTAATGTCGTTGATAAACGCACGTTTCGTCAATGTTCCCGATTCAATCTGACTTAGTTGATTTTCCCATTCCGCAGTGAGTGCCGGTGACCTCAGCTCTTCCGGGACAAGGTCAAGCAATTGGCGCCCTTTCGATGTGGTGACAATATGTTTGTTGCGCATGTCGATCAGTTGACTGTTGAAAAGTTTTTCAATAATGTCAGCTCTTGTCGCGACTGTCCCAATACCACCGGCTTTATGAATGGTTTTAGTAAGATGTTTTTCATCCTGGTCCATATACCGTACCGGATTTTCCATCGCCTGCAGAAGTCCACCTTCCGTGAAACGTTCGGGCGGTTTCGTTTCCCCTGTCGTTAATTGAAGCGTCACACCCGAAAATGATGACCCTTCATGAACGTCCGGCAACTGATTACCGGCAGTATCGTCATCGTTGTATAATTCTTTCCATCCCAGCTTTTGTACGTTCTTCCCTTTCGCGGTGAAATGGTCTTCCCCAATTTGGGCTTCCACCGTCATTTGTTCATATTCATGCGGATCGTATAAAACAGCCAAAAACCGTTTGACGACAAGGTCATACAGTTTACGTTCTTTATTGTCAAACTCTGCCATAACGGCCGGTTCTTCGGTCGGAATAATGGCATGGTGATCAGTGACTTGTTTGTTATCGACCACTGATTTCGGCAGTTTCCATTCTTTTTTCTGCAGCTTGTTGGCCATACGGGAATAGCCACTGGAGCTGACAGCTTTCACCCGATCGTTCAGCGTAGGAACAATATCGGATGAGAGGACACGAGAGTCTGTTCGCGGATACGTCAGTGCTTTGTGTTGTTCATACAGCTTTTGCATGATAGAGAGGGTCTGTTTCCCGGACAGCCCGAATAGACGGTTCGCATCCCGCTGCAGTTCCGTCAAATCATACAGCTGTGGCGCGTGTTTTTTCTTATGGGCTTTATGAACACGTTTAATGTGTACCGGTTTGTTTTGCAGCTGCTGCAGCCGTTTCTCCGCTTTCTCTTTGGAAAACATACGGTTGTTGTTCTTACCGTCGTGCCAGGTCAACGTCATTCCGTTATTCAGTTTCGCTTCAATGCCGTAAAATGATTGCGGCTGGAATTCTTTTATTTCTTTTTCCCGCGCTGCCACCATCGCCAATGTCGGCGTCTGAACCCGTCCGGTTGAGAGCCGGGCATTGAATTTTGTTGTCAAAGCGCGCGTCGCATTCAATCCGACATACCAATCCGCTTCTGAGCGGGCTGCTGCTGACGCGTAGAGTTTCTCGTAATGTTTACCCGGTTTCAAGTTGTTAAACCCGTCGCGGATGGCTTTATCCGTAACCGATGAAATCCAGAGCCGTTTCACGGGTTTTTTGACCCGGGCTTTTTCGATGATCCAGCGGGCGACCAGCTCCCCTTCACGTCCGGCATCGGTTGCAATAACAATCTCACCAGCATCAGTGCGGTTCAGCTGTGATTTGACAGCACTGAACTGCTTGCCAGATTGTTTGATGACCGTCAATTTAAGCTGATCGGGCAGCATAGGCAAATCATCCAAGCGCCATGTTTTCCATTTTTCCTCATAGGTTTCCGGGTCGGCAAGGGTGACTAAATGCCCAAGCGCCCACGTTACAATATACTTTGACCCTTCTAAATAGCCGTTTCCCTTTTTATTGCAGTTCAGCACACGGGCAATGTCCCGGCCGACAGAAGGTTTTTCTGCGAGTACAACGGTTTTCTTCATAACATGAATCCTCTCATTCGTAAGTCGTTCTTATCTTATTGTACCATACAGAAACAGCCAAGCGGAGCATTTCTCTTCCCTGCTTTCACATCTTCCGTTTATCGCCATACACTATGTTAGACGACTATGGAAAGGGAAATGATCGATGCTTTACTATACCGGTTTAATATTTTTGGTGATCGGGGTCAGCATCGATGGATTTGGTGCTGGCATGTCGTATGGTCTCCGCAGGGTTCACGTTCCCTTTGGAGCACTTTTGATCATTATGCTTTGTTCGGGATTGATTGTTCATCTTTCCATGACTATCGGCACATTTATTCTGACATTTATCCCAGAGGAACTGGCTGACAGAACGGGCGGGGTCATACTGTTTTTTATCGGTTGTTACTATTTATTAAATGCGTTGCGTGCTAAACACGAGAAACCAGCGGAAACAACCCCTGATAATGAACGATGGGACCATGTGAAAATGGTTATGAAAGAACCGAAACATGCTGATTTGGATCAATCAGGAACGATTTCGGCAACAGAGGCAACTTTGCTGGGATTTGCCCTTGCTGTCGATGCATTCGGTGCAGGATTGGGAGCCGCTATGCTTGGTTATGAACCATTGCTGACCGCTGTTTCGATTGCATTCATGAGTGGCGTTCTTGTCTTTTGCGGTGTCCGAATGGGTGTTCATTTGGCTGCGAAAAAATGGACACAAAAACTGACCCTTCTCCCGCCATTGTTGCTGATTCTTATTGGTCTTATGAACATACTATAACCGTACTGTCTGGTTGCTCCGGTCTGCCGATAAACGGACCGGGGCAAACAGCGTCATTCATGGTTCCACTGTACAAAGTCATATCAACATCTCTATAATAAAAGAGACGGACCAATAATAACACGAAAGAAGGTGTTCACATGCAAGCAGGAACCGTTAAAACGCTAAAGGTGATGGATCATACAACATATGGTTATATGCTGCAAAACAGCGTGTTCCTCCCCGATCGTGATGAAGCGTTGACACTGCAAACCGGACAAGCCATTCGTGTCTTTCTCTATCCGGATAAACAAGGACACATGACCGCAACAACGCACATTCCATCGGTCCAAACGGATTCATACGACTGGGCGGACGTAACCGGTGCTATCCCCGGGCTCGGCGTGTTTGTTGACATCGGCATTCCGAAACAGGTACTCGTATCCATCGATGAGCTACCGTATATGGAACGCGTATGGCCAGCGGAAGGCGACATGCTTTTCGTTCACCTGACAACGGACAAAAAAGGACGACTGCTTGCTGTTCCTGCTTCAGAACGTTTCTTTGCAGCGCACTGGGAACTGGCCTCTGATGACCTCTTCAACCAAGCCATCAACGGGCGCGTTTACCACACAAGTCGGGAGGGAACAGCCATTATTTCGGAAAATGGTTACCGCGGATTCATTCATTACACCGAACGGACGCAGGAACCACGCCTCGGCGAATGGGTGGAAGGACGTGTGATCGGTGTAAAAGATGACGGATCTGTCAACGTCTCTCTCTTGCCTTATAAACAGGATCGCATGGAAGACGACGCCGAAGCTATTCTGGCCTACCTTGAACGAAACGGCGGTGTCATGCATTTCAGTGATAAAAGTGATCCCGAAGACATACGTGGAACATTTCACACCAGTAAAGCTGCCTTTAAACGTGCTATAGGAAAGCTGATGAAGGAAGGAAAAATTACACAGAACGACGGCAAAACCATACGTAACGGGAAATAGTATTACCAGTATAAGCGATCAACGGGAACCATCCATATCAAAACAGCCATGACAAAAATGATCTGCCCTGTGTGGTGACAGGACAGATCATGGCTGCCATTCTTATTGTTCGGAATGATTATACGTGTCGACAAGCGACGTAGCGAGCAAACCAACGGCTGCCGCAAACAGACTGGCTCCTCCCCAGCCGCCAAATCCTAACCCTATCATTTCAATTCTGCCTGCTGATGAAATGGACAACAGAATCAGTCCAATCGCAAACAAGACGCCCGCAGGTACATACATGGCATACGATTGGTTTGACGTTGTTAAACTAACCACGATATTGATAATCATCAGCACAACTAATAACGAAGCAGCTATAACAAATCCCAAGCTAAACATAAAACCACCTCATCTTCTTTCCTATGCTATACATAAGTGTATCTGTATGACGGGATTAAGTCAATTTAATTAATGTTATTTTTTTAATACCGTTACAACACGTCTGACAACAAAAGACGTATTGGCTTTTACACGGATTATTTCTTCTTTTCCACACCGTCCATCCATTTGTCTATCATATCCGGATTATTTTCAAGGAATTTTTTCGCAGCATCATCATTGGACATGCCGCTTTGGATGCTATACATGACATCCTGATTTTGTTTTTTCGACCAGCTGAATTGATCGATAATTTTATAGGCCAGTGGCGAATCATCTTTAAACCCATTTCGGGAAACAGCATAAACATTATCAGGTTTGCCGTATTTGTTTTTGGGATCTTCCAGCATTTTCAGATCGAATTCATTAAATGTCCAATGTGGTGTCCAAAGGGTGACAACAATGGGTTCTTTCTTATCAATTGCACTCTTCAATTCAGCCGCCATTGCAGGTCCTGAACTTGGCTGCAACGTCCAATCATCCCCCAGATCATAGGCCGGAATGACTTTTTCTTTTGTTATTTCCATCATGCCCGCACCCGGACTGATTCCAGTAATGTCCCATTCCAATTTTTCGCCAATATTGTTTTTATTGTTGGTTAAGTCTTCAATGGAGTTAATATCCTCCATATAAGATGGTACGGTCAAGGCAAGTTCCACCTCTTCAGTAACCATACTCATCTTATTCAGTTTATCTTTATATTCCTCCCAATAACTGGCATGTGTGCCGGGGAGCCATAGTCCAACCGAAGCATCGGAAGAACCTGTTGCCATACCCGAAAATTCAATGCCGACATCTGTTTCTTTAACCGTTACATTATATCCGACATCTTCAAGCAGGTGTTTCACTACATACGTTGCTCCAATATTGGACACATATGTATCTGTCGCCAGAGTGACGTCTTTATCCCCAAGTTTTTGTTGATCCGTTTCCGATGAGTCATCACCACCATCGGAGGCATTTTTTCCGCTTTCACCTTCTCCACAAGCCATCAATGCAGTCACGAACAACATCATCATCAACAAACTCATCATACGAAATGTTTGTCGCATAGAACAGATTCCCACCTCTTCACATTTTATATAGTATTATTTCCTATTATTATAAAATGTACCATTTCCAAGGTACAAACCCACTTAATACTGATATTGGGACAATGAGGCCCATTATATGGCATACAGATTAACAGACATCATTTTCCATAAAATAGTTTCTTCTTTTCGCTGCTTGCTCATCGTTACGCCCGGTTGCTATAAAAAACGAACTGCCACATACGTGACAGTCCGTTTTTTTAGGCTGTTATTTTTTCATTCGGTATTTGTTTTCCCCATGTTTTATTAAGAATAAAGGACAGTATAAACAGGATGATAGCCCCTACAATAATCGCCAGTACTGGAGACCCGGATACGCCAACGGTTAAAAACGATATAATACCGCTTATGCCAGCGGTTATCGCGTACGGAATCTGTGTATTGACGTGGTCAATATGGTCACTGCCGGATCCTGCTGACGATAGGATGGTTGTATCGGAAATAGGCGAACAATGATCTCCGAAAATACCACCGCTGAATACAGCAGCAATAGCCAAATACATGGAAATATCCATGGAAGCGGCAAGCGGCATAGCAATCGGAATCATAATCGCAAATGTTCCGTAGGCTGTTCCTGTCGTAAACGCAACTACAGCCCCAATGATAAAAAGCAATACCGGTATCAGGATGGGCGATGTTGTCTGTTCGGTGAAGTGAACAATATATTCAGCCGTCCCCAGTTCGGTCGTGACGCTGCCGATCGACCAGGCCAGGGTCAAAATAATATATACAATCATCATGCTTCGCAACCCGCTTACAATAATTTCCATTGATTCTTTGAATGTGTACAGTCTTTGCTGCATACCCATCAAGAATGCAACCAATGCAGCTGTGAAAGCGGCAATCGTTATCGAAGTGGCGCCATCCGCTTCCCCAAATGCCGTGACAAAATCTTTCTCCGGATAGCCTCCTGTCCACAAGAAAAGTGGTGGAATCATCCCGACGAGGACGATAATAGGTATAACCATATTTCGGATTTTTGGCCGGTACCCTTCCGGCATGTCAACGTCAGCCATCTGTTCATCGGACGGAGGTGCCGCATCATCACGAATAACTTTGCCCGTTGTGCGTGCGCGGTATTCCGCTTGCGCCATCGGACCGAAATCCCATTTCAAAAAAACAATGATTCCCACCAGTATAATGGCTAAAATGGAATAAAAGTTAAATGGAATGGAGAGAATATATGTCATATATTCCGACTGATCTCTTCCCATTTCTGTGTATTGGGCACCGATCAGTCCCATTACAAATACCACCCACGTCGATACCGGACCTAAAAGACACATCGGTGCCGACGTGGAATCCACCACATAGGCCAGTTTTTCGCGGGAAACACGCATTTTATCCGTGACTGAACGCATGACACTTCCCACGGTCAGGGCATTAAAGTAATCCTCAAAGAATATGATAAGACCGAATAACATTGTTGACCCTTGCGCAGCCCGTGGTGTTTTTACCTTATTGGAGATAGCACTGGCTATCGCTTGAGCACCACCCGTTTTTTGCAGAAATGCAATCAATACGCCAAAAAGCCCACAGTAAATCAAGACCGTTGCATTCCATGGATCTCCCACGCTTGGAATAATGAAATCATTGAATGTATTATACAATCCCAAGAATGGATTCCAGCCATTAATCATGGTTGCCCCAAGCCAAATCCCTGCAAACAATGCAGGAATCACATTGCGGGTAAGCAGAGCAAGAACAATCGCGATAACTGGAGGCAGCAACGAAAGAACCCCAAACTCCACCATGATTCCCCCTCTCAATTTTTTATTATGTCTATTAGTAGCATATTTCAGTTCTTTCCACAATATATCTTAAAAGAACAGAAAACCTTTCTAAATTATAATCGTTTTTTATGTTGAGCACAAATATTGATCGACCATAAAACAGTAAGGATTTTTTTCCATTAATAAAGCAGATCCGGAATGATCCGGAATCTGCTTTGGTACATGTGCTGTCAGTCACTTTTTGTCAGACATGTTGGATTCGGCGATTTGAAGCATGCGCTTCACCATTTCGCCTCCCACTGATCCATTTTCACGTGCAGTTGTATCCGCTCCGGGTTCCACACCGAATTCATCTGCAATTTCCTGTTTCATCGTCTCCATTGCATCTTCCGTTCCCGGCACCAGCAAATCATTTTTTCTGTTTGCCACAACTGATCACTCCTCGTGGGAATTCGAACAGATCAAGGAGATCCGTTCATATATAGTTTGCTGCACACAGTCCGATTTACCCCTGACAAAAATTGTTTGATCCGACGGCAACGTTATCGTCAAAGCGTCCCGACTATGCTAGAATACGGGGGAAAGATCAAACAGACAAGGGGATGGACATGACGTATAAATTGTTGTTTCTGGATGTGGATGGAACGGTTTTCAAACCGGACCATACCTATTCCAACACCACCAAACAAGCCATAGCTGCCTTGCAAAACAAAGGCGTAACTGTATTTTTTGCCACAGGAAGGGCCCTCCATGAACTTCACGAGTTGGCAGAAGAACTGGACATTGAGTCATTTATTGTTTATAACGGGGCATTTGCCAGCCATCGCGGTGACATCATTGTGGATGAGCCGTTTACGCGGGACGCTATTGAGCAGTTCCTTTCAATTGCTGAACATAACGATCACGAACTTATGCTGTACACTAAAGAACAAAATTATTGCACAAACCTTGACCATCCGTTTGTTCAGCGGTTTATTGATACATTCGGTTTAACAAAAAATGCTGCATTCACGCCTGACATAATGGATAGCGTTTTGGGTATAACTGTATTAAATGCAACAGAGCCAAATGCTCATTTGTACGAAATAAACGCCAATTACCATGTGTCCCCTGTTCATGTCAAAGGTGCGGAATGCAGTTATGATGTCTTACGTAGCAACGTTAATAAAGGGCGGTCGATTGAAACGATCCTTGAACGGTTTAACATTGCTCCCGAAGAGGCTATTGCATTCGGCGATGGCATGAATGACAAAGAAATGCTCCAGACCGTCGGTGAAGGCTTTGCAATGGGTAATGCTTCCAACGACTTGTTCGCCTATGCCAAACACCGGACCACAACCGTCAATGACGATGGTATTGCGCGTGGCCTTGAAAAACTCGGATTGTTATAGGTTCGAGTCTCTTCTCCACTGATTGATTATGCCCGAAAATGCTGAACCAAATGGACGACATGCTTCGTTTGGTCAAACAATAATTCATCAGCCTTTTCCATACACATAGCAAGGGACATCGGCTGCTGAATGATCGAAAAAAAGCCTGAAAATTGTTCATGGAGCTTATCGGTATTTCCGCTGAGACTGCCGGAGATCAGGATAGCCGGGACACCATGCTTGTTGGCCAGAGTTGCCGTATACCCCGGTGCCTTCCCGTAAAGTGTCTGCTCATCGCTTTGCCCTTCTCCCGTCAGAACGAGATCAGCGGATTGGATAACGTCTTCCAGATTCATCGCATCAGCCAATAGCTTGGCACCTGAGGCAAGTTGGCCTCCTATGGCCAGTAAGGCAAAGCCAAGCCCACCGGCAGCCCCGGCACCAGGGTCATCTTTCCATGATGTTCCGAGAGCGGCCTCAACGGCATCGGCATAGACATCCAAAGCAGCATCGTATTGGTTGATTTGTTCTTCCGTTGCCCCTTTTTGCGGGCCGTAAACAGCGGATGCGCCACGGGCACCACATAACGGATTGTCAACATCGCTCGCAACATGTATGTCGGCTTCCGCAAGCCTCGAATCAATGGTATCGAAACGAACGTGTTGAACATGGTGCACGTCTCGGCCGAATAGTCCCACTTGATGACCGTTCCGATCCCATGCCTGCATACCGAGCGCCTGCAGCATGCCCAACCCGCCATCATTGGTTGCGCTGCCTCCGATAGCCAAAATAAATGACGTGCAGCCACTGTCCAGCGCGTGTAGAATAGCCTCGCCGATGCCATACGTCGTCGTTTGATCCGGATTCCGTTTATCCGGCGACACCTGAACAAGTCCCGCAATACGGGCACACTCAATAATAGCGCAATCAGTTCCAGTAATCGCATACGTCGTATCAATGGCTTCCCCCAACGGACCAGTGCACGTCAACGGAACACGAACACCGGAAGCAGACGCCAGCAACGATTCCATTGTCCCCTCTCCACCGTCTGCCATCGGTTTCATCGTAACGGTACTGTCGTCGTCCACCGCTGTAACGGCGTTTTTCATCAGGTCCGCAGCTTGAACGGATGACAAACTGCCTTTAAACGAATCAGGCGCAACAACAATGTTCATGGTCTCCACCTCTTATTCTTTTCAACCAATCAATTTTCAAAGGGGAACGCCGCGGCACTATCTGGATAACCGACAATTAGTTTATTGGTCATGCCGGAAAAGATGCCTGTTTCGACCACACCGACAAGTTGTTTGAGACGATTGTGCAACGCATCCGGATGATTGATTAAGCCCGCGTCACAATCGACAATATAATTGCCATTGTCCGAAACAAATATCTCCCCGTCTGTTTGGCGTATAACCGGCTCAACACCCAATGCACGCATGCGTTCCACTGTTGCTTGCCAGCCAAATGGAAGAATTTCCACCGGCAGCGGAAATGAGCCCAACTGATCGACGAGCTTCGATTCATCAACAATGACAACAAATTGTTCAGCAATGGATGCGATTATTTTTTCCCGGACTAGGGCTCCGCCGCCGCCTTTAGTTAGATTCCATTCACGGTCAGCTTCGTCAGCTCCATCAATGGTCAGGTCCAATTGCTGTGTTTTGGAGAAGTCTGTCAACGGTACGCCAAATTCACGTGCCCAGGCTTCGGTCTGTCTTGATGATGGAATAGCTGCAACGTCCATACCATCACGGATATAGTCACTGAG
Organism: Lentibacillus halophilus; assembly: GCF_055395055.1. NCBI lineage: Bacteria > Bacillati > Bacillota > Bacilli > Caryophanales > Bacillaceae > Lentibacillus > Lentibacillus halophilus. Next base: position 2,973,840 of record NZ_AP043750.1, read on the forward strand.
TTTGCGAATCATCCAATAAACGGTTGATCCCGATCCCAAACCCACGGTCATGCCATTCTCAATGAAACGTACCGATGCTTCACCCGCTTGCTTTTTTGCCATTTCTTTTTCATCCAAGTTGATCATCCCTTTTATTGAAAATATTTCCATATATTAACATACTCCCGTGTTCTCACTTTGGGACGAATGCCATGAAAAAATGATTGCTCTTCCTTTCTTACAAACAACGTTACCATGAGCATAGCATGTTTGTAATCGATTGTATACGATTCTTTTTGATTGGGCGGATCGACGGGTGCGGCACGTTTTTCGTTAAACGGCATGTGTTTTTCTGCCTTCTTCAACCGTTACTGTTTTTCAATTCACCATCCTTTCGTTATAATGGATTGCGGTTTCGCGATGGAATCACACGGAAATATATGCATGAAAGGAGGGATACGTTGAATTTATCCGTCAAAGATATTGCTATGATTATTGTTGGAGCATTTATTTTTGCCATCGGTATCAATTATTTCGCCATTCCCAACCGATTATCAGAAGGTGGTGTTATCGGAATCACCGTTGTGGTACACTACTTGTTTGGCTGGTCCACCGGTGTGATCCACTTTGTTTTAAACACCGCTTTGGTCGGACTCGGATATAAATTGTTTGAAAAACGGGTAACAGTCTATACCATTATCGCTATTTTCTTTTCATCGCTTTTTCTGCAATTAACCGATAACTGGGGAGAAAGCATTAATGATGATATGCTTCTGGCCGCATTGTTTGCCGGTCTCTCTGTCGGACTTGGACTTGGCCTGATTTTCCGCGCTGGTGGAACATCCGGAGGCACAGCCATTCTCGCAAGATTGTCCAGTCAACTGTTCGGTTGGACGCTCGGTAAAGGAATGCTCGTCATTGACATCATCGTTATCGCCGGTTCGTCTTTTATCATCGGACAGGAACGGGCCATGTACACGCTTATCTCCGTCTATGTCGGGGCCAAAATCATTGACATTGTCGTGGAAGGAGCCAATGAACGGACAGCCGTTATCATCATCTCCAGCTCGCCGACAGAAGTTTTGGAAGCCGTCACCCAAAAACTGGCACGTGGAATCACAGTGCTCGAAGGTCAGGGCGGCTACACACGGTCAAACCAGGAAGTTTTGTATCTCGTTATCAGCAAGTACGAAATCATTCCTTTTCAAAAAATCATCCTTGATATCGATCCTGATGCCTATGTAACGACCCACCCCGTACAGGAAATTTTCAGGAAAGGATACAAAGGCAGATAATTAAAAACCTCTCATTCCCTGAAAAAGAAATGAGAGGTTTTTCCACTTTAAACCATTATTTTAACGTAACTTTTATGCTTTTTTCTTCCTGCCAAAGTACAGCAACCCGAGGAGTAATCCGAGAAGGCACATGACGGCTGAAATGATCAGAAATGGAATTGGGCCAAACTCAAAAATTAATGGTACGGACAGTGACGTCACAAGTCCTCCACCGAGAAGCGGCTCAAAGACCAACTGCTTGTATCCAAAACTTTCAAATGCCGGTGAATCATTTTCCGGGTCAACAACACGCATAAGTAGCAGCCCCGTTGCGGTGACCCCCATGGACTGCCCAAAATCACCCATGGCGCGTTCAAACCAATAAGACGGAATAATGCGTGGTGCTAACACAAGCACACCGAACACATTCCAACATATCCCTAATGCTGCCAGCAGCAGAAATGGAATAATATGATCGCCAATGACATCAAGTGAAATCGTACTAATAGCCGTTACGATTAATATGTCCAGTGCAAATCCCTGGATGCGGGTAATCATCGGCCGGTCCATTATATGATTTTGATCGATTTTACTAAAAACAATCTGGATGATAATACCACCTATCATAGCTAAAGGGAATAGGGGTATATACGTCATAAATTCCGAATCTGTAGCCGCGCCCCAAGTGACGCTTTCCAGCCAAATCAGACCTTGCAGTATAAGGTATCCGACCAATATAGCAAGTCCGATCAGAGCGAAATGCAAGGAAAGTGGTTCGATCGATTCGGTCCTGACCGTCATATTAGCAGCTGGTTCTCTGTTTTGAAATTCCATAATTCCTCGTTTTCTCAAATCCGAGAAGCCTTTGACATCCTTAATGACTTCTGTCTTTTTTCGTCTGACACCCCAATTGATTAAAATAATGCCTGCGATGACTCCGGAAAGCAAACCGACCGTTGCTAAACCGATAGCCATATCATATGCTTCGGCAAAATCAAGATCCTTAAACGTCTCTCCCATGCCTGCTGCTGTACCGTGCCCGCCTTCAAAGGCAATTTCAATTAAAGCACCGGTCATCGGCGGGAGTCCAAAAACAGGCGATAATACAAGGAGAGCGAGCAGTATGCCTAACACGTATTGTCCCCAGCCCATGGTCCAGCCGAACGAAAGCTGTGCTCCGGCCAAGCGCCAAATTTTTCGGACACCAGGAATAGTGGTACCAAGAAACAGGGATGCAAAAACAACATTGATCATAAGTCCCGGCAATGTTGTCCATACATCTATCACGTGTTCAGGTATAAGCCCATTCGTCAAAAACGAACCACTGTCAACGACATTTTCTAAAATGTTGCCCAGCACCTGGGGGCCGAGCAGTAATGCTAGAAATCCGCCAATGATCGACGAGGGCAAAAATAGTTTTTGAGTCCATTTTATATTAACGCGAATCCATTTACCGATAAGTAGAAAGACACC